>JBGASW010000008.1:0-116116 GCA_044229475.1 Thermoanaerobaculia bacterium | reverse complement strand
GGGACGTTCTTGATGTCGCCGATCTCGTGGAGCATCTTGAGGACGGCCTCGTTCGCGCCGCCGTGGAGCGGGCCGTACAGCGCCGCCGTCGCGGCCGCGACGCTCGAATACGGGTCCGTCTGCGCGGAGCCGACCGAGCGCATCGCGTTCGTCGAGCAGTTCTGCTCGTGGTCCGCGTGGAGGATGAACAGGACGTCGAGCGCCTTCTCGAGGACGGGGTTCACCTTGTACGTGGGCTCGGCCATCTTCTTCATCATCGAGAGGAAGTTGCCCGAGTACGAGAGGTCGTTGTCCGGGTAGACGTACGGGAAGCCGATCGAGTGGCGGTACGCGAACGCCGCGATCGTCGGCATCTTCGCGATCAGTCGGGTGATGTGGTGGTCCCGCGTCTTCTTGTCGAACACCTTCTTGGCGTCCGGGTAGAACGTCGAGAGCGCGCCGACCGTCGAGAGCAGCATCCCCATCGGATGCGCGTCGTGCCGGAAGCCCTCCATGAGCTTCTTGAGGTTCTCGTGGAGGTACGTGTGGATCGAGACGTGGTGCGTGAACTCCTTCAGCTCGGACGCGGTCGGGAGCTCGCCCTTGAGCAGGAGGTATGCGACCTCGAGGAACGTGGACTTCTCGGCGAGCTGCTCGATCGGGTAGCCGCGGTACTCGAGAATGCCCTTGTCGCCGTCGATGAACGTGATGGCCGACTTGCACGACGCCGTGTTCGTGAAGGCCGGGTCGTACGTCATGAGGCCGAAGTCGTCGTCCTTCACCTTGATCTTGCGGAGGTCGAGGGCGCGGATCGTGTCGTTCTCGACGGGAAGCTCGTAGGTCTTTCCGGTGCGGTTGTCCGTGATCGTGATCGTGTTCTTTTCTGCCATACGTCCCTTCCGGAGTCCGGCCTGCGGACCATCGGCCATTTTCCATCGACGGCCATCGGCTTGCATATGATGCAAACGTGACACTGAAGCGCCACCTTGGCGAGGCCGCGACCCTCGTCGCCGCCGCCGCCCTCTGTGCCCTCGTCGCCAACGCCTTCGCCCGCAGCGAACGCAGGCTGCCCCTCGTCGGCACCTACCCGAACGCATTGAAGGTTCCGGAGATGAAGGCGGGGGGAGAGAGCCTTTCTGCTCCCTCTCCGGCTGCACAGGCGACCTCGTCGCCGGCAGACTCTGGAGCGTCAGCGACGTCCGACGGTTCTTCGAAGGTGAATGGTGGCGGAGCGCCCGCGCTGGCGGCCCCCACGACCGCCGCCGCCCCGAAGGCCCCGCCGGCGGCCGCTGCTGCGGCCAAATTACCACTCGAAGAAAAGCGCCCTGACCCTCGCGTGAAGCCCGCAGGCGCTGCTCCTGCGCCGACCCCCGCCGGGGAGCAGAAGGAAGCTCTCCTCTCCCGCTTCCCTCCCCACCCCGACAAGCCGTACGTCGAGATCTCCGGCGACGACGCCGCGTGGCTCGTCGCCCGGGGCGTCCTCGTCGTGGACGCACGGCGCAAGAAGGACTACGAGCAGGGCCACGTCGCCGGGGCGCGGAACATCTCGCCCTGGGAGGGCGACGCCGACGCGAAGATCACGGCGCTCGTGAACGAGGGGCGCGACGGTGCGCTTCCCGTCCTCATCTACTGCTCGGGCGGGGACTGCGAGGACTCGCACATGCTCGCCACGCGCATCTACGGGGGCGGGTTCAACAACCTCCTCGTGTACCGGGACGGCTGGCCGGACTGGGTGAAGCGCGGCGGAAAGAGCGCGGCCGGGCCGGAGCCGGCGCCGTGACCCTGACCGAGCGGCTCGCGTCGCCCTGGCTCACGGTGCGCGTCCAGATCGCGCTCGGCGTCTTCTTCGTCGCCGCGGCGCTGCCGAAGGTCGTCGACCCGCCGGGCTTCGCCCACATGATCTACAACTACCGGATCGTGCCGGGCGCGTTCGTGAACCTCATGGCGCTCGTCCTGCCGTGGTTCGAGCTCCTGGCGGGCCTCGCGCTCATCCTCGGGATCTGGACGCGGACGTCGGCCGCGGCGATCGGCGCGCTGCTTCTCGTTTTCATCGTCGCGATCTCGTTCAACCTCGCGCGCGGCAACGCGATCGACTGCGGCTGCTTCGACGTCGCCGCCGCCGGCAAGACCGTCGCCGAACGCATCACGGACATGTGGTGGGTCGTCATCCGCGACGTCGGAATGCTCGTGATGGTCGCGCAGATCCTGTGGGCGACGGGACGGGTCGAGCCCGCGTCGGCCTAGATCGCGCCCAGCTCCCTCGCCGCCGCCAGCACCTCGTCCACGGTCAAGTCCGCCTCCGCGAGCCCCTGCCTCGGGTTGATGAAGCAGGGGCGGATCGCGAATCGGCCGTCGATGCGCGTGTGCGACGGGACCGCGCGGCCCTTCGCCCGCACGGCGAGGAGGACCTTCTCGTTCAGCGCCTCGAGCGCGGCTTCGTCCGCCACGCCCGCGGGCTTCACGCGGAAGCAGCAGATCGAGAGGACCGGCTCGGCCATGAGCTCGAGCGCCGGGTGCGCGCGCACGCGCTCGGCGACGCGGCGCGCGCAGTTGTGATGGCGGACGACGCGCTCGCGCATGCCCTTCGCCCCGATCTCCTTCAGGAGCGCCCACACGGCGAGGCCGCGCGCCGGTGCCGAGTGGTCGAGCGAGGTGTCGATGTTTCCCTCCCCCCTCTGGTCGAACGGCGAGCCGAGATCTCCCGTGTCCGTCGGGGCCATCTCGACGTACGCCGCGGGCTCGAGCGTGAGGGCCCGAGCGAGAAAACCCCCGTCGCGGACGAAGGCCGCCCCGCAGCCGACCGGCGCCGCCATCCACTTGTGCGGGTCGACGGCGAAGGAATCGATCTTCGTCAGGTCGCCGTAGAGCGGCGCCACGCGCGGGTCGAGGACGCCGAAGCCCCCGTACGCCCCGTCCGCGTGCAGCCAGACGCCGCGCGCGTGCGCGATTTCGCGCATCGCGTCGATCGGCTCCACGACGCCCGTGTTCACGTCGCCCGCGGACGAAACGACGGCGACGGGCGTCGCTCCGGCGCGGACGTCGGTGTCGATGAGCCGTTCGAGCGCCCCGAGGTCCACGCGCCGCGCCGCGTCCATCGGGACGAGGCGCAGCGCCTTGCGGCCGAGGCCGAGGACGCCGCAGGCCCTGTGGACGACGTGGTGGACTTCCGTGGACGCGTACACCCGCGGCGACGGGAGCGCGGCGAGGCCCTCGAGCCCGACGTCGACGCCGAGGCGCTCGCCGGCGTGCTGGCGCGCCGCGGCGAGGCCGAGGAGGTTCGCGGTCGAGCCGCCGCTCGTGAACGAGCCCTCGAACGTGTCGGGAAGGCCCACGAGGCGCGCCACCCAGCGCAGCGCGAGGACCTCGAGGAAGTTCCCGGGCGTCGCCCACCAGCGCTGCGCCGCCGTGATCGAGCCGGCGAGCTGCGCGACCGCGGGCACCGTCGTCGGCGAGGTCGTGACCCAGCCCGTGAAGCCCGGCGCCCCGATTCTCAGGCCGTTCGGGATCACGACGTCCCTCAGCGCGGCCAGGACCGCCTCGCGCCCCTCGCCCTCCTCGGGCAGCGGGCCGTCCAGCGCGCGGCGCCACGCCGTCCGCTTCGCCGCGCCGTCCGGTCCCTCGAAACGCGTGAAGCGCTCGAGCGCCGGGAGGATTTCGGCCAGCGATTCGGCGAGCGAGTCCGTGGACGCGGACTCGGTCGCGGCGGTCGGCTCCGCCGGAGCGATCGGATTCGGCTTTGCGCGGAGCATGGGCACCTCCGGGGAGGCGGTATTATGGCCGTTCGCCGCCATGCCGCCCGCCCGCTTTCCCGGCCTCCCTCTCCTGAAGGCGTTCGAAGGAGCGCTCAAGGAGGGTCTGCTCCTCGACGAGGCTCTGGGCGGAATCCTGAACGCGGCCTTGCACTTCTTCGACGCGCCGGTCGTCGCGCTTCTTCCCGGAGCGGGCGTCCCGCCGATGACGCGCTCGGGACGCTCCAGCGTGGCCGCCGCAGCCGAGACGCGGCTCAACCAGCACCTCTCCGAGGTCCTCGCCCAGGGCCGCGCCAAGAAGGCGTCCGAGGGCGGGCTCTCGTTCTTCGGCGCGCCCGTGAAGGTCAAGGACCAGACGCAGGCCGTCTTCGGCGTCGTCCTCGAGACGATCGCCGGAACGGACGCCGAGGCCGAGGAGGCCGCGCGGGAATTCGCGCGGACGATCGGACACGTTCTCGAGCGCGACCGCACGCTCGGGACGCTCATGAAGCGCCGCGAGGAAGCCGTCGCGCTCTTCGAGCTGGCGTCGGGGGCGTTCCTCTCCCTGAATCCGGACGAGGTCATCCGCCTCACGGTCGCGTCGCTCTCGCGCGAGCTCGAGTTCGACCGCGTGAGCGCGTTCCGGTTCCAGCCCGAGTCGAAGGAGATCACGGAGATCCTCACGCACGGCGCTCCCCTGAGCGGAGAGCGTCCGCGCACCGGTCGCGCGCCGATCGCCTCGGACGAGCTCCTCGCGCGCTGCCTCGCGGCCCACGGCCCCGCGTTCGAGGACGAACCCGGCACGCAGCCCGTGAGGCGGCGGCGCATGGCCGTCCCGCTCCACGCGGGCGCTCACGTCTTCGGCTTCCTCACGATGTCGCGCCGCGGCGGGTTCGCGCTCACGCCGCAGGAGCTGCGCCTCGCGCAGGAGCTCGCGAAGCTCGCGGCCGGCGCGCTCGAGAAGGCGCGCCTCCTCGACGGCGAGCGCCGCAACAACGACCGTGTCGCCTTCGTCGGACGCCTTCACGCCGCGCTCACGGGCCTCACGGAGGTCCAGGCGATCGTGAGCCGGACGGTGGCCGAGCTCGGTCCGCAGTTCGACCTCGACGTCTGCGCCGTCAAGCTGACCGCCTCGGGCGACCTGCCCGGCGCCGAGGCCGTGTACGTGAAGGCGGGCGGCTCGACGGAGCTTACGATCCCCGAGGCGCTCCTCGCCCACCTCTCGACCGAGGGATCGCACGCTTTCTACGCCAACGCCTCGGCCGACAAGCACGGCGAGGCGCTGCTCCCCTCCGGGCCGGCCGTCACGGCCCTGCCGAAGCCGCTCGGCCTTCTCGCCGTGCCGCTCGCGTTCCGCGGGACGCCCGTCGGCATGCTGTGCGCCGTCGCCGGCGCGAGCCCCCAGGGCCTGTCGCTCGACCTGCTTCCGTCGTTCGAGGCGCTCGGTGTCGAAGTCTCGCTCGCGATCGCCTCCGTGCGCCTTCTCCAGCAGGAGCGCGAGTCGTACCGGTTCCTCGACCGCCTGCGCGAGGTCGGCCGCTCGCTCTCCACGACGTTCGACGTCGAACGGATCAAGCAGACGCTCTGCGAGCAGGCCGTTTCGCTCCTGAAGGCCGACGCGGCCCAGTTCTGGGATGGGGACCCGGCGTCAAAGTCCGTGAAGATCGGCGCGCGCTGGGGCGCCGACGTCGGCGACGAGCTCGCGCGCGCCGTGCCGTTCGACAACACGGCGCATCCGATCGTGCGGACGTTCCTCGACAAGACGCTCGCCGTCGCGGGCCCCGCCGAGGGCGCGGCGTTCTTCCCGGGGAACGCGGGCGGAGGAGCGGCGCCGCTCATTCGCGCCGCCGCCGTGCCGCTCACGTACCACGAGGAGCTCATCGGCGTGCTCTCCGTCGCCGCGCGACGCGGGGTCGACGACTGGCCGGTCGACCTCAAGGAGCGCCTCGAGCTGCTCGCGGACTCCGCCGCCGTCGCGCTCCACAACGCGCGCCTCATGCGCCTCATCGAACAGCAGACGGAGCGCGACAGCCAGTCGGGCCTGTACAACCGCTCGTCGCTCGGCAAGCGCCTCGAGTCCGAGGTGCGCCGCGCCGAGCGCAACGGCCAGTCCGTCGCGGTCGCGCACATCCGGATGGACGGCCTCAAGGAGGCCGTCGTGCGCCTCGGCGCCGAGTACGGCGACTCGCTGCTCCCGAAGCTCTCCGCCAAGCTCGTCCGCTCGACGCGCGCCGTGAACTTCGTCGCGCGGGACCGCGACGACCGGTTCTACATCCTCATCTTCGAGGCCGGCAAGGTGCAGGCGCACCGCGCGATGCGCTCGATCCAGAAGAACTTCGACAACGGAATCGACGAGCGCCTCGTGCAGTCCGGCGTCACCCTCGCGCTCTCGGCCGGGATCTCGGTCTACCCCGACGACGCGTTCGACACGGCGACGCTCCTCGCCCGCGCCGAGGACGCGCTCGCCGAGGCCGTGAAAGCGGGCCCCGGCTCGGTCGTGCTCTACCACGCGACCGAAGCGGACGCCGCCGCGGCCGGCTGACCCGCCCTCCGCTATCCTTCCTCCATGCCGATCAAGACGGGAACGGTCCTGGGCCGCTACCGGATGCTCGAGCGCGCCGGCACGGGCGGGATGTCCGAGGTCTGGAAGGCGGAGGACGAGACGCTCAAGCGCACGGTCGCCGTCAAGGTGATCCTCGGGCCCGTCGCGCAGGATGCGACGTTCCGCGAGCGCTTCCTGCGCGAGGCCCGCCTCGTCGCGGGCCTCGAACACCCGAACGTCCTCCCCGTCTACGACTACGGCTCCTCGACGGTCGACGGCGAGGACGTCTCGTACCTCGTCATGCCCCTCGTCGCGGGCGGCTCGCTCAAGGGCCGCGTCGCGGGCCCCGTCCCTCCCGCCCTCGCCGTCTCGTGGCTGGCCGCGATCGCGAGCGCGCTCGACCACGCGCACGCCAAGGGCATCCTCCACCGCGACATCAAGCCCGCGAACGTCCTCATGGACTCGCAGGGCCGCCCCCTCCTCGCGGACTTCGGTCTCGCGCGCTCGACGGACGCGACGTCCGGGCTCACCGCGACGGGGACCGTCATGGGGACGCCGCTCTACATGGCGCCCGAGCAGGCCACGGGCGGCGCGCTGGACGGCCGCGCGGACGAGTACGCGCTCGCGGTCGTCGCGTTCGAGCTCCTGTCGGGCCGCGTGCCCTTCATCGCCGATTCGCCGCTCGCCGTCCTGCACCAGCAGGTCACGGCGCCGCCCCCGCCGCTCTCGACGGTCCTTCCCGGCAGCCCGGCCGGGGCCGACGCCGTCCTCGGGAAGGCTCTCGCGAAAAAGGCGGAGGAGCGCTATGCCTCGTGCGGAGCCTTCGTCCGCGCGCTCGGTGAGGCGCTCGGGGTCCCGAGCGCGGCGGCGACCGTGCCGCAGGCGGCCTCCGCCGGCGGCGAGTCGCAGCTCCGGACGGTCGCCACGAACGATTTCGGCGCGCCGCCGCTCGCGGCCCCCGCATCCGCGCCGGTTCCCGGGGTCGACACGAGCGGACGGACGAAGTGGGCGCTCGCGGCGATCCTCCTCCTGAGCGCGGGGGGCGGTGCGTGGCTGCTGCTCCGCGGGACGGGCCGCCCGGGCGCGTCGAGCGAAGCCGACGCAAAACCAACGCCCGGGATTTCTTTGAGTAATAAAGAGACCCCGGCAGCCGCGGCCGCCACCGCTTCGACGGATGCCGGAGCGCCCTCGACGGTTGAGATTTCGGATTCTTCGAAGGTGAATGAGGCGAGCTCCGCCTCCACCGGCACCGCTGGGCCGGCAGTCGAGCCGACGCCCCACTCACCCTTCAAAGAGAAATCCGAAAGGCCAACGCCGGCCTCGCGCATCGCAGGGAACACGACGCGCCCCGACGCCGCCCCCGTACGTCCTCGGCAGACCGCTTTTCCTCCCCTCCTCTCCGGCGCCGGGTTCTCGGGCGACACGCAGCTCTCCGCGGCGTGGGAGGCGCTCGACACGCACGGGCGTTCGCGCCTCACGCGCGAGGACTTCGTGAACGCGATGGGCGCCGCGCGCGAGGTCCTCGCGCGCCGGCCGACCGCCGAGGTGCGGTTCCTGGACCAGTACGCTCGCGCCGGCGTCGCCTACGCGGACGGCCGCAATGCCGAGGCCTGGCAGCTCCTCACGATGGCGCTCCGGGACTCCGGCCCGGCGGCCGACACGCGCGTCATGCGCTTCGTCGCCGACGAGGTCCACGCGATGGGGCCGAACCCCGGTCCGGACTCCGAGTGGGTGATGGGCCTCGCCTTCGGCGACGCGCGCGGCGAGCTCCGCGAAGAGCTCGACAAAGCGCAGGCCCGGGCTCCCCGCTCGCCGCGCGTGCAGGAAGCCCGGGTGATTTCGGGGCGTTAGCCGCTAGTTCTTCACGGTATCGCCGGCCTTGAAGCCGCCGCCGGAGACGACCGAGGCCGTCGAGAGGCGCGGCCCCTTCACGGCCGTGACCCGGATGCGCCCGACCTTCGTCTCGTCCGCGCCGAGGACCTCGCCGGTGTCCGGGTCCTTGATCTGCTTGCCGACGCGGTAGACCGTGAACTCGTCGCCTTCCTTCACGCCGCCCTCGGAGCCGGCGTTGAGGTACAGCGTGCCTCCGTCCACGTTCGCGATCTTCCCGACGAGGCCGGAGGCGTCGCCGTGGCCACCCATCCCGGACGACTTGACGTCGGCCTTCGCGAACGACGCCGCGAGCTTCTGGACGACGGGCCGCATGAGCTTGTCGACCTTGCCACGGTCGTTCGCGCCGCCGCCGGCGCCGAAGACGTAGACGCTCGCGTCGGACGTCTCGTCGCGCGCCGAGTCCGCCCAGACGATTTCGCCCGTCGTCGTCGAGAACGCGCGCGCGTCGAGCGCGGCCTCGGCCTTCTGCGAGCGAACGTTGACGGACGGCAGGCCGCGCAGGAGGCCGCCGGGCACGTTCGCGCCGCGGTCCGTGACGCCGAGCTCGGTCACGGCTCCCGCGATCAGGTACTCGACGCCGAGCATCTTGCCGACCTTCACGGCCGTGCGCGGGTCGATGTCGCCGGAGAGCGAGAGATTCTTCTCGCGCATGATCGCGGCGAGCTGCTCGCGCTCGATCACGCGGTACTTGCCGGACTTGACGAGCTCGGTCACGAGCATGTCCTGCGCGCCGCGCCCCGCCTCGTACCACGTCCACGTGTAGTGGGACGCCTTGTTCTTGAACTCGAGGATGGCCACGCGCGGCTTGTTGCCCTGCGCGAACGCCGGCGACGAGAGGAGCGCGAGCAGGGAGAACGCGGAGAGGATTCGCTTCATCGTGTCACCTCATGTCCTTCGGAGGACGCTATTCTAGGACGATGGGGCCCGAGGCGCCCGAAACGCCGGTGACGCTCCCGGTCGAGGACACGCTCGACCTGCACACCTTCCGGCCGGGCGAGACCGCGGCCGCGGTCTCCGAGTACGTCGCCGCGGCCGCCGCGAGGGGCTTCCGGGAAGTGCGCCTGATCCACGGGCGCGGGATCGGAGTCCAGCGCTCGATCGTCCGGCGGGCGCTCGAGCGGTCCCCGCACGTCGTCTCGTTCGCCGACGCGACGCCCGACCGGGGCGGCTGGGGCGCGACCGTGGCGGTCCTGGGCCCGCAGCGTTAACACGACCCATCCAGTAGACTCCGCCGCGTGAAAAATCTGACGCCTGCGCCCAAGAAAGACCGCACGACCGTCATCAGGGGTTCGGGGATGTACGTCCCCCCGCAGGTCGTCACGAACGAGATGCTGGGCCGGATCATGGACACGACCGACGAATGGATCGTCCCGCGGACCGGCATCAAGGAGCGCCGGTACGTGACGCCCGGAGTCGGCTCCGCCGAGATCGGCGCGAAGGCCGCCGAGGCCGCGCTCCTCGACGCCGGCCTCGCCGCTTCGGACATCGACCTCATCGTGTTCGCGACGATGACGCCCGACCACTACTTCCCGGGCAACGGAGGGCTTCTCGGGACCCGCCTCGGCCTCAAGACGACGCACGCGCTCGACATCCGGATGCAGTGCGCGGGGTTCCTCTCGGGTCTCCAGACGGCCGACGCGTTCATCCGCTCGGGGATGTACGACCGCGTCCTTCTCGTCGGGTCGGAGGTTCACAGCGGCCTCATGCCGTGGCCCGAGTCCGTGTGGGACGTCATGCTCGGGAAGACGACCGCGGCGTGCGACCCGTTCTGGCACGAGCGGGCGACGGGCATGCGCGACCGCGCGGTTCTTTTCGGCGACGGCGCCGGCGCGATGGTCCTCGAGGCGAACACGTCGGGCGACGGCCGGGGCTTCCTCGGCTTCGCCATGTACACGGACGGCGAGCACTTCGACAAGCTCTACGTTCCGGGCGGCGGCTGCAAGTCACGCCCGTTCTTCACGCCCGAAATGTTCCAAAACCAGGGGACGATTCCGATCGTCGAGGGGCGCCAGGTCTTCCGCCTCGCGACGACCCTCATGCCCGCGGCGGTGCAGGATCTCCTCGCGGCCCACGGCAAGACGGTCGCCGACCTCGGCCTCCTCCTCATGCACCAGGCGAACCTGCGGATCAACGAGGCCGCTCAGAAGGTGCTCGGGCTGCCGGACGAACGGGTGTTCAACAACATCCAGAAGTACGGCAACACGACCGCCGCGACGCTGCCCATGGCGTACCACGAGGCGAAGCTCGCGGAGATGGTGAAGCCCGGCGGCCTCGTCGCCTTCACGGCGCTCGGCGCCGGCCTCCACTGGGGTGCGGGCATCGCCGTGGTTTGACGAGGCGGCTCCACGCCCGTTTGGCGCCGCCAGACCTGCTTTCTTCGCACCCATACCATGCGCCTGGCGTGACCGGCGGGCGCAGAGCGCCTACCTTGGCGGCGAGACTCCGATCTCGACAAGAAAGGATGCTGCCGACATGAACCTCCGTTTCCTCCTTCTCGCGGCCGCCCTGCCCGCCCTGGCCGCTGCCCAGCCGGGGGCGCCCGTCGTCTCGAGCCAGGCCCCGAACCTCGCCGTCCGCAAGCCGACCGACCTCGCGTCGAAGGGGATGATCGGCGCGGTCGGCGACACCGTGCCCCTGAAGGCGACCCTGACCTCGAAGGCGGACGGCAAGCCCCTCGCGGGGAAGTCGATCTCCTTCAAGGTCGCGGGCAAGGACGCCGGGAACGCGACCACGGGCCCGACCGGCGAGGCGAAGCTGGACTACAAGGTCCCGAACGACCCGCCGCCGGGGCCGCACCCGATGGAGGCGCGCTTCGCGGGCGACTCCGAGTGGGGCTCCTCCTCCGTCTCGGCCAACTTCGGCGTCTTCAAGGCGTCGACGAAGATCACGTTCAACGCGCCGCCGACCGGCGTGAACGAGGGCGAGACGGCGAACGTCTCGGGCAAGCTCGTCCGGATCACGGACCAGGCCGGGATCCACGGGCGCGAGATCTCGATGACCGTGAACGGCAAGACCGCCGGCAAGGTCACGACCTCGAACGGCGGCTTCACGCTCTCCTATCCCGTCCCCAAGAACTTCCCCCCGAAGGCGACGGTCGAAGCCCAGTTCGAGGGCGACGTTCTCTACGCGGCGACGGCGGCGACGACCGCGTTCGACGTCAAGAACCCGGTCAAGCCCGGCTTCCTCCTGTGGGAGGGCGCCAAGGGAAAGATCGGCGAGACGGTGACGCTCAAGGCGCGGCTCACCGAGGCGCCCGTGGGCATCGGAAAGGGGATCTCGGGCATCGTCGTCCGCTTCTGGATGGACCGCGGGCCGCGCTGGGCGGCTCCGCACGTCCCCCAGATCAACCTCTGCCAGGGGACGACGGACTCCTCGGGAGGCGCGTCGTGCTCCGTCAAGCTGAACGCCACGGCGCTTCCTTACACGGCCTACGCGCACGCGGACGTCGACACGCAGGTCTGGAATGTCACGAAGGTCAGCGACCCCATCATCGACATCGACAAGGCGGCGGTCCACCTCGCGCTCTCCGGCCCGTCCACCGCGCACATCGGCCAGAGCATCTCCATCAAGGTCCGCGTGACGCGGACGACCGACGGAGGCCCGGTCAAGAACGCTTCGATCCACCTGTCCCCCGCCGCCGCCAAGACGACCGACGACAACGGCGACGCGACGTTCACGCTCCCGGTCCCGAGCGGCGGCACCGGGCCCAAGCCGTTCAAGGCGACCTACGCGGGGCCCGCCTCACGGCGGGCGCCCGTCACGCTTCGCCGTCGCGCTCGTCGTCGAGGCCCTCGGCGGAGAGCAGCGTGGCCGCGTCGGCCAGGTCCGGGCGCTGCGCCGCGAGGGCGACCACGGCCGCGACCGGCTCGCCGAGGAGGACGATCCGGTCGCGCATGCGCTGCTCGGCCTCCGGCCCCGCGGCCGCCGCGGCCTCGGCGAGCTCCATCTGGGCGCGGCGCATCCGCGTCGCGATCTTGAGCGCGAAGGGCCGGCCTCCGCCCGTCTCGAGCCCCGCACGCCCCGCGGCCCGCGCGACACCGGACAGGCCGTGGACGAGCGCGCCGAGAAGCGGCGTGTCGTGCCCGAGGTCCTCGAGGGAGCGTTCGAGGACGTCCTCGACCGGGTTCCAGAGCACGCGCGTCCACTCGCCGCGGCCTTTCTCGGCGTCCTCGCGCATCCAGCCGACGAGCGCGCCCGCCCACGGGCCGAGCGCCGGCAGGTCGGCGCGCGCCGCGGCCATCACGCGGACGAGGGGCCGGAGCACGCGTCCGCCCGCCTCCTCGAAGAGCCCGGCATGCGCCACGTGCCGCAGCGAGGCCACGAACGGACGCGCCGAGTGCGCATAGAACCCCGGCATCTTCCGCTCGCGCGCGGCGACGAGGACGTCCGCCCACAGATCGAAGAACGCGAGCGCCACGGACGGCGAGCCGCGCTTGACGACCGCGACGCGCAGCTCGGCGAGCCACGGCGTCACGAGCAGCTGGAAGATCTGGTCGTGCGTGGGCCCGGAGAGCGCCGTGAAACGCGCCGAGACCTGGGCGAGCGACGTCGCGACGACGGACGCCGGACTCTGGGCGAGCACGTTCTCGAGGACGTCGTGCACGGTCACGAGCGGGTCGTCCGTCTCGACCGGGTAGACCCGGAACGAGAAGATCAGGTCGTTCAGGACCTCGCGCCGGCTCTCCGACGTCGCGCCCGCTCCGAGGAGCCGGTCTTCCTGCGCCGCGAGGTACTGCGCGTCCACGTGGGCGAGAGAGTTCTCGAGGAGGCTCTCCTGCGTGAGAAGCCGCGGGATGCGCTGGAAGAGCCGCGCGAGACCGAGGATGCAGCTGCCGAACTCGAGGACGCCGCCAGCCGAGAGCAGGAAGATCGCCGTCGGGTTGTGCGAGACGGGCGGCAGATGCGCGGCGAGGAGCGCGAGGCAGGCCGCGACGATCGTCACGATCGCGCCCGACACGGCCGTCCGGAAGTCCTCGTCGGCGAGGATCATCGAGCCGAGGTGCGAGCGCTGGACGGCGGTCCCGAGCGTGAGCGAGAGGATGAGGACGGAGCCCGCCATCGCGACGACCGCGGCGAGCACGGACGCGATCGTCGCGAGGAGATACGTGAACGGGACCATGTCCTCGGACTGCGGCGTGCGCAGGTCGGTTCCGGCCGCCGACACGAGGAGGCCGGCGATCTGGATCGCGACGCCCGCGAGAAGGAGGCCGGTGACGAGCCGGCGGCGGCTCGCGCCCGCGTCGGGAGCGGCGCTCACGCCGGCTTGAGGGCCACGGACGACCCGACCCACGTGAAGTCCTTGTTGAAGTCGACGCCGAGCATCTTCCCGCGCGAAAGGCGGCAGAGGTTCAGCGCGAGCACGGGCGCGGCTTCGCCGTCGGGCCGGAAGAACATCATGCGGACCTCGACCTTCACGCCGCCGCCGTCCACGGCCCTGAGGCACGGGTCGTACGCGATCTTCTCCATCAGGACCCAGTGCGCCCGCTCGGCCTCCGGGATCCGCGCGACATCCGCAGGCGTCGGGTCCACGTTCACGCCGCCGCCCGCGAACGAGAAGAGCGGCTTCAGGACGTAGCGTTCCCCGACGTCGTCCGGCACCGGCCCGAACGCAGAGACGACGGTCGCCTTCGGGGCGGCTTCGTGCGCGAGGAGAGGGAGACACGCCTTCGACCACGCCCAGTACCAGTTCGGGTGCGGGACCCAGCGGACGTCGAGCTCCTCCCGGAAGTCGAACGGGAGCACGGCGCCGGTCTGGATGAGCTCGTCGAAGACGATTCGGTTGTAGATGCGCTTCACGGGAACGCGCCGTCCGTCCACGTCGCGGAAGAGGCCGCGTCCGACCTTCACCAGGGCGCGCGGGTCGACGCTGTCCACGCCGAGGAGCACCCGTGTCGCCGCGAAATCGATCGCCGTCTTCTGCTTCTCGGGCTCGAGGTCGAGAAGAACGACCTCGGCGGGATCCTCGCCGCCGACGATCGTGCGGCGGAAGAGGTCGACGAACCCGGCCCGGTCGAGGCCCGAGAAGTACGGGCTCCACGCGCCCTTCGGGAGGCCCGGCACGCTCTCGAGCGCCGCGTTCCAGGCGTCCGCCTGGAGCACCTCGAACGCCGAGAGCGACGGGAAGCCCTGCAGCTCGATGAGGCGGGGGACGAGCCGCCCTTCGTGCCGCACGACGGCGAAGTCCACCTGCGTGAGGGAGGGAAGCGCATCCATCCCGGGAGCGTCCCAGCGCGCCGGGATCGCGCTCTTCGCCCGGGCGAGAAGGCCCGGCGCCGAGAGCTGATCGACGATCTCGCGGGCCGCCTTCACGAGCGCCGCGTCGAGCTCCGGCGTCAGGAACACCGGCGTCTCCGCGAGGCGGAAGCCCGGCGCGCGGCCGGCGCGTCGCACGAGGTCGTCCGCATAGCCCGCCGCGAGCGCAGGCGTGAAGGCCGCGTTGAACGCGCGGCGGTTTTCCGGATGCATGGGCGCGGAGTTTAGACCTTCTTCTCCTTCCACTTCCCGCGCCGGAAGAGAAGCCCGCCCACGACGGCAAGCGTCGAGAACCCGATCGTGATCGCGAGGAACACGCCGCGCGGGCCCATTCCCGCGCGCGAGGCGAGGACGTGCGCGAGCGGGATCTCCCACAGCCAGAAGACGCCGAGATTCACGACCGTCGGCGTCCAGGTGTCGCCGGCCCCGTTGAACGCGTTCACGAGCACCATTCCCCACGCGAAGAACGGAAAGCCCGCGGCGACGACGCGGAGCCCGTTGGAGGCGATCGGGAGGATCGCGGGGTCGGCCGTGAACAGGCCCACGAGCGCTCCGGGAAACGCGGCGAAGACCGCCCCTACCGCGCCGAGGAACGCCATGTTGTAGACGCCTGCGAAGAAGACGGAGCGCTCGGCCCGGTCGGGCCGCTTCGCGCCGAGGTTCTGGCCGACGAGCGTCGCGGCCGCGTTCGACATTCCCCACGACGGCAGGATCGCGAAGATCACGATCCGGATCGCGATCGTGTATCCCGCGAGCGCCGCGCTCCCGAAGCCCGCGAGGATCCGCACGAGGCCGATCCAGCTCGCGGTCCCGATCAACGACTGGAAGATCGCGGCGCCCGAGATCTTCAGGAGCGCGAGCATCGTCTTCGGGTCCAGCGCGAGGTGCTCGCGGCGGATCGCGATGCGGCCGGTTCCGCGCGCGAGGATCACGAGCTGGAGGACGACCGCGAGGCCGCGGCCCGTCGTCGTGGCGACGGCAGCGCCCGTGACGCCGAGAGCGGGAAACGGCCCGAGGCCGAAGATGAGGCACGGGTCGAGGACGAGGTTGCAGACGTTCGCGAACCACAGGACGCGCATCGCCACCGTGGCGTCCCCGGCGCCGCGGAAGATCGCGTTGACGAGAAACAGGAGGACGATGACGACGTTTCCGCCGAGCATCACGGCCATGAACCCCGAGCCCGAGGCCACGACGTCCGGCCCCGCCCCCATGAACGCGAGGAGGCGCGGCGCGAGGAGCGCCCCCGCGACGCCGAGGGGCACGGCGACGAGGACGCCGAGGGCGATCGCCTGCACGGCCGTCCGGGCGGCGCTCTCGCGGTCGCGCTCGCCGATGCGCCGTGCGACCATCGCCGTCGCCGCCATCGAGAGGCCGATCGCGAGCGAGTAGAGGATCGAGAGGATCGACTCGGTCAGGCCGACCGTCGCGACCGCGGCCGCGCCGAGCTTCGACACCCAGAAGACGTCCACGACCGCGAAGACCGACTCGAGCGCCATCTCGAGGACCATGGGGATCGCGAGAAGGACGACCGCGCGGCCGACCGGCCCCTCGGTGAAGTCGCCGTGCCCTCCGCGCAGCGCCTCGCGCAGCGTCGCGAGGACGCCGGGGGCCGGCGGGGGGGCCTCCGGAGGGGACATGAGGGAAGGGTACGCGTCCTAGACGTTGAACTTGAAGAGCATCACGTCGCCGTCCTTCACGACGTAGTCGCGCCCTTCCTGCCGCACGACGCCGGCTTCCTTCGCCGCCGCCATCGAGCCGTGCGTCACGAGGTCGTCGTAGGCGATCGTCTCGGCCTTGATGAAGCCCTTCTCGAAGTCCGAGTGGATGACGCCGGCCGCCTGCGGGGCCGTGTCGCCCGCGTGAATCGTCCACGCGCGCGCTTCCTTCTCGCCCGCGGTGAAGTACGTCCGGAGGCCCAGGAGGTGGTACGCCGCCCGGATGAGCCGGCCGACGCCGGACTCGTCGACGCCGTGCGACGCGAGGTACTCCGCCGCGTCCTCGGGCGAGAGTTCCGCGAGGTCGGCCTCGATCTTCGCGGAGATCGCGACCGCCTCCGAGCCGCTGTGCGCCGCCGCCCAGTCGCGCACCTTCTTCACGAGCGGAAGGTCGTCCGCGTGCGCGAGGTCGGCCTCGGCGACGTTGCAGGCGAAGAGCGTCGGCTTCATCGTGAGGAGGAAGAAGGCTCGCGCGGCGGCCTTCTCCTCCGCGGTGAGGTCGAGCGTGAGGGCGGGCTTTCCCCCGTCGAGGTGCGGGAGGACCTTCTCGGCGACGGCGAGCTGGGCCTTGGCCTCCTTCTGGCCGCCGCGCGCGAGCTTCTCGAGGCGCTCCTTCTGCTTGCCGAGGGACTCGAGATCCGCGAGGACGAGTTCCGTCGCGACCGTCTCGATGTCGGCGACGGGATCGAGAGTCTCGGAGACGTGGACGATGTCCTTGTCCTCGAAGCAGCGGACGACCTGCACGACGGCGTCGACCTCGCGGATGTGCGAGAGGAACTTGTTGCCGAGGCCCTCGCCCTTGCTCGCGCCCTTGACGAGGCCCGCGATGTCGACGAACTCGAACGTGGCCGGGATCTTCACCGGCGTCTTCGCGATCCTCGCGAGCGGCTCGAGGCGCGCGTCGGGCACCGTGACGATGCCGACGTTCGGCTCGATCGTGCAGAACGGGTAGTTGGCCGCCTCGGCCTTGCGGGTCTTCGTGAGGGCGTTGAAGAGCGTCGACTTCCCGACGTTCGGGAGGCCGACGATGCCGGCTCGGAGCATGGAGGTCCTTTCGGGGGTGAGGCGCCGCGCGGACGCGGGCGCCGGGGCGCAGAGGTTAGCATCCGCGCATGAACGAGACGCCGCGCCTCCGGGTCTTCACCCTCGGCCTCGCCCTGCTCGCCCTCGCCGCGGCGCCCGCGGACGGCGCGAAGAAGCCCTCGAAGAAGAGCCCCCACACGCAGATCGTCGCGGTGTGCCGCGTCGAGACGGCGCCCGCCGAGAAGACGCACAAGAACGGGCGCACGTTCCTCGAGTTCGACGTGACGATCGTGTCCTACGAGCGCGTGAAGGGCGACGCGGCCGCCGACCCGGCCCTCGCGATCCGGCAGGACCGCCGCATCCACGTCGTCCACGACCTCTCGTGCGGCGGCGAGCGTCTCGCCCTCGCGAAGGGCGACGCCGCCGAGATCCGGGGCGAGTACGTCGCGCCGGACAACGGCAAGGACCTCATCCACTTCACGCACCCCGCCGACGGCTCCTGCGGGACGAAAGGGGGCCACCCCGACGGCGGCATCCGGAAACTCGACGCGGCGGCCCTCAAGAAGGCGGCTTGAGCCCGGACGACGCCGGCCGCGCGGGCGCCGGGAGGCTCCTGGCCGCCTGGGACGCGTATTCGCGGGAGTTCGCCGCGATCACGCGCCGGGCGCCGGTGCGCTTTTCGGCGCGCGACTGGAGGGGCGTGCGCGCGGACGCGCTCGAGCGCCTCGAGCTCTACCGGAAGATGCTCGACCCCGCCGTCGAGGACCTCGGGCGCATCCTCGGGCCCGGCGTCGGGAACCCGGCCGCCTGGTCCGGGATGAAGGAGCGATTCGCGGCGCTCGTTGCCGGCCGGAAGGACGTCGAGCTCGTGGAGACGTTCTTCAACTCGGCGTCGCGCCGCATCTTCCACACCGTCGGCGTGGACGATCGGGCCGAGTTCGTCCACCGCGAGCCGACGCCGCTGCCCGTCGAGGCCGCGGGGCGTTTCCTCGCGTCCTTCGACGGGCGCCCCGGGCGCGAGGCCGCGGTCCGCGGCGCACTCTCCGTCTCCCCGTTCGCCGCGGGCTGGGAAGACCTCACGCGCGACGCCGCGCTCGCGACGCGCGCGCTCGACAGGGTCCTCGGCGCGGCCTGGGGTTCTCCGGCGTTCGACGCCCTCGACGTTCTGAGGCCCGTGTTCTTCCGGGGCAAGGGCGCGTACCTCGTCGGGCGCGTCCGCCGGGAGGGCCGCGCGCGCCCCGTCGTCTTCGCGCTCCTGAACCGCACGGGCCGCGTCGAGGTGGACGCCGTGCTCTGCGACGAGGACGAGGCCTCCATCGTCTTCAGCTTCACGCGCTCGTACTTCCACGTCGACGCCGAGCAGCCGGCCGCTCTCGTCGGGTTCCTCAAGACGCTCATGCCGAAGAAGCCCGTCGGCGAGCTCTACAACGCCCTCGGCTTCAACAAGCACGGCAAGACGGAGCTCTACCGCGACCTCCTGCGCCACCTCGCCGCCTCCGACGACCGGTTCGTCGAGGCGCCGGGGGCTCGCGGGATGGTCATGCTCGTCTTCACGCTGCCGTCCTACGACGTCGTCTTCAAGGTCATCCGCGACTCCTTCGCGCCCCCGAAGACGGCGAGCCGCAAGGACGTCCTCGACAAGTACCGCCTCGTCTTCCGGCACACGCGCGCGGGCCGGCTCGCCGACGTCCAGGAGTTCGAGCACCTCTCCTTTCCCGTCGCCCGATTCGACGCCCCGCTCCTCGAGACGCTCCTCGCGGGCGCCGCCGAAACGGTGGAGGTGCGCGGGGACGAGGTCGTCCTCCGTCACCTCTTCACGGAGCGGCGCCTGACGCCGCTCGACATCGCGCTGAAGGAGGCGTCGCCCGCGCAGGCGCGCGCCGCGATCCTCGACTTCGGCGAGGCGATCCGCGACCTCGCCAAGGCGAACGTCTTCCCCGGCGACCTCCTCCCGAAGAACTTCGGCCTGACGCGCCACGGCCGCGTCGTCTTCTACGACTACGACGAGATCGACTTCCTGACGGACGTGAACTTCCGCGAGCTGCCCGCGGGCGCCGACGAGGAGGCCGGCGGGGACGACGCGTCGTTCTTCGTGGGCGAGCACGACGTCTTCCCCGAGGAGTTCCTGATGTTCATGGGCCTGAGAGGGCCCGCGCGCGAGGCGTTCCTCGAGCGCCACGCGGACCTTCTCGGCGTCCGCTTCTGGCTCGAGGCGCAGCGCCGGGAGCGTGCGGGTGAGATCGTGGACGTCTACCCCTACCCGCTCGAGGCGCGTCTCAGGATCGACTGATCAGCGGGCGCGCGCGCCGCCACGCGCCGTACGTTCGCGGGCCGACCAGGCCCACGAGGGCGAGGCGGCGCAGGTGCTTCGGCGACGGGTGCAGGGCCGCCGCGCGCTTGAGGAGCGGCAGGACCTCCTCGCGCGCGCCCCCGCTCCCCGACTCCATCGCGAGCGCGGCCTGCATCCCGAGCATCTTCGCGAGCGCCTTCTTCACCGCACCCTCGCGGCCGGCGAGCGCGGGGTGCGGCGGGTCGAGGAGCCGCTCGAGGATCGGGACGTTCAGGCGCACACTCTCGAGGAGGCTCGCCGACGCGTTCTCTCCGTGGCGGCGGTACCGGTAGAGCGGCCGGTCGAGATAGCCCATCCGGTGCGCGAGCGAGAATCGCAGCGCCATGTCCGTGTCGGCGGCATAGCTGTCCGTCGAATAGGGACCCGCCTCGAGAAGCGCGGCGCGACGCACGACAGGCGTCGAGCTGGCCCCAAGCTCGGAAGAGAGAAATCCTTCGAACGTGAATTCGGCTCCGGGAAGACGCCGGCGCGAGATTTCTCCGGTGGGGGCGCCGGAAGCGTCGATGAGAAGACGGGCGGTCGAAACCCAGGGGATCTCTCTATTACCTTCTAAGAAATCTTCGGTCTCTTCGAGATATCGCGGTTCGAGGACGTCGTCCGACTCGAGAAAGGCGATGACGTCCGCCTTCACGGCCGCGACGCCCATGTTGTACGTCGAGCCGATTCCGCCGCGTGCGTTCTCGAGCACGCGAATACGGCCTCCGAACCCTGCGAGGACGTCGAGCGTCCCGTCCGTCGAGCCGTCGTCCACGACGACGACCTCGTCGGGCGGCCGCGTCTGCGAGAGCGCGCTCTCGACCGCCTCGCCGACCCAGCGCGCGTGCTGGAAGGACGGGATGACGACGGCGGCCGTCGCCCGGGCCGTCACGGGCGCGCGCCGCGCAGGCGGCTCTTGAAGCCGCGGAAGGCGGCGGCCAGCGGCCCGGTGCTCACGCGGCGGCGCGCGGCGAGTTCCCGCCGCCGAAAGGCCGCGACGGCGCCGGGCCCGCCGGGGACCGAGGCGAACGCGAGGTAGAGCCAGCCGCGCAGCCGGCCCGGACGGAACGTGACGGCCTTGCGCAGCGCCGCGCGCGCGCCGGGGAGATCCTCGCCCCGCACGAGGAGCTCGCGCCCGAGCCGCAGGTACTCCTTCCCGCGCAGGCGGTGCATCGGCCGCCGGAGCTCGCGGGCGAACTCCGGGTGCGTCTCCTCGAGCCGCTCGAGCGAGCGCACGGAATCGCGGGCGTTCGCGAGGAGGTCGCCGCTCGCGTTGTCCGCGTGCCGCCGGTAGAGAAGGAGCGGCTCCCTCGTCTGGTGCACGCCCGTCACGCGGGAGAGGCGGAGCCAGAGGTGGCCGTCCTCGTTGGCGCGGAACGACTCGTCGAATCCTCCGCTCGCGAGGAAAACGTCGCGCGCGACGAGGGGCGTGCAGATCGTCCCGATGTCGCCCTCCAGGAGCCCCATGGTCGTGTACGCGGGCCCCGGCGTCTTCTTGAGGATGACGTGCGACGTCGGACGCCCGCCCTCGAGGATGCGCACGCCGGAGCAGAGGAGGCCGACGCCCGGGTGCGCCGCGAGGTGCTCCTCGGCCGCCGCGAGGTAGCCCGGCTCGAAAAGGTCGTCCGCATCGAGGAAGGCGATCCAGGACCCGCGCGCCTCGCGGACCCCGCGGTTCCGGGCGGCCGACGGGCCGGCGTTCGGGCCCGTGAAGACGCGGACGGCCGCCCCGAACCCCTCGGCGACCGCCCGGCTTCCGTCCGTGGATCCGTCGTCGACGACCAGGACCTCGAGAGGGGGGAGCGTCTGCGCGAGCGCGCTCGCGATCGCCTCGCCGAGAAAGCGTTCGGCATTGAAGGCCGGGATCACGACGCTGTACGTGCGCGGGGCGGGCGGGCCGGCCATGGGCGCCAGTCTAAGCGCCCACGCCTGATTCATTCGCTTCGTTGCCGGGACCCTTGCCCGGCCCCTATGATCCGCGCCCGAACGAAGGAGGATTCTCATGCCCAGCGCCAAGCCCACGGTCCCCGAAGGCGGCCAGAAGATAACGATTTCCGGCGGGAAACTCCAGGTTCCCGACCATCCGGTCATCCCCTTCATCGAAGGCGACGGGACCGGCCCGGACATCTGGCGCTCCTCGGTGCGCGTGCTCGACGCCGCGGTCGCCAAGGCCTACGGCGGCAAGAGGCAGATCAAGTGGATGGAGGTCTATGCGGGGCAGAAGTCCTTCGACCACCTCCAGACCTGGCTCCCGGACGAGACGATCGACGCGTTCCGCGAGTTCCTCGTCGGCATCAAGGGGCCCCTGACGACGCCGATCGGCGGCGGGATCCGCTCGCTGAACGTCGCGCTCCGCCAGCTTCTCGACCTCTACGTCTGCCTCCGTCCCGTGCGCTGGTTCCAGGGCGTCCCCTCCCCCGTGAAGCACCCCGAGAAGGTGAACATGGTCATCTTCCGGGAGAACACCGAGGACATCTACGCCGGCATCGAGTTCGCGGCGGGCTCCGACGAGGCGAAGAAGTTCGCCGAGTTCCTCAAGACGAACTTCCCGGCGCAGTACAAGAAGGTCCGCTTCCCGGAGACGACCGGCTTCGGCGTGAAGCCCGTCTCGCAGGAAGGCAGCGAGCGCCTCATCCGGGCCGCCATCGAGTACGCGATCAAGAACAAGTCGAAGAGCGTCACGTTCGTCCACAAGGGCAACATCATGAAGTTCACGGAAGGCGCGTTCCGGAACTACGGCTACGCCCTCGCGGAGAGGGAGTTCGCCGGCCAGACGTACACGTGGGACCAGTGGGAGCGCACGAAGAAGGACAAGGGCGAGGCCGCCGCGAACGCCGAGCAGAAGGCCGAGCTCGCGAAGGGCAAGATCCTCGTCAAGGACGCCATCGCGGACATCACGCTCCAGCAGGTTCTGACGCGTCCCGACGAGTTCGACGTCATCGCGACGCTGAACCTCAACGGCGACTACCTCTCGGACGCCCTCGCCGCGCAGGTCGGCGGCATCGGCATCGCGCCGGGCGGCAACGTGAACTACGTGACGGGCCACGCCGTCTTCGAGGCGACGCACGGCACGGCGCCGAAGTACGCGGACCTCGACAAGGTCAACCCGGGCTCCGTCGTCCTCTCCGGTGAGATGATGCTGCGGTACATGGGCTGGACCGAAGCGGCCGACCTCATCCTGAAGGGGATGGACGGCGCGATCCGGGCCCGGACGGTCACGTACGACTTCGCGCGCCAGATGGAAGGCGCCACCGAGGTTTCCTGCAGCAAGTTCGGAGACGCGGTCATTTCCCACATGTAAGGAGGAGGCGCCCGTGAACGTACTCGTCCTCGGAGGCACCGGAACCGTCGGATCCCAGGTCGTCCGGGAGCTTCTCAAGAGGGGTGCGGACGTCTCCGTACTGACCCGCGACGCGAAAAAGCCGCTCGCGGCCGGCGCAAAGCCGGTCGCGGGCGATCTCCTCGATCCGTCCACCATCCGCTCGGCTTTTGCGGGCCGCGATGCCGTCTTCCTCCTCACGGCCCTGGGCGCAGGCGAGTGCCACGAAGGCCTCATGGCCGTGAACGGCTGCCGGCTCGGCGGCGTGAAGAAGGTCGTCTTCCTGTCGGTCCACCGCGTGGACGAGGCGCCCCATCTCCCCCACTTCGGGGCCAAACTTCCCATCGAGACGGCAATTCGGGATTCCGGCATCCCCTGGACGATCCTGAGGCCGAACAACTTTTTCCAGAACGACTTCTGGTACAAGGACGCCATGCTCTCCTACGGCGTCTACCCGCAGCCGTTCGGCGACGCCGGCCTCTCGCGCGTCGACGTGCGCGACATCGCCGAAGTTGCCGCGCTCGCCCTCACGACGGACGCGGCGAAGAACGAGACGGTCAATCTCGTGGGCCCGGAGATCCTGACCGCGACGGGCACGGCCGCGACGTGGGGCGGCGTCCTCGGGCGCAAGATCGCGTACGGCGGGAACGACCTCGACGCCTGGGAGAAGGCGACCCTCGCCTTCATGCCCGCATTCGCGGTGTTCGACTTCCGGCTCATGTACGCGTTCTTCCAGGAGAAGGGCCTCAAGGCCGTGCCGGAGGACGTCGCGAGGTGCGCGGCCCTTCTCGGCCATCCGCCGCGGCGCTTCGACGAGTTCGCCGCCGAGACCGCCCGCGCCTGGAGCGCCTGAGTTCGGGCTAGGATCCCCGGAATGAAGAAGGTCGCACGGCCCCTCGTCGGGGTCGTCATGGGTTCCACGTCCGACTGGGAGACGATGCGCTGGGCGTACGAGACGCTCGAACGATTCGGCGTCCCGTGTGAGAAGCGGGTCGTCTCGGCGCACCGGACGCCGAAGCTCCTCGCCTCGTACGCGTCGGAGGCCGAGGAGCGCGGACTCGAGGTCATCATCGCCGGCGCGGGCGGCGCCGCGCATCTGCCCGGGATGCTCGCGGCGCAGACGTCCGTGCCCGTCCTCGGCGTCCCCGTCGAGAGCCGGGCGCTCAAGGGCCTCGACTCCCTCCTCTCGATCGCGCAGATGCCCGCCGGCGTCCCCGTCGGAACGCTCGCGATCGGCGTCCCCGGATCGATCAACGCCGGCCTCCTCGCCGTCGCGATCGTGGCGAACGCACACCCGGAGTTCCGCCCCCGGCTCAAGGGCTTCCGCGCGAAGAAGACGCGCGAAGTCGTCAAATCCCGGCTGCCGTGAGAGTCGTCCCGCCCGGCTCCACGGTCGGCGTCCTCGGGAGCGGCCAGCTCGGCCGCATGTTCGCGCTCTCCGCGCGCGCCATGGGCTACCGCGTCCACACGTATTCGCCGGACGAGGACTCTCCGACCGGCCACGTCGCCGACGTCGAGGTCTCGGCTCCGTACGACGACCTCGACGCGCTCCGCGCGTTCGCCAAGGGCCTCGACGTCCTCACGTTCGAGTTCGAGAACGTCCCGCGCGCGGCGCTCGACGCGCTCGAATCTCTCGTTCCCGTTCGACCCGGGGCGGACGCTCTTTTTGTTTCTCAGAATAGAGAGAGGGAGAAAGAATTTCTTGGAAGGGTGAATGTCCCCGTCGCACCGTGGGCGGTGGTGCGCACGAGCGAGGACCTTGCCTCGGCTCTCTCCTCCGTCGGCGCCCCCGCCGTCCTCAAGACGGCGGCGTTCGGGTACGACGGCAAGGGCCAGGCGAGGGTTCATTCGAAGAATCTCCCGGATGCGGAGGCGGCATGGGCCGCCCTCGGCCGCGTGCCCTGCGTCCTCGAATCTTTCGTCGACTTTCAGCGCGAGGTCTCCGTCATCGCCGCGCGCGGCGCCGACGGAAGTGTCGCGTTCTTTCCGATCTTCGAGAACGCGCACAAGCAGCACATCCTGGACGTGACGACCGCCCCTGCCCCTCTTACCCTTTCAGAAGAAACTCTTGCTCACGAAATCGTACAGGCAATCCTCGAAGCGCTCGGTTTCGTCGGCGTCCTCTGCGTTGAGATGTTCCACGCGGCGGACGGCCGCCTCCTCGTCAACGAGATCGCCCCGCGCCCGCACAACTCCGGGCACCTCACGATCGACGCCTGCGTCACGAGCCAGTTCGAGCAGCAGCTGCGCGCCGTCGCCGGCCTGCCGCTCGGCTCGACGGAGCTGCTCCGCCCCGCCGCGATGGCGAATCTGCTCGGCGACCTCTGGGCGGGCGGCCCCCCGCGCTGGGAGAACGCCTGCGCCGCGCCGGGCGTCGCGCTTCACCTCTACGGCAAGAAGGAGCCGCGCCCCGGCCGCAAGATGGGCCACCTGACGGCCCTCGCGGCGACGCCCGCAGAGGCGTGGCGGACCGTCCTCGAGGCGCGCGCCTCTCTCCTGCGCTAGATTCCCCGTCTCATGAAGCGCACGACGTTCGCCCTCGCCCTCCTCTTCGGCACCGGCCTCGCGGCCGCCGCCGGCATCCCCGAGAAGCTCGACGCGCCGAACTACAAGCGCCTGTCGCCGAGCCTCGCTGTCTCCGGCAAGCCCTCGAAAGAGGCTCTTGCATCGCTCAGGGAGGCCGGCTTCCGGACGGCCGTCGACCTGCGCCAGCCGACCGAAGGCGTGTCCTCGGCTCGCGAGGCCGTCGAGGCGCAGGGGCTGAAGTTCGTCTCGGTGCCCGTCTCGCCGAATACCTTCTCCCTCGACGACGTGAAGAAGGTCGAGGCGGTCCTGAAGGACCAGGCCGCTGCGCCCGTCTTCCTCTTCTGCTCGTCGAGCAACCGCGTCGGCGGCGCAATCGCCGTCATTGAATACCTGCGGGGACGTTCGAAGGACGAGGCGATCGCGGAGGGAAAGAAGGCCGGCCTGCGCAGCCCCGAGATGGAGAAGGCCGCCCTGCGCGTGATGGACCAGGAGCCCGCGGCGGCCGCGAGGGGCGTGAAGTAGCTCAGGCCCCCGCGCCGGCGGCGAGCGCGTCCACGACGCGTTCGAGCTTCATCCCCCGGCTCCCCTTCACGAGGACGACGTCCCCCGGCGCCAGCCGCGGGCGGAGCCACACGAGCAGCGGCTCGATCTCGGTGAAGTGCGCGGAAGAGGAAGATGACGAGAAGAATTCTTTGAAGGTAAGAGGGGAACGGGGGCCGAAGAACGCGGCCACGGCGACGCGAGCATCGCGCGCGCTGCGTCCCAGAGCCCTGTGGGCCTCTTCTTCGAAGGCTCCCAGCTCCAGCATGTCGCCGAGCACCGCGACCGCCCGCCCTTTCCCTCCCTCGACGAGCGACGCCAGCGTCGTGAGCGCGGCCTCCATGGAAGCAGGCGAGGCGTTGTAGCAGTCGTCGAGGATCGTGACGCCCCCGGGAGCAGAGAGGACGCGCGACCGGTGCGAGTAGGGCTTCGCGAGGGACAGGCCGCGGGAGATTTCTTCGAATGAGTAGGAGAGGGCCCGTGCCGTGGCCGCCGCCGCTGCCGCGTTCATCGCGTTGTGCTGCCCCACGAACCCCAGCGTGACCTCGACCGAGCGCCGCTGTCGTTTGGCGCCGCCGACGAGGCGGCCTGCTCCAGCGACCCCCTCCCATTCTTCACCTTCTAAGCAAATCTTCTGACCCTCCACTCCGAGAGACGTCGACTCGACGAGCCGGACGTCCGCCAGGGGACTCCGGCCGAAGAAGATCTTCTTCACGCCGACGGCGGCGCGTTCCGCCTGCGCCACGCAGCGCGGGTCGTCCGCGTTCACGACGGCGAAGGAGCCCGGCCGGAGGCCCCGGTAGAGCTCGCCTTCCGCGTCCGCGACGCCGTCGAGGTCCTTCAGGAATTCCAGGTGCTCGGCGGCGACGAGGGTGACGACGCCCGCGTCGGGCCGGGCGATCTCCGTGAGCCGGGCGAGCTCGCCCGGCGCCGACATCCCGAGCTCGAGGACGGCGGCGCGATGCTCTCTCGCGAGCCGGAAGACCGTCAGCGGAACTCCGACCTCGTTGTTGAGGTTGCCCTCGGTCGCGAGCGCGGGCCCCCGCGTCCGGAGGATCGACGCGAGCATTTCCTTCGTCGTCGTCTTGCCGTTGGAACCCGCCACGGCCGCGACCGGGATCTCGAACCGCCGGCGGTGGAAGGCGGCGAGCGCGCCCAGTGCGCCGAGCGTGTCCGCGACCTCGAAGAACGGGAGTCCCGGCACGGCGGGCGTCCCCTTCCGGACGACGGCGGCGCCGGCGCCCTTCGCCTTCGCCTCCGCGAGGAACGCGTGCGCGTCGAACCGCTCCCCTTTCAGCGCGACGAACAGCGCGCCCGCCGGGATCGCGCGCGTGTCCGTCGAGACGGACGGGAAGGCCGCCGGCGCGCCCGCGGGCGCGGCGACGCCGAGCGCACCCGTCAGGTCCGCGGCCGAGAACAGCGGCTCAGTCGAGGCCGTGGCGCGTCTCCTCGAGGATGTAGTCGACGACGTCCGGGAGGCTCTTCGTTCTCTCGAAGACCTCGAGCTGGCGGTCCGCGCCCGTCCTGCGCTTCACGATCGTGTGGACGTACTCGACTTCCTTCCGCGAGCCGAGCTCGTCGAGGACGTCGTCCACGAACTCCAGGAGCTCGCCGAGGAGGTCCGTGAACGGCACCTCTTCCTTCTTTCCGAAGTCGATGAGCGCTCCGTCGATCCCGAAGCGGGCCGCCCGGTACTTGTTCTCGCTGATGAGCGCCCGCGAGTAGAGGCGGTACGAGAGATTCCGGTCGTGGAGCTTCCAGAGCTTGACGGTGATGGCCTGGAAGAGAGCCGCGAGGCAGATCGTCTCGTCCACGCGCATCGGGATGTCGCAGATCCGGTACTCGAGTGTCGGGAAGAACGGGTGCGGGCGCACGTCCCACCAGATCTTCTTCGGGTTGTCGATGCAGTTCGTCTTCACGAGCGTCTCGACGTAGCTCATGTAGTCGGCCCACGAAACGAACTGGTCCGGGATGCCCGTGCGCGGGAACCGGTCGAACACCTTCGCGCGGTAGCTCTTCCAGCCGGTTTCACGCCCACCCCAGAAGGGCGAGTTCGTCGAGAGTGCGAAGACGTGCGGCAGGAAATAGCGCGCCGCGTTCTGGAGTGCGATGCGGGTCTCGTCGTGCTCGACCGCCACGTGGACGTGGAGGCCGAAGATGAGGTTGCCGCGCGCCACCGTGCCGAGGTCGTAAAGGATGCGCTCGTAGCGAGGGTTCGGCGTCACGGGGACCTCGGACCAGTGCGTGAACGGGTGCGTCCCGGCCGCGCCGATCGCAAGGCCCGCCTCGCCCGTCAGGCGGACGAGTTCCTGCCTCAGGTTCGTGACGTCCGCGCGCGCCTCGGCGATGTTGCGGCAGATTCCGGTCCCGACCTCGATGACCGACTGGTGGAACTCACGCTTGATCTTGTCCTTCAGGCGCGACTCGCCCTCGGCGAAGAGCTCCTGGATGTGCGCCTTCAGCGCGCGCGTCCGGGGGTCGACGATCTGGAACTCCTCCTCGATCCCGAGGGTGAAGGACGGGCGGGGAGCGCCCACGGCGGGGATCCCCGTCTCACTTCACGAGGCCGAGGAGGGCCGGCCACGTGCCCGTCGCCTCGAACGGCCGGGGATTCTTCGCGCGATCGACGAGGTATTCCGCCATCGCCTTGACGATCCACCGGAAATTCTCCTCGCCGACCGACGCGCGGTCCGCGTCGGGCGCGCAGTTCATGAAGTCGATCGCGTAGGGGACCCCGTCGCGCACGGCGAACTCCACCGTGTTGAGGTCGTATCCGAGGGCGTTGCAGAGGGCGAGCGCGTCGTTCGTCACGCGCTCGGCCATGGCCGCGGGGACCGGTTTCCCGGCCACGGCGGCGTAACGCATGGCGTGCGGCTCCTTCGGCGCGTACGGCATGATCTTCACGCGCGAGCGCCCGACGACGTAGCAGCGGTAGTACTCCGTGAACTCGATGGCTTCCTGCGCCATCATCTCGAGGTCCCGCGTCTTGTCGTACGCCGCGAAGAACTCCTCCGGCGTGTCGCACTTGTAGACGTCCTTCCATCCGCCCCCGTTCGCCGGTTTCATGAAGATCGGGAAGCCGAGGTACGCGAACACGCGGTCCCAGTCGACGAAGTCGAGGTTCCGGAAGGACGTCGCGGTCGTGTTCGGCGGGTGCTCCTTGTGGGGAAGGAGAACGGTCCTGGGAACGGCGACGCCCGCCGCGAGCGCGACGATGTTGTCGAAGTACTTGTCGTCGGCGCACCACCAGATCGGGTTGTTCACGACCTGGGCCCCGCGCGCGACCGCGCACTTGAGGAACGTCCGGTAGAACGGGACCTCGTGGCTGATGCGGTCGAGGATCACGGCGTCCTCGAAGGACTGCTCCTGGACGAGGACCGAGACCTTCACGGGCCCCGCCTCCACGTCGTCGCCGTTCTTCGCGGCCATCTCGTTGATCTCGTTCATGAGCGCCCACGGGAAGGTGTCTTCCATCCCGAACAGGACGCCGATCCTCTTACGTGCCATGAGTGCCCCCTCGCGTCGCGCGACGCATCCTAGCGGAGGCGCGCGAGAGGCCGCAAACGCACCGCGCTAGACTCCGCGCCCATGAAACGCGAATACGGCTCGTGGAGAAGCTCCGCGCTCGCGCGCCCGATGGAATACCTCTGGTTCGGGGACCGCGGACGCCCCGTCCTCATGTTCCCGACGTCGATGGGGCGCTTCTACCAGAACGAGGACTTCGGCCTCACGGGCGCGCTCGCGGACAAGGTCGACGCCGGCTGGCTGCAGCTCGTCTGCGTGGATTCGGTGGACGAGGAGAGCTGGTACAACAAGAAGATCCACCCGCGCGACCGCGCCCGGCGCCACGACGACTACGACCGCTACCTGCGCGACGAGATGCTCCCCTACATCGAGAGCCGCGCCGGCGGCAACGTCGTGACGGTCGGCGCGAGCTTCGGCGCGTACCACGCGGCGAACCTTGCGGGCCGGTACCCGGGGCGCGTGACGAAGGCGATCTGCTTCTCCGGTCTCTACGACGTGTCGCGCTATCTCGACGGCTACTGGGACGACCTCTGCTACTACCACACGCCCAACGCCTACATCGCGAACATGGACGAGGGGTGGAAGGAGAAGCTGCGGGCCGTGGACTGGGTCGTCGCGACGGGCGAGCAGGACTCCCTGATCCGCGACAACCGCGATTTCGCGGCGCTCCTCGCCCGCCAGGGGCAGCGCGTGACGGCGGAGTTCTGGCCCGGCGTCTTCGGGCACGACTGGCCGTTCTGGAACGAGCACATCCGCCGGTTCATCTGACCGGCGGTCAGGCGGACTTCGCGCGCAGCTCCTTGAGGCGTTTCTCGGCCTGGGCGCCCTTCTGCCGCGCCTCGTCCGCCTCGGCCTTCGGCCCGAGGACGCCCTTGACCGCCGCGAGAGCGCGCCAGGCCTCCGGCCGGAACGGGGCGTTGCGCGTCGTCTCCAGTGCCGCCTCGAGGGATTCCTCGAAGTCGCCGCGTCTCTCGAGCAGGCGCGCGAGCGCGACGCCGATCTCCCAGGATTTTGGAAACGCGTCCTTCCCGTCCCTCAACACCGAGACGGCGGCCTCGGCGCGCCCCCTCCACTCCCGGTACCGCGCGAGCGTCACGAAGTCGCCCGGCTCGCGCACCGCCGGGTCCGTGACCGCCCGCTCGAAGAACCCCATCGCCGCGTCGTCGACGACGCGGCGTCCGCCCGTCTCGACGCCCAGGATGAAACCCTCCGCGAAGGCGAGCGCGCGCGTTCGCGCGAGGCTCGCGCTCTCCGGGTGCGCCGCGAGCGCCTTGTTGCACAGGGCGAGGCAGCCCGCGTACTCCTTGAGGCGCAGGAGGCCCCGCGCCTCGGTCTCGGCGGCCGCGCGCCTCAGCGCCGCGTCGCCGCCCTCGGGGAACCCGGCGAGCTCCGCCTTCGCCTCGGCCCAGCGGTCGAGGCCCTGCAGGGCGCGCGCTCGGATCACCCGCGGCCGGTGGTCCTTCGGCGCGAGGTTCCGGGCCTCCGCGGCGAGCGCGAGCGCCTCGTGGAACTCCGCGAGCTGCTCCGGGAGACGGGTTTCCGGGACGGTCGCGGCGTGCTGGAGGAGCTGCGCGGCCGCGTCCAGGAGCGTTCCGGCGTCGCGCCGTCCCGCGAGCCGCTGGCGCGCGGTCGCGACCGCGTCCGACGAGAGGCCCTGGGCGCCCTGCGCGGCGAGAAGAAGGTCGAGGAGGGTGGCGTCGGTCTTGTGCAGGAGGAGCCCGGTGCGCGCGGCGCGCTCGGCGAGGCTCGCGTTGCCGAGACGCAGGTGCGCGTCCGCGAGCAGCGCGAACATGTCGGACGGCTTGTCCGTCGCCGCGGAGAGGGCGTCGAGCGCGGCGACGGCCTCGGCAGGGCGGTCGAGCTTGAGGAGGCACCGCGCCAGCGTGATCGCCGAGGTCTGCTGGAGCGGGTCGTCCGGGTGCTCCCGCACGACCGACGGAAGGACGACGCGCGAGAGGATCTCGACCGCGGAGGTCCAGTCCTCCTTCTCCGCGAAGCGCAGCGCCTCGTCCAGCTCCTTCTTGGCGCCGCGGACGTCCACCGTCGACCCGCCGCGGCCCGTCACCATCGCGCCGGTCGCGACCTTGGCGCGCAGCACGTCGCTGCGCACCTCGGACGCCTGGTAGCGCATCTTCGGGATGAACCGGCCGATCTTGAGCTCGCGCCGGAGCGACGCGTTCAGGACGTCGGTGGCGAACGCCTTCCAGTCCGGGTACCGGCCGTGCCGCTCGCGCTCGAGGCCGCGCATGATGATGTCGTCCGCGCCGAACACGGAGCGGCGGAACATCCCGGACGCGAGGCGCGGAGGCTCGTTGCGGATCTTCGCGCCGCGGATCTCGTGCCAGTCCCCCGTGAAGGGGACGCGCCCCGTCTCCCACTCGTACATGAGGCAGCAGAGGCTGTAGATGTCCGACCGCACGTCGAGCGGCACGCCGCCGAGGAGCTGCTCGGGGGATGCGTACGCCGCGGTGCCGTAGATGACCATCGCCCCGTCCGTGGCGGCCGGGTCGATCTCGCCGCGGGTTCCCGCGATTCCCCAGTCCGACACGGCCGCGCGGTGCAGGTCGTCGATCAGGATGTTCTCGGGCTTCAGGTCGAGGTGGAGGATCCCGTGCTCGCGATAGGCCCACTCGAGCGCGCCCGCGATGCGGACGATCGTGCGGTAGAAGACCTCCGGGTCCCTTTCCGCGAGGTACGGCCGGAGGTTTCCGCCGTTCATCCAGCGCGAGCACACGACCGGCGTGTCCTTGTACGTGAAGACGCAGAGCGCCTCGACGATTCCGTCGCAGACCGACAGCTTCAACCAGGTCTGGAGCTCGACGAGAAAGCGCTCGAAGGCCTCGCCCTTCTTCTCGCCCGCAGGCAGCGCCTTCACGGCGAACGCGGGGCCCTGGCCCTGCCGGACCTTCGCGCAGACGCCCATCCCGCCGCGGATGACGTCAACGACCGTGAACGTGTTGGAGGCGAGCCCCTGCGCCTGCGCCAGCTCGGGCAGGATCAGCTCTTCGCCCGAACGAAACAAAGTCACCTGTACCCAATTCTCTCACCAGCGCCGGCCGGCGGTACGATCGGCGCTCCGATGACGCGCCCCGTCCCACGGACCGCCTGCGCCGCCGCCGCCCTCACCTTGCTCTTCGCCGGCCTCACTCCGATCGCCCGGGCCCAGAACGCGGACTTCGTCTGGTACGGCGGGCCGATCCTCGCGGGAAAGGACGCCCGTCCGGAAGCCCTCGCCGTGAAGGACGGGAAGATCGTGGCGCTCGGTTCGCGGGCCGACGTCGAGAAGAAGTGGAAGGGAAAGTCCACCCTCCCGATCGACCTGAACGGCCAGACCCTCGTCGCGGGCCTCGTGCCGACTCCCATGCCGACGCCGCCTCCCGCGGCGGCGAAGAAAGGCTCCGCGAAGATCGAGAAGCCGCCCCGGGCGACGCCGACGCCGGCCCCGAAGCCGACGCCGACGCCTCCGCCGCCAAGCGAGCCCGCTCCGCCGCTCGAGGCGCTGGGAGCCGACGTGTCGCCGCCGCCGGCCGGCCTCCCCTACACGATCGCGTCCGTCCGCGACGCGCTCCGGATGTGGATCCTTCGCTCGAGCCTCCCGAAGCGGCACCGCGTCGTCGTCGGCTTCGGTTACGACGAGACGAAGCTCGCGGAGAGCCGCCCGCCCACGCGCGAGGAGCTCGACACGGTCTCGGCGACGCTGCCCGTCATCGTCGTGTCGCGCGCCGGCGACGCCGGCGCGTACAACACGCTCGCCCTGCAGAAGGCCGGGATTTCGTGGCGCTCGAAGGACCCTCCGGGCGGCACGATCGTCCGCCGCGGGCGCATCCAGGAGCCGAACGGCGTCCTCGTCGGCGCCGCGCACGCCGCGGCGTTCGCGAAGCTCGTCCCGCGTCTCGACGAGAAGGAGCGCGCGCGCCTCCACGCGGAGAGCGTGCGGCTGAACACGCCCGAAGAGCCGGAGTCGCCGACCGCCGTCGCCGCGGTCGTCCAGACCCCCGCGCCCGCGCCGGTCCCCACGCCCGCCCCGACGCCGGCCGCTCTCGCGGCCGCGCCGCTGTCGACGCCCGCGGCGCGCGACGCGGGTTCCGAGGCCCTCGCCGCGCTCGTCGCGGACGTCCTCGCCGGGACCTCCGCGCTCGGGATCGGCCGCCCGGCCGACATGTCCGTCCTCTCCGACGACCCGGCCGCCCCGGATCCCGCGCGGCGCGCCGCGATCAAGGTCGTCGAGGAGGTCCGGAAGGGCCGCACCGTCTGGCGGCGGGACCCCACGCGCCGCTGAGTCTCCACGGGGGCCGACCGGCGTAGGATCGGTCCTCACGCCGTGTTCACAGGAGATTTCATGCGAAACAGAATCATTCTCGCGACGGCGCTCGCCGCCCTCGCGCTCCCCGTCCGCGCGCAGGAACTGAAGGTCGAAGAGCACGTCCTGCCGAACGGGATGAAGCTCCTCCTCGTCCCCCGCGCCGACGAGCCCTCGGTCGCGGCCGGATGGGTCGCCCACGTCGGCAGCGCGAACGAGCGCCCCGGCATCACGGGGATCAGCCACCTCTTCGAGCACATGATGTTCAAGGGGACGAGGACGATCGGGTCCAGAGACCCGGCGCGCGACCAGAAGCTCATCGAGGAGCAGGAGCGCGTCCGCGGCCTCATGCGCGACGAGGACGCGAAGCTGCGCGCCGCCCTCCGGCGCGGCGAGATCGACGACATCACGAAGCCCGAGAACAAGACGGCCCGCTACAAGGAGCTCGACAAGGAGTTCGACGCCCTCGTGAAGGAGCAGCGCGACCTCCTCGTGAAGAACGAGTTCGACCGGATCTACACGAAGAACGGCGCGTCGGGCATGAACGCCTCGACGAACACGGACCTCACGCAGTACTTCATCACCGTTCCGAAGAACAAGCTCGAGCTCTGGTTCTGGATGGAATCGGATCGCCTGAGCGCGCCCGTCTTCCGCGAGTTCTATTCCGAGCGGGACGTCGTCTTCGAGGAACGGCGCCTCAGGACCGAGTCGACCCCGACCGGCCGCCTCGAGGAGGCCTTCGAGGAGATGTTCTGGCACGGCCACCCGTACTCCTGGCCGGTCGTCGGGTACGCCTCGGACATTCCCGCGATCACGAAGGCGCAGGCGGACGAGTACTACGCGCTCTTCTACGCGCCGAACAACATCACGGCCGTCCTCGTCGGCGACTTCGACCCGAAGGAGGCCCTCGCGCTCGCCGCGACGTACTTCGGGCGCATCCCGCGCGGGAAGAACCCGCCGCCCGAGATGACGCTCCTCCCCCCGAAATGGGAGGCGGAGATGCGGATGAACGGCGAGGCGGACACGAACCCGCGCGTCGAGGTGAACTGGCACACCGTTCCCTTCGGGCACAAGGATTCGTACCCGCTCAGTGTCCTCGCCCAGCTCCTCAACGGACGTACGGGCCGCCTTTACAAGGCGCTCGTCGCGGGTGAGAACCCCGTCGCGACGACCGTCCAGGCGGGCGCGTCCGCGCGCAAGTACGCGGGCGAGTTCGGCATCGAGGCTCAGGTGAAGGACGGGCGAGCCCCGGAGGAGACGGAACGCGCGATCTACGCCGAGCTCGACCGTTTGAAGAAAGACCTCGTTCCGGCCGAGGAGCTCCAGAAGGTGAAGAACAACTCCGCCGCGCAGGCGTTCCGTTCGATGCAGACGAACATGGGCATCCTCTACAGCCTCATGGGGAACGACGGCCGCGGCGACTGGAAGGAGTTCCGCGAAGGGCCGAAGAAGATCCAGGCCGTCACGGCCGAGGACGTCCGGCGCGTCGCGCAGACGTATCTCACGAAGGAAAACCGCGGCGTCGCAACGTACACACGGAAAGGGGGCGCCGCTCCGCGGCGTCCGGGCCGCCCCGGGGGCCCGCCCCCGGGCGCGGCAGCTGCCGGCACGGAGACGAGGTAGTCATGAAGTACACGCTCGAAACCGTCCTCCTCGCCTCGGCCTGCGCTCTCTCCGGCACTCTCGGGGCCGCCGGCGCGATCCCCGCCCGGCCCGAGCAGCTCGCGTTCAAGCCGCTCGCGTGGGCGCCGCCCGCCGCGAAGGATCACCGCGTCGTCCTGAAGAAGTCCGGCGTCGTGGCGTACCTCGCGGAGAACCACGACCTCCCGCTCGTGAACGTCCAGATCCTGTTGAAGGGCGGGACGTACCTGAACCCGCCGGGCCGGGAAGGGCTCGCCGAGACGACGGGATGGCTCCTCGCGCGCGGCGGCACGAAGAAGCGCAAGGCCGAGGACCTCGAGGAGCGCCTCGCGTTTCTCGCCGCCCAGCTCAACCCCGAGCAGACCTTCGGACGCCCCGGCGCCGCGCGGCCGACCGGATACCTCGACGACCGCGGCGTCGTCACGCTCAACCTCCTCTCGAAGGACCTCGACGAGGGCCTCGCGATCCTGCGCGAGGTCCTCACGGAGCCCGCGTTCCAGGAGGACCGGCTGAAGCTCCGGAAGGAGCAGCTCCTCGCGGAGATGAAGCAGCGCAACGACTCGTCCGCGTCGATCGAGATGCGGGAACGCTCCGTCCTCCTCACCGGCGCCGACTTCTACACGAACCGCTGGGAGACGAAGGCGTCCGTCGAAGCCCTCACGCAGGCCGACCTCGCGGCGTTCCACGCCCGCTGGATCGCGCCGCGCAACATGATCGTCTCGGCGGCCGGCGACTTCCGGAAGGCCGACATGGCCACGAAGCTCGACGCGCTGCTCGTGAACTGGCCGTTCAAGGGCGAGGCGGCGCCGCCCGTCCCGAAGCCGTCGCACGCGCTTCCGGCCGGCACCTTCCTCGTGGACAAGGACGTGAACCAGGGCCGCGTCTCGATCCTCCTCCCCGGCCTGATGCGGACGGACCCCGACTTCGTCCCCGCCTCGGTCATGAACGACATCCTCGGCGGCGGCGGTTTCACGAGCCGCATCACGAACCGGGTCCGCTCCGACGAAGGCCTCGCCTACTCGGCCGGGTCCGCCCTCGTGGGCGGCATCTGGTACCCGGGTCGCTTCGGCGCCGCGTTTCAGTCGAAGGTGCGGACGTCGGCCTACGCCTCGCAGATCGTCCTCGAGGAGATGAAGAAGCTGCGAGACGGCGACGTCTCGGACGAGGAGCTCGAGACGGCGAAGCGCGCCTTCGTGGACACCCTCCCCCGCCGGTTCGCGACGCCCGTGCAGGTCGTCGACGGCCTCGCGGACGAGGAGTTCACCGGCCGCTATGCGTCCGACCCCGGGTACTGGGCCGCGTATCAGTCCAGGGTCGAGAAGGTCACGAAGACGGACATCGCGCGCGTCGCAAAACGTCTGCTCAAGCCCGAGTCCGCGGCGATCCTCGTCGTCGGCCGCAAGTCCGACCTCCTCAACCCCGATCCGAAGCATCCCGTCGCCTTCGCGGACCTCACGGGCGGCAAGCTCGTCGAGCTTCCGCTCCGCGACCCGCTCACGATGCAGCCCGTCGCGAAGGCCGCCGCCCCCGGAGAGAAGAAGTGATCCTCCTCGCCGCGGTCCTCGCCGCCCAGGCCCTCACGCTCGAGAAGGTCTCCGAGTCGCGCATGCCGGTCGCCTATACGTGGCGCGACGCGACGCGCGTCACGTGGGTCGAGTCCGGCGGCCCCGACGCTCCGGCTGCCCTCTGGCAGGCCGACGCCGCCGGCGGAAAGAAGGCGAAGCTCCTCGACGCGCCCGCCGTGAAGGCCCGCGACGGCAAGGAGAAGAAGCTTTCCCTGCGCGGCATGGCGTGGACTCCGAAGGGGGACTCGTTCGCCGTCCCGTTCGACAACGACCTCTGGCTCGTCACGCCCGCCGGCGAGGCGAGGCGCCTCACGAACGACCCCGAGGAGGAGACGCTCCCGGCGTGGTCGCCGGACGGAGCGCGTCTCGCGTACGTGAAGAAGCACGACATCTGGGTCGCCGACCCCGCGACGGGAAAGGAGACGCGGCTCACGAAGACGGGCTCGGACACGGTCCTCAACGGGTCGCTCGACTGGGTGTACGGCGAGGAGCTCGCGAGCCGGCGCGCCAAGGGGTCGTTCTTCTGGTCCCCCGACTCGTCCGCGATCGCCTACCTCGCGCTCGACCAGGCGCGCGTCCCGACGTACCCGATCGTCGACTACACGCCGGTGAACGGGAAGCTCGAGGCGCAGCGCTACCCGAAGGCCGGCGACCCGAACGCGGTCCCGTCCGTCCACGTCGTGGACGTTGCCGGGACCGAGACGGCCTCGTTCGCGCCGTCGCCGGACGACGTCTACGTCGCCCCGGAGATGGCATGGACGCAGGACGGGAAGTCCCTGTGCTTCCTCCTCCTCGACCGGCCGCAGACGCACCTCGGCGTCTGGCTCCTCCCGCGCGCGGGCGGCGCGCCGAAGAGGCTCCTCGAGGAGAGCGACGCCGCGTGGATCAACGCGATCTCTCCTCCGCACTTCCTGGGGGACGGATCGTTCGTGTTCCTGTCCGAGCGGAGCGGTTTCTTCCATCTCTACCGCCACGCCGCGGACGGCAAGGTCCGGAACGCGATCACGAAGGGCGCGTGGATGGTGGACGGCCCCTGGGCGGTCGACGAGAAGATGGGGACCGTCTGGTTTCGGGCGACGACCGAAGACCCGCGCGAACGGCAGGTCTTCGTCGCAAAATTGGACGGCTCGTCCATGGTCCGCGTCACCGGCGAGCCGGGCGTTCACACGCCCGTTTTCGCGCCGGGCGCCGCGTACTTCGCCGACTCGTTTTCGAGCACGACGGCGCCGCCGAAGACGGTCGTCCGTTCCGCCTCGGGCGCGGTCGCCGCCCCCGTCGACGAGAAGCTGCATCCGCTGGCCGATTTCGACCTCGGGAGCGTCGAGATGGGCTCGTTCACCGGCTCCGACGGGACGCTTTTTTACACGCGGCTCGTGAAGCCCTCGAACTTCGACCCCGCGAAGAAGTATCCCGTCGTCGTCTACGTCTACGGCGGCCCGCACACGCAGCTCGTCCAGAACGCGTGGGCCGCGGGGATGGACCGCTACTTCGCGTCGAAGGGCTTCCTCTACTGGTCCCTGGACGGGCGCGGCTCGTGGGGGCGCGGGCACGCCTTCGAGACGCCGCTCCTGAGGAACATGGGCGCGCAGGAGCTGAAGGACCAGCTCGAGGGAGTCGCCGAGCTGAAGAAGCGGCCCTACGTCGACGGCGCGCGGATCGGGATCACGGGCTGGTCGTACGGCGGGTACATGACGCTCTACGCCGCGACGCACGCGGGCGCGACGTTCAAGTGCGCCGCCGCCGGCGCGCCCGTCGTCGACTGGACGCTCTACGACTCGATCTACACCGAGCGCTACATGAAGGCGCCGAAGGACAACGCCGAGGGGTACAAGGCCTCCTCCCCGCTTCGCACGGCGAAGGACCTCGGGACGAAGCTCGTGATCTTCCACGGGACGTCGGACGACAACGTGCACATGCAGAACACGATGAAGTTCGCCGACGAACTCATGAAGGCGCGGAAGGACTTCGTCTTCGTGCCGCTCCCGCGCCAGGCGCACGGGCCGCGCGGCGAGGCGCTCCTCTACCGCAACCAGCGGCTCGCGGAGTGGTTCGAGCAGAACCTCTAGGGAACGAGCAGGAAGCGCCCGAGGCGGAGTGGTCGATAGAGAGAGAAATCGCGCCTGTCGAGCGTGAAGACGCGCCGGAGCTTTTCTCTTTCCGCGACGCGGACGAGAGCCGCGTCCGCGAGGTCCATCGGCAGATCGCGATACTTCCGCATCAGTTCCCCGATCCGGGGGGCGTCGGACTCGTCGAGGGGGAGCAGCCTCAGCGTGCCCTCCTCGAGCATCGACCAGAGCGCACGCTGGGCCGGCCACGAGAAGCGGAGCAGGTGCATCGCCTCCGTCAGAGCCGGCCAGACGGTCGCCATCGGGCCCTGCAGCGACCGGGTGGCTGCGACACACCGTTCGTGGTTGCGGTCGCCAGCGTGGACGAGCGCGACGAGAGGCCCGGCGTCCGTGAGGATCATCGCGTCTTCGTCCGCCGGGGGTGCCCTGGGCCGCCGCTCGCGGCCGCCTTCTTCTCGCGTCCGAGGAGTGCCTCGTGATACTTCTCGCCCGTCCTCTCCGACAGGTCCGGCGGCCCGCCTGTCGCGACGCCAACATACGGGGCGATCGCCTCGTAGAGGTTTCCCGCCCGGCGCGTCTTTCGTTGACGGCCGTACGTCGTGATCGCCTCGCGGATCACCTCGGACTTCGTCTGGTCGGCTTCCCGGGCCAGGCGTTCCACGAGCCTCCCGGTCTTTTCGTCGAGTCTCACGCTCGTAGGCATGTGCCCACCTCGTCCTACGAGATTGTACTACATGCCTAGACCGACTTGAGAGCCACCGACAGCACGACGGAGCCCCGCACGGCCTTCGAGACGATGCAGTACTTCTCGGCGAGCGCGAGCGTTTTCTCGACGTCGGCCTTGCGTTCTTCGAGAAGCGCGGCCGGGACGTGCGGGAAGAGGTCGATCCGCGTGACGTGGAACCCGCCCGCGGGGTCCTTCTCGAGCGCGCACGTCGCGTCGAGGCGCGGCGAGGCAATCGGCAGCTTCAGCTTCTCGACGAAAATCGCCCACGTCTGGAGGAAGCACGCCGTGACCGCCGCGAGCAGAAGCTCCTCGGGGTTTGCCGTGCCCCCTTTCCCGTCGAGGGCCGCGGCGCCGGTGTGCACCGCCGCGAACGAGCCGTCGGCGTTCGCGAGGCGTCCCTCCTTCGCCGAGGGATCCCAGGACGCGGAGATCGAGAACGTCGTGACGCCTTCCATGGGATTCCTTTCGGGCCTCAGGGCCGGAGCACGAGGAGCCGCGGCTCCGTGAACTCTTCCATCGCGTACGCCGGGCCCTCGCGTCCGATGCCCGACTCCTTCACGCCGCCGTACGGCATGCGGTCTGCGCGCCAGGTCGGGACGTCGTTCACGAGGACCGCGCCGACCTCGAGGACGTCGAACGCGCGCTGGATGCGGGAGAGGTCGTTCGTGAAGACGCCCGCCTGCAGGCCGTACTTCGAGTCGTTCACGCGCCGGAGCGCTTCCTCCCACGTCGCGTAGGACGCGAGCGTCACGATCGGCGCGAAGACTTCCTGCGCCTCGACCTTCATGTCGCGCGTCGTGCCCGCGAGGATCGTGGGGAGGACGAGGGAGCCGGACCGCGTCCCGCCCGCGAGGACGCGCGCGCCGCCCGCGACCGCCTCCTCGATCCACGCCGCCGCGCGCACGGCTTCCTCGGGCGCGATCATCGGCCCGACGTCCGTCTTCGCGTCGAGCGGGTCTCCGACGGCGAGCGCCGCCGTCTTCGCGAGGAGCTTTGCGCGAAACGTCTCGAAGACGTCCTCCTGGACGAGCGCGCGCTGGACGGAGATGCACGACTGCCCCGCGTAGCCGAACGCGCCGGCCGCGACGCGGGAGGCCGCGTCGTCGAGGTCCGCGTCCGCGTGGACGACCACGGCGGCGTTGCCGCCGAGCTCGAGTCCGACGCGTTTTCTCGGCGCAATCTCGCGCAGCCGCCAGCCGACGGCCCCCGAGCCCGTGAACGACACGACGGGCAGCCGCGGATCGGTGACGAGCGCCTCGGCCTCGCGGCCGGAGATCGCGAGGACCGCGTACGCGTCCACGGGCCAGCCGGCCTCGCGGACGATCGCCTGGAGCGCGAGGGCCGAGAGCGGCGTCTGCGACGCGGGCTTCTGGACGACGGGTGCGCCGACGGCGACCGCGGGCGCCACCTTGTGCGCCGTGAGGTTCAACGGGAAGTTGAACGGCGTGATCGCGAGGACGGGCCCGAGCGGCACGCGCCTCACGACGCCCCAGCGCGAAACCGACGCCGCGTTCACGTCCAGCGGCAGCATGTCGCCCTTCCACGCCTCGAGGGCCGCCGCCGCCGCGGAGAAGGTCGCGCCGGCGCGCTCCACCTCGGTGCGGGCCGCCTTCAGGGGCTTGCCGGCTTCGCGCGCGATCACGGCCCCCAGCTCGTCGCGCCGCGCCTCGAGCGCCGCCGCGACGCGCCGGAGGATACCGACGCGCACGTACGTCGGGAGGGCGCGCGTTTCCTCGAAGGCGGCGACGGCCTTCGCGACGGCGGCGTGGACGTCCGCCGCCGAAGGGCGCGTGAGGCGCGCGATCTCGGCCCCGTCGAACGGGGCGCGCACGACGAGGACGGAGGGATCGCTCACGACCTCTCCTCGCGGAGGGCGTCGGGATTCCAGACCTTCGGCGCCGTCCACGCCCGCGCCGAGAAGAGCGCCCGGAGGGCGCGGCCGAGGAGCGCCGACGGGCGCCGGGCCTCGAACGCATCCACGACGCGCGAGACCTCCGCGGGCGCCGAGGCGGGGACCGCGAGGCGCGCGAGCGACACGAGGCCGGCGGGCGCCTCGCCGCGGACCTTCTCCCAGGGCTCCGCGAGCGCGGCCTCCTCCGCCGGCGTGAGCGGCGTGACCCCGGTCAGCGCGAGGCGGCCCCGAACGACCGCGAGGAGGAGAGGGAGGTCGCGGAGCACGGGCACCGCCGTCTCGAAGCGAAACGTCGTGAAGGGCACGCGCCCGCCGCCGGGAGCGTTCCCGGCCAGCGTGACGGGCCGCGTCGCGTGGCCCGCATTCGCGATCGCGCTCCACGCGGCCGCGACCGGCCACAGAGGCAGGGACAACGCGAGCGCCGCCACGCCGAGCGCGCGGCCGCTCCCGTGCGCCCCCGCCGCCGCGGGAAGCTGATCCGTCAGGAAGCTGGCCCGCCCCGTCGCCGCGTCGACGGCGAGGTTGCCCGAGACGACCGCGTTCTCCAGCGCGACGCCCCCCGGAATCGCGGACTTCGGAAGGACGCTCGTATCCACGAGCCGGGCGCCCGAGAAGACGGCCGACTCCTCTCCGACGGTCGTCGAACCCTCGAGCCGCGCGCCGCCGTCGGCATGCGCGCGCTCGGAAAACGCCGTGGTGCCCTTCGCGTGCTCGGCGTCCGCGCGGCGGTAGGCCGCCACGGAGTCGATGAGGACGGGCGCGGACGCGAGCGGGAGCGCCGCGAAGTCCGGGTCGTGAACCCAGTCGGGCGCGCCGGGCTCGCGCGGGAAGTCCTTCTTCTTGAGGGCGCCCGGCAGGAGGCGCCACATCCCCGCGGGGCGGCCGCCGATCGTCGCCTCCACGACCGGGCCGCGCGCGTCCTCCACCTTCGCCAGGAACTCGCCGACGGCGGCGTGGACGCCGACGTCGCCGCGCACGACGGCGGTCTCGCCGTCGAGGCGGTGCTCGAGCCGCCGCAGCACGTCGCCCGCGCTCTCCCCCTCCTCGCGTCTCACGATCTCGAGGGCGATGCCCCAGCGGATTCCCTTCCCGAAGCGGCGCTCGACCTCTCCCGCGCGCGGGCCCACGACGAGGAGGGCGGACCGCAGGCCGGCGGCGACGAGGGCTTCCAGCGCGCGCTCGAGGAGCGGGACGCCGGCGAGGGGCAGGAGGGCGGGCACGACGCGGGAGGCAAGCGGCCCGAAGGCTGCGCCGTCTCGGTCGGCGAAGAGGACGGTCGTCATGGAGGGCCGATTATGGCCGGGCGGCGTCCGTCGCGGGAGCGGCGGCCTCCGGGACGAAGACGGTGAGCCCCGTCGTCCGTCCCGCGCGGGCGTTCACGTCGGCCGTGACATTCCGCGCGTGCCCCGCCAGCCACGCCTTCGCCTCCGCGGACGGCGCATCCGGAGGTGCGTCCGACTCGCGCCAGGCCCAGCAGCGAAGGCCTCCGCGGGCCTCGGCCTCGAGCGAGTCGGGCGTCTCGGCCCCGCTCCAGTCGAGACCCGTCCGAAAGAGGCGGAACGCGACCGCGTCGGACTCGGGAGCGCGGAACGCGAGCGTGCGCGGCGACAGCGGCGCCACGGCCGGCGCGATCTGCGCGGCGAGCTCGCGGGCGCCCGTCCGGTGCGTCAGGAGGTCGTGCCGGATCCGCCGCGCGGCCTCGATGCCGCCGACGACGAGCAGCGCGCCCATCGCGCCCGCCGCCACCCGCTGCGTCGTCCGCGAGGCGCGCGCACGCGCCGAGACGACGACCGCCGTCGCCCCGAGGCCCGTGAGCGTCGCCACGGCCGGCAGGACGGGAATCGACGAGAGGCGGTAGCGTCCCGCCACCGCGACGACGATCACGAGCTCGACGAAGTACGCGCCCCAGAGGAGGCCGTGCGCGAGCCGCCGGTCTCCGCCCGTCGCGCCCGACGCGATCTCGTCCTCGCCGACGTCGCGCCCGAGGAAGGCGACGCCGAGGAGCGTGACGGGCAGGAACCAGAAGACGGGCCTCAGGATCGACAGGAGGTCCGCGGAGAACGCCGTCGGGAGCGCGGCGGTCCGCGCTGCGGCCTCGGACGCCCCGAAGGCGGTCGCGAGCTGGAACGCGAACGTCTCGGGGCGGAGGAAAAGCACGGCGAGCAGGTGCGACCCGCCGACCGCGACGAACGCCGCGAAGAGGAGGAGCAGCGACCTCTTCGTCCGCCCGAGCGCGAAGAGGCGCGGGCGCGCGGCCAGCGCGACGAGGAGCGGCAGGAGGAAGAGCCCGATCGCGTAGCCCTTCGCGAGGAAGCCGAGGCCGAAGAAGGCGCCGGACAGCGCGCCCTCCCACGGGATGTCCTCCTCGAACGCGCGCAGGCCGAAGATGATCCCCGCCAGACCCAGCGTCACGAGCGCCGTCTCGACGGTTGCGACGCGCGAGGCCGCGACGAGAGGCGGGAACAGCGCGACGAACGCGCCGGCGAGGTGGCCCGCCGGCTGCCCCCAGCCGCGGCGCACGATCCGCTCCACGACGAAGGCCGCGAAGAGGCCGAGGATCGCCGACGGGAACCTCACGGCCCACTCCTCGGCGCCGAAGACGCGTACCATGCCGGAGAGCAGCCACGGAAAGAGGATCGGCGTGCCGGCCGGGTCCCCGAGCGGCGTCGTGGACGGCGCGAGCACCTGGGCGCCGCCTTCGAGGACGTTGCGCGCGCCGACCGCCCAGCGGCCCTCGTCGGCGGCGAAGAGATCCGGCCGCCCGAGAAGAATCAGCCGGAGCAGCGCTCCGGCCGCCAGCGCCGCCGCAAAGAGGAGACGGCCGGACGCTTCGGGATCTTCGGACGGACGCCCGGCGGACACGATGCGGAGTATACGGACGGTTCATACTCTTCCCCCGATGTCGGACCCGGCCGGCCCGCCTCTCACGGTCACGCTCATCGCGCGCGACGAGGAGGACCGCCTTCCCGAGGCGCTCGCGGCCGTCGCATTCGCCGACGAGATCGTCGTCGTCGTGGACTCCGCGACGACGGACCGCACCGCCGAGATCGCCGAAGCGGCGGGAGCGCGCGTCCTCGTGCGGGCGTTCGACGGCTTCGGGACGCAGAAGAACGCCGCCGCTGCGCTCGCGACGAACCGCTGGGTCCTCTCGATCGACGCCGACGAGGTCGTCTCGCCGGCCCTCGCGCACGAGATCCGCTCCCGCCTCGCGGCCACGGCGTCGGAGATGAACCCGCCGGCCGCGTTCCGGATCCCGATCCGGCTCGAGTTCCTCGGGCGCGAGCTCCACTTCGGGCGCGACACGGTCGTACGGCCCGCGCGGCTCTACGACCGCACCCGTGCACGCTTTTCGGAGGACCCCGTCCACGAGAAGGTCGTCGCGAGCGGCCCGGTCGAGTCCCTCGACGAGTCCATCCTTCACCGCTCGTACCGCGACCTCGCGCACTACCTCGAGAAGCTCGACCGCTACACGACGCTCGCAGCCGAGGCGAAGTGGGCCGCCCGGAAGGGCGCCATGCCCTTCCTCCCCGTCCGTGTCGCCTGGGAGTTCTTCGACCGCGCCATCCTCAGGCTCGGCATCCTCGACGGAACCGCGGGCCTCACGTTCGCGGCCCTCTCGTCCGCGAACACGCTTCTCAAGTACCTCAAGCTGCGCGAGCTCGAAGACGCCATCGCGCGCGGCGAGCGCCTGCCCCCCACGAACGCGCGCGCCGAGGACACCGCCGTCCTCCGCATCCGCGCGCTCATGCGGTTCCGCTGATGGTCGGCGCCCTCGCCGCACTCCTCGGGGCCGGCGGGATCGGCCTTTCGCTTCGATTCAACTGGTGGCGACCGAGGCGCCCCGGCACGCCCATCCTCATGTACCACGAGGTCGGGCCGCACCGCGCGGGCTCGAAGCTCAACCACTGGCGCGTCCTGCCGGAGGACTTCGCGCGGCACCTCGACCACCTCGCGCGGCGCGGGTTCCGCGGCGTCGCCCTGTGCAACCTCCTCGACCGGCCGTCGGCGGACGGCCGGCGCGCGGTGATCACGTTCGACGACGGGTACGAGGGCGTGCTCTCGCGCGCCCTCCCCCTTCTCGCCGCGCACGGCTTCTCGGCCACCGTTTTCGTCGTCTCGGGAAGGCTCGGCGGCGTCAACGACTGGGACGGCGAGAGGCCGGGCGACGCGCTCCTCTCGGCCGACGGCGTGCGGGCGCTTCACGCGGCCGGGATCGAGATCGGCTCGCACGGCGCCACGCACCGCGCGCTCCCCGGGCTCTCCGAGGCCGACCTCGCGGCCGAGGTCGCGGGCAGCAAGGCGGCGCTCGAGGCCGTGACCGGCGCGCCCGTCGTCTCCTTCTGCTATCCGTACGGCGCGTTCGACGACCGCAGCGTCGAGGCCGTGCGCGCCGCGGGCTACCGCGCCGCGACCGTCATCCGCGGCGGCATCCCGCCCGACCTTTCCGACCCGTTCCGCCTCAAGCGTGTCGCCGTCCGCGGCACGAACACGCTGCTGGATTTTTCGCTCGCCCTGACGCGGGGGCGGTCGAGGCTCTAGACCGTCTCGCCCCAGGAGATGGCGCGCTGGCGGAGCGCGTCGCGCGAGGCGGTGTCGGGAAGGTCCAGCAGCACGGGCACGATCGGGAGGTCGCCCGGGTCCCAGTCGATGAGCGCCGCCGCCGCGGGCGCGACGCGCTCGGCGAGCGGCCACGTGCGCGCCGACTTGCGCGCGACGCGCCCGGCGCCCGCGGCGTCCTCGATCTCCTCGTCCTCGCCGAACAGCTCGGACACCGCGGCGCCGCTTCGCCGCTGCGCGAGCGCGATCGCGTACTCGGTCCAGTTCGGGAGGTCCGTGCCCAGGCGCTCCTCCTCGTAGAGGCGGAGGACCTCCATGTAGCGGTCGCCCGCCCGCGCGACCTGGCGGCGCGCGTCGACGTTCTCGGGGCCCGCGGGTGCGTGGAGCGCGGCCGCGGCGGCCCGGTGCCTCTCGACGAGGTCCTTGAACCGCGTCCAGCTCATCTTCACGTGGAAGCCGGGCCGGCGCGGCCCTTCCGGCGACTCGGCGCCCAGCGACCGGAGCTCGGCCTCGCGCGCCGCCACGCCCGGCGCCCAGCGCGCCGCCGAGATCAGGACGGCCTCGCCGCAGGCGAGGTCGGCGCCCTGCACGAAGCGGAGCGCTTCGCGGGCGCGCGTTCCGGTCGCCGAGCGGTCCACGAGTCGCTCGGCCGCGAGCAGGCGGGCGCCCGTCCGCGCGAGGAGGCGCAGGCCTTCGAAGCGGTCGGGCCCCCCGCGGAAGACGTCCGCGAACGCCGGCAGGAGGTCCTCAGGCCCGTCCACGACCCGGCGGGCGGCGAGGAGCTCCATGTTCGCGAGCGTCGGAGGGAGGAGTCGGAGCGCGCGGCGCGCCACGGCGTCGACGGAGACGTGAATCCTCCGCGCGCGCGCGGCGTCGGCGGCGGCCTTCGCGAGCCGGCGGGAGATCGCCGGAATCTCGCGCACCGGCGCGTCGAGCACCGCGAGGATCTCGAACGGGTCGGCCGGATGGCCGCTCCCGTCGCGCCCGACGAGCGTCGCGCCTTCCCCGCGGCCGAGCGCCCCGCCGAGCGCGGCCCCGGCCCACGCGTCTCCGGCGGCGTCCTTCAGGGCGGAGAGAAGCGCCCTCAGGCTCGCGGCCGCGCGCGCTTCGGCGCCGGCGTCGCGGGCACGCGTGAAGGGGCGGGCGTCTTCCAGCGTCTCGCTCGTCACGAGCACGGGCAGGATAACGGGTTCGAGGCGACAATGGGGGCGTGACCGCCCTCCAGGTCCTCCGCGCGACCCTCGAGTACGACGGCGGGCGTTACCGGGGCTGGCAGTCGCAGGTGAACGCCCGCACGGTGCAGGGAGAGCTCTACGCGGCCTGCCGCGACGTCCTCGGCAAGGACGTCAAGGTGAACGGCGCCGGCCGCACGGACGCCGGCGTCCACGCGTTCGCGCAGGTCGCTTCGCTGCACGGTCCGTTCACGGCGCCCGCGTCGGAGCTCGGGAGGATCCGGCAGGCGCTCAACGACCGCCTCCCGCCGGACATCCACGTCCTGAACCTCCAGCCGGCCCCGCGCACGTTCCACGCGCGCCACGACGCCGCCGAACGCGTCTACCGCTACCGCATCTCGCGGCGGCGCACGGCGTTCGGCAAGCGCTACGTCTGGTGGATCAAGGACCGCCTCGACGCGAAGGCGATGCAGGCCGCCGCCGACCTGTTCCCGGGCCGCCACGACTTCGGGAGCTTCTGCGAGAACGCCGAGGGGCACGACTCGACGCTCGTCGAGGTCGGGTTCGCCCGCCTCGAGACGCCGCCCGAGGCGCCCGACCTCCTGATCTTCCGGATCGGCGCGTCGCACTTCCTCTGGAAGATGGTGCGCCGCCTGACGGGGACTCTCGTGGAGGTCGGGACGGGACGGCTCGGCGTCAAGGACGTGAAGGAGATGCTCGCGACGCGCTCGGCCAAGAGCGCCGCGTGGACGTCGCCGCCGTCCGGGCTCTTCCTCGAGTCCGTCACGTACCCGGGGGATCCTCCGCCGCCGCCGATCGACCCCTTCCGCCCCGGCTTCTGAGGCAGAATCCGCGGGTGAGACCTGCCCCGTTCCTCCTCGTCGCCGCGCTCGCCGTTCCTTCCCTCCGGGCTCCCGCCGCCGAGCCCGCGAAACCCGCCGCCGTCCACGTCCCGTTCGTCGAAGGCAAGCCGTTCGCCGACGTCCTGAAGCGGGCGAAGGCCGAAGGCAAGCCCGTCATGCTCGACGTCGTCGCCGCGTGGTGCGGCCCGTGCAAGATCATGGACAAGACGACGTTCGCCGACGCGGGCGTCGTCGCGTGGGCGAAGAAGTCCGTCGTCCCCGCCCGCGTCGACGCCGAGAAGGGCGAGGGCCGGAAGATCTCCGCCCGCTACCAGGCCTTCTCCTTCCCGACGGTCGTCTTCCTCGACGGCGACGGGAACGAGATCGACCGGCTCGTCGGCGGCTACCAGGCCGCCGACTTCCTGCGCGGCGGCGAGGCCGTCCTCGGCGGGAAGACGCCGCTCCTCGAAGGCCTCGCGAAGCTCCGGGCGAAGTGGGACCACGAGGAGGGCATCCGCCTCGGAGGCGCCCTCGCGCTCCGCCGCGACCGTGTGCGGCTGCGCCCCATCGCGCTCCGCGTCGTCTCGGAGGAGGGCGAGCTCTCGCGCCCGGAGGTCTTCCAGCTCTTCGCGCAGCTCGTCGCCATCGAGACGCTCGACGACGACTTCTCCCCCGAAACCGGCGACCTGATCGCGACCTTCCTCCCGCGCCTCGGCAACGACCCGCGGCGCGGCTTCTTCGCGGCGGCCTACGTCACGGCGCTCGGCAAGCGCGGCGACGTCGCGACGGCCCGCTCCGTCGCCGCCGAGACGCTCGCGGCCGTCGGCGAGGGCGGGCCCTACAACGCCGACCTCCTCGCCGCCCTCGCCGGAGCCGAGAAGAAGGCCGGCCGAACGGCCGAGGCGCTCGCGGCGTACCAGCGCGCGGCCGACGCGGCCACGCGCAACGGGGCCGCTCCGGGCGTGCGCGTCGAGCGCCAGCTCGACCTCGTGGAGGCGAACGCCGCCGCGGGCCGGCCCGCCGACGCGAAGAAGGCCTGGGCCTCGGCCCTCGAGCTCGCCGCCGGGGCGATGGACGCCGGCCTTTCGACGCGCGCTTCGCGCGCCGCGCTCGCCCTCAAGGACTCCCCGGAGGCCGTCAAGCACGCCCGCCGCGCCGTGGAGCTGACGCAGGGAGAGGACGCCCCCGCTCAGGCCGCTCTCGCGCAGGCGCTTCGCGCCTCGGGCGACGCCGCCGGATCCTCCGCGGCCTGGAAGCGGGCCGCCGAGCTCGACCCGCAGAACGCCGAGTACCGCGCGGGCGCCGGGATCGACGCGAAGAGGAAAGGCGCGAAGGCCTCCTGAGCCTTCGCCTCCGCGCATGCGCTCGCTCGCGGAGATCCTCCTTTCGCCCGTCGGCCTCGCGCCCGTCACCGCGTCGGCGGAGGCTTACCGCACGGCCGTTGCGGCCGCCGCGGGCGACGCCGGCGTCGTCGAGACGCTCGTCCACGACGGCGACCCGGCCGAGCCCGCCCGGCTCGTGACGCTCTTCGCCTCGCCGGGCCGGCCCGGGACGCGGCCGACGCTTCTCTTCCTGCACGGCAAGGGCGGGGGCGGAGCCGAGTGGACGAAGGACGCGGTCCGGGCGCTGAGGCTCGGCTTCAACGTCCTCGTTCCCGAGCTGCGCGGCCACGCGCCGTCGACGGGGGCGCGGATCACGTGCGGCATCCGCGAGACGAACGACCTCCTGCTCCTCCTCGACCTCGCCCGCGCCCGCTTCGGGGTCGAGGCCGCGCGCCTCGGGATCGACGGCTGCTCGTACGGCTCTCTCCTCGCCGTCCAGCTCGCGGCCGCCCGGGCGCCCGCGGCGCTCTGGCTCCAGTCGCCGTTCGGCGACCTCACCGCGATGGCGGTCCATTACCTCCACCGCGCGACGGGCCTCCCCCGCGTCCTCCTCGAGGGGCCGGTCCGTCTCCTCGTCCGCCGGATCGAGAGGACCGAGAAGCTCGACCTCTCGCAGGCCGACCCCGTCGCGGCCGCCCGGCGCGTCACGTGCCCGACGACGGTCGTCCACGGCGAGGCGGACGCCCTCGTGCCGATCCGCTTCTCGCCGCGCCTCTACGAGGCGCTCGCGGGCCCGAAGTCGTTCTGGCGCGTCCCCGCGTGCGGGCACTGCCATCACGCGGACGAGCCGCAGGCCGTCGTCCCGGACGCGTACGAGCGCCGCTGGACGGAGTTCTTCCTCCAGAACGTCCCCTAGGGCGTCAGGCGTCGCCCCTCGGAAGCTGCCCGAAGCCCGCCGCGAAGACGCCGGCCGAGGCGAGGATCCGCACGAGGAGCGTGATCGACGACACGCCGTGCAGCCGGCCCCACGCCTTGCGCAGGGGGTCTTCCTTCGAGACGAGGTCGATGGGACCCATGCGGGCGCGCCGCTCCATCATCTCGGGCGTCACGACGAACAGCGATGCCGCGGCCGCGACCGCCGCGATCGCGAGAAAGCGGACGGCGTAGCCCCGGGCGCCGCGGGTCCAGGGCCGCGCGCGGTTCCAGAAGACGAGAAGGAGCCCGAGGACGAGCACGAAGATGAGCGACGCGGCGTCGAGGACGTCCAGAAGGACCTTGTTCACGGCGCCGGCCGCGTGGCGGCTCGGCGACGCATCGAGGACGACCCGGGCGCCGAACGCGCCGAAGAACGCGAGCATCCCGCACCAGAGGGCGGCGAGAAAGAGAAACCAGGCCGCGAGCCTCCGCGCGCTCTTCGTCACGCCCCTAACCCTCCGCCACCCACTCCGGCTCGACGAGCTTCGGCAGGATGCCGGCCTCGAACCCCCGCCTCAGGAAGAGACGCACGGCTTCCCGGCCCTTCGGTCCGTAGGAACGCGTCCAGTCGTTCACGTACATCCCGACGAAGCGGTCGGCCTTCTCGCGCGGGAGGCCGCGCGCGAAGCGCATCGCGTCCGTGAGCGCGTCCTCGCGGTGCGCAAGGGCGTACTCGATGGATCGGCCGAGCGCGCGCGAGACCCGCGCGATGAGCTCCGGACCGAGGTCGCGCCGGACGGCGTTGCCGCCGAGCGGAAGCGGGAGGCCCGTCTCCTCCTTCCAGACGACGCCGAAGTCGGCGACGAGATGGAAGCCCTCGTCCTTCCACGTGAGCTGGCCCTCGTGGATCACGACCCCCGCGTCCACCTCGCCGGCGTTGACGGCGTCGCCGACCTTGTCGAAGGCCATGACGACCGGCGTCGCGTCCTTCGCGTAGAGCGAGAGGCACATCGCCGCCGACGTGAGCGTCCCCGGAACGGCCACCCGCTTGCCCGAAAGGTCCGCGAGCGTGCGTGGCCCGCCTTCGCGGCGCGCCACGACGCACGGCCCGTAGCCGTCGCCGAACGACGCGCCGTGCGGCAGGAGCACGTAGCGGTCGGCGAGATACGCGTACGCGTGGAACGACACGGCCGTGATCGCGAGCTCGCCCGAGAGCGCGCGGCGGTTGAGCGTCTCGATGTCCGCGAGCGTGTGCGTGTAGGTGACGCCCTCCGTATCCACGGCGTTCGCGCGCAGTCCGTAGAACATGAACGCGTCGTCGGAGTCGGGCGAGTGAGCGAGCACGAGTGCGTCTGTCATGTGAGGGCTCCGATTCTCTCCGCGCGCGATCCTAGCCCGGATGCGCGCGAGACCCCCCGCGAGGCGACGAACGGTCGGGTGAAAAAAACTTCGCCCGTCAAGAAAAAAATTCTTGATTCGCGCCGTCGAGCCTCTATACAATTCACTCAGCAGAAAAAAAGAGACGGCGCCGTGATCGATTCACGATGCCGTCTCACGGGAACCAGGTCTTTTGAAATCGATCGACGCTCTTAAGTGACTCAGGGCAGTCGACAGAATCCGGAAGCGCTAGTCCCCGTCCTTCGAGGGGCGGACAACCTAGCACGCAGCTTCCGGCACTGTCAACGAAACCTGCCAGTAAGGAGGTGACAGAAACCATGCCGGCCAAGAAGAAAGCTGCGAAGAAGAGCACCAAGAAGGCGAAGAAGGGCAAGAAGTAACTTCGTTACTTCAAACCATTCCAATCCAAGGTATTTCCGGGATTCGGGGGCTACACCAGCCCCCTTATTTTTTTGTCCGGACGTCATCCTGGCGCACTCCGGACCCCGAGATTTCCACAGCGTAATCCTCGTGTTTTGCACGGCGGTATGTGAAGTCTCATATACTTCCGGCATGTCGCTCCCGCACGTCCTCCTCGGCCTCCTCTCGGCGACTCCGGCCAGCGGGTGGGACCTCAAGCGGCGCCTCGGCGAGGATCCCGCGCGCGGATGGGACGCGGATCTCTCCCAGATCTATCCCGCGCTGCGCCGTCTCCTGCGCGGAGGGTTCGTCTCGCTCAAGCGACGCCGTTCGCCGCAGGGCCCCCCGCGGCGGGAGTACCGCGTGACGCCCTCGGGTCGCCGCGAGCTGAAGGAATGGCTCGCCGAGCCTTATGCGCTCCCCCGCCCGCACGACGCGACGCTCGCGAGGCTCGCCCTCCTCGAGCGCAGCCTCCCGCCCGACCGCGTGCGCCGCCTCCAGGAATACCGCAGCCTCCTCGCCGACGAGCTCAAGCGCGCCGCGGCCGGCTCGACGGCCGCGCGCCGCCGCCGCCGCGTCCTTCTCGAGACGGAGCTCGCGTGGGCGGACGCGGAGTCGGCCGCGCTCCTCGCGGGCCGCTCGCTCGGCCCCGCCGCGAAGGAGCGCCCGTGACGCCCCGCGACGCGCTGCGGGCGCTCGAGGCCGCGCGCACCGAGAGGGGCCCGGCGGCCGCCGCCCGGCGGCTCGTCGCGCTCGACGTCGTCCTCCGCGCCCCGTTCTCCACCGCGAAACAGGTCGAGAGCCTGCACGAGGCCCTGTGCTTCCTGCGCGCCTGGCCCGACGACGCGGCCGTCCTCGCGCGGACCGAGTTTCTCCTCGCGCGCTTCGCCCGGCGGCCCGACCTGAAACGCCACCGCAGCGCGCTGGAGGACAGCGGCATTGCGGGCACGAGGACGCGCTTCCCGTTCTTCGCCGGCACCGCGCGCTGGCTCGCCGCGCGCTGGGGCGGGAAGCTCCGCGTCGACTGGAAGGCGTTCGAGAAGGGAGCCGCTCTCGAGCGCCTCCTCCCTCTCGTCTCCCTCTGGGCCGAGACGCCCGCGCTCGACGAGCTCGACCTCGGGACGCGCGGCTGGGTGAACCGCCTCAAAGGCCCTCGCGAAACCGACGCCGCCTTCCTCGTCCGGAGGCTTGCGACGGTCGGCAGGGGGACGTTCGAGAAGGAGTGGGCCTGGGAGGGCCTCGAGCTGCCGCTCGTCCTCGAGCCCGGCCCCGGTACGCCCTCGCGGACGAACGCGTGCCTCCGGACGGCGCCCGTCGTCTTCCAGACGCGGCCGCTCGACCGGGGCCGCCCCGACGTCCGGAGGGAGCTCGCCCGGCCGCCGCTCTCGGTCGCGGCCGTCCCGCGCCGGGAGGCGGAGCGTTACCTCGACCTCGCGCGGGAAGCGATGGTCGCGCGCGCGCGGGACCTCGACGCCTTCCAGTGGGGCGACCCGCAGGACGTCCGCCTCGTGACGTACCCGGACGGCCTCGCGTTCGCCGCGATCGGCGTCGTCCCCGAGCGGCGGCTCCTCCTCGAATCCGTCTACGGGTTCCTGACGCTCAAGAACGGCGTCCCGATCGGCTACGTCCTCACGAGCGCCCTCTTCGGCTCCTCCGAGATCGCCTACAACGTCTTCGAGTCGTTCCGCGGCGGCGAGTCGGGCCTCGTCTACGGCAAGGTCCTCTCGATGACGCGCGCCCTGTTCGGGTCGGACGTCTTCACGATCTTTCCGTATCAGCTCGGCGGCTACGGCAACCCCGAGGCGCTCCAGTCGGGCGCGTGGTGGTTCTATCGCAAGCTCGGCTTCGCGCCCCGCGCCCCGCGCGCCGTGGCGCTCATGAACGAGGAAGAGCGGCGGATGGCCGCGGACCCGAAGCACCGAACCTCCGTCCCGGACCTCAAGGTCCTCGCGTCGGAGAATCTCTACTGGTTCGGCGGGAGGGTGCGCAGCGACGCGATCGGCCTCGTGGAGCTCCCGAACGTCGGCCTCCGCGTCGTCGACGCCGTGCGATCCCGATTCGGCTCTGACCGGGAGCGAGCCGAGGCGGTCCTGACAGCGGAGGCGGCCCGCCTTCTCGGTGCGCGGACGGCCGCGTGGTCGCCCGCCGAGCGCCTCGCCTTCCGGCGCTGGGCGCCGCTCGTCTCGGTCCTGCCGGGCGTCGAGGCCTGGTCGCCCGAAGAGAAACGCGCGCTCGCCGCCGTGATCCGCGCCAAGGGCGGCCGGCGCGAGTCGGACTTCGTCCGCCTTTTCGACGCCCACCGGAAGCTCCGGAAAGCGGTCGTCGAGCTGGCGAAGGATCCCGGCTAGGCCGGCGAGAGGTTCGCGAACTTCGCGACGAACTTCTTGCGGCCCGCGCGGTCGAAATAGACGACCAGCTTCTCGGCGTCGCCGGAGCCCTCGACCGTCAGGACCACACCCACGCCGTACTCGGGGTGCAGCACCTTCGACCCGCGGCGGTAGCCGGACGCGGTCGGCGGCGGCGGCGTCCGCTTCATGACCGGCCTGACGGGGCTCAGGCTGCGCATCGGGGGACGTCCGAAGAGAGTTTTCTTAGAAGGTGAAGAGGGGAGGGCGCCGACCTCCTGGGATTCGTTCTCGTAGTCGGGAAACAGCGAGCCGCCCGCCCCTGCGCCGCCCGAGGCGCGCCCCCCGCCGAACGACTGCCCACCGAAGGACTGCCGCCCGCCGTAGCCCCGGCCCCTATTACCTTCTAAGAAATCCGAATCTCCGGTTCTTCCTCCGAAACCAGACGTCATGTCTTCGTACGCGACGACCTCCCCCGGGATTGCGTCGAGGAAGGGAGACCGGTCGCGGCTCATCCACTCGCCGCGCACCATCCGGCGGCGGACGAAGGAGATCGTGAGGCGCTCCTTGGCGCGCGTCATCCCGACGTACGCGAGGCGCCGCTCCTCCTCGAACGCGTCGTCGTCGTCGCGCGAGGAGGCGTGCGGGAGCGAGCCGTCCTCGGCGCCCGCGAGGAAGACGTCGTCGAACTCGAGGCCCTTGGCCGCGTGGAGCGTGATGAGGAGGATCCCCTTCTTCTCGTCGGCCTCGTCGGCGTCGGCGCGCAGCGTCACCGCGTCGAGGAAGCCGGCGATCGTGGGGTCGTCGCCCTCGCCGCCGTACGACGCCGAGCGCTCGTGCTCGCGCGCCGCCGCGAGGAGCTCGTCGAGGTTCTCGCGGCGGGCCTCGTCCTGCGGGTCGAGGGAGTTCTCGTAGAGCTTCGCGAGGCCGGTCTCCTCGAGCGCGAACGCCATCGCGGCCGCCGCGCCCGTGTTCTCGGCCGAGCCGAAGTCGGCGAGGCGCTTCACGAGGTCCCGGAACTCCGTCAGGGCCTTTTTCGCCCTCTCCGTCATGCCGGAGGGCAGCTCGTGGAGGGCCGCGAGCAGGGTGAGGCCCTTCTCCGACGCGTGCGCCTCCAGCGCCTCCAGCGTCGCGGCGCCCACGCCGCGCGCCGGCACGTTGACCACCCGGCGGAACGACACGCCGTCCGAAGGGTTCCGCGCGAGACGCAGGTACGCGAGGAGGTCCTTGATCTCGGCCCGCTCGTAGAACTTCGTCCCGCCGACGAGGATGTACGGCAGGTTCCCGCGCAGGAGCTCGTCCTCGAACGGCCGGGACTGGGCGTTCGTCCGGAAGAGGACCGCCACCTCGCCCTGCGGCCGGGCGCGGCGGGCCGCGGCGACGCGCGCGACGATCTCGCGGGCCTCGTCGCGCTCCTCGTCGAACGCGACGAGCCGGACCTTCTCGCCGCCCGTCTTCGTCGCCTTCAGCGTCTTGCCGAGCCGGCGCCTGTTCTCGGCGACGACCGCGCCCGCCGCCTTGAGGATCGGCGCCGTCGAGCGGTAGTTGCGCTCGAGGCGGACCGTCTTCGCCGTCGGGAAGTCGCGCGTGAACTCGAGGATGTTCGAGACGTCCGCCCCGCGCCAGCGGTAGATGGACTGGTCCTCGTCGCCCACGACGAAGAGGTTCCCGGCCTCGCCCGTCACGAGCTTCACGAGCTTGGCCTGCACGCGGTTCGTGTCCTGGTACTCGTCGACGAGCAGATGACGAATGCTCCGCCGGAGGAGTGCCCGCACGGCGTCGTTCGTCGCGACGAGCTTCGCCGAAAGGACGAGGAGGTCGTCGAAATCCAGCGCTTGGGACGCCCGGAGCGTCTTCTCGTACCGGCGCGCCACGTCCGCGAGGCGCGAGCCGAGGAAGTCTCCGAACCGCCGCGGGAAGTCGTCCGGCGAGATGCCCTCGTTCTTGGCCGCGGAGATCTTCGACTGGATCTGCCGGGGCGTCGCGGACTTCTCCGGGATCGCGACCTCCTTCATGACGCGCTTGACGACGGCGAGCTGGTCGTCCGAGTCGAAGACGACGAACCCGCGCGGGAGCCCCGCCTCGTCGGCGAAGCGGCGCAGCAGGCGCACGCCCCAGGAGTGGAACGTCCCGACGTACGAGCGCGGGCGCTCGGTGCCGAGGAGGTTCGCGACGCGCTCTTTCATCTCGCCGGCAGCCTTGTTCGTGAACGTGACCGCGACGATGCCTTCCTGCGGGACGCCGTGCGCGACGAGCCACGCGAGGCGGCGCGTCAGGACGCGCGTCTTCCCCGAGCCGGCTCCCGCGAGAACGAGCAGCGGCCCTTCGCCGTGCGAGACGGCGGCGGCCTGTTCGGGATTGAGGCCTTCGAGGAGATCTTCCGGGCGGGCGACCAAGGGGCGCGATGGTAGCGCAGAGCGCCGACCCGATGCAGTCGCATCCTCCCCCGCTGACGGCAGGGCCCTGCGGCAGAATCGGCCGCACCGATGTCCTTCGTCCTCGCCCTCGACCAGGGCACGACCAGCTCGCGCGCCCTCCTCTTCGACCAGGGAGGGCGCGTCGTCGCGACCGCGCAGAAGGAGTTCCGACAGATCTTTCCGGAGCCCGGATGGGTGGAGCACGACCCGACGGAGATCTGGGCGACGCAGTCGGGGGTGATGCACGAGGCGCTCGCGAAGGCCGGAATCGGCCCCCGCGACGTCGCCGCGATCGGGGTCACGAACCAGCGCGAGACGACGCTCCTCTGGGAGCGCGCGACGGGCCGCCCGCTCGCGAACGCGATCGTCTGGCAGGACCGGCGGACCGCGCCGATCTGCGACGCGCTGCGGGGGGCCGGCCACGAGCCGACGTTCACCGCGAAGACCGGCCTCGTCCTCGACGCGTACTTCTCCGGGTCGAAGCTGAAGTGGCTCCTCGACCACGTTCCCGGCGCCCGCGCGCGGGCCGCGCGCGGGGAGCTCGCGTTCGGGACCGTCGACACGTGGCTCGTCTGGCAGCTCACGGACGGCGCCGTGCACGCGACGGACGCCTCCAACGCGAGCCGGACCCTTCTCTACGACATCCACGCGGGCGCGTGGGACGACGAGCTCCTCCGGCTCCTCGACGTGCCCCGCGAGGTGCTTCCCGCGGTCGTGCCCTCCTCGGGCGCCCTCGCGACGACGTCCCTCGGAGGTGTTCCCGTCCCCCTCGCGGGCTTCGTGGGCGACCAGCAGGCGGCGCTCTTCGGACAGCTCTGCGACCGTCCGGGTCTCGCGAAGTGCACGTACGGCACCGGGTGTTTCCTGCTCCTCAACACGGGCGACTCCGCCGTCGCCTCGCGAAACCGTCTCCTGACGACCGTCGCCTGGGACCTCGGCGCGGGGCCGACGTACGCTCTCGAGGGCAGTGTCTTCATCGCGGGTGCCGCGATCCAGTGGCTGCGGGACGGCCTGAAGCTGATCCGGACCGCCGCCGACGTCGAGGCGCTCGCCGGGAGCGAGAAAGACAACGGCGGCGTGTACTTCGTGCCGGCTTTCGCGGGGCTCGGGGCGCCGCACTGGGACGCCTACGCCCGCGGCGCCGCCTTCGGCCTCACGCGCGGCTCCACGGCCGGCCACCTCGCGCGCGCCGCCCTCGAGTCGATCGCGTTCCAGAGCGCGGACGTCCTCCGGGCGATGGAGAAGGACGCGGGGCTCACGCTCGCCGAGCTGCGCGTGGACGGCGGCGCCTCGGCGAACGACCTCCTCATGCGGTTCCAGGCGGACCTCCTCGGCGTCCCCGTCGTGCGGCCGGCGGTCCTCGAGACGACGGCCCTCGGCGCCGCGTACCTCGCGGGCCTCGCCGTCGGCTTCTGGAAGGACGCGGGCGAGATCCGCGCGAACGTGCGCGCGGACCGCCGCTTCGAGCCCGCGATGTCGCGCGACGAGGCCGCCGCGCTCCACGCCGGGTGGGAGAGAGCGGTCAGCCGAGCGAAGGCCTGGGCCTGATCCTCATTCCACCGTCACGCTCTTCGCGAGGTTGCGGGGCTGGTCCACGTCGCAGCCGCGGCGGCGGGCGACGTGGTACGCGAGGAGCTGGAGCGGGACCACGGAGACGACGGGCTGGAGCGCCGGGTGGACCTTCGGCATCACGAGGACCTCGTCCGCGAACGTCGAGACGTCCGCGTCGCCGGGGTTCACGAGCGCGAACAGGATCCCCTGCCGCGCCTTGACTTCCCGGAGGTTCGACGCCGTCTTCTCGTAGAGCGCGTCCTGGGGCGCGATTCCGACGATGGGCATGGCCTCGTCGATGAGCGCGATCGGCCCGTGCTTCATCTCTCCGGCGGGATAGCCCTCGGCGTGGATGTACGAGATCTCCTTGAGCTTGAGCGCGCCCTCGAGCGCGATCGGGTAGTGCGCGCCGCGCCCGAGGAAGAGCGCGTGGGAGACCTTCTCGAACCGCGCCGACAGCTTCTCGATCGCGGGCTCGAGCGCGAGCGTCTCGCGGAGCGCCGAGGGAAGGCGCGCGAGGGCCGAAAGGAATTCCGCCTCCACGGGCGTCTCGCCGCCGGAATGGACCGACTTCACGTAGAGCGCGAAGAGGACGAGCGCGACGAGCTGCGTCGTGAACGCCTTCGTCGAGGCGACGCCCACCTCCGGCCCCGCGTGCGTCGCGAGGACGCCGTCCACGAGGCGCGCGATCGCCGAGCCGGGCACGTTCACGACGCCCACCGTCCGGCCGCCGAGCGCCTTCGCCTCCTTGAGCGCCGCGACCGTGTCGGCCGTCTCGCCCGACTGCGAGATCCCGACGACGAGCGTCCGCGCGTCCACGAGCGGCGCGCGGTACCGGAACTCGGACGCGTAGTCCACGTCCGTCCTGACGCGCGCGATCTCCTCCAGCAGGAACTTCGCGACGAGGCCCGCGTGCCAGCTCGTCCCGCACGCGACGATCTGGATGCGGTCGATCTCGCGGAGCAGCGCCTTCGGGACGCCCATCTCCTCCTCGTTGAAGAGGCCCGTCTCGAGCGAGAGCTTGTTGCCGATCGTCTCGATCACGACCGTCGGCTGCTCGGCGATCTCCTTGGCCATGAAGTGCGGGTAGCCGCCCTTCTCGGCCGAGACGGCGTCCCACGGCACGCGGCTCGCGGGGCGAGATCGCGGAATGCCGTCGAAACCGGTCACCGTGACGGCGTCCGCCGTGATCCGCGCGAGGTCCCCGTCCTCGAGGAAGATCAGGTCGCGCGTGTGTGGGAGGAGCGCCGTCGCGTCCGAGGCGACGAAGTTCTCGCCGTTCCCGACGCCGAGGACGATCGGCGGTCCCCACTTGAGGGCGTAGAGGACTCCCGGCTCGTCGGCCGAGAAGAGGACGAGGGCGTACATCCCCGTGAGGCCCGACACGGTCTCGCGCACGATTTCGGCGAACGGCTTGTCCGGCGCGGCCCGGCGCGCCGCCGCGAGCGCGTGGGCGACGACTTCGGTGTCCGTCTCCGAGAGGAAATGGACGCCCTCCTTCTGCAGGCCCTGCTTGAGCGGGAGGAAGTTCTCGATGATGCCGTTGTGGATGACGACGATCCGGCCGCTCGCGTCGCGGTGGGGGTGGGCGTTCTCCTCGGACGGGCGGCCGTGCGTCGCCCAGCGCGTGTGCCCGATGCCGAACCGTCCCGGGGGCGGCGCGCTCGCGAGCTTCCCGGTCAGGTTCCCGAGCTTGCCCTCGCTCCGGGCCACGCGGACCTCGCCGTCGCCTCCCACGACCGCGATGCCGGCCGAGTCGTAGCCGCGGTACTCGAGGCGCTTCAACCCGTCGAGCAGGATCGGCGTTGCCTCGCGCGGGCCGACGTAGCCCACGATGCCGCACATCGCGTCAGCTCTTCTTCTTGCGGGCCCGGTACGCCGCGCCGCCGCCCTCGAGGTTCTTCTGCGGGACGCGGGAGACGGCAAGGCCGTCCCTCGGGACGTCCTTCGTGACCGTCGTGCCGGCGCCGATGATCGCGCCGTCTCCCACCGTGACCGGCGCGACGAGCTGCGTGTCCGAGCCGACGAAGACGTCGGCGCCGATCGTCGTCCGGTGCTTGGCGAAACCGTCGTAATTGCACGTGATGACGCCAGCGCCCACGTTCGTGCGCGGGCCGATCTCCGTGTCGCCGAGGTACGTCAGGTGGTTCGCCTTGACGCCCGCGTGGAGCTTCGCCTTCTTCGTCTCGACGAAGTTGCCCACGTGGACGCCCGCGGCGAGGTCCGTCCCCTCGCGCAGGCGCGCGAACGGACCGACCACGCATCCGTCTCCCACGGAGGCCGACTCGATGACGCAGTACGGCTTCACGGTGACGTTCTTTCCGAGAACGGTGTTCTTCACGACGCAGCCCTGGCCGACGACCGTTCCGGCGCCGACGTGCGTCTTTCCGAGGAGCGTCACGAACGGCTCGATCGTCGTGTCCGGCTCGAGGACGACGGACTCGTCGAGCGTGACCGTCTCGGGTCGGAGGATCGTCGCCCCGCCCCTCATCGCGGCGGCGACGGCGCGCTCGCGCAGGAGGCGGTCCACGACCGCGAGGTCCTCGCGGGAGTTGACTCCGAGCGCGGAAGAAGGATCGCCTTCGAGGGGGAGAACGCGGCGACCGGCCCTCCGCGCGAGCGAGAGCACGTCGGTGAGATAGAACTCGGATTGGGAGTTCTTAGAAGATAGACGGGGCAACGCGCTCTCGAGGAACGCCCGATCGAACGCATAGGTCCCGGTATTGATCTCCCGGATCCCCTTCTCCTTATTCGAAGAATCCTTCTCCTCTCTTATCCGAACAAACGACTTCTTCTTGTCCCGCACGATGCGGCCGTAGCCCGTCGGGTTCGCGAGCGTCGCCGTCAGGACGGCCACCGCGGCCCTCTTGTCCTTCCCGAGCGCGTCGACGAGGCTCTTCACCGCGTCCACCGAGAGGAGCGGCACGTCGCCCGAGAGGACGACGACCGTCTTCGCCTTCCCGAACGCGCCCGATGCGGCCGCGGCGCGAACCGCGTCGCCGGTTCCCCGTGGCGGATCCTGTATCGCGATCCGGATGCCGGGACGGGTCGCCCTCACGTGAGACGCGACCGTCGCTCTTTCCTTCGAAGAATCTTCTTTCCCGACCACAACGACGACGGCCGCCGCCTCGCCCGCGACGGCGAGCGCGACGTCCAGCGCGCGGTCGAGCAGCGGCCGGCCCGCCGCCTCGTGAAGCATTTTCGGCCGCGACGAATTCATCCTCACGCCGCGGCCGGCGGCCAGGAGGACGACGGAGGTCACACGCCTCCCGCGACGAGCTCCGTGAACCCCTGCGTGCCGCGCAGAACCGACAGGTCCGCCTCGAGCCGCGCCTGGATGCGATTCTGGTCGTCGGCCGCGATCGCCTTGCGGAGCGCCTGGAGCGCCTGCTCGACGTCCCCCTGCAGCGCGAAGCAGCACGCCGCGAGGTAGTGGCTGCGCCCGTCTCCGTCCTTCTTTCCCGCGTTCTTCTTGAGCAGCTCGAGGGCCTTCTCGACGTTTCCACGGTTCTTCTCGAACACGGCGGCGTGGTAGATCTCCTCGGGGCTGTCCCCGGCGGAGGCCTTGCCCTTCTTCCCGTTCCGGCACGCCGTCAGGTACATGCGCGCGCGGTCGAGGAATTCCTTCTCGTCGGGGTGCTTCACGATGAGGTCTTCGAACTTCCGGGCCGCCTCGTCGAAGTGCCGCTTGTGGAAGAGGTCGATGGCCTTCTCGTACTCCTTGCGCGCCGCCGAAGTCTCGCGCACCGCTTCCTTGAGCGACGCGGGCGGCTTGCGCGTCTTGTCGGGCTCGTGCGCGACGAGCTTGAGCTGCCTGACCTTCTTCTCGAGGTCCTCGAGCGAGAGGCCCAGCTTGCGCGAGAGCGTCTGGGAGTCCATGCGCCCGAAGTTGGCCTTGAGCCACCGGGCGTCGTCTTCGGTCCACTTGCTTTTGCTGGTCAAGGGCCCTCCGGGGAAGCGGGCCCGAGGCCCGCAAGGACGGTGGATTCTCGTTACGTCCTCGTCATCCGTCAAGGACGTCGAAAAACAGCCGAAAGCCCCTCCAAGGTAGGGCCGGGCGCCCCGCCTGTCACGGCCGCCGAAACGCGGTAGCCTGAAGGCGGTGTACGAACTCCCCATCTTCTGCACGCAGTGCGCGCGGAAGCTCGAATCGAAGGAAATGGGCCCGGGGCGCAGCGTGCCCGTGTGCCCCGCCTGCGGCGCCGTGCACTGGATCGACCCGAAGGTCGCGGCGGGAGTCCTGATCGTCCGCGACGAGCGCGTCCTCCTCGTGAAGCGCGCGATCGAGCCCGGCTACGGCAAGTGGACGTTTCCGGGCGGCCACGTGGACCGGGGGGAGACCGTCGAGGAGGCGGCCCTGCGCGAGACGCTCGAGGAGTGCGGCGCGATCGCGGACCTGGAAGGGCTTCTCGGCCTCTTTTCGTATCCGGGCCGGCCCGTCGTGGTGGCGGTCTACCGCGGGCTCCTCGCCCCCGGCAGCCGCGAGCCGCACGCCGGCGACGAGACGCTCGAGGTCGGTTGGTTCACGCCCGAGGAAGTCGCCGGCCTCGAGCTCGCCTTTCAGTCGGTGGCCGACGCGCTCACGAAACTCTTCCTTCGTCCGTACGTTCTCTGACTGGGAATGAGACGGCCCCCCTCCGGCATCCACGGAGGGGAGGCCCCGCGTATCCCCTCCGGAGACCGCATGCGCCGCAACACCCGATTCGTCCTTCCCCTCTTCGCTCTCCTCGTCTTCGCGGCCTTCGCCCGCGCGGACGAGCCCACGCAGGCCACGCCGCCCGCGCCCCAAGGCCTCGCGAAAGCGACGTTTGCGGGGGGCTGCTTCTGGTGCATGCAGGGGCCCTACGACGCCGTCCCGGGCGTCGTCTCGACGACCGTGGGGTATACGGGCGGCAAGAAGGCCGGCGTGACGTACCACGAGGTCGGCGCGGGCGGCACGGGGCACCGCGAGGCGATCGAGGTCGTCTACGACCCGAAGAAGGTCTCGTACGAGAAGCTCCTCGACGTCTTCTGGCACAACGTCGACCCCACGTACGCGGGCGGCCAGTTCTGCGATTCCGGCTTCCAGTACACGACGGCGATCTTCGTCCACGACGACGCGCAGCGGGCCGCGGCCGAGGCGTCGCGCAGCGCGCTCGAGGCTTCGAAGGTCCTCAAGGCGCCGATCGTGACGGAGATCGTGAAGGCGGGAGTCTTCTGGAAGGCCGAGGAGTACCACCAGAGCTACTACAAGAAGAACCCGATCCGGTACAACTTCTACCGCTCGGGCTGCGGCCGCGATTCACGGCTCAAGCAGCTCTGGGGGGACAAGGCCGGGAGCCACTGACCTTCTAAGAGATCTTCGTCTTCTTGAAGAACCGCACGCCGAGCTTCGCGGGCACCCAGCGGGGGACGAGCCTGCCCGCGGCGATCCAGGCGCGGTCGAGCGGGTGCGTCACGACGACCGCCTTACGTTTCCGCACGGCTTCGAGGCCGATCCTCGCGACCGCCTCGGGCGCCATCTCGGGAAACGGCGTCTCTTTCCCCTCCTTCATCCCCGCGACCGCGGCAAAATTCGTCCTCGTGAAGCCCGGGCAGAGGCACGTGACGGTCACGCCGAACGAGAGCGCCTCTTCGTGCAGCGCCTCCGTGAAGCTCAGGATGAAGGCCTTGCTCGCGCCGTAGAGCGAGAAGTACGGCGTCGGGTAGAAGGCGGACGTCGAGGCGACGTTCAGGATCGCGCCCGCGCCGCGCGCCTTCATCGCGACGAGGAACCGGTGCGTGAGCTCCGCCGTCGCGACGACGTTCAGTTCGAGGAGCGCTTGCACCCTCTCGAACGGCAGGTCCGTCTCGGGCCCGTTCAGGCCGAAACCCGCGTTGTTCACGAGCAGCGCGACCGGCCGCCCCGCGCCCTCCGTCGCGTTCCAGAGCGCGTCGCGCCCCACGGGCGTCGCGAGATCGGCCGCGAGGACCTCCGCCCCGCCGCCCGGGCCGGCGTTCAGCCCGGCCGCAACGGCCTCGAGCCTTTCCCCCGAGCGCGAGACGAGCAGGACCGGCCGCTTCTGCGACGCGAGGAGGCGGGCGAACGCGGCGCCGATCCCCGACGACGCGCCGGTGACGACGGCGAGGCCGGCGTCCCTCACTTCTTCTCCTTCGGGCGCGTCACCTCGGCGACGCGGTAGCCGAGCAGGCTCCGCATCGCGTGCGCGGGAGCGAAGAGATCCGCGGGCGGCGAAGACGGCAGCTGCGGCAGCGCCGCGAGCACGAGTGCGGGGGAGCTCCCGTCGAGAACGGCGTAGGTCGCGAACCAGTCACGCGCCGCGAGCGCGGGAACCCTGACGTCCTCCCCGTCGACACGCAGGGCGAAGGAAACGGGCGGCCCGGCCGTCCAGACGCCGGGGCGGCCCGACGCGCCCGCGGAGAGGTCGATCGCGCGCCGCAGATGCGTCGCACCGGGTTCGCGCAGCGAGAGCGCCGACGCCGCGAGCGGCACCGAGGCGCTCCCGCCGCCCTTGAGCTCGGCGCGGGCGTTCGCGGAGATCCAGAGCGCCGTCGACCCCGGAATCGTGGCATTGCCCTCCGGCCAGAGGCCCGGAAGGAGCAGCTCCGTCGCCGTCCCGAAATCCGGAAAGGACAGAGTGCCCCCGACCTCCCGCGTCTCGTAGACGGCCGGAACCGCCGGCTCCGGCGTCGCGCCTCGCGGCGCGTTCGCGCGCGCGCGCGCCCAGTCTTCGCGGCGGCGCGCAGACTCGGCTTTCTCCACGCGCACCTGCCCCGTCCACTTCAGGCGGAGCCTTCCGTTCTCGGCTTCGAGGACCTCCACTTCGCGGCGGGCGAGGTCCGGGACGTCCTCGCCGTCGACGCCCGGCAGGTTCGGCAGCAGCGTCAGGAGGAGGCCGGGCACCAAAGGGATGCCGCCCTCGAGGACGGCGGGGGGCGCGGGCGTTACGGCCCCGTCGCGCACGGGCGCCTTCCCGCACGCGGGGACGGCGGCGGCGGCCGCCGCCGCGAACAGGGCCGGGACGGCGCGACGCGGGAAGCGCATGGGATCAGCGGTTCGAGACGTCGTTCAGGCGTTCGTCGAGCGGGATCGGATAGACCGACGTCGCCGTGACCTTTTCCAGGCGCGGCCGCCACCGGTTGATCGAGCCGATGAGACGCGGGTCCCCCGACACGGTCGACGGGACCTCGCGCTCGAAGTCTCCGCGGAAGTCGAGGATCACGCGCGAGAGCCCGGCCTTGAGGGACGGCGCCTTCCAGTCGACGTTGCGCGAGTCCGCGACGAACGCCTTCGCGGCGGCCTCGAGGCGGTCCTCGAGGTCGGCCGCGTCCCAGGCGTCCTTCGCGAGCGGAGGGCCGCCGCGGCGCGCCTTCACGAGGGCGAAGTGGATGCGTGCGTCCGTGAAGCGCTTCCACGCGAGCGACGAAATCTGGTTCAGGGAGAGCTCGCGCCCTCCGAACACGTACTTCGTCTCGGAGTCGAACCTGTGCGCGATCTCCTTCAGGCTCTGGGGGCGGTTGAAGCGAAGGACGCCGCGGATCGCGCACGCGTTGTACGCGTTGATCCAGTACGCGAGGCGGTCCGGCTCCGTCGGGAAGAGGTGCGGGTGCGACTCCGGCGAGACGCGCGCGACCTCGGCGAGGTACTCCTCGAGGCCGGACTCCTCGAGGGACGCCGTCGCGTAGTCCACGAGCCCGTCGTGGACGACCTTCTCGAGGAAGCGTCCGAAGATCCCGTGCGGGAACTTCCCGGCCGACGGGACGTCCGACTGCGCCTTCACGTTCGGGCGCACCGTCTCGCAGGACGCGCCCATCAGCGCGAGCGACAACGCCGCGCAAGCCGAAGCCGACAAGAAGCGCGCTTCCCTCATCGCGTCGTCAGCCGATGATGTCTTCCGTGCCGTCGACCCCGAGCACGTTGCCGGAAAGCCAGACGGTCCCGGGGTTCGCGAGCGCGACGATCACGCGTGCGACGTCGTCGGGCGTCGTGAGACGGCCCGCCGGGTGGATCGCGAGACAGCGTTCGATCATCGCGGCGTTGTCGGGAATCTTCCGCAGGGCCGGCGTGTCCGTGACGCCCGCGCGGATCGCGTTCACCGCGATCTTCCGGGTCACGAGTTCCACCGCGAGCTGGCGGCAGTGGCTCTCGAGCGCGGCCTTCGCGGCCGAAACCGCGCCGTAGGATTTCCAGATCCGGTGGCCGCCGGAAGACGTCATTGCGAAGACGTGCCCCCCTTCCGCAAGGAGACCCGCGGCAAGGAGGTCCTGGACCCAGTAGACGAGCGAATGCGCCATGACGTCGAGGGTCATGTCCATCTGGGCGCGGTTGATCCGGTCGGCGGGGCTGTCCATCAGGAACGGCTTGAGGGTCCCGAACGCGAGCGAATGGAGGACGACGTCGATCCCGGCGCGGCGGCCCTCGGCGTCGAGGATCTTCGTCATCTCCGCGATTGCCTCGGCCCTCTTCTCGTCGTCGGCAGCGTTCATGTTGAAGAAGACGGGCCGCCCGCCGGCCGCCGTGATCTCCGACGTGATCCGCTCGACGTTGGGCTGGGTGGTCTTGCGGTCGAGGTGGACGCCGAACACGTTCCGACCCGCCCGGGCGAGGGCGAGAGCCGTGCCTTCCCCGAATCCGGAGGAGGCCCCGAGGACGAGGGCCCACGAACGGTTTGCCATGGCCCGGATGCTAGCAGGCCCGCCCCGCTATCCTCGTCTCCGGGGAGGCCGCCGTGCACGTCCGGACCGCAGCGGATTTCCGCCGGAGACTGCGCGAGGGGCCGCCGCTCGTCCTCGACGCGGCGATGGGCACGGACCTGCTCGCCCGCGGCGTCCCCCTGCCGGCGCCTCTCTGGAGCGCGCAGGCGCTCGTCGACGCGCCGGACCTCGTCGAGGCGATCCACCGGGAAAACGCCGAGGCGGGGGCGAACGTGCTCACGATCGCGAGCTTCCGGCTGCACGGGAGGAATCTAAGAGGATCTTCTTGCTCCCTCTCACAACGAGCCCTGCTCTCCCTCGCCGTAGACACAGCGCGAAGGGCGACGAAAACTGGGATTTCTTCGAAAGGTGAAGAACGGGCGCAGCAGGGGCGCCCGGCCGGGCGCCCGAGCGAGCCTTTCACTCCACCTTCCAAGAAGATCTTCGACAGCCCCTGGATAGCCGGCTCGCTGGCACCCCTGGAGGATTGCTACCGTCCTGATCGGGTCCCCTCCGAAGCAGAAATCTCTTCCGAGCACGCGGAGATGGCGGCGGCTCTCGCCGCCGCGGGCGTGGACCTCGTCCTCGTCGAGACGATGAACACGGTCCGCGAGGCCTTGGCCGCCGCGCGAGGCGCGGCGGCCACCGGGCTGCCCGTCGTCGCCTCGTGCGTGACGGACGGCCGCGGACGCCTGCTGTCCGGCGAGCCGGTCGAGGACTTCGCGCGCGCGCTCCTCTCGGCTCCAGCGCCGCCCGACGCCCTCGGGGTCAACTGCGTCGCGGCGAAGGGCCTGGCCGGCGATCTCGCGCGCCTCGCGGCGGCGGCGCCCGGCGTCCCGCTCGCCGCGTACGGCAACACTTACGGCGATCCCCTCGCGCCTGACGACTACGCGGCGCTCGCCGCCGGCTGGATCCGCCTCGGCGCCCGTCTCGCGGGCGGCTGCTGCGGCACGACCGCGGCGCACACCGCCGCGGTCGCCGGGCTCGTCTACGGAAAATAGCCCCGGATCGTCTTCGCGCGCAGCTTCGGGTCCCTGAGCTTCACCTCGATCGCGCGGAACTGGTTCTCGCCCTTCGTGGAGTTCGTGAGATACCTGAGGGAATACTGCGAGCGCAGCTCCGTCTCGATCTTCCGGTAGACCTCCGGCAGGGCCGACGCCTTCGAGATGAAGAACGCTTCGGCACCCGTGTCGGCCGCGAGCTCCGTCATGCGCCCCTTGATGCCCGTGTCGAGGAACGAGAGGTTCAGCCCGATGAAGTAGATCGGGACTCCCGCCGAGCGCGCGTAGCGCCGGAGCGTCGGGTAGTCGCTCCAGGAGTGGTTGTCGTCGCCGTCCGTCAGCACGACGACCGCCTTGCGGCCGGGCGTCGCACGGAACTGGTAGAGCGACATGACCACGGAGTCGAAGAGGGCGGTCGCGCCGTTTGCGTGCGTCTCGGCGATCGCGCGCTCCAGGTCCGCCGCGCGGTGCGTCATCGGGGCGAGGAGGGCGGGGCGCTCCCGGAACTCGATCACGAACCCCTGGTCCTTCTCCTTGGAGACGAGCTTCTGGACGAACTCGGACGCCGCCTGGTGGACGATCGGCATCGCGTCCTTCATCGAGCCCGATCCGTCGATCACGATCCCGAGGGAGAGCGGGAGCGACTCGGCGAACTCGAAGCTCGTGAGATCCTGCTTGACCGCATCCTCCGTGACGGTGAAGTCCTCCTTCTCGAGGGTCTTCACGAGGCGGCCCTCCCCGTCGTAGACGGAGACCGGCAGCTCGACGAGGTCGACCTCCACCTTCGACATGAAGCGCGACTCGCCCTTGAGGAGCTTGATGTCCGTGAATTCCTTCCCGTCCTCGTCCGTGGCCGTCGCGCGGATCAGCGTCGCCTTCTGGTACTGGGCGACGGGCACCATCGCGACGTAGGGCGGCTGGTTCCACTCCTTGACCTTCCGGTCGTCGAGGTAGAGCTCGAGCTTCTTCGCGACGCCGCCCGCCATGGACTGGACGGCGACCTTGATCTCGACCGTGTCGCCCGCCCCCTTCTGCTTCGGAAGCTCGAGGAGGCGCACGGACAGGCGCGCGTCCTTCTCGTTGATCGCCCACGCGTCGGCGTCGAGAAAATTCCCCTGCGCGTCGAAGCCGAGCGCCTTGAGCGTCTGTTTCTTCGGGACCTTGCCGAGGTCGAGCTCGACCTCGTAGGGGGCGCGGTTCTTCACGAGGATCTTCTTCTCCTCGAGCCAGAACTCGACGCGCGTGACGGGCGGCTTGACCTCGCAGCCGATCCGGAGGAGGCCGACGGGGACCTCCTGGGGGGGCGCGAGGATCTTCACGAGATTCCCCGCGTTCGGGGCCGGCATCTGGCGGTTCTCGGACTCGAGGACGACGGCCGCCGCGCTCGGCAGGCCGGTCGCATCCGTGCCGGCGTCCTCGGCGCGGAACTCGGCTTTCATTTCCGGCACGGCGATCGTCACGGCGCGCGTCGCGACCGCACGGCCGGCGACGCCTTCCAGGCGGAACTGGATCTCGTACGTCCCCGGCGGCAGCGGGCGCAGGAACGTGATCGAAACGGGCTTGCCCGCGTCGGCGCCGAGGTCGACGTCGGCCGGGATCCGGAAGGCGTCGACGTTCGCGCCCTTCGCGTCGCTCACGACGCCCGACAGCGTGAACGAAACGACGCGCGGCGAGCTCGCGGGACCCCGGAGGTCGCCGCGCGAAACGGAGAGGATGAACCGGACGGCCGTCTTCGACCCCGTCTTTCCGAGGTACTGCTCGCGCACGTCGAGGGGAACGGAGACTCCGGGGGCGTCGATCCGGCTCTTCTGGGCGTCCGCAGGGGGAGCCGGCTGACCGGATGCGGCCCCTGCGAGGGCGAGAAGGATCGACGCCAGCGCGAGACTCTTTCGCATTCCCCCATCGTATGCTGTCTTCCTCAAGCGACACATCCCCCGTTCGGAGGCTCCCGATGCAAGTTCCCTTCCGCGGCCCCGCCGCTCTCGCGCTCGGCCTCGCTCTCGCGGCCGGCCCTGCCGCGCCCGCGGCGCCCGCCGGCACCGACGCGTACCTCGACGCGACCGCGGCGCGCTGGGAGGACGTGTCCCGGAAGATCTGGGAGTACGCCGAAACGGCCCTGCAGGAGACGAAGTCGGCGGCGCTCCTCGAGGAGGTCCTCGAAAAGGAAGGCTTCGCCGTGCAGCGGGGCGCAGCCGGGATGCCGACGGCGTTCGTCGCGACCGCGGGGTCGGGAGCGCCCGTCGTCGCGATCCTCGCCGAGTACGACGCGCTTCCGGGCCTCTCGCAGAAGGCCGGCGAGGCGAAGAAGTCCCCCGCCGTCGCCGGCGCGCCGGGCCAGGGGTGCGGACACAACCTTCTCGGGACCGCCGCCGTCGCGGCCGCCGTCGCCGCGAACCGCGAACGGATCGCGCAGAAGCTCCCCGGCACGATCCGGGTCTACGGGACGCCCGCCGAGGAGCAGATCCTCGGCAAGACGTTCATGCTGCGGGACGGCGTCTTCGCCGGGACGGACGTCGTCCTCGCGTGGCACCCGGAGGCCGAGAACTACGTCTACTCGGGCGGGCGCCTCGCGATCACGGCCCTCGACGTCGAGTTCTTCGGGAAGACGGCGCACGCCGCCGCGAACCCCTGGCTGGGTCGAAGCTCTTTGGATGCTCTAGAGCTCTTCGAGCACGCGATGGCGCTCATGCGCGAGCACGTCCACCCGACGGCGCGCCTTCACCGCGTCGTGAAGGACGGCGGCCTCGCCGCGAACATCATCCCGGACTACGCCCGCGTGCAGTGGTTCGTGCGCGACGCGACCGGCGAGCGCATGAACGACATGGTCGGCCGGCTGAGGAAGGCCGCGGACGGCGCCGGTCTCGCGACGGAGACGACGGCGAAAGTGACCCTGCTCGCCACGACGCGCGAACCGCTCTACAACGAGACGATCTCGAGGCTCGTTCAGAGGCATCTCGAGCGCATCGGCGCCCCGAGGTGGGACGCAGCCGACCAGGCCCTCGCACGAGCGATCCAGAAGGAGGTCGGGATCCCGGAGAAGGGGCTCTCGGCCGAGGTCCTCCCGTACGCGAAGGGCCGAGGCGCCTCCGCGTCGTCCGACACGGGCGAGGTGAGCGCCGCGTACCCGCTCATCGAGCTCGGCGTCCAGACGGCGCCGAGCGGAGCGCCGTGGCACCACTGGGACGTCGCGTCCTGCGCCGCGGCCCCGATGGGCGTCAAGGGCATGCTCGTCGCCGCGAAGGTGCTCGGGGCGTCGACGGTGGATCTCCTCAGGGATCCCGCCGCGGTCGCGGCCGCGAAGGCCGAATTCGCGAAGGCGACGGCCGGAAGGCCCTACGTCAGCCCCCTCGCCCCGGACGCGAAACCGAAGACGTACTGAGCGCTCAGGCCGCGGCGCGCGAGCCCTCAGGCCGCGACTTTCGCCGCGTGCGTCTCGAAGAACGCCTCGACGGCGTCGAGGAACGCCTGCGGCCCGTCGAGGCTCGCGATGCGGCGGCGCAGCTCCGAGCCGTTCGGGAGGCCGTGCGTGTACCACGACGTGAACGTGCGGAGCTTCGACATCATCGCCTTCGGCGCGTCCGACTGGTCCCTCTGGATGAGGCGGAAGTGCTCGAGGATGACGTCGCGCCGCTCGGCGAGCGTCGCCTCGCGCCACGGCCGGCCCGCGAGGAGGTCGGCGGCCTGCTTGAAGATCCACGGGTTCTTCATCGTCGCGCGGCCGCACATGACGGCGTCGCAGCCCGTCTGGCGGAACATCGCGAGCACGTCGTCGGCGGTGTTCACGTCGCCGTTCCCGACGACGGGAATCGCGACGGCTTCCTTGAGACGCGCGATCTTCGACCAGTCCGCGCGGCCCGTGTACATCTGCTTCGCCGTGCGGGCGTGAAGCGCGACGGCCGCCACGCCCTCGCCCTCGCAGATGCGCGCGAGCTCGAGGTAGTTCTCCGTCTGGTCGTTGATTCCGAGCCGGAACTTCACCGTGAGGGGCGTCGTCGGGAGCGACTTGACGCAGGCCGCGATGATCGCGCGCGCCTTGCCGAGGTCGCGCATGAGGCCGGCCCCGGAACAGCCCTTGAGGATCTTGTTCGCCGGGCAGCCCATGTTGATGTCGCAGACGTCGACGTGCATCTCCTCGACGCGGGCCGCGGCGACCGCCATCCGCTCGGCGTCCGCTCCGTAGATCTGGACCGAGAGCGGACGCTCCGCCGGGTCGAAGCGGAGGAGGCGCTCCGTCCGCTTGTTGCCGCGCGTGAGCCCCTCGGACGAGACGAACTCCATCGTGACGAGGCCCACCCCTCCGATCCGGCGCAGGAGCAGCCGGTACGTCATGTCCGTGATCCCCGCCATGGGCGCGAGGACGAGGGGGGGATCGACGGCGCAGGGACGCGTCCCCGCGCCGCCGTAGACGAGGCTCATCCGGGGGATTTTACTGGCCCGCGGCCTTTCCGACGGGCGCCGCGGGGGGTGCGGCGGGGTCGCCCGGAGCCTCGAGATCGAAGGAGCCCTGCACGAGCGTGAACGGGCCGGGAACGATCTTGTCGTCCTTCGTGATCCCGACGACCCACGCGTGTTTGCCCGGCGCGACGTTCTCGAGCCACACGGCGTCTTCCTTCGAGAGCGTGACTTCCTTCTCGGTGTCGATCTTGTAGCGCACGCGGCAGCTGCTCGGAACCGCGCCCTTGTCGGCGATCTGGCAGCCGGTCACGAGAAAGTCGAGCAGGACCTTGCCGGACGCCGACTTGACTTTCCCGCGCGGCGAGACGACCGCGAGGACCGGCGCGCCGGGCTCGTTCACGTTCTTCCCGTCCTTCTCGCCGACGTGGAACGTGACGGACGCGAACGCGGTGTCGTCCTTGATGGACTCGCCCCACGGCCGCATCGGGAACGCGCGGAGCGTGTGGGTGCCCTTCGGGATCTTCTTGAAGAGCCAGGGCTTCGCGACGTCGTAGTAGGCGAAGACGGTCGGGAAGTTGTCGAGCATGAGGGCGACGTACTGTCCCTGCTTCGTCGCAGGGTCCTGGAACGTCTCGTATCCCGCGAGCTCGACCTTGACCTCGACGGGCGCGCCCGTGGGGGCGGGCTGCCCGGCTTCAGCGGGCGGGATCGCGATCACGTCGTCCGCCTTCGGCGACACGATCCGGAGCGTGACAGGGCCCGAAGGTCCGCGCCCGTCCGGAACTCCGGCGATCGGCGACTTCGGGTCCTTCGGCGTCTGGCCGTTTGCCGGGACGGCAAGCGCCAGGAGGGTGAGAGCGGCCGCGAGGTTTCGGGCGAGCTGCATCGGAAACACTCCTCTGGAGGATCCTCCGGCGCGCCGGAGGGCGCGGAGCATAGCAGCGACGCTGCGCCCGTGTCTCAGGAGGGCGGCGTGAAGAGCTTCGGCGGGGCCCCGACGCGCACGTCCGTGAGGTTGATCACGTACTTCGTCCCCTTGCCGCCCGGCGACGGGAGCTCCCGCTCCCAGCGCACGACGAGGCCGTCGAGGTCGTTCGCGGCCCAGTACGTCGTCGTCGGCGAATTCAGGGCGGACGGGTCGTCGTCGAAGCGCCAGATCGAGCACGCGTGGCCGGCGAACACCTCGTCGCCCTCGCGGTGGTAGAGGGTGAGGTTCCGGCGGGCCGCTTCCTTCTTCTCGTCGAAGCCCGTCGTTAGCGGGATGCCGGCGGGCATCTCTTTCTCGGCTTCGGAGAACTCCACGGGCGACGCGCTCTTCCCGCCCGCGGCGACCCGCCACGCCTTCTTCGCCTCCGTGTCGAGGATCAGCGCGGGGCCGTCGCCGAGGCCCTTGCGCCGCAGGCCTCCGCGCACGGCGATCTCGTACGACGCCGTTTCGATCCCGTCCGTCTTGAACGTGACACGGGCGCGATAGCCGTGGGTCGCGGCGCGCGGCGGCCCGGGGACGGGATCGGACGAGCAGCCGGCGAGAACGGCGAGGGCCGCCGCGGCACAGCAGGCGGCGAAAGGGGCGGAAGCGGAGCGTCTCATTTCGACATGGCCCTCCGGGCGGGAGCCGTGCTCGGGACGGCGAGCCCGCGAAAGTGCTGGAGGATCGTGAGCGCGCGCAGCGTGACCCAGCGTGACGGGTCGCCCGTGCGCTCGGGAGAGAGCGGCAGCCGCTCGGGCCGGGAGCGCTCGAGCTTCCAGCGCGCCCGGTGGTCGGCCTGTGCCGCGAGCGCCGCGAGAGCACGCGCGACGTTCGGTTCGACGGGCCGGCCCGCGGGACGCACGGCCTTCAGGGCGGCGAGCATCTCGAAGAGGTCCGTCTCGTCCGCGCACGGGTAGCCCGCCTTCAGGATCTCCGGCGTCGCGCCCGCGGCGAGCGCGGCGGGGATCTCCGCCTCGACGAGCCGGGTCTCGAGGAACGCGATCGCGCCCCGGATCGTGTCCGTTCGCGCGCGCTCGGGCAGCTCTCCGAGAAGGAGGAGGTCCTTCACGGTGCGGCCCTTGCCGGCCCGGGAGCGCCGGGCGATCTCCTCGGCCCCGCCCACGACGCGGGGGTCGGCGCCTCGGCCGGTCCGCGCGAGGACGCGGAGCGCCGCCGAGAACAGCGCGACGTCGAGATCGCCCGTCCCGCCGCCGCGCTCGATCTCGACGAAGGTCTTCTCCCACCGCGCGAGCAGGACGTCGGCCGCGTGCTTGAGCGCGGGCTGCGCCTCGTCGACGCCGAACTCCGTGAGAAACAGCGCGAGCCACATCCCGCCGTCGTACCGCCGCTCGAGCGGGACCGGCGGCGACGGCACGAGCCGCGCGCGGACGAGCGCGAGGAGATCGCGCAGGAACGGGTCGCGGACGGCCGCCTGCCGGGCGCGCCGGAGGTCGGGATCCTTGGGCGGGCGCCCGAGCAGGTCGCGCAGCGCGACGGCCCTGACCCCCGGGTTTTCCCTCGAGACGAGCCAGTCGATCGTCGCGAGCGGGACCGGGAACGGACCCTCGGCGGGAGGACGCGGAGCGCGAGGCATGGGAGGCGAGGATAATCCCTCCGATGAACTTCTTCGCGAGCGGCGTCACGCGCGTCGTCGGGCACCGCGGCTCCCCGACGAAGGCGCTCGAAAACACTTTCGAGAGCTTCGACCGGGCCGAGGCCGACGGCGCCGACGGTTTCGAGCTCGACGTCCGCCTCACGCTGGACGGCGAGGCCGTCGTCCAGCACGACTCCGAGATCGTTCTCCTCGGACGCCGCGTCCCGCTGGCGACCGTGACGATCCCCGAGCTCACCGAGCTGCCCGTCGAGCGAGGCGGTTACCGCGGCTTCGTCCCGACCCTGCGTGACGTCTTCCTGCGCTACGGCGCGGCCGGACGGTACCTCGTCGAGCTCAAGGCCGGCCCGTCGCCGCGGCCCGGCCTCCTCGAGTTCCGCGTCGCGGCCCTCATCGCCCAGATGCACCTCTTCGACCGCGCGCTCGTGCTCTCCTTCTCGGGCGACATGCTCCGGAGGATCCGCGAGATCGAGCCGCGCATCGAGACGTGCCTCAACTACGACTCGACGGCGCGCCGGCCCGACGGCGCGCTCTGGCCCGATCTCCCGAAGGGCTGCCGCGCGATCGGTCCGCAGGCCGGCCTCGTCACGGACGAGCTCTTCGCCCGGGCGAAGGCCGAGGGGCTCGGCGTCCACTGCTGGACCGTTAACGACCCCGCGTTCGCCGCGCAGCTCGCGCGGCTCGGCGCCGCGAGCGTCATCAGCGACGACGTGTCCGTCGTGGGGCCGGCGATCCGGGAGGTCACCGGTGCTGCCCCGCCGCTCAGCCTCCTGAAGGCCTGACGGGAAGACTGGTCGGGGCGGCCGGGGTCGAACCGGCGACCTGTTGCTCCCAAAGCAGCCGCGCTACCGCTGCGCTACGCCCCGATTCCGTTAGCATTCTCCGCGATGCCCGCCAAGAAGTCGAAACCCACGCTCGTCCTCCTCCACGGTCTCGGCGGCTGCGCGGCCGACTGGGCAGACGCCGGCGTCCCGCTCGCGAAGCACTTCGCGATCCAGGCGCTCGACCTGCCGGGCTCCTTCCGCGGGCCGAAATCCGAGGGCGGGTACGACCCGGCGGCGCTCGCGCGGTGGGTTCTCGGCGTGGTGCCGAAGGAGCCCGTCTTCCTCGCGGGGCACTCCCTCGGCGGGCGCGTCGCCGGGGAGATCGCGGCCCTTGCGCCGGGACGCGTCGCCGCAATCGCGCTCGTGTCTCCCCTCGGCGCCGCGTCCTACGGCTTCACGGACACGCTCAAGTGGAAGGCGATGTCGCGCCGCGCCGTCCTCGAGAGCGTCCCCGAGTCGTCCCTGAGAAGCGCCGCGGCGTACGGCTTCGAGGGCGACGCGCCCGGAAAGAAGGCGTTCGTCGCGCGCGCCGTCGAGGCCCAGACCGGCCCGTCCGGCAAGGACGTCGCGGCCGCGACCGAGAAGGCCGTGGACGGCGTCCTCGGCGCGCCCCCGCTCGCCGAGCGCCTGAAGGGGACGACGATGCCCCTCCTCGTCGCGACGGGCGAGCGCGACCCGCTCGTTCCGCCGAAGGACGCGAGGGCGATCCTGAAGGCCCGGCCGGACGCGACGTTCCTCGAGCTCCCCGGCCGGGGGCACTACGCTCTCTTGGAAGATCCGGGCCGGCTCGCCGAAGTCCTGCGCGGGTTCTTCGCACGGGCCTGAGGCAGGTCCGGCAGCCACGCGTCCGGCACGCGGCCCTCGAGCGCCGCGCGCTGGACGCGGAAGAGCTCGGACAGGCCGCGCCGCGCCGCGGCGAGCAGCTCGCCGAGCATCGCCTCGTCGAAAGGCTCCTTCTCCGCCGTGCCCTGGATCTCGACGAAGCGTCCCGACGACGTCCCGACGACGTTCAGGTCGACCTCCGCGGTCGAGTCCTCGGCGTAGTCGAGGTCGAGGAGGATCGTGCGGGAGTCCGGCGCCGGTCCGGCCGCGACGCCGAGCGAGACCGCCGCGACGGCCTCGCGCAGCGGGTTCCCGCGGATCGCGTGGGACTTGAAGAGCGTGCCGGCGGCGAGCATGAGCGCGACGTACGCGCCCGTCACGGACGCGCAGCGCGTCCCCGCGTCGGCGACGAGGACGTCGCAGTCGAGCGTGATCGTGCGGTCCGCCAGGATCGAGCGGTCGGCGACGCCCCGCAGCGCGCGCCCGATGAGGCGCTGGATCTCGAGCGTTCGGCCCGTCTGCTTGCCGCGCGCGGCCTCGCGCGCGGTCCGCTCGTGCGTCGCCCGCGGGAGCATTCCGTACTCGGCCGTGATCCAGCCGAGGCCGGTCTTCTGGAGGAACGGCGGCACCTTCGCCTCGACGGACGCCGTGACGAGCACCTGGGTCTTGCCCTGCGTGATGAGGCACGAGCCTTCCGCGTGGGGCACGGCGTCGCACACGATCGAGACGGGACGCAGCGAAAGCGCGGCGCGGCCGCCGGCACGGGAGAGGGCGTTGGGGTTCTTCACGCGGGGATTGTCCTCTTATCGCGGCCCGGCCGCCCGCGGGCCGTCACATCGGCAGGTCGACGAGGGCGAGATCGGCCGCCGGCCGCCCGAGGAAGCGGCCCGCGACGCGGCGGAGCCGGTCCGAAGCGTCCGTGACGAGGATGCGCGTCTCGCCGGGCTCGCCTCCCTCCCGGCGGGCGGCCGCCGGGAGCACCGCCTCGAGTGCGTCCGCCGCGGCGTGCGCCGAGTCGACGAGCTCCGTTCCGGCCGGGAGCGCCGAGGCGATCGTCCGCGCGAGGAGCGGGTAGTGCGTGCAGCCGAGGACGACGACGCGCGCGCCCGAAACGCCCACGGGTCCGAGGTAACGCGCCGCGGCCGCGCGGGCGACTTCGTTGTCGGTCCAGCCCTCCTCGGCGAGCGGAACGAAGAGCGGGCACGCCGTGTGGAGCACGTCGCGTTCCGGGTCGAGCGCATGGATCGCGCGGCCGTAGGCGTCGGACGCCACGGTCGCTTCGGTCGCGAGGACGGCGATAGGACCGCGCGGCTCCCCTGCCGCCTCGCGCGCGCGCGCGGCGGCCACGGCCGCGGAGGCTCCGGGCGCGACGACGCCGACCACGGGCACGGGTGACATCTCGACGATTGCGTCGAGCGCGAGCGCCGAGGCCGTGTTGCACGCGACGACGACGGCCTTCACGCCGTGGTCGAGCAGGAATCCGACCGCGCGGCGCGCGTACCGGCGGACGGTCTCCGCCGACTTCGTGCCGTAGGGAAGGCGCGCCGTGTCGCCGAGGTAGAGGAGCCGCTCGTGCGGAAGCCGGTGCGCGATCGCGTCGAGGACGGTCAGCCCGCCCACGCCCGAGTCGAAGAGGCCGATGGGCCGGTCGTCGCTCACGTCGTCTCCCCCTTCGGCCTCGCGGGCGGCTTCGCCGGCTTCGGCGCCTTCGTGGGCGCCCTCGTCGGTTCGGCCGTCGGCGTCACGGTCGGTGCCGGCGTCGGCGTCGCCGTCGGCGGCGGCTGCGCGGGACGCGGCGTCTCCGCGGCGGCGCGCGTGTAATCCGGTGCGATCGGGTGCGCGAGGTCGATGTGTCCCGCGAGCGTGTCGGAGGGTTCGCCCGCCACGAGGAGGACGACGCGCGTCACGCCCGGCATGTTCTTGCCGACCGTGACGGCGAGGGCTTGAACGGCGGCGTCCTCCTCGTGCGCGCCGGTCTGCCACTTCACGTGGGCCGGCGGCGCCGCGGCCGGCGGCTCGGACGTCCCCGGCCCGGCGGCTTCGGGGGGAGCGGGGGGCCGCGGCGGCGCGACGTCGAGAACGGCCACGCCGTCGCGCAGGAGATACGCCCCGCGCAGCGTCCATCCCTCGGGAAACGGCCGCATGAGGTCCGCGCTGCGCGGTCCCTCGACGACGCCGGACGCCACCGACCGCAGGAACGCGACGTCGTCCGCCGCGACGGGCACGTCGCGCGCCTCGGGGTGCAGCACGCCGTCGCCCTCCGTCGACTCGAAGAAGAGCGTCACGTTGCGCGCGGGGATGGGCGTCGGAGGCACGACGGCCGTCGGGCGCGGCGCGGGCACGGGCGGCGCGCCGGCCTTCGGGTTCCGGACGCTCCGCATGACGAGGAACGCGACGAGGAGCAGCCCGAGGATCGCGACGAGCGCGAGCGCGAAGCGGCGCGCCACGGGACTCAGCTCTTGCCGTTCTTCGGCGCGTACGGCACGGGTGCGGCGCCGTCGGCGGACCGGAAGTACGTCTCGAGGCTGCCCGCGAGCGTGTCCGCCACCTGGCGGCGGAATTCCTCGGAGTTGATCTTCCTCTCCTCGTCGGGATTCGTGATGAACGACACCTCGACGAGCACGGCGGGCGCGTTCACGCCGATGAGGACCCGGAAGGGCGCCTGCTTGACGCCGCGCGTCGTGATCCCGAGAAGGCGGTTGAAGTCGGCCTGCACGATCTCGGCGAGGCGCGCGGACGCGCCGAGATGCTGGTTCTGCGCGAGGTCCCAGAGGATGAGGTCGAGGTCGCGGACCGCGGCGTTCTTTTCCGCGGAGGCCGCGCCGGGCGCGGCGCGGTTCTCGCTCTCGGCGAGCGCGGCCGCCGCGCGGTCCGACGCGTCGAGCGAGAGGTAGTAGACCTCGGTCCCGTGCGCGGAGGCCGCGCGGGACGCGTTGCAGTGGAGGGAGAGGAACACGTCCGCCTTCGCGGCGTTCGCGGCGGTGGAGCGGTCCTCGAGGCCCACCGTCGCGTCGGTCGTGCGCGTCAGGACGACGCGGTAGCCGCGGCGCTGGAGCGTCTCGGCGACCGTCTTGCCCAGCGCGAGCGTCGCGTCCTTCTCGAACGAACCGCCCGGGCCCTTCGCCCCTTCCTCGGTCCCGCCGTGGCCCGGGTCGATCACGATCGTCTTCGCGGTCTTCGCGGCGGCGGGCGCCGGGACCGGCGCGGCCGGCGCCGCGGAGGGCCCGGATCCGGCCCTGCGCGTGACGTCCACGACGAGGCGGGGCGGCGTGCCGAGCGCGTAGACGTTCGCCGCGAGGCCCTTCTCCCGGAAGACGACGGTCACCTCGCCGCCGCGCACGAGGAGCCGCGCGACGCGCGGCGAGTCGAGGACGCGCTCGGGGGGCGGCCCGGTGAGGCGCGCGCCCGGGAAGTGCAGGACGACCTGCTCGGGCGACGTCTCCACCGCGTACGAGGGCGACTGCGAGAACCTCAGGACGATCTTCGTGACGTCGCCGAGCTCCGCGACGGAAGGCTCCACGCCGACCTCGACGAACTCCGACTTCCGGGCCGAGAGCGTGCGCGTCGCCTTCTCCCACGCGAGGGCCTGGCCCGAGAGCGGCCCGAGCACCCGGACGAAGAACTCGGGCTCGGCCCACGCGCCGAGGCTCGACGCCCGGACGGGGGACGCGAGGTTCACGACCTTCGTGTCCACGACGGCGATCGGCGACTCCGCGCCGAAGACCGCCGTGCGGCCCTTTACCTTCATTTCGTACGAGCGCGTCCGTTCGTCCCAGGTGATCGTCCCGTCGAGGGCGGCGACCGCGTCGTTCACGAGGAGGTACGTCCGCCCGTCTCGCTCCTCGGCGCGGATCACGGCGGCGGGCTTGCCGTCCCGCGCGAGCGATGCGTCTTCCCCGTGCGCCGCGCGGGAGCCGAACAGCGAGGAGAGCGCCGCGGCGGCGAGAAGGATCAGGAGCCGGGCCGTCGCGCGCGTCACCCGCGAATTATGGCGACTCCGGGACTTTTCCGCGCCCCCGACCTGTTATCCTTGGTGTCACGGTCGGGGGCGTCCCGGTTTCGACGGGGCATTCAGCGATCGAGGAGCACGCCGAGCACGGCCGTTCGCTCGTAAAAACGACGGTCAAATTCAATCGCCAACAGCGATTACGCTCTCGCGGCTTAATTAGCCACGGCGGGCGCCGGGGAGCCTGTCCGGGGCGCCTCGGCGCTTGACGCGAAATCCGGACTGGGGATCATCTCCGCCGCCTGAAGAGATGGCCCGAGAAGCTCAGGATCGCTGCCGCGCCCGGTCGTCCGGACCTGAAGACGCGGTGGCTAAAAAAACAAGTCCGGACTGAGCGTGGAGAATCTCGACGTTCGGGCGCTTCGGACGGGGGTTCGACTCCCCCCGCCTCCACCATATCGAGGGGGGATCCGAAAAACGGATCCCCCCTCGGCCTTTTCACCGTCCTCGTCTACCCGAGGTGTCTGCGACCTAAATGCCACCATCCCGGATGCCGGGTACCCCCGTCGCGGGACCACGGATTCCGGCGTCCATCCCCTGGTTGACGCCCAGCGGCTGCGGATCGGGCTGGGTCATGACGGCCCTCCACCCGCCGATGCCGGTGTGATAGCGGATACGGTTCCGCCACGGCCACGAATGCCAGTATTCCACTCGGCATCCCCACCCCATCAGGTCGCCGCGCTGCCATGCGGTCGTCCCGTAGCATGCAACTGCGTTGTCGACGGGGCAGTTGGCGGGGTCACGAGCGACGTGCGAGAGGCCGAGCAGATGCCCGACCTCGTGCAGGGCGGTCATGTGAATCTGGACTTCGCCCGGCACGGGCTGCACGTCCTCGTAGCTCGCATCGACTGCGTTCAATTCGCCGGAGTGGTTCCCGGGCGACACGCCCGAGCGCATGGCCTGCCCCGGGACCGGGTAGATGCAGTTCACGATGATTCTGGCGTGCTCGGGCCGGTCGCGTATCCAGAGAGTCAACCCGCACGCTACGTTTGGGCGGTGGGTCGGCCGGCCCTCGGGCCAGTCGAGACCGGTGTACCCCCGGGGCGGGATGAGCCAGAACCTCCTGGAAAAAAAGCCCGTGACCTCGCGGTAGAACCTCCCGCGGAAATCCCTCCACTCGTTGTCGGGCCAGCGCAGGATCTGGGTGATCCCTCCCGAGGCGTCGGGATACAGGCCGGAAGAGTCGGGCTCGACGCGATTGAGGTAGATGCTGAGGATGAAGTTGAGGTCGGCGTTCCGGCCCGCATGACGTTCGAGACACGAATCGAGCACCGGCCCGCGGATCCATTCACGCAACATGGCCCCTCCCGACGGCTCATTCTCGAAAGCTCAAGTCAGCGTGCGATCACCTTCCAAAGCCACGCCGCGCAGCGTGCTCTTCGTCGCCCACGTCGCGCCCGCGTCGATTCGATGAGATTCCTACTCTACTCCGGCCGGCGACGTCGTTGGGGACGGCTGTAGAGTACCCGCGGAGGGCTGCATGCGATCGACCGTCCTCGCCCTGTGCCTCGGTGCCGCCCTCGTCTCCGCCGCGCTTCCCGCGCACGCGGTCCTTCCCCCCGGCGTCGACGACGCCTCGATCGCGGCCGCCGCCGCCGCGACCTTCCCGGAGTTCCTCGACCTTCTCGCCCTCCCGAACGACTCCGCGAAGCCCGCGGACATCCAGAAGAACGCCGCGTGGCTCGAGGCCGCGTTCGCACGCCGCGGGTTCGCCACGCGCCAGATCGAAAACAACGGCCGCCCGCTCGTCTTCAACGAGTACGGCAAGGCCCGGCCGGCGCAGAAGACCGTCCTCTTCTACATTCACTTCGACGCCCAGCCCGTCGTCCCCTCGCAGTGGGCGCAGAAGGACCCGTGGCTGCCCGTCGTCAAGCGCCGCGGCGCGGACGGGACGTGGGCGGAGGTCGACCGCGCCGAGCTTCTGAAGCCGGATTTCGACCGCGACCTGCGCGTCTTCGCGCGCTCGTCCTCCGACGACAAGGGTCCGATCGTCATGTTCCTCGCGGTCTTCGATCTCCTGCGCGCGAAGAAGATCGATCCGGCCTTCCACGTGAAGGTCCTCCTCGACAGCGAGGAGGAGGCCGGGTCGCCGGGCATCGCCGCCGCCGTCGCCTCGAACGCCGCGCTCCTCTCGGCCGACGCCGTCGTCCTCCTCGACGGGCCGGTCCACGCCTCGGACCGGCCCACGCTCGCCTTCGGGAACCGCGGCGTCGTCGGCGTCACGCTCACCGTCTACGGGCCGCGCGCGCCTCTCCACAGCGGGCACTTCGGCAACTGGGTGCCCAATCCCGCGCTGCGTCTCGCGAAGCTCCTCGCCTCGATGAAGGACGAGGACGGGCGCGTGACCGTCGCCGGGTACTACGGCCGCACGAACCTCACCGACGCGGACCGCCGGGTGCTCGCCGAGGTGCCGGACGACGAGGCCGCCCTCAAGAAGCGGACGGGCATCGCGCAGCCGGAGAAGGTCGGCGCAACGTACCAGGAGTCGCTGCAGTACCCGTCGCTCAACGTGCGCGGCCTCGCGTCGGCGAGCGTGGGCGAGAAGGCCGCGAACGTCCTCCCGCGCGACGCCGTCGCCGAGCTGGACCTGCGCACGACGCCCGAGTCCGACCCGGCGTTCCTACTCGGCCTCCTGAAGAAGCACGTCGAGGCGCAGGGCTGGCACCTCGTCGAGAAGGACCCGACCGACGACGAGCGCGCGCGCTGGCCGAAGCTCGCGCGTTTCGACGCGCACGCTCCCGAGGAGGCCGCGCGCCAGGCGTTCGAAGCGCCCGTGGGCCGCTGGGCAGCCAACGCCGTCTCCGGCGCGTGGCCCTCCGCGCCGCTCGTGCGCATCCGGATGATGGGCGGAACGCTCCCGACGCACGCGATCGTCGGGCCTCTCAAGGCGCCGTTCGTGCAGGTTCCCGTCGTGAACCCGGACAATAACCAGCACGCGTACGACGAGAACCTGCGCATGGGCCATTACCTGAGCGGCATGCGGACGATGGCGGCGCTCCTCACGGCGCCGTACCCGGAGTGAGAGAGAATCCGTCTCATGCGAAACCACCGCCGTCTCCCGTTGATGCTCGCGTTCTGCCTGGCCGCTCCCGCCTTCGCGCAGGGACGACCTGATCCGGCGGCGCTCCTCGCCGCGCAGAAGGACGCGCTGAAGGCCTTCGCGGCGATGGACGGCGTGTGGCGCGGCCCCGCGTGGACGCTGCTCCCCTCCGGCGAGAAGCACACGATCACGCAGACTGAGCGCATCGGCCCGTTCCTGGACGGCTCCGTGAAGGTCATCGAGGGCAAGGGCTACGAGGCCGACGGCCGCGTCTCCTTCAACGCGTTCGGGACCATCTCGTTCAGCCCCGCGAAGAACGCGTACACGCTCCACTCGTACGCGATGGGCAGCGTCGGGGATTTCGTCATCAAGCCCACGCCGGACGGCTACACGTGGGAGATCCCGGCCGGGCCAATGACCATCCGCTACACGGCCGTCATCAAGGACGGCACGCTCAAGGAAGTCGGCGACCGCCTCGAGCCGGGCAAGGATCCCGTCCGCTTCTTCGAGATGACGCTCACGCGCATCGGCGACACGACGTGGCCCGCCGGCGGCGCGGTGCCGCCGAAGTAGCGGCCTTCGTGAACGACCTCGCCCGCCGCGATTTCCTGCGCTTTCTCGCGGCGAGCCCGCTCCTCGCCGGGCTCGGCGGCCTCGACGCGTTCGCCGACGGAGGCGAGCCGCTCGCGGACTCCGCCGGGAAGGCGCTCGACGTCTTCGAGCTCGAGGCGATCGCGAAGAAGAACCTTCCGCCCGCCCACTGGGGCTACATGGCGACCGGCGTCGACGGCGACGCGACGCTGAGGGCGAACAGCGAGGGCTACGCGAACCTCGCGCTGCGCGTCCGCCGCCTCGCCGGCGCGCACAAGCCCGACACGTCCGTCTCGCTCTTCGGCACGGCGTGGGAGACGCCCATCGTCCTCTGCCCCGTGTCCAGCCAGCACGCGTTCCACGAGGACGCCGAGATCGCGACCGCCCGCGCCGCGCGCTCGCGCAGGACCCTGCAGATCCTTTCCACGCTCTCGTCCACCGGCGTCGAGGACGTCGCCGCCGCGCGCGGCGGCCCCGTCTGGTACCAGCTCTATCCGACCGACCAGTGGTCCGTGGCGCAGGGCCTCATGAAGCGCGCCGAGGCCGCCGGCTGCCCCGCGCTCGTCCTGACCGTCGACCTGCAGGGCGGATCCAACCGCGAGACCGTCGTGCGCGGCCGCCGCCTCGACACGCGCGACTGCTCGTCCTGCCACGTCGCCGACCCGTTCGACGTCGCCGGCGCGCTCCCCCGCCGGGCGATGTTCAAGGGGCTCGACGTTTCGAAGGTCACGTGGATCTTCCCGCCCGACGCCACGTGGGACTACGTGGCGAAGATCCGCGCCGCCTGGCCCCGGAAGCTGCTCCTCAAGGGCATCGTCACGCGCGAGGACGCCGAGCTCTGCCTCGCGAACGGCGTCGACGGCATCGTCGTCTCGAACCACGGCGGCCGCGCCGAGGAAAGCCTGCGGCCGTCGATCGACAGCCTCGTCGAGGTCGCGGCGGCCGTGAAGGGCCGCGTCCCCGTGATCCTCGACGGCGGCATCCGCCGCGGGACGGACATCTTCAAGGCGCTCGCGCTCGGCGCGACCGCCGTCGGCATCGGGCGCCCGCAGGTCTGGGGCCTCGCCGCGTTCGGGCAGGCCGGCGTCGAGGCCGCGCTCGACATTCTCCGGCGCGAGCTCGAGATGGTCATGCGCCAGGCGGGGACGACGAGCCTCGCGAAGATCGACCGCTCGTACGTCGTCGACCGGCGGCGCGCCCCGGCAGGCTAGCTCTTCGCGAGCGCCTTCAGGATGTTGACGACCATTCCGGGCAGCCGCCCTGGGTGCGCCTCGACCGAGGCGAGGACGTCCCCGATCGTCGTGGCGCCCTCGAGCTCGGCCCACTTCGCGACCTCCGCGGCGCTCGGCGAGAGGTACGCCATGCTCCACGAGTCGAACGCGCGCTCGTCGACGTCCTGCTCGTAGAACACCTTCACGCCGCGGTGCCGCGGGTCGCGGTCGATCCGGCTCATCAGGTCGACGACGTCGTTCTTCTCGCCCTCGAGGACCTGGAGGAACGCGCCGTCGACGAAGACGAGGACGCCCGAGATCCCGTGCGCCTTGTTGCGGATCCGCGACTCCGCGAGCATCCCTTCGAGTTCGGCCGGCGTCAGATCCGGCGCCGCTTCGGAGGAATAGACGAGGCGATACGGCATGGGCACCCTCCCGAGGAGGGGAGTCTATTCCGGAAAAAGAAAACGGCGCCGGAGCGTTTCCGCCCGGCGCCGAATTTGAACCCGGTCGAAGCGTTACTTAGTAACGGTTGCGGCCGCCGCCGAAGCCGCCGCCACCACCGCGGTTCTCCTGGGGCTTGGCCTCGTTGACCTTGAGCGCGCGGCCGTCCTGCTCGCGGCCGTTGAGGGCGCCCATCGCCTTCTTGGCGTCCTCGTCGGACATCTCGACGAAGCCGAAGCCCTTCGAGGAGCCGGTGTCGCGGTCCGAGATCACGCGGGCGGATTCGACGTTGCCGAAGGGCTCGAACAGGGACTTGAGGGTGGAGTCGTTAACGGAATAGGACAGGTTTCCAACGTAGAGCTTCATGAGATTCCTTAGAAAAACGCGCGGCCGATTGGACGTGCGCGACTGAGAGATGGTGGGGAGGGTACGGTTGAGGTCGACGGGGACCTTTCGGTTCTCGGTCCGCTCCGTCACATAGAAAGGAGTGCGAACGGGGGAAGTATAGGGCCTTTCCCGTTTTCCTGCTTGGAATACGACACAACCCGAACGCGGAGAGCCACTTAGGGGGTTTCAGTTCACGGTCTCGTCCCGCGGGGTCGGCTCTTCGTCCGGGCCTGCCGCCGGAATCTCCGCCTCTTCCATCGCCTTTGCCTGCGCCGCGCGCTGCCTCCTCTTCCGGATTCCCGCGCCGATCGCGAGCACGGAGATCCCGAACCACAGCACCGCGGTACTCGTGAGGATGGGGATCCAGCGCTTGAGCGTGCCCTGCCGGTCCCAGAACGCCTCGCCGACGTCGATCAGCGTGGCGCCCGTCGCGCCGCGAATCGCCTGCTCGAACGTGTCTCCGTGCGCGAGGCGCGCGAGGACGATGCGCGGCACCGCGGAGCCGTAGCGTTCGAGGAGGTCCTGCACGAGCGTTCCGGACAGCGCGTACCCGCGCTCCACCTGGCGCCGGTCGCCCTCGAACAGGTCGTCCAGCTTCCAGAGCGGCACGCGCGGGCCCGACAGCAGCCCCAGCGCGAGCTCCGTCTGGTCGCGCCAGCGCCACGTGCGCGCCGCGAGCATCGCGAGCCCCTCGTCGAACCAGCGCGGCACGCGCCGCCCGGCCGCCGCGCGGTGAATGAGGACGTGCGCCACCTCGTGCGCGAGAACCTCCTCGAGGCCGCCGTCCGGATACGACGGCGTGCGCTCGGCGAGGATCACGACGACGCTTCCCGCGTCGGACGTCACGCCGTCCGTGTATCCCGTCACCCACGCCGGCATCTCGCGCGCGAGGGGCGACGACTCCGGCGCGAGGACGACGCGGATGACCGGCCCCGGCGCGTCGAGCCCCACGAGATCCATCACGCTCCACATCCACGGCCGCGTCCCCGCGGCGAGGCGGTTCGCCGAGGGCGGCAGACCCGGCTGGGGGTCGAAGACGAGGCGTGTCGGCTCCAGGGCCGCGACGGGCGAGGCGAGAAGAAGGACGGCGAGGAGAGCGGATTTCCGGATGGCGCCCCTAGCGTACCCGCATGAGCAGGTTGAATCATGGCGGCGGGCGGCCGGGGGACCCAGTTGTCTAGGCAGGAAGAGCTACGCCCATGATCCTCGGGATCGGCACGGACCTTCTGGACGTCGCCCGCATGGCGAGGGAGCTGGAGAAGGACGGAGCCGGGTTCCGGGACCGGGTCTTCACGCCGGCTGAAATCGCGTACTGCGAGGCCATGCGGTACCCGGCGCGGCACTTCGCCGCCCGCTTCGCGGCCAAGGAGGCGCTCCTCAAGGCGCTCGCCGGCCCCGCGTCCGACGACTTCTGGCACGAGGCCGAAGTCGAGCGGGCGGGCGACGCGGCCCCGCGCCTCGTCCTGCACGGCCGGGCGAAGGAAGCGGCGGACCGCCTCGGCGTCAAGAGCATCCTGGTTTCCCTTTCGCACACCGACAGCCTCGCCGCGGCGAGCGTCGTGCTTCAGGGGTGAACGCATGTACGTGACGGAGACCCTCGAAGAAAAGCGCCTGCACAACATCGGGTCGTACGAGGAGCGGCTCCGGGCATTCGACTGGGCGATCGCCGAGAAGGAGATGAGCTGGGGCCACGGCGATCCCGTCAACATCGGCTGGCACCTCAGCGACCGGCTCTGCCGCCTGGGCCTCGGGAGGAAGACGGCGCTCCTCTGGGAGGGCGCCGGCGGAAACCAGCGGACGTACACCTTCGACGACCTGCGCCTCCTCTCGAACGCCGTCGCCGCCGCTCTCACGCGCTTCGGCCTCGCGCCGTCCGAGCGGATCTGTCTCTTCCTCGACCGCGTGCCGGAGCTCTACATCGGCTTCGTCGGAATCCTCAAGATGGGGGCGGTCGCCCAGCCGCTCTTCTCCGCGTTCGGCGAGGAGTCGCTCGCGACGCGCCTCCTCGACGCCGGAACCGCGGCCATCGTCACCCAGAAGAAGCACCTGCCGAAGGTCCGCCGCATCCGCGCGCAGCTCCCGGCCCTCCGCACCGTCGTCGTCGTCGACGCGGAAGGCCTCGCGTTGAAGGCCGAGGACGGTGAGGTCGCGTTCGACCTCGACGCCGAGCCGCGCCTGGAACGCTTCCACATCTTCCCCGCGGCGCCCGAGACGGCCTCGGTTCTCCACTACACGTCCGGCACGACCGGGCAGCCCAAGGGCGCGCAGCACGTCCACGCCTCGCTCGTGTCGCAGTACCTGACGGCGAAGTGGGTGCTCGACCTCAAGCCCGACGACGTCTACTGGTGCAACGCGGACCCCGGCTGGGTGACCGGGACGTCGTACGGGATCATCGGCCCCTGGTCGAACGGGGTGACGCAGGCCGTCCTCGACTCCGGCTTCAGCGCCGACCGCTGGTACGGCTTCATCGAGAAGCGGAAGGTCAGCGTCTGGTACTCGGCTCCCACGGCCATCCGCCTCCTCATGCGCGAGGGGACGCCGGCGGCGCTGAAGCACGACCTCTCCTCGCTGCGGCACCTCGCGAGCGTCGGCGAGCCGCTCAACCCGGAGGCCGTTCACTGGGGGTGCGCGGCGTTCGGGCTGCCGTTCCACGACACGTACTGGCAGACGGAGACCGGCTGCATCGTCATCTCCAACTATCCGGGGATGCCGGTCAAGCCGGGCTCGATGGGCAAGCCCTTCCCGGGCATCACGGCGGCCGTCCTCGACCCGGCCACGTTCGAGCCGCAGAAGCAGGGCCGCGTCGGAGTCATCGGGCTCAAGCCGGGCTGGCCCTCCATGATCCGCGGCTACTGGAACAACCCCGCGGGCTATGCGAAGAAGTTCGCAAACGGCTGGTACCTCACGGGCGACCGCGCCACCGTGGACGCGGACGGCTACTTCTGGTTCGTGGGCCGCGACGACGACGTCATCAACACGGGCGGGCACCTCGTCGGCCCGTTCGAGATCGAGTCGGCGCTCCTCGAGCACCCGGCCGTGGCCGAGTCGGCGGCCGTCGCAAAGCCGGACCCCGTCAACATGGAAGTCGTCAAGGCGTTCGTCGCGCTCAAGCCCGGTTACACGGCCGGCGACGACCTCGAGCTCGAGATCATGAACTTCGTCCGCAAGCGGCTCTCTCCCCTCGCGATGCCGCAGGAGATCGCCTTCGTGGCGTCGCTCCCGCGGACCCGGAGCGGAAAGATCCTCCGGCGGGTCCTCCGCGCCCCGGAGTGGGGCGAGCCCGTCGGCGACCTTTCCACCCTCATGGAGGACTGAATGGACGACCTCAAGAAGACGATCCTCGAATACGTCCGCCGCGAATACATCGAGGAGGGGGACGACCGCGAGCTCGGGACCTCGACGCCGCTCATCACGGGCGGGATCGTCGACTCCTTCTCGATGGTCTCCCTCAAGCGTTTCCTCGAGAAGAAGTACGCGATCCGGATTCCCGACGCCGACGCCTCTCCCGCCGCCTTCGACAGCGTCGACAAGATTGCCTCCCTCGTCGAGCGGTTCACCGCCGTGAAGGTGTGACATGACGACCGCCACTCTCCCCGCCACGTACAAGGAAATCCTCGGCGCCGAGCTCGAAGCCCTGAAGAACGCCGGCCTCTACAAGGAGGAGCGGTTCATCCACGCGCCGCAGGGCACCGAGATCGACGTCGAGTTCCCCGCCGGCGCCTCGCCCAAGAGGGTCCTGAACCTCTGCGCGAACAACTACCTCGGCCTTTCGTCGCACCCAGACGTGCTCGCGGCCGCCCACCTCGGCCTCGAACGGCGCGGCTACGGCATGTCGTCCGTCCGCTTCATCTGCGGCACGCAGGACATCCACCGCGAGCTCGAGCGGCGGATCACGGCGTTCCTCGGGACCGAGGACACGATCCTCTTCTCGTCCTGCCTCGACGCGAACGCGGGCGTCTTCGAGGCGATCCTCTCCGACCAGGACGTGATGATCGCCGACCGCCTCGTCCACGCGTCGATCGTGGACGGCATGCGCCTCTGCAAGGCCGCCCAGGACACCTACAAGCACTCCGACATGAACCACCTCGAGGAGAAGCTCGTCGAGCACAAGGACAAGCGCCTCCGGCTCGTGATCACGGACGGCGTCTTCTCGATGGACGGCGACCTCGCGAAGCTGGACGAGATCGTGGCCCTCTGCGAGAAGCACGACGCGATGGTCTTCGTGGACGACTCGCACGCCACCGGCTTCATCGGCAAGACGGGGCGCGGCACGCCCGAGCGTTTCGGCGTGCACGGAAAGATCGACATCCTCACGACGACCTTCGGCAAGGCGCTCGGCGGCGCCTCGGGCGGGTGCGTCAGCGGCCGGAAGGAGATCGTCGAGATGTGCCGCCAGCGCGCGCGGCCGTACCTCTTCTCGAACACGCTCGCCTCGGTCATCGTCGCCGGCACGCTCAAGGTGCTCGACATCGTGTCCACGCACACCGAGCGGCGCGACCGGCTCGAGCAGAACGCGAAGACCTGGCGGCGGCTCCTGACGGAGGCCGGCTTCGACATCAAGGCGGGCGAGAGCCCCATCGTCCCCGTCATGCTCTACAACGCGAAGCTCGCGCAGGACGTCGCGCGCGACCTCTTCGCCGAGGGCGTCTACGTCGTCGGCTTCTTCTTCCCGGTCGTCGCCAAGGGGCAGGCGCGCATCCGCACGCAGCTCTCGGCCGCGCACACGACCGCGCAGCTCGAGCGGGCCATCGAGGCCTTCCGCAAGGTGGGGAAAAAGCACGACATCCTCGGCAAGTCGAAGAACGAGATAGTGGAGAGGTACGGCCTCTAGGCCGAGACGGAGGAGGCGCCATGCACGCCCGCAGGACGCTGGAGGTCCCGATTCCGGACGACGTGAAGCTCGACGGCCTCGACGTCGAGCTTCTGAAGGCCACGTTCCAGGCGCTCGTCGCCCTCCGGGGGGAGCGGGACCGCCGCTGGGAGCTGACGCTCAAGCAGCTCGAGGACGACGGCTGGAGGGTCAAGTGGGGCCTCGCCTGGCGGGCCGAGGCCAAGCGCGGCGAGGACTACGAGGAGGCGACGGGGGCCACGCTCGACGAAGCGCTCGCGGGGGTCGCCCAGTTCGCGCGCGCGGACATGGTGGGCCACGCGCCGTGAGTTGACCGTGCTGCGCGTTCGGGCCTAACGTCCGCGCGTGGAGCCGTCCCGCCGCCGCGTCCTCGCGGCCCGCATCCTCGCCGTCGCCGCCGACGCCGTGCAGCTCGGCCTCCTGCCGCTCTTCGCGGGCGGCGCGGCCACGGGGTTCGACGCCGTGCTCGACGTCGCCGTCGGCATCGTCATGGTCGCACTCGTCGGCTGGCACTGGGCCTTCCTGCCCGCGTTCGCGCTCGAGCTCGTGCCCGCCGTCGACCTCGCGCCGACGTGGACGATCGCGGTCCTCATCGCGACGCGGCGCATGGGCGAGGCCGAGCCTCCCGTGCCCGCGACGCGGATCGACCCGCCGCCGCTGCCGCCCGCGCGCGGCTGAGAAGGGTCAGCGCGCGCCGTACGACGCGTACGGGCCGTGCACGGACTTCACAGCGCCGCTCTCGTTCGTGTCGTCGAGGACGAAGACGCGGTACGACGCGCCGCCGGGCGCGACGCGCACGACGACGTGCCCCGCGTCCGAGGCCACCTGTGTCGCGCGCGGGCCGATGGCCGCTTTCGTGGCGTCGCGCAGGCGCGTCACGAAGACGTCGCGCGGCGCGGGCCAGATCCGCTTCGAGAGCAGCCGCTTGAGGACGTCCGGCGACGGGTGCGTCGGCGACCACGCCGGCACGACGATCACGCGGGGCGCGAGCGTCGCGAGGAAGAACGGGCTCGCGGGCTCGATCGAGCCGTGATGGTCGACGACCATGACGTCCGTCTTTCCGATCGCGTTCGCGATCGGCGTCTCGACGTCCCACCACGCGGGCGCACCGGGCTCGGGCGCGCCGTAGAGGTCGCCGCCCGTGTAGAGCGAGAAGCCGCCGTACCGGATCAGCAGCGCGACGCTGCACGGGTTTTCGGAAGGCCGGTCCTCGGCGGGCACGCCGGAAAGGTCCGGGAACCGGCGGGCGGTCGCGTCGCCCCTGCCGGTCCACACCTCGCCGTTGGCGGCCACGACGCGCACCGAGAACGCGGCCGCATCGCCCGGAGCGCGCACGGGGACGATCTGGTCCGCCCGGCCGGGGCGCGCCCGCTCGCGGACGGTCCCCTTCCTCGCGGCGTCCTCGGCGACGCGCCGGTAATCGTCGAACACGGCTCCTTTCGGCGCCGCGGGCTCGCCGTAGCCGGGGAAGCCGCGGTCGATCAACCTGTGGATCGGCAGCAGCGCGGCGACCCTGCCGAGGCCGGACACGTGGTCCGGATGAAAGTGCGAGACGACCGTGTAGTCGAGGACCGCGCCCTCGCCCGCCGTGCGCTTCACGTAGCGGGCCACCCACTCCCCTGCGCCGCGCGACGCGTCGGGCAGCGCGGTGGCGAGCGGGACGCCGTCCCCGGCGTCGCCCGCGTCGAAGAGCAGCGTCGTCCCGTCCGGGAAGACGACGAGCGCCGCGTTGCCGCGGCCCGTCGAAATCTGGTGGACGTCGAGCGTGCCCTTCGTCCACGGCTCGAGCCGGGCCGGAGTCTCTCCGGCTCCGGCGGCGAGCGCGGCGACGGCGACGGCCGCCACGGCGAGCGGCCCGGCGAAGAGGATCCGGTGCGGTCCGAGTCGCATGTGCCCTCGTTACGCCGGGACCGGCGGCGGGGTTTTTCGCCTGAGGATCGCCGACGACACCAGCGTCACGAGAAGGCCCATCGGCAGCACCTCCAGGAACGTCATCCCGGCGTTGAAGAGCGGGTTCCGGTACAGCTCCTTGAACTTCGCCATCTCCCGCGTCGCCTTCTCGATCGCCTGCGCGCTCTCGCCCTTCGTCTTCATCTTCTCGAGCATGTGCGCGGCGTACTTGTCCCCGAAGTCGGGGATGAAGTTGTAATAGACGATCTCCCAGGAAACGACGTAGACGGCGGCCGCGACGAGCGTCACGAGGATTCCGACCTGGAAGGCCTTCCCGAACGTGATCGCCCCGCCTCCCGGGCTCTCGCGATACGAGCGGATGGCGAAGAAGACGAGGAGAAACGCGAGCACCTGGATCGTGTAGCCGAAGATCTCGGCGTTGTCGAAGCTCGCCGTGCCGTTCATGCACAGCGGCACCATGACCGCCGTCATCGCTCCGAGAATCGCCCCGCAGATCAGCCCGAACTTCAGAACCTGCTTCTTCATGTCCGTGTCCCTTTCGCCCGGCAACCTACGGCCGCGGGCGGGCGTTTGTCGTCATCCCTTCGGGTGATTTCGCATCAGAAGCGCGGATTTCACCCTTTCGTCGACCCGTTTTCACGGGATCAGCCCCCGCCGCCGGCCCTCCTGGACGGCCTGCGTCCGGCGAGAGGCGCCCAGCTTCTCGAAGACGCGCGCCGAGTGCGTCTTCACTGTGTTCTCCGACACGAAAAGCCTTTCCCCGATCTCGCGGTTGCTGAGCCCCTCGGCGATGAGGCCGAGGATCTCGTGCTCGCGCGGCGTCAGCCCGGTCTCCCTGAGTGCGTCCGCGTCCAGGACGAACGGTCCGTTCTCGCGCACCCGGACCTCCCGAACGACCTCCCGGACCACGATCTCCTTCTTCGCCCGCGTCCACCTCAGGCCGAGGGCCGCCCCCACGGCCGTGAAGATCACGGCCACGAGCCCGCCGTAGACCTCACCGGGGTACACGCGCACGAAGTGCTGGTACTCGATGAACTGCAGGGCCGCGATCAGGACGCCGCCGCTCGCGGCATAGAGAAGGACGCGCTTCACAGGTTGAGAATCAGTCTAGCCCGGGGATAGGCTCCGCGCATGCACAAGACAAAGACCGCCGCCCTGGCCCTCGGACTCCTTCTCGCCCTCGTTTCTCCGGCTTTCGCAGAGGACACCTGCACCGTCAAGGCGGTCCTCGGCGGGAAGGCCGTCACGATGAAGCACTGTGCCGTGGCCCTCTACGAGGACGAGCACAGCGTGACGCTGTGGTTCTCCGACGCCCCGTTCACCGCCGCCGAGGTCGACATGTTCCACCTCAACTCGTACGCGAAGGACAAGGACGAGGCCGGCAAGCCCCGGACGATGATGCACATGGCGTTTTGCCCGGGCGCCGGCAAGCCCGAGGCGGGTCCGGACGCCGTCAAGAGCGTCGAGCTGAGCGTCAACCTCGCGAGCTCCGTCATGGTCAGCCGTCAGTGGGTCTTCAAGCTGCCCGCGGAGAAGGAGAACCTCGCCTTCCAGAAGCTCGCCGGCACCATCGACCCGGGCGGGAGGATTTCCGGCCGCGCCACGGGCGGGAAGACGAGCGACGGGGAAAAGTACTCGTGGGACGCGACGTTCGACCTCGCGCTCCCCGCGAAGTCGGCGGCGGCGGGGCCGGGCTGCGGAAACTGAGATCAGCAGGGCCGTGAATACCCTCGACCGCCTGCGGGCCATCTGCCTCGGCCTCCCCGGCGCGTACGAGAAGGTCGCGTGGATGGCGCCCACGTTCCGCGTGGGCGAGCGCCAGTTCGCGATGTTCGCGGACGACCACCACGGCGTCGGCTTCGCCGGCGTGTGGCTGAAGGCGCCCGAGGGCGCGCAGGAGGAGCTCGTCGCCTCCGACCGCGAGCGCTTCTACGTCCCGCCGTACGTCGGCAAGGGCGGCTGGGTGGGCGTGAAGCTGGACGGCAGGACGGACTGGAAGCTCCTCGCGGGCCTCCTCGAGGAGGCCTACCGCGGCGCCGCCGCCGGCCAGAGCGCCGCGAAGATCGCGCGCGGGCGGGCCGCTCCGAAACCCGCAGAAACGCGACCGAGACGCCCGCGACGCTAAGATCCGGTATGCCCGATCGCCCGATCGCCGACGGCGCATTCTTTCGCGCGCTCTTCGCGGCCGCCGCGGACGCGACCGTGGTCGTCGACGGTTCCGGCACGATCGTCATCGCGAATCCGGCGTGCGGGCCCCTCTTCGGGCACGAGCCGGCCGCGCTCGTCGGCAGGTCCGTCGAGACGCTCCTGCCGGCGCGCTTCGCGTCTCATGCGCGGCAGCGCGAGTATTTCGCCCTGAATCCCCTTCCGCGTCCCATGGGGCGCGGCCTCCAGCTCTTCGCGCTCCACGCCGACGGCAAGGAGATCCCCGTCGACATCTCGCTGAGCCCCTTCACGGTGGAGGGCCGCCTCTTCGTGTCCTGCGCCCTCCGCGACCAGCGCGGCACTTCGCGCGGACCCGACGCGCTCCGCGTCCAGGCGACGGCGCTGCGCTCCGCCGCGAACGGCGTCGTCATCACCGACCGCGATGGCACGATCACGTGGGTCAACCCGGCGGCGTGCGCCATCACGGGCTACTCCGAGGACGAGCTCGTCGGCCGGCACACGCGGATCCTGAAGTCCGGCCGCCACGAGCCCTCTTTCTACGCCAGGCTCTGGAAGACCGTGACGAGCGGCGAGTCGTGGTCCGGCACGATCGTGAACAGGCGCAAGGACGGCACGGAGTACCAGGAAGAGCAGACGATCGCGCCCGTCCTCGACGAAACCGGCTCCATCACGCACTTCATCGCGATCAAGCAGGACGTCACCGACCAGCGCCGCACGCAGGCGGAGCTCGGGCGAAAGGTCGAGGAGATCGAGAACCTGAACGCCCAGCTCCGCGAGCAGACCGTGCGCGATCCGCTCACAGGCCTCCACAACCGCCGCTACCTCGAGCAGACGATGAAGCGCGACATCTCGCGGGCCCGGCGGACGCGGGAGTCCATCGTCGTCGCCGTCATCGACGTCGACCACTTCAAGTCCGTCAACGACACGCACGGCCACGCCGTGGGCGACCGCATCCTCATCCGGCTGGCGGACGTCCTCCTCGGCCACGTGCGTTCCTCCGACCTCGTCTGCCGCGTCGGCGGCGAGGAGTTCGTCGTCGTCATGTCCGGCGCGAGCGTTACGGGCGCGCTGAAGCGCGCGGAGATCTGGAGGTTCTCGTTTGCCGAGTCCGTCGTCGACGGCCGCGACGGGATGCCCGCGCGGGCCACGATCTCGATCGGAATCGCGCGTTACCACGATCCTCGGGAGACGTTCGCGGCCTGCCTCAAGCGCGCCGACGAGGCGCTGTACGAGGCGAAGAGGGCGGGCCGGGACCGCGTCGCGGTCGCCGAGGGCGATTCGCCCGGGAACGCCGCCTGAAAGAAAGACGCCGGAGCGTTTCCACCCCGGCGCCGGAACGTCACGTCGTGGGCGCGATCGGGAGCGGCGTCCGCCGCCGCCACTGAAGCCGCCGCCGCCCCCGCGGCTCTCCTGGCGCTGGGTAGGCCCTGTCGAAAGCAGTATCGTCAGGTGGACAAAAGGCAAGCCGTGACGCTGCTCCTCAAGAACCTTCTCTTCACGGTACTCGTTCCGGGCACGGCCGCGGTCATCGTTCCCCTGCTGATCGCGCGAGGCCGCTCGCCCGCGTCGGCCTGGGCCGCGGCGTTCGCCGTCCCCGCGTTCGCCGCCGGCGGGGCCGTCTACGCGTGGTGCGTGTGGGACTTCGCCTCTTTCGGGCGGGGAACACCGCTTCCGATCGACGCGCCGAAGAGGCTTGTCGTGCGCGGGCTCTACCGGTACACGCGCAATCCGATGTACCTGGGCGTCCTCACGGTGATCTCGGGGTGGGCACTGCTGTACCAGATCGGCGCGCTGGCCGGCTATCTCCTGTTCGTCGGCGTCGTCTTTCATCTCTTCGTGGTCTTTTACGAGGAGAGGCACCTGCAGAGGACGTTCGGAAATGAGTACGCCGCCTATCGTCGACGGGTCGGTCGCTGGCTCCCCGGGTTTGGACGGCGGCCACCCGGTTCGGTTCCACCGTGACCGCGACCCCCGAACTCCCGGTCGTCGAGAGCACGGATACCCTCGAGATCGAATCCCCGATGCTCGTCGGGAAGAGAATCCTCTTCTTCCTCCTCGGCCTCTTCCCCCTGATCGCGCCGTACGAGCTTCTCCTCGAGCCGCGCTGGACCGGCTACGCAAACGTTTTCTTTCTGTTCATGGCGCTTGTCTCTCTCGGGGCCCTGTGCGTCTCGGCCCTCCTCGTCTGGGCGGCCGTGGCCGGAATCGCGTCGCGCATGACGTTCGACCGGGGCCGCCGGCTCTTCACGTACACGGCCTGGGCTCCGGTCATGGGGACGCGCACGTCCCGCTGCCCGCTCGATGCGATCGCCGCCGTCGAGGTCCAGACCCACGAATGGAGCGACGGCGCACCGAGCTACTCCCTGAACGTCGTGATGAAGGACGAGCGGACGTTCCGGACGTCGTCCTCCTGGTCCCGAAAGGAAGTGGAGACGCTCCGGCGGCGGGTCGAGGCGTTTCTGGTGTAGAAGGGGGCCATGAGCGACAAACCCAAGACCGCGTTCGATCTCGCGATGGAGCGCCTGAACGCCGAGGACCGCGAGGCGGGTGCGAAGAAAGAGGCCCCGCTGAGTGCGAAGCAGAAGGAAGCCATCGCCGAGGCGCGGCGCGTCGCTTCCTCCCGCCTCGCCGAGCGCGAGATCCTCTTCCGGGACTCGATGAGAAAGACGCCCGACCCCGAGATGCGCGCGAAGGCCGAGGCCGAGTACCTCGTCGACCGCCAGCGCATCAACGACGACTGCGAGCGGGCGATCGAGGGAATCCGGAAGGGGACGAGCTAGCCTCGCCTCTGCTTCGGCTCTTGACATAGACCTCTATAAGCTGTCATATGACGTCATATGGCGGTCAGCTCTCCTTTCGGCTCGCAAACCCGGACACGACTTCTCCTCTCCCTGGAGTTGCTCGGGCAGAGCTACGCGCGGGAGCTGGCGCGCCTGCTGGGCGCCTCTCTCTCGGTCGTTCAGAAAGGCCTGGGGAGCCTGGAGCGGGATGGCCTCATCGCAGGTCGGATCGTCGGGCGGACGCGCCTCGTCCAGGTCAACCCGCAGTATTTCGCCGCCACGCAGCTGCGGGCTCTGATCGCCAGGCTGCTCGCCGCCGATCGCGACCTCAAGGCGCGAGCCGCCAGCCTGCGGCGGAGGCCCAGACGGAGCGGAAAGCGCCTGTGAAGCTCTCGCGCCGGTCCACGCTGCGGCAGGTCGCAGCCGCCGTCGCCGGCGCCCTCCACGATGCGGGCATTTCTGCGGTTCTCACGGGAGGGGCCTGCGCGACGATCTATTCGGAGGGCGCGTATCAGTCGGAGGACCTCGACCTGATCCTCTTGTCCTCACCAACCCAGAAGGCGCTCGATCAGGCGATGGCGGAACTCGGTTTCTCACGGCGTCGGGATTTCTATGAGCACCCGAGTTCTTCGTTCTTCGTCGAGTTCCCCCGGGGGCCCTTGTCCATCGGATCGGACCTTTCGGTCAAGCCGGCCGAGATGCTCATCGACGGCGTACGCGTCACCCTGCTTTCGGCGACGGATTCCTGCAGAGATCGCCTCGCGGCCTTCTATCACTGGAGGGACCGCCAGGGCCTGCAGGCGGCGGTTGCGATCGCGGCACGACACGACGTGGACCTCGAACGAATCCGCGCCTGGAGCGAAAGGGAAGCGGAGAGCACGAACTTCGAGGAATTCCGGCGGGAACTGCGCATCGCAAAAGCCAGTCGGCGCCGGCTTCGTGGCGTTCGCAGTGCCAAACGTAGTCGATAGTGGCTGCTCCTCCCGTGTCCTCCAGCCCCGATCCCTCCATGAAGCGCTTCCTCCCCTGGATGGTGGCGGTGGCGTTCCTGATGGAGTCGCTCGACACGACCATCCTCAACACGGCCGTCCCCACCATCGCCGACGCGCTCGGCGTCGTGCCCCTCAGCATGAAGTCGGTCCTGTCGAGCTACACGCTCAGCCTCGCCGTCTTCATCCCCGTCAGCGGGTGGATCGCGGACCGGTTCGGCACGCGGCGCGTCTTCGCGACCGCGATCGGCATCTTCACGCTCGGCTCCCTCCTCTGCGGCCTCGCGACGAGCATTCACGTCCTCGTCGCCTGCCGCATCCTGCAGGGCATGGGCGGCGCGCTCATGGTGCCCGTCGGCCGCCTCACGATCGTGCGCACGTTCGAGAGGTCCGAGCTCGTCAAGGCGATGACCTTCGTGACGATTCCCGCCCTCATCGGGCCGATGCTGGGCCCGGTCGCGGGCGGCTTCATCGTCGGGTACCTGCACTGGCGCGTCATCTTCTTCGTCAACCTGCCGATCGGCCTCCTCGGCCTCGCCCTCGTCCTCCGCCGCTTCCCGGACTACCGCTCCGAGAGCGTCCCCAGGCTGGACGTCCTCGGAGGCGTCCTCTTCGGCGCCGGTATCGGCCTCCTGTCCTACATCCTCGAGGTCTTCGGCGAGCACACGCTCTCGACGGGCGCCGTCCTCGGCCTCTTCGCCCTCGCGGTCACCCTCCTCGCCGCCTACTTCCGCCACGCGATGGCCGCCGCGCACCCGCTCCTCAAGCTCGGCCTCTTCCGCCTGCGGACGTTCCGGTCGGCCGTGATGGGCAGCTTCATCACGCGCCTCGGCGCGGGCGGCATCCCGTTCCTCCTCCCGCTCCTCTACCAGGTCGGTCTCGGCTACACGGCCGTGCAGTCGGCGTTCCTGCTCATGCCGCAGTCCATCGCCGCCATGGGAATCCGCACGGCGATGCCCCGCATCCTCGAGCGCTTCGGATACCGGCGCGTCCTCCTCACGAACACGGTCCTCATCGGCGTCGCCATCGCGCTCTTCGCCACGGTCGGCACCGGCACGCCCGTCGCCCTCATCGTCGTCTTCTCTCTTCTCTTCGGCGCCGCGGCATCGCTGCAGTACGCGAGCATGAACACGCTCGGCTACGCCGACATCGCCGCGCCGGACGCCAGCATGGCGGCCACCATCTCGAGCACGATGCAGCAGATGTCGCTGAGCTTCGGCGTCGCGACGGCGTCGCTCGTGACGGCGCTCTTCATCCCGGACCGGTTCCGGTCGCACCCGCCCGAGCTCCTCCACGGCATCCACCTCGCGCTCCTCGTCCTCGGCGCGATGACCGTCCTTTCGGCCGTCGTGTTCCGCGAGCTGAAGCCGGAAGACGGCGACAACGTGAGCCAGCACGGGGAGGCGGCCGGGGAGTGAGTCGCAGGACGCGCTGCGGCTACACTGCCGCCCGACCTTCATGACGATCCCCTCGGGAACCCGGCTCGGACCGTACGAGATCCTTGCCCCGCTCGGCGCGGGCGGGATGGGAGAAGTCTACAGGGCCAGGGACCCGCGCCTCGCGAGAGAGGTCGCGATCAAGGTCCTGCCGGAGGAGTTCTTCGAAGGTGAAGAGAGGAGGCTGCGCTTCGAGCGCGAGGCGAAGCTGCTCGCGAGCCTGAATCATCCGGGCATCGCCGCCATCTACTCATTCGAGGAAATCCCCTCTTCCTCTTCTTCTTCGTCCCGGCATCTCCTCGTGATGGAGCTCGTCGAGGGCGAAGACCTCGCCCAGCGGATCTCCGCCGGCCCCCTTCCCCTCGAGGAATCCCTCTCCTGCGCCCGCCAGATCGCCGAGGCGCTCGAGGCGGCGCACGAGAAGGGCATCGTCCACCGCGACCTCAAGCCCGCGAACGTCAAGGTCACGCCCGACGGCAAGGTGAAGCTGCTGGACTTCGGTCTCGCGAAGATTTTCGAGGGAGACCCCGGAAGGCCGGGCTCGGGGGCCGGCGTCACGGCGTCTCCGACGCTCACGGCGCGCGGCACCGGGGCCGGAGTGATCCTCGGAACCGCCGCCTACATGAGCCCCGAGCAGGCGCGCGGCAAGCCCGTCGACAAGCGCACGGACGTCTGGGCGTTCGGGTGCGTGCTGTACGAGATGCTCGCCGGAAAGAGAGCCTTCGACGGCGAGACCGTGAGCGACGCGCTCGCGGCCGTGCTCATGAAGGAGCCGGATTGGAGCGCGCTGCCACCGGGGACACCGGAGAGGGTCAAGGAGATTCTGAGAAAGTGCCTGCGGCGCGACGCGAAGCTGAGACTGCGGGACATCGGCGACGCGCGCCTCGACCTCGAGGACTTGAGCGCGGCGGCCGCGTCGAGCTCCTCCGCCCAATTCACCTTCGAAGAAAAATCGACCGTTCCAGGCCCCACGGCGGCAGGCGCGGAACGAGCGAGCCGCGAGAGAGGGCCCCGGAAGCTTCTCTCTCTCTATCTCCCCTGGGCGCTTGCGGCCGCGTTCGCGGCCGTGGCGGGATGGGCGCTCCTGCGCGGGCGTCCGCCCGCATTCCAGGCGCGAGCGCTGAAAGTCGCGGTCGTCCCTCCCGCCGGAACGATCTCCTCGGGGCCCATCGACATTTCGCCGGACGGAAGCCAGATCGCCTTCACGTCGGCCGGCCCCGATGGACACACGAAGCTCTACGTGCGAAGCCTCGACTCCCTCGAGCCGAAGGTTCTTCCCGGCACCGACGATGCGGACGCGCCCTTCTTTGCTCCCGACGGGCGCTCGATCGGCTTCTTCGCGGCCGGGAAGCTGAAGCGCGTCGACCTCGCCGGCGGGCCCGCGCGCGAGCTCGCCGACGCACCCGATCACCGCGGGGGAAGCTGGGGCTCGCAGAACCTGATCGTCTTCGCCCCGGAGGGCGGCGGGACGATCTTCAGCATTCCCGCCTCGGGGGGCGCCGCAAAGCCCGTGACGACGTTCGACCCGGCCACGGCGGAGACCTCGCACCGCTGGCCGCGTTTCCTGCCGGACGGCAAGCGCTTCCTCTTCATGAGCCGCAGGCCCAAGCCGCCGGGACGGCTCATGGTCGAGGCGGGCTCCGTCGACGGGGGCAAGCGGACCCGTCTCGTCGAATCTTCGACCGGCGGCGTCTACGCGCGCGGCCGCCTCTACTTCGTACGCGAGGAGACGGTGCTCTCCCAGGCGTTCGATCTCAGGACGCTCGCGGTCTCCGGCGAACCGGCGCCGGCGGCCGAAAACGTCTGGCGCAACCTCAACACGGACGGGCTTACCGCGTTCTCGGTGGCGGAAGACGGAACGCTCGCGTTTCGCCGTGGCGGAATCCTGAAGAGCCAGCTCACGTGGATCGACCGCCAGGGACGGCCGCTCGGAACCGTCGGGGCGCCTTCGGTCCTCGGGGACATGGACCTCTCGCGGGACGACCGCCGCGTCCTCGTGGACATCACGGACCCCGTGCGCGACGTCAGCGCTGTCTACGTGATCGACGCCGCGGCGGCGACGACGCGCGTGACGCTCGGCGCGGGCAACCAGTCCGCGGGCCTCTTCTCCCCCGACGAAAAGTCCTTCGTGTTCGCGTCCGACGTCAAGGGAGCGTTCGACCTCTACAGCCGGGAGGTCGGCTCCGGCGCGGAGCCCACGCCTCTTCTCGTGAACAGCGTCTGGAAATTCCCGGAGCACTTCTCGCCCGACGGGCGTTTCCTGAGCTACACGCAGAGCGAGTCCGGAAAGCCGCGGGACATCTGGATCCTGCCGCTGAAGGGCGGAGGTGCGCCGTTCCCGTTCGCGCAGACGCCCGCCGAGGAGTGGGGATCGGTGTTCTCGCCCGACGGTCGCTTCATCGCGTACGTCTCCGACGAGTCCGGCCGCTCCGAGGTCTACGTCCGCACCTTCCCCTCGTCGGCGGCCAAGTGGCAGGTCTCCACGAGCGGAGGCACCTCGCCCGTCTTTCGGCGGGACGCGAAGGAGCTCTTCTACCTCGCTCCGGACCGCACGCTCGTCGCCGTCCCGATCACGCTCGCCCAAGGGGTGCTCACGGCCGGAACCGCCAAGCCGCTCTTCCGGAACTCCAGCCTGCACCTCGCCTCTGTCTCGGGAAACACCCCGTACGGCGTCTCCGCCGACGGCCAACGCATCCTCGCGATCGTCACCGTCGGCGAAGCGGAAGCGTCATGGATCGTCGTGCAGACGGTGGCGGGGCGGTGACGTGCAGAGCAGACGCTCGACTCGGTCGGAACTGCTGCGCCGCCCCGGGGTCAATGCCGGCGGCTCGGCTGTCTAACTAGACAGAGAGCAGCCCACGCCTCGTCGCCTGCCTTCCGTTCAACTGGAGGCAACCATGACGTTCCGCCGTCTCTGCCGGAGCCTTGCCCTTCTCCTGCTCCTCCGTCCGCCAGCCGCACCCGCCGTCGAAGCACTCACGACGACTGTTGAGGAAGTGAACGCAAGGAAGAAAATTCCACGCCTCAAAGAGCGCGAGGCTGTCCTGACCAGACAACGGGACGCTGCCAAGGCCACACTCGACGAGATCGCGAGAGATCCAGACGTCATCGCGGCGTTCGACGAGATGAAGGTCGGAAAGCCAGGCGCCACGATGTTGACCCCCGACGACAAGCGCTTCAAGTCGCTCGACGCCGAGAAGAAGAAATCCGTCGACCGTTTTCAGGAGGCGGAGGCCGCTTTCGCCTTCTACCAGAACTCCTTGAAACAGACGCAGGCGCAGACCCACGACCTCCAGGCGATTCCGATCTCGGCCAACGTCCAGATCAACTCCGGCGGCAGCGCGTCCGCCGTCGTGCCGGGCATCGATGCGAGCGGCTCTTTCCCGATCTCGAACTCACTCGGCTGCCAGATGCTCTTCAGCATCAAGCCCGATCCGCCGGCAGGGACGACCGCCGACGTCGCCCAGTCCATTCGAATGTCGACGGGCGTCTTCTCTGCCAACCTCGGCCTCAACTACGCCAACTTCAGGGCCGAGAGCGACACGCTGAATGGTCCTCTGGGTGTCGAGGCCCGGCTGGGATTGCCCGTCGCCTACCAGCGTGCGGCCTCGACGGATCCGCCGGCTTCCGGGCAGGCCTCGACGTCGTCAAGGGACTTCGGGCTGCTGTCGCCGGAGATCAAGGTCAGCGTCTGGCTGAAGTACGTGCTGCTCGGCTACAAGTACGTCTATTACTTCGCCTTCGGAAACCCGAACCCCGTCTACGAAGAGATCGACCGGACGGGGTCGCACAGGATCTACCTCGCTGCGAAGCTCCAAGCCTTGAGCGGCAGCGACAAGACGCCCTTCTACGTCGAGGCGAACTACGTGAGCGGCAAGAACGGCTTCAGCGGAGGCGCATTCAGCTTCGCCGTCAGCAAGAGCCTCTCCTGGGATCCGAGATAGGCCAGGACGGAACGCCGTCAGCGCAACATCATCCAGAGGTACGCGTACTGGAGCGCGGTGACCTCCGCCGTCTGCTTGTTGACGGCGCCGGACCCGTGCCCGCCCTCCGTGTTCTCGAAGTAGTAGACGGGGTGGCCGAGGGACTCCATCTTCGCGACCATCTTTCGCGCGTGGCCCGGGTGCACGCGGTCGTCCTTCGTGTTCGTCCAGTAGAACGGTGTCGGGTACTTCGCGTCCTTCGTCAGGAGCTCGTACGGCGACCACGTCTTGATGTACGCCCAGTCCTCGGGCTTGTCGGGATCTCCGTACTCGGCCATCCAGCTCGCTCCCGCGAGCAGCTTGTTGTACCGGCGCATGTCGGCGAGCGGCACCTGCGCCACGACCGCGCGGAAGAGGTCCGGGTAGAGCGTGAACGTGCCGCCGACGAGGAGGCCGCCCTGCGAGCCGCCCATGATCCCGAGGTGGCGCGCCGAGGTGATCTTCCGCGCGATCAGGTCGCTCGCCACCGCCGAAAAGTCCTCGAAGTTGTGGATGTGCTTTTCCTTCACGGCCGCCTTGTGCCACTCGGGCCCGAACTCGCCGCCGCCGCGGATGTTCGCGTCCACGTAGACGCCGCCCCTCGCGAGCCACGCGGCTCCGATCGTGCCGCTGTACCGCGGCACCTCGGACTGTTCGAAGCCGCCGTAGCCGTAGAGAAGCGTCGGGGCCGTCCCGTCCGCCTTGAACCCCTTCGGCGTCACGACGAAGTACGGGATCTTCGTGCCGTCCTTCGACACCGCCTCGAACTGCTCGGTTTTGACTCCCGTCGCGTCGAAGAACGCGGGCATCGACTTGACCTTGACCGGCTCTGATGTCCCCGTCAGCCACAGCGACGTCGGGGACGAGTAGTCCTGGTACGTGAAGAAGTACGCGTTCGTGAGGTCGTCCGCGGACGCGAACGACGCCGTGCCGAGGCCGGGCAGCGCCACCTCGGACCGCTTCCACGCGCCGTCCTCGAGGGCGAGCGCCGTGATGCGGCTGCGCACGTTGTCGAGCGTCTGGATCAGCACGCGGTCCTTCGTGCGATCCACGCGCCCCAACGAGACGCGTGGGCCGGGCTCGAAGAGGACGTCGAACCGGCGGACGCCGCGGAGGACGTCGTCGACGGTGCCGGCGATGAGCGACCCCGCGCGGTACGTCTTGCCGCCGGTCGTCCAGTCGCTGCGCAGGGAGATGAGCATCCGGTCCCGGAAGAACCCGCGCGGCCGCGCATCCTCGGGCATGTCGATCTTCACGAGGCGGCCGCCGAGGTAGAGGAACGCCTCGATCCTGAAGAACGCAGGGGTGCGCGTGACGAGGTCGTACCGGCCGTCGCTCAGGATCTCCGAGGTGCCGTCCACGGAGACGTCCTCGGTCCGGCCCTCGAACACGGTCTTCGCCTCGGTAAGCGGCGTGCCGCGCTTCCAGAGTTTCACGAACCGCGGGTAACCCGACGCCGTGCGCGAGCCGGGACCGAAGTCGGTCCCGACCCAGAGCGTGTCCTCGTCCCGCCACGACACGCGGTGCTTGGCCTCGGGCAGCGTGAAGCCGCCGGCCACGAACTGCTTCGACGCCGTGTCGAACTCGCGCACCACGGCGGCGTCCGAGCCGCCGGGAGAGAGCCGGACCAGACAGCGGACGTTCGCCGGCGGGAGGCAGACCGCGCCGTGCCAGACCCAGGCCTTGCCGTCCGCCTTCGCGAGTGCGTCGACGTCGAGGACCGTCTCCCACTCGGGTGAGGCCGTGCGGTACGAGGCGAGCGACGTGCGCCGCCAGACGCCCCGCTCGTGCGCGTCGTCCTTCCAGAAGTTGTAGACCGTCTCGCCGTGGAGCTCGGGGCTCGGGATCTTCTCCTTCGAGTCGAGGATCTCCAGCGTCTTCGCGTAGATCGGCTTGTATTCCTTGCGGGCCGTCAGAAGCGCCGTCGACTTCGCGTTGTGCTCCTTGACCCAGGCGAGGGCCTTCTCGCCCTGCACGTCTTCGAGCCACCGGAAGGGGTCGTCGCCGGTCTGGGCAACGGCCGTCGTCGAGATCGCGAGCGCAAGCGCCCCGAGCCACTTCGTGAATGCCTTCATGTGTTTCATCCCCATCGCCGTCATGAGATCGGAGGAGTCTATGACGGCGGGCGTGGCACGACGAACGCCATTCGGTCGGAATCACTGGCCTCTAAATTGTCAGATCAAGGGCCGCGAGCACGTGCCGTGCGAGAGCGTCCGGGGTTGTCTCCAGAGGGAGTCTTAGGGGCTGGCCCGTATGGCGAGAGGTGCTTTGAGCAGCCTCCCGCTGAAACGATAGACCATAATCGCGCGGCTCGACGCCTCAAGCGGGACCTCGTAAATGCCCTCGCCCTCAAGTTTCAGAAGGTGGGCGACGACTCTCGTCTTGGGCTCAGTCATCAGCGAGGGTAGCTAATTCACGGACGACGCCCACCGGGCGAACGCGCGTTCAGCGATTTCACGGCCCTTTCCCTTGATCATTCCCCGCACCAGGTTCTCGGTTACCAGGATCACGGACATTTCGATTCCGTGCTGGAACGGCCCCACCACGGGCTGCTGCTGTTCGGCCGTTGACGGATCACCGATACCCCAATGAAGGCTCGGAAATTGCCGTCGAAAGGTCTCGCCGAGGTAGTAAGCAGCGCGCATCACCGCCGCAGACGTTTCGGGCGTTAAGTCAAAAAGGCCCTCCGCGTATGACTCAGTGTTACGAATCCAGGGTGGCAGTGCAGGGTCGGGCTCCTTCGAAACGACCGCCGCGCGCGTTGCGACCCACTCGTAGAGCGGAGCGAGAGAAGGCAGAGTGAAGTTCAGCAACAACCCATCGGCTGCGGCCTCTACGGCGAGTCCTTCGAATGCCTTTCCCTCAACCTCCAGAAAGTTCTGTAGGTACTTCTCCGCCTCTGCGCGGGACAGAGACTCGAAGAACTCAAACTTCATGGGTGCGAGGTATTTGAGATTTCAAGACCCCGGAGAGCTTTCATGACCGCGGCCGCCTCCACGTCGGTCATTCCCCTGAAGCCCGACCGCGCAATCATCACGACCGGACTCGTGGACACGGAATACAGACGCGCCATTTCCTCGTAGCGGGCCCGGGACTCGGGTCGGAGTTTCGTTACCACCTCTGCCATTACCTCGATCAATGAGGACGGGGCTACTGCGAAGTTCGAGTCGTGGCTCGGCCACGTCACGTCTCTCAGGCTGCCCCCGACGACTCCAAGGTCATCGACGTAGGCGCTGCTGGCGTCGAGACTCGACACAGTGCAATCGACTAGGTTGCAGGACGAGACGGTGCCAGAGAGCACAAGTCCCTGAATATGCGTCTGCCGGAACATCAAGTCTCTCGCGTCCACCCGGCCGAATTCGCACGCCACAAACCGTGACTCGATGATCTGTGCCCCACCGAACGCCACCTCTGAAAATGTCGTGCGCTCGAACGTACAGCCCTTGATGAGCCCCATCAGGCGGTGCCCGAACCTTACACGTTCAAATCGGCATCCCGTGAACGACGTTCGTTCGAGCCGCGCCCCATCCAGCGCCACGTCCCGAAACGTGCAACCCTCAAATGAGGCACGGCCCCAGAGCCGTGGGCGGCTGTGCACATCGCCTAGGTCCAACTCGTGGAACGAGCGGTTTGCGTTAACCCGCCTCGTCCAGCGAAAGCCCCCTGGGAATCTGACCTGTTGCAGAGCCGTCGTGCCATTCATTGCGACGAAAGCGCCGCGATCCGTCAGAACATTCATTTCGTGAAGAGCGGATCCAGGCTGAGCCACGCAGGCCTCCCCGGGGGGCGGGCGGATCACTTACTTCCGCATAGTAAAGCCCCCCGGCCGCGGCCCGGCGTAAGCTCTTCCCGTGGACTTCGAGCTGACGAAGCGCGTCCTCGGCGAGTTCGAACGGCACCACGTCGACTACGTGGTCTTCGGCGCCGTCGCCGTCAACCTCCAGGGCCTCGCGCGCGCGACAGAGGACCTTGACGTCTTCATCGCTCCCCGCGTGGAGAACATCGAGCGCCTCAAGGCGGCCCTTCGCGCCGTGTTCGACGACCCCAACATCGATCAGATCACCGCCGACGATCTCCTCGGTGAATACCCCGCCGTCCAATACATCCCGCCGCAGGGCGGCTTCCACATCGACATCCTCACGAGGCTCGGCGAGGCGTTCCGGTTCGAGGATCTCGCGTCGGAAAAGATCGACCTCGGCGGGGTATCCGTCACGGTTGCCACGCCCACGACCCTGTACCGCATGAAGAAGGGCACCGTTCGTCCCAAGGACTGGGGTGACGCCGAGGCCCTCCGCGTGCGCTTCCGGCTTCCGGAGGAATGATGCCGGTTCGGAGGTTCCGGGACGTCTCCGAAATGGAGGGCACGCTCTGGCGGAAGCCGGGCGACCCCGAGCTTTTCCGGGCGATCGCTGGCGTCTGGGACTTCGCCGCGCGCACCGTTCCCCGCCATTTCCCGCCTGGGGTCTACCGCCATCGGTCCATCGAGGAGGCGGAAGCCCTGAGGGAGAAGTGGGAAGAGGCTGATTTCCAGGCCCTCCACGAGGATCGCCGTCGGAAGGGTTAGGCGAGAGACCAGAGCCCCGCGCCCGGGCTCACCGCATCAGCCCGTACCGCTCCTTGAGCGCCCGCTCTTCCTTCTGCAGGACGTCGGCGCGCGAGCGCAGCGCCTGCGCCCGGGTGGTGACGTTCGCGAGCTGACCGATGGGCTCGGGCGATTCCATCGCCGTCTTCAGCGAGCGCAGCACCTCCAGCGCGTCGTCGAGGCTTCCGAGACTCTCGCGGTGGTGGGCGACGCACGGCGCGGGCGGGCTGAGCGCGGCCAGGCGCACCCTCGCCGCCTCCGTCTCCCGGATCATCTTCTCGAGGCTCGACGTGTCGCCGTTCGCGAGCGCCGCCGCCATCTCCTGGCCCACGCTCTCCGCGTTGCCGGTCATCGACCCCACCTGGATCCGTTCGACCGCGAAGAAGTACGCCGCGACGGCGGCCCGCATCGAGATGTCCCCGCCGCCGCGCTCGCCTTCGGTTGGCTCCGGAACCTGGCCGGCGGCCGCCTGCGGTGCGGCAGGTTGCTCCGGGGCGGACGGCGTCGGCGCGGAGACGGCACGCGTGTCGCCATAGTCCGTGGTCGCCCCGGCAATCCGCGCGGGCCGCGGAAGCGGCTCTTCCTTCGGACTCGGGGCGATGCGCTCGATCCGCGCCGGCGGCGCGGGGACTTCACCAGACCCGGAAGCCTTCCCCAGCTGGTAGGCCAGCGCGAGAAGGGCCGCGCCGAGGGCGGCCGCGATTCCGACCAGGAAGCCCTTGCTCACGCTGACACTCGCCATGGTTCGAGGATACCGACTCAGGGGCTCTGTTCGGCACCGCCCCAGCGCCCCGCGCCCATCGGCGTTCCCCGAAGGCGGACCTGCACCACCGTGTCTTCTCCACGTGCTAGCGTCCCTTAAGCGCATGAACCCTCGAAAGCTCCTCCAGAAGGCGCTGGCCTCCCCCAACAACTTCAGGTTCGCCGAGGCCCGTGCCCTCGCGGAAGCGTTTGGCTTCCGCCTCAATCGTGTGAGCGGGAGCCACCACATCTTCGTGCACTCCGAGGTTCCGCAGCTCTTGAACCTCCAGGAGGTTCACGGGCAGGCCAAGCCATACCAGATCAGGCAGTTGCTCCAACTCATCGAGCGGAATAATCTAAAGCTCGCAGGCGACGAATGAAGGACTACCACATCAATATCTTTCAGAGCGACGAGGACGGCGGCTACATCGCCGACATCCCCGATCTGCCGCACTGCTCGGCTTTCGGCGAAACCCCTGAAAAGGCCCTCGAGGAAGTGCTGAAGGCGAAGGCAGCCTGGCTTGACGCGGCCAGGGAGGCGGGCAAGCCCATCCCTCCCCCGTCCTTCAAGCCGGCGATCTACCAGGTCGCCTAGGTTCCCGGGCGGCTCGACGAGCCCAAATTTAAGCTCCCCCCTCAGATCCGCGGCGTCGTCCCGCCGATCTCGAGCCACGAGAACCACGCCGGGTGGTTCTCGCGGTACCACTCCAGCACCTTGCGGATCGTCTTCTGCTTGTCGCGCGGGACGACCTTGTCGTCGATCCGGTCGAAGTGAATCCGGATCGTGTCGCCGTCGTGCTCGAGCGCCTGCGAGAACATCGTCTGCAGCTCGTTGCGGATGCGGCCGGAGTCGGAGATCTTCACGGGGCGCGTCGTGTAGTCCACGCCCGACATGAAGCGGACGAGGAGCGGGCTGAACACGTGGCGCGCCGTTTCGAGCGGCTCCATCAGCCGGAACGTGAACGTGATGAGGCTCGAGGCCTGGTGCGCGGCGAGCTTCGTCGTCACCTTGTAAACGCCGTCGCCGACTTTCGTGACGCCGGCCGTCCCCGTGTACGGGTCGTCGCAGATGTAGCCGGTGGACGCCAGCACCCGCCAGTTCTTGGCGGGGACGAAGTCGCCGGGCTTGAGCGCGGGCCGGCCCGTCGGCACGTTGCAGGCCTTCGCCTCGCGGATCGCCTCCGCGTACGAGACGACCCGGCCCGCCTCCACGTCCCGGCCGCCCAGCACCTCGCGCACCCGCTGCGCGAAGCCGGGCTTGTCGGGGTCGAGCGCCATGAGCCTTCCCTCGGCGACGCACGGGAAGTCGAAGCCGGGCGAGAAGAGCGACATCGAGGCGTCCACGTCCAGCACGTCCGCGAGGCTGGCCGCCTGCATCGCCTCGGCCGTTGCGGCGTAGCCGTCGCAGAGGAAGACGTGCGTCTCCCCCGCCTTGTCCGCCCAGCTCCCGATGAGGAACGTCGGCGCGTACGTCCCCGAGTCCGTGAACACCTCGAGGCCCGACGGCGCCTTCCACCCGTCCTCCACGAGGTGCACGCCCAGCGCCTTCCACTCCTCCCAGAGCTCTCCGAGGCGCGCCACGCGGTTCTTGCCGCGCAGCGTCCAGACGTGGATGTTCCCGCGCTTCACGCCGGGGTAGGCCGCCTCGATCGCCCGCGTCACGTCGGCGCGCGGCGTGCGGTAGTCGAGCAGCAGCGACGCGCGGTCGGCCGCCTCGGCCACGCGCCGCGGCACCGTGAGGCAGCCCATGTACGACTCGTACGGGCGCGCGAGGATGAGCGGCGAGTCGAAGAGGTGGAAGACCGACATCGGGCCCGTCGCCTTCCCCTCGGCGAAGCGCACCGTGTTCTCGAGCGTGTCCACCGCGGCGCCCCAGATCGTGATGCCCCGTGACTTGAGCCAGTCGTGGAAGTGCTCGAACGTGTGCCCGGACTCGTTCAGCAGCCGGCGCACCCGCCGGTCCACGACGCGCGCGACCTCGGGCCGGGCGTAAACGCGGCCGAAGCCGAGGAGCGGGTTCGCGCCCATCTCCGCCGTCTCGCCCGCCTTCGGCATCAACCCCTCGCCGAGGCAGACCATGATCGCGTGGTTCTCGGGCAGCGTGCGCGTCAGGTGCCAGAGCCCCTCGCTCATCACGTACGCGCTGATCGCGTCCGCCGCCTTCTTCGCCTGGTTCAGAGTCGCCTTGTCGGCCCCGGCCCCCTCGCCGTAGCCGCCGAAGAGGCGCGTCCCGAGCGCCGTGGCCGCCGACGTCATCGCGAGGCACCGGGCGATGCCGCGGGGCGTGAACGAGTGGTCCGAGACGGGCTCGGGCTGCGAGCGCTCGAGCTCCACGTCCTCCAGCCACAGGTGGAAACGCAGAAGCACCGGACGGGTGTCGAACGCCCACTGGGCGACCAGGGTGCGCTTGTCGATGGGTCTCATCCTCCCCTCGAGCCGACGTCGGTGTTGTCCGTACAGTATCGAGCGGCGAGGGGAGCGGCAAGCCTCAGAAGGGGTTCGTCTGGCCGTCGTCCCTATTTGCAGTGGGTGAGCCGCTACTCTCGATCGACCCAGTAGCCTGGCCGGCGCCGCTGGTGGGCAACAGCAAGGATCCGAACAAAGTCGGCCTCCGGCGAGTAGTACAGCTCGTACGGAAACCGCCGCAGGAGCTTGCATCGCACGCTTCCCCGCTCCACGGGCGCTCCCTCGGGGTACTTCTCGATGAAGTCCACGGCTTCCTGCACATCTCCCGCAAATGCGTCGACGGCGCTCGGGGCGTGGAGCCCCAGATAGGCGATTACTTCGAGGTACTCCGCCTGCGCCTCGGGGTGAAAGCGAGCCTTAGCGGGACGTGACGGCCCGGCCACGGGCGAATACCTCGTCTGCCGGTATCTCGCGTACTTTTCCTTCTCGCATTTCCGCAAGGCGCCGCTCCGCCACCTCGAGCCACAGCGTCTTCCGTTCGGGCTCCGGCAGCTCGTCGAGGCTCCTCAGGAGACGGTCCGCAAGCGCGGCCCGCTCGTCCAACGGCAGCTTCAAGGCGGCGGCGAGAAGGTCTTCGCGCGTCACGAAGGGAATTGTATCCCCGGCAGCACTCCGGTCGCCCTCACGCCCGAACCTTCTTCAGCCCGTGCAGGACGGCCCAGGCGTCCTCGTAAACCTTCTCGCGCACCGGGTCGGCCTTGTAGATCTCGCTCTTGAAGTTCGGGTAGTCGAGCGCGGCCACGCGCTCGGCGACGAAGGCCGCAAGTACGTCGCGCGACGTCGTGAGCCGGAAGCCGTAGTCGGCCTCGGGCGACTCCACCACCGCCGGCCGCCCGCCCCGCTGCGCCGCGAAGTCGGCGAACCTTTCGAGATCTGCCCGCACCCGCCCGCGGACGAGCAGCGCGTCGTCAGGGCTCGTGGAATCCAGGTTCCGGACGACGGAGAGAAAGCCGGATGTCGTGATGAGCCACATCTACCGGGAAGGTAGCGCCGGTGGACGGACATCGGGTGTCCGTATGATCCCAGGGGCTAGAACGTTGCGTAGAGGCCGTACCCCACAGCCTTCTTCAGAATCGCCTCCGCTCGTTCCACCGCAGTTGTGCGTCGCGCACGCCTGAGGTCCGAGAGATTCCGCACGACATCCTCGGGCGACTGGAAGTAGGAACCCGTTCGGCCAGGATCAAAGGGATTCTCCGGGGGACCGAATGGAGTGCCGAGAAGCGTGAGGCCGAGCCCTTCACCCAACGACACCAGCGCCCGGTCGACGTCCATCCAGTCCGACCCAAGCCCGAGGTTCAGCACCGGCGAGTAGAACTTCGTCAGCGCGAAGTCACCGACCTCGTGCTCGTTTCCGAACTCGAGTCGGGCCTCCCAGTCTCGCGTCAGCGGTTCACCCTCGTAGGGGTCGCGAAACGACTCGAGGTTCGAGTTGATGAGTCTCCTCAGCTCGTCGCTTGATCGTATTTCGAGGGCCCGAAGAAGAGCAGGGGCTAATTCGACGTTGAATCGCCGGTAGTCGAAGACGAATGCCTTGTGATGGAGTGACACTGAAAGACGTCCGACCCGTTCGCCAACACTATCGAAAGAAATCCTCGAGGAAAGCCTCGAACGAGTTCCACGATGGCGGAAGTCTGCCCTCCACAATCAGGCGCTCCCCACCTTCGAAGTCCACGTTGTAGACCGCACCCGTGGCCCCGTCCAGCACCAGAACGGAATTCCCGAGCAGATCAGTGAGTACGACGAGTCGCTCGGGCCACCCAAAGCGGCCGCGGCACTCGATGGTCGAGCTCACGATCGTCGGGTGACCCTCGCAGATGTCGAGCAGTTCGAATCCGCTGCTCTTGCTACCGAAGGGCCCGACATAAGACCTGAAGAACTCGGTGAACGCCTCGGGAAGAGGCACGCCAAGACGGCTGGAGGCTTCCGCTGCTGGAAAGTCGTCCGCTCTTTGAAATGCTGGGGCGACGAGCTTCCCGTGAATTCGCTCTCTCCACTCGGTCATGCTCTCACCGGTGCGCTTCACGCCATTGCCAGTATTCAGGGCTCTCAATCGTTTGAAACGCGTCGCGTGGTGAACCCGGACCGCGGCCAAGGGGTGCGTATGGGTTCTGACCCCCTTCGTACGGGTGAAGGGGAGGCTGTTGGGCGGTCCTGATGTTGTGGTACCGAGTTGACGCCTCGAACCAGGGCCCGGTCGCACTTTGTTCCGCATGATGCAGGGTCGCGAACTCGCCGTCGGGTAGCTGCGGCCGGAAGCCGGCCTTCGCTGCTTCGGCATTCGTTTTCCCAATGAAGTCTCGCGGTCCAGCTGTTCTCACCTGGCTCCAGTCTATGTCTGCGCGCTGGTACACCGTGTAGGTACGACCTGTGCTGGGAGTAAATCGGACAGAGCTCGGGAAGGATACCGATCCAGTAGCAGACCCGGCGCGCCCGCTAGCCTGGGCTGGCCCCACTCCCTCAGGGAACATCACAGGCGTCTCGGGGTATGAAGGCCAGAGTTCCCGCGCGAGAAGCCTGTAGCCGCTTTCGGATCCTTCTTGGGCCGCACGCTTGAGCACGGTTGAAGCTATTCCACGGCCGACGAGGCCAAGCACCTTCCCGGCACCGTAGGCCGTCGCAATTTCGGTTTCTGCGTGGATCGTGAATCGTTGTGCGCGAGCCAGTTCCTGAGACGTCATCAGTCCGAGAGCCTGAGCACGTGATGCGTCGGTCCCGAGGTTGATTCCGTTCGACTCCATGAACTCGTCGAGCGCGGAGCCTGCTAAACCCCCGCGGCGGAGTAGTTCAACGGTCGAGGCTGGGTTCGCGTAGGCCAATGCCCATGGAATCAAGTACCAGTAGCCGTTGTTCCGTTCGTCCGAGATAACGATCCCGCGCTTCGAGGTGCTCACCGCCAGCCCCAACGGATCCACCACCTCATGCGGCCTGCCCGCCCCGAACAGGTACTGGTTCGGCGAGTCGATGTCCTCCAGCGGATCCGGCGAAAGGAACGTCCCCGTTCGCGGGTCGTACCAGCGGTTGCGCATGTAGATGAGGCCGGTGACGGGGTCCGTCCAGTGCCCGTGCCAGCCCAGCGCCTGCCCGCCCGGGAACGCCGGCCCTGCCGACGCTGCCTGAACGTTCGCCTGCGCCACCGGCCGCCGCGGCTCGTGACGCGTCTCGAACGGCCCGGACTTCGGCACCGTGAAGCTGAAGTCCTCGGCGTTCGTCAGCGGCTGCCCGCGCACGTCGCGGATGGCGTCCGTCACGCGCACGCGGTACGTCGCGCCGCGCTCCCATCCGCCCAGGGGTCGCAATCCGATCTCGTTGACAGAGCCGCCGTGCGCGCTCGGCGCGATCGTCGCGCTGCCCCGCTGCTCTTCCTGCCAGTTGCCCGCGACCTGTTTCTCCACGACGATCCCGTCGGCGTACGTCGCCGGGTCGACCTCGGTCGTGAACTTCAGCTTGAGCGTGTTGCGCGCCGGGCCGGGATCGTCCGGCCGCGCGCGCGGCTCCCCGATCTCGACCGTCCACGTCGCATTCGTGGGGTTTACCGGGCGCCCGCTCCGGTCCTTGACGGTGTCGCGGACTTTCACCGCCCACAGCCCGGGCTCGAAGCCGGCGTTCGGGGTGATTGCGATGAGGTGGTGCGCGGGCAGCAGCTCGCCGGCCGCGAACTCGTCCCCTTTCAGCCACGTGACGCGTCGCTCGGGCACACGCACGCGGCCGAGAAAGACGCCGCGGTTCGTCGTGGCCGGATCTACGTCGGGAGGAAGCTTGAC
>JBGASW010000007.1:0-162833 GCA_044229475.1 Thermoanaerobaculia bacterium | reverse complement strand
AGGTGGTGCGCGGGCAGCAGCTCGCCGGCCGCGAACTCGTCCCCTTTCAGCCACGTGACGCGTCGCTCGGGCACACGCACGCGGCCGAGAAAGACGCCGCGGTTCGTCGTGGCCGGATCTACGTCGGGAGGAAGCTTGACCACGAGGTATCCCGCGATGGCCCCGGGACCTGTCTTCTGTCCGACCTCCAGGCCCGTCGCCGTGAGGAAGGTGTACGCGCCTTCCTTGAACTCGACTGTCCAGCGGGGCTCGGCCGCCCGGACATCCACTGTGAGGAGAAGCGAAGCCAAGGCCGATACGAGCGACCGCTTCATCGATGTACCCCCGGTGGCGGGGAAAATCCTATCGCTCGAGATCAGGGGCAAGTCCAGCCCCGGGTCGCAAGGACCCCGATCCCACCTTCCGATATGCCTCCGAGAGGAGCCGTACTTATGTCAATATTGACATAGTCGATCAATCGCCCTACTCTCGTGCCGGATGAAATGAAGCCCCCTGAGAAACCCCTCGCGTGGATGCACGGCGGAATCAAGTCTCCACCCTTTTCGAAGGAGGGCCGGGTTCGCGCGGGATATCTCTTGCGGGGCCTTCAGCAAGGGAACGTTCTCTCGCTTCCTGATTCACGACCGATGCCAGAGATCGGGAAGGGTTGCCACGAGCTGCGAGTGCCCGACGGCAACGTCGACTGGCGGATCTTCTATGCGGTCCGGCCGGATGCGATCGTGATCCTGGGAGTCGAAAAGAAGGGTACGCAACACACGCCGAAGGCCACGATCGCAGCGTGCGCGCGGCGCCTCGCGGCATGGGACAGGGAGTAATCAGATGGACAAAGCGAAAAAGGCTCGCCTCACGAAGAAGGGCTGGACGTTCGGATCCGCCGAGACCTTCCTCGGCCTGACTCCGGAGGAGTCGGCCTACATCGAGATCAAGCTCAGCCTCGCTCGCGAGCTCAAGAAAGCTCGCCTGAAAAAGGGGCTTTCCCAGACGGCGCTCGCGTCGAAGCTGGGTTCGAGCCAGTCCCGGGTCGCGAAGATGGAGGCCGCGGACGAGCAGGTCAGCCTTGATCTGATCGTCCGGTCGCTCCTTGCCACCGGGAAACGGCCCCGGGAAATCGCCCGCGCCGTGGCCAAGTAGCCCGCGTTCCCATCGAGTACGGCTACCCCGGGCCGGAATGCGGGCCCTCGAAGCGGTGGGCGACACACCCTAATAGACCGCCCCCGGGCGCGCTCCTACTTCTTCGGCGCGCTCTTCTCCACGGGCAGTTCGCTCTTGCGGCTCCACTCGTCCCACGAGCCGTCGTAGAGGAGCGCCTTGTAGCCGAGGCGCCGGGCGGCGACGTACATGACGGTGGCCTGCTGGCCGATGTGGCAGTAGGAGACGACGGTGTCGCCGGGCTTGATGCCCGCGGCCTCCATCACCTTCGCCGTGTCGGCCGGGCTCTTCATGGTGTTGTCGTCGTTGACGAGCGTGTCGAACGGCAGCGTCTTCGCGCCGGGAATGTGGCCCGCGCGCGGCATGTTGCCGGCGTCCTCGCCGTCGTAGAACTTCGGGTTGCGCGAGTCGACGATGGCGACGCCGCTCTTCCGGATGCTCGCCTTGACTAAGTCGAGGTCCGCGACGAGCTCGGGGTGCGGCTTCGCGGTGATCTTCCCGGGCTTTCTCTGGATGGCCGACGCGGGGTCGTTCGCGGACGCGACGGCCGGGCCGCCCGCGGCCTTCCACGCGGGCATGCCGCCGTCGAGGATGGAGGTCCGCTCGCCCAGGCCCGCGGCGTCGAGGCTGAAGTAGACGCGCGTCGTGGGCGAGACCCAGTCCTTCGCGAAGTAGACGACGACGCGCGAGTCGTCGGAGATGCCGTAGCCCTCGAGCTTCGCCTTCAGCTGGTCGGGCGGGAGGAGCTGGAGGATGAGCGCGCCCTCTGACTTTGGAATCGCAAGGTCGGCCGGCGTGACGGGGATCGCGCCCGGGATGTGCTCTTTCTCGAACTCGGCCGGCACGCCCACGTGCAGGAGGACGAGGTTCTTGTCGCGCTGGTGGGCGACGAGCCACTCGGGCGTCACGAGGATGTCCGCCGCGGGGGCGGCGGAGGACGCGAGGAAGAGGAGAGCGGCGAGGGCGTTCTTCATGGGGCCTCCCGGGGCGGCCATTCTGCGCCGAGCGGCATTCCCCTGTCTTGGTCGAGATGGGGCTTCGGGGCGTGCCGGGCGCGTGCCATTCTGAGCGCGCACGATGAGCTTTGCGGATCTCTGGACCCTCGACCCGGCCGTCGACTACCTGAACCACGGCTCGTTCGGGGCGTGCCCGAAGGCGATCCTCGAGAAGCAGTCGGAGCTCCGCGCGCGGCTGGAGCGCGAGCCGATGGACTTCCTCGTCCGGCACGCGCCCGGGCTGTACGCGGACGCACGAACGGCCCTCGGACAGTTCGTCGGCGCGGACCCGGACGACCTCGCGTTCGTCCCGAACGCGACGACGGGCGTCAACGCGGTCGTGCGGTCGCTCGCGTTCTCCCCCGGCGACGAGATCCTCACGACGGACCACGCGTACGGCGCGTGCCGGAAGACGCTCGAGTACGTCGCGGCCCGGGCGGGCGCGCGCGTCACGATCGCGAAGGTGCCGTTCCCGGTCGCGGGCCCCGATGACGTGGTCGCGGCGGTTCTCTCGGCCGTGACGCCTCGCACGCGGCTCGCGATGCTGGACCACGTCGCGAGCCCGACGGCGCTCGTATTTCCCGTCGAGCGGCTCGTGGCCGAGCTCTCCGCGCGCGGCGTGGACACCGTCGTGGACGGCGCGCACGCGCTCGGGATGCTGCCGCTCGACCTTACGCGCCTCGGCGCCGCGTACTACACGGGCAACGCGCACAAGTGGCTCTGCTCGCCGAAGAGCGTCGCGTTCCTCTACGTGCGGAAGGACCGGCAGAAGGGCGTTCACCCCGTGACGATCAGCCACGGTTACGCGGGCGGCGAGGCGCGCTTCCGCGACGAGTTCGACTGGACGGGGACGATCGATCCGACGCCCGCGCTGACGCTCCCGTTCTGCATCGAGTATCTCGGCGGGCTGCTGCCGGGAGGCTGGCCCGCCTTGATGGAGAAAAACCGGGACCTCGCGCTTCGCGCCCGGGGGATTCTCTTAGAAAGGCTCGGGGGGACGCCGGCGTGCCCTTCCGCGATGGTGGGGTCGATGGCCGCGGTGATCCTGCCGCCGCTCCCGCCCGGGAGCCCTGCGGCGCGCCTCGACCGCGAGCGCCTGGCGGACTGGATGCGGGCGCGCGGCTCCGAGCCGTGGTTCTTCGGGTGGCCGCCGGCGGGAGGCGGCAAGCTCGTCCGCGTCTCGGCGCAGCTCTACAACGCGGAAGAGCAGTACGTGCGGCTCGCGGGCCTCCTCGCCGAGGCGCTGCGTGAAGGCTGAGGGGATAGAAGCCCGGCTCGGGACGTTCGACACGGCGATGGTCGTCGTCTCCCTCGTCGTGGGGATCGGGATCTTCCGGACGCCCGCGATCGTCGCGAAGGCCGCCGGGACGGAGGGGCGTTTCCTCCTCGCGTGGGCGCTCGCCGGCCTCGTGAGCCTCGTCGGGGCGCTCGTGTTCGCGGAGATCGGCTCGCGGCATCCGCGCGCGGGCGGCTACTACCGCGTCGTCGCCGACTGTTACCACCCGGCGCTCGCGTTCATGCTGAACTGGGCGCAGACGCTCATGCAGGGCGCGGGCGCGGCGGGCGTCGCGTTCATCGGCGCCGAGTACCTCGTGGGGCTGCTGCTGCCGCCGGAGAAGCGCGGCGGCAGCGCCGTCCTCCTCGTGGCGCTCGCCCTGATGCTCGTCCTCCTCGTCCTGAACGGGCTCGGCATCCGCGTGGGCGCCGGAACGCAGAACGTCCTCTCGATGACGAAGATCGTGATGATCGCCGGCCTCGCGGGCGTCGCCTTCGTCTTCGCGCCGCGCTTTGCGGGCGCCTCCGCCGCTCCGTCCGCCGCGCCCGCGGGCCTCGCCGCGGCGCTGATCCCGTGCTTCTACGCGTACGGCGGGTACCACATGACGATGAACCTCGGCGCGGACGTGAAGGACGCCAGGCGGCGCTTCCCGCTCGCCGTCACCTTCGGGATGCTCGTCGTGGCCGGGCTCTATCTCGTCCTGAACTGGGCTTACGTGCGGACGCTCGGGGCGGCCGGAGTCGCCGGGTCGAACCTCGTCGCGGCGGCGCTCGCGCGCGCGAGCCTGGGCGCGGGAGGCGAGGCCGTGGTGTCGGCGCTCATCTTCCTGTCGGCCGCCGGCTTCGTGAACGCGACCGTCCTCCAGATGCCGCGGAGCTACCACGCGATGGCCGAGGACGGCGTCCTGCCCGCGGTGTTCCGGCGCGTGGACCCGCGGACGCAGGTGTCGCTCGCCGGGCTCGCGCTCTTCGGCGCCACGATGCTCGTGCCCGCGTTCCTCCTCGGCTCGTTCGAGAAGCTCCTGAACTACATCATCTTCACGGACATGCTGACGCTCGCCGTCGTGGCGTCGACGCTGTTCGTGCTCCGGCGCCGCGGCGAGGGAGACCGCGCGTTCCGGATCCCGGGATTCCCCGTTCTCCCGGCGCTCTACATCCTCGCGCTCGCCGCGGTCGCCGCGCACGTCGCGGTGACGGAGCCGGCGCTCGCGCTGGCGGGGACGCTCATCCTTCTCGCGGGCGGGCCGCTGTTCGTCCTCGGGCGGAAGCTGAACCGGGCCGGGTGAAGCAGCCTGCCGCTTGACGCGGGGGCGGCGGGCTTCTACCTTGAGACCGTGGCCAAACCCGCGTCGCCCCCCGCGCTCATCGCGGTGCTCACGTCCGTGGGCACCGAGCAGCAGGCGCTCGACATCGCGCACGCGCTCGTGAAGAGGCGTCTCGCCGCCTGCGTGAACATCCTGCCCGGCGTGCGGTCGCTCTTCCGCTGGAAGGGAAAGGTGCAGCAGGACGCCGAGCTGCTTCTCGTCGTCAAGACGCTCGCCTCGAACTTCGAGGCCGTGCGCGGGGTGATCAAGGAGCTGAACGCCTACGAGCTGCCCGAGATCGTCGCCTTCCCCGCCGCGATGGCCGATTCCGCGTTCGCGGCCTGGGTCCACGACTCGTCGACCGGCGACGCGAGCGACGACGACGAGGAAGACGAGCCCGGCGAAGCGACGATCGACTGACGGGACGTTTGAACTGCGCCGTGGGTTTTCGGGCCCGTGCGACACTCCCCGCGCCGCCATCCCCGTCCCGATCCCCCGGAGGTTCGATGCGCCGACTGCTTCCCTGCCTGATCCTCGCCGCCGCCCTGCCGGGCGCGCCGCTGGCCGCCAACTCGGTGACCGTGCAGCCCGTGGCGGACACGTCGATCTACGAGGAGAACGGCGACCAATCCGACGCGAAGGGCCCCGGGATCTTCGCCGGCCGCAACGTGCTGACGGCCATCCGCCGCGCCTTCGTGCGGTTCGACGTCGCCGCCGCCGTGCCGGCGGGCTCCACGATCGACGGGGTGCGCCTCGACCTCGTCCTCCTGAGCGGGAAGGGGAATCCGGTGGACGTCAACCTGTTCCGCGTGACGGCCGCCTGGGGTGAAGGGACCTCGGACGCCGGGAGCCCCGGCGGCACGGGCGCGCCCGCGACGCCCGGGGACGCCACGTGGACCCGGCGCATCTGGCCCGGCACGGCGTGGGTCACGCCCGGCGGGGACACCGTGGGCTTCTTTTCCGCGAGGATCCCCGTGCAGACGACGCTGACGACGTACTCGTTCGGCCCCACGGCCGCGATGCAGGCCGACGTGCAGAGCTGGCTGGACGCGCCGGCGACGAACTTCGGCTGGCAGGTGCGCGCCGACGAGCTGCAGGCGGCGCCGAGCGCGCGGCGGTTCGGCTCGCGCGAGAGCGCGAACGCCGCCCAGCGGCCTTCCCTCACGATCACGTTCACGCCGCCCGGGGGCGGGCCGGGCAGTCGGCCCGCGGACGACGTGCCGGCGCTCTCGCCGCGCGCGCTCGCCGCGCTCGCGGCCGCGCTCGCGATCCTCGGCGCCCTCGCCCTGAAGCGCTAGACGCCGGCCAGCGCGTTTTCGAGGTCCGCGAGGATGTCCTCGACGTCCTCGATGCCGACCGAGACGCGCACGAGCCCCGGGCTGATGCCGCGCCTCAGGCGCTCGTCGGGCTCGACGCTCGCGTGCGTCATCGTCGCCGGGTGCGAGATGAGGCTCTCGACGCCGCCCAGCGACTCGCCGAGCGCGCACACGACGACGCGGTCGAGGAGGCGCCTGGCCGCGGCCTCCGAGCCGAGGTCGAACGAGATCATGCCGCCGTAGCCCGACATCTGGCGCCCCGCGACGGCGTGGCCCGGGTGCCCGGGCAGGCCCGGGTAGAAGACCTTCAGCACCTTCGGGTGGCGCGAGAGCCACGCGGCCACCGCGCGGCCGTTCGCGTCGTGCGCCTTCATGCGCACGGGAAGGGTCTTGATCCCGCGCGAGACGAGGAAGGAATCGAACGGCGACAGGATGCCGCCCGCGGCGTTCTGCGTGAACCCGATCTTCTCGCCGTCCGCCGCGTCCGCCGAGATCACGGCCCCGCCCACGGAGTCGGAGTGGCCGTTCAGGTACTTCGTCGTCGAGTGGACGACGACGTCGCAGCCGAGGGAAAGCGGCCTCTGGAAGAACGGCGTCGCGAACGTGTTGTCGACGACGACGCGGATCTTCGCGCCGATCCGCGACCCCTCGGCCTTCGCGACGTCGGCGAGCGCCTTGAGGTCGGAGATCTCCATCGTCGGGTTCGTGGGCGTCTCGACGAAGAGCATCCGCGTCTCGGGCGTGACGGCCTTGCGGACGGCCTCGGCGTCGGTCGTGTCGACGTACGCGAACGTGACGCCGAAGTTCGCGAGGACCTTGGAGAAGAAGCGGTACGTGCCGCCGTACGTGTTGCGGCTGACGAGGACGTGGTCGCCCGCCTTCACGAACGCGAGCATGAGCGTCGTCTCGGCCGCCATGCCGGACGCGAACGCGTGGGCGACGGCGCCGCCCTCGAGCGCCGCGAGCTGCTGCTCGAGCGCGAGACGCGTGGGGTTCTTCGTGCGCGCGTACTCGTAGCCGCCCTTCGGTTTTCCGAAGGCTTCCTGGACGTAGGTGGACGTCTGGAAGATGGGGACGGTCACCGCGCCCGTGACGGGCTCCGGCTCCTGTCCCGCGTGGATGCAGGTCGTCGCGAAACCGGGTTTGCGGGTGTTCTCGCTCATGAGAGCGAGACTATAGACCGGGGGGAAAGGGTCCAACCCTTTCCCCCCAGACCCCCTATCGGGCGGGGCGCCGCTCGCGGTAGCAGTCGCGGCAGTAGACCGGCTTGCCGTTCGTGGGGTTGAACGGAACCTGGGTCGTCTTGCCGCAGGCGTCGCAGGTGACGTTGTAGAGCTGGCGCGCGCCGCCCTCGCCGAACCCGCCGGCCTTGCGCTTGTCGCGGCAGTTCTTGCAACGCTTGGGCTCGTTGGAGAAGCCCTTCTGAGCGTAGAACTCCTGTTCGTTCGCCGAGAAGATGAAGGGGGCGCCGCAGTCGATACAGGGGATGGATTTGTCCGTGTACATCAGAACTCCAGAGGGGGTCGCCGGCTCTAACCGGAAACCGAGGGTTGGAAATCGCGGACGACGCTCACCATCGAGCGGCGGACGCCGGGAACTGGCGAGGGGTGCCGGTCGGAGAGTTCAGGAAGGAGGGACGGGGCTGTGTTCCTGCTGCTGCCCCCGGGGCTGGAAATGGGTCTCGCCTCCTTCGAACTCGATCCGACGAACAGACTGACACGGCCTTCGAAGGCATTCGGGGCTGACCCTTGGGCTCTCCGGGGCTGTTGGTAGGGGAATGAGAATCGAAAAAATCAACGAAATCAAGCGAAAAAGAAATTGCGACGTGGTATCAGCGGGGCGGCTCGAGGCGCACGCTGTCGGCGAGGAGCGTGCGGCCAGCCCAGGCCGCCGCGATCAGGACCGCCGGGGCGTTGATTTTCTCGACAGGCCGGAGCGTACCCGCGTCGACGACGTCCAGCGCCTCGATCGCGAGACCGGGCTCCATTTCGAGCGCGAGCCGCACCGCCTTGAGGAGCTTCGCGGACTTCTTCTCGCCGAGGCCGAAGAGGAGCTGGCCCGCGAGGAGCGCGCGGAAGACCGCCGGCGCGGCGCCGCGCTCCTCCGGCGTGAGGTCCGCGTTCCGGGGGGACGCGCGCAGGCCGTCGCTCTCCCGCGGCACGGCCTCGCCGAGGATCTCGCGCCCCGCACCCAGCTCGCGCAGCCGCTCGACGGCGCCCACGCCTACTTCTTCGAGCCGCGCGGCACGTAGATCTGCGTCCCGCGGAACGGGCGCGTGATCTGCGCGATGAGGTCGTCGAGGTCGCCCTTCCTCTCGACGAAGTCGATCTCGTTCGTCTCGACGACGAGCAGCGGGCCGTCGCGGTAGTGGTAGAAGAAGTAGTTGTAGGCCTCGACGAGCGACTTGAGGTACTCGCCCGAGATGCCCTTCTCGAACGCGCGTCCGCGCTTCTTGATGCGCGAAAGGCACGTGTCCACGGACGCCGTGAGGTGGACGACGAGGTCCGGGCGCGGGACGTTCGCGGCGAGCGTCGCGTAGATCTTGTCGTAGAGCGCGATCTCCGCGTCGTTCAGCGTGAGGTACGCGAAGATCTTGTCCTTCGCGAACGTGTAGTCCGCGACGACCAGGTTCCGGAAAAGGTCGATCTGGGCGATTTCCTGCTGCTGCTGGTAGCGCGAGAGCAGGAAGTACATCTGCGTCTGGAACGCCGCGCCCTTCTTGCCCGCGTAGAAGTCCGCGAGGAAGGGGTTCGTGACGTCCTCGAGGATCTGCGTTCCGCTGAAGCGCTTCGCGAGCAGCCCGACGAGCGAGGTCTTCCCGACGCCGATCGGTCCCTCGATCGCGATGTGGCGGAGCGGGAATTCCTTCGGGGTGGGCGCGGGCACGAGGGGCCGAGTTTACCGGTCCGCGAGCCTACCGGCGGAGGAAGACGTCGGCCGCCCCGCAGGCGAAGACGGCCACCGAGAGCCAGCCGTTGGCCGTGAAGAACGCCCCGTCCACCCGGGAGAGGTCACCCGGCTTGACGAGGACGTGCTGCCGCACGAGGAAGACCCCCGCCAGGACGACGCCGAGCCCGAACGGGAGGCCGCCGTCGGCGAGGACGAAGGCGAGGAAGAGGAGCGTCAGGGAGACGGCGTGGAAGGCCGTGGAGATCGCGAGCGCCCGTCGCGCGCCCAGCCGCGCGGGGAGCGAGAACAGGCCGTGCGCGCGGTCGAACTCCTCGTCCTGAAGGCTGTAGATGACGTCGAAGCCCGCGACCCAGAAGAGGACCGAGAGGCCGAGGACGACCGGGAGCAGGGCGAAGGCGCCCGTGACCGCGATCCACGCCCCGACGGGCGCAATCGCGAGGCCGAGGCCGAGGACGACGTGCGAGAGCGCCGTGACGCGCTTCGTGTACGAGTAGCCGAGGACGACGACGAGCGCGACGGGCGAGAGCGCGAGGCAGAGCGGGTTGAGCCGCCACGCCGCGAAGACGAAGACGCCCGCCGAAAGCGCGCAGAACACCGAGGCCTCGACGAGGGAGACGCGTCCGGCCGGGATGTCCCGGCTCCTCGTCCGCGGGTTCTCCGCGTCGAGGGCGCGGTCGGCGATCCGGTTGAAGGCCATCGCGGCCGAGCGGGCGCCCACCATCGCGACGAGGATCCAGAGAAGCGTCGGGAGCGCCGGCAGGCCCTGCGCCGCGAGGACGGCCGAGAGCAGCGCGAACGGGAGGGCGAAGATGGTGTGCGCGAACGTGACGAGGGAGAGGTACTTCTTCACGGGGCCGAGAGGTCTCAGCGCGCTCCGGTCCAGCGGAAGCCGGCCGTGTCGACCGCGACGTCGAGGAGGTCCGCGACGCGCGTGAGGTAGGCGTCGAGCATGGCCTCGGCCGTGCGCGCCGCGTAAAACGCGGGGACGGGCGGCGCGACGATCGCGCCCGCGCGCGTGACGGCCAGGATGTTCTCGGCGTGGACGAGGGAGAGCGGCGTCTCCCTCAGGCCGAGGACGAGGCGCCGGCGTTCCTTCAGGCAGACGTCGGCCGCGCGCTGCAGGAGCCCGCGCGACGTCCCGTGCGCGATCGAGGCGAGAGTGCCCGCCGAGCACGGCAGGACCGCCATCCCGCGCGTCTTGTACGAGCCCGACGAAATCGAGGCGTCGATCGCGCTCTCGGGGTGGAGGACGAGTTTGCCCCGCGACGCGGCGTCGAGCTCCGCCGCGTCGAGCAGCGCCTCGACGGACGTGATCCCCGCGTCTACCTCGTCGCGCGCGACGACGAGGGCCCGCGGAGAGACGACGACGTGGAGGCGCTCGACGTCCGGCGACGCCGAGAAGAGCCGCAGCGCCCGCATCCCGAGCCGCGCGCCGCTGGCCCCGGAGATCCCGAGGATGAGGTCGTTCTTACCGCCCGCCTGCCGCGTCATCGTCCGATTCTCCACCACGACAGCTTTTCCTGTCGCGCTCTCCCTTTCCGTGCAGGAGAAGAGAAGAGATTTTCTTAGAAGGTAATAGGGCAAACGGCGTCGGGGCGCGCGACAGGAGATGTTGTCGCGCACCGCCTCCGCCCTCTTCCCCTCTCTAAGCAGAATTCTCTTCTCTTCAATCGTTTGCGTGCATCGCCCGCCGTCCGGCATCGCCCGTGCGATGGGGTCCGGCGAGGTGATCGATGGGTTAGGCGCCACACACGCGCACCCGGACGCGCCGGGACGAAGCGGAAGGAACAAACCCCCGAATCCCGGTTCGTGTCCCTTTTCCGAACAAAGAAGAAAGAAAACAAAGGAGTTCACGATGACTCTCCGTCCGATCGTCCGCGCCCTCGTCGTCCCCGTCCTCGGCCTTTCGCTCTCCGGAATCGCGTCGCACCCGGCTCTGGCCGAGGGCGAAGCGGCGCCGGCCGCGCACAAGGTCGTCAACATCAACCAGGCCTCCGCCGAGGAGATCGCGCGCCTGCCGCGCGTCGGCCCGAAGCTGGCCGGCCGGATCGTCGAGCACCGCAGCCAGCACGGCGCGTACAAGCGCCCCGAGGACCTCATGCAGGTGAAGGGCGTCGGCGAGAAGTTCTTCACGACGCTCAAGCCCTACGTCGCCGTCTCCGGCGCGACGACCCTCGCCGAGAAGGTGTCTTCGAAGGGCTCGCGCGGCGGCTCGAAGAGCGCCAAGACCGCCTCCTCCGGGACGAAGAAGCCTGCCAAGACGAAGGCCTGAGTCCCTCCCCCCCTCCGGGGGGGGGGGGGGGGGGGGGGCGGCCCCCCCCCCCCCCCCCCCCCCCCCCCCCCCTCGCCATCCTCGGCGCCCTCTTCCTGATCAGCATCCCTGCGTTGTCGGAGATCCTCGCCGAGGAGTCGCTCGCCACCGCCGCGCGCGAGGTCGCCGCGATCCTCCACGCCGCCCGCGCCCGCGCCGTCTTCCAGGGCGTCGACGTCGGCGTGAAGTGGGTCGCGAACGCCGGCGACCTCGTCCTGACCGTCTACCAGGACGGCAACGCCAACGGCGTGACGACGGCCGACATCCGGAAGGGCGTCGACAGGCTCGTCGCGGGCCCGTACTGGCTGGGCAGCCGTTACCCGGGCGTCGCCTTCTCGTTCGTGCCCGGGATGGACGGGACGGATCCCGGAGGCGCGCCCATCGGGAACCTGTCCGACCCGGTGCGGTTCGGAAGGTCGAACATCTGCACCTTCTCGCCCGTGGGCCACGCGTCTCCCGGGACGGTGTACCTCTCGAACCGCAGGAACCGGCAGGCCGCCGTGCGCGTCACCCCGATCAACGCGAAGATCCAGATCTGGACCTGGCACGGGAAGAAGCTGAAATGGATCGCGCGGTGGTGAGACGTCGTCTTCCTTTTTCTCTGATAGTCTTCCCGCACTCGATCCTGAGCGTGGTGGAGGTTTCATGCGCAAAGCGGCGCTACTGCTCCTCGCCCTCTGTTTCCTCTCCGGAAACGCCGACGCGATCCCCGTCGTCTGGCAGCTCAACGGCGTGACGTTCGCGGACGGAGGCACGGCATCCGGCTCGTTCGTCTACGACTCGTCCACGAACACGTACAGCTCCGTAAACATCACAACGACGCCGGGAACCGTGCTCGCGACCGGGGCCACGTTCCTATTCGTTTCTCCGGGCGTCTCCCCGACGTCCAGCGGGTTCCTCGCCGGCGCGAGCAACGTGCCGAACCTGACCGGCACACGGGCGTTCGCCCTGTTCTTCGCGTCGCCGCTGTCGAGCAACGGCGGCCTCGTCAACCTCTCGTCGGGGCTGGAAGCGTCCTGTGCGAACGCGACCTGCGGCAGCCCTGCCGCGCCCTCCCGTTCCACGAACGCCGGCTCCGTCAACGGGACGGCCACCTCTCCGATCCCCACGCTGTCCGCATGGGCGCTGCTCGCGACCGGACTCCTTCTCGCGGCCGCGGGCTTCGCCGCGCTCCGGAGAGGCGTCTTCTAGCCTCTCGTCGCGTCCGGTTCGGGGCGGCTCGCAGCGGCCAGCGCTGCCTCGGCCGCCGCGAGGCGCTCGGGTGTGCCGAGGTCGAACCAGAGCCCGTCCGCCTTCGTGTACGGGACGAGCGCGAACGCGCCGTCCCCCGCGGCCGCCGACGGGACGAGGACGTCCTTCGCGAGCTCGGCGAAGCCTTCGGGGATGCGAAGAGCGAGCGCGGCCGTCGCGGCCTGAAGGCCCGTGAAGAGCCACGGGCCCGTCGCGCTCCCGGGCCTCGGGCCGCCCACGGCCACGAGCCGGCCCGCCGCGTCCGCCCAGAGCGGCGTGTCGCGTTCGGGGTCCTCGTTCGGGAGGACGGCGAGGGCCGACACGACGCCCGGCTCGTGCCGCGCCGCGAGGAGACGCCCGAGCGGAAGCGTCGTCGCGACGTCGCCGTTCGCGACGAGGAAGTGATCGCCGAGGCGGCCGCGTTCGAAGGCGCACCGGATTCCGCCCGCCGTGCCGAGGATCCTCTCCTCGAAGGACCAGTCGACGGGAACGCCTGCGTACGAGTCGCCGACGGCCGCGTGCAGCTCTCGGGCGAGGTGGTGCGCGTTCACGACGAAGCGGTCCGCGCCCTCGCCGAGGAGATGGTCGAAGACGTGGAAGAGGATCGGCCGGCCGCGGAGCGGGAGGAGAGGCTTGGGCGTCGAGAGCGTGGCGGGCCGGAAGCGCGTTCCGAAGCCGGCGGCGAGGACGAGGGCTTTCATCGGCCGAACACCATGTCTTCCGGCAGGGACGGGTCCTTCGCGCGCGCCGCGAGCCAGAGCGCGACGTACGACTCGGCGATGAAGTCCGCCTCCGCGACGCCCAGCTCGGCGGCCAGGGCCCGAACGGCGGGATCGGGCCCCTCGATCTCGGCGAAGAGCCCGAGCGGGATCTCGTCCACGACGACGACGGGCCGAGCGGGATCCGAGAAGGTCCACGTCGTCCGCAGCTTGTCGTACCGGAAAGAAGGCCGGTAGCCGAGGGACTCGAGGATGCCGGCGACGGCCCGCGGCGAATCGACCTCGCTCTCCCATTCGACGCGGCTCTTGATTCCGCCGGAGACCTCCGGAGGTCCCTTGAAGGTCAGGAGGCCGCGCTCGTTCACTCTCCGAAGACGCAGCGCGCATCCCTCTGCCCTCAGCCGGCCGCCCGGTTCGTCGTAGAGGACGTTCGTCTCGTCCTCCCGCGGGCCCGGACGCGCGCCGAGGCCCGCCAGGCGCTCCTCCAGCGCTCCGCGGTCTCTCACCCGGAATTTCGTCTCGATTTCGCGCGGGCCGTGCATGACATCAGAGTAGCGCGGCGGCACAATACGCGCGTGCCGCGCTATCGCCTCGCGGGTGTCCGTGCGCGCACCCCGAAGATCGTGAACCTCGCGACGGTCGCGCGGCTCCTCGGCATTCCCCGGGAAGGCCTCTCCGACTTCGCCCTCGTGCGCCGCTCCCTCGACGCGCGCCAGAAGCCCGTCCTCTACTGGGAGATCGCGGTCGAGTTCACGTCGGCGACGGACCTCGACCTGACGCCCGAGGCCCCGCTCCGCCTCTCGCCGGCCGAGCCCCCGCCGGCGCCGGCGCCGCTCCTGCCCGAGCTGGACACGAAGGCGAAGGTCGCGATCGTCGGGACGGGCCCGGCCGGCCTCTTCGCGGCGCTCGCCCTCGTGGACGCGGGAGTCCCGGTCACGATCCTCGAGCGCGGCGACCCGGCCGAGGACCGCTACCGCAAGGTCATGAAGTTCTGGACGTCGGGCGTCTTCGACCCCGAGTCGAACGTGCAGTTCGGGGAAGGGGGCGCGGGGACGTTCTCCGACGGCAAGCTCACGTGCGGAAAACGCCAGGACAAGGTCAAGGTCGTCCTCGAGACGTTCCACCGCTTCGGCGCGCCCGACTCCATTCTCGTGGACGCGAAGCCGCACATCGGAACGGACCGCCTCGTCGTCGTCCTGCGCAACATTCGCAAGCACCTCCTCGAGCACGGGGCGACGCTGCGTTATCGCGCGAAGGTCACGGACCTGAGGACCCGGCCGGACGGCGCGCTCGCGGGCCTCACGCTCGAGTCCGGCGAGGACGTTCCGGCCGACGTCGCGATCTTCGCGCTCGGCCACTCGGCGCGCGACACGATGGACGTGCTGAACGCCCGGGGCGTCGCGATGACACGCAAGCACTTCGCGATGGGCGTACGGATCGAGCACCCGCAGGACGCCGTCGACCTCATCCAGTACGCGCAGGTGTCGACGGAGTGCGGCGTCCAGCCCGCGGACTACAAGCAGGCGCACGTCGCGTCGAACGGGCGCGGGATCTACACGTTCTGCATGTGCCCCGGCGGCGAGGTCATCGCGTGCTCGTCCGAGCCGGGCGGCGTCGTCACGAACGGGATGTCGCGCTACAAGCGCAGCTCGGGCTACGCGAACGCCGGGATCGTCGTCCAGACGAAGGACGTGGACTTCGACGCGATGCCGGGGCCGGAGCTCCTGCGCGGGCGCGAGCTGCAGCGGCGCGTCGAGGCCGCGGCGTTCGCGGCCGCCGGCGGGACGTACGCGGCGCCGGCCCTCCGCGTGACCGATTTCCTCAGGAGCCGCGAGCGGCCCATCTCGCCGCGCCCGCTCCCGAAGACGACGTACGGCCCCTGGGTGACTCCCGTGTCCTTCGACGGGATCCTGCCCGAGCCTTACCTCGAGGCGCTCGCCGAGGGGCTCAAGGCGTTCGACCGGAAGATGCCCGGCTTCGTGTCGGAGGAGGCGGTGCTCTTCGCGCCCGAGTCGCGCACGTCGTCGCCCGTCCGGATCGAGCGCGACGGCTGGTGCGAGAGCACGTCCGTGCCCGGGCTCTACCCCGCGGGCGAGGGCGCCGGCTTCGCGGGCGGCATCGTCTCGGCCGCGCTGGACGGCCTGCGCGTCGCGCGGCACGTGCGCGCGCGGCTCGCGGGCGAGAGGCTCGAGCCCGAGAAGTCCACGATCTTCAAGGGCCCCGAATACTGATGCGGGTGCATTACTGAAAAGCTAGGCGTTCAAGGCTCTTCTAATTCGGCATGTGCGCGGGGCCTCGCAATCCACGCAGCGATCGTCGCGCGCATACTCCTTGTCCTCTCGCCGAACTTCGAACCGATCTCCTCGACCTCTTGCCTAAGCTGGGTTCAAAGGGTCTGGCAGCGATGCACGGTGTGTCGGTACGAACGTTGTCTCGCCGCGCCTCTAAGGCGGATCTTTCTCTCCGCAGCGTCTCTGTTGCTCGGCGGGCCGCTCTCCTCTTGAACCTCCTACAACGAGAGGCCTCTCTACCTCTCGCTGATCTGGCACGGGCTCTCGGTCTAGCGAGCCCGACCGGGCTCGCGCAATTCGCACGACGCGAATTCCATACCACGGTTCGGTCGCTGGGTCGGCAGCTTTCGACTGCTTATCAAGGTGAAGACGCCTGTCCTCAAATCGCAACGCACAAATCCTCGCTCCGACCCGCATCTTCGGACTGACGCGTCAACTCGGTTCGTCAGTCGTTCCACCCCGATCAAGACAAAGAGGTGAAGATGCGATTCCATCCGGTCAGAATCTTTGTAGCCATCATCTTCGTCGTAACGGATTTCGGGGGCCGCTACTGGCCATGCCTCCCCACCCCTCGCCCCCACGGATCAACATTCAGGGCAAGTGTCAAAGACCAGAAAACGGCGAATCGGCCCTGCTCGTCGTTTCTTTCAGCGCGACTGCGCCCATCTCCGGCAATACCTTCGCTCGCTTTCGTCAGGTCACCGGCCCCTCGGGAGAGGAAGTGCTGACACGCGTCGAGAGCCTTGAAGGGGCAACGTCCAAGGACGTCCTCGTCCCGCTTTCTTGCAACACCTGCTCTGAGCTGTCAATCGAGGTCTCGGTCAGGGAGAAAACTGCACTCGTCGCGTCTCGGACGTTCCGCTTCTTGGCAGCCGGCGGCACCATGACCTTTGTCGCAGAGGGAGAGTTCGAGGCGATGGCGGCGCGGGCGAGCGAGCAAGAGCTGGTCTCGGCAGGTGACGCCCTTGCAGCGCGGGCGATGGCGAGGCTTCGGGCTCGTGGCCGGGTCGGTGTATCGAGCGCGGTCGCACGGTCGACCGCGTCTTTCCCGGCCCGCTCACTTCCAGCGCCGTCGTCGCAGAGCCAGCAGGCTTGGGACAGGTTGACTTCGTCAGTGCGGGATTCTGGACGACGGCCTCAGACCAACTGCGGCGATTACAAGTTCGCCAACGGCGAAAACTACTATCACAGCCTCTCGGGAACCGCGTTCTACAACTACGGCGGGGGTGCATATTCCCTGCGGCCCGGGTACCCGGCGAGGATTTACACGCAGATCGAACTTGGGGATGAGTGCGGAAACACCATCATGTTTACCCGAATCACGGAGACCACCATATCGGACTATGGTTCTTACGCCGTTGGGGTGTATTCAGCTGAACCGCCCGGTGGCGACAATCCGGTGATCGAGTTCCATGCTACCGCGCCTGACGTGGGCTACGGAAATGCACTGCCACTAAATACCGTCGAGCAGGTCCTAAATCCTGCGGGGCCCGGTTACTCGGGGTTCTACTGGTCCGGTGGGAGCCCGGTCTTCAATCCGGTGTTTTCGGACGCCGCTAGCGGCTCTGGATTTTCTCCTTACTCGTCGTTCTTTCAGTGGAACAACAAGATCAAAGAATTGCGGGATTACTGGTCGGGGCAGGGGCTGGCGTCTTACACCGCCTTCAAAGCGGTCTACGACCCGAACACCGTCTTCAGTGTTCCCTACTTTTTCGGCGGTAAGGTCGTCTTTGAGCCGCCGTTCAAGTGGCTGGACGACTGGACAATGACCCACGAGTTCGGCCACAACCTGCAGTTCCTCGTGCAGGGGGAGCAAATCGCGTACGCCGGCGGCACCAACCTCTCCTGCACGCCACAAAATGCTTCGGGGAGCTTCACCGAAGCATTCGCCGACTGGCATGCGACGTTCCTCAGCGGAAACCCTGGAGGTATTCCGTCGTCGAACGGGGACCTTTATTCATCATGTGCGAGTGGCGGCAGTTCAGTGTCGATGAATATATTCGCATTCCGGTGGGACGTCTTCGATAGCGTCAACGCGACGGGGCCGGACGGAAATCCCCCCGTGGACTCGGTTCAGTACAGCTCCGCATATATTTTCGGCAACTGGGGCGGGCATCGTTACGACACCTTCGATGAGTTTTACAATGACTTTGAGGGACGAGGGCTTTGGTCCGGGCAGAACGTCGCAGCCATCAAACAGGTGAACCGAGTCGCGTCCCCCTAGGAATGCACGGCGCATCCGGAGCTTTCGCGCGAGGGGCTGTCGTGGTCAGCTTGCTGGCCTGTCAGCCCCTCCCTGCACAGTGGATCGGCAAAGGGCCAAAGCGCGGTCCGATCGCATCGATTTCCGTTTCGCCTGCCGGTTTTGCGCTCGCTGGAGGGCTAGGCGGGCTCTTTCGCAGCACCGACGGAGGAATGACGTGGTCTTGGAGGAGGACCAACCTCCCAGACCATCGCGTCAGCATCGTCCGCGTGAGCCCCGCAAATCCTCTGTCTGTCCTCGTCACCACGCCTTCCGGCATCTTTTCTAGCGCGGATGGTGGACTTTCCTGGAAGGCGCCCACTGCTTCCCCTGCGGGCTCTGTGACGCTTCTGGAGGCTGATGCCGCCGGAAGGTGGTACGCCGCAACGGACGCTTTCGGCGTGTTTCGCAGCGACGACGACGGCAGGTCGTGGAAACCGGCACGCTCCGGGCTTCCGGCCGGCTCCGTCGGTCTTTTTCCGGAGGTTTGGGGCCTTGCCGTTGCGCCGCAGGACGGCACGGTCTATGTCGCGTTCGGGCGATTCGGGTTCGCAGGCACGCCCGCCGTTTTCCGGTCCACGGATCATGGTGAAACCTGGCAGCCAGCCGGTGCAGCGCTGACGCAGCCAGCGGGGCCCGTCGCGGTCGATTCGACGGACTCGAGAACCGTTTATGCCGCCGATTCCGGCGGCCGCCTTTTTCGCTCGACGAATTCCGGGACCTCATGGGCTCCCGTCCTCGAGGGCCCTGCTGCCCTCATTAGAGGAGGGTCGGCCGCGCGGGAAGTCTTCACCGTCGTCGTCTCCGCAGCGAACGTATCGCTCTTGAGAAGCATAGATGCTGGCGCGAGCTGGCAATCGACGCGGATCGGAAATAATGTTCCTTCGGATCTGACTTCAACACACCAGGGAGCCCTCGTCGCGGACGGAATCGAAGGTGTCGCGATGTACGACGTGGCGACCGGGGCATTGAAGTCCTCCGCGCTCGCGGCCTCATTGCATAGCGGCATCACCGTCACCACTGCCGGCAGCGTGATCACCTCGGCCGTCGGCGACGGACTTTTTCGTTCGACCGACGGCGGAACTAACTGGACCCGCTACGAGGGAACACTCGCGCCAGCCTTTCAATTGGCATCGCCGGTCGTCCTGGCGGGAAGGCACATCGGGACGCCTGTCTTCGCAGGCGCCAGCGCACCGCTCGGGTTATCCCTTTCCGACGACGACGGCTCTTCCTGGCGCCCAGCAAATATCGGCATGGCCCACGGCGACCAGACCGCTCCCGTCATCTCCGTTGCATTCTCTCCGTCGGCTCCATGCACCGCATACGCCGGCGGCGAGGCAGCAGGCGTCTTCCTATCGAAGGACTGTGGGAACTCCTGGTCTGCGACCGCTGCCCCGTTTTCCGGCCTGAGCCTGCCGAGCGTTTCGGCGCTAGCCGTTGATCCACTTGACTCCCGAACCGTCTATGCCGGGCTATCGACCTTTCCATTCGGCATCGTGAAGTCCGTGGATGGTGGAGAGACGTGGTCGGAAGCGAACGCTGGGCTGGACGGGGGAGGTCGGCCGAGGATTCAGGCCATTCTCGCCGACGCGCGCAGCTCGGGAACCCTCTTCGCCGGCACGAGCAACGGTGTTTTCAAGACCGTAGACGGCGGCATTAGCTGGGAGCGCCTCGCATTGGGCCTGCCCGAAACATGGATCTCATCGCTCGCCGGTAGGACCGAAGCAGCAGTCGATCTGTTCGCGGCCACGGGCGCGCCCGCAGGCCAGCGGTCCCGGTTAGGGCGAATCTACCGCCTGTCGCTTGAGACGGGCTATTGGATCGATGTTTCCGGCGATCTTCCTAATGTCCCGGTTCTCTCGTTGGCGATCGACGGCAGGACCGAACCGCAGCTCTGGGTGGGTACCGAGGGCGCTGGACTTTACACATCCACCATCCAAGCTCTGTCGCGACACCATCAGCAGGCGTGGCCATCCCCCGGAGTGACGGTGGTGCATCCCAGGACGAAACCATAGACCCTCAACGATGGCGGTGGGTCGCCGTGCCAAGATCGGGTTAATGCGCCGCGTCCTCGTCGGAACCGCCGGCCACATCGACCACGGCAAGAGCGCGCTCGTCAACGCGCTCACCGGGACGGATCCCGACCGCCTCCCCGAGGAGAAGGCGCGCGGGATCACGATCGACCTCGGGTTCGCGCACGCGGCCTGGGACGACACGACGTTCTCGTTCGTGGACGTGCCCGGGCACGAGAAGTTCGTGCGGACGATGGTCGCGGGCGCGCAGGGCGTCGACCTCGTCCTCCTCGCGGTGGCGTCCGACGACTCCGTGATGCCGCAGACGCGCGAGCATCTCGACATCCTGAGGCTGCTCAGGGTCTCGACGGGCGTGATCGCCCGGACGAAGAGCGACCTCGTGGACGCCGAGACGGGCGCGCTCGTCGAGGAGGAGATCCGCGCGCTCGTGAAGGGCTCGTTCCTCGCGGACGCGCCGATCGTCGCGTGCTCGGCCGTGACGGGCGACGGGCTCGAGGCGCTGAAGAAGGCCCTCCTCGCCGCGGCGCGCCGCGTCGTGCGCGAGGACCGCTCCCGCAAGGTCCCGCGCCTCTTCCTCGACCGCGCGTTCACGATGAAGGGCTTCGGGCCCGTCGTGACGGGGACGCTCGACGCGGGGCGCATCGCCGTCGAGGACGCGCTCACGCTCCTGCCGGACGGCGTCGACGTGCGCGTGCGGCGCGTGGAAGTCCACGGCGAGGAGCGGCGCGAGGCCTTCGCGGGCGAGCGCACGAGCCTGAACCTCGCGGGCGTCGATCGCGGGGACCTCGCCCGCGGACAGGCGCTCGTTCCGAAGGGCGCGCTGGACGCGGCGTCCGTTCTCACGACGGAGGTGACGATCCTCCCCGGGGCCGCGGCCGCCCTGCCCGACGGGGTGCGCGTCCGCGTTCACCTCGGCACCGCCGACGTCGCGGCGAAGCTCTCGCGGGCGGTTCCGGGGCCGGACGACGCGGCCGGCCGCGCGTTCAAGCCGGGAGAGACGGCGTTCGCCCAGCTGTTTCTCGAGTCGCCCGTCGCGGCCCGCCCGGGCGACCGCTTCATCCTGCGCCGGCCGTCTCCGGCCGAGACGCTCGGAGGCGGGCGCGTCCTCGACACCGGGCGCGCGCGGATGAAGGGACGCGGCGGCGCGAGCGCGGCCGTCTTCCCGGTTCTCGCCTCGGGCGACGAGAAGGCGCTCGCGGACCTCTTCCTGCTCGAGGCCGGTCCCGCCGGCCTGACGGCCGCGCGGCTGGGCGCGCGGCTGGGGATCGTGTCGGCCGCCGCCGCGAACATCCTCGAGGCTCTCTCGTCCGAGGGCCGTGCGCTCCGGATCACTCCGGCGCTCTTCGCACACGCCTCGGTCGCGTCGGACCTCGCGGGCCGCGCGGCCGCCCTCTTCGGCGAGCGGCGAAAGGCGGGCTCGGCCGCCGTGGCGCTCGGGAAGGGCGAGTTCCTCGCGCGCCTCGCGAAGGGGATCTCCCCCGCGGCCGCCGACGGATGGCTCGCGACGCTCGCGGCCGGAAAGGCGATCGCGCTCGAGGGCGACCGCGTCGCGCCGCCCGGCGCGAAGGCCGCGGACCTCTCGGGCGAGGCCGTGTCGTTCGCCGCGAAGCTCGAGGAGCTCTACCGGAGGTCCGGCTTCGAGCCACCGAAAACGTTCGACGCCGCGAAGGTCCTCGGGACGAAGCCGCAGGTCGTCGAGGGCCTCGCCTCGCACCTCGTGAAGTCGGGCGTCCTCGTCCGCCTTTCGCCCGAGCTCGTCGTACACCGGGAAGTCGCCTCCGCCGCCGAGAAGAAGCTGGAGACCGTCCGGGGACAGACGCTCGCGGTCGCGGGCTTCCGCGACCTCCTCGGCCTGACGAGGAAGACGCTCATCCCGCTCCTCGAGTACTTCGACTCGAGGAAGCTCACGCGCCGGGTCGGGGATCTCAGGAAGGTGGAGTAGCGCGGAGGGGTTTGGGGAACCCGGCGGTCGGGTTCCCCAAGGTCATGGCGGTGGAAGGGCCCGCAGGTTCTTCTTGACCGACCGCTCGCCCTTCTTCTTGGCCGAGTCGATCGTGTAGTCGAGCGTCGCGTCGAGCGACATCCACGACGCGACCGCCTTGCCGCCCGCCTTGCCCGGGGAGAGCTTCCACTTCGCGGCGCTCTCGCGCACCCAGCGCACGAGGAGCGGCTCGGCGTCGCCCGTCGGGAGAACGCGCGAGACGGTGCCCTGCGCCGAGATCTCGACGAGGGCCGTGATCCGGCCGCGCTGGCGCGTGGCGTCGAAGCTCCACGGCGTCTTCTCGGCCGCCGGGGGAGCGTCCAGCTCCTCGACGGAGACGGCCTCGGCGTCCTTCGGGTCGATCGCGGCCGGGTAGCGGGCCATCCAGTCGTCGCCGGAGTTCTCGCGGAATACCCGGGCGAGCGGGTCGTCCTTCTTGAGCGGCTCGAACTGGAAGGCGCTGAAGACGGGCTTCTCGAGCGAGACGTTCAGCTCGAGGATCTGCGTGGCCCACGTGACGGCGGGCTGGCCGCCCTTCCTCGGAATCGCGTATCGCCAGCGCGGGGCGAGCGCCGGGAGCGGGGTCGCGAGCGCCTTGAGCGGCGGCTCGACGAGGGCGAGTTCGCTCACCTTGCCGGTCTCGAGGACGCGCGCGATGACGACGAGCGGGACGCGCGTCTCGAGGTCGACGGGGTTCGGGCGCTCGAGGACCTTCGGCGGCTCCTCCAGGGCGAGGAAGAGCGGATGCGCGTACGGGACCTCGGCGAGGGCCGGGCGCACGGGATCGGGCAGCGCCTCGACGGGCTTGAGCGCCGCCGTCTGCGCGGAGAGGACGCCGCTCGCGGCCAGAGCGGCCGCGCCGAGGAAACCGTAGAGCCTCCGCATGGCGCGATTCTAGGGCCTCTCCCCTCTTTACTTCGCCTCGGCCCAGTTGAGGCCGATCCCGACGTCCACCGTGAGGGGGACGGCGAGGCTCGCGGCGCCCTCCATCGTGCGCCGCGCCAGGGCCGCGGCCTTCTCCGCGAGGGCCGCCGGCGCCTCGAGGACGAGCTCGTCGTGCACCTGGAGGAGCAGGCGGACGCCCGGCAGCTCCTTCTCGAGCGCGGCGTCGAGGGCGAGCATCGCCTTCTTGACGAGGTCGGCGGCCGAGCCCTGGAACGGCGCGTTCATCGCCATCCGCTCCGCGTTCGCGCGGACGTTGTGGTTGCGGTCGTGGAGGCCGGGAATCGGGCGCACGCGCCCCAGGATCGTCTCGGTGCCGCCCGTCGCGCGCGCCTTCTCGAGGATCGCGTCGAGACAGGCCCGGATCTTCGGGAACCGCTCGAAGTAAGCCGCGATGAACTCCTTCGCCTCGGCGCGCGGAACGCCGAGCTGCGCGGCGAGGGCGAACGGGCCCATTCCGTAGAGGACGCCGAAGTTGATCGTCTTGGCGCTCCGGCGCTGGTCCGGGGTGACGGCGGCGAGGTCGAGTCCGAAGATCTTCGCCGCCGTGGCGCGGTGGATGTCCTCGCCGCGCCGGAAGACGTCGATCAGCGCCTCGTCGCCCGAGAGATGGGCGAGGATCCGGAGCTCGATCTGCGAGTAGTCCGCCGCGACGAGCTTCGTCCCTTCCGGCGCGACGAACGCGCGCCGGATCGCACGGCCCGCCTCCGTGCGGATCGGGATGTTCTGGAGGTTCGGCGCGTTCGAGGAGAGCCGGCCGGTCGCCGCGACGGCCTGGTCGTACCGAGTGTGCACACGTCCGTCGGAAGCGATGTACGCCGGCAGCGCGTCGACGTACGTGCCCTTGAGCTTGGAGATCTCCCGCCATTCGAGGACGAGGGAGGGCACCGGCCCCGACGAGAGCGCCGCGAGCTCCTCGAGGACCTCCGAGCCCGTCGCGTACGACTTCGTCTTCGCCGTCTTCTTGACCGCCGGGTAGCCGAGCTTCTCGAAGAGCACCCTGCCGAGCTGAAGAGGCGATCCGATGTTGAAGGGCTCGCCCGCCGCCTCGTGGATCTTTGCCTCGAGCGCCGCGAGCCGGCCGTCGAACTCCTTCGAGAGGCCCGCGAGGACGCCCCGGTCGACGGCGACGCCCGCCTTTTCCATCCGCGCGAGGACGGGAACGAGCGGAAGCTCGAGCTCCTCGAGCACCCGCGAGAGCGGCGAGCCCTCCGACAGGCGCGGGGCGAGCGCGTCCGCGAGGGCGAGCGGGAGGAGGACGCGGGGCGCGAGGAAGCGGCGGCCCTCCTCGGTCGCGAACGTCGCAGGCGACGGCGCGTCGCCGCCGTTCAGGTCCTTCGCCGACGGCACGGACTCCGGCGGGAGGTTCAGGACGCCGCGGGCGTCGCCGGCGAGATCGTGCGCGTGAAGCCCCGGCGCCACGACGTAGCTCGCGAGCATCGCGTCGAGGAAGCGCGCGGGCGGCGCGATCCCGAGCGCGTCGGCCGCGAGGAACAGGCGCTTGGCGTCGTGCGCGACGACGGGGACCTTCGCGAAGAGCGCCGCGAGCGCCTTCGCGCCGGACGCGTCGAGGGCGAAGGCCGCGGCCTCGCCGCCCGGGATCGCGACGGCCGCCGCGAGCGGCGGCGCCGGCCACGGCGCCCCGGGGCCGCACTCGACGTGGACGGACGCGCGGCCGGCCTTCACGGCCGCCGCGACGACGGCGTCGAGGCCCGCGGCGTCCGCGACCCAGCGCAGGCTCTCCTGAGGGAGATTCGAAGAGGAAGACGAAGACTCTTCGAAGAGAAAGAGAGTCGCGGGCTCGAGGGACGCGGCCGCCGTCGCGGCGCCGCCGTTTGTCGCGGCGCCCTTCGTCGCCGATGTGGATTCGAGGAGCTCCTTCTTGAAGCGCCCGAACCCCATCTCGTCGTAGAAGGCCGCGAGGTCCTTCGCGGCCTGCCCTTCGACCGGCCGGATCCGGAAGTGCTCGAGGAGCTTGTCCGGCCGCGCCGGGAGCGGGCGGTCGCAGCGCACCGTCGCGAGCGTCTGCGAGCGATAGGCTTCGTCGCGTCCGGCGGCGAGGAGGTCCTTCTTCTTGCCCTTCACCTCGTCCAGGCGTGCGTAGATCGCGTCGAGCGAGCCGAACGTTCCGATGAGCTCCTTGGCTGTCTTCTCGCCGATCCCGCGGATGCCGGGGATGTTGTCGGACGAGTCGCCCATGAGGGCGAGGACGTCGATGACCTGCGCGGGCTTGACGCCGAAGAACTCGAGGACGCCCGCCTCGTCGAGGAGGACGTCCTTCACGGGGTGGAAGACCGCGACGTCGGGATCCTTCACGAGCTGGAAGAGGTCCTTGTCGGCCGAGCAGATCTCGGCGCGGAAGCCGGCCTCCTTTGCGACGACCGCGATCGAGCCGATCAGGTCGTCGGCCTCGAAACCCGCCTCCTCGAGAACCGCGAGGCCGAGCAGGCGGCAGAGCCGCTTGGCGTCCTCGATCTGCGGGACGAGGTCGTCCGGCATCGCGGCGCGCTGCGCCTTGTAGGCGGCGTCCATCTCCTCGCGGAACGTCTTCTCGTACCGGTCGAAGCAGACGGCGACGGCGGCCGGTTTGCGGTCCGCGACGTACTTCCGCCACATGTTCAGGAAGCCGTAGACCGCGTTCGTGGGCCGGCCGCCGGGGCCCGTGAGGCCGCGGATCGCGTAGAACGCGCGGTAGAGGTAGTTCGACGCGTCGATCAGCGCGAGCGTGGGCCGTTCGGAGGTCGCCATCGGCGCGAGTCTATCCGCGACCTACGTACAATCGGGCGGAGGCGCGATGTCGGCTCTCCCGTCTCCCTCCGGTTCTTCCCTTCCCGCGGCGCCTCCGGTGACGAACGGGCGGATTGCGTCCGCCCTCCTCGCGCTCGCCTCCGCTGAAGACCCCTTGAGCCGCCGCGCCGCCGAGTACCGCGCGGCCGCGAAGACCCTCCGCCAGCTCGGCACGGACCTCTTCGGGCGCCGCGTCGCGGTCGCGTCGCTCCCGGGCGTGTCGCCCCGCGCCGCCGACGCGATCGCGTCGTTTCTCGCGTGCGGCTCGGACGAGAACGTCGGCGACGCGCTCGCCGCGATGCTCGACCGCGCCGATCCCGCAGCTCACCGGAAGGCGGACTTCCTGTCGCGGGCGGACGTGGACCGGATCCTCTCGGCGCCCGGCGGGATCTCGCACGCGGACCTGCGCGGCGACGCGCACCTCCACACGGACCGCTCGGACGGGCGCATGCCCCTCGCCGCGCTCCACCGCGCGCTCGAGGCGCGCGGCGACGCCTACGCGCTCCTGACGGACCACGCGCGCGACTGCGCCGTGGCGGGCGGGCTCTTCCCCGCCGACTTCCGCGCGCAGCGGCGCGAGGTCGACGCCTTGAACGCCCGCGCCGGCACGTTCGCGATGTTCGTCGGCGCCGAGGCGAACATCGCCGAGGACGGATCGCTCGACGTCACGCCGAAGAGCGTCCCCGAGCTCGACGCCGTCGTCGCGTCCGTCCACACGGACCTCCGGAGCGGGCGCGACCAGACGGCGCGCCTCGTGCGCGCGGTCGAGACGCCGGGCGTCGCCGTCCTCGGCCACCCGAAGGGCCGGCTCTACGACATGCGGAGCGGCGTGCGCGCCGACTGGCCGCGCGTCTTCGCCGCCGCCGCGGCCCGCGGAGTGGCCATCGAGCTGAACGGCTGCCCGGAGCGGCTCGACCTCCCGCCCGCACTCGCGAGGCTCGCGGTCTCCGCCGGCTGCCTCTTCTCGATCTCGAGCGACGCGCACGCCGCCGCGCATCTGTCGTTTCTCGACTACGGCCTCGCCGTCGCGCGTCTTGCGGGCGTCCCCGCCGGCCGCGTCGTGAACACGTGGTCGCGCGACCGGTTCGCGGACTGGCTCGAGGAGCGCGGTCAGTCGTAGATGATGTAGCCCGTGTCGTAGCCTTGGCCCGAGTCCGGCCCCCTCCACGTCCCGCTGTTCATGTCGTACCGCCAGCCGATCGCCGTGTAGGGGACGCGGAAGTACTTCGCGACGCCGAGGAGGATCTTTCCCCACCACTTGTCCTCGGGAACGCCCACGGCGGCGAGGATCTCGCGCAGGTTCAGGCCGATCTCGATCCCGATCTCGCGCCGGCGGTTCTCCGGGGGCGAGTACCGGTAGCCCTTGGACTGGTACGTCCCGGAGAGGAGGAGGAAGCGCCCGAGGCCGGACTTCGTTCCCATCCGCGGGAGGAGGCCCGCGAGCTTGAGATCGAGCGTGTAGATCTCCTTGGAGTAGTCGTCGCCATAGCCGCCGTACCGGCAGCACGCCTCGGGAATCGGCGTGGACATGAGGCCGAACCGGAGCCCGACCGTGTCGTCGAGCTTCCACGCGTCGATCCCGTACGCGACGGCCGCGCCGATCGAGTTCGCCGCGATGTCCTCCCACGCGAACCCGTACTTCGAGTAGCCGTCCCCGAGCTCGATGAGCGCTCCCGTGACGGTCACGACCGCGAGAGACAGCGCCCGCGCCTGGCCCGGCGTCTTGCCGAGCGAACGGTACGCCCCCTGCAGGACCTGCGAGCCCAGGTAGCCCCAGAAGATGTGCGACGCCTTGTCGGCGCCGCCCGCGTATGTGTCCTCCCCGAACCAGCCCTCGTGGGCGACGACGAACGTGGACCGGCTCGAGTCCTTCCACCACGCGAAGTACGCGAGAAGCGGTGCGCCGACGACGACGCCCGCCGTCAGGGTCGTCGTCCGGGCGTCCCAGAACCGCGGGGGCGCGGGCGGCGGGGGCGCGATCTCCGCGTCCGGGTGCGCGGACGCGCCCGCCGGCCCGCTCCCCGCCGCGGGCGCGGCGAGATGAAAGCCGGGGGACGGAGCGAACGCGTCCGCGGGGCGGTCGAATCCGAGGACGGCCGCCGCGGCCGGGCGCGCGAGAACGAGGAGCGCCAGGGCGGCCGCGACCGCGCGCGCGGGCCGCGGCGTCACGCGGCGAGACCGCGGGAGCGGGCGAGCGCGCGCGTCTTCTCGAGCGCCTCGCCCGCCGTCTTCTCCATGAGGTCGGCGTCCTCGCGGAACCCGCGCAGGAGCTCGGGGTCGGCGACGCCGGGCAGGTTGATCCGCACGTTCGCGAGCGCCGCGAGGACGGCCGCCCACGAGGCGAGCGTGCCGGCCCAGGCGTCGGACGCCGCGTTCGGATTCCCCTTCTCGAGGATCGCCGGCGCGTTCTTGAGGGCCTCGTGCGCGAAGAACGCCGTCTGCATCGGCACGGTCGTCGCGAGGACGTTCGCCTCGTCGATCGCCTTCTGGCGCGCGGCCTTGTCGGCGTCCGTCTCCTTCGGAAGGCGGCGGGCGGCGAGAACGGCGTCGAACGCCTTCGTGTCTTCGTCGATGAGCTCGACGAGCTTCGCGCGCACGTCGTCCAGCCGGTCGACGAGCGGGGCGAGCTCCTCCCACGCGGACTTGTACTTCTCCTTGCCGAGCGTCAGGCGGACGACCATCGCGAGGAGCGCGGCGCCGTTCGCCCCTCCGGCGGCGGCGGCCGACCCGCCGCCCGGGGCGGGCGCGTCGGATGCGAGAGCGGCGGCGAAACCTTCGACGGTGAGGGAGGCGAGGCGGCTCATGCCTTCAGCGTAGCAGGCCGCGCTGGACGACGTGGCGCCCGCCCGCGATCACGTCCGTCACGAGGCTGACGCCCCAGTGATAGACGAGGTGCTCCAGGGCCGGGCCGTCGAGGAGAACCGCGTCGCCCGCCTTCCCTTCCTCGAGCGTGCCGCGGCGAAGGCCTTCGCCGAGCGAGGCGGCGGCGTTCAACGTCATCGCGGTGAGGGTCTCCTCCACCGTGAGGCCCATGCCGACCGACGCGAGGAACGCCACGGCCGGAAGCGACTCGGTGTAGGACGACCCGGGGTTGCAGTCGGTTCCGAGGGCGACGGCGACGCCGGCGGCGACCATCTTCCGGGCCGGCGCGTACCGGTTCATGCGCAGGAACACGGACGTGCCCGGCAGGAGCGTCGCGACGACGCCGGCCGAGGCCATGTCCGTGATGCCCGCGTCCGTCGCGAAGAGGAGGTGGTCGGCGGAGGCGGCGCGCAACCGCGCCGCGAGCGACGCTCCGCCGAGCGGCGTCAGCTCGTCGGCGTGGACGCGGGGGACGAGACCGAGGGACCGCCCCGCCTCGAGGATCTCGGCCGATTCCGCGAGCGAGAAGACGCCCTCCTCGCAGAAGACGTCCGCGAAGCGGGCGCCGCCTTCCGCCAGCGCCGGGAGGATCTCGTTCACGCATTCGTCGACGTAGAGCCTCCGGAGGGCGGACGAGCCCCGGCGTTCGGGCGGCAGCTCGTGCGCGGGCAGCGCGGTCGGCGCGACGCCGACGGGGTGGCCCTTCGCGCCGGCCAGGATCGCGGCGAGCTGCTTCGTCTCGTTCGCGAGGTCGAGGCCGTAGCCGGTCTTCGCCTCGCAGAACGTCGTGCCGTGCCGGAGCATGCGGTCGAGGCGCACGCGCACGTTCGCCGCGAGCGTCTCGACGGAGGCCGCGCGCGTGGCCGCGACCGTCGCGACGATGCCGCCCCCCGCGGCCGCGATGCCTGCGTACGTCTCGCCCTTGAGCCGCCGGTTGAACTCGTCCTCGCGGAAACCGTCCCACGGCAGGTGGGTGTGCGCGTCGACGAAACCGGGGACGGCGGTCTTGCCGCGGCCGTCGAGGATCGTCTCGCCGGGCAGCGGCGCCTCGCCGTAGCGCCTCACGAACTCCGTGTCCGTGCCGGCGAACGCGATGCGCCCGTTCTCGAAGCGCAGGGCCGCGCTCGTGACGCGCCGGATCGCGCCCTGCGCGGCGCCGCAGCGGGCGGCGGTTCCCTCCGGCGTCGCAAGCTCCGCGAGGCGCCGGACGGTGAGGACGCCGGTCAGCCGGCCTCCCCTTCCTTCCGTTTCGGACGGTGGACGGAGACGGAGGCCTCCATCTCGTCCTCCTCCTTGTCGAACTTCAGGACCTGCTGGAAGAGGTCGAGCATCCCCTGGAACTTGATGTGGAAGTTGCGGCGCTCCATGCGGAGCTCGCGGATCTTCTTCTCCGTCTCGGCCATGCGGTCCATCGCCTGCTGGACCATCTTCTCGGCCTTCGTCTCGGCCTCGCCGAGGATGCGGCCGGCGTCCTTTTCGCTCGTCTCGCGCAGGCTGTCGGCCGAGCGCTGGGCGAGGAGGAGCGTCTCCTTCAGCGTCGCCTCCGTCTCCCGGTGGCGCATGTTCTCGTCCCTGAGGCGCGCGTTCTCGCGCGTGAGCTCGTCCAGCTCGCGCGACATCTCCTCGAAATCCTCCGCGAGAGCTTCGAGGAACTGCGACACCTCTGCCGGGTCCACGCCGCGGAACTTCTTCGGGAACTGCCGTTTCCGGATCTCGAGAGAGCTGATGGTTGGCCGCATGGACGGATTATAAACCCTTTGGGGTCAACCTAATGCACGCGGAAATCGGATCCGGGACCGACGACCGTGAAGCGCCGGCGGCGGAACGGATTCCGGACGCGCGGAAAGCGCGGACCTCCGGACCTTCCGCCGCCGAAGCCGCGCGCGAAGAGCCACGCGACCGGCAGGCCGCCGAGGACGAAGAGGAGGCGGAGGAGGGAGCGCGTCGCCTCGAGCTCGGAGAAGACGACGAGGATCAGGGCGAGCGCGGCGAAGGCGAGCCGGGTCATCGGGAATACGCCGAAGAACAGGAGGCTCTGCGAGGGTCCCTCGAGCATCCACGCGAAGATCAGCGCGAGGAGCACCGGCGCGAGCCCCGCCCCGCCTCCGACGAAGAGGCCGAGAACGCCGGCGGCCGCCGCGGCGGCCACGAGGAACAGCGCGAACCGCCGCGAGCCCCAGCGCGGCTCCATCTCGCTGCCGAGGCTCCACACGAGCAGGAGCGAGAAGAGAACGCCCGAGATCGACGCGCCCACGACGGCGTAGGTGAGAAGGCGCCAGACCTGCCCGGCAAGGACGGCGCCCGGCGCCAGAACGAGCCACGCGGCCGCGACCGGCCACGCAAGGGTCAGGAGGTAGCCCGCCGCGACGAGAACGAGGAGCGCGCGCGTCACGGGCGGGATCCGCCGCCAGCCCGGCGGCGTTGCGAAGCGAGTCTGGTAGGTGGGCCTCATCCTCTCTTCACCTTCTAAGAGATCTCCTTCTTCGTCTCTCGTGCCCCGAAGATCGCCGAGCCGACGCGGACGAGCGTCGCGCCCTCCTCGACGGCGGCCTCGAAGTCGTCGCTCATCCCCATGGAGAGGCCGGCGAGGCCGAGCGACTCTCCGAGGCGGCGCAGCGCCACGAAGTGCGGACGCGTGTCGCCGGGCGGCGGGATCGCCATGAGTCCCTGGAGGTCGAGGTTCGGAAGGGCACGCACGGCGGCCGCGAGCGCCGGGGCCTCTCCGGGCTCGACGCCCGATTTCGTGGCCTCGCCGCCGAGGCGCACCTGGACGAACGCGCCGAGGCGCTTGCCGAGCGCCGCCGCCGCGCGGTCGAGGCGGCGCGCGAGGTCCTCGGAGTCGATCGTCTGGACGACGGCCGCGACCTTCGCGGCGCGATTCGCCTTGTTGGACTGGATCGGGCCGATGAGATGCGCCGTGCAGCCCGGCGGGAGGAGCGGGAACTTCGCCTCCGCCTCCTGGACGCGGTTTTCGCCGAACGCCGTGACGCCCGCCGCGTGGGCCGCGAGGAGGTCGTCGAGCGGGTACGTCTTCCCGACCGCGAGGAGCGTGACGGAGGCGGCGTCGCGCCCGGCGCGGCGCGCGGCGTCCGCGATCCGGCCGCGCACGTCGGCCACGCGTGCCGCGATCTCGCCCGGCCGGGTCACGCGCCCGTCCCGGCCCCCCGTGCGTGCCGCGCCTCGACGTCGAGGGCGCGGTTCGCGAGGGCGTCCGCCTCGCGGTTTTCCGCGCGCGGAACGTGGAGGACGCGCAGCCGGCGCACCTTCCGCGCCTTGGCCCGCGCTGCCGCCAGGTACTCCGCGAGATGGGGCGCCTTCATCCGGTACTCGCCGGAGAACTGGCGCAGGACGAGCTGGCTGTCCGCGCGGATCTCGACGTCCTCGGCCCCCGACGCCACCGCGAGGTCGAGCGCCGCGAGAAAACCGCGCCATTCGGCCACGTTGTTCGTCGTCGTTCCGAGCACGTCGGCCTTCTCGAGGCCGGAGGGAGACCAGACGCCGTACGCCGCAGGCCCCGGATTTCCCCGCGAGGCCCCGTCGAAGTAGAGGACGAGTGGAGCGGCGGCGGAAGCGGGAGCGGCGCCGCCCGCGCGTCGCCCCGCGCCCGTCACGCGCCCGCCCAGTAGAGGATGCGCTTGCAGCTCTCGCAGGTCACGGTCTCGCGGGCCAGCCGGAGGTCCGACAGCAGCTGCGGCCTCAGGCGCACGTGGCAGGCCGAGCACGCGGCCGTCTGGGTCCCGACCATGTCGACCTTCGCGACCGCGATCCCCGCTCGAACGCGCGCGAGCCGGTCGAACGTGGACAGGAGCCGGGCGTCGAGCTCGGCGCGCAGGGCCCGCGCCTGCGCCTCGGCCTTCTCGATCTCCGCGGTGAGGACCGCCTGCTCGGCGCGCCACTCCTTCATCTGCTCTTCGTAGCCCGCTTCCTCGGCCGGGAACGCCTCGTTCCGCCTCTCGAGCTCGGCCGTCGCCACCGACACGGCCTCCTCGAGGGCGAGGATCTCGTCCTCGCGCGTCCTGACGTCGCGCTTCACGACGTCGAGCTCGTTCAGGAGGGCGCCGTACTCGCGGTTCGTCTTGACCGTCTGGAGCTGACCCTGGTACTTCTTGAGCTTCTCGTTCAGGTCGAGGATCTCGCCTTCGAGCGCCTTCTTGCGCTCGGCCGCCTTCGAGAGCGTCCGCTCGGTCTCCTCGCGCTGCTGGCGCGCGTCGCGGTACGCCGCTTCGATGTGCGCGAGGTGCTCCGGCGTCTGCCCGCGCTTCTCGGTCTTCAGCTGGACCTCGATCAGGACTTCCTGAAGGAGAAACAGCCGGTCCAGTGCCCCCATGGTGCCCGTGCTCAACGTCCCGCTCCCATCTCTCGTGGTGTCACGAAGAAACCCCTGAAAACGAAAAACGGGCGCCGCACGGCGCCCGCCTGGACGAACCCCCGGCGCTCGAAAGCGCCCGCGGGATCGGAATGAATTCGTCGCGACCGGATTTTCGATCTCCCTCTGCCGCCGACCTGGTGGGTCCGCCTGGATTCGAACCAGGGACCCGCCGGTTATGAGCCGGTGGCTCTGACCGCTGAGCTACGGACCCCGACGGCCGAAAAAGGAGAATAGCACGACGGGGATTTTCTTAGAAGGCGCGTGCGGCAGCCGTCCGCGGGCATGCGGCTCGCCGCGACTCTTTCGGCCCTCTTACCTTCTAAGAAATCTTCTTACTGGCCCACATCAACAAAGGGACGCAGCTTCTTCGCCCGGCTGGGGTGCCGGAGCTTCCGGAGCGCCTTGCTCTCGATCTGCCGGATGCGCTCGCGGGTGACGTTGAAGCTCTTGCCGACCTCCTCGAGCGTGTGCTCGGAGCCGTCGCCGACGCCGAAGCGCATGCGGAGGACCTGCTCCTCGCGCGGCGTGAGGGTCTTGAGCGTGCGGCGCGTCTGCTCCTTGAGGTTCGCGACGATCACGGCGTCGATCGGCGAGATGACCTGGCGGTCCTCGATGAAGTCGCCGAGGTGCGAATCCTCCTCCTCGCCGATGGGCGTCTCGAGGGAGATGGGCTCCTGCGCGATCTTCATGATCTTGCGCACCTTCGAGGCCGGCATGTCCATGCGCTTGGCGATCTCCTCGGCCGTCGGCTCGCGGCCGAGCTCCTGGACGAGCGAGCGCTGCGTGCGCGTGAGCTTGTTGATCGTCTCGATCATGTGGACCGGGATGCGGATCGTGCGCGCCTGGTCCGCGATCGCGCGCGTGATGGCCTGGCGGATCCACCACGTCGCGTACGTCGAGAACTTGTAGCCGCGGCGGTACTCGAACTTCTCGACGGCCTTCATGAGGCCGATGTTCCCCTCCTGGATGAGGTCGAGGAACTGGAGGCCGCGGTTCGTGTACTTCTTCGCGATCGAGACGACGAGCCGGAGGTTCGCGACGATGAGCTCCTGCTTGGCCTGATCGGCCTCGTCCTCGCCCTCGCGGATCTGCCGCATCGTCTTCTTGATCTCGTCGTGCGAGACGCCGTACTTCTCCTCGAGATCCTTCAGCATCTGCCGGTACTTGGAGACGCGGCGCTTGTAGAAGTCGCGGCGGACCTCGTTCTTCTCCTTCTTGATGTTCGCGAGGTCCTGCCGGATCGTGGCCTCGGGCATCGCGAACTGCCGGTCGATGTCCCGGAGGATGTTGACCATCCGGAGCAGCGTCGCGGGCGTGAAGTCGATCGCGTGGATGAGGCGCGCGATCTCGGAAATGCGGCGGTCGATCGCCGGGTCGACGATGGGCACGGGTTTCGTCGGCGGGACCGGCTTTCCGCCCGCTTTGTGCTGCGCGCGCGACTGCGCCATCGCCTTGACCGTGAGCTTCTTCGCCTTCGGCGCGGGCTTCTTCTTCTCGGCCAGCTTGCGCAGCTCACCGTCGAGCTTCGCGATCTTCTTGAAGTGCCCGAGGATTCCCTCGATGCGGTGCGCCGTCCGCGGGTCGATCTCGTCGGCGTCCTCGAGGGCCGCGGCCGCGAACTCGAGGAACCCGCGCGCGACGTTCTTGTCCTTCTTGGCCTGCTCGACGATCCGGAGGATCTCCTCGAGCACGACGCGGTTCGTCGACAGCGCGCGGTAGATCTTCGCCTCGCCGTTCTCGATGCGCCGCGCGATGGAAACCTCGCCTTCGCGGTCGAGGAGCTTCACGGTGCCCATCTCGCGCAGGTACATGCGCACGGGGTCGTTCGTCTTCTCGACGGTGGCCGGGTCGGGGACGGTCGTCTCCGTGCCCGGCGCCGCGGCCTTCTTCGTGGCCTTCTCCGGGACGTCGACGACCTCGATTCCGAAGTCGCCGAAGCGGATGTAGATCTCGTCGAGCTCCTCCGGAGCGTTCGCGAGCTCCTCGGGCAGCGCCTGGTAGATCTCGTCGTACAGGAGATACCCGCGCTCCTTGCCGAGGTTGATCAGCGTCCGGACTTCGGGGTGCTTTTCTTCTACGGTCACCGGTGTCTCACTTCCATGCGCTCCGGCCTCTCCGGGCGCTCCTCAGATTCGTCTCGCGGTCTCGGCTTTGAGTTCCGCCTTCAGGCGGCGGATTTCCTCGACCAGGTCCTGTTTCTTTCTCGTCGCCGCGTCCCCCGCCGGTCGATCTCCGGCTGACGAGGCGCTCTGGATCTCCGGCTGGAGGTTTTTCGCGGTCTCCTCCAGGAGGCGTATCTTCAACTGCAACAGTGGGATGTGAATGCGGCTGAGCCCCTCCGAGCCCGCCGTGCCCCCGCTCTCGGCTTTTGGACCGCCCTCCCGCAGGAGGAGTTGAGCGGCCACGGGACCCGCATCGGCCCCAAGATGTGTCGTAAGTGACGAAAAATCAAGGGTTCCCGGCTGAGACGCATACTCTTTTAGGGCTGTAAAGACTTCCCGCGCAATCGGATGTGAAAAAAGCTCGCCCGGAATCCGTCCCACGAGGGGGGCGCTCTCCGGCCAGTCGGAAAGAACGACGGAAAGAACCCGGGCCTCCTGTTCCGGTAGCTCCTGTGGTGACGCTACCGCCTCTTTCCTAACTGCTGGAGGCGCCTGTTTCTTCCCATCGACCGCGGGGGCGCCCTTTGCGAGGACCGCCAGCGGGACACCCGCCCCCCGGGCGAGGCCGGTCAGGAGCTCGTGGCGGAGGACCGGGTCGGACGCCGCCGAGAGGATTTCGGCGGCCTCCCGCAGCGATTTCGCCCGCAGGACCGCGTCGCTCCCGGCCGGGGGAATCCCCGCGAGGAGGGCGTCGAGAAGCGGTTTCGCCGCGGCCACCTCGGCGCGAAACGCCTCGGCGCCGTGCGCGGCGAGGAACGAATCGGGGTCGTGGCCGTTCGGCAGCGCCAGGAGCTTCACGTTCGCGCCTCGGGCGAGGAGGAGCGGGAACGCCTTGAAGGCCGCGGCCACGCCGGGCGCGTCGCCGTCGTACGCGACGACCACCGTCGCGGCGTGCCGCGACAGGAGGTCCGCCTGGGCCGGCGTGAGCGCGGTGCCCATCGACGCGACGGCCCACCCGACGCCGGCCCTCTCGCACGCGATGCGGTCGAAATAACCCTCGACGAGAAGCACGGCGTCTTCCTTCCGGATGGCGTCGCGCGCACGGTCGAGGCCGTAGAGGAGCTTGCCCTTCGAGAAGCGCGCCGTCTCGGGTGAGTTGAGGTACTTCGGCTGTTCGTCGCCGAAGGCGCGCGCGCCGAAGCCGAGGATCTCGCCGCGTGCGTCCCGGATCTCGACCGTGAGACGGTTGCGGAACCGGTCGTAGACGCGGCCCGTCTCGGGGTTCTTCTGCAGGAGACCCGCGTCGACGAGCGCCTCTTCCGTGAAGCGCGCGCCGAGGCCGTTCTTGAGCGCGTCCCACGAATCGAGCGCGGCGCCGAATCCGAAGGCCGCTCCCTCGTCGGGCGTCAGGCCGCGCTTTTCGAGAAGCGCCCGCGCGGCCGGGTGCTTCTCGAGGTTCGCGCGGAAGTGCGCCGCCGCCGCCGCGAGCGCCTCGGAGGCGCGCGTGTCGCGCCCGCGGTCCGCGCGCGTTCCGCCGCGGCGCACGGGAAGCGTGATCCCCGCCTGGCGGGCGAGGTACGCGACGGCCTCGGGGAAGTCGAGGCGCTCGGTCTCGCGCACGAACGTGATCGCGTCGCCCTTCGCGCCGCAGCCGAAGCAGTAGTAGAAGCCCTTGTCGGGGTGGACGTAGAAGGACGCGGACTTTTCGCCGTGGAACGGGCACAGGCCCTTCCACGACTTCCCCATCTTCTTGAGCGACGTCGAGGCGCCGATCAGGGCGACGATGTCCGTCGCGGCGAGGACGTCGCGCTTGACGTCGTCGTTGATGTCGTACTGCAGGTCAGACATCGAGCCTCGCGATCGTGACGGCGGGGCCGCCTTCGGACGCGTCCGCGTAACGGAAGGAGGCGACGCCGGGGTGCGTCGTGAGGAACTCGCGCACGGCGGCCGCGAGACGGCCCGTGCCGTGGCCGTGGACGAGGCGCAAGGCGCCCTTGCCCGACAGCAGCGCGTCGTTGATCGCGCGCTCGACGAGCGGGAGAGCCGCGTCGACGCGCTGGCCGACGAGGACGAGCTCGGCCGTCGCGACGACGGCGGGGGAGGCGCCTGAGAGGTCGGAAGAAGAGGAAGCCGAAGAAGAGTTCTTAGAAAAGGGGACCCCGGAAGCGGCGCGGCCTGCGCCTGCGGGGTTCGGCCGACCGATTGCGGCCGTGGACGCAGGAGAGAGCGACCTCACGTCGACGCGCATCCGTTTGCCCTTGACCTCGACCTCGGCCTCGCCTCGCGCCCCGAGCGCGAGCAGCCTTCCCACCGCTCCGAACGGCGCGACCCGGACGTCCATTCCCGGAGCGACCGGCCCGGCCGGTGTTTCGGGCTCGTCTTCGCCGAAGAGGCCGAGCGCCGCCTCGCGCGCGCTCTGCGTCACCGTCATGAGCGCGCCCTTCGAGACGCTCCGTCCCGCTTTGAGGTCCTCGCGCATCCGCTCGAGCTCCTGGCGCGTCTTCTCGCGCAGCGTCAGGAGCGCCCGCTCGATCTGCTCTTTCGCCTTCTCCTTGACCTTTGCGCGCTCGAGGGTGAGCGCGGTGCGATCCCGGTCGAGCTCGGCAAGCCGCGCTTCCGCCTTGAGCGCCGCCGCCTTCGCGGCGTCGGCCGCCTCCCGGGCGCGGCGGGTCTCCGCCTCGAGCCGCGTGAGAGCCGCGTCGGCGGCTTCCCACGCGTTTCCGAGCCGCGCCTTCGCCGCCTTGAGGACGCGCGCCGGCAGACCGGCGCGCTCGGCGACGGCGAGCGCGCGCGAGCGGCCGAACGTGCCGGGCCGGACGTGAAACGTCGGACGGCCCGCCTTTTCGTCGAACTCCATCGCGGCCGAGAGGACGCCCGGGCGGTCCTGCGCCCATTCCTTGACGGCGGAGAGGTGCGTCGTGGCGATCGTGAATCCGCCGCGCGCGAGGTCCTCGGCGAGAACCGCGATCGCGATCGCGGCGCCCTCGTCGGGGTCGGTGCCGCTCCCGAGCTCGTCGAGGAGGACGAGACTCCTCGGCGTCGCCTCGGCGAGGACGCGCGCGGTGCGCGTCATGGCGGCGGCGAAGGACGAGAGGTCGCCGAGCAGGTCCTGGGCGTCTCCGGCGACGACGAGCACGCGGTCGAAGACCGGAAGCGCCGAGCCGGCGCCCGCCGGAATCGCGAAGCCCGACTGGGCGAGGAGCGAGAAGAGCCCGGCCGTCTTCATCGCGACGCTCTTGCCGCCCGCATTGGGCCCCGACAGGAGGAGCGTCCGTGCGCCCTCCGGCAGCTCGAGGTCCAGGGGCACCGCGTCCGCGTGGCGCCCCTCGTCCTCGCCGAACACCTCGGCGCGCAGCTCGGCGAGCCGCCTGTCGAGGAGCGGGTGGCGGGCGCCCTTCAGGACGAGGCGGTCCCCGAACTCGGGGAACACGCCGCCCGAGGCCGACGAAAACTCCGCGCGCGCCTGCGCGGCGTCGAGCTCCGTCAGGATCTCCACGGCGAGGGTGAGCTCGGGGCGGCGCTGTGAGAACCGCGCCGTGAGCGCGACGAGGATGCGGTGGACTTCCTCGCGCTCCTCTTCGAGGGCCTCGGCGAGCGCGTTGTTGTCCTCGACGACCGCGAGCGGCTCGACGAACAGCGTCTGCCCCGAGCCCGACTTCTCGTGCACGAGACCCTGCACGGCCTCGCGACGGTCCGAGCGCACGGGGAGGCAGTAGCGCCCGCCCTTCTCCGTCACGTAGCCGCCGGAGAGGGCGTCGCCCTGGACGCGCGCGAGCTCGTCGAGCTTCCTCACGAGGTCGCGGCGCAGGCGCTGGATCGCCGCACGCAGCGCGTAGAGCCGCGCCGAAGCCGTGTCCTTGATCCGGCCGTCGGGCTCGAACGTCGGGTCGCGCTCGGAGAGGAGGTCCTCGAAGTCCGCGAGCGGGCGGAGGAGCTCCGTGAGCGCGGGGAGCTCCGCACCCTCGACGGGCACCGCGGCGCGGGCGCCCTCGGCGCGTTCGACGAGGAGGAAGAGGTCGAGGAGGTCTTCGGGGTCGAGGGCGCGGTTCGCGGGGCCGAGGCGCGCGACGAGCGGCGCGCCTTCGTCGATTCCCGCGAGGGCGATCGCGGGCCTCCACGCGCGGCGCGCGAGGAGGTCGCGCGTCACCCCGAGGCGCCGGGCGACCTCGAAGGGATCGGCCGACGGCTCGGACGCGAGCAGGCGCATCCGGCCCCGCTCCGAGGAACAAAAACGCCCGGCGAGCCGCAGCACGCCGGGCCAGTCGAGTTCGGAGTGAGCCGGAAGGGGTGACACCAACCGGGAATCTACATCCCGGTACGGCGCTCTTCGGCGAGTTTGCGGAGCATCTTCTTGCGGGCGGCGATGGCCTTGCGTTTCCGCTTGGCCGAGGGCTTCTCGTAGTGCTGACGCTTCTTGAGTTCCGAGAGGATGCCGGACTTTTCGCACTTGCGCTTGAAACGGCGCAGGGCGTTCTCGAACGACTCGTCCTCTTTGACGTGGATCAGCGGCACTTTTGGAATCCCTCCTTCCGCGCCCCGACTGGTCCGGACGGCGGTCTCCGGACGCGGGCAAACCCCACATGCTAAGGGGCCGGGGCGCTCCCGTCAAACAGGGAGCCGGGGGCAGGCACAAGTCGTGTTGTCTGAATATAATGCCGGGACACGACGCCACACGGGCCCCGGATTGGCGCCGTCAGGAGACGTATGTCGGTGGATCCCGCCGCGACACGCCGGTTGATCGAATCGCTTTCCACGCACCTCGAGGATCACCTCGCGACGTGGAAGTCGTCGCTCGTGGACGCCCGCCGGGACATCGAGTCCCTGCTCGCGGCCCTTTCCGACAAGATCCCGGCGCAGGCCAAGCCCCTGTTTCCCGAGGACGTCGTCGCCCTCATGCTCGAGGACGCCGCACCTCCCGCTCCGGCGCCGGCCGCCGCGGCGCGCGCCGCCGCCCCCGCGGCGCCCGCGCAGGCCGACTGGACCGTCGTCCGCGGGTCTCTCGCTGCCGTGGAGTCCGCGCGCACGCAGGTGGACGTCCTGTCCCGGTTCCTTTCGCAGGCGCAGGCGCACGCCTCCCGCGTCGCGCTCCTCGTCCTGCGCAACGACCGCCTCACGGGCTGGAAATCGGCCGGTTACGACGCGACGGGCGGCCGCGACGAGACCGTCCGCGCCGTGGACCTCGGAGCCGAGGACGACCCGTTCGTCGCGGCCGTCCTGAAAGGGCAGCGCTCGATGCTCGCCGAGCCGCCCGACGAGGGCTCGCCGCTTCGCCGAGCGCTCTCCGGCCCCGCCCCCGCGCGGACGCTCCTCGTCCCGATGGTCATCCGCGACCGCCTGGCCGGCCTCGTCTGCGCCGACGAGCTGCCCGGTGAGGAGGGCCGACTGAACGAGGCGGCCGTCGAGGTCCTCACGTTCGTCACGGGCCTCGCCGTGGACCTCCTCGCGGCCCGCAAGAAGATCCCGTCTCCGACGCTCACGCCCACGGGCGAGAAGATCGCGCGCTTCGAGGTCGCGCCCGCCGCATCGCCCGCAGCCACGGTGCAGATGCCCGCGCCCGATCTCGACGCGCTCTCGATGGCGCCCCCCGCCGCGACGATCGCGGCGCCGGCACCGCCGCCCTCTCCGGCCCGGCCGCGGCCGACCGACGCGCGCGAGGCCCTGCGCGCCATCGAGGAGTCGGGCAAGCGCCCCGTTCCGAGCCTGAAGCACACGTTCTCGGACCCCGGCCTCACGAGCCAGATCCCGTCGATGACCACGCCGTCCGCGCCTCCGCCGATGCCGGCGCCGGCGGGGTCGACGGTGGCCACGTCCGGTCCGGCCTCGAGCTCGATCTCGTACCCGTCGCTGACGCCGCCGCCCAGCGTCACCGCGCCGCCTCCTCCGGCCGGCATCCCGTCGCCTCTCTCCGGCGCCTCCACCGGCGATTTCACCGGCGCGTTCGAGGCGCTTCGCGCGTCGAGCGCGGCCATGCGCCCCGCGCCCCAGGCGCCCGCTCCCGGCGGCGCGGACGTGACGGTCCAGAAGCCCGGCCCGCGCACGGGCTCGTCGGCCGTGCTGCCTCCCAAGGATGCCGGCGGCGTCCGCCCGATCTCCGGCTTCGTGCCGCGCGGCCGCGCGGGCCAGACGGAAGGGCCGCAGCGCTCCCTCGACGACGCGCGCCGGCTCGCGCGCCTCCTCATCTCGGAGATCAAGCTCTACAACGAGAAGAAGGTCGACGAGGGCCGCGCCTCGTCCGACCTCTACGAACGCCTCAAGGACGACATCGAGCGGAGCCGGCAGGTCTACGACGAGCGCACGCCGGAGCACATCCGCCGCGAGCACGACTTCTTCCGGGACGAGCTCGTCCGCATCCTCGCGGACGGGCGCGCCGAGTCGCTCGGGCCGATGGGCTGAGCGGGACTCTCTGAACCCCGCCGTCCTCGCGCTCCTCGCGGCATTCGCCGCTCCCGGGCTTTCGCCGGACGCGGCGGCTGGGGGAGCGCAAGACCGCCCGGCCCTGCGGCGCCGATTCGCGGCCGCCGCGGCGGCTCTTTCGCGCGGCGATGCGTCGACGCCCGCGCTCGTGTCCGGCCTCGACGGAACGCCGCTGGGCCTTCCGGGCCTCGCGCCCTGGGTGAGCCTCTCGTCGGGTATTCCTGCGAGGAAGACCACGGCCTCCGCGCTCCTCGCGTACGCGTCCGGGCAGGACGAGGTCCTCGCCCGCGAAGCGCTCGGAGAGGCCGCGCGACTCGCGGTGACCCCGGCCGACAAGCGCGCCGTCCGCGAGGCGCTGGCCGCGCGGACGGAGCCCGACCCGCGCCACGCGCGCGCAGGGATCGCGCGCGCGCTGGCGCTGTCCCGCGTCGCTCCCTCCCGCGAGGAGAGCCGCCGCGTGCTCGCGGCCGCCGGCGGCGCGTGGCCGGACGCTCCGGAGCGCGCCGCGGACCTGTTCGACGAAACCGACCGCGCCGCGTTCGACGCGGCGATGAAGACCGCTCCGTCCGCCGTTCGCGCCGCGCGCGCGCGCGCCGTCGCCGGGCGCGACCCGAAGCAGGCCGCGGCGCTCCTGAAGTCGCTCGGCCCCGCTCCACCCGCTTCCGTCCGGACCGCGGCCGCCGAGGCGTGGCTTCTCGCGGGCAGTCCGAAGGACGCGCGGCGCCTCCTCGCCCTTCCGCCGCCCGACGGCCTCGACGAAGCGGAGGCGCGGCTTCGCGCCGTCCTCTCCTGGCTCGCCGACGCGCGCGGTCTCGCGCCCGTGCCGCGCACCGCGCGCCGCGCGCGGGGGAAGAAACCGGCGCCGGCGAAGGCGCCGCCCGCGCTCACGCCCGCCCAGCGGGCCGAGGCGGAGCGCCTCCTCGCCGGCCTCTCGACGCTTCTCGCGCAGCCGCTCGCGGACGACGGCCGACGCCGCCTTCTCGAGAACGGCGTGCGCCTCGCCCGCCGCGCGGGCCGGAACGACGACGCGCGCACGCTCCTGCTGCGCCTCCTCGAGATCGATCCCGTGAACGATGCCGGCGCCTCCGAGGCGTTCCGCGACGCGTTCGACCTCTACACGGCGGGACGGTACGCCGAGGCCGCGCGCGCCTTCGAGGAGCAGAGCGCGCTCTGGCGTGAGGTCGGCGTCAAGAGGCGCGCGACGTACTGGGCCGCGCGGTCGAAGGAGCGGCTCGGCGACGCGGCAGGCGCCCAGGCGCGCTACGCAAACCTCGTCTCCAGCGCCGCCCCCGATCTCTACGCGCGCTGGGCGGCGTCGGCGCTCGGCATAGGCCTCGCCGTCCCCGTTCCCGCCTTCGCCGACGACGCCTCCGCGCAGAGCGAGACCCCGCTCGCCCCGTCGCGCGAGCTCCTGCTCTGCGGCTTCCCGGACCTCGCGGGCGACGCCGCCGAGCTCGAGGGAACGCTCGATCCCGTGTTCGCGGCGCGGGTCGCCGCGGGCACGGGTGACTACCGCCGCGCCGCGGGGCTCCTCAAGCGGCAGTACCCGGAGCTCGGAACGCCGGAGGAAGGTGCGGTTCCCGCCGAGGCGAGGCGCGCGTACTACCCGCTCGCGCACGCCGGCATCGTCGAGCGTGAAGCGCAGCGCGTCGGCCTTCCCGCCTCGCTCCTCTACGGCGTCATCCGGCAGGAGAGCGTCTTCACCGCGGACATCCGCTCGAAGGCCGGTGCGCTCGGCCTCATGCAGGTCATGCCCGCGACCGGGAAGTCGATGAACCGGCGCGAGAACGGTTCGAAGGGCCGGCCGGACCTCCGGGACCCCGCCGAGAACGTGCACCTCGGCGCCGCGTATCTGCGCGACCTGCTCGCGGAGTTCCAGGGAGACACGGCCGCCGCCGTCGCCGCGTACAACGCGGGGCCGGGACGCGTGAGGTCGTGGAAGAGGGCCGCGGGCGGCGCGCCGATGGACGAGTTCCTCGAAGGGATCCCGATCACGGAGACGCGCGTCTACGTCAAGCGCGTCCTCTACTTCCAGAGCGCGTACGCCGCGCTCTACGGGCTGCCGCTCGACGCGCCCGTGCCGCGCCTCGAGGCCCCCGCACCCGCGGCTCCGTAAGCGGGAGGTTCTTCAGCCTTTCTTCAGCCTTTCTTCAGCCTTTCTTCAGCGTCGCGAATGCGGCGAGCGCGGCGGCCCGCGCCGCGGCGTGGTCGACGACGCGGGCGGGGTAGCCGGCCGGCGGAGTTCCCAGGGTCCACGGCGCGTGGAGCTCGGCGGGTTTGGCCGCGACGCGTGCGAGCTCGGGGATCCACCGCGTCACGTACGCGGCGGCGGGATCGAACTTCGTCCCCTGCAGGACGGGGTTGAAGATCCGGAAGAACGGCTGCGCGTCGGTCCCGCACCCGGCGGCCCACTGCCAGCCCCCGTTGTTCGACGCGGGGTCGCCGTCGGCGAGATGACGGCGGAAAAACGCCTCGCCCCGCCGCCAGTCGATGAGGAGGTCCTTCGTGAGGAAAGACGCCACGATCATGCGCACGCGGTTGTGCATCCAGCCTTCGGCGAGAAGCTGCCGCATCCCCGCGTCGACGATCGGATACCCCGTGCGCCCCTCCGCCCAGGCCGCGAAGCGCCGCGCTTCCTCCTCGCCGGAAACCCAAGGGAACGCGTCGAAGTCCTTCCGGAAGTTCTCCGTGAGGACGCGCGGGAACGCGTGGAGGATCCCGGCGTAGAACTCGCGCCAGGCGAGCTCCTTCACGAACGTCTCGATCCCCTTCCGGCCTTCGGCCGGCGCATCCTTCCACGCGGCGCGCGCCTCGGCGAGGACGCGGCGGATCCCGATCGTCCCGAAGCGGAGATGCGGAGAGAGTCGCGACGTTCCTTCGAGGTCCGGCCGGTCGCGCTCCGCGGCGTACCGGAAGAGCGCCGACGCGCGGAACGCGTCCCACGTCCGGCGCGCCGCAGCCGCGCCGGCCTCGGGGTTCGCGGGCGCGCCCGTCTCGCGGAAGCCGCGCGGCTTCTCGAGCGGGATGGACGGGAACGCGGCGGAGAGAACCGCGTCCGGCGCCGGAACGCGGACGGGCTCGGGAACGGGGGAAGGTTTGTCCGCCTCGAGCCAGCGGCGCGAGAACGGCGTGTACACCGTGAAAGGCTTGCCTTCCTGCGTCGCGAGCCGCCCCGGCGGCAGGAGGAGGAGGTCCTCGACGGCATGAAACGAGGTCCCCTGCGCCGCGAGGGTGTGGCGCGCTTCGTCGTGAAGAGCCTTTCCATGCGGCTCGTGGTCCGCGTGCGTGAAGACCGCGTCCGCGCCGGTCTCGCGGCAGAGCGCCGCGAGCGCGTCGCCCGCCGGACCGTTGCGGACGACGAGGCGGCCCCCCTTCGCCTGCAGGGCGGCCGCGAGCTCGCTCAGAGACGCGGCGAGGAAGGCGAGGCGAGGCGGCGAGTAGTCGTCTTCGAGGTAGTGGTCGTCGAGGACGAAGACCGGGACAACCGCGTCCGCGGCCCGGAGGGCCGCGTCGAGGACGCGGTTGTCGTCGAGGCGGAGGTTCCGCCGCAGCCAGACGACGGCGACGGGCACGCGCCCGAGTCTACGCGGAGGTCGAAGGAGCCCGGCCCGGAGCCTTCATGGCGACCTTCCGGCAGGCGCCGCAGAGACCCCAGATCTGGTGTGAGTGCGACGTCGCGACGAAGTCGTGCTCCTTGCAGACCGCGTCCTGCCGCTTCTCGATGGCGCCGTCGACGAACTCCACGACCTTGCCGCAGTTCGTGCAGACGAGGTGGTCGTGGTGCTCGCCCTTGCGGAGCCGCTCGTAGCGGTACTTCTCCTCGTTCAGGCGGACGCGACCCACGAGGCCGCACCCGTAGAGCAGCTCGAGCGTGCGGTAGATCGTCGCCCGGCTGATCTTGGTGCCCCGCTCGCGCATGCGGCTCACGAGGTCGTCGGCGTCGAAGTGCCGGTGCGTCGAGAAGATCTCGTCGAACACGGCCGTTCTCTCGCGCGTGACCTTGAGTCCCTTGCGCTTGAGGAATTCGTCGAAGACGCGGCGTTCGTCGGTGTTTCCGCTCATGGTGAGGGGACGATGCCCCTCCGGAAAACGGAAAGGAATGGTGCAGTTGCATCTGAGTCCAGACGCGGAACCCCGAAAACCTCAAGAAATCCGGGGGGGTCAGGTCCGCCGGAACACCCGGAGGGGCAGGAACGGGGGGTGTCCGGGGACGGGGCGCCCGAGGGCCGCGAGACGCGCGAGGACACCGTCTTTCCCGAGGTCCGGCTCCTTTCCGAGAATGCGGAGCGCGGCCCCCGCCACGAGGGAGGCCGCGAACGACGTTCCCCCGGCCCGCTCGTGTGTCCGGCTGCCCTGCAGGCACGGCACCTCGAGCGGGACCGCCGGCGCGAGGAGATCCGGCTTCAGCACGCCCTCGACGAGGCCGACCCGCGGCCCGCGCGCGGGACGGTTGTCCGCGAGGTCCCAGCCGCCGACCGCGATCGCGTGCGGCGAGCGCGCCGGCGAGATGACTTCGTTCGCCGGATCCCAGCCCGCGGCGGCGACGACGACGAGGCCGCGGGCGGCGAGAGCCGCGACGAGCGCCGGCACCTCGCTCTTCTCGCCCCGGATCTCGGGATCGTCGCCGAAGGGACAGAGGACGACGCGGATGCCCCATCGTCCTCCGTGCGCGAGGAGCCAGCGAAACGCGCGCACGATCGCGGCGCGCGGCACCCGGCCTCCCTCGCCGACTTTCACGAGGACGACCTTCGAACGCGGGGCGGCCGAGACGAGCCCGCTCGCGCGGCCGCTGCCCGCCGCGAGGAGCATCGTCCGCGTGCCGTGCTCGGCCCCGGTGCCCGGCGCCCCGTAGTGAAACGGGACGACGCGCCGGCCCGTCGCGTCGACGCACGCGAGGACGCGACGCGAGGTCAGGTCCGGGTGGCGGAAGAAGCCGACGTCGAGGACGGCGAGGACAGGAGAGGAAAGCGCTCGCGGCGGCACGGCCGCGGAGTGTACGGGCTGCGACCCTTCAGCGCCCGTTGAGCCCCTTGTCGTATTCCGCGAACCGGACCCGGAAGTCCCGGGGCACCGTCGCGTCCGCGGCGCGGTACCGGTTCACGTAGTCGGCGAGTTTCGGGCTCGCGTTGCCCTGCTTCCTCTCGAAGGCGAGGAAGTCGCCCTCGAACCAGTCGAAGATCTTCGAGAGCGTCAGGCGGCGAGCGGCCGTGTCGACCGAGACGTTCCGTTCCTCGGAGACGAACTCCCTCATCGCGGCATCCAACTCGGCGTCGAGCGTGGCGGGCTCGAAGGCCTTTCGCGGCAGGCGCGGGCACCCCCGGCTCGCGCAGTTCAGCGCGGCGTGGATGCGCGGGTCCTCGAAGCGGGCGCGCACCGTCTTGTCCTCGAGCTTCTTGAGGTTCGTCTTCACGCCTCCGAGGACGATGTCCATCCCGACGAAGAACGAGTAGCCGGAGACGAGCCCCCCCTTCCAGACGCTTTCTCTCTCCGGCCCGCGGGCGAGGACCCCGCGAAAGACCCACGCGTTGTAGGCGTTGAGGTAATAGGCAAGCTGGTCGTTCCGGGTCGGAAAGAGCGCCGGCTCCACGTCCGGGCTCGTCCGCTCCACCGCCGCGAGAAACCGGTCGAGGGCCTGAGGGGCGCGGGCCAGCGCCGCGTAGTCGACCGTGCCACGGTCGTCGACGAAGGCCGAAAGCACGAGATTCCAGTCTGCATAGGAGAACGGGGCATCGGGCGCTGGCGCGGGCGAAGCATCGAGCGCAAGGCCGCTCAAGATCACGAAAGCTGACGTCAGCCGGAGGAAAGCCGGCAGCATGCCTGCGGCGCCCCGATGCCCGCTCTTTCTCATTCGAAGAAATCCCCCCTTACCCGTCGCTCGTACTCCCGTCCGAGGGAATATCTTCCATCCCCTTGCGAATATTCCATCCGGTGAGCCGTCTGCCCGTTTTTCCCGACGCCGCCCTCCGCGAGCGCGCGCTTGCCGAGGCGTGGGAGAGGCTCGACCCGCGTTTCCGCCTCCCGAACCAGGTGCTCGGGCGGCGCTCGACGGTCGGGTGCGTCGCCCTCGAGATCACGCAGCGCTGCAACCTCGACTGTACGCTCTGCTATCTCTCGGAATCCTCCGAATCCGTGAAAGACACGCCGCTCGAGATCCTCTTCGAGCGCATCGACCGCATCCGCGCGCAATACGGGGCGGGCGTGAGCGTGCAGGTCACGGGCGGGGACCCGACGCTGCGCGACCGCGCGGAGCTCGTCGCGATCGTGAGGCGCGTCGCCGAGCGCGACCTCCGCCCCTCGCTGTTCACGAACGGCATCAAGGCCACGCGGGACCTCCTCGAGGAGCTCGCGGCGGCCGGCCTCTACGACGTCGCGTTCCACGTGGACACGACGCAGCGGCGCAGGCGCTTTCCCACCGAGGAGTCGCTCCACGCGATCCGCCGCGAGTACATCGAACGCGCCCGCGGCCTCGGCATCGCCGTGATCTTCAACACGTCCGTCCACGGCGGGAACCTCGACGAGATCCCGGGGCTCGTCCGCTTCTTCCTCGCCCACTCCGACGTCGTCGGGATGGCCTCGTTCCAGGTGCAGGCGGCGACGGGCCGCGGCGAGTGGCGCGCGCGCGCACCCGAGGTCACGATGCGGGCGATCCGCGAGCGCGTCACCGCGGCGGTCGGGGAAGGGGGCCTCGCGTGGAATGCCGCGCTCCTCGGGCACCCGGACTGCCACGAGGCCACGATGCTCGCGACGTTCGGCGGCCGCGCCGTGGACGTCCTCGCCGACCAGACCCTCTACGAGAGCTTCCTCGAGGAAATGAAGCATGTGCCGTTCGACCGCCGCGACGTCCCGGGCACGGCGCGGCAGGTCCTCCTCGCGCTCGCCCGCAGGCCCTGGTGGGTCCTGCGCGGGGGCGCGTTCGTCCTCTCGCGCCTCTGGCGGGTGAGGCGCGAGCTTCTCGCGCGGAGGAAGACCGGCAAGATCACGTTCTTCATCCAGAACTTCATGGACGCGGACGCGCTCGACGAGGAGCGCCTCGCACACTGCTCGTTCATGGTTATGACGGACGACGGCCCCGTCTCGATGTGCGCGCACAACGCGCGGCGCGACGACTACATCCTGAAGCCGCTCGCCCTCCCGTCCGCGGGCGGCGCCGGGGTCTGGGACCCGAAGACGGGCGCGCTCGCGCTGCCGTCCCTCCCCGCGGCGCGCGCCTCGTGATCCCGCGCGGGGGCGCAGTGTCTTTTCTTCTTGCCGTTCTTCTCGCGGCTTCTCTCCCCGCCTCCGTGGCCGCGGACGGTCCGCGGGCCTCGACGCCGCCGAAGCGGGAGCTCCCTCCGGCGCACCCCTGCCGTCTCCCGGACGCGCTCTTCTCGCCGCTGAACGAGGAGCATGGCGTGACCGTCGGCCTCGCGCGCCTGCCGGGCGGCCCCGTGGTCCTGCGCGCGCGCGCCCCTCTCGACGCCCCGGCGGACCGGGTCACCGCGATCCTCGAAGACGTCGCACGCTGGCCTACGTGGATCAGGCGCCTGCGTTCCTTCGAGCTTCTCTCCGGCAACCCTCCGGCCTACGCGGCGGTGTTCGCGGCCCCCTGGCCGCTGAAGGAGCGCGAGTACGCCCTCGCACCCGCCGTCGCCCGCGACCGCGACGGGGCCGTCGTGTTCTGGGAGGACGCCTCGATGCGCCTCGCGCCGCCGGCTTCCGGCCGCGTCCGCGTGGCTCCCGTGAGCGGGTGCTTCGCGGTGTCGCCGGGGCCCGCGCCGGGCGGCGCGACGCTCGTGTACACGGAAAGCGACGTCTTCGGCGAAAGCCTGCCCGCGTGGATGCGCGGCGCCGGCCGCGCGAAGGGCCCGGTCCGCCTCCTCGACGGCTTGCGCGCCCGGCTGCGCGAGAATTGACGCGTGCGCGCCGCCGCTCTCCTTCTCGCGCTGGCGACGCCCGTTCTCGCGGCCGCCCCGGGCCGCGCCCGGCTCGTCGACGCCGCGGCGCTCCTCGCCGCGCTCGACGGACGCTCGGCGCCCGTCGTCCTCGACGCGCGCGACCGTCGCGCGTTCGAGGCCGGCCGCGTCCCGGGCAGCCGGAACGCGGACTGGAGGGACTTCAGCGCCGTCAGGCCGGGCGGATTCGCCTACCTGCTTCGCGGTTCGTCGCGCTGGGGGCTCCTCGCGGACGACTCGAAACTCGCCCCGAAGCTGCGCGCCCTCGGCCTCACCGCGTCGCGGCCCGTCGTCGTCGTCGGAGGCGCGGACGGCTGGGGCGAAGAGGGGCGGATCGGCTGGATGCTGCTCGCCCTCGGCGCGCGCGACGTCGCGCTTCTCGACGGAGGTTTCCCGGCGTGGGAGAAGCTCGCGGGCGCACGCGTCGAGCGCGGCCCCCCGGACGGCGCAGTGGAGCGTCCCGGCGACTTCGAGCCGTCGCCGCAGCCCGGGCGCCGAATCGGTGCGGACGCGTTGCGCGACCTGCTCGGCTCGGGGGCCGTCCTCCTCGACGCGCGCACGCCCGAGGAGTTCACGGGAAAGACGCTCACGGGCCAGGCGCGCGGCGGCCGTCTGCCGGGTGCGCGCCTCGTTCCGCTCGCCGCGCTCCGGGCGCCGGACGGGCGGTACGCCTCTGCCGAAGCGCTCGCCGCGGCCGCCGGACCCCTGCCCGAGGATCGGCCCGTGGTCACCTACTGCACGGGCGGCGTTCGCTCGGCGCTCCTCGCGTTTCTCCTCGAGGCCCGCCTCGGAGTCGTCGCCGCGAACTACGACGGTTCGCTCTGGGAATGGTCCGCGCGCGAGGACCTGCCGATGGAGGCCGGCCCGCCTCCCTGAGCGGGCCCGCGTAAGATTCCCGCACGATGCCCGACGGCGGCGGCCCTCCGGTTCCGGAGAGGATCGACCACTACACGATCGTCCGCCGGCTCGCACTCGGCGGGATGGCGGAGATCTTCCTCGCCGTCGACGCGAAGACCGGCCGCAAGGTCGCGATCAAGAAGATCCTCCCGCACCTGCTCACGGACCCCGACTTCCTCGACCGTTTCTTCCACGAGATCCGGATCCAGATCGGGCTCAAGCACCCGAACATCGTCGAGCTCGTCGACTGCAGCCCGACGCCGTCGAACGCGTACATCGTCATGGAGTACGTCGACGGAGGCGAGCTCTACGCCCTGCGCCAGGAGTCGGGGCGCTTCCCGTGGGAGGTCGCGCTCTACGCCGTCGACGAGGCCCTGAACGGCCTCGCGGCCGCGCACGCGAAGGGCGTCGTCCACCGCGACATCAAGCCGCAGAACATCATGTGGACGAAAGACGGCTCCGTGAAGATCGGCGATTTCGGCATCAGCCACGCCGAACACCTCACGCGCCTCACGATGACCGGGACCGTCGTCGGGACGCCGGCGCACATGTCGCCCGAGCAGGCGCGCGGCGACGAGCTGGACGCACGCACCGACCTCTTTTCGATGGGCACCGTGCTCTACGAGCTCCTCTGCGGGTTCAACCCGTTCACGGCCGATTCGATCGCCGTGACGCTCCGCCGCGTCGCGGAGACCGAGCCCGAGCTTCCCTCGCTGCTCGACCCGACGATCCCGCCCGGCGTCGACACGTTCCTCCGGAAGCTCCACGCCAAGGACCGCTCGGCCCGCTTCCCCGACGCGGCGACGGCCTCGCGGGCCCTGCGGGCGGTCTTCGAGAAGGAAAACGTCGAGCGCCCCGCCGTTCTCTTCCGCTCCTTTCTCGACGACCCGGGCGCCTTCGTCGCCGCGCGCAACCGGCGCCTCGCCGCGGAGTCCGCGGCAGCGGCCGAGACGCTCCTGAAGGATTCCTCGGCGCGGCCCGAGGAGGCCCTCTGGGCCGCCTACCGAACGGTGGCGTGCCTCCCGCACGACCCGAAGGCGCAGGAGCTCTTCCGGACCGCCGCGATCCGCGCCGGGCAGCGCGAGAAGCCGCTCGACAACGCGAAGATCCGCTCCCTCGAGGAGGCGCTCAAGAAGGAGCCCGACAATCTCGCGCTCCTTCTGCAGCTCGCGAAGCTCTACCGCCTCGAGCACGACTTCGTCAACCTCATGCGGTTCTTCCGCAAGCTCCAGGCGCTCGCGCCGCCCGACCCGTACACGCAGGGGCAGATCGCCTCGCTGCTCTCGTCGGACGCGGGGTCCGCGCGAGCGCTGCCGGCGTCGGTTCCCGCCAGCCCGCGCACGGTTCCCGCCGCGCCGCCCGCGCGGACGGGTCCGCGCGCCTCCGCCGCTCTTCTCGCCGCGGCGGCTCTCGCGGTCGCTCTTTTCGGGGCGTGGTGGGCCCGCCGCGCGCCGCGGCTTCCCGGCGCAGGCGCGGCCCCGGCGTCCGCTCCGTCTCCCGGAGCCGCGCCCGGCCCGGGCGTCCCGTCCGCCGCGGACGAGACGCTCGCGCGAATCCTCGAACGCGGCTCGGCGGCCGAGAAGGAGAGCGGCCCGGCCAAGGCCTTCGACCTCTACGCGGAGGCCGCGGCGAGAACCCCGCGCGCCGAGACGCGCGCCGCGCTCTACCGGACGATGACGGAGCTCGCCCGCAAGGCCGGCGACGACGGCCGCGTCCTCAAGGCTCTCGATCTTCTCGCCGCGATTCCCTCCCTGCGGGGAGAGGCGCTCCTGACGCGCGGCGAGTACCTCGAGAGCGTGCGGCGGGACGAGGACGCCCTGCATGCCTACGAGCAGGCTCGCTCCGGCACCGACGCCGAGGCCGCGCGGACGGCGACCCTGCGCCTCGCCCAGGCCGCCGAGAGGCGCCAGGATGCGCTCCGCGCGCAGACGCTCTACGAGGAGATCCTCCGTTCCGCGCCCGCCTCCGCCGAGGCGCTCCCGTCGCGCGTGGGCCTCGCGGGGCTCTACCGTGCTTCCGGCCGCGTGCGCGACGCGCACCGCCTCTACGAGGAGATCCTGCGCTTCGCGCCCGCGGGAGGCGACGCCGCGAGGAACGCCGAGACGGCCCTGCGCGAGCTCGACGCGTCCGCGCCGGAGAGAGGCGAACAGAGCCCGTGAAGTCCCATCGCAAGGTCCTCACGTTGAACGTCCCGGCCCGGATCGGGTTCGTGAACATCACGCCCGAGGTCGAGGCCGCCGTGAAGGAGAGCGGCGTGAAGGAGGGACTCTGCCTCGTGAACCCGATGCACATCACGGCGTCGGTCTTCGTGAACGACGACGAGAGCGGATTGCACGCGGACTACGAGCGCTTCTTCGAGACGCTCGTCCCGCACGATCCCGTGAGGCAATGGCGGCACAACGACACGGGCGAGGACAACGCGGACGCGCACGTCAAGCGGCAGCTCATGGGGCGTGAGGCGGTCGTCGCGATCACGAACGGCCGCCTCGACTTCGGCACCTGGGAGCGGATCTTCTACGGCGAGTGGGACGGCTGCCGCCCGAAGCGCGTCCTGATCAAGATCATCGGCGAGTAGCGTCGCCCTCCCAGCCCTCGGCCTCGAGGCCGAGCGCGATGAGCGCGTCCGCGAGGCCCGCCGCCTTCGTCGCGTCCTTTCCGAGGCTCTCCGCGAAGCGCGCGCGCACGGTGGCCTCGCGCGCCTCGTCGCGGATCGGCCGCCCGGTCGCCTTCTTCACCTCCGCGACGCGGCGGCAGAGCTCGAGGCGGCGCGCCGCGAGCGCGGCGATCGAGGCGTCCACGGAGTCGATGGCGCGCCTCACGCGCTCGACCGAGCCCGTCCGCCCTGGAAGGAGGCCGAACTCGTCGAGGAGCATCTCGAGGTCGTCGGGCAGGAGCGCCTGCGGCCCGTCGCAGAGAGCCGACTCGGGCGCGTCGTGGACCTCGATCATGAGGCCGTCCACACCCGCGCCCCACGCCGCGCGCGCGAGGCCCGGCACGAGCTCCTTCCTCCCCGCCGCATGCGACGGGTCCGCGAGGAGCGGCAGGTGCGTGAGCGAACGCGCCGCGAGGAGGCCCCCGAGGTCCAGCGTGCCGCGCGTCGCGCGCTCGAACGTCCGGATCCCGCGCTCGCAGAGGAGGACGTCCCTGCACCCCGCCGCGAGGATGTACTCGGCCGCCGAGAGCCACTCCTCCACCGTCGTCCCGAAGCCGCGCTTGAGCATCACGGGCCGCCCCGCGGCGCCGGCTTCCTTCAGGAGGTCGTAGTTCTGGCAGTTGCGCGCACCGATCTGGAGGACGTCCGCGAGCCGGGCGACGGGTTCGACCTGCGCCGGCGCCATGACTTCCGTGACGATCGGCAGGTCGACGGCGTCGCCCGCGTCGCGCAGCCAGCGCAGCGCCTCGAGGCCGTGTCCCTGGAACGCGGCCGGAGACGTGCGTGGCTTGAAGACGCCGCCCCGGAGCGCCGTCGCCCCGGCGCGCGCGACCGCCCGGGCGAGGCGCATCACCTGCTCGGGCGACTCGACGGCGCACGGGCCCGCGATCACTGCGCGGAGCCCGCCGCCGACGGCGAAGACGCCGGCCGCGACGACGGTCGGCCCTTTCACCTCGGTCGCGCGCGGCGCTTCCCGGAGGCGCGGCGGCGGGACGTGATCGGGCGCGGGCCCGAGCCACACGAGCGTCTCGCCCGCCTTCGGCGCGAGGCCCGCCGCCTTCGCGAGCGCGGAAGCCGGGACGGTCGCGAAGCCGCCCACGGCCGCGCCGGGCCGGCCCGCGAGCATGAGGATCTCGGCCCCCGAGTCGTGCAGGGCCGCGGCGAGGCGCGCGCCGGAGAAGAAGAGCGCGCGCACCGTGGGCTCGGCCTCCGAGCGGAGCGCGACCGTCCAGAAGCGCGTCGCGTTCGGCTTCATGTCCGACACGTCCTCTTCGAGGACCACGAGGCCCGCTTCGAGCGCGGCCTCCTCCGAGCACACGGCCGCGCGCGGCCCGCCGAGCTCGGCGACGCGCCGGGCCGCGAACGCCGTGTCGTGCGTCTCGACGGGCACGGCGTCGCGCCGCGCGAGGAGGCGCGCGCACTGCCGGAGGACGGGCGGCTGGGAGTGGATCTCCCGGACGTCCTCCTCGGCGACGCCCGGCGGCGCCGCGAGGACGAGGCGGACCGGGATCGCGATCTCGCCGCGGACCTCGAGCGCGACGCCGCCGCCCTCGAGGACGCGCGCGAGCGCCTCGAGAGGCTCGACGACCGGGCCCGCGCCGTGCGTGGCCGCGGGGAGCACGGCGACGTCGACTTCTCCTCCGAGCAGCGCCTTGAGGACCCGGTCGAACGTCGCATGCGCGACGGGCCGGCCTGCGCGCGCGGCCGCGCGCGCCGAGAACGAGCCGGGCTCGCCCTGGTAGCCCGCGCGCGGCGTCGGGACGTTTGGGGTGGAGCCTTCGGGGGTCGATCCGTCCATGGGAGCCTCCTCGCGAAGTCAAAATGAAAAGGCCCCCCTCCGTCGCTTCGGAGGGGGGCCTCGGGAATCACCCGGGGTCGATACGCGACTCAGTCGGCCGCGCCCCTCCTGTCCGGCGTATAGAAATACCCGGCTGTGGGGACGAAGGCGGCGGCGAAGGTCGCGTGCATCGGCATCGGAAGAGTACTACTTCAGCTTCGCGTTTTCGATGATGACGGGGTACGCGTACCCGGCCCCGAAGTCCTTGTCGACGGAGACCGTGCCGGTCACGGTCACGACGTCGCCCACCTTCGCGACCACGTCGGTCGTGACCGTGAGGTCGTTGTCCTTCGCGGCCTTCGAGCCCGAGCCGTCGCGCACGTGGAGCCAGTTCTTCCCCATGACGCTGTTCGTGACCTTCACGATCTTGGCCTTCACGGCCACTTCCTTGCCCTTGAGCGAGGCGCGCTGCGCCCAGAGCTCCGCGACCGTCTTCGCGTTCTGCCCTTCGGCCTTCGGGACCTTCACGTCCGGCGCGTCCGCGGGGCCGCCCGCGGCCTGCCCGTGCTGGGCGGCCATCTGCTCCTGCGTCGCGGGCGCGGGGGCGACCGCCGGCTGGTGGCCGGACGCCATCGGCGCGGCGGGTGCGGCGGGAGCCGCGGCCGCAGGGGCGCCGGGCGTCGCGAGCACGCCGAAGAGGATGTGGTCGAACGTGCGATTGAGCGTCTTGCTCTGGAAGCCGTCCATGACCATCGCGTTCGTGACCGTGACGGCGTCGCCCTTCGCGACCTTCGTCTTGTTGATCGCGGCCCAAGTCTCGCCGGTCGCGGTCTTCAGGCGCATGTAGGTGTACTCGGCCGCGTCCATCGTCTCGAGGACGGTGCCGGAGACGGTGACGAGCGCCGCTTCGGGCGCGGCGGGCATGACGCCGGACGCGGGGGCGGACGCGGACGCCGCGGGAGCCTTTGCGGGCGCCGCGGTCTTCACGTCGAGCGCGGGCTGCTGCTTGCCGCAGCCGGCGAGGAGAACGAGAGCCATCAGGGTGACCGGAACGCGCATGGGGAAAGAGCTCCTTTTCGGGTGTTGGATCACGCGGCCTTGTCCGGGATGAACCAGGACAGGACCGTCGAGACGATGGAGACGATGAGCGCGCCCAGGAAGGCGGAGGGCCAGAAGCCGGCGACCGTGAAGTCGATCCCGAGCTGCCTGGAGGCCCACGCCGTGAGCATGAGCATGAGCGCGTTGAGGACGAGGGTGAAGAGCCCGAGCGTCAGGAAGATGATCGGGCAGCTCAGGAGCTTGAGGATCGGGCGCACGAGCGCGTTCACGACGCCGAAGACGACCGCGACCGCGAGGATGGAGCCCGCCCCGCCGGCGTGGATGCCGTCCACGACCGACGCCGCGACCCACAGGGCCGCCGCGTTGATGAGGATGCGAAGGAGGAGTCTCATGGAGTCCCTCGGCGGAGGATTCTACGGCCCGCGCGCCGGACCGTAGAATGATGCGGATGGGTGATCGCAAGTACCGCTCGAAGGGCTATCAGGACGGCGCGCGCACGGGTGGCTCTGGCGGCACCGGCGGGGGCGGCGGGTTCTCCTCCGACCGCCCCGCCCGGCTGGAAGGCGCGCCCCGCGGGCGCGGCGCGGACCGCCACCGCGACGAAGTCTTTCGCTGCAAGGCCTGCGGCGAGAAGAACGACGCCGAGGTGACGAAAGCCTCGGTCTGCCGGAAGTGCGGGGCCGCGCTCCACGCATGCAGCCAGTGCCGCCACTTCGACGGGGCAGCTCCCGCGCAGTGCCGCCAGCCGGTCCCGGTCGCGATCCCGGCGAAGTCGCGGGCGAACGACTGCACGTTCTACGCGCCCGTCGTGAGCATGGACCTCACGGGCACGAAGGCCGCCGACACGCCCGACGGCGCGCGGTCGGCCTTCGACAGCCTCTTCGGCAAGCGCTGAGCGTCAGCCCTTCAGGAACTCCGAGACGAGGCGCTGCCACTTCTCCTCCGAGAGAAGCGCGGGCGCCTCGACCACGAGCTCGCCGCCGTCCGCGGCGAGGAGGCCGAGCTCGGTCTCGAGCGCGCGCGAGAAGCGCGCCGTCTCGTCCTTGAACCAGGAGCGCGCGGTCTCGCCGGTCGGGAGCGTCAGGAACGCGGCCGTCGCGGGCTTCATCGCGAAGAGCCAGCCGTCCCGGTAGCGCGACTCCTCGAGGAGCGAGGGGTCGCGGACGACGGCCGGGTTGGTCGCGACGACCGTGCCCGAGATGGGCGCCGGAATCGCGGCGGCGCGCCCGTGGCAGCTCACGGTGGCGGCGGGGAGGCCGGCGGCCAGGACGGTGCCCGGCCTCGGGAGCGTGACGCTCGTGGGCCCGTGCAGGAGCCGGCCCGCGATCTCGTCGAGCCCGACGCGGACCGAGCCGCGCGCCCGCCGCTGGAGCCACGTGTGGCCGGGGGCGTAGTGGTGCGCCTCGGCGAGCTCGAGCCCGCCCACGTCCACGAGGCCGATGCTGCGGTCCCGCAGCTTCTGCCAGGCGCGCCAGAGCGCCCAGGCCGCGAGGATCGGGAGCGCGCAGACCGCGAGGACGAGCGTGAAGGCGAGGGCGCGGACGACGAGACCCGCGAGGAAGATGCCGGCGAGCTGGAGGAACTCAAGAGGCGTCATGGGTCACCTCACTTGGCCTTGTGGCACGTCCCGCAGTCGTCGAGGCCGTGGGCGCTCTTGCCGTCGTGGCAGGAGCCGCAGCTCTTGCCTTTTTCCATGTCGGCGTGGCGGATCGCGGCGGGGGCGGCCGAAGAGGCGGTGCGTTTGACGATGGGGAAGAGCGTCGGGTGACACGTCGTGCAGTCGGGGCGCGAGGCGTCGACGTGGGAGTCGTGGCGGAAGGTGACGACGCCGGGGCTGCCGTCGCCCTGCGGGAGCGCCTTCTCCTTCGGGAGGTTCGGCAGCGCGCCCGCGAGGAGGGTCGCCGAGAGAAGGGCGAGAAGGAGGGTCGCCGCGAGGAAATGGATGCGGGCTTTCATCGCGTCCTCCTCACTCGCCCTTCAGGTGGTGGCGCACGACCTCGTCCCAGTGCTCGGGGTCGATTTCGCGGGCGATGCCGTGGACCGGGGCGCCGCCGTCCTGGAGGACGACGCCGAGCTCCGGGCTCATGCGGCCCGAGAGCGCCTGGGCGGCCGCATCCAGGAAGCGGCGGGCGGAGTCGCCGGAGACGAGGTTCTTGAGGTTCGCGGTCAGCCAGCGCGGCTCGACCTTCAGGAGCCAGCCCGTTCCGTACGGATCGCGGACGGCGTCGGCCGGGTGCGCGTGCACGACCTCGTTGACCGCGACGACGTTGCCGTCCACGGGCGAGACGACGTCGAAGGGCTTGCCGTCCGCGACGACCGTGAAGGCCTTCTGGCCCTGCCGGAGCGGCGTGCCGACCGCGGGGAACCGCACCTCGTCCAGCGGGCCGATCAGCTTGTGGGCGAAGTCGTCCAGGCCGACCGCGACGGCGCCGCCGAACGTCTTGGCCCACGAGTGCCCGCGGTGCAGGTGGACGTTCTCGGGGACCTGAAACCATCCGAGCGCGAAGGATTGCGCGATCGTCGCGCCGTTCACGAAGCGCCAGAAGGGGATGAAGAGCAGGAGGTACGAGACCGCGAGCAGGTACTCGAGGGCCTTCGTGGCGTGCGGGCTGAGGAGGCTGCTTTCGTTCATGTTTCTTCTCCGCTCTTTCAGTGGGCGCCGCGCCAGTCCGGATGCTCGCGGAGCACGGGCATGCGGTTGACGATCCAGCGGAACACGAGGACGCCGAGCGTGACGATCGTGATCGAGATGACGATCTCTCCGAGCGCGGGAACGTACCGGTCCGGCACGTTCCAGTTGAACGCGATCAGAGACACGTTGAAGCGGTTGAGGACGACGCCGAGCACCGTCATGACGCCGGCGGCGCGCGCGAGCTTCGCATTCTGGGTCCTCACGGCGAAGGCGAAGAGGAGCGACGGCAGGAGGACGAAGCCGACCATCTCGAGCGCGAACCAGGCGCCCCACCCGGTCAGGAGGAGGTCGAACCGGCCGGACGCGACGAGGCCCTGCAGGCGGATGAAGAAGTACGCGAAGAGGACGACCGCGCCGCCCTTGGCGAGCCCGAGCTGCAGCGCGTCCATGTCGACGTGCGCCTCGGGGTCGAGCCGGTCCTGGAAGGCCCGGTGCGAGACCGAGCTCTCGAAGATCACCATCCCGATGCCCGCTGCGATCGAGGACACGAAGAAGAAGATCGGGAGGAACGGCGAGTACCACAGGGGGTGGAGCTTGCCGGGCGACATGAGGAAGAAGGCGCCGAGCGAGGACTGGTGGAGCGTCGAGAGCGTGACGCCGAGGACGATGATCCCGATCGAGATCGCGCTCATGAATCGGCGAACTTTCGTCATCCCGAGCCACTCGAGCGCCGCCGGAAGGAACTCGAGCGCGAGGACCATCAGGTACAGGAAGACGCACCAGCCGACCTCGTACATGACGGCGGTCGTGCCGGGCGTGAGGAAGAACTGGTACGGGAGCCGCCACGGCTGCCCGAGATCGACGAGCAGGCCGACGAGGACGAAGGCGTAGCCGAGGAAGCCCGTGAGGATCGCGGGGCGGAGGACCGGGGCGAACTGCTTCTGTCCGAACAGGTAGACCGCCGCGGCCACGGTGTAGCCGCCGGCGGCGAGCGCGACGCCGCACACGATATCGAACGCCACCCAGATGCCCCAGGGGTTCGTCTGCGAGAGGTTGCTCACCGCGCCCATGCCGTGCCAGAACCTGTAGGCCATCGTGGGCAGGCCGACGGCGAGGATCGCCGCGAAGATCGCGTTCGTCTTCGTGAAGAGGCTCTTCGCGTACGTCTTCGGCTCCATGCCGAGAAAGACTTTTTCGCGGAGGAAGGCCGAAGCCGCCACACGGTCGAAGGTCTCACTCATGGCCGTCTCCCTTGTGCGCGCTCTCGCGGCCGGCGACGTCGCCCACCCGCTTGCTGAAGGTGTAGAGACCCATGAGGAGCGGCGGCCACAGGGTCACGACGAACGGGACGGCCGAGAGCGCGCCGTCGGCCATCTCGGGGTAGGACTTCTTCACGATGTCCTGCGGGAGCGAGAGGCTCGCCGAGGAGACGTCGGAGATGTAGAGCCAGCTCGTGCCGCCGGCCTCGTCCTCCCCGTAGATCTCGTGGACGTACTTCGTCGGGTTCTGGTAGATGCGGGTCTTGGCCTCTTCGAGGAGGTCGGCCCGCTTGCCGAACGTGAGCGCGCCCGAGGGGCACGCGTCCGTGCAGGCCGGCGGAAGGCCCTTCTCCTGGCGCGCCGCGCAGAACGTGCACTTCTTCACGAGGGGCGCCGCCTTCGTGTACTCGTACTTCGGCACGCTGAAGGGGCACGCGATCATGCAGTAGCGGCACCCGAGGCAGCGGTCCTCGTGGTACACGACCGGCCCCGAGGCCGTCTTCTCGAGCGCCTTCACGACGCAGCCCGACGCGCAGGCGGGCGTCACGCAGTGCATGCACTGCGTCTTCGCGTAGCGGTCCTCGCCCGCGGGGCTCTTCGCGGTCGACTTGTTCACGACCGTGAAGCTCGTGGGTCCCGTCCGGCGGCGCGCGGCGAACACGGCGTCGTCGCCCGGCATGTCGGGAGCGGCGAGCGCGTTCGCTTCGGAGCACGCGGCCTCGCAGCCGCGGCAGCCGACGCAGCGCGTCGTGTCGACGAGAACGCCGACGGCGTCCTTCGCGGCCCCTCGCGTCGTGGCCGACGCGAGGGCACCGCCGGTGAGGGCGGCTCCCGCACCGGCGGCGCCGGCGATCTTGAGAAGGTTGCGGCGGTTCAGGTTCATCGCGTCTTTCTCCTTCTCACGCGGCGTGGACCCGGCTCTGGCGGGCCATCGCGAGGAGCGTCAGGAGGGCGAGAACGGCGAGCGGAACGGTGGCGATCATGACGGGACCTCCCTCCCGGAAGCGGCCGCGAGGCTCGCTTCCGTTTCATCGTCGTTGCGGGCGGCGCCGGCCTCGAGCCTCTGGACCATCTCGCGGTACATCGCGCACTCCGAGAAGGAGCCGGCGAGGCACGGACCCATGGACACGAGCTGGTCGCGCGGGACCATCTTTTTCGTCGGGCAGGCGTCGCAATAGAGCATCACGACTTGCTTCAGCCAGGGGCAGGCGGTCGTGGTGTCGTTCATCATGGCGACGGAGGGATTGCACGGACCGGGCCACGCTTCGCGCGGCGGCTCGTCGCGCCTGCAACACGCACGGGCGCAGCGTCTTGCCCTTGAAGAACGAAAGAACGCGCGGGAGGCCCGCGCGTTCGTTTTCTCAACGGAGGGTTGTGATTCTCAGCGGGCGGGCGTTGCGGGTTCGAACTCCCCGTCTTCCGCGCGTTTCAGCCCGTACTTCCGAATTTTGGCGTAGAGAGTCACGCGGTCGATGTCGAGGATGCGGGCGGCCTGCGTCACGTTGCCGCCGCTCTGCTTGAGGACGCTTCCGATGTACTGGCGCTCGATCTCCTCGAGCGAGGCCGGGTGCTCGGGAACGGGCGCCGCGGCGCCGTCCTGGAGGACGAGACCGAGGTGCCGGGCCTCGAGGACGGGGCCCTCGGAGACCACGATCGCGCGCTCGAGGACGTTGCGCAGCTCGCGGACGTTCCCGGGCCACGAGTGGGCGAGGAGGATCGCCATCGCCTCGGGCGAGACGCGCTCCGCGGGGCGCTTGAGCTCCGACGAGAGCTGTTCGAGAAGCCGGTCGACGAGCAGGGGAATGTCCTCCTTCCTCTCGCGCAGCGGGAGGAGCGTGATCGTGATGACGTTCAGGCGGTAGAAGAGATCCTGCCGGAATCGGCCCTCCTCGACCGCCCGCCGGAGGTCCCGGTTCGTCGCGGCGATGATCCGGACGTCGACGGGCAGCGAATCCGTGCCGCCCACCCGCGTGACCCGGCGCTCCTCGAGGACGCGCAGGAGGTCGAGCTGGAGTTTCGGGCTGATGTCGCCGATCTCGTCGAGGAAAAGCGTGCCGCCGCTCGCCGCTTCGAACTTCCCTTCCCGCCGGCCGTTCGCGCCCGTGAACGCGCCCTTCTCGTACCCGAAGAGCTCGGACTCGAGGAGCGTCTCCGTCAGGGCCGCGCAGGACATCGCGACGAACGGCTTGCCGCTGCGCGGGCTCTCGGCGTGGATCGCGCGGGCGAGGAGCTCCTTGCCGGTTCCGCTCTCCCCGAGGACGAGGACCGTGGACGGGCTGCGCGCGGCCGTCTTCGCGAGCTCGAGCGTCGCGAGAAGCGCCGGGCTCTTCGTGACGAGGTCGTGGAACCGGTACTCCTTCTTCAGGGCCTTCCGGAGGATCACGTTCTCGCGCACGAGCGCCTGCTGCGCGACGATCTTCTCGACGACGAGGCTCACCTCCTCGGGGTCGAACGGCTTGACGACGTAGTCGAACGCGCCGGCCTTCATCGCGTTGACGGCCGTGTCGACGGTGGCGTAGGCCGTCATGATGAGGACGGCCGTGTCGCTCCAGCGCTCCTTGACGCGCCTCAGGACCTCGAGCCCGTCGATGCCGGGCATCTTGAGATCCACGAGGAGGATCGTCCACGGGTGCTCCTCCATGAGCTTCAGGGCCGTCAGCCCGTCGGGCGCGGTCCCGATCGTGTAGCCGTCCTTGCCGAGCCAGCCCGAGAGGGACTCCCGGACGATCTCCTCGTCATCGACGATCAGGATTCGCGTGTTCTTCTTGCTCATGGACGTCTCCGTTCTCCGAGAGTTCGCGGGTGCGGGCGCGGCAGGCGCGGCAAAGGACGGGGGATTTCTCGTCGACGTGTCTCAGGCTCGGCGAACGCGCCATGGCGCAGCGCGCGTCGGCGCAGTGCAGGAGGCCGAACGTGTGCCCGAGCTCGTGCACGGCCTCCTTCTGGAGGCGCAGGGCGATGCGCGCCGGCTCGCCGGGGATCAGCGGGGTGTCGCCGAGGCGGGCCGTCGAGACGACCGCGGCGCGGCCGCCGAGCTGCGCCTCGCCGAAGACGAAGGTCAGGATCGGGATGAAGAGGTCGGCGTCCGTCACGCCGAGGACCCGGTGCGCCCCCTCCCGGCGCTCCTGCAGCCACGCGAGGATCCGCGTGGACGAGTGCTGACCCCGGCGCGCGTCGAACGCGTCCTCGGGGCGCTCGGCCGAGACGCTCACGCGGGCGTCGATCTCGAACTCGCGCGCCACGCTCCGGCGAACGCCTTCGAGGAGATCCGCGGCCGGGTCCCGAACTCCGATCCACAGGAGGAGGACCTCGCTCACGCGGCGGCGCCCGCCGGCGCCGCCGTCTCCCCGGCGAGCGGGAGCCGGATCGTCATCGTCGTCCCCGCGCCGACGCGGCTGACCGCCTTCATCGAGCCGCCGTGCTTCTCGACGACGCCGTACGCGACGGAGAGGCCGAGGCCCGTGCCCATCTGCTTCGTCGTGAAGAACGGGTCGAAGATCCGCGAGAGGTGCTCGGGCGCGATGCCCGCGCCCGTGTCCGAGAGGGCGATCTCCACGGTGCGCCCGTCGTCCACCTTCCGCGCGGTCACGGTGAGCGTCCCGCCGCCCGGCATCGCGTCGCAGGCGTTCAGGATGAGGTTCACGAAGACCTGCCGCAGCTGGCCGAAGTCGCCCTGGACGACCGCCGCGCCGTCGAGATCCTTCGTCACGGCGACCTGCTCGAGCTGGAGCTTGTGCTGCGTGAGCGACACGGCCTCGTCGAGAGCGGCGACGGCGTCGACCGCGTGGAGCTCGATCGGGCGCGCCCGCGCGAAATCGAGGAGGCTCCGCACGATTCGCGTGCAGCGCTCGGTCTCGCGCTGAATCAGCCCGAGGTTCTTCAGGCAGGCCGCGCGCGCCGCGTCGTCGACCTCGCCCGACTCGAGCGTGCGCGTCATGAGGCGCGCGAACGTCAGGATGCCCGCGAGCGGGTTGTTGATCTCGTGGGCGATCGACGCGGAGAGCGTCCCGAGCGAGACGAGCTTCTCGGACTGCACGAGCGCCTCCTGCGCCCGCTGGAGCGCGGCCGTCCGCTCCTCCACCTGGCGCTCGAGGCCGTCCGCGGCACGCTCGAGCTCCGCGCGGGCCTTGCGCAGCGAGTCGCTCATCTCGTTGAACGAGCGGCCGAGCATCCCGAGCTCGTCGTCCGACCGGATCGGGAGGGGCGCCGGCGTGCCGCCGTGCGCGAGGTCTTTCGTCGCCGCGAGCATGTCCGAGACCGGACGGAACACGAGGACGCGGACGATCGCCGAGACGAGCGCCGTCAGGGCGACGAGCGCGAGAAGCGACAGCCCGACGATCCGCCACGTCGCGGCGGCGCGCCGGTCGTCCACGTCGCGCAGCGAGAGCGCGACGTCGAGGAGCCCGAGAACGCGCTGCTCCTTCGGCGCCGCGTGGCAGCCGGCCGCCGCGCACGCGGCCTCGTTGTAGATCGGCGTCACGAACGAGAGGACGCGCCGGTCGCCGACCGCCGAGATCCGGCTGCGCGTCGCGGGGTCGGGGTTCGCGATCGGCGCGCCCGCCCCGCCGTGGCACGGCGCGCAGGCCCCGGCGCTCTTGTCCGCGATCCGCCCGATCTCGGCGCGGTCGGTCGAGTACACGGTGGCGCCCTGCTTGTTGAAGATCCGGACGCTCTCGATCGAGCTGCCCTCGCGGAGGCTCTCGTGCCCGACGATCTCGACGATCCGGTACGCGTCCTCGCGCTGGTCCTTCAGCATGAAGTCGTGCGTCGCGCTCCGGACGGTCTCCGAGAGGATCGCGGCGCTGCCCTGCGCGCGCGCCACGAGCTCGTCGTGCTGGGCGCGGATCGTGACGGCCGCCACGATCGCGACGGGCACGAGGATCGCCGCCGCCGCAGTGGCCGTGATCTTGAAGCCGAGCCGGCGGTGGAAGGGAATCCGGGACAGAGTCATCCAAGGTCAATGTCGGGGGGCGGCCGAGGGCCGTCCATCCCTCATTTGAACCATTCGGCCGCGCCGGAGGGCCGTTTCGGGGCGCCGTGACGCCCCGAAACCCGGTTCTGGCGTCCGGGAGCCACGGCCGGGCCTTGCGCCGGGCCCGCCAGGCCTTACATTCGGCGGCATCAGGAGGTCTCGTGAAAAGAGCTCTCGTTTTCGCCGCCGTATTCGCCATGGCCGCGGGTTCCGCGGCCGCACAGAACACCACGCCCGCCCCGATGCCCGATCTCGTGATCACGAGCTTCGGACTGGCTTCGTGGGGGACCTCGTGCGTGAAGGGTCAGACCCTCTTCACGTTCTCGGTCGGCGTGAAGAACCAGGGGACCGCCAGCTGGAGCGGCCCCAACCGACCGGTCGTCGTCGTGGCGGACATGCACCTGCCGAATCCCGACTCGTTCGGCACCGGCGTCGCGATCGACCCGCCGCTCGCGCCCGGCGAAACCCGGCAGGTGTCGGTTCCGATCACGTACTACGACGCCGATCCCGCCCACATCAAGGCGGGAGCCCCGCACCCCTTCCACGCGACGGTGAACCGCGACCACAAGATCGCCGAATCCAATTTCGCGAACAACGACGGGCCGGGGCCCGCGACCTGGAACGGCATGAAGGTCATCAACGTCGGCGCCCCCGAGGCCTGCCTCAAACCCGCGAAGCCCGCGCCCGGCCGCGCCGCGCCGCCCGCGCCCACGCCCACGCTCGTCCCGATCCGCTGAGGCATACCGGCGGAGCGGGCCGCGGGGCCCGCTCCGCTTCTAGAATGCCGCGATGACGACGCGCGGCGCGGCCGCCGGGACGGGCCGCTCCTTCCCCGCGTTCGCGTGGACGCTCGCCCTGGGGCTTCCGGCTCTCCTCGCCGTCCACGCGCTGTCGTTCGGCCGCATCCCGTCCGGCCTCGAGGGCGGACCCGCCGTCGAAGCGCTGCGCGGCGTGCACCTCGTCGTGCGGCGGCGCTTCGACGTCCTCTCGTTCGCGATCGGGCCTTCCGCGGAGACGCTCTGGCTCTACGTGATGGGCGGGTCCGTCGAGCTCTTCGGTCCGCGCTGGGGCTCCGTCGTCTTTCCGTCCGTCCTTGCCTCGGCCACGGTCGTCTTTCTCACCGTCCTCGCGGCGCGCCGGCTCGACCCGGACACGCCCCCCGCGATCCCGTTTCTCCTGTCGGCGGGTTCCGTCTGGCTCTTCCACTACGGGCAGGTCGGCCTGCGCGCGATCTCCGCCCCTCTCTTCTTCCTGCTCGCCGTCCTCCTGGTTCACGCGGGAGCAGCGGCCGGAGCGACGTGGCGGGTCCGGTTCGCGGCGGGCTTCGTCCTCGGCCTGTCCGTCTACGCCTACAGCTCGTGCCGCGTCCTCGCCCCGGCCTGGCTGCTCTGGGCGGCCGCGGGCGAGCTGAAGAAGCCGCGGGCGGAACGCGCGTGGCGCGCGGCGCTCGGCCCGGCGCTCGCCGGGATCGCCGTCGCGTCGATTCCGAACGTCCTCTTCTTCCTGCGGGAGCCCGGCGAGTTCCTCTTCCGCGGCTACTACGTGTACCGCGGCGGCTGGACGTGGAAGGTCGTGAACGTCTTCTGGACGGCGCTCCTGCCTTTCCACCTTCCGCGCTTCTACACGGTGTGGCTCGGGCCCGGCCACAATTTCGACGCGACGGCCGTCTCCGTCACGAGCGCCGGCGTGCACCCCGTCGACCCCGTCACGGCGGTCGCGTTCGCGTGCGGCCTCGTCCTCGCGGCGCGCGGGCCTCGGCCCGCCGGGCTTTCCTATCTTCTCTGGGTGCTCGGGGCGGGGACGCTCCTCCTCGGCGTCTCGGGACCGAGCCTCACGCGGCTCCTCATGCTGCAGCCCGCGATCGTCCTCCTCGCCGCCCTCGCGGTCGGCCGGGCGTGGCGGAGGTGGCCGCGCGCGCGTCTCGCCCTCGCGGCCGCGCTTCTCGCGCCCGGCGCCCTCGGGTTCGCCGAGTACGCGACGCTCTTCGGGCCGTCCGCGGACGCCCAGAGCGAGTACCTTGCTCCGGCGAACGCAATGGGCGCGCGCGCGCGCGACCTCCTCGACCGCGACCCGACCCTGCGCGTCCTCGTCGTGACGCGCAAGGGCCGCGACGTCGTCAAGTTCTACAACTACCGCCACATCGAACGGGTCTGGCTCGTCGAGGGCGCGCCTCCCGTGGAGGGCGCCGAGCCTGCCGCAGGGGCGGTGGCGGACGCGATCCGGCGCTTCTCGCCCGGTGTCGCGCTCGTCGAGCGCGCCGACGCGTTCCGCGCCGCCGCCGCGACGCTCGGCGCCACGGGAAGCGGCGGCCTGTTCCTCGAAGTCCGCCTTCCACCCCCGGCCCCCGGCGCGCCGCCGCCCGAGCCGGGGAACATCCGGCGCCTCTGGAACGAGATCCGCCGCTGACCGAAGCGCCCTAACGGGGCGCGGGCGGCACGACGCGCGCGACGACGAGCTGCGGGTCGAACGTGTTCGGTGCGACGCCCCGACCGACGCGGAAGCCGGCGCGGGCAAGGGGTTCGAGCGCGTCGCGCCGCGTGACGAACGTGAACGCCCGCGCGGGAGGTGCCGCGACGAGATCGGCCGCACTCCGGCGCTCGGCGGTGGCCATGGGAACACGCGCGCCCGTCGGCCCGTGCAGCGCGTCGAAGACGAACGCGAAGCGCAGCGCCGAGGGCTCGAGGACGAGCCGTCCGGGCGCGAGCGTCCGCACGAGGCGCGCGGCGGACGTCTCCGTGACGCAGAAGTGCGCGAGGACGGCGGGGTGTTCCGGCCAGGTCGCGAGGAACGGCCGCGTCTCGAAGACGAGGACCGCCGCGGCGACGGCGCCGGCCGCCGCCGCGGGACGCACGGCGAGCCGCCGCGCGAGCGCCGCGGACCACGTCGCGAGGACGCCCGCCGCCGCCACGAGCGCGGCCGGAACGAACACGCACGTCCGGATCGTGTTCGGCGCCCCGCCCGGATTCGAGAGGACGCCGGCGGCGAGGCTCCCGCCCGCGAGCGCGAGGAGCGCGAGGTCGGCGCGCGTCCGGCGGGAGGCCGCGCGCGCGAAACCGGCCAGCGCGGCGATCCCGAGGAGCGGGTGCAGGGCCGGCCGCTCCGGCAGCCCGTCGCGCGCGTTCGGGTCCGGCGTCCAGACGAGGACGCCCGCGTAGTCGAGCGCGTTCGTGAGCAGCGTCGCGGGCACGCGGAGCGGGCCGGTCACGGGAGCGCCGTACGCGCCCGACACGCGCGAGCCGGCGGGCACGTCGCGGATGCGTCCCCCGAGGTTCGCGGGGTTCTGCAGGTATCCGATCCCGAACGGCAGGAACGCGACGCCTGCCGTGAGCCACGCCGCGAGAACGAGCGCGCGGTTCTCCCTCGCGCGGAGGAGCGAAAGCGAGAAGACGCCGAGTCCCGCCGCCACGGCCCACGACGAGGAATGCGTATGGAGCGAGAGGCCGAGCGCTGCGCCCGCGAGGAGGGCGAACGCGACCCGCCGCGTCCGGAGCGCCGCGAGCGTCGCGGCGCCCGCGACGAGCGCGAGCGGGATGAGCGCGGCGGCCGTGTAGCCCCAGCGCGAGAAGACGAGCGGCCAGAGACCGAGCGCGACGGCCACGGTCGCGAGGGACGCGGCGAGGCCGCCCGAGACCTCCCACGCGAGCCACGCGGCCGCCGGGATCGCGAGGACTCCCGGGACCGCGGACAGGGCGCCGAAACCCGCTTCGCCGCGCCCGAAGACGCGGAACACGAGGTCGTAGAAGTGGAGGTACACGAACGAGACGAGCTCGCGGTTGCCCGCCGCGGCGGGGTCGGCGTGGAGCGGCGCGCCGCCGATCCACGGCAGGCCGTCGGGACGCTCGAGGAGCGCGCGGGCCTCGAAAGGCGGGTCGAACCAGAGCCCCGGCGGGATCCACTCCGGAAAGGCGAAGCGCGAGGCGATGCCGATCCCGGCGGCGAGGAGCGCGATCGCGACGACGCCGCGCGTCGCCCGCATCGCACGGAGGTCCGTCGCGCGCTCGAGGCGCTCCGTCGCGCGGACGAGCGCCGCGAAGAGCACGCCGGCCAGGAGCGCGAGCGCGACGTTCTTGAGCCAGAGCAGCGTGACGAGGAGCCACGTCTCCCTCGTGAAGAAGAAGAGCACCGCCCAGCGGTCCTCGCGCGCGAGGAAGACGAACGTCTCGACCGCGACGAAGGCGCTGAACGCCCGTCTCACCTCAGCTACAGCCGCTCGTCGCTCCGCAGTTCAGGCACTTGTAGCAGGCGCCGCCGCGCACCATCAGGCTCCCGCACTCGTGGCAGCTCGGGGCGTCCGCGCTGTTCTCGAACGTCAGTTTCGAGGCCGGGGCCAGGGGCACCGCGAAACCGATCGCGCGCGGCTCCGCGGCCTCGGCCGGCGTCTCCGACCGGATGCCGGCGATCGCCTGGAACGCCGCCGTGATCGGCGCCATCGCCGCCTCGGCGACGGGCGCGAGCGTCGTGACCGACGCCGTCGCCTTGTAGCCGGACGCCGACGTCGCCGGGCCGGGCTCCTCGCGCGAGATGATCCCGACCTTCTCCTTGAGGTCCGCGGTCAGGAACTTCGACGCGAGCCAGCGGAATATGTAGTCGACGAGGCTCTTCGCGATCGGGATCTCGGGGTTCTTCGTGTAGCCCGCGGGTTCGAAGCGCATGTGGCTGAACTTCTCCACGAGCGCCTCGAGAGGCACGCCGTACTGGAGCGTCAGGGAGATCGCGGTCGCGAACGCGTCCATGAGGCCGGAGATCGTCGAGCCTTCCTTCGCCATCGTGAGGAAGATCTCGCCGGGCATCCCGTCCTCGTAGAGGCCGACCGTCACGTAGCCCTCGTGGCCCGCGACGGAGAACTTGTGCGTGATCGCGCGGCGCTCGTCCGGCAGCTTGTGCCGGCGCAGGGCGGGGGCGATCGCAACGGGCGCGGCGGCGGCGATCGTGTTGCCGCGCGCGTCGCGCGTGCCCTTCACCCCGTCGTCGTTCTTGGACGCCGACGTGTTGAGCGGCTGCGTCCTCTTGCAGCCGTCGCGGTAGATCGCGATCGCCTTGAGGCCGAGCTTCCAGCCCTGCATGTAGACGTCCGCGATCTCCTCGACGGTCGCGTCGTTCGGCATGTTCACGGTCTTGCTGATGGCGCCCGAGAGGAACGGCTGGACCGCCGACATCATCCTCACGTGGCCCATCGGGGCGATCGAGCGCGTGCCGCCGAGGGCCTTGAACGCGCAGTCGAAGACGGGGAGGTGCTCGCTCTTCAGGCCCGGCGCCCCCTCGATCGTGCCCTTCTCGTCGATGTGGCGGACGATCGCGTGCATCTCGGCGTCCGAGTAGCCGAGGCGCGTGAGCGCGTGGGGGACCGTCTGGTTGACGATCTTGATCGTGCCCCCGCCGACGAGTTTCTTGTATTTCACGAGCGCGAGGTCCGGCTCCACTCCCGTCGTGTCGCAATCCATCATGAAACCGATCGTGCCCGTGGGCGCGAGGACGGTCGCCTGCGCGTTGCGGTACCCGTGCTGCCGCCCGGACTCGAGGGTGAGGTCCCACACGGCGCGCTGGGCCTCCCAGAGGTCCTTCGGGACGCCCGGCCTCGCGACCTCGTACGCCGCGTCGCGGTGCATCGAGATGACCTCGAGAAACGCATCGCGGTTCGGCGGATAGCCCGCGAAGGGCCCCATCTCCGAGGCGATCTTCGAGGACGTGAGGTAGGCCTGCCCGTGCATGAGGCTCGTGACCGCGGCGGCGTAGTGGCGGCCCTCGTCGCTGTCGTACGGGAGGCCGTTGTACATGAGGAGCGCGCCGAGGTTCGCGTAGCCGAGACCGATCGGCCGGAAGTCGTGCGAGTTCTTCTCGATCGCCGGCGTCGGATACGAGGCCTCCGAGACGAGCATCTCCTGGGCCGCGAAGACGACGTCCACGGCGTGCTGGAACTTCTCGATCTCGAACCCGCCGTCCTCCCGCGCGAACTTCATGAGGTTCAGCGACGCGAGGTTGCAGGCCGAGTCGTCGATGAACATGTACTCCGAACACGGGTTCGACGCGTTGATCCGGTGCGTCGCCTTGCACGGATTCCACTTGTTGATGAGCGTGTCGTACTGCATGCCGGGGTCGCCGCAGACCCAGGCCGACTCGGCCATCTTCACGAGGAGCTCTTTCGCGTCGAACGTCCCCATGGGCTCGCCGGTCGTGACGGCCTTCGTCGTGTGCGTGCCGCCGGACTCGACGGCCTTCATGAACTCGTCCGTGACGCGCACGGAGTGATTCGCGTTCTGGAAGGCGATGTTGCTGTAGACCTCGCCGTTGAACGAGCCGTCCCATCCGGCGTCGATGAGGTCCCAGGCCTTCTTCTCTTCCTTCTCCTTGCAGAGGATGAACTCCTCGATGTCGGGGTGGTCGACGTTGAGGATGACCATCTTCGCCGCCCGGCGCGTCTTGCCGCCCGACTTGATCGCGCCCGCAAAGCTGTCGAAGCCCTTCATGAAGGAGACCGGGCCGGAGGCAATGCCGCCCGACGAGAGCGACTCGGTCGACGAGCGCAGGCTGGAGAGGTTCGAGCCCGTGCCCGAGCCGAACTTGAAGAGCATGCCCTCGGTCTTGGCGAGGTCCAGGATCGAGGACATCGAATCGCCGACCGAGTTGATGAAGCACGCGGAGGCCTGCGGCTTCGGCTCGACGCCGACGTTGAACCACACGGGCGAGTTGAAGCTCGCCGCCTGGTTCACGAGGATGTGCGTGAGCTCGTCCGAGAACGCGTCGCGGTCGGCGGCGGTGCGGAAGTAGCCGCCCTTCGCGCCGAAGCCCGTGATCGTCTCGACGACCCGGCCGATGAGCTGGCGGACCGACCGCTCGCGCTGCGGCGTCCCCGGCTTCCCGGAGAAGTACTTCTGGGCGACGATGTTCGTCGCCGTCATCGACCACGCCTTCGGGACCTCGACGTCCTTCTGCTCGAAGAACACCTCGCCCTTCTCGTTCGTGATCGCGGCCGTGCGCAGCTCCCACTCGATCGCGTCGTAGGGGTGCGTCACGCCGTCCGTGTAGACGCGTCGGAACGTGAGCCCGCGGGCGCCCGATCGGGGGGCCGCGCCGTTCGCCTTCTCCGTCCTCGTTCCGGCCTTCGTCTCGCGCGCATTCATGTTGCTCATTGCCGGGAAAGCCTCCCTCTCACTTCGGATCACGTGAGTGGTTTGTCCTGTTTTTGCCGCCACCCGGCGGCACCTCGGGCCCTTCGTCTGACCGGGAAAGACGACTGTTCGCGATCGCCGGTTCGTTGTCAGGTCTGTCGGACAAGGTAGTGCCGCTGAGATCGCTTTTCAAGGGGAAAACGCAAGGGATAGTGTTTTTCTTTCGGGGAGCCACTAGATGGTGGGGTTTTCAACCGCCTGTGGGGAATACGCAAACCCTCTGACTCGTTTGACTTCCACGGGCGTTCGCGGCCATATTCCACAGGCGGCGCGCGCGCCGTCGGAGGTTTCTTTCATGTCCAGCGCTCCCGAGACCGCCACGCAGGTTGCTTCCCCGTCCGTCTTCCTCCTCAGCGTGACGGATCGCGCCGTCGCGAAGGTGAAAGAGTTCGCCGCCAAGATGCCCGAGGCCGCAAACAAGCCCCTGCGCGTCTTCATCCAGGGCGGCGGCTGCTCCGGCTTCCAGTACGGCTTCACGTTCGACGACAAGCGGCCGACGGACCACGTCCTCGCCGTGAAGGACATCGAGGTCGTCGTGGACCCGGCGAGCGCGCTCAAGCTCCACGGCTCCACCGTGGACTTCGTCGAGGACATGCGCGGGGCGGGCTTCGCGGTCGAGAATCCGAACGCGACGTCCGGCTGCGGCTGCGGAAAATCCTTCAGCTGACGATCGTGAACGGGAAACCCGTCATGCGGGTTTCCCTCACCCTTCCGCTCGGACGCTTCGCGTCCTGCGCAGGCTTGTGAAGAACCCCTCGATCCTGAAGATCGTCTTCCTGACGGTCTTCATCGACCTTCTCGGCTTCGGGATCGTGATCCCGCTTCTGCCGCTCTACGCCGAGAAGTACCACCCGTCGCCGCTCGTCTTCGGCCTCCTCATGTCGAGCTATTCCGCGATGCAGTTCCTGTTCGGCCCCCTCCTCGGCCGACTCTCGGACCGTTACGGGCGGCGGCCCGTCATCATCTTCTCGCTCGCGGGCACGGTGGTCGGCTACGTCCTCTTCGCGTTCGCGCGCTCGCTTCCGATGCTCTTCGTCGCGCGCCTCCTCCCCGGCGCGACGGGCGGAAACATCGGGACCGCGCAGGCCGTCATCGCAGATTCGACGGCGCCCACGGAGCGCGCGCGCGGCATGGCGATGGTCGGGATCGCGTTCGGCCTCGGCTTCATCTTCGGGCCCGCGATCGGCGGCTTCGCCGTGCACCTCGGAGAGGCGGCGCCGGGGCTGTTCGCCGCTGGCCTCTCTCTCGTCGCGTGCGTGTGGGCCTTCTTCAAGCTGCCCGAGACGCGCCCCGCGGGGAAGGTCGCGCCCTCCGGCCCGCTCTTCTCGGCGGGCCCGCTCCTCGCGGCGTTCCGCCGGCCCGAGATCGGCGCGCTCATGCTCCTTTCCTTCGTCACGACGACGGCCTTCGCGAACTTCGAGTCCACGTTCGCGCAGTTCCTCTCGCTCCGGCTCGGGGCGGGGCCGTCGACGGTCGCCTGGTTCTTCGTCTTCGTCGGCGTCTGCTCGGTCGTCGTCCAGGGCGGCCTCGTGCGGCGCCTCGCGCCGCGGGTCGGCGAGGCCCGCCTCGTGATGGCGGGCTGCGTCTTCCTGATCGCGGGTTTCCTCCTTCTCCGGCTCGGGACGACCCCGCCGCGGCTCCTCGCGGCCATCGCCGTGATCGCGCTCGGCATCGGGATCACGACGCCGACGCTGTCGTCCCTCGTTTCGAGGCGCACGGCGGCGACCGAGCAGGGCGAGGTCCTCGGGGCGTACCAGTCCATGGCCTCCCTCGGGCGGGTCTTCGGCCCGTTCGCGGGCGAGAACCTGTACCTGCGCGTGGGGCCGGACGCGCCGCACTGGGCCGCCGCCGCGCTACAGGGCGGCGCCCTCGTCCTTTCCGCCGCCGGTCTCCTGAGAGAGAATGCCGCCGCGCCCTCGCGCGCAGAGGAGTCCCCCCGATGACGCCCCAGGTTCCCACGGCGCACCAGCTCTCGCGCGACTGCCCCGCCATCCGGATCCCGTCGGGCGAGCCCATCACGCTCAAGGCCGGAACCGACGTCTTCCTCACGCAGTCGCTCGGCGGAACGCTCACCGTGCAGGCGCCCGCTCTCGGCGGCCTGTTCCGGATTTCGGGAGCGGACGGCGACGCCCTCGGCCTCTCGGCCGGTTCCGAAGACTCCCCGGCCGCCGCGGCGGGCCCGGTCAGCGAGGACGCGGTGTGGGAGCAGCTCCGGACCGTGTACGACCCCGAGATTCCCGTGAACATCGTGGATCTCGGCCTCGTTTACGACCTGCGCGTCCTCCCCGCGGAAAAGGGCGGCACGCGGGTCGAGGTGAAGATGACGCTCACGGCTCCGGGCTGCGGGATGGGTCCGGCGATCGCGTCGGACGCGCAGTCCCGCGTCGCGCGGGTGCCGGGCGTGAAGGAAGCCGAAGTCCAGCTCGTGTGGGACCCGCCCTGGAGCGCGGAGATGATGACGCCCGAGGGAAAGCGGATCCTCGGGATCGCCTGACCCGCTACTGCAGGGGCACGCGGCCGGCGAAGCCCTCTTCGTACCCGTGGAAGAACTCGAGGGACTCCTCGGGCCACTTCCAGCAGTAATAGCCGGCGCCCGAGTCGAAGTCCACGAGCCACGGACCCTTCACCTCGATCCCGAGGGCCTCGAGCTCCTCGCGCCACGCGTTCAGGATCCCCTCGACGGCGCGCTCCGTCCGCCGCCGGGACGACTCGGCGTCGTCGTCGGCGACGGCCGCGAGGCCGTCCAGCGCCTCGAGGGCGCGCCGCGTCTTCTCGCGCACGGCCGGGAGAAGCGCACGGGCCTCGTCGAACGTGAACGTCTTCCGGAGGGGCTCGGTCACGGCCCGAGGATAGCGCGGTCCCCGGCCTATGATCCCGGCGTGAATCCGCTCGCGAAGGACGCGGCCGCCGCGGACGCCTCCGCCGTCACGTTCCGGCGCCAGCTCCACGCCCGCCCGGAGACCGCGTTCGAGGAAGTCGAGACCGCGCGCCTCGTCGAGGCCCGCATGCGCGCGCGCGGACTCGCGGTGCGAACCGGCCTCGGGAAGACCGGCGTCGCGGCGGTCCTCGACACCGGCCGGCCGGGCCGGACGGTCCTTCTTCGCGCCGACCTCGACGCGCTCCCGGTCGCCGAGAAGACCGGGCTGCCGTTCGCGTCGGCGAACGGCCGGATGCACGCCTGCGGGCACGACGGGCACGTCGCCGCTCTCGACGCGGCGGCCGACCTTCTGCTCCTCGACCCGCCCGCGGGCGGCCGCGTCGTCTTCGCGTTCCAGCCGGCGGAGGAGGGCGCGGGCGGCGCGGCCGCGATGATCGCCGACGGCGTCCTCGACGACCCGCGCCCCGACGCCGTCTTCGGCGTCCACCTCTGGACGTCGCTCCCGCTCGGCGCGGCGGGCGTCGCCTCCGGGGCGATGATGGCCGCCGTCGACGAGTTCCGGATCGACGTCACGAGCCCCGGCGGGCATGCGGCCTCGCCGCACGAGACGCGCGACGCCGTCGTCGCGGCGGCGCTCGTCGTCACGGCGCTCCAGACCGTCGTCGCGCGGCGTCTGTCGCCCCTCCAGCCCGCCGTCGTGTCCGTCACGTCCGTGCACGGCGGCTCCGCGTTCAACGTCCTCCCGGAATCCGTGACGCTGACGGGCACCTGCCGCTCGTTCGATCGCGACGCGAGCGAGCGCCTCGCGGTGCTCGTCCCGGAGATCGCCGCCCACGCCGCCTCGGCTGCGGGCTGCGCGGCGAAGACCGTCTACGAGCGGCGGAGCGGGGCCGTCGTGAACCACCCCGCCGAAGCCGCGCGCGCACGCCGCGCCGCGGACGCCGTCCTCGGCGCGGGCCGCGCCTCGGCCGAGTGCCGGACGATGGGCGGGGAGGACTTCTCCGAGTTCCTCCAGCGCGTCCCCGGCGCCTTCGCGTTCGTCGGCGCCGCGCGCACGGACGGCCCCCGCGGGCCGCACCATGCGCCGGATTTCGACTTCGACGAACGCGCCCTCCCGCACGCGGCCCGCCTCCTCGCCGCGTACGCCCGCGACGTCCTCACGGCCCCGCCCGCGTGAATCTCGCGCTCGCGCTCGTCGTCTACGGCGCCGCGGTCCTGCTCGTCGGCGTCGTCTCGGCCCGGAAGGCCTCGCGCTCCACGGACGCGTTCCTCGTCGCGGACCGCGGGCTCGGCGGGCTCCGGGCGGGCGTCGCGCTCTCCTCGACGGTGATCGGCGGCTCGACGACGCTCGTCCTCGCCGCGCTCGTGGCGTCGAAGGGTCTCCCCGCGCTCTGGCTCGACCTCGCGGGCGCGCTCGGCCTCCTCGCGCTCGGCGCGTTTCTCGCCCCGCGCCTCCGGGCGACCGGCGCGACGACGATCGCGGAGGTCATCGGGAGGACGTACGGAGGCGGCGTGAGGCGCATCGCGGCGTGCCTCGTCGTCTCGGCCGAGATCGTCTGGTTCGCGCTCCTCGCGCAGGCGACGCAGACCGTGATCGTCGCGACGACGCCCTGGGATCCGCGGCGCGTCCTCATCCTGACGGCCGCGCTCTTCGTCGCCTACACGGCGCTCGGGGGCCAGCGCGCCGTCGTCGGGACGGACCTCCTCCAGTTCGCGCTCATGGTCTGCGGCCTCCTCTTCGTCGCGCTTCCGCTCGCGTTCGCCGCGCTCCTCCGGACGCCGCCGCCCGGACGGCTTCTCGCATTCCCCACCGGGCCTGCGTTCTCGTGGGCCGACGTCCTCGCGTTCCTCGTTCTCGTCGGGCTGCCGCACGCGGTCGGCAGCGACGTATGGTCCAAGCTCCTCTCCGCGCGCGACGCCTCCGCGGCGCGGCGCGCCGCGTATGGCGCGGCCGTCGCCAAGCTCGCGTTCGGCCTCTCGACGTGCGCGATCGCTCTCGCAGGCGTCTCGCTCGCCGTCCCGGGCCCGCCGGCCCAGCTCTTCCCGCGCACGGTCTTCGCGCTCGCGGGCCCCGCGCTCGCTCCGCTCCTCCTCGTCGCGCTCGTCGCCACGATGCAGTCCTCGGCGGACTCGGTACTCCTCTCGGCCGCCGCGGCGACGGCGCACGACCTTGTCCCCGGCGCCGGCGTGCGCTTCGCGCGGGCCGCCGTCGTCGTCTACGGCGCGGCCGGGCTCGCCGTCGCGCTCGTCCTCCAGGACCTCGTCGAGACGTTCCGGCTCGGCTACACGCTCTTCGCGTCGGGCCTCATCCTCCCGACGCTCGCGGCGTTCGTCCCCGGCGTCCGCGTCGACCGGCGCTTCGCCGGTTCCGCCATGCTCCTCGGCGGGGCCGCGGCGATGCTCGAGCGTTTCCTTCACGTCGCCGGCGTGGACCCGGTCCTCGCGGGAACCGGCGTCAACGCGATCGTCCTCGCGTGCGGCGTGCGCCGAAGTCCCTAGGCCAGCCCGGTGATGCGGAGCGCCGCCGCGACGACGGCGCGACGGGGGGCCTCGGGAACGGCGGCGTCCGGGCCGTGCCCGTTGCGCACCGCCACGAGCGCGCCATCCATCAGGACGAGTACGAGACGCGCAGCCTCCTCGGGCGGGAGAGACCCCTTCTCGGCGACGTCCGCGATCGTCTTCGCGAGGAGCGTCTCGCGCGGGTCGTCCGGTTCGGGCGCGCGTCCCGCGGTGCGCGCGGGTCCGGCCAGGCGGTGGAGGAGGCTGAGGCGGGACAGCGCGGAGCGCTTCAGGCCGAAGCTCCAGAGCGCTTCGACGACGCCGGTCAGGCGCTCCGCGGGCGAGCCCGCCGTCGGACCGTCGGGAACATCGCCGGCAACCGCGGCCTCGAGGACGGCGCGATAGAGACGCTCCTTGTTCCCGAAGTGATAGTGGAGGGTCGCCACGTTGACGCCGGCGCGCGCGGCCACCTGCCGGGTCGTCGCGCCGACAAATCCAGACGCTGCAAAACTTTCCTCGGCCGCTTCGAGGATCTCGCGGCGCGTCTTGGCGGGATCGCCGTCGCGTGGACGGCCCACGGTGCGCTTCTTCATCCCGATCAATCCGTCCCCGTGGTGAATTTGGATTCTAAACAAACCGGGTGATTGGTCAGCGGGGCGAGCCGCCCTGGATCTCCACCTCGACCCGACGGCCCAGCTTGAGGGCCGTTCCCCGGCTCGCGTCGGCAAAAGCGATCTTCACGAGGAGGACGCGCGTATCCGAGGGCTTTCCCGGATCGAGAGGCTTCGTCCGGCGGCCCGTGACGGCGTCCGGGATCTCTTCGACGCGGCCTTCCAGCCCCGCGCCAGACTCCCCCTCGGCGCGAATCGCCACACGAGCTCCGACCGAAACGCGCGCGGCGTCGGCTTCGTCGACCTCCGCCTCCACGCGCAGGCGCGAGAGGTCCGCGACCGTCGCGATGCGTGCTCCGCGGTCGATCGTCTCGCCCGCCTCGACGTGGCGGGTGATCACGGCGCCGGAGATCGGCGCGAGGATCCGGGACTTGGCGATCGTCGCCTTCAGCCGCTCGGCCTCAGCACCGGCCGTCGCGCGGCGCGCGCGTGCCGCCTCGAGGTCGCGGGAGGCTTTGTCGACGGCCTGTCGGGCGCCTACCTTCGACGCGAGGAGTTGTTCGGCGCGGGCGAGCTCGAACTCGAAGAGCTTCACGTCCGCGGCAGCCTCCGCGATCCTCGCCTCGGCCTCGGCGAGGGCGGCCTTCTGTTCGTCGGCGCCGATCTCCGCGAGGAGGTCGCCCTTCCGGACGGCGTCCCGCTCCTTCACGAGCAGGCGCCGGACCGTGCCGGCGAAGTCGGTCCCGACGACGACCTCGGCGCCCGGGTACGCGACGACTCGCCCCTCGGCGGCAACGCGCGCGGCGGGGGCGGACGCGACGGCGAGCGGCTTCGGGGCGGGCGTCGCGGCGCCGCCCCCCTGCGCGGCGGACCGGCAGAGGAGCAGAACCGCCGTTCCCGAGGCGGCGACGGCGATCGAAAGGGCGAGCGGCGGGCGTTTCATCGGCAGTCCTCCGGCGGAATTCAGGCTTTGCGCGCGCGGTACCAGGCCAGAGTGGCCTGGAGCGCGTCGCGGTGCGGTGTCGCCGCGCCGCCAAAGGCACGGCCGAATTTCGAGTGATCCACGACGAACGGCTTCTCGAACTCGTAGAACATTTCCAGCATCTCCCGCGCGCCCGGATTGAAGAGACCGGCGAGTGAGAGGAGTGCCCGTCCGGCCGCCGCGAGGCGCGGCTCGACCCCCGCCTCTTCCGCCGCGATCGCGACGATCTCGCGCGTCGTCAGTGTCGGCGCGCTCGGCACGTTCCAGATCCCACCGGACGCCTCGTCGCGCTCCCCGAGAGTCACGAGGGCTCGGGCGAAGTCGTCGATGTACGTGTAGGTGTGCGGCAGGTCGGGGTTGCCGAGAACTCCCGCCTTCTTGCCCGCGAGCAGCGGCGCGAAGACGCGCTCGCCGAGGGCCGACAGCCTGACGCCGGGCCCGTAGAAGTCGGAAGCGCGTCCGATGGCGACCCGGACCCGGCCGGCGCGGTGGGCCGCGAGCGCAGCCTCGGCCATCGCCCCCCGTGTCCTCCCCTTGCGCGTCGTCGCCGCGGCGGGCAGATCCTCCGTCAGCGGCCGCCCCGCGTCGCCCAAGGCGTACAGGTTGTCGGCGAGGACGAGGCGAGCCCCGGCGGCCGCGGCCGCTTCGAGAATGGAGGACTGCAGCCGGGGAAACTCCTCCGGCCAGCGGTGGTAGGCGGGCTGGGCGCACTGGTAGACGGCGGCAGCCCCGAGGGTGACGGCGCGCGCCGCGGCCGGTTCGGAAGCATCGGCAGAGACGTACGCGGTCCCTGCCGGAACGTCGGCTCGCGCCGAGCGGCCGACGGCGCGGACCGCCCGTCCCCTGGCGACGAGAGCCGCGGCGACCGCGCGGCCCAGCGGGCCGGTCCCGAAGACGACGTGGAGATCTTTCTCCTGGTTCGACATGTCGTGGTCCTTTGTCCCCGGTGGGTCAGGCGGCGGCGAGCACGCCGTCGCGGATCGTGACGACGCGGTCGGCGATCGAACGGACCTTCGGGTCGTGCGTCACGACGACGAGGGCCTTGTTCTCCTTCTTCGCGAGATCGCGGAAGAGCTCGAGGATCTGGAGCCCCACGTGCGAGTCGAGGTTCGCGGTCGGCTCGTCGGCGAGGAGGACCGACGGCGAGCCCGCGAGGGCGCGCGCGATCGCGACGCGCTGTTTCTGGCCGCCCGAGAGGTCGCGCGGGAGGAAGCGCTTCCGGTCCGAGAGGCCGACGGCGTCGAGGACGCGGTGCGCCTCGCGCGCGGCCTCGCCGCCCTTCAGGCCCTTCACGTTGAGCGCGTACTCCACGTTTTCGAGAGCGGTGAGCGCCGGGAAGAGGTTGAACTGCTGGAAGACGAAACCGATCGACTTCTTCCGGATCTCCGGGAGGCGCGCGGGCCGCTTCGGGTCCACGGCCTCTCCGTCGATCGCGACGCGGCCTTCGGTCGGCGTCAGGATGCACCCGAGAATCGAGAGGAACGTCGTCTTCCCCGAGCCGGACGGACCCTCCAGCGACACGACCTCTCCGCGCCCCACGGAGAGCGAGACGCCCTTCAGGACCTCGACGGACTCCCTGCCTTCGGTGAAGCGCTTGACGACGTTTTCGGACACGAGAACGGACATGAGGACTCCTAACCGCGGAAGACGAGCGCCGGATCGATCGCGGCGACTTTCCGGAACGAGACCATCGCCGAGAGCAGGCACATCGCGAGCGTCCCGACGAACACGATCACCGCGAACTCGGGCGTCACGATGATCTTGAGGTCGGCTTTCGCGAGAAGCGGCTTGAGCGCGAAGGCGGGCAAGAGCCCGCAGACGAAGCCGACGACGGCCGAGATCGCGGCCTGTTCGGCGAGGATGGCGTAGATGTCGCGGTTCCCGCCGCCGATCGCCTTGACGGTCCCGAACTCCTTGATGTGTTCCATCGTCGCCGTGTAGAGCGTCTGCGCGACGACGACGATGCCCACGAGGACGCCGAGGAAGACCGTCAGGTACATGTTCAGGCCGATGCCCGTGTTCGCGACCCAGTAGGCGCGCGAGCGCTTCGCCCACTCCGCCCTTGTGAAAACGTCGTTGAACGGGAGCCGGCGCCGGATTTCGGCGCGCACGGACTCGAGATCCGCCCCCGGCGCAAGTTTCACGACGACGTACGTCGTCTTGTCGTGCATCGTCTGGTACGAGAGCTCCTGCGCGAGGCGGAGGTCCATGAACGAGATCGGCGTCGTCGTGAACGAGCGTGCGTTCTCCGTCCGCCCGATGATCTTGAGGCGCCGGTCGAGAACCTCCCGGTACTCGCCGACCGCAAACGGCCCGAAACGGCGGAGCGCCGACGAATCGAGAAAGAAGTAATTGCCGCGCTTGAGATCCGAGAGGTCGCCCTCGGCGACGTTCCACGGAATGTTCCAGGCCGTGAAGTCCTCGAGCGCGTAAACGAGAGTCCCCTCCTGCGCTCCCGAGGGGAGCGACATCTGCATGAACCAGACGATCAGGTTGTCCGCCCGCGCGACGCCCGGCACCGAGCGCACGCGCTGGACCGCCGTCTCCGGGAACGTGTGGGCGAAGTCCACGTTCGGCGTGTTCTTCGACGTGACCCAGAGGTCCGCCGACATCTTCTCGATCGTGACGGACGCGTTGTCGAGGAGGCCCAGGAAGAGGCCGACCTGGACGAAGACGAGCGTGACCGCGAACGCGACGCCCGAGATCGTGATCACGAAGCGCAGCCTGTCATGGAGGAGGTTCTTCCGCGCGAGGGAGACCACGGCTCAGCCTTTCCGGAAGCCTTCGATCATCGAATCGACGACGAGCGCCGCGGTCTTCTTCAGGGGCCTCCACTCGACCCACGGATCGTCCTTCTTGGCGAGGTGGAGGGAGATCACGCCGTGGACGCCGGCCCAGGCCGCCTGCGCGACGAGGTGGGGGTCCTTCAGCTCGGGTCTCAGAAGGCCCTTCGCGATCGCCTCGGCGACGGCGCGCTCGAGAAACGCGTACGCGTCCTCTTCGGGATTTCCCTTCTCGAGGTTCCGCATCTCCTCGTGCGCCCGCGGCGTCATGAACATGAGCCGGTAGTGGTTCGGCCTGTCGCTGCCGAAGTCCACGTACGCCATCCCGGCCTTGCGGATGCGCTCGAGGGGGTCCGGCTCCCGCGCGATCCTCTGGAACGCCTTCGCGAGCGAGGCGAAGTCCTCCTCGCAGAGGTCGCGGATGAGCGTCTCCTTGTCCTTGAAATGCAGGTAGATGGCCGTCGGCGAGTATTCGATCGCGTCGGCGATGCGGCGCATCGTGACGGCGTCGTATCCCTCGCGGGCGAAGAGCTCGCGCGCTGCGTCGAGGATCTTGGTCCTGACCTCCAGTTTTTCCCGCTCCCGCCGCTGGACGATGCCCATGCCTGAATCTCCCTCATTTACTTAACAATGTTAAGTATAGGACCCGTGTTAGCGTCAGTCAAGGGTGAGCGCGAAAGAAGACCTTCCGTTCCGGGTCCGGCCCCCGCGCCCGGGCGAGTGGCCGAAAACCGCGGCGGACGCCGCGCTCCTCGCGACGGACCCCGACGGCGCTCTCGTGGCCGCCGACGACGACGGGCGGATCTTCGGGCGGGCCGCGGCCGCTGTGCGCGAGGACGCGCTCCTTCTCGCGCGCCTCGAGGTCGACCCCGCGGCGCGGGGAGGCGGCGTGGGCCGCGCGCTCCTCGAGGCCGTGCGCGCCTATGGCGCCGCGCGGCGCGCGCGCGCCCTCGAGGCGCTCGCGCCTTCCGGAGCGGAGGGCGTCGCGTTCCTCCTCAGGGCCGGCCTCTCGCTCCGCACGCTCGTCCTCACGTTCGGCGGAGCGCCGCCCGGGACCGCGGCCGGAGTGGGCGCGCTCGAGCCCGTGGGGTTCGGCGCCGCGCTCTCGGGGTGGGTGGCCGACCTCGACCGCGAAACGCGCGGTTTCGCCCGCGTGCCCGAATGGGAGCGCGCCGTCGCGCAGGGACAGGTGCTCGCGCTGCGCCGGCGCGGGCGGCCCGAGGCCGTCGGAGCCCTCCGCCGCTCCGGGACGCGCGCGTGGATCGGTCCGGCCGCGGGCCGGAGTCCCGAAGCCGCCGCACAGCTTCTCGTCGCCCTCGCGGCCCGTGCGGGAGCTTCCGGAGCGTCCCGCCTCGTCGTGCGGCTCCCCGCCGAGGCGGCCGCGCTGCTCGAAGCGGCGCGGCGCATGGGGCTCGCGGCCGAGGAGGCGATCCCCTTTCTCGCGCTCCGCCGGCGCGGCGACTTCCGGCGGATCGCGGGCGCCCCTGGCGCCCTGTTTTGAAAGACCGGAGACACCGGCGACACTCCGGGAGACGGGGTCGCAACTTTGGCGGCCGCTCCGCGTCCAATCCGGGTCAAAATCTCTCCGAGAGGAAGCCGACCGCATGCGCCTGACCCTTCGTTTCGCCGTCCTCGCCCTTCTGATCCCCGCCGCCCTCCGGGCAGACACGCCGGCCACGACGCAGTGGGTGGTGACGTCCGCGCACGCCTCCGGCGGCGGAAACGACTACGTCACGGGCCTCCGGATCGTGAACCCGAACGCGGCCGCCGCGACGGTCGACCTGTACCTCCTCCCCGCGAGCGACGGATCCGGCGACAACAGCGGCGCGGGAAAGGTCGCCGTCACGGTGCCGGCGAACGCGACGCTCGCGATCGACGACGTTCTGTCCACGAAGTTCGGCACGGTCGGGGCCGGCGGCATCCGCGTCGAGTCCACCGGCTCGACGAAGCAGCCCGTGTGGGTCCTCTCGCAGACGCTCGTCGTCAACGCGAGGAGCTCGACGGGCGTCCCGGGCACGAACGGCTTCGCGATTCCCGCCCAGAACACGGAGCAGCTCGTCGCGCTCGGCGAGACCGCCTACGTACCGTACGTCTCGTCCTCCAGCAGCGGGTCCAGCGGCTACCGGACGAACCTCTTCCTCCTCTCGGCCAGCGGCACCGGCTCGACCGTCGTCACCGTCACGCTCCTCAAGGGCGACGGCACGGTCCTCGGAACGCGCGACGTCACGCTCGCGAAATACGCCCAGACGCAGATCAACGGCATCGCGGCGTCTTTCGGTTACACCGCCGACGACACGAACCTCACCGCGACCGTCAAGGTCAAGAGCGGCGGCCCCGTCGCGACGGGCGCTTCCGTGATCGACAACGCGATCGCGTCCATCAGCTACTCGCCGCCCGTGAAGGTCGCGATCGCGAACAACGGCGCCTTCGGCATCGCGCTCAACGACGCCTACGGCGCCGGCGGCCGCCTCGACATCGTCGACGGCAACGGCGACTTCGTCTACACGACGATGGTCGTCGAAAACTGTGCGGGGGGGCCGGTCGGGTTCAGCTTCCAGGCGTTCGGCCCGTCGTTCGGGCCCTCGCTCCAGAACACGAGCTTCGTAAGGAACCCCACGGACGGGACGATCTCGTTCTCGGGAGCGGACCCCAACAGCACGTTCAGCGGCACGATCCTCTCCCGATACGACGGGTCCATCCAGGGCACGATCACGTACACGCGCGCCGCCGGCTCGGCCGGCGCCCCGTGCGGCGGGGCGACCGCGGCGTACGCCTACCAGGGCGCGAAGGTCTTCAAGCTCCCGTGAGAGCCGCCCACGCCGCGGTCCTCGCCGCCGCGACTCTCGCCCTGTCCGCTCCCGCACGCGCGGCGGACCTCTACGGCAAGCCGCTGCGCGGCCTGACGGCGGTGCACGTCGCGGCCGTCGTCGCGGCTCCGGAGAAGTACGCCGTGAAGGCCGTGCGCGTCGAGGGGAAGAACGAAGGGACCGCCGGCCGGCCCGTCCTGAAGGAGGGTGAGGCCGTCCTTCCGATCGTCTCCGACGGCTCGTGGACGCTGCCCGAAGGCCTCGCGGGCGGAACGCTCGCGGCCGAGGGCAAGGCCCAGGTTCGCGAGGGGCGCGCCGTGTTCGTGGCCGCCGGTGTCGAAGTCCGGCGCTAGACTCGCCCGGTGAAGAAGCCCGTCCTCGCCGCCGCGGCGCTCGCCGCGCTCGCCCTGACCGCATCCTGCCGCCGCGTCGACGAGACGCGTTCCCTGAACTTCGACCCCGAGACGACGGCCGGGGCCCTCGGCCCCGGCTGGGACGGCTTCGAGAAGACGGACTCCGGCGACACGTTCGTCTGGGCCCACGGCAAGGAGGCGCGCGTCGTCGTCCAGAGCCGCGCCGACGGCGACCGTCTCGTGCGCTTCCGGTGCTGGCCGTTCGGCTTCCCGGGCGGCCCCGGGCAGACCCTCACGTTTTCCGTGAACGGCCGGAAGATCCAGAGCGTGACCCTGGGCGGCGAGCCGAGGGTCTACACGATTCCAACGTCGAAGGACGCATGGAAGCGCGGCGCCAACGAGCTGACCTTCGCGTTCACGTACGCCGAGTCCCCGAAGGACCGGATTCCGGGCGCGACCGACGAGCGCACGCTCGCGGCGGGCTTCGACTGGCTCGAGATCCTCCCACCCGCCTCGCGGCCGAAGAAATAGCCTCTCAACGCTCCTCGGACGACGGAACGTCCGCGTACGCGCCGCGCAGCGCGTCGAACGCGCGCCGGAGCGAGGCGCCGCCCTCGGGCGGCGCCTCCCGGAACACGTACGTCTCGATCTTCGTCGCGACGCGCCACTCCGTGCACGCCGCCGCCGGACCGCCGCGGCACACGAGCGTGTGTTGCGTCAGGCGCCGCACGGGCAGGACGAGGTTCTTCCCGGGGTCCGTGCGGTCCGTCCAGCGCAGGAGGTCGTCCTTCAGCTCGAGGACGCCGGGATTCCACCGGCTCCTGAAGATCACGATTCCCGGGTTACGCCGGACGAGTCCCTCCCAGCGGAACGGCGTGGGCGCGTCCCCGGCGGCCGGAACGGTCGCGAGGAGGAAAAGAGCGGCGAGCGCCCGGAAGGCCATCGGAGAATTGTAGAGTCCGCGTTTCCCGTTATGCTGAACGCGATGAATCGCCCCCTCCGGGTCCTCGGCGTTCTCGCCCTCGCGGCGGTCCCCGCGGCGGCGCAGCAGCCCGACCCGCTCAGCACGCGGCTCCGGACTTTCACGGACACCCCGATCGCGACCTTCCAGGGAGCCGAGTGCGTTTCCATCGACGCGCCGAAGTCCGTCGTCTGGCGCCTCCTCGTCGGCACCGAGACCGTGAGCACGTGGCTCCTCTCGGGGGTTCCCAACGTGGTGCCGCGCCGCGCGCGCTACGGCAAGGGGCTCACGGCGTCCAAGGGCGACGTCCTTTCGATCGACGCGACGACGGCCGACGGGCCGCGGCGGATCGACCTGGCCGTGATCGCCCTCCAGCCCGGGGAAGTCCTGTCCTTCCTGCTGAAGTCCGATGCCGCGGACCTTCTCGACGCGAAGGTCGAGAGCCTCACGCTGTCCTTCTTCGTCGACGCCCGGCCCGACGGCACGACGGACCTGACGTGGGTTTCGCACTACGACGCGGATTCGCCGTTCTCGGCGCTCCTGTCGCCCACGTACATGCCGGCCCGCCGCGCCCGCCGCCTCTCGGCCCTCCGCATGTTCAAGGCGATCGCCGAGCACGCGGCGACGCTCCCGTATCCGCCGCTCCACGACGTTCCGACGTCGCCGCAGCCGTCCTCGACGCCGCGGAAACGAAAGTAGGAGCAGGCGCAGGCCGCGCAGCGGCCGAGCGGAAGGTTGCGGGAAACCCGCGTGACGGGTTTCCCGATTACCTCAGAGGATGACGCCCTTGATCGGGACCTTGACCTCGGCGCGCGACTTGTCGGTCGTCTTGATCGTGAGGTCGCCTTCGAAGACGCCTTTCTTGATCTTCTGGTCGACCGTGAGGACGACCTGGACGCGCGACTTGTCGACGGGAACGACCTCGGCCGAGATGCCCGGGACGTTCGTCTCGGCCTTCGTGACCGAGAAGTTCTCGACGGCCGCGTTGTTGTTCACGAGCATGACGTTGCGCTTCTGGGGATCGCCCTTCGGGTCGAAGTTGCCGAAGTTGATCGAGAGCGGCGTCACGGACACGGCCGGCTTGATGAAGCCGGTCACCTGGAGCTCGATCTCGGGCTGCTTCTTTGCGCCCGTCATGACCCTCACGGCGCCGCCGAGGAGGCCTTCGGGTGCGTCCGGCGCCGTCGTGACCGTGACTTTCCACTGATTCGGACCGCGGTCCTTCACGAGCTCCTTCTCGGGCACGGGCGTGAGCGCGACGCGCAGGAACGAGTTCGGGGCTTCCGCCTTCGTGGGCTTGAAGTCGGCTTCGTCCGACACGAGGATGACCTCCGCGGACGCGGCCTCGCCGGAAAGAGCCGTGATCCGGAAGAAGGCGTACGGCAGGGCGTCGACGAACGGCTTCACGACGGCCGAGAGGAACAGCGTCTTCTGCGGCACGGCCGGGTCGTCCGTGATGAGGAGCGCCGTCTTGGAGATCGGGCCCGAGAAGCCCTTCGTGTCGACCGTGAGGGTGACCCTCCCCTCGGCGCCCGGCTTGATGACCTTGTCGAACTCCGGCACCGTGCAGCCGCAGGACGGCTTCACGTCCGTGATGTGCAGGTCGGCCGTGCCCGTGTTCTTGAGGACGAACACGTGCTTGATCGGTTCGCCCTTTGCGACCTGTCCGACGTCCTTCTTGTCCTCGACGATCACGAGCTTCGGGCCGGCGGCCTCCGCGGCCTTCGCGGCCTTCGCCTGGGCGGCGAGGGGCGACGGCAGGCCGAGCGCGAGGAGCGCGGCGGCCGCGATCGCGCCGGCGAGTCGGGAATGGCGGGGGGGAGTCATGTCCGGGAGCCTCCTTCGGGAGCGGGCCCGGCCGCGCCGGGACCCTTGAAACACTCTGGATTCGAGCCTTGACGAGTATACGTGGGGTGCGCCGGGCCTCTTCTCGGCCTCCCGGCGGGACACGCCAGCGAGGCGTCGTTTGACGGCGCCCGACCCGTCTAGCAAACTCCGCGCCCGGTGTCCGCAGCCCCTCGTACGTTTCACCTGGTCGCCGTCGGGGGGACCGCAATGACGCCGCTGGCCTCCCTCCTCCTCGCCCGGGGCGAACGCGTGACCGGCTCCGACGGCCCCGTCTATCCGCCGATGTCCGATCGCCTCGCGGCTCTCGGGATCACCGTCCTGCCCGCCTTCCGCGCGGAGAACGTCGGCGCCGACGTGTCCGAGGTCGTCGCGGGCAACCTCGCCCGCCGGGACAACCCCGAGATCCTCGAGGCCCTGCGCCGGGGGCTCAACGTCCGTTCGATGCCCGAAACGCTCCACGACGAGATCCTCGTCGGCCGGCACCCCGTCGTGGTCGCGGGAACGCACGGCAAGACGACCACGACCGCCCTCGCGGCCTGGCTCCTCGCCGCTGCGGGCCGCGACCCCGGCTATCTCGTGGGCGGCGAACCCGCGAACTTCCCGGGTCCCGCGGCGCTCGGGGGCGGCGCGCCGTTCGTGGTCGAGGGCGACGAGTATTCGACCTCCTACGCCGACAAGGGACCGAAGTTCCTCCACTACGCGCCGCGGACGTTCGTCCTCACGTCGGTCGAATTCGACCACGCGGATCTCTACGCGGACCTCGCCGCCGTGAAGGCCGCTTTTCGCGCCGGCGTCGCGCTCGTCCCCGAGGACGGCGCGATCGTCGCGAACGGCGACGACCCGAACGTGCGCGAGGTGCTCGCGGCGGCGCGGACCCGCGTCCGCCTCTACGGCGTCGCGCCCAGGCCCGCCGGCGCGCCCGACGTGGACCTCCTCGCGACGCAAGTCGCCGAGAGCGAGGGCGGCACCCGCTTCACGGTGCACCGTTCCGGCCAGGAGCCGTATTCCGTCCTCTCGCCGCTCTCCGGCCGGCACAACGTCTCGAACGCGCTCGCCGCCTTCGGCGCCGCTCTCGGCTTCGGCCTCCATCCGGCGCAGCTCGCGGGCGGACTCGCGTCCTTCCGCGGCGTCAAGCGCCGCCTCGAGGTGGTCGGGACCGAGGCGGGCGTGACGGTCGTCGACGACTTCGCCCACCATCCGACCGCGGTCGCGACCACCGTCGCCGGCGCGAAGAACCGCTTCCCGGGACGCCGCGTCTGGGCCGCGTTCGAGCCGCGCTCGATGACGGCGGGCCGGGCGGACTTCTTCGATCCGTACGCGGCGGCTCTCGGCGCGGCGGACGCCGTCGCCCTCGCGGCTCCGTTCCACGCCGCCCGGCTCGCGCAGCCGGGCGGGCCCGGCGTTCTCGACGCCTCCGCCCTCGTGGCGCGGCTCCGCGCCGCCGGAAAGCCCGCGCTCACGGCGCCGACGCCTGAGGCTCTTCTCTCGGCGCTGCTCGCGGAACTCCGCGCAGGCGACGTCGTCGTTTCGATGTCGTCCGGCGCCTTCGGTGGGTTCCCGCGGAAGCTGCTGGACGCGCTCCGGACCCGCTAGTCCTCGGCGGCCACGGAAACCGAGAGAGTTCCGACGCCGGAGATCCGCACCTCGACCGTCTGTCCGGCCGCGAGCGGCCCGACGCCCTCGGGGGTGCCCGTGAGGATCACGTCCCCCGGCTCGAGCGTCATCGCGGCCGACGTCCACGCGATCAGCGTCCCGACGTCGAAGATGAAGTCCGCGGTGTTCCCGTTCTGCCGGGGCGCGCCGTCGACGAAGGTCTGGAGGGTGAGCGTCGACGGGTCGACGTCCGTTTCGACGGCGGGACCGAGCGGACAGAACGTGTCGAAGCCCTTCGCGCGCCACCACTGGCCGTCCGTCTTCTGGAGGTCGCGGGCCGTCACGTCGAGGGCGCACGTGACGCCGAAGACGACGTCCCGCCAGTCCTCCTTCGCAACGCGGCGGGCCCGCCGGCCGATCACGAGCGCGAGCTCACCCTCGTAGTCGACGCGCGCGCTCTCCCGCGGAAGGCGGACCGTCCCGCCGTGCGGAAGGAGGGACGACGGCGGCTTGAAGAAGACGAGCGGCTCCTTCGGAACCTCGTGGCCGAGCTCCGCCGCGTGGGCGCGGTAGTTCCGCCCGATGCAGAGGATCTTCGTCGGCGAGGCGGCGGGCAGGAGGCGCGCCCCGCGGCGCGGGACCGCGTCTCCGGACGGTTTCGGCACGCCGCCCGTCTCCCACGGCGCTCCCGCGAGCGGGACGAGCGTCTCCTCCTGGGCCAGCGCCCACGCGGGCGCGCCGCCGTTCACGAGCCTCACGAACCTCATGCGTCCTCCCATTCCCCCGGGTCCAGCGTCCCCTCGTAGACGACGCGGGCGTCGCCCGCGAGGGTGACGTCTCGCGCGACCTCGCCCTCGAATCGGAAGTCCACGCGCAGGACCTGCCCGGAGCGCGTTTCGAGGGACACGGGCGGCGTGACGCGCCCGAGCGCCGCGGCCGTGACCGCCGTCGCGACGTTGCCCGAGCCGCACGCGAGCGTCTCGGCCTCGACCCCGCGCTCCCAGGTCCGCACGCGGAGCCGCGACGGCCCGAGCACCTGCGCGACATCCGCATTCGCGCCCTCGCGCAGTTCCGGGTGGTATCTCAGGGCCGGACCGATGCGCGCGAAATCGAGCGCCGCGACGTCCATCCCCCCGGCGACGAAGGCGACCACGTTCGGAACGCCGACCGTGAGGGCGTACGCCTCGCGCTCCAGCGCCCCGGACGCGTCGAGCGAGGACACCGCGCGGCCCACCGCGACGGGCTCGGGCAGCCGGAGCGTCACGCGCGTGCCGTCGACGCGGGAGGGAACGTCGCCCCATCCGGTCCTCACGATCAGGTTCTCCGGCGCGAGCCCCTTCAGGACCGCGAAGCGCGCGGCGCAGCGCGTGCCGTTGCCGCAGAAGCGGCCCACCGAGCCGTCGGCGTTGCGGTAGTCCGCCGAGACGCGGCCGGGCCCGTCCGGGAAGACGAAGAGGACGCCGTCGGCCCCGACGCCGGTTCCCCGCCGGCAGAGGCGCTGGATCGCGGCGACCTCGGCCGCACCCACGCTCACGGCCTCGCCCCAGACGAGAAAGTCGTTTCCCGCGCCGCTCATCTTCGTGAAGCGGATCGGAAGGCCGCCGAGCGGCGAGATCTTCATTTCACCGTCCCCGGCGCGCTCTCGTTGCCGGACTTGTCGACGGCGGTCACGCCGTAGGTTCGTCCCGAGGCCCCCGCGTCGAAGAAGAGCGGGTCCTTGAGTCCGTCCGCGAGCCGCGCCGGCGCCCCGCCGTCCGTCCGGTAGACGCGGTAGAACGCGAGGTCCGGAGCGAGCGACGGGTTCCACACGAGCCGCGTTCCGCCCGACTCGGCGAGCACGAGGAGTCCCTCGGGTGCCGGCGGCGGAAAGACGTCCTTCGTGGAGACGGCAACGGGGTCCGCGGCCGGGCCGAGGATGAGCGGGACGTCCGCGACCGGGGCGGCGCGGACCGTGTAGACGTACGCGCGGTCCGGCCGGGTCGTCGCGTCGACGTACGTCGTGGCGCCGATCGCGACGCCGATCGGCTGATCCTCGAACTCCTCCTCGGAGGCGTCTCGCCGGTAGATCGCGTATCCGGCGATGACGACGGGTTTCGAGCCGTCGAGCATCGCGGGGGGCGGCCACCAGTCGAGGCAGACGCGGTTCTCCTCGACCGCCGGGATCACGCGGAGCGGCCGGTCCGGCGGCACGCGGGGCACGATCGACGCGATGGGCGAGAGCTCGGAAACGCGCTTCTTGTCGCGGGTCGCCGTGACGGCGTACCGCAGCAGGACGCGCCCGAGCCGCTTCTCGCGGTAGAGCGGCACGAGCGGGTCGCGGAAAACGAGGTCCGCGCCGACCGTGGCCGCGTCGAGGTCGCGTGCGGAGAGCTCCGCGACCGTCTCGGCGCGCGCGCGGAAGGTCCGCTCCTCGCTCTCGCGCTGGGCGGCGTCGGCCGGCGGCGGCGGGATGCGCTGCCCCTCGCGGATGCTCTGGATCTCGCGCGCGACGGTGACCTTCGTGAGGTTCGTGAGCGTCGACCCGGAGTTCGTCACCGACGGATACGGGAAGCGCAGCACGACGTCGCCCGCCTCCTGCGAGATGCGCACGGGCTCGACGCGGGCCGGCAGCACGAGCAGCGGCGCCTCGGGCGCCAGCTTGCGCCCGCAGCCGGGGAAGAACGCGACCGCGAGGAGGAGGAGGGCGCGCCTCACAGCACGAAGCGCGAGAGGTCGCGGTCGCGCACGAGGCTCGCGAGCGCGCGGTCGACGTACGCCTTGTCGACGACGACGCGGGCGCCCGCCGCGTCGGGGCCCGCGAAAGAGATCTCCTCGAGGACGGTTTCGAGGATCGTGTGGAGGCGGCGCGCGCCGATGTTCTCGAGGTTGCGGTTCACCTCCGCCGCAGCGCGGGCGATCTCCCTGAGGCCGTCGTCCGCGAACTCGAGCGTGATCCCGTCCGCGCCGAGGAGCGCGGCGGACTGCTTCGGCAGCGCGTGCTCGGGCTCGGTCAGGATCCGGAGGAAGTCCTCCTCGCTGAGCGCGTCGAGGGAGACGCGGATCGGGAAGCGCCCCTGCAGCTCGGGGATCAGGTCCGAGGGCTTCGCGACGTGGAACGCGCCCGCCGCCACGAAGAGGACGTGGTCCGTCTTGAACATGCCGTGCTTCGTCTTGACGGTCGTCCCTTCGACGAGCGGGAGGAGGTCACGCTGGACGCCCTCGCGCGACACGTCGGGCCCGCCCCGCGCGCCCTCGCGCCCGGCGATCTTGTCGATTTCGTCGAGGAAGACGATGCCCGTCTCCTCGGCGCGGCGGATCGCTTCCGAAGGGAGCGTCGCCTCGTCCGTGAGGGCGTCCGCCTCGCGCTCGAGGAGGAGCGGCCGCGCCTCGGACACCGGCAGGCGGACCTTCTTCTTCTTCGGGCCACCGAAGAGGCCGGGAATCATGCCGGGGATGTCGATCCCCATCTCCTCCATGCCCTGCGGGCCCATGACGGAGATCTGCGGCGTTCGGTCGTCGGCGACCTCGATCTCGATCTCCTTCGCCTCGTGCCTGCCCTCGTGGAGCTCACGGCGCACCTTGTCGCGGCCCTCCTGCGCGACCGCCCGGCCGGAGGGGTCCGTCGCGAGCGCGGCCACGAGGAGGTCGACGAGCCGCTCCTCCGCCGCCGCCGCCGCGCGGTCCGCGACGCGCGCCCGGCGCTCCTCCTTGACGAGCCGGATCGCGGCGTCCACGAGATCGCGGGCGATCGAGTCGACGTCCCGCCCGACGTACCCGACCTCCGTGAACTTCGAGGCCTCGACCTTCACGAACGGCGCGTCCACGAGGCGGGCGAGCCGCCGCGCGATCTCCGTCTTGCCGACGCCCGTGGGCCCGATCATGAGGATGTTCTTCGGCGTCGTGTCGCGCGCGAGATCGGCCGGGAGGCGCTGGCGGCGCCAGCGGTCGCGCAGCGCGATCGCGACGGATCGTTTCGCCTTCGCCTGGCCGACGACGTGGCGATCCAGTTCGGCCACGATCTTGCGCGGCGACAGGTCGCGCAGCGTCAGCGGCGTCACGGCAGCGTCTCGACCTTGATCGTGTCGTTCGTGTAGATGTCGATCGTGGCCGCGATCGCGAGAGACTCCCTGACGATCGCCGCGGCCTCGAGCGTGGAGTGCCTCAGCAGGGCCTTCGCCGCCGCGGCGGCATAGGGTCCGCCCGACCCCACCGCGAGGACGCCCTCGTCGGGGGCGATGACGTCGCCCGTCCCCGAGAGCAGGAGCGAGACCTTCGCGTCCGCGACGACGAGCAGGGCCTCGAGCTGGCGGAGCGTCTTCTCCGTCCGCCAGTCCGTCGCGAGTTCCACGGCCGCGCGCTCGAGCTGGCCGTGGAACTCCTCGAGCTTCTTCTCGAAGCGCGTGAAGAGCGTCACGGCGTCGGCCGTGGACCCGGCGAAGCCCGCGAGGACCCTGCCGTCGAGGAGTCGCCGCACCTTGGAGGCGCCGTGCTTCATGACGGTGGTCCCCATCGTGACCTGCCCGTCGCCGCCGAGCGCGACGGAGGATCCGCGCCTGACGCAGAGGATCGTCGTGTGGTGGAAGACGGGAGGGGCCACGCGCGGAGTCTAGCGCCGGGGCTCTCTCACTCCCGGTCCTCCGCCTTCGGGTGGCTCTTGCGGTAGACCTCGAGGAGGCGTTCGGCGTCGAGATGGGTGTACCGCTGCGTCGTCGAGAGCGACGCGTGGCCGAGGAGCTCCTGGATCGACCGCAGGTCGGCGCCCGCCGCGAGGAGGTGCGTCGCGAAGGAGTGCCGGAGCGCGTGCGGCGAGGCGTGACGGGTCACGTCGGCCCCCAGCATCGCCCGGTCGAGGATGCGCCGCACGCTGCGGTCCGTCAGGCGCCCCGCGCGTGCGTTCAGGAACAGGAACCCCGCGTCCTTCGCGGCCGGGCGCATGTCGGCCCGGGCGCGGAGCCACGTCTTCACGGCGTCGCAGGCCGCGCGCCCGAACGGGACGATCCGCTCCTTCCTCCCCTTGCCAACCGTCCGCACCTGCCGCGCGGAGAGGTCCACGTCCTCGAGTTTCAGCCCGACGACCTCCGAGACGCGCAGACCCGTCGCGTAGAGGACTTCGAGGAGCGCCCGGTCGCGCGCGCCGAGCGCGCCTTCCCGCCCTTTCGCCTCGACGACGGCGCCCGCCTCCGTGACCGAGAGCGTGCGGGGCAGGGACCGCTCCTTCCGGGGCGTCGCGATCGCCTTGGCGGGATTCGCCACGACGTGACCCTCGCGCTTCAGGAACGCGAAGAACGTGCGGAGCGCCGAGAGGTGGCGGCCGATCGAGGCCTTCGTCAGGCCGTCCGCCCGCAGGTGCGCGAGGTAGGACCTCACGGCGAGCGCGTCGACGTCGGCGGCCGCGATCTTCTCGAGCGGCCTGTTCCAGAAGACCGTCGAGAGAAACGCCGCAAACCGACCGAGGTCCTTCCCGTAAGCCGCCCGCGTGTGCCGCGAGACGCCGCGCTCGTCCGCGAGATGGCGGTCGAACGCGGCGAGCTCCCCGGGCAGGCGGCCGCGCACTACTTCTTCGCGAGCGTCCGCACCTCGGCGACGAGCGCCTTGATCTCGTCGGCCGAGAGCTTCTTCTCGAAGGCGGGCATCTTGTCGTGCCCCTTCGTGACGGACTTGATCAGCCGGCCGTCGTCGACCTTGTCCTGCCACTTGGCGTTCGTGAGGTCGCGGGCGCCCTTCTTCTTTCCTTCCTCGGTCTGTCCCTTTCCGTCGTCGCCGTGGCAGACCGAGCAGTACGTCTGGAAGTTCTCGGAGCGGCCGTCGGCCACGGCGGCCGGCGCGGCGGCGAAGAGAACGGCGGTCAGGGCTGCGGTCAGGTTCTTCTTCACGAGTCTTCCTCCGCGCCGATTCTAGGCGGCGCCCGCGCCGGGGACCGTGACGGACGGCACGGGAAGAGCCTCCGTCTTCCAGCGCGCGACTCCTTCCAGGGCGCGGCGCGCGATCTCCCCGCGGCGTTTCGCCCGATCCTTCGACGGCGGGACGTCCGCGTCGTCGATGAGGCCGAACGTCACGTTCATCGGCGAGAAGTCCCCCTCCCGGGGCGTCGAGACATGCCGGGCGAGCGAGCCGAGCGCCGTCGAGAAGGCGAGCGGCGCGGGCTCCCGGCCCTCGAGGAGCTGCGCGAGCGCCGCGCCGACCATGAGGCCCGTCGCGGCGGACTCGAGGTAGCCCTCGACGCCGGTGAGCTGGCCCGCGAAGAAGACGCGCGGGTCCTTCCGCCAGCGGAAGAAACGGTCGAGGTGCGCCGGGCCGTTGATGTACGTGTTGCGGTGGAGCATGCCGTACCGGACGAACTCCGCGTTCTCGAGCCCCGGCAGCATCCGGAAGACGCGCCGCTGCTCGCCGACCTTGAGCTTCGTCTGGAAGCCCACCATGTTGAAGTGCGTCTTCGCGAGGTCGTCCTGCCGGAGCTGGACCACGGCATACGGCTCCCTGCCCGTGCGCGGGTCCGGCAGCCCGAACGGCTTCATCGGGCCGTGGCGCAGAGTCTCGACGCCGCGCTCGGCCATCGCCTCGGCCGGAAGACATCCTTCGAAGTACACGGCCTTCTCGAAGTCGTGGAACGGGACCTTTTCCCCCGCGAGGAGGGCGGCGACGAAGGCCTCGTACTCGGCGCGGGAGAGCGGGACGTTCAGGTAGTCGTCGCCCCCTCCCTTGCCGTAGCGCGAGAGCGCGTAGAGCTTCGCCATGTCGAGCGACGCCGCCTCGACGATGGGCGCCATGGCATCGTAGAAGTAGAGGTACTTCTCGCCGAGCAGGCCCAGCAACGCCTTCTCGAGCGCGGGCGAGGTGAGCGGCCCGGTTGCGACGACGACGAACCCGTCGCCGGGGTCGGGCAGCGCCTCGGCCTCTCCCCGGACGAGCGTGAGGAGCGGCTCGCCGGCGAGGCGCCGCGTGACGGCCTCCGCGAAGATCGTCCGGTCCACGGCGAGCGCGTCGCCGGCCGGGACCGCGGCCCTGCGCGCCTCCTCGAGAATCAGGGACCCGACGCTCTCCATCTCGCGCTTCAGGAGGCCGACGGCGTTCGCGGGGTTGTCGGACCGGAACGAGTTCGAACAGACCATCTCGGCGAGGCGGTCCGTCGCGTGCGCGTCCGTCGTCCGCACGGGTCGCATCTCGACGAGCGTGACGGCGTGGCCGCGCCGGAGGAGCTGGTGCGCGCACTCCACGCCCGCGAAGCCTCCCCCGATCACCGTGACGCGCGCCATCGAGTCCATTCTAGGGGCCGGCTCTCTCTTCAGATGCGTAGACTCATCGCGTGACGGATGCACCCGGGAAGTTCGCGCCGAACGCCGACGTCTACGGGCCGGCCTACTACGGCCGGATGTACCGCCCGCACTGGTTCCTGCGGAACCGGCGAAAGTACGAGGAGCGCGACGCGGCGCTGCTCCGGATCGTCCGCCCCTCTCCGTCCCTCCGGGTCCTCGAGGTCGGCTCCGCGCGCGGCGACACGGCGTTCTTCCTCGCCCCGTGCGTCGCGGAGGTCGTGGGGATCGACGCGGCAGGCGTCGCAGTCGACGCCGCCCGCGCCGGGCAGGCCGCCCGCGGCCTCTCGAACGTCCGCTTCGAGAGGGCCGACGCGCGGGATCTCGCGGCGGCACCCGGGGGCCCGTTCGACGTCGTTCTCCTCGCCGACTTCGTCGAGCACGTCCTCGACGACGTGCTCGTCCCGTGCCTCGAGAGCGCGCGCCGGTCGCTCGTTTCCGGCGGCGCCCTCGCGATCTACACGCCGAACCGGGACCACTGGGCCGAGCGGATCAAGGCCGCCGTGCCGGGCCTGCAGCAGGAGGACCACATCGCCGTGCGCCCCGCCACGCGCGTGGTGAGCCTCGTCGAAGAGGCGGGCTTCCGCGTGGAGGACCTCTTCTACTCCGCGAGCCCCTACCCCGTCCTCGGCGCCCTGGACCGGGCGCTCCCGATGGTCGGCCTCTGTCGTTTCCGAACGTGCCTCCGGGCGGTAACGTCGTCTCCATGAGAGTCTCCTTCGTCACCTGCGACGTGTTCACGGACCGCCCCTTCGCGGGCAACCCGCTCCTCGTCGTGCCGGACGCGCGCGGCCTCACGACGGCGCAGATGCAGTCGATCGCGCGGGAGATCAACTACTCCGAGTCCACGTTCGTCCTGCCCGCGAAGGACGCCGCGCACGCCTACTGGCAGCGGACGTTCGTGCCGGTGAAGGAGATCCCGTACGCGGGCCATCCGACGGTCGGGACGGCCGTCGTGATGGCGGCGCTCGGGAGGGCCGCCGCCGGCGCGCCGGACGGCATTCACCCGGTGACGATCGAGGTCGGGTTCGGGCCGCTCAAGCTCGAGCTCCTGAAGAAGGACGGGCGCGTCACGCGCGTGCGGATGGAGCAGGGAAAGCCCGAGTGGAAGGCGCCCGTGACGGGCGACGACGTGAAGGGCCAGATCGCGGCGGCGCTCGGCGTCCCGTTCGACGCGCTCCACCCGGCACTCCCTCCCCAGGCCGTCGGGACCGGTAACACGTTTCTCATGGTGCCTCTCGCGTCGGTCGAAGCGGTGTCCTCGGCGCTCGCCGACACGCGGATGCTCAATCACGTCGAACGGGAGCTCGGCGTCCTCGGTCTCCTCTTCTTCGCGTTCGACGCGGCGCCCGGCGGAACGCGCCTCAGGGCCCGCATGTTCGCGCCGGGCGCGGGCGTGCCGGAGGACCCCGCGACGGGCTCGGCGGCCGGGCCCGTGGGCGTCTACCTCGCGCTCCACGGCGCGGTGCCGGGCGGCGTCGCGGGCGGGCGCGGCCGTTTCCTCATCGACCAGGGCGTCGAGATGGGCCGCCCGTCCGAGCTGGACGTGACGGTCCTCGTCGACGGCGGCCGGCCAACCGGCGTGCGCGTCGAGGGCGGAGCGGTCCTGGTGATGAGGGGAGAGCTCGACGTCTGAACCCGCCTCCGCGGCACAGGAAATGCTGCCCCTGCGGGAGTAGTCTCTATTCTGAGACGACCCGGAAAAAGAAGGCGCTGATGAACGACCCGCGCGCGATCCTCCTCTCGTTGTCCTCTCTCGCCCTCCTCGCCTGCTCCACCGTTTCGATCGAGAGCCAGGTCCACTCGACGCCCGCTCCCGCGTTCTCGCGCACGCTCGTCGTCGTGGCCCTCCCGGACGCCGTGCGGCGCCCCGCCGAGGACGCGCTCGTGGCGCGCCTCGCGTCCCTGCACGCGCGGACATCGTACGAGCACGTGCCCCTCGCGCCCGGCGTCACGCTGGGCGCCCTGCGCGAGGCCGCGCGCCGGGACGGCTTCGACGGGCTCCTCGTCGTCTGGCCCGCCGACATGACGAGCAAGACGTACCCCTCGCTCGGCAACAACAGCAATTTCCCGGTCACCAACTCCCTGCAGGTCGGAATGCGGCTCGTCGCGAGCCTCACATCCCTCGGCGACGACCGGGAGATCTGGAAGGGCGTCGTCACGAACCGCGACGCCGCCCCTCTCGTCAAGGGGACCCCGAAGATGGCGGCGAGCCTCGCCGATCGACTCGTCTCCGACGGCGTCGCGAATTGAGGCCCGACCCGGGCCCCGTAACCTCGTGACCGCGAGGAACGTCTCCCGGTCACGATGAACCCGATCCGCTCCCGTCTCGGCGCGGCCTTCGCGCTCCTCGTCGTTCTGCCCTTTTCCTTCGCGCTTTCCTCCCGCTCGGAAGCCCCCGGCTCCGTCGCGGAGTCCCTCGACCGGTACCTCTCGGCCCGGACGGCCCTCGGCCGGTTCAGCGGCGCCGTGCTCGTCGCGAAGGGCGACCGCGTCCTCTTCCGCAAGGGCTACGGGTTCTCCGACGTGGCCCGCCGGACGCCGTACACGCCGGAGACCCGGCATGCGGTCGCCTCCATCACGAAGATGTTCACGGCGATGGCGGCGCTCAAGCTGCGCGACGCCGGAACTCTGAAGCTCGAGGATTCGATCTGCGCGCACCTCGCGGGATGTCCCGAGGCCTGGAAGCGCGTCACGGTGCAGCAGCTCATGCGTCACACGTCCGGCATCCCCGACTACGAGAGCCCGCTCGAGCTCGGTTCCGAGAAATACCTCTCCGTCATGACGCGGGAGGGCACCAGCCGGCGCCTCGTGGAGGACGCGAAGACGCGGCCGCTCGACTTTCCGCCCGGCACGAAGTTCCGTTACAGCAACACGGGCTACCTCGTCCTCGCGCAGGTCGTCGAAAACGCGGCGGGCCGGCCCTTCAACGAGTTCGTCGCGGAGACGCTCCTGAAGCCGGCAGGCATGACACGCGCGGGGCTGTTCGACGGGAAGGCCGTTCCCGACGGCCTTGCCGTCGGCTACACGCACCCCGAGATCGGGTGGGCGAAACTCCTCGCGGGGGCGCCGCTCACGGACGGGCACCTCGCGGCGCAGCCGCGCCTCCCGCTCACGCCGCCCGCCGGCGACGCCGGCCTCTACGCGACCGCCGACGACCTTCTCGCGTGGAGCCGTGCGATGGACGGAAGTGCGCTCGTGCCGAAGGCGGAGGCCGACGAGGTGTTCACGCCCGGCCTCGAGCACTACGGCTACGGCTGGTTCGTCGGCGAGGGCTGGAAGCGCCGCCGGTTCCGGCACAACGGAGGCCTGCCGGGCTACACCTCCGACCTCGTGAAGTTCCCGGACGAGGGCCTCACGCTGGTCTTCCTCTGCAACCTCGACCGCGCGCGCCTCTCGTCCGTCGTCCGCGACGTGACGGCGATCGTCCTCGGCGAGCCGTGGGACATGCCGGTCTCGGGTCCGGTCGCGACGCTCGCACCCGCGGACTACGCGCGCCTCGAGGGTGTTTACGCGACGGCGGACGGGAAGAAACTGACCGTCAAGAAGGAGAAGGAACTCCTCACGGCCGCGCTCGAAGGACGTTACACGGCGGGACTCATCCCGCTCTCCCCGACGCGCTTCTACTTCCCGCTCGGGGACGGGACGGCTACTTTTTCGCTCGGCGAGGACGGGCGGGCTTCTTCGGTGAACGTGCGGTACTCGGCGGAGGACCATCCGGCGACGCGGCTTTCGCCTTCGGCTTCGCCGCCCGCTTCTTCGCACCCTTGACGGGCGCGGGCACGCGCGCCTCGGCGATCGCGGCCTCGAGCGCGCCCTCGGGGATGCGCGTCGTGGGCTCGAAGAGGTCGAGGTCGCTCGCGGGAACGTCGAGGCCGCAGCCCTCGGTTTCGCAGACGTAGAACGCGCCCGCCTTGCGGTCGCGCACGAGAAGGTACGGCGCCTTGCAGTTCGGGCACGCCTTCGGAACGGGCCGCGCCTTGAAGTTCTTCTCGCACGACGGGTAATTCGAGCACCCGTAGAACGGGCCGAAGCGCCCGCGCCGCACGAGGATGTCGCCCGTCGTGCACACCGGGCACTTGACGCCCGTGAGCGTGACGGGCTTGGGCGGCTTGAAGCGGCAGGCCGGGTAGTTCGAGCAGGAGACGTAGTCGCCGAAACGGCCGTGGCGCGTCACGAGGGCCGAGCCGCAGTTCGGGCACTTTTCGCCGGTCGGAACGTCCGGCTTCGCCTCGGCCTTCCCGCCCGCGACCTTCACGGGCACCGTGTTGCGGCAGACCGGGTAGGCCGTGCAGCCGAGGAACGCGGAGCCGCTGCGTCCCGTGCGGAGCTTCATCGCGCTGCCGCACTCCTCGCAGGTCTGTCCCTCGAGTTCGGTCGCGTCGATCGGGTCTTCCTCGACCTCGGGGATGTCCAGGGTGAAGTCGCAGTCGGGGTAGCCCGAGCACGCGATGAAGAGGCCCGCCTTCCCCATCCGGAGCTTGAGCGCGTGGCCCGTCTTCGGGCACGTGTCGCCCGGGTCGTTCGTGAGCTTGAAGTCCGTGAAGTGAGTCCTCACGTCCTTGAGAGGCAGGCCCGCCTTGAGCGAGACCATCTTCTTCTTCGCCTTCTCGCGGTCCTTGACGAACTTGCCGTCGAACTCCGCGAGCGCCTTGCGCCAGTCGAGCTTTCCTTCCTCGACCTCGTCGAGCTCCTCTTCCATCCGCGCCGTGTACTCGGTCTGGAAGAAGTCGTCGAAGCCCTCGCGCATGAGGTCCACGATGACCTGGCCGAGCGGCGTCGGCGTGAAGCGGCGGTCCTTCTTGCGCACGTACTCGCGGTCCTCGATCTTGCGGAGGATCTCGGCGTAGGTGGACGGGCGGCCGATGCCGTTCTCCTCGAGGAACTTCACGAGCGAGGCCTCGTTGAACCGCGGCGGCGGCTGCGTCTCGTGGCCCTCGGCCGCCGCCTCGGCGACGGCGACGGCGTCGCCCTCGGCGAGCGCGGGGAGGCGCACCTTCGCGGCGTCGCCCTCCTCGCCCTCGGCGGGCGCCTCGTCCTCGCCCGTGTCGGCTTCCTTCTCGTAGACGCGGAGCCAGCCCGCGTCCTTGAGGACGGAGCCCGTCGCGCGCAGGACCGCGAGGTCCGGCGAGCCGGGGCGGCGCGCCTCGAACTCGACCGTCGTGATCTCCGAGAGCGACACGCTCATCTGCGACGCGACGAATCGGTTCCAGATCAGCCGGTAGAGCTTGAGCTCCTCGGGCGACAGGTGGCGCGCGATCGCCTCCGGCGGGAGGTCCATGCTCGTCGGGCGGATCGCCTCGTGCGCGTCCTGCGCGTCCTTCTTCTGGCGGAAGCGGCGGGCCTCCTCCGGGAGCGCGCTTCCTCCGTAAGTCCTTCCGATGAAGTCGCGGACCGCGGCGAGCGCTTCCTCGGCCGTGCGCGTCGAATCCGTGCGCATGTACGTGATGAGGCCGATCGAACCCTTCTCGCCGATCGTCTTGCCCTCGTAGAGCCGTTGCGCGACCTGCATGGTCCGGCGGACGCTGAACCCGAGGGAGCGCGCGGCGCCCTGCTGGAGCTTGGACGTCGTGAACGGCGGCGGCGGGCTGGAGCGGCGTTCCTTCGCCTCGATGCTCACGGCGACCGGCGTCGCCGCCGCGACGTGGGCGCGCGCCGCCTCGGCCTCGCCGGCGGTCGCGAGGCGCGGGTCGGTCCCGTCGAAACGCAGCTTCTCGCCCTTCCACGCGACGACGCGCGCCGGGAAGGCCGCATCGCCCTTCTTCAGGGAGACGGGGACGGAGAAGTACGGCACGGCGACGAAGCGATCGCGCTCGCTCTCGCGCTCCACGATGATCCGGAGCGTGACCGTCTGGACCCGGCCCGCCGAGAGGCCGCGCCAGACCTTCGACCACAGGAGGTCCGACACCTCGTAGCCGACGAGCCGGTCGATGATCCGGCGAGCCTGCTGCGCGTTCACGCGGTTCTGGTCGATCACGCCCGGGTTCTGGACCGCCCGCGTGACCGCGGCCTTCGTGATCTCGTGGAACTCGGCGCGGTGGAACTTCGCCTTCGGGGCCCCGGGCTTCAGGACCTCGTGGAGATGCCAGCAGATCGCCTCGCCCTCGCGGTCGGGGTCGGCCGCGAGGTAGATCGTGTCGGCGCCCTTCGCGGCCCGCCGGAGATCCGCGACGGTGCGCTCTTTCCCGGGAAGGATCTCGTAGGTCGGCGTGTAGCCGTGCTCGCGGTCCACCGCGATGCCCTTCCGCGGCAGGTCGCGCACGTGGCCGTAGCAGGCCATGACGGTGAAGTCCTTCCCGAGGAACTTTCCGAGCGTCGCGGCCTTCGCGGGGGACTCGACGATCACGAGTGACTTGGCCATACGGGACCCGTCACGATGCCACGCCTGTCAACTCCGGGGACGCGAGCGGACGAAGAGCGCGCCCGGAAGGGCGGTGGCAAGACCCTCGATCTCGAGGTGCAGGAGCGCCGCGGAGAAGCGCGCCGCGTCGAGCCCTGCCGCCGGAATCAGGGCGTCGGCGTCGCGCGGCTCGTCGGGGTCGAGTGCCCCGAGAAGGGCCGCCGCGTCCGGCGGGAGGTCGGGGAGCGACGCCGCGGTCCGGGCCGCCGCAACGAGGTTCAGCCGGCGGCGGTCCCCCTCGGGCAGTTCGGCGAGGAGGTCGGCGGTCGAGCGCACGAGAATCGCCCCGTCCTTCAGGAGCGCGTTCGAGCCCGCGGCTCCCGGCGCGAGAACCGAACCCGGCACCGCGGCGACGTCCCTCCCGTACCCCGCGGCGCAACGCGCCGTGATGAGCGATCCGCTCTTCTCCGCGGCCTCGACGACGCAGACGATCCGCGACAGCCCCGCGATGAGGCGGTTGCGCACCGGGAAGTGCCACGGCTCGGGCTCGTCGCCCATCGGAAACTCCGAGAGTGCCGTCCCCGTAGAGAGGAGGGTCTCGAGGAGCCCGCGCTGCTCGGCGGGGTAGCAGATGTCGATGCCGCATCCGAACACGGCGACCGTGGAGCCCTCGGTCTCGAGTGCCGCGCGGTGCGCCGCCGCGTCCACGCCGCGCGCGAAGCCCGAAACGACCGAGACCCCGGCGCCCGCGAGGCCCCGCGCGAGGCCGGCCGCGACGTCCAGCGCCGTGCGAGAGGCCCGGCGCGCCCCGACGAGCGCGATGGCCGGCGCGGCCGGGAGCGGGGCGCCGCGGGCGAACAGCAGGGGCGGCGGATCCGTGATCTCACGCACAAGTTCCGGGTACTCCCCGTCCGTGAAGAAGAGCAGGCGCGCGCGGGAGGCCTCCATCCGCCGCAGGTCGGCGTCCGTCGACGCGAGGTCCGGCGCGAGGAGCGGGGCCACGACCTCCTCGGCTTCCTGCGCGATCCGGGCGGCCTCCGCGGGGGACAACGCGAGCACGCGAGACGGAGTCTCGACGGCCCCGAGGAGCTTCGAAAGGGCGCGCGCCCGCCGTCCGCGGGCCAGGCGCGCCCACGCGAGTCCTGTCCGGAGATCGTTTTCGGAGTTCGGGACGCGGCACCCCTCTTGCGAGATTTTGCGGTGGAGTCGCTGTCTATAATGCCCGACCGCACCGTGACGAGTCCTCGCCGAGCCGTCGCCGTCGCCGCCGCCGCGGCTCTCGCCGCGGTTCTCGGCGCGTGCTCCTCGGGCAAGCCGGACGAGGCGTGGAAAGCCGAAAAGGCCTACGGGACCGAGATGGCGAAGAAGGGCTTCTGGCGCGAGGCGCTCTTCCGATACGAGAAGGCCGCGGCCCAGCAGCCCGGCGACGCCCAGGTCCAGAACAACCTCGCGGTCGCCTACGAGAGCACGGGCGACACGGCGCGCGCCCTCGCCGCCTACAAGCGCGCCCTCGAGCTCGCGCCGCAGGATCCGAAGATCAAGCGCAACTACGCGCGGTTCGCCGAGTACTACACGTCCGTCCAGCGCTCCTCGTCCCTGCCCGGGCCGTCTTCGTCCGCACCCGAGACGGCGGCCCCGGCGCCCGCCCCGGCCCCGGCCCCGACGCCGGCGCCCGCGCCCCCGCAGCTGCCGGCCGCCGCCCCCCCGCCGACGCTGCCGCCTGCGACGCCGCCCGGGGGGTTCCTGTGACGCGCCGGGGCGTCCCGGCCGCCCTCGCCGCGACGCTCCTTCTCGGGGCCTGCGGAAGCTCGAACGAGGTCAAGCTCAAGCTCCCCCTCCGCCCGAAGCTCGCCGTGACGGGCCGCGAGCGCATCACGTTGGCTCCTTTCATCGTCGCCTCGCGCCTGTCGGACAAGAAAGACGCTCCGAAGTACAAGGACCTCGACCTCGACGCCGAGTTCCGCCGCTATCTCGGCAAGCAGCTCGGCAAGCGCACGAAGATGACGATCGTCACGATGCCGGCCGACGTCCGTCTCCCGACGACGCACCTCAAGGAACTCACGGAAGCCGGAGACTTCTGGAAGGGCCTCGGGGCGCGCACCGGCGCCGACATCATCCTGTCCGGCGTCGTCGACTTCCGCGTCGAGAACAAGTCCGGCTACCGCTCCGAGGAGTACATCAGCCCGATCGACGGCCGGAAGTACTACCGGCAGGTCTCGATCGATTCGACGGGTTTCTCCTTCGACGTCACCGTCCTCGCGATGGATGGGCGAACCGGCGCGCGCCTCTTCCAGGAGAACTTCCGCGACACGAAGGAGAAGAACCAGCGCTCCGTGAACGAGCTCGCCGGGCTCTTCGAGAACCTCTTCTCCCTCGAGAACCAGCTCCTCGGGCTCTTCGTCGTCCGCGAGCGGGAGGCCAATCGCTATGTCTTCGACTAGGCGGGTCCTCGCCCTCGCACTCCTCGTCGGCGTCGCGGCGGCCGCGGCTCCGCGCGTCCACGCCGCCGGCCAGAACAAGATCGTCTACGACACGTTCGACTGGTCGATCTACCAGTCGACGCACTTCGACGTCTACCACTACTCGCGCGAGAAGGCGACGCTCCAGAAGGTCGTCTCGATGGCCGAGTCCGCCTACGACGAGCTTTCGCGCCGGCTGAACTACCAGATCCCGAAGCGCGTCCCGATCATCTACTACGCGACGCACGCGGAGTTCGAGCAGAACAACATCGAGCTGAACTTCATCCCCGAGGGCGTCGGCGCGTTCGCGGAGCCCGCGCGCAACCGGATGGTCCTCCCGATCGACCTGCCGGACGAGAAGCTCCAGGCCCTCATCCAGCACGAGCTCACGCACGTCTTCCAGTACGAGATCCTCTTCGGCGGCCGCCTCTCGCGCGCCCTCACCTCGAACCCGCCGACGTGGTTCATGGAGGGCATGGCCTCGTACTTCGGCAACGACGAGGACGACAAGGACCGGATGTACCTCCGGGACGCCGTGAACGCGGACCTCATCCCGCCGATCACGAAGGTCCAGATCAGCGGCTATCCCGCGTACCGCTACGGCCACGCCGTCTTCGATTTCATCGAGTCCGAGTGGGGCAAGGACGGCGTCCGCGACTTCATCTTCGAGTTCCGGTCGTTCCTCGGTCGGGACATCTCCGTCGCGCTCCGCCGGACCTTCGAGATCCAGCCCGACGACTTCGACCTGAAGTTCCGGAGGTACCTGCGCCGCAAGTACCTTCCCCTCCTCGCGGTCAAGGGCGAGGCCTCCGAGTACGGCGAGCGCTTCCGCGTGGGGCCGTACGGCCGCGAGTCCTACGAGATCGGGGCGGCGCCTTCGCCGTCGGGCGACTTCATCGCGACGCTCACGACCTACCACGACGACATCGACATCGGGCTGCTCTCCGTCAAGGAGCGCAAGCTCTTCAAGAACCTCTCTCCCGGGACGACGACGAAGTACGAATACATCGTCGGGCAGTACCTCACGACGGGGCCCGAAAGCGGGCGCGACCTCTCCTTCGCGCCGGACGGGGACCGCATCGCGGTCTTCGGCCGGCAGGAGCGCGGCCGCAAGCTCCTGATCTTCTCCGCGAAGGGCGGCGGCCTCCTCGAGCGCATCGCGGTTTCACCGGACGTTCCGCTTTCGCCGTCGTGGGCCCCCTCGGGCAACGAGATCGTCTTCTCGGCGATCGAGGGAAACAGCCGGGACATCTTCCTCCTCGACCTCAAGACCCGCGCCGTGAAGAACCTCACGAACGACGCCGCCTACGACGAGGGGCCGGTCTTCTCGCCCGACGGCCGGTACGTCTACCACTCGAAGATCGTGGGCGCCCGCTCGAAGATCGTCCGCTTTCCGCTCTCGGATCCTTCGAAGGTCGAGCAGGTCACGTGGGGCGACGGCAGCGACGAAGACCCGGCGTTCTCGCCCGACGGCAAGCGGCTCTACTACGCCTCGTCCCGCGGCGGCATCTTCAACGTCTACGGGCAGGACCTCGCGACGGGCGAGATCGCCCAGTACACGGACGTCATCGGCGCCGCACTCGGGCCGGCCGCGTTCACCGGGCCGGACGGGCAGGAGAAGGTCGTGTTCTCGGGCTATCAGGGCGGGCGGTTCCAGCTCTACATGGCGGAAGCGAAGAAGCCGTTCCGCAAGCTCGACGAGAAGGCTGCGGCGCCCGCGCCGCTGAAACCCGACGGGACGCCCGGTTTCGTGCCGTCCGTCGAGGTCTCCGTCGACCCCGAGAAGATCTCGCGCCCGAAGTTCAAGCTCTTCCTCGACAACGCGTCCCTCATCGCCGGCGTCAACTCGGACCAGACGTTCGTCTCGCAGATCCTCCTGTCGTTCTCCGACTACCTCGGCGACCGCCGCGCCTTCTTCCAGTTCGACTCGGTGTCGACGTTCTCGAACTTCCGGATCGGCTACTTCAATCTCCGCCGGCGTCTCCAGTGGGGCGCGCAGATCTACGACAGCCGCAGCTACTTCTACGGCTACGACTACAACACCGGCGCCACCGTGAGGGACCAGCGGATCGCGCGGGACACGGGCGTGACCCTCATGGGCACCTACCCGATCTCGCGCTACACGCGCTTCGACGGAAACATCGGATTCGTGAGCCGCTCGCTCGACGTCCCCATCCTCCAGTCGAACGCGGACGGCTCCCAGCAGTACGTCTACCTGCCCCGGTCGGACGACGTTCCGACGGCCGGCGTGGGCTTCTCGAACGATACGACGCGCTACTCGTACTTCGGGCCGCTCTCGGGGCACCGGCTCGACGTGAACCTCCAGTACACGCCGTCCTTCCAGACGGGCGAGACGACGCTCTCGTTCGACGCGTTCGCGGAGGCCCGCCTCTACGTCCCGCTCTCGCGGCGCGTCCTCTTCGCGTTCCGCGCCTTCGCCGCGCACTCGAACGGGGCGGCGCCCACCGTATACGCGTTCGGCGGGCTCGACACGCTCCGCGGCTACGACTACAACACGGTCATCGGCAACAACGTTTTCTACGTCAACAGCGAGTTCCGTTTTCCCCTCATCGACGTCCTCGCGACGCCGATCCTCGCGTTCCAGGGCGTCCGCGGCCGCATCTTTCTCGACGTCGGCGGCGGCTGGTTCGAAGGCCAGAGCTTCGTCTTCATGACGGACGGCCAGCTCAACGGGCTGAGCAACCCGAGCATTCCGGGCGGTCTCGCGTCTTTCGGTGGCGGCTTCTCGGTCTACTTCCTGGGTCTGCCGTGGAACGTGGACTTTGCCAAGAAGTGGGACTTCAAGAACACGCTGTCGGACTGGCAGACGACCTTCTACGTCGGGACGACCTTCTAGAGGGGGACCCGGCCCCGGGTCCCCCTCGCGGCTTCGCCGCTCCCCCTCCGCGGCGGAATCGCCGGCCTTCGAGCTTTGTGAGGCCGGTCACGCGCGGTCCGCATCGTACCTCCCCGGCCTCATAATCCCCGACCCGTGCGCATTCGCGTTCTCGGAGCCCACGGCGGCTCCACGCCCCGACACCGGCAGACGTCCTTCCTCGTGAACGACGCGCTCTGCGTGGATGCGGGAGCGGTCACGGACGCGCTGACGCTCGAGCAGCAGGAGCGCGTGCGCGCCGTCCTCGTCACGCACTCGCACATGGACCACGTCGCCTCGCTTCCGTTTCTCGTCGAGAACGTCTTCGGGCGGACGCGCGGACCCCTCGAGGTCCTTGCGCCCGACGACGTCCTCGACGCCCTCCGGACGCACCTCTTCAACGACGCGCTGTGGCCGGACTTCTCGCGCATCGAGGGCCAGGCCGGCCCGAGCGTCACGTTTCGCGCCGTTCCGGTCGGGACCCCGTTCTCCGCCGACGGCCTCACGGCGACCGCCGTGAAGGTGTCGCACGTCGTCCCGACGTATGGCTACGTCCTCGCCGACGAGCGCTCCGCCGTCGTCTTCTCCGGCGACACCGGCCCCACGGAGGCCATCTGGTCCGCGGCGCGCCGCACGCCGAACCTCAAGGCGCTCTTCGTCGAGTGCTCGTTCCCGAGCGACATGCAGCCGATCGCCGACGTCTCCTGCCACCTGACGCCGAAGACGCTGCGCGCCGAGATGGCGAAGTTCCCCGGGGGCGTCCCCGTCTACCTGTACCACATGAAGCCGCCCGCCCTCGATCGCCTCGCCGCCGAGATCGCCGCGTTCGGAGACTCCCGCCTGCGCGTCCTCGCGGACGGCGACGACCTCGTCTTCTAGCTTCCCGCGGCCGCGCCGAGGCGCAGGAGATCCATCGCGAGGTGGAAGACGAGCGTCTTGCGGACGGACTCGCCGGGTCCCGTCGCGGGCACCGGCGCGAGGAACCGGGCGCTCCGCGCGACGAGAGAACCGCCCGGCACGGCGCGGATCGTTGCTTCGGGCGCCGCGACGAGATCGGACGACGGCCGATCGGCGCCGGCGAGCCCACGCTGCACGTCCTCCGGCGGCAGCGGCACCGTGTGGAAGACCGTGAGGGCGGGCGCGAACTCCCCCGCCGGGACGGCGGGCAGGTCGACGCCCTCGAGGTTCAGGGCGAAGAGCGCCTCGAAGGCCGCCTGCTCCGTCCCCGCGAGCGGATAGCGCAGGACACTCCACGCGTCGAGGACCGTCATGACCCCGCCCGACCAGTGGAGGACACGGTCCTCAAGGACGCGCGTGGCGGAGGGGGTGGCGTCGGCGCGCGCGCCGACGCCGCCCTCCCCCGGCCCCAGTCGGAGGAGCTCGGCGACTTCACCGCGCGCGTCGCACGTGACCCGAAGGTCGCCGCTGCCCTCGCCCCCGTCCTCGGCAGCGGCGACGGTCAGGGTGCCGAAGGAAGAGGGGATTTCTTTTAAAGGTAATTGAAGAGGGATGAGCACGGGCAACGGGAACCCGGCGTCCGCGAGGAGGCGCCGGCCCTCCACGCGCGCGATGAGGGCGCGATGAGGTTCTGCCGCATTCACCTTCAAAGAAAAACCACCGGCAGCCTCATCGGGGCGCACGTCGTCGCGCACCGTCCGCGCCCACGGTCGGGAGCAAAGAGACTCTTCGAGGCTGCATTCGAACCCGACCTCCCCCGCGAGCCACGCGAAGGCCCGCGCGCGCTCCTCCCCCGTCAGCCCGCGCTCCTCGTCCGGCCACGCGGCCGCAAACTCCTCCGCGTCGAAGAGGGCGGGGGGGGCCGCCTCCCGCGTGAGCGTCTCGCACGCGACGCGGCGCTGGAAGACGTGGAGGAGATCTTCGAGAAAGCGCGTGTCGGGGAGCCGCGCTTCGAGGCCGAGCGCCTCGAGCCACGCGCGCGCGCGAGGGGTCGTCAGGCCGCCTCCGCCCGCGTCAGTGCGCGAGGGCGCGATCGAGCCCCCGCTGGCCCGTCTCGGAGAACCAGGACTCGACGAACGCCTTGCGCGCGTCGGGCTGGATGTCCAGGGCGCGCTCGTGCGCCGTCCCGCGCAGGTCGCGCTTGATCGCGGCGTAGACCTCGCTCGACGCGCCGCCGAGCCGCTGGGCGAAGGACACGGCTTCCTCGATCAGCCGGTCGGCGGGCACGATCCGGTCGATGGCGCCGAGCTCGTGCGCTTCCGCGAACGGCATCGTCTCGCCGAGGAGCGCCCACCGCGTGAGCGCCTGCTCGCCGACGGTCGTCCGCATCGCCTCGAGATAGTGGCGCGGGACGTGGATGCCGAGCGTGACCTCGGGGAGGCCGATCGTGCCCGGCCCCTCGGCCGCGATCCGGAAGTCCGCCGTCGAGGCGAGAAGCGCGCCGCCCGCGACCGCGTGGCCCGTGAGGGCGACGACGAGCGGTTTGCCGAGGAGGAAGAGGTCGAAGAAGAGCGAGTCGAAGACGCGCACGAAGCGGGCGAACTCCTCGTCCGTCGCGTGCGCGAGCTTCCTGAGGTCGAAGCCCGCCGAGAAGATCTTCGGGTTCGTCGACGTGAGCACGACGCCGCGGACGAACGGGTCCTCCTGAGCGGCAAGGGCGGCGTTGTGGAGCGCGTGCGCGAATTCCGTCGAGAGGGCGTTCGCCTTCCCGCGCGAGAGCGAGAGGATGCGGATCGCCCCCCGGTCCTCGACGAGGACGTCGGTCGGCCGGTCGATCGTGGCGGCGGAAAACTCGGAACTCATCGCGCCGATGTTCTCATGCGGGCGGCGAGGAAGAGGTCGAAAACCCGGCGGTCGTCCGTGAGCTCCGGGTGAAACGTCGCCGCGAGGACGTTCTCCTTCCGGACGAGCACCGGGTCGCCGTCCCGGCGCGCGAGGACCTCGACGCCCGGCCCGGCGGCCGTGATCTTCGGCGCGCGGATGAACACGCCCTCGAGCGGCGCGTCTCCGAGGGCCGCGCGGTCCACGTCCGTGAGGCGAAGGACCGTCGAGTCCAGCTGCCGCCCGTAAGCGTTCCGCGCGATCCCGATCGGCAGGAGGCCGAGGCCGCTCGCGTCGGGGTTCGTCACGGCCTCGGCGAGGAGGATCGCTCCCGCGCAGGTCCCGAGCACCGGGTCGCCGCGAAACGCAACCTCGCGGATGGCCTCCTCGATCCCGGTCCCCTCCATGAGCTTGCGGAAGGTCGTCGACTCCCCGCCCGGGATCACGAGGCCCGTCGTGGCGCGCACGTCCGCCGCCGAGCGCACGGGCCGGGCGGCGACGCCGGCCCGGGCCAGCGCCGCGAGGTGTGCCTCGAAGTCGCCCTGGAGGGCGAGGACGCCGATCACGGGACCTACCAGCCGCGGGTCTGGAGCTGCTCGGCCCCGGGAAGCTTCGCCGCCTCGATCCCCTTCATCCCCTCGCCGAGCGCCTCGGACGCCTTCGCGACGCGGTCGGCGTCCTCGAAGTGCGTCGTGGCCTCGACGATCGCGCGCGCGCGCCTGGCGGGATCGTCCGACTTGAAGATCCCCGACCCGACGAAGACCGCCTCGGCGCCGAGCATCCGGCAGAGCGCCGCGTCGGCGGGCGTCGCGATGCCGCCGGCCGCGAAGTTCGGGACCGGGAGCCGGCCGTGCTGCGCGACCCACACGACGAGGTCGAACGGAGCCTGGAGGTTCTTGGCGGCCGTCATCCACTCGTCCTTCGTGAGGAGGGTGAGCGCTTTCATCTGGCGCGTGACCTCGCGCAGATGCTTGACGGCGTGAACGATGTCGCCCGTGCCGGCCTCGCCCTTCGTGCGGATCATCGCGGCGCCCTCTCCGATCCGGCGCAGCGCCTCACCGAGGTTCCGGCACCCGCAGACGAACGGGACCTTGTAGTCGTGCTTGTAGACGTGGTTCTCCTCGTCGGCCGGCGTGAGGACCTCGGATTCGTCGATGAAGTCCACGCCGAGGGCCTCGAGGATCCGCGCCTCGGCCAGGTGGCCGATGCGGCACTTGGCCATGACGGGAATCGAGACGGCCGCCTCGATCTCGCGGATCTTCGAGACGGGCGACATGCGGGCGACGCCGCCGTCGCGGCGGATGTCGGCGGGGACGCGCTCGAGCGCCATCACGGCGGCCGCGCCGGCGTCCTCGGCGACCTTCGCCTGCTCGGCGTTGACGACGTCCATGATGACGCCGCCCTTGAGCATCTCGGCGAGGCCGACCTTGACGCGGAACGCGTCGGAGGAGAACGGGGACGAGAACACGGGAGTGGTCATCGGAGTTCCTTTCGTCTTCAGATCTGGATGAGGGCCGCTTCCTTGGCGTCGCTCGCGTCCCGCGCGGCCCTCGCGCGGCCCTTCTTCTGGCGCGCGGCCTGGCGGGCGAGCTCGCGCGCGCTGGCGCCCGCGATCTCGAGGGCCTTCTCGAGCTCGCCGGCCGTCCCGCGCGCGACGGAAACGCGGATGGCGGACACGTCGGACTGGTCGGGCAGGAAGTCGGCGCCGGCCGACAGGAGGACGCCCTGCTCGCGCGCGGCCGCCGCGAGCGCGCGCCCGGGCACGCCCTCGGGCAGGCGCACCCACAGGACCCAACCGCCCGCAGGGCGCTCGACGGCCGTGCCGATCGGGAAGCGGTTCACGACCGTGCGGTGGGCGAGGGCGAGACGGCCCTTCAGCCGGAGGCGCGTCCTGGCGAGGTGGCGGTCGTAGTCGCCGCGCGTCAGGAAGAGGTTCACGGCCGCCTGCAGGACGGGCGGTGACGTGAGCTCGCCGACGCGCTTGAGCGCCGCGAGGCGGTGGACGAATTCCTTCGGGCCCGCGATCCAGCCCACGCGCACGCCCGGGAAGAGCGCCTTGCTGATCGTGCCGAGATGGATCACGTGCTCCGGCGCGAGCGCGGCGAGCGGCGGCGGGAGCTCGCCCTCGACGAGGAGGTCCGCGTCGAATGCGTCCTCGACGAGCAGGACGCCCGCCGCCGCGGCGCGGCCCGCGATCTCGGCACGCCGCGGCGCCGACGCGAGGAGGCCCGTGGGGTTGTGGAAGTCCGGGATCGCGTAGACGAACTTCGGCCCCTCGCGGAGCGCCCTCTCGAACGCGCCCGGCTCCATGCCCTCCGCGTCGAGCGGAACGCCGAGGAGGCGCGCCCGGTGCGCGCGCAGGAGCGACAGCGCGCCCGAATAGCTCGGGCTCTCCACGGCGACGGCATCGCCGGGGTCGACGAGCGCGCGCGTGATGAGGTCGAGCCCCTGCTGGGCGCCGTTCACGATGAGGAGCGCGTCGGGGTCGGCGGCGATCCCCCGCCGGGAAAGGCGCTCCGCGAGCGTCTCGCGCAGCGGCCGGTAGCCGAACGGCGAGCCGTACGCGAGGAGCGCGCCGTCCCGCGCCACCTCGGCGAGGAGCGCGGCGAACGCGGCGGCCGGGAAGTCGCGCTCGTCGGGCGCGAGGCGCGACAGGTCGTACGGCGACGCGACGGGCTCGGCCGCCGGCGGCTCGGAGACGATGCGCAGGAGGAGCGACGACGCGATGCGGTCCCACGCGGGTGCGGGCCCGAGGACCGGGGCCTGGCTGGAGCGGCGCGCGACGCGCGTCCCGCCGCCCTTGTTCGTCTCGATCCAGCCCTCGCGCTTGAGGATCTGGAGCGCCTGGTGCACGGTCGCCCGGTTCACGTCCAGGGCCCGCGCGAGGTCGCGGGAGGCCGGCAGCCGCTCGCCCTCGAGGTGCTTGCCTCTGCGGATGTCGCGGATCACCGCATCCGCGATCGTCCGGTAGAGCGGGACGCGCGTCGCCGGGGTCGCGCGCTCGGAGGCCGTCGTCGCCATGCAGACACGTTAGAGCTTGGCCTAGACCAACGTCAAACCCGGCGCCCGCACAGACCAACCAAGGGCGGGGGCCGCCCGGCCAGGGCTACTCGCCGCGCGACAGGAGCGCCGCGTATGCGCGCTCCATCTCCTCGGCGACGAGGAGGTCCCACTCGCGCGTGCCCTCGACGACGCGCCGCGACCTGGCGGCGATCTTCGCCTTCACGGCCTCCGTGATCCGGTCGTTCTCCTTGTCCCACGCGAGGAGGGCCTGGAGGATGTGGTTCCGGAGGAACTCGCGCTCGGCCACGACCGCGACGCCGGGCGTCTTGCCGAGACGCTCGACCATCCGGTGCGAAAGGTCCACGGCCCGCTCGCGGGAGATCAATGAATTCTCCTCGGCCCGTCGCCCGCCGGGGCGCGCAGGAGCGCGACGCCCCTGGCGGTGAGCGGGTGGTCGAAGAGCTTGTCGAGGACGGCGAACGGCAGCGTCGCGACGTCGGCCCCGAGCGCGGCCGCGTCGAGGACGTGGATGGGGTTCTGGATCCCCTGCACGCAGATCTGCGTCTCGAGGCCGTAGTTGTCGTACACGCGCACGATCGACTCGACGACGTCCATCCCGATCTGGCCCGCGTCGTCCAGTTCGCCGACGGACGGGCTCACGTACGCGCTGCCGGCGCGGGCTGCGAGGAGCGCCTGTGAGGCCGTGTAGACGAGGCCGACGTCCGTCGCGATCTGCTCGTCGCCGAGGAGGCGCACGACGCGCAGGCCCTCGCGCGTCATCGGCACGCGCAGGACGACGTTCTTGCCGTGCTTGTGGAGCTCGCGCGCTTCCTTGTACATCGCCTTCGGGTCCCCCGCCGCGAGCGTCGCGACGACGGGACCGTCGCCGACCTGCGCGAGCTCGGCGAGGAGCCGGCGCGTGTCCCGCCCGGGGGCGCCGGCGGCGTCCGGCCGGAGGAGGATCCCGTCGAGGAGGCCCCATTCGCGGACGCGGCGGGCCTCGTCCGCGTCCGCAGTGTCGAGGAAGAAGCGCATGGGGGGCGGAGTCTAGCCCGTCTTGGCGCTTTGCGGGCCTTCGCCGGCCGTGGGGCTCTCGGCCGGAGGCTCGGCCTCGCCGTTCGGGACGTCTTCGCCCGCGAGCTTCGCGACCGCGACGACGCGGTCTCCCTCCGCGAGGTCGATGAGCTTGACGCCCATCGTCGCGCGACCCGTCTCGCGCACGTCCGAGACCGCGATCCGGATCAGGATCCCCTGCTCCGTGATGAGGAGGAGGTGGTCCGTGTCCGTGACGGACGAGACGCCGACGACGGGGCCGTTCTTCTCGGTGACCTTCACGTTGATGACGCCGGTGCCGCCGCGGCCCTGCTGGCGGTACTCCGCGATGTCCGTCCGCTTGCCGTAGCCCTTCTCCGTGACCGCGAGGAGCGTCGACGAGTCCTCGACGAGGTCCATCTCGACGAGGACGTCCCCTTCGCGGAGCTCGATCCCCTTGACGCCCGTCGTGTCGCGGCCCATCGCGCGGACGTCCGTCTCCTCGAACTTGATCCCCATCCCGTTTCGCGTCCCGAGGAAGACCTTCCGCGTGCCGTCCGTGATCTGCGCCGAGAGGAGCTCGTCGCCGTCCTCGAGCTTGATCGCGATGATCCCCTTCTCGCGCGGGTTGCCGTACGCCGAGAGGAGCGTCTTCTTCACGGTGCCGTTCCTCGTCGCGAAGATCAGGAAGCGGTCGTCAGGAAACGTGCGCGTCGTCGCCATCGCCGCGAGGCGCTCCCCCTCCTCGAGGGCGAGGAAGTTCACGAGGGCCTTGCCGCGCGTCGCGGGCGCGAGCGACGGGAGGTCGTAGACCTTGACCCAGTGGACGCGGCCCTTGTTCGTGAAGGCGAGGAGGTAATCGTGCGTCGAGCCGACGAAGAGGTGTTCGACGACGTCCTCGGCGGCCGTCGCGGCGCCCGTGCGGCCCTTGCCGCCGCGGCGCTGCGCGCGGTACACGGACAGGGGCGTCCGTTTCGCGTAGCCGCCGCGCGAAATCGTGAGAACGACCTCCTCCTCGGCGATGAGGTCCTCCATCTCGAGCGTGCCGGCCTCCGCCTGGATCTCCGTGCGGCGCGGGTTCCCGAACCGCTCCTTCACGGCGAGGAGCTCGGCGCGGATGATCGCCGCGACGCGGGCGGGCTTCGCGAGGACGTCCTTCAGGTCGGCGATCAGCGCGAGGACCTCGCGGTACTCGGCGAGGATCTTCTCGCGCTCGAGGCCCGTGAGGCGCTGGAGGCGCATGTCGAGGATCGCCTGCGCCTGGACCGCGTCGAGGCGCAGGAGGCCGTCGCCGGTGCGCGCGGAGGCGGAGATCTCGAGCGAGTCGACGCCGAGGAACTTCTCGAGGGCCGCCTTCTCGACGACGACCTCCGCGCACAGCCGCTCCTTCGCCTCCGCGCCGTCCTTGCTCGCGCGGATGATCGCGATGACGCGGTCGAGGCTCGCGAGCGCGACGGCGAGGCCGAGGAGGACGTGCGCGCGCTCCTCGGCCTTCCGGAGGTCGAACTGCGTGCGGCGCACGACGACGGAGCGCCGATGGTCGAGGAAGTGGCGGAAGAGGTCCTTCAGCGGGAGGACGCGCGGCTGCCCGTCCACGATCGCGAGGAAGATGATCCCGAACGACGACTGGAGCGGCGTGAGCGCGAGGAGCTGGTTCAGGACGACCTGCGCCACGGCGTCGCGCTTGACGTCGACGACGACCCGCATGCCCTCTCGGTCCGATTCGTCCCGGATCGCCGAGATTCCCTCGAGCCGCTTCTCGTTCACGAGGTGCGCGATGAGCTCGATGAGACGCGCCTTGTTGACCTGGAACGGGATCTCCGTGATGACGATCGACTCGCGGTCGCCTTTCCGGGACTTCTCGATCCCGGCCTTGCCGCGCACCTGCAGGATCCCGCGGCCCGTGCGGTAGGCGTCCACGATGCCCTGGCGGCCGAGGATGATGCCGCCGGTCGGGAAGTCCGGGCCGGGCAGGACCTTGAGGAGCGCGGCGAGGTCCGTCTTCGGCTCGTCGAGGAGGAGGACGGCCGCGTCGCACGCCTCGGCGAGGTTGTGCGGCGGGATCTTCGTCGCCATGCCGACCGCGATGCCTTCCGACCCGTTCACGAGAAGGTTCGGGAACGCGCACGGCAGGACGACCGGCTCCTGGAGCGAGCCGTCGTAGTTCAGCGTCCAGTCGACGGTCTCCTTGTCGATGTCGTCGCCGATGAGGTCCTCGGCGAGGCGCGCGAGGCGGATCTCCGTGTAGCGCATCGCCGCGGCCGCGTCGCCGTCCACGGAGCCGAAGTTGCCCTGACCGTCCACGAGCGTCTCGCGCAGGGAGAACGGCTGCGCCATCCGGACGATCGTGTCGTAGATCGCCGAGTCGCCGTGCGGGTGGTACTTGCCCATGACGTCGCCGACGATGCGGGCGGACTTCTTGTACGGGCGGCCCGCGCGGTTGCCCTGCTCCCACATTCCGAAGAGGACCCGGCGGTGCACGGGCTTCAGGCCGTCGCGCACGTCGGGCAGGGCGCGCCCGACGATGACGGACATCGCGTAGTCGAGGTAGCTCCGCCGGATCTCCTCCTCGATGGAGACGGGGATCTTCTCCGTCGGGTCGATCACGGGGGGCTTTTCGGGGGTGTCGGCCAACTCAGATGTCCAGGTTCGAGACGTTCAATGCGTTCGCCTCGATGAATTCGCGGCGCGGCTCGACCGCGTCGCCCATCAGGATCGTGAAGATCTCGTCCGCCTCGACGGCGTCTTCGACGCGCACCTGGAGGAGGCGGCGCGACGCGGGGTTCATCGTCGTCTCCCAGAGCGTTTCGGGGTTCATTTCGCCGAGGCCCTTGTACCGGTTGATCGTCAGGCCCTTCTCCGCGCTCGCGAGGACCGCATCCACGGCCTCCGGAAGCGTCGCGAGCACGAGCTCGGCGCCGGAACCGTTCGCCCGCAGGCGGTACGGGCCGTCGAGGAAGCCGTCGATCTTCGCGGCGAGGTCGGCCACCTTGCGCATCTCGTAGCCCGCGAGGAACGCGGCGTCGACGACGCCCGTCTTCACGACGCCGTTGACGGCCTGCGTGACGTGGATCGCGTGGCCGCCGTGCTCCTCGTCCGCGCGGATCTCGAAGGCCTCCACGACGGCCGCGAGCTCCTGCGCGGCGCGCTCGAGGCGCGCGCGGTCGGCGAACGCCGCCGGGTCCGTGAGTCCGCCGTTCACGAGCGTCCTCAGCAGCGCCTCGGGGAAGCCGCGCATGGCCAGACGCGCGACGAGGCCGCGCCACTCCTGCATCTCGGCGACGAGCGCGGTCAGGGCGGCGCCGGAGGCGGTCTTCTCCGTCGTCTCGGAGACGAGCGTGCGGTCCTCGCCGAGGCGCGCGAGGAGGAAGCGCGCCTTCTCCTTCTCGTCCTTGAGGAACGTCTCCTTCTTGCCCTCCGCGACGCGGAAGAGCGGGGGCTGCGCGATGTAGAGGTACCCGCGCTCGATCGCGGCGCGCATCTGGCGGAAGAAGAACGTCAGGAGGAGCGTCCGGATGTGGCTCCCGTCCACGTCGGCGTCCGTCATGAGGATGATCTTGTGGTAGCGGATCTTGCCGGCGTCGAAGTCCTCGCCGATCCCCGCGCCGAGCGCGAGGATGAGCGAGCGGATCTCGGCGAAGGCGAGCATCTTGTCGAAGCGCGCCTTCTCGACGTTCAGAATCTTGCCCTTGAGGGGGAGGATCGCCTGCGTCCGGCGGTCGCGGCCCTGCTTGGCCGAGCCGCCGGCCGAGTCGCCCTCGACGATGAAGATCTCCGAGAGCGCCGGATCGCCTTCCTGGCAGTCCGCGAGCTTGCCGGGGAGGCCCGCGCCGTCCAGCGCGCCCTTGCGCCGGACGAGCTCGCGCGCCTTGCGGGCCGCCTCGCGCGCCCGCGCCGCGTCCACGATCTTTTCGACGATCCGCCGCGCGACCTTCGGGTTCTCCTCGAAGAAGCTCGAGAGGCGCTCGTACGTGACGGTCTGGACCCACGTCTTCGCCTCCTGCGAGACGAGCTTTTCCTTCGTCTGCGACGAGAACTTCGGGTCCCGGATCTTGAGCGAGACGACGGCCGTGAGGCCCTCGCGGCAGTCGTCGCCGGCGAGCGTCGTGTCCTTGAGGTTCTTCGTGAGGCCGGTGCTCTCGGCGTAACGCTGGATCGCGCGCGTGAGCGCGGCCTTGAGGCCCTCGAGGTGCGTGCCGCCGTCCTTGTTCGAGATCGTGTTCGTGAAGCAGAAGATCTGCTCGGCGTAGCCCTCGTTCCACTGGAGCGCGACGTCCAGCCGCTCGTGCTTGGCGTCCTCGGCCGGGTCGCCGGTCGGGTTCTTCACGTCCGCGAACGTGATGACGGCCTCGTGCAGCGGCGCCTTGTTCTTGTTGAGGTGTTCGACGAAGGACTTGATCCCGCCTTCGTACTTGAAGACGTGCTTCTTTTCGCCCTTGGGGTCGCGCTCGTCGACGGCCTCGATCGTGACGCCCCGGTTCAGGAACGCGAGCTCGCGCAGGCGCTGCGAGAGGGCGTCGAAGTTGTAGCTCGTGACGGAGAAGATCTCGGGGTCGGCCTTGAACGTGATCTTCGTGCCCGTCTTCGCGGTCTTGCCGACCTCGCGGATGGGCTCGAGCGGGACGCCCTTCCCGTAGCGCTGCTGCCAGACCTTCCCCTCGCGCTTGACCTCGACGAGGAGGTCGCCGGCGAGCGCGTTCACGACGGACAGGCCGACGCCGTGGAGGCCGCCGGAGACCTTGTACGCGTTGTCGTCGAACTTGCCGCCCGAGTGGAGGTCCGTGAGGATGATCTCGAGCGTCTCGCGCTTGTGGACCGGGTGCGGACCGACCGGGATGCCCCGGCCGTTGTCCTCGACCGTGACGGAGTCGTCGGCGTGGACGACGACGCTGATCGTGTCGCAGTAGCCCGCCTGCGCCTCGTCGATCGCGTTGTCGACGAGCTCGGTGACCATGTGGTGCAGGCCCGTGATGTCGTCGGTGTTCCCGATGTACATCCCGGGGCGCTTGCGCACGGCCTCGAGCCCCTTGAGGAGCTTGATCGACGCGGCGCCGTAGTCGTCTCCCGCGTTCGGGTTCGCCGCGGCCGGGTCCACCGGCACGCCGGCCCCGGGCGCCACGGGATCTCCCGGCGCTCCCGCGGCGCTCATCGCGCTCCTCCACGGGCGACGCGCGTCGCGGCCCGTCCCGCTCCGAGGATTCCCTCGCGCGCGAGGCGGCCGGCCGCCATGCGGTAAAGGGCGCCCGCGGGCAGCGGGAGGCCCCGCACGGCCTCCGGCCGCGCGGACGAGAGGAAGATCTGCCCGTCCTCCGGGAGCGCCTCGGCAAACGCGCCGAGGACGCGCGGGTCCCACTCCGAGTCGAAGTCGTCGAACGCGAGGACCGGCGGGTTGCCCGCCGATTCGGCCATGAGCGTCATCTCGGCGAGCGTCCACGCGAGAAGAAACGTCCGCGTCTCGCCGGAGGAGGCGCGCGCCGCGACCGGGACGCCCTCGGCCTTCAGCACGACGTCGTCGCGATGCGGCCCGGCAAGGCAGCGCTGGGCCCGCCGCTCGTCGGCCTTCCTCTCCCGCATGAGCACGGCCAGGGCCCTCGCGAGGTCCGCCGCCTCGCCCTCCACCGGGAGGTCGCTCACGAGCTCGAGCGCGACGCCCCGGAACGGGGACCCGAGGGCTTCGGCGGCGCGCGCGATCTCGGTCTCGAGGCGCGCGCGCGTCGCGCGGCGGGTCAAGGCGATCCGCGCGCCGGTCTCGGCGAGGGTGGACTCGTAGACGGACATCTCGTCGGCGTCGTAACGCGGCGAGAGCGCGAGGAGCCGCGTCTTGGCCGCGCGCGCCTTCTCGTACTGCGCGAGCGTGCGCGCGTGCTCGGGATCCACCGCGAGCGCGGCCCGGTCGAGCGCGCGGCGCCGGTCGGCGGCCGGCCCCGAAAGGCGCGCGAGGTCGCGCGACGTGAGAAAGACCGCGGGCAGCGCGCGGGCGGCTGCGAGCCGCGTCACGCGCTTTCCGTCCCGGTAGTGTTCGCGGACCCCGGCCGCGAGGACGAGGCCGAGCGTCGCGTCGGTGCGCGGATCGCCCGCCTCGCGTACGCGCGCGGACACGACCGTGCGCGGGGAGAGGTGCTCGCGCACTTCCGCCAGGTCGCGGGTGCGGAACGACGCCCGTCCGGAAACCAGCGCGAGCGCCTCGAGGAGGTTCGTCTTGCCCTGCCCGTTGTCTCCCACCACGAGGTTGAGCCTCGGGTGGAACTCGAGCCGGGTGCTGGCGAGGTTCCGGAACGCGTCCGAAGTGAGGGACAGAATCTCCACTAGGCCTTTTACATCCGCATCGGCATGACGACGTAGAGATAGCTCCGGATGCCGCCGAGGGGCTCTCCGGGCCGACCCTGGCACTGGGCCTGCTCGTCCTTGACGAACAGGTGGACGTCCTTGGTCTCGGCCGCCTCGAGAAACTGCTCGAGGTAGCGTGCGTTGAGGCGAAGCGTCACGGGGGCGGCGTCGTACGTCGCGGGGATCTCCTGCGAGCCGTCGCCGACCTCCTGGCTCTCGGACGAGACGACGAGGGAGCCCTTGTCGAACGCGAGGCTCACGGCCTTCGTCCGGTCGCCGGAGAGCAGCGCGATGCGGCGGACCGCGCCCAGGAGCTCCTCGCGCGGAACGACGGCCTTCTTGTCGTTCTCCTTGCTGATGACCTTTTCGTAGTCGGGAAAGCGCCGTTCGTCGAGCTTCGAGAAGAGCTTGCGCGCGCCGACGACGAACCCGATGTGGTTGGTGCCGCGCACGATCGTCACGGCCGCATCGTCGGCCGCGTCGAGTTTTCCGAGCTCGTCCAGGATCTTCTTGGAAACGAGCACGGGCTCGAATCCCGAATCGGCTTTCGACCCGTCCACCTCGACGAGGGCCAGCCGGTGTCCGTCCGTCGCGACCATCTCGACGACGCCGTTTTTCGCCTTCAGGAGCGCCCCCTGCAGCTGAAGGCGCATCTCCTCGGTCGAGACCGCGAAACGGACCTTGTCGACCATGCGGCGCAACGCGCCGAACGGGAGCGTGAGCGACGGTCCCCCGGCAGGCTCCGGGCGCGTGGGGTAGTCCCCGGCCGGCAGGCCGTTGAGCCGGATCCGCAGCTTCGGCTCCTTGCACTCGAGGGAGACGTGATTGTTCTCGAGCACCTTGAGCCTGAGTTCGGCGTTCGGCGGCAGCTCGCGCACGACGTCGTAAAGCCGGCGGGCCGGCGCCGTGACGGCCCCGGCGCTCTTCTGCGCCGTCGTCGGGATCTCGGACACGAGCGTCGTGTCCAGATCTGTCGCCGTGAGGGCGAGGACGCCGTTTCGCGCTTCGAGAAGCACGTTCGTGAGGATCTGGTGCGTGGTTCTCTTCTCCACGACGCCCTGAATCAGGCTGAGTTCGCGGGCGAGAACCGAGGCCGGAATTGTCAGCTCCACGACGACTCCTTAAGGAATCTGAATCGTATCATCCAGAACCCCCCAAAAGAAGTAGAAGTCGTAGGAAGTGTCAAAAAGTGTAGATGTACGTAAATCATTTATTTTAAATGACTTGAGTAACATAATACCCTGTGTATCCCCTGCCAATCGATTGTGTATTCACGGGGCAGCAAAAACGCGCTCAACGGGTTATCCAAGAGGCCGCTCGGCGGGGAGGAAAACGGGTGGAAAAAAGCGTGGAAAAGTCAGCGGTACTGCGCCAGGAAACCCGCGACGAGACGGTCGAACTCGGGATCCTCCTCGCGCATCGCCGCGATCTTGCGCACCGCGTGGAGTGCCGTCGTGTGGTGCTTGTCGGAGAAGAGACGGCCGATCTCCGGAAGGGAGAGGTGCGTCGCCTCCTTCAGGACGTACATCGCGACCTGGCGGGGAAAGACGATCGGCCCGCGTTTGGACCGCGCACGCATCTCGTTCGGCTTCAGCCCGTAGTGCGCCGCGATGCCCTTGACGATCTCGGCGGGAGACGCAACGGACTCCTCGGCGCGGAAGACGTCCTTCAGCGACTCGCGTGCGAGGTCGAGCGAGACGGGCTCGCCCTTGAGCGACGCGTACGCGACCACGCGGTTGAAGTAGCCCTCCAGCTCGCGGATCGACGACTTGATCTTCGAGGCGAGGAAGAACGAGACGTCGTCGTCCAGCGCGACCTCGTGCGCATCCGCTTTCTGCCGGAGGATCGCGACCTTCGTCTCGAAATCGGGCAGCTGGATGTCCACGATGAGCCCGCCCTCGAAACGGCTCTTGAGACGCTCCGTGAGGCCGGGGATCTCGCGCGGCGGCACGTCCGAGGAGAAGACGATCTGGTTGCCCTCGTCGTAAAGCGCGTTGAACGTGTGGAAGAGCTCGTTCTCGGAGGCTTCCTTGCCGACGACGAACTGGACGTCGTCGAGGAGGAGGATGTCGGCGGCGCGGAACCGCTGGCGAACGGCCTCCATCTTGTTGAACCTCAGGCCGAGGACGACCTCGTTCACGAAATTCTCGGACGTCAGGTAGATGACCTTCTCGCCCGGGTGGCGCGAGAGGCGCCGGTGCCCGATGGCCTGCATGAGGTGCGTCTTGCCGAGACCCGTGCCGCCGCAGACGAGGAGCGGGTTGTACTGGCGCGAGGTCTGGTCGGCGACCCGCAGCGCGGCCGCGTGGGCGAGCCGGTTCGACGAACCCGTCACGAAATTCTCGAACGTGTAGGCGGGGTTCAGACCGCCGGCCCGGCGCCGCGGCTCGGCCGGGACCTTCTGCGGGTTCACCGCGGAGCGGTAGTCCCCGTCGGCGCCGAACCGGATCTCGCGGGTCCCGACGCCTGCGAGACGGGCGGCTTCGGCGATCTGCTGGGCGTAAGCCTCAGGGATGTAATCGACGAAGAGGGGCGTCCGCACCTGGACGAAGATCGCGTCGGCGGTCTCGGACTTCTGCCGGGAATCGCGAAACCAGGAGTCGAACTCCCGCTCGTCGACGCGGGTCTTCAGGTGTTCGAGAATCTTGGCCCAGGAGTTGGCTTTTTCCACAGGATGTCCACCGCTGTGCAAATCGATTCGGCGTCGGGGGGCGAGAGCCTACCACCCGCTCTCCGGCCGTCCAAGGCGCATCGGGTTGACAGGCGGGGCCCGGACCCGGAGAATCCCCCTCCCCGCCGGAGGGCCCGCCAACCATGGCCAAAACGAAGCGCACATTCCAGCCCAACAACCGCCACCGGAAGAGGACGCACGGGTTCCTCGTCCGGATGAGAACCAAGACGGGCCGCGCCGTCCTCGCCCGCCGCCGGGCCAAGGGCCGCAAGACCCTCTCCGCCTGAGCGGAGGAGGGGCCTGGGCCGCCGCCGGGCTCCCCCGGCCCAAGAGCCGGTCCATGAACCCAAGCGCCCCGCCCGCCCCGCGCCGCCCGCGCGCGGAGGCGTTTCCGCGCCGCCTGAGGATCGCCGCGCGCCGGGACTTCACGGCGACGTACGACGCGGGCCGCCGCCATCACGGCCGGCTCGTCGTCGTCTTCGCGCGACCCAGGGACGGCGCCGGCCGGCTCGGGATCACGGCCACGCGCAAGGTCGGAAACGCCGTCCTGCGCAACCGCGCCCGGCGCCGGGTGCGCGAGATCTACCGCCGCTGGCGCGCCGTCGCTCCCCTGGGCGCGTCCCTCGAGGTCGTCGTGAACGTGATGGCGAAAGCCGCGACCGCGCCGTATCCGGCGCTCGACGCCGAGCTCCGCGCGCTGCTCGATCGGGCCGCCCTCGCCGCGTGGCCGGAGCGCGCGTGAGCGCGGCCGTGTCGACGCCCGGCGCCCACCCGCAGGCCGCGCCGGGCGCCGGCGCCCGCGCGGCGGCGGCGGTCTTTGGCGCCTACAAGAAGCTCATCTCTCCCCTGCTGCCCCCGGCCTGCCGCTTCACGCCGACGTGTTCGGAATACGCGCGCGCCGCGGTCCTACGCCACGGCCTTTCCCGCGGCCTTCTGCTCGCCGCCCGGCGGCTGGCGCGCTGCCATCCGTTCCACGCGGGCGGCCACGACCCCGTACCCTGAGAAGATCGTCCAAGGAGACCTCTTGGAGACCAAACGCCTCGTCCTCGCGTTCGCCCTTTCGGCCGCCGTCCTGATCGGCTGGTACGTGCTCTTCCCGCCGCCGGCCCCCGCGCCTGCGAAGCCGGCGGCGCCGGCGGCAGCCGCACCCAGAACGGCGGCGCCGGGAACTCCCGCCACGGCCTCCCCCGCCACGGCGGCGGCGCCCGGCCCGGCCGCTCTCTCACCGCAGCCCGTCGCGCCGGCGGTTCCGGTCGAGCCGATCGTCGCGGCAGCCGCCGAGACCGTCGAGGTCGTCCAGCCGCTCTACACGGCGCGCCTCTCGAACGAGGGCGCCGTCCTCCGCGCGTTCGTCCTCGCGCAGCACCGCGACGGCGCGGGCAAGCCGCTCGACCTCGTGCGGCAGGACGCGCCGTATCCCGGGCGCACGCTCGCCCTCGACCCGGCGGACGCGTTTCTCGCACGCGCGGCGAAGGCGCGCTTCACCGTCGCGAAGGAAGAGAACGGGAGCGAGAAGACCGTGCGGTTCCGGTACCGCGAGGCGGACGGCAACGGACTGACCGTGACGTACCTGTTTCGCAACGCGTACGTTCTCGGCCTGAAGGTCGAGCGCGAGGGCCCCGGCGGCGCGGCGGGCCCGGTCGGCGTCGTCCTCGGCCCGAGCATCGGCAACCCGTCGGGCGAGGAGTTGCAGAGCCGCTACTCGACCCCGGGCGGGACCATCACGGTCGCCCCGGGCGGCTCGGTCACGCGGCGCGCCAAGGACGGCCTCAAGGAGGCCGTGCCGGGACTCACGGGCCTCGTCGCGGCCGGGCTCGAGGACAACTACTTCCTCACGGCGTTCCTGCCCGGCGCCCAGGGCGTCGTCGCGCTCCGCCCCGTCTCCCTGAGCGCCCCCGTCCCCGCGCAGACTGCGGCGCCCGCCGCGACCCCGTCCGCCGCGCCCGTGCCCGCGGCCGAGAGCGAGGTCGTTCTCTCCGGGACCGGCGCGCTCGCGACGGACGTCTTCCTCGGGCCGAAGGCGATCGACATCCTCGAGAAGACGCGGCCCGGCCTCGACCGCGTGATCGACTACGGCTGGTTCGCGGTCCTCGTGAAGCCGCTCCTGTGGGGCCTGCGCGCGATCCACCGGTACGTCGGGAACTGGGGCGTCGCGATTCTCCTCATCACGGTCGTCATCAAGGTCCTCCTCTACCCGCTCACGCACAAGCAGCTCGTCTCGATGAAGAAGATGGGCGCGCTGCAGCCGAAGGTGGAGGCGATCCGGACGAAGTGGGGCTCGCGCATCAAGCAGGACCCGCAGGCCCGCGTGAAGATGAACGAGGAGATGATGGGCCTCTATAAGCAGGAGGGCGTGAATCCCGCGGGCGGATGCCTGCCCCTCCTCCTGCAGATGCCGATCCTCATCGCGTTCTACAACCTCCTCGCGCACTCGATCGAGCTGCGGCACGCGCCGTTCATGCTCTGGATCACCGACCTCTCCGCGAAGGACCCGTACTACGTCACGCCGATCCTCATGACGGCGACGATGTGGATCCAGCAGCAGATGACGCCGACGACGGGCGACGCGACGATGAAGCGCGTCCAGAACATCATGCCGCTCGTCATGGGCTTCCTGTTCAAGGACGTGCCGTCGGGCCTCGTTCTCTACTGGCTCATGCAGAACATCCTCACGATCGCCCAGCAGATGCTCCTCAACCGCTTCACGGACCTCGGGCATTCTTCAATGAAGCCGAAGGCGTCCTGAGGGCGGGCCGCCGCGGATGTCGCCGCTCGCCGGCGACCGTGAACGCGGGGGCGACGTGCTCGTCGCTCCCGCGACGCCGCCCGGCGTCTCGGCCCTCGCCGTCGTCCGGCTGACGGGCCCCGCCGGGGCGGCGTGCACCGTCGCGCGCCGCCTCGCGCCGGACTTCCCCGCCGAGCCGGTCCCGCGCGAAGCGCGTCTCCTGCGCCTCGTGGACGCCGAGGGCCGCGCCCTGGACCGCGCCGTCGTCCTCTTCTGGGCGGCGCCGCACTCGCCCACGGGCGAGGAGGTCGTCGAGTTCGTCTGTCACGGCTCGCCGGGCGTCGTCCTCGGCCTCGTGGACGCGGCGCGGCGCGCCGGTGCGCGGCCCGCCGCGCGCGGCGAGTTCACGCGTCGGGCGCTCCGGAACGGAAAGCTGGACCTCGCCGAGGCCGAGGGCCTCGCGGCCCTCGCGCGCGCCGAGAGCCGGGGCGCCGCCCGGCGCGCGCTCGGGCTGGTCGAGGGCGCGTTGTCCGCGCGCGTGCACGCCGCGCGCGAGCGGGCCCTGGACGCGCTCGCGTCCCTCGAAGCCGCGCTCGACTTCGCCGAGGACGTGCCTGCGGAGGAGGCGGAGCGCGCGGGCGCCCATCTCGCCGCCGTCGCGGCCGATCTCGCGTCGCTCGCGAACGCGGCGCGTGCGACGGGAGACCGAAGGCCCGTCGTCGCCATCCTCGGCCGGCCGAACGCGGGGAAGTCGACGCTCTTCAACGCGCTCGTCGGGAGCGACCGCGCGATCGTGACGGCGACGCCGGGCACGACGCGCGACGCGATCACGGAGAGCGTGGAGATCGCGGGGGAGAGCGTGACGTTCGTCGACACGGCGGGCCTGCGCGACGCGAAGGAAGAGGTCGAGCGGATCGGAATCGCCGTCGCGGAGCGCGCGGGGGAGAGCGCGGACCTCGTCGTGTACGTTGTCGATGCGCGGACCGGGAGGAACGAAGAGGACGAAGATTTTCTTAGAAGGGGAAGAGGGGAGAGCGCGCTCGTCGTGATGACGAAGGCCGACCTCTTGGCGCGGCCGCCCGAAGAGCCGCCGGCATCGGCCGCGGCGCCGGCGCCCCCCGCGGCCCCTTTCAAAGAAGATCTCCTCTCGTCTCTTTCCTCTTCTTCTTCCCTTTCTGAGCTCATCGTTTCCGCCGTCACCGGCGCCGGCCTCGACGCGCTGCGCGGCGCGATCGCCGCACGGCTGGGCCTCATGGAAACCGAAGGGGAGTTGCTCGTCCTCGCGCGGCACAAGGAAGCGCTCGACTCGGCGGCGCGCCTTCTCGCGGAGGCCGCCGCGCTCGCGGCGGGAAGGCGCGACGCCGAGCTCGTGGCGTCGCGCGCACGCGAAGGCCTCGTCGCGCTCGGCGCGATCACGGGGGAGACCGCCACGGAGGATCTCCTGGACCGCATCTTCGCGACGTTCTGCGTCGGCAAGTAGACGTCGCCGTTAAAGTGTCGGCCGTGAGCGGAGCCTCCTCGAGCGGAAGATGGGACGTCGTCGTCGTCGGGGGCGGGCACGCGGGCGCGGAGGCCGCGCTGGCGGCGGCGCGCCTCGGCGCGGCGACGCTCCTCGTCACCGGCGACCCCGCGACGATCGGGCGCATGAGCTGCAATCCGGCGGTCGGCGGGCTCGCAAAGGGCCAGGTCGTGCGCGAGATCGACGCGCTCGGCGGCGCGATGGGCCTCGTCGCGGACCGCACGGCGATCCAGTTCAAGGTGCTGAACGCGTCGCGAGGGCCGGCCGTGCGCGGCCTGCGCTGCCAGTCGGACAAGGTGCTCTACGCGGCGGAGCTGCGCCGCGTCGTGGAGTCGGCCCCGCGCGTCACGGTGGCCGCCGGAACGGCGGCGGGGTTCGCGGTGGAAAAGGGGAGGCTCGCGGGCATCGTCCTCGAAGACGGCCGGACGCTCCCGTGCCGCGCCGCCGTCGTGACGACGGGGACTTTTCTTTCGGGCCTCGTGCACGTGGGGGAGAGCCGCCGCGAGTCGGGGCGGTGGGACGAGCCGCCGGCGAAGTCTCTTTCCGGCGCCCTCTCGGCGCTCGGCCTCCGGCTCGGGCGCATGAAGACGGGGACGCCGCCGCGCGTCCGCGCGGGAAGCGTGGACGTTTCGCGGATGGATCGCGCGGCGGGCGACGCGCAGCCCGTGCCGTTCTCGTTCCGTTCGCGCGGCGGGACGTTCCCCGTACAGCCGCAGGTGGACTGCTGGCTCACGCACACCGGCGAGCGCGTGCACGACCTCATCCGCGGGAGCCTGCCGCTCTCACCGCTCTACTCGGGACGGATCACGGGCCGCGGGCCGCGGTACTGCCCGTCCATCGAGGACAAGGTCGTGCGGTTCCCCGACAAGGCGCGCCACCAGATCTTCGTCGAGCCCGAGGGCCTCTCGACAGACTGGCTCTATCTGAACGGTCTTTCGATGTCGCTGCCGCCCGCGACACAAGAACAAATCGTACGATTGATTAATGGCCTGGAGCGGGCCGAGATCCTTCGCCCCGCGTACGCGGTCGAGTACGATGTCGTATTCCCGGAACAGCTGGACGTGTCGCTCGAGACGCGCGCGCTCCCGGGGCTCTTCCTCGCAGGCCAGATCAACGGAACGTCCGGCTACGAAGAGGCGGCGGGCCAGGGGCTCGTCGCGGGCGCGAACGCGGCGCGTTCGGCGAAGGACCTCGGCGAGGCTCTCGTTCTTTCGCGAGACGAGGCCTACGTCGGCGTGATGCTGGACGACCTCGTGACGCTCGGCCTCGACGAGCCCTACCGGCTCCTCACGTCGCGCGCCGAGCACCGGCTCCTCCTCGGCGCCGACAGTGCGTACGCGCGCCTCACGGAGAAGGCGGTCGCGTTCGGGCTCGTCGCGCCGGAAGACGCCGGGCCGATTCTCGAGGCCGAGGCGCGCCACGCCCGCGTGTCCGCGGCGCTCGAAGCGGCGCGGGTCACGCCGGACCGCGCGACGCGCGCCCGCCTCGCCGAGGAGGGCGTCGACGTCGGCGAGGAGACGTCGCTGGCGGGACTGCTCCGTCGCCCGGACCTCGACGTCGCCTCGCTGCGAACGTTTCTTGCCGAAACGCTCGGCGAAACGGCGAGAGACGACCTCGCCGCGCTCGACGCCGAGGCGCTGGACCGCGTCGCCTCCGAGCTCCGGTACGCGGGCTTCCTCGCGCGCGAGCGGCAGACCGTTGCTCGGCTGAAGCGCGCGGGCGGGCGGCGCATCCCCCGCGACTTCGTCTACCGCGGCGTTCCGGGGCTTTCGCTCGAAGCGGTGGAAAAGCTCGAGCGGCATCGGCCGGGCACGCTCGGACAGGCCGCGCGCATCCCCGGCGTGACCGCGGCGGCTGCGGCGCTCCTTCTCGCGCGGCTTCTGGCGCGGGACCGGAGCGCGGCCGCGTGAAAGCGGCCGCAGACAGCCGACTGCGCGCCGCCGTGGCGCGCGCGGTGTCCGCGCTCCCGGCCGGCGCACGCGAGGCCGCCGCGCGTGAACGAGACGCCCTCGAGGCGTACCTCGCGTTCCTCCTCGAAAGAAACGCGGAGGTGAATCTCGTGTCGGCGCGCGCAGCCGAGCCGGAAGCCCTGGCGTCCTCCCACCTTTTCGACGCGCTTTTCGGCCTTCCCTTCCTTCCGCCGCCCGGCGCGGGGCGTCGCCTTCTCGATCTCGGGTCGGGCGGCGGGTTCCCGGCGGTTCCGCTCCTCCTCGTGCGGCGCGACCTCGCGGGTACGCTCGTCGAATCGGTTGGGAAGAAGTGCGCGTTTCTCCGCGAGGCCGGCGAGCGCCTGTCGTTGACGCTCGGCGTCGTGAACGCTAGATTCCCCGACTCCTTTCCGATGGCGAAAAGCGGGCCCTTCGACGTCCTCACGACCCGCGCCGTCGGCTCGGCGGGGAAGCTCGTCTCCGCCGCCCGGCCCGTCCTCGCGCCCGGCGCCCGGGCGCTCCTCTGGACGACCGAGCCGCTCGTGAAAGACGCCGTCCGGGACAGCCGCGCGAAATCGTCCGCGTTCCACCGCGACCCCTTGAGCGAGCGCCGCGGCCTCCTCGTCCTGGAGCGTTTCACGTGAAACATCGCGTTCTCGCCGTCGCGAACCAGAAGGGCGGAGTGGGGAAGACCACGACCGCCGTCAGCCTCGCGGCCGCCCTTGCCGCGCTGGAGCGGCCGGTCCTCCTCGTCGATCTCGACCCGCAGGGGAACGCGACCGGCGGCCTGGGCGTCGACAAGGCCGAGCTCGCACGCACCACGTACGACTGGCTGCTCGGCGAGGCCGCGTTCGAGGAAGTCGCGCGGGAAACCGAGCTGCCCTGCCTGACGCTCCTGCCCGCAAACCGCGACCTCGTCGGCGCCGAGGTCGAGCTCGTGGGCGCCGAGCGGCGGGAATTCCGGCTCAAGGAGCGCCTCGCCGGCGTGAAGGACCGGTTCGAGTACGTCCTCGTCGACTGCCCGCCTTCGCTCGGGTTCCTCACGCTCAACGCGCTCGCGGCGGCCGACGGGCTCCTGCTTCCGATCCAGTGCGAGTACTACGCGCTCGAGGGCGTTTCCGAGCTCCTCGCGACGATGGAGCGCGTGAAGGAGAGCCTCAACCCGGCCCTCGAGGTCGCGGGCGTCGTCCCGACGATGTGGGACGAGCGGACGAACCTCTCGCGCCAGGTCCTCGAGGAGATCCGGAAGCACTTCGGCGACCGCGTGTTCCGAACGCCGGTCCCGCGCAGCGTGCGGCTCGCCGAGGCGCCGTCCTTCGGAAAGCCGATCCTCCTCTACGACGCGCGCTCGCGGGGGGCCGAGGCGTACCTCGCCATCGCCCGCGAGATGCTCCGGCGCGACGCACGCTGACGTCCTGAGGGCCGGGCCTCCGCGCCGCGGCTGTTACGATTCCGGCGATGTCCCGAAAGACCGCGCTCGGCCGAGGCCTGTCGGCCCTGATTCCCACGGCGAAGCCAGGCCGCGAGGCCGGCGGCCTGCGCACGGTGCCGCTCGCTCTCCTCGACGCGAACAGGCGGCAGCCCCGCCGCCGCTTCGACGACGACGGCATCGCCGAGCTCTCGCGCTCGATCGCGAAGACGGGGATCCTTCAGCCGGTCCTCGTCACGCGCGAAGGGGAGCGCTACCGGATCCTCGCAGGTGAACGGCGGGTCCGCGCGGCGCGCCTCGCGGGCCTGTCCGAGGTTCCCGTCGTTGTGCGCGAAGGCGTCGCGGACCGCGACCACCTCCTGATCGCCCTCGTCGAGAACGTCCAGCGCCGGGACCTCACGGCGCTCGAGGAAGCCGAAGCCTACCGTCACCTGCGCGAGGACTTCGGCCTCACGCAGGAGGACGTCGCCGAGCGCGTCGGCAAGGACCGCGCGACGGTCGCGAATGCGCTGCGTCTCCTGAAGCTTCCGGCCGCGGTGCGCGAGGCGCTCGAGTCGGGCGCGCTCACGGCGGGGCACGCGCGCGCGCTCCTCGCGCTGTCGTCCGCTGCGGACCAGGAGGCGCTCGCGAAGGAGGTCGCCCGCCGCGGCCTGAGCGTGCGCGCCGTCGAGGCGCGCGTCACGGCGCTCGCGAAGGGCGGCGGCGCGAAGAAAAGGAAGCACCGCGCGGTCGACGCCGACACTCGCGACGCGGAACTCCGGCTCGCGCGCGCCCTCGGCACGAAGGTCGAGATCCGGAGGAAGAAACGCGGCGGCGAGGTGCGCATTGCGTTCTACTCGGAGGAGGAGCTCATCGGCCTCTTCGAGAAGCTTTCGGGCGGGGGAGAGGCGTGAGCACGAAGAAGTCCGGCGGCACCCTCAACGGATTCCTCGACCGCGGCGCGCGGCTCGAGGGCACGCTCACGTTCGACGACGTGTTCCGGATCGACGGCGCCTTCAAGGGCACGATCGTCTCGGACGCCGAGCTCGTGGTCGGAGACGGGGGCCTCGTCGAGGGCGAGATCCGCGTCGGGCGTCTCGCGGTGTCGGGTACGGTCCGCGGCGTCATTCACGCCCGGGAGCGGATCGAGGTCCACGCGGGCGGAAGGCTTTTTGCCGAGGTCCACGCGCCGGCGCTCGTCGTCGAAGAGGGCGCCGTGATCCAGGGCGCCGTCGAGGCGGGCACCGCCCGACCGGCCCCGGAGGGCGCAGGCGGCTGAGGCCGGCGAGCGCCAGCGGAGCCGGCGAAGCACGCCGAGCGGAAGGTGCGGGAACCCGCGTGACGGGTTCCCGCCTACAAGATGTCGAACGCCGCGCCCGTGAGCGCGTGCGCGATCGTCGTCTCGAGGCCCGCGGGGAGCCCGGCCTCCGCCGCGGCCTCGACGAGCGCCTGGTCGACGGCGGTAAGGTCCTCCGCCGCGATCGCTGTCGAATGGACGCGCCCGCCGGGGGCCGCGGGGAAGTTCAGTTCGCAGGCCGAGACGAGCGTCTCGCCGCCCGCGCGGAGGGCGAGACCGTACGTGCGGCAGGTCGTGGGGCGCGCGGCGTACGCCAGGCACCGGCCGGAAGGGAGCTCGAGCGCGGGGCAGGGTGTTCCGCGCGCGTCGAGGAACCACGCCTCCTCGGCCGCCTCGCTTCTCTCCGGATCGAGGAGACCCGCCGCAGCATCGCCGGGAAACGTCGCGGCGCTCTGTTCGACCGCGCGCGTCGCCCGGGCGAGGACCGCCGCGCGAGCCGCCGCGGGGAGCCCGGACACCGCGTGGCGCAGCGCGAGTGCTTCCGGCAGGCCGATCGCGAAGAGTCCGACGCAGCATCCGAAGCAGCCCGGCCGACAGGCGATCTCGCCCGGCCGCAGGACGGCGATCTTCTCGTCCCAGAGCCGGTCGGCTCCCTCGAGCGTCGTTACAAAACGATCGATTAATTCTTGTTTCGCGCGCATGGCCCCTGGGGTCGGAATCATGGCAGGCGGGGGAAAGCGCGGGAAGGGCCGCGGCCGGCGCGCCCGAGGTTTGACCCGATGCCGCCGCTGTGAGATAACGCGCCGGCCAGCGCGCGCTTCCGGGCCGTTGCCCCGCCTCCTTCGAGGCCGTTCCTCGAGGTCCCGGCCCGCGCAGGCGACGACGCTCGACGGACCGACATGCAGCTTCCCGATCTCTCCCTGCTGATCATCATGGTCCTCTTCTGGGCCACGTACGCCGTTCTGCGCGCGTGGGTCTTCAAGCCGCTCGGGTCGATCCTCGAGGAGCGCGAGAAGAAGGCCGCAACGGCGACGGACGCACTCGCGAAAGCGCTCGAGAACGAGAAAGAGACGCTCGCCTCGATCGACCGCCGTCTGACCGAGACCCGTCGCGAGGCCGTGGCCGCGCGGCAGGCTTCCCGGAACGCGGCGAACGCGAAGCGACAAGCGCTTCTCGACGAGGCCCGCGAGAAGGCCCGGCTGGCCGCGGCTGCGGCCCAGGCCAAGCTCGACGCCGAGATCGCCGCGGCGCGCGCAGAGCTCGCCAAGAACGTCCGCACGACGGCGGGCGAGATCGCCTCGCTCGCGCTCGGGCGGAGGCTGGCGTGATCTCCTCGATTCTGCTCGGCCTGGCGCAGGAAGGGCACGAAGCCGCGAAGGGTTTCCTCGGCGTTCCGAACCTCTTCTGGCAGGTCACGAACCTCGCTGCGTTTCTCGGGCTTCTCTGGTATTTCCTGCGCAAGCCCGTCGCGGAGTTCTTCGGCACCCGCCGGACCGAGGTCGCCAAGACGCTCGCGAAGGCCGAGGACGACCGGAAGCGCGCCGAGGCGCTCGCGGCCGAGCTCGCCAGCCGGCTCGCGCAGATCGAAACCGAGCTTGCGAACCTCCGGGAGAGCGCGCGGCGCGACGCCGAGGCCGAGCACGCGGCCCTTCTCAAGCAGACCGAGGAAGACGCGGCGCGGTTCCTCGCGCGCGCCTCGACCGACGTGGACAACCGCGTGCGCGCCGCGCGCGCCGAGCTGACCGCCTACGCGGGCGACCTCGCCGTCGAGGTCGCCCGCGAGATCCTCGCGAAGAACGTCACGCCCGAGGACGAGAAGCGCCTCGTCGCCGAGGGCGTGGCCGAGCTTTCGGCGCGGACGAAGGGCTGACGATGGCCGAACGATTCACGCGCCCCTATGTCGACGCGTTCTTCGCCGTCGCGGGCTCCGCCGAGGCCGTCGACGCGCAGCTTCCGGCGCTCGACGCGGTCGCCCACGCGATCGAGTCGAACACGGAGCTCTCGAAGGTCCTCGCGAACCCCGGCGTCGAGCGGACGCGCCGCAAGGCGCTTCTCGACGCCGTCGCCGCGAAGGTCGGCGTCGACGCGCTCGGGGGCCGTCTCCTCGACATCCTCCTCCAGAACCGACGCGTGCACCGCCTCCCGGCGTTCCTCGCGGCCGTGCGCGAGCGGCTGGACCGCGAGCGCCGCACCCTCGAGGCGCACGTCACGAGCGCGCGCCCGCTCGACGATGCGGTCTTCGAGGCCCTGCGCCGCATGGTCGAGGGCCGCACCGGGTCGACCGTGCGCGTCGTCCCGTCCGTCGACCCCTCGCTCCTCGGCGGCTTCGTCGTCTCGGTGGGCAGCGCCCGCCTCGACGCGTCGCTCGCGCGCCGGCTCGAGAAGGCTCGCGCCGCGCTGCACGCACTCGCCCCGGCGTCTTGACCGGAGAAAGAAGCTTATGGCCGACATCACCGCCCAGGAAATCACCCAGCTCATCAAGGCCCAGCTCGCGGGCGTCACGCAGGGCGTCGACGTCGACGAGGTCGGCACGGTCATCTCGGTCGGCGACGGCATCGCGCTCGTCTACGGGCTCGACAAGGCGATGGCCGGCGAGCTCATCGCGTTCCCGAACGAGGTGTTCGGCCTCGCGCTGAACCTCGAGGAGTCGCACGTCGGCTGCGTGCTCATGGGCGAGACGAGCCTCGTCAAGGAAGGCGACACGGCCAAGCGCACGAAGCGCATCGTGTCCGTGCCGGTCGGCGACGCCCTCGTCGGCCGCGTCGTGAACCCGCTCGGCATCCCGCTGGACGGCAAGGGCCCGATCGCCTCGAAGGAGTTCTACCCCGTCGAGCGCCTCGCGCCCGGCGTCGTCGATCGCATGCCTGTCAAGGAGCCGATGCAGACCGGCATCAAGGCGATCGACGCGATGATCCCGATCGGCCGCGGCCAGCGCGAGCTCATCATCGGCGACCGCCAGACCGGCAAGACCGCCATCGCGCTCGACGCGATCATCAACCAGAAGGGCAAGGACGTCATCTGCGTCTACGTCGCGATCGGGCAGAAGAACTCGACGGTCGCGCAGGTCGTCCAGACGCTCGAGAAGCACGGCGCGATGGACCACACGATCATCGTCGCGGCGTCGGCGTCCGACCCGGCGCCCCTCCAGTACATCGCCGCGTACGCGGGCTGCGCGATGGGCGAGTACTTCATGTACAACGGCCGCCACGCGCTCGTCATCTACGACGACCTCTCGAAGCAGGCGGCGTCCTACCGCGAGATCTCGCTGCTCCTGCGCCGGCCCCCGGGCCGCGAGGCGTACCCCGGCGACGTCTTCTACCTCCACAGCCGGCTCCTCGAGCGCGCGAGCAAGCTCAGCAAGGAGAAGGGCGGCGGCTCGCTGACGGCGCTGCCGATCATCGAGACGCAGGCGGGCGACGTCTCGGCCTACATCCCGACGAACGTCATCTCGATCACGGACGGCCAGATCTTCCTCGAGTCGGACCTCTTCTTCTCGGGCCAGCGTCCGGCCGTCAACGTCGGCATCTCGGTGTCGCGCGTCGGCGGGTCGGCGCAGATCAAGGTCATGCGCGCGATCTCGGGCACGCTGCGCCTGGATCTCGCGCAGTTCCGCGAGCTCGCGGCGTTCGCCCAGTTCGGCTCCGACCTCGACAAGACGACGCAGGCCCAGCTCAACCGCGGCCGGCGCCTCGTCGAGATCCTCAAGCAGAACCAGTACGTCCCGATGGACGTCGGCCTGCAGGTGTCGTCGGTCTTCGCCGGGACGAAGGGCTTCCTCGACGACCTGCTCGTCGAGGCCGTCCTCCCGTTCGAGACGTCGCTCCACGAGTACCTGAAGGACCAGAAGAAGTCCCTCCTCGACGAGATCCGCGTCGCGGGCAAGCTCACGAAGGAGATCGAGGAGGCGCTCTCGGCGGCGGTCGCCGAGGCGAAGAAGGTCTTCCTCGCCGCGCGGCCCGAAGCGAAGGTCGCGTAGGGAGCCGCGCGGCGCGTCCATGGCCAACCTGATCGACATCCGGCGCCGGATCCGCAGCGTGAAGAACACGCAGCAGATCACGAAGGCGATGAAGATGGTCGCCGCGTCGAAGCTGCGCCGCGCGCAGGACCGGGTGCTCTCGGCGCGGCCGTACGCGACGACGCTCGAGGCGACCCTCGCCTCCGTGGCGGCGCGCGTCCCGGCGAACGAAGACGGCACGCCGGCGCACCCGCTCCTCCAGGGGCGCGAGGAGAAAAACGTCGTCGTCGTCGCCGTCAGCGGCGACAAGGGCCTCGCCGGCGGCTTCAACACGAACGTCAACCGGGCCGTGGGCGCCTTCCTGCGCGAGGAGAAGGAGAAGGGCGTCTCGGTTCGGCTCATCGCCCTCGGCAAGAAGTCGAACGACTTCTGGAAGCGGCGGCCGGTCGAGATCCTCGACGCGCGGCCCGGCCTCTTCTCGAAGCTGAACATGGCGGTCGCGAGCGAGATCGCCCGCGACCTCGGCGCGCGCTTCGTCGCGGGCGAGGTCGACGCCGTCTATGTCGTCTACAACGAGTTCCGGAGCGTGATCTCCCAGATCGTCCGGACGAAGAAGCTCCTCCCGGTGAGTCTCGAGGCCGGGGCGGCCGCCCCCGGCGCCGGCGGCACGGACTACCTCTACGAGCCCGGGCCGGACGTCATCCTCGGCACGCTCGTGCCCCGCTTCCTCGAGTTCCAGATGTACCGCGTCCTGCTCGAGTCGAACGCGGCGTTCTTCGCCGCGCAGATGACCGCGATGGACAGCGCCTCCAAGAACGCGGGCGAGATCATCGACGGCCTCACCCTCACGTACAACCGCGCGCGCCAGGCGCGCATCACGAAAGAGCTCATCGAGATCGTCTCGGGAGCCGCGGCGCTCGACTAGGCCGCGGGACACGGAAAGGCTGCGCACCTATGGCTACTGAAGGCAGGGTCGTCCAGGTCATCGGACCCGTTGTCGACGTGGAGTTCCCGGCCGGGAAGCTCCCGACCATCCTCAACGCCGTCCGCATCGTGGACGACGAAAAGCTCTCCACGGTCCCCATCGACATCATCACCGAGGTCGCGCAGCACCTCGGCGAGAACCGCGTCCGCTGCATCTCGATGAAGCCGGCCGACGGCCTCGTCCGCGGCATGAAGGCGATCGACACCGGGGCGCCCATCACGATCCCCGTCGGCCCCGAGACGCTCGGCCGCGTCCTGAACGTCATCGGCGAGCCCGTCGACGAGATGGGCCCCGTCACGACGACCGAGCACTGGCCGATCCACCGCGAGGCGCCGGCCTACGAGGACCAGTCCACGTCCGTCGAGATGTTCGAGACGGGCATCAAGGTCATCGACCTCCTCGAGCCCTACACGCGCGGCGGCAAGACGGGCCTCTTCGGGGGCGCGGGCGTCGGCAAGACCGTTCTCATCATGGAGCTCATCAACAACGTCGCGAAGGCCGCGGGCGGCTACTCGGTCTTCGCGGGCGTCGGCGAGCGCACGCGCGAGGGCAACGACCTCTGGCTCGAGTTCACCGAGTCCGGAATCATCGATCCGAAGGACTGGAAGAAGTCCAAGGCCGCTCTCATCTACGGCCAGATGACGGAGCCTCCCGGCGCGCGCCTGCGCGTCGGGTTGACGGGCCTCACGGCTGCCGAGTACTTCCGCGACAAGGAAGGCAAGGACGTCCTCCTCTTCATCGACAACATCTTCCGGTTCACGCAGGCGGGCTCCGAGGTCTCGGCGCTCCTCGGGCGCATGCCCTCGGCCGTCGGCTACCAGCCGAACCTCGCGACCGAGATGGGTGAGCTCCAGGAGCGCATCACGTCCACGAAGCGCGGCTCGATCACGTCGGTACAGGCCATTTACGTCCCGGCCGACGACCTCACGGACCCGGCGCCCGCGACCGCGTTCGCACACCTCGACGCGACGACCGTCCTCTCGCGCCAGATCGCCGAGATCGGGATCTACCCGTCCGTCGACCCGCTCGCCTCCACGTCGAAGATCCTTTCGCCGCTCACGGTCGGCGAGGAGCACTACAAGGTCGCGCGCGCCGTCCAGCAGGTCCTCCAGAAGTACAAGGACCTCCAGGACATCATCGCGATCCTCGGCATCGACGAGCTCTCCGAGGACGACAAGGTCATCGTGGCCCGCGCCCGGAAGATCCAGCGCTTCCTCTCGCAGCCGTTCCACGTCGCCGAGCAGTTCACGGGCCTGCCGGGCCGGTACGTGAAGGTCGCCGACACGATCCGCTCCTTCAAGGAAATCGTCGAGGGCAAGCACGACGAGCTGCCGGAGCAGGCGTTCTTCAACGTCGGCGCGATCGAGGAAGCACAGGAGAAGGCCGAAAAGCTCCGGGGAGCGGCCTGACGCCGTGGACGGACGTCTCACGCTGACCGTCGTGACCCCGGAACGCGCCGTCGTCGCGGGCGTCCTCTGCGACGAGGTGACGCTGCCGGGACTCGAGGGCGAGATGGGGATTCTCCCCGCGCACACGCCGCTCATCGCGCTCCTCGGGATCGGCCTCGTGACCTTCCGCGACGGATCGAAGAAGACGTCCGTCGCCGTGCGGGGCGGGTTCGCCGAGATCGCGGGCGACGCCGTGCGCGTCCTCGCCGACGAAGCGGCCGCGAAGGACGCGATCGACGCCGGGAAAGCCGCGCAGGAGAAGACGGCGGCCGAGGCGCGCCGCGCGGACGTCGTGGGCGACGAGCAGCTCGACGCCGCCAACGCCGACGCCCGGTTCGCCGACGCGCGGATCGCGGTCGCGGCGTCCTGATCGGGCCCGGCCCGGGAGTTCCGCCTATCATCGGCGCCGGTGGCGGCGTGATCGAGGACCGCGATCCCTGGTGGGAGCACTGGTTCGGAGAGCCGTATCTCGCGCTCTATCCGGAGCGTGACGATCGCGAGGCGCGGACCCAGGCGGTGTTCGCACGCGAGGTCCTCTCCCCCTTCGCGAAGGCGGGCCGCATCTCGTTTCTCGATCTCGGCTGTGGAACGGGCCGCCGGGCCGCGGCCCTCGGGAGCGGACTCGGTGCGACCGTGGGCGTCGACGCCTCCTTCCGCCTCGTCGGATCCGTGCGGCGCCTCGGCCCGCGCCTCAGGCCCGGCGCCCTCTGCGCGATCCCGGAGAGCCTGCCCCTCGCGAGCCGGTGCGTCGGCGCGGCCGTGAGCTTCGCGAGCGCGTTCGGCCGCTCGGCCGAGCCGGCCGACGACGCGCGCGTCGCCGGCGAGATCGCCCGTGTCCTCGCGCCGGGAGGCGGGTTCCTCGCGGCGGTCGTGAACGCCGAGCGCGTCGTCGCGGGCCTCGCGCGGCGCGAGGAAAAGCTGATCCAGGGAACGCGCGTCGTGATCCGGCGACGGTACGATCCCGAGCGGCGCATGCTGGAAAAGGAGATCGAGCTGGGGACCGGCCCCGACAGACGCATTTACGCGCAGCGAGCCCGCGCCCTCACCGAGCACGAGTTGCGCGGCCGCCTGCGCACCGCGGGGCTGACGGTCGTGGGAGCGTGGGGGGACTTCGACGGCTCGGCGTTCGAGCGCGGGCGCTCGCCCCGCCTCGTGCTCCTCGCGTCGAAGCCCTCGTCGAAGGCGTTCGGAGCCGCGGGCCGATGACGATTCCCCTCGACCGCGTCCCGGGCATTCCGGCGCTCGCTCGCGGGCTCGCCACGGGCACGCCGGACGTGTCGGAGTTCCTGCCGCGCACGGCGACGCTGGCCGCGATCGCCGCGCAGGCCGCGACGGTCCGCCGCGCGTTCCGTCCTCGCCCCACGGCGGCGGGCGCGGACGCGCGGCTGGCGGCGCTCGCGCGGGGCGAGCGGGCCGCCGTCCTCACCGGCCAGCAGGCCGGTCTCTTCGGCGGCCCGCACCTCACGCTCGTGAAGGCCGTCGCCGCGGAGAAGATCGCGTCGGACCTGTCGGCCTCGGGCGCGCCCGCTTCCGCCGCGTTCTGGTGCGCGGCCGAAGATCACGACCTGGTCGAGGTCACGCGTGTCGTCCTGCCGACCCCCGAGGGACCGCGTGACTTCGGGCCCGATCCGGCCGCGCTTGGGGCGAACCGGGCGCCTGTCGGCGCGCTTCCGATCGCCGCAGACCTCGACGGAATCCTCGGAGCGGCGGCCGCGAACGCCGGCGGCCTGCCCGACGAGGACGCCCTTGCCGCGCTCAGGACCGCGCACGCGGGCGCGACGTACGGCGCGGCCTTCACGCGGACGCTCGGCTGGCTGCTCGACGGGGAGCTCCCGGTCGTGGATGCGGCCGACCCGGCCGAAAAGCCCGCGCTCGTGCCGCTCGCCGTCCGCCTCGTGCGGGAGCGGCGCGACGTACGTGCGCGCCTCGAGGCGCGCGGAGCGGCGCTCGCGAAGGCCGGCCATCCGCTCCAGGTGAAGACGGATCCCGCCGCGCTGCCCCTCTTCGTGAGAGTGGGGGACGAAAGGCTGCTTCTCGTCGAAGAAACGGGCCGGCTCGCATTGAAGAGCCGAGACGGAACGTTCGCCGAGGAGGACGTCGTCGCGCGGATCGAGTCCGGGGACTGGCTGCCGTCGTTCTCGGCGCTCACGCGCCCGCTCGCGGCCTCGGTCCTCTACCCCGTCGGCGCGACGGTGCTCGGTCCGGCGGAGGTGGCCTACTGGGCGCAGGCGTGGCCCCTCTTCGAATGGGCGGGTCTCGTCCCTCCCGCCGTCCTCCTCCGCCCCTTCGTCGCCTTCGAAACGCCCTCGGCGCGAAGGCTCCTCGCGAAGCTCGACGTCTCTCTCGCGGACGTCCTCGAGGGCGACGACGCTCTCCTCCGGCGGAAGGGCGCGGGATCCGCGCGCTCCCTCCTCGCGCGCGTCGCGGCGATCCGCGCGCGCGCGGCCGCGGAACTCGACGCGGCCCGGCCCGCCCTCGTCGCCGTGGACCCTTCCCTCGAAAAGGCCGTCGCCGTGACGCGCGAGAAGCTCGCGTACGCCTTCGAGAAGCTCGTCGAAAAGACGGAGGCCGCGGCGGGCCGCGCGGACGCCCAGGTGGCCCAGCAGGTGCGCCGGCTCGCGGGCGAGCTCCTGCCGGACGGGAAGCTCGCCGAACGGCTCTACCCGGTCCTGCCGTACGTACTGAAGCTCGGACGGGGCGCCGTCGTCGGCGCGCTCCGACGGGACCTGAAATGGGACGAGCCCGGCCTGCAGGAGATCGTGCTGTGAACCTCGACGACGCCGTTCCCGTGGACGTCCTCGCGTTCGGCCCGCACCCGGACGACGTCGAGCTCGGGTGCGGCGGGACGCTCGCGGCCCTCGCCGGCCGCGGACGCGGCGTCGGGATCGTGGACCTCACGCGCGGTGAGATGGCGACGCGCGGGACCCCCGAGACGCGCGCGGCCGAGGCCGCCGAGGCCGCCCGAATCCTCGGCGCACGCTTCCGCGTGAACCTCGACCTCGGGGACGGCGATCTCCGGACGGACCGCGCCGCGCAGCTCCGCGTCGTCGAGGCCGTCCGCCGCGCCCGCCCCCGCCTCGTCCTCGCTCCGTGGACGGAGGATCGCCATCCCGACCACGAGCGCGCGGGCCGGCTCGTCGGCGAGGCCGCGTGGTACGCGGGCCTCGCGAAGCTCGAGACGGGCCTGCCGCCCCATCGCCCGGACCAGGTCGTCTTCTACGCGGCGTACGCGCTGCTCTCGCCGACGTTCCTCGTCGACGTGACGGCGACGTTCGAGACGAAGCGCGCCGCGCTTCGCGCGTACCGGAGCCAGTTCCACGATCCTTCCGCGCCGGCGACCGGCGCGCCGGAGACGTACGTCTCGTCGAAATCCTTCTGGGACGGCGTCGAGGCGCGCGCGCGCTCCTACGGGCGCGTCGCGAACGTCGCGTTCGCGGAGGGCTTCGTCTCGAAGGCCCCGCCGACGCTCGCCGACCCCGCCGCCGCGTTCGCGGGCTACGAAGGGGCGAAGCCGTGAAGATCGGGATCACGTGCTACCCGACGTTCGGCGGGTCGGGGGTCGTCGCGACCGAGCTCGGGCACGAGCTCGCGCGGCGCGGCCACGACGTCCACTTCATCACGTACGCGATGCCCTCGCGCTTGAACGTCTTCGCGGACCGCGTGACGTACCACGAGGTGACCGTCCCGTCGTACCCGCTCTTCCAGTACGCGCCGTACGACCTCGCCCTCGCGACGCGCATGGGCGACGTCGCGACGCACGAGAAACTGGACCTCATCCACGTCCACTACGCGCTCCCGCACGCGATCTCGGCGCACCTCGCGCGCGAGATGCTGGCCCCCGTGCGCCTCGGCCTCGTCACGACGCTCCACGGGACGGACGTGACGATCGTCGGGCAGGACCGCTCGTACCTCCCGATCACGCGGTTCGGAATCGAGAAGTCGGACGCCGTGACCGCGGTGTCCGAGCACCTGAAGCAGGTCACGATCGACGTCTTCCAGCCGAAGAAGGACATCGTCGTCATCCCGAACTTCATCGACCCCGTGCGCTTCTCGCCGGAGTCGCCGCAGCTGTCGTGCCGTTTCGTGCCCGCGGGCCGGCGCGTCCTCATGCACGTCTCGAACTTCCGGCCGGTCAAGCGCGTCCTCGACGTGGTCGAAGTCTTCGACCGCGTCCAGAAGCGCGTCCCGGCGTCGCTCGTCATGGTCGGCGACGGTCCCGACCGGCCCGCGGCCGAAGCGCTCTGCCGCGAGAAGGGGCTCGCGGGCCACGTGACGTTCCTCGGGAACATGCCCGCCGTCGAGGCCCTGATGCCGTCGGCCGACCTCTACCTTCTCCCGACCGACTCCGAATCCTTCGGCCTCTCGGCGCTCGAGGCGCAGGCCTGCGGTGTGCCCGTGCTCGGCTACGCCGTCGGAGGCCTGCCCGAGGTCGTCGTTTCCGGCGAAACGGGGTTTCTCCGCGCCGTCGGCGACGTCGCCGGCCTCGCGGACGACGGGGCTGCACTGCTTCTCGACGACGCGCGCTACAAGGCGATCTCGCAGACCGCCCGCGCCCGCGCGGTCAAGCTCTTCAACGCGGACGCGATCGTCTCGCGCTACCTCGCGCTGTACGAGAGGGTCCTGGCCGCGGCGTGACGGGCCGTGCGCGCGCAGGCGAGAAGCTCTCCGCCCGTCGCGCCCCAGCCGGCGACGCGCCGGAATTCCCTCCGCAACGTCGTCCCGAAGAGGCCGGGGTCGTCGGTCGACAGCGTGACGGGCACGCCGGCCGCGAGGAGGGCGCGCACGGGGTGCGTCGCGCCCCGCGGCACGGCGCCGGTCGCGAGATTCGACGTCGGGCAGACGTCGCAGACGATGCTGCGCCGCGCGAGCAGGGCGAGGAGCGCGGGATCTTCGGCGGCGCGGATCCCGTGCGCGAGGCGAACGGGAGAAAGGTGCGTGAGGGTCTCGGCGACCGAGTCGGGCCCCGCCCACTCGCCCGCGTGAGCGACCGGCATCAGGCCGAGGCGGCGGGCGCGGCGGAAGGCGTCCGCGAAGTCGCGGGCCGGGAAGGCCGTTTCCTCGCCGCCGAGGCCGAATCCGGCGGCGCGCGGCCACGGGCTCCTTTCGTGGAGGTCGAGAACCCGGCTCGCCGACTCGGCGCCCCAGTGGCGCACGGCGTCGAGGAGAACGACGATTCGTCCCCGCCCCGCGGCCTCGTGCGCGGCGAAGACCGCTTCGAGCGCCTCGCGCACGTCGAACCAGTCGAGGCCGAGCTTCTCGGCGACGGCCGGCGAGACGTAGACCTCGGCGTGGCGGATGCGCTCCTTCGCGAGGCGCGTGACGAGGGCGCGCGCCACGGCCCCGTAGTCGGCGGCCGAACGGATCTGCCGGCAGACGTCCCGGTAGAAGGAGAAGAACGCCTCCGGCGAGCCGAGCGCCCGCCGGCGCGCGCGCACGGACGCGAGATCCGGGAAAATGGGCTCGGGCGCTCGGGAGGAGAGGCGCACGAGCGCCGCCGCGGAAACCGCGCCCTCGAGGTGAAGGTGGAGCTCGACGGCGGGAGCGGCGGCGAGACGCCGGAGGAAGCGGGCGGCGGACGGAGCGATTCCCACGCGGACGCATCCTACGGCGTCTTCCAGACGGGGCCTGTCCCGCTCGGCGCGCCGCCGCGGGGGCGGCTCTGGATGCGCGCGGCGGCCTTCGGCGTCGACCTCCTGCTCGTGGCGGGCGGGCCCCTTCTCGTCGCGTCCGCGATCGTCTTCGGAATCGCGGTCGTGTCGGAAGAGGCCCCGGTGGGTCTGGACGAGGGTTTTCGGGCGGCGCAGGTGCTCGCGGGCCTCTTGTTCCTCTTCAGGGACGCCGCGGGAGGAAGCCCCGGAAAGAAGCTCTTCGGCCTGCGGCTCGTCCAGAAGGGCGGCTCGGGGTCAGGCCCGGCGGCCTCCCTTGCCCGGAACCTGACGCTTCTCGTCCCGGGCTGGAATCTCATTGAAATCGCATCGGTTATTCGTCGCCGCGACGGGCGGAGGCCTGGCGACAAACTGGCCGGAACGACGCTCGTGGAAGCCTGAGAGCCCTTCCCCGAAACCTTTCCCCGGCGCCGCACGTTCTCTCGGGTGGGAGCCGTCATGTACGCAAAGCCCAGAACCCGCCCGTACCGTCTCGCCCGCATCGGCGGAGCGTTCGCAGCCGCGCTGCTCGCGGTGGCCGCCTCCTCCGGCGCGCGGGCGGACGACGCCAAGGAAGAGCGCTTCGAGAACACGTACGAGCTGACCGGCGTCCGGAAGGTGCGCGTCCAGAACGTCAACGGCGCCGTGAACATCGAGTCGGGCGGCGAGCACCTGAAGGTCGTGGCCGTGAAGTCGGTTCGCCGCGCCTCCGACGCCGACGTGCTGAAGGAGACCGAGATCCGCGTGACGAAGACGGGTTCGGCGATCGAGATCGAGACGATCCTCCCGAAGCAGGGCCGGTTCTTCAGATGGTCCTTCTTCGGGCGGTCGAGCGCGGCGGATGTCGCGTATCAGGTCACGCTGCCCGCGGGCGTCGCCGTCGAGGCGGAAACCGTCAACGGCCGGATCGGCGCGTCGAAGCGGACGGGGGACCTCGTCCTGTCGACGGTGAACGGCGCCGTGAAGGTGGACGGCCAGGACGGTCCCCTGAAGGTCAACACGGTGAACGGCTCCGTCGAGGTTTCGTTCGCGAACGCGATGCGGCAGGCCAGTCTCGAGACCGTCAACGGCTCGGTGACCGTCAGCTGCTCGAAGGACTCCTCGATCCGCTGCGCGCTCCAGACGACGAACGGCCGGATCCAGTCCGAGTTCCCCGTCACGATCGAGGGCAAGTGGGGCCCGAAGGAAGCCCACGGCTCGATCAACGGCGGCAAGGAGAGCCTCGCCGTCGAGACCGTGAACGGCGACGTCCGGCTGTTCGTGGCCGACTCCTCGGCCGTGCGCAAGTAACGCGCCGCGGGCTGACCCCGTCCGGAGGAGTCCTGCGCGTTCTCCCGTGAAGGAGAACCCCATGTCGCGACTCCAGCGGATCACGCTTGCGGCGGCGGCCCTTGTCGCGCTGCCCGCCCTGGGCCAGTTCAAGACGCCGGTCCCGATCGTCTCGCCGACGCCGGTGCCGGGCGTCCCGCCCAGGGAGCTTCCCAATCACGGCCCGAAGGAGCTGCCGCCGACGCGCACCCCCGCGCCGACGCGCACCCCGACGCGCACCGCGACTCCGACGCCGATGCCGCCGGACTCGCGCTACGCGGGCCCGACGTGGGGCCCGGACCGGTACGCGCTTCCCATCGCCGTCACGCGTCTCGACTCCAACTCCCAGTGCAAGTCGAACGCGTTCTTCTTCAACAGCGGCATGTTCCTCGTCTCGATCGATTGCTACGCGCAGGGGCGCGGTCCCCTTGGGCTCAAGGTGGACGCCGAGGTCGCGAAGGGGCTGCGCCTGAAGAACGGCTGGAAGGTGAAGAGCGTCACGATCGGCTCGTGGGACGGCACCGAGCCGCCGAACCCGGACTCACACCACGGGTTCCGGGTCACGAAGAGCCCGGTCGTCGGGTCAGACGATCCGTCGGTCTCCCTGCACCTCTTCTCGGACGGCTTCAAGGGGATCTTCGTGAGGGGCGGGGTCCTCATCGAGGGACCGCACGGCACGACGCCCTGGTGAGCGGGCCGCGGGGGAGAGGATAAGGAATGGTGCCCTGGGCCAGACTCGAACTGGCACGGATTGCTCCACACGCCCCTCAAACGTGCGCGTCTACCAATTCCGCCACCAGGGCACCCTCGCGAGGGAGGGGGATCTTAACCGATGTCTACTTCGTTGCGGGAGCTGCGGGAGCCGTGACCGGAGCCACGGGCGCGGCCGGGAGCGCGGTCACGGGCGCCGGGGCAGCGGGGACGGACGCCTTCGCGGGGGCGACCGACTTCGCGCCCTTCGCGAGCACGGAGCCCGGACGCCGCGCCTGGATCAGGGAAATGGTGACCGCGAGGACCGAAAACGCCACGAAGGACCACGTCGTGATCTTCTCGAGAAGCGTCGTCGCGCCGCGGGCGCCGAAGGTCGTCTGCGAGGAGGAGGCCCCGAAGGCCGCCGAGACGTCCGCGCCCTTGCCCTGCTGGAGCAGGACGACGAGGATCAGGAACACGCAGACGATCACGTAGATCGGGACGAGAACGTACAGCCACATGCGGTGAACTCCGGACCCCGCCACTGGGCTCGCGGACGAGCTCGGCGGGGCCGCAGATGATAGCGGAAACACCGGCCGGGCGCGACTTTCGGGGTCGAAAGGGGACTGGCCGCCCTATGCGGCCGCCCGCAGGATCGCCCCGAACGCCGCCGCGTCCAGCGACGCCCCTCCCACGAGCCCCCCGTCGACGCCGGCCTGGCCGAAGAGCTCCGGCGCGTTTGCAGGCGTGACGGACCCGCCGTAGAGGATCCGGATCGAGGCGGCTGCCGCCACCCCCCAGCGCGTGCCCAGGGCCTCCCGCAGGACCGCGTGGGCCTCGGCCGCCATGGCCGGCGTCGCAGCGAGGCCCGTTCCGATCGCCCAGACCGGCTCGTACGCGAGCGCGAAACCCGGCGGCGGGGCCGCGAAGCCGTCGAGGGCACCGAGCTGGCCGGTGAGGATCGCGTGCGTCCGCCCCGCATCGCGCTCGGCACGCGTCTCTCCGACACAGTAGAGCGGCGCGATCCCGTTCTCGACGAGGCGCTCGATCTTCCGCGCGAGGAGGGGGCCCGCTTCCCCGTGGCGCTGGCGGCGCTCGCTGTGCCCGACGATGCCGATCGAGACCCCGAGCTCCTTCAGGCTGGCCGCCGAGACCTCTCCCGTGAACGCGCCCTGCGCCTCGGGCGAGACGTCCTGGGAGGCGAGCGCGATCCGCGAGCTCCGGAGGCGGCGGCCGACGCGCTCGAGCGCGCCGAACGACGGGGCGAGGCCGACGTCGACGCCCGGCGGGAGACGCGCGTCGAGAAGGCGCTCGGCGAGGGCGAGCGACGCCGACGGCGTGAGGGACATCTTCCAGTTCGCGACGACGAGCCGGCGCGCGGCCATCGGCGTCACCGCAGCGCCTCGACGCCCGGCAGCGTTTCGCCCGCGACGAGGTCGAGCGAGGCGCCGCCGCCCGTCGAGACGTGCGAGATCGAGGCCCCGAGCCCGGCTTTGTGGATCGCCTCGACGCTCTCGCCGCCGCCCACGACCGTGAACGCCGGCGAAGCCGCCATGAGCTTCGCGACGCCGAGGGTCCCCGCGTCGAACGGCGGCGTCTCGAAGACCCCCATCGGACCGTTCCAGAAGATCGTCCTGGCGTCCTTCGTCATGCGCCGGAACATCTCGAGCGTCTTCGGGCCGACGTCGAGCGCGGCCTGGTCGGCGGGGATCGCGTTCATCGCGACCGCTTTCGCCGCGGAGGCCTTCTCGAGCGACGGCGCGACCATGAAGTCGGACGGGAGGACGAGCGCGACGCCGCGCTCCTTGCAGCGGTCGATGATCTGCCGCGCGATCGGGACGCCCTCGGGCTCGAGCAGCGACCTGCCGACGGGCAGTCCGAGCGCCGCGACGAAGTGGTTCGCCATCCCGCCGCCCACGAGGACGACGTCCGCCTTCTCGACGAGCGTTTTCAGCGCGGCGATCTTCCCCATGATCTTCGCGCCGCCGAGGATCGCCGCGAACGGGTGGTCGATGTCCGTCGCGACCTTCGCGAGGGCCGTGAGCTCCTTCTCCATGAGGAGGCCGATCCCGCGCCGGCCCGGCGCGAAGAAAGCCGCCATCCCGGCCGTCGAGGCGTGCGCGCGGTGGGCGGTCCCGAACGCGTCGTTCACGTAGACCTCGCCCAGCGACGCGAGCTGCTTCGAGAACACGGCGTCGTTCGCCTCCTCGCCCTTGTGGAACCGCACGTTCTCGAGGAGGAGGACGCCGCCGGGGGGCAGGGCGGCCTCGGCCTTCTCCGCCTCGGGGCCGACGCAGTCGGGCGCGAAGGCCACGGGGGCGCCGAGCCGGTGCTCGAGCGTCCGGGCCACGGGCGCGAGCGAGTACTTCGGGTCCGGGGAGCCCTTGGCCTTGCCGAGGTGCGACGCGAGGACGATGCGGCGCGCGCCGCGTTCCCTCGCGAGAAGGAGGGTCGGCAGCGCTTCGACGACGCGCGTGTCGTCGCGCACGACGCCGTCCTTCATCGGGACGTTGAAATCCACGCGGAGGAAGACGCGCTTGCCGTCGAGGTCGAGGGCCGTGATCGAGGGAGGAAGGTCCGCCATGGGGTCCTCCTGCTTGGTGACCGCGGCACGATCCTAACCGACCGGGCGCTTATAGTCGGGCCGTGGAGATGCCGTCTCGCCCCGCGACGTCCGTCGTGCCGTACGCGTACCGCGCGGGCGTGCTCTCGCTTCTCGACCAGCGCCGCCTGCCGCACGAGGAAACCGTCCTCGAGTGCGCGAGCGCCCTCGAGACGGCCGAGGCGATCCGCAGCCTCGCCGTCCGCGGGGCCCCGCTCATCGGCGTCGCGGCGGCCTACGGGATGTGCGCGGAGGCGCGGCGTGTGCTGCCGCGCGTGCCGGAGGACCTCGACGCGGCGCTCGTCGCCGCCGCCGACCGCCTCGAGGCCGCGCGCCCGACCGCCGTGAACCTCGCCTGGGCCGTCGCGCGGATGCGCGGCGTGGCGCTCGCGACGGCGGGAGGCGACTCCGGAGAGCGCGTCCGTCTCCTGGAGGCGGAGGCGGACCTCATCGCCTCGGAAGATCGCGCCGCGTGCGCGGAGATCGGCCGGCTCGGAGCCGCGTGGCTGCGGGAACGTTTCCGCGCTCCGGTTCCTGCCGTGCTGACGCACTGCAACGCGGGCGCGCTCGCGACCGCGGGAATCGGCACGGCCCTCGGGATCGTGCGCGCGCTCGCGGCCGGCGGAGCGATCACGATCCTCGCGGACGAGACGCGCCCGTTCCTCCAGGGCGCGCGCCTCACGGCATGGGAGCTCGCGAAGGACGGCCTGGCCGTCACGCTCCTCCCGGACGTCGCGGCGGCCTCGCTCATCGCACGCGGGCGCGTCCACGCCGTCGTCGTGGGCGCGGACCGCATCGCCGCGAACGGCGACGTCGCGAACAAGGTCGGGACGTACGGCCTCGCGCTCGCGGCGCACGCCCATAACGTGCCGTTCGTGGTCGCGGCGCCGACGACGACGCTCGACCCGGCGACGCCGGACGGCGCGGCGATCCCGATCGAAGAGCGCGACGGCGCGGAGGTCGTCGACCTGCCGCTCCCGGGCGGCCGCACGGTGTCGCTCGCGCCCGCGGGCGTCTCCGCGCTCTACCCGGCCTTCGACGTGACGCCGTCGGCCCTCGTCGACGCCATCGTGACGGAGCGCGGGATCTCCGAACGCCCGCACGCCGCGGGCCTCGCGCGACTCCTCGCGCCCCGATGAGCGGGACCGCCGGCTCCGGCCGACTCCTCCTCGCGTTCGAGACGTCCTGCGACGAGACGGCGGTCGCCCTCCTCGACGGGGACGGACGCGCGCGCGCGGCGCGCGTCGCCTCACAGGAGGACGCGCACCGCGCCTACGGCGGCGTCGTGCCCGAGATCGCGGCGCGCGCGCACCTGACGAACCTCCCGCCGCTTCTCGAGGCCGCGCTCGCCGACGCCGGAGCGACGCTCGCGGAGGTCTCCGCCGTCGCCGCCACCGCGGGGCCCGGCCTCGTCGGCGCGCTCCTCGTCGGGCTGTCGGAGGGCAAGGGCCTTGCGCTCGGCCTCCGCGTTCCCTTCGTTCCGGTCCACCACATCGAGGCGCACGCGCTGTCCGCGTTCGTGGATCCCGAGGGCGGCCCGGCCGCCGCGGTGCCGGAGCGTTTCGGAGCGCTCGTCGTCTCGGGCGGGCACACGCATCTCTACCGGTTCGCCGGGACGCGGATCGACCGGCTCGCGCGTACGCGCGACGACGCGGCCGGCGAGGCCTTCGACAAGGTCGCGAAGATGGCCGGCCTCGGCTACCCGGGCGGCCCCGCGGTGGACCGGCTGGCGCGGCGCGGGCGCGCCCTGCGGCCGTTCGCCGTGCCGCAGTTCAAGGACCGCTCGGCCGACTTCAGTTTCTCGGGCCTCAAGACGTCCGTGCGCGAGAGGCTCGGGGAGATCGGCCGCGCGCCCGTGTCGGGCCTCCCGTCGGGCCCGGCGCTCGCGGCGGACGACGCGCCGCGGGAACTCTGCGACCTCATGGCCGACGTCGAGGCCGCGATCGTCGCGCAGCTCGTGGACCGCGTGGAACGCGTCGTCGCCGAGGAGCGTTTCGAAGTCCTGACCGTGTCGGGCGGCGTCGCGGCGAACACGCTCGTGAGGGAGCGCCTCCCGGCGTGGGGGAGGGCGCGCGGCGTCGACGTGCGCGTCGCGCCGCGCGCCTTGACGGGGGACAATGCCGTCATGATCGGCTTCGCGGGGCTGCGGCGACTGGCCGGGGGCCGCCTCGGCGAGGGCCTCGCGGCCGTCGCGCGCTCGCGCTGGCCGCTCGAGACGCTCGACTGACGCACGGCGCGCCGGGGGCAGAAAAGAACGCGCTCCGCTAGAATCCGCGCTCCGCCGCGCCTTTTTCGCGCCGCGCCCCCCGCATGACCGATCCCTCGCGCATCCGCAACTTCTCGATCGTCGCCCACATCGACCACGGGAAGACGACCCTCTCCGACCGGATCCTCGAGATCACGGGCGCGCTGACGGCGCGCGAGATGACGGAGCAGGTCCTCGACGACAACCCGATCGAGAAGGAGCGCGGGATCACGATCAAGGCGCGGTCCGTGACGCTCAGGTACCGGGCCGAGGACGGACGGGACTATGTCCTGAACCTCATCGACACGCCCGGCCACGTGGACTTCACGTACGAGGTCTCGCGCTCGCTCGCGGCGTGCGAGGGAGCCGTCCTCGTCGTGGACGCGACGCAGGGCGTCGAGGCCCAGACGCTCGCGAACGCCTACCTCGCGATCCACAACGACCTCACGATCGTCCCGTGCATCAACAAGGTCGACCTCCCGTCGGCCGTGCCCGAGATGGCGCGCGAGCAGATCGAGGAGGTCATCGGGATCCCGGCGCGCCACGCGGTGCTCACGTCCGGCAAGGTCGGGACGGGCGTGCGCGACCTCCTCGAGCAGATCGTGCACGACATCCCGGCGCCGAAAGGCGACGCCGGGGCTCCCCTCAAGGCCCTCCTTTTCGATTCCTGGTTCGACGTCTACCGCGGCGTCACGTGCCTCGTGCGCGTGCACGAGGGGACGATCCGGCCGGGCATGAAGATCCGGATGATGGGGACCGGCCTCGGCGGCGAGGTCCAGGAAGTCGGGATCTTCAACCCGAAGCAGCAGGTCGTCTCCGAGCTCTCGGTGGGCGAGGTCGGATACGTCATCGCGGGCATCAAGGACCTCCACGCCGCCAAGATCGGCGACACGGTCACCGAGGCCGAGCGTCCGACGGCCGAAGCGCTGCCCGGCTTCCAGGACGTCAAGCCGATGGTCTTCGCGTCGATCTTCCCGACGGAGACGGAGGCGTACGAGGACCTCCGCGACGCGATGGAGAAGCTCCAGCTAAACGACGCCTCCTTCACGTTCGAGCCCGAGTCCTCGACCGCGCTCGGCTTCGGCTTCCGGTGCGGGTACCTCGGCCTCCTCCACATGGAGATCGTCCAGGAGAGGCTCGAACGCGAGTGGAACCTCTCTCTCATCACCACGGCGCCGTCCGTCCCGTACCGGATCACGACGACCCGCGGCGAGGAGCTCGAGATCTCGAACCCCGTGAAGCTTCCCGAGCCGCAGCTCATCGAGGAGATGCGCGAGCCGTACATCCTCGCGACGATCATCACGAAGGACGAGTTCCTCGGCGGAATCCTCGCCCTCTGCCAGGAGCGACGGGGGACGCAGGTGTCGCTCGAGTACGCGGGGACGCAGCGCGCCGTGCTCAAGTACGAGCTCCCGCTCAACGAGGTCATTCTCGACTTCTACGACAAGCTCAAGTCGCTCTCGCGGGGTTACGCGTCGTTCGACTACCAGCTCATCGACTACCGGCCCGGCGACCTCGTGAAGCTCGACATCCTCATCAACGGCGAGCCGATCGACGCGCTTGCCTTCATCGTCCACCGCGACAAGGCGCAGGCCAAGGGCCGCTCGCTGGTCGAGAAGATGAAGGAAATGATCCCGCAGCAGATGTTCGAGGTCGTGATCCAGGCCGCGATCGGCTCGAAGATCCTCGCGCGCTCGACGGTCCGGGCGATGCGCAAGAACGTCCTCGCAAAGTGCTACGGCGGCGACATCACGCGCAAGAAGAAGCTCCTCGAGAAGCAGAAGGAAGGCAAGCGCCGGATGAAGAAGGTCGGCCGCGTCGACCTCCCCCAGGAGGCCTTCCTCGCCGTCCTCAAGGTCGACTCGTGAGCCGTCCCGGGCGCTTCGCGGAGACGGCGGAGGCCGTCCTCGTCGCGGCCGCGCTCGCGCTCTTCGTCAAGGCCTTCGTCTTCCAGATCTTCCACGTCCCGACGGCGTCCATGGAAGACACGGTCCTCGCGGGGGACCGCATCGTCGTGGACAAGTTCGCCTACGCGCCGCACGCGGGGCCGTGGGCGCGGTTCCTGCCCTACCGGAGCCTGACGCGGGGCGACGTCGTCGTGTTCCGCGACCCGCGCGACGCGTCGCGCGACCTCCTGAAGCGCGCCGTCGCGACCGCCGGCGATCGGGTGGAGCAGCGCGCGAAGGCGCTGCGCGTGAACGGTGTCTCCCGCGCGGAGCCCTACGCCGTCCACCGCGACGGTTCCACGTACGGCGCCGACGCGCCGCCGGCGCTCGCGAAGCGGGACACGTTCGGGCCCGCCGAGGTCCCGGAGGGCCGGTTCTTCGCCATGGGCGACAACCGGGACGACTCGCAGGACTCGCGCACATGGGGGCCCGCCCCGGCCGCGAACCTCGAGGGCCGTGCCGTCTGCGTCCTCTGGTCGTGGGCGCCCCCCGACAGGTCGTTTTCGGGGCGGGGCGCGGCGTTACGCCGGACGCTCGACACCGGGTTACACTTTTTCGCCAGGACGCGCTGGAACCGGACGTTCCGGGCGGTCCGCTGAGGAACATTCGGTCCGGACGGCCGCGTCGAAGAGAGGAGTTCGCACATGCGTCGCAACGGGAATCGTGGGGAGGGCGCCTTCGGGCTGATCGTCGGTCTTGCGATCCTGTTCGTGGCCGCGGTCTCGCTCGTGCGGATCGTTCCGCTGCACATACACGGCAACGAGGTCCTCGACGCCATGAACGAGGCGGCGAACTTCGGCGGGCTCAAGCCGCTCGAAAAACTCCGGATGGACGTGTACCTCAAGGCGCAGGACGCGAAGGTCCCGCTCCAGATGCAGGACATCCACGTCGACAAGAACGGAAGCTACATCGTGATCTCGGCGCGGTACAAGCAGACCGCCGACATCTTCGGCTACAAGTACGTCTACACGTTCGACAAGAAAGTCGAAAAGCCCGTCTTCTAGCCGCGCGATGGCGAAGCCGCGCGACGACGAGAGCCCGACGCTCACCGAGGTCCGGCTGGACGTGTGGCTGGACGTCGCGTGCCTCTTCCCGACGCGCTCGCAGGCGTCGGCGGCCTGCGCCGGCGGCAAGGTGGACCTGAACGGCCATGCGGCCGCGGCGCACAAGCTCGTCCGGTCCGGGGACCGCCTGTCGATCTCGTTCGCGCGCGGCAGGCGAACGTTCGTCGTGAAGGGGCTCGCCGAGCGGCACGTCAAGAAGTCCGACGCGCGCGCTCTCTTCGAGGAGACGACGCCGCCCCCTTCCGCGGAAGTCCTCGAGGCGCGGAGGCTCGAGCGGATGTTCGCGCCGAAGGACGCGGGCGGCGCCCGCCCCACCAAGAAGGAACGGCGGCAGCGCGAGAGGACGCGCGGGTGGTGAGGCGCCTCGCGCGCCCGAGACTCTACGAGATCCTCCTCCTCGCCGACGTCGTTCTCGTCGCGGTTCTCCTCCGGACACGCGCCCGGATGAACGTCGACCTCGTGAGCGCGCTCCTCGACATGCGCCAGTTCGTCGCGATCACGGGATCCGTCCTCCTCGCGGGCATCGTCCTGCGCGCGCTCCTCGCGGCGCGCCGCGGGAGGAAGCGCGGAGCGGCCCGGCTCCGCGCGCTCCTCCGGCCGGGATCCCTTCCGGACCTCGCGCGGCTCCTCGCGGTCCTCGCGCTCACGTCCTGGGCCTACAGCTGGCTCAAGGTCTCCCTCCCGCTCCTCCGCCCCGACGTCCTCTTCGACCCCGGCCTGTTCCGGATCGAGACGGCGCTTCACATGGGCGTGAACCCCGGACGCTTCCTCCAGGGCCTCTTCCCGTATCCCAGCCTGTGGCGCGCCCTCGACGCCTACTACGGCGCGTTCCTCTGGACCGTCATGGCGGGCCTCGCCTGGTTCGGGGCGGCGCTCTCCGTGCGCGACCGCGCGCGTTTCGCGGCGGGCTTCACGTTCCTCTGGGTCTTCGGCGCATGGTTCTACTTCGCGGTGCCGTCGCTCGGGCCCTGCTACGTCCTCAAGGACGACTACACCGAGGTCCGCGCCGCGATGCCGGCGCAGTCCGCGACGATGGACCTTCTCTTCGCGCACTACGGACGGATCCGTTCGCTCCACCGTCACCCGGAGGGGTTCGACATCTCCCCGTACCTCGGGGTGGCCGCGATGCCCTCGCTGCACGTCGCGGCCCAGGCGTTCCTCATGTTCTTCGCGCGCCGGCGGTCGAAGGCTCTCTTCGTCCTCTTCGCGGCCCTGACCGCGGTGACCCTCTTCACCTCCGTCGTGAGCGGCTGGCACTACGCGATCGACGGGTACGCGGGCCTTCTCCTCGCGTGGGCCTGCGAGGCGGCCGGAAGGCGCAGCGTGCCGTCCGCGTAACATCCTCGGGATGCGGACCATCCTCTTCACGGGCAAGGGCGGGACCGGCAAGACGACGGTCGCGGCCGCGACGGGCCTGACGCTTGCCGCGCAGGGCCTGAAGACGCTCGTGATGTCCGTGGACGCCGCACATTCTCTCGCCGATTCGTTCGATCTTCCCGGCGCCCTCACGGACAAGCACCGCGGCGAGGCCGTGCCGGTCGCGAAGAACCTCTGGATCCAGGAAGTGGACGTCACGGAGGAGATCGGGCGCCACTGGAAGGACATCTCGGGATACATCACGGCGCTGCTCGCCGTGACGGGCGTCGAGGAAGTCCTCGCCGAGGAGCTCGCGATCTTCCCCGGAATGGAGGAGGTCTCCGCCCTCCTCTACGTGAACCGCTACGCGAAGGAGAAGGCGTTCGACGTCCTGATCCTCGACTGCGCGCCCACGGGCGAGTCGCTGCGCTTCGTCTCGCTGCCTCCGACGCTCGACTGGTACATGACGAAGCTCTTCCGGATCCAGCGCAGCATCCTGAAGGTCGCCCGGCCCGTCGCGAAGAAGGTCGCGAACGTTCCGCTCCCGCCGGACCGGTACTTCGACAACGTGCAGTCCCTCGCCGAGAAGCTGGACGGCGTGGACGCGCTCCTGAAGGACCCCATGACGACGACCGTCCGGCTCGTCACGAACGCCGAGAAGATCGTGATCAAGGAGACACAGCGAGCCTTCATGTACTTCGGCCTCTACGGCTTCACCGTGGACGCCGTGATCGTGAACCGCCTCCTCCCCAAGGGAATGCACGACCCGTTCTTCGACAAGTGGCGGAAGACGCAGGCCCTGTTCCTCGAGGAGGCGCACCGCTACTTCGACCCCGTTCCGCTGTTCACGCTCCCCCTTCGCGACGACCAGGTGCTCGGGCCGGCGGCGCTGCTCTCGCTCGGAACCGAGCTGTGGGCGGGCCGCGAAGCGGCGGCGTCGTTCCGCTCGGATGCGCCCTACCGGTACGCGAAGCAGAACGGACGCTACGTCCTCACGCTCGATCTTCCTTTCGTCGCGAAGGAGGACGTCGACCTCGCGGTCGCGTCCGGCGACCTCATCGTCCGCATCGGCAACGTCCGGCACCACGTCCCGATCCCGCGGACGCTCGCGGGATTCACGCCGTCCGGCGCGAAGGTCGAAGACGGCAAGCTCACCGTGCGCTTCGCGCGCGCGACGGAGGCATCCTGATGGCACGCAAGAAGAAGACCGCCGATCCCCTGGAGGCCGACTTCGGGCCCGGCGTCGCGGCCGGCGGCGGCGCGGAGGAGGGCGGGGCGGCGCCTCGCCCCGTCGGGCCGATCCCGGGCCTCGCGTGCGGCGGCGAGGGCTGCTTCCTCCGGCCCGCGGCCGGATTGATCGGGAAGTTCTCCGTCTCGCTCGCGGGCCGCGCCGCGCTCGGCCGGGCGGCGTTCTCGGGCATCGAGCTCATGAAGGCCCTGCGCGACTTCCTCGACGAGGAGATCGCGCTCGCCACGCGCGCGACGAAGTCCGACGGCTCAACGCGCTACGAGAAGATCAAGGTCGAGTAGCGGGCAGACGGGTCAGAGCGCCGAGGCGATCTCGACGGCGACCGCGCGTGCGGCAGCGGCCGGATCGGGCGCGCCCGTGATGGGGCGGCCGACGACGAGGAGGTCGGCTCCCGCGCGGATCGCCTCGGCCGGTGTCGCGACGCGCTTCTGGTCACCGGCGGCGGCGCCCGCGGGGCGCACGCCCGGGACGACGAGGAGGAAGTCCTTCCCGCACGCGGCACGAATCGCGGCGATCTCCTCCGGCGAGCAGACGACGCCGTCAAGGCCGGCCTCCTGCGCGAGGGACGCGAGGCGCACGGCGGCCTCGCGCGGCGTTCCGGCGAGGCCGACGGCCGCGAGCGACGGCGCGTCGAGGGACGTGAGGACCGTGACGGCGATGAGCTTGGGCACCGGGCGGCTCGCCTTCGCCGCCGCGGCGCGGCCTCCGTCGCCGAAGCCCCGCATCATGTCGCGCCCGCCGGACGCGTGGCAGTTCACGATCGCGGCGCCCGTCGCGACCGCCGCGGCCGCCGCACGGGAGACGGTGTTCGGAATGTCGTGGAGCTTGAGGTCGAGGAAGACGTCCGCTCCCGACGCGACCACCTCGCGGACCAGCACCGGCCCTTCCGCGACGAAGGCCTCGAGACCGATCTTCAGGACGCCCGCCTCGGGGGCGACGCGGCGCGCCATCGCGAGGAGCGCGGCGCGGTCGGGCAGGTCGAGGGCGACGGCGAGCCGGCCGCGCGCGTCAGGCAAAGCGGTGGTCCTCGCGCGGGCGGGTCTTCAGGGTCCCGACGAGGTCCGAGACGCGCGCGATCTTCCGCTCCGCGCACCAGGCCTCGAGCTCGCCGACGAGCCGCCCGGCGAGCGAGGGATCGCGGAAGTTCGCGGTGCCGATCTGGACAGCGTTCGCGCCGGCGACGAGGAACTCGGCGACGTTCTCGACGGTCTCGATCCCGCCCATGCCGAAGATCGGGATCTTCGGGAGTGCCTTGCGCACCTCCCAGACCATCCGCAGGGCGACCGGCCGGATGGCCGGGCCGGAGAGGCCGCCCGTCGTGAACCCGATCTTCGGCGTGCGCGTCTCGAGATCGATCGCGAGGCCGACGAGCGTGTTGATGAGGGAGAGCGCGTCGGCGCCGGCGTCCGCCGCCGCCTGCGCGACCGCGACGATGTCCGTCACGTTCGGCGAGAGCTTCACGACGAGGACGTGCGGCGTGGCGGCCCGGACCTTCTTCACGAGGGTCGAGAGCGCCTGGGGGTTGTTCCCGAAGATCATGCCGCCCTTCACGACGTTCGGGCACGACACGTTGAGCTCGATCGCCGCGACCCGGCGGTCCGCGCCGATCCGCTCGACGACGGCGACGTAGTCCTCCTCGGCGTCCCCCCACACGTTCGCGATCACGGTCGCGCCCTTCGCGTGGAGTTCGGGGAGCTTCTCGGCGAGGAACGCGTCCACGCCGACGTTCTGCAGGCCGATCGCGTTCAGCATTCCCGCGTCCGTCTCGCAGATGCGCGGCGGCGGGTTGCCGTGGCACGGCCGGCGCGACAGCCCCTTGACGGAGATCGCGCCGAGCGCCGAGAGGTCGAGGTAGTCGGCGAACTCGAGGCCGTAGCCGAAGGTGCCCGAGGCCGTCGCGATCGGGTTCTTCAGGCGCAGGCGCCCCATCTGGACGGTGAGGTCGACGGCCATCAGATCTTCTTCCAGTCGATGAAGGACGGCGGCACGCACGGACCTTCCTTGCAGATCGTCGCGAAGCGGCCGTCCGCGGTGGGCGCGACGCAGCCGAGGCAGACGCCGAAGCCGCACGCCATCTCGGACTCCATCGCGAAGGAGGCGTCGAGGCTCGCCTTCTCGACGAGAGCGGCGAGCGTCCTGAACATCGGGAGCGGGCCGCACGCGAAGACGCGCCGGTAGGAAGTTCCGCCTTCCAGAGCGTGCGCGAGGATGTCCGTGACGCGCCCCCGCCGGCCGAGGGAGCCGTCGTCGGTGGCGTACCGGCAGCGGTGAGGGCCGAGGAAGCGCTCGAAGTCCGCGCGCTTCAGGACGTCGTTCTCGTTGCGGCCGCCATAGAAGAGGTCCGCGGCGAGGCCGCGGGCTGAGAGGGTGCGCGCGAGAAGGACGAGCGGCGCGAGGCCGATCCCGCCCGCGACGAGGGCGACGCGGTCACCGGGCTTGAGGTCGTCCGTCGGGAAGGGAACGCCGAGCGGGCCGAGCACGGGCACCGGCGTGCCCTCGGGGAGCCTCCCGAGCGCCTGCGTGCCGACGCCGACGGCCTTCACGACGAACTCGATCGCGGGAACGCCGGCGACCGTCGTGACGTCCGCGATCGAGAACGCGCGCCGGAGGTACGGGCGGAGGCCGTCGCCGGCCTGGAGCATCGCGAAGTGACCCGGCTTCGCGGACGCGCCGATCGTCCCCGCCGAGAGGAACAGCGAATAGTGCGCCGCGTCGTAGTGCAGCGTGCGGAGGACGCGAAGCGTTTCGTTGACGGCCATCGGGAAGGGGGCGAGACTCGCCGGGCGCGGATTATATGGACGAGAGACGTCGGGCGTTGCCGTTCGTTCTGGCGGGGGCGCTCGCGGGCGTCACGGCGGCCGACGTCCTGATCGGATTGAATCCCGATCTCCTCGCGCCCGCCCCCGCGTTGCGCGCCCTGGGCGTGCTCGGGGCGATCGGCGCGGCCCTTTTCGCGCCGCTCGCGTTGCTCCGGAAGCGGCCCGCGACGCGGGCGTCGACGCTCCTTCTCGCCCTCCTTCTCGGCCTCGCGGCGGCCGGCGTCGAAGTCCAGCGCCGGGCCGCGCACGACTTCGTTCCCGGAGGCGGACGCCGCGTCCTCGCGGCGGCGGCGCTCGCGCTCGCGGGAGGCGCGTTCCTCCTCGCCTTCGCCGCGGGGCGCGGCGCGCCCGCGCGGCCGGTCGCGGCCGTCCTCGTCCTGCTCCTCCTCGCGCCGCTGGCGGGACGCCGCGCGCCGGAGCGCGCCGTGCTCGCGAGCCCGGAGCCGCTCCCGCGCGCCGCGCGCCGGAGCCTCCTCGTCATCGGGATCGAAGGCGTCTCCTGGGATCTCCTGACGGCGTTCGCGTCCGAGGGCTCGCTTCCGACCTTCGCGCGGCTGCTCTCGGAGGGGGCGGCGGGGCCGCTCGCGTCTCTCGCGCCGTACGACCGCGCGGCCCTCTGGACGTCCGCGGCGACGGGCAAGAAGCCGGCCAAGCACGGCGTCGTATCGGAGTACCGGCGCGACGCGCTCTCGGGAACGTATCGCCTCCTGCCGGTCGTGCCGGGCCTCGGGCGGCTGGTGCCGCCGATCGGGACGTGGGTGCGCGAGGACGGCGCGCGGCGCCGCAGCCTCACGTTCTGGGAGATTCTCGTCGCGCGCGGCCACGAGTCGGCGGTCCTGAACTGGCCGTGCTCGGCCCCGGCGCGCGACGGAACGGTGCTTTGGGCGACGGACCGTTTCTTCGCGGGCGACGACGCGGACGACGCGGCGCGCCCGGCCGAGGCCGCCCGGCGCGCGCGCCTCTTCCGGGTCTCTCCGGGCGGGCTGGACCGGCCGCTCGCCCGCGCGCTCGGCCCGGACGGCCTGCCCGACGGGCCGGCCCGCCGCGAGCCGCCCGCCGCGGCGGCGGGCGACCTGAGCGTCGTCGGCGCGGCGCTGGGCGCGCTTCCCGCGGGGCCGAACAACGTCGCGGCCCTCGTCCTCTCCGGCCTCGCGACGGCCGCGCGGCTCTTCGGCGGCGCCGGGGACGCGCGCTACTGGGGGCTCGCGGCGCCCGAGGGCGCCGAGGCGCGCGCCCGGGCGCTCAAGGCGTACTACCGGTTCCTCGACGACACGCTCGCGGACGTTCTCGAGCGCGAGGGCAGGGAGCGCACGATCTGCCTCTTCGCACCGGTCGGGTGGGGTCCGCCCACGACGGCCGAGGCCGTCGTGCGCTTCGTGCGCGGGCGCGTGCCCGAGGCGGGCCCCGACGCCGCGCGCGACGGATTCGTGCTTCTCGCCGGCGCGGGCGTCCGCACCGGCGTGCGCCTGACGTCGGCCGGCGTCCTCGACCTCGCCCCGACGCTTCTCGTCCTCGCGGGCGAGCCGCTCGCGCGCGACATGGACGGCCGCGTCCTCGCCGAGGCCTTCGACGAGAGATTCGCGGAGGTCGCGAGCGTCCCGGTCGTCACGACGTTCGAGCCCGGAGGGCCGCAATGACGTCGGCCTCCCGCCTGAGCGTCTTCGTCGCCCTCGCGGCCCTCGTCGGCGCCGGGCTGCGGCTCGTGAACCTCTCGGCGTGGCCGCCGGGACCGTGGATCGACGAGGCCTACGTGCTGCGCGCCTCGCGCCTCCTCCCGCCGGGCGCGCCCCTCTTCGGAACCACGGCGCTCACGCCGCCGGGAGAAGGCTTCGTGAACGCCTGGACGCCGAACCTCACGCTCCACGCGGTGCGCGCGCTGGACGTCGCGGCGCGAGGCGGGCTCGCGTCCTTCCGCGCGGTCTCCGTCGTGCCGGCTCTCGCGCTGCTCCTGGCGTTTCTCTTCCTCGCCGCCGAGGCGGGCCGCGGGCGGCCGTTCGCGCTCGGCGCGGCGGCGGTCCTCGGCGCCTCCTCGATGTGGCTCCTGACGACCGGCCGGTGGGGGTGGGACGCCGTCGCGTCCTCGGCGCTCGCCGCGCTCGCGACGGGCGCGGGCCTGCGCGCGGCGCGGACGGGCTCGGCGGCGCTCGCCGTCCTCGCCGGCGCGTGCGCGGGGCTCGGGGCCTACGGCTACGCGGCGGGCCGCCTTCTGCTCGTCGCGCCGGCCGTCGTGCTCGCGCTCACCGGCGTCCGCGGCCTCGCGCGGAGAGCCGGGGCGCGGCCGCTCGCGCGCCTCGCGGCGCTCGCGCTCGCGGCCGAGGTCGTCGTCTTCGCGCCGCTGGCGGCGCACTACGCCCGGAATCCCGACCGCCTCTTTGCCCGCGAGCGCGAGCTCTCGCTCCTCCGGCACGGAGGCGCCGACGCGGGGCTCCTTCTCGCGCGGAACGTCGTCGACTACACGGCGCTCTTCTTCTGGCGCGGGGACGTCAACGAGCGCCACGGCGATCCGGGCAGGCCCGTCGTCCCGGCAGCCGTGGCGGGCCTCGCGCTCGTCGGCGCGGCGTGGGGCGCGGCGCGCGGGGGGCCGGCGCGCGCGCTCCTGCTCCCGGCGGGGCTGTTCCTCGCCGGCGGCCTTCTCGCTTCGGAAGACACCGGCGCAAACGCCTACCGGATCTCTCCGATGGCTCCGTACGTCCTCGTCCTCGCCGGGCTCGGGGCCGCCGCCGTGCTCGAGGCGATCCCGCCGGAGCGGCGGCGCTTCGCGGCCGCCGTGCTCGGAGGCGTCGTCGCCTTCGCGGCGGCGTCGGACGTCGCCGCGTTCGCGCGTTGGGGCGCGTCTCCGCGGACGTGGGGCGCGTTCGGCGGCCCGGAGCGCGAGCTCGCGGACGCTCTCGTCGCGTCCTCCACGGGCGGCCCGCCGGCGGGGGTCGTCCTCGACGCGCGCGGCGCCGCGCGAAACCCGTACGTCGTCGAGGAGCTC
>JBGASW010000001.1:0-1384292 GCA_044229475.1 Thermoanaerobaculia bacterium | reverse complement strand
CTGCGCGGCCCGCCTGGGGACGAGGCGAGCTATCCGAGAACTCGCTACCGGGTTTTCGGACTTCTGGGGACGCCGATTCTCGGCGAGCTGCGTGGTGTAAGTCTCGATCTGCGCTGGGGATGCGCGTCTTTTAGCTGCGGACTTGCATCTGGGACCGTGGGCTGGCTCTCCGAAGATCCACTCGGCGATCGCGACAGTCCGAACCTCTATGGATTCGTCGGCGGGAAGCCGCACATGGGCACGGATCCGCTTGGTCTTGAAAGTGTTCAGCAGGCGGTGGACCGCTATGCCGAAGAAGCCTTCGCTGGCGACAGCGTCACGAAGAAGCTGCTAGCTGGGGGCCTCATCTTTCTGAAGGCTGGCTTCGACGTCGTTTCTGTCGGCGCGACGAAGAAGATCGACAAGGCGCAGGAGCAGCTCGACCGCGGCGAGATCACGCAGGCGCAGTATTGGAAGAAAACGACGGTGGCTGTCGCGCAGACGGCGGCGACGTACGCTGGCGGTGCTGGTGTGGGTGCGCTGGGTGCCCGTGCGGGAGTTCGACTCTTGGGGTCGCGCGGGGTCACCGCGCTCGGAGTGCGAGCGGCGGGCGCGATCGGTGGCGCGAGTGGAGGCGCCGGCGGGCAACTCGCGGGCGACGTGGTCGGGATCGCTGCCGGCGAGCAGGAGGGCTTGTCCTCAGGCGAGACGTACCTGAGCGCGACCTTGATCGGTGGCTTCATTGGAGCAGCTGGGGCCATACCCGCGCGGACACCACGCGATGTGGCAATCAACCCAGCGCCGCCAGCGGTGCGACCTCTTGGGCGTTCGATCGGGCGGCCGAGTCATAACGCAGCCTTGAGGGAGGAGATCGAGAGAGCGTTGTCTGAGGGGGCGACGGACTTCCGCGCAAATCAGCAGCAGAACACCGCAGGGACGACTGAAGCTCCGGGGACACGTGTGGGTGCGAATCGCCCGGACCTTCAGTACACCCTCGGCGGTCGGCGTGTGCATTTCGAATTCGATGCGCCGCCTGCGACGCGCGCGGTGCCGCATGCCCTGCGTATCCTCGCTAATGACCCGTCAGCGATCGTCTACCTGCTGACGATTCCCTGAGACGCTCCAATGAAGCTGCTGCTTGGTGATGCGCTCGCGCCGACGACGTCGACGATTGGTTTTTTCGAGACCAGCGTCGAGCGTTTGACTCGCGCCTTCGTCGAATGGCAGTCCCACATTTCGAAGCCGCAAGGCGTCGAGGTGACAGAGCAGGCGATCTCTGGATCCCTTGAAGAGGTCCTCTCACGCCTGCGGCCGCTTACCGGTGCGCGGCGAACGCGGTATCTCCTTCTGCCGACAGCGGGCGAATGGGTGGCGTTCTTCGATAACGGTGCGGCGGGCACAGATGCGACGAGCGTCTGCATTTATCTCTCTCGGACTCTTAGCTGTCGCGCGCTCAGGCTAACCGCGATCCCGCATGAGCACGTCGTAGACCGGGGCCGCTATGGAGCCTGCACGCTTGAACTCTTCGGCCCAGGTGGTGGGCCCCTGGGCTATTTGCGTGCGATTTCCGTCGTCAATGATGGCGGGTCGTGGGCGTTTGACCAGACGGGGCCGCCGCTTCCATTCGAGAAGGTGGAGAACTACAAACGCCGGAAGATCACTGAACGATTCACCTGCGAAGACCTCCGCGACTACGCGGGCGCGCTTGGGGTGCGGCCCTTCGACGAGGACTTCTTCCGGCCCCGAAATGCTCGCTTGGTGGAGATAGGAAGCTGACTTTCAGTGTCCCGCGCGTCACGCTGCGTGCTCGAGCGGCCACGCATCGCGCCGCGCTGGAGCTTCTTCCTTTAGCTGCGACGATCTCGGCTCATGACTCGCGCGAAGAGGACCGCGATCGCGCCCGCCGGCGCTCCGGCCCGCGGGGGTGAAGGAGCCGGGCGGAGCGCACGGCGCGTGCCCGTGGGCCCCTCCTCGGACCTCCCACGGTCACGCGCCGTGCGAGCGCTCGCGTTGCTCGCGGCCCCTGGCCGATAGGCGGGAGTTGCAGGGGTCAGGAGTTGCAGGGGTCAGGTCTCCTTTTTCTATTATGGTGTCTGTCGATGACTCGCCCGCTCCGCCTCGAGCATGCCGGTGCCGTGTGGCACGTGACCTCGCGCGGCAACGAGCGAAAGGAGTTATTCCGCGACGAGCGGGATCGGGAGAGATTCATCTCGATCCTCGGTCGGACGGTGACGCTGTTCCGATGGCGGCTGCACGCGTACGTCCTCATGGGCAACCACTACCATCTTCTTCTTGAAACGCCCACGCCGACCCTTTCGCGCGGGATGCGCCTGTTGAACGGCATCTACACCCAAGCCTTCAATCGTCGCCACCGCCGCGCCGGGCATCTTCTTCAAGGTCGATTCAAGGCGATCCTCGTGGAAAGGGAGGCCACCTCCTCGAGCTGTGTCGATACGTGGTGCTGAACCCGGTGCGGGCCGGCGTGGCGCCGTCTGCGCGTGACTGGAAATGGAGCAGCTACAGATCAACCTCCGGAGAAGAACCTGCGCCTGAGTGGCTCGAGACCCGCTGGACGCTCCGAAACTTCGATCGCGAGACGGCTCGGGCCGTGCGGCGGTACCGGAAGTTCGTGGCGGAGGGCCTTGGCGCTGGCGTGTCGCCATGGGAGGCCGTGCGTGCACAAATCTACTTGGGCGGTGACGAGTTTCTCGAGGAGGTTCGGCAGCGTCTAAAGGCACGCCCGGTGTCGAACGGGATTCCGCGCCGTCAGATGGAGCCACTCGAGGTGGATCCCGTCAAGGTGGCGACGGGCGTGGCGAGAGTCCTCGGGAGCGGGCTCGAGGAGTTGAAGCTGCGACCGCGGACTCTCATTCGAGAACGGCGCATCACCGCCTGGGCCCTCAAGAACTTCGGGATGGTGCCGCTGGACGGAATCGGAACGGCTCTCGGGGTGGGGGTCGCTCAGGCTTCGGCGCTGGCACGAGCCGGGGACGCTGAGGAGCTCACGGCTTCGCTCCGCGACAGGATCGAGCGAACCGTGAGTGGGAACTAGAATAGAAAATTGAGACCTGACCCCGGTCGCAATGCACGCGGCGCAACTCTGGAGGCCGGCGCGCAGCGGCCGTGCCCTCGTTCAGCGCTGGAGCTCGGCCTCGAGCGCAGCAACGAGTACCGGCAGGTCGCGTCTTACGACCATCCAGACGACGTCGTGGTCGACGGACGCGTAGCCGTGGATCAGCCGGTTTCGCATCCCGATGATCTCGGCCCATGGAACCCCCGCCAGCCGTTCGCGTGCAGCTGGCGAGACCTTCGATGCCGCTTCGCCGATGACCTCGATGAACCGTTCGAGAGCGGCCGCCAGAGTCAGGTCCGTTTCCATTTCCTCGCGCCGCCGGTCGTGGCACGCCCCGATGGCGCGTCGCGCGTGGTCCGCCATGTCCGCGAGGAGGACCCGGTCGTCAGGCTGCCTCATAGAGAGGACTCGCTTCGAGGAGGACGCGGTCACGGAAGTGTGGGCTGAGGAAACCCGGCGTCACGAGATCCACCGGCCGCCGGAACAGGGCGGACAAGTCGTTCTGAAGCGTAATAAACGCCAGCCCGGGCACGGAGTCCGGCCTGAATTCGACGAGCACGTCGAGGTCGCTGCCCAGCCGATCCTCGCCCCGGAGCACCGACCCGAAAACGGCGAGCTTTCGGATCCCATAGCGCTGGCAGAGGCGAGCGAGCGCCCCGCTGTCGAAGGGGAGGGTTGGAATCGCGCTCACTTAATGATTCTATCGCCTGGGCGCCGACAGCAACGAAAAGGCCCCGGCATCGCCGGGGCCTCATTACCTTCTAAGAAGATCTTCTTCCTCGGTCTCTTCGGACCTCGGCTATCAGCGCGGGCGGAAGCCGCCGCCGCCGGGGCGGCCGCCACGGAAGCCGCCGGGGCGCGGGCCGCGGTCGCGGTCGAAGCGCCGCGGGCGGTCGTCGTCGCCGCCGCCCTCGCCGGCCGCGACGGCCGTGAGGCCGAGGCGCTCGACTTCGGCGGCGCTCTCTTCGGGCGTCAGGGCCTGACGGCGCGAGAGCTTGACCTTCCCGTTGACCGGGTCGATCGCGATGATCTTGACCTTGATCTTGTCGCCCATCTTGACGACGTCGGTCGTCTCGCGGACGCGGCCGGGCGCGAGCTCGGAGATGTGGACGAGGCCGTCCATGCCCGGGAGGATCTGCACGAAGCAGCCGTAGGGCTCGATGCGCACGACCGTGCCGAGGTACTCGGTGCCGATCTCGGGGACCGTCGTGAGCTGGCGGATCGCCTCGAGGCACTTCTCGGCGGTCGGCATGTCGCTGGAGGCGACCGTGACGGTGCCGTCGTCCTGCACATCGATCTTGCAGGAGTACTCCTTCTGGAGCGCGCGGATCGTCTTGCCGCCGGAGCCGATGATGTCGCGGATCTTGTCCTCGGGGACCGAGATCGTGAGGAGGCGCGGCGCGAAGGCCGAGAGCTCGGGGCGCGCGTTGTGCAGCGTCTGCTCCATCTTGTCGAGGATGAAGAGACGCCCGTGGCGGGCCTGCTCGAGCGCCTGCTCGAAGATCTGCGGCGTGATGCCGGAGATCTTGATGTCCATCTGGAGGGCCGTGATGCCCTTGCGCGTGCCGGCGACCTTGAAGTCCATGTCGCCGTAGTGGTCTTCCTGGCCGGCGATGTCCGTGAGGATCGCGAACGCGTCGCCTTCCTTCACGAGGCCCATCGCGACGCCTGCGACCGCGCCCTTGACGGGCACGCCGGCGTCCATGAGGGCGATCGAGCCGCCGCAGATCGTCGCCATCGACGACGAGCCGTTGGACTCGAGGATGTCGGACACGACGCGGATCGTGTACGGGAAGGACTTCTCGTCGGGCAGGACGGCCTGCAGCGAGCGCCAGGCGAGGCGGCCGTGGCCGATCTCGCGGCGGCCCGGGGAGCCGAAGCGCTTCACCTCGCCGACCGAGAACGGCGGGAAGTTGTAGTGGAGCAGGAAGGCGCGCTCGGACTCGCCCTCGAGGTCCTCGATGAGCTGCGTGTCGTCGGAGGTGCCGAGCGTGACGGTCACGAGCGCCTGCGTCTCGCCGCGGGTGAAGAGCGACGAGCCGTGCGTGCGGGGAAGAACGCCCGCCTCGATCGTGATCGGGCGGACCTGGTCGAACGCGCGGCCGTCGAGGCGCTTCCTCTGCTTGAGGATGGTCTCGCGCGTGAGCGTCTCGACCATCTCCGAGAGGGCGCGCTTGGCCATCTTGCGGGCCTCGGGCTGGTCCTCGGGGATCAGCTCGACGCCGTACTTCTTGACTTCCTTGATCTTCGCGTACGACTCGATCTTTCCGACGTGGGTCAGGGCCTCCATCATCGGGCCCTCCCACTGCTTGCGGACGGCGGCTGCGAACTCGGCCGGCACCGGGGCGGGCGACGTGAACGGCGCCTTGACGACTCCGCGGCGGGCGGCCATCGCGGCGATGGCCTCGACGATCTTCCGGACCTGCGCGTGGCCGCGAAGGATCGCCTCGAGCATCACGGCCTCGGAGACTTCCTTCGCGCCCGCCTCGACCATCGAGACGGCGTCGTGCGTGCCGACGACGACGAGGTCGAGGTCGGATTCCTTGCGCTCCTTCGCGGTGGGGTTGAAGACCCACCGGTCGCCGATCCGGCCGACGCGGACCGCGCCGAGGACGTGCTGGAACGGAATCGTGTTGATCGCGAGCGCGGCGGCGGCGCCGTTGATCGCGAGGACGTCGGGGTCGTTCTCGCCGTCGGCCGAGAGGACGAGGCCCACGATCTGGGTCTCGTGGTTGAAGCCCTCGGGGAAGAGCGGGCGGAACGGCCGGTCGATCATCCGGCAGGTCAGGATTTCCTTCTCGGTCGGGCGCCCCTCGCGCTTGAAGAAGCCGCCGGGGATCCGGCCCGCCGCGTACTGGTATTCCTTGTACTCGACGGTGAGCGGGAGGAAGTCGATGTCCTTCGACTCCTTCGTGTAGCAGGCGGTCACGAGGACGACCGTGTCGCCGCACTTCACGACGGCGGCGCCGTCGGACTGCTTGGCGATCTTGCCGGTCTCGATCGTGAGTAGACGTCCATCCAGGTCGACGGTCAGGGTGTCATGCATGGGCATTTCCTTTCGGTGGCCCGGCGCGCCGTCCGGAAAGCACGTCTCACTCGGGCCGCGGGGTGCGGGCCGGGAAGTGCCGCCGGACGATTGCCGTGAAGAAAAGGACTACTTGCGGAGTCCGAGGCGCTCGATCAACGCGCGGTACCGGTCCGCGTCGCGCTTCTTCACGTAATCGAGCAGGCGGCGGCGCCGGCCGACCATCTGGAGGAGACCCCTCCGGGAATGGTGGTCCTTGGCGTGGGCCTTGAAGTGCTCGGTCAGCTCGGAAATGCGCTTGGACAGGAGAGCCACCTGGACCTCGGGCGAACCCGTGTCGCTGTCGTGGCGCCGGTACGTCGTGATCGTTTCCGCCTTCTTCGTGGTGAGCTGGGCCAATGTCTTATCGTTCCTTCTCTAATTTTTCAGAACGGGGAGTCTAGCCGACCGGCCGGAACGGGTCAACCAACCGGGAAGCGGGCGAGAGCGTCATCCCGCGAGGACGACTTTCGGCCGGGCGAGGGCGAGGGCGCCCCGTCCGAGGGGCTCGAGGATTCCGAGGGCGAGAAGCTCGCCGCCGTCCGTGAGGCGGACCATCGCGGCCCCGGCCGCCCCCTCGGGCACCCGCACGGGCACGCCGTGGCCGCTCTTCACTTTCGCGGCCTCCGCGGGCGCGAGCGCCACGACCGGGAAGGGCAGCGGGATCTCCGAGAGCGACATCCACGACGGCTTCCCGAAACGCTCCTCGCGCGGGAGAGCTTCCAGCGCCGGCAGCGTGCGCGCGTCCTCGAGGCGGAACGGCCCGATCGACGTGCGCCGCAGGCTGCCGAGGTGCGCGCCGGTCCCGAGGGCCTTCCCGATGTCGTGGGCGAGCGAGCGGATGTACGTGCCGGTCGTGCACGCGACGCGGAAGCGCGCCACGGCGCCGTCGAGCCCGAGGATCTCGAGCGAGCGGACGGTCACCTTCTTCGGCGTGTCCGGCACCGGCTCCCCGGCGCGCGCGAGCTCGTAGAACTTCTTCCCGCCGATCTTCTTGGCCGAGAACGGCGGCGGCACCTGCAGGATCTCGCCCGTGAACGCGCGGCAGGCGTCCTCGAGCGCGCCCCGGGACGGGGCCGGGCCCGCGTGCGGCGCGCCGGCGGGCGCGCCCTCGGTGTCGTAGGTGTCGGTCGCGACGCCGAACACGATCGTGCCCTCGTACGTCTTGTCCCAGCCGGTCAGGAACGACTGGAGCCGGCCCGCCCGGCCCACGCACAGGACGAGCAGGCCCGTCGCGGCCGGGTCGAGCGTGCCCGTGTGGCCGATGCGGCGCGTGCCCAGGAGCCGGCGCGCGACGTCGACGACGTCGTGCGACGTGAGCTTCTCCGGCTTGTCGACGAGGAGGACTCCGTCGGGGCCCGCCGGGCGAACGCTCAACGCGCCTCCGGAACGGAGTCGGCCGCGACGGCCGCGGCGATCTCCGCGACGAGCGCCGCCTTCGCGGCGTCGAGCGTGCCCTTGATCCGGCAGCCGGCCGCGTTGCGGTGGCCGCCCCCGCCGTGCCGCGCCGCGACGCTCCGCACGTCCACGGTCCCCTTGCTCCGCAGCGAACAGCGGATCTCCCCGGCCTCGCCCTCGCGCAGGAGCGCGGCGGCCTTGACGCCGTGGATCCCGCGCGCGCGGTTCACGAGGCCTTCCGTGTCGGATTCCTGCGCTCCGCTCTCGGTGAAGAAGCGGCGGGGAAGCTCGACGGTCGCGACGGCGCCTCCCGCGTGGAGCGCGAGCGTGCCGAGGACGAGCGCCTCGAGCTTCAGCGACGACAGCGGCGCCGCCTCGAAGAGGAACTCGTTCACGGGGCCCGGCTGCGCGCCGGCCGCCACGAGCCGCGCGCCGAGCGCGAGGGCCTTCGGAGTCGTGTTCGAGTAGCGGAACGAGCCCGTGTCCGACACGAGCGAGACCCACAGGTTCGTCGCGGCGTCGGCCGTGAGCGGCCACTGGAGGAGGTCGAGGAGGTCCGCGACGATCTCGCCAACGGCGGCCGCGGGGAGGTCGATCAGGTTCAGCGCGCCGTAGCGCGCGTTGCCGGGATGGTGGTCGATGTTGACGACTTTCCCCGCGAACAGGTTCGGCCAGCCCGTGCGGTCCGACTCCGGGCACTCCATGACGAGGATCCCGTCGTACGCCGCCGGCCAGTCGGCGGGCAGCGCCTCGAGCACCTCGACGCGCGAGATCCCCGGCATCCCGTCGTAGGCGTACGACCACGGGTCGCGCATGACGACGCGCGCCTCCTTGCCCGCCGCCTCGAGCGCCTGCGCGAGGCCGAGCGCCGAGCCGAGGGCGTCGCCGTCCGGGTTGCGGTGGCCCGTGAGGAGGAAGCGGCGCCCGTTGCGGAGGAGGTCCGCGACCGCGACGTACGCCTCGTCGAGCGCGGCGTCGCGCGTCATTCGGTGTCGCCGGGGTCGTCGGCCCCGCCGGGCTTCGGGATCGTGCGGAGAAGCTCCTCGATGCGCGCGCCGCGCTCGAGCGTGTGGTCCTCGACGAAGTGGAGCTCCGGCGCGTAGCGCAGGCCGCAGTTGCGGCCGACGAGCGAGCGCAGGTGTCCGCGCGCGTGGTTGAGCGCCGCGACGGTCTTCGCGAACTGGTCCTTGGCCCCGAACACGGAGACGTGGACGCGCGCCGAGCGCAGGTCGTCGGCCATGACGACGTCCGTGATGGTCGCGAACCCGATGGCGGGATCCCTCAGCTCTTCCCGGAGGAGGCGCGCGAGCTCCGCGCGCACGACGTCGCCGACCTGCTTCGGGCGGCGGCTGGGCGGCCCGGCTTTTTTCTCTCGAACCATGTCAGTCTCCCGAGGCCCCGAACGCGTTTCCGGCGGCTCCGACGTCGCCGTAATTGGTGAATTCGTGATGCACCGCCGCGATCTCGGCGCCGTTCTCTTCCGCGTATCCCTCGACGTACCCGAGCACGCGCTGGAGCAGGGGCTCGAGCGCCTCCCGGTCCGGCCCGACCGCCGCGACGCCGAGCACCGCGCGCTGGAGGAGGTCCTGGTGCGCGACCTCCGCGGCCGAGATCTCGAACTCGCCCCTCAGCCGCGCCTTGAGCGGGCGAAGGAACGCCCTTTTTTCCTTCAGGCCGCGGCACCCCGGCAAATGGAAATCGATTACTGCGATTGCAACGACCATTGAAGATTTCTTAGAAGGGTAAGAGGGGCAGGCGGCGATTCGCCGCCCGCTCTCCCTTCATTCGAAGAAAATCCCTCTTAGGTAAGCGAAGCGGCCATCTCCTCGACGACGAACGCCTCGATCACGTCGCCCACCTTCACGTCCTGGTAGCCGGCGATGCCGATGCCGCACTCGAAGCCCTGCTTGACCTCGGAGGCGTCGTCCTTGAAGCGCCTGAGCGAGCCGATCTTCCCCTCGTAGATGACGCGATGGTCGCGCACGAGGCGGACGCTCGCGGACCGGGGGATCGACCCGTCGGTGACCATGCAGCCCGCGACCGTCCCGATCTTCGGCACCTTGAAGATCTCGCGCACCTCGGCGTGGCCGCGGGTGACGTCCTTCTTGACGGTGTCGAGGAGGCCGGCCATGGACTTCTTGATGTCGTCCGTGAGCGTGTAGATGACGGAGTAGAGCCGGATCTCGACGCCCTCGTGGTCGGCGAGGTCCTGGGCCTTCTTCTCGGGCTTCACGTTGAAGCCGATGATGATGGCCTCGGACGCGGCCGCGAGGAGCACGTCGTTCACGGAGATCGCGCCGACGCCCGAGTGGAGGATCGAGACCTTCACCTTGTCCGACGGGAGCTTGCCGAGCGTCTGGACGAGGACCTCCTCGGACCCGTGGACGTCCGCCTTCACGATCAGCGCGAGGTCCTTGGCGACGCCCTCCTTCATGCGGTTGAAGAGCGAGTCGAGCGACATGCGCGAGGACTTCGCGAGCGACTCCTCGCGCTCCTTCTGGGAGCGGAACGAGGAGACCTGCCGCGCCTTCGATTCGTCCTCGACCACCTGCAGCGTGTCGCCGGCGTCCGGAAGGTCGTCGAAGCCCATGACCTCGACGGGCGTCGCGGGGCCGGCCTCGGTGAGGCGCGCGCCGCGGTCGTTGAGCATCGCGCGGACGCGGCCGACGGCCGCGCCCGCGAAGAACACGTCGCCGACGCGGAGCGTGCCCTGCTGGACGAGAACGGTCGCGAGCGTGCCCTTGCCGGCCTCGCGGCGCGACTCGAGGACGACGCCGCGGGCGTGGCCCGTCGCGACGGCCTTGAGCTCGAGCACCTCGGCCTGCAGGAGGATCATCTCGAGGAGCTGGTCGATTCCGATCTTCTTCTTCGCGGAGATCTCGCAGGCCACGACGTCGCCGCCGAACTCCTCGACGAGGACGCCCTTGTCCGCGAGCTCCTGCTTGACGCGCTGGACGTTCGCGTCGGGCTTGTCGATCTTGTTGATCGCGACGACGATCGGGACCTTCGCGGCGCGCGCGTGGTCGATCGCCTCGGCCGTCTGCGGCATGACGCCGTCGTCGGCCGCGACGACGAGGACGACGATGTCCGTCGCCTTGGCGCCGCGCGAGCGCATGAGCGTGAAGGCTTCGTGGCCGGGCGTGTCGAGGAAGACGATCGTCTTGCCCTTGACCTCGACGCGGTAGGCGCCGATGTGCTGGGTGATGCCGCCCGCCTCCCCCTCGGCGACGTTCTCCTTGCGGATCGCGTCGAGGAGCGACGTCTTGCCGTGGTCGACGTGGCCCATGACGGTGACGACGGGGGCCCGCGGCACGCGCACGCCGCCCGAGGTGTCGCCCGCGCTCGCGTCCTGCGCCTCGGCCGCGGAGTCGATGGCCGTCTGCTGGCGGGAGAGCTCGAGCTCCTCCTCGAACGACACGACGGCCGCCTCGACGCCGAACTCCTTCGCGATCTCGACCGCGAGCTTCTGCTCGACCGGCTGGTTGATCGTCGCGAAGATCCCGCGCGCGAGAAGGGACTTCATGAGGTCCTTTGCGAGGACGCCCAGCTTCTCGGACAGCTCCTTGATCGTGACGCCTTCCGAGAGGAAGACGGGCCCCTCGGCCTTCTTCTTGACCTCGACGACCTCGCCGGTCTCGGTGGCCATCGTCTTCTTGCCGGCGCGGCGCTGCGCCGACTTGGAGAGCGGCTTGGCGGCGAGCGCCTCGTCCGTGCCCTCGGCTGACGGCGTCGGGATGTCCTCGTAGGTGTCCTGCTTGTAGCTGCCGAGGTACTCCCGCACGTCTTCTTCGAGCGCGGAGACCTCCTTCGTGCGCGGCTTCTTGGACTCGGCCTTCTTCGCGTCGCCCTTCTTGACGGCGAGGCCGGGCTTCGTCGCGTCCTTCTTCCGCCGGTCCGCCGTGTCGGGCAGCGGAGGCGCGGCCGGGCCGCCGAGCGGCGGGCGTCCGAAGCCGGGGCGCGGCGCGAAGCCGGGGCGCGGCGGGAAGCCGGGACGCTGCTGTTCGAAGCCGGGTCGCGGCGGGAAGCCCGGCCGCGGCGGGAAGCCCGCGGGGCGGGGCGGCATGCCGGGCCTCGGGCCCGAGGGCATGGCGGGCGTCGCGGCGCGGATCGGGCGCACGGTTGCCGGAGTCGGAGGCGCGATGACGGCGCGGCCGAGACCGCCGGCACCGCGAAGGGGCGCGGCCGGAGGCGCCGAGGCGCCCGCCTGCGCCGGCGGCGGCGCCGCGGGACGCACGTGCGTGACGCCGGGCGAGTTCGGGCCGGCGCTCGCGCCGTAGGCCGACATCTGGTCGCCGCGCTGCTGGGGGGGAGGGGTCGGGACCGACGTCGCGGTCGGGCGCGGCGGCAGAGTGCCCTCGCGCTTGAGGAGGCGCTGGAGCGCTCCGACCGGAGCCGGCGCCGGAGGCGGCGCGGGACGCGCGGGCGGCACGGCCGGGCGCGCTGCGCGGACGGGGGGAGTCGCCGGGCGCGGCGCGGGAGGCGCCGCGGCGTGCGTTGTCGGCGCGGCCGCCGGGGCCGGAGCCGGGGGCGGCTCTGGCGTCTGCTCGGGCTTCGGCTCGGGAACCGCGGGAGCGGCCTCGGCCTGAAGCGCCGGAGCGGCGGGGGAGGGTTCGGCGCCCGCGTCGGCACGGGTCGAGGCGGGGGCGGCGGCTTCGGCAGCTGCCGGAGCCTGGGCCGCGGCCTCGGTGAACTCGCCCGCCTCGGCCGTTTCGGCCTCGCCCTCGGCGGTCTTCTCGACGATCTTGATGCGCTTGAGCGCCGCGCGCTCGGTCTTGGCCTTGGCGGCGGCGGCCGTCGCGAGCGCGGCGGCGGACGGGGCGGTGGGCGCCTGCCGGACGATGAGCGTCTTCGGCGCCTGTGTCTTGCCCGCCAGGAGGGCCGAGGCGGTCGCGGCGTCGAGAACGGAATCGGGGGTCTTGACGTCGACGCCGATGCCCTGGAGGAGGAAGAGGACCTCCTTCGGGGGCTTGCCCATCATCTTCGCGAGCTGGGTGACGGTGAACTTCGCGGCGGTCGGTTTCACTTTTCGGGAGTCTCCGTCACGGGAGCGGACGAGGACTCCTCGTCGGCGGTTTCCTGGAACTCGAGCGTCTCTTCTTCTTCCTCGTCGTCCTCGGGGGGCGCTTCGTCGAAGGCGCGCGCAGCCTCGATCGCGGCGTCGCGGGCGGCGGGCTCGAGCGCCACGGCCGCGAGCGGGTTCTCGCCTTCGCCGAGGGCGGCGTCGAGGAGGTCGCCCACGGTGGCGAACCCGGCGGCCTCGAACGCCGACGCGGCGGCCGCGTCGAGGTCGGGCACCTCGGACAGAGCCGTGCCGCGGCGCTGCGACGCGATGAGCATGCGCTGGAGCGCGTCGGCGACCTCGGCCTTGACGGCCTGTTCGCTCTTGATCTCGATGCGGGCGCCGATGAGGGCGGCCGCGAGGCGGACGTTCTGCCCACGCTTGCCGATCGCGAGGGAGAGCTGGTCCTCCTCGACGATGCACTCGAGCGTCGGGACGGGCTCGATGGGCTCGCCGTCGGCGCCGATCTCCGGCTCGGCCTCGTCGTCGGCCGGCATGGCCGAAACGCGCGTGATCTTCGCGGGGGAGAGCGCGTTCTGCGCGTACGTGACGAGGTCGTCCGAGTACTGGATGATGTCGATGCGTTCGCCGCGCAGCTCGCGCATGATCGCCTGCACGCGCGCGCCGCGCATGCCGACGCACGCGCCGACCGGGTCCACGTCGCGCTCGCGCGACGAGACCGCGACCTTCGCGCGGTCGCCGGGCTGGCGGACGCAGCCGCGGATCACGACGGTGCCGTCGTAGATCTCGGGGACTTCCATCTCCATGAGGCGCATGAGGAGCTCGGGCGCCGTGCGCGACAGGATGATCTGCGAGCCCTTCGGGTTCTTGTGGACGTCCACGAGGACGCCGCGGACGCGCTCGCCCTGCGTGTAGCGCTCGGCGCGCGACTGGTGCTCGCGCGGGATCGCGGCCTCGGTGCGCCCGAGGTCGACGATCATGTCGCCGCGCTCGAACCGCTTCACGGTGCCCGTGATGAGCTCCCCGACCTTCGGGAAGTATTCGTTGTAGATGTTGTCGCGCTCGGCCTCGCGAAGCTTCTGGTAGAGCACCTGCTTGGCGCTCTGGGCCGCGATGCGGCCGAGGCCCTCGGTCGAGCGGTAGAGGCGGATCTCGTCGCCGAGTCCGATCTGGGCGGCGTCGATGATCTCCTCGTCGCCCGTGGACTCCTCGCCCTTCGGGTTGCGGACGACCTGCCAGCTCTGGCCCGCCAGCTCGCCCGCGAGGAGCGCGTGCGCTTCCTCGGGAAGGACCTCGATCCAGGGGAGGCGGATCTCCTTGTCGGGGTCGACGGGCGCGACGGCCGCGGCCGGGACGGGCGCGGCAGCGGCGCCGAGCGGGACGTCGTCCGGATCGAGAATGGCCTCGGCCTCGGGCTCCTCGGGCTTCGTCTTGTGCTCGACGACCCGGTACGGGGTCCACGCCGTCAGGAGGCCGCTCGCCGCGTCGAAGCGGGCGGCCATCTCCCTCACCTTGTAGACCTTGCGGGCAGCCGTCGCGATCGCCTCTTCCAGCGCGGCGACGAGACGGTCGAACTCGATCTCCTTGTCGCGCGCGGCGGCCTTGAGGGCTTCGATGATCTCGTCGGCCTTCGTGGCCGGCGGCGCGGCCGCCGCCTTGGCGGCCTTTGCGCGCGGCTTCGCCGCGCCCTTCGGCGCCTTCGTCTTCTTCTTTTCGGGCGCCGGGCCGTTCTCCGTCGGGGGCTGGGTGCTCATCGTGTCGTGTTCTCCGTCGGGTTTACAGTTCGGGGACAAGCCGCGCGATCCGGACATCGCCGAATCGCACAGTGTAGCGTCGCTTCTGATCCTCATCAAGGACCGTCAGGGAGTCCCCGCGGACGTCCTCGAGGATCCCCTTGAGTTTCGCGGCCCCGTCGACCTTGCGCTCGAGGCGCACGGTCACGCGGCGGCCCTTGAACTTCTCGCAGTCCGAAAGCGTCCAGAGCGGGCGGTCGAGGCCGGGGGAGGAGACCTCGAGGACGTACCCGGGCAGGCTCTCCTCGAGCGGGTCGAGGACTTCCGACGCCGCGCGGGACGCGGCCTCGCAGTCTTCGAGCGTGACGCCGCCCGGACGGTCGATGAAGAGCGTCAGCGTGGCGCGCCCGCGGCCCGGGTTCCAGTCGGCATGACACAGCTCCAGCCCGAGCGCTTCGAGGCGCTCACCGAGGAGGCTCTCCGTCCCCGCGTCGATCGGCAGGCTCTTTCCGGTCATCGATTCGTCTTGGGCTCTTCCCGCAGCCCGCATGGGGCAAAAAAAAGAGGGCCTATGCCCTCTTTCAAGCCCCTTGAAAGCTGCTCTCTCATTATAGGCTCGCGGGTCTCCGCGGGCAAGGCGCGAAAGCCGCTAACATGCCGGCGGGAAGTGGCATGGACTTCCCATAGGAACGGGCCGCGCGACAACCGAGCGCCCTCTCGAGGGGAAACTCCATCAGCGATCTCATCGTCATTCGTCTGAACGACGAAGCCGTCGAAGGGCAGGAAGAGCTTGCCCCGTGGCCTCCCCCGGGGGGACTCGCGCCCGAGGAGGACCCCTTCTCGGCAATGGCTCTTGCCGAGACACCCGAGTTCATGCCCGGTGCGCGCGCCGAGGCGACGGCCCGCGACTGGCGGCTCAACACCGAGCGCGCGCTCGCGCTCTCGATCATCCTGCATCTCCTCCTCGTCATCGTCCTGCTCACGGTCAAGTTCCCCGAGCGGCGCACGGACGAGCCGCAGCCCGACCCGCTCGGCCTCCTCTCCCTCATGCAGGCGACGCCGCCGGACCCGGCGATCCCCGTCCAGCTCTTCCCCGGCCCGAAGGCCGCGCAGCCCGGGCCGCGCCCGGCCCCCTCGGACTTGAACCGCCAGGCGCACGGGGGCGACCCGAAACAGCCGGTGCAGCCCATGCCGAAGGCGTATCCGCAGGCCGGCATTCGAGACATGGATGCCGGACGGCCGGGCGCGCCGGCGCCTCCTGCGGCCCGCCCGCCGCAGGGGACCGAGACGGGGGAGCCCGGCAAGCTGACGGACCTCAGGCGGGGCGCCTCGCTGAGCGACCCGCCGACGCCCGACGAACGCGCGACCGCGCGGGCGCTGCGCGGCCTCCCGCCCCTCGACCTCGGCTCGATCAGCGCCCAGGACGCCCGGCGCGCCGCCCAGCAGGACGGCCAGGGCGGCGAAGGCGGCGGCGGCTACGAACGCGACGGCGGCTTCGTGGACTCGGGCCCGCTCTCGTTCGACACGGCCGGGTACGACTGGGGCGCCTACGCGGCCGAGATGATCCGGAAGATCAAGCGCAACTGGGACGTCCCGGCGCTCGCCCGGTACGGCGTCAAGGGGAAGCTCACGATCCGCTTCTACATCCTCAAGGACGGGCGCGTCGAGGCAGAGCGCATCCTGTCGAACTCCGGCGTCCCGCCGTTCGACAACGCGGCGTTCCTCGCGATCGCGCATTCCTCGCCGTTCCGGCCGCTGCCGTCGGACCTCGGCAAGGACCGCGAAGGGGTGACGGTGTCGTTCTTCTACAACATCCGCCCCGAGGACGTGGAGCCGGCCGGCCGGAGGTAGGCCCGCCGCGCCGCCGCGCCGTTGTGACGCGGAAATCCCGGCACGGTCCTTGCCCGTAGGAGGACCAGGCGCCGGCGAACCCACCTGCCGGCGACCGACGAGGGCCTATCATCCATGGACGGTATGCGTACGAAAACCAAAGTTCTCTCTCTCGCCGCCCTGCTCGCCGGATCGGTCGTCTTCGGCATGATCCTCGCGGGCAGCCTCGACCTCACCCGCCTCGCGACGGCCCAGAAAGCCGCGCCGGCGCCCGCAGCAGCTGCCGCCCCGGCGCCTCAGGCCGCGCGGCCCGCCCCCGGAGTCGCGCTGGCGCTGCCGTCTTTCGCGGACATCGCCGAGCAGATCGAGCCCGCGATCGTCTCGGTCACCGCGACGGACATCGTAAAGGGCGGCAAGCGCAGGCCCTCGTACCACAACTTCGGCGGCGAGGGCGGGCAGGACCCGTTCGACTTCTTCTTCGGTCCGGACGGGCCGAGACGCCGGAGCGCCGACGACGACGAGGACCAGAAGCAGCTCTCGGGCGGCACGGGCTTCATCATCGAGTCGGACGGGTACATCCTCACGAACAACCACGTCATCGACGGCGCCGAGAAGGTCGACGTGAAGGTCGGCGACCGCGAGGAATACAAGGCGAAGGTCGTCGGGCGCGACCCGGCGACGGATCTCGCGCTCCTGAAGATCGAGGGGACGAAGCCGTTCCCGACCGTCCGGCTCGGCGACAGCGACAAGATCCGCGTCGGCGAATGGGTCATGGCGATCGGCGACCCGCTCAACTTCGACAAGTCGGTCACGGTCGGCGTCATCTCCGGGAAGGGCCGCTACGCGGGCCTCTCTCGGGCGACGAGCGCCTTCGAGAGCCTCATCCAGACGGACGCCGCGATCAACTTCGGGAACTCGGGCGGGCCGCTCGTGAACGTGAGCGGAGAAGTCGTCGGAATCAACACGGCGATCTCGCGCATCGGGCAGAACATCGGCTTCGCGGTCCCCGTGAACGTCGCCAAGCGCCTCCTGCCGCAGCTCAAGAAGGGCAAGGTCGTCCGCGGCTTCCTCGGCGTGCAGGTCGAGTCCGTCAACAAGAAGTGGCAGGAGACGTACAACCTCAAGGCGCCCGAGGGCGCGTTCGTGCAGTCGGTCGAGAAGGGCAAGCCCGCCGAGAAGGCCGGCCTCAAGCACGACGACATCATCACGCGCGTCGACGACGTGGCCGTCAAGAGCAACCGCGACCTCATCGACTACGTGTCGAGCAAGGCGCCGGGCACGAAGATCACGCTCACGTTCCTCCGCGACGGCAAGGAGCAGACCGCCGTCGCGACGCTCGAGACGCGGCCCGAGGACGGCGAGAAGCCCGCGGCATCCGACGAGGAGGACGGCAAGGCCTCGTCCCGCCAGAAGCTCCTCGGTCTCGAGATCGACGACCTGACGGCGCGGACGCGCCGCTCCTACGGAATCGGCCCGGAGCCGGCGAAGGGCGTCGTGATCACGCACGTCAAGGCCGTGTCCCCGGCGGCGGACGCGAACCTCCTCGAGGGCGACGTCATCCTCGAGGTGAACGGCGCGCCCGTGGGGTCGGTCGACGAGCTGCAGGCCGCGATCAAGAAGGCTCCGAAGGGCAAGTACATCCGCTTCTACGTGCAGCGGCAGACGGGCCGCGGCCAGGCTTCGAAGTTCTCGACGGCGGTGAAGCCGGAAGAATGAGGAGCGGGCGGGGGGCTCACGCGCCCCCCGCTCCCCCCCGCGGCGCTCCGCGCCGGATTCTTCGAAAGGGGTCGGGCGCGGCCTGCACGAGAATTGCTGCGCTCGGGCTTGCGTGCACCCTGAGGAGGGTCAATTGACTTCTGCCCGCCCCCGGATCTTCTTTCTAAGCAGCATCTCTCTTCTTCTCCTTTCCCTCGCGGCCTCGGCGGCCGAGCCCGGCGGCGCAATCGGCGCCGCGCCCTCGCGTCTCGCGTGGGCTCTGAAGCCCGAGGTCTTCGAAAGCCTCTCTCCGGCCGCGCGGCGGGCGGTCCTCGTCGCGAACGGCCTCGCGCCGGCGCCGCCCTCGCTCCGGGAGGCCGCCGCCGGCGCTCCGCGGACCGGGTCCGCCGCGGGCCTCGCCGCGCCCGCTCCGCGCCAGAACGTCCGCGTGAACGACCCGACCCTCGACGTCGACCACCACGCGGCGCGTACTTCCTCCATCGCGGCCCGCGGCTCTCGCGTCTTCGTGGGATTCGAGGACGCGACGTACACGGGGGCGGGCTACGGCGTGTCCGGCGACGGCGGCGCGACGTTCTCCCACCAGCGGATCGCCATGGGCCCCGGCGTCTACGCGTGGGGGAGCCCGTCGGCCGCCATCGGCCCGTCCGGCGAGATCTATTACGCGTTCCTCTCGTCCGCGGTCGGCGACCCGACCGAGGTCACGCTCGCGAAGTCGACGGACGGCGGCCTGACGTTCCCCGGGCTCTCGGACCCTTCCGCCTCCGTCCAGGACGGCTTCGCCATCATGGACCGGCCCGCGGTCGCCGTGGACGGCGGCGCCGCGTCCCCGCGGAAAGGGATGGTGTACGTGGCCTGGTCGTACCACGACGCCTATACGCCGTTCTGGGCGGTCCTCGTGTCGTCCTCGACGGACGGCCTCGCGTTCGGCGTGCCGAAGGTCTTTCCGCCCGCCATCAGCCCGGGAGTCCGGGTCAACCGTCCGGCCCTCGCCGTCGCCCCGAACGGAGACCTCTACCTCGCGTACGAGAACGGCTACGTGTCGCCCGACGGGATTGCGGTCGGGCGCTCGACGGACGGGGGCCAATCGTGGACGCTCCGCTCGCTCGCGACGTTCCAGCCCGCAGGCGCGCTGACCGCGGGCGGCGGGGGCGCCGCGTCGAGCCCCGGGCCCTCCATCGCCGTCGACGGAAACGGCGTCGTCCACGTGGTCTGGGCCGGGATCTCTTCAGGCTCGACCGCGGACCGGTCGGACGTGTTCTACGCCCGGTCGACCGACAACGGGGCGACGTTCTCGGCCGCGCGAAAGCTGAACGACGACGGGACGGCGACGTCGCAGGCTTTTCCGGCCGTCGCCGCCCTGCCGGACGGGAGCGTCGCCGTGCGCTGGACGGACCGGCGCAACGACTCCCGGGACACGCTGAACGACGTGTACATGGCGATCTCGCGCGACGGCGGCGCAACCTTCGGAAAGAACTTCCGGGTCACGGACCGGAATTCCCCGTGGGGGCCCGCCCCGCACAGCCTGGCGGGTGCCGGCCACACGTCCCACGACGGGCTCGCGGCGGACGGCGGGACCTTCTACGTCTCGTGGACGGACGAACGCTCGGGTGACGCCGACGTGTACGCGGCGGTCGTGCCCGCTGGGTTCGACGCGGCGGCTCCCGACTTCGACCTCTCGGCCCGGAACACGTATGCGGCCGTCCCGCGGGGCGGCGCCGCGACCTTCGACCTCGCGGCCTCCGGCGTCAACGGCTTCGCCGGGACGCTCGCGCTCGCGCCGGACCTCGTGCCCGCGGGGCTTGCGCTGTCTCTCGCGAACGACACGGTTCTCCCGGGCCAGGCCGTCCGCCTGACGGTGACGGCGTCGGCCTCCGCGGCGCCGGGCGACTACGTCTTCGGCGTCGCCGCGACGTCCGGAAGCCTCGTCCGCGGGACGCGCATGCGCCTGACGGTCACGGACCGCGCGCGCGGCTTCGCGCCGCCCGCGAACGTGACGCAGAAGTCCGGGTTCTCGATGGGGGCGGTCAAGCCGGACGGGGCGGGCGTGCTCCACGCCGTCATGGACGACGACTCCGGGTTCGTGACGGCCTCGGAGGTCTTCTACCGGCGCTCGACCGACGGCGGCGCGACGTTCTCCGCGCCCGTGAAGCTCCACCCGACGGGCGCCCGCGGGGGTCAGAGCGCGTTCACGATCGACCCCACGGGCCGGATCTTCGTCGTCTGGTCCGGCCGGTTCATCGCCGACCCGACGCCGCGGATCTACTTCGTGAAGTCCACCGACGGCGGGGCCACGTTCTCGACGCCTCTCGCCCTGAACGGGAACACGGGCTACGCGGTCCTCCCGAACGTCGCCGCCGACCGCATCGGCAACATCGTCGTCGGCTGGTACGACCTCTCCGGGGACGTGCCGGTCGTGGGCTGGTCGCGCTCGACGAACGCGGGGACCAGCTTCTCGACGCCCGTCGCGGTCTTCGACTCGCCGGTCGTCTTCGCGCGGCCTGCCGTCGCGATCGATGCGAAGAACAACGCGTACCTCGCCTGGACCCAGCAGACCTCGAGCACGTCCGTGATCCGGCTCGCGATCTCGAAGGCGGGCGCGGCGTTCGGCGCTCCCGCCTCCGTGACGGGCCCGGAGACCCTTTCGTTCGCGCCGGACCTCGCCGCCGGCCCCGACGAAAGCGTCGGCCTCGCGTTCTACACGCGCGCGATCGTGAACGGCACCGCCCAGAACCGGCTCGCCACGTTCATGCGTTCCACGACCGGCGGGACGTCGTTCTCGAGCCCGGTGTTCCTGTCGTCGGCAGCCGAACAGTCCTACGTGCCCGCCGTCGCCTTCGAACCCTCGGGTGCGATCGACGTCGCGTGGGAGGGGTTCGACGCGAACGACGTCCAGAGCGACGTCAAGGTCGCGCGCTCCACGGACGGCGGGGCGACGTTCGGCCCTGCGGTCGACCTCTCGGGAAACGGGGGCTTCTCGGGCAGCTCCGCGAACCCCGTCGACGGCCTCGGCGGCCCCGGCCGGGCGGCGATCTCGGCCGGCGCGAACGGGACGATCGTCGTCTCGTGGTCCGACGACACCGGCGGCGCGGCGGACGTGTTCGTCACGACGCTCCCCGCGGCGCTGATCTCGAACCGCCCGCCCGCCGCGACGATCACGAACCCTGCCCCGAACGCGGCGTTCGAGGCCGGCGTGCCCGTGGCGTTCTCGGGCTCGGCGACGGATCCCGACGGCGACACCGTGACGCTGACCTGGGACTTCGGGGACGGCAAGAGCGGGACGGGCGCGACGCCCGCGGCGCACCCCTACGCGGTGCCGGGCACGTACCGCGTCACGCTGACCGCGCGCGACGGGAAGGGCGGTTCTTCCGTCGCGTCGATCACGATCACGATCGGCACCCCGACCGAGTCCACGGGGACCACGCGCCTTCTCCCGGTCGTCCTCGAGTCGCCGGGGCTGGGCGGGAGCCGCTACACGAGCGAGGTCACGCTCTGGGCGGGCGGCGATTCGACACCGGTCCTCCTTTCCTACACGGCCGCCACGGGCGGGGGCAGCGGATTCGCGCGACTCAACCTCGGCTCCCACGAGATGCGGACGCTGCCGGACGTCATCGCGTGGCTCCGGACCCAGAACCTCCCGATCCCGGACGACGGCGCGACGCACGTCGGCACGCTTCGCATCACGTTCTCCACGCATCCGGGCGAGTACGACTACGCGGGAGCCCGCACGTTCACGGCCGATCCCGCGGGGGGAACGGGGACGTTCGGCCTCGCCTATCCGTCGGCGGAGTCGACGACGGCGACCGCGACGCTCTTCGGGCTGCAGCAGAACGCGGCCCAGCGCTCGAACGTCGCCGTCGTGAACGCCGGGCCGGATCCGATCGTCCTCCGGGTCTCCCTCCAGGGCCCGTCGGGCGAGGACCTCGGCGCCCTGCCGGACCAGCCGCTCGGCCCGTGGGGCTGGTTCCAGTTCAATCAGCCCCTCGCGGGAAAGGCGCCGTCGGGCCGGGCCGTCGTGACGCGTGTCTCCGGCGCGTCCCCGTTCACCGCGTACGCGGTCCTGAACGACGCCGTGACGTCGGACGGGTCATACGTGCCGGCGCTCCTCGCGGGAGACGCGTCCGGCGCCGACCGCCTCGTGCCGGTCGTCCTCGACGTGCAAGGGCTCGGCGCGCGCTTCCGGACGGAGCTGACGCTCACGAACTTCACGGCGGCGCCGCTCGCGCTCCAGCTCGTCTACGCCGCCGCGAACGGTTTCGGCAGCGGGTCGGGCGTCGTTCCGCTCACGCTCGCCGCGGGGGAGCAGCGCATCCTGCCGGACACGATCGCGTTCCTTCGCGGGACGCTCCCGATCGAGAGCGACGGCCGGAACGTCGGCGGTTCCCTCTCCGTCCGGGCGGCACCGGGCACGCCGGCGGGCGCTCTCGGTGTCGGCGCGAGGACGTACGTTCCGATTCCGTCCGGCGGCTCGTACGGCCTGTTCTATCCGGGCCTCACGGCGGCCCAGTGCGCGGACACGACCGCCTCCGTCTACGGCCTTCAGGAGAACGCCTCCCAGCGGTCGAACCTCGCGGTCGTCAATCGCGGCGACGCGGGCGACGCGATCACGCTCCGCGTGACGTATTTCGGGGCGGGCCCGGGCAGGCCGCTGCTCGGGTCGCCGGTCGTCAGGACGCTCGCGCCGGGCGAGTGGTTCCAGTTCAACCGGCCGCTCGCCGAGCTCGGGGCCTCCGCGGGCTACGCGCAGGTCGAGAAGATCTCGGGCGCGTCGCGGTTCGCCGCGTACGCTGTCCTGAACGACAACGTGACGTCCGACGGCAGCTACGTGGCGATGAGTTTCCCGTAACCTTGCGCGACCGGGTCCGTATGATCGGACCATGAGAAAGACACGACTCGGGGCGGCGCTCGCCGCCGCCCTTCTCGCCGCTCCGGCCGTCCTGGCCGGAACGGCGGCCGCGCCCCGCCAGGTCCTGCCCTTCATCGAGGACGACTACACGAAGGCGCTCGCCTCCGCGAAGGCCTCCGGCAAGCCGATCTTCTTCGAGGCCTGGGCGCCCTGGTGACACACGTGTCGCTCGATGAAGGCCTTCGTCTTCACGGACAAGGCGCTCGAGCGGCAGGCCGGACGGTTCGTCTGGCTTTCGGTCAACACCGAGAAGCGTGAAAACGCCGCGCTGCTGGGGAAGTTCCCCGTCAAGGTCTGGCCTTCGATCTACGTGATCGACCCGGCGACCGAGAAGATCGTGCTGCGCTGGGCGGGCGGCGTCACGACGCCGCAGCTCCTCCGCCTCCTCGACGACGGGGAGAAAGCGGCGCGCGGAAAGGCGGCGCCCGGCGCGGCGCTCGCGGACGCGGACCGACTCTACGCGGACGGGAAGTACGCCGAGGCCGCGGCGGCGTACCGCAAGGCGCTCGAGACGCAGAAACCGGGCGCGCCGTCGTACGCGCGCACGGTCGAATCGCTCCTCTTCTCCCTCTCGCAGAGCGGGCAGCGGGAGGCCTGCGCGGCCACGGCGCGCGACGTCTTCCCGAGCCTCCGGGCGACGCCGTCGGCCGCGAACGTCGCGGGCTCGGGTCTCGACTGCGCGCTCGGCATGAAGGACGACGATCCGAAGAAAGCGGCGCTCGTGGCGGCCCTCGCCGCGGACGCGCGCGAGGTCGTCGAGGGCCCGAAGACGGGCCTCGCGGCCGACGACGTCTCGGCCGTCTACGGCTCGCTCGCCGACGAGCGCAGCGCCGCGAAGGACGAGCCGGGCGCGAAGAAGACGCTCGAGGCGTGGGTGGGGTACCTCGAGGGCGAGGCCGCGAAGGCGAAGACGCCGCTGGAGCGCACCGTCTTCGACGCGCACCGCGTGTCCGCGTGTCTCGCGCTGGGCCAGCCCGAGCGCGTCGTCCCGGCGCTCGTCCAGTCGGAGAAGGACTTCCCGGACGACTACAACCCGCCGCAGCGCCTCGCGATCGCGTACGGGGCGATGAAGAAGTACGACGAGGGCCTCGCGGCGTCCGACCGCGCGATGGCGCGGGCCTACGGTCCGCGCAAGCTCGTCGTCTACCGCACGCGCGCCGGCCTCTACAAGGACAAGGGCGACGCGGCGGCGGCGAAGAAGACGCTCGAGGAAATGCTCGGGTACGCGGAGGGACTGCCGAAGGAGCAGGTCAGCGAGCGCACGATCGCGTCGATCAAGAAGCAGCTGGAGGCGGCGAACTAGGGAGGGCGCGCGCGCACCATGAAACGCGAGTTCCGCCTCGACTTCGAGATCGCCGCTCCGCCCGGGCGCGTCTGGGCCGTCATCCGCGACGTGGAGCGCTGGCACGAGTGGACCGCCTCGATCACGAGCGTCGAGCTCCTCGACGGCCGGCCGCTCGCCGTCGGCAGCCGCGCCCGCGTCCGCCAGCCGAACCTCCCCGTCGCCGTGTGGCAGGTCACGGAGCTGGAAGAGGGACGGTCGTTCCGCTGGGAGACGCGCGGCCCCGGCGTCGTCGCCGCGGGGATCCACGCGGTCGCGCCGCGCGGGGCCGGGAGCCTCGCGACGCTCGCTCTCGAGCACTCCGGTCTCCTCGGCCCGCTCTTCGCGCGCCTCACGCGATCGATCACGGAGCGGTATGTCCGGCTGGAGGCGGAGGGACTCAGGCGCCGAAGCGAATCCGCCTGATAGTCTGACGCCACTCCTCGATTCCGACCGCAGGAGGCGTCCTGGGCGTTCTCGATTTCCTCCGAAGACGGGGCCCGTTGTGAAGGACGGGGAGACGGTCGGATCGAGCGAGGACGAGCGGATCACCGTTCGCCTTCTTCCGGGCCGTCGGGAGCCGGACAAAACGGTCCACAAGCTCGTCTTTGGTTCCTGACGCGCGCGTCAGCGTCCTACGAGCGAGAGGACGAGGTGAAGCCCGCGGTCCACGGCTTCGAGCGTTGCGGGCTTGAGGCGGCCCGAGCGCGAACGCAGGAACGTTCGATCGAGCGTCAGGATCTGGGAGACGTTTACGACGGACGGCTTTGGAAGGCCGGCCTCCTTCGCGCCGAGCGCGACGTTTCCGGGAGCATCCGCGAGGCGGAGGTTCGTGGTGATCGCGGCGACGACGACCGTGCGAATCGCACTCCTGTTGAAGGCATTCGACTGGACGACGAGAACGGGCCGGGTTCCGCCCGGCGCCGACGCGACGGGTTCGGGCAGATCGACCCACCAGACCTCGCCGCGGTTCACTTCCATGAATCGGAGGGGAGCGAGAGGGCCTGAAGGGCGGCGAGGCCGGGATCCAGAGCCGAGGGCGCACGCCCGTACACCTCGTTGAGGGCGGCGGTCACGGAGTCGTCCCGATGGCGATGCAGATACTCCTTGAGCGCCGTGACGTACAGCTCGCTGCGCGAGACGCGCCGCCGCGCGGCCATCTTCTCTCCCTCGCGGAAGATCGCGTCCGGGATGGAAATGGCGGTCTTCATGAGCTGAGTATAACTCTGGTTATACCGAAGTCAAGGCGCCACTCAGCTCGACGCGATGGCGGCGTCGAGGCCGCCGGCCGGCGGAAAGGAATCCGGGTTCTTCTCTCCGACCTTCAGAGAATCCTTCTCTTCTCTCTTTGCGAAATCGTGCCTGTTGGCCCGCAGCACCTGGCCGCCGGCGTCCCGCACGACGCGCTCGTAGAACGCATCGCGCTCGAAGGGCTCGCGGCCGGCGCCGCGGATGAGCGCCTCCATCTGCGCGCGCGTGAGGCCGGCTTCCGTCGTCGCGCCGGCGGCGTGCGTGATGGTCTCCTCCATCACGGTGCCGACGAGGTCGTCCGCGCCGAAGTGGAGCGCGACCGGGGCGAGCTTCTCGCCGATCTGCACCCAGTACGCCTTCACGTGGTCGACGTTGTCGAGCATGAGACGCGAGACGGCGATGACCTTCAGGTCCGTCATGCCGGTGGCGGCGGGGAGGTCGGGCAGCTGAGTCTCCTCGGGGTGGAACGCGAGCGGGATGAACCCGAGGAAGCCGTGCGTCTCGTCCTGCAGCGTGCGGATCCTCACGAGATGGTCGACGCGGTCCTCGACGGTCTCGACGCTGCCGTAGAGCATCGTGACGTTCGTCTTGACGCCGTTCTCGTGGCAGAGCTTCGCGAGCTCGAGCCAGCGCTCGCCCGAGATCTTGTCGCGGCAGATGACGTCGCGGACGCGCTTTTCGAAGATCTCCGCGCCGCCGCCCGGGCAGGAGTCCATGCCGGCGTCCTTCAGCGCGCGGATGACCGTGACGACGTCCTTCTTCGCGACGCGGGCGATCCAGTCCACCTCGACCATCGTCCACGCCTTCAGGTGGACGCCCGGGAACTTCGCGCGCAGCGCGCGCAGGAGGTCGAGGTACCAGGAATAGGGGAGCGAGGGATGGAGTCCCCCGACGATGTGGAGCTCCGTGATCCCGTCGTGCCAGCCGGCCGCGGCCTCGCGGACGGCCTCCTCGATCGACATCGTGTAGCCGCCGTCGACGCCGGGCTTGCGGGCCCACGCGCAGAGCGCGCAGTCCACCCAGCAGAGGTTCGTCGGGTTCAGGTACCGGTTGACGTTGTAGTAGCCGGTGTTGCCGTGCTTCTTCTCGCGGACGAAGTTCGCGAGCGCGCCGACGCCGAGGACGTCGGGCGACTCGAAGAGCGCGACGCCGTCGGCGAACGAGAGGCGCGTCCCCGCGGCCACCTTCTCCGCGATCGGGAGGAGGGCCGACCCCTTGAACCGGTCGAGGATCACTCGACGTCGCTGACGGAGTTCGGGCGCGACAGGGTGCGCGGCGCCTGCATCTGGCCGACCGCGTCCGGGTTCAGCTCGTCCGCGCGGCCCCCGTAGCGGGCGTAGCACGTCGCGCAGTAGGCCGAGTCGGGCCGGAACGTGAAGTCGAAGACGGTCCCGACGGCGTAACGCTCGTCGAACGTCTCTCCGCAGGAGTCGCATGCGCCCTTCTGGTGGAGGCGCTTCCACACGGGTCCAGACATGGCGGGGATCTTACCCGGCCTTGCGCCCGTGCGGAACAAGCGCCACGAGGCCCATGACGGCGGCCGCGGCGACGCCGGCCCCTGCCAGGAACGCGGCCTTCGAACCGGCGCCCTGCCAGATCACGCCGAAGACGACGCTCGCCGGGAGGGCCGCGAACCCGATGAGGCCGTTCATCCAGCCGAAGGCCCGGCCGCGTTGCTCGGGCCCGACGAGGTCGGCCACGAGCGCCTTCTCCGTCCCTTCCGAGAGCGAGTAGTAGAGCGAGTAGATCCCGACGAGCGCGACGAGCGGGCCCGGCGAGGACACAAACGCGAAGCCGGCGTAGCAGGCCGCGTAGAGCGTCCACGCGGCGAGGAGCAGGCGCTTGCGGCCGAAGCGGTCGGACAGCCCGCCTCCCCACGTCGAGAACACGGACTTCACGGCGTTCGAGAACGCCCAGAGGAGGGGGAGCCACGCGGCGGCGATCCCGATCTCCTTCGCCTTGAGGAGGAGGAACGTGTCGGACGACGCCGCGAGGGCGAACAGCGCGAACACCCCCGCGGTCCGCCAGAAGACCGGGGGAAGAGAAGAGAAAGATTCTTCGAGTGGTAAAGAAGGCTGCGGGAAGCCGCGGCGCGCGTCGTGCGGCGCATCGCCCGCCGCTGCCGTATTCACCTTCAAAGAAATCTTCTCTTTTCCCTCTTCTCCTTTCTTCTCTTCTCTCACTCCGAAAGCAAGAACCAGAAGCGAGAGCGCGGCGGGTATCGCGGCCAGAAGAAAGACGCTGCGCAGGGAGAGTCCCATCCATCCGACCAGGGCGGCCGCGAGGAGGGGGCCAAAGACGGCGCCCGCGTTGTCGAAGGCGCGGTGCAGGCCGAAGGCGGCGCCGCGGCGGTCCGGCGGCGCGGCGGCCGCGATCATCGTGTCGCGCGGCGCGGTGCGCACGCCCTTGCCGATGCGGTCGAAGAAGCGGATGAGGACGACCGTCGGCCAGCCGGGCGCGAGGCCGATCAGGGGGCGGGCGACGGACGAGAGTCCGTAGCCGAGGAAAACGAGCGGCTTCTTCGCCTTCGCGCGGTCCGTCCACTTGCCCGAGAGGATCTTCACGAACGAGGCCGTCGTGTCCGCGACGCCCTCGATCCAGCCCAGCGCCGCCGCGGGCACGCCCGACAGCGTCACGAGGAACGCGGGCAGGAGCGGGACGATCATCTCGGACGACACGTCCGTCAGGAAAGACACCCACCCGAGGCGGACGACGGTCTTCGGCAGCCCGGTCCGGCTCCGCGGGGGAGAATCGCCGGGCATGGCGCTCGTCTCGACCACGGCCTTCATTCTGAAGCTCGATCCGCTGTCGGAGAAGGATCTCGTCGTGGCTCTCCTCACGAAGGACCATGGCGTCGTCCGGGCGGCCGTGCGCGGCGCGCGCGGCAAGTCGAAGCGCGCGGCGGCGCTCCAGCTCCTCACCGAGGTCTCGCTCACGTACTTCCGAAAGGAGGGCGCGGACCTCGCGCGCGTGGACGGGCTCGAGATCGTGAAGAGCGCGTACGACCTCGCGGTGAGCGCCGACGCGGCGATGCTGCTGCCGTACGTCGCGGAGAGCGCGCTCACCTTCGTGCCCGAGTCCGAACTCGGCGGAGACGTCTACCGGCTCGTGCGCCACGTCCTCGACGCTTTGGAGGCCGGCGTCCCGGCGCCGCTCGCGGCGCGGTACTTCGAGACGTGGCTGCTGAGGTTCGCGGGCGTGCTCGACGAGGAGGAGGTCAGCGAGCCCGCGAGGAGCGTCCTCGCGTCCATGCGCAAGCTCCCGCTCCTCGCGCTCGCGAAGAAGCCGCCCCCCGCGGGCGCCCTCGAGGCGCTCGAGGACCTGCTGCGCGAGGCGCGCCGGGGATTTCTCGGGCACGAGCTGAAGAGCTATCGGTTCCTCCAGACCCTCGGCTGAGCGGGGATTCGGTACACTCAGGGCCCCTCATGGACCTTCAGACGCTGATCCTCAGGCTCTCGGCCTACTGGTCGTCCAAGGGCTGCCTCATCGAGCAGCCGTGGGACGTCGAGGTCGGCGCCGGGACGATGCACCCGGCCACGTTCCTGCGCGTCCTCGGCCCCGAGCCGTGGAACGCCGGCTACGTCCAGCCCTCGCGCCGCCCGGCGGACGGCCGCTACGGCCAGAACCCCTTCCGGCTCGTGAAGCACCAGCAGTTCCAGCTCGTCATGAAGCCGGCGCCGGTCGACATCCAGGACCTCTACGTCGAGAGCCTCGTCGCCCTCGGGATCGACCCGAAGGAGCACGACCTCCGCTTCGAGGAGGACAACTGGGAGTCCCCGACGCTCGGCGCGTGGGGCGTCGGCTGGCAGGTGCTCCTCGACGGGATGGAGATCACGCAGTTCACGTACTTCCAGCAGGCGGGCGGGATCGACCTCGCGCCGATCACGGCCGAGATCACGTACGGCCTCGAGCGCCTCACGATGTTCCTCGCGAAGAAGCGGAGCGTCTACGACATCGAGTGGGCGCCCGGCGTCACCTACGGCGAAGCCCGCAAGCAGGACGAGTACGAGGTCTCGAAGTACGGCTTCGAGGTCGCGGACCCCGCGCTCTGGCAGCTCCTCTTCGAGAAGTACGAGGCGGAGGCGAAACGCTGCCTCGAGGCCGGGCTCGTCCTCCCGGCGTACGACTTCACGCTGAAGTGCTCGCACGCGTTCAACATCCTCGACGCGCGCGGCGCCGTCTCGGCGACGGACCGCGTCGGCGTCATCAAGCGCGTGCGCGGCCTCGCCGTCGAGTGCGCGAAGGCGTACGTCGCGTCGCGCGAGGCGCAGGACTTCCCGCTGCTCCCGAAGAAGCCGGAACCGGAGGCGCCGCCCGACGACGCGCCGGCCGCCGACGCGCCGGCCTCCGATCCGATCGCACCGGCGCCGGAGCCGTCCGATGTCTGAATTCCTGCTCGAGATCCTCGCCGAGGAGATCCCCGCAGGCGTCCTTCCGGGCGCGCGCGAGGACCTGCTCGCCCGCGTCTCGAACGCGTTCGCCGAGGCCCGCCTCGGGGGCACGCTGGCCGTCCACTCCACGTCGCGCCGCCTGATCCTCACCGGAGAGGACGTGGCCGAGCGCCAGCCCGACGCCACGCTCGAGGTCACCGGGCCGCCGGCGGTCGCGGCCTTCGACGCGGACGGAAAGCCGAAGAAGGCCGCCGAGGGCTTCGCGAAGGCGCAGGGCGTGTCCGTCGACGATCTTTCGGTCGTCCAGCTCCCGAAGGGAGCCTACGTCGTCGCGAGGAAGACCGTCCCCGGCCGCCCGGCGTCGGAGGTCATCTCCGAGATCCTGCCGCCGCTCGTCGAGAAGATGACGTTTCCGCGCATGATGCGCTGGGGCGACGGCACGCCGACCTGGATCCGGCCCGTCCACTCCGTCGTCGCGCTCCTCGACGGCCTCGTCATTCCGCTCCATCTCTTCGGCGTCGAGAGCGGCCGCACGACGTACGGCCACCGCACGCTCGCGGGCGGCAGGCTCATCGTGATGGGCGTCGGGGACTGGTTCGCGAAGCTGCGCGCCGCCCGCGTCGAGCCCGACCTCGCCGTGCGCCGCGCGCGTTTCGAGGAGCAGGCCAGGGCGCTCGCGGCCGAGATCGGCGGCGAGCCCGCCGCAGACGCGTCGCTGTTCGAGGCGTGGTCGCACCTCGTCGAGTGGCCGGGCCTCGTGCGCGGAGCGTTCGACGAGGCGTTCCTGGAGCTTCCGGAAGAGATCCTCGTGACGTCGATGCGCGAGCACCAGAAGATGCTCCCGATCCGCCGCGAGGGGGCGCTGCTGCCCGCATTCCTCGCGGTCTGCGACCAGACGGGCGACCCGAAGGGGCTCATCGCGCAGGGCAACGAGTGGGTCACGTCGGCGCGGTTTGCCGACGCGCGCTTCTTCTGGGACGACGACGGCAAGACGAAGCTCGAGGACCGCCTCTCGCGCCTCGGGCGCCTCCAGTTCCAGGAGACGCTCGGCGATTACCTCATGAAGACGGGCCGCGTGCAGGACCTCGCCGAGCGCTTCGCGGCGCGCCTCTCGGTCGCCGATTCGTCGTCGGTCGTCCGCGCCGCCCGCCTCATGAAGGCCGACCTCGTCACGGACATGGTCCGCGAGTTCCCCGACCTGCAGGGCGTCGTGGGAGGGCTCTACGCGAAGCGCGAGGGCGAACGCGACGAGGTGTGGCAGGCGATCTACGACCAGTACCGGCCCGCGTCCGCCGACGACGCGTCGCCGCGGAGCGACGTGGGCGCCGTCGTCGCGCTCGCGGACCGCCTCGACACGCTCACGGGCCTCTTCGGCCTCGGCCTCGTCCCGACGGGCTCGCGCGACCCGTACGCGCTGCGCCGCGCGGCGCTCGGCGTCGTGAAGATCCTCCTCGACAAGGGCTGGCACCTCGACATCCCGGTCGCCATCTCGGACGCGCTCCAGCTCCACGTCGGGCTCGCGCGCGGGCGGCAGGAGGTCGTGCCGGAGCTGACGGCGTTCCTGACGGAGCGGCTGCGCTTCCTCCTCGAGAAGAGGGGGCATGCGGCCGACACGATCGACGCGGTGCTCTCAGCGGACGCGCGCGACCCGGTCGACGCCGCCGAGCGCGTCGCCGCCGTGGACGCGATGAGGAAGGAAGCCGACTTCGCGCCGCTCGCCGCGGCCTTCAAGCGGATGCAGAACATCCTCGCGCAGGCGCCCGACGCGCTGGGCGAGCCGGACCCCGCGAAGATGACGGACGCGGCCGAGCAGGCGCTCGCGGGCGACTACCTCCAGGCCCGCGGGATGATCGACGACCTCCTCTCGCAGCGCCACTTCCACGACGCGCTCGGCATCATGGCGTCGTTCGGGCCCGCCCTCGACCGCTTCTTCACCGAGGTCCTCGTCATGGCCGAGGACGAGGGCGTGAAGGCCAACCGCATCGCGCTCCTGAAGGCGATCCGCGACCAGTTCGCGCGCGTCGCGAAGTTCGCCGAGATCCGGGGCTGAGGCACGTGCGGCGGATCGGGCTCCTGATCGTCGCCGCACTCGCCGTCCTCTCTCTTCTGGGGTTTCCGTCGGGCTGCGACTCGTCCCCGACGGAGCCCGACGGAAACGGGCGGTTCTCGCCGACGCCGACCTTCACCCCGACGTCCCCGTCGTTCACTCCGCCCCCCACGCCGACGCTGGGGAACCCGGTCACGGCGACGCCGACGCCGATCGTCACGGGCACGCCGCCGACTCCGACGCCGACGAGCGGCCTCGGGTCGACTCCGATCTCGCCGACGCCGACTTTCACCCCGGTGCCGCCGACGCCCACGTCGCCGTCCCCGACCGCGACGCCGAGGACGCCCGTGCCGACGGCGACGCCGTTCGCGGGCACTCCGACGCCGGTGCAGACGCCGACGCGCTGATCGCGCCTCAGCGCGGGAGCGTGAGCGTAAGCCCGAGGTGGAGGAGGGCCACGAGGTCGCCTTCCGTGACGACGACTCCCTTGCGGTAGCCCTCCGGGCTCCCCGGCGGCGCGTAGACGCCCGGAATCGAGCGCGGAGCCACGAGCGCGATCGTGACGGGGTGCGTTCCGTTCATCGTCTCGTCGGCCGGGACGATCGCCGTCGCGCGCGCCAGCTCGGTGGAGATCACGTTTCCGATCTGGATGTGGAGGACTTCGCGCAGGGGGGAGCCCAGGAGAGGGATCTGGCCGACGAACGTCCCGATGACGGTGTTCAGGGCGGCGCCGAGGATCGGGCCGACCGTGTTCGTGCGGTCCACGAAGAGGCGGGCATGAAGGTTCACGTGGTTCGAGACGCGGATGGGGCCCCCGAAGAACGGGCGCCCGGAGGCGTCCGGGGGCAGGTCGTCCGCGGCGACGGTCTGCCCGGACGCCGCCCGGAACGGCATGCGTGCCGAGGCGAGCGCCGTGCTCGGCGCGGCGGCCGAGGGGATCTCGAGCTGGAGGATGAGCGAGAGGTCCGTCGGCGTTCCGGCGCCGCCGGGCCAGCCGTTGTGCTTGACCTCGACGGACTCGAAGACGACCTCGAGGGTGGGGAAGACGGGGGCCGAAGAGGGTTTCTTTGCTTTCGGAGAAGATTTCGGAGATTTCGGAGAATTCGAAGATTTCTTGGAAGGTGAATGGGGCTGCAGCTTGCGCATCGGCGGCCCCTTACGGCCACGTTTCGCGGAAGATTTCTTAGAAAGTGAGTGGGGCCGCGGCTTGGGCATCGTCCACCTCGTCTCGCTCCGGCGGTGCAGTCCGATTCTTTCACCTTCTAAGAAAATCAGCGTTTCCGTCGCTGCGGCGCCTCACGGAGCGCCCGGGTCCGAAGCAAAGCTAGAATCCCCGTTCCATTTGAGGAGGATTGCGATGAAACGCGCCACCCTGTTCGTGCTCGCCGCTGCGGCTCTCGCCGCCGTCATCCCCGCCCGCCCGGCCGCCGCGAAGGAACTCGCGGGCGTGACCATGCCCGAGACCCTCTCCGTCGGCGACAAGACGCTGAAGCTGAACGGCCTCGGCCTCAGGAAGAAGGCCATCTTCAAGGTCTACGTCGGCGGTCTCTACCTCGAGGCGCCCTCGAAGGACGCCGCGGCGATCCTCGCCTCCGACGGGGCGAAGGCGGTGCGGATGACGTTCCTGCGCGACGTCTCGAAGAGCCAGCTGAAGGACGGCTTCGTCGAGGGCTTCGAGGCCAATGCGAAGGAGAAGGCCGCCGCCCAGAAAGCCGCCATCGAGAAGCTCTACGGCCTGATCCCGGACATGAAGGAGACCCAGACGCTCTCCTTCTTGTACCTCCCCGGCAAGGGCACGATCGTCTCCCACGGCGACAAGGAGCTCGGCGTCATCGAGGGCAAGGAGTTCTCCGAGGCCCTCTTCGCGCTGTGGCTCGGACCGAAGCCTCCGTCCGAGGACCTCAAGAAGGGAATGCTCGGTTGACGGGCGGCGCCTCGCTGCAGAGCCTTCTCACCGAGAAGCGCTTCGATCTCGTCGAGACCGTTTTACAGGAGGCGCTCGCCGACCCTCTCCTGAACGAGGAAACGATCCTCGCAGCCCTGCGCGGCCTCGCGCGCGCCGGCCAGAAGCCTCGCCTGCAGGCCCTCGCGGGCGCGGCGGACGCGGCCCTTAAGAAGTCCAGGGACCCCGACGCCCCGAGGCTCCGCTGGACGATCCTCAAGGAGGCCGTCCGGGCCGGAGCGACGCCGTCGACGCCCGACGGCTTCCACCGCCTCTTCGAGGACGTGCTCGCGGCGGCCTGGCCCGACGCCGCGTCGCTGGCGAGCCTCCTCGGCCGGTTCAAGTTCCGCGAGGCGAAGGACCCGCTCGACGGCCTCGCCCGCGCCGAGAAGGCCGAGGCCTGGCTGCCGTTCGAAACCGGCAAGGTCTTCGCGATGGCCGGGCGCGGCGCCGGCAAGGTCGTGGAGACCAACTTCGCGCTCAACGTCGTGCGTCTCGACTTCGAGGCCGCCAAGGGCGTCGCGGTTCCGATCGGCATCGCGTCCCGGCAGCTCGTGCCGCTTCCGCCGGGCCACTTCCTGAACGAGAAGTTCACGGCGCCGGACGCCCTGCGCGAGCGCGTCGTGGCCGACCCCGGGGCGGCCCTCAAGCACCTCATCGACTCCTTCGGACGCGCCCTGACCATGACCGAGGTCAAGGAAGCCGTGAAGGGCCTCGTTGCCGAAGACGCCTGGACGTCCTGGTGGACCGCCTCGAAGAAGAACCCGCAGGTCGTCGTCCACGGGAGCGGCAAGAACGCGACGGTCGAGTGGTCCGACTCGGCCGACGCCGCCGATGCGACGCTCCTCGCGAAGTTCGAGCGGTCCGCCCTGAAGGACCGCATCGACCTCTTCCGCAAGAACCAGAGGCGCTCGGCGGACCTCGCGCTCTCGATGGCGAAGCTCCTCGTGAGAGACGCCGAGGAGCTCGAGGACCGGGACTCGGCCACGGCGTTCGAGATCGCCGTCCTCGTCGAGAAGGTGCCCGGCGTGGACCACGCGACGGACGTGGAGCGCCACGTCCTCGCCCAGCCCCTCGCCCTTCTCGGGCGCCTCTCGGACCGGTCGATCCGCGAGCGGGCGCTCGAGATCCTCGTCCGCGAGAAGCCGGCGGAAGCGCCCGGCGTCCTCGCGGAGTGGATGTTCAAGGAGGAGGACGGCCGGACGATCGAGCTCATCGACCGCAAGCTCGCCGAGATCGACCCGGCGACGCGCGAGCGGACCCTCGACAAGCTTCTCAAGAACCCGCGTTCGGGCCCGCGCGCCTTCGTGTGGTTCGCGCAGCGGTCCGCCACGGACGACGCGTTCCGGGCCCGCCTGAACCCGAACGTCCTCGGCCGGCTCCTCGACGCGATCTCGTGGGACGAGCTCGGCGGCCTGCGCACGAAGGTGCGCGAGATGTTCGACCGCACGGGCCTCGTGGCGGGCTGGCTCGTCAAGCAGGCCTCGGTGGAGGAAGCGCGCACCTTCCTCGCCGGGCTCTCGCGCCACCACGAGCTCGAGCCGCTGCGCCGGGACGGCCTCCTCGCAGCCGCCGAGATGCGCTTCAAGGACCTCCGCAAGGCGGAGGACGACACGTTCTTCGTGACGGCGGAGGCCATCGAGCGAAAGCGCGCCGAGCTCGACGACATCCTGAAGGTGCAGATCCCCGAGAACACGAAGGGGATCGCGCTCGCGGCCGCGGAGGGCGACCTCTCGGAGAACTTCGAGTACAAGGCCCGGCGCGACAAGCAGCAGCTCCTCTCGGCCCGCGCCGGCAAGATCCAGGAAGAGCTCGGAAAGGCCCGGGCGCTCGACCCTGCGACGATCGACACGACCGAGATCCGCCCCGGCTCGCGCGTGACGCTCGAGGGCCCGAAGGGGAAGAAGACCGTCACCCTTCTCGGTCCGTGGGACTCGAAGCCCGACGAGGGCGTGTACTCGTACCTCTCCGAGCTCGGCAAGCTCCTGCTCGGGAAGGCCGTGGGCGAGCAGGCGACGGTGCTCGGGGACGAGATGACGATCAAGAAGATAGAGGTCTTTGTTTAGGAAGATTCGGATTCGGATGAAGATTTCTTTGAAGGTGGAGGAAGCAATGCGCGTCAATCACGGCACCGGCGGCGGGTGGGCTGCGGCCCCTCTTCACCTTCTAAGAAAATCTTCTCTTCCTCTTCTTCTCTTAAGCAGCATTTTCTTCTCCCCTCTTCCGGCGCGGGGCGCGGACGACGCCGTCGTGCCGAACGAGGCGCTCGTCCTCGACGGCCTGCCGGCCGTGCCGAAGGCGCTCGCCGAGCGCGCGACCGCGTACATGGAGTTCCGGACGGCGTCGTTCCAGGCCTGGAACCCGCTGCGTCCCGAGATGCTCGTCACGACGCGCTTCGGCGACGTCCCGCAGCTGCACCGCGTCAAGGCGCCCGGCGCCGCGCGCACGCAGCTCACGTTCTATTCGGAGCGCATCCTCGGCGCGCGCTACCGGCCGAAAACGGCCGACATCGTCTTCTCGAAGGACGTCGGCGGCGGCGAGTGGTTCCAGCTCTACCTGCGCGAGGACAGGACCGGGAAGGTCACGCTTCTCACGGACGGCAGGTCGCGCAACCAGGGAGGCGCCTTCTCCAGGGACGGGACGTGGATGGCCTATACGTCCACGAAGAGGACGGGGAAGAACGGCGACATCTGGGTCATGAATCCTTCCGACCCCGCGAAGACCGACCGGATGGTCGTCGAGGGCTCGGGCGAGAACCTGTTCGTGACCGACTGGTCGCCGGACGCCAAGACGCTCCTCGTCGTCGAGGGAATCTCCGTCAACGAATCGCGGCAGTGGCTCGTGGACGTCGCGTCGGGCGCGAAGACGCGCTTCTCGCCGGAGTCGAAGGAACTCGTGTCGTGGGGCGGGGGCCGCTTCTCGCCCGACGGGAAAGCCGTCTACACGACGACGGACCTCGATTCGGAGTTCAAGCGCCTCGTCGCCGTGGACGTCGCGACGAAGAAGATGGACGTCCTGACGCCGGGTCTCGCCTGGGACGTGCAGGGCTTCGCCCTCTCCGAGGACGGGACGAAGCTCGCGTGGACGGTCAACGAGGCCGGCGCCGAGACGCTGCACGCGATGGACGTGAGGACCCGCAAGGAGATCCCGCTCCCGAAGGTCCCGTACGGGACGATCGGCGGCCTGGGCTGGTCTCCCGAGGCCCGGAATCTCGGCTTCACGCTCACGTCCGCGAAGTCGCCTGCCGACGCCTGGGCCGTCGACACACAGACGGGCGTGCTGAGCCGATGGACCGAGAGCGAGACGGGCGGCCTCGACGCGAACGCGTTCGCGGAGCCCGAGATCGTGTCGTGGAAGAGCTTCGACGGAAAGACGATCACGGGCCTCCTCTACCGTCCGCCGGCGTCCTTCGCCGGCCCGCGCCCCGTCATCGTGAACATCCACGGGGGGCCGGAGGGACAGACCCAGGCGGGCTTCCTCGGGCGGAACAACTTCTTCCTGAACGAGCTCGGCGTCGCGATCCTCTACCCGAACGTGCGCGGCTCGACGGGCTACGGCAAGACGTTCGTCAAGCTCGACAACGGCGTCCTCCGCGAGGACTCCGTGAAGGACGTCGGCGCGCTCCTCGACTGGATCGCCGCGCAGCCTTCTCTCGACAAGAGCCGGGTCATGGTGACGGGCGGCTCGTACGGCGGCTACATGACGCTCGCGGCCATGACGCACTACAACGACCGCTTCCGCTGCGCGCTCGACGTCGTCGGGATCTCGAACTGGGTGACGTTCCTCGAGCACACCGAGAGCTACCGCCGCGACCTGCGCCGCGTCGAGTACGGCGACGAGCGCGACCCGAAGATGCGCGCGTTCCTCGAGAGGATCTCGCCCCTCGCGAGCGCGTCGAAGATCACGAAACCCATGTTCATCGTGCAGGGCAAGAACGACCCGCGCGTGCCGTACACCGAGGCCGAGCAGATGGTCGGCGCGATCAAGAAGAACGGCGGCCCCGTGTGGTACCTGCTCGCGAAGGACGAGGGACACGGCTTCAGCAAGAAGAAGAACCAGGACTTCCTCTTCCTCGCGACGCTGAAGTTCGTCGAGGACAACCTGCTCAAGTAGGAAGAAGAAGAGAAGAAGAGAAGTCTTCTTGCTTCGGACCCGAGCAGCGCCTCCAGGCCGGAGCGCCACGGGCCGATGTTCTCGGATTTCTTGGAAGGTGGAGGTTGCGATGCGCACCACTCACGGCACCGGCAGCGGGCGGGCAGCGGCCCGTCTTCACCTTCTAGGAAAATCTTCTCTTCTCTTTCTCCCGATCTTTCTCTTCTTCTTCGTTCTTACTGCATTTCCGTCCTCGGCAGCGGAGCTGCCGCACGTGTACGCGCTCGTGAACGCGCGCGTCGTGACTTCTGCCGGCAAGGTCATCGATAAGGGCACGGTGATCGTGCGCGGCGGCGTGATCGCGGCCGTCGGCGCCGCGGGCGCGGTCGCCGTGCCGGCCGACGCGCACGTGATGGACCTCGAGGGCCAGACGGTGTCGCCGGGCCTCATCGACCCGTACGTCACGGTCTCGCGCCTCTCCGGCGTCCGCCCTCCTGCCTCCGACGACTCGTCCGCGGGCCGGCGCGGCGCGGGCGCGGCCGCGTTCCCCCAGGCCACGCCGGCGCCCGAGCCCTCCGGCAACGCGCTCCCGTCGTCGAAGCTCCGCCCGGAACGGACGGTCCTCTCCGACCTGAAGGTTTCCTCCGACGCACGCGAGGCGTTCCGCGACCTCGGCTTCACCGTGGTCGCCGCCGTGCCCGACAAGGGCATCCTGCGCGGGGAGAGCGCCGTGCTCGCCCTCTCCGACGGCCCGCTCTCCCGCGCGCTCCTCGTCGCGAAGTCGGCCCAGCACGTCGCGCGCGACGCCGATGCGCCCGAATTCGGAGGGGAGTACCCCGGATCGAAGATGGGGATGGCGGCCGCGGTGCGGCAGGCCTTCTCCGACGCGAAGTGGCTCCCCGCGGCCGACGCCGCGTACGCGGCGAAGCCCGCCGGGCGCGCGCGCCCGGAACGCTACGACGCGTGGGTCGCGCTCGGCGACGCGGCCGCCGGCAAGGAGCCCGTGGTCTTCGAGGCTCCGGACGTCCTCGCGCTCCTCCGTTACGGGAAGATCGCGGCGGAGTTCGGCCTGAAGGCGCGTTACGTGGCGACGGGGAGCGACCTCTACGTGCTCGCCGACGAGGTCCGCGCGGCGAAGCCCGACCTCGTCCTCTCGCTCGCGTTCCCGGCCGCGCCGTCGGTCGAGGACGAGGACGAGTGGAGCGACGTGTCGCTCCAGCGCCTGCGCGCGTGGGACCGCGCGGCCTCGAACCCGCGCTGGATGCGCGACCTCGGCCTGACGTTCTCGCTGACGACGCACGGCCTCCCGGAGCTCTCCGACCTCGCGGACCGCGCGAAGAGGGCCCGGGCCCGCGGCCTTTCGGCGGACGACCTCCTCGCGGCCTTCACGACGGTCCCGGCGCGCCAGCTCGGTCTCGCCGGCCGCGCGGGCGAGATCGTCCCCGGCGCGCTCGCGAACCTCGTCGTGTCGTCCGGCCCGCTCTTCATGGAAAGGACACGCGTCCTCACGACGTTCGTCGACGGCGTCCCGTACGAGGTGAGGCCGAAGAAGGGCGCCGTGAGCGGGACGTTCAAGGTGGACGACGCTTCGGTGGCCCTGCGCACCGACCCGCGCACCGGGCAGCCGGGCGTCGGCGTGACGCCCGCGGGCGGAGGCAAGCCGGTCGCGGCGACGAACGTCGTGCGGCACGGCCAGCGGCTCACGTTCGACGTCGACGGCGCGCCTCTCGGGCTGTCCGGCCCGCAGAAGGCGGAGGCCGTCGTGGAAGGTGACTCGCTGCGCCTCGACGTACGCCCGGCCGCGGGCGGTCCCGCCGTGTCGAAGCGCGCGGAACGCGACCGCGCCGCGTCGGGCCGCGGAGGTCCGGGCGCCGACGCCGCCGAGCCGGGCGCGGCCGCCGCCACCGAGAAGCTGGACACGCCGGACTCGGACGTGCGCCCGCTTCCGGCGCGCTGGGCGGCCCCGCTCGCCGCGCCGAAGGCCGTCCTCGTGAAGAACGCGACGGTCTGGACGTCCGGTCCGAAGGGGACTCTCGAGAATGCGAGCCTTCTCGTCGTGGACGGCAAGGTCGCCGCGGTGGGGAAGGACGTCGCCGTGCCCGCGGCCGCCGCCTCGTCGCTCGTCACGATCGACGCGCAGGGCCGGTCCGTCACGCCCGGCCTCATCGACGCCCACAGCCACACGGCCGTGGACGGCGGCGTGAACGAGGGCAGCCACAACATCTCGGCCGAGGTCCGGATCGGCGACGTCGTGAACCCGTTCGCCCCCGCGATCTATCGCGAGCTGGCCGGCGGCCTCACCGCCGCGAACGTCCTCCACGGCTCGTCCAACGCGATCGGCGGGCAGTCCGAGATCCTCAAGCTGAAGAACGGAGAGGGGCCCGACGGCCTCAAGCTCCGGGACGAGCCGCCGGGCATCAAGTTCGCGCTCGGCGAGAACCCGAAGCGCTCCAACATGCAGGGGACCGGCCCGCTCCGTTACCCGCAGACGCGCATGGGGGTCTCGGCCCTCATCCGCGAGCGCTTCGCCGCGGCGCGCGACTACCGGAGGAAGCAGAAGGACTTCGAGGCGGCGAAAAAGCGCGGCGAGAACCCCGTGCCCGTGCGCACGGACCTGCAGCTCGAGGCGATCGCGGAGATCCTCGAGGGCAGGCGGGCGATCCATGCGCACAGCTACGTCAAGCAGGAGGTCCTCGACCTGATTCGCATCTGCGAGGAGTTCGGCGTGAAGATCGGGACGCTCCAGCACATCCTCGAGGGCTACAAGGTCGCCGACGAGATCGCGGCGCACGGGGCCGGCGCCTCGTCCTTCAGCGACTGGTGGGCGTACAAGTTCGAGGTCTACGACGCGATTCCCTACAACGGCGCCCTCATGAGGGAGCGCGGCGTCCTCGTCTCCTTCAACTCCGACTCCGACGAGCTGGCCCGCCGGATGAACGTCGAGGCCGCGAAGGCCGTCAAGTACGGCGGGGTCCCGCGCGAGGAGGCGCTCAAGTTCGTGACGGCGAACTCCGCGAAGCAGCTGAAGGTCGACGCGCGCATCGGCTCCCTCGAGCCGGGCAAGGACGGCGACTTCGTCGTCTGGTCGGGCGACCCGCTGGACGCGACGAGCCACGCGGACGAGACGTGGATCGAGGGGAAGAAGTACTTCGACCGCGCCGAAGATCTCAAGGCGCGTCCCGCCATCGCGGCGGAGAAGACCGAGCTGATCGGCAAGGCGCGCCTCGCCGCCTCGCGCGGCGCCGCGACGTCCCCCGCGGAGCCCGCGCGGCGCCCGTCCGAGCACTCCTGCAGCGAGGAGGAAGCCGCCATGGACGCATCCGCCGGGGCGGAGGGGACGCGATGAGCACGCTCCTTCTCGCCTCCGTCCTCGTCCTCAGGGGCGCAACCGTGCACACGGCAACAGGGCCCGCCATCCCGAACGGCGTCGTCGTGATCGACGGCGGGAGGATCTCGGCGGTCGGTGGCGCCGGCACGCCGATCCCCGCGGGAGCGACGGTCGTCGACGCGGCGGGCAAGCACGTCGCCCCCGCCTTCTTCGCGCCCGCGTCGCTCGTCGGGCTCGTCGAGATCCCGGCCGTGCGGGCGACGAACGACGTCTCCGAGATCGCCGAGATCAACCCCGAGGCGCGGCCCGACGTCGCGATGAACCTCGATTCCGAGACCCTTCCCGTCACCCGGTCGAACGGCGTCCTCTTCGCCGCGCTCGCGCCCCGCGGCTCGACGTTCCCCGGCGCCGCCTCCGTCGTGACGCTGAACGGCTGGACGCGCGAGGACGCGTGCGTGAAGTGCCCGGCCGCGGTCCTCGTCGAGTGGCCCGAGATGGCGATCGACCGGCGCGCCGACGCCCGGCCGTCCGCGCGGGTCCAGGAGCGCCGCCGCGACGAGGCGCTGGACCTCATCCGGCGGACGTTCCGGGACGCCGCGGCGTACCGCGCGGCGCGCGGCGCCGAGGGCAAGGCCGGCGTGCCGGCGCACGACACCGTCGCGCCCTTCGGGGCGCTCGGGGCGGTCCTCGACGGGTCGATTCCCCTCGTCGTCCGCGCCGAGCGAAAGGCGCAGATCGACGCGGCGCTGCGCTTCCGGGACGAGGACCTCAAGGGCACGAAGGCCCGCCTCGTGATCCTCGGCGGGTACGACGCGCCGAAGTCCGCGGCCGCGCTCGCCGAGCGGAAGATCCCCGTCATCCTCGACACGGTCCTCGAGCTGCCCATGCGCGAGGACGAGCCGTACGACGCGCCGTTCACGAAGGCGGCCGAGCTCGCGAAGGCGGGGGTGGTCGTCGCGATCGGCAACGGGCAGACGACGATGGCCGCCGCGACGACGCGCGACCTTCCGAACCACGCGGCGATGGCCGTATCGTTCGGCCTCGACCGGCTCGAGGCGCTCCGCGCGATCACGCTCAATCCGGCGCGCATCTTCGGCGTCGAGGCGCGGATCGGTTCGCTCGAGGCGGGCAAGGACGCGTCGCTCGCCGTGTGGACGGGCGACCCGCTCCAGGCGACCTCCACGGTCACCGCGCTCTACGAGAAGGGCGCGGCGCTCGATCTCTCCGACCGCCACAAGCGCCTCTGGGAGCGTTACCGGAGCCGGCCGAAGCCGGCGGCGCCCGTTTCGGCCGGCGGCCGCTGAGGGGAGAAGAAGAGCATGAGCCGCGGCGCCTGGATCTTCGCCGGCCTCGGACTCGCGTTCATCGCGTTTCTGACGTTCGTGATGGGGAAGGCGCTCGACACGAAGGCGCCGATCCGGATCGACCGCGCCGGAGCGTCCTCCCCGGAGCCCGCCCGGACGCCCACGGCCGAAGAGACGGCTGCGCGCGAGACGGCCGAGATGCGTGCGATCGTCGCAGCGCGGGCGCCTTCGCTCGCCCGCCGTGCGGCGGACCAGGCGTTTTCGGGCGAGGAGGCTGCGCGCGCGCGGTGCACGTTCACGGGCGCGACGCCCGTCAGCCGCGACGGCGTCTCCGCATACTGGAACGCGGAGTTCTCGTGCGTCGACCCCCAGGCGTCCGGCTCGTTCCCGAACCTCACGAGCGTGTCCGTCCGCCTCCGCCTGGACGGAGAGCGCTGGGTCCTGGACGACTGACGGAGGTCAGCGGGGCAGGGAGAGGAAGTCCTTGACCTGATCGACGGGGATCGCGAAGTTCAGCCCCTGCGTCTCCTTGATCTTGAGCGTGTTCACGCCGACGACGCGACCCTGCTGATCGAGGAGGGGCCCGCCGCTGTTGCCGGGGTTGATGGCGGCGTCGTGCTGGATGAGCGCGACGTCCCCGAACTGGCGCGGCTTGTCGGAACTCACGATGCCGCGCGAGAGGCTCATCTCGAGGACGGGGCCGGCCGGTGAGCCGAGCGCGAAGACGGGATCGCCCATCTTCAGGAGCGCTCCCGCCGCGAGCGGCGCGACGGGGACCGGCGGATCGACCATCGCCTGCAGCAGCGCGAGGTCGTGCTCCTCGTCGGTCGCGAGGATGCGCGCGTCGATCGGTTTCTTCGAGCCGGGCATCAGGATCTGCTGGTAGTCCGTCCTCTTCACGACGTGGAAGTTCGTGACGAGCTTGCCGGACGGCGTCACGAAGAAGCCCGTCCCGGTCGCGAATCCCTTGTCGAAGGCCAGCTTCGCGACGACCGTGACGACGGATTTCTTGGCGGCCGCGAACGGGTCCGCGGCCTCTTCGGCCGGCTTCGCCGGGGGTGGAGCGAGAGCAGCTTTGCCCGCGGCTCCCGCAGTCGCCCCGTCGTGCGCGACGGGCGCGGCGTTCGGGGGACCCGCGGCTTTCGGCCGGAGAAAGGCGAACCAGACTCCGGCGGCGAGCACGGCGACGAGGCCTCCGCCGAGGAGCGCGGCCGGGAGGCGCCTGTCGGGCTCCGGCGGGCGCGGCCCCGCGACCGCGGGGCGGCGCGGGGGTGGAGGCACGACGATGCGCGAGGAGCCCGAGACCGTCGCGGCGGGGCGGGCGGACGCTCCGGTGCGTTCGGGCGAGGCTCCCGCGTAGCCGACCGTGAAATCGAGGATGCCGATCGAGAAGGTCGAGCCCGGACGAAGCTCGGCGCGCGGGACCATCGCGCCGTCCACCTTGAGGCGCAGGACGCCCACGGGCGCGATCTCCCAGCCGCCGCCGGGACGCGAGACGATCTCCGCGTGCAGGGCTTCGACGCCGGCGAAAGGCAGCGCGATGTCGTTCTGCTGGCGGTTCGAGCCGAGGCGCAGCGCGTGATCGAGCGGCACCTTCCGTGTCTCGCCCGTCGCGGGGTCCATCCACATGAGGGCGAGGGAAGCTCCGGCCTCGGGCATCAGCGTGGCTTGAGCGGCGCGTTTCCGTAGGGGGACGCCGGCGTGGGCGTGCGTGAGGGGGCGGCGGTCTTCGCCGGCGCGGGGGTCTCGAACGGGTTCGACCCGTCGGGCTTCGAGACCTCCTCGGTGCGCCCCGCGACGTCCGCGATCATGACGAGGACGGCGTCGTTCTTCGTGCGGAACGTCGAGGCCTGGCCGGCCCAGTCGCAGGAGAGCCAGAGGAAGATCTCCGACTCCTCGCCGGGCACGAGGTCGGACGGGTCCATCGTCTGGACCTGGCCGTTGTAGTCGCCGGACCGGATGCTTCCGATCAGGACGAGCGCCTTGAGGCTCCGCAGCTTCATGCGCGAGATGTTCTTGACCGAGCCGTAGGCGCGGGCCCTCTGGGAGGGACAGCCCGTGGCGTCCGCGTAGAACGTGCTGAGCTTCAGGTGCTGCGCGACGGATTCCTTGCCGAAGAAAGGCACCGAGTCGTCGAGCGAGACTTCGCGGCCGGCGAGCTTCATCTTCCCGGAGAGCTGGTTCTGTTTCACCGCGGCGTCGGCGTCGCGGAGGGACGTCTGCTTCGCGATGCCCGAGAGGGAGGCACGCGTGGGGGCGGGCGCGAGGCCGGGCGTCGGCGCGGGCGCGTTTCCCGCGGCGTTGGCCTGGTCGGTCGCGGCCCAGTCGACGTCCTGCGCGGCGAACATCGTGAGGGTGCCGTTCGAGCAGAGGCGGAACTTCACGGGCTTGCCGTCGTGATTCGGCCGGTCGAGGGCGCCGACGCGCTCGCCCGACGTCGTCACGACGAAGAACGGGCAGGCCTTCGTGGCCGGCCGCAGGTCCTGAACCTGGAAGAGGAGCGCCGCTGCGAAGAGCGCGGACATCGTGGGGAAAGTGTACGCCTCGAAGCGGGCTGCGCCCGCGGCGGCCCTTCTCAGCGGTGGGCGGCGACGAACGCGCGCACGTCCGCCGGGGGCACGCCGAGCGCGAGCGCCGCTGCGCGCAGCGCGTCGTCGTCGTCGAGGCGTGTCGCGAGCACCGGGCCGTTCACGGGGACCTCGAGGAGGGCGAGGTCCTTCGCGGGATCCGAAGCGACGAGGCGCGCCGTCACCGGCGCGTCGGCCCCGGCGGCCCGCACGAGAATCGCGTCGGCCGCCGCGGCGAGGCGCTGGTTCGTGAGGAGAAGGCCGTTCGTCGTCACGAAGTAGCCCTGCACGGGCGCCCACGACCCGCCGATCTTCACGAGGACGATCGGGGCCGCGGTCTCGAGGTCGGTGGGGGCGCCCGGCGACGTCGCGACCGAGCCGGCCTCGAGGAGCGCGGTCCGGTCCGCCGCCTTCGCCTTCGGGCGCGGCCGGCCCGGGGCCGGTGCGCCCGGCGAAGCCGCCGTCGCCCGCGCGCCCGGCGCGTCGTCCCTTCCCGGGTGCAGCGCGGACCACGTCGCCACGCCCGTCGCCGCGACGAGAATCGCCACGGCGATCGCGGGTCCGCGGGCTGGAGCGGGCGGGGGCGGCGGAGGCGCGAACGCGCGCCGCGAACCCGTACTCGAGACGGCCTTGCGGACCTGCGCCTCGTCGGGCCGCACCCGGAACGCGACCGGGCCGACGGAGAACTCCGTGCCCGCGGTCAGGCGTGCCCGGGCTGTCATACGGTCGTCGACCTTGAGCCGCCGCGGACCGAGGGCGACGAGCTCCCAGCCGCCCGACCGGTCGCCGAGGATCTCGGCATGAAACGGCTCCACGGAGCGGAGGGGAAGGACGACGTCGTTCTGCTGCCGGTTCGACCCGAAGCGCAGCGCGCCCTCGAGCGGGACGCTCCGCGCCTCGCCGGTGACGGGGTCCGACCAGCAGAGCCGCAGCGAAACGGGGATCTCCCTGGGCATGCGGCGCGCAGTCTACCCCCGGATGCGCTCCGCGTGGGCATACACGTTGAAGCGCGGGCCGCGCAGGAACCCGACGACCGTGAGGCCGGCCTCTTCGGCGAGCTCCACGGCGAGACTCGTCGGCGCCGAGACGGCCGCGACGATGCGGGCGCCCGCGAGCGCCGCCTTCTGGGCGATCTCGAAGCCGAGCCGCCCCGAGACGAGAAGGATGGGCGGCGTCGGCCGCCGCTCGCGCAGGAGAGCCCCGACGGCCTTGTCGGTCGCGTTGTGGCGGCCGACGTCCTCGCGCGCGACGGCGAGCGTGCCGTCGGCCTCGAAGAACCCGGCTGCGTGCAGGCCGCCCGTCGAGGCGAACACCGACTGCCGCGCGCGCAGGACCTCGGGGAGGCTCGTGAGGAGGGCCGCGGGGATCGTGAGGTCCGGAACGCCGCCGTCCGCGGCGGGACGCGCGGCGCGCGCGCGTGCCGCCTCGGCGAGCGCGATCACGTCGGCGACCGAGGTCCGGCCGCAGACGCCGCAGGCCGAACCCATGACGGTCGCGCGCCGCGGTGCGCCGCGCGCGGCGCCGGGAGCGAGCGTCACGACGCGGACGTTCCGTGCCAGCTCCGGGGCGAGGCCGGGCTCGCCCGGCGGGCCGACCGCCGCGACGTCGTCCATCCCCGAGATCACGCCCTCTCCGTAAAGGAGGCCGACGGCGAGGTCGTCGTCGTCGCCCGGCGTGCGCATCGTGACGACGAACCGCTCGGGCGCGGCGTCGCCGTCGCGGAGCCGGATCTCGAGCGGCTCCTCGGCCGTGAGTGAATCCCGGTCCCGGCTCTCCGCGTCGCCGTCGCGGCGGACGACGTGCACGGAGACGGACGCGTCGCGGTGCGGGGCCGGCATCGCGCGCTAGCCTACACTTCGCGCGTGACCGCCGGCCGCGTCCTGGTCCCGCTTCTCGCGGCCGCCTGCCTCGCGCCGGCCGTGTCCTCGGGCGGGGCCCTCGTCCTCGGGATCCTCGCCGCCCTGACCGCGGGCAACCCCTGGCCCGTGGAGACGAAGCGCCTCGCGCACCTCTTCCTCGGCCTCTCGGTGATGGGACTCGGAGCCGCGGCGGACCTCGGCGTCGTGGCGCGCGTGGGCGCCCGCGGCATCGGGTACACGGCGGCGGGAATCGCGCTCACGTGCGCCGCGGGCTTCGCCCTCGCCCGCGCGCTGCGCATCGAGGAGGACACCGCGATCCTCGTCACGGCGGGGACGGCGATCTGCGGCGGGAGCGCGATCGCGGCGGTCGCCCCCGCGATCCGCGCGAAGGCCGAATCCGTGTCCGTGGCCCTCGCGACCGTGTTCCTCCTGAACGCGGTCGCGCTCGTCGTCTTCCCTCCTCTCGGGCGCCTCCTCGGGCTCGACGAGGCCCGGTTCGGGCTCTTCGCCGCTCTCGCGATCCACGACACGAGCTCCGTCGTCGGGGCGGCGGCTGCCTTCGGCGGGAAGGCCGTCGAGGTCGCGACCACGGTGAAGCTCGCGCGCGCCCTGTGGATCGTCCCGCTGGCTCTCCTCGCGGCCCGGTACCACGCGCGCCGGACGGGAGAGCGCGCGCACGCCCGCCTCGCCGTTCCGTGGTTCCTCGGAGGCTTCGTCGCCGCCGCTGCGCTCGTGACGTGGATGCCGGCTCTCGCGCCGGCAGGCCATGCGGTCGCGGGCGCCGCGAGGCGCCTGCTCGTGGTCACGCTGTTCCTGATCGGCACCTCGCTGACGCGCGAGGCGATCGGGCGGGTCGGAGCGAGGCCGGTCCTGCTCGGCTTGATCCTGTGGATCCTCGCGGCGTCGGCCACGGCTGCGGCGATTCTCGCCGGCTGGATCTCGTGAACCGGGGAGGCGCCCGGGGGACATGATCATGCTCTGGCGCGGGCGCGCCGCGGCCGCGACACTGGGAACGTGACGCGCCGTCTGAGGTTCATGGTCGTGTACGAAGAGGGCCTCTGGTACGTGCACGAAGTCGGAAGCGGACAGCCGATGGGCGCCTTCGATGGCCAGCAGAACGCGGTTCGCACCGCGCGCCACCTCGTCGAGATCACCGGCGCCGAACTCCTCGTCATGAACGCCGACGGAACGCTCGCGTCCCGCGAGGACGGCGCCACCGAGAAGACGGCCTGACGCGGCGCGGGCGCCGTCAGATCCCGCCGCCGTCCACGAGCGCGTCCTCGTGGACCGGCTCGTGGAACGCGCGCACGTTCACGTCGAACAACGTGTAGGTTCCCATGTTCAGGAGCGGCGGCGAGTAGACGTGCAGCGTCACGAGGTCGCCGCCGTCGTCCGCGACGTTGGAGACCTGGTGGATGTCCGAGTCCTGCGTCGCGCAGACGCTTCCCGGGGCGTGGGCGAGGGAGCGGACCGCGAACACCATTCCGGCCCGTGTCCGCTCGAAGACCGTCTCGAGCGCCTCCCCCGCGAGGACGCGCACGGCGCAGCTCGAGCCGGAGTGGTCATGGATCGGGCTGCGCTGGCCGTTCCGCCAGCACAGGACGAGCGCCTGGTAGGCGGGTCCCGCGTGGACGAGGTTCCGCCGGTACGTGTCGGCCCCGAAGATCAACCACGGCCGGACGTCGTCCAGCGACATCGACACGTCGGCGAGTGCGGCTTCGAGCTCGCCGAGCGGGATCCGGCCCGGGAAGGCGTCGAGGCGGCGGAGCAGTTCCGCAAGAGTCTTCGCCATCGAGATTCAATCGCATCGTAGCACCGGATGCGGTCGGCTAGACTCGCCGAGGTGAACGAGCCCGAGCCGCGCCCCGCGGCCCTCTCGGCCGTGGCCGCCCGCGTGAGAGCCCTCGGCGCGGCGGCGTCCGCGCGCTTGAAGGTCCTCGCCGCCTGGTGCGGGAGGCAGCTCGGCCGCGTTCCCAGGCCGGCCTGGTTCGCGCTGGGCGCGACGGCGGTTCTCCTCGCCGTGGCGGCCGTCGTCGTCGTCCTGTACTTCTCCCGCATCGTCTCGAAGACGATGGACGGACGGCGCTGGAGCCTGCCGACGCGGCTGTACTCGGACGTCTGGGTCGTGCGGCCGGGCGACGCCCTCGGGGCGGAGGACGTGACGCGCCGCCTCGGCCGGCTGCGCTACGCCGAGGTCCCGAAACCTCCGCTGCTGCCGGGCCAGTACGCGCTCTCCCCGAAACGGGTCACGGTCTCCGTGAACGACCGCGAGACGGCGTGGGGCCGGACCCCGGGCGTGGCGGCGGTGCTCGAGTTCTCGGGACGACGCGTCGCATCGGTGCGGCGCGCCGAGGACGGTTCGCCCCTTCCGCACGTCGTTTTCGAGCCCGAAGTCGTCGGCACCGTCTTCGACGAGAAGATGCAGGACCGCACGCTCGTCACGCTCGACCAGGTCCCGAAGGTCCTCCTCGACGCGATCCTCACGACGGAGGACCGGGACTTCTTCACCCACGCGGGGATCTCTCCGCGCCGCCTCGTCGGAGCCGTCCTGCAGAGCGTGACCCGCCGCTCCGGCGTCCGCGGCACGTCCACGCTGACCCAGCAGCTCGTCAAGAACATGTTCCTGACGCCCGAGCGCACGCTGAAGCGGAAGGCCGTCGAGGCGCTCATGGCGGTCATCCTCGAGTCGAAGTACTCGAAGAACCAGATCCTCGAGGCCTACCTCAACGAGATCTACCTCGGGCAGCGCGGCTCCGTGTCGGTGACCGGCGTCGAAGAGGCGTCGCGCTTCTACTTCGGAAAGGGCGTCTCGCGGCTCGAGCTCAACGAGGCCGCGATGCTCGCCGGCCTCATCTCGTCGCCGGGCAAGTACTCGCCGTTCCGAAACCCCGACAACGCGCGCCAGCGGCGCGCCGTCGTCCTGCGCGGCATGTTCGAGCAGAAGAAGATCGACAGGGCCGCGTTCGACGCCGCGAGCGCGGCGCCGCTCACGCCGATCGCGGCTCCTCCGACGGGAGTCGTCGCGCCCCACTTCGTGGACTTCGTCCTGAAGCAGGCGAAGGAGATCCCGGGCTTCTCGAAGGAGGACGGCACGTCGGTCTTCACGACGCTCGACCCCGACATGCAGCAGGCCGCGCAGGCCGCGGTCCTCAAGGGGCTGGAGGAGCTCGAGAAGAAGTTCAAGCGCCTGCGCGCCCGCGGCGACGAGGACCAGCTCCAGGCCGCGCTGATCGCGCTCGACCCCTCCACGGGCTCCGTGCGGGCCCTCGTCGGCGGGCGCGACTACCAGGTGAGCCAGTTCAACCGCGTCGTCCAGGCGCGGCGGCAGCCGGGCTCTCTCTTCAAGCCGTTCGTCTACCTGACCGCGTTCGGCAAGCGCGACCTCGTCCCTCCGATCACGCCCGCGTCGCTCTACGTCGACTCGCCGATCGCGCTCGTGTGGGGAACGGGCGAGGACGAAACCTGGTCCCCCAAGAACTACGACGGGGAGTACCGAGGGACGATGACGGCCCGGCAGGCCCTCGAGCAGTCGATCAACATCCCGACGGTGCGGATCGCGGTCACCGAGACGGCGCCGGGGCGGACTCTCCTGCCCGACATCGTCGAGACGGCTCGCCGCGCCGGGATCACGTCGCCGCTGAGACCGTACCCGTCGCTCGCGCTCGGCTCGTTCGAGACGAGCCCGATGGAGATCGCCTCCGCGTTCTGCACGTTCGCGAACGGCGGGTTCCGCGTGAAGCCGAACGCGCTCCTCGGCCTCGTGACGCCGTCCCTGCGCCGGATGGAGTCGAAGGACGAGCCGATCGTTCGCGGAGCGGACGCCGACGCGGTGTCGGTGCTCGACTCGGTCCTGAGGGGCGTCGTGGACCGCGGAACGGGCGGCTCGGCCCGGCGGCTCGGCGCGCAGGGTATCTTCGCCGGCAAGACGGGCACGACGAACGACGGGCGCGACGCATGGTTCGTCGGCTTCTCGCCGAGCCTCCTCGTCGCCGTATGGGTGGGTTTCGACGACAACCGCGGCCTGAACCTCTCGGGCTCGCATGCGGCGCTGCCGATCTGGGCCGACTTCGTGCGCCGCCTCCCGGCGCACTGGTTCGAGACGCCGTTCCCGAAGACGCCCGGCGTCGTGACGGCGTCGATCGACCCGACGACGGGGCTTCTCGTGACGGAGGAGTGTCCCGCCTCGCTGGACGAGGTCTTCCTCGAGGGGACCGAGCCGCAGAAGCGCTGTCCCCACGGCGCCGGCGGCGCGCCCGGCCCCGGCATCGGGGGAGCGGGCAACTGAGGCTGACCCTCCCGCCCCTCGACCTCGACCTCGTCGTGCGGAGCCACGGGTGGTACGACCTGCCCCCGTTCCAGTGGGACGCGCAGGAGCACATTCTGAATTTCATCTTCTTAGAAGGTGAAGAGCCCGTTCAGGTGAGGGTCCTGCGCGCGTCGACTGGACTCGTCGCGACTGCGACGGCGCTTTCTTCGAAGGGTGAATTGCGCCAGCGCGCACCCTGCAGCGCTCCGGCGGCGGGAAGGCCCTCTCCACCATTCAAAGAAAATCTCCCGTTCTCCTCGGACGTTCCGACTCGGTCGGGCGTCCTTGGTGTGCTCCGGCGCGTCCTGGACCTCCGAGCAGAACTCTCCTCTTTCCACGCCCTTTGCGCCGGCGATCCCCGCTTCGCGTGGATCGCGCGGCGCGGGGCGGGGCGCGTCCTGCGCGCGCCGACGCTGTTCGAGGACGCCGTGAAGGTCCTCGCGACGACGAACTGCACGTGGGGCCTCACGAAGGTGATGGTCGGGAACCTCATCGCCCGCTACGGGAACGGCGGCGCGTTCCCGCCGCCCGCCTTCGTGGCCGGGCTCTCGGCCCGCGAGCTCGAGAAGCTCAAGCTCGGGTACCGGGCGCCGTACCTCGCGGCGTTCGCGGACCGCGTCGCATCCGGCGCGCTCGATCTCGCGCGCTGGGAGGATCTCGCGCGGCCCGACGCGGACGTCGAGAAGGAGATCCGCGCCGAGAAGGGCTTCGGCCCCTACGCGGCCGACACGCTCGGACGCCTCCTCGGACGGCACGGCAAGCTGGGACTCGACTCGTGGTCGCGGAAGAAGGTGTCCGCGCTGCGGTTCCGCGGACGCAGGGTCTCCGACGCGCGCGTCGCGAAGGTCTACGCGCCGTTCGGCGCCCACGCGGGCCTCGCGTTCTGGCTCGACGTGACGCGCGACTGGCACGAGGAGAAGGAGCGCCTCTGGCCGTGACGGGCCGCCGTAAGATGGACGGGGAGAACGCGTGAAGAGAGTCGTCCTCGTCGGGGCCACGGACGGGCTGGGGCGCGCGCTCGCGGCGGAGTACGCGTCGCGGGGCTGCTGGGTCACCATCCTCGGCCGTTCGCCGGAGAAGCTCGCCGCGCTCGTCGCCGAGCTGTCCGCGCGCCATCCCGCCGCCACGGTCCGGGGCGTCGTCTGCGACCTCGCGGACGCGTCGCGCATCGAGCCCGCGTTCCGCGAGGCGCTCGAGGCGTCCGGACACTGCGACCTCTTCCTCTACAACGCGGGGCTGATGCCCGCCGGCGACGGCGTGACGTGCGACCCGGAGAGCGACGCCGCGACGATGAACGTCAACGCCGTCGCGGCGGTTCGCATGCTTGGTTTCGCGGCGAATTACTTCCGGGCGGCACGCCGCGGCCACCTCGCGGCGATCTCGTCGATCGCGGGCGACCGCGGCCGCAAGGGGAACCCCGCGTACAACGCGTCGAAGGCGGCGCTCACGACGTTTCTCGAGGGGCTGCGCAACCGGCTCTTCCCGTTCGGCGTGACGGTGTCGACCGTGAAGCCCGGCTTCGTCGGCACGCGGCTGCTCGAGGGGAGGAAGAACCTCTTCTGGGTCGTCCCGCCCGACGTGGCGGCCCGGACGATCGCGGACCGTCTCGAAAAGCGGCACGAGGTCTTCTACGTCTACCGCCGCTGGGGCCTGTTCGGCCTCGCGCTCCGCCACGTTCCGCGTTTCCTCTTCAAGCGCATGGGGCCCCCGTGACGGCCGTCGAACCTCCCGTTCCCGAGCGCGTCGAGGGCTTCGGCCTGTACAACTTCTGCGTGTCGCCGGTCCACCGGCCGACGTCGGTGCAGGAGCTGGCGGCGGTCCTCGCGAGCTGCCGCGACCGCGGCGAGACGCCGGTCTTCCGCGGGGCGGGCCGCTCGTATGGCGACGCGGCGTTGAACGCCGCCGGGCCCGTCGTCGAGCTCACGCGCCTGGCCGCGATCCGCAGCCTCGACGCCGAAACGGGAATCGTCCGCGCCGGCGCGGGGCTCACGCTCGGCGAGCTCTGGAAGGCCTCGATCCCGAAGGGCCTTTGGCCGCCGGTCGTCACCGGGACCATGAACGTGACGCTCGGCGGCGCCGTCGCCGTGAACGTCCACGGCAAGAACGGCTGGAAACGGGGGACGATCGGCGACCACCTCGAGAGCGTCTCCGTCCTGCGGCCGGACGGGCGCGTCGAGGAGATCGCCGCCGGCTCGGCCGCGCTGGCCGACGTCGTCGGAAACACGCGCGCGGCGGACCCGATCGTCGAGGTCGCACTCCACCTCAAGAAGCTGCGTTCGGGCTACCTCGACGTCGAGGGCTTCGCGACGGCGGATCTCGCGGCGACGCTCTCGGCGATCGACGGCGCGAAGGACGACTGGGAGTACGTCGTCGGCTGGATGGACTGCTGGGCTTCGGGGCGCGCGCTCGGGCGGAGTGCTCTGCACGTCGCCAGCGAGCACGTTCCGGCGGCCGGCGAGCCGACCGGGTTCTCCGTCGAAGAGCAGCTCGCCGACGTCAGGACGGGGCCGCTTCCCGTGCCGCTCCTCCTCCTGGGGCTGAAGCTCACGGCGCGCGGCCCGCAGATGCGCCTCGTGAACGCGGCGAAGTTCCTCGCCGGCCGGCTCGCGGGCCGGGCGCGCTACCGCCAGTCGCTCGTCGCGTACTCGTTCCTTCTGGACTATCTCCCCGGCTGGAACGAGGCGTACCGGCCGGGCGGCTTCATCCAGTACCAGCTGTTCGTCCCGAAGGGGAAGGCCGAGGAGGCGTTCTCGCGCGCCCTCGTCCTGCAGCAGGAGGCGGAGGTCGTCTCGTCGCTGGCCGTCGTGAAGCGCCACCGCGCCGATGCCTTCCCGCGCGGCTACGCGCCGGACGGGTTCTCGCTCGCGCTCGACTTCCCGGTCACGCGCGGCAACTCCGGGCGCCTCCTTCGCCTCTGTCGCGGCCTCGACCGAATCCTCCTCGAGACGGGCGGGAGCGCCTACCGCGCGAAGGACTGCGTCGGCACCGTCGACCGGCTCGCGGCGGCGCGCGCGGGAAAGGCCGCGTGAGAGCGGGCCCGGTCGCCGCCGCGCGGGTCGCGCTCGCGGCTGCTCTCGTTCTTGCGGGCTGCGGCAGCATCGAGACCCCGACTCAGCCGACGGCCTGCGTGCCGCTCACGGGGCAGTACACGGGCTCGTTCACGGACTCGTGCGGCGCCCGGACGCTCGACGTGACGCTCTTCCAGACGGGCTGCAAGGTGGTCGCGGACCTGCCGGGCGTCGGCTCGCTCACGGGGAACGTGAGCGGAGCGACGCTCGTCTTCGCGATCGGGTTCTCGCCGTGCGGAGGCTCGGCGAGCGGCACGATGACGCTCGGCGTGGACGGCGGCCTGACGGGCACCTACACGGGCCAGGCGACGGGCGGCGGCGCCTGCTGCGGCGGGGTGAGCGGGTCGGTCGTTCTCGTCCGGAAGTAGGGTCAGCCCGCGGGCGCCGCGTCGAAAGCGTCGAGGTCGGACGAGACGATGATCGCCATCCCGCCTGCTTCGCTGTAGGCCGTCGGCTCGGCTGTTCCAGCCTCGGCCCGGCAGTAGTCGCCGGGCCTGAGGAGGATCCCGTTCAACGTGACGCTGCCGTCGAGGACGAAGACCTCCTCGACGCCTCCGTGGCGGTGCGAGGGATACGTCGCTCCCGCCGCGAAGCGCAGGAGCCGGGTTGTCGAGCGGCGATCTTCGTCGCGGTGCAGGAGCTTGTATTCGATGCCGGGAAGGGGCGAGGAGACCCAGGGCGCGTCCGCCACGATCACGGCCGCGATGCCCTGCGATACGAAACGGCCGCCCGGCGGCAGGGCCGGAGCCGGCGCGACGCCCGCGAGCCCTGCGAGAACGCGCGCTTTGAGCGACGCGGGAGGCGGCACGACGGCCGCGAGGCCGATTGCGGCAAAGGCCTCGTCGAACCGGCGGCGGAGCGAGACCCATTCGGGGTCCAGCTTCAGAAGCTCGTCGCCCTCGGGCAACGCCCGCCCCTCCAGCGATTCGACGGCCGCGAGCTCCTCGAGGAGGTGACGGCGGTCTTCGTCGCGGCGATTTTCCGTCACGCGATGCCTCCTTCGGTCCGGGGCTCGAGCGTGCGCCGGAGATGCACGAGGGCGAGCCGAATTCGCGATTTTGCCGTACCCAGGGGCTGAGAGAGGCGCTCGGCGATCTCGGAGTGCGTGAGCCCTTCGAAGTACGCCAGCTCCAGGACCTCTCGCTGCTCGGCAGGCAGATCGGCCAGCGCGCCCCTCACGAGTGCCGCGCGCTGGGCGAGCGAGGATTGCGTTTCCGGGCCCGGATCGGACGAGGGCGCGTCGTGGCCTTCGTCGAGGCCGGTCTCGTGGCGCCGCGCCGCTTCGCGCGATCGCAGGCGGTCGATCGCGCGCGACCGCGCGAGAGTGAGGAGCCAGGTCAGGGCGTCTCCGCGCTCCGGGTCGAAGCGGGAGGCCTTCTCCCAGACCTGGAGGAATACGTCCATCGACGCTTCCTCGGCGTCGGCCGGGTCCCGGAGGATGCGCCGGCAGACGCCGTGGACGGCGCTTCCAATGAGGTCGTAGAGCGAGGACAGGGCGGCCGCGTCGCGCAGAGCAATCCGGGCGAGAAGCTCCGCCGCTTCGGGGAGCGCCTCCGGCGAACGCTGGGGCGGAACGGTCAACGAACTGCCCGCATGGAGGCCGGGATTATCTCCGAAGGTCGGGCGCAGGACGGGTGCCAAGGCTCGGGCCACGCCGGAGGTACGGAGGCCGGGACCGCGTGGATCACCGGCCCCGGAGCGTCTGCATCATGGGGTGAAGGGGAGAGGCGCGTAGAATGGCGCGGATGCGACGGGTTCTCCTTCTCGCCGTGCTCGCCGCCGCCCTCGTGGCGGCGCCGGCCGCGCGCCTCGCGGCCGCATCGCCCTGCGGTGGCTCGGCGCCCATGGAGTGCTGCGCCGGCATGGGAGACGACGCCGCGCCGCCGTGCCACTGCTCGCTGAATCCGGTTCCTCCGGCCCCGGCGGTCGTGGCGGCGGCCGACGCTCCGGCCGTCGTGCTCGCGGAGGCGCTTGCTCCCGTGGTCGTGGCCGACGCGCCGGTCGCATCCGGCCCCGCGGCCCGCGTCGCGCCGCGCGCGCGCTCGGCGCCGCTGCACCTGCTCCTCTCCGTCCTCCTCGTCTGATCCCTCGTCGAGCGTTACTCCCCGCCGCGCCGAGGCGCGGCTTCGTGAGGCGTATTTCGACGAGGTGGATCGATGGTCAAGACGAAGAAAGAAGATTTGCTTGGAAGGTCCCGAGCGCGGCGGCGGCTCGACATCGTCGCCTGTGCGCTGATCGCGGTGTGCGCCGGCGGGAGTCGGGCGCGAGCGGCCTCTCCTTCTTTCGAAGAAAATTCCCCGGCGGGCGCCGCGAACGCGGCGCCCACCCCGCCCGCGGATGCGGGCGCGATCACCGCGGAGGCCGACGCGCTCGTGGCCCTGGCGCTGGCCCGGAACCCGGAGCTCCTGGCGGCGCGATCCGAGGCTTCGGCGCTCGCGGCGCGGGCGCCCGCCGCGGGCGTCCTCTCCGACCCGATGCTGTCCGTCGGGTACGAGAACGACGGGACCGCCATCTCGCTCGGCACGGAGCCGATGTCGCGCCTCATCTTCTCGGCCCAGCAGTCCTTCCCGTTTCCTGGGAAGCTCGGGGCCGCGGAGAAACTCGCGAATGCCGACGCGGCCCGGGCGAAGTTCCGGCCCGAGCGCGCGGCGCTCGCGCTCGGCGGCGCCGTCCGCCGCGCGCACGCGGACCTCCTCGAGGCGCGCGAGAACCAGCGCCTCGTCGACGAGCAGGTCGCGACGTGGCGCCAGATGGACGAGACGATCCGCGCCCGTTACGCGGCCGGGATGGGGACGCAGCAGGACGTGATCCGCGCCCAGAGCGAGCAAACGCGGCTCCTCCAGCAGAGGCGGCGCGACCAGGCCGCCGAGGAAGGCGCGCTGGCGGAGCTGCGGCGCCTCCTCGATTTCTCTCCGGAGGCGCCCGTGGCCGCCGCCGCGCGGCTTTCCCCTGGAGTCTCGCTCGCCGTTCCGGGCCGCGACGAAGCGGTCGCGAAGGCCCTCGGCGCGACGCCCGAGATCCGGGACGCCGCGGCGCTCGGCGAGCGCTCGCGCTTCGCGGCGGACCTCGCCAAACGGGGGACTCAGCCGGACTTCGTCGTCTCGGCTGCGTACATGAACCGCGGCTCGCTGCCGCTCATGTGGGCCGCGAGCGTCGGCGTGTCGGTGCCGATCTTCGCGGGCGCCCGCACGCGGCCGCTCGTCGCGGAGGCCCAGGGGCTCTCCGACTCGGCGGCCCGGGCGGAGGCGGCCCTGAAATCGATCGCGCGCGCCCGCGCGGAGGAGCGCCTCATCCGGATGCGCCAGCTCGCGGACGAGGCGCGGCTGGACGCCGACGGCGTCCTCGTCCAGGACCGTCTCTCGGTGGACGCCGCGCTCGCGAGCTACCGCTCCGGAGCCGTCCCGTTCGTGACGGTCCTCGAGGCCCTCGGCACGTTCTACCAGGACCGGCGCGCCGCGGTCGGGAGGATCGCGGGCTTTCTTCGCGCGGACGCGGACCTCCGCGAGTACGCGCTCGACCGAACCGCCGCGACGGCGGGTTCATCGACGCCCTCGTCCTCGACGAGCGGCGCCGGGATGTAGGGAGACCAGGATGAATCACCTTCGAAGAAATCTTCACTCCCTCCCGGCCTTGGCCGCCGTGGCCGCGCTGCTTCTCTTCGCGCCTGCGTGCGGGAGCAAGAAACCCTCCTCCGGCGGCGGCGCCGCCGCGAAGGCGGCGAAGTGGCAGTGCCCGATGCATCCCGAGGTCGTCAAGGACGGTCCGGGCGACTGCCCGATCTGCGGCATGAAGCTCGTTCCCATCGAGGAGGCCGCCCCCGCAGCGCCGAAGAGCGCGGGCGCCGGGCCCGAGGGCCTCGCGACGGTCACGATCGACGCGGCAAAGCGTCAGCTCCTCGGACTGAAGACGGTGGCCGTGACGCGCGCCCCGTTCGCCACGTCCATCCGGACGACCGGGCGGATCGCGGCGGACGAGAGGCGCGTGCATCACGTCCATACGCGCTACGAAGGCTTCGTCGAGCACGTCACCGCGGACTTCACGGGCAAGTACGTGCACCGGGGCGAGGTCCTCGCGCTGATCTACAGCCCGGAGCTCTACGCCACGCAGCAGGAGTACCTGCTCGCGCTCAAGGCGTCGCGCTCGCTGGGACCCTCCGGCGTGCCCTCCGTTGCGCAGGGCGGGCGCGACCTCCTCGAGGCCGCCCGCCAGCGCCTCCTCCTCTGGGAGATCACGCCCGCCGACATCGCGGCGATCGAGAAGAAGGGCGAGCCGATCCGCGCGATGCCCGTCTACGCGCCGATCTCCGGATACGTCACGGGACGCACCGCGTACCACGGGATGAAGGTGACGTCGGCCGACACGCTGTTCGACATCCTCGACCTGTCGGCAGTGTGGGTGCTCGCGGACGTCTACGAGTACGAGCTGCCGCGCCTCGCGGCGGGCGAGAAGGCGACGATGACGCTCTCGTACTGGCCGGGCCGCTCCTGGCAGGGCAAAGTCACGTACGTCTACCCGTCCGTGGACGAGAAGACGCGCACCGTGAAGGTGCGCGCGGAGTTCGACAACCCGAAGGGCGAGCTGAAGCCGGAGATGTTCGCGGACGTCACGCTTCACGCCAAGCCGCGCTCGGTCCTCCAGGTGCCGGACGACGCCGTTCTCGAGAGCGGCACGCGGAACATCGTCTTCGTGACCGAGGGCGAGGGGGCTCTCGCCCCGCGCGAGATCGCGCTCGGCGATCGCGGCGAGGGGATGGTGGAAGTCCGGAGCGGACTCAAGGAGGGCGACGTCGTCGTCCGGGGCGCCAACTTCCTCGTGGATTCCGAGTCGCGCCTGAAGGCCGCGATCTCGGCGATGGGAACGTCGAGATGATCCGGCGGATCATCCGGTTCTCGGCCGAGAACAAATACCTCGTCATCGCGCTCTACGCGATCGTCATCGTCCTCGCGATCGGCGTCATCAGGAGGACGCCGCTGGACGCCATCCCCGACCTCTCGGACACGCAGGTCATCGTGTACTCGCGCTGGGACCGCAGCCCGGACGTCCTCGAGGACCAGGTCACGTACCCGATCGTGGCCTCGCTCCTCGGCTCGGCGAAGGTCAAGACGATCCGCGGGTTCTCCGATTTCGGCTTCTCGTACGTCTACGTGATCTTCGAGGACGGCACGGACATCTACTGGGCGCGCTCCCGCGTCCTCGAGAAGCTCTCGACGATCCAGTCGCGCCTGCCCGCGGGCGTCAAGACCGAGCTCGGGCCGGACGCGACGAGCGTCGGCTGGATCTACCAGTACGCGCTCGTCGACGAGAGCGGGCGGAACGCGACCGACGACATCCGCTCCTACCAGGACTGGTTTCTGCGATACGCCGTGCAGTCCGTCCCCGGGGTCGCGGAGGTCGCGAGCGTCGGGGGCTTCCAGAAGCAATACCAGGTCACGCTGGACCCGAACACGCTTTCGGCCTATGGAATCCCGCTCGAGTCCGTCGTGGAGGCGATCCGGAAGAGCAACAACGAGATCGGCGGGCGCCTCATCGAGTTCTCGGGCCGCGAGTACATGGTGCGGGGCCGCGGCTACCTCAAGACGGTCGAGGACATCGGCAGGATCGTCGTCAAGACGAACGAGAAGGGGACGCCGCTGACCGTCGCGGACGTGGGCCGCGTCGCGCTCGGCCCCGAGATCCGGCGGGGCGTGACCGATCTCGACGGCAAGGGGGATGCCGTCGGCGGCATCGTCGTGATGCGCAGCGGGGAGAACGCACTCGACGTCATCGACCGCGTGAAGGCTCGCCTGAAGGAGCTCGAGCCGTCGCTTCCGCCGGGACTGAAGATCGTCACGACGTACGACCGGTCGGACCTCATCAAGCGATCCGTCGACACGCTCCGGTCGAAGCTGATCGAGGAGATCATCGTCGTCTCGCTCGTCATCCTCGTCTTCCTCTGGCACGTGCCGAGCGCGATCGTCCCGATCGTGACGATCCCGATCTCGATCGTCCTCGCGTTCATCCCGTTCAACGCGATGGGCCTGAACATCAACATCATGTCGCTCGGGGGCATCGCGATCTCGATCGGCATCCTCGTGGACGGCGCGATCGTCGAGGTGGAGAACGCCTACAAGAAGCTCCAGGAGTGGAACGACGGCGGCCGGCCCGGGGACTTCCACAAGGTGCGCCTCGAGGCGCTCATGGAGGTCGGGCCGTCGGTGTTCTTCTCGCTCCTCGTCGTCGCCGTCGCCTTCCTCCCGGTCTTCACGCTCGTCGACCAGGAAGGGCGCCTCTTCAAGCCGCTCGCGTTCTCGAAGAACCTCGCGATGGCGATCGCGGCGTTCCTCGCGATCACCCTCGACCCGGCGATCCGGATGCTCTTCACGCGCATGGACGGCTTCTCGTTCCGGCCGAGATGGCTGGCCTGGATCGTCAACCACGCCGTCGTGGGGAAGTACTACGCCGAGGAAAGGCACCCGATCAGCGTCGTTCTCCACCGGCTCTACGAGCGGCCCTGCCGGGCCGTGCTCCGGCACCCGAGAAAGACGATCGCGATCGCCCTCCTCGCGTTGCTCGCCACGGTCCCCGTCTTCCTGAAGCTCGGGTCCGAGTTCATGCCGCCGCTCTACGAGGGATCGATCCTCTACATGCCGACGACCCTGCCCGGAATCTCCGTGACCGAGGCCGAGCGGCTGCTCCAGACGCAGGACCGGGTTCTCAAGTCCTTTCCCGAGGTCGAGCGCGTCTTCGGCAAGGCGGGCCGCGCCGAGACGTCCACGGACCCGGCTCCGTTCTCGATGATGGAGACGACGATCATCCTCAAGCCCGAGTCCGAGTGGCGCGGCAAGGACCGGTGGTACTCGTCGTGGGCGCCCGGCTGGCTGGCGGGCGTCTTCCGGCACGTCTGGCGGGACCGCATCACCCACGACGAGCTCGTCGACGAGATGGACCGCGCCCTGAAGATCCCGGGGACGACGAACGCCTGGACGATGCCGATCAAGGCGCGGATCGACATGCTCTCGACCGGCATCCGGACGCCGGTCGGGATCAAGATCTTCGGCTCGAGCCTCGGAGAGATCGAGCGGATCGGCGCCGAGGTCGAGGCGACGGTGAAGAGCGTCTCCGGCACGCGTTCCGCGTTCGCCGAGCGCGTGGCCGGCGGCTACTTCGTGGACTTCGACCTGAACCGGGACGCGCTCGCGCGGTACGGCCTCACGGTGGACGACGCGAACGCGGTCATCATGACGGCGATCGGGGGCGAGACCGTCACGACGGTGATCAAGGGCCGGGAGCGCTACTCCGTCAACGTGCGTTACTCGCGCGAGCTGCGCGAGGACTTCGACCGGCTCGCGCGCGTCCTCGTCCCGACGATGGGAGGCGCCCAGGTGCCTCTCGGCCAGCTCGCGACGATCCGCCAGGTTCGCGGGCCGGCGATGATCCGGAACGAGAACGGGCTCCTCTCGGGCTACGTCTACGTCGACTTCGACACGTCGAAGGAGGACGTCGGCGGGTACGTCGAACGGGCGAAGAAGGCCGTCGCCGCGCACGTGACGCTTCCGCCGGGGTACGCGCTCGTCTGGAGCGGCCAGTACGAGAACATGCTGCGCGTCAAGGAGCGGCTCAAGGTCGTCATCCCGGTCACGCTCCTCCTGATCTGGCTCCTCATGTACGCAAACACGAAGTCGGCGATGAAGACGATGATCGTCCTCCTCGCCGTGCCGTTCTCGATCATCGGCGCCGTCTGGTTCCTGTACCTCCTCGGCTACAACCTCTCGATCGCCGTGTGGGTCGGCATGATCGCGCTCATGGGCCTCGACGCGGAGACGGGGATCTTCATGCTCCTCTTCCTCGACCTCGCGCACGACGACGCGAAGGCGAAGGGGCTCCTGCGGAACCGCGCGGACCTGATCGAGTCGATCATCCACGGGGCCGTCAAGCGCGTGAGGCCGAAGGCCATGACGGTCTGCGCCGCGTTCTTCGGCCTGATCCCGATCATGTGGTCGACCGGTGCCGGCGCCGACCTCATGAAACGCATCGCCGCGCCGATGGTGGGCGGTCTCGTGACGTCGTTCGCGCTCGAGCTCCTCGTCTACCCGGCTGTCTATATGCTCTGGAGGGAAAGGGAACTGCCGCGAGCGCTGCCGGCTTGATTCCGCGCCGACGAAATCTGGCCCGCGCCGTCCGGGTCCTGGGCGTCCTCTTCGTGCTGACCGGCTGCGCGGGGCTTCTCGCCGAGCAGTGCTTCGAGAAGATGTTGACCGGTCTCGTCGGCGCGAGCACGCCCGCGGCGGCGATCGTCCTGTCCGTCTACTTTCTCGGCCTCACGCTGGGCAGCCTGACCTACGGTTGGTGGCTGTCCGGCCGCTGGCCGCCTCTCCGTGCCTACGCGATGCTCGAGGGAGGCGTGGCGATCTGGGCGCTGCTCCTCGCCCTCGCGGCCGGTCGCGGCGTCGAGTGGTTCGTGCCGCTGCTCCGCCTCGGAGCCGACGGGTTCTGGTCCCTTCAGGCCCTGCGCTTCGTCGTGGCGTGCGTCTGGATCCTGCCGCCCACGTTCCTGATGGGCGCGAGCTTTCCGGCGATCGTCAACGCCCTGGAGGAGATGCGCGTTCCTCAGCCGCGCCGCGCGATGTCGCGTTTCTACGCGCTCAACCTGGCGGGTGCTTTCCTCGGTGCGCTTCTCGGCCCGTACGTGTTCTTTCCCGCCCTCGGGCTCCGGGGGACTCTCCTGCTGACGTGCGGCGTGGACGCCGCCGCCGGCCTCGCGGCGCTCGGGCTCGCGGCGCGCCGGGCGCGCGCCCGCACGGTCGCGGCCGGGACCGCTTCCGCGGGCGCTCCGGAAGCGCCCGCGGGCGAGCGCATCCCGTTCCTGCTCGCCGTCGGGCTGTTCTCGGGGTTCCTGTTCTTCGGTCTCGAGGTCGTCTGGACGCACCTCATCGGCGCGGTGCTCGGCAACAGCATCTACGCGTTCGCGGCCATGCTCGCGCTCGTGCTGGCGGGCCTCGGGATCGGCGGCGCTCTGTCGACGCGGCTGCTGCGCGAGGAGCGGCCGATCTCGGGCGGGGCCCTCGGCGCGATGCTCCTGGCCGGCAGCCTGCTTCTCGCCTGGCAGTTCACGCTCTGGCCCCGCATCCCGAACGAGTTCATCCGATGGGGAGGAGGCCTGACCACGTTCGCCCAGGGAGAGATGCTGCGCTGGGCCCAGGCGGCGCGCCTGCTGCTGCCGCCGGCGATCGTGTTCGGCATGGTGTATCCGGCGCTGTTCCGCATGGAGGCCTTTCCCCTGCGGCGGCGCGCCCGCCACGCCGCCGCGCTGGGCGCGATGAACTCCGTGGGCTGCGTCCTGGGCGCCCTCCTGACCGGTTTCTTCCTCATCCCGGCGCTGGGCTCCGAGGCCACGCTGATCCTGTTCGGGACGCTCGCGCTGGCCGCCGGCGTCCTCGTGGCGCTGGCTCACGACCGGGGCTGGCGGCGGGCGGGAGTGGCCGCGGCGGGGCTCGCGCTCGTCTTCGTCTGGTCGAATCGGCCCGCGTGGGACCGGCTGGCGCTGACCTCGGGAGGGCACGTCTACTTCAAGCCCGCGTTCGTGGGCCCCGCGACGCGTCTCCTGTACCTTCAGGAAGACACCCTCGGCGGCATCACGACGGTCGTCGAGAATCCGAGGAGCAGCGGACCAGGCTCCACACGCACGCTGCTCAGCAACGGGAAGTTCCAGGCGAGCGACTCCGGTGAACGCCTCGCCCAGACCGGCTTCGCCCTCGTCCCGATCCTGCATTCCACGGGCCGGGACGACGCGCTCGTCATCGGCCTCGGGTCCGGGCAGACGGCGGAGGTCGTGAGCAGGATGGGATTCCGCCGGATCGACGTCGCGGAGATCGCCCCGGGAATCGTCGAGGCCGCGGACGCCTATTTCGACCACATCAACGGAAAGGTCCTGCGGCGACCGGGCGTCCGCCTCCGCCTCGAGGACGGCCGCAACCATCTCCTGCTCACCGACAGGGCCTACGACCTGATCGCGATCGAGATCAGCAGCATCTGGTTCGCCGGGTCCACGAGCCTCTACTGCGAGGAATTCTTCGAGCTGACGCGCCGGCGTCTCCGGCCCGGGGGCGTCCTCCAGCAATGGGTCCAGGTTCACCACCTCGGCATGGACGAGATCGGCTCGATCGTGGCGACGATGCGACGCGTCTACCCCCACGTGAGTTTCTGGCTCGTGGGAGGGCAGGGCATCCTCGTGGCGAGCGTCGAGCCGCAGCGCCTGCAGCCCGGCTCGCTCGAGGCCGCGGTCCGGACGAACCCCTGGCGGGAGAACTCGCCGCTGGCGACCTCGGAACGGCTCGTGTCCCTGCTCTGCAGCAGGTTGCTGAGCTCCGCCGACGTCGACCGTTTCCTCGCGTCACGGCCGTTCCGCGTGAACACCGACGCCAACCGTTACCTCGAGTACGCGACGCCCCGCTACAACCTCGACCCGCGTCCGCTGGACGCCATGAACCGGAATACCCTCGCGCTCTTCGCCCGCTTCGAGGGGCAGGAGGTCGCGCCGGGCCCCGCCTCGGAGGTCTCCGACCTGCTGATACGGGTCACGCCCGAGCGGCAGCGGGAGGTTCTCGGACTACGGCGACCGTCGCCCGGCTCCCCGTAGCGAATGGACTAGAAGAGCATGGTCAATCCGATGTTCACGTTCGCGCGCTCCGTCTGGTCGCCATAGAGGCTCTTGACGACGGGAATCTGGACGCCGGCGCGGGCGAGGATCCCGCCGCCGAGGTCGAGCACGACGCGCGGCGTGAGGTACACGAGGTCGCCGCCCGTGTTCGGGTCGCGGTTCCCGTCCGCGTCCACGACGTCCTGCTCGGCGTGGCGCCAGTTCACCTCGAGGATGGCGTCGACGACGCGGCCGAGCTTGCGCTCGTACGCGAAGTTGGCGGTGGTCGTCCGGCCGTACTGGTAGCCGTAGTCGTTCGTCCCCGTCCGGCGGTACTGGAACGAGGCGAAAACGGAGGACTGCGGGTCGAGAAGGACGGCGGCGGAGAGGCCCCCGTACACGTCGGTCGCCCCGGTGCCCGACTGCGCGTGCTCGTCGAGGCGCACGCCGTTCTCGGAGAGGTCGTTCCGGCCCCACCGCGTCTTGACGCCGACGACGAGGGACACCCACGCGCGGCGCCCGAGGCCGGGAACCGCGTCCGAGGCCCAGACGCGGAAGAGCGCGGTGAAGTCGGGGTCCGAGAGGCCGGTCGTGTTCGTCGTCGTCGCCCCGTCGGCGTCGCTCGACGTGAGCCGGCGAACGCTCACCGGCAACCGGCCGACGAGCGTGAGCCGCTCCCCGAACGAGTACGCGGCGCTCAGCGAGAATCGGTTCTCGACCTCGGCGTCGCGGCCTGTGATCTCGCCCGTGTCCGGATCCGAGACGCCGTTCTCCTTGTCGAAGCGCTCCCAGTCCAGGGCGAGGCGGAACTTTCCCGGCTCGTAGATCGCGGAGCCGAGCGCGTTGAACGTCGGGTCGCCGCAGCGGCAGATGGAGCACGCGGAGGCGCGCGGCGCGAGCGCCGCGAAAAGCAGCAGCAACACCCCGCAGAGCGGGGCCTTGAACATTTTCAAGATGCAGTTCTCCTTCTGAGGAAATTCGGAGAGAAGAATTTCTTAGAAAGAGAAGAGCCGGGGAGGAGGCGTGGCGGGGCAGGAGCTGGCCGCGCGCCCGGGGGCGACGGGAATGTCGTCGAGCGAGGCCGTGGCGCTCGCTCTCTTCCATTCGAAGAAACTCTTCAGCGCCCTCTCATACGAATCGAGGGGGTTCATCGAGCCTGCCGGCGCCTCGCGCCGGCAGGTGCGCCACTCGGGCCCGTCGGCCGGCTGCTCGTCCCCGCCCATCATGCAGGTCCCGTCCTCGCAGCACGCCATCCGCACGGCGCAGTGGCAGCCTCCTCGCGCCGCGCCCGCGGCCACGAGTGGCAGCACCGCCGCGGCCGCCACGAGGGCGAGGAGGAGAGCGGCGGAGAGCGCCTTCACGCGCTGCATCGGATGCGGATTCTAACGGCCTCGTCAAAACGTCAGCGTCAGCCCCGCTCGAATCGTCCGCGAGTCGACGGGATGGAAGTGCACGTCGTCTATTCCCTTGGCGCCCTCGCCGGGGAGGCGCGACGTGTAGTAGTAGTCGATGTCGCTGGCCTGCGTGTTGAAGAGGTTGTAGACGTCGAGCGTGAGGCGCGCCCACGTCGTCGCCTGCCAGCCGAGCTTGAGGTTGACGAGCGTCGAGGCCTTCGACCGGACGCTGTCGTCCTCGATCAGCGCGCGCGGGCCGAAGTAGCGCAGACGCACGCTGCCGAAGAAGCCCTCGAGGTTGTTGACGGAGACGCCCGCCGACGCGACGCCTTCGATCGCGCCCGGGATGTAGTTCCCGACGGGATCGTCCTCGGTGAAGCGCGCGCGCGAGTATGCGAAGTCGGCGTCCACGGTCATCCAGGGGAAGGGGCTCCAGTAGTTTGCCCATTCGAAGCCGATGCGGCGGCTCGGTCGGCTGGGCTCCGTGATCCCGGCGTCGCCCGAGAAGACGAGCTCCGACCCGATGTCGAGGAGCCAGACGCCGAGCGTCGACTGGAGGCCCCTGATCGCGGTGGTACGCACGCCGATTTCGGCTCCCTTCGCGCGCACGAGGGGCGTCACGGGCTCGACGGGGTCCTTCGTCACGGGATCGACGTGGAGCGTCGCACCGCGGCCGTCGTTGCTGTGGAAGCCGTAACCGCCGTTCAGGTAGATCTCCGTGTTCGAGAACGGCCCGAGGACGAGGCTGAGCTTCGGGCTCACGATGCCGCTGGTTTCCGTGCCCGAGTTCTCGGCCACGTTGCTCGCCACGTTGAACCGGTAGAGGTCGCCGCGCAGGCCCGCGACCGCGCGGAACCACGGGGCGACCTGGACGGCGGCCTGCGCCCACAGGGCGCCGCTCGTCTGCGAGACGTGGTCGAGGCGGACGATCGAGACGAGGTCGCGGGCTCTCGTGTTCAGGAGGCCGAGCGTCGGGATGTTGTCGTTGCGGAAGTCGATGCCGGCCGTGAGTTCGGCGTCGGCGCCGAAGAGCGTGAGCAGCCGCCCGTGGCTGACCTTGCCGCCCGTGACCACGCGGCGGTCCACCTGCTGGAACTGGTCGCCGTTCACGGGGTCGTTGAGGAAGTACGTGAAGTTGTTCCAGAGGTCGAGCGCGTAGTCCATGACGTACGCCTGAGCGCGCGTCCGCGAGCCCTGGCCCGTCGTCTCCCAGTCCGCCGAGAGGCTGTAGCGGTGCGTCCGCCCGCCGTCGGTCGGGTCGATCGCGTCGTACCGCCCGTAAAGCCCCTCGTCCACGCCGCGCTGCGCGACCTGGTCCGTGGAGTTCCAGACGCCCTGATAGAGGACACCGGTCACGCTGAATCCGTTGCCCTTGGCGCCCGTCGACCAGCGCAGGAAGCCGTTGATCTTCCGGAAGTCGTCCGGGGTCGTCCACGGTCCGTCGTTGTGGTACAGCTCGAGGGCGCCGAGCAGCGTGCCGCCGGCCGCCGCGACCGAGCCTGCGAAGAGGCCCCGCCCGTAGCCGCCGCCGCCGAACGAGAGGTCTACGATCGGCCTGTCGAGCGCGTTGACGACGTTGACGTTCACGGCGCCGGCGGCCGAGAAGTCGCCTTCGTCCGCGAAGTACGGGCCCTTCTTGTACTGGATGCCCGAGACGAGCTCGGGGATCAGGAAGTTGTTGTCCGAATAACCCTGGCCGTGCGCATGCGTCGGCATGTTCACGGGCACGCCGGCGACCGCCGAAGCGACGTCCGTGCCGTGGTCGAGGTTGAAGCCGCGCAGGTAGTACTGGTTCGCCTTTCCCTCGCCCGAGTGCTGGCTCGTCAGGAGCCCGGGCACGGCCTCGAGGATGTCGCCGGCGCGGTGCACCTCGCGCGCCGCCACCCGATCCGCGGTGACGATGCCGGTGCCCGCGGAGTCCGCGACGCCGACGAGGTCGTCGGGCCGCACGTCGGGGTCCGAGAGGTCGCGGATCGGACGAGGGGCCGTGACCTTCACGTCGGCCTTCACCTTCGACTTCGAAGCCGCATCCTCGGGCGCGGCGTACTCCTCGCCGGACGCAGCCGGCGCGAGGGTCGCACAGAGCAGCAGCAGCAGCGCCTTCGCACGGGCACCTTCGAAGAGGATCTTCGGATTTCTTCGAACGAAAGAAAACACGGGCAGCCTTCCTTTCGATGGCGAGGTCGTTGCACGCTCATCCCTCCGAAGAAGGGCGGGTGCAAGCAGACGCGGGCTCGATCGAGCGTCAGGCCGGGGGCGGAGCGCGGGCGGCTTTCTGACCTTCTAAGAAGTATTCGGCACAACGGCCCGGAAGAGCGTCGGGAACGCGCTCCGGGTCCGGCTCGCTCGTGAACGCCAGCACCACGGCCGCGCCCTCGCCCGTCGCCGCCGCGAAATGCGCGAGGCCGGCGGCGTGCGGCGCGTGACGGCGGCCGTGCGGAGCCTCCACGGTGAACGGGCCGCCAGGCTCGTCGTCATCGTCATGATCGTCATGTCCGTCGTGGTACGCCTCTGCGTCGAGGTGGTAGTGGATGCCGCCGCCCTCGTGGTCGTGGGGCCGCGCGTGGCGAGCGAGGTGGAGCGCGGGAAGGACGATCGTGCCAAGCGACCACAGAAGGGCGCCCACAAGGGCGGCGATCCTCGAGCGCATCGACGCGACGACAGCCATGCCTTCGAAGAATCCTACCTTCGACTCGCGAGCGCGGCGGGGCGCGCGATGCCGCCGAGCATCTGCCTCGCCTCTTCCGCGTAAAGCACGTGGAAGCGCGGGTCGATCTTCAGAGCGCGCTCGAGGTGGCGGCGGGCTCCGGCCGCGTCGCCGGCGGCGCGCGCGATGGCTCCCGCGTGGAACTCGAGGAGGGGATCGACGGTCCCGCGCGACAAGGCCAGCTTCATCGGCTCCACGGCTTCGGCGGGGCGCCCGGCGCGGTAGAGCGCCCAGGCGTACGCGTCGTACCCGTAGACGTCCCTGCGGCCCCTGAGCTCCCGCTCCGTCATCGCGAGGCCGCGCGCAGGCTCGCCGTGGTCCGAGAAGTAGAGCGCGAGCGGACGGTGAACGAGGCGGTGGTCCTCGGGCAGTTTCGCGTCGAGGTCGGCGATCGCCTTCTTCGCGCGCGCCTCGCCCGCGGCGTCGCCCATCGCGCGGCGATAGTCCACGAGCGCGGCCGCCACGCCGGCCTCGGGCTCGAGCGCGATCGAGCGCTCCGCGAGGCGCGTCGCGGGCTCCCAGAGGCCCTTGCGCGCCGCGATCTCGGCGGCGGCCGCGAGGGACGGGGCGTGGTCCGGCACGCGCCGGAGCGCCTCGACGAGCCGGCCCTCGGCCTCTTCGTAGCGGTTCAGCTTCAGGAGGATGCGGGCCGAGCGCGACCGGCACCAGGCGAAGGCCTCCGGATCGGCGGCCCGCGCGGCGTCCGCCGCGAGGTCCATCGACTGCAGGGCTCCCTTCAGGTCGCCCGCGATCTCGCGCGCGAGCGCGATGCGGCTGAAAGAGGCCGTCGAGGGCCGGCGGGCGGCGAAGCGTTCGTAGGCGGCGAACGCTTCCGGGTAGCGCCCGAGGTCGAAGTTCGCGTCCCCGATGGAACCGTCCAGCTCGGCGTCGTCCGGCCGCTCCTTCTTCAGGGCTTCGGCTTCGCGGAGGAGGCCCTCGAAGTCGTGATGGGGGAGGAGCAGCCTGAGCCGGAACTTCCGCAGCTCGTAGTCGCCGGGTGAAGCGGCGAGCCCGGCCTGAACGGCCGCGTCGGCGGCGGCGAGATCGTCGTGCGAGAGCGTCGCGCGATAGCGGGCATAGAGCCGCGTCGCTTCGGCGAGAGGGCCCGACGCGGGCGCCGCGAGGCGCTGGGCGCCTGCGGCGCCGGCGGCGAGAACGAGGGCGGCCGCCCCCGCGAGAAGCGGGAGCGGCCGGAACCGGAACGGGGAACGGCTAGCGCGCATCCTTGGTCGTCGGGATGCGGGCGAGGTCGTCTCGGTCGCGGGCGATCCGAACGCGCTCGGCGAACTCCTCGTCGGAGATGCCTTCGGGGAAGCCCTTGACGGACGGCTCCTTGATGGCGCGGACGGACCCGACCGACTTGATCGGAGCCGGGGCGCCCGCGTGGAGCGCCGAGAAACCGCTCGTCGGCGACCACATGTAGGGGAAGAAGTAGCGGCAGCCGCGCTGCGGGAAGTCCACGCCGTCGCCGAGGTCCTTGTTGGGCGAGGCGGCGTAGATCGGGTTTCCGCCGGAGGCCGGAGGAAGCAGTCCCACGATGATGCCGGCGACGGCGCGGAGCTCGATGTCCACGACGTCGTCGCACATGCGGCGCCCGTTCGGGAACCCCGCCGGGTCGCCGCCGAGGTAGCCGAGCCGGCTCGCGGACGCGAACGGCGTCGGCGCGACGGCCGTGTTCAGCCGGAGCTGGTCGGAGTAGACCTCGCCCGGGCGCTGCGTCGGCGAGACGCCGAAGAGCGACGCGACGGAGCCCGGGAGGCCGCGGAACAGCGCGAGCTCGAGGTCGCCGCGCGGGCCGGGGGGCACCGGGACGCCGAAGAGGACGTTCATGTACGTGGCGAGGATCGGATAGAGCTCGCCGGGCGTCGTCGCGTCCCCCTTGAATGCGGATTCCTGCGCCGGCGTCGAGGCGTTCCAGGAATCCTTGCGGCCCACGCCGACGAGGACTTCGTTCACGAGCGGGTTGCCGAGCCGCGAGACCTGCTGGTAGGTCGTGCCGCTCGTCACGGTCCCGTCCGCGTTGAGGGTGCGCGTGGACGGAATGCTGACGGAGGCCCAGCCCCCCACGATCGAGACCGGGTTGTTGGGGTCGTTTACCTGGATCCCCGCCGAGGTGAGCATCGCAATCGGGACCTGGAGGGCCGTGGCGAGGACGGTGTAGCCGTAGAGCGTGTCTCTACCGCCGCCCGTGTTCCCGACGCCCACGCCCGGACGGCCGTTGCCCGCTCCGACCTCGAGGTTCACGGCGTCGAAGATCATGCCGAGGTCGACGAAGAACGGGTCCTGCCGCGGCCCGACGAAGACCGAGATCTTCCCGTCGGCGCTCTTCTGGATGCCGTTGGGGAGGCTCACGTAGTTCGGGAACGTCTTGGGGCCGATGTTCGGCGGAAAGACCGGCTGGTCGGTGAGGATGTTCGTGATCTGGCCGGCGGACGGATTCGCCGCGGGGCCCGCGATCCGGTCGAGGCTGTAGGTCTGCTTCACGTAGAGGTTCGAATCCGTGATCGACGTCAGGCCCGGCAGCGCATAGAGGAACGAGTTCGGCTGCGCGTACGTGGTCTTGAACGTGAAGCGGAAGGTCACGTCCTCGACGCCGTCGCCGTTGTTGTCGATCTTGATGTCGTACCGGGCGCCGTCCTGGAAGCCCGCGTAGTTCGGGCCGCCCTGGGGCTCGATGAGGCCGTAGCGGCAGGCGATGAGGTTGACCATCGACGGGTCGTTCGGATCCCGGAACATGTAGAAGTCCGTGTCGTCGAGGGCCGGGTTCTTGGACGTGAACGGCGCCTCGTTGTGGCTCGACGCGAGGGCGGGCGCCGGCGCGAGGGCCGGAACCGCGAGGGCGGCGAGCGCGAGCAGGACGAACACACGGGCAGCGGGCGGTTTGTTCATCGGTCTCCCTTTCGTTCGGATCGAGATATTTCGTTGAAAGTGTCGCGCGTCGCGAACAGGACCGGTCTCGTCGTTTCCTGACAGGGGATACGCGGGCCGGGGCTCCGCCGGATCAGCGGAGGGATCGGAGCGCGACCGGAGCGTGACGCCGCGCACCGTCTAGAATCCGCCCCGGAAGCGCATGGGGCCCGGCGGCCTCCCTGGTCTTCAAAACCAGCGTGTCCGCTCCGGAAGGGGCGGCGGGTGGGTTCGACTCCCACACGCTTCCGCCAATCCACCTGATGCAGGCGGACCGGATCAGGCGCGGACGGGGTGTCGTATGCTCCCGGACCGCCTGCTCGGGCATCGCCCGATCAATAACAGAAGGAGTTCCTCATGAAGCGTTCGATCCTCACGCTCGCCCTCGCCGGTTTCGTCGGATTCGGCCTCACGGCCGTCGCCGAGGACGCGAAGAAGCCCGCCCCGAAGACCATCACGGAGACGACGACCGCCAAGGTCACGGTCCTCGACATCAACAAGGCCAAGAAGGAAGTCACGGTCAAGGACGAGGCCGGCGACGTGTCCGTCGTCGAAGTCCCCGAGCACTTCACCCTCGAGAAGGTCAAGGTCGGCGACGTCGTGACGCTCGCGTACGCCGAGACGCTCTCCGTCGGCCTCGCCAAGCCGGGCGAAATGGATTCCGTCGCGGCCAAGAAGACGACGAGCGGCGGAGCGGCCTACGTGACGAAGGTCGTCACGATCGCGGCGCTCGACATGGCGGTCCCGTCCGTCACGTTCAAGACGGCCGACGGCAAGACCCAGACCGTCAAGATCAAGAACGCCAAGAACGCCGAGGGCTACAAGGTCGGCGACAAGGTCGCCCTGACCTACACCGGCGCGCTCACGATCTCGATCGACAAGAAGTAAGGCGCTTCGCCGGATCGGACGCCCCCGGCGGCCCGTGCCGCCGGGGGCGTTTCCGTTTCAGTCGGCCAGCGTCGAGAGGTCGCCCGGGTCCTCTCCCATCTCCTTGGCCTTGAGGTAACGCCTCACGATCTTCCCCGACCGCGTCTTCGGAAGGGACGGGACGAGGTCGATGTCCTGGGGAACCGCGATGGGTCCGAGGTCCTGCCGCACGTGGTCCTTGAGGCTGCCGATGAGGCCCGCGCCCGCCTGGGCGGTGGCCTTCAGGACGACGAACGCCTTGATCCTCTCGCCCTTGAGGGCATCCGGCAGGCCGACGACCGCGCTCTCGGCGACGGCCGGATGACGCAGGAGGGAGCCCTCGACATCGGCCGTGCCGATCCGGTGGCCCGCGACGTTCATGACGTCGTCCGAGCGGCCGAGAACGGCGAAGTAGCCGTCGTGGTCGCGCACGGCGATGTCGCCGCACGTGTAGCAGCCCGGGATCGTCTCCCAGTACTTCTCGTAGCGCGCCGGATCGCCCCACACGGTGCGGAGCATGTACGGGACGGGTCGCCTGAGGACGAGAAGGCCGCCGTGCCCGTCGGGCAGCGACTTGCCGTCCTTGTCCACGATGTCCGCCGCGACGCCCGGAAGCGGTTTCCCGACCTTGCCGGGCCGCGCCTCGAACGTCGGGAGCGTTCCGAGGACGGGGGCCGCGATCTCCGTCTGCCAGAAGTTGTCGACGACCATGCCGCCCGACTGCCCGACGAGGTGCTTCTGCGCCCAGAGATGGGCCTCGGGGTTGAGGGGTTCGCCCGCGCACGCGATGAGGCGGAGGCGCGAGAGGTCGTAGCGCGCGGGCGCCTCGGCCCCGTGGCTCATGAACATGCGCATCGCCGTCGGCGCGGTGAAGAGGATGTTCACGCCCACGCGCTCGCAGAGTTCCCAGGTGACGTCGGCCGACGGGTAGTCCGGAACGCCCTCGCGCGTGAAGATCGTGGCGCCGACGGACAGCGGTCCGTAGACGATGAACGAGTGGCCGACGATCCAGCCGATGTCGGAGGTGGACCAGTAGATGTCTCGGTCGCCGATCTGGTAGAAGGCCCGCGCGAGATACGTGACGCCGACCATGTAGCCGCCCACCGTGTGGACGACGCCCTTGGGCGTTCCCGTCGTCCCGGACGTGTACAGGATGAAGAGCGGGTCCTCGGCGTCCATCGGCTCGGGCGGGCAGTGAATCTCGCGCGCGTGCTGGATGTCGTAGAAGTCGCACTCGCGCTCGCTCTCGAAACTAACGGGTTCGTCGCCCGGCCTCGAGCCGCGGCGGTGGACGACCACCTTCTCGACGAAGGGGAGGTCGCGGACGGCCTCGTCGATCGTCGGCTTGAGCGGAATCTTCTTGCCGCGCCGGAACGTGAAGTCCGAGCAGACGACGACCTTGGCCCTGCAGTCCTCGATGCGGGACTTGAGCGCCTGCGTTCCCATTCCGGCGAAGACCACGGAATGGATCGCGCCGATGCGCGCGCACGAGAGCATCGTGACGACGCCCTCCGGCGTGAGAGGCATGTAGATGATGACGCGGTCGCCCTTCTTTACGCCGAGGCGCTTCAGGGCGTTCGCGAACCGGTTCACCTCACGGTAGAGCCGGCTGTACGTGTACGCGTGCTCCTCGCCGTCCTCGCCGACCCACAGGAGCGCCGCCTTGTTGCGCTTTTCGCCGTAGACGTGCCGGTCGATGCACGAGACGGTGGCGTTGAGCTTGCCGCCGACGAACCACTGGTGGTTCGGCGGCTGGAAGCGGCAGACCTCCTTCCAGGGCTCCATCCACTCGATGGCCGTGGCCTTCTCGGCCCAGAAGTCGTCCGGCGAGAGAAGCGCGTGCTCGCGCTCGACGACGTCGTTGCGGATGACGGCGTCGCGCGCCATCCAGATGGGGGGATGGATGACGTTCTCGTCCTTCGCGAGCTTCTCGATCGCCACCTGCTGGGAATGCGAGAGGTCGAGGCCGGGTTTCGCCGTCGATTCCGCCGTCATGGGACGCTCCTTGTCCGGTGGATTTGCGCCGATCTTATGTCGTGTCAGTCGAGACCGAGTCGCGCCTGCGTTCAATGAAGCAGCCGCATCATTCCGGGCTGGCGGGAGAGGACGCAGGGGCCTAGGTTCGTGATGTGCGCGCGCTCCGTCTGCACCGTCCCGCGCCCGTCGCCGCGAGGCCGCTCGTCCTCGAGGAGGCGCCCGATCCCGTCCCGGGCCCGGGCGAGGTCCTCGTCTCCGTCGCGGCGTGCGGCGTCTGCCGGACCGATCTCCACGTCGTCGAGGGCGACCTGCCCGTCCGTCGTTCTCCGGTCGTTCCCGGGCACCAGGCCGTCGGGACGGTCGTGCGCGCCGGGGGCGGCGCGGACGCGCTCCTCGGGCGCCGGGTCGGCGTCGCGTGGCTCCACGCGGCCTGCGGCGCGTGCCGCTTCTGCCGCTCAGGCCGCGAGAACCTCTGTCTCGAGCCGGAATTCACGGGCTGGACGGTGGACGGCGGGTTCGCGGACCTCCTCGTCTGCCGGGCGGAGTTCGTCTACGAGCTGCCGGACGGGTTCTCCGACCTCGCGGCCGCGCCCCTCCTCTGCGCCGGGATCATCGGGTTCCGGGCGCTGCGCCTGACGGGGCTCGGCGCGCGCGGAGGATTCGGCGGCGCGCGGCTCGGGATCTACGGCTTCGGGGCCGCCGGCCACGTCGCGATCCAGGTCGCGCGCGCGCGTGGAGCCGAGGTCTACGTCATGACGCGGGACCGCGAGCGGCACCAGGCGCTCGCCCTCGAGCTCGGCGCCGCGTGGGTCGGGGGCGCGGCCGACCGGCCGCCCGTCCCGCTCGACGCGGCGATCGTGTTCGCGCCGGCGGGGGAGCTGGTCCCCGCAGGCCTCGCCGCGCTCGACGCCGGCGGCGTGCTCGTCCTCGGGGGCATCTCGATGAGCGACACGCCGCCGCTGCCCTACGACCTCCTCTGGCGCGAGCGCGTCGTCCGGAGCGTCGCGAACGCGACGCGCGCCGACGGGCGCGAGTTCCTGGCGGAGGCCGCGCGCCTGCCGGTGCGAACGCACGTCGAGGTCTTCCCTCTCGAGAACGCGAACGAGGCGCTCCTCGCGCTCAAGACCGACGCGATCCGGGGAGCGGCGGTCCTGACGGTCCGCCGTTAGGTCCGGCGCGACCGGCGCGCTTTCTTCGCCCCGGGCGCGGGCGTCGGCGCCGCCTTGACAGGGGCGCGGCCCCGGGCTTTCTGGCCCAGGCCGGCGAACGCGCGCAGGAGGTCGAGCGTCGTGACGATGCCGACGACGTGGCCCTGCCGCGTCACGAGGAGCCGGTGGATGCGCCCGGCCACCATCGTCCGCGCGATCTTCGGCAGGGGCGTCGTGTCCGGGATCGTGAAGAACGTCGGCGTCATGATCTCGGCGACGAGGCGGCCGCCCTCCTCGATCGCCAGGCCCTTGAGGTCCTCGGGGTTGAACCGCTTCTCCCACGCCCGGGAGACGCGCGCGTCGGGCTCGCGCTCGCGCGTCACCTGGTCGACGATGTCGGTCAGGCTCACGACGCCGGTGAGGCGGCCGGAACCGTCGAGCACCGGGGCTCCCGAAATGCCCTTCTCCGAGAAGAAGGTCGCCAGCTCGTGGACGGTCCAGTCCTCGCGCACCGCGAAGACGGGATGGATCATGACGTCGCGGGCGGTCTTCATCTCGTCGTTCCCGCGACGAGCTTCCCGCGCCGCCGGCGCGCACGACATAGCGCAGCTGAATCATCGCGGTGCGCGTAGGATGGCGGCGTGACGCTCCCCGAGGCGCCCGGGCTCGTGGCGCGCTTCCGCGTGCTCTTCGCGGAGGACCCGAGAACGGCGTTCCGCGAGTGGTTCGTGCTCCAGGAACACCTCAGGGAGAGAAAGGAAGCGGAGGTTTCGGAGAGATCACGTGCCCTCGCGAGCGACCTTCTCGACATGCGCGGGATGCTGGATTTCTCTTCGAATGAGGAAAAGGCGGTCTTCCTGCACAACCTCGCCGTCTTCTTCGGCTCGCGGGGACCCGCCGAAGATCTTCATTCCTCTCTCTTGCTCTTCGAAGAATCTTCCAGCGCCGGGTACGGGAGCGACGATCTGGAGGCGTTGGCCCGCCTCGACCACAACAGGGGAAACGCGCTCCAGAACCTCGCGCGGTCGCGGGAGGACCTCGTCGAGGCGCTCGCGTGCTACGGGCGGGCGCTCGAGATCCGCGACGCGACCCGGCCCATCGCACGGGGCGTGACGCTTCACGCGAGGGGCCTCGCGCTCCGGACGCTCGCCGAGGTGGCGGGCGCGGCCGGCCCGGAGGAGAGAGCCGCGCTCCTCCGGTCGGCCATCTCCTCATTCGAAGAATCTCTTTCTCTTCGTGCCTCCGAGGATCTCGTCCGCGGCGTCGAGGAGACGTCTCGCGCCCTGGACGAGGCGCGGCGCGCCCTCGAAGCGGGCTGCTAGGATGATCGCGATGGCGCGCCGCATCCTCGTCTGCGACGACGAAGCCGACATCCGGGAGTCCCTCCGCACGCTCCTGACGGAGGAGGGATACGAGGTCACGGCGGTCGCCTCCGGCGTGAACGCGGTGGGCGAGGCTCCGGACCACGACGCGGTCCTCCTCGACATCAAGATGCCCGGGCAGGACGGCCTCGACACGCTCGCGAAGCTGCGGGCGCGGGGCGTCGCGACGCCGGTCGTCATGATCTCGGGTCACGGCGACGTCAAGACGGCGATGGACGCCGTCCGCGCGGGCGCGGACGACTTCCTCGAGAAGCCGCTCTCGTCCGAGCACGTCCTGAACGCCCTCCGCCGCGTCCTCGACTCGAGCCGCCTCGCGCGCGAGAACCTCGAATTGAAATCGCGCCTCGGGATCGGCCGCATCGTGGGGTCGAGCGAGCCGATGCGGAGGCTCCTCGCGGACATCGCGAAGGCGGCGCCGACGCCCGCGACGGTCCTCATCGTCGGACCGAGCGGCACGGGCAAGGAGCTCGTCGCGCGCGCGATCCACGACGCCTCTCTCGTTCGCACGGCGCCGTTCGTTCAGGTCAACTGTGCCGCGATCCCCGACACGCTCATCGAATCCGAGCTCTTCGGGCACGAGCGCGGCTCGTTCACGGGAGCCGACCGCAAGCAGACGGGCAAGTTCGTCGAGGCGGACGGCGGCACGATCTTCCTCGACGAGGTCGGGGACATGTCGGCTTCCGCGCAGGCAAAGGTGCTCCGCGTCCTGCAGGAGGGCGAGGTCGAGCCCGTCGGGAGCCCGCGCGTCGTCAAGGTGAAGGTCCGCGTGGTCGCCGCGACGAACCGCGACCTCACGACGCTCATCGCGCAGGGGAAGTTCCGGGAGGACCTCTACTACCGCCTGAACGTCCTCGTCCTGAGGACGCCGGCCCTCGCGGAGCGCCGCGAGGACGTTCCCGCGCTCGTGACGTTCTTCGCGGAGCAGTTCGCGAAGACGAACAACTACAGGCCGAAGCGGTTCACGGACGAGGCGCTCGAGGCGCTCGCCGCGCGCGCGTGGCCGGGGAACGTCCGGGAGCTGAAGAACCACGTGGAGCGGCTCATGATCATGTCCGACGCGGACGTCCTCGACGCCGCCGACGTGGACGGCGCCGCCGCGCCCGCAGCCGAACCCGGCCCCGTCACCGTCCGCGGCGGCAAGGTCGTGGACCCGGCGGCCGCGGGGGTCTGGGAGCGGCTCGTGGCGATCGGCACGCTCCAGGAGTTCCAGGACGAGACTGAGAAGCTCTTCCTCGTCGCGAAGCTCGCGGAGAACGGAGGCAACGTGACGCGCACCGCCGAGGCGATCGACACGCCTCGCTCGAACCTCTACAAGAAGATCGACCGTTACGGCCTGCGCCGCGACCGGGACGGGAGCGAGCCGTGACGCCCGAAGCCGTGCGCCGCCACTTCGAGGAGACGGGCGCGCTCCTGTCGGGCCACTTCAAGCTCTCGTCGGGCCTTCATGCGGACCGCTACCTCCAGTGCGCGAGGGTCCTCCAGCACCCGGACCGCGCCGGCGTGCTCGGTGCCGCGCTCGCGGCGCTCCTTTCGCCGGAGAAGCCGGAAGTCGTCGTGTCGCCCGCGATGGGCGGCGTCATCATCGGCCAGGAGGTCGGTCGCGGGCTCGGCGTGCGCGCGATCTTCACGGAACGCGTGGACGGCGTCTTCTCCCTCCGCCGCGGATTCGCCCTCGAGCCTGGAGAGCGCGTCGCCGTGATCGAGGACGTCGTCACGACGGGGAAGTCGACGAAGGAGGTCCTCGAGGTCCTCCGTAAGGCGGGCGCCGTGCCCGTCGTGTGCGGCTCGATCGTGGACCGGCGCGCCGCCGCGGAGAAGGCTCCGGCCGTCGACGGGATCCCGTACCGCGCGCTCCTGCCGCTCGAGGTCCCGGCCTGGGAGGCCTCCGCGTGTCCCATGTGCGCGCGCGGGGAGCCCGTGGTCGCACCCGGCTCGCGGCATCTCGCGGTTCCCCCGGGCGGGCCGCCCGCGCCGCGCTGACCCGTCAGAGGTGGCGGTCGAGGCCGCGGTCGTCCCACGCAGCCGGGTCCTCGATGGGCTCGAGATGGGTCGTGACCGTGCTGCCCGGCAGCGCGGCGGCGACGCCCCGCTCGATCTCTTCGCAGACGTCGTGCCCCCGCTTGACGGTCCACGAGCCCGGGACGAGGACGTGCATCTGGATGAAGTGGCGCGGCCCCGCGCGGCGGGTCCGGATGTCGTGCAGGACGATCCCGCGCTCGTGGAACGGCGCGAGGGCGGCCGAGAGCGCCGCCTGCTCGTCCTCGCCGATCGCCTTGTCGAGGAGGCCGTACCCGGTTTCCTGCAGGAGCCGCACCGCCGTGTAGACGATGTTCGCCGCGACGAGCAGCGCGACGATGGGGTCGAGGATCAGCCAGCCCGTGAGCTTCACGAGGAAGACGCCGACGAGGACGCCGGCGGACGTCCAGACGTCCGTGAGGAGGTGCTGCGCATCGGCCCGAAGCGTTATCGAACGGAGCCTCTTGCCCTCGCGCATGAGGATCCATGCGACGACGCCGTTCACGCCGGAAGCCAGGACCGAGATCCCGAGGCCCAGCCCGACGTTCTCGATCGGCTGGAGGTTGCGGAGGCGTTCGACGGCCGTCACCGCGATCGCGACGGAGGCCGCGAGGATCATGAGGCCCTCGAAGCCGCTTGCGAAGTACTCGGCCTTCGTCTGGCCGAACGCGTAGGTGGAGTCGGCGGGGCGGCTCGCGCGGCGGAGAGCCCAGAACGCGACGAGGGCCGCGAGGAGATTCACGCCCGACTCGGCCGCGTCCGAGAGGAGACCGACCGAGCCCGTGACCTTCCAGGCGTAGGCCTTCAGGCCGATCGTCACGACGGCGGCGGCGATCGACAGGAGAGCCCAGCTCGACGCGGAGCGGTCGCTCATGGACGCGAGGAGACTGCGTCGGGCCCGCCCGCGCGTCAAGCGAAGCACGGTCCCTGCGACGCGGTCTTAAGCGCACTCCTGTTACGCTTCTTCCGTGCGCGCACTCGTTTGCGACGGCCCCGGAAGCGCGGTCCTGAGAGACGTGGCGGTGCCCGCGCCCGGCCCGGGCGAGGTGCTCGTCCGTGTCGCCGTCGCGCTTACATGCGGGACGGACCTCAAGATCGTGCGGCGCGGTCATCCGAAGATCCCGTTCCCGCTGACCCTCGGCCACGAGTGGGCGGGCGTGGTCGAGAAGGCCGGCCGTGGCGCGGCCTTCTCGCCGGGCACGCGCGTCACGTCGGCGGTCTCGTCGCCTTGCGGCGCGTGCGAGGCCTGCCGCGCGGGTCGCGAGAACCTCTGTGCGAGCGCCTTCGACCGCCCTCTCTTCGGCGCGTTCGCGGACTTCCTCCTCGTGCCCGAGCGCCTCGTGAAGAACGGCCTGCGGAGGATCCCGGACGGCATGCCCGACGAAACGGCCGCGCTGCTCGACCCGCTCGCGAGCGCCGTGCGCGGGTTGAACCGCGTGGGCGACGCGCGGGGCAAGGACGTCCTCATCGTGGGCACCGGCCCGATCGCGGCACTGCTGTTTTTTCTTCTTAGGGGGAAAGAGGGAGAAGAGACGGGGAGGGCCGCGGAACGCCGCGTCGTCATCGCAGGAAGGCGGGCAGAGAGACTCGCTTTCTTTGAAAGGAATTTGGCGGAGGTCGCTCACATCGGGCCCTCGTCGCGCGCGGGCGAAGCCGGCGCTCCGCCTCCCGTATTCACCTTCAAAGAAGTCTTCTCTTCTCTTTCTCCCTCTTCATCCTTTTCCCTCGTCATCGACACGACCGGCGATCCCGGCGTGATCGAGGCGCTGCCGGCGTTGGCTTCCGACGGCGGAACGGTGCTTCTCTTCGCTGGGCTGCCCGCGGAAGCGCGCGTCGCGATCGACGCGCACGCGGTCCATTACCGGGAGGTCTCGATCGTCGGCTCGTTCCACTACACGCCGCGCGAGGTGGACGAGGCGCTCGGCCTGCTCTCCGGAGGCGCCATTCCCGCCGCGGAGATCGTCTCGGCCCGGCGGCCGCTCGCCGAGTGGGAGGCCGCGTTCGACGTCGCCCGCGCCGGGGCAGCGCTGAAGGTCGGGGTGTTCCCGTGAGGACGATGCGCGCCGCCGTCGCGCACTCCGTGGACCGAGTCGAGGTCGTGACGCGCGAGGTGCCCCCGATCGGCCCGGGGGAGATCCTCGTCGCGATGAAGGCGGTCGGGATCTGCGGCAGCGACACGACCGGCTGGTACGTCGAGACGAAGGCGCCGGCCATCCTCGGCCACGAGCCGGCGGGCGTCGTCGTGGAGGCCGGGGAGGGGACGCGCTTCGAGCCGGACGACCGCGTCGTCGTCCATCACCACGCCGCGTGCGGCCGCTGCCGCTTCTGCCTCGCGGGCGAGGACGTCCAGTGCGCCGAGTGGCGGAAGAACCGCCTCGACCCCGGGGGCCTCGCGGAGTACGTCCGAATCGACGCCGCGGCCGTGCGCGCGGACGTCCTGTTCCTGCCGGACGAGGTCTCCTTCGAGGACGGAGCACTCGTCGAGCCCGTTGCGTGCGCCGTGAAGGCCGTCCGCCGCGCCGCGGTCCACCGCGGCGACACGGCGGCGGTGATCGGCCTCGGCGCGAACGGCGTGGCGCTGGGCCTCGTTGCGCGCGCCGCGGGGGCGTGGAAGCTCGTCGGCTGCGATCCGGACCCCGCGCGAAGGGCCCATGCGCTGCGACTCGGGTTCGATCAGGTGGCAGAGCCGGGAGAGGACTTTTCTCCGAAGGTGAAGAGGGTCTCGGCCGACGGAGCGGACGCCGTCTTCGTCCTGCCGACCGCCGAAGAGGCGGTTCGCGCCGCGCTCGCCGCCGCGGCGCCCGCGGGCCGGATCGTCTTCTATTCGCCGGTCCAGCCCGGAAAGAGATGGACGTTCGAGCCGCACCTGCCTTACCTGCGCGACCTTTCAATGCTCTTTTCTTATTCTTCCTCGGCTCGCGACCTCGCCGAAGCGCTGCAGCTCATCCGGCGGGGCGTCGTCCGCGCCTCGGACCTCGTGACCCACCGCGTTCCGCTCGCGGACGCCCCAGAGGCGTTCCGGCTCGCGCGCCGGGGCGGCGACGTTCTCAAGGTGATGGTGACGATCTGAAGAAGAAGCGGCTCGACGTCCTACTCGTCGAGCGCGGCCTCGCCGAGTCGCGCGCCCGCGCCGAGGCCCTGATCCTCGCCGGGCGCGTCGCGGTCGCCGGGAAGGAGCGGGTGAAGCCCGGGACGCCCGTCGACGACGCCGCCGAGGTCTCGGTGGGGGAGCCCGAGCACCCGTGGGTCTCGCGCGGAGGCGTCAAGCTCGCGTTCGGCCTGACGCACTTCGGGATCGATCCCGCGGGGCGCGTCTGCCTGGACGTCGGCGCGTCCACCGGCGGGTTCACGGACGTGCTCCTCGCGCGAGGAGCCGCGCGGGTGTACGCCGTGGACGTCGGCTGGGGGCAGCTCCACGCGAAGCTGCGCGGCGACCCTCGCGTGGTCCTCCGCGAGAAGGTCAACGCGCGTCTCCTGTCGCGCGCGGAGGTCCCTGAGCCGCCGTCCCTCCTCGTCGGGGACCTCTCGTTCATCTCGCTGACGCTCGTCCTGCCTGCGGCCGTTCCGCTCCTTGCTCCGTCGGCGGACGTTCTCGTCCTCGTCAAGCCGCAGTTCGAGGCGGAACGCGGGGAGGTCGGCCGGGGCGGGATCGTCCGCGACGAGGCTGTCCGGGCCCGCGCGGTCGCCCGCGTCGAGGCGTCGGCGATCGCGCTGGGCCTCGAGCCCCGCGGCGCCGTGCCGTCGCCGATCACGGGCGCCGACGGCAACGTGGAATACCTCGCCGCGTTCCGGAGGAATCCCGCTACACTTTCGGGGTGACGGTCCGAAAAAGGAGCGCCTCGCGCGTCCGCCGGGTGGGCCTCGTCACCCGGTATACGAGCCGGGAGGCGCTCGAGCTCTCCCGCAAGCTGGATCGCCGCCTCACGAAGCGCGGCTACGAGGTCGTGCACGACCTGGAATCCGCCGCGGCCCGGGAGGACGGCGGCGGCGTGACCCGGACGCAGATCGCGCGCTCCGTCGACCTTCTCGTGACGCTCGGTGGAGACGGCACCCTTCTCTCGGTCGCCCGCCATCCTGCGCCGAACGTCCCCATCCTCGGGATCGACATCGGGACCCTCGGGTTCCTGACGGCCTGCAGCCCCGGCGACTGCGACGAGATCCTCGAGGAGGCGCTCGCGGGCACCGCACGGCTCGAGAACCGGCGTCTCCTCGCGGTGTCCGTGGCGGAAGGGCGCCGCCCGGCGCGGACGTACCGCGTCGTGAACGACGCCGTCCTCGGCAAGTCGGCGCTTGCGCGCATCGCGGCGATCCGCGTCGACGTCGACGGCCGGACGGTGTCGCGCTACCGGGGCGACGGGCTCATCGTCTCGACGCCGACGGGCTCGACGGCCTACAACCTCTCGGCCGGCGGCCCGATTCTCGAGCCGACGATGCCGGCCCTCGTCCTGTCGCCCATCTGCCCCCACACGCTGTCGCTTCGCCCGCTCGTCCTCCCGGACTCCGTCCGACTCGACCTGCGCGTCGAGGAGGACGCGACGGGTGTCTTCCTGACGCTCGACGGACAGGAGGGGTTCCCCGTGAGCGCCGCGACGCGCATCTCGATCTCCCGCGCGCGGGAAACCGTCTCGCTCGTCCGGGCCTCGGCGGACTCCTTCTGGGACGTCCTCGCGGGCAAGCTCTCGTTCGGCGGCGAGCGGGACAACGCGTCGCGCTAGCGAGGGGAGATGGCCCGGCGACCGATCCCGACCCTCCCGCAACTCTCCCTCACGCAGGTTCGTCTCGTCCGGCTCTTCGCGCTGCTTCTTCTTTTCTCGGTCCTCGTCCTGTACGGCGTCTTCCGGTCGCACCGCTTCCAGGACGCCCTGCGGCGGAAGACGGAGCGCGTCCTGTCGGCCCAGATCGGGCGGAAGGTCACGATCGGCGGCTTCGACCTCGCGCTCCTGCCGCCCTCCTTCCTCGTGCGGGACGTCACGATCGCGAACGACCGCCGGTCGCTCGCCGGCCCGCTCTTCTCGGCGGCCGAGATCGAGATCCGGGGGATTCCGGCCGTCACGAGCAACCGGATCGAGCTCTCGAAGCTGCGCGTCGTCGCGCCGCGTCTCGTCATCGAGGTGTTTCCGGACGGCTCGACGAACGTGGACCCGATCCTCCGCGCGCTGCGGGGGGGCGGAGGCGGGGGCAAGGACATCCAGCTCCACGAAGCCGTCATCCAGCGCGCGTCGTTCCGGTTCCGCGAGTGGAAGGCCGAGATCGACGCCCTGCTGAAGGACGCCGCGGTGACCGCGCGCGCGGGCCGGACGCTTTCGGTCACGCATCTCGTCCTGGCCTGCCGCCAGGGGAGCTTCCGCCTCGAGAACAACGAGGCGCTCGAGTTCGCCGTGGGAGCCGAGATCACGCTCGCGCCTGGCCGCGCCCACCTCACCGGGCTTCGCCTCAAGGGACCGAAGATCTCCGTCGAGGCGTCGGGCGGCGTCGACGACCTCCGGAAGCCCGTCTTCGCGCTCGTCGCGAAGATCGAGACGACGGGCGAGACCCTCGGGAGCGCGTTCGGTCTGGGCCTGCCGCTCGGGGGGCCGGTCCGGCTGAACGGCACGCTTCGCGTCGGCGACCCCGGCGGTTTCCGGATACGCGCCTCCTTCGACCTTCCGGCCTCGCGCCTCGCCGTCTTCCCGATGTCGGGCGAGGGGACGCTCCGGCTCGACCCCAAAGGGCTTCTCGTGGACGTGACGCGGGCGAGCTACGCGGGGGGGTCCCTCGAGGCCCTCGTCCAGCTCGAGCGGCTCGACCGGCCGCCGCTGCCGGTGAAGATCGCCCTGCGCGGGAAGGGCATCGACTTCGAGCAGTTCTTCGCCGACATCGGCCTTCCAGGGACGGGCATGATGGCGCGCGCGGGTCTCGAGGCGACGCTCACGTTCGGGCCGGGCGGGGTCGAGCACGCGGACGGTGCGGGCCGCCTCACGCTCACCGCGGACCCGGGCCGCGCGTCGGCGGTGAAGGGGCGCGTCCCGATTCCGGTCGCCGGCGGCGGCCCCCTGCGCATCCGGGACGGCCGCATCCTCTTCGACAAGCTTCCGCTCGCGACCGCGGGCGGCGCGAAGGTCCGGCTCGACGGATCGCTCCGATTCGGCTCGTGGGAGCCGGACCTCACGTTCGACGTGACGGCCGGGGACCTCCAGGAGGTCGAACGCATCGCGGCGAACTGGTATCCGGCGATCCAAAACGAGCCGCTGTCTCCGCCCCTGAATCTCGGCGGGGCGGGCCACGTCTCGGCCCGGCTCACGCGCGCTTTCTCCGACCCGCACGTCGAGGGCCGCATGGAGGCGACGGACTTCGTCCTGCGCGGCGTGCGCTTCGGCGAGACGACCGCGAACTTCACCGTGGACCACAACGTCGCGACGCTCGCGCCCTTCGCCGCCCGCGACGACGGCGGCACGCTCGCCCTCGAGGGGAAGATCGGGTTCGGCGGTGCGCTGCACGGCCAGTACCGGCTGGACGGCCTCGTCGGGGATTTCCGCGAGTGGCCGCTCGAAAAGGTCCTGGCGTTCCTGGACTTCGACCTGCCCCTGTCGGGGCGCGCGACGGGAAGGCTCCCCCTCGACGGCGTCACGCCGGCGATCCACGGGCGAATCCCGCTCGTCCTCACGGACGCGTCGATCTGGGGACAGAAGCTCGACCGCCTCGAAGGCGTCCTCGCGTTCCAGGACGATCGCATCGCCGTCGAGGGCGCGACGGGGCGCCTCGGCGGCGCCACGGCGAGCTTCGGCGGCTCGTACCGCTACGCCGACGGTGCCTACAAGTTCGACCTCGACGTGAAGGACGTTCCCGCGGGCCGTCTCGCGGCTCTGCAGGACGCCCCGGTGGGCGGGCTCCTGACCGGGCACGCCTCCGGAGAAGGCCTGATCGACAAGCCCACGCTCTCCGCGGACCTGCGCGTCGCGGATTCGACGTACGACGGCCAGCCGCTTGCGCGGGCGGGCCATCCGGTCGAGATCCACGCCCGCGCCGACCGCGGCTCCTGGAGCCTGCGGGCCGAGGCCGCGGAAGAGGGCGTCCTCGAGATCCTCTCGCCCAGGGACGCCGGGAGCGCGGGCCGCTGGCGCGCGCGGGCGGAGTTCCCGAGCCTCGCGCCGCTCGCCGGGCTCCTGGGTCTGCCCGCGGATGCGAAATTCGACGGCCGCCTGAGCGCGGAGGCTTCGCTCACGCCTGGGGCGTCGGCTGGAGAACTCGACGGCGAGGGCGTGATCTCGGCCGCCCAGTTCACGGCGTGGGGACGGACCCTGACGCTTCGGGGCACGACGCCGCTCAAGGTGTCGGGAGGCCGCGTCTCGTTCGAGCGCCTGGCGCTCGCCGAGGCGGTCCGGCCCGAAGCGCCGTCCGGCGTCCCGACGCTCGTGACCCTGTCGGGCAGCGCGCAGTTCGTCCCGCCGCGAGCGCTCGACGTCTCGGCGATCGGCTCGGTGGACGCTTCGCTGCTCGGGCCGGCGTTCGCCCCCCTGAAGGTCGCGGGCCGCATCACGCTCGATGCGCGGCTCGGCGGGACGGCGGCGTCGCCGGTCGTCACGGGCCGCGCGGCCCTCGACGGCGTGGACGTCGTGAGTCCGGACGGGGGCGTGGCGTTCGAGTCCGCGACCGGCTCTCTGCTCTTCAGCGAAGGAAAGGTCACGATCAGCGACCTTTCGCTGCGGTTCGCGGGCGGGACGGTCGACCTCGGCGGCTCCGTCAACCTCGACGGCTGGAAGCCCTCGGGGATGCGCGTGTCGGCGCTCGTCTCGCACGTGAAGGTGTCGCCCTTCGACGGCTTCCGCGGGACGTTCTCGGGGAACCTCCTCATGCTCGGCGACACGCTGCCGCGTGCGGTGCGCGGCGAGCTGACCTTCGACCGCGCCCTCTACGACCGCGACTTCTCGATCGACCTCGCCGCGCTTCTCCAGCGCAAGCGCGTCGCGACGGTGGGCGCGAACCCGACGTTCCTCGACCCGATGACGCTCGACGTCCGCCTCGTGGCGCCGCCCGAGTCCATCGAGGTGCGGACGAACGTGGCGCGGCTGAAGGCCTCGGGCGAGCTCTTCGCGCGCGGCACGTGGGGGCACCCGCTCCTCTTCGGCGAGATCCGCGCCGAGGAGGGCGGGCGGCTGACGCTCCAGGGCCAGCGGTACGACCTCCTGTCGGGCCGCATCCTCTTCTCCAACCCGATCCGGATCGAGCCCTTCTTCGAGATGGAAGCGCGCGGAACGGTCAGCAAGTACCAGGTCACGTTCGGCCTCACGGGCACCGCGGCGCGGCTCGCGACCCGCTTCTCGTCGGACCCGCAACTCTCCGAGGCGCAGATCATCTCGCTGATGGCCACGGGCGACGTCCCGTCCACGTCCGTGGCCGGCGGGCCGATCGGTCCTGCACCGACGTCCTCGGACGAGTCCGTCTCGAAGGCGGCGCGCGAACTGCTCGCGAGCCTCGCGTCGGACGCCGTCACGAGCCGCACGAAGGAGTTCTTCCGGCTCGACCGGTTCCAGATCGATCCGGCCTTCTCGACCGGCTCCACGTTCGACGCCCCGCGCATCACCGTCGGAAAGTCCCTCGGGAAGGACTTCAATGCGACCGTCTCGTTCGTCCTTTCGAGCAACCAGCAGCAGATCATCACGCTCGACTACCAGCTCTCGCGGACGGCCTTTCTCCAGGCCCGGCTGGACGAGTACGGCGTGTACTCCCTCGAGCTGCGCTTCAGGCAGCGGCTGCGGTGAGAGCCGCGCGCGGCGCCGCCGCCGCCCTCGTCCTTGCGCTCGGAGCCGCCCGGGCCGGCGCCGAGCCGCCGCCCGAGGGCCTGCTCTGGGGGAGGCTCGTCACGACGCTCTCGTTCCGCGGAGACGGACCGGTGGACGAGAAGCGCATGGCCGGCCTGACCGAGATCACGCCCGGGAAGCGCCTGACGGAGGGCGCGGTCCGGATCTCGCTCCGGAATCTCTTCGCGACGAGGCGCTTCTCGGACCTTTCCGTCGAAGGGGCGCCGTTCGGAGAGGGGGTGGCGGTCGTCGTCGCCTACTCGGCGGCTCCACGTATCGCATCGCTCGCGGTCACGAAGGGAATCCCGGCGCGCGGGCGCGCCCTCGACGCGATCGGACTCCATCCCGGCGACCCGTGGGAGAGCGACCGTGGGCCGGGTTACGAGACCGCGGTCCGCCGCGTGCTGAAGGAAGAAGGGTACTTCGAGTCCGCCGTCTCGGTCTCCGTGGACGCCGGCCCGGACGAGACGAGCGTCAACGTGAGCTTCGTCGTCCGGCCCGGACCGAAGGCCGTCGCGGCCGCGCCGGAGTGGAACGGAAGCCTGGGGACGTTGCCCCCGTCTGCGCTCACGGCGAAGGCGAAGCTGAAGGCGGGCAGGCCTTACAAGAGGAAGACCGCTCTGGAGGACGCCGAGAGGTTCGAGAACGAGCTGCACCGCAGGGCCTACTCGCGCGCCGAGGTGCGCCTCGGAGACGAGCGCTACGACCCGGCGACGGCGTCCGTCTCGCCCCGTTACACGGTCTTCGTCGGGCCGGCCGTCGTCCTCGAGGTGACGGGAGAGGACGAGAAACTCGTCCGCAAGCACGCCGACTCGCCGTGGCGCAAGGGCGAGCCGCCGGACGAGGACGCCGTCGAGAGGCTGCGCGCCGCGCTCAAGCGTTCGTACGAGGAGAGCGGCTACGCAAAGGCGTCCGTCAAGGTCGCGTTCGACACACAGCCGGACAAGGAGATCGTCCGCTTCGAGATCGTGAAGGGCGCCCGGTGGTCCGTGGAGCGCGTGGACGTCACGGGCGCCGTGAGCCTCCCGCCGCGCGCCGTCCAGTCGGCCTTCGAGACGCGGCCCCGCGGGATCCTCGAGGCCGGGCGGTACGTGAGCGACGAGGCGGCGCGCGACCGCGACGCCCTGGCGACCCTCTATCGGGAGGGCGGATGGCGGGACGTGCGGGTCGCCGCGCCCGCGGTCGTGGAAGGCAGGGGCGAGCACACACTGGACGTGACGTTCGCCGTGGACGAGGGCGTCCGCACCGTCGTCGACCGGATGCGCGTCGAGGGGATGCGGCTCCTCCCGGAGAAGGACCTCGTTCCGCGCCTCTCGATCAAGCCGGGAGTCCCGTATTCCGAGTCGGCCGTGAGCGCGGACGCGGCGCTCCTGCAGTCGTTGTACGTCGACAAGGGATTCGTCGACGCGAAGGTCGAGGCGACCGCGCGTTTCTCGGGCCCCGAGCCTCCGCAGGGGAAGCGGGCCGACGTCACCTACACCGTGACCGAGGGCAGTCCGGTCCTCTTCGGCAAGACGATCGTGCGGGGAAACAGCCGGACGAAGCCCTTCATCATCGAGGACCGGCTTGCGAACGCCGAGGGAGATCCTTTCTCCCTCACGAAGTTGCTCGACACCCAGCAGGCGCTCGCCCGCCTCGGCGTCTTCGAGCGGATCGACATCACGACGTTCGAGACGGATCCCGAGACGATGTCCCGGAGCGTCCTCGTGACGGTCGCCGAGGCGCGGCCGTGGGGGCTCACGTACGCGGTCGGCGCCGAGTACAACCCCCAGAACAACGCGTCGCTGAGCGAACAGCTCTCGCTCCGGCTCTCGCTCGCCGTGACCTACAACAACCTCTTCGGACGGGCCCTTGAAGTCGGCGTCGAAGGCCGGGCCTCGAACAACGACCCCCGCATCATCTTCACGGCGCGGGACCGATCGCTCTTCGGCGGCAAGGTCCCGCTGTCGTTCGCGATCTACAACACGAAGGACGTGCCGTCGCCGGCATACGACGTGAAGCGAAAGGGCACGTTTCTCCAGGGCGAGTACCGGCTGTCGAAGTCGCTCCGGACCGGCCTCCGCGTCCAGTACGAGCTCGTCGAGCCGTCCTCGGATCCCGGCCTCGGCGCGGACCAGCGCGGAAACACGGAGAGCCGGATCGCGTCCGTGTCGAGCGGCGTGACCTGGGACAGGCGCGACGATCCGCTGAATCCGCGGAACGGCTTCCTTCTCGGGACGGACCTCAAGTACGCGTTCCCGCTCTTCGCCGCGGACGCGCACTTCTTCAAGCTCCTCTCCCAGGCCGGCCTTTACCGGGGCTGGGGCTCGACCCGCGTCGCGTTTTCGCTGCGCGGCGGCGTCATCTGGAACTACGCGGCGTGCCCGGACCCGACGGGCGAGACCTGCGCGCCCAACCTCATCATCCCCGTCCCCGAGCGGTTCTTCGCGGGCGGCACGTCGACGCACCGCGCGTTCACGCGCGACAACCTCGGCATCACCCCGCAGACTCTCAACTCGGACGGTGTCGGCGTGGGCGGCAACGTCCTCCTGATCGGGAACGCCGAGTGGCGCATCCCGGTCGCCAGCGGCTTCGAGGTCGCGCTCTTCGTGGACGTCGGCAACACGTGGGCGGACCCGAAGAACGTGAGCTTCGGCGAAGTCCGTACGGGCGTCGGGGTCGGCCTCCATTACCTGACCCCGGTCGGCCCGCTGCGCCTCGAGTACGGCATCAAGCTCGACCGCAAGCCCAACGAGGACGCGGGCGCGTTCGCATTCGCGGTCGGGTACCCGTTCTGAGCCGGGCTTAGAATCAGCAGCACATGCCCCGCTTCACCGTTCTCGAGACGTCCGCCCTGTTCTCGAACCGCGTGAAGTACGACTACCTCTTCGAGCTCGAGATGTGGCTCAAGGGGCTCGAACGCTTCTTCCAGATCGACTGCCTCCCGCTCTCGGCGTTCGAGCGCTCGCACGCGTCGCTCAAGAACTACGCCGAGGAGGTCGCGGCGGCCCGTTCGGGAGTCGCGCACATGGGGCTGATCGCGACGCAGCTCATGGGGGAGGGCCAGGAAGACCTCGCCTCGTTCCTCCTGTACCTCGACACACAGGTCCAGCGACCGGGGGGGCGCCGCCGGGGCGACGGGACGACGGAGCTCGCGCGCGTCGTCGAGACGCTCGACGACTTCACGAAGATCCTCGACGAGCTCGCGAAGGCGCCCTTCATCCCGCTCCAGACCTATCTCTCGCTCGGACGGGTCGTCGTCGGGACGCTCCGGCAGGACCCGAACCTCGGCGTCCTGTTCCGGGAGAACCTCCGGCCCGTGCTCGACCGCGAGTCCAAGCAGTCTCTCGCGAAGGTTCTCGGCAGCCTGCCGGACCCGTCCCACCGCGGGGCGCTCGCGACGCTCTTCGTGGCGCTCTTCAAGGGCCTGCGCGTCGCCGAGCGCGTCTCCGCGGCGGCGGAAGGGCCCGCCACGCGCAAGCGCGCGCTTCTCCTCTTCAGCTTCCTGAAGTCCGAGAGCGATTCGTTTGTTGCGTACGTCCGGCGGCGGCTCCGGCCGCGGTTCGAAGACGGGACGAAGGAAGCCGAAGGCCTCGACCGTCTCGCGTCCGCGTTCGAGGCCGAGACGCGCAAGGCGATGGACGTCGAGCTCGTGGGCGTCGCGCTCATGAAGGACCCCGACGCCGTCCTCGCCCGGCTCGGCGACGGGGCCGGCCTCTTCCGGGACCTCTTCCAGCAGAGCGTGATCGGCCTCGCGGAAACGTTCTCGTCGGGAATCGACGCGCGCTCCCTCTTCCCGGAGTACCGGGCGCGCCTCGACCAGAGCCTGCGCCTGCGCGACGAGCTCGGCCATCTCTCCCGCGCGACCCAGGACTTCCTCAAGACACCGGACAAGAAGACGCTGCGCGCCCTCGTGACGGAGATCGAAAGCTTCCGCCGGGGCGGGATGCGGTATCTGATGTTCAAGGACTGGTCCCTGTTCGAGAGGTTCCACGCGGGCTTCTCGCGCGAGCGCGTCCCGCGCGCTTTTCTCCCTGCGGCGAACCAGTTCGAGGGCTTCCTGAGGACGCTCTTGAAGGAAGTCGGCAAGCGTGCGGTCCTCGCGGACCACCCCTTCAGGAGCCCGAGACCCGACGCGGGGTCCGGCGGCGCGTCCCGGTACAATTGACCCGAGGGACGCGTCCTGCGTCCCGTCAGAGCCGAAAGGAACACCCCAGTGGGATTCGTCTCCGTCGTCGACGCCGTCGCGGCTTACAAGAAGGGCCAGTTCGTCATCATCGTGGACGACGAGGACCGCGAGAACGAGGGAGACCTCTGCCTCGCCGCAGAGCACGTCACGCCCGCCGCCATCAACTTCATGGCGAAGGAAGGCCGCGGCCTCGTCTGCGTTTCCCTGACCGAGGAGCGCTGTGACGAACTCGACCTCCACCCGATGGTCGAGCAGAACACCTCGAACTACGGCACGGCCTTCACGGTTTCCGTCGAGGCGCGCGGAAAGACGACGACGGGGATTTCCGCGGCCGACCGCGCCGCGACCGTCCTGACGCTCGTCGACCCGAAGTCGAGGCCGCACGACCTCCTGAGGCCGGGGCACACGTTCCCGTTGCGGGCCAAGAAGGGCGGCGTTCTCAAGCGGGCGGGCCAGACGGAAGCCTCCGTCGACCTCGCGCGGATCGCGGGGCTTGCGCCCGCGGCCGTGATCTGCGAGATCATGAACGAGGACGGCACGATGGCCCGGGTCCCGGACCTCCTGCTCGTCTCGGAAAAGCACGGCATTCCGATCGTGTCGGTCGCGGACATCATCCGGTACCGGATGCGGACCGAGCGCCTCGTCCACCGCATCGCGGCCCCGGTCCTGCCGACGCCGTTCGGCGAGTTCCGCGCGGTCGCGTTCCGCTCCGACCTCACGAACGAGGAGCACGTCGCGCTCGTGATGGGAACCTGGACCGAGGACGAGCCGGTCCTGGTGCGCGTCCATTCGGCGTGCCTCACGGGCGACGTCTTCGGCTCCGGGCGCTGCGACTGCGGCGCCCAGCTCCAGCGCGCGATGGCCCAGATCGCCAACGAAGGCAAGGGCGTGCTCCTCTACCTGTTGCAGGAGGGTCGCGGGATCGGGCTCTTCAACAAGCTGCGGGCGTACGAGCTGCAGGAGCAGGGCCTCGACACGGTCGCCGCGAACGAGAAGCTCGGCTTCGCGCCGGACGTGCGCGACTACGGGATCGGGTCGCAGATCCTGCGCGACCTCGGCGTCAAGAAGATGCGCCTCATGACGAACAACCCGTCCAAGTACGTCGCGATCGACGGCTACGGCCTGGAGATCGTCGAGCGCGTGCCGCTCGAGATCCCGCCGACGGACGGGACGCGCGACTACCTCGCGACCAAGAAAGCCAAGATGGGCCATCTCCTCAAGCTCGTTTGAGCGAAGAGAGAGAAGACCGGGGATTCGGATTTCTTAGAAGGTAATAGGGCCGTGGGGTGCGGCCGTCAGTCGCGGTATCGCTTCGCCAATTCCGCGGGCGATTCCCCCCCTCTTACCCTTCTAAGAATCTCCCAATTCCCTCTGACGGTCTTCCACACGCCTTTCTCGAGATAGCGCCGCGGCGAGGTCTCGACGCGTGCGCGGAGCAGCGCGATGCGAGCACGCCCTTCCGCCTGCTTCAGTCGAATCGAGAGGTCCCGGTCCTCGAGGAATGGCCACGGCCGGTGGCCGCCGAGGCGTTCGTAGACCTCGCGCCTGACGAACGGCGCCTGGTCGCCGTACGGGACCTTCGTGATCCGCGTCCGGACGTTCGCCCACGCGGCCACCCACGCGAGGCGCGGGTCTCCGCCGGAAAAGCCGAGCCGGAATGCGCCCCCTGCCGCGCCGCGCGTGAGCCGCGCGTGAGCGCGGCGCGAACCTCGGTCTCCCAGCCGACAGGCAGCAGCGTGTCGCAGTGCAGGAAGAGGAGGATTTCTGCTGAAGAGGAGGATCGGGCGGCGCGCGCGAGCCGCGCGCCGCGGGGGATTTCTTCGAAGGCGAAGAGTGCAGCCCCGGCGTGCTGAAACGCCCCGCGGGTCTCGGGGCGGATGCGCGCATCGGCCGCCACGAGGAGCGAAACGGGAGGCCCGGCCCCTCTTACCCTTTCAAAGAAATCCCCCGGTGGGGGAGCTTCACCGGCGCCCACCGGAACGATGACGGTGATTGAGCTGGCGGCCAACGCGTTAGCATCTTGGCATGGCGTATGGGTTCGTCCTCGTCGGCGGGCGGTCGGTGCGCATGGGGCGCGACAAGACGCTCCTGCCGTACCACGGCCAGCCCATGGCGTACCACCAGGCCGCGAAGCTCGCGCGGGTGTGCGGGCGGGTCGCGCTCGTCGGCAAGCACCCGGAGCTCTTCACGGGCTCGCCGTACCCGTTCATCGAGGACGGAGCGGCTCCCACGGCCGCAATCTTCGGCGTTGCCGCGGCGCTCGCGGCATCGCCCGACGAGACGAACCTGATCCTCGCGGCCGACATCCCGAGGATCGGCGAGGGCTTCCTCGCGGCCCTGCTCGAGGTGGCGGATGCGATCCCGGCCGACGCTGTCGTGCCGGTCTCCGGCGGCGTCGCGCAGCCGCTCTGTGCGGTCTGGCGGCGATCCGCCCATCCGCCTCTTCTCGCGCGGCTGGCCGCGGGCGACTACGCGCTCGTCGGTGCCCTCCAGCAGATCCGCACCGTCCTGATCCCCGAGGCTGCGACGGCCGCGCTGCCGGGCGGGCACCCGGACAACTTCCTGAACGTGAACACGCCGGAGGACTACGAGCATGCCGAAAAAGACGCGGGCGCCGCGGCTCAGCCACCTCGACTCTGAGGGGCACGCCCGCATGGTGGACGTCTCGGGAAAGAGCGAGACCGTCCGCTCGGCCCGCGCCGTCGCCGTCGTGACGCTCGGGCGCGCGGGATGGGCCGCGCTGGACGCGGCCGAGAACCGCAAGGGCGACGCGCTCGCGGTCGCGCGCCTCGCGGGAATCCAGGCCGCCAAGCGGACGGCGGAGTGGATCCCTCTCTGCCACCCGCTCGTCTTCGACTCGGTCGACGTCGCCGTCGAACGCCTCGCGTCGCGACGCGCCGTCGCCCTGACGGCCACGGTCCGCGGCACGGGGAAGACGGGCTACGAGATGGAGGCGCTGGTCGCCGCGTCCGCCGCAGCCCTTGCGCTCTACGACATGTGCAAGGCCGCGGACAAGGGGATCGTCATCGGGCCGGTTGCGCTCCTCGAGAAGACCGGCGGCAAGAGCGGCGCGTGGCGCCGCGGCGTCAGCGTCCCGGCAGCTTCCGCGCGAGCGCGCGGAGGGCGAACCGCAGGCGGTCGGCCCAGGGCAGGCGGAGGAAGTTCGTCTTCACGACGCCGCGTGTGAAGAACGTCTTGACCGAGTAGTCGATCGCCACCTCCACGAGGACGGGCCGGCCGGCATCGGCGATCTCCTTCGCGTTCGAGACGACGGAGCGGATCTCGCCGTCCGTCGAAATCGCGACTGCCTCCGCGCCGAGGGCGCGGGCGAGCGCGAGGAGGTCGTGGTCGGCGAGCGTGCTCGAAGCCTTGCGGCCGAGGGCCGTCGCCTGGAACTGCGCGATCTGCGCGAGCTCCCGGTCCCTCAGGACGAAAACGGCGACGCCGAGTCCGTTCTGCGCCGCGGTGAGGAGCTCGAGCCCGGTCATGAGGAACGCCCCGTCGCCCGCGAGCGCGACGACCGGGGAGGCCGGCCGCGCGAGCTTGGCGCCGATGGCGGCGGGCACCGCGTAGCCCATGCACGAGAAGTCCACGGGCGCCAGGAGCCGGCCCGGCCTCTCGAGACGCAGGCCTTCGACCGCGAGGAACGTCCCGTTGCCGCTGTCGGACGTGAAGACCGTCTCGGGGCCGAACGTCGCCTGGAGGGCGCGCAGGAGGAGGTGCGGCGACACGCGCCCTTCCGAGGGCCTCGCGAGCTCCGCGTCCACCTCCGCGCGCCCGCTGCGGATGCGGTCCCTGAGGCCGGCGTCCGGCTCGCGCCGGTCGAGGCGGGGCAGGAGCGCCGCGACGAAGGCGGCGGCATCCGCGGCGACGGCCAGGTCGGTGGGCACGTTGCGGCCGGGCACGGCCGGGTCGATGTCCACGTGAACGAGGGGCCGCGGAGGGGTCATCCCATAGCTGCCCGTCGCGACCTCACCGAAGCGGCAGCCGATCGCGAGCGTGGCGTCGCACGAGGCCGCGACGTCGCGGGCGAACGCGGGCGCGGCGTCTCCGAAGCCCGGCCACAGGGACAGCGGGTGCGACTCGGGAAAGACGCCCTTGCCCTGGAACGTCGTCGACACGGGCGCCTCGAGGCGCTCGGCGAGCGCGACCAGGTCGGCCCTCGCAGCCCCGAGGCCGACGTAGAGGAGGGGCCGCTTCGCAGCCCGGAGGATCTCCGCGGCGCGTTCGATGCTGCGCTCGGGCAGCGCCGCGCGCGGCTCGGGAGCGGGCGGGACGACGTCCGTCTCGTGCCGGAAGAGGTACTGGTCGGCCGGCACTTCCACGAAGACGGGGCCCGGCGTCCCTGAACGCGCGATCCGGCAGGCGCGGCGGACGGCGTCGTAGAGGTCCGCCCCGGAGGGCGGGAGGATCTGGGCCTTGGTGACCGGGCGCGCGAGCGCGAGCTGGTCGACGTCGTGCAGCTGGTACGCCTTGCCCGTGTCGCGCCGGATGCCGCAGCCGAGGACGAGCATCGGGACGCCGTCGAGGAACGCCTCGGCGATTCCGGACATCGCGTGCGTGAGGCCCGCGCCGGGGACGACGTTCACGCACGCCATGACGCCCGACGCGCGGCACGCGGCGTCCGCCATGAAGGACGCGCTCTGCTCGTCCGAGACGAGGACGGAACGCACGGACTCCGAAGACGCGAGCGCGTCCCACAGCTCGATGTTGTGCGTGCCGGGTATCCCGAACGCGAGGGCGATCCCTTCGTCCTCGAGGGCCTTGACGACGAGCTCGGCGCCGGTCCTCTTCATCGCGCCCGCCCGGGGGCGCCGAGGAGCGCACCGGCGTCTTCGCGGATGCGCTCGGCGGCGCGGTCGGCGAGCGCCATCACGGTGAGGTACGGGTTGATCTCGAGCGAGTCGGGGAAGAGGCTCGAGTCGGCGACGAAGAGCCCCGGCCGCCCGTGGACGCGGCCCCACGAGTCCGTCACGGAGTCGGCGGGAGACGAGCCCATCCCGCAGCCGCCCATGAGGTGCGCCGCGGAGACGGAGATGCGGCCGGTGCGGAAGTGGCGCTCGTCGACGCGAGAGTCGACCGCACCGGCTTCCGAGCGCTCGAGGAGCGGCGGGTCGGCCGACGGCGCGTGGACGCGCAGCGCGCCCGCCGCGAAGAAGATGCGTGCGGCGGCGCGCGTCGCCCTCACGAGAGACGCGACGGTTTCCTTCGTGAAGGAGTAGTGGACGACGGCCTTGCCGTCCGTGTCCACGGAGATGCGGTTCTCGGGAACCGCCTTGTCGCACGCAAGGACGAGGATCATCTGGAGGCGCGGGAAGGCCCGCATGAGCGTCGCGTGCGGAACGCCGAAGCCCGTGAGGTTCTTCGCCGTGATGAACGGGAAGTACATGCACGTCTCGAGGACGTAGCCCTCTTCCACCGCGCGGTCGAGGTAGAAGCTCTTCGGGTGCCCGACGTCGTTGGTGATCGGGCGCTCGTGCTCGGCCACGAGGATGTGCGCCGGATGGCACGTGAAGCCCGCGCCGAGGCGGGGGAGCGACGGCCCGAGGCCCGAGCGCAGAAGAAGCGCCGTCGTCCCGATCGAGCCGCCTGCCGCGACGATCGCCTTGGCGCTCACGGCGTACTCGCCGGGCGACCACTCCGAGGGAGCGCCCTTTTCCCCGGCTGCCGGCGCCGAGACACGGATCACGACGCGGCCCTCTTCCACGCGCAGCGCCTCGGCGCGCGTGACCGCCTGGACGCCGGCGGCCAGCGCTGCGGGGAGCTGGACCACGTGCGTGCCCTGCTTGGCGCCGTTGGGGCAGCCGAGGTTGCAGAGGCTCGAACCGCGGCAGCCGCGCAGGTTGAGCGGGAACTGCTCGGCCTTGAGGCCCGCCTTCGAACAACCTTCGACGAAGAGCCGGTTGTTGTCGTTGAGAAGCTCCGGCTCGAGAAGGTGGACTCCGTTCTCGGCCATGAACTTCCGCGAGCGCGATTCGACGTCGGCGTGCGCGAGGCCGGGCACGCGCCAGCTCTCGATCACGCGTCTCGGCGCGACGAGGGACGTGCCCGTGTAGACGACCGTCGAGCCGCCCCACACGCGCCCGAACGCGAGCGTCATCGCTCCATCCGCCGTCAGGAATCCGCCGCCGTCCTCGTAAAGGGCGTCGGCCATGTCGTCTTCCTTGCCGGTGAACTCGGACTCGGCGAGCCGCGCACCCTGCTCCACGACGAGGATCCGGTAGCCGGCGCGCGCGAGCGGCGCGAGGCCCTCGGCGACCGTGCCTCCGCCCGCGCCGGAGCCGATCACGACGACGTCGTAATGCCGGGCGTTCATGCTCGGCGCGCCTCCCACCCGCGGGCGTCCGCGCGGTAACCGATCGCGGCGGCCGCCTCGGGCCGCGCGTAGTAGCCGAGGAAGACGAGCGTTCTCAGGCCCCAGAAGCCGCGCCTGAGGAGGAGGACGGGCGAATGTTCGAAGCCCGAGAGGAAGCGCGTGCGCTCGTCCGGCGAGAGCGCCGTGAACGGGCGGCCCCAGCGCAGCCGCGGCAGGTGCTCGATCGCGCGGACGAACGTAACGAGCTGACGCTGCATGCCCGCCGGCTTCTTCGCGAGGGTCTTCTCGACGAGCGCTTCGAGCGCGTTCCACCCCGGCTCGTCGAGCGCGGAGGCCATGGGCACGACCGTGACGGCGACGGCGCGGAACGTGTTCCGGACGGGAGCGAGAAGCACGGGGGAAGACTACCCCGGACCGTGGCGATATGGCACCGGACCGGTCCTGTTTGGGCTAGACTTCACCGTCTCATGGGCAGGACCCTCGTCGACGGGCACGGCCGGCGCGTCACCTACGTCCGCATCTCGATCACGGACCGGTGCAACCTGCGCTGCGTCTACTGCATGCCCGAGGACCAGAAGTTCCGCCCGCTCCCGCACCTCCTCACGCGCGAGGAGATCCGCCGGTCGGCGCGTCTCCTGCGCGATTTCGGCGTCGAAAAGATTCGGATCACGGGCGGCGAGCCGACGACCCGGCCCGACCTCGTCGACATCGTGCGCGACCTCGGGGAGATCGGCTTTCCGGGAGGGATCGCGCTCTCGACGAACGGCGTCCTCTTCCCGCGCATGGCGCACGACCTCCTCGCGGCGGGTCTCACGAAGGTGAACGTCTCGCTCGACGCGGCCGAGGCCGAGCATTTCCGCAAGATGGCGCGCCGCGACCATTACGCGCCCGTTCGCGAGTCGATCGAGCTCGCGCTTGCGCTGCCGTTCCACTCCGTCAAGGTCAACGCGGTCGTCATCCGCGGGTTCAACGACGACCAGATCCTTCCGCTCGCGGCCCTCACGAAAGACAAGAAACTCGGCGTCCGCTACATCGAGTTCATGCCGTTCGGCGACAACACCTGGAACGAGAGCGACTGGATCGGCTGGCGCGAGGTATGGGACCGGCTCGCGGCCGCGGGGTTCGTCCTGACGCCCATCGAGAAGACGCTCGTCGCGGGACCCGCGGACGAGTACTCCGTGACGTCGCCCGCCGGGAGCCACACGGGCTCGATCGGTTTCATCACGCCGGTTTCCGACCGCTTCTGCGACACGTGCAACCGGATGCGCCTCACGCAGGACGGTTTCCTGAAGGGCTGTCTCTTCGGCCACGCGGACGTCGACATCCTGAAGCCGATGCGCGCCGGTGCGAACGACGAGGAAATCGCGGCTCTGATCCAGCGAGCCGCGACCGTCAAGGAAGAGCGGCACCCGATGTTCGTCGGAATGGACAAGGCGATGCTCCCGCTCCACGCGCGGAACATGAGCGAGATCGGCGGCTGAGGCGCCCGTGCGCGTCGCCGTCCTGACGATCTCGGACCGTTCGTATCACGGCGAGCGTGCCGACAAGACGGGCCCCGCGGTCGCCGAGGCGGCTTGCCGCCTCCTGCCGGGAGCCTCGGTCGTCGAGCAGACGATCCTCCCCGACGAAAGGGACGACATCGAGTGGAATCTCAAGCGGATCGCGGACACCGCGTCCGCGGACCTCGTCCTCACGGCGGGCGGCACCGGCCTTTCGCCGCGTGACGTGACGCCTCAGGCGACGCAGGCCATCGCCGGCTACGATGTTCCGGGCATCGGCGAGCTGATGCGGGCCGCAACGCGGGCGGCGCTGCCGGTCGCGATTCTGTCGCGGCAGGTGGCTGCCGTGAGGGAGCGGACGCTGATCGTGAACCTGCCGGGCTCGCCGCGAGGCGCCGTCGAGTGCCTCGAGGCCGTCGCGGACGTGTTGCCGCACGCGGTTGCCACCTTGCGAAACGAGGCAGGCGACGAGCATCCGGCGCGTCTCGAGCGCGCCTGACAGAGATTCGATTGCCCTCCGGGTAGGCACGTTTTCCGTTCAACAACCTCGGCCGAGACCGCCGTTTTTTGGCGCTCGATCGTGCCGCGGCGCCTAAAGCATTGAGAATTCGGCGCTGGCGTGGCGCTTGCTATCATTTCTTTCGGTTTTCTGTGAACTCCATGAGGGGGCAATGGTAAGTCTTCGCCGAAGCATCGCAATGTCCTTGATCGGGCTGCTGCTCGCTTCGGCGGGCCCGAATGCGCTTGCCCAGGAAGCGCAAATCACGAACTGGACCGCCCCTCCCTTCTGGACGCCGGGTTCGATCGGCACCGTGGACACCCCTGAGGCGGGAGGACGCACCGCTCTGGGGCGGCAGTCGCTGGCCGGTGGCGCAACCCCGCTGCCGTTCATCGCGCTCGCGCCCTGCCGGCTCGTCGACACGCGCGGAAACGCCCCGCTGACGGGCGGGTTTCTGCCCGCGTCCACGATCCGCAGCTACACGCTCGTCGGCGTCTGTAACGTGCCGGCGGGAGCCGCGGCGATTTCCCTCAATGCAACGGTCGTCAACGCCGCTGGTCCCGGGTTCCTCACGCTCTGGCCGGAGGGCGGAGCGTTCCCGCCCGTCTCCACGCTGAACTACGTCTCGGGCGGAATCGTGACCAACGCGGCCGTGGTGCCCTTGAGCGGCACAGGGGGGATTTCGATTGCGCTCGGCGTCTCGGGCGCGGACGTCATTCTCGACACGAACGGTTACTACGCGCCCATCTCGGTCGTGAACAGCCTCAACACCCTCACCGGTGACGTCACCCTGGCTCCGGGCGCGAACATCAGCATCACGCCGTCGGGGAACTCGCTGATGATTACGTCGACAGGAGGCGCCACCGGACCCGCTGGACCGGCCGGTCCCACAGGCGCTGCTGGTCCCACGGGCGCCACTGGACCGACCGGCGCAACAGGAGCCACCGGCCCGACAGGTGCCGTTGGTCCGACAGGAGCCACGGGTGCGACCGGCGCGACCGGAGCGACTGGTGCCGTTGGTCCGACTGGGCCGACTGGAGCAACCGGCGCCACCGGGTCGACTGGTGCAACTGGCGCAGTTGGTCCCACTGGCCCGACGGGAGCAACTGGAGCCATGGGTTCAACAGGTGCTACCGGTGCCACGGGCGCCACGGGTTCGACCGGCGCAACGGGCGCCGTCGGTCCGACTGGAGCGACGGGCGCAACGGGTGCGGTAGGCCCGACTGGTCCTGCGGGTGCGACGGGCGCAGTGGGTCCGACAGGAGCGACTGGCTCGACTGGAGCAACTGGTGCCGTTGGTCCGACTGGTCCTACGGGAGCTGCCGGCGCGACGGGAGCCACGGGCCCGATTGGAGCGACTGGTGCCGTTGGTCCGACTGGTTCGACGGGCGCAGTCGGTCCGACCGGGCCGACTGGAGCAACGGGCGCCACCGGAGCCACGGGTTCGACCGGCGCAACTGGCGCTGTTGGTCCCACTGGTCCCACGGGAGCGACTGGTGCGACCGGAGCAACGGGCGCCACTGGCGCCACGGGTTCGACCGGCGCAACTGGTGCCGTTGGCCCGACTGGGCCGACGGGTGCTACCGGTGCGACTGGCGCCGCTGGTCCGACGGGCGCAACGGGCGCAGTTGGTCCGACAGGAGCGACTGGCTCGACTGGAGCAACTGGCGCAGTTGGTCCGACCGGGCCGACTGGAGCTACTGGTGCCACCGGCGCAACGGGCGCAACTGGCGCCACGGGTTCGACCGGCGCGACTGGCGCCGTTGGCCCGACTGGTCCGACGGGAGCTACTGGCGCAACGGGCGCCACTGGCGCCACGGGTTCGACCGGCGCGACTGGTGCCGTTGGTCCGACTGGACCGACGGGAGCCACTGGTGCAACCGGCGCCACTGGTTCGACCGGCGCAACTGGTGCCGTTGGTCCGACTGGGCCGACGGGAGCCACTGGAGCCACGGGTGCAACCGGCGCAACGGGCGCCACTGGCGCCACGGGTTCAACCGGCGCAACGGGAGCCGTTGGTCCGACTGGGCCGACGGGAGCCACTGGTGCCACGGGTGCAACCGGCGCAACGGGCGCAGTTGGTCCGACAGGAGCGACTGGCTCGACAGGAGCAACCGGCGCTGTCGGTCCGACTGGTCCTACGGGAGCCACTGGCGCGACCGGAGCAACCGGAGCGACGGGTTCGACTGGCGCGACCGGCGCCGTTGGTCCGACAGGAGCAACCGGTGCTGTTGGTCCGACTGGAGCGACCGGCGCAACGGGCGCCACGGGCGCCACGGGCTCGACAGGAGCAACCGGCGCTGTCGGTCCGACTGGTCCAACGGGAGCCACTGGTGCAACGGGTGCCACGGGCGCGACGGGTTCGACTGGCGCAACGGGAGCCACGGGTGCGACCGGAGCGACTGGTGCCGTTGGTCCGACTGGGCCGACTGGTTCGACGGGCGCAGTTGGTCCGACCGGGCCGACTGGAGCTACTGGTGCCACCGGTGCCACCGGTGCAACTGGAGCCACGGGCTCGACTGGAGCGACGGGTAGTACTGGTTCGACCGGCGCCACTGGCGCAGTTGGTCCGACTGGTCCTACGGGAGCCACGGGTGCGACCGGCGCAACGGGAGCCACGGGCGCCACCGGAGCGACGGGCAGTACGGGTTCGACCGGCGCGACCGGCGCCGTTGGTCCGACAGGAGCAACCGGTGCTGTTGGTCCGACTGGAGCGACCGGTGCAACGGGTGCAACTGGCGTAACGGGTGCAACTGGCGCAACGGGCGCCACGGGCTCGACTGGAGCCACTGGTGCTGTCGGTCCGACTGGAGCAACGGGCGCCACCGGAGCGACGGGTAGTACTGGTTCGACAGGCGCCACTGGCGCTGTGGGGCCGACTGGTCCAACGGGAGCCACTGGTGCGACCGGCGCAACGGGAGCGACGGGTTCGACTGGCGCGACCGGCGCCGTCGGTCCGACTGGTCCAACGGGAGCCACTGGTGCAACGGGTGCCACGGGCGCGACGGGTTCGACTGGCGCAACGGGAGCCACGGGTGCGACCGGAGCGACTGGTGCCGTTGGTCCGACTGGTTCGACGGGCGCAGTTGGTCCGACCGGGCCGACTGGAGCTACTGGGGCCACCGGTGCAACTGGAGCCACGGGCTCGACGGGCGCGACTGGCGCAGTTGGTCCGACTGGCCCGACCGGAGCCACTGGCGCGACCGGAGCAACGGGAGCGACGGGTTCGACTGGCGCGACCGGCGCCGTTGGTCCGACAGGAGCAACCGGTGCTGTTGGTCCGACTGGAGCGACGGGTGCAACGGGTGCCACCGGAGCCACGGGTAGTACGGGTTCGACCGGCGCGACTGGCGCCGTTGGCCCGACTGGTCCGACGGGAGCCACTGGTGCAACCGGCGCCACTGGTTCGACCGGCGCAACTGGTGCAGTTGGTCCGACTGGGCCGACGGGAGCCACTGGTGCCACGGGTGCAACCGGCGCAACGGGCGCAACTGGCGCCACGGGTTCGACCGGCGCGACTGGCGCCGTTGGCCCGACTGGTCCGACGGGAGCTACTGGCGCAACGGGCGCCACTGGCGCCACGGGTTCGACCGGTGCGACTGGCGCCGCTGGTCCGACGGGCGCAACGGGCGCAGTTGGTCCGACCGGAGCGACGGGTTCGACTGGCGCGACCGGCGCCGTTGGTCCGACAGGAGCAACCGGTGCTGTTGGTCCGACTGGAGCGACGGGTGCAACGGGTGCCACCGGAGTCACGGGTAGTACTGGTTCGACCGGTGCCACTGGCGCTGTCGGTCCGACTGGTCCTACTGGCGCCACTGGCGCAACCGGAGCAACGGGAGCCACGGGCGCGACTGGAGCGACGGGTAGTACTGGTTCGACGGGCGCCACTGGCGCAGTTGGTCCGACCGGTCCTACTGGCGCAACGGGTGCGACCGGCGCAACGGGAGCCACGGGTGCGACCGGAGCGACTGGTGCCGTTGGTCCGACTGGGCCGACTGGTTCGACGGGCGCAGTTGGTCCGACCGGGCCGACTGGAGCTACTGGTGCCACCGGTGCAACTGGAGCCACGGGCTCGACTGGAGCCACTGGCGCAGTTGGTCCGACTGGTCCTACGGGCGCTACGGGCGCGACTGGAGCAACCGGCGCTGTTGGTCCGACTGGTCCGACGGGAGCCACTGGTGCGGCCGGCGCAACGGGCGCGACGGGTGCAGCTGGCCCGACCGGGCCGACTGGAGCTACTGGTGCCACCGGTGCTACCGGAGCCACGGGCTCGACCGGCGCAACTGGTGCAGTTGGTCCGACTGGGCCGACGGGAGCCACTGGTGCAACCGGCGCAACTGGTGCCACGGGTTCGACCGGCGCAACTGGTGCCGTTGGCCCAACTGGTCCGACGGGAGCCACTGGTGCCACGGGTGCAGTCGGCGCAACGGGCGCAACTGGCGCCACGGGTTCGACCGGTGCGACTGGCGCCGTTGGTCCGACGGGCGCAACGGGCGCTGTTGGTCCGACGGGAGCGACTGGCTCGACTGGAGCGACTGGCGCAGTTGGTCCGACCGGGCCGACTGGAGCTACTGGTGCTACCGGAGCCACGGGCTCGACCGGCGCGACTGGTGCCGTTGGTCCGACTGGACCGACGGGAGCGACAGGTTCAACCGGCGCAGTTGGTCCGACTGGGCCGACGGGAGCCACCGGAGCCACGGGTTCGACCGGCGCAACGGGAGCCACGGGCTCGACGGGAGCAACTGGCGCAGTTGGTCCAACTGGAGCGACGGGTGCTACTGGCGCTACCGGAGCGACGGGCTCAACCGGCGCAACCGGTGCGACTGGCGCCGTTGGTCCTACCGGCCCGACTGGTTTGACCGGCGCCGTTGGTCCCACGGGTGCTACAGGTGCGACCGGTCCGACCGGCCCCGTGTCCGGCACGCCGATCATCGGCGGAACGAGCGGGACAGCGAATATGGTCAGCGGCCGTTACATGGGCATGTTCGCGGGCAACCAGAGCGGCACGGAGCGTTCGGTTCAGAACATCATGCCCACCGCGGGCACCGTGAAAAACTTCTATGTCTTCGTCGAAAACCCTCCGGGGGGCACGACGTCCTGGACGCTCACGCTCCGGAAGAACGGCGTGGATACCGCGGTGACCTGCACGGTGACGGGCGCCGGCCAGACCTGTTTCGACACGGTGAACACGGCTGTATTCGCGGCCGGTGACCTCATTTCGGTGCGGGAGTCTTCCAGCGGATCGCCGTTGAACTCCGCAGGCCAGTGGACGGCGGTGTTCGCCCCGTAGGCACCGCTCGCGATTCGGGATTTCGGCGGGCGCGGGTTGAACCCGCGCCCGTTTCCTTTCAGGGAAGCGCGGACGCGAGGCGTGCCAGCAGGACGACGGAGTCGAATCGTCCCGTCACGCCGATCGCGGCGCCGAGAGCTTCGCCTCCGACGCGCGCCAGGGCCGTCGAGATCGGGCCGGTCGCGCCGATGCGCTGCCCGAGAAACGCCGGCTCGAAGTCGGCATCCCCGAAACTCTCGATCACCGAAAGCCCGGCCGCCGCGAGCGCCAGTCGGGCGGAAGCGAGCGAGAAATAGCTGAAGTGCGGAGGCCACGTCCCGGCCTGGTAGAGCTGGAGAAAAGGCCCGGAAAAGCCGACCCGGGCGAGTGCACTCGCGCCGGCGTACAGGAGGCCGGGCACGGGGACCTTCACGATCACGAGCTCGAGCCCGCGGCCGCACGCACCGACGATGCTTCGCAGGCGCGACTCGAGCCGGTCGGGCGGGAAGTGTTCGATCACGTCGAGCAGGCTGAGGACACGGGGCCGGAAGGAAAGCCGTGACAGGGCCGATGCCGCGTCTTCATCCGTCGAAAGCCGATGGACCTCGATCCCGGATCTCGTGAGGCCGTCGACGGAAACCTGTGAGGTATCGACGCCCGCGAGCCGCTCGATTCCGGCGGCACGGCACGCCTCGAGGAACCAGCCCCGGCCGGCTCCGTAGTCGACGACTCCCGAGGCGTCGGGGACGTGCCGACGCAGGACTTCGATCAGGCGCCGCGCCTGACGGACTCTGGTCGCCCTCAGCGCTTCGAGAAACGGGCCGGCGTCGTACTGGTCGTGGTAGTCGGATCCCGGTTTCGCGGCCCCGTGACGGGCCTCCCGGTGGCCGCAGGCGCCGCACGAGTCGATCCGGAGGCCCGGCAGAATTCGCGGGTGCGCGGGGCGCCCGCTGCCGCAGACGGGGCACGCGTTGGCGTCGCTCACTTGAGCCCGCTCCTCGCCCAGGCGAGGTTGTTGCGCGCGAGTTCGAAGTCTCCCCGGAGCGCGAGAGCTCTTTCGAGCAGCGGGACGGCCCGGTCGAAATAACCGAGCTTTCCCATCGTCCAGCCGAGGTCGTTCAGTGTGTCCGCATCCGCGGGGTCGAGGCGGAGCGCCGCACGGTACGCGAGCGCGGCGGCAATGAAATCGCCCCGTCGGATCAGCGCCGATCCGGTCTGGCGGCAGGCGGCGGGGCTTGCGCCGAGGTCGGAAGGAAACCCGCTCGTGAGGTAATCCCGGGCGCGGGCATTGGCCGGATCGGCCTCGAGCGCTTCCCGGGCGAGCGCCGCCGCGCCGTCGGCCTCGCCGATCGCGGCCCGAAGGTCCATCAGGAGGCTTCGCGCGAGCTCGGCGCCCGGGCTGAGGCGGAGGGCCGTTTCGAGATGCTGCACGGCTTGCGGTCCGCGGCCGACGCGGGCGAGGAACCGGGCATAGAGGACGTGCACGTCGGGCTGTCCGGGGCCGAGGTCGAGCGCTCGCCGGAAGTGCGACTCGGCCGTCGCCGTATTGCCGAGGGCCTCTTCGACGACGCCGCGGTTGGTCTCGAGAGCCCAGTAATTCGGCTCGAGCGGCGCCGCGCGCTCGAAGCACTCGCGGGCACGCGCGTAGTCGCCGTTCGCCATCAGGGCCTCGCCGTAGTTCGTCCATCCGCGGCCGTTCCCGGGGCTCTTCCTCGTCACGTCCTCCCAGAGCGATTGACGCGTCCTCCACGTTCGGTTGCGAACGTGAGTCCCCGCTGCGAGCACCGCGAGCACCGCGAGGCAGAGGGTCGCGATCGCGATTCTCTGTCGGGCGCGGCCGGAGAGGAGAAGTCGGGCGCCCCAGACAGCCGACAGAACGAGGCCGATGTAGGGAAGGAAGACGCGGTGCTCGTTGAGAGGCTCGGCCAGGGGAATAACGCTCGAGGTCGGAAGCAGACCGATCGCGAACCACGCGAGGCCGAACGTGACGGGCCACGCCCGCGGCGCCCGCGCGCAGCGAAGAGCCAGCCATGCGAGAGCGGCCAGCACGCAGCCGCCGGCCAGGACGCGGGAGTCGTACCAGACCGAGATCAGCCTGAGGTCCGTGTCCGCCGACAGGCCGACCGGGAGGACGAACAGTCGAAGGTAGTGAAGCCAGACCCAGAGCTGCGTCTGGGCGTATGCGATCCGGTTTCCGCCGCCGTAGTCGAGGGTCGGCGGTGCCATCCACTTCTCGACGAACCAGAAGAGCGCGAGGCCCGCGAGGAGTGCCGGCGCCGCGGCGCGAAGGGCCGACCGGAGGCGGACGCCGAACGGGCGGGATAGATTCGGTTCCGTTCCCGGGACGAGGAACTCCCAGACGAACAGCAGCGGGGCGAGCAGGACGGCCGGTGTCTTGGCGAGGGCCCCCGCGGCCATGGGCGCGAGATGCACCTGGAAACGACGCAAGCGGGGAGCGCCGAGGTAGACGAGGAACCCGCCGACGATGCCGAGCGCGCTGAGGATCTCCGAGCGCGCATGCATGAGGTTCATCGTCTCGGTGTTCACCGTGTGCACGCAGAAGAGCGTGGCCGCGAAGAGGGCGAGGAACCTGTTCAGAGGCCCGGGAGATGCGCGGTCCATCACCCGCCGGTAGAAGAAGAAAAGGGCGGCGCCGAGAGAGACGAGCAGGAACAGCTGGCCGAGGTGAAACGCCCGTGGGGACAGGCCGCGGCCGAGGGCGTAATCGACCGCGAGACTGAGCGTGACGAGGGGGCGGTAGGCCTGATTCTGTGGAAGGGCGCTCGTCGTACGGACGTCGGTGAAGAACCGCCCGGCGTTCGCGAGATTTCGAATGGAGAGGTTGCCGACGACGACGTGAGTGTCGTCGAAGTGGAACGCGTTTTCGAGGGAGTTGGCGTACGCCGCAAAGAGAAGCGCCAGACAGCCGGCGGCCGTGAGGAGAAACGCGGACGAAGAGCCGGCGCCTCGGCCGTCCGGCTCGGGCGCGGGGCGCTTCACCTCCGGACGCGGCCGGCGATCGGCCGGAATTCCCGCGCTCGACGTCGGTGCATCTCAGAAAGGATACCGCGCCCGGAGGACCTCGAAAGGGGGCCGGAGCGGCGGGAGCGGCTCGTAGCTGCGCCGTAACGCCTCGAGGTCGGCGGGGCTGCGGAGCGCGTCCCGGCGCACGTAGTCGCCCGAGTGCGCCGCCCAGCCGTACATGCGCGCGACGTATTCGTCGCGGTATTCGTTGACCGCCGCGTAGTCGCGCGCGAATCGAGGGTCGCGCTCGAGCGCCGTGACATGGGTGAAGAAGTCGTGCGTGTTGATGAAGGTGGGGCGGACCGTTTCGAAGACCCAGTCGTAGAAAGCCGGGTGATGGTCGAGCCAGTAGATCGTTCCGCCCTTCAGCGTCCGCACGACGTCCGGCTCGCAGAGACCGGCCGCGTCGTACACGGTGAGGTCCGAGTACACGAGGGCGGCGCCGATGTCGGGGAGGAGCAGCGAGGCGTGCCGAAGACCGAGGACGTCCGCGTAGACGTTGAACTTGAAGGCGTGCTGGCGCGCCATCTCCGCGAACGGCGCCGGCGGGGCCTGAGCGAAATCGACGATGCGCCGGGCGCCCCTCGCGAGAAGAAACGCCGCCGCGCCCGTGTAGGCGGCGGTTACGAGCAGGCGGCCGCGGCCGGAGGGTCGGGCGAGGATCGAGAAGCCCGCGATCACGAAAGAGACCAGGGAGAATGCCGTGGCGAGAGTCGCGAAGCGGTACTCGCCCATCCAGTCCTCGTCCATCCAGAGGTAGGCCCCGATCGCGACGGCCTGAATGGCCAGGGCCACACCGAACGTACGGTCCACGGTCCGCCGCCGCAGGAGATGAAGCGCAGCGGCCGCAGTCACGATCATCGCCACGAGACCCAGCGGCCCGGCGATCCCCTGCAGGAGATCGAGGAGCTTCCTCGCCGTGTCCGCGGGATGCCGGAACAGAGCCGCGAGCGAAGCCCAGGCGTCGGGGAACCGTCGCTTCGCGTAGTACGTGTGGGGGAAGGGCAGGCCGAACGTCGCGAGGCGGAAGGCCATGAACGGAGAGAACAGGAGGGCGAACCCCGCCACGTAGCGTCCAACGTGGCGCGCCGCCTCGGCGATGGACTCGCGCCGCATCAGGAGCGGGCCACAGCAGACGAGAAGGCCGGCCGCGATGTAGAGCAGGTTCTCGGGGTGGTTCATCGCCAGAAGAGCGGTGAGGATCCCTGCCTGGAGCTCCCATCTCCCGGGCAACCACACGAGGCGGTCGTACAGGACCACCCCGAGCAGGAGCGTCAGGCTGTTCTCGAGTCCCGAAGCCGTCCAGATCACGATGGGGGAGGACCCCGCGACGAGCGCCGTTGCGAGCAGGGCCGGCGCCCACCCGCCAGGCTCCCGACGCAGCGTTCTTTGCAGGATCCAGACGCTCAGCAGGACGAGGAGCCCCGCCAGCACTTTGACGACCATGACGGGATCGAAGACGCGTGCGAGAAACAACGGGGTCAGCAAGACCACCCACAGGAAGTTGCTGAACCCTTCCACCGGGGGACGCCCCGGCTGGGAGACGAGTCCATGGCCCGCGGCGAGGTTTCTCGCGTACGCGTAGGAGATGCCCGCGTCGTCGATGATCCAGTCACCGAGGAGCGCGGCTCCCGCCGCGTAGATCGCTGCGCAGACGAGCACCATCAAGGCCGCGCGGAGCCATGGGGATTGCACGATTGCGATTTTAGGGTGTGTTCGCGCGGCCGACGAGGGCCGGACGAAGCCCTATACTGGAAGGAATATGAGAGTAAGGTTCTTCCGGTTCCTCGCATTGGTCGTGGTCGGTGCGGCGTTGGCCTGCTCCCGGGCGGAGGAAACGCCGGATGCCTTGATGAGTCGGGGCGTCGAGGCCCTGTACAAGAAGAGCGACCCGGAGGCGGCCGCGAAGGACTTCCGCAAGATCCTCGCGAAGAACCCCGAGCACTACGGCGCCACGTACCAGCTTGCGGTTGCGCTGGACCGTGGAGGCAGGGCGGCGGAAGCAAGGCCTCTGTGGGAAAAGTCGCTCGCGATGGCCGAGGCCGTCAAGGACGCGAAGACGGCCGAGACGGCGCGCCAGCGGCTCGGCGTGCCGGCGGTCGCGCCAGAGGATGCGGCGATGAAGGCGGGACTCGACGCCCTCTACGAGAAGAAGGACGCGGGCGCCGCCGTCGCCGAATTCCAGAAAGTCCTGCAGCTCAACCCGAGCCACTACGGCGCCACGTTCCAGCTCGCCAAGGCTCTTGACCAGGCAGGGAAACCCGCGGAGGCGCGCCCGTACTGGGGGAAAGCCCTCAAGATGGCGGAGGGCTACAAGGACGCAAAGACGGTCGAAACGGCCAGAGAGCGGCTCGCAAGGCGCCCCTGACGAAGAGTCAGCTCAGCGCGGCGCGCGCCCGGGCTCGTTCTGCACGTCGAGAACGACGGCCTGCAGGAGGAGCTGAAACGCCAGGATGATCGCGAGCGTACCGATCATGACCGTGCCCGTGGACGCCACCACGTTGGTGACCCAGGAGCGGTACCAGTGGTACGCCGACCAGAGGACGCCGAACGTCATGAGGGGCACGCCGGCCGAGATCAAGACGGACACGACGTTGAAGTCGCGCAGGAAGTACGTGGAACCGATGCGGCTCAGCGTCCGCGCGAGGAGCCGCCCCGAGAACTCGAAGAGAGAACGGGTCGGGCTCAGTGAACTGGTCTCGTCGCCGTAGCGGGGGCTCATCGCCACGTCGAGGACGACTCCTTCGGCGCGATACGACTCGCACAGCAGGCTGATCTCGAAGAAGTACCGGTCCGCGAGCCGGTCTTGGCGAACGTTCTTGAGGAGGTCGCATCGGACGGCGAGGAACCCGTTGCAGGGATCGAAAAGGCTCCAGTAGCCCGATGCTGCTTTCACGAGAAAGGACAGGGCGAGGTTGCCGGCCCTCCGGAGCGGCGGCATCGCGCTTATCACGGCGAGGTCCGCGAACCGGTTGCCCTTCGCGAGGTCGGCTCGCCCCTCGAGAAGAGGCGCGACGAGGGCCGGAATCATGCTGGGGTCCATCTGGCCATCGCTGTCGAGCTTGACGACGACGTCCGCACCGAGCTCGAGAGCCTTCGTGAATCCGGTCTTCATTGCGCCCCCGACGCCGCGATTCGTGTCGTGCGAGAGGACGAGGACCCGCGGATCTCCGCTCGCCGAGGCGGCCGAGCCGGCGCCGTCCGGCGAGGCGTCGTCCACGACGATGACATGCGTGACGCTCGCGGGGATCCGCTCGATCACGGCGCGGATCGCGGACGCGGTTCGATAGGCAGGAAGAATCGCCGCGACGACCGGCGCGCGTCCCGGCGAGCCGTCGGAAGCCCGGGTGTCATAGGCCCGTCGCTGGCGCATTTCGGAGAGGATACCGCGGGCCAGGCCCTAGAATCGCGAGCGCGTGACCCGGCGAACCTTCCTCGCGACGCTCTTGGCGTTTGCCGTGACCGCGCGCGCCGACGCCCCACGACGCCTGCGCCGGATCCTGCGGCTCCGGTCGGGGATGGTCGAAGAGGTCCCGCTCGAAGACTACGTTGCCGCGGTCCTCCCGCCCGAGATCGGCGGCCGGGCGCCGGCCGCGGCGCTCGAGGCGCAGGCCGTGGCGGCGCGCTCGTACGCGGTCGCGCGCGCCGAACGCCACGCCGAGGATGGAGCCGATCTCTGCGACGGGACGCACTGCCAGGTTTTCACGGGCCTCACCGCGGCGACTCCGGCGTCGCGCGCCGCCGCGGAGGCGACGGCCGGCCTCGTCCTCGCGCAGGGCGGGCGCGTGATCGCGGCGCCGTTTCACGCGGTCTGCGGTGGACGGACGGCGCGCCCGCGCGACGTCTGGGACGACGAGGAGACTCCCGCCCTCGAGCCGGTCGATGACGACGCGTGCCTCTTGGCGCCAGGCGCCGCGTGGACGTTCTCGCTCGCGCGCCGCGACGTGCCGCCTCTCGCCGCGACCGTGGGCTTCCCCGAGGGGCGCCTCCTCGAGATCTACGGTCACGACTCCAGCCGGCGCGTCTCGATGGTGCGGTTCGCGGCGCCGGGCGGCGCTTCGCGAATCGTGCGCGGTTTCGAGTTCCGGAAGGCGGCGTCCGGCCTCTGGGGCTGGGCGTCCGTGCGCTCGACGGACTTCGAGGTGGAGGAATCCCGCGCCGCGTACCTCCTTCGCGGCCGCGGCACGGGGCACGGCGCAGGCCTCTGCCAGGCTGGCGCGATCGTGCGGGCGAAGAGAGGGGAGACGCGCGACGCGATCCTCTCGCTCTATTACCGCGGGGCGTCGGTCGTCCGGCTAGACTCGCGAGCGTGATCCGCCTCGAGTCCGGTCTCGACGTCCTCCTGGCCGGGGGCGCCCCGCATCCGCGCGGGCGCCTCGCCCTTCTCTGCAATCCGGCTTCCGTCACCCTCGACTTCGTCCCCGCGCCGCAGGCGCTCCTCGCGGCGGGGCTCGACGTGCGCGTTCTTTTCGGTCCCGAGCACGGCCTGACGGGTGCCGCGCAGGACATGGAGGCCGTGGCGGCGGGAGAGCCCTCTCGCCTGCCCGCGATCTCGCTCTATGGCGAGACGTTCGGCGATCTCTCCCCGAAGGACGAGCACCTCGAGGACCTCGACGCCGTCGTCTGCGATCTGCCCGACGTCGGAAGCCGCTACTACACGTTCGTCTGGACGATCACGCTCGTCATGAAGGAGTGCGCGAAACGGAAGATCCCCGTCTGGGTGCTCGACCGGCCGAACCCGCTCGGCGGCGAGGTCGTCGAGGGGAACCTCCCGGAGGAGAAGCTCCTGTCGTTCGTCGGCCTCCATCCGGTGCCCGTGCGGCACGGGATGACGCCCGGAGAGATCGCCCGCTGGACGAACGCGACGCAGGGATTCGGCTGCGACCTCACGGTCGTGCCGATGCGCAGGGACGGCCGCGCGCCGACGCGCCGCGAGATCGCCGAGACGCCGGCGTGGGTGCTCCCGTCGCCGAACATGCCGACGCCGGAAACGGCGCTCGTCTATCCGGGCGGCTGCCTCGTGGAGGGGACGAACCTCTCCGAGGGCCGCGGCACGACGCGTCCGTTCGAGCTGCTCGGCGCCCCCTGGCTGGACGCCGACGACGCGGCGGAGCGCGCGAACGCGCTCGGGATGCCCGGCGTCGCGTTCCGGCCGCACGTCTTCAGGCCCACGTTTCAGAAGCACGCGGGCAGGACGTGCGGCGGCTTTCAGGTGCACGTCACGGACGCGGCCGCGTTCCGTCCCTACGAGACGTACCTGCGCCTCCTCAAGGCGCTGTTCGACATGGACCCGGACCGCTTTCGCTGGCGCACGGAGAAATACGAGTACCGCGAGGACGTCCCGGCCATCGACCTCCTGACGGGAACGGCGACGTACCGCCGGCTCGTCAGCGAAGGCGCGAGCCTGGATCCCTGGATCGCGTCCTTCCGCGGCGACGAGGCGCGCTTCGTCGCGCAGAGGCGGCCCCACCTGCTCTATCCCGCTCGAAGGACCTCCCCGGCGGTCCTCCTCGTCACGGGCGCGCATGAGTCGGGCAAGACGACGGTGGCCGTTCAGATCATCGAATCCCTCGTGAAGCAGGGCCTGAAGGTCGGGTCGCTCAAGCACACGGACCACGAGTACGAAACAGATGTCGAAGGCAAGGACTCCCAGCGCCACAAGGCGGCCGGAGCAGAGCCAGCGGTCCTGGTTGCTGGGCGCAGCAGCGCGGTCCATCGCTCGGCGCCCGGGCGACCGGCTCTTTCGGATTTCTTAGAAGGTGAATATGGGCTGCGCGACCGTGACGTCGTGATCGTCGAGGGATTTCGCGGCGAGGTGTCGTACCCGAAGATCGAAGTCTGCCGCGCCGCCACGGGCCGCGCTCCGCTCTGCGAGAGCGATCCGAACGTCGTCGCCGTCGTCACGGACTTCGCGACAAGACACAATTCTTCCATCCCACGATTCACATTCGAAGAAACCCCCGGTCTTCTTCTCCTTCTAAGAAAATCTCCTCTCTTCTCTTCTCTCCCGCAGAATCCGTAGGCTGATGAAAGCCATCCTCGTCCCCAAGCCCGGCGGACCGGACGCCCTCGTCTACGGCGACGCTCCCGACCCCGTCCCGGGGCCGGGGGAAGTCCTCGTCCGCGTGCGCGCGACGGCCGTGAACCGCGCCGACCTCCTGCAGGCCGAGGGAAAGTACCCGCCGCCGCCCGGTGCGTCGGAGATCCTCGGCCTCGAGGCGGCAGGGGAAGTCGAGGGCACTGGGGAGAAGGTGTTCTTCCTCCTCTCCGGCGGCGGCTACGCGGAGAAGGTCGCCGTCCCCCGCGGCATGCTGATGCCCGTGCCGGCGCGCCTGTCCCTCGCCGAAGCCGCTGCGATTCCCGAGGCGTGGTTCACGGCGTACCTGAACCTCTTCCACGAGGGCGGGCTCAAGCCGGGCGAGCGGCTGCTCGTCCACGCGGCGGCCTCCGGCGTCGGGACGGCCGCGATCCAGCTCGCGAAGCGCGCGGGCTGCTCCGTCGTCGCGACGGCGCGCTCGGAGAAGAAATGCGAGGCTCTCTCCGCCCTCGGCGCGGACATCGTCGTGGACACGTCGCGCCAGGAGTTCCTGAGCAGGATCGAAGCGAAGTTCGGGAAGGATTCGGTCGATCTCGTCCTCGACTCGGTCGGCGGGCCGCTCTTCTCGCCGAACATCCGCTCGCTCCGCCGCGGCGGACGCATCGTCCTCATCGCGAGCATGGCCGGGCCGGGCGCCGAGATCGACCTGCGCGCCGTTCTGTCCAAGCGCCTGAAGATCATCGGATCCACGCTACGCTCGCGCCCGATCGAGGAGAAGGTCGCGTTGACCGGGGCGTTCGTCCGCGACGTGCTGCCGGCGTTCGGCGACGGGAGCCTCGCACCCGTCATCGACTGCGCGTACCCGCTGCGGAACGCCGCGGAGGCGCACCGGCGAATGGCGGCAAACGAGAACGTGGGCAAGATCGTCCTTCTCGTGGACTGATGGCGCCCATCCCCGCGCCCCCCCGCGCGGTCGTCTTCGACCTCGACGGCACGCTCCTCGATTCCTACGCCGCGATCCACGAGTGCCTCGCGCTCGTCCTCGCCGCCTTCGGGAGGCCGCCCGTCACGCCTGCCGAGACGCGACGGATGGTCGGCCACGGGCTCGAGGTCCTCGTCGCGAAGGCCGTCGGCGAAGCGAACGTCGCCGAGGGCGTGCGGATCTTCCGCGAGCGGTACGAACGGGTCGGGCCCGAAACGTCGGTCCTCCTCCCCGGCGCGGACGCGGTGACGCGTCGCCTCGTCGAGGCGGGCATCCCGATCGCGATCGCGTCGAACAAGCCCGCGAGGTTTTCCCGCGAGATCCTCGGGACGCTCGGCATTCTGTCGCGTTTCGCGTTCGTCGGCGGCCCGGACGACGGGTTTCCCCCGAAGCCGGCCCCCCACATGGTCTTCATGGCCCTCGCGACGATGGGCGCGAAGGGGAGAGAGAGCGTCTACGTCGGGGACATGCCCGTCGACGTGGCGACGGCCCGGGCGGCGGACGTTCCGGTCGTCGCGGTTCCGAGCGGAAGCTCGACGGAGACGGAATTGCGGGCCGTTTCACCCGATCTCCTGATAAGGGATCTCAACGACCTTCCGGGCGTCCTGCTTTCGTAGAATCCCGTCATGAGCAACTTCGATTCGACCACCGGCAACGCCGGCCAGGTGCGCTTCTTCAACCCGGGCCCCGTGTGGGTCCGGCCGCAGGTGCTGCAGGCGCTCACCGGCCCCATGCTCTCCCACCGCTCTCAGGCGTTCATGGACCTCTACGGGCGCATCCTCGACAAGCTCCCGAAGGTCTTCCGGACCACCCCCGGCCGCGCGCACACGCTCGCCTCCTCGGCGACGGGCGTGTGGGAAGCCGCCCTCGTGTCCTGCGTCGAGGGCCCGGTCCTCTCGCTCGGCAACGGAGCGTTCTCCGAGAAGTGGGGCGAGATGTCCCAGCGCCTCGGTCTCGAGACCGACACGCTCAAGGCCGAGTGGGGTAAGCCCATCTCTCCCGACGACGTGAAGGCGAAGCTCGCGGCGAAGAAGTACGCCGCCGTGACGGTCGTCCACAGCGAGACGTCCACGGGCGTCCTGAACGATCTTCCGGCGATCGCGAAGGTCGTCCGCGAGAACTCCGACGCCCTCGTCTTCGCCGACTGCGTGACCTCGGTCGCCGGCACGAAGGTCGAGACGGACGCGTGGGGGCTCGACGTCGTCCTCACGGGATCCCAGAAGGCGTTCGCGCTCCCGCCGGGCCTCGCGCTCTTCGCGATGTCCGAGCGGACGCTCGCGGCCGCGAAGAAGAAGAAGTTCCGCGGCCTCTACCTCGACCTCGTCGACATCGACGCCTTCGCCCAGAAGAAGCAGACGCCGACGACGCCGTGCCTGTCCCTCCTCTACGCGCTCGACGTCCAGCTCGACCACATCCTCGCCGAGGGGATCGAGAACCGCTGGGCCCGCCACGAGGCCATGCGCGCCGCCGTGGCGGACTGGGCGGGCAAGAACGGCTTCTCGATCTTCGCGCAGAAGGGCGCCGAGTCGCCGACCGTCACGTCGATGATCCCGCCCGCAGGCGTCAACGCCGAGGAGCTGAACAAGGCGCTCAAGGCGGCGAAGTGGACGACGGGCTCGGGCTACGGAAAGCTCAAGGCCACGAACGTCCGCATCGGGCACATGGGCGACGTGGACGTCCTTTCGGTGCAGAACTACCTGAAGGCCCACGAGGAGGCCGTCGCCGCCCTCCGTGCCAAGGCTGCCGTGCCCGCGTGAACGGGCGCGTTCTCGTCGCGGAACCCCTGTCGGAAACGGGCCTCGCCGTCCTGAAGACCGCGGGGCTCGCGGCCGACGTCAAGACCGACCTCTCGCGCGAAGCGCTCCTCGCCGTGATCGGCGACTACGACGCCCTCGTCGTCCGGTCGGCCACGCAGGTCGACAAGGAGCTGCTCGCGGCGGGGAAGAGGCTGCGCGTCGTCGGGCGCGCCGGCGTCGGCCTCGACAACGTGGACGTGAAGGCCGCGACCGAGCGCGGCGTCCTCGTCGTGAACGCTCCGTCCGGGAACGTCGTCTCCGCGGCGGAGCACGCGATCGCGCTCCTGCTCGCGCTCCTGCGCCGGATTCCCGAGGCACAGGCTTCGCTGAAGGCGGGAGAATGGAAGCGCACGAAGTTCGTCGGCACCGAGCTGCAGGGCAAGACCGTCGGCCTCGTCGGGCTGGGGCAGGTCGGCTCGCGCGTGGCGGCGCGCCTCAGGCCGTGGAACCTGACGCTCCTCGCTTTCGACCCGTTCGTGACGCCGGAGCGCGCGGCGGAGCTGGGCGTCAAGCCGGTCACGCTGGACGAGCTCCTCGCGCAGTCGGACGTCGTCTCCCTCCACGCGCCGGGGGGCGCCGAGACCAAGCACCTGCTCGGTCCGATGCAGTTCGAGAGGATGAAGAAGGGCGCCCTCCTCGTGAACTGCGCGCGCGGCGCGCTCGTGGACGAGGCGGCGCTCGTCGAGGCCCTGGACTCCGGGAAGCTCGGAGGGGCCGCGCTGGACGTCTTCTCCGTGGAGCCCCCGAAGGACTTCACGCTCATGAAGCACCCGAAGGTGCTCTGCACGCCGCACCTCGGCGCCTCGACGGTGGAGGCGCAGGACCGCGTCGCCGTGGAAACCGTCGAGATGCTCTCGGAGGCCCTCAAGGGCTCGCCGTTCGTCGCGGCCGTCAACCTGCCGTTCCCGGCGGGCGGCGACCCGCACGCCGCGCTTCCCTGGATGCGTCTCGCGGAGCTCGCGGGCTCGTTCCTCGGCCAGGCCGCGGAGGCCGCCCCGACGCGGATCTCGGTCACGCTCTCGGGCGTCCCGGAGGGCGCGCGGAAGGCCGCGGTCGTCGCCGCGGTGAAGGGGGTTCTCTCGGGCGTCGAGGAAGTCAACCTCGTGAACGCCGCGGCGATCGCGAAGGCGCGCGGCATCGCGCTCGCGGATTCCGTGCGCGAGGAAGCCTCCGGCTACGCGAACCTGCTGACAGTCGCCGTGGACACCCCGAAAGGGTCTCGCACGGTCTCGGCGACGCTCTTCGGCGACTCGCACGGGCGCATCGTCTCTCTCGACGGGCTCTCCCTCGAGTTCAAGCCGCAGGGGACGATGCTCGTCCTCTCGAACCAGGACGTTCCGGGCGTCATCGGGCGCATCGGCACGTGCCTCGGCCAGAAGGGCGTCAACATCGTCGACTTCGCGCTCGCGCGCGGAAGCGGCGGGCGCGCCGCGGCGGTCGTGCGGGTGGACCCGCCGGCGGGGGGCATCGGGCCCGATCTCGTGGCCTGTCTCGCGGGGCTGGAAGGCGTCGAGACCGCCCGGCTCGTGACGATTGGGTGACGCCGTGACGGCGCCCCGGGTGAAGTCGAAGACGCGCGTCGGCGTCGTCTTCGGCGGGCCCTCGCGCGAGCACGGCGTGTCGTTCCTCTCGGCAAAGTGCCTGCTCGAGAACCTGCCGTTCGAGAAATACGAGGCGATCCCGGTGTTCGTCGGCAAGGACGGGATCTGGAGCGGGCCCAAGGCCTCCAAGGCCGAGCTGACGCGCCAGCTGGAGCGGCCTGCGAAGGACCTGCTCGTCGACGGGGTGAAGCCCGGCAGCCGGCCGGCCCGGACCGCGGAGATCGTGGACTCGTTCTTCTCGGCGTGGCACGCCGCCGGCGCCGACGTCCTCTTCCCGATCGTGCACGGCACGTTCGGCGAGGACGGCGTCGTCCAGGGCCTCTTCGAGGCTCTCGGAATCCCCTACGTCGGCTGCGGCGTCGCCGCGTCGGCCGTCGGGATGGACAAGATCTTCATGAAGGCGGCGTTCGGCGCCGCGGGGCTCCCGCAGGTGAAGTACGTGGGCTTCTCGCGTGCCGAGTGGGCCTCGCCCGCGTCGCGGGCGGCGCTCACGACGCGGATCGACGGCCTGGGCTTCCCGGTCTTCGTGAAGCCGTCCTGTGCCGGCTCGTCCGTCGGGGTCTCGAAGGTGAAGGACGAGTCGCAGATCGCGAAGGCGGTCGAAGCCGCGCTTCTCGTCGATTCGCGCGTTCTCGTCGAGCAGGGCGTCGACGCGCGGGAGATCGAGTGCTCGGTCCTCGAGGGCGAAAAGGGCGGGCCGACGGAGGCTTCGCTGCCCGGCGAGATCGTGCCCGGTCACGAGTTCTACGACTACGAAGACAAGTACATCGACTCGGGCTCGCGCAGCGTCATCCCCGCGGACCTGACCGCGGGCACGAAGGAGGAGATCCGGCGGCTCGCGGCGCGGGCCTTCGACGTCCTCGGGGGGGAGGGTTTCGCCCGCGTGGACTTCTTCCTCGAGCGCGGGACGCAGCGGATTCTCCTCAGCGAGCTCAACTCGCTGCCCGGGTTCACGCCGATCTCGATGTTCCCGAAGATGTGGGAGGCCTCGGGCCTGCCGCTCGGGAGGCTCCTCGACCGCCTCGTGACCGGCGCGTTCCACCGCCCGGTGCGCGGCCGCTGATCAGCGCGCCGCGACCTGTCCGAGCACCCGGCCGGACTTCGCGTCCTCGACCCGCGTGCCCGCCGGAGCGTCGGCCGAGAGGGTGAATCGGAGCGGAGGAGGGCTCGCGACGGGCGCGCGGAGCGACGCGCGCACCGGGGAGCCGTCCGACGGGCGCAGGAGAACGTCGCGTTGCTCGGGGCCGGCCCGAAAGACGAGTCCGTCCGGGCGGCAGGCGGCTTCGGCGGTCCGCCCCCGGAAGACGAGCGGCGGCGACCCCGGCCGGATGAAACACGGTTCGCGGCGGGCGAGCCGGAGGAGCGTGAAGCCGGCGACCTCCTCCCGTGCCTCGATCCCGCCGACTCCTGCCGCGAGGGCGTCGACGTCGGCCCGCGCGGGGCCCGGGAGCGCGCGCCGGTCGACCGCGATGACGGACGCACCCATCTCGCGAAGCAGCGCGACGCCGCCCGAGACCGGGAGGGCCGCGAGCGTCCGCTCCGCCCACGTGTGCGTCGCGGGGGCGTAGGTGAACCAGCCGTTGACGACGCGACGCCCGTGGCTCAGCTGGTCGATCCATGCCTGCGTCGAGGTGGATCGGTTCCAGGGGTAGAGGGCGACCGACGCGTCGCGCGGAAGCGCGGTCAGCCGATCGACGTAGGCCGACGGGGCGGGAAACGCGGTGGCGGGAATGTCGGCGGGCCAGAGGTCGAGGAGGGCCAGCCCCGTGAACGCCGCACGGAAAGCCGCGGCCTTCGCGTGCCCGGCCACGGCGGCGAGCGACAGCACGGCCGCGGCCCCGAGCGCGACGTCGAACCACTGGTCGAACCGGTGGATTCCCCTCAGGGACGAGAGGACGGGCAGACCCGTGAGCAGGCGATAGGGCCCGGGACCGATCGGCCGGCCCGCGACGTGGATCGTCGGCCCCAGCGAGCAGAGAAAGAGAGCGGCGGCGAGCCCGAGCCACGGGATCGGGGAGCGCGCGCTCCGGCCCCGCGCGGCCCAGAGGCCGATCGCGAACGTGAACGCGAGCGTCGGGAAGAACGCGGCGGCGCCGAGCGGGAAGCCCGGCACGAGACGCTCCAGCGCGTCCCGCACGGGCCCGCCGAAGATCCCGCCGTGAAGGAGCGAGAGGAGGTCCGCGGAGTGAGCCTCGAACGTGCGGATGCCCGGCACGACGCCGAGAGACTCGCCGATGCGGAAGTACGGCCCGTACGGAATGGTCAGAAGCAGGAACGCGGCGAGGCCGGTCCCCGCGAGAGCAGCGGCGCGGCGCGGCCGGAAGGCCTCCTTTCCGGCGACGATGAGGACGGCGGGGACGGCGAACACGAGACCCAGCGCGATCCCGTAGAGGCTGAAGAGGCCCTGGGCGACGAGCGCCGCGCCGAAGAGCGCGAGGTTCCGGCCGCGGCCCTTCCGGAGAAAATCGCAGGCCGCCATCGCCGCGAGCAGGGCGAAGGCCGTGGACAGGCCGGCGAGAACTCCCAGGGTGTTCATGCGGCCGGGCCCGTAGGCGACGGCGAACGCGGCGACGGCCGGCGCGAGGCCGGGCCTCGCGAGCCGCGCGTAGAAGGCATAGAGGAGCACGGGGAAGCTGAAGACGGCGAGGAAGTACGCCGCGTTCACACCCGCCGGCACCGAACCGGTGAGCGCGTGGAACGGGTAGCCGACGATCGACGCGAGGGGGAGCCACTCTCCGGTCGCAAGAGCGTCCGGCACCGGCGCGAAGACACGGTCGTCGGCGATGCGGACGTCTCCGCGCTCCCAGCGGGCCCACGCCCGGGCGATCGCGGTGGCGTTCGTGGCGGGGTCGTCGAGCGGGTTCGCCGAGGGCAGGGCCGCGACGAGCCGCGATGCGGGCGCGACGGCGGTCCGGTGAAAGACGGCGAGCGGGACGAGCGCGGCCGCAATCCAGACGGCCGCGAGCCAGCGTGTCCGCGACATCTCAGCGCGCCTCGACGACGATGCCGGCGAGCCCGAGGTCGCCCAGGGAGTCGCGCGCGGCCTCGGCTTCGGCCTTCGTCGCGTAGGGACCGAACTTCACGCGCCGCAGGCCCTTGAAGTCCTCGACCCACGGCGACGGGTAGCGCGCGGCGAGGCGCTCGCGCAGCTTCACCGCGTTCTCCGGCGAGCCGAACGCTCCCGCCTGGACCGCCCATCCGGTGCTCGCGGGCCGGACGGCGGGCGCCCCCGGCTCGCCCTTCGTCGCCGTGTTCGCGGGCGTCGGGACGGGCGGCTCGTCGCTCTTCGCGCGGATCCTCGAATTGTCGCCGAGCGTCACGACGCGCAGCGTCACGGGCACGACGCCGTCCCCGACCGAGCCGATCTCGGCGGCGGCGGCCTTCGAGAGGTCCACGATGCGCCCGGCCACGAACGGGCCGCGGTCGTTGACCTTCACGCGCACGGACCTCCCGTTCTTCTCGTTCGTGACGTCGACGACCGTGCCGAGCGGCAGCGTGCGGTGCGCGGCGGAGATCTTCTCGGGGCGGAACGTCTCGCCGGACGCCGTCGGCAGCCCGTCGAACTCCTTCCCGTACCACGACGCGAGGCCGCGCTCGATGGCGCCCTGCGCCGGCGCCGCCGCCGGTGAGACCGCCTTCGGTGTCGACGAACAGGCAGCGAGGCCAAGCCCGAAGAGCACCAGGGAGATTTCTTTGAGTGGGAAGAGGGTTGGGCGCCGGCGGCGCCACGCGGCGATGGCCGCGCCGCGCGCAGCCGCTCTATTCACCTTCAAAGAAAATCTTCTCTTCTCTCTTTTCTCTTCTCTCTTCTTCGCCTCAAACCCGAACCTCTTCGTGCGTTTCACCGGAGGCGGCGGCGGGGTCCGTCGCGAGGATGGGCTCGATCTCGACGTCGAGGAACTCGTCCACCTGCTCCGGCGCGCGCCCGATGAAGCGGGCAGGATCGGCGGCCGCCTGGATCTCGGCCGGGGTCAGCCCGAACGACGCGTCGGCCGCGATCCGGAACAGGAGGTCGTTGTCGCCGCCCTCGTTCTTCATCCGGTCGCCCGCGGCCTGCGCGAGGAGACGGATCTTCTCGTGCAGGACCTGCCGGTCGCCGCCTTTGATCGCGGCCGCCATGAGGATGTTCTCGGTGGCGAGGAACGGGATCTCGACGTCGAGGCGGCGCCGGACGACGGACGGGTGGACGACGAGGCCGTCCGCGACGGAATCCCACAGGAGCAGGATCGAGTCCGCCGAGAGGAACGCCTCGGCGAGCGCGAGGCGGCGGTTCGCGGAGTCGTCGAGCGTGCGCTCGAACCACTGCGTCGCGTGCGTCCAGTTCCCGTTGTCCGAGACCGAGAGGAGCCAGCGCGCGAGCGCGTTCATCCGCTCGCACTTCATCGGATTGCGCTTGTACGGCATCGCGGACGAGCCGACCTGCTTCTTCCCGAACGGCTCCTCGACCTCCTTGAGGTGCTGGAGCAGCCGCACGTCGTTCGCGAACTTCGAGGCGGAAGAGGCGAGGCCCGAGAGCGCCGAGAGGACGAGCGCGTCCTGCTTGCGCGTGTACGTCTGACCCGAGATCAGGAGGCGGTCGGGGAAGCCCGCCTTCTCCGCGACGAGCTTGTCGAGGCTCTCGGCCTTGTCCGCATCGCCGTCGAAGAGTGCGACGAAGGAGGCCTGGGTGCCGGTGGCGCCCTTGCAGCCGAGGAAGCGCAGCTCGTCGGCGCGGCGGACGAGCTCGCGGTGGTCGAGCGCGAGATCCTGCAGCCACAGGCACGCGCGCTTGCCGACCGTCGTGGGCTGCGCGGCCTGGAAGTGCGTGAAGCCGAGGCAGGGGAGGTCGCGGTAGGCGCGCGCGAACCGCGACAGCCGCCCCATGACGCGCACGGTCCGCGTCGCGAGGAGCCGGAGCGCCTCCCGCAGGAGCAGCAGGTCGGCGTTGTCGCCCACGAATGCCGACGTCGCGCCGAGATGGAGGACGCCCTTGGCGGCCGGGGCGACGTCGCCCAGCGCATGGAGGTGCGCCATGACGTCGTGCTTCGTCTCGCGTTCGTAGCGGTCGGCCGCGTCGAGCTCGGCGTCCGTCGGGACGAGGTGGGCACGCAGGGCCTCCAGCGAAGCCTCCGGGATCGGCAGGCCGAGCTGCTTCTCGGCCTCGGCGAGCCAGAGCCAGAGCCGGCGCCACGCGGTGAACTTCGACCGCGCCGAGAACAGGGAGGACATCTCGGCGGACGCGTAGCGCGTCGTGAGGGGGTTCTCCCATCGGTCCGCGGGCGAACCGTTCATTCCTCCTCCACCTCGTCGTCGGTCGGAAGCCGGAACTCCTTGACGTCGTCGTTGCCGCAGATGGCGCAGAACGCGCTCAGGATTCCCTTCCTCTCCTCGTACTCGAACGAGTAGCAGGGGGTGTCGCAGTTCAGGCAGACGACGAAGGCGACCTCTTCCATGCGCTCTCCCCGAAGGCCCTCAGGTTAGCATCACCGCGGCGGCCCCGAGCCGCGAGTTACATGACGTTGCGCATCGAATCCGAAATCGGCCGCCTGCGAGCCGTTCTCGTCCACGAGCCCGGCCGCGAGATCGACCGGATGGTTCCGGCGATGATGCAGGACCTCCTGTTCGACGACATCCTCTTCGGGGCCCGCGCCCGCGAGGAGCACCGGCGCTTCCGGCAGGTCCTGAAGTTCGTCGCGGACGAGGTTTTCGAGGCCCGGGAGCTGCTCGAGGAGGTCCTCCAGGACGCGGGCGCACGCAACGCGATCCTCACGGAGCTCGCGACGCTGCTCGCGTGGCCGCCCGCCGTGCTCGTCGCCCTGAACGACCTGCCCGCCGACCGTCTCGCGGCCGGCCTCGTGGAGGGCATCGAACACCCGCGGCCGGAAATCACGGGCTCGCCGGACTCCCTCTACCTCCTGCCGCCCCTCCCGAACTGGTTCTTCCAGCGGGACCCGGCGGTCGTCCTCGGGGACCGCGTGATCCGGAGCGCGATGGCGACGCGCGCCCGCTGGCGCGAGCCGCTTCTCTCGGGGGCCATTTTCGCGTTCCACCCGCGTTTCGGCCGGCGCTCCGACGCGTTCTGGTTCCGCGAGTTCGCGGCGGAGGAGAAAAGCCTGTCGCTCGCGCGGATGCGCCCGACGCTGGAGGGCGGCGACGTCCTCGTGATGTCGGCCGAGACGCTCGTGATCGGCTACTCGGAGCGCACGGAGAAGATTACGGTCGAGCGCCTCGCCGAGGCCCTCCGCAAGGAGAAGTCGCCCGTCCGGCGGATCCTCGTGGTCGCGATCCCGCCGCAGCGGGCGACGATGCACCTCGACACGATATTCACGAGGCTCTCCGAAGGAGAGTGCCTCTGCCACGCGCCGATGATCCTGGCCGGTGGCGCCGAGGAGGTCGACGTGTACGAGGCCGATCTCACGGGGCGCGAGGTGTCGTGGACGACGAAGGACGACCTCCTGTCTGCGCTGCGTGCGCACGGGATCGACCTCGAGCCGATCTCGTGCGGCGGCGCCGACCCCATCGACCAGCAGCGCGAGCAGTGGACCGACGGCGCGAACCTCTTCGCGCTCGCGCCGGGTCTCGTGCTCGGCTACGACCGCAACATCCGGACGGCGGACGAGCTCGCGCGGCGCGGTTACCGCATCCTTTCGGACGACGACCTGCTGCTCGGGCGCGAGACGCTCGAACGAAAAAAACCGGTCAAACAGGCGATCCTCATGTCGGCCCCGGAGCTCTCCCGCGCGCGGGGAGGCCCCCGCTGCATGACGATGCCGCTCGTGCGCGACCGGGTGTGAGAATGGAAACGCCATGCGACGCAAAGACCTGATCTCGATCCACGACCTCACGGCCGCCGAAGTCGGAGCGCTCCTCGTGCGCGCGGCGGACATCAAGGCACGCCCGCGCGAGTACCGCTCGGCCCTCTCGGGGAAGATCCTCGCGATGATCTTCGAGAAATCCTCGACGCGGACCCGCGTCTCGTTCGAAGCGGGAATGACGCAGCTCGGCGGCGCGGCCCAGTTCCTCTCGTCGCGCGACATCCAGCTCGGGCGCGGCGAGCCGGTCTCCGACACGGCGCGGGTCCTGTCGCGCTACGTCGACGGGATCATGGCGCGCACGTTCGCGCACCAGACGGTCCTCGACCTCGCGACCTACGCGACGATCCCGGTGGTCAACGGGCTCACGGACCTCCTCCACCCCTGCCAGGCGCTCACGGACTACTTCACGATGTCCGAGAAGTTCGGAAGCCTCAAGGGGCTGAAGCTGACCTACGTGGGCGACGGCAACAACATGGCGCACTCCCTCATGTACGGCGGCCCGAAGTGCGGCGTGGACGTCGCGGTCGCGACGCCGAAGGGCTACGAGCCCCACGCAGGGGTCACGGAGAACGCGAGGGCCGACGCGGCGGCCGCGGGGACGAAGTTGCTCGTCACGAACGACGCCGAACAGGCCGTCGAGGGCGCGCACGTCGTCTACACGGACGTCTGGGCGTCGATGGGGCAGGAGGCGGAGCAGGCGAAGAGGGTCCGGGACTTCGCCGGCTGGACCGTCTCGAGCGCGCTCATGGCCCGCGCGCACAAGGACGCCGTCTTCATGCATTGCCTGCCCGCGCACCGCGGCGAGGAGGTGGCCGCGGACGTCTGCGACGGGCCGCGCTCGGTCATCTACGACGAAGCGGAGAACCGCCTCCACGTGCAGAAGGCGATCCTCGTCACGCTGATGGGAGAGCCCTGACCCGCCGCGCCCGCCTCCTCGCCGGGGCCGCGGCGATCGCGGTGCTCGCGTCCTCCGCGCCGGGGTGCCGGAAGCCGCCGCGGCCGGGCGGGCCGGGCGCTCCGGCGGACGACCGCGCGATCGTGACGCTCGAGAGGGTTCCCGGACGCGCGGAACCCTCGGCGAAGTCCGCGGCCGCTTCGACGCTCGTGCGCGGAACGGCCGTGAGGATCCGCGAGGCCAAGGGAGACCTGCTCCGCGTGTCGGGCCCCGGCGGAGACGTCTGGGTGCCCGCCGCCTCCGTCGAGCGAATCGCCGACCGCGAGGCGCGCGAGGCGCGCGCCGAGGCCGTCAAGGCATTCGAGGCCCAGCCGGGGCGTGCCGTCGAGCCCTGCCCGATCCTCCTCGCGCCCGACTACGGCGCCGCGCGATGGGGCACTCTCGAGGACGGGGATGACGTGGAGGTGATCCTCGCCGACCACGATTTCTTCGGCGTGCGCCTCTCCGGAAAGATGCTCGCGTTCGTGCCGGCCCGCTCGATCCGGCTGCTGCCGTCCGCGGTGGCCCCCGCGCCGGGCTCGCCCCCGGGAAAGGGCGTCGCGCCCGAGGTCCAGGCTCTCGGCGTCCCGGACCGGGAAACGCGGCCCACGCCCCGCTCCACCGCGCCGCCGCCCGGCGAGATCCCCGCCGCGGGATTCGCGCCGGCGGCCCCGCCGGCCCCATCGTCCCCGGGCGCGGCGCCGGCGGCGCCACTCACGGCGCTTCCGGAGGGCTCGGAGCTGCCCGTGCTCATCACGCGCGTCGACCCGCAGTACCCCGAGGCCGCCAAACGCATGAAGCTCGGCGGCGACGTCGTCCTGCGCGTCGTCGTGGAGGCGAACGGCACGATCGGCCGGATCGAGACCGTGACCGGAGCCCCGTTCGGGATGACGGAGGCGGCGACGGACGCCGTGCGGAAGTGGACGTACCGCCCCGCGCGCGTCAACGGACAGGCCGTCGCCGTCTGGAAGGTGATCCGCGTCAAGTTTGCGCTTCACGCCGAGCGCGAGCCGCCTCCCGACTGACCGGACGCACCTATAATCGCGGCTCTTCATGCCGTTGATGGAGCTCGTCTACGAGGTCGAAGGTCAGACCCGACGGTACCTGCTGTCGGGAAACGACGTGTCGATCGGCCGATCGAGTGAAAACGGGATCGTCCTCAACGATTTCTCGGTGTCGCGCAAGCACGCGCTCCTGTCCGAGAGCGGCGGCGTCTGGACGATCGAGGACCTGAAGTCCACGAACGGCCTGAAGGTCAACGGCGAGTTCACGCCGGCGGCCCGGATCAAGCCCGGCGACGTGCTCACCGTGGGGACGTTCACGCTCACGGTGAACGAGCAGCCGACGTTCCGCGGGCGCGCGACGGCGTCGATCAGCGACTCGAGCGCGACGTTCGTGCGGTCCATCGCGGACTTCAACCGCGACTTCGGATTCGACGCGGCCCCTCTCCCGAAGGAGGACGTGCTCGCGGGGACGATGGCGGGGCGCCGGCCCGCGACGCGCGAGAAGGTCTTCGAGGCGATGGTCCTGGTCGCCCGCACGCTCATCGAGGCGCGCGAGGTCGGACAGATCCTGTCGAAGGTCGTCGACCTTCTCTTCGACTTCCTTCCGGCCGAACGCGCCGTCGTCGTCCTGCTCGAGAAGGACGGGAGGCCCACTCCGACGCTTGCGCGGCGCCGCGGGAGGGAGGGGTCCGATCCCGAGGCCTCGTTCTCGCACACGATCGTCGAGTCCGTCGTGCGCGACCGCGTGGCCGTGCTCACCTCCGACGCGCTCGCCGACGACCGCTTCGAAGCCGGCCAGTCCATCCGCATCCAGCAGATCCGCTCGGCGATGTGCGTGCCGCTCTGGGACCGCGACCGCGTGATCGGCGCGCTCCACGTGGACACGCCTCTGAAGGCGGGAACGTTCACGGCCGACGACCTCGACCTCCTGACCGCCCTCGGCAACTTCGCGGCCGTCGCGATCGAGCGCGCGCGCCTCCAGGGCCGGATCGAGCGCGAGGAGCGCATCCGCGAGCGGCTGTCGCGGTACCACTCGCCGGGCGTCGTCGACGAGATCGTGACGGGAGGGCCGCAGGGCGTCGAGAGCGTGCGGACACGCGAGGTCACCGTCTTCTTCGCGGACATCGTCGGCTTCACGTCTTCGGCCGAGACGATGGACCCCGAAGAGGTCTCGCGCTTTCTCGAGCGTGTCTTCACGTTTGCGGCGGACGCGATCTTCGAGCAGGGGGGGACGCTCGACAAGTTCATCGGCGATGCCGTCATGGCGTTCTTCGGCGCGCCGATCCCGCAGCCCGACCACGCGCGCCGCGCCGTCGCCGCGGCCGCAAAGCTCATCGAGAGTCTCCACGCCTGGAACCTGCAGCGCGCCGCGGACGGGGAACCGTCCGTCGCGGTGCGCGTCGGCGTGAACACGGGGCGGGCGTTCGTGGGCGACATCGGGTCCGACCGCCGCGTCGACTACACGGTGCTCGGCAACACGGTCAACGTCGCGGCGCGCCTCGAGTCGACGGTCGCAGGGCCGAACGAGGTCGTCGTCGGCGTCGAGACGGCGCGGCAGGCTGGCGGGACCTACGAGTTCGAGCCCCTCGGCGAGCAGAAGCTCAAAGGCCTGTCGAAGGGAATGACGGCGTTTCGCCTGAAGCTCGACGCCTCGGGGCGCCCCGTCACGACCCCGTGACCGACGCGCTCGCCGGCCTGGTCTTCGTTACGTCGAACCCCGGCAAGGCGCGCGAGGCCTCGGTCCTCCTCGGCCGCGCCGTCGAGGCGCGGGCGCTGGACCTGCCCGAGATCCAGTCCCTCGACTTCCGCGAGGTCGCGCGGGCAAAGGCGATCGTCGCGGCGCACGCGCTCGGCGTTCCCGTCCTCGTCGAGGACTCGGGGCTCGCGGTCGCGGGCTGGGGAGGGTTCCCGGGCCCGCTCACGAAGTTCATCACGATGGGTGTCCTCGGGCAGGAAGGCCTCGCGAAGATGCTGGACGGGTTCTCGGACCGCGCCGCGGAGGCGGTGTCCGTTCTCGCCGTCGCGAGGCCCGGTCAGCGCGAGCCGGACGTGATCGTCGCGGAGGGGCGCGTGAAGGGCTCGATCGCGCTCCACCCCCGCGGCGAGAACGGCTTCGGCTGGGACGTGCTGTTCATCCCCGAGGGGGAGACGCGCACGTTCGCGGAGATGGGCGACGACGAGAAGAACGCGGTGTCTCACCGCGCCCGGGCGTTCGCGGCCTTGCGCGCCGCGCTCACGGCCGGCTGAAGAACCCGCTGCGGCGGCCGGCGCCCGCGTCCGCCGCGCGGACGCGCAGTTCGTCGGCGAGCCGGTCGATCTTGTCCTCGAGTTCCTCGCGCGTGCCGTCCGTCCGGATCACGATGTCGGAGACCTCCTCGCGCGCCGCGTCGGAGAACTGCGCCGACATCCGCTTCACGAACTCGTTCGGGTCCGTCTCGCCGCTGCGCCTGACCGCGCGCTGGAGGCGCATGTCGGCCGGCGCCGAGACCGCGACGAGGACGTCGAAGCGCTCGCGCCCGCCGGTCTCGACGAGGAGCGTCGCCTCGATGACGCCGAGCGGCTCGCCTCTCGCGGCGAGCTCCTCGAACCACTTCGCCTGCGCCTCGCGGACGAGCGGGTGAATGAGCCCGTTCAGCCTCGCCAACTGCTCGGCGTCGTGGAACACGTGCATCGAGAGCTTCGGGCGGTCGACGGAGCCGTCGGCCGCGAGGAACTCGGGACCGAACGCCGCGGCGACGGCCCGCGCGCCCGCGGCGCCCGGAGCGTAGAGCTCGTGGACCATCCGGTCCGCGTCGCGCACGGGGATCCCGCGCTTCTCGAGGCCCTCGGCAATCGTGCTCTTGCCCGACGCGAGGCCGCCCGTGAGCCCGACCTTGAGGATCATCCGCGTCGCGCCTCGCAGAGCCGGAGCGTGTTGAGGAGGAGGTGGGCAATCGTCAGGGGGCCGACTCCGCCCGGGACGGGCGTGTAGCGCGAGGCCCTCGGGAACGCCGTCGCGGGGTCGCAGTCGCCGACGAGCGTCGAGCCGTTCTTCTCGAACGCCGCGAGCCGCTTCGCGTCGCCCGGGAAGAAGCGCTCGAGATCCGCGCGCGTCGTCACGCGGTTGATGCCCACGTCCACGACGACCGCGCCCTCCTTCACGAAGTCGCCGGTCACGAAGCCCGGCCGCCCGATCGCCGCGACGAGGAGGTCCGCCTCCCGACAGAGGGCGGGGAGGTCCCGAGTCTTGGAGTGCGCGACGGTGACGGTCGCGTCGTTCTGGAGGAGGAGGAGGGCCATGGGCTTTCCCACGATGTCGCTCCGGCCGACGACGACGGCGCGTGTTCCGCGAAGCGTCACGCCCTCGCGCCGGAGGAGCTCGAGAATGCCGGCAGGCGTGCACGGGACGGGTGCGGGCTTGCCCTGCAGGAGGCGGCCGGCATTCTCGGGGTGGAAGCCGTCGGCGTCCTTCCGCGGGTCGATCGCCTCGAGGACGCGGGCGGTCGCGATGTGCTTCGGCAGCGGAAGCTGCACGAGGATGCCGTCCACCGCGTCGTCCCGGTTGAGCGAGTCGATCGTCGCGAGCAAGTCGGCCTCGGGGAGCGAGGCCGGGAAGCGAAGCGTCCGGCCCGCGAATCCGGCCTCCCGCGCGGCGATTTCCTTGTTCCGGACGTAGGTCGAGCTCGCGGCGTCCTCGCCCACGAGGACGACCGTGAGCCCCGGGACGATGCCTCGGGTCACGAGGCGGGCCGCGCCTGCCGCGGCCTCCTCCCGGAGGGCCTTTGCGACGGCGGCGCCGTCGAGGATTCGTGGCTGCATGGTCCTATTGTGACCGAGAGTTACTTGACAGGGGCGTCATGGGGGGGTATTTTCCACTGCCCCGCGGGTCTCGGGTTCCTGCCTGAATCCCGCGAGTCGTGTGCCGTAGGGGCCCTGGTCTTTCGATGCTTCCCCGGATCCGCATCGGAGCCCGACCCCGCATCTTCCAACGGGGTCGAAACACCCCACAACCACCCAGGCCGGAGACGACCGTTCCCGTGAGCACTCGCACGCCGCTCCCGAAAATTTCCGACCACACCCGCCGCTGGATCGTCGTCGACGCCGACGGGAAGGTCCTCGGCCGCCTCGCGACGCTCGTCGCACGGCACCTCACGGGCAAGACCAAGGCCATCTACACGCCGTTCCTCGACACCGGCGACTTCGTCGTCGTCGTGAACGCCGAGAAGGTCGCCTTGACCGGCGCCAAGTCGCAGTCGAAGCTCTACCGCCACCACACGGGTTTCCCGGGCGGGGTGAAGACGGTCGAGTTCGACAAGCTCCGGGCCACGAAGCCCGAGCGCGTCATTGAAGAAGCCGTCAAGGGCATGCTCCCGAAGACGAAGCTCGGCCGGAAGATGTTCAAGAAGCTCAAGGTCTACGCGGGTCCGCACCACCCGCACACCGCCCAGGCCCCCGCGGCCGTCGCGGTCTGACCGGGACGAAGGAGAAGCGCACCCCGTGACGAACCTCCAGTTTCAGGCCGTCGGACGCCGCAAGGAATCCGTCGCCCGCGTGTTCCTCCGCCCCGGGAAGGGCGCGGTCCAGGTCAACGACCGCACCTTCGAAGACTACTTCCCGAACGACGTGCTCAAGATGGTCATCCGCCAGCCCCTGCAGCTCACCGAGACGGTCGAGAAGTTCGACGTCGTCGCCCTCGTCGAGGGCGGCGGGAGCGCGGGCCAGGCCGGCGCGATCCGTCACGGTATCGCCCGCGCGCTCTGCCTGTTCAACGGCGAGCTCCGCGGCGCCCTGAAGAAGGCAGGCCTCCTCACGCGCGACTCGCGCATGAAGGAGCGCAAGAAGTACGGCCAGCGCGGCGCCCGCGCCCGGTTCCAGTTCTCGAAGAGGTAATGGGGGACGAATGAGCCAGATCACGATGAAGGAGCTGCTCGAGGCGGGCGTTCACTTCGGCCACCAGACGAAGCGCTGGAACCCGAAGATGAAGAAGTTCATCTTCGGCAAGCGCAACGGGATCTACATCATCGACCTCCAGAAGACGCTGAAGTGCTTCCGCGAGGCCGCGGCCTTCATCACGGACGTCGCGTCGCAGGGCAAGAACATCCTCTTCGTGGGGACGAAGCGCCAGGCGCAGGACGCGATCTACGAGGAAGCCAACCGCTGCGGCATGTTCTACGTGAACAACCGCTGGCTCGGCGGCACGCTCACGAACTTCGTGACGATCCGCAAGTCGATCTCGCGCCTCAAGGAGATCGAGGCCATGCTCGTGGAGGGCTCGGACGCGATCCTCACCAAGAAGGAGCGCATCCAGCTCGACCGCGAGAAGGCGAAGCTCGCCAAGAACCTCGTCGGCATCAAGGAGATGGAGGAGCTTCCGGACGTCCTGTTCGTGATCGACCCCAAGAAGGAGGCGATCGCGATCCTCGAGGCCAAGAAGCTCGGCATCCCGGTCGTCGCCATCGTCGACACGAACTGCGACCCCGACGACATCAGCTTCGTGATCCCCGGCAACGACGACGCCATCCGGGCGATCAAGCTCTTCACGGGCAAGATCGCCGACGCGGTGCTCGAGGGCCTGCACGCGCAGGAAGAGCGCTTCGTCGGGAAGGTGGTCCACGGCGAGGACGAGCCGATGCCCACGAACTTCCAGGTGACCGAGGCGGGCGCGGCCAAGCCCGAAGGCCCCGCCGTCCCCGTCCAGGCCTGATCCCGATCCACGCGATTCGGGCCGGCGGGAGGACTTGGGGTCCCCCGCCGGCCTTTTTGATGTCAGAGAGGACTCCATGGCGATTTCCGCAGTGACGGTCAAGATGCTCCGGGACAAGACGGGCGCCGGCATGCTCGATTGCAAGAGCGCGCTCGAAGAGACGAACGGCAATATCGAGGAGGCCGAGAAGATCCTCCGCAAGAAGGGCCTCGCCGCCGCGGCCAAGAAGGCCGGGCGCGTCGCGGCCGACGGGCTCATCGGCTACCACGTGGGCAGCGGCGTCGCGGCCCTGATCGAGCTGAACTGCGAGACCGACTTCGTCGCGAAGACGGAGAAGTTCAAGCAGGCGCTTCACGCGATCACGAACTTCGTGCACGGCCACGAGGCCCTCGGCGACACCGCCGACGGAGACGTCGCCGCGCTGACGGCGTCGGCTCCGCCCTCGAAGATGCCCCACGCCGGCGCCACGATCGGGGAGTGCCTCCAGGCGTTCACCGGCGACCTCGGCGAGAAGACCGAGCTGCGCCGCTTCGCGCGCCTCGTCGCGGGCCCCGGCTCGTCGCTCACGCTCTACGCGCACCCGGGCGACAAGACGGTCGTCGTGATCGAGACGAAGGGCATGCCCGAGGACCTCGGAAAGGACCTCGCGATGCACGTCGCCGCGCTCGCGCCGCAGTTCGCGACCCGGGACGGCGTTTCCGCCAAGGCTCTCGCCGACGAGAGGGAGATCGCGCGCGCCAAGGCGATCGCCGCGGGCAAGCCCGAGGCCGTCGCCGAGAAGATGGTCGAGGGAATGATCGGCAAGTGGTACGGCGAGGTCGTCCTCCTCGACCAGGCGTTCGCGAAGGACGACTCGAAAAAGGTCTCCCAGGTCGTCGCCGAGCGCGGCGCCAAGGACGCGGCCGTGATTCGTTTCGTCCGCTACAAGGTGGGCGAGGGCGTCGAGAAGAAGGCCGGGGGCGATTTCGCCGCCGAAGTCGCCGCGCTGACGAAGTAACGCCGTGGAACCCCGCTACCGCCGGGTCCTGCTGAAGCTCTCCGGGGAGGCGCTCCTCGGCAACCAGCCCTTCGGCATCGAGCCGGCGGTCGTCGCCCGCATCGCGGACGAGGTCGCCGAGGTCGCGCGACTCGGCGTCGAGACGGCGATCGTGATCGGGGGCGGGAACATCATCCGGGGAGTGTCGGCCGCCACGCAGGGCATCGACCGCGTCACGGGCGACAACATGGGGATGCTCGCGACCGTCATCAACGCCCTCGCGCTCCAGGACGCGATGGAGAAGCGCGAGATCCATACCCGCGTCATGACGGCGTTCGAGGTGCGCGCCGTCGCCGAGCCGTTCATCCGGCGCCGCGCGATCCGCCATCTCGAAAAGAAACGCTGCGTCATCTTCGCGGGCGGCACGGGCAACCCGTACTTCACGACGGACTCGGCGGCGGCCCTCCGCGCCAACGAGATCCGCGCCGACGCGATTCTCAAGGCGACGCGCGTCGACGGCATCTACTCGGACGATCCGAAGAAGAACCCGAACGCCGAATTCCTCCCGCGTGTCAGCTACCAGGACGTCCTCGAGAAGCGGCTCGCCGTCATGGACGCGACGTCGGTCGCCCTCTGCCGCGACAATCGCATGCCGATCCGCGTGTTCAACCTGCTCGTCCCCGGGAACATCCGCCGCGTCGTCCTGGGCGAGCCGGTCGGAAGCGTGGTCGACGCAGGGCGCGCCTGACGCCGCGCCCGCCCGAACAAGGAGTACGCCATGCCCACGATCGCCGAGACGAAGAAGGAAACCGAGAGGCGGATGCACGCCTCGATCGAGGCCCTCAAGCACGAGCTCAAGCACCTGCGCACCGGGCGGGCCTCGGTGGGGATCCTCGAAGGGATCTTCGTGGAATACTACGGGACGGCGACGCCGCTCAACCAGGTCGCGAACCTCTCCGCGCCGGATGCCACTCTGCTCCTCGCGTCTCCCTGGGAGCCGTCGCTCTGCCCGGCCATCGAGAAGGCGATCCGAACGAGCGACCTCGGGCTCAACCCGTCGTCGGACGGAAAGGTCGTCAGGATTCCCGTGCCGCAGCCCACGGAGGAGCGGCGCAAGGAGATCATCAAGAAGGCTCACGGCTTCGCCGAGCACGCGAAGGTCGAGATCCGCCACCACCGCCACGAGGCGAACGACGCCATCAAGAAGGAGGCGAAGGCCTCCGCTGTTTCGGCGGACGACGAGAAACGCGCCCTCGACGAGATCCAGAAGCTCACGGACAAGAGCGTCGCCGAGGTCGACCACATCCTCAAGACGAAGGAAGCGGAAGTTCTCGCACGGTGAGCCAGGCCACGGCTCTCGTCCCGGCCGCCGGCTTCGGTACCCGCTTCCACGAGGGCGGGCCGAAGGCTCTCGTCCTCCTCGCGGGCCGGCCGCTTCTCGTCCACGCGCTCGAGCGCCTCGCGGCGAGCAAGCGGGTGTCCTCGGCCGTCGTCGCGATCCCGGGCGGCTGCGAGGCGGACTTCCGGGAGGCGCTGAAGGCGTCGCCCCTTCCGTACGTTCTCGTCGAGGGCGGCGTCACCCGACGCGAGTCCGTCGCGCGGGCGTTTGCAGCCGCCGACCCCAAGGACGACGACGCGCTCGTCCTCGTGCACGACGCGGCCCGCCCGCTCGTCGACCCGCTCGAGGTCAAGGCCGTCGTGGACGCGGCGGACGCCAAGGGGGGCGCGATCGCCGCGTTTTCCCTCGTCGAGACGATCAAGCGCGTCGAATCGGGCCGGATCAAGGCCACGGTCCCGCGCGGAGATCTCGTCGCGGCAACGACCCCGCAGGCCTTCCGCGCGGGAGTCCTGCGCAAGGGGCTCGCGAAGGAAGGCGGCCCCGACGCGACGGACGACGCGGAGCTCGTCGAACGCACCGGCGGCGAGGTCACGGTCGTCCTGACGTCGCGCTGGAACATCAAGATCACGTACCCCGAGGACCTCGCGTGGGCGGAGGCCTGGCTGGCCCATTGCGGCCACGTGGGAGCGTGACCCCGTGAGGATCGGGCACGGATTCGACGCCCACCGGCTCGAGCCCGGGCGGAGATGCGTGCTCGGCGGCGTCGCGGTGCCGTCGGACTCCGGCCCGATCGGACACTCGGACGGGGACGTCGTCCTGCACGCGCTCGCGGACGCGCTGCTCGGCGCCGCTGCGATGGGCGATCTCGGGACCGTTTTCGGGACCGACCGACCCGAGTGGGCGGGCGCCGCGGGGGAGGCCTTCGTCCGGCACGTCCGCGAGCTGACGGACCATCCGGCGATCCTCAACGTGGACGTCACGATCCTGGCCGTGAGGCCCCGCGTGGGGGAATACCGCGAGGCCATGCGCGAGAACATCGCGGCCCTCCTCGGGATCCCCGTTGCGCGCGTCTCCGTGAAGGCCTCGTCCGGGAACGGGTTGACGGACTTCGGCCGGGGCGAGGGCGTGGCGGCGACCGTGGTCCTCCTCGCCGGCGGCGACGCGGCCGAGTAGCGGGCCGTGATCGTCTCGGGCTTCCACCCGGTGCGCGAGGTCCTCGAGAAGCGGCCGCGCGCGGTCGAGGCGCTCCTCGTCCAGCGCGGCCGCAAGGACGCCCGGGCGGGGGAGATCGAGGAGCTCGCGCGGAGCGCGGGCGTGCCCGTGCGCCTCGTCGCGAAGGAGGAGCTGGACCGATTCGCGGGCCGCGCGCACAACGGCGTGGCGGCCCGGGTGGCCGAGCGCGAGTACGACGACGTGGAGGCGTGTCTCGCGGGTCCGAAGGGCGGACGGTGCGTCCTGTTCCTCGACGAGGTGACGGACCCGGGCAACCTCGGGTCGGTTCTCCGCACGGCGGCGGCCGCGGGGGCCTCGGTCGTCCTGACCGAGCGGCACTCGGCCGGGCTGAACGAAACGGTCTCCAAGGCCTCGGCGGGCGCCCTCGAGCGGGTCAAAGTGGGCCGGGTGGTCAACGCCGCCCGCTTTCTCGAGCAGGCGAAGGCGGCCGGATTCTGGATCTACGGGGCGGCGATGGACGGCGAAAGTCTCTGGGAAGTCGATATTTCCGGTGACGCCGTCCTCTGCCTGGGCTCTGAAGGAGCGGGACTCCGGCGTCTGACCCGAGAAACGTGCGATCGCTTGATTTCGATCCCCATGAACCCCGGAGCCGGGTCCCTGAACGTCTCGGTGGCGGCCGGAGTCCTGCTTCTCGAGTGGGTCAGGAGGAAAAGCGGCCCGCCGGCAAGTTCCGGCATGAAAATGGCTTGACGGGGTTTCAGGCCGGCTGATATAAACCACAGTTCGCGCCTCCGCCGGGTGCGCGAAGCCGTGCGTTCTCCGTGTCTCCAGGGTCATCGGGTCGCACGGTCGAGCTCTCTCTGGGGAGGAAAGCGAGTGCTGGCGTAGCTCAATTGGCAGAGCAGCCGATTTGTAATCGGCAGGTTGCGGGTTCAAGTCCCATCGCCAGCTCCACGGAGAGCTCCGGGGGCCGGACACGGGAATCATGAAGGACGGGAACGGGCAGATGGCCGAGTGGTTAATGGCAGCAGACTGTAAATCTGCCGCACTGACGTGCTACGGGGGTTCGAATCCCTCTCTGCCCACCATCTTTGTAGAGAAGGGGGCCCACGTAGCTCAGTCGGTAGAGCACGTCCTTGGTAAGGACGGGGTCAGCAGTTCAAATCTGCTCGTGGGCTCCAGTTTCCCCGCGCCGATCACGTTCCTGAGCGGGAGTAACTCAGGGGTAGAGTCACAGCCTTCCAAGCTGTTGGTCGCGGGTTCGAATCCCGTCTCCCGCTCCATTCATGCAGCTTGCCACGCGACGACGACATACAGGGGTGTAGCTCCAACTGGCTAGAGCGGCGGTCTCCAAAACCGTAGGTTCGGGGTTCGAATCCCCGCACCCCTGCCAACCTCGGCCTGATCCACGACGAGACACGAGACACGAAACGACGGACCCGAATCGACACGAAGGACGAACGAAACGACATGAACTTCAGCGAGCGTTGGACGACCTTCCGCGGCTTCCTTTCGGACGTGAAGAAGGAGACCTCGAAGGTGTCGTGGCCGGACCGGGACGAGGTCGTCGGGACGACGACGGTGGTCATCGTCTACACGGTCCTCGTGGGCATCTTCCTCTTTCTCGTCGACGCGGCGGTCACGCCGCTCGTGAACAAGCTCTTCGCCGCCTTCGGCGGCTGAAGACGGAATTGATGAAGGCACAGCGGTGAGCGAAGTCGACCCCCAGGAACAGGCGAGCGCGGCCCCGGCTGCGGCGGCGCCGCACATGGACTGGTTCATCGTCCACACGTACTCGGGCTTCGAAGACCGTGTCGTGACGGAGCTGCAGAACCGCATCAAGGCCCTCGGCATGGAGGTCCATTTCGGAGAGATCCGAGTGCCGAAGGAGACGGTCGTCGAGATGAAGGCCGGGAAGCGCCGCAACGTCGAGCGGAAGTTCTTCCCGGGCTACGTCCTCGTGCAGATGGAGATGTCCGACGAGACCTGGCACCTCGTGCGCAACACGCCGAAGGTCACGGGCTTCGTCGGCGGATCGTCGAAGGCGCCGGTCCCGCTCACGCAGGACGAGGTCGACTCGATCCTCCACCACACGGCCGAGTCCAAGGAAAAGCCGAAGCCGCGTTACGTCTACGAGCGCGGCGAGCAGGTCAAGATCACGGACGGCCCCTTCAAGGAGTTCACGGGCACGGTCGAGGACATCAACCTCGAGCGCTCGACGCTCCGCGTCCTCGTCACCATCTTCGGAAGACCGACTCCGGTGGAACTGGAGTTCGTTCAGGTACAGAAACTCTAGGAGATCGTTTTGTTTTTCGGATTTCTTCGAAAGTAAGAGAGACGAAATTCTCTCTTCACCCTCCGAGAAATCTTCATCCGAAACCTGAAGCGAGAAGGCAGAAACCATGGCAAAGAAAGTCACCGGATACGTGAAGCTCCAGATCGAGGCGGGGAAGGCCACCCCGGCTCCGCCCGTCGGCACCGCGCTCGGTCCGCAGGGCGTCAACATCATGGACTTCTGCAAGGCCTTCAACGCGAAGACCGCGAAGGACGCCGGGCTCATCATCCCCGTCGTCGTCACGGTGTATTCGGACCGGTCGTATTCGTTCATCACGAAGACGCCTCCCGCCGCCGTCCTGCTCAAGAAGGCCGCCAAGCTCGAGAAGGGCTCCGGCGTCCCGAACAAGACGAAGGTCGGCAAGGTGACGAAGAAGCAGGTCGAGGAGATCGCCAAGCTCAAGCTCGTCGACCTGAACACCGTGGACCTCGCCGCCGCCGTCAAGTCGGTGGAGGGGACCGCCCGATCCATGGGAATCGAGGTCGTCGGCTGACGCCGCGATCAACGAGGCGGAAGCCTCCCGCGCCGGGCCTCTCCCGGCGCGCGGTTCGCCGGTGCCCGGGATGCCCCGGGGCTTCTCACCGACGGACCCGGGGGATGCGACCGACTCCGGAGAACAACACACCATGAGTGGCAAGAAATTCACCGCGTCCGCCGCGAAAGTCGACAAGGCGAAGCTCTACGACGTGTCCCAGGCCGTCGCGCTCGTCAAGTCCGCGTCGTTCGCCAAGTTCAACGAGACGGTCGAGGTGGCCCTCCGCCTCGGCGTCGACCCGAAGCACGCGGACCAGATGGTCCGCGGCACGGTCGTGCTTCCGCACGGCCTCGGCAAGACGACCCGCGTGGCCGTCGTGGCCTCGGGCGAGAAGATCAAGGAAGCCGAAGCGGCGGGAGCGGACGTCGTGGGCGGCGACGACCTCGTCGCGAAGATCCAGGCCGGCATGCTCGACTTCGAGGCCCTCGTCGCGACGCCCGACATGATGAAGTCGCTCGGACGGCTCGGCAAAGTGCTCGGCCCGCGCGGCCTCATGCCGAACCCGAAGGCGGGGACGGTCACGTTCGACGTCGGCAAGGCCGTCAAGGAGCTCAAGGCCGGCAAGATCGAGTTCCGCGTCGACAAGACGGCGATCATCCACGTCCCCGTCGGCAAGGTCTCGTTCCCCGAGAACCAGCTCGTCGAGAACGCCGAGGCTCTGCTCGTCGCCGTTCAAAAAGCCAAGCCCGCCGCCGCGAAGGGCAAGTACATGAAGTCCGTCGTCCTCTCCTCGACGATGGGACCGGGCGTCCCGGTGGATCCCGCGACCGCCGAGAAGCTCGTGGGAAGGACGGCCTGACATGACGACCACACGCGCCTCCAAGGCCGAGGAGCTCGCCGAGCTCGCGGCGACCGTGGGGAAGGCTTCCCACGCGTTCCTGATCGACTACAAGGGCCTTTCGGTGCCGGCCGTGACGGACCTGCGCCGCCAGATCCGCGCCGCGAAGTCCGACTACATCGTCGTGAAGAACACGCTCGCCCTGCGGGCCCTCGAGGGCAAGCCCCTCGGCTCGCTCAAGGAGCACTTCACGGGGATGACGGGCGTCGCGTACTCGACGACGGACGTCGTCGCGCTCGCGAAGGTCCTCCACACCTTCGGCAAGACGAACCCGAACGTGAAGGTCAAGGCCGCGCTCCTCGACGGCAAGCCCGTCGCCGCGAAGGAGCTCGAGACCCTCGCGAACCTGCCCTCGCGCGCCGAGCTCGTCGGCAAGCTCCTCGGCCTCATGCAGTCGCCGATCCGGCGCCTCGTGACGGTCCTCGCCGCCCCTCACCGCAACGTCGCCGCGACCCTCGCGGCCGTGGCCCAGAAAAAAGCAAAGTCCGAAGAAACCACGGCTTAAGCCGAAGAATCAGGAGATAGAACCATGGCTCTCAACGTCGAGACTTTCGTCAAGGAAATCGAGTCGATGTCCGTCCTCGAGCTGAACAATCTCGTCAAGGCTCTCGAGGAGAAGTTCGGGGTCTCCGCCGCGATGATGGCCGCCCCGGCCGCCGCCGCCGGCGCCGCCCCCGCCGCCGCCGCCGCCGAGGAGCAGACCGAGTTCACGGTCGTCCTCAAGGAGGCCGGCTCGAACAAGATCAACGTCATCAAGGTCGTCCGCGAAGTGAACGCCTCCCTCGGACTCAAGGAAGCCAAGGATCTCGTCGAGAACCTCGGCGTCATCAAGGAGGGCGTCTCGAAGGACGAGGCCGCTTCCATCAAGAAGAAGTTCGAGGACGCCGGAGCGAAGGTCGAGGTCAAGTAACCCGGAGGGGGTGCGGGGGAACCGAGGTTCGGTTCCCCCGCCACTGGCCGTTTCTCTCGATTTTCGCCGTCGCCCCATCGCGCGCTTCACACCCCGGCCTGCGCGCGGCCATGAGAGGACATAGCACCCCATGATCGGACGCACCCCCGCCTCCGGTTCGAAAGAACGGACGAGCTTCGGCAAGATCCGCTCTTTCCTGCCCCTTCCCAACCTCATCGACGTCCAGCGCAAGTCGTACGAGGACTTCCTCCAGATGGACCTCCTGCCCGAAGAGCGGCAGGACGTCGGCCTGCAGGCCGTCTTCAAGAGCGTGTTCCCGTTCAGCGACTTCCGGGAGACGTGTGCGCTGGAGTTCGTGTCGTACCGCATCGGCGAGTGGAAGTCCCGCAGCGGCCGGCTCGAAGGCCTCCAGCATCTGCGTTTCTCGTGTGAGCACTGCGGCGCCACCGTCAAGGTCAAGGACCCGCGCGCGACGCGCGTCGAGTGCGGTGCCTGCGGCCACCCGAACGCGAACAAGGTCACGATCGACGAGGTTTGCGGGACCCCGGTCGAGCTCCGCCTCCCGTACTCGGTCGCCGAGTGCCAGGAGCGCGGCTCGACGTACTCGGTGCCGCTCAAGGTGACGTTCCGCCTCAAGGTGTTCGACAAGGAGAACGCTCCGACGGGGAAGGGTGCCCCGAAGGAGTGGCCGATCCGCGACATCAAGGAGGAAGAGGTCTACTTCGGCGAGATCCCGCTCATGACGGACAACGGAACGTTCGTCATCAACGGGACGGAGCGCGTCATCGTCTCGCAGCTCCACCGCTCGCCCGGCGTCTTCTTCACGCGCGAGGGCGCGCACACGCTCATCGGCAAGATCATTCCGTACCGCGGCTCGTGGGTGGAATTCGAGATCGATCCCAAGGGGCTCTTCGGCGTCCGGATCGACCGCAAGCGCAAGTTCCCGGGGACGGTGTTCCTCCGCGCGCTCGGCCTGGAGAGCGACGAGCTGATCCTGAAGAAGTTCTACTCCCCGGTGAAGGTCTCGTTCGAGAGGGGCAAGGCGCGCCTCGTCCTCCCGCCCGAGGTCCTCACGAAGGAAGAGCTCCGCGTCAAGCATCTCCGCGGCATCCGCAAGGACGGCCGCATCTTCGCGGACGTCAAGCTGACCGCCGAGATGAAGGCCTCGCTCGCAAAGGGCGAGAGCGTCGAGGTGTCCGTCGACCCGGCGAAGCTCGGCCGGGCCCTCTTCGCGGCCGACGTCGTCGACCTCGGCTCGGGCGAGGTGCTCTTCGAGACGGGCTCCGAGATCCCCGAGGATCTCGCGGCGCAGCTCGAGAACAAGCAGGCGACCGCCGTCGAGGCGATCTTCCCGGACTGGGAGCCCATCGGCGAGACGCTCATCGCGACCCTCCGCAAGGACGGCGTCAAGACGAAGCGCGAGGCGCTTCTCGAGATCTACAAGCGCATGCGCCCCGGCGACCCGCCGACGGACGAGAGCGCGAAGAACCTCTTCGCGGGCATGTTCTTCGACCCGCGGAAGTACGACTTCTCGCGCGTCGGCCGGTTCAAGTTCAACATCCGGACCGGGCTCCAGACGTCGCTCGACCAGAAGACCCTCACGGCCGAGGACTTCTACGTCGTGATCCAGCATCTCCTCGAGCTCAAGCGCGACATCGGCAAGACCGACGACATCGACAACCTCGGCAACCGCCGGGTCCGCTGCGTCGGCGAGCTCCTCGAGAACCAGTTCCGGATCGGCCTCGTCCGCATGGAGCGCGCGATCAAGGAAAAGATGTCCGTCCACCAGGACATCGACTCGGCGATGCCGCACGACCTCATCAACTCCAAGCCCGTCATCGCGGCGATCAAGGAGTTCTTCGGGTCGTCACAGCTCTCGCAGTTCATGGACCAGACGAACCCTCTCTCCGAGGTCACGCACAAGCGGCGGCTCTCGGCCCTCGGGCCGGGCGGCCTGTCGCGCGAGCGCGCCGGGTTCGAGGTGCGCGACGTCCACGCCACGCACTACGGCCGCATCTGCCCGATCGAGACGCCGGAAGGCCCGAACATCGGGCTCATCTCGTCGCTCTCGTGCTTCGCCCGCATTTCCGAGTTCGGGTTCATCGAGAGCCCGTACAAGAAGGTCCGGAACGGGCGCGTCCTCGACCACTACGAGATCGTCACGGTCGGAGACTCCGGGTGGAAGAAGGGCCAGATCGTCGAGGCCGAGGAGCTCGAAGAGGCGGTCCTCCGCCTGAAGAAGGGCCACAAGCGGCAGCCGGTCGGCCGCCCGACGGCCTTCTTCCAGCCCGCCTGGGAAGAGGAGAACTACACGATCGCCCAGGCGAACGCCGAGGTCGACGACAAGGGCCGGTTCACCGAGGACCGGATCGTCGCCCGCGCGGGCGGCGAGTTCATCACGATCGAGAAGGACAAGATCGAGTTCATGGACGTGTCGCCGAAGCAGCTCGTTTCGGTCGCCGCGGCCCTCATCCCCTTCCTCGAGCACGACGACGCGAACCGGGCCCTCATGGGGTCGAACATGCAGCGCCAGAGCGTGCCGCTGCTCCGCACGGAGCCGCCGCTCGTCGGCACGGGGCTCGAGGGCATCGTCGCGCGCGACTCCGGCGCGGTCGTCGCCTGCAAGCGGGACGGGATCGTCGACACGGTCGACGCGCGCCGGATCATCGTGCGCGTCCAGACCGTCGGCGAGGACGGCGAGACGGGGGACTTCGGCGCGGACATCTACCCGCTCCTGAAGTTCCGCCGTTCGAACCAGAACACCTGCATCAACCAGAAGCCGATCGTGAAGGAAGGCGACCGCGTCGTCGCGGGCCAGGTCCTCGCGGACGGCCCCTGCACGTCGCAGGGCGAGCTCGCGCTCGGCCGGAACATCCTCGTCGCGTTCATGCCGTGGCGCGGCTACAACTACGAGGACGCGATCCTCATCTCCGAGAAGATGGTCAAGGAGGACTACTACACCTCCATCCACATCGAGGAATTCGAGATCGAGGCCCGCGAGACGAAGCTCGGCGCCGAGGAAATCACGAAGGACATCCCGAACGTGTCGGAGCACGCGCTCCGGGACCTCGACGAGTCCGGCATCGTGCGCATCGGCGCGAACGTCAAGCCGGGCGACATCCTCGTCGGCAAGGTCACGCCGAAGGGCGAGACGCAGCTGACCCCCGAGGAAAAGCTCCTCCGCGCGATCTTCGGCGAGAAGGCCGGCGACGTGCGCGACGCCTCGCTCAAGTGCCCCCCGGGCATCGAGGGCGTCGTCGTGGACGTGAAGATCTTCACGCGCAAGGACGAGGAGAAGCAGAAGGACGCCCGCGCCAAGCAGATCCTCGACGAGGAGATCGGGCGTCTCACGAAGAACGCCGACGACGAGATCCGCATCATCCGCACCGAGGCGAAGGAGAAGATCGAATCGCTCCTCGCCGGCCGTACCGTCCTCGAGGACGTGTCCGACTCGCAGGGCAACGTCCTCGTCAAGGAGGGCGGCAAGCTCACGGTCGAGAAGATCGGGATGATGACGCCCCGCATGCTGAAGGGGCTCAAGCTGAAGGACGAGGAGATCCGCGACCAGGTGCGCCTCATCCTCCAGCGCACGGACTCCCAGATCGACGTGATCAAGAAGGTGAGCGCGGACCGCGTGGCGCTGCTCGCCAAGGGCGACGAGCTCGCGCCCGGCGTCAACAAGACGGTCAAGGTCTTCGTCGCGATGAAGCGCAAGCTCCAGGTCGGCGACAAGATGGCCGGACGCCACGGCAACAAGGGCGTCATCAGCCGGATCCTCCCCGAGGAGGACATGCCGTACCTTCCGGACGGCACGCCGGTCGAGATCGTGCTGAACCCGCTCGGCGTCCCGTCGCGCATGAACGTCGGGCAGATCCTCGAGACTCACCTCGGGTGGGCCGCGAAGGCGCTCGGCATGAACATCGCGACGCCGGTCTTCGACGGCTGCTCCGAGGAGGAGATCCGCACGCTGCTCCGAAAGGCGGACCTCCCGACGGGCGGAAAGACCGTCCTCTACGACGGGATGACGGGCTCGCGCTTCGAGCAGGAAGTCACCGTCGGCTACATCTACATGCTCAAGCTCTCGCACCTCGTGGACGACAAGATCCACGCGCGCTCGATCGGCCCGTACTCGCTCATCACGCAGCAGCCCCTGGGCGGCAAGGCGCAGTTCGGCGGCCAGCGCTTCGGCGAGATGGAGGTCTGGGCCCTCGAGGCCTACGGCGCGGCGTACACGCTGCAGGAGCTCCTCACCGTCAAGTCCGACGACGTCGAGGGCCGCTCCAAGGTCTACGAGGCGATCGTCAAGGGCGAGGTTCCGGACGAACCCGGCCTCCCCGAATCTTTCAACGTCCTCGTCCGCGAGCTGCAGTCGCTCTGCCTCGACGTCGAGCTGCTGAAGGTTTAAGGAGAAGAGGAATACATGGAAGCCTTTTCGCCCTCTTCCGCTTTCCCCGGTGCCGGCACGGTGTCCCCGTTCCGCAACCCGGGCCCCCGTGACTTCAACGCGATCAAGATCGCCCTCGCCAGCCCCGAGAAGATCCGCTCGTGGTCGTTCGGCGAGGTGACGAAACCCGAGACGATCAACTACCGCACCTTCAAGCCGGAACGCGACGGCCTGTTCTGCGCGAAGATCTTCGGCCCGATCACCGACTGGGAATGCCTCTGCGGCAAGTACAAGCGGATGAAGCACCGCGGCGTCGTCTGCGACAAGTGCGGCGTCGAGGTCACGAAGTCGAAGGTCCGGCGCGAGCGCATGGGCCACATCGAGCTCGCGGCCCCCGTGTCCCACGTGTGGTTCTTCAAGGGGCTGCCGAGCCGCATCGGGCACCTCCTCGACCTCACGCTCCGCGACCTCGAGCGGATCCTGTACTTCGAGCAGTACGTCGTCATCGACCCGGGCCCGCTCTCCGAGGACGAGAACCTCGAGATCAAGAGCCTCATCACGGAAGAGAAGTTCCGCGAGCTCAAGGCGAAGTACGGCGTCGACGCGTTCGTCGCGAAGATGGGCGCCGAGGCGATCCAGGAGCTCCTCCAGAGCGTCAACATCGACGACCTGGCCGAGGAGCTGCGCCTCGTCATGAAGACGGAGACGTCCGCCCTCAAGCGCCTCAAGGCCGCCAAGCGCCTGAAGGTCGTCGACGCGTTCCGCCGCTCGGGGCACCGCCCGGAGTGGATGATCCTGAACGTCATCCCGGTCATCCCGCCGGAGCTCCGTCCCCTCGTGCCCCTCGACGGCGGGCGCTTCGCGACGTCGGACCTGAACGACCTCTACCGCCGCGTCATCAACCGCAACAACCGCCTCAAGAAGCTCCTCGAGCTCCGTGCGCCCGAAGTCATCGTGCGCAACGAGAAGCGCATGCTCCAGGAGGCCGTCGACGCCCTGTTCGACAACGGCCGCCGCGGCCGCGTCCTCAAGGGATCGAACAACCGCCCGCTCAAGTCGCTTTCCGACACGCTCAAGGGCAAGTCGGGCCGCTTCCGGCAGAACCTCCTCGGCAAGCGCGTCGACTACTCGGGCCGTTCGGTCATCGTCGTGGGGCCGGAGCTCAAGCTCCACCAGTGCGGCCTGCCGAAGAAGATGGCCCTCGAGCTGTTCAAGCCGTTCATCTACCACCGGCTCGAGCAGAAGGGGATCACGTCCACGATCAAGGCGTCCAAGGAGCTCGTCGAGCAGGCGCCGAACGAGGTGTGGGACGCGCTCGAGGAGGTCATCAAGGAGCACCCGGTTCTCCTGAACCGCGCGCCCACGCTCCACCGCCTCGGCATCCAGGCGTTCGAGCCGGTCCTCATCGAGGGCAAGGCGATCAAGATCCACCCGCTCGTCTGCGCGGCGTTCAATGCGGACTTCGACGGCGACCAGATGGCCGTCCACGTCCCGCTGTCGCCGAAGGCGCAGGTCGAGGCGCAGGTCCTGATGCTGTCCTCGCACAACATCCTGTCGCCCGCGCACGGCAAGCCCCTCACGGTGCCGTCCCAGGACCTCGTCCTCGGCCTCTACTACCTCACCCGCCGCAAGGAAGGGTGCAAGGGCGAGGGCCGCGTCTTCTCGAGCTTCGACGAGGTCGTGCTCGCGCACGACGCCGGCGAGGTCGACACGCACGCCGGGATCGCGGTGCGCTTCACGGGCAGCCTCATCGACCTCGAGAGCCAGGTCCTCAACGACCAGGACATCGTCCACACGGACCCGATCGCCTGCAACCGCACGCGCATCGAGACGACGGTCGGCCGCGTCCTGCTCTCGGCGAACCTGCCGCCCGAGCTCCCGTTCCTGAACGGCACGCTCAAGAAGAAGGGCCTGCAGGACCTCGTCAACTACTGCTTCGTGACCTACGGGCTCGAGCGCACGGTCGAGATCCTCGACATCGTGAAGGCCCTCGGCTTCACCGTCGCGACCCGCGCCGGCATCTCGATCGGCGTGGACGACATGCGGATTCCGGGCAACAAGACCGAGCTCGTGAGCCGCGCCCGCAAGGAAGTGCTCGAGGTCGAGAACCAGCGCCAGCAGGGCGCCATCACGGACGGCGAGCGCCACAACAAGATCATCGACATCTGGCACCGGATCACCGAGACCGTGGCGGAAGCCATGTTCAAGGAAATGAAGGCGTCGGACGGCGTCGCCGGCGGGGAGTTCAACCCGATCTACATGATGGCCGACTCGGGCGCCCGAGGCTCGAAGGAGCAGGTCCGGCAGCTCGCGGGCATGCGCGGCCCCATGTCCAAGCCCTCGGGCGAGGTCATGGAGCAGCCGATCATCTCGAACTTCCGCGAAGGCCTCACCGTGCTCGAGTACTTCATCTCGACGCACGGCGCGCGCAAGGGCCTCGCGGACACGGCGCTCAAGACGGCCGACTCCGGCTACCTCACGCGCCGTCTCGTCGACGTCGCGCAGGACGTCATCATCACGCAGGAAGACTGCGAGACCGTCGACGGGATCGTCGTGTCGGCGATCGTCGAGGGCGGCGAGATCCTCGAGCCGCTCCGCGACCGCATCGTCGGCCGCATCGTCCAGGAAGACGTCTTCGACCCGGCGAGCGACGAAGCCCTCGTCGCCGCGAACGACACGATCACCGAGGAGCTCGCCGGCAAGATCCAGGAGGCCGGCATCGAGCGGGTCAAGATCCGCTCGGTCCTCACGTGCGAGACGCGCCGCGGCGTCTGCCGGAAGTGCTACGGGCGCAACCTCGCGACGGGCGACCTCGTCGACATCGGCGAGGCGGTCGGCGTCATCGCCGCCCAGTCCATCGGCGAGCCCGGCACGCAGCTCACGATGCGGACGTTCCACTACGGCGGCACGGCCCGGGTCTCGGAGGCGGCGAAGCACGTCGCGAAGAACCCCGGCATCATCAAGCTGCTCAACGCGAACACGGTCAGCAAGAAGGACGGCACGAAGGTCGTCGTCAACCGCAACTCGAAGCTCGTCCTCCTCGACGCCAAAGGGCGCGAGAAGGAGCGCTACTCGCTCGCTTACGGCTCCGTCCTCAAAGTGGTCGAGGGCGAAGAGGTGAAGCCGGGCCAGCTCCTCGTGAGCTGGGACCCGTTCGCGTCGCCGATCCTCTCGGAGATCGCGGGCAAGGTCGCCTACAAGGACATCCTCGAAGGCGAGAACCTGCGCGAGGAGACGGACAAGGTCACGGGCCTCACGCAGAAGATCGTCGTCGAGACGACCGGCACGACCGAGAAGCGCTCGCCGACGCTCGTCGTCACGGGCAAGAACGGGGAAGAGCGCAAGTACGCGCTGCCGATCCCGTCGCACCTCATGATCGCGGACGGCGACGTCGTGAACCCCGGCGACGCCCTCGCGAAGAAGCCCGTCGAGAAGAAGCGCACCCGCGACATCGTCGGCGGTCTCCCGCGCGTCGTCGAGCTGTTCGAGGCGCGGCGCCCGAAGGAGCCGGCCGTCATCACGGAGATCTCCGGCGTCGTGCGCCACGCGGGCACGGTCAAGGGCCAGCAGAAGATCGTCGTCGAGTCCGAGGACGGCCAGAAGCGCGAGATGCTCGTCCCGCGCGGCGCGCACGTCATGGTCCAGGACGGCGAGAGGGTGGAAGCGGGCGATCCGCTCACCGAGGGCGATCCGTCGCCGCACGACATCCTCGCGGTCAAGGGCGAGAAGGAACTGCAGCGGTACATGACCGACAAGATCCAGGAGGTCTACCGTTCGCAGGGCGTCGGCATCAACGACAAGCACATCGAGGTCATCGTCCGCCAGATGATGCGGAGCGTCCGCATCGAGGAGGTCGGCGACACGGAGTTCCTCGTCGACGAGCAGGTCGACCGCTTCCGGTTCAACGAGGAGAACGAGCGCATCCTGAACGCCGGCGGCAAGGCCGCCCAGGGCCGCCCGCTGCTCCTCGGGATCACGAAGGCATCGCTCTCGACGGACTCGTTCGTCTCGGCCGCGTCGTTCCAGGAAACGACGCGCGTCCTGACGGAGGCGTCCATCGCGGGCCGGGTGGACCTCCTCCGCGGCCTCAAGGAGAACGTCATCGTCGGGCGGCTCATCCCCGCCGGCACCGGCATGGACTACTACCGCAACGTCGTCCTCGAGCGCGAGGAGATCCCGCCCGCGCCCGAGGAGACCGAGGAGCTCTACTTCGACGACGAGACGCCGGTCATCGCGGCGGATCTCGACGACGAAGTCTGACCCCTCGATTCCATCGTTCCTTCAAGGGCCGGCGCAAGCCGGCCCTTTTCTTTTTTAGTAGTCCCAGCTCTTCAGGTCCGCCCCGGGCGGAGCCGTCTTCCGGATCCGCTCGACGATCTTCGGCAGGAAGAACTGGTGGTACCTCAGGCGCGAGATCGCGTTCGGGCGCGTGTGGTCGCCGTTCCAGCAGTGCTCTGCGCGCGGCTCGTAGTCGACGAACGCCCCGGACGGCGGGTTCTTCACGGACTTCAGGACCTCTTCCGCGAGGACGACGGCGTTGTTCAGGAAGTAGTTGTCCGCCTCGCCGACGAAGATGTGGAGCTTGCCCTCGAGCTTCTTCCCGAGCCCCTTGTCCCAGTCGCGCTTCAGGATCGCCGTGAGGTCGTAGTGCTCCTTCCAGTACTCGGCGACCTCCTTGTCGATCACGCCCGTCCGCTTGTCCCAGATCGGCTTCGGGTAGCCGTCGGCCCCCACGGGCGAGTAGACGGCCTGCCAGATGTCCCACTGTTCGCCCGAACGGCCCTTCGTCCCGAGGACGAGCTCGTACCGGTTCGTGTCCTCGACGGTCGCCGCGATACGGCCGAAGGAGTCCCGGTGGCCGGGGCGCGGGATGCGCTTCCACGGCGCGTCGGGATAGTAGGCGTTCGCCTCCGCGTAGAGGTCGAAGACCGTGTTCGCGCGGAAGTCGATCGGGTCGGGGCAGGCCGCGTAGATCCCGTTGTAGTCGTCGGGATAGAAGATCTGGACGGCCATCGCCTCCCAGCCGCCCGTCGACCCGCCGTACGCGAACCGCGCCCAGCCGGCGCCGATCGCGCGGTACTTCTTCTCGAGGTACGGGAGGAGCTCGTACTCGATCGCATCGCCATACGGACCGAGATTCGCCGAGTTCACGGCGTACGAATCGTCGTAGTACGGGTTCGCGTGCTGGATCTCGACGACGATCGCGCGCGGGAAGCCGGGCGACGTCCAGTCCTTGTAGAGCTGCCAGGCCTGCTCCTGCTGGATCCGGTTGTAGCCCTCGAGGCGGAAGCGCTCGCTGTATTCCGGCTTGAGGTCCGGGTCGGGCGGCTCCTCGCGGAAGCCCTCGATCGTCTTCGGGAAATGCCCGTGGAAGATGACGAACGGATAACGGGCGTTCGGGTGGTCGTCGAAGCCGAGAGGCAGGAGGACGTGGGCTCCGAGGAACATGTCCCGACCCCAGAACGTCGACAGGCGCTCGCTCCGGATGCGCTCGTGGCGTACGAATTTCGTCGTCTTCGGCTCGGGAATCGGCGGGATCATGCCGTCGAGGGCGACCGCGACGGTGCCCCCCTTCGCGGGGTCGACCTCGACCTTCCGGGGCGTCGAGACCAGGTTCCCGGGGGCGAGGTTCCACTGCTGGCCCTCTCCGCGGTCCATCGGGAGCTTCACGACGTGCCCGTCCGCGCGGTGGAACGTCTCGTAGCGGTGGAGGACGGCCTGCACGACGTACGTCCCCTTCGGGACCTGGGCGAGGCTCTCGAGCGGGTATCCGAGGACGCTCGCGTCGACGACGGCGGGGGAGCCCGGCGCGAGCCGGTCCACGTCGACGCCGAAGATCTGCTGCGTCTTCAGGCCGATCCCGACCTGCTTGCGCGGCTCCTCTGAGCCGTCCTTCGAGACGATCAGGAGGACGCGCCCGTCGAGGGGACCCGGGGAGACGTCCTTCGAAAAGGAGATTTCGAATCGCAGCGGGGCGGCGGATGTCGGCGGTGCGGCCGCCGCCGCCGAAGAGAGACCCAGAGCGAGCAGCACGGAAATCGGGAGCGCGACCTCTTTCATGGGGGCGAGAGTACCCCGGTAACATGGGCGCGTGGCGGACCTCCTCGATCTCCTCGAGAAGACGAGTCGCACGTTCGCGCTCTCGATCCCGCCGCTGCCCGAGCCCGTGCGGCGCGAGGTGACGGTCGCCTACCTCCTCTTCCGGATCGCGGACACGTTCGAGGACGCGACGCACTGGCCGCCGGCGCAGCGAATTGCGGCGCTGGAGGATTTCGGATTTCTGCTGAAGGAAGGAACGCGGGCGGAGGCGGAGCGGCTCGGGCAGGCCTGGGCGCAGGCCGGCGCTTCGCGTCACGCGGGTTACCGTGAACTGATCGCCGAGACGCCGTTCGTGTTCGAGGCCTTCGCCGCTCTTCGGCCCGAAGCGATCGAGATCCTTCGTGACCACGTGGTCCGTTCGTCGGAGGGGATGGCGCGTTTCGTCGCGAGGACGGACGAACACGGGCTGACGCTCGACTCCCTCGAGGATCTCAAGAACTACTGCTACACCGTGGCCGGGATCGTGGGCGAGCTCCTGACGGAGCTCTTTCTGCTCGAGGAGATCTCTCTTCGAGCGGCGGCACCGGATCTCCGCATGCGAGCCAGGACGTTCGGCGAGGCCCTCCAGCTCGTCAACATCCTCAAGGACTCCGCCGAGGACGCGGCCGAGGGCCGCCGGTACCTGCCCTCGGGCGTCCCGCGCGCCGACGTCTTCGCGCTCGCCCGGCGCGACCTCGGCGTGGCGGGGGAATACATCGAGACCCTTCACTGCGCGAGCGCGCCGCCGGGGATTCTCGAGTTCACGGCGCTTCCCGTGGCGCTCGCCTGGGCCGCGCTCGCGAAGGTCGAGGAGCGGGGCCCGGGAGCGAAGGTCGGGCGGCCCGAGGTCTTCCGCATCGCGCGCGGCGTGCGCGGATCGATCGCGCGTGGTGAGCGCCCGGCCCTGTATGATCGAACGCTTTCGGGGGAGCCTCGATGACCCTTCTCGACACCATCAACGGGCCGGACGACCTTCGGGGCCTCGACCACGAAGCGCTCGCCCGCCTCGCGGCCGAATGCCGCGCGGTGATCGTCGAGACGATCACGAGATCGGGCGGCCACCTCGCCTCGAACCTCGGCGTCGTCGAGCTCACGCTCGCGATGCACCGCGCGTTCCACAGCCCGAAGGACCGCTTCGTGTGGGACACGTCGAACCAGTGCTACACGCACAAGCTCGTCACGGGGCGTGCGGGCGGCTTCGCGACGATCCGCAAGCCGGGCGGCCTCTCGGGCTTCGCCGAGCCGATGGAGAGCGACCACGACACGTTCGCCGCCGGACACGCGGGGACCGGTCTCTCGTTCGGGATGGGCCTCGCCGTCGCCCACCAGGGGGACGCGGACGATCCGTACGTCGTCGTCGTGGTCGGCGACGGCGCGATGACCTCGGGCACGAGCTACGAAGCGCTCAACAACATCGTGCACATCAAGCCGAAGCGGCTCGTCGTCGTCCTGAACGACAACGGCTGGTCCATCTCGGAAAACGTCGGCTGGCTGGCCCACTGGCGCAACCGCTTCGAGCTGCACCCGGCGTACAAGCGCCTCACGGAAAAGGGGCACGGGCTCTTCAAGAAGCTCCCGAAGGGCGAGGAGGCCTGGGGGCTCGCCAAGAAGATCAAGAACTCCGTCGAGGGGCTCTTCTTCCCGAACCTCGTGTGGGACGAGCTCGGATTCCACTACGTCGGGCCGATCGACGGCCACGACTTCAAGGAGCTCGAGGAGGCCCTCGCGCGCGCGAAAGACGTCTCCAGGGACGGAACGCCCGTCGTGATCCACGCGCTCACGCACAAGGGTCGCGGCTACGACAAGGCGGAGGAGAACCCGTCGCGTTTCCACCAGCCGGGAACGCCCTCGCCGGCCGCGTCCTCGGGGGCGGCGCCCACGTACTCGCAGGTGTTCGCGAAGACGCTCCTCACCATGATGGAGAAGGACCCGAAAATCGTCGCGATCACCGCCGCGATGCTCGAGGGGACCGGGCTCGGCGAGGTCCAGAAGGTCTACCCGGGCCGGGTTTTCGACGTGGGAATCGCCGAGGAGCACGCCGTCATCATGGCGGCCGGGATGGCCAAAGCAGGGCTGAAGCCGGTCGTCTCGATCTACTCGACGTTCCTGCAGCGCGGCTACGACCAGCTCATCCACGACGTCTGCCTGCAGAACCTGCCCGTGACGGTCTGCATCGACCGGGCCGGCCTCGTCGGGGACGACGGCAAGACGCACCAGGGCATCTACGACATCGCGTACACGCGGGGCATCCCGAACATGACGGTCGCGGCCCCGAAGGACGAGAACGAGCTGCAGCACCTTCTCTTCACGGCGATCGGGTCCGGCAAGCCCTTCGCGGTCCGGTACCCGCGCGGGGCCGGCCTCGGCGTTCCGCTCGACTCCGGCCTGCTGGCGATTCCGGCCGGAAAAGGCGAGATCCTTTCGGTCGGAAAGGACCTGAACCTTCTCGCCTACGGGTCGATGGTGTCGGTGGCAGAGAAGGCCGCAGGCGTCCTGAGGGCTCGCGGCGTCGACTGTGGCGTGGCTAACGCCAGATTCGTCAAGCCTTTGGACATGGAGCTCGTCGGGGCGCTTCTGGCCGCGAGCCCCCGGCTCATGACCCTGGAAGAGCACCTTCAGCAGGGAGGGTTCGGAAGCGCCGTTCTGGAAGCCGTGCACGCCGCCGGGCTGCCGTCGCAGGGCGTCCGTTCGCATGCGATCCCGGACCAGTTCGTCGAGCACGGCCCCCAGGCGTTCCAGCGCCAGCACTTCCGGCTGGACCCGGAAGGCGTCTTGGCCCGGATCGTGGAGCTTTATCCGGGCCTCCTGGCGGCGGACGGGTCGGCTCCAGCGGCGCCGGCTGGCTCCAGGGTCGCCTCCGAGCCCGTTCACTGGACCTGAAACTCTCTCCACGGAGGGGTTTGTCGCTTGACAGCCCTTCGGGGGGTCACTATGATTCGCGGGTTTCCCCGGGGACCGGCCCGGCGTTATCCGCCGTGTCGCGCCCGGGAAACGGCCTCCCTGCGGCCGGTTCGCCACTCGATAGACCGTCTTTCACCGGAATCCGACTCGCCAAGCGTTCCGAAGGAGTCTCGAAAGTCCCATGCCGACGATCAGCCAGCTCGTGAGAAAGGGCCGCGACGCCGTCCGTTACAAGACGAAGTCGCCCGCCCTTCAGTCCTGTCCGCAGCGCCGCGGCGTGTGCACCCAGGTGAAGACGACGACCCCGAAGAAGCCGAACTCGGCTCTCCGGAAGATCGCGCGCGTGCGCCTCACGAACGGCATCGAGGTGACGACGTACATCCCGGGCATCGGGCACAACCTCCAGGAGCACTCCATCGTCATGATCCGCGGAGGCCGCGTGAAGGACCTCCCGGGCGTCCGCTACCACATCATCCGCGGGACGCTCGACGCCGTCGGCGTCGCGAACCGCAAGCAGTCGCGCTCCAAGTACGGCGCCAAGCGCCCGAAGGCTTAAGGAAAGAGAATGCCGCGTCGCCGTGAAGTCCCGAAGCGCGAGGTCCTCCCGGACCCGCTCTACCAGTCCCAGCTCGTGACGAAGTTCATCAACTGCGTCATGGAGCGCGGCAAGAAGTCCACCGCCGAGTCGATCTTCTACGGCGCGATGAAGCAGATCGAGCAGAAGACGTCCGACGACCCGCTCAAGACATTCAAGAAGGCTCTCGAGAACGTCAAGCCGGTTCTCGAGGTCAAGTCGCGCCGCGTCGGCGGCTCGACGTACCAGGTTCCCGTCGAGGTCAAGCCCAACCGGCGGACCTCGCTCGCGATCCGCTGGGTCATCTCGTACGCGCAGGCGCGCGGCGAGAAGACGATGCGGGACAAGCTCGCGGGAGAGCTTCTCGACGCCGCCAACAACCGGGGCAACGCCGTGAAGAAGAAGGAGGACACCCACAAGATGGCCGAGGCCAACAAGGCCTTCGCCCATTACCGCTGGTAGAACTGCCACATCCCGGGTGAAGGGAAACCGTCCGGCCTCAGAACCGGAAAGGTCTCTTCGAAAACCCGGACACGCCCAAAGCGTGCGGAATTCACGAGGATAGAGCCGGGCGCCTTTGCTTCGGCCCAGTTCGCGAAGCGAATTGCAGAACCTCTGGATTCGACGGCGCAGTCAGCCCGGAACGGGACACAAGCTCATGCCGAGAAATCATCCCCTCGAGATGTGCCGAAACATCGGCATCATGGCCCACATCGACGCGGGCAAGACGACGACGACCGAGCGCGTCCTCTATTACACCGGCGTCAACTACAAGATCGGCGAGGTCCACGACGGGACCGCGACGATGGACTGGATGGTCCAGGAGCAGGAGCGCGGCATCACGATCACGTCGGCCGCGACGACCTGCCACTGGAAGGGCATCCGCATCAACATCATCGACACGCCGGGCCACGTCGACTTCACGGCCGAGGTCGAGCGCTCGCTGCGCGTCCTGGACGGCGCCGTCGCCGTCTTCGACGCCGTTTCCGGCGTCGAGCCGCAGTCGGAGACCGTCTGGCGCCAGGCGGACCGCTACGGCGTCCCGCGCATCGCGTTCATCAACAAGATGGACCGCGTCGGCGCGGACTTCGACCGTTGCGTCGACATGATGGTCACGAAGCTCGCCGCGAAGCCCACGCCGGTGCAGATCCCGTGGGGTTCGGCCGAGACGCTCGAGGGCGTCATCGACCTGATCGAGGGCAAGGCCTACGACTTCAAGGACGAGACGCTCGGGGCCGAGTTCCTGACCGTCGACGTCCCGGCCGACCACAAGGCCATGTACGACAAGTACCGCGAGCGCCTCATCGAGGCGCTGGCGGAGACCGACGATGCCCTCATGCAGAAGTACATGGACGGGCACATCCCGACGCCGGACGAGATGCGCGCGGCGCTGCGCAAGGCGACCGTCACGGGAAAGCTCCATCCGGTCGTCTGCGGATCGGCGTTCAAGAACAAGGGCGTCCAGCAGCTCCTCGACGCCGTCGTCGAGTACCTGCCCTCGCCCCTCGACATCCCGGCGATCAAGGGCCTCGACGAGGACGGCAAGGAGATCGCGCTCGACACGCGCGACGACGCGCCGTTCGCGGGCCTCGTCTTCAAGATCATGACCGACCCGTTCGTCGGCCAGCTCGCGTTCTTCCGCGTCTACGCCGGGCACCTCGACGCCGGGTCGGGCGTCTACAACGCCACGAAGCAGACAAACGAGCGCGTCGGCCGCCTCCTCAAGATGCACGCGAACAAGCGCGAGGAGATCAAGGAGATCTGGGCGGGCGACATCGGCGCCGCCGTCGGCCTCAAGAACGTCACGACCGGCGACACGATCTGCGACAAGAACCACGTCGTCGTGCTCGAGTCCATGAAGTTCCCCGAGCCCGTCATCACGCTCTCGATCGAGCCGAAGACGAAGGTCGACCAGGAAAAGATGGGCATGGCGCTCGCGAAGCTCATGCAGGAAGACCCGACGTTCCGCGTCCACACGGACAAGGAGACGAACCAGACGATCATCGCCGGGATGGGCGAGCTCCACCTCGAGATCATCGTCGACCGCATGGTGCGCGAGTTCAACGTGGGCGCGAACGTGGGCAAGCCCCAGGTCGCGTACCGCGAGACGATCCGGCGCGAGACGCCGGGCGAGGGCAAGTTCGTGCGCCAGTCGGGCGGCAAGGGCCAGTACGGCCACGCGAAGATCCGCCTGCGTCCCCACCCGGAAGGCAAGGACTACGAGTTCGTCAACGGCATCACGGGCGGCTCGATCCCCAAGGAATTCATCAAGCCGATCGACCAGGGCATCCGCGAGGCGATCCAGACGGGCGTGCTCGCCGGTTACCCGACGGTCAACATCCAGGTCGAGCTGTACGACGGCTCGTACCACGACGTCGACTCGTCGGAAATGGCCTTCAAGATCGCGGGCTCGATGGCGTTCCAGGACGCCGCGAAGAAGGCGAACCCGGTCATCCTCGAGCCGATGATGGCCGTCGAGGTCGTCACGCCCGAGGACTTCATGGGCGACGTCATCGGCGACCTCAACTCGCGGCGCGGAAAGATCAACCACATGGAGCCGCGCCTGAACTTCCAGGTCATCACGGCCAGCGTCCCGCTGTCCGAGATGTTCGGCTACGCCACCACCCTGCGGTCCCTCACCCAGGGCCGCGCCAACTACACGATGCAGTTCGAGAGATACGACGAGGTCCCGAAGGCGATCGCCGAGGGGATCATCGCCAAGGTTTCGGTCTAGAGAAAGCCGCCAGGAGCGAAGGAGAGACAGATGGCCAAGGAGAAATTCGAGCGCAAGAAGCCCCACGTCAACGTCGGCACGATCGGTCACGTCGACCACGGCAAGACGACCCTGACGGCGGCTCTGACGAAGGTCCTCGCGACGAAGGGCCTCGCCGTCTCCAAGTCTTACGACGACGTCGCCAAGGCGGACGCGAAGACGTTCCGGCGCGACGCGACCAAGGTCCTCACGGTCGCCCTCGCGCACGTCGAGTACGAGACCGAGAAGCGGCACTACGCCCACATCGACTGCCCGGGCCACGCGGACTACATCAAGAACATGATCACGGGCGCCGCGCAGATGGACGGCGCGGTCCTCGTCGTCTCGGCGCCGGTCGGCCCGATGCCGCAGACGAAGGAGCACGTCCTTCTCGCCCGGCAGGTCAACGTGCCCGCGATGGTCGTCTACCTCAACAAGTGCGACCTCATGGAAGATCCCGAGCTCCTCGACCTCGTCGAGCTCGAGGTGCGCGAGCTTCTCAGCAAGTACGGCTTCCCCGGCGACAAGATCCCGGTGATCCGCGGCTCGGCCATCAAGGCGCTCAACGACCCGACCGGCCCCGACGCCAAGAGCATCTGGGAGCTCGCCGAGGCCCTCGACGCGAGCATCCCCGAGCCCCAGCGCGCCACGGACAAGGACTTCCTCCTCCCGATCGAGGACGTGTTCTCGATCTCGGGCCGCGGCACGGTCGTCACGGGCCGCGTCGAGCGCGGCGTCGTGAAGGTCGGAGACGAAATCGAGATCGTCGGCCTGCGCGACACCCAGAAGAAGACGGTCACGGGCGTCGAGATGTTCAAGAAGCTCCTCGACCAGGGCCAGGCGGGCGACAACGTCGGCGTCCTGCTCCGCGGCGTCGAGCGCACGGACGTCGAGCGCGGGCAGGTCCTCTGCAAGCCCGGCTCGATCAAGCCGCACACGAAGTTCAAGGGCAAGGTGTACATCCTGTCCAAGGACGAGGGCGGCCGCCACACGCCGTTCTTCAACAACTACCGCCCGCAGTTCTTCATCCGCACGACGGACGTCACGGGCTCGGCCGCTCTGCCGGCCGGCGTCGAGATGGTCATGCCCGGCGACGACGTCGAGCTCGAGATCACGCTCATCGCGCCGATCGCCATGGAGAAGGGCCTCAAGTTCGCCATCCGCGAGGGCGGCCGCACGGTCGGCGCGGGCACCGTTACGGAGATTCTTGCTTAAGAGATAGAGAGATCGTCGCCGTTGTGGTCCGGGGGCTCTTCACCTTCGAAGAAATCCCCCGGTCCTCTCCGGCGGCCTGAACTCGCTCGAAAGAAAGCACACGCCAATGGCCAACGACAGAATCCGCATCCGCCTCAAGGGTTACGACTACCGGATCCTCGACCAGTCGACGACCGAGATCGTCGACACGGCGCGGCGCTCCGGCGCGAAGGTCGCGGGACCGATTCCGCTGCCGACGGCCATCGCCCGCTGGACGGTCAACCGCTCGCCGCACGTCGACAAGAAGTCGCGCGAGCAGTTCGAGATGCGGACCCACAAGCGCCTGCTCGACATCTTCGAGTGGACGCCGCAGACCGTCGACGCCCTCACGAAGCTCGAGCTGCCCGCGGGCGTCGAGGTCGAAATCCGGACGATGGGGAAGTAACCGTCCCGTCACAGACGAGACGAGGAACGAAACATGATTAACGGAATCCTGGGACGCAAGATCGGCATGACGCAGGTCTTCGACGCCGACGGCACGGTGGTGCCGGTCACGGTCGTCGAGGCCGGCCCCTGCCTGGTCGTTCAGCGCAAGACGAAGGACCACGACGGGTACGACGCCGTCCAGCTCGGGCTCGTCGGCCGCGTGTCGCCGCGCCGCCTCACGGCGGCCGCCAAGGGCCATTTCGAGAAGGCGGGCGTGCCGCCGGCGAAGACCCTCGGCGAGGTTCGCTGCGACGCCGACGAGAAGGCCGCCCCCGGCGACAAGGTGCTCTGTGACATCTTTGCCGAGAAGGAGCACGTCGACGTTGTCGGCGTCTCCAAGGGCAAGGGCTTCCAGGGCGTCGTGAAGCGCCACGGCTTCACGGGCGGCGCTGCGACGCACGGCTCGATGTTCCACCGCGCGCCGGGCTCCATCGGCCCGTCGGCCTTCCCCTCCCGCGTCTACCCGGGCACGCGCTCGTCGGGACGCATGGGCGGCAAGCAGACGACGATGAAGAACCTCGTCGTCGTCCGCGTGGACACCGAGAACCACCTCATCTATCTCCGCGGCGCCGTGCCGGGAGCTCGCAACACGGTCGTCAAGATCGTGAAGAAGCTCTCGCGCAAGGCCGGCGGAGCGGCGGCGTAAGGAGCGGCCATGGCAGACAAGAAGACGAAGACCGCCGCTCCGAAGAAGGCCGCCGCCCCGAAGACTGCGGCTCCGAAGGCCGCCGGCTCCTCGCTGAAGCTCAAGGTGCGCAACGTCAAGGCCGAGACCGTCGGCGAGGCGACGCTCCCCGAGGAGATCTTCGGCGTGCCGTTCAAGCGCCATCTCGTGTGGGAAGTCGTCAAGGAGATCCGCGCGCGCGAGCACCGCGGAACCCACAAGACGAAGACCCGCTCCGAGGTGTCCGGCTCGGGCAGGAAGCCCTTCAAGCAGAAGAGCACGGGCCGCGCCCGGCAGGGCGGCGGACGCCCGCCGATCCACCGCCACGGCGGGACGGTGTTCGGTCCGGTCCCGCACTCGTACGCGCTCAAGGTGAACGCGAAGGCGAAGAAGGCCGCGCTGCGCTGCGTGCTGTCCGAGAAGGCGCGCGAGCAGAAGGTCGTGCTTCTCGACGCGCTCAAGCTCGCGACGCACAAGACCAAGGACTTTGCGGGCGTGCTCGCGAAGCTCGGGGTCGAGGGCAAGGCGCTCGTCGTCGACCGCAAGGACAACGAGAACCTCGCCCGCGCCGTCGCGAACAATCCCAAGGTCACGACGCTGGACCCGCTCGGGCTCAACGTCTACGACGCGCTGAACGCCGGAACGATCGTCCTCACCGAGGACGCCCTCCGCGCCGTCTCGGAGGTGCTGGCATGAACCCGCGCACTCACCAGGCCGTCATCGTGCGCCCCGTCCTGACTGAGCGCTCGACGGCGATGAGCCAGACCCAGAACGTCCTCACGTTCGACGTCGCCCGCGACGCGAACAAGATCGAGATCCGCAAGGCCGTCGAGGCCCTCTTCCAGGTCAAGGTCGACGCCGTCCGCGTCGTCGCCGTGAACGGGAAGATCAAGAAGGTCGGGAAGTCCATCGGGCGCGCGCAGGACCGCAAGAAGGCCTACGTGAAGCTCGCGAAGGGCCAGAAGCTCCCGGCCCTGTTCGAAGGGGTGTGACGCCATGCCCGTGAAGTCCTACAAACCGACGTCTCCCGGCATGCGCCAGCGGACGACCTCCGATTTCTCGGAGATCACGAAGTCCGCGCCGACGAAGTCCCTCACGAAGGGCAAGCTGAAGACGGGCGGCCGCGACAGCCGTGGCCACCTCACGTCCTGGTGGCGCGGCGGAGGCCACAAGAAGCGGTACCGCGACATCGACTTCAAGCGCGACAAGCACGGGATCCCGGCGAAGGTCGCCTCCGTCGAGTACGACCCGAACCGCTCGTCCCGCATCGCGCTCCTGAACTACGCCGACGGCGAGAAGCGTTACATCGTCGCGCCGGCCGGCCTCGCGGTCGGGGCGACCGTCGTGTCGGGCCCGACGGCCGACATCGTCGTCGGGAACGCGCTTCCCCTCAAGTCGATCCCGCTCGGCACCGTCGTGCACAACATCGAGTTCCAGCCGGGCCGCGGCGGGCAGATCGCCCGTTCGGCCGGCGCGAGCGCCCAGCTCATGGCGAAGGAGGGCGGGTTCGCCCTGCTGCGCGTGCCCTCGGGCGAGCTGCGCCGCGTTCGTGTGGACTGCTACGCCACGATCGGCCAGGTCGGCAACCTCGAGCACGAGAACGTCTCGATCGGCAAGGCCGGCCGCAACCGCTGGCTCGGATGGAAGTCGCACAACCGCGGCGTCGCGATGAACCCCGTCGACCACCCGATGGGCGGCGGCGAGGGCAAGACCTCGGGCGGCCGCCACCCCACGTCGCCGTGGGGCTGGAAGACCAAGGGCAAGAAGACCCGCAACAACAAGCGTACCGACGCGCTCATCGTCAAGCGCCGCAAGTAGGAGACGAGGGAAAACATGTCTCGTTCCACGAAAAAGGGGCCGTTCGTCGACGCGCCGCTCCTCGAAAAGATCGCCTCGATGAACGAAGCGGGGGAAAAGCGCGTCCTCAAGACGTGGTCGCGCCGCTCGACGATCCTGCCCGACATGGTCGGCCACACGCTGGCCGTCCACAACGGCAAGAAGTTCATCCCGGTCTACATCTCCGAGAACATGGTCGGGCACAAGCTCGGCGAGTTCTCGCCCACGCGCACGTTCAAGGGCCACTCGGGCCGCAAGGTCGAGAAGGGCGCCACGCCCGGCGCTCCGGGCGCGCCTGGCGCACCGGCCGCCGCGCCGGCGGCGAAGGCCTGAGGAGGGGACTGATGGAATCCGTCGCCCGTCTCCGCCACTACCGCGGCTCCGCGCAGAAGGTCCGCCTCGTGGCGGACCTGATCCGGCTCAAGCCCGTGGGGAAGGCCCTCGCGACCCTGCGCACGACGCGCAAGGGCTGCTCGTCCGATCTCCTGAAGCTCGTGGAGTCCGCGCTCGCGAACGCCCAGCAGAACGAGTCGGGCGTCGACGCGGACGCGCTCGTCGTCTCGAAGATCCACGTCGACGAGGCCGGAAGGAAGCCCCTGCAGCGCAACGCGATGATCCGCAGGATCTCGAACTACAAGAAGCGGTTCGCGCGCCCGCGCTTCATGTCCGGCCCGCAGGGCCGCATGTGGCTCGTCCCGCGCCCGTTCTGCCACGTCACCGTCGTCCTCTCCGACGAGTCGATGGCCCGCAAGGCCGCCGGCCTCAAGGCCGAGGCGCCGAAGCCGCTCGTCAAGAAGCGTCAGGGCCGCGTCGCGGCCGCCGTGTCGGCCGCCGCCGCGCGTCCGAAGGGCGCCAAGGCCGAGCACAAGCACGCCGAGCCGAAGGGCGAAAAGGGCGCCACCAAGTCCAAGAAGCCGTCCGCCAAGCCGGGCGCGGCCGAGTAACGGAGTCAACGATGGGTCAGAAAGTCCACCCCTACGGTTTCCGCATCGGCTACAACCGGACCTGGCATTCGCGCTGGTACGCCGAGAAGGACTACCTCAAGTTCCTCCACGACGACATCAAGCTCCGCGAGGAGCTCAAGCGCGACCTCGCGAACGCCGCGGTGTCCGAGGTCGAGATCGAGCGCGGGAACAAGCTCAAGATCAACATCATGACGGCCCGTCCCGGCGTCATCATCGGGAAGAAGGGCGCGTCCGTGGACCAGCTCCGCGACCGGCTGCAGCAGCGGCTCGGCAAGGACATCCACGTGAACATCATCGAGATCCAGCGCCCCGAGACGGACGCCCAGCTCGTCGCCGAGTCCATCGCGATGCAGCTCGAGCGCCGCGTCGCGTTCCGCCGCGCGATGAAGAAGGGCATGGAGTCCGCCTTCCGCTTCGGCGCACAGGGAATCAAGATCCGCTGCGGCGGCCGCCTGAACGGCGCCGAGATCGCGCGCTCCGAGTGGTACCAGGAAGGCCGCCTCCCGCTCCACACCCTCAAGGCCGACATCGACTACGGGTTCGCCGAGGCGCGGACGACGTACGGAAAGATCGGCGTGAAGTGCTGGATCTACAAGGGCGACCTGCATCGCGCGAAGAGCCGCCGGAAGGTTGCGTAAGGAAGAACGCCCATGTTGATGCCGTCAAAGGTCAAGTACCGCAAACAGCAGCGCGGCCGCATGCGCGGCACGGCGCTCCGCGGGTCCGAACTCTCCTTCGGGGAGTACGGGCTGCAGGCGCTCGAGCCGGGCTGGCTCACGGCGCGCCAGATCGAGGCGGGCCGCGTCGCGGTCCAGCGCCACGTCAAGCGCGGCGGAAAGCTGTGGATCCGCGTGTTCCCCGACAAGCCGATCACGAAGAAGCCGCTCGAGACCCGAATGGGCAAGGGCAAGGGCGCGCCCGAAGGCTGGGTCTGCGTCGTCAAGCCGGCCCGGATCCTGTTCGAGATGGAAGGCGTGGACGAGAAGACCGCGCGCGAGGCGTTCAAGCTCGCGGCGGACAAGATCGGGATCGCGACGCGTTTCGTCTCGCGCACGTTCCTTTCGGCGGTGAGGTGAGCATGAAGATCCAGGCGATGCTCGACTGGTCCTCCGACGAGAAGGCCGCGAAGGTGAAGGAGTGGACGCAGTCCCTCTTCACGCTGCGTCTCCAGAAGGCGACGGGCCAGCTCGAGAACCCGATGAAGATCAAGCAGCTCCGCAAGGACATCGCCCGCCTCAAGACCGCCCAGCACATGGGCGCGGCCGAGGTGGCGGCGGCCGCGGCGCACGAAGTCGCGCCGGCGACGACCGAGGGAGCCGAGGAGAAGAAGCCGGCGGCGGAGCCGAAGGCGCACGCCGCGGCGTCGGGCAAGGGCGCGAAGAAGCGCGCGGCGGCCGCGAAGTCCACCGGCAAGAAGGCCGCCGGCGCCCCGGCGAAGGCCCATTCACCTTCTAAGAAATCTGCGGGACCGAAGGGCAAGACGGCTGGCCCCTCGAAGGCCAAGTCCGCCACGCCGAAGAAGAGCAAGAAGAAGTAGTCGGTAACAGGAAGCAGTGAGCACGCCCATGAGCACGAACCCGAGCAAGACCGACGCCCCGGCGGGCGCGTCCGCGCCCGCGCGGCGCTCGCGCAAGACCGGAACCGTCGTCTCGAACAAGATGGAGAAGACCGTCGTCGTCGAGGTGTCCCGCCTCGTCAAGCACGATCGGTACGGCCGCTACATGAAGCGCTCCGAGCGTTTCCTCGCGGACGACCGGGTGCTGAAGTCCCAGCCGGGCGACACGGTCCAGATCGAGGAGACCCGCCCGCTGTCGGCGAAGAAGCGCTGGCGCGTCATCGCGATCGTCACGAAGGGCCACGGAGAGGTCGCGGACACGGCCGAGGTCCCGGGCAGCTCGACCGCCAAGACGGTCAAGCGGGTCCCCGCGCCTGAAGGGAGGGCGTCGTGATCCAGATGGGAACGATCCTCGAGGTCGCCGACAACTCCGGAGCGCGGCGCCTGGCCTGCATCAAGGTCCAGGGCGGCTCGACCGGCGATTACGGCCGCATCGGGGACGTCATCACCTGTTCGGTCCGGGAGTCGAACCCGGACGCGCCGGACCCGGTCAAGAAGGGGAAGGTCGTCAAGGCCGTCATCGTCCGCACGGTGCGCGAGCACCGCCGCCGGGACGGCAGCTACATCAAGTTCGACACGAACGCGGCCGTCCTCGTCAACAACGAAAAAGAGCCGATCGGCACCCGCGTCTTCGGGCCGGTCGCGCGCGAGCTCCGCGAGAAGAAGTTCATGAAGATCATCTCGCTGGCTCCGGAAGTCATCTGACCATGAAGAAGAAACAGCCGACGTACGGCGGCAAGCGCCGCATCCGCAAGGACGACACCGTCGTCGTCCTCACCGGCAAGGACCGGGGCGCGCAGGGCAAGGTCCTGCGGGTCATCCCGGACAAGGGCCGGGCCATCGTCGAGGGCGTGAACAAGATCAAGCGCGCGACGCGGGCGAACCCCCAGAAGAACATCAAGGGCGGCATCCTCGAGCGCGAGGCTCCGATCGCCATCTCGAACCTCATGCTCGTCGACCCCGAGGGCGGCAAGCCGACGCGCGTCGGCATCCGCAAGGAGGGCGCCGAGTGGGTCCGCTACGCCAAGAAGAGCGGCGCCACGATCGGGACGCTCCGGGCGGCGGGGGAGTAAGCCATGACCGCGCGACTTTCCGAGAAGTACAAGAAAGAGGTCGTCCCCGTCCTCAAGAAGGAATTCGGCATCGAGAACCCGATGGCGGTCCCGAAGGTGGAAAAGGTCGTCCTCAACATGGGCATCGGCGAGGCGATCTCGAACGCCAAGCTCGTCGACGCCGCGGCCGAGGAGCTCACGAAGATCGCCGGCCAGCGGGCCGTCGTGACGAAAGCGAAGAAGTCCATCGCGACCTTCAAGCTGCGCGCCGGCATGCCGATCGGCTGCCGCGTCACGCTGCGCGGGGACCGGATGTACGAGTTCCTCGACCGCCTCATGAACGTCGCGCTGCCGCGCGTCCGCGACTTCCGCGGCGTGCCGACGCGCGCCTTCGACGGCCGCGGGAACTACACCCTCGGCGTGAAGGACCACGTGATCTTTCCCGAGATCGACCCCACCAAGATCGACAAATCCAAGGGACTCAACGTCACCATCGTCACAACGGCTGGCTCGGATGACCGGGCCCGGGTTCTCCTTCGGGAACTCGGCATGCCGTTCGGGCGATAGGCCAAGGAGCGACCGAAATGGCTCGTCGCGCCGCGATCATCAAGGCGAACTCGAAGCTGAAGTACGCGATCCGCAAGCGCAACCGTTGCGCGCGCTGCGGACGTCCGCGGGCTTTCCTCCGCAAGTTCGGCATGTGCCGCATCTGTTTCCGCAATCTCGCGCTCGCCGGCTACATCCCGGGCGTGACGAAGGCGTCGTGGTAGGGAGGAGGGCGAGATGAACGTCACAGATCCCGTCTCCGACCTCCTGACCCGCCTGAGGAACGCGATTTCCGCGCGCCACGAGAAGGCCGACGTCCCGTCGTCGCGCTTCAAGGTGGAGCTCGCCCGCATCCTCAAGGACGAGGGCTACATCAAGAACTTCAAGGTCATGGACGACCGCGGCGGAAGCCTCCTGCGCCTGTACCTCAAGTACGACGACACGGGCAACCCGGTCATCCACGGCCTCTCGCGGTCGAGCAAGCCCGGCCGCCGTCTCTACAAGGGCAAGAACGAGCTTCCCGAGGTCCTCGGCGGACTCGGCGTCGCCATCGTGTCCACTTCGCAGGGCCTCCTCACCGGCAACGACGCGAAAAAGCGCGGCGTCGGCGGCGAGGTCGTCTGCACGGTGTGGTGAGGAAGCCATGTCTCGAGTCGGAAAAAAGCCGGTGACCGTGCCCAAGGGCGTCGACGTCCAGGTCGGCGCCTCGGCCGTGACCGTGAAGGGGCCGAAGGGCTCCATGACGGCGCCGATCCTCGCGGGGATCGCCGTCGAGAAGAAGGACGGGACCGTCGTCCTGTCGCGCAAGGGCGAGGAGAAGCAGGACAAGGCCCTCCACGGCCTGAACCGCGCGCTCCTCCAGAACGCGGTCCTCGGCGTGACGGAAGGCTTCAAGCGGGAAATCGACCTCGTCGGCATCGGCTTCAAGGCCGAGGTCAAGGGGAAGAACGTCGTGTTCAGCGTCGGCTTCTCGCACCAGGTGACGTTCCCGATGCCCGAGGGCGTCACGGTGAACGTCGCGCCGGACGCGAAGGCCAAGGACGTCACCCACATCATCGTGACCGGCGTCGACAAGCAGAAGGTCGGCCAGACGGCGACCGAGATCCGCGGGATCCGTCCGCCGGACCCGTACAAGCTCAAGGGCTTCCGCTTCGTGGGCGAGGTCCTCAAGAAGAAGGCCGGCAAGGCCACCGGCAAGTGAGGAACTGACCATGCAGAAGGCACAGGCCCGGGTCGAGGCGCGGACGCGCATCCACGCGCGCATCCGCACGAAGGTGAAGGGGACGGCCGAGCGGCCTCGCCTCGCCGTCAGCAAGACCCTCCGCTGGATCTCCGTCCAGATCATCGACGACGCCGCCGGCAAGACGCTCGCGCACGCGACCTCCCGCGAGGAGGGCGTCCGCGGCAAGGCCAAGAGCGCCGCCAACAAGAACGCCGCCGTCAAGGTGGGAACGCTCATTGCCGAGCGCGCCCAGGCGAAGGGCATTTCCGCGGTCGTCTTCGACCGGGGCGGCCACCTCTACCACGGCAACGTGAAAGCGCTCGCGGAAGCCGCTCGCGAGAAGGGGTTGAAGTTTTGAGCAGCAACGCGCCCGTCAATCGTCCCCCGCGTGGAAACCGCCCCGGCGGCCGCTCCGGCCCCGGCGGCCCTCCGCCCCGTCCGGCCGGCGCCCTCGGTGAGGGCCGCGCGGGAGCCGACCTCATCGACCACGTCGTGCACATCAACCGCGTGACGAAGGTCGTCAAGGGCGGCAAGAACTTCTCCTTCTCCGCGCTCGTCGTCGTTGGCGACGGCCACGGCCGCGTCGGCTACGGCGCCGGCAAGGCGAAGGAAGTCCCCATGGCCATCAAGAAGGGGATCGAGATGGCCAAGAAGAAGATGATCAAGGTCCCGCTCAAGGGCAAGACGATCCCGCACCCGATCGTCGGCCACTACGGCGCGGGCCGCGTCATGCTCAAGCCGGCCTCCGAGGGCACGGGCGTCATCGCGGGCGGAGCGGTCCGCGCGGTGCTCGAGTCCGCCGGAGTCCAGAACATCCTCACGAAGTCCCTCGGGACGACGAACCCTCACAACGTCGTGAAGGCCACGTTCGACGCCCTCCTGCACCTCCAGCTCGAGGAGACGATCGCGAAGGCGCGCGGCCGCGAGAACGGCGAGGCCAGGCCCGCCGAACCCGCGACGGCCGCTCCGGCCACGGAAGCCACGGAGAAAGTCTAATGGCTGAAGAGAAGAAGAAGATTTCTTCGAAGGGTCCCGAGTCCCGCGGAGCCGCCGGTGCCGACGCGAAGGCCGCGCACGCGCCTTCCAAGAAATCCCTCCGAATCCGCCAGGTGAAGTCGGGCATCTGCGCGCCCGTCGACCAGAAGCAGACGCTGTTCGGCCTCGGCCTCCGCCGCATCCGGCAGGAAGTCGTCCGTCCGGACACCCCGGCCGTCCGCGGCCAGATCCACAAAGTTCGCCACCTCGTCGAAATCGTCGAGGGGGCGTAAAGGAACGCCATGTCGCACGGACTGCACAACCTCGGACCCCGCAAGGGCGCGACCACGGGCAAGAAGCGCGTGGGACGCGGCCCGGGCTCCGGCCTCGGCAAGACGTCGGGGAAGGGCCACAAGGGCCAGAACTCCCGCGCGGGCTACTCGCACCTGCGCGGCCACGAGGGCGGCCAGATGCCGCTCCACCGGCGCATGCCCAAGCGCGGCTTCACGAACATCTTCCGCAAGGAATGGGCGACGGTGAGCGTCGAGTCGCTCGAGCGCCTTTTCGCGGCGGGTGAGAACGTCACCGTCGAGCTCCTCCGCAAGTCCGGCGCGGTCAAGCGCCGCGGCGAGATCAAGGTGCTCGGGACGGGCGAGATCAAGAAGAGCCTCGTCGTCGCGGCCCACAAGTTCACCGACGGAGCCAAGAAGAAGATCGAGGCCGCCGGCGGACGCTGCGAGGTCCTGACGGCGTGAAAATTTTCGAGTCGTTCCGCAACATCTTCGCGATCCCGGACCTGAGGAAGCGCGTCCTCTTTACGTTCGGCCTCCTCGCGATTTACCGGATCGGTTCGCACATCCCGACGCCGGGTCTGGACCCGTCGGCGCTCGAGGAATTCTTCAAGGCGAGCTCGGGAGGCATCCTGGGCTTCCTCGACGTGTTCTCGGGAGGCGCGCTGCGCCGGCTCTCCGTGTTCGCGATGGGCATCGCGCCGTACATCACGGCGTCGATCATCCTGCAGCTCCTGACGGTCGTCTGGCCCTACCTCGAGAAGCTCTCGAAGGAAGGGGAGATGGGCCGGCGGAAGATCACGCAGTACACCCGCTACGGGACGGTCGTCCTTTCGGTCGTCCAGGGCGCGGGCATCTCGCTTTGGCTGTGGAGCCAGACGACGCCCAGCGGCCGCTACCTCGCCGTGCGAGACCCCGGTTCGGAGTCCGGAAAGCTCGGGTTCATCCTGATGGCGATCCTGACGCTCACGACGGGCACCGCGTTCGTCATGTGGCTCGGCGAGCAGATCACGGAGCGGGGCGTGGGCAACGGCATCTCGCTCATCATCTTCGCCGGCATCGTCGCGAACCTCCCGACGGCCGTCCTGAACTCGATCGACCAGATCCGCCGCGGCTCCATGAGCCTCTTCACGGCCCTCTTCCTGCTCGCCTTCATGGCGGCGGTCGTAGCAGCTATCGTCTTCGTCGAACGCGCGCAACGGCGCATCCCGGTCCAGTACGCCAAGCGCGTCGTCGGCCGCAAGGTCTTCGGCGGGCAGAACACGTACCTGCCCCTGCGCGTGAACACGGGCGGCGTCATTCCGATCATCTTCGCCGTCTCGATCCTGCAGTTCCCCCAGTACATCGCGTCCGCGTTCAAGAGCGACTTCATGAAGAAGATCGCCGAGCAGCTCGCCGTCGGCCAGCCGCTCTACAACCTCTTCTACGCGGCGGGGATCATCTTCTTCTGCTACTTCTACATCTCGATCATCTTCAACCCGAACGACACCGCCGAGAACATGCGCAAGTACGGCGGCTTCATCCCGGGCATCCGTCCCGGGAAGGCCACGTCGGACTACATCGACTCGGTGCTCACGCGGATCACGCTCATCGGAGCGGTCTACCTCGTGGTCGTCGCACTCATTCCCGAGTTCCTGACGATGGGCTTCCGGGTCCAGAGCATCCCGGGCATCGGCCCGTGGCTCGACGCGCACCTGCCGAACTTCGTGACGCAGGGCCTCGGCGTCTCGTTCTTCTTCGGCGGCACGTCGCTCCTCATCGTGGTCGGCGTCGCGATGGACACGGTCCAGCAGATCGAATCGCAGCTCGTCATGCGGAACTACGACGGCTTCCTGAAGAAGGGCCGCATCCGGGGCCGCAGGGGGTAACCATGCCGTCCGCCATCGTGTTCTTCGGACCTCCCGGATCGGGCAAGGGGACCCAGGCGTCGCGTCTCGCGGCGTCGCTGGGCATTCCCCAGGTGTCGACGGGGGACCTCCTGAGGAGCCACGTGGCCAAGGGGACGCCGCTCGGCGCGATCGCCAAGCCCATCATGGAGTCCGGGGCGCTCGTGCCGGACGACCTCGTCACGAAGATGCTCAAGGAGCGGCTCTCCGAGAAGGACGCCGCCGGCGGGGCGATCTTCGACGGGTATCCCCGCACGGTCGCGCAGGCGAAGTCGCTCGAAGCGATCCTGAAGGACGCGGGCGGCAAGGTGGATGCGGTCCTCTTCATCGACGTTCCCGATGCGGCGCTCGTCGACCGGCTCCTGAAGCGCGCGGTCCTCGAGGGCCGCGCGGACGACACGAAGGAGACGATCGCGGAGCGTCTCCGCGTCTACCGCGAGAAGACGGCCCCGCTCGCGGACCTCTACCGGAGCGCGGGTCAACTCGTCACGATCGACGGCGACCGCGCCGTCGACACCGTCGCGGCCGACGTGGCGAACGCTGTTCGATCCTCTCGAATGACCGTGCCCAAGGGGACGGCGTGATCACCTGCAAGGGCAAGTCCGAGATCCTCAAGATGGAGCGGGCCGCGCGCATCGTCCACGAGGCGCTCGCCGAGTGCGTGGCCGCGTGCCGTCCGGGGGTCACGACCGAGGAGATCGACCGCATCGCGGCGCAGGGCATCGCCTCGCGCGGCGGCAAGGCGGCGTTCCCCGGCTACCGCGGCTATCCGAAGACGATCTGCATCTCGATCAACGACGAGGTCGTTCACGGGATCCCGTCGCCGACCCGCGCCCTGAAAGCCGGCGACGTCGTCGGCCTCGACCTCGGCGCGATCGTCGAAGGCTATTACGCGGACGCCGCCCGTTCGGTCGCGGTCGGGCCGGTCTCCGACGAGATCAAGACCCTCGTCGAGACGACCCACGCGGCGCTCCTGGCGGGCATCGACGCCGTCCGCGTCGGCGGCCGCATCGGAGACATCGGCGCGGCCGTCGAGGCGGTGGCGAAGCAGAAGAAGTACGGCGTCGTGCGCGAGTTCGTCGGGCACGGCATCGGGACGGCGCTCCACGAGGAGCCGCAGGTCCCGAACTACGGCCCTGCCGGCAAGCGCGAGGCCATCCGCGAGGGGATGACGCTCGCGATCGAGCCCATGTTCAACCTCGGCGGCGCAGCCGTCACGACGGACCCGGACGGGTGGACCGTGCGCACGAAGGACCGGCAGCCGTCGGCCCACTTCGAGCACACGGTCGTCGCGACGGCACGGGGCCCCGTCGTCCTCGGCTTCGGGCGTTACGCGTCCGAGGCCATCCTCGCCGGAGCCCCCGGCGCCCACGAGTATCCGCTGCCCGTGGCGGTCCAGGCGTAGACGGAGGAACATGTCGAAGGAAGACGCCATCGAAGTGACTGCAACGGTGATCGAACCGTTGCCGAACGCGATGTTCAAGGTCGAGCTGGAAAACAAGCATCAGGTGCTCGCGCACATCTCCGGCAAGATGCGGAAGCACTTCATCCGCATCCTGCCGGGGGACAAGGTCCTCGTCGAGCTCTCGCCGTACGACCTGACCCGCGGGCGCATCATCTACCGGTACAAGTGAGCCGAGGAAAACCATGAAAGTTCGCACGTCCGTCAAGAAGATCTGCAGCAAGTGCAAGGTGATCCGTCGCGCCGGCGTCGTGAGGGTCATCTGCGAGAACGTCAAGCACAAGCAGCGTCAGGGCTGAAGAGGAACCACGAATGGCACGTATCGCAGGTGTCGACCTTCCCCCGAACAAGCGCGTCGAAATCGGCCTGACCTACATCTTCGGGATCGGGCGCCCGGTCTCGAACAAGATCCTCGTGACCGCGAAGGTGGACCGCAACACCCGGGTCAAGGACCTGTCCGAGGACGAGGTGTCGCGGATCCGCAAGACGATCCAGGACTCCGTCACGGTGGAGGGAGACCTCCGCAAGGACACGGCGCAGAACATCAAGCGCCTGATGGAGATCGGCTGCTATCGCGGGCTGCGCCACCGCCGCAACCTCCCGACGCGCGGCCAGCGCACCCACACGAACGCCCGCACGCGGAAGGGCCCCCGGAAGGGCGCCGTGGCCGGTAAGAAGAAGGCTACGAAAAAGTAGGTAGATGAATGGCAACACCCACTGAATCCACCGCCGCTGCGAAGGCCTCTGCCGCCAAGGGCAAGAAAAAAGGCCCGAAGAAGGAAAAGAAGAACATCCCGCACGCTCTCGCGACCGTGCAGGCGTCCTTCAACAACACGATCGTCTCGATCACGGACCAGCAGGGCAACGTCCTGGCCTGGTCGTCGGCGGGCCGCATCGGCTTCAAGGGATCGCGCAAGGGCACGCCGTTCGCGGCGCAGCTCGCCGCGGGCAACGCGGCCCAGATCGCCCAGGAGCACGGCGTGCGCTCTCTGGACGTCAAGGTGACCGGGCCCGGAGCCGGCCGCGAGAGCGCGATCCGCGCCCTCGCCGCCGCGGGCATCGACATCCGGTCCATCAAGGACACGACCCCCATCCCGCACAACGGCTGCCGCCCGCGCAAGCGCCGGCGGGTCTAAGAGCCGAAACGTCCGTAAACCGCGCTCTCGATTCCGGGCCGGGAAGAAGGACAGACGACAAATGACGGAATCGACGGAGGTCCTGAAGTCCCGTGGCTCGTTATCGTGAATCGGTCTGCCGGCTGTGCCGGCGCGAAGGAATGAAGCTGTTCCTCAAGGGGGACCGCTGCTTCACCAACAAGTGCGCCGTCGAGCGCCGCAACTTCCCGCCGGGTCAGCACGGCAAGCGCCGCTCCAAGATCCTCGGGTACGGCATCCAGCTCCGCGAGAAGCAGAAGGTCAAACGCTTCTACGGGGTCCTCGAGGGCCAGTTCCGCCTCACGTTCCAGCAGGCCGAGCGCATGCGGGGCGTCACGGGCGAGAACCTGCTCTCGCTCCTCGAGCGCCGGCTCGACAACGTCGTGCACCGGCTCGGCTTCTCGGGCTCTCGCCCGCAGGCCCGCCAGCTCGTCCGCCACGGCCACGTGCGCGTGAACGGCAAGAAGGTCAACGTCCCGAGCATGATCGTGCCGCAGGGCGCGGTCGTGTCCATCAAGGACAAGAGCCGCACGAACCCGCTCATCGCCTCCGCGGTCGAGACCGCGAAGGGCCGCGGGATCCCCGCGTGGCTCGAGCTCGACGCCGCGCAGTTCCAGGGGAAGGTCGTCGCGCTTCCGAAGCGCGAGGACGTCTCGATCCCCATCAGCGAAAAGCTGATCGTCGAGCTGTACTCCAAGTAACGCTGCCAACAGGAGCTCTCGCGCGCCGCTCAGCGGGTAAGTCGCAGGGCCAGGAGAAGACACCATGCTGTGGAAGGGCTTTCAGCGTCCCAACCGTCTCGAGGTCGAAGAAGAGAAGGGCAACTACGGCCGGTTCACCGCCCAGCCGCTCGAGCGCGGGTGGGGGACGACCGTGGGCAACGCGCTCCGGCGCGTCCTCCTCTCGTCGATCGAGGGCGCCGCGATCACGGCCGTCAAGATCGAGGGCGTCGAGCACGAGTTCACCGCCGTGCCGGGCGTCGTCGAGGACGTCACGGACATCATCCTGAACCTCAAGGGCCTCGCGATCCGACTCCACGAGGACGGCCCGCGCTCGCTCAACCTGGACGTCAAGAGCAAGGGACTCGTGACCGCGGACGCCTTCGAGGACGACGCGCAGCTCGAGATTCTGAACGCGGACGCGCCGATCGCGACGCTCGCCGACGGCGGCCGCCTGCGCCTCGAGGCCACGGTGACGAAGGGCCGCGGCTACGTCCCGGCCGACCGCAACTTCGACGCCGAGGCGCCCATCGGAACGATCCCGCTGGACTCGGCCCACTCGCCGGTCCGCCGCGTGAACTACCACGTCGAGGCGGCCCGCGTCGGCCAGGCGACCGACTACGACAAGCTCGTCCTCGAGGTCTGGACGAACGGCACGATCACCCCGCGCGACGCCGTGGGCGTGGCGGCCGTCCTTCTCCGCGACCACCTCGCGATCTTCGTGAACGTCGAGACCGACGACGCGGCCCAGGCCGCCGGCGCCGAGATGCCGCAGAGCGAGCTCGACGCCCTGCTCGACACGAACGTCGAGGAGCTCGAGCTGTCCGTGCGCAGCGCGAACTGCCTGAAGAACGCCGGCATCCGCACGCTCCGCGAGCTCGTCCAGAAGACGGAAAAAGACATGCTCGAGACGAAGAACTTCGGGCGCAAGAGCCTGAACGAGATCAAGGACATCCTTCGCGAGAAGGGGCTCGCCTTCGGCATGAAGCTCGAAGCCCCGAACGGCGTGGGACGCTGAGGATTCGATGCAGCACAATCGCGCGGGCCGCAAGCTCGGCCGGACGACGGCGCACCGCAAGGCGTTGTTCCGGAACCAGCTCTCGTCCCTCATCACGCACGAACGCATCCAGACGACGCTGCCGAAGGCGAAAGACCTCCGGCCGCTCATCGAGAAGATGGTCACCCTCGGCAAGCGGGGCGGGCTGCACGCGCGCCGGCTCGCGCTGAAGACGATCCCCGAGGCCGCGACGGTCAAGAAGCTCTTCGAGGAGATCGCCCCGCGCTTCAAGGAGCGCGCCGGCGGCTACACGCGGATCCTCAAGCTCGGCCGCCGCCAGGGCGACGGCGCCGAGATGGCGATCCTCGAGTTCATCGACTTCGATTTCGCACAGCGCGTCGCCGAGAAGAAGGTCGCGGCGAAGGCCGCGGACGAGAAGAAGGCCTCGCTCCTCGAGAAGGCCAAGAAGCTCGTGTCCGGCAAGGGCGGCGACGAGAAGAAGGCCGAAGGGGCCGAAGGCGGCGAGGGCGAGGCCGACAAGAAGGCGAAGCCCGCCGAGAAGCCGAAAGCCGCGAAGATCAAGGGCCCCAAGGGCTCGGGCCCGAAGGGCGGCGGCGGCCACGCCGGCGGCCACCGGAAGGTCGGCAGCTAGTCTCCAAGGTCCGAAGAGAACGGAAGATTTCCTAGAAGGTTAAGAGGGCCCCGGGAGACCGGGGCCTTTTCATTCATGGGGCGGGCGGTGCGGCGCGCCCTATTGACCTTCTAAGAGGATCCCCCGGCCGCGCGCAGCGCGGCTCTTCGGCCTTCCTAGCTGAGCGCTTTCTCGATCTCCTGCACGAGGACCTTCGTCGAGAACGGCTTCGTCACGTAGCTCGCGGCGCCGAGGCGCAGGCCGAGGTCGCGCTCGGCGGGCAGCGTGCGGGCCGTGAGCATGATGACCGGGATTCCGGCCGTCGCCGGATTCTCCTTGAGGATGCGGCAGACGTCGAAGCCCGTGAGCCCCGGCGTCAGCGAAACGTCGAGCAGGACCAGGTGGGGCAGCGCCTCACGGACGAGCCGCAACGCCTCCTCGCCGCTCGCCGCCTCGACCGGGTCGAGCCCCGTGAGGCGCAGCTTGAACGACAGGATCTTCTGGATGTAGGGCTCGTCGTCGACGACGAGCACCCTCCTGCCCGCGAGCGCGTTCGGAAGTCCCGTCATGCGGGCGCCATTCTAGAGGGGCCTGCCCGTGAGGAGAACGACGGCCGCCGCGATCTCCCTGCCGTGCGTGATCGTGACGTGGGCGCCCGTGACCCCGAGCCGCGCGCCGTGGGCCACCGCGCGCCCGAAGAGCGCCAGGCGCGGCGGGCCGCCCGGCGCGCGCACGATGGCGAGCTCGCGGAAGGCGATGCCGCGCATCCCGGTTCCGAGCGCTTTCATCGCGGCTTCCTTGGCGGCGAAGAGGCCCGCGACGTGCTCGGCGTAGGCGGGAGACGCCGGCGGCCTTCGAACCTCGCCGGGCCTGAAAAGCCGCTCGGCGAACCGCGTGCCGTGGCGTCGGATCGCGGCTGCGACGCGGGGGATCTCGCAGACGTCGATCCCGATGCCGACGACGCCCGCACCCTGGGGAAGGGCGTCCTCCGCCGAGACCCGGTCCGTCACGGCGCCTCTCCGGCCTCTCGCCGAGCCTCGCGGCGCCAGGCCTCGATCTCCGAAACCGCGGCCCAGAGGTGCAGCAGGCCCACGCCGACGAGGAAGCTGCGGAAGTAAGGGGAGGCGAGGAGGCCGCGCACGGCGGCGGGGGAGCGCGCGACGACGCGGAGGGACCAGAGACGGCTCCACGGTGCGAGGCTCAGGAATGCACCGGCCTCGAGCACGTACAGGATGAACAGGGCCCGCAGGAGTCTCGAGCCGACGAGCGTCACTCCCATCCCGGGATTGTAGAGGCGTTGGCGGACGAGGAGCCCGGTTACCGCTCGCGCGCGGCTGCGGCCGGAGCCTGGGCGGGAGCGGGGGCAGGCGCGGGCGCGGGCGCGGAAACCGGGGCGGGCGCAGGCGCCGAGTACGCCGGGGCGGAGTGAACGGGCGCCGGGGCCGAACGAGCGGGTTCGCTCCGCGCGGGGGCCTCGCGGCCGGACGGCGCGGAGTCGCGTCGGGCGGGCGCGTCGCTCCCCCGGACGGCGGATCGCTCGCCCGACCGGTCGATGACACGCGGCGCCGGAGCGCGCCAGCCGGAATCCCCCGCCCGCTGGCTCTCGCCGCCGCGGCGCTCGACGGGGACGGGCAGCACGGCCGTCGAGGAGCGCCAGCCCTCGTCGCTCCGGGCGCTCCCGGCGCGCGCGGGTGCACTATCGCTCCGCGGCAGGACGGGGGCGGTTCCGGCACGCCAGGAATCCGCACGCTCGCGCGAGCGGGGCACGTCCGGTGCGGCCCGTGCGCCGAACTCCCGGCTCGTCCGGAGCGAGCGGCGGAGCTCCTCCCGGGCCGCGGCGTCGAGAACACGGTCGCGGCGGAGGATGGACGTAAACCCCTCGTTCACGGGGCCGCGCGCGGATTCGGGGGAGAGCGACGCCCGGCGGATCGCCTCGGGAACCGAGGCCGCCGGACCCGTGCCGCGCTCGACGCGCAGCGGTGCGGTCGTCACGACGACGGTTTGCCCGCGGGGGAAGGCCACGCGATCGCCGCGCGTGACGTCGCGGGCGTCGAGGCGCGAGCCGATGCGCGACGTCGGCGCGAAGTTCCAGCCGCGGCGGTCGATCTGGGTGACCTCGACCTTGCCGCGCAGGTTCGGGATCCACGGGCCGCCGCGCTCGTTTCCAAAGGTCGCCCGCGTCGAGCGGTAATACGAGTCGTAGTAACCGCCGTACCAGCCGACCGGGCACCACCCCGTCCAGTCGTCTCCATACGACCAGTAGACCCACGCGGGGGCATACAGGTTTCCGGGAATCCAGTACCAGCCCAGCTCCGGGTCCCACGCCCACATCCCGTAGTGGTACGGCAGCCAGCCCCAGGACTCGTAGGAAACCCACGTCAGCCCGGCCGGCGTCCGGCGCCAGGTCCCGAGGGAGTAGGGCGTCCAGTCGGGCGGGACGTTCGGGCGCCAGCAGGTCTTGCCGGCGGACGGGACGTACACCCACGTGCCGTTCTCCTCGAAGCCGGCGGCGTCGTAGTCGTAGCTGTACTCGGAGTCCACGTAACGCTTCACGTCGCGGCGGTCGGCGCGGTCGTACCGTTCCTCCAGGAATCGCGTGAAGCGGTCCCGTGGAACGGCTGCGGTCTCGAGCTCGATGTCCGTGTCGGCGCTGACGTACGCGTATTCGCCCGCGCGCACGAGGACGCGGCCTCCTCGGCCGTTCAGCTCCACCCGGCCGGTGAGGACGTAGACCTCCGTCCCGCGGCGGCCCGCGTCGACCCGGAAGAACGAACGGGCCGGCGAGACGATCGTCGCGTCGTCGGTGTCGACCCGGAGGGCCCGGTCCGGCGCGACCTCGCGCACCTCGACCGCCACGCTGCCGCGGGCGAGCACGAGGATCGTGCGGTCGTCGTCCGACTCGTACGTGCGGTTGAGCCGCTCGAACCGGAGCTCCGAGCGGCCGTCGAGCCGCACGACGTTTCCGTCCGAAAGCACCGCTTCGACGCGCGAGCCGCTGCCGGTGACGAGGACGTCCCCAGGCAGGACGGGCATGTTGGGGCGCGCCGCGGAGTCCTCGTCCGCCGGGGACACGAGGGACACCTCGGGGCCGACGAAGGACAGGTACGTGTAGCTCTCCCGCTGCGCCCGCGCCTGCTTCGGCGCGAAAAGCGCGCCGGCGAGGAGGAGGATCGGGAGGGCAGGTCGGAGCGTGGGCGGCTTCATGACGCGTCTCCGTCCCCTCCCATGCGACCCGCGTACCAGCGCCACGTCGCCATTCTCGTCCCCCGGCGGGGACGCTTGACCGGGGCCGGGGGCCACCGGCACTCTCGGCGGCCGGGACCGCTCCCCAAAAGGGGATTCCGGGCTTCGGGGAGGAGATCCGGTTGGCCATCCGCGACATCGTCAAGTACGGGGACCCGAGGCTCGTGGCGCGAAACGAGATCATCACGGACTTCGAGGGCCCGTCTCTGCCTCAGCTGATCGAGGACCTCAAGCAGACCTGCTGGGCGGCGCCCGGCCTGGGCCTGGCGGCCCCTCAGATCGGCGTGAACCTCCGGATCGCCATCGTGGATCTGTCCGTGGGCAAGGACCCGTCCCAGGTGCTCGTCCTCGTCAATCCGGTCGTCGTCGACACGCAGGGCTCGATCCGGGACGAGGAGGGCTGCCTGTCGCTTCCGGACTTCGTCGAGGTCGTCGAACGGCCCGAGAAGGTCACGATCGAGGCCCTCGACGAGCGGGGCGTCAAGCGGGCGCTGGACGGCCGCGACCTCCTGGCGCGGGCGTTCTGCCACGAGATCGACCATCTCGACCAGCGCCTTTTCGTGGACCGGCTCTCGTCCCTGAAGAAGGGGCTCGTCCTGCGGAAGGTTCTGAAGCGCCAGAAGCAGGGCTCCTGGTAGGGGTCAGGCTCCGGCTTTCGCCCGCAGCTCGTCGAGGACCTGAACGCGCCGGAGTGCGCGCCCGAAGTGTCCCGCGAAGTCGAGCAGGTGCTCCAGCTCGTGGGAGATGCCCGGCGCCGGCGCGGGTCCACGGCGGTGGACGCGCAGCGTCCCGATGAGGTCGCTGCCCGCGAAAAGCGGCGCCGCAGCCACCGTCCATTCCTCCTCGGGCGCGCCCGCGAGCCGGGGTGCGCGCCCGAACCGGGGATCCGCATCCAGGGCCAGGGCCGCAACGTACGCCGGGGGTGCGCCGCCGGGCCACGTCGTCGAGGCGGCCGCGTGCAGCTCGGCGACTCCCGGGCGCCGCACGTGCAGGGTCGCGCCGTCCGCTCCGAATACCGCGGCGATCCGGTCGAGCGCCGGAACGAGGAGGCGGGCGCGCAGCTCGGCGACCGAGATGCCCTCGTCGTCGAGCCGCGAAGCGATCTCCTGCTCGAGCTCGAGCAGGTGCGCGCGGGCCGTGAGCGTGTCGACGAGCTGCTTGACGCGCAGGGCGTTCTTCACGCGAGCCTTCAGCTCGCGCGCCGAGAAGGGCTTCGTGACGTAATCGTTCGCGAGGGCCTCGAAGCCCTGGAGGAGGTCTTCCTCCTCGGTCCGGGCGGTCACGAAGATGACCTGGGTCCCCGCGGTGGCGGCCGCCGTCTTGATCCGGCGGCAGACTTCGTAGCCGGAGAGGTCCGGCATCCGGACGTCGAGGAGGACGACGTCGGGCCGCCGCGCGTCGACCTTCTGGAGGGCCTCGGTGCCGGACAGGGCGCTCTCGAAGTCGCAGCCGAGCTCGTATGCGATGTAGGAAGCGACCTCGGCCTGGTAGGGGTCGTCGTCGACGAGGAGAATCAGCGGCGGAGCCGCAGCTGTGCGGAACATGCGCGTTCGGGCCTTATAGCACAGGGCTCGAGCCCGCCGGTGGCGGCGGAGGCCCGGATGCCCGACAATCCCGCCGCGTGGCGCTTCGCCTTCACAACACCCTGACCCGCTCGCTGGAGGAATTCCGGCCCCTCGTGCCTGGAAAGGTGGGCCTCTACACCTGCGGCCCGACCGTCTACGACCGCGTCCACATCGGAAACCTCCGGACGTTCGTCTGGGAGGACGTCATGTGCCGCGTCCTCAGGGCCCTCGGGTACGAGGTCACGCAGGTCATGAACCTCACGGACATCGACGACAAGACGATCCGTGGCGCCGTCGCCGCCGGAGTGCCGCTCCGGGAGTTCACGGAACGGCACGTCACAACGTTCTTCGAGGACCTGAAGGCGCTCGGGGTCGTCCCCGCGGCGGTCTACCCGCGCGCGACGGACCACATCCCCGAGATGGTCGAGATCGTGAAGAAGCTCGCCGCGCGCGGCCACACGTACGAGAGCGAAGGGTCCGTCTGGTTCCGGATTGCGACGTTCCCGGACTACGGGAAGCTCTCGAAGATCGACCTTTCGGCCGTCATGCGCGGCGCGCGCGTCGCGGACGACGAATACGAGAAGGAGGACGTCCGCGACTTCGCGGTCTGGAAGGCCGCCAAGGAAGGCGAGCCCGAATCCGCGACGTGGACGACCGAGCTCGGGCGCGGGCGCCCGGGCTGGCACCTCGAGTGCAGCGCGATGTCGATGAAGTATCTCGGCGAGACGATCGACATCCACACGGGCGCCGTCGACAACGTCTTTCCGCACCACGAGAACGAGATCGCCCAGAGCGAGGGCGCGACGGGGAAGCCGTTCGTGAAGTACTGGCTGCACGCCGAGCACCTCATCGTGGACGGCGAGAAGATGGCGAAGAGCAAGGGCAACTTCTTCACGCTGCCCGCGCTCGTCGAGAAGGGCTACACGCCCCGGGCGATCCGCTACCTCTTCCAGTCCGTGCCGTACCGCATGAAGCTGAACTTCACGTTCGACGCGCTGAAGGGCGCGGCGTCGGCGCTGGAGCGGCTCGATTCGCTGGACCTGCGGCTTTCGGAGAGAGAGAAAGCCGGAGAAAAGACAGAAGAGAAGATTTCTTTGAAGGTGAATGCAGAGGCGGGAGGCGCTTTCGCCGGGCGGGTGTCGGCTGCGCGCGCCGCGGTGTTCGCGGCTCTCGAGGACGACCTGAACACCGCCGGAGCGCTCGGGGCGTTGTTCTCGTTCGTCAAGGCGACGAACGTGGATCTCGAGGCGGGAAATCTCTCGGCTGCCGACGCAACCGCCGCCCGCGGCCTCCTGCACGACGTCGCGGGGAACATCTTCGGCGTCATGAACGAGACGGCCGGCCGCGGCGTGCCCTATTCACCTTCAAAGAAATCTTCCTCTTCTTCTTCAGAGTCCCTTTCTTCCGACGAAGCGTGGATCCTGGAGCGCATCGAGGCCCGGAAGGGCGCGAAGAAGGCCCGGGACTTCAAGGCCGCAGACGCGATCCGGGACGAGCTCCTCGCGAAGGGCATCGTCCTCGAGGACACCCCTCAGGGAGTCCGCTGGAAGCGGAAGGCTTGACAGGGCAGGCCTTTCCGGGGTCCAATCCGCGTTCCATGACGTCCGCTTCGCGCCACTGGCACAGCCACCACACATAAGCCGGCAGCGCAACGCGCCGCCGGCCTGATCGAGGTCCGGAGGCGCAGGTCATTCAAGGCCGACTCAAGCCCCTCCGGACCGGAGGGGTTTTTCGTTTTGGACCTGACCGCCGAGAAGACGCTCCTCGTCGCCTCCGTCGCCCCGGCGTCCAACGCCGAGGCGTTCGCGGCGGCGAAGGACGCCGCGAGCCTCCCGGAGGGGACGGCGGTGGAGGTGCGCCTCGACGCGATGAGCGAGGCGCCGGACTTCCTGGCGCTGCGCGCGGCGTTCGGGAATCGAATCCTGATCGCGACGGTCCGCTCGGCGCAGGAGGGCGGATCCTTTAGGGGAACCGAGGACGAGGAGAAGAATTTCTTAGAAGGTGCCCTCGCCGCGGGTTTCGATTTCGTCGACGTCGAATTTCGCCGCGACGGGGCGGGCCGCGCGTGGTCCTCTTCTCTTCCACCTTCTAAGAAGATCTCTTCTCTTCATGATCCCGAGGGCATCCCTGCCGACCTCGACGGCGTCGTCGCCCGGATGCTCGCTTCCGGCGCCCGCTACGTGAAGCTCGTCGCGACGGCGAACGACGCGTCGGACGTGCTGCGGCTCCTCGAGGTGCAGGCTGCGGATCGGAGCGGGCGTCTCGCCGTCTTCGGGATGGGGGAGGCCGGGATCGCGACGCGCGTCCTGTCGCCGTATCTCGGCGCGGCGCTCTCGTTCGGCGCGCTCGACCCGCGCCGCGCGACGGCGCCGGGGCAGATCGCGGCCCGCGACCTCGCCGACGTGTACGCGGTCGGGCGCCCCCGCCGCGTGCGCCGCCTCTTCGCGCTTCTCGGCGACCGCGTGTCGCACTCGCTCTCGCCGGCGCTCCACAACGCGAACTTCGAGGTCCTCGGCCAGGACGCGCTCTACGTGCCGTTCGCGCTGCGCTCCCTCGGGAAAGAGCTCCCTCCGCTCGTCGCCGGCCTCGACGCCCTGGGCCTGCCTCTCGTCGCCGCGTCCGTCACGATTCCGTTCAAGGAGGAGGCCGCACACCTCGCGGACGCCGACGAGAAAGCCGTGAACACGCTCGTGCGCGTGTCGGGTCCGGGCGCCCCGGCGCGCTTCCGCCCTGCGAACACGGACAGGATCGCGTTCGAGCAGGTGGTCCCGGAGCGATCGACGAAATCGGGCCAAGGGCCCGCGCTCGTTCTCGGTGCGGGCGGGACGGCTCGGGTCGCGGTGGACGTTCTTCTGAGAAAGGGGTGGGAGGTCCTCGTCGCGAATCGGACCGAGGAGCGCGGCGAAGAGCTCGCGAGAGCCACGGGCGCCCTCTTCCTTTCAAAGAAATCTCTCGCGACGTGGCCTCTGCCGCTCGTCATCGTGAACGCGACGGCGCTCGGCCTGCGTTCGGGGGATCCGGTCCCTTGTCCTCTCGAATTCCTCCGTCCCGGCGTCCTCGTGATCGACGCGCCCTACCGTGCCGAGGGAACCGAACTGGCACGCGCGGCGCAGGCCGCGGGCGCCACCGTCGTGGACGGCCAGACGCTGCTGCTGCTGCAGGCCGCGGGTCAGGCGACGCGGTTCACGGGCGTCGAGACGCGTGGCGAGGACCTGCTCGACCGGCTCGCACCCCGGCTGCGTTCGTGCTTCACGGCCGCGTGGAAAGCCCGGCTCGCGGCGACTGCGGCGGGTGTCGCGTGAAGTCCGACCGGCCCGATCCGAACCTGCCGCGCGGCGTGCAAGCGCTGCTCTTCGACGCGGCCGACCGGCGACGGCGGGCCGAAGACGGCGTCGTCGCCGTCCTGCGCGCCGCGGGGCTGCGCGAGGTCATCCTGCCCGTCCTCGACTACGCGGACCCGTATGCCGGCGTCACGGCCGAAGGCGACGAGCGTCTCTACCGGTTTCTCGACCGCGAGGGGCAGGCGCTGGCGCTGAGGGCCGACTTCACGCCGATGGCGGCGCGCGTGATCGCTCCGCGCCTGGGCCAGCTCGACGGCACGGCGTCGCTCTTTTACAGGGGCGATGTCGTGCGCGACGAGGAGACCGGCGTCGGCCGCCCGCGCGAGTTCGCGCAGGTGGGCGCGGAGCGGTATGGCGACGCGCGGTTCGAGGCGGACGAGGAGATGCTGATGCTCCTCCTCTCGTCGCTGGACGTCCTTCCGGCCGAGAGGTTGCGGCTGACGCTCGGACACGCGGGACTTCTTAGAAAGGTGATCGCGACCGCCGCTCCGGGCCTCGCCGAGCCCGACGGGGTACGCCTCGAGTACGTGATGCGGGGCGCGCGCGAGCGCCGGGTGTCCTCCCTTTCGAAGCTCCTCCTCGAAGGAGGCGCGTCGAACACCGCTGCAGTCGAGATCGCCGACGGACTTCTCCGGGGCTTTGACCCTTCATCGGGTCTCTTCCAGGCCGCCGCGACGCGGGCGGAGGCTCAGCGGCTCAGGCGAGTGGTCGACTTGGTGCGCAGGAAGCAGCCCGCACTCTCCGTCGTCGTGGATCTTGCGGCGACGCCCGACGCACCGTACTACACGGGACTGACGTTCTCGGTCGACGCCGCGGGCGTTCCCGGCGTCCTGGCGGCCGGCGGCCGCTACGACGCCCTCCTCGCGCGCTTCGGGGTGGCCGCGCCGGCCCTTGGTTTCTCGATCGGCCTCGAGGCGCTCACGGCCGCAGCCGCGGCCCCCGAGTCCGCCGCGGCCCGCCCGCTGCGCATCGCGGTCGGAAAAGGACGTCTCCTCGGCAAGACGCTCGCGGCCCTGGGCGCCGGGGGCGCGTCCTTCGGCGAACCGGACGGCCGGCGCCTCCTCGTTCCGTCCTCGGACGGGGCGTTCGAGCTCCTGCTCCTCAAGGACGACGACGTTCCGACGTACGTCGCCCACGGCGGCGCCGACCTCGGCGTCGTCGGGAGCGACCGTGTGGCCGAGTCGGGCGAGGACGTCTTTTCTCCCATCGAGTTCCCGTTCGGGGAGTGCCGTCTGTCCCTCATCGGGCGGGCCGGCGAGGAGTTCCGGCCGAACGGCCAGCCCGTGCGCGTGGGCACGAAGTACCGGCGCCTCGCGGCGCGCTACTTCGACGCCCGGAAGATCGCGCACGAGATCGTGCCGCTCGCGGGCTCCGTCGAGCTCGCGGCGGCCCTCCGCCTGACGGACGTCGTCGTGGATCTCATCGAGACGGGCTCGACGATCGCGGCCAACGGCCTCGCCGAGATCGAGACGATCGAGACGAGCCGCGCAACCGTCATCCTCGGCCGCGCTTCGCTCGTCTCGCGCCGCAGCGAGATCGCGGCCTTCCTGGGCCGGCTGCGCGAGAAGGCGGGTGCGCCGTGATGAAGATCGTCGACGCCACCACGCGCGCCGGGCAAAGAGAGCTGGAGGCTCTCCTCGCCTCGAGAAGGGCCCTGCCCGACTTCGCGACGTTGAAGCAGGTCCTGCCCATCGTCGAAAGAGTTCTTAGAAAGGGGGAATCCGCGCTGAGGGAGTACGTCGAGCGCTTCGACGGGCCGGTGGCGCACGGACGCGGTCCCCGTTCTTCACCTTCTAAGAAGATCTTCTTTTCTCTCGACTCTTCCGCGAAGCCGACGCGTGCGGGCGGGTCCGAAGCAGAAATCTCCTCCGAGTTCCGCCGCGCGTTCCGCGCGGCGCGGCGGCGCATCGAGGCGTACCACCGCAGGCAGGTTCCCGCGGGATTCGCCTTCACGGACCGCCTCGGCGTCTCGTTCGTCGAGCGGCCCGTGCCGCTCGACTCCGTCGGCGTCTACGTGCCGGGCGGCCGCGCGTTCTACCCGTCGTCCCTCCTGATGGGCGTCGTGCCGGCCCAGGTCGCGGGCGTTCCGCGCATCGTCGTCGCGACGCCTCCGCGCGCCTGGGCCCTCAGCCCCGAGCTGCGCTGGGCCGTGCGGGAACTCGGCGTCGACTCCGTCCTCCTCGCCGGCGGAGCGCACGGGGTCGCCGGGCTCGTCTCCGTCGCGAAGGTCGCGAAGATCGTCGGCCCGGGCAACCGCTTCGTCGCCGCCGCCAAGCACCTCGTCTCGGGGCTCGTCGGCGTGGACCTTCCCGCCGGGCCTTCCGAGGTCGCAATCCTCGCGTCGGCCGACGCGGATCCCGCGCTCGTCGCGGCGGACCTCCTCGCGCAGGCCGAGCACGACCCGGACGCGAAGTGCCTCCTCTTCACGAATTCGGGGCGTCTCGCACACGCGGTTGCGGGGGAGGTCGTCGCGCAGTTGAAGGAATTCGAAGAGAAGATTTCTTTGAAGGTGATGCGGGCGGCCCTGCGCCGCGGCGGCCGCATCTTCATTCTCAAAGAAATCTCCCGCGCCGCCGCGCATGCTTCGGCGTTTGCCGCCGAGCACGTCCAGGTCATGGGGAGGCGCGCGGAGAAATTCGCGCCGGATCTCATGGCCTCCGCCGGCGCGCTCTTCATCGGTTCCGCGACGCCGACGGCGCTCGGCGACTACGTCGCCGGACCGAATCACGTCCTCCCGACGGGCGGCGCCGCGCGCGCGTATTCGGGTCTGTCGACGCGCGACTTCTTCAGATGGGGGCGGTCGGTCTCGGCGCCTGCCGCCGCCGGCCGGAGGCTTGCACGGCCGGCAGGCGTCCTTGCGCGTTTCGAGGGCCTCGTCGCCCACGCGGCCGCGCTGGGGCGGAGGGTGCGATGACGAAGGCGATCCCGATCCGTCCCGAGATCCGCGCGCTGCAGGCGTACACACCGGGCGTCGAGGAGCCGTTCGAGATCCGCGCGAAGCTGGACTTCAACGAGTCGCCCGACGACGTGCCCGAGGAGATCCGCGCGGAGGTGCTCGACCGGCTCGAGGCCCGCCGCTGGGGCCATTACCCGGAGTTCGGGGCGCCGCGGCTGAAGAAGGCGATCGCGGCGTCGATCGGCCGGAGCCCGGACGAGATCGTGGTCGGGAACGGGTCGGGCGAGACGATCCTCGCGGCCGTCTCGGTTTTCGCCGGCGGGGGTTCCCTGGTCCTGGCGCCTCCCACGTTCTCGCTCTATGGTCAGATCGCGGCGATCGGCTCCGCGCGGGTCGTCGCCGTTCCGCGCACGGGCGACGACTTTCTCGTCGACGAGGCGGCCTATCTGGCGGCCGCGGAGAGGGGCGTGCCGCTCCTCTGCACCCCGAACAACCCCACCGGAGGAGTCTCGGGCCGGCCGTTCGTGGAAAAGCTCCTCGACACGGCGCCCGTCGTCCTGCTGGACCAGGCCTACGCGGAGTTCGCGGCGGCCGAAGACGATTTCACGGGCCTCGTCGGCGCGCGCCCGAACCTCGTCGTTTTCCGCACGCTCTCGAAGGCGTATGCGGCCGCGGGTTTCCGGATCGGGTACGCCGTCGCTCCGCCGGACCTCGCCCGGGAGATCGACAAGGCCGTCCTGCCGTTCAACGTGGACCTCGCGGCCGAGGAACTCGCGCTCGCGCTCCTCGCGCGGCCCGAGATCGCGAAGGCAAGAACCGAGAGAGTCATCGAGGAAAGGGAGAGGGTCGCGCGGAGCTTGCGGTCGATGGGACACACCGTTGCCCCCTCGTCCGCAAACTTCCTTTTCGTGGCGCCGCGCGGGAGTGACGCCGCCCGGGTTCGCCGCGGGCTTCTCGAACGGGGAGTCCTCGTCCGCGACATGACGAGTGCGGCGGCCGGTCGCCTGCGCGTCACGATCGGGTTGCCTTCGGAGAACGATCTCTTTCTCAGCGCCCTGCAGGAGGTCTCATGAGCCGTACGGGACGCGTGGACCGCAAGACGAAAGAGACGTCCGTGTCTCTCTCCCTCGACCTCGATGGAACCGGCCGCGCCGATGTCGCGACGCCCGTCGGGTTCCTGTCGCACATGCTCGAGGCCGTGGCCAAGCATGCGGGCTTCGATCTCTCCGTCAGGGCGGACGGGGACGTGCACATCGACGCGCACCACACCGTCGAGGACGTCGGCCTCGCGTTCGGCGAGGCGCTCGACCAGGCCCTCGGGACCCGCGCGGGCCTCGAGCGTTTCGGGGCGTCGTACGTCCCGCTCGACGAGGCGCTCGCACGCTCCGTCGTGGACCTCTCGGGCCGCCCGTACATCGTCTTCGAGTCGCCCGTCGACAAGGAGCTCCTCCTGGTCACGAAGGACTTCCCGTTCGCGCTCGTCGAGGAGTTCTGGAAATCCGCCGCGTTTCGGGGCAAGTTCAACCTCCACGTGGACGTGATCCGGGCGAGAAACGGGCACCACGCCGCCGAGGCCGTCTTCAAGTCCGCCGCGCGGGCGCTGCGGCAGGCGTGCGCCGTGACGGGGACCGAAGTCCTCTCGACGAAGGGGACGCTGACGGCATGAACGTCCCGCGCGTCACGCTCGTCGACTACGGAGTCGGAAACGTCGCGTCCGTGACGCGCGCGTTCCTGCGGCTCGGCGCGGACGTGGATTTCACGTCGGACCTCGACCGCGTTGCCGCGGCGTCCCGCCTCGTCCTGCCCGGCGTCGCCGCCTTCGCGCCCGCGATGCAGCGCCTGCTCGAGACGGGCCTCGAGGCCGCCGTGCACGCCGCCGTGAACCGCGGCGGGCGGCTCCTCGGGCTCTGCCTCGGGTTCCAGCTGCTGTTCGAGGAGAGCCTCGAGCACGGCCGCCACAAGGGGCTCGGTCTCGTGGGAGGCCGCGTCGCGCCGTTCCCGGCCGGAACGCGCAGCCCCCACGTGGGCTGGAACCAGCTGCGCCCGACGCGCGAGGACGGCCTCGTGAAGCGGCTCGAGGACGGGAGCTACGTGTACTTCGTGCACTCCTACCGGCCCGAGGGAGTCGCGCCCGCGGACGTCGGGGCGACCTGCGACTACGGCGGCGGCTTCCCGGCCATCGTCCAGAAGGCGAACGTCTGGGGCTGCCAGTTCCATCCGGAGAAGTCTTCGGAGACGGGACGGCTCCTGCTCTCGAACTTCCTCGAGGAGGACGCGGCGTGACCGCGGGCCGCCTCGCCCTCTGGCCCTCGATCGACCTCAGGGGCGGACGCGTCGTGCGCCTTCTCAAGGGGGAGTGGGACGCCGTGACGACGTTCGACGCGGATCCGGTCGAGGTCGCACGGACGTTCGAGCGGGAGGGCGCGGACGGGCTTCACGTCGTCGACCTCGACGCGGCATTCGGAATGGGGACGAATAAAGAAGAAATCCAGAAGATTCTTCGAGTAATTCGGATTCCCGTGCAGGTGGGCGGCGGGCTGCGCACGGGAGAAGCAGTCGAGGATTTCCTAGAAGGGGTGGGAACCGCACGCGCGGTGGTCGGGTCGCTGCCGTTCCTCGACCGCCCCGCGTTCATTAACCTTCTAAGAAGATCTTCCTCTTTCTCCTCTTCTTCTCTGCCGGCCCGCATCGTCGTGGCCCTCGACTGCAAGGACGGGCGGCCCACGGTGCGCGGGTGGACGGAGGACGCGGGGGCGGGCGACGCCGTTTCGGTCGCACGCGAGATGGCCGCCCTGGGCGTCGGGGCGCTCCTCGTGACGGACGTGGCGCGCGACGGCGCGATGCTCGGGCCCAACCTCTCGCTCCTTTCCGCCGTGCGGGCCGTCTTCCCCGGCGAGATCCTCGCCTCGGGGGGCATGCGCGGCCCCGAGGACCTCGGGCCCGTCGACGCGGCGCTCGCGGGCGGGCCTCGCGGCGCGATCTTCGGGCGCGCGCTCCACGCGGGGGCGACGACGGTCGCGGCCCTCCGGTCCGCTCGCGACGAGGTGGCCGCATGACGCTCGCCGTGAGGGTGATCCCGTGTCTCGACATCTCGGGGGGCCGCGTCGTCAAGGGCGTCTCGTTCGAGCAGCTGAGGGACGCCGGCGACCCGGTCGAGGCCGCGATCCGGTACGAGCACGAGGGCGCCGACGAGATCGCGTTCCTCGACATCGCGGCGCCCGTCGAGGAGCGCGGCACGCTCCTCGGCCTCGTCCGCCGCGTCGCGAACGTCCTCTCGATCCCGTTCACAGTGGGCGGCGGCGTGCGCTCGGTCGAGGACGCCGACGCGCTCCTTCGAGCCGGCGCCGACCGCGTCACGGTCAACACGGCGGCCGTGAACGACCCCTCGCTCCTCACGCGGCTGTCCACGCAGTTCGGCCGGCAGTGCGTCGTCCTCGCGATCGACGGCAAACGCGTGCGCGACCTCGAAGGACGGATGCAGATGATGGTCACGACGCACGGCGGGCGGAAGCTCACCGAGCGGACCGTCACGGCCTGGGCCGCGGAAGCGGCGGCCGCCGGCGCGGGGGAGATCCTCCTGACGTCCGTCGACGCGGACGGGACGAAGGAGGGCTTCGACCTCGAGATGCTCCGCGCGGTCCGCGGCGTCGTCGACGTGCCGGTCGTCGCCTCGGGCGGCGCGGGCGACCTCGACGACTTCGCGCGCGCCGTCCTCATCGGAGGGGCCGACGCCGTGCTCGCGGCGTCCGTTTTCCACGACCGCGTCTTCTCGATCGTCGAGGTCAAGGCCGCCATGAAGCGCGCGGGCCTCGCGGTGCGGCCCGTCCCCCCGCGCGCGACGCCGCTGCAGCCGCGGTACGACGCCAACGGCCTCGTTCCGGTCGTGGTCCGCGACGTCGAGACGGGCGACGTCCTCACGCTCGCCTGGGCGAACGCGCAGGCGCTCGAACGGACGCGCGAGACCGGCCTCTCCCACTTCTACAGCCGCTCGCGGCAGGCGCTCTGGAAGAAGGGCGAGACCTCGGGGCACGTGCAGGAGGTCGTTGCGATCTCGTTCGACTGCGACCGGGACGCCGTGCTGTACGACGTGAAGCCGGTCGGGCCCGCCTGCCACACGGGCGCGCGGACGTGCTTCACGCGCGTGGACACGCTCGCGCCCGCCGAGGGCGACATCGGGAGGCTCGACCTCACGGCGCTCTTCGCGACCATCGCCGACCGGCGGGACCGCCCGGAAGCCGACTCGTACACGAACCGCCTGCTCGAGTCCGGGCCCGCACGCATCGCACAGAAGGTCGGCGAGGAAGCCGTCGAGACGGCGCTCGCCGCCGTGGGCGGCACGGACGAGGCGCTGGCCAACGAGGCCGCGGACCTGCTCTACCATCTCGCCGTTCTCCTGACGGCCCGGGGCCTCGCGCCGAAGGACGTCGCCGCAGTTCTCGAGCGCCGGCGCGGTGCTCCGCGCCGGGCTTCGAAATGAGCGCGGCCGTCCTCCGCTCGGTCGTCGTGGAGCGGCCGGCGGACCTCACGACGCCCGTGGCCCTCATGAAGGCCCTTCTCGCGGGCGACGGGCCGTGCTTCCTCCTCGAGTCGGTCGAGGGCGGCGACCGCGTCGCGCGCTGGTCTTTCCTCGGCGCCGCGCCGTCCGGCGAGATCTCGGGCGCATCGGGCGACCCTTTCAAGCTCCTCAAGGGCCTGCCGGCGGCGGCGCCGGGGGGCGGCGACGACCTGCCGCCGTTCACGGGCGGGGCCGTGGGCTACGCGGGCTACGACGCCGTGCGGCGGCTCGAGAAGCTCCCCGCGACGAACCCGGACCCGATCGGCCTCCCCGACGCGTGGTTCGGGATCTTCGACTCCGTCATCGCGTTCGACCACGCCCGCCACCGCCTGCTCTTCGTGACGCACGCGGGAGAGGGAGCCGAGGAAGAGAGGAGAGCCTTTGAAAGGTTGCGAGAGCTCGAAGGCAGGGCCTTCGCAAGCAGCGCGCCGCCGCGGCCCGCCGCCTCGCCCTCTCTCACCTTCAAAGAAACGCTTCCGGTCTCTTCGTACGTTGCCGCGGTCGAGAAGGCGAAGGAGCACATCCGCGCCGGCGACGTCTTCCAGGTCGTGCTCTCACGCCGCTGGTCGGCGCCGTTTGACGGCGACCCGTTCGCCGTGTACCGGGCCCTGCGCTCGATCAGCCCGTCGCCGTACCAGTACTTCCTGAGGACGCCGCACGGAACGATCTTCGGCGCCTCGCCGGAGCGGCTCGTGCGCGTCGCCGCCGCGCCGGGCGGCGCGGCCGTCGAGACGATCCCGCTGGCCGGTACGCGGCCGCGCGGCGCGACGCGCGAGGAGGACCTCGCGCTCGAGAAGGACCTTCTCGCCGACGCCAAGGAGCGGGCCGAGCACGTCATGCTCGTGGACCTCGGACGCAACGACCTCGGGCGCGTGTCCGTGCCCGGGACCGTGCGCGTGAAGGACTTCTTCGCCGTGGAGCGCTACTCGCACGTCATGCACATCGCCTCCCGCGTCGTCGGGACGCTCGCGCCGGGCCGCCACGCCGTCGACGCCCTCGCGGCGACGTTCCCGGCCGGCACGCTCACGGGCGCGCCGAAGATCCGGGCCATGGAGATCATCGAGGACCTCGAGCCCGTCCGGCGCGGCGCATACGGCGGAGCCGTCGGGTACCTCGACTTCGCCGGCAATCTGGACGTCGCGATCGCGATCCGCACGGCGGTCGTCGCGAACGGGATGCTCCACGTGCAGGCCGGGGCGGGAATCGTGGCCGATTCCGTCCCCGAGTCCGAAGCCCTCGAGTGCGAGAACAAGGCGCGGGCCCTCATGCGGGCCGTCGCGCGGGCGGGGGAGTTCCCGTGATCCTCGTCGTCGACAACTACGACTCGTTCACGTTCAACCTCGTCCAGATCCTCGCGACGCTGGACCCCGACGTGGTCGTCGTGCGGAACGACGCCCTGTCCGTGGACGAGATCCTCGCGAGGCGGCCGGACCGCATCGTCGTGTCGCCCGGGCCGGGCCGGCCCGAGGACGCGGGCGTCTCCTGCGCGCTCATCGAACGCAACACGGAGGTCCCGCTTCTCGGCGTCTGCCTCGGACACCAGGCTCTCGGCGCCGTGTTCGGCGGCCGCGTGTCGCGGGCGCCCGTTCTCATGCACGGGAAGACGTCCGAAATCGCGCACGACGGGCGCGGACTCTTCGAAGGGCTCTCGAATCCATTCACGGCGACGCGCTACCACTCGCTCGCCGTCGAGGCGGACTCCGTCCCCGACGCGCTGCGCGTGACGGCGAGGACGCCAGACGGGATCGTCATGGGCCTCGCGCACCGCACGCGTCCCCTCGTGGGCGTCCAGTTCCACCCGGAGTCGATCCTGACGACCGAGGGGGAGAAGCTCCTGAAGAACTTCGTGGCGGGACGGCTGTCGTGACGCCCGTTCACCACGCCCTCCGCGAGGTCGCGCGCGGGGGAAAGCTCTCGCGCGAGGACGCCCGTCGGGCCGTGGCCTCCCTCCTCGAGGACGAGATACCGCCGGCCGTCGCGGGTGGTTTCCTCGCCGCGCTCGCGGCCGCCGGCGAGACGATCGAGGTCCTCGCAGGGGCCGTCGACGTCCTTCGGGACCGCGCGACGCGGCCCCCCGTCACGGGGTTCCTCGCCGCCCGCGCCGTGGACGTCTGCGGGACCGGCGGCGACGACCTCGGGACGTTTAACGTCTCCACCGCGGCCGCGTTCGTCGTCGCGGGCGCGGGGACGCCCGTCGCCAAGCACGGCAACCGCGCCGTCTCGTCGAAGTGCGGCTCGGCGGACGTCCTCGCGGCCCTCGGCATCGTCCTCGAGATGACGCCGGAGCGCGCCGCGCTCGCTCTCGACATCGCGAACATCACGTTCCTCTTCGCGCCGCTCTACCACCCGGTCATGAAGAAACTCGCTCCGCTGCGCCGCGAGCTCGGCGTGCGGACGGTCTTCAATCTCGCGGGGCCCCTGTCGAACCCCGTCGAGGTGCGCCGCCAGATCGTCGGCGTCGACCGGCCCGAGCGCGTGCCGGTCGTCGCGGGCGCCCTCCTCGCGCTCGGCACCGAGCGGGCGCTCGTCTTCTCGCACGAGTCCGGCGGCGACGAGCTCCTGCCGTTCGGTGTCACGAACGTGGCGGAGGTCGCGCCCGCCGGGGTGAGGCGCTTCGGACTGAGGGCCCGGGACTTCGGGGTGGACGAGTGCGCGCCGGCGGAGCTGCGGGGCGGCGACTCCGTCGAGAACGCGGACCTCCTGCGCCGCATCCTCGACGGCGAGAAGGGCCCGTGCCGCGACACGGTGATCATGAACGCCGCGGCCGCGCTCGTCGTGGCAGGCGCGGCGCGCGACTACGTCGACGGTGCGGGCCGGGCGGCGGCCTCGATCGACTCCGGGGCGGCCCAGCGCGCGCTCGTGACGCTCATGGACGTCTCGCGGGGGATCGGCGAATGAAGACCGGGGAGAAGAAGATTGTCTTAGAAGGTTGAGAGAAGAGAAGAGAAGAGGGGAGAGAGACGGGTGGGGAACTCGATACTGGGAGAGATCCTCGAGGCGAAGCGTCGGCGCCTCGCGGCGGGTGAGTACAGGATGGCGGCCGCGCCCGGTGCCCGGCCGGACGGAGATCGCTTCGCAGCCTCCCTTTCTTCACCTTCTAAGAAATCTCTCTCTTCTTCTTCTCCTCCTTCTTCTCTCTCCTTCCTCTGCGAGATCAAGCACCGCTCCCCGAGCGCGGGCGTGATCCTCCCGGATGCGGACGCCCGCATCGAGGACGTCGCGCGCGCCTACCGGCGCGGGAGCGCGGCTGCGCTTTCGATCGTCGTCGAGCAGGACTTCTTCGGCGGGGACCCGGCCTGGCTGCCGCGGGCGAAGGCCGCGTCGGGCCTGCCCGTCCTCATGAAGGACTTCGTCGTCGACGAGACGCAGCTCGACTTCGCGGCCGCGCTCGGCGCGGACGCGGTGCTCCTGATCGCGGCGGCCCTCGGCGACGCCGATCTCGCGCGCCTCCACGCGGGCGCGAAGGCGCGCGGCCTCGCGGTCCTCGTCGAGGCCCACGACGAGGCCGAAATCCGCCGTGCCGCCGCGCTCGGGGCCGAGATCGTCGGCGTGAACGCGCGGGATCTCTCGACGTTCGCGGTGGATCTCGCCGGAATGGCGCGCGTCGGCGGCCTCCTGCCGCGCGCGGCGACTCGAGTCGCCGAGAGCGGGATCCGGACGCGGGGGGACGTCGAGGCGCTCGAGGCGGCGGGCTACGGCGCGTTCCTCGTCGGCGAGACGCTCCTGCGCTCCGCCGATCCCGCCCGCACCCTGCGCGAACTGCGCGGGGAGAACACGACCGAGGTGAAGATCTGCGGCGTCACGCGCGAGGAGGACGTCGACGCGTGCCTCGAAAACGGCGTGGACTGGATCGGCCTCATCTTCGCGGCGCGCTCTCCGCGGAAGGTGACGCCGGACGAGGGGAGATTTCTGCGAATGAAGGCGAAGGGGGAGGGCGGCGCGCGGCGAGGGGGCGACGGCGCGCCTGGCGCCGTCAAAGGAGTGGTCGCGGTCTTCGACGACGACGTGGCCGATGCCGACGTCGCGCGCATCGTCTCCGTCGTTCGCCCCGACGCGATTCAAATGCCCTTTCCGCTCTCTTCACCTTCTAAAAAATTCTTCTCTTCCTCCCTCCCCCTCTGGAACACGGTCCGCGTCGGCCGCGACGACCTCGCGGGCGTGGGAAATCGCGCGGGTGCCGCACTGCACTTCGACACGTCCGTGGCCGGAGCGAGCGGCGGCACGGGGAAAACGTTCGACTGGGGCGTGCTCGGCGGCGTCGAGAGGACGCGGCCGCTCGTGCTGGCGGGAGGCCTGAATCCCGGAAACGTCGCCGAGGCCGTGCGCCGCGTCGCGCCGGACGTCGTCGACGTCGCGTCCGGCGTCGAGGCGTCGCCGGGCGTGAAGGACCCGTCGAAGATCGCCGCGTTCGTCCGGGAGGTGCGCCGTGCCTGACATTCCGTTCCGCCCGCCGGAGGCCGACGCGCACGGGCGCTTCGGCGCGTTCGGCGGGCGCTTCGTCCCCGAGACGCTCATGGCGCCGCTCGACGAGCTCGCGAAGGCCTACAAGGACGCGCGGCGCGACCGCGCGTTCCGCGCCGAGCTCGAGAACCTCCTGAAGACCTACGTGGGGCGGCCGACGCCCCTCACGGAGGCGCGGTGCCTCTCGGACGCCCTCGGCGGCGCGCGGCTCTGGCTCAAACGCGAGGACCTCCTGCACACGGGTGCGCACAAGATCAACAACGCGATCGGCCAGGCGCTCCTCACGAGGCGCATGGGCAAGACCCGCGTGATCGCCGAAACGGGCGCGGGGCAGCACGGCGTCGCGACGGCGACCGCCTGCGCGCTCCTCGGCCTCGAGTGCGTCGTCTATATGGGCGCGGTCGACGTGGAGCGGCAGGCCCTCAACGTCTACCGCATGAAGCTCCTCGGCGCGACCGTCGTGCCGGTGACGGGCGGCTCGCGCACCCTCAAGGACGCGATCAACGAGGCGATGCGGGACTGGGTCGCGACGACCGCGACGACGCACTACATCCTCGGCTCGGTCCTCGGGCCGCACCCGTTCCCGACCATGGTGCGCGACTTCCATTCCGTCATCGGAAGGGAGGCGCGGGCCCAGTGCCGGAAAGCCTTCGGCCGCCTTCCCGACCTCCTCGTCGCGTGCGTCGGGGGCGGGTCGAACGCGATCGGCCTCTTCCGCGAGTTCCTCGCGGACGCCGGTGTCGAGATGGTCGGGGTCGAGGCGGGGGGGAGGAGCCTCGAGCCGGGCGAGCACGCGGCGCGCTTCGGGCCGGGCTCCGTCGGCGTCCTGCACGGCACACGGACGCTCATCCTGCAGGACGCGGCCGGGCAGGTGATGCCGACGCACTCCGTGTCGGCCGGCCTCGACTATCCCGCGGTCGGACCCGAGCACGCGCGTCTCGCCGAGCTCGGGCGCACGCGCTACGTCTCCGTGTCGGACGCGGACGCGCTCGCGGCCTTTCACCGCCTCGCGGAGACCGAGGGGATCATCCCGGCCCTCGAGACGGCGCACGCCGTCGCGTGGGCCATCGCCGAGGCGCCGCGCCGGCCCGGGAAGAACATCGTCGTGAACCTGTCCGGGCGCGGGGACAAGGACGTCGTGTCGGTCGCGAAGCTCGAGGGAGTGTCCCTGTGACGCGCCTCGGCCGCGCGTTTGCGCGTGCGAAGAGCGCGGGGCGGGCCGCGCTCGTGATCTTCGTCGAGGCCGGCGACCCCGACCTCGCGACGACGAGCCGGCTGCTGCCGGCGCTCGCGGAGGCCGGCGCCGACGTGATCGAGCTCGGCATCCCGTTCAGCGACCCTCTCGCGGACGGCCCGACGATCCAGCGTGCGTCCGAGCGCGCGCTCGCCTCGGGCGTGACGCTCGCGAAGGTCCTCGACCTCCTCGCCGCCTCGAGGGCCGAGGGATTCGCGACCCCCGTCGTCGTCTTCTCGTATGCCAACCCGATCCTGGCGATGGGGGAGGCCGACTTCGCGCTCCGCGCGCGCGAGGCCGGGGCGGACGGCGTCCTCGTGACGGACCTCCCGCCCGAGGAGGGGCGCGCCTTCGCGTCGATTCTCAAGAGCGCCCGCCTCGACCCCGTCTACCTCCTCGCGCCCACGTCGCCCGACGACCGCTTGCGCCGCGCGGCGGCTCTCTCCCGCGGCTTCGTGTACCTCGTGTCGCGAAGCGGAATCACGGGCGCGCGCGCCGCCCTTCCTGAGGACCTCTCAGCCCTGGTCGGGCGCGTCCGCCGCGCGGTGCCGCGCCTTCCCGTCGCGGTCGGGTTCGGCATCTCGACGCCGGAACAGGTCCGGGCCGTCGCCGCTCTCGCGGACGGCGTCGTCGTCGGGAGCGCCGTCGTCGCCGCGATGGAGACGGCGGTCCGCGAGGGCCGCGACCCCGTGATCTCCGCCGCGGAGCTCGTCCGGACTCTCGCCGGAGCGGCCGCGAAGCCGTAAAGTTCGGCCATGGAGGAGCCCCTTTCCGGGCGGATTTCCCGGGCGGACCGAAAGGGCCTCGTGGAGCTCGTGGCCGGGCACCTCGCGCGCCTGACCGAGCGGGACGCGCTGCAGGCGCTCCGGCACCCGCACGCCTCCGAGGCGATGATCGTCGAGATCGTGGCGTCGCGCGTCCTCATGGCGTCGCGCGGCGTGAGAAGGCTGGTCGCGGGGCACCCGCAGACACCGCGGCACGACGCCCTCCACGCGCTCGACGACCTGACGTGGCGCGACCTGATGGACATCGGCCGGGAGACGCGGACGCCGCCGCCCGTGAGGCAGGCGGCCAACCGCAAGCTCCTCGAGGCCCTGCGCGGATTGGCCGTCGGCGAGAAGATCGCGCTCGCCCGGTTCGCCCCCCCGGCCCTGTTCCCGGCGCTCTTCGAGGAGGAAGACGGGCGCGTCCTCGAGGCGCTCCTCTCGAACCCTCGACTCACGCCCGAGGACCTCCTGCGCTGGCTCTCGACCGGGCACCCGACTCCCGGAGGCCTCGCTCAGCTCGCCGCGGAGGGCCGTTGGGCCTCCCGCCCGCCCGTGCGCAGCGCCCTGCTCCTGCACCCGGCGACGCCGCGGGCGGCGGCCCTCGCCCTGCTGACTTCCGCGAGCCGCGAGGAGCTGCGCCGCCTGACCGAGACGCCGGGCGCCCCCGCGCTGCTCGCGGCCTGTGCCGCGGAATTGCTCGAACGGACCGGGAAACCCGTTGACACGGCGAGCTAAGCGGCCTTACGCTAATGAATTACGGGAGATCTCGTGCCCGGAACAGACAGCGCTCGGGAGTTCGGCGAGGAGCTCCGGCGTGAACGTGAATTGCGCGATGTGAGCCGCGAGCAATTGGCCGCCGCGACCAAGGTGTCGCTGCGCCACCTCGCCGCGCTCGAAAGCGGCCGTTTCGACCAGCTCCCGGCGGTCGTCTTTTCGAAAGGTTTCGTCCGCGTGATCGCGCTGCACCTGGGGCTGGACGCCGAGCGACAGACGGCCGCCTTCCGCCACGTTTACACGCGGTGGGAGGAAGAGAAGATCAAGCCCACGGCCGGCGAGACGAACACGGCGCGCCTCAGGCTCTCGCAGCCGCGCCGCGCCGTGTCCTCGTCGACGACCGTGCGCGCTCTCGGCATCGCGCTCCTGCTCGCGGCCGTGACGGGCGGCGCCGCGTTCTTTCGCACGCGGGGGGCGGCGCGCCGCGTGGCGCCCGCGCACACGCCCGTCGCGCGGGCCGAGAGCGGGCCGGCGTCGCTCGCGCTCCCGCCGGCGGTCGCCGCGGCGACGGTCGCGCTCCCCGTGGACGCGCCGGGCGTCTCCAGCGGAGCGCTGGCCCGATCGGGCCGGACACTCACGCTGAGCTTCAGGGACGAGTGCTGGGCCGAGGTGTTCGTAGATGGCAAGGTCGTCGTGCGCGGGCTCTTCCCGAAGGGAGCCAAACGGGAGTTCTCGGGAGGCGGCACGTTCACGCTCACGCTCGGCAACGCCGGCGTGGTCGAGGTCGCCGTCGACGGCCGATCGCTGGACCCGATCGGCGGCGAGGGCGAAGTCGTCAAGAACTACGTCATCAACCACGGCTGACCGGCGCTAATCTCCCTCCATGTCGTTCGTCCCCGATGACCTGCTCGGGCAGGTCGAGTCCGGCGAGGCATCCAGCCAGATCCTCGACTTCGTCGCGCGCGGCCTCGTGCCGCTGCCCGCCGAGGAACTGGTTCGCGCCGTCGCGAGCATCCTCGCGGCCGGCGACGCGGCCCTGTCGGCGAGCGCCGAGGCGACGTTCGCCGGCTTCCACTCGGAGGACCTGAAGGGCGCCGTCCTCAGCGGGGGAGTCCGGCCGGAGCAACTCGATGCGATCGCGCGGCGGACGAGCGAGCACACGGTCCTCGAACCGCTCATCCGGCACAAGGCCGTGCCCGACGCGACGCTCGCGTGGCTCGCCGAGCGCGTCGACGGGCCGATGCAGGACATCATCGTCACGAACCAGGTGCGCCTCCTCGAGGCGCCCGTCATCGTGGAGCGGCTCTTCGAGAACCCGCGTCTGTCGCCCGAGATCCGCCGCCGCGCGGACGAGTTCCTGGAGGAGTTCTTCCTCAAGAAGGAGCGCGAGCGCGACGAAGCCGCGGCCGCGGCGGCTGCCGCTCCGGAAGCCGCGCCGGAGCCGGCGCCCGAGCCCGCGCCCGCCGAGGACGAGCCCGTGCTCTCCGAGGACGAGAAGAAGAGCCTCTTTGCGCGCGTCTCCGTGATGACGGTCGTGCAGAGGATCAAGCTCGCCTACCGGGGCAACAAGGAGGAGCGGATGTTCCTCGTGCAGGACCGAAACCGGCTCGTGTCGGCGGCGGCCCTGAAGTCCCCGAAGACCCGCGAGGCGGACGCCGAGACGATCGCGAACATGAAGAGCGTGTCGGAGGACGTCCTGCGGGGGATCGCGTTCCGGCGCGACTGGATGCGCCACTACTCCGTCGTGAGGGCGCTGGTCCGGAATCCCCGCTCGCCGATCGACGTGACGCTGGGGCTCGTGTCGAAGCTGAACGCCAAGGATATGAAGATGCTCGCGGGCGACCGGAACGTCCCGGAGGCCGTGCGGGCCACGGCCAGGCGGGAGGTGGCGCGCAAGGAGACGTGAGCCTCCTTGAAATGACGCGCCTTTTCGTGAGAATCTCTCGGGTCAAGTGACCGGTCAGACGCGGCCTCCGCGCCTTTTGAGGTGTCGGTGACGAACTACTACGACGTGCTCGGCGTTGCGCGGGACGCGACCGCGGCTGAGATCACGAACAAGTTCCGCGCGCTCGCTCGCGAGCAGCACCCGGACCGGTACTCGGACCTGGACCGCAAGCGCTCCGCGGAATCCAAGTTCCAGATTCTCACCGAGGCCCTGAACGTCCTGACCAACCCGGCGCGCCGGAAGGTGCACGACGCCGAGCTCGAGAAGAGCCGCCCCGTCAGCCAGGACCCCGCGGGGCAGGCGCGCGTCTTTCTCGCGAAGGGCGTCAAGTCCTACCGGGAAGGGAACTTCCCCGACGCGATCCAGCAGTTCGAGCTCGCGGTGAACCACTACGACAAGGACGCGAAGGCCTGGCATTACCTCGCGCTCTCGTGCATGAAGGTCGTCGGGCAGACGCGAAAGGGCGTCGACGCGATCGAGGCCGCGATCAAGCTCGACCCGAACAACGCGCTCATGCGGCGCGACGCCGGGAAGCTCTACCTCATGGCCGGGCTGCCGTCCAAGGCCGAGCGCCACCTCGAGGAGGCGCTCACCTGGATGCCCGAGGACCCCGAGACCCTCACGCTGCTCATGAAGGTGCGCCCGGACAGGCCGACGAGCGGCGTCCGCAAGCCGCCGAGCGGGATCTTCGGGCGGAAGGGATAATCGCGGCGTGGTCGTCTCCGCATTCGGGCTCACCGACGTCGGCCGGAAACGGCGTCACAACGAGGATGCGTACCTCATCGACGAGGAGCGCGGCCTCTTCGTCGTCGCGGACGGGATGGGCGGGCATGCGGCCGGCGAGGTCGCCTCGCGCATCACGGTCGAGTCCATCCAGGAGTACATCGCCGCCACCGAGGAGGAGCACGAGAGCTCGTGGCCGTTCGGTTTCAACAGCCGCGTCTCGCTCGAGGGCAACCGCCTCACGACGGCCGTCGAGAAGGCGAACGAAAAGGTCATGCGCGCCGTCCAGAACCGTCCCGAGCTGAAGGGCATGGGGACGACGGTCGTGGCGGCGCTCTTCGACGGCGACAGGGCCACGCTCGTCCACGTCGGCGACAGCCGGGCCTATCTCTTCCGCGACGGCGAGCTGCGGCGCCTGACGGACGACCATTCCTGGGTCCAGGAGCAGGTCAACGCCGGGATCCTGAGCGAGGACGAGGCCAAGAGCCACCCGCTCAAGAACGTCGTGACGCGGGCGCTCGGGGGCGCCGCGCACGTCTCGGTGGACCTCATCGAGGTCCCGGTGCGCACGGGAGACCGCTACCTCCTTTGCTCGGACGGGCTCACGGGAATGCTCCCCGACGAGGAGCTCTTCGAGCACTTCCGGACGTCGGGTTCGCTCGACACGACGGTCCGCATGCTGATCGAGGTCGCGAACGCGCGCGGCGGCGTCGACAACATCACGGCGATCCTCGTCGAGGTGAAGGACGCGGGCTCCGGAAAGGTCGACGCCGCGAAGACCGACCCGCCCCGGTCGAAGGCCCTGTCCAACGAGAGCACCGCCGTCACCATCGACGGCCCCCCGCCGAAGGTCAATCCCGCGGGCTCCTGACGTCCGGCGTCGACTGGAGCGCGGGCCTTCCCACTCCGACCTTCTCGAAGAACTCCCGGGTGCTCCTGCCGACGTCGATGCAGGCGAGCTCCGAAGGGTCGTCGAGGTACCAGTGCTCCGGGAGGTACCGGCTGTAAGGCGCCTGGAGGAACCGGCGGCAGGCGAGGACGACGACGCCCGTGTCCGACTCGGACCGGATGAGCCGGCCGGCGCTCTGCACGACGCGCGTCATCCCCGGAATGACGTAGGCGTACTCGAACCCGCGCTCGTATCGCTCCTCGAAGTAACGGCGCATGCGTTCCTGCTCGAAGCGCACCATCGGGAGAGCGGGCGAGACGACGACGACCGCCCGGAGCATCTCTCCGGGATAGTCGACGCCCTCGGCGAACGCGCCTCCCGAGACGGCCAGGAGGAGGACCGGGGCGCCCCGGTCCTTCAGGGAGGCGAGGACGCGGTTGCGCTCGACCTCCGTGGAGCGGTCGGACGGGCGGACGACGCGGCGCCCCGGCAGCGCGGGCAGGTGGGCGCGCACGTCGTCGAGGAACCGGTAGGACGGGAAGAGCGCGAGGACGTTTCCCGGACAGCCGCGCGCGACGTCCGCGACGAGAGCCGCGATGCGCGGCGCTCCCTTGCCGCGCGCCGCGTACGTCGTGTCGACGTCCGGAGCGATCAGGATCGCGCGGTTCTCGCGCGGGAACGGCGAGGGCAGGCGCAGGACCGTCGTGCGGTCCGCGTCCAGCCCGAGGAGGTCGCGGTAGAACTCGGGCGGGGAGAGCGTCGCGGACATCGAGACCGTCGCGGCGGCCGCGTTGAGCGTCTCGCCGAGGAGGCGCGACGGGTCCTTGCAGAGGATCGCGAGCTTCGCGCCCCGCGGCCCCCGCGAGGCGAGGATGTCGAACGCCTCGGCGGCCTTGTCGCCCGCGGCAGCCTGTTTCGACACGTCGTGGAAACGCGCGTACGTGAAGTAGAGGTCGAGGACCGGGTCGTCCGGCACGCGCTCGCCCCCGGAGCGCATCTCGGCAAGGTGGCGCACGAGGAGGGATTCCATGTCGAGGCGCAGGTCGTCGAGCCGGGCCTCGTCGAGCGTCACGAGGTCCGCCGCCTCTCGCTCCTCCTCGGGCAGGATCGACGCGGACTCCGAGACGAGCTTGAGGATGCGGCGCACCGCCTCGCCGGCGTCCCACGCCGTCTTCGCGGTGGAGGCGCCGATCCTCTGCTCGAGCGTCCGGAGCTCGATCTCCGCGAGCTCGGGCGAGTAGTAGCCGCGGCCGCGGTCCACGAGGTTGTGCGCCTCGTCGACGAGAAGGAATGCGTCCTTGAGCGCGGCCGGCTCTCGCGCCCCGGAGAGGGCGACGACGGGGTCGAACACGTAGTTGTAGTCGCCGATCACGACGTCCGCGCGCTCGGCGAGCTCCAGCGAAACCTCGAACGGGCAGACGGTCTCGGCGCGGGATTCCTCGAAGACGGTGTCCGGGTCGAGGTGCCGGTGCGTCTCGACGAGCCGCTCGAGGAGGCCGGAGGCCTCCATCTTGGCGCCGTAGTCCTTCGCGTACGGACAGTGGTCCTCGTGGCAGAGGACGACGTCGTTCGCGCACATCCGCTCCTTGGCGCGCAGGCGGACGGACCGGAAAGAGTCGCCTTCGACGAGGCCGATCGTCTTCTCGTAGATCTCCTGCTGCGTCGTCTTCGCGGTCAGGACGTAGAGCCTGCGGCCGGAATCGAGGGCGGCTTTGAGGAGCGGGAACACCGCGGCGGCGGTCTTCCCGATGCCCGTGGGCGCCTCGGCGAGCAGGTGCTCGCCGTGCGCGGCGGCGCGCGCGGCCGCATCCTCCATCTCGCTCTGGCCCAGGCGGTAGCTTTCGTGCGGAAAGACGAGCGTTCCCGCCTCGGCGGCCTTCGCCTCGGCGAGCGCGCGCTCCTCGAGGAACTCGTCGAGGAGGAGCCGCGTGCGCCGGACGAGGTCCGACAGGGTCTTTTCGGGCTCGTGAGCGACCTCGATGATCTTCGTCGCGCCCGTCTCGATGTCCGCGAGGATGAGGCGCCCCGTGACCTCCCGGCCCTCGGCCTCGGCGACCGCGTGCATGTACCAGCGCAGCTGGAGCTGGAAGCGCTCGAGGCGAGGCGACCCGGGCAGCCGCGCGAGGTCCTCGGCGAAGTGCAGCGACTTCACCTCGTCCACGACGACACGGCCGCCGTCTTCCCAGCGCCCGTCGAGCCGGCCCTCGAGAACGGCCGCATAGTCGTCGACCGTGAAGGAAAGCCGGATCGCCTTCTCCACCGCGTAGCCCGGCACGGTTTCGAGGTTCCCGCCGAGGACGCGCCGGTGGACGGCCTGGCCGATCCAGAGGCGCTCGAAGCCCTCGCCGCGGTCGAACCCGATGCGCCGCCCGCTTCCGGCGAGAAGCGCGCCCGGAGAGAGCGCGATGGTCTTCGCCGCGAGGTCGATCGTGAGCGCCACGCGCGATTGTAGCGGCGCAAGGGGCTATCGGGGACGCTCCGGACCGGCTAAAATTCCTGCATGAGGCTTGTCGCCAGGCGGAGCGTCGCGTGCGCGGCGGCGGTCGCCGCCGTGTTCGTCGCGTTGCCCGGCGCCGCGGCGACGAAGAAGAAGGCTCCGTCGGCTCCGGCGACGCTCGAACAGCGCCTTCTCGCGATCGCGCGCCGCCCGCCCGTGCGTCGCTCCGAGGCGGGCATCTACGTCGCGCGGGTCGGCGAGGCGAAACCCCTCGTCGCCTTCAACACGGAGCGCCCGCTCATCCTCGCGTCCACGACGAAGCTCTTCACGTCGGCCGCGGCGCTCGACCGGCTCGGCCCGGCCTACCGGTTCCGGACGCGGCTCTATCGCGACGCCGAGATCGGGGTCGACGGGTCTCTTCCGGGCCACCTCGTCGTCGTGGGCGGCGGAGATCCCGGGCTCTCCGGGCGCTGGTACGACGACGACCCGCTCGCCGTGTTCCGCCCCTGGGCGCAGTCCCTCGTGAAGCGCGGCCTGCGTGACGTGAAGGAAGGCCTCGTCCTCGACGCGTCGTTCTTCGACGACGTGCAGGTGCACCCCGACTGGCCCTCGGAGCAGGAGGCGCGCTGGTACCAGGCGCCCGTCTCGGCTCTCTCGTACAACGACAACGTCGTCCTCGTGCGCGCCTCGGGCGGGGTGCGTCCCGGCGCGCCCGCGATCCTCGGCTTCGACCCGCTCGGCCCGCCGCTCCTGAACCTCATCTCGCAGGTCGTCACGGCGCAGCGCCGGACGTACGTCGGCGTGCGCCGCGAGGCCGGCAGCCACACCGTCGTGGCCGCCGGCGCCGTCGGAAGGAACCGGACCTGGACGGGCGACGTGACGGTTCCGGACCCGCCGCTCTACTTCGCGAGCGCGCTCGCGCAGGTTCTGCGGGAGAACGGGATCCAGCTCTCGGCTCCGCCGACGGTCCGGACCGAGCCGGCGCGGCCCGGCCCCCATGTCCTGCTCCACACGCACGAGACGCCGATCCTTCCCGTTCTCGCGGTCTGCAACAAGCGCTCGCAGTCCTTCTTCGCCGAGCAGATCCTCAAGACCCTCGGAGCCGAGACCCGCGGGAAGGGCTCGTGGGAGAACGGCCGTGCCGAGGTGAAGGCCTTCCTCGCCTCCCTGGGCCTGGACCCGCAGCGGTACGACCTCGCGGACGGCTCGGGCCGCGCGCACACGAACAAGGCGAGCGCGGGCGCCTACGGCGACTTCCTGCAGGCCCTCGCGACGAAGTGGAGCCACTTCGAGGAGTTCAAGTCCACGATGGCCGTGTCGGGCGAGCCCGACGGCACGCTCCGCCACCGCCTCCAGACGGAGGCCACGCGCGGGAAGGTCTTCGCGAAGACGGGCAACGTCTCGGGCGTCAGCACGCTCTGCGGCTACGTGACGGCCCGGAGCGGTCAGACCTACGCCTTCGCGATCCTCCTGAACGGCGGCGTCTCCGACCGCAGCGGCCACGCCTTCCAGGACCGCTTCCTGCAGGAGCTGGCGAGCAAGGGCTGAGGACGCGCCCGGTCCCGCGCTACCTCAGTCCCTCGATCAAGTAGAGGTCCCCGAGCGTCTGCATCATTTCGTAGGCGTGGTGGCGGCCGTCCGGCGTCAGCTCGACGTCGACCGGGAGCGTCGCGACGCGGTCCGGCGGCGAGATCTCACGGAAGGGCTCGCTCCGGCCGGTCGAGACCTCGAGGCGCCGGACGGTCAGCGGGAACCGATAGGGGCGCGTTTCGCGGGTGTAGAGGAAGCGTCCGTCGAACGTGCCGCCCGCGAGCACGATCTCCGCGGTGCCGGGCAAGACCTGTGGCTCGCCCCCGCCTCGCGGGAACAGGGCGATGAGGCCGCCGGCGACCCGTCCGACGAAGTGACGCCCGTCGGGGGTGAGATAGGGCGCCGCCTGCGACTGCATTTCGGGCGTCACGGGGCGCGGCGCGGCGCCGGCGCCGTCCGTCACCCAGTAGCGGTCAACGCCGCCGGTCTTCCTGCCGAAGAACCATATCGTCCGGCCGTCCGACATGAGGCCCGCTGCCCGGAAGGACCTTTCGTCGAAACCCGTGAGCGGGATCGCGCGCTTGTCTCCGGCGCCGATGGGAATGAGGTCGATCGCCGGCGGGCGGAGCCTCGTGACGACCGCGAAGCGCTCGTCGGAGGAGAAGGCGAACGCGTCGCCGGGCCCGAACGTCGCGATCCGGACGGGGGGGCTGCCGTCCGTCCCGCGGGTGAAGAGCACGTAGTCGGAGCCGGAGGCCTCCCCGGATTCCCCGAAAAGGACGACCTTCCCGTCGTTCGTCAGGTTCCGGCCGGTCGGCCACGCGGAGAAGTCGAACCAGGAAAGCTCCCGATCGGCGGGCTGGCCCGCACCTCCGAAGAAGAGGCGGGACCTGGCGTCGTAGGTGGAAACGAGGATCCGTCCGTCCCGTGCGATGTCCTGCAGCACGAGCGACCCCAGGCCCGTGAACACGCGCCGGACGCGGCCGTCGAGGCCGGCGGCGAAGACCTCGCGACTCGCCCCGCTCCGGGCCGCCGAAAACCAGACCTCCTTCCCGGAAGGCGCCCACGCGAGACCGCCGAGATCCTTGAATCCGTGGGCCAGAATGCGCGGCTCCTCTCCGGGCGCCGCGACGAGCACGGATCCTCCGGTGTCCCCGGATACGTGCTCGGCGAACGCCACGTGCAGGCCGTCGGGCGAAACGCGCACGGAGTCGATCCAGCGTCCCGCGGCATGATGGAGGACCGTGCCCGACGGATACTCGAGCTTCATCTCGGAGATAGAGGATCTCGAGCTGCCAACGGGGGTCACCGTCGCGAGGTCGCGCCCATCGGGCGAGAAGTCGGCGCAAAGGACGCGCTCCGCGCGCGGGCGAGGGGCGCCTCCGAAGAAGGGAACGAGGGCCAGCGTTCCGAAGCCGGCGCCGAGCGTGTAGATGAAGGGTCGCGTGGGCGCTTCGAGGCCGAGGGCGAGCTCGCTCGAGCGCGAGACCGCGAGGAGGTCCGAGTTTCGGTGGCCGAGGGGGCGTGACTCCGGGCCGTCGAGGCGCACGGTATGGATCTCCCCGGGCTCGTCCCCGAACGTCGCGGAAAAGACGATCGTCTGCCCGTCCGGGAGGAAGCGCGCCGTCGTGACATGGCCGCGCTGGAACGTCAGGCGCTTGATCGCGACCTCGGGGAGCCTCCGGCGGCCGCCCAGAAGGGTCCCAAGCCCGACGAGGGCGACCGCGACGAACGCGAGCGCCGCGACGGCGGCGGCCCGTCTCCGCGGGCGCCGGCTCGCGAGCACCCCGGCGCCGCCCGTCCCGTCCTGCGTGAGCGACTCCAGCGCGAACCCCACGTCCCTGGCGGTCTGGAAGCGGGCCGACGGCTCCTTCTCGAGGCAATGCCGGACGATCCTGTCGAGGCCCGGCGGAACGCTCCGTCCCGTTTCGGAGAGGTCCGGCGCCTCCTCCTTCAGGATGGCCGCCATCGTTTCGGCTGCCGTGCCCCTCTGGAACGGCCGCTTGCCCGAGAGCATTTCGTACAGGGTCACGCCGAGCGAGAAGAGGTCGGAGCGCCCGTCCATCGGCCTGCCTGCCACCTGCTCGGGCGACATGTACGCGACCGTCCCGACGACGACGCCTGGCTCTGTCGAAGGCGCTTCGGTTGGGGCCTGCGTCAGCGGCGCCCGCGCCGCAGAGGGCGCGAGCTTGGCGATCCCGAAGTCGAGGATCTTGATCCGGCCTTCCCGCGTGACGAAGAGGTTCTCGGGCTTGAGGTCGCGGTGGACGATGCCCTTCTCGTGCGCGGCCGCGAGCCCGTGCGCCACCTGCACCGCGTACTCGACGGCCTTTCGCGGGGGCAGGGGAGCGCCGAGCTTCTCGCGCAGCGTCTCGCCCTCGAGCAGCTCCATCGTGAGGATGTGTTGTGAGGGAGGACCGGGGATTTCTTCGAATGAGTAGAGAACCGCGACGTTGGGGTGGTTCAGCGAGGCGAGGAGCTTCGCCTCACGCTCGAATCGCTCCCGCCTCTCCTTACCCTCTTTACCCCCTAGGAAATCCTCCGGCAATACCTTGAGCGCGACCAGCCGGTCGACGCGCGCGTCTTTCGCCCGGTGGACTTCGCCCATTCCCCCGGCGCCGAGAGCCGAGAGGATTTCGTAGGGCCCGAGCTTCGTCCCAGCGGAGAGGCCGATGTCGTCCACCTCCGGTCAGGTGAATGAGATTAGGTCTCGGGAGATTCTAGTGCGTCCGCTAGGCCGTGAGCGCCGCCGTCGGCAGGAACCGCGGCGCCTTCCTGGCCTTCGTGGCCTGCTCGAACGCGTAGGCGACTTTCAGGAGCGTCCCCTCGCTCCACGCCCTTCCGAAGAACGAGAGGCCGACGGGCAGGCCGAAGACGAAGCCGGCCGGCACCGTGACGTGCGGATAGCCGGCGACGGCCGGGGCCGTCGAGGCGTCGCCCAGCCAGCGGTCCCCGTTGACGAGGTCCGTCACGCACGCGGGGCCGAGCGTCGGCGCGACGAGCGCGTCGAGCCTGTGCCGGTCCATCGTCGCGTCGATCCCCTCCGTGCGCGCGAGCCGGCGGGACTTCGCGAGCGCCTCGAGGTACTCGAACGAGGTGAGCGGCCCCTTCGCCTCGGCCTTGAGGAACGTCTCCTGCGCGAAGTACGGCATCTCCTCCTTCGAGTGTTTTTCGTTGAACGCGATGACGTCCGCGAGCGACTTGACCGGCGCGCCCGGCCCGAGACGCGCGAGATACGCGTTCAGGCCGGCCTTGAATTCGTAGTACAGGACGGAGCCCTCCGGCTCGCCGATCTTCGCGGCGGAGGTGAGCTCGACGGGATCGACGAGCTCGGCGCCGCCGCGCTTGAGCGCCGCGAGCGCTTCCGCCATGAGCGCGTCCACGCGGTCGAGGAACCCGAAGAGGCCGCGGACGACGCCGATGCGCGCGCCCCGGAGGCCTGCCGGGTCGAGGAACGCCGTGTAGTCGGGCTCGGCGCGGTGCCCGGAAGCGCCGGTTGCCGCGTCCTCCCCGTCGGCGCCCGCGAGCGCGCCGAGGAGAATCGCGGCGTCGCGAACGGTGCGCGCCATCGGCCCGGCCGTGTCCTGCGAGTGCGAGATCGGGATGATGCCGGTCCGGCTGACGAGGCCCACCGTGGGCTTGACCCCGACGATGCCGTTCGCCGAGGACGGGCTCACGATCGAGCCGTCCGTCTCCGTCCCGACGGCGGCGGCGCAGAGGTTCGCGGCGGCCGCGACGCCCGAGCCGGAGCTCGAGCCGCACGGGTTCCGGTCGAGCGCGTAGGGGTTCCGCGTGAGCCCCCCGCGGCCGGACCACCCGCTCGTGGACGTCGACGACCGGATGTTGGCCCACTCCGAGAGGTTCGTCTTGCCGAGGAGGACGGCGCCGGCCTCGCGCAGCCGCCGCACGACGAACGCGTCGGCCGGAGGCTTCGCGCCGACGAGCGCGAGCGACCCGGCCGTCGTGGCCATGCGGTCGGCGGTGTCGATGTTGTCCTTGACGAGGACCGGGATCCCGTGGAGCGGCCCGCGCGGGCCCTTCTCCTTCCGCTCGCGGTCGAGGGCGTCGGCGATCGCGAGGGCGTCGGGGTTCTTCTCGAGGACGCTCCGGAGCGCCGGGCCGCCCGCGTCGACGGCGTCGATCCGGGCGAGGTATGCCTGGGTGATCGAGCGGGCCGTCCACTTGCCGGACGCCATGCCGGCCTGGAGGTCCGCGATCGTCGCCTCGGCGAGCGCGAACGGGCGTTCCCCGGCAGGCGCGGAGGTGGCGCCTCCCGCGGCGGCGATCGGGCGCGCGGCGGCGGCGATTCCGGAGGCGACGGACGCGGCGACGAGCTGGCGGCGGGTGAGAGTGTCCATGCGCGGACGATATCGCGCCGAGGCCGTACACTCGGACCCGAACATGGATTACCGCGCGCTCCTCCGAAACGTCGAAAAAACTCTCGAGGCCATCGAAGGCACGGGCAACGTCTCGCTCACGATCCTCCGCGTCGCCGAAGGCATCGTCCACAATTTCCGCAACGAGCTCGGCATCCTGGGCGGCCGTCTCTATCTCCGCGAGGACAACGTCTACATTCTCGAGCGCGGCTTCGGCCGCTCGAAGCGGACGCCGGCCGGCCTCGCCGTGCCCGCGAGCTACGGCCCGATCGTGCGCGCCGTGGAGGACGGGATCGTCCTGATGGACCGCAGCGACCCGTCGGTCGACGCCGAGTTCGAGCAGAGGCTCGGCGTCACGCGCTTCGCGGCCGTCTCGTTCGGCGAGGAAAAGTACCTTCTCTCCTTCGACGTGCACCCGCGCGTGAGGGAAGAGGATCTCCTTCTCGCCCTCGGCATCATCCGCACGGTCCTCGACTCGAAGGTCCGGACGGGCCACCTCGAGGGCCTCCTGCAGGACGCGCGCCGCATCCAGATGTCGATCCTGCCGCGTCACGTCCCGCAGGTCGGGGACTTCGACATCTTCGGCATCTCGAACCCGGCCGAGCTCGTGGGCGGCGATTTCTACGACCTCATCCCGCTCAGCGAGAGCCTCGGTGTCGCGATTGCCGACGCGTCCGGGCACGGCCTCCTCGCGGCGCTCCTCGTGCGCGACATCTACGTCGGACTGCGCATGGGAGTCAGCAACGACATCAAGATCGCGCGGACGATCGAGCGGTTGAACCGGATCTTCTCCAAGAGCCGTCTCACGACGAAGTTCGTGTCGCTCTTCTACGGTGAGTTCGACACGGACGGCGACGTCGTCTACGTGAACGCGGGACACCCGGGACCGCTCCACTTCCATGCGGCGACGGGCACTTTCTCGGAGTTCACGTCGACGGGGATGGTCCTGGGGCCGATGCCGGACGCCGTCTACCGCCGCCGTGCGGCGCACCTGGAACCGTGCGACATCGTGCTGCTGTACACGGACGGCGTCGTCGAGGCCCACGACGCGAAGGGCCGCGAGTTCGGGGTGGCGCGGCTCCGGAAGCTCGTCGCGGGCTCCCGGCGCGAGAGCGCGCGGGAAATCGCCCACCGCGTCACGAACGCGGTGAAGTCGTGGCGCGGCGGAGCCGCCCCGGAGGACGACGTGACCGTTGTCGTGATCAAGCGCGACCCGAAGGGCCCGGGCGCGAACCGGGTCAGGGCTTCGGGCGCTCCCGGAACCACGCCGCCGTCCGGCGGAGCCCCTCCGAAAGGCTGACGGGCGCGCCGAGGCCGAGCGCGGCGCGGCCCTTCGCGACGTCGAGGACGCTGCGCCGCTGCTCGCCCGGCTTTGCGGCCTCGTGCGCGGCCTTCGCGGACGAGCCGCAGGCGCGCGCGACCTCGTCCCAGAGCCGGTTCACGGTCGTCTCGACGCCGGTCCCGACGTTGAAGACGCCGCCCAGCCGGCGCTCCGAGGCCGCGCGGTTCGCGGCGACGACGTCGCCGACGTAGACGAAGTCCCGCGAGTTCAGCCCGTCGCCGTAGATGACGCACGGCTGGTTCTCGAGGAGGCGCGCCATCCAGATCCCGACGACGCCCGCCTCGCCCCGCCCGTCCTGGCGCGGGCCGTACACGTTCGCGTATCGCAGCGCCGTGACGACGAGGGGGGAGCCGTGGGCGAGGCCGAAGAGGTACTTCTCGCCCGCGAGCTTCGCGACGCCGTACGGGGAGACGGGGTTCGTGGGGTGTCTCTCGTCTGCCGCGAAGCCCTCGGGATCGCCGTAGATCGCGCCGCCGCTCGAGGCGAAGACGACCTGGGTGACGCCGCAGGCGAGCGCGGCCCGGGCGAGGCGGATCGTCCCGAGGACGTTCACCTCCGCGTCGAAGACGGGATCCTCGACGGACTTGCGGACGTCGATCTGCGCGGCATGGTGGAGGATCGTGTCGACCTTCTCGGCGCGCAGCAGGGCCTCGAAGTCGAACGTGCGCAGGTCGCCCTCCACGAACCGCGCCCTCGCGGGGACGCGCTCGAGGACGCCGGTCGAGAGGTCGTCGAGGATCGTGACGCGGGATCCGGCCTCGAGGAAGGCGTCGGCCAGGTGCGAGCCGATGAATCCGGCGCCGCCGGTGACGAGGACGGAGCGCGTCTCGGGCATCATGGCGCCGAGCATAGCAATGGCCCCGCAGAAGCCGCTCCCGAAGAGTTTCTACCGGAAGGACACCACCGACGTCGCGCGCGCCCTCCTCGGCTGCCGTCTCACGCGGCGGCTGCCGGACGGGACGACGCGCTCGGTGATCCTCGTCGAGACGGAGGCGTACCTCGGCGTGAAGGACCGCGCCGCCCACACGTGGGGCGGGCGCCGCACGCCGCGCGTCGCGCCGATGTGGCGCGAGGGCGGCCACGCCTACGTCTACTTCGTCTACGGCATGCACTACTGCCTGAACGTCGTGACGCAGGAACAAGGGGTGCCCGAGGCAGTTCTGCTGAGAGCGGGGATTCCGGAGGAAGAGAAAGAGAAGATTTCTTTGAAGGTGAAGAGGGGAGGGGAGGCCTCCGGGCCCGCGAAGCTCTGCGCCTACCTCGGCGTGACGACGGCGCTGTCCGGGGCGTCTCTCGCAGGTCCTGAGATCGTCCTCTCCCGCGGCCCGCGGTGGCGCTTCGACGTCGTCTCCGGCCCCCGCGTCGGAGTCGACTACGCGGGCCCTGCCGCGGCGTGGCCGCTGCGCTTCGCGGTCGCGGGCTGCCCGGCGGTCACGAAGCCGAAGGCGCTTTCAGCGCCGCGATCTCGACGCTGACCGTTCGGTTCCGTCCCGCGCGCTTGGCTTCGTAGCACGCGGCGTCGGACTGTGCGACGAGATCGTCCGCGCTCGCCGGGAATACCTGCGTGCCGGCGACGCCGACGCTGCACGTCAGGGACACGGCCCGCCCGTCCACGCGGAACTCCGGGGATTCGACGCCCGCACGGATCCGCTCGGCGAGGGCGGCCGCGTCCCCGGGGCTCGTATGGGGGAGGAGGACGACGAACTCCTCGCCGCCCCAGCGGACGACGAGGTCGTGGGACCTCACGAGCGCGGTGAGCCGCCGGGCCAGCTGGCGGAGGATCTCGTCTCCGAACGCGTGGCCGTGCGCGTCGTTCAGGACCTTGAAGCGGTCGACGTCGATCGTCAGGACCGAGAGCGCCGCCGCGAGGCGCGCGCTCCGGTCCGCCTCGAGCGCGAACGCTTCGTAGAAGGCGCGGCGGTTCAGGCAGCCCGTCAAGGGGTCGCGGCGCGCGCTCGACTTTTCCCGGTCCCCGAGGCGTGCGAGGGAGGCGCCGAACGTGCTGCTCGTGACGAGCACCACGCCGAGCAGGAGCCCGGCGAAGAGCGTCATCTCGCGCAGGCGCGGCAGGAGGGGCTCGCCCCTCGCCGTCACCGCGGTCTCCGGGATCCGGAGCGAGACGAGCGCCATCCTCAGGCCGAGGGCGACCACCGCCGCGAGCGTCACGGAGACGAGCCCGGTCCAGAGAACGCCGTCGCGGTAACGGAACTCGACCTTCGGGCGCGCGTCGAACCGCTTCTCGAGAAACGCGTTCGCGCGGGGGCCGAGAAAGTGGAGCAACGGCGCGGCGACGAGGGCGATCTGGAGAAGGTCTCCGAGGAGCCAGCCCTGCCAGAGCCTCTGGCCCGCGACGAGATCGAGATGGCGCGACTCGTTCCAGATCAGGATCGCGGGCGACGAGCCGCTCGCCGCGACGAGCCCTGCGGCGAGGAACCGGCGGAGGTCCGAGAAGCGGGGGAGCGCCGGGTCGATGTTCAACGCCACCATGGAACCCCAGAGGAGGAAGACCTCCGCAGGCGTCGCGAGCGCGAAGACGGCGGCCGACGGCAGCGGAACTCCCGCCGTGAGGGCGCTCGAGAACGTGGCGAGCCAGGCCGGGACGAGTCCCCAGAGGGGGCCGATCCACACCGCGAGCACGAGGGAGATCGACAGGGGGGGATAGACCGAGACGCCGACCGTCACAGGGCCGATCCTCACGGGCATTCCGCTCCAGTCGAGCCGGGCCTCGAGGATCGCGAGCCCGATGCAGAGCGCCGTCAGGCCGGCCCAGGCGGGCCCGATGCCCGCGACGGCCTTGCCCTGCAGCGCGGACAGAGGCCACCACCGGGGGCCGCGGTACTCGTCTTCGATCACAGCGCCTTGAGATCGGCGAGAGAGGCGGCCGTGACGAGGCAGTTCTTGCCGCTCCTCTTGGCCTGGTAGAGGGCCTGGTCCGCACGCTCGATCAGGAGGCGTTTCGTGGAGCCGTCCTCGGGGTACGTCGAGAGGCCGAGGGAGATCGTGACGGCGAGGGCCTGCTCGACGTGGGGCGCCGCGAACAGCCGGGACGCGACGCGCTTGCGGAGGCGGTCCGCGACGACCCAGGCCTTGGCGGGCGTCGTCTCGGGAAAGATGAGCGCGAACTCCTCGCCGCCGTAGCGCGCCACCGTGTCCATCTCGCGGACGCCTTTCGTCATCTCCTCCACGAGTCCGCGCAGGACGACGTCCCCGACGGGATGGCCCCACCGGTCGTTGATCTTCTTGAAGTCGTCGATGTCGAGCATGACGAGCGCGAGCGGCTGGCCGCTGCGCTCGTGGCGCGCGAGCTCGCGGGAGAGCGTCTCCTGGAAATACCTGTGGTTGAAGGCCTCCGTCAGCGAATCGCGCACGGACATCTGGCGCGTCGTCTCGTAGGCGCGCGCGGACTGGAGCGCCGTGACGGCCTGGTTCGCGAAGATCTCGAGCGCCTGGACGTCCTCGAGGCGCGGCACGAGGCCGCTGCGCGGCTGGTCGACCTGCAGGACGCCGACGAGCTGGTCGCCGGCCGTGAGAGGCACGAAGAGAAGGTCGTTCGGATGCCACGCGCCGGGCGCGGCTCCGCGGCGCCGCCGGTCGATCCGGCCGGAGTCGTCCATCGACTCCTGCCGGTCGAGGTGGCTCACGAAGTACGACTTCGAGATCCGGTAGCGCTCGGCGAACCAGCGGGCCACCTCGTCGCGCGGCACGCGGCGCGGCGGCGCTCCCGGCAGAGCGTCGTCGAAGCCCATCTGCGCGCGGCGCTCGAACACGTTCTCGGACGCCTCGTAGAGGGACAACGCGACGGTGCGATACCCGAGGCTGTGGTGGACGGCCTGGACGATGCTCTGGACGAGGTGCTCGAGCGTGAGGTGCGTCTTGAGCTCGTTCGAAAGCTCGAGAATCCGCTGGAGCATCTCCGCGCGCCCCTGGAGCCTCTCGTTCACGGCCTGCATCTGGCGCCTGAGGTTCCGGTCCTGGAGCGAGAGCGCGAGGTGGTCCGCGAACACGCACAGTTCCTGAAGCACCTGCGGGGTCACGAGAGCGGTGTCGTCCGACTCGGCGACGAGGACGCCTGCGATGAGGGCCGGCGTCTGGAGAGGCAGGAACACCTGGCAGCCGAGGCGCGGGTTCAGGACGAGCTCGCGGCCCGGCCCCTGGGCGATGCGCGGCGGGGGTGTCGAGGGGAGGAACGGGGACTCGAGCTCGCGCTGGAGCGAGAGCCAGTCGAGGAACGCGCGGCGCTCGATCGTCACCTCGCCTCCGAACGCGACGACCGCCTGCCCGTCCGGATCCTCCTCGAACGACACGGCCGCGAGCGCGCGGACCGGCACGGCCCGCTTCAGCGCGTCGAAGACGTGCGCGAAGACGGTCTCGCCGGGAGCGACGCTCGAGACGACCGCCGTGATCTCGCGCAGCGTGGCGAGCTCGCGGTTCTTCCGCGCGAGCTCGGCGGCGCCGTGCCGGGCCCGCGCGAGCTGCCGGATGACGACGGCGACCACGAGGAGCAGGACGAGCGCGACGAGCGTCGAGACGGCGGGGCGGAGGTCGGCGAAGCTCATTTGAACGAAATGACGCCGCTCGACTGGAGCTTCGCGAAGACGCGCAGGACCTCGGCCTCCGGGAAGGGCGAGATCCGCGCGATGGAGCGCACGTCCCACATCCCGTTGATCCGCGAGACGATGAAGGCCTCGTTCGGCGTGAACGCGAACGACATGAGCTCCTCCATCGGCTTGGAGAGGGTCGGGATGGACGTGGGCGGGATCTTCGGCGCCCTCTCGGCGGGAGCCTGCGGGTGCTTCGCGGGGGCGGCGGGCGCCGGCGATGCCGGCTTGGCAGGCGCCGGGGGAGCCGCCGCGGCGCGGGGCGCGGGGGCGGGGGCGGGGGCGGGCGCCGCCGCGGCCTGGGGAGCGGGGACGGCCGAGGCCGCGAGGGACGAGCCGATTGCCGGCTCGACCGGCGGAGGCGTCTTGACGGCCGGCTGGGTGTCGTTGCTCGCGCCCGGCCCCGCCTTGCGCCGCAGCGTGACGTCCGAATCGGGTCCACGCTTGAGGAAGCGCCCGTAGTCCGTGGGCGGAGGGGTGCGCGGCCCGGGAGGAGACAGCAGGTATTCCTCGACGCGCGGGCGCGGCTCGGGCGACGCGTCGTCCGCTGAGGCCCCGAGGATCGGATCGAAGGCCGACGCGGCGTCGGCCTCGGACTCGGCGTCGGCGAAGACGGGCGTGGCGGCGGCGTCCTCACGCTCGCCCGCGAGAGCCAGGTGGCCGCTCAGCATGAGGTCGAAGACGAGCTTCGCCACGTGGAACTCGGGGTTGTGCGTCTCGAGCGCGATCTGGTCGATCGCGCGGCGGCCGTTGATCGCCCCGAGGATGAGCTTGTCGCGCTCGCCGAGCGCCTCCTCGACGGGCACGATCAGGGACGGGATCTGGCGCATGGACGTGATCCTCGTCTTGATGCGCTGCCACTCGTCGTAGCGGCGGAGGCCCTCCATCACGATGCCCGTCACGTCCGACGAGATCGGGACCATCGGAAGCTGCGGGACCTCTCCGTCGATGAAGGCGAACGAGCCCTCGTTCCAGAGGAAGATGTCGTAGATCGTCTCGGCGGCCTTCAGGCGCACGAGGTCCGCGAGCTCCGCCTCCTTGATGGCGCCGATCATCACGAGGATCTTCCCGAGCAGGATGCGCGATTCCTGCTGCACCTCGAGCGCACGGATCAGCTCTTCCTCGGTGATGAACCCGAACCCCACGAGGAACCGGCCGAGGTGCTCGCGCTCGAGGGTGGAGGAGGACGACGTGACGCGGCCCTTCTCGAAGTAGATCCGCTTCTCGCCCGGCGCGCCGCGGACCACGAGCGTGCCCGATTTCAGGCCGGTGGACAGCCACTGCAGCAATTCGGACAACTGCATCGTCCGCAGATTTCCTGCGATGGCCATGGCGGTCCATTGTAACCGCAACGATCTGAGCGGAGGGGGTTTACTCCATCGGAGGGTTGTACGACGGGATGCCGGTCACCGCCTGCCCCAGGACGAGCGTGTGGATGTCGTGCGTGCCCTCGTACGTAAAGACGGACTCGATGTTGGCGAGGTGGCGGAACACGGGGTACTCGCCGACGATCCCGTTGGCGCCGAGGATCTCGCGCGCGAGCTTCGCGCACTCCCGGGCGACCCACACGTTGTTGCGCTTGGCCATGGAGACGTGCTCGGGCTTCATCGTCTTCGCGTCCTTCATCCGGCCGAGGCGCAGCGCGAGGAGCTGGCCCTTCGTGATCTCCGTGATCATGAACGCGAGCTTCTGCTGGACGAGCTGGTGCGAGGCGATCGGGCGGTCCTTGAACTGCTTGCGCGACTTCGCGTAGTCGAGCGCGCAGGTGTACGTCGCCATGGCCGACCCGAGGCCGCCCCAGGCGATCCCGTACCGGGCCTGCGTGAGGCAGGACAGGGGGCCCTTGATGCCCTCGACGCCCGGGAGCACCGCGTCCTCCGGCAGCCGGACGTCCTCGAACGCGAGCTGCGAGGTGACGGACGCCCGGAGCGACATCTTCATGCGGTGCTCGGGGGCCGTGAAGCCCTTCGTGCCCCTCGGGACGAGGAAGCCGCGGATCGGGCCGTCGGCGCCGCCGACCTTCGCCCAGACGACCGCGACGTCCGCGATGGAGCCGTTCGTGATCCACGCCTTGGCGCCGTTCAGGATCCAGTCCTTGCCGTCCTTCTTCGCGACCGTGCGCATCCCGCCCGGGTTGGAGCCGAAGTCGGGCTCCGTGAGCCCGAAACAGCCGATCGCCTCGCCCCTGGCGAGGGCGGGGATCCAGCGGTCCTTCTGCTCCTTCGAGCCGTATGTGTAGATCGGGTACATGACGAGCGCCGACTGCACCGACACGAACGAGCGCAGGCCCGAATCCCCGCGCTCGAGCTCCTGCGTGATGAGGCCGTAGGCGACGTTGTTGAGGCCCGGCAGGCCGTACTCCGGGATCGTGGACCCGAAGAGGTTCATCGCCGCCATCTGCGGGATCAGCTCCTTCGGGAAGCGGCCCTCGTAGGCGCACTCTTCGATGATCGGGAGGACCTCGGCGTCCACGAAGTCGCGGACGAGGTCGCGGACCGCCTTCTCGTCCTCCGACAGCATGTCTTCAATCCCCAGGAAATCCACTCCGGAAAAGCTCACGTTGCCTCCACGCGGGGAGAGAGTATCGGAGATTTTCTTAGAAGGTGAATACAGCCGGAGCGGCGGGCACCGCTGAGCCCTTGGGGGGCGCCGCGACCCTCCCCAACCATTCGAAGAAATCTCTCTCTTCGTTCCCTGCATAATCGCTGCATGGCGAATCCCGCGTGGAAGGTGGCGGCGGACGTGGCCGAGGGCTACGTCTCCCTCAACCCCGTGGTTCTCAAGAAGTACGAGAAGCACGAGGTCGACGCCCTCATGAAGGAGCTCGAGAAGATCACGCGGGACACCCGCTCGCAGGTCGTTCCGATCGACGACGCGGACGCGAGCGCGAAGCGCAGCCGGAGGCTGCTGCGGCTCTCGCAGGCGAACGTGGTCCTGCAGAGCTGGAGAGCGAGGATGAAGTGACGATTTCCGAACTGTCCCGCCACGTCGGCGGGACCGTGACGCTCAAGGGCTGGCTCTACCACTGGAGGAAGGGCGGCAAGATCTGGTTCCTGGTCCTCCGCGACGGGAGCGGCTATCTCCAGTGCGTCGTCTCGAAGGCGGACGTGCCCGAGGCCGTCTGGGAGGCCGCGACGAGCGCGACCCAGGAGTCCACGCTCGAGATCACGGGCGTCGTGAAGGCCGATCCCCGCTCGCCGGGCGGCGTCGAGCTGGGCGTCACGGACGTGAAGGTGCTCGACCTCTGCCACGACTTCCCGATCACGCCGAAGGAGCACGGCGTCGACTTCCTGATGTCGCAGCGCCACCTTTGGCTCCGGTCCTCGAAGCAGGTCGCCGTCCTCAAGGTTCGGAGCGAGGTCGAGAGCGCGATCCACGACTTCTTCTACACGCGCGGCTACACGCGCGTGGACTCGCCGATCCTCACGCCCGCCGCCTGCGAGGGCACGTCGAACCTCTTCGAGACCCAGTACACGGAAGAAGAGAAGGCCTACCTCTCGCAGTCGGGCCAGCTCTACCTCGAGCCCGCGGCCGCCGCCCTCGGGAAGGTCTACTGCTTCGGGCCGACGTTCCGGGCCGAGAAATCCAAGACCCGCCGCCACCTGCGCGAGTTCTGGATGGTCGAGCCCGAGGTCGCGTTCCTCGAGGTCGACGGGCTGATGGATCTCGCCGAGGAGTTCGTCAAGGAGCTCACGGCGCGCGTCCTCGACCGCCGCGCCGAAGACCTCAAGCGCCTCGAGCGCGACGTGACGAAGCTCGAGCCCGTGGCGTCGAAGCGGTTCCCGCGGATCTCCTACCGCGAGGCGGTGGACATCCTGAAGGGGAAGGGCTTCCCGGTGCAGTTCGGGGACGACCTCGGCGGCGACGAGGAGACCGCGCTCACCGAGGCTTTCGACACGCCCGTCATGGTCACGCGCTACCCGACGTCCATCAAGGCGTTCTACATGCAGCCCGCCCCGGACGACCCGGACGTCGTCCTCGGCCTCGACATGCTCGCGCCCGAGGGTTACGGCGAGATCATCGGCGGCTCCCAGCGCATCCACGACCACGACCTTCTCCTCTCGCGCATCCAGCAGCACAACCTGCCGCTCGAGGCGTTCCAGTGGTACCTCGACGTGAGGAAGTACGGCACGTTCCCGCACTCGGGCTTTGGAATGGGCCTCGAGCGCTTCGTCGCGTGGATGTGCGGCGTGCCGCACCTGAGGGAGTGCATTCCCTATCCGAGGATGCTCTACCGGATCTACCCGTAACGGGGCGGCGGACGGGAGCGGAGGCCGTCAGGCGCGGTCGAGAGCCTCGCGGACCCGCCCCGCGATTTTCGCGGGGGCGAAGGGCTTCTCGAGGAAATCGATACCCGACTCGAGGACCCCGTGGTGCGCGATCGCGTCGTCCGTGTAGCCGGACATGAACATCACGCGGGCCTCGGGGTGCTCGGCCGCGACGCGTGCGGCCAGCTCCCGCCCGTTCATCCCCGGCATCACGACGTCGGTCAGGAGCAGGTGCAGAGGCCCGCGGTGGGCCAGCGCAACGGCGAGCGCCTCCTCGCCGGAGCCGGCGTCGAGAACGACGTACCCGCTCGATGCGAGCGTCGTGCGGACGAGGCGCCTGACGGCCGTGTCGTCCTCCGCGAGGAGGATCGTCTCGCCCCCGCGGCGGACGACGGGAGCCGCCGGCACGAGCTCGTCGAGGGCGTCCTCGACGGCCGGGAGGAGGATCTCGAAGGTCGTGCCCCGCCCCTGGGTGCTGTCCACCCAGATGAAGCCGTCGCTTTGCTTCACGATCCCGTACGTCGTCGCGAGGCCGAGGCCCGTTCCCTTTCCGCGCTCCTTCGTCGTGAAGAAGGGCTCGAAGAGGCGCGCCCGGACTTCCGGCGGCATACCCGTGCCCGTGTCCGAGACCGAGAGGCTGGCGTAGAGGCCCTGACTGAGGCCCGGCCGCGCGGCCGCCAACGTGTCGTCCACCCGCCGGGACGCCGTCGCGATGGTCAGGGTCCCTCCGGAGGGCATCGCGTCGCGTGCGTTCACCGCGAGGTTCATGAGGGCCTGTTCGATCTGTCCCTGGTCGGCGCGCACGTGGGGGAGGTCCGGGGAGAGCCGCAGGACGAGGCGAACGTCTTCCCCGAGGGTCCGGCCGAGGATGCCCTCCGAGGACCGGGCGATCGTATTGAGGTCGATCACGGCCAGACGCAGCACCTGTTTGCGGCTGAAGGCGAGGAGCTGTCGCGTGAGGCCGGCGGCGCGGTCCGCGGCCCGTCGGATCTCGCCCAGGTCTTCGCGCGCCGGACCTTCGGGCACCTCCTCGGCGAGGAGGTCCGCGTAGCCGGTGATCGCCGTCAGGATGTTGTTGAAATCGTGGGCCACGCCGCCCGCGAGGCGTCCGATCGCCTCCATCTTCTGCGCCTGGCGGAACTGCTCCTCGAGGTCCTTGCGCGCCGAGACGTCCCGCGCCACGCAGCCGGCGCCCTGAAGGATCCCGCCCGTCCGGATCTGGAAGAACGACGCTTCGGCCGGAAAAGTGCGGCCGTCCTTGCGGCGGCCGACCAGGTCCATGTGGCGGGGCGGGGCGCCCCGCGCAAGCTGTTGGGTGACGGACGCGAAATCCTTCGGGTCCTCGTAAGGGAACTCGCTCGTGCGGCCGATCACCTCGTCGCGCGTGTATCCGAACGCGACCTCGAAACCGGCGTTGACGTCCGTGATCCGCCGGTCCGGCGAGGTGAGGATCACGGCGTCGCCGATCGCGGCGAAGAGGCGCCGGCGCTGCTCCTCGAGGGCACCCCGCGAGGCTTCGGCCTCCTTCGCGGCGACGGCGGCGCGGTGCAGGGCGGACGCGGTCCACAGGACGAGGACGACGGAGACGGCCATGACGGCGAAAGCGAAAAGAGCCGTGCCGAGCCGGTCGTCCCACGCGCCTCGCTGCTCTCCGGTGAACTCGATCCAGCCGAGCAGCGGAGGCACGAGGAGGGCGGGCGGCAGGAGGCGGCGCGCGAGCGCGGCGCCCGGATCGCTGCGGGCCCAGAATGCGGCGGGCGGCACGTCGGTTCTCAGGGCCTGAAGGCCCACCGACAGGGCGAGAATCCCGAGGCTCGTCTGGGGCGCGATGACGTTGAAGGGGCCGAGGGTCCGGAGTACGTTCGTGCCGTATGCGAGACCGACGAGGGAGGCCCCGGCAAGCGCGGCCGCCGCGGTCGCGAGGACCGGGGAGACCCAGCGGAGCCTGCGGTCGCCGAGGCGCAGCGTCGCGAGCGAGACCGCGAGCAGGAGGAGCGAGGCGCTCGTGACGGGCGACATCCGGCCGGGCGCGAGCGTGCCGGGCGCGGGGGACAGCGCGTCGCGAACGAGGATCTCGTCCAGGCCGAAGGACACGCCGGCGACGTCCTGGGCGCCTGTCGCGAGGCACAGAAGAGCAGCGGCCGCGCCGAGGGCGAGGGAAACGCGAGGCCGGGAACGGGCGGTAGACGCCAGGCCGACGGCGAGGAGGAGGATCGCGACTGCCGTATTGGCCTTCATCGGGAGCCCCGGTTCGAGGGGAGCCCGAAGCGCGGGGACGTCCAGGAACCAGCCCGCGAGCGTCAGCGTGCCGAGGGCGCCGGCGGCTGCCGCGAGCGCCAGGGCGAGCCTCGGAAGGACGGGTTGATCGCCCACGCGCGCAGTGTAACGGCTGCGGGGTAGAATGAGTCGTCGTCGCGCGGCCGCGTTCGGGCCGCGGAATCCCGAATCCCCCATGCCGAAACCTCATCCCCCCCTGCTTCCCTCCGTGGGCATCGTCTCCCTCGGCTGCCCGAAGAACCTCGTGGACACCGAGGTCATGCTCGGGCACCTCCAGCGCGAGGGGCTGACGCTGACGGACCCGGAGAAGTCGCGCGTCGTCATCGTGAACACGTGCGGCTTCATCGACGCGGCCAAGGAGGAGTCCGTCGGCGCAATCCTCCGCGAGGTCGCGCGCAAGGAGGCAGGGGAGATCGACCGCGTGGTCGTCGCCGGCTGCATGGTCCAGAAGTACGGCCGGGACCTCGCGGCGGAGATCCCCGAAGTGGACCACTTCATCGGCCTCGACGAGCTCGAGAAGGCTCCCGCGGCCGCGCTCGGCCTCCCGTCGCTCCCGCGCTTCACGGACAAGCCGCTCGCGACGCGCCTCTACGACGACCTCTCCCCGCGCGTGCTCACGCACCGCAAGGGCTACGCGTACCTGAAGGTCTCCGAGGGCTGCAACAACCCCTGCACGTTCTGCACGATCCCGCAGATGCGCGGCCTCATGCGCTCGCGGACGATCGCGTCGCTCGTGAAGGAGGCGCAGTCCCTCGAAGCGCAGGGCGTGAAGGAGCTCGTCCTCATCTCCCAGGACACGACCCGCTACGGCGAGGACCTCGGCCTCGGCCGCACGGGCCTCGCAACGCTCGTCGAGAATCTCCTGAAGGAAACATCGTTTCCATGGGTGCGGTTTCTCTATGCATATCCGAAGACGCTGGATTTCGGAGTCTTCGAATTGATGGCACGAGAGAAGAGGTTTCTTCCCTACGTCGACATGCCGCTGCAGCACGTCTCTCGCCGCATCCTCGCCTCCATGAAACGTGGAGGCGACGCCGCCAGCTATCTCCGCCAATTCGAAGAAATCCGAAAGATCGTCCCGGATATTTCGCTCCGCTCGACGTTCATCGTCGGCTTCCCGGGAGAGAAAGACGAAGATTTCTTAGAAGTCAAAGAGTTTCTCGAGGCCGTCCGCTTCGAGAATGCGGGCGTCTTCACGTACTCGCCCGAGCCCGGCTCGGGCGCCGAGCCCCTCGGCGACCCTATTCCACTCGAAGAAAAATCTTCGCGCCGCGACCGGCTGATGGAAGTCCAGCAGAAGATCTCTCTTTCCAAGAACCGCGCGAAGCGCGGCAAGACGTTCGACGCCCTCCTCGAAGGGCCCAGCGACGAGACCGAGATGCTGCTCAAGGCGCGGCTCGCCGGCCAGGCGCCCGAGATCGACGGCCGCGTGCTCATCAACGACGTCCCTCCCGGCTGGACGCCGCGCGTCGGCGAGATCGTCCGCGTGAAGATCACCGAGGCGCACGCGTACGACCTCGTCGGACGGGTCGTCGACCAAGTCGCTTAAGATCCGCCCCGCTTGCAGGTCCTCCGCGATCCGCTCCGCTCCGTCGACCTTCCCCGGGGAGGCGTCGTCACGGTCGGCAACTTCGACGGCGTGCACCTGGGACACCAGGCGATGCTCCGGGACGTGGCGGCCCGCGCGCGCGAGGCCGGCGCGCCGTCCGTCGTCGTGACCTTCGACCCGCACCCGCTCAAGGTCCTCCATCCCGAGCGCGCCCCGAAGATGATCCAGACGCTGCGCCAGCGCGAGGAGGCCATCGAGGCCTGCGGGATCGACGCCCTCGTCCTCGTGCCCTTCACGCGCGACTTCTCGCTCATCCCCGCCGGAGAGTTCGCCCGCGAGGTCCTCGGCAAGCGGCTCCAGGCGCGGGAGGTGTGCGTCGGCGCGCGTTTCGTGTTCGGGCGCGAGCGCGGGGGCGACCTCGAGCTCCTGCGGAGGATCGGGACGGAGGCGGGCTTCTCGGTCCACGGCCTCTCGGACGTCTCGGACGCCGCCGGGCCGATCTCGTCCACGCGGATCCGCGCCGCGCTGGCGGGGGGCGACGTCGCGGGCGCGAACGCCCTTCTCGGGCGCCCGTACGCGATGGACGGGATCATCGCGAAGGGCGACCGGATGGGCCGCAAGATCGGCTTCCCGACGATGAACCTCCAGCCCGGCAACGAGCTCTACCCGATGGACGGCGTCTACTTCACGAGCGTCCGGATCGACTCGTTCGAGCGCACCTTCGGGTGCGTCACGAACATCGGACGCCGCCCTACGGTTTACGAGGACTACGCGACGACGATCGAGTCCTACATCCTCGACTTCTCGTCGGACGTATACGGCGAGCGCGTACGGCTGTCGTTCTTCGACCGCGTCCGCGAGGAGATGACCTTCCCGTCCATGCTCGAGCTCACCGCCCAGATCCGCCTCGACGTCGAGGCGACGCGCCGCTACTTCCAGGCGCATCCCGTCTCGTGATCGTCGAGATCGTGCTCCGCGCCGCCGCGGCGGCTCTCGTCCTGTTCCTCGGGAGCCGGGCGGGCCGAGGCGTCGAGGCGGTCGCCATCGGCGCGCTCGCGGCGTTCGCGGCGCTCGGGCCCGCGTGCGCCTCTCTCCCGGGGCCCGCGGAGGCGGCCGCGATCTGCGGCGGGATCGCGCTCCTCCTCGCGCTCGGGACGCAACGCGCGTTCCCTTCCGTCACCGAGGAAGCGGCGCGAACCGCGGCGCTCGCGGCGGGCGGGGCCGCGGCCGTGGCGCTGATTTCGGGGCGGCGTCTGCCGGGCGCCGGCCCGATCGTCCTCGCGGTGCTCGTGGTCCTCGCCGTCTCGGCCGCGGCCGCGGAGTGCTGCCGGGCCGGAGGCGAGGCCGGCTGGCGCGAGGGGTTCGCGCGCGCGCTCGGGGTCGCCGGGCCGGCCGCGCTCGGGGCGGGCCTGGCGTCGGCCCTCGAGGCCACGGGCCGCGGGCGGACCGGATGGGTGCTTGCAGGCGGCCTCGCGGTGGCGGGCCTCGCGTGGGGCCCCGCGATCCTCGCCGAAAGCGCCCGGGTCAAGGCGGAACTCGCCGAGGAGGTCCGACTCGGCCTCCTTCCTCCCGAGGACGCCGAGGCGCTGCGGTTTCCGTGGACGCGCGGTTTCGAGAAGCGCTTCGGGCGGACGGACGAGCGGCGCGAGTACGTGAGAAGCGCGTTGCTCCTCGCGGCCGCGCGGCACCAGCAGCGGCACCGGACCGGCGAGGCGGTGCGTCTCAGGCAGCTCGAGGTGCTCACGTTCCGCACGCGCCTCAGGCGCACGCAGGACGCACGGTCGGCCCGCTTCGAGCGCGCCGAGTCGCCTGAGGTCTAGACCCGGAATTCTCTACTCCCGCGGGCCGTCCGCGTCCCAGAGCGTCGTCTCGCCGCGCGCTTCGAGGATCGGCCGGATCTTTCCGGCGTCGCCCACGGCCGCGACGACGCCGGTGGCCGGGTCGAACAGCTCTGCGGCGGCATCGCGGGCGTCCTCGCGCGTCACGGCGCGGATCCGGTCCCGCCACGTCGCGAACTCGTCCTCGGGCAGGCCGTGCAGGATGCGCGTGATCTCGTCCTGGACGACGCCGCCCGGAGTCTCGCGCGGGATCGGGAACGAGCCGAGGAGATAGTTTTTCGAGCGCTCGTGCTCTTCGACGGCGGGTCCTTCGGCGGCGAAGGCGCGGATGAGGTCGAGGAGGCCGCCGAGCGCCTCCCGGGTGACTTCGGTCCGGCAGTCGATCGACGCGCCGAAGTGGCCCCCGAGGACGCGGGTCGCGAGCGACGAGTAAGCGCCGTACGTGAGCGAGCGCTCCTCGCGGAGGACGTGGAAGAGACGCGAAGACGCGCCGCCGCCGAGGGACTGGTTCGCCACGACGGCGGCGGGGAAGCGCGGGCTTCGTCGGGCGATCGCGGGCCGCGCGAAGAGGAGGTTCGTCTGGACGGAGCCCGGCCGGTTCACGAGGTGGATGGAAAAGCCCTCGACCCGGGGCGGAGGCGGGACGGGGAAGCCCGGCTCGCCGGACGTCGCCGGCAGGCCGCCGAAGGAGCGCTCCGCCGCCGCGAGGAGCGCCGCGGGATCGGCTGCGCCCGCGAGGACGAGCGTCGCGCCCGCGAACGACAGCCTTCGCCGGGCGAACTCGGTGACGTCGTCGCGCGTGAGCGCGAGGAGGCCCTTCTCGGTGGGTGAGACGGTTCCGTACGGGTGACCGGGGTAGAGCCGGTCGTAGAGGCGCTCGCGTGCGAGGAAGTCGGGCTCGGAGCGCTGCTCCTGCAGGGCCGCGATGAGCCGCCGGCGCCCCTTGTCGAACTCCTCCTCGGGGAACGTGGCCTCGGTCAGGATCTCGGCGAAGAGCGCGAGCCCGGCGTCGAGGTCGCTCTCGAGGACGTAGAGGCGCGCGACCGTCGAGTCGGTGCCGGCCGAGACGTCCGCGACGGCGGCGAGGTCGTCGAGGGCCTCGGCGAGCTGCCGCGCGGTCTTCCTGCGGGTGCCGCCGAGGAACGTGTCTCCGGTGACGTCGGCGGTCCCCTCCCGGCCCGGCGGGTCCGCCGTGGAGCCGGCGCCCGGGAACACGATCGAGGCCGCGACGGTGGGACGGCTGCCCCAGCGGGCGGCGCGCACGGCGAGTCCCGACGGCAGGACCGTCCTCTCGAAGCGGGGCGGCGAGAACGGCAGCGGCGCGCCGGGCGCCGGCGGGACACGGACCGGGCTCACGCGGCCTCCGTGGGGCGCACGGCGACGACGGAGCGCCGCGCGGCCACCAGCCAGCGCTGGACCGCGTCGCGCACGTGCTCGGCCTCGACGGCGAGGACCTCGTCGAGGTCCCGCCGCCAGAGGCTCGGGTCGCCGTCGTAGACGCCGTACTCGGAGAGGAGGAACGCCACGGCCTGCGTCGTCTGCGTCGCCCGGATGGCCCCGGCGGTGATGACGCGCCGGACGCGCTCCATCTCGCGGGCGGTCGGGCCCTCGGCGGCGAGGCGCGCGACGTCCGCGAGGATCTCCGCCTCGAGGCGCTCGGGAGCGACGCCCGGCCGCGCGATCGCGAAGAACCGGAAGAGCGACGGGCCCCGGCGCTCGTCGAGCGAGACGGTCAGCGACAGGGCGAGCTCGTCGTCCTTCACGAGGCGCCGCCAGAGCCGCCCGCTTTCGCCCGCGCCGAGGACCTTCTCGGCGTACGAGAGCGCGAAGAGGTCGGGGTGACGCCGGTCGGCCACCTTGAAGTTCAGGTGGAGCGCGGGGACGGCCGCGTGCGGGTCGGAGACCTCGGCGCGGCGCTCCGCGGTCGGCGGCGGCTCGACGACGGCGAAAGGCGCGGGCTTCCCGCGGGCCGGGACGTCGTCGAAGAACTTGCGGGCGCGCCGGAAAGCCTCGGCGGGCTCGACGTCGCCCGTGATCGCGAGGAGCGCGTTCCCCGGGGCGTAGTACATCTCGTAGAAACGCCGCGCGTCGTCGAGCGATGCGGCGCCGAGGTCGTCCATCGACCCGATCACGGAGTGCTTGTAGGCGAACGCGTCGTAGGCGAGCGCGTCGGCCGTCTCGAAGGACGGCGCATACGGCTGGTTGTCGATGCGCAGGCGTTTCTCTTCCTTCACGGCCTCGCGCTGGTTGTCCAGCTTCTCCTGCGTGAGCACGAGGGCGCGCATCCGGTCGGCCTCGAGGAAGAGGCCGAGGTCGAGGCACTCCGCCGGGAGCGTCTCGTAGTAGTTCGTCCGGTCCTCGGACGTCGTGCCGTTCATCGTGCCGCCGGCGGAGGCGACCAGGCGGAAGTGCTCGCCCTTGCCGACGTTCTCGGAGCCCTCGAACATGAGGTGCTCGAAGAGGTGGGCGAACCCCGTCTTGCCGGGAAGCTCCACGCGGCTGCCGACGTCGTACGTGACGTCCACCGTGACCAGAGGGATTCCGCGCTGGGGCGAGACGACGACGGTCAGGCCGTTCGCGAGGCGCTCGACGTGCGCGGGGATCTCGAGTTCGAAGGAAATGGGACCTCCAGGCGTCCCGCGGCCGGCGGGGCCCGTAATATACGCGGCTGTCTTGAAGGGTCTCCTCTTCGCCGCGCTCGCGGCCGTCCTCCTGGGCCCCCCGGCGGCCTCCGCGGCCGCGGACGACCCTCCGAAGGACGGCGCCTCCCCCCCGAAGTTCCGGTTCGAGGCCGTGCTCCACGACTACGAGCCCCTCGAGAACCGCGAGACGCGCGTCGCCGAGCTCTACTGGGCCGGGGTGACGGCCGACTGGACGCGGGGCGCTTTCTCGGCGCACGCCGAGGCGCGCGCGACGGAGGGGACGTTCCGGCCCTATTTCGACGGCAGCTTCTGGCTGGAGGAGGGCTGGGTGGCGGTCCGGACTCCCGCGGGCGGCGTCCGGGTGGGCAAGGTCGCGCCGCTCGTGGGTCTCGCGGACGAGACGTTCCCCGGAACCCTCTTCTCGCTCAACGGCGTCACGCGCAACCCCGGCTGGGGCGCGCAGCTGGACGGCGAGGCACGCCGGGGCCTCGACACGATCGCGTGGACGGCGGCCTTCGTCGCCGAGAACGACCACGTGGGGTGGGAGGAGGAGGGGCGCGACGTCGAGTCCGATCCGGCGCGGATCCTGCGCGACGGCCTCTCGGCCCGGACCTCGTACACGCTGAGCAAGGTGCTCTGGTGGGTCCGGCCCGGCGTCTCGGCCGCGACGGCGCGGCTCGTCCCGAAGGACGGCTCGGACGAGTTCCGGAGGAGCGACTTCGCGGCGGACCTCACGGTTGCCTTCGGGCCCCTCTCTCTCTTCGTGGAGGGGTTCTGGAGGACGTCGGGCCGGCCGTGCGCTCCCGGAGCCCCGTGCCGCTTCGGTTACGACGACTCCAATGCAGCCCTCGCGGGCTTCCGGGCCGAATTCCCGTCCGTGACCTGGCGGTACACCTGGTCGCGGTGGCATTACCTCGGGGCCGAGGCCGTCGAGGAGATCCACATGCCCGGCGCCGTCTGGGTCCCGGTCAAGGGCATCTCGGCCTCGATCGAGTACAGTGCGAGGCACCTGCGGACGCTCGCCGGATCGAGCACCGTCAAGGCGTTCCAGCTGGGTCTGGCGGCATCTTTCTGAGAGCTCCGGTCAACCCCATGGTGATTTCCGGCGTCCAACGCCGTTTGAGGACTGCATGAAGAAGAGAATCCTGGCCGTGCTCGCGGCCGTCGTCGTGGTCGCGGGAGGCGCCTGGTTCCTGGTCGCCCGCAAGGGCTCCGCGGAGCCGAAATACCGGAAGGGAAAGATCGACAAGGGCGACGTGGTCGCGACCGTGACGGCGACCGGCACTCTTTCGGCGGTCACGACCGTCAAGGTCGGCAGCCAGGTCTCGGGGATCATCGCCAAGCTCCACGTCGACTTCAATTCGGCGGTCAAGAAGGGGCAGCTGCTCGCCGAGCTCGACCCGACGCCCTTCCAGCAGAGCGTCGAGCAGCGGCGCGCCGACCTCGAGAAGTCGAAGGTGGAGCTGCGCAACACGGAGCTTTCCCTCACGCGCGCGAAGAACCTCACGAAGCAGCAGCTCCTCGCGCAGTCCGAGCTCGACGCCGCCCTGACGAACCGCGACGCCGCGGCGGCGGCCGTCGCGCAGAGCGAGGCCGCGCTCAAGCAGGCGCTCACGAACCTCTCGTACACGAAGATCGCGTCGCCGATCGACGGCGTCGTCGTCGACCGCCAGTACGACGTCGGCCAGACGGTCGCGGCGTCCTTCCAGGCGCCCGTCATCTTCACGATCGCCCAGGACCTCACGAAGATGCAGGTCCTCACGAACATCGACGAGGCCGACGTCGGCCGCGTCCGCGTGGAGCAGGTCGCGAGCTTCACGGTCGACGCGTTCCCCGAGCAGTCCTTCAAGGGCTCGGTCTCGCAGATCCGGCTCTCGCCCCAGACCGTCCAGAACGTCGTGACGTACCCCGTCATCCTCGACGTGCCGAACCAGGACCTGAAGCTCAAGCCCGGCATGACGGCGAACGTCCAGATTCCCGTCGACGCGCGCCGCGACGTCCTGCGCGTTCCGAACGCCGCGCTGCGCTTCCGGCCCGATCCGGCGGACGTCGCGGGAAGCGACAAGGCCAAGGGCGGAGCCCCGGCGACGGCGTCCGCCCCGGCGGCCTCCGCCCCGGCGTCGGCGGCCGGCGCGGCGCCGGCCCCCCAGACCGGCGCTCCCCGCACCGGCGCGCCGCAGGCCGGCAGCCGCGGTCCCGGCGGCGGCCGCGGCGGACCGGGAGGCGGCGGAGGACGCGGAGGGTGGTCGGGCGGGCCCGGCGGCGGCGGCCGTCCCGCGGCCTCGCGCTCGGGGACCCTCTACGTCGAGGTCCCGAACGGCAAGGGCAAGCTCAAGGCCGTCACGGTCAAGACGCTCATCACGGACGGCAACATGACCGCCATCGAGAGCGCGGATCTCAAGGAAGGCGACGAGATCATCGTCGGCCTCGCGACCGCGCGTGCGGGCGCCTCTGCGTCCGGCAGCCCCGGCGGGGGCCCGGGCGGCGGCGGGCGGCGGCCCTTCTGAGCGGGCGGCCGGCCGTGGCGCAGCCCGTCATCGAGCTCGAGAACCTCACGCGCGTCTACCAGATGGGCGAGACCGAGGTGCGCGCCCTCGACGGCGTGACGATCAAGGTCGAGCCCGGCGAATTCCTCGCGGTCATGGGCCCATCGGGCTCGGGGAAGTCGACGTTCATGAACATCGTCGGCTGCCTCGACCGGCCGACGGGGGGTCGGTACGTCCTCGAGGGCGTCGACGTGTCGTCGCTCGGGCGCGACGCGCGCGCCGAGATCCGGAACGACAAGATCGGTTTCGTCTTCCAGAACTTCAACCTCCTCTCGCGCACGTCCGCGCTCGAGAACGTGGAGCTTCCGCTCCTCTACTCGAGGAAGGCGAAGCTCACGGACGAGGAGGCCCGGGCCCGCGCGATGCGGTGCCTCCAGCGGGTGGGGCTCGGCGACCGCTGGGACCACACGTCCGCCCAGCTCTCGGGCGGCCAGCAGCAGCGCGTCGCGATCGCGCGGAGCCTCGTGAACGAGCCTGCGATCCTCCTCGCGGACGAGCCGACGGGCAACCTCGACTCCAGGACCTCCGAGGAGGTCATGGCGATCTTCCAGGCCCTCAACGACGAGGGGAAGACGGTTGTCCTCATCACGCACGAGCCCGACATCGCGCAGTTCGCCCGCCGCATCGTCACCTTCCGCGACGGCAAGGTGCTGAGCGACGTCGCCGTAAAGGACCGCAAGCGCGCGGCCGGAGGCAAGCCCGCATGAAGAAGACCGGCAACATCCTGAAGGTCGCGTTCCGCGCGCTCGCGCGCAACAAGCTCCGGTCGCTCCTCACCGCGCTCGGCATCATCATCGGCGTCGCGTGCGTCATCGCGACGATCGGGATCGGCGAGGGCGCGCGCCTGCAGACCGAGAACCAGCTGAAGTCCCTCGGGACGAACTTTCTCATGATCTTCCCGGGGACGACCACGTCCTCCGGGGCCCGTTCGGGCTCGGGGAGCAACTCGAAGCTCTCACAGGACGACGTGGACGCGATCCGCCGCGAGGTCGGGTCCGTGGCCTACGTCTCCGCGACGATCCGCACGGTCGCGCAGGTCATCTACGGGAACCAGAACTGGTCCACCTCCATCCAGGGAGGCGAGGTCGACTGGCCGCTCATCCGCTCGTGGAACCTCGCGTCGGGCCAGTTCTTCACCGACCAGGACAACCGCTCCGCCTCGAAGGTGGCCGTGCTCGGAAAGACCGTCGCGACGAACCTGTTCGGCGACGAGGACCCGATCGGCAAGATGATCCGGATCAAGAACATCCCGTTCAAGGTGACCGGCGTCCTCGAGGCCAAGGGCGGCTCGATGATGGGACAGGACCAGGACGACATCGTGATCGCGCCCTACGAGACGGTCCGCAAGAAGCTCATGGGCACGACGGCGGTCGGCGCGATCCTCGCGTCGGCGGCGTCGAACGAGCAGGTCGCCATCGCCCAGGACGAGATCACGGCCCTTCTCCGGCAGCGCCACCGCATCAACAAGGCGGCGGGGCAGGACGACGACTTCATGATGCGCTCTCAGACCGAGATGCTCCAGCAGGCCGAGGCGCAGAGCCGCACGATGTCGACGCTCCTCTGGTCGATCGCGGGCGTGTCGCTCCTCGTCGGCGGGATCGGGATCATGAACATCATGCTCGTCTCGGTCACGGAGAGGACGCGCGAGATCGGCGTGAGGATGGCGATCGGCGCCAAGGGCGGCGACATCCGCGCGCAGTTCCTCGTCGAGGCCGTCGCGCTCTCGCTCGCGGGCGGCACGGTGGGGATCGGCCTCGGACTCGGGATCCAGCGCTTCGTCGCGAAGGTCGCGGGCTGGCCCGTCGCGCTCGAGCCGACCGCGATCGGGCTCGCGTTCGCGTTCTCGGCCGTCGTTGGGATCACGTTCGGTTTCTACCCGGCCCTGAAGGCGTCGAGGCTGGACCCCATCGAGGCCCTGCGCTACGAGTAGCGTTAACCTTCCGGCGTGAACACGGAGAAGCCGGGGATCGAGGACTCGGGCGCGGCTCCCGCCCGCGGGGCGGCGCCGCACGAAGCACGCGGGGTGTGGAGCCCCCGCCGTTCCCTCGGCGCGCGGCTCGTGCTGTACCTCCTTCCGGTGGCCGTGGTGCCCGCGCTCGTCTACTGGCTCCTCGTCGACCGGGAGACGGATCGGAGCGAGCGGCAGATGCTCGAAACGCTCCTCGCGGACGCGCATCGGCACGAGGCGCTGACCCTCCGCGACGAGGCCGACGGCGCCGTTCGGTCGATCGGAGACTTCGTACGGAAGCTCGAGACGATCGTGCGCCGAGCGGGCGTCGAGACGGCGCGTGCTCTCGAGGCAGGCCCCGAAGCGGACCGTGCCGCGGAGGAACTCGTGGACGAGCCGGGCGGTCCCCTCCGGTCGGCCCGGCCCGGCGCCAGCATCGCGATGGTGAGCCGCAAGGTCGGGCTGACCGCCCAGGCGCGCCGCGACCTGGCGGCGACCCGCCGTCTCGAGGCGCCGTTCGTCAGCCTCGGCCTCGGGCCCGTCGACGTGTCGGCAATCGCCGTGCGGACGGCGTCAGGCGTGATGCGCGCGGTGCCCGGACGTCCGCTGCAGGTCGGGGGCACGAACGTCGTCGAGCCGGATTTCACGTTCCCCTCCGAAGTGACCCGCGCGCTCGCAGCCGTACCCGCGCCGGAGGGCCCCGCGCCCGTCGCGTGGTCCGCCGTCTACGACGACCTGTTCGCACAGTCCGGAAAAATCGTCACCGCGGCGACGCTCGTGCGCGGAGGCGACGGCCGGCCTGTCGCCGAGGTCGGCGTGGACTGGGTGTTCGCGCGATTGTTCGAGTCGCCGCCGGACCCCTCCCGGCCGGACGACGCGGAGATCCTCTTCGCGGAAGACGGGACGCTTCTGCTCGCGGCGCCCCCCGGGCGCGTGGCGGAAGCCGATCTTCGCGTCCTCTCCGAGGCCGTCCGCAAGGAAACCGCGTCGGACCTCGAGGCGGAGCTGGCGGGCCGGCGTTTCCTCGTCGAGGTTCGCCGCCTCCCGGTGCCGCGATGGATCTATGCGAGGGTCTCGCCGCGCGCCGCGCTCGAAAAGAAGGTCCGCGCCCAGCTGGATCCAATCTTTGCGGCCGGCCGCAAGCGGCGCGCCGAGCTGCGGCTTCTCTACCTCGCCGTCATCGTCGCGCTGTCGGCGGGCCTCGTCGCGGTGACGAGCCGCGCCCTCGCCCCGGTCCGGCGCGTTGCGCGCGCCGCCGACGCGTTCGCCGCCGGCCGGCCGATGGGCGACGTCCCGGGCCTCGACCGCGCCGACGAGGTCGGCCGCCTCTCGCGCGCCCTGCGGAACGTCGAGCGCCGCATGCGCTGGCGGACCGCCTCCATGGAAGGCGTCCACCGCCTCGGGCAGACCGCAGCGCTCATGACGCGGCCCGACGAAACGCTCGCCCAGCTCGCGCGGCAGATCGCGCAGCTCGTCGGCGCCACGAAGGGATGGCTCGCTCTCTGGGACCCGGACACGCGCTCGCTCGTCGGCGCGCCGCCGGGCTGGGGCATCCCCGAGGACGCGCTCCGCGGCGTCCGCGCCGGCCTCGACGACCCGACGCTCGCGGTGATCGTCTACCGGACCGGAGAGACCGTCCTCAGAAACGACCTGAGCGACCCGCGCATCTCGCAGGCGCTGGTGCAGCGCCTCGAGGTGCGCGAGAACTTCGTCCTCGCGCCGCTCCGGGCCGAGTCCGGAATCCTCGGCGTCCTCGGCGTGGCGGACAAGCCGGGCGGTTTCGACGCCGAGGACCAGGCGGCGATCGAAGGCTACGCGGACCAGGCGGCCCTGCTCCTGCGCAACGCGCGGCTCTACGAGGAGCTCCAGAAGAGCTACGAGCGCCTGCGCGACGCCCAGCGGAACCGCGACTACTTCCTCCAGAACGTGAACCACGAGCTCCGCACGCCGCTCACCGCGATCCTCGGCTGGAGCGAGGTCCTCGCCGAGGACCGGCCCGACAAGGAGACCGTCAAGATCGCGGTCGACCAGATCAACCGCTCGGCGCAGTTCCTGCTCGCGCTCATCTCGGATCTCCTCGACCTCTCGCGCTACGAGGAGGGCCGCACGCGTCTCGAGCCGGAGATCGTCGACCTCGGCCCTCTCGTCGCGGGGGCGGTGGAGCCGGTGTCCGTCATGGCGGAGGCGAAAGGGATCGCGATGTCGGTCGAGACGCCGGCCGCTCCGACGCCCGTCCGACTCGACCCCCTGCGGATGCGGCAGGTTCTCTGGAACCTCGTCCACAACGCCGTCAAGTTCACGCCGAAGGGCGGGCGCATCCGCGTGGAGGCCTCCGCCGACGACGCCGGCGTCACGTTCTCGGTCGTCGACAACGGGGTCGGCGTCGACGCGAAGGACCTCCCGTTCATCTTCGAGCGGTTCCGGCAGGCGGACGGCTCGGCCACGCGCGCCTACCGCGGCATGGGGATCGGCCTCGCGCTCGCGAAGGCCTACGTCGAGCTCCACGGCGGCACGATCTCGGTGGAGAGCCAGCCCGGAAAGGGCACGGCGTTCCACATCCGGATCCCCCGGGTCCCTACGTCCGGCCCCGCGGGCCTCCCGGTTCCGCCGGTCGTCTGAGGGGATTCTCGCCCCTTCTGCGCTTCAGATGCCCAGGGGGGCTCGTATGCGGAAGGTCGGAATGGCTGCCGTGTTCGTCCTGCTTGGGGGACTGAGGGCGCTGGGGGCGGAGTGGGCGGCGGCCGGGGGCGGCGAGACGGACCCCCCGCTCCGACACTGGGAAGCGCCTCCGTTCTGGCGGCAGCTTGAGGCCGCGCCGGGCCGCGAGGCGCTCGCCGGCCGGACGGCGCTCGCAGGCGGCCCGACGGCGCTGCCGTTCATCGCGCTGCCGCCGTGCCGTGTGATCGACACGCGGGGCAACGCGCCGCTGACGGGCGGGTTCCTGCCGGCGGCGACGGTGCGGAGCTACACGGTGACGGGCGTCTGCGGCATCCCCGTGGGCGCGCAGGCGCTGTCGCTGAACGCGACGGTCGTCAAGCCGACGGGCTCGGGCTTCCTCGTGCTCTATCCGCAGGGGGGGACGTTTCCGCCGGTGTCGACGCTGAACTTCCTCGGCAACGACGTGATCGTGAACGCGGCGGTGGTGCCGATCAGCGTCTCGGGAGGAATCTCGATGGCACTGGGGGTCTCGGGCGGGGACGTGATCCTGGACGTGAACGGCTACTACGCGCCGACGCCGAGCGTCACGAGCCTGAATTCCTTGACGGGAGACGTCACGCTCGCGGCGGGGACGAACGTGACGATCACGCCGACGGGCAACACGCTGACGATCGCGTCGACGGGCGGCAGCGGCGGCCCGCCGACGGGCGCGGCGGGAGGCAGCCTCTCGGGCACCTACCCGAACCCGGGGATCGCGGCAGGCGCGGTGGGCTCCGCACAGATCGCGACGGGCGCCGTGACCGACGTCAAGGTCGCGAGCGGGATCTCGTACTCCAAGCTGACCGGCGTCCCCGGCTTCGTCCTCAGGTCCGGCGACACGATGACAGGCAGCCTCACGTTGAGCGGCGGCAACCTCGTGCTCGGCGTCGAGCCGTCGTCGGGCGCGGGCGGCAGCATCGTCAAGGGCGGGCAGCCGTTCCTGCACGACACGGGGCAGATCAACACCTTCCTCGGGCTGGAATCGGGGAACGGCATCGCGGCTGGCGGTTCCGGAATCGGGAACACAGGCGTCGGGTGGGGCGCGTTTCACGACGGCTCGAGCGGAGGCGGGAACACGGCGATCGGCAATTCCGCGCTCTTCCACAACACCAAGGGGGACAGCAACGCCGCGGTGGGCGCAGGCGCGCTGTCGAACAACACGACCGGCGGGCTGAACACGGCGATGGGCTCTTTCGCGCTCCAGGCCAACACCGCGGGAAGCCGGAACACGGCCCTGGGATACGGGGCCGGGTCTCTCCTGACGACGGGTGACTACAACATCGACCTCTACCACCCGGGCGTCGATGGAGATTACGGGGTGATTCGCATCGGCCTCGCCGGATACCAGACCCGGGCGTTCCTCGCGGGGATTCGCGGCGTCACCACCGGCGCGACCGACGCCCTTCCGGTCTTCGTGGACTCGAACGGACAGCTCGGGACGGCGGGCGGGACGATCAATGCGACGAACTTCTCGGGCTCGCTCGCGGGCGATGTCACGGGCACGCAATCGGCGACCGTGGTCGCTCAGGTCGGCGGCCAGGCCGCCGCAAACGTGGCGGCGGGAGCCGTCGCGGCGAACGCGGCGGCGAGCACGAACACGGCCTCGACGATCGTGAAGCGCGACGCGTCGGGGAACTTCGCGGCCGGTACCATCACGGCCGCCCTCTCCGGCGCTGCGTCCGCCAACGTCCTGAAGTCCGGCGACACGATGACGGGGACGCTCACGCTGGATCCGGGCAACATCAGCTTCTCGGCCGCCACCTCGACCGCCGCGACCGGGAGCATTCTCAAGAACGGCACTCGGTTCCTGCACAACTACGGCACCCAGAACACGTTCCTCGGCGTCGGAGCCGGGAACTTCTCCATGAGCCTGAATCCGGGCGAGGCCTTTCGGAACACGGGAGTCGGCGCCCTTGCGCTGTCCGGCAACGCGACCGGGTCGCTCAATACCGCCGTCGGCTACTTCGCTCTGCTTGCCAACACGTCGGGCTCGTACAACACGGCCGTCGGCGGCGGCAGCCTGGTCAACTCCCGCACGGGTTCGAGGAACACCGCCGTGGGCGGTGGCACCCTGTCCTCTTCCAACGGAGACGACAACACGGCGCTCGGTCACGACGCGCTTTACTACGCCCTCGATGCTGGCAGGAACACCGCGGTGGGCTCCGCGGCTCTGAGGACGACCATGGGCGCGCAGAACACCGCTCTCGGCTACCAGGCCGGCGCACGAGCCGGCGCCGGGACGGGCTACGGCGGCGGCGCCATCACGTTCCTCGAGAACACGACGGGCAATTACAACACCTTCCTCGGGTACGGCACCGGCGCGACCGCGTCCGTCTCGAACTGCACGGCCGTGGGCATCGACGCGTACTGCGACGCGGGCGACCAGGTGCGCCTCGGCAACTTCTTCGTGAACTCCATCGGCGGCAAGGTCGGCTGGTCGGCGCTGTCGGACGCGCGCGCGAAGGAGGACATCCGCGACCTGGACGCCGGGCTCGACCTCGTCCTGAGGCTCCGGCCCGTGTCCTACCGGCTGAAAGGCGGGAATGGACGGACGGACCTCGGCTTCCTCGCCCAGGACGTCGAGGCGCTGCTCGGGAACGATTTCGGCGTCGTCACGGCGGGCGGGGATCCGGATCGCACGCTGTCCCTGCGGTACCAGGACTTCATCGCACCGCTCGTGAAGGCGGTGCAGCAGCAGCAGCGGGAGATCGACGAGGCGAAGAAGGAGTCCGCCGCGCTCCGGGCCGCGCTGGAAGAATTGAAGGGCGAACTCGTCGGTTTGCGGAACTCGATGAGGGAGGCGCGATGAATCCCGCCATTCTCGCTCCGTTCATGGTGCTCTTCACGCTCGAAGCGGCGATCCCTGAGGCGGCTGAGATCCGCAACTGGACAGCGCCGCCGTACTGGACGCCACCGGCGGCCGAGGCGGGCGAGCGGCCCGAGGCGTCCGGAGAGCACGGCCGGACGGTGCAGGGCCGGACGGCGCTCGCGGGCGGCCCGACGGCGTTGCCGTTCATCGCGCTGCCGCCGTGCCGTGTCATCGACACGCGGGGCAACGCGCCCTTGACCGGCGGCTTCCTGCCGGCCGCCACGGTGCGCAGCTACACGGTGACGGGCGTCTGCGGCATCCCTGTGGGCGCGCAGGCGCTGTCGCTGAACGCGACGGTCGTCAAACCGACGGGCTCGGGCTTCCTCGTGCTCTACCCGCAGGGGGGGACGTTTCCGCCGGTGTCGACGCTGAACTTCCTGGGCAACGACGTGATCGTGAACGCGGCGGTGGTGCCGATCAGCGTCTCGGGCGGGATCTCGATGGCGCTGGGGGTCTCGGGCGGGGACGTGATCCTCGACGTGAACGGCTACTACGCGCCGACGCCGAGCGTGACGAGCGTGAACGGCGTCACCGGCGACGTGACCTTGGCGACGACAAAAGGCCTGGACGTCGGGCTGTCCGGAAGTACGCTGACGCTCGAGCCCGACACGGCGTACCTCCAGCAGCGGGTGAGCGGGAGCTGTCCCGCGGGGTCCAGCATCCGCGCGATCGCGACCGACGGGAGCGTCGCCTGTCAGGTGGACGGACCGGCGAACGCGTTCGTGCAGGGTGGAAACGCGTTCGGGGCGACGGCGGTGCTCGGGACCACCGACGGGCAGGCTCTCGAGCTCAAGGCGAGCGGCAGCCGGGTGGTCCGCTACGAGGGTTCGAACGTGATCGCGGGAAACCCCGAGAACGCCGTGGCGTCGGGGGTCCAGAGCGCGACGATCGCCGGGGGCGGCTTGCCGGCTCCGCCGCCGAATTCCGGGGTGCTCGATGGGCCGAACCGGGTGACCGACAACTACGGCACGGTCGGCGGAGGCGATGGGAACCGCGCGGGCGACGACGCCGGCCTGACGGGTGACGCGGCGTGGGCCACCGTGGGCGGCGGTCTCGCGAACACCGCGGCCGGGATGTGGAGCACCGTCGGAGGGGGAGGCCGGAACGCCGCAGGCGCGGCTGCGACAGTCGCGGGGGGATACAACAGCAGCGCGACTGGCTACGGGGCCGCTATCGGAGGCGGCACGTTGAACACGGCGAGCAACTACTACTCGACCGTCGGCGGCGGCGGGAACAACGCTGCGAGCGGGTGGTACGCGACGGTCCCGGGTGGCAGCAACAACGCGGCGGCTGGCCGCAACAGCTTTGCGGCCGGCTTCGGCGCGAAGGCCAACGCGGACGGCGTCGTCCTGTTCGCCGACAACACCATCGGCGATTTCGTCGGGAGCAACCCGAACGTCTTCGCCGTCGCCTTCACGGGCGGTATCGGGATGTGGACGAGCAAGTCCTTCGCGACGGGCTGCTACATCGCAGCCGGCGGCGGCTCGTGGACCTGTACGAGTTCGCGCGAAGAGAAGGAGGACTTCGTCCCGGTGGACGGGCGGGCCGTCCTCGCGAAGGTGGCGGCGCTGCCGATCAGCGAGTGGCGGTACCGGAGCGAAGCCTCCGGGGCGCGGCACCTCGGTCCAATGGCGCAGGACTTTCGCGCCGCGTTCGGCCTCGGCGACCGTGACACGGGAATCGGGCTCATCGACGAGGCAGGCATCGCCCTCGCGGCCATCCAAGGCCTGAACGCGAAACTGGCCGAGCGGGAGGCCGAGATCGAGGCGCTCAAGGCCCGTCTCGCACGGCTCGAGGCGCTCCTCGTCCGGTCGTCCCGCTGAGGCGGGAAGCGGCCGCGCCTGCAATTGAATCGCAGGTTCAGCGAAGGGGCGAAAACGCGCGATTTCGCCCCCTCGCGGCGCGACTCCGTGACATAGAATCCGGCTCGTGACGCTTTTCACAAGCGTCTCGGAGAGCCGGATGAAGATCACTGGACCCAGTCTCCCGATCGCGCCGGGGAAGATCGCGCCCCCGCTCGCGCCGGGCGTCCCCTCCACGGGCGGCGCCGACTTCCTCACCACGAAGCTCGACGTCGCCGTGCAATGGGCCCAGTCGAACTCGCTCTGGCCGATGCCGTTCGGCACGGCCTGCTGCGCGATCGAGTTCATGAGCGTCGTCTCGTCGCACTACGACCTCTCTCGTTTCGGCGCCGAGGTCGTGCGGTTTTCGCCGCGCCAGTCGGACCTCCTCATCATCGCGGGCACGGTCGTCGACAAGCTCGCGCCGGTCCTCAAGAAGATCTACGACCAGATGTCCGAGCCGAAGTGGGTCATCTCGATGGGCGTCTGCGCGTGCACGGGCGGCTTCTACCGCGCGTACCACGTCGTGCAGGGCGTCGACGAGATCGTCCCCGTGGACGTCTACGTCGCGGGCTGCCCGCCCACTCCGGAGAACCTCATCCACGGGATCATGATGCTGCAGGCGAAGATCCAGTCCGGCGAGCTCGCGCGGCACCGCGAGGCGAAGACGTTCGTCCCGATCCGCGTCGGCGAGGACCCCGTCACGGCGATTCCCGCGTACTCGAACGCGGTCATGGCGAATCTCCCCGGCCGCCACGCCCTCCCCGGGATGCCCGCCGACGCCGAGGCCGAGGCGACGCCCGAGGGCAGGCGCGAGGTGGACGCCGGGATCGCGGCGGCGCGCGGAAGGGAGAACCCGTGAGCGCGACCGTGGCGCCCCCGAAGGGCCTCGAGTTCCTGCCCGTTCTCGAGAAGAAGTTCGGCGAAAAGGTGAGCGTCCGCGAGGGCCTCGCGGCCGACGTCCCGACGCTCGTCACGGACGCCGGGTCGCTGCACGAGACCGCGCGCTTCCTTCGCGACGACCCTGCCGCCGCGTACGACCTCTTCCTCGACCTCGCCTCGGCCGACCTTTCCCGCCTGCCCGGGCCGCAGGCCCCGAAGGCGGGGGAGCGCTTCCAGGCGAACTACATCCTCTACTCCACGAAGCGCAACGAGCACCTGCGCCTCAAGGTGAACCTCCCCGAGAAGGATCCCTCCGTCCCCACGCTCACGGACGTCTGGCCCGCCGCGAACTGGTTCGAGCGCGAGGCGTGGGACCTCATGGGGATCGACTTCAAGGGCCACCCGAACCAGAAGCGCCTGCTCACGCACGGCGGCTTCGTGGGCCACGCGCTGCGCAAGGACTACGACGCCAAGCAGCGCTGGCTCTGCACCGAGGAGGACCTCCTCCAGACCGAGCTCGCGGCCCAGACGGACGAGCCCGCGGACATGTTCGAGACGACGACGCTGAACTTCGGCCCGTCGCAGCCCGCGACGCACGGCACGCTGCGCATCGTCATGCGCCTCGACGGCGAGACGATCGTCGCCGCCGAGAGCGAGTGCGGGTACCTGCACCGCTGCTTCGAGAAGATGTCCGAAGCGCACACGTACTCGCAGGTGTTCCCGTATACGGACCGCCTGAACTACTGCTCGCCGATGCTGAACAACAACGGCTACGCGCGGGCGATCGAGTCCATGCTCGGCGTCACGCCGCCGCCGCGCGCTCTCGCCGTGCGCACGATCCTCGGCGAGTTCAGCCGCGTCATGGACCACCTCGTGTGCCTCGCGGCGAACCTCGTCGACATCGGCGGCCTCACGAACTTCTGGTACGCGTACCAGCCGCGCGAGGAGATCTACGCGCTCCTCGAGGCGTGCAGCGGCGCGCGGCTCACCGTGTCCTACGGGCGCGTCGGCGGCCTCGCGAAGGACGTCCCCGAGAACTTCGTCCCGTGGTGCCGCGAGATCATCAAGGGCACGCGGGCGCGCATCGACGACGTCGAGACGCTCGTCACGCGCAACAAGATCGTCTGGAAACGCTTCCGCGACACCGGCGTCGTCACGAAGGAGCAGGCGCTCGCGTGGGGCTGGACGGGGCCGTGCCTGAGGGCGACGGGAGTGCCGTTCGACCTGCGCAAGGACCAGCCGTACGAGTGGTACGGCGAGGTCGACTTCGACGTGCCGATCATGACGGAGGGCGACAACTACGCCCGCTACCTCGTGCGCGTCGAGGAGATGAAGCAGTCGCTGCGCATCATCGAGCAGATCCTCGACAAGCTCCCCGGCGGGCCCGTCCGGTCGGACGACTACCGCGTGATGCTGCCGCCGAAGGAAATGGTCTACAACGAGATGGAAGCCCTCATCTACCACTTCAAGCTCGTCTTCGAAGGGGTGAAGGTGCCGCCGGGCGAGATCTACTCCGCGACCGAGGGCGCGAACGGCGAGCTCGGCTTCTCCGTCGTCTCCGACGGGAGCGGGTTCCCGTACCGCCTCAAGGTGCGGCCGCCGTGCTTCCCGCTCTTCGCGTCGTTCGAAAAAGTCATCAAGGGGCACCCCGTCGCCGACGCCGTCGCGACGCTGGGCCTCCTCAACATCATCGCCGGGGAGCTGGACCGCTGATGGCCGCCAAAGTCGTCACCCTCAAGGTGCCCGAGACGACGCTCGCCGAGAGCATCTATCTCGTCGAGATCGCGAAGGGCCTCGCCCGGACGTTCGGGCACTTCTGGAAGAACCTCACGAACATGAAGGGCCTGCCGACGATCCAGTACCCGGAGATGCTCCGGAAGTACTCGGGCCGCTTCCGCGGCCGGCACATCCTCAAGAAGCGCGAGGACGACACGCTGAAGTGCGTCGCGTGCTACATGTGCGAGACGGCCTGCCCGGCCGAGTGCATCCACATCGAGGCGGGGGAGCACCCGGTGCTCGCGTACGAGAAGTACCCGACGGTCTTCGAGATCGACCTCCTGCGCTGCGTCTACTGCGGCTACTGCGTGGACGCGTGCCCGAAGGACGCGATCTGGATGACGCGCGACTACGAGCTCTCCTTCTTCGACCGCAAGAGCGCCGTCCTCGGCATTCCCGAGCTGACGGAGAAGCCTTCCGACACGGCGGCCGGCGGCCCGGGTTACGGCTACCGGCCGTACGAGGGCGAGAGCCCGATGAAGAAGGCGGGGCAGTTCGAGCCCTCCGGCCTGCCGCTGCTCCCGGCGCTCGCCGAGCGCGGCATCGCGATCAACCGCATGCCGCCCCCGCCGCCGCCGAAGCCGCCCGCGCCGGCTCCCGCGGCGAAGGCGGGCTGAGGCCTCAAATGTCTACAGATCTAGAGATCGAGAAGTCACTAGATGTAGGGAATTCGGCCGAAATGTCTCTAGGGGCGGAGACATCGGTTGCCGTCTAATACTAGTTAGGCCGCCGATGCACCTCGCGTCACATCAGCTACCCACGCTTCGTGGTCCGTTCCGGCAGGCGCCCTAGTGTTCGCAGCAGTCCTCGGTTTCGCGCTGGCCGCGCTCGCTCATTACCTAACCGGCCTTCGCTGGGTTCTCATGATCTCTTTCTTGCTCGCTGCTGCCGCCCTGCAAGTTAGTTATGCCCATCGGCTCGGCTCACTCCTCGGCGACAGGGACCCCGCCGTCGCGTTTGGGGCGCGAAACCTCCGTCAGCTGAGTGCGTTCGTCCCGATTCCGCTTCTGATACGCACCCTCGCCTTTCTTGCCCGGACGAGTGCCTGGGCAGGCCTCGTAGCCGCGCTTTTCTCTATCGGCTGGCTCGGCTTCGATTCCACTCGCGTCACACGCTGAACGCGTGCCTCCGTCTCTTGTCTCCGTCTCCAGGTCTGCGGCGGCCTAACACCTCATTGCAGCGGACTCGGCGTCAGTCGCTGCGCTCCTTCCTTCTCGCCGCTGAACTCGATATCGTTAGGCGCCAGAACCACAGCATGGAAGTCGCGAGTCACATTCAGGCGCTCGTCGCCGCCGATCTCGCCAGGCTAGAGCCACAACTTCAATCCTGGGCGCGCGAACACATCATCGCTCCACGCTTGGAACAGCTTGCAGCAGACCCGGAGGGGCACACCAACGTCTCGGTGTGGCTAGTCACCGATCACACTGGTGCGAGCGATTCGAGCTATCGCGTCGTGTACGACCCCGCTCGCTCGGCGTTCGGGCTGGAATGCACGCTCGAAAGCGGCGTCCGGTGGTACATGGGCGCGCACGAAGGCGGCTTCGCAGCCACCGTTCGCGCCATGTAGCTGGCGCATTCGCTGTCAGGCCTGGCAGCGGGCCCTCGCTGTGCGGCGCGGCGCTCGCGCATCACTGGCGCCTAACACCTCATTGCAGCGGACTCGTCGTCAGTCGCTGCGCTCCTTCCTTCTCGCCGCTGAACTCGATATCGTTAGCTGGCCGTGAATAGCGCGCGCGGTGGCCTAGTCTCGTTCGTGGGTGGCGCAGCATTCGCGGCTGCATTCATCACGGCCGGTGCCATCGTGGCGGCGCTGCAGCTTGGCCTACTCCACCAGTCGGACCCTAAGTTCGGCGGCCCCGCGGACAACTTCGCGTTCGGTCTATACCTGGTCGGGGCTGGCTGTCTTTTCGCCACACCAGCATTCGTAATCGCAACCGCGCCCTTTCGTGCGTGGCGCGCCCTCTCATTGCAACGCGCGCTCGCGTTCGCGGTACCGGCCGGCGCCCTCGCCTTCCTGCTTCAGTTTGTCGGCCTTTTGCCGCTCCTCTTTTCATGGCTCGTTCCGCGCAGGCCTAGCTCTGTCGTCACATACGGAACTTACTTCTGCATCTCAGGCCTCTTAACCGGCCTCCTCGTCGTGTCTCTCGCGCGCCGCCTCTGGGCACCGGTGGCGGCCAGCTAACAACTCATTGCAGCGGACTCGGCGTCAGTCGCTCGCGCTCCTTCCTTCTCGCCGGTGAACTCGATATCGTTAGGTAGTCTTGCGCCCGATTGACGCTGTAACTACAATGTAATTATGGCGTTGGGTCTGCGTTTCGAATGGGACGCTGCGAAAAACCGAGCGAACGTACGTCGGCACGGAGTGTCGTTCGAGGAAGCCTCGTCGGCCTTCCTCGACGAGAACGGCATCCTCATCGACGATCCGGGTCACTCCATCGGAGAAGAGCGTTTCGTCCTCCTCGGGCTCACATCGAGCCTGCGGCTCCTCGTCATCTGCCATTGCTATCGGCAACGCACCGACGTCGTTCGACTCATTTCGGCGCGGAAGGCCGACAAGGGCGAGCGAGAGGAATACTTCGGGAGATTCAAACGATGAGAAAGCACTACGACTTCTCGAAGGGCCGGCCCAATCCCTATGCAAGGCGGCTCAAGCGCCAGATCACTCTGCGCCTCGACGTGGCCACGATCACGTACTTCAGGTTGCTCTCGGAGGAGACGGCCATCCCTTACCAGTCCCTCATCAATCTCTATCTTCGGGAGTGCGCCGCGAGCAAGAAGCACCTTCGGCTCGCCTGGGAGCGGGCTCCGCAATCCGGGGTTGCCTGAAGGCGCGCCATGATTTCGTGGACGCTTCGAGTCTGTGCGCTGCTGGGCGCCGGCATCCTTCTCTTCTTCGCCGTGGACCGTTTCAGGGAGAACCAGCGCTTCGCCCGGTCGGGCATGAGCGCGCCGGCGGAGCCCATCGCGGGCTACACGGAAAGGACCACGACCACGAAGCAGGTCGGGATCAAGATCGGCGAATCGAAGTTGCAGACTGCCTGGATCTTCTTCACGACGCAGGACCGCCGTCGCATTCGGGTCCACATGGGCCTTCCCGAGGACGTCCTCGCCGACTTCCTCGCCGGGAAGACCGTCACCGTCGAGTACCTGCCGGACGAACCGTCGCTCGCGAGGTTCAAGGGCCACGCCTCGAGCCCCTGGAGCATGGCGCTCGGCGGCGCCACGCTGCTTGGCGCCACGGTGCTGTTCTGGCGCCGCATGTGACCGCGGGAAATAATGGCGTCCGCGAGGAGGCACCCTTCATGAGACGACAGGGCCCGTTTCCGACGTTCTTCTTCGCTCCTGCTCCGGCTCGATTCGCCCTCCTTCTTCTGGCCGTGGCCCTGGCCGCGGGCCGGGCCGCGGCCGACGACTGGCCGGTGCTGCGCGCCGGGATGTGGGAGTTCAACCGCACCATCGAGACGCCCGGCACGCCGGGCAAGCCTCAGACGATCCAGAAGAAGGACTGCGCGAACCCTACGGAGGACATGAAGAAGCAGAACGAGACGCTCGCGAAGGCGGGCTGCAAGTTCTCCCCGGTCGTGCGTTCCGGAAACACGTACACGATCACCTCGGCGTGCACGATGCAGGGCGTCTCGTCGTCCGGGAAGAGCGTGCTCACGTTCCAGGGCGACGGCGCGTACGAGATCCGGGTCGAGTCGGACTTCGGCGGCAAGAAGACGCACGAGGTGCTCCGGGCCAAACGCACCGGCGACTGCCCGCGGTGACGGCCCTGGGGGATCCCGCGGTGCGCATGGAGCGCGGCTCGCACGACTCCCTCCGGCTCGCAATCGGCGCCGCCGCCCTGCTCCTCGTTCTGGCGGCCTCCGGCGTCCGCCCGTACGACCGCCTGACGTGGTTCCTCGAGGTCCTGCCGATCCTCGTCGTTCTCCCCTTGCTGCTCGCGACCCGCGGCCGCTACCCGCTCACGAGCCTCCTTTACGTCCTGATCTTCCTGCACGCCCTGATCCTGATCGCGGGCGGCCACTGGACGTACGCGCGGGTTCCGCTCGGGTTCCGCCTCGAGGAGGTGTTCGCGCTGCACCGCAACCCGTACGACAAGATCGGCCACTTCGCGCAGGGCTTCGTGCCGGCGATCGCGGCGCGCGAGATCCTGATCCGCGGCGGCACTGTCCGCGGCCGGAAGATGCTCGCGTTCGTCGTCCTTTCGATCGTCCTCGCGATCAGCGCGAGCTACGAGCTCTTCGAGTGGGGCGCGGCGCTCGCGCTCGGGAAGGGCGCCGACGACTTCCTCGGCACGCAGGGCGACCCGTGGGACACGCAGTCGGACATGTTCTTCGCCCTCGTGGGCGGCGCCGCCGCGCTCCTGACGCTGTCTCGCGTCCACGACCGCGCAATCGGCGCCCTTCCCCGGACGCCCGACGCCACGCCGGGACCGGAGGCCACGTGACCACCCCCCTCCCCGTCCCGCCCGAGGCATCGTCGCCCTTCGTCCTCGAGCATCCGGCCGGCGTCCGCGTCTCGAGGGAGCTGAGCGAACGTGACCTGGCCGCGTTCGGTCCGCCCGAGCCCGACGCACGGCATTTGTGGGAGTGGTACTCGCTTCCGCCGTTTCGAGACGAGACGGTCACTCTTTCGATCGGGCTCGGCTACAAGGCCGGCCGACTCGAGGTGATCAGCCTGCAGAACGTCGATCCCCGGTTCGACGGTGCGAAGGACGGGTGGGAAGCCAGGGAACGAGGGCGCGCGGAGAGTCTCAGGCTCTGGCTGACGGCGAAGGGCCTTGCTCCGGGCCGGTACTCGTGGGGAGAGATCTCCGTCGTCTTCGACGAAAAGAGCGGGTTCGGCTCCGCCGGAGTGCGTTTTGCGCTTTGACGACGCGCGGCCGCCGAACGGTCGGCGGCCGTCTCCGTTCGCCGCGTGGCGCGGGGCCGCGTGGGCCTATGTCGCCCTTTTCGCTCTCGCGGGCTTCGCGTTCTGGCCGAAGTACCTGTCGCAGCTCGGCGGCCCGATCGATCCGTACACGCACGCGCACGCGATCGTCGCGACGGGATGGTGCCTTCTCCTCGTCGCGCAGCCCCTTCTCGCAACGCGGGACGTCGCGGCGCATCGCGCGCTCGGACTCGCGACGTACGCTCTCGCCCCCGCGTTCGTCCTCGCCGCCGTGCTTCTCGCGCACGCGCGGTTCCGCGCGATGGACGAAGCGACCTTCCGCCAGGAGGCGCCGACGCTCTTCCTGCCGCTCTCGGCGGCGCTCCTCTTCTCGGTCTCCTTCTTCCTCGCCGTCCGGCACCGGCGGGAGACGCCCCTCCACGCGCGCCTCATGGTCCTGACGGGCCTTCCGATGATCGACCCCGTTCTCGGGCGCGTCCTGTTCTTCTTCCTCCCCCCTCTGCCGCATCCGCTCCTCTACCAGGCCGTCACGTTTGGTCTCACGGACCTCGTCGTCCTCCTGATGTTCTTCGTGCCGCCCGCGAGCGCCCGCGTGCGGCGCGCTTACGCGGCGCCGGCCGCGCTCTTCGTCCTCGCGCACGCTTTCTGGTTCACGCTCGCCCAGGGGCCCGCGTGGGTCCCGTTCGCGGCCTGGTTCCGGAGCCTCCCGCTCCCGTAAGCGGCGCCGTCCCGCGAGGGGGCGAGGAGTTCGGCGCGCCCTCGCGGCCGCCCGGACCCGCCTCAGACGGCGCGCTCCGCCCGCCCGAACGCGCCGCACCTGATATCTTCCGGCGGCGACTCGTTCTCAAACCGGGGTTGACCGAGGAGGGGTCATGAGAGAGGTTGCCGCTCTCCTTTGTATGCTGGCCGCGCTTCCGGGACACGTCGCGCACGCACAGTCCGCGTCGTCCGCAAGCCAGAGCCGCGCCGCCGACCTTGCCGCGATCGAAAAGCTGCGACAGCGGGAGATCGCCGCGACGGTGGCGCGAGATCCCGTGGCGTTGACGAGCATCTGGACCGACGATGCCGTTCGGTTCGCTCCGGGTGTGCCCGCAGAGATCGGCATCGCGGCCATCCGGGAGAGCAACGAACGCCAGACGGCGAACAAGAGCGTGAAGGTGCTTCGCTTCGAACCGGAGACCAAGGACTTCACGTTCCTGGAGGATGGCTGGGCGGTCGAGTTGCGCACCTTCACGGGATCCGTAATGGTTACGCCGGGAGAGGAGCCGAAGCAGATGCGCGGCGCCGCGCTGGTCGTGCTCAAGAGGCTCCCGGACGGAAGCTGGAAGGTGTTTCGCGCGATGGGAGCCCCCGAACCGCCCACGAAGCGCTGACGGAGGGACCACATGAAACGCGTCACCGGCATCAGCGGCATCTTCTTGACTAGCGAAGCGCCGAGGCTCCTGGCCGTCCACCCGGTCCTGATGTCCCGCGATGTGAGCGCCTCGATTCGCTTCTATCGGGACCTCGGGTTCGCGCTGGCCTTCCAGGACCGCCCCGTCGATCCCCGGTATGCCGGCGTCGCCCGCGACGGCGTGGAGCTGCACCTCCAATGGCAGGACGCGGCGCAATGGGCCCATCCGATCGATCGCCCGACCTACCGCTTCCTCGTCGAGGACGTCGACGCGCTGTACGCGTCCTTCCGCCGCGCCGGATTGCTGTCGGAGCCGCCTCCGGGCGGCAGCCCGTGGTCGGCGCCGGGCGAAACGCCCTGGGGAACGCGGGAGTTTCACGTTCTCGACCCCGACGGGAACGGACTGCAGTTCTACCGCCCCCTTTAGGCATGTGAAGATGGCCAGGGTGAAATCGGCCTTTCTCGAATTCGTTCGCTCCGTCGTCTGCGGTGGGATCGGCGACGTGTCGAGGCGCCTCGCGGCGAGTCCCGCGCTCGCGGTCGCGCGAGCCGAGGTCGGCGCCGGCCGGGAGCACGCCCCGGAGTTCTTCTTCACCGAGATCGCGCATTACCTCTACGCCGGCGACACGGCCGTCCACATGGCCGCGGCCGCGTTCCGGCGCCCGGTCGCGGAGCTTCTCGTCGCGTACGGGGCCGATTGCCGGGCGAGGAACCGCCGCGGGGCCCAGCCACTTCACTACGCGGCGGACGCCAACCGCTGGGAGCCCGCGGCGCAGGCGGAGACGATCGCGTACCTCGTGTCCGTCGGCGCAGACGCCAACGTGTTCGACAAGAGCGGGGTGACGCCCCTGCACCGGGCGGTGCGCACGCGTTCGCTGCCCGCGGTGCGGGCATTGCTGGACGGCGGCGCCGATCCCCGGACGCCGAACAAGGCCGGCTCGACGCCTCTGCACCTCGCCGTCCAGACGACCGGACGGGGAGGGAGCGGCACCGCACACGCACGCGAGCAGCAGGCGGGCATCGTCAGGCTCCTGCTGGAGCGCGGCGCACGCCCGACGGACCGTGACGGGCGCGGGCGGCAGGCGAGCCAGGCGTCGAAGAGCGAGTGGGTGCGGACCCTGCTCGGCGGAGGGGCCGGCGCATGATCGCGCCCCGCCCCGTCACGCTCGAGGGCCACGGCGTGAGGCTGGAGCCGCTGGAGCCCCGGCACGAGGACGGCCTCGCCGCGGCGGCGGCCGACGGCAAGTTGTGGGAGCTGTGGTTCACGTCCGTGCCCGAGCCGGGGCAGACGGAGCGCTACGTCGCCGACGCGCTCGCCGGACGGCAGGCCGGCCACATGCTCCCGTGGACCGTGCGCGAGACCGGCTCGGGGGAGATCGTCGGGACCACGCGCTACCACGACATCGTTCCCGCGCTGGACCGCGTCGAGATCGGCTACACGTGGTACGCGGCGCGCTGGCAGAAGAGCCACGTGAACACGGCGTGCAAGCTCCTCCTCCTCTCGCACGCGTTCGAGACGCTCGGCTGCGCCGTCGTGGGCCTCCGGACCGACAACTTCAACTTCGCGAGCCAGCGCGCGATCGAAGCGCTCGGCGCGAAGAAGGACGGGGTCCTCCGCCACCACCAGGCGCGCCGGGACGGCACCGTGCGCGACAGCGTGATGTACAGCATCCTCGCCGTGGAATGGCCGGACGTGAAACGGCACCTCGCGCTTCGATTGGAACGGCACGCACGATGAGTCCTGTTTCGCGGCAATGGTCGTAGGGGAATCGTGACTCTCGAAGAGCGCCTCCGGGCCTTCGACGCCGCTCGCAACGCTCTCCTCGACGAGCTGGGGGCGCTCGAGCCGGCCGTGCTCACGGCGAAGCCGCTCGCGGGAAAGTGGTCGATCCTCGAGATCGTCGAGCATCTCGTCCTCGCCGAGCGCGCGGTGTTCAAGGGGATGCCCGACCTGTCCCGGCTCGAGGCGGGCGAGCGCGGGCTCGGAAACCATGCCCGCTACCTGCTCGTGACGTTCGTCCTGAAAGCCGGCATCCCGGTGCGTGCGCCTTCACGCAGGATGCTTCCGCAGGGGGGCAGGAGCCTCGCCGACCTGCGCCGCATGTGGGACGAGAACAAGGCCTGGCTCCTGTCGGTCGTCGACCACCTCGGCACCGAAGGCCTCGGGCGGGCGGTGTTCGAGCACCCAATCGCCGGGCCGCTGACCGTGGAGCAGTCCGTGCGGATGGTCCGGGTCCACCTCGACGGGCACGTGAAGCAGATCCGGGCGCTTCAGCGGCTGCTGGCCTGACCGGGCGTTCCGTGCGCGGTATCGTTGCCGGCCATGACGGAGCTCGTCACCGATCGCCTCCACCTCCGGCAATTCCGGCCCGGTGACTTCGAGGAACACGCGGCGATCTGCGCCGACCCGGAGGTCATGCGCTTCATCCGTGCGGGAGCGCTGTCGCGCTCCGACTCGTGGTGGCAGCTCGCGCGCTACATGGGCCACTGGCAGCTCCGCGGGTACGGCCTGTGGGCGGTCGTCGAGCGCGCGACGGACCGGCTCGTCGGCCACCTGGGGTTCCTCGATCCCGAGGGCGGACACGGCTTCGAGATGGGTTGGGCGCTGGCGCGCGGAGCCTGGGGGAAAGGCTACGCGCTCGAAGGCACGCGCGCGGCCCTGGGTTACGCGTTCACGACGCTGCAGAGAAACCACGTCTCCTGCATCATCCGCCACGAGAACGCGCGCTCGATCCGCCTCGCCGAGCGGCTCGGCGCGCGCCTCGAGCGCGAGTTCGAGGAAGGCGGCGTGCGCCTCCTCGACTACGGAATCGCGCGCGACGCCACGCAGGGGCCGGACCCCGGGAGGACGTGATGTGCCGGAACATCAAGACGCTCTTCAATTTCGAGCCGCCGGCGACCCACGAGGAGATCCGGGCGTCTTCGCTTCAGTTCGTGCGGAAGCTGAGCGGCTTCAACAAGCCGTCGCAGGCGAACGAGGCGGCGTTCGATCGCGCCGTGGACCAGGTCGAGGCGGCGGCGCGGCTCCTCATCGACTCACTCGTGACGAACGCCGAGCCCCGGGACCGCGAGGTCGAGGCGCGGAAGGCCCGGGAGAGAAACGCGGTGCGGTTCGGCCCGCGCCCGCGAACGCGCTGATACGCGGCTTCCGCGCAGCGGTCAGCGCTTTCCGGGCTTGTCGCCGATCAGGACGTGGGGCTGGACGTAGCTCGTGAGGCGCGAGACTTCGTCCGTGAGGCCCGTCGAGAAGACCTGCGGGCCGGCGCGGACCTTGAGCGTCGCCGAGTACGTGAACGCCTTTCCCGCGAGGCTCGCGAGATCCTGCTCGGGCACGTCGATCGGGGCCCGTTCCGTCGTGACGGGGGAGATGCGCCCGTCGGGCGTCGCCGAGACGGCCGTGAAGAGGACCGCGCCCTTCGCGCGCCCGCCCTGCGGCACGAGCGTGAGCCTGTCGAACGGGATCCTGAACTCGAGCGGGACGAGCCACATCTTCCCGGAGGGCTTCGGGGTCCCGATCGTGAGCGACGCGCGCAGCGGATTGCTCGTGCGCGGGATGTGGACCCCGGTGAGAACCGCGTCCGAGACCTTTTCCTCCGGCGTGCGCTCGATGACGGCCTTGCGGGAGCGGACGCTTGCGCCGGGGCGCTTCACGGACACCTTGATCGCGCGGGGCACGCCGGGCTTCGCGCTCGGGCTCTCGTACCCGAGCGAGTAGTACGCGGTCCAGTCGGCCTCGAGGTCCTTGAGGGCGCGGGCGAGGTCGTTGCGGCCCACGATCGTCTTCCCGCCCGTCTCGTCCGCAATCAGGCCCATCGCCTGCTGCATGTCGATCTGGGCGATCCCGTCGTCCATCCGTCCGACGGACGCGGCGTTCTCGGCGGAAACCATCTCGTCCGTCGTGAGGCCCGACGCGTCGATCGTGACGATCGAGATGCCGGCCGCGTTCGCGCGGGGGGTGAGGGCACGAAACGCCGGGCCCCTGTCCCAGGCCGTCCACGAGAGGTCGTTCACGTCGGCGTTCCCTCCGCCGCGGCGCGACGAGGAGATGGAGGTCACCGAGCCGGCGCGGGTGGTCCCGTAGAGGAGGTAGTCCCAGATGTCGCGCCCCGGCGCCGGGGTGAACTTCTCGGTCAGGAGGAAGAGAACCTTCCGCCCCTCGACGCCGGACACGGCCGCGAACGAGGCGTGCAGGGCTTCGAGCGTCGTGTCCACCAGGGCGGCCTGCTGGTCGCACCAGGAGCGGAGGTTCAGGATCGCGTTCTGCAGGAGCACGGGCCCGGCGGTCGCGCCCGCCATGACGGCGGAGTCGATCTCGCGAATGAGCTGGTCGTGCTCGCGCTTGGTGACTTCGCCGATCGTCGTCTCCTGCCCGAGGGAGTCCATGAGCGAGGAGAGGACCGCCATGTCGCTCGTGAACGGGCCGCGGATGCGCAGCGCGCGGTCCCACGTCACGAACTGGACCTCTACGTTCGGGCCGACGACGGTCGGCAGGTACTTGCGAAGACTCTTGAGGGCGCGGTTCTTGTTGACGGCCGTCAGGTGGAGCTCGTCCACGAAGACGATGAGGTGGGCCCGAGCGGCCTGCGGGGGTTCGGATGCGGGCAGGGCCGCGGGGGCCGGCGCGGCCTCGGGGGCGGGCTCCGCGGCCTGGGCCGGTGCGGCGGCCGGACCGTTGCGGATGAAGGAGAAGTTCGTGAGGGGCTGGACGATGCCGTCCTGCTTCACCTCGAAGTCGGCGGCGGTCAGGTCCGGGATCGGCTTTCCGTTCGAGTCCGTCACGACGACGTCGAGGTTCGTGACGGAGACGACGACCGACTTCGAGACTCCGGACGGCGTCTGGGCCGACGAGGCGGGAAGGGCGAGCGCGAGGGCGAGCGAGAGAACACGTCTCATCGCCTGTCAGGCTACCACTTACCAGACGAGGCGGGCGCCGAGGCGAAGCTGGTACGGGCGCCCCTGGCCGTCCACGGGCAGGAAGCTCCCGGCCGCCCGCGGGCGCGTGTCGCTCGAGGACACGAGCGGATCCGGCGCGATCGCCTTCAGGAAGATTTCGTTCACGTCGACCACCGCGAGGACGCGCAATTCGCCCTGCGGGGACGGCTTGCCGAGCGTGAACTGCGAGTCCGGGTCCCCGGGCTGATGGAAGAGCCGGCGGTCTTCCAGGGCGCCCGACAGTTCGATGCGTGGCTCGGGCTGGGCCCCCGGGAACAGCCGGAACGTCTCGACGGGCGGAAGGCGGAGGGGCGGCGGGGCAGCATCCTCGGCGGCGGCCGCGCCGGCGAGGAAGAGCGCGAGGAGGACGAGGGCGCCCTTGCGCATGGCCTGGTGGGAAATTATCCGCCCGATCCGGCCGCCCGGCGCAATGATTCAGTGGAGGTACGAGCCGCCGTTCAGGGGGATCGCGATCCCGTTCACGTACGAGCCGAGCGGCGACACGAGGTAGAGAACCGCGTTCGCGACGTCGGCCGTCGAGGCGACGCGCCCGAGCGGGATCTGGGAGAGAACCTCGGCGGCCTGCGGGCCGTCGAGGGCCTCGCGGACGGCCTCCGTCCGGACCCAGCCGGGACAGACCGAGTTCGCCGTGACGCCGCGCGGCCCCTCGTTCCGGGCGAGGCAGCGTGCGAGGTTCACCATGCCCGCCTTCGAGACGGCGTAGTCCGGGTGATCCGTCTCGGCCCGGAACGCGGAGCGCGAGGCGATCATGACGATGCGCCCCCATGTCCGTTCGCGCATCGCCGGGAGCGCGAGAAACGAGAAGTGCGCGGCCGCCTCGAGGTTCACGGCCATCGTGGCCCGCCAGCGCGTCAGGAACACGGCGTCGTCCGCCCCCTCGAAGGGGTTCGGCTTGTAGAAGCCGGCGTTGTTCACGAGGATCTCGGGTGCGCCGAGGCCCTTCACGACCTCGGCCATCGCGCGGCGGCGGGCGTCCGCGTCGGCGGCGTCGGCGGAGACGAGCAGCGGGCGGGCGTGGCCGGCGGCCGCGATCGAGTCGGCGACGGCGCGCGCGGCCTCGTGCGAGGAGCCGTAGTGGAGCGCGACGCGCGCGTTCGCGGCGGCGAAGGTGCGGGCGATCTCGGCGCCGATTCCGCGGGAGGCGCCGGTCACGAGGGCGACGCGGCCCTCGAGGTCGAACGTGGGGTTCACCGGAGGCCTCCTTTGGCGAGCATCCGCGCCCGGGCGAGCGCGCCGACCGCGCCCACGAACTCGCCGTTCGGGAGGAACCGCGCGCGCGCGCCGCCGATGGACGTGGCGAAGGCGAGGACGTCGCGCAGCGCGACGTTCTGACGCAGCGTGGAGCCCGCGTAGACGACGTCGAGCGGGAAGGGAACGGCCTCCTGCTTCGAGAGAGCGGCCGCGAGAAGGCCGATGTTTTCGCCGACGAGGCCCGTGATCGCGTTCGCGACGTCGCGCGAGTCGCGCGACGCGATGCGGCCGAGGTTCGAGGCCGTGAGGTCGCCCTGGAGCGCGATCTCGCCCGAGGGGTAGAGGTCGCGCACGAGGAGGTCCACCCGGCGCCGGTCGCCCTGGAACGCGAGCGCCGTCAGGGCGTCGTGGTCGACCTGGCCGAGCAGCAGCTGGCCGAATCCCCTGAGCGTGCCGCCTCCGAGGCCCGTGCCGCCGGCGCGCGAGACGCGCCCTTCCTGGCCGATGCGCAGGATCGACGTCCCCGTTCCGAGGCTGACGAGGTAGTGCGGCGTCGTGGGCGTGAAGTCGGCCTTCCCGATGAGGACCTTTTCGCCTTCGCCCCAGGCCTCGAACTCGTCGGTGAGGACGGGCGGCGCGGCCGACGGCACGAGGCTGCCGAGCCGGTGCGCGCCCGCGCCGGTGGCCGCGAGACGCAAGCCGTGGCGATTCGAGAGGAACGCGGCGAGCGCCGGAAGGTCGCCCGAGGGGCAGACGAAGGACTCGAAAGCCTCGAGCCTGCCGCCCGCCGGGACGACGACCGCCTTCGCGAGCGTCGCGCCGATGTCGACGCCGGCTTCCTCGCGGACCTCGCTCATGACGTGCGCCCCTCCCGCGCGGGAACGCGCAGCGTCTGGAAGACGCGCGTAGCGATCTCGGTGTAGCCCTCGGCGCCCGGGTGGAAACGGTCGGACGAGAGGCGGTCCGGCCGGCCGTCGAAGACGTCCGCGGTGGGGACGACGAGCGCGTTCTCGACGCCCATGCTCGCCTCCTCCAGCGCGACGTTCCACCTGAGGAGCGTCGCGCGAGCCATCTTCCGGTCGAAACCTTCCGGGAAGGGGTCGTAGAGACCGAGGATTCTTATGGGGGAAGAGCCGTTCGCTGCGCGAACGGCCGAGAGGATTCTTTGAAGGTTCAGAGACGCCGTCGCCAGGGCCGCGGCCGTCGGGTCCCCGCCCGCCTCGCCCGGGACCACGGACCGAAGAGAATGGCTCAAGTCGTTGCCGCCGATCGAAACGAGGATGAGGTTCGCGCCCGCAATCCGATCCCGCACCGCCGCCTCTTCCACCTTTCTGAGAAAATCCCCGGTCTCCGAACCGTCAATTGCGAGGTTCTCTACCGAGACGACGAGGCCCGCCTTGCGCAGCGCCGCCGCGACGCGCTCGGGGTAGCCGCCGCCGCCCGCCGCGTCGCCGGTGCCGCGCGTGAGCGAGTCGCCGAGGGCGACGATGCGAAACATGCCGGTTGCGGGAGCGGCCGGCGCCGCGGCCGGAGTGGGGAGGGCGAGCGGGCCTTCGCCCACGCGCTCGCCGAGGCGGCCGGACAGGCCCGCGGCAGCGCCTCCGGCCAGCACGGCGGCGGTCAGGAGCCCGAGCGCGGAGGGGGCGAACCAGAGGAGCAGGCGGCGGGTGCGGAGCGTCACGGCGGCGTATTGTGCCGGAAGTCCGTGCGGTTCCGGGTCTAAGATCGTTTCGTGAACGAAGAGCGCGACGTCGACTCGGTTCTGCGCGAGTCCGAGGCCTTCTTTGGGGGACGCGGGGCCGTGCACAGGACGCTTCGGTCGCTCGCGGCGCGGCTCGACGCCGAGGGCATCCCGTACGCGATCCTCGGCGGGATGGCGCTGAACATTCACGGGTTCGTCCGGGAGACCGTGGACGTGGACGTTCTCATGTCGCGGGAATCCCTCGACCGGTTCCGCGTGCGGCTCGTCGGACGCGGCTACGCTCCCGCGTTCCCCGGCGCCCTGAAGAGCTTCAGGGACGTCGAGACGGGGGTGCGCATCGACGTCATCGCGGCCGGGGATTTTCCGGGCGACGGCAGGCCGAAGGGCGTCGCGTTTCCCGAGCCGGCGGGTGTCGCGGTCGAGAAGGGCGGGCTCCGCGTCGTCCCTCTGGAGACGCTCCTCGAGCTGAAGCTCGCCTCCGGCCTTTCGGCCGAGCATCGCCGGCTCGTCGACCTCGCCGACGTCCAGCGGACGATCGAGGCGCTGAAGCTTCCGAAGGAGCTCGGCGACCGGCTCCACCCCAGCGTCCGGGCCGAGTACGGCCGACTGTGGGCACTGGCCCAACGGGTCGGCGAAGGGCCGGTCGAGCGTTGACGAGAGAAACCGCCGCTTGACCGATGGCGTAAAACGTCTGCCGTGAGCGCCTCGCCCGTCGTCCTGTCCGCCGAGGGCCTCGCGAAGCGCTACGGCGACCGCGAGGTCGTGACGGACGCCTCCTTCGAGCTGCACCGGGGCGAGGTGTTCGGCTTCCTGGGCCCGAACGGCGCGGGGAAGACGACGACGATCCGGATGCTCGTCGGGCTCGTCAAGCCCACGCGCGGCCGCGTCGTCATCGACGGGCACGACCTCGAACGGGAATTCGAGGCCGCGATGCGCAAGGTGGGCTGCATCGTCGAGACGCCCGACCTCTACAAGTTCCTCACGGGCCGCGAGAATCTCGAGCACTTCGCCCGGATGATCGGGAACGGAGCGGCGGGCCGGATCGACGAGCTCGCGCGCCTCGTCCACATGGACGAGCGCCTCGACGGCCTCGTGCGCACGTTCTCTCTCGGGATGCGCCAGCGCGTCGGGATCGCGCAGGCGCTGCTCTCGGACCCGTCCGTCCTCATCCTCGACGAGCCCACGAACGGCCTCGACCCCGCGGGCATCCGCGAGATGCGCGAGCTCGTCCGCCGGCTCGCGGGCGAGCGCGGCCTCGCCGTCTTCGTGTCGAGCCACCTCCTGTCGGAGGTCGAGAAGATGGTCGACCGCATCGCGATCGTCCACCGCGGACGAACGCTCGCGAAGGGTACGCTGTCCGACCTGACGGACGGCGGCAAGCGCGGCCTCGAGGACCTCTTCCTCGAGCTGACGGGCGGGGAGACGGTGTAGACGCGATGCGAGTCATGTTCGGGCTCATTGAGAACGAGTGTTTGAAGATTCTTAGAAGGAAGAGGTTTCGCCTCATCTTGGTCGTTCTGGCCGCGCTTCTGTGTCTGGTCGTTTTCGCCCAGAACCGTCAGCAGCAGCGCCAGAGGTTGGAGCATCCGGAGAGGGATTGGCGCGCGTCGGTCGAGAAGCGCGCGGGCGACCTCGAGCGCCAGATGAACCAGCGCCGCGGGATCCCGGACCAGTGGAAGCGGTGGATGCGCTACGAGAGCGGGAGACTCCGCTATCACCTTTCCAAGAATCTTGATCCGAATCTTCTGACGGGGCCGATGTTCACGCGCACGTTCGCGGGCGTCGGGAGCGTCCTCCTCATCCCGCTCCTCATCGCGGTCTTCGGCGCGGACCTCGTCTCGTCGGAGTTCGCCGAAGGCACCGTCACGCTCCTCCTCACGCGCCCCGTCGCGCGCTGGAAGGTGCTGCTGTCGAAGCTGATCGCGATGGTGCTTTTCACGACGCTGACGCTGCTGGCCGCGTTCATCCTCGCGTGGGGGATCTCGGGCGTGGCGTTCGGATGGAGCGGCTGGGGCGCGCCCATGCTCACCGGCTTCCGGCTCGGCCCGGGCGCCGCGGGCGGGTTCGACCTCTCGGCGGTGCGGATCCTGCCGCTCTGGCAGGACGCGTTCGCCGCGTGGGGCCTCGCGTGGCTCTCGGCGCTCGCCGTCGGTTGCGTCACGCTGCTCCTCTCGGTCCTGTTCCGCTCGGCGGCCGCCGCGATGGGCACGATGATGGCGACGCTCGTGGCCGGGACGATCCTCTCGCGCATCGCGTCGGACTGGGACGGGGCCAAGTGGTTCTTCGTGACGAACCTGCCGCTTCCCGAGTTCTACGCGGGTCTGCCGGCTCCTTTCGAAGGGATGACGCTTTCGTTCTCGGCGTGGGTTCTCGCGGGCTGGGCCGTGGCCGCGACGGCCGCGGCGTTCGCGGTGTTCACGCGGCGCGACGTCACGGCCTGAACCGGCCCCGGCGGCTACAATTGACCCCTTCATGAGCGACTCGTCCTCCGCCCTCGTTCTCAACGCCATGCTCGAGGAGTTCGGCGACAACGCGCCGTTCGCCCAGGAGCTCTACGCCCTCTACCGCCTCGACCCGGCCCTCGTCGACGAGGACTGGCGCCGCGCGTTCCGGGCGCTGGAGGACCGCGTTCCTTTCGCGATGAGCGTCCCGGTCCGGGCGATCGCGCCCGAGCCGCTCCTCATGTTCGAGCCCGCCGAACCGCCGTTCGCCCCGGCGCCGGCGCCACCGGCGGCGCCGCCCGCCCCGCGCCCCGCGCCCGTGAACGCGCGCCCGGGCGAACAGGCCGTCCCCATCTCGGGCGGCGCCGCGACGATCGCCCGGAACATGGAGGCGTCGCTCGGCGTCCCCACCGCCACGACGAACCGCGTCGTCCCCGTGAAGAACATGGAGGAGAACCGGCGGATCCTGAACCGCCACCGCGAGGCGCTCGGCCTCTCGAAGGTCTCCTTCACGCATTTCGTCGCGTGGGCCATCGTGCGCGCCCTCGAGAAGCACCCGGGGATGAACGACGCCTTCGGCGAGGCGGACGGGAAGCCCGCCCGCATCAAGAAGCCGTCCGTGAACCTCGGCATCGCGATCGACATCACGAAGAAGGACGGATCGCGCTCGCTGCTCGTCCCGAACATCAAGGGCGCCGAGAAGATGTCGTTCGGCACGTTCCTGGCCGAGTTCGATGCGCTCGTCGGGAAGGCGCGGAAGGGCGCGATCGAGCCCGACGCCTTCGCCGGGACGACGATCTCGCTCACGAACCCCGGCACGATCGGGACGACGTCCTCTCTGCCGCGGCTCATGCCGGGGCAGGGCGCCATCATCGCGACGGGCGCGATGGGCTACCCGGCCGAGTTCCAGGCCATGCCCGACGACGTCATGTCCGCGCTCGGCGTGTCGCGGGTCATGAACGTGTCGTCGACGTACGACCACCGGATCATCCAGGGCGCCGAGTCCGGCGGGTTCGTCGCGACGCTCCAGGACCTCCTCCTCGGGAACGACCGCTTCTACGACCGCATCTTCGAGGACCTGAAGGTCCCGCACCGGCCGATGCGCTGGGAGAAGGACGCCAGCTCTCCGTTCTTCGGCGGAACGAACCGCCTCGAGGCGGTGGAAAAGCAGGCACGCGTCCTCCAGCTCATCAACGCCTACCGCGTGCGCGGCCACCTCGTCGCGGACGTGAACCCGCTCGGCGTGGATGCCGTGCCGTACCACCCGGACCTCGACCCCGCGACGTACGGTTTCACGCTGTGGGACCTGGACCGCCCGTTCATCACGAACGGGCTCGCCGGGCGCGACCACGCGACGCTGCGGGAGATCCTCGAGGTCCTCCGCCAGACCTACTGCGGAAAGATCGGCGCGGAGTTCATGTACAACCAGGACACCGCGCAGAAGACGTGGCTCATCGAGCGCATGGAGGGCTCGCGCAACCGCGCGAACCTCTCGCGCGAGGACCGCCGCCGCGCCCTGAACGCGCTCGTGAAGGCCGAGGCGTTCGAGAAGTTCCTCCACACGAAGTACGTGGGCCAGAAGCGCTTCTCGCTCGAGGGCGGCGAGGCCGCGATCGCGCTCCTCGAGCGCCTCCTCGACCGCGCCGCCGAGGCCGACCTCGGCGAGGCCGTGATCGGGATGTCGCACCGCGGGCGCCTGACCGTCCTCGTGAACAACGTCGGCAAGCCGGCGGGGCAGATCTTCGCGGAGTTCGAGGGGCAGGTGGACCCCGGCACCGTGCAGGGATCCGGCGACGTGAAGTACCACCTCGGCGCCGTGGGCACGCACGTCGCCCCCTCCGGACAGAAGCTCGGCGTCTCGCTCGCGCCGAACCCGAGCCATCTCGAGTTCGTCGACCCCGTCGTCGAGGGCATGGTCCGCGCCAAGCAGACCGCGCTCGGCGACCACCGCGAGCACTCGAAGGTCCTCCCGATCCTCCTCCACGGCGACGCCGCCTTCGCGGGACAGGGCATCGTGGCCGAGACGCTCAACATGTCGCAGCTCCACGGCTACCGGACGGGCGGCACCGTGCACGTCGTCGTGAACAACCAGATCGGCTTCACGACGAATCCGGCCGACGCGCGCTCGTCGCCGTACTGCACGGACGTGGCGAAGATGGTCCAGGCGCCCGTCTTCCACGTGAACGGCGACGATGTCGAGGCCGTGCTCCACGTCGCGGACGTCGCGATGGAGTACCGCAACACGTTCCGGCGCGACGTCGTGATCGACATGGTCTGCTACCGCCGGTACGGCCACAACGAGGGCGACGAGCCGAGCTACACGCAGCCCCTCATGTACGTGAAGATCAAGACGCACACGTCGGTCGCGCGCCTCACGGGCGCCGCGCTCGTCAAGCAGGGCGTCTTCTCTCAGGGCGAGGTCGACCAGATGTGGGCCGAGGCCAAGACGGCGCTCGACCGCGCCTACGACGACGCCCGCGGAGGCGCGAAGTCCGGGTTCGACTCGCTGACGGCCGCGCCCGCGAAGCGCCTCAAGCCGAAGGGCACCGTGCGCGAGCGCCTCGCCGAGGTCGCCCGGGCCGTCTCGGCGGTTCCCGAGGGCTTCGAGGTCCACCCGAAGCTCAAGCCCATTCTCAAGAAGCGCTCCGAGTACGCGAGCGGCCGGCCCGAAATCGACTGGTCGGGCGGCGAGATGCTCGCGTTCGGGATGCTGCTCCTCGACGGCACGCCCGTGCGCCTCTCCGGGCAGGACTCGGGCCGCGGCACCTTCAGCCAGCGCCATGCCGTCCTCGCGGACGCCGCGACGGGCGCCGAGTGGACGCCGCTGAACACGATCGCGCCCGAGCAGGCCGCGTTCGAGGTCATCGACAGCCTCCTCTCCGAGAACGCCGTCATGGGCTTCGAGTTCGGCTACGCGGTCGCGGACCCGTCGACGCTCGTCCTGTGGGAAGGGCAGTTCGGCGACTTCGCGAACGGCGCCCAGGTCATCATCGACCAGTTCATCTCGGGCTCCGAGCAGAAGTGGAACCAGCGGTGCGGCCTCGTCCTGCTGCTGCCGCACGGGCAGGAAGGCCAGGGCCCCGAGCACTCGTCCGCGCGCCTCGAGCGCTTCCTGACGCTCTGCGCCGAGGACAACATGCGCGTCGCGAACGCCTCGACGCCCGCGCAGTACTACCACCTGCTGCTCCGCCAGATGGCCGGCGACGTGAGGAAGCCGCTCGTCGTCATGACGCCGAAGAGCCTGCTGCGCCACCCGAAGGTCGTCTCGACGATCGACGAGCTGGCCGACGGCGCGTTCCATCCCGTCCTCGACGACCCGGCGGGCCCGTCGCGCGCGCGCCGGGTGATCCTCGCGAGCGGCAAGGTCGCGTGGGACCTCATCGCGGCGCGCGAGAAGGCGGACCGCACCGACGTCGCGATCGTTCGCCTCGAGCAGTACTACCCGTTCCCCGGCCGGGAGATCGGCGCGGTCCTCCAGCGCTACCCGCAGGACGCCGAGCTCGTCTGGGTGCAGGAGGAGCCGCGCAACATGGGCGCGTGGCGTTTCGTGCGCGAGCAGTTCCTGGACGGCAAGGTCGAGGGCCTCGCGGCCGGCCGGACGCTCCGATACATCGGAAGGCGCGAGCTCGCCAGCCCCGCGCCCGGCTCGCACCACGCGTTCGCGCACGAGCAGGAGGCGCTCGTCGCCGAGGCGCTCCGTGTGGGCGCGCGGGAGACGGCGGCGGTCTAACCCTCGGGTAGGCCATACTTTCGCGCATGAAGAACATCCGGATGCGCGTCCCGGCCCTCTTCGTCGCTCTCGTCCTCGCCGCCGGCTGCGCGACGGCGCCGCCGCCGCCCGAGGCGCGCGGGACGGTCCCGCCGATCTGGCCCGGCTCGATCGCGGGATACCTGACGAAAGAAGAGGCCATCGACAGCCTCGCGCTCGTCCCGCCGCCGCCCGCGACGGGATCCGCGGCGCTCGCGGCGGACGATGAGGCAAATCGCGCGGCCCGTGCTCTGCGCGGGACGCCGCGCTTCGCGCAGGCGACCGAGGACGCGAACCTCACGTTCCCGCGTGCCGCCGGCTCCCTCGCGTGCGCGCTCGGCGCGCCGATCACCGAGCAGGACACGCCGCACCTCTACGCCCTTCTCCGGCGCGTCCTTTCCGACGCCGGCTACTCGACGGGCGCCGCCAAGAACAAGTACATGCGCAAGCGGCCCTTCCTCGTCAACGGCGAGCCGACGTGCACCCCGGCCGACGAGAAGGAGCTCGCGAAGCAGGGGTCTTTCCCGTCCGGCCACAGCGCCGCCGGCTGGGCGTGGGGGCTCGTCCTCGCCGAGGTCGCGCCGGATCGCGCCGAGGCGGTGGTCGAGCGCGGCCGCGCGTTCGGGCAGAGCCGCGTCGTCTGCAACGTCCACTGGCAGGCGGACGTCAACGAGGGGCGCATCCTCGGCGCCGCCACCGTCGCCCGCCTCCACGGGGACGCCGCGTTCCTCGCCGACCTCGCGGCCGCGAAGAAGGAGCTCGCCGCGGTGCGCGCCAAGGGCGCCGTGCCCGATCGCGACTGCCCGGCCGAAGCGGCGGCGCTCGCGACGGCGCTCCCGGTCTCCACGGCCGCGCCCTCCTCACCGCTTCCCGTAGCGGAGCGCTCGGCGATCCTGAAGGCGGCACGGGATGTCTCTTCGAAGGCGCGATACGCCACGTTCGTCACGATCGGCCCCGACGGCCAGCCTCAGGCCCGCATCATCGACCCGATCGGGCCGGACGCCGAATTCGCCGTGTGGGTCGCCACGAACCCGGCGACGCGCAAGGTGGCCGACCTCGCGCGAGACCCGCGCGCCACGCTTCAGTTCTTCGAAGCCTCCCTTCCGGCATACGTCACGCTCGTCGGGACCGCGAGTCTCGTCGCGGACCCGGAAGTCAAGGCGCTGCACTGGAAGGACGACTGGGGGCCGTTCTACAAGGACAAGTTCCGCGGCGCGGACTTCGTCCTCCTGAAGTTCGTCCCGAAGAGGCTCGAGATCGTCAGCCAGTCCCACGGGCTCGTGAACGACCCGAAGACGTGGCGGCCGGTCTCGGCCGAGTTCCCCGCGACGACGCCCTGACCCGGATGCCCGACGCAGCGCCGCTCGCGGACCGGATTCCGCCCCGCGGGACGAGCGACCCCGACGAGATCCTCGGCCTCTTCCTCGACTGGGTGGCCTCCACGGGTCTGACGCTCTACCCGGCGCAGGAGGAGGCGCTCCTCGAGATCATGGCGGGCAAGCACGTCATCCTCGGGACGCCCACGGGCTCCGGGAAGTCCCTCGTGGCGCTCGGCCTGCACTTCAAGGCTGCCTGCGAGGGGAGGGTCTCGGTCTACACGAGCCCGATCAAGGCGCTCGCGAGCGAGAAGTTCTTCTCGCTCTGCAACGACCTCGGGCCCGAGAACGTCGGCATGCGGACGGGCGACGCGAGCATCAACCCGGACGCGAGCGTCGTCTGCTGCACGGCGGAGGTCCTCTCGAACATGGCCCTCCGGATGGGGCCCGCGCTCGACGTCCCGTACGTCGTGATGGACGAGTTCCACTACTACGCGGACAAGGAGCGCGGCGTCGCGTGGCAGGTGCCGCTCCTCGTCCTGCCCGGCACCCAGTTCCTCCTCATGTCCGCGACGCTCGGCGACACGCGCGCGATCGCCGAGCGGCTCGAGAAGGACACCGGCCGTGCGGTGGCACTCGTGTCGTCCGACGAGCGCCCGGTCCCGCTCGACTTCGAGTACCGCGAGACGCCGCTCCACGAGACGATCGAGGACCTCCTCGCCGCGAAGAAGAGCCCGATCTACGTCGTGAACTTCACGCAGAGGGAGTGCGCCGAGCTCGCGCAGTCGCTCACGAGCGTGAAGATCGGGACGAAGGAGGAGCGCGACGAGATCCGGAAGATCGCCGCGGGCGTCCGCCTCGCGACCCCGTACGGCAAGGAGTTCCGGAGGTTCCTGTCTTTCGGGATCGGCGTGCACCACGCCGGCCTCCTCCCGAAGTACCGCCTCCTCGTCGAGCAGCTCGCCCAGAAGGGCCTCCTCCACGTCGTGTGCGGGACCGACACGCTCGGCGTCGGCGTGAACATCCCGATCCGGACGGTCCTCTTCACGAAGCTCGCGAAGTTCGACGGGACGAAGGTCGGGCTCCTGTCCGTCCGCGACTTCAAGCAGATCGCGGGGCGCGCGGGCCGCCGCGGCTTCGACACGCAAGGGAGCGTCGTCGCGCAGGCGCCCGAGCACATCGTCGAGAAGCGCCAGGCCGAGAAGAAATCCGAGGTTTCCGGAAGGAAAGCACGTCCCGCGAAGGCTCCGCCGAAAGGCGAGGTCTCCTGGACCGTCGAGACGTTCCAGAAGCTGATCTCGCGGCCGCCCGAGACGCTCGTCTCGAGGTTCCGGCTGACGCACGGGATGGTGCTGTCGCTCCTGCAGAGGGATGAAGCCGAGCAGCCGGACCGCAACTTCGCGTCGCTGCGCGACCTCGTCGCGCGCTGCCACGAGGACGAGGGGACGAAGCGACGGCTCGTGAAGCAGGCGGCCGTCCTCGTGCGCTCGCTCTACCGGGCCGGGATCCTCGTCCTCGAGGGCGCGGGGCCGTACCGGGTCGCCGTGGCCAGGGATCTCCAGTTCGACTTCTCGCTCCACCAGGCGCTCTCGCTCTTCGCGCTCTCGGCGCTCGAGGAGCTCGATCCCGCCTCGCCGACGTACGCCGTGGACGTCCTCACCGTCGTGGAGTCGATCCTCGAGGACCCGGACGTGATCCTCCGGCGGCAGACGGACCGGGAGAAGGGACGCCTCGTCGCGCAGCTCAAGGAAGAAGGCGTCCCGTACGAGGAGCGGATGGAGCGGCTCGAGGAGGTCACCTACCCGAAGCCGCTCGCGGACTTCCTGTACGGCGCCTTCAACGCGTTCCGCGCGGCGCACCCGTGGACCGCGGGCTCGGACGTCAGCCCCAAGTCGATCGGGCGCGAGATGTTCGAGACGTTTGCGGGCTTCTCGGACTACGTGAAGAGCTACGGCCTCGAACGCAGCGAGGGCGTCCTGTTGAGGTACCTGTCGCAGCTCTACCGGACGCTCGACCAGACGGTGCCGGAGCCCGCGAAGACCGACGAGGTCTGGGACGTGCTCGGGTTCTTCCGGTCGCTCGTCGGGGAGACCGACGCCAGCCTCCTCGAGGAATGGGAGCGGATGCGCCATCCGGAGCTCCTCCTCGCGGAGAGGGCCGCGCCCGCCGCAGCGGCGAGGAAGCCCGAAGCGACCTGGCTCACCGAGCTTCTCGCGAACCCGCGCGTCTTCGCCGCGCGCGTCCGCGCCGAGGCGCAGCTCCTCGTCCGGGCGCTCGCGCGGAAGGACTGGGAGGAGGCCGCCGACCGCGTCGCCCCCGATGCGAGCGACCCATGGGACGCCGCGCGCTTCGAGGCCGCGCTCGCGCCGTTCTTCGAGGAGCACGGCGAGCTTCTCTCCGGCTCCGAGGCCCGGCTCCACCACCTGACGAGGCTGACGTCCGCGGGCCCGCGCCGGTGGGAGGTCGCGCACACGCTCCTCGACCCGAAGGGCGACAACACGTGGGCGGTTTTCGCCGAAATCGACCTGACGGACGCGGGCGCGCCCGACGGCCCGATCCTGAGAATCCGGCGCATTGGAACCTGAAGAGGGCTATCCTGCGTCAGGTGGTGCCCGTGTCTACTCCCTTTCTCCTCGGCCTCGTCCTCATCCTCGGCGCTCTCGGGATCTGGTATTTCCGCGCCCGATCCGCCCGCGATTCCCGCCGCGCCTCCGCCGCGAGCCGTGCCCGCAACAACGCGGTCCGCAGCGCCCAGAGCGTCGAAGCGGCGATCAGAGGGCGGCGCTAGCCGCGAACGCTCTTGAAGCGTTCGAAAGGCGTTCTCAGGATCGAGCAGGCGCCGCCCCGGCACTGGGTCGGCGACGGGTTTCCCGTCCGTTCGATGTTCTCGTACGACTCCGCCCCGTACCTCAGCCCGTTCATCCTTCTCGACTACGCGGCGCCGGCGGAGTTCAAGCCGGCCCTCGAGCCGCGCGGCGTGGGCGAGCACCCGCACCGCGGTTTCGAGACCGTGACGATCGCGTATCAGGGCGAGATCGACCACCGCGACTCGGCGGGGCACAAGGGCTCGATCGGACCCGGCGACGTCCAGTGGATGACCGCGGCCTCGGGCATCGTGCACGAGGAGATGCACGGGAAGGAGTTCACGAAGAAGGGCGGCACGCTCGAGATGGTGCAGCTCTGGGTGAACCTGCCCGCGAAGTCCAAGAAGGCCCCGCCCGGCTACCAGGACGTCGTCGGAGGCCGCACGCCCGTCGTCGCGCTCCCGGGCGAGGCCGGCTCCGTGCGCGTGATCGCGGGCGAGTTCGAGAAGGCGAAGGGCGCGGCCCGGACGTTCACGCCGATCGAGGTGTGGGACCTGCGTCTCCGGGCGGGGAAGCTCGCGAACCTGAACGTGCCGGCGGGCCAGTCCACGGCGCTCCTCTTCCTGCACGGCGGCGGGCGCGTCAACGGCGAGAAGTCGGTGGACGAGGGGCAGCTCGTCGTCCTCGAGCGGGAGGGCGAGACGCTCTCGATCGAAGCGGCTTCGGACGCCACGATCCTCCTCCTGTCGGGGACTCCGATCGACGAGCCGGTCGTGGGCTACGGGCCGTTCGTGATGAACACCGAGAAAGAGATCCGGCAGGCGATCGCGGACTACCGCAGCGGGCTCATGGGTCACCTGGACTGAGCCGGGCGCCGCGCTGCTTCAGCAGCTCTCGCAGAATCGACCGGTGGCAGCGGCTCTCGTCGGCGCAGTAGCAGCCGACCGCGAAATTCGTCCCGTGCGAGAGGGCGGCGAGGAGGTCGAGGACGCGGCTGGCGTCGGGCTGCTTCATCTCGGCGCGATAGCGCCGCGCGAACGCCTTCCAGCGGGCCGCGTCGTCCTGCGCGGCCTGACCGGCCTTCAGGAGCTCCTCGCTCGGCGCGAGGTTCGGCAGCCAGACGTCGTAGAAGTCGCGCTTCGCGAAGTCCGCCTTCGGAACTCCGCGAGGAGGCCGGCGCACGGTGCCGATCCGCGGCCCCTCACCCGGACTGCGCGGGCTTCCGAGCCGGACGATGCGGATCGGCATGGCGTCGCCTCCGGGCTCAGCCCTTCTTGAGGGCAGCCGCCGTCCAGATCGCTCCGGCGAGGTCCACGGTGCCGAAGAGGGCCAGGGCCGGCGGCGCGAAGCCGAGGAGGACGAACGCGCCGAACGAGACGAAGACGAAGGCGCGCATGACGATCGTCGCCCGGTAGAACGGTACGAATTCGGAACGCGCCGCCTGGCCGTAGTAGAAGCCGAGGGCAACCGCGAGGACGCCCACGACTCGGACCCAGACCTCGGACGTCGAAGGGACTCCGAAGGGGGCGAGAACCGCGTTCGGCGCCACGATGAGCGCGGCGCCGAGGATGACGAGGTAGGCCCCGAACACGCGAATGCTCGTGGTGGCTCCGCTCATCGCATCGACTCCATGACCCGCTCGAGGGCCTCGCGGCTGGGCCTGACGACGTCGAGCGGCAGGTTCACGAGCGACTTGCCCGTGGCGCCGAGGACCTCGGAGAACCCGGGCTTGTCGGGGTTCAGGTACAGGATGCCCGTGAGGATCTCCTGCTTGCCGTGGCTCTCGTGGATCGACCGGAGCGCCTTCTCCTTGTCGGTCGGGTCGTAGTCGCGTCCGACGCCGCGGAAGCGCAGGACGCTCCCGTCGGGGAAGGGCACGTCCTTCGTGTCGCCCGCGGGGATCTCGGCGAGCGTGTCCTCGAAATACGGGACGAAGCCGACGTCGTGGACGGGCGTCTCGTGCTCCTTGGCGTACTTGTAGCTCTTCGTCGAGCCCTCGTGGTCGTTGAACGTCACGCAGGGCGAGATGACGTCGATGATGGACGTGCCCTTGTGCGCGATGGCCGCCTCGAGGATCGTCTGGAGCTGCTTCATGTCGCCCGAGAACGAGCGCGCGACGAACGTGCCGCCGAGCTCGATCGCGAGCGAGCAGAGGTCGATCGGGACGAACTCGTTCACGTCGCCCTTCTTGCGCGTGGCCCCGACGTCCGCCGTTGCGGAGAACTGGCCCTTCGTGAGGCCGTAGACGCCGTTGTCCTCGACGATGTAGACGAGCGGGAGGTTGCGGCGCACGAGGTGGACGAACTGGCCGATGCCGATGGAGGCCGTGTCGCCGTCGCCCGAGACGCCGATGCCGACGAGCTCGGGGTTCGCGACGAGAGCGCCCGTTGCCGCCGCCGGCATGCGGCCGTGGACGCCGTTGAAGCCCCAGGCGCGGTTCAGGAAGTACGCCGGCGTCTTCGAGGAGCAGCCGATGCCGGAGAACTTCGCGACCTGATACGGCGGGACGCCCATCTCGTAGAACGCGTTGACGACCTGCTTCGTGATGACGTCGTGCCCGCAGCCGAGGCACAGCGTGGACTTGCTCCCCTCGTACTGGGCCTTCGGGAGGCCGATGCGGTTCGTCTTGGGGGCGGCGGGAGTGGGGGCGGGAGCGGGAGGTTGCGCGCTCATCGGGGTCAACCCTTCTTCCCGGACGTCTTGCGGTCCGAGAGGACGCCCTCGACGACGGTCGTCGCGTCGAGGGGGAGGCCGTTGTACTGGCGGATCGGGACGAACTTCGCGGCCAGCTCGGGGAACTCGTCGCGGAGGATCGTCACGAGCTGGCTGTCGCGGTTCTGCTCGACGACGTAGATGCGCTCGTGGCGCCGGATCCACGCGGCCGTCTCGGGGCCGACGGGCAGCGCGCGGAGTCGGCAGTAGTCGAGGGGCACGCCGAACTCGGCAGCCAGCTTGTCGCGTCCCTCGGCGGTGCCGTAGTGCGACGTGCCGTAGGCGAGGACGCCGGCCACGGCGCCGGGGCGGTCCTGGATCTCGGGCTTCGGCACGAGCGTCCGCGCGGTGTCGAACTTGCGCGAGAGGCGGTCGACGTTGTTCACGTAGTCGGCGGCCTTCTCCGAGTACTGCGCCTTCTCGTTGTGGCCCGAGCCGCGCGTGAAGAACGCGCCCGCCGCGGAGTCCGTGCCGGGCAGCGTCCGGTACGGGATCGCGTCGCCGTCGACGTCCTTGTAGCGTCCCCACGTGTCCTTGACCTTCTCGATCGCCGCCGCGTCGAGGACCTTCCCGCGGTCGAGCGGCGCCGTGGGATAGGGGAAGGCGTCCGACATCCAGTTGTTCATGCCGAGGTCGAGATCGGTCAGGACGAAGACCGGCGTCTGGAGCCGCTCGGCGAGGTCGAACGCGTCGCCGGCCATCGTGAAGCACTCCTCGGGCGAAGCGGGGAAGAGGACGGGATGCTTCGCGTCGCCGTGCGAGTTGAAGTAGCAGAGCAGGACGTCGCCCTGCATCGTCCGCGTCGGAAGGCCCGTCGAAGGCCCGACGCGCTGGACGTCGAAGATCACGGCCGGGACCTCGGTGTAGTAGCCGAGGCCGATGATCTCGGACATGAGCGAGACGCCGGGGCCCGAGGTGGACGTGAACGCCCGCGCGCCCGCCCACCCGGCGCCGACGACCATGCCGATCGAGGCGATCTCGTCCTCGGCCTGGATGACCGCGACGTTCTTCTTCCCGGTCGCGGGGTCGACGCGGAGCTCGTCGCAGAAGTCGATGAAGGACTCGCACAGCGAGGAGGACGGCGTGATCGGATACCACGCGCACACCGTCGCGCCCGCGAACACGCAGCCGAGGGCCGCGGCCGCGTTGCCCTCGACGATGATCTTGCCGGCGGTCGCGTTCATCCGCTCGACGCGGTAGGGGATCTTGGCGGGGAAGTTCGCGGCCGCGTAGTCGAGGCCGAGCTTCACGGCCGAGACGTTCAGGTCGACGGCCTTCTTCTTCCCCTTGAGCTGCTTGGCGATGGCGATCTCGGACTCGGCCGGGTCGATCCCCATGAGGTCCGCGACGACGCCCACGTAGATCATGTTCACGATGAGCTTGCGGAGCTTCGCGTGTTCGGGCGCCGCCGTGATCTTCACGACGAGCTCGGCGAACGGCACCGGGTAGTAGGTGACGTCGTCCCGCTTCTTTCCGGGATTCTCGAGGCCGAGCTTCTTCTCGTAGACGACGTGGGCGCCCGGGCGCGCCTCGCGCACGTCTTCCTCGGCCGTCTCGGGGTTCATGCAGACGAGGACGTCGATCTCGCGCTTGCGCCCGATGTAGCCGTGCTTGCTCGCCCGGATCGTGAACCACGTCGGGAGGCCCTGGATGTTGGAGGGGAAGAGGTTCTTCCCGGACACCGGAACGCCCATCTGGAAGATGGAGCGCATGAGCACGGAGTTTGCCGTCTGCGAACCGGACCCGTTCGCAGTGGCAACCTGCAGTGAGAAGTCGTTGACGACGACGCCCAAGGACGAACCCGCCCCGGCGGTGGCCTCGGTCAGAACGCTGGACATGGACGAAACTCCTCCCGCGGACCGGCCGCGGCCGAGGGATGTTACCCGCCTCAAGCCGGGCGTGGAAGAATCCGATCCGTGCGCCTCGTTTCGCTCTGCCCGTCGATCACGGAGAGCCTCGCGGCGCTCGGGGCGGCCGGCGACCTCGTCGGGATCACGCGCTACTGCATCCACCCGCAGGAGGCGCTGAGGGACGTCCCGCGCGTCGGGGGGACCAAGAACCCCGATCTCGCGGCCATCCGTGCCGCGAAGCCGGATCTCGTCTTCTGCAACGCCGAGGAAAACCGCGGCGAGGACATTGCGGCTCTCCGCCGCGAGTTCGCCGTGGACGTGTCGCACCCGAGGACCGTCGCGGAGATTCCGGGCCTTCTGCAGCATTTCGGGGCTGCCGCGGGGAGGGGAGAAGAGGCGGAGAAGATTTCCTCGAAGGTGGAAGAGGCCCTGGAGCGCGCCGAGGAGGAGGCGCGGCTCACGGGATTGCGCTTCCGCGTCGTCTATCTCATCTGGAAGGATCCCTGGATGACGATTGGCCCGCGCACGTACGTGGCCGATCTGCTGGGCCGGGTCGGAGGCCGTCTTGCACTCGAAGAATCCCCGGGCGCCGGCGCCCGCGACTATCCGGAGACATCCGAGAACGCGATCCTGCTCTCGCGTCCGGACGTCCTGATCCTTCCCGACGAGCCCTACCCGTTCGCGCGGAAGGACGCCGCGTTCTGGCGCGAGCGCCTCCCCGCCTCCTGCCGCGTCGTCGTCGTCAAGGGCGACGATTTCTGCTGGCACGGCGTCCGCACGCTCCGGGGCCTCGACGCGGCGGTGCGGCTCGTGCGGCGGCTCTCCGAGAGCCCGGCGTGACGGCCGGCGGGCGCTAGGACCGGCTCGACCCGACGATCGAGACGGGCCCGTTCGCGGACGTGAGCCGGATCGAGGCGTCCCCGCCGAACTCGAGCAGGCGCGTGCGGCCCTCGTCCTGGCGGCGGGCCGATCCGCACGCCGCGGCGCGGCACGAGAACGGCGCGTGGTGGGACGTCTCGACCCTCACGCCGGACGCGAAGTCGTCCGGAAGCCTGAGGGTGAGCGGTCCGTTCTTCGCGTCCGCCTCGAGGCCCCTGCCCTCCCAGCGCGTGCCCGCGAGGGCGATCGTGAGCGGGCCGTTGACGGCGTGGAGCCTCAGGTCGCCCGAGGAGTTCTTGAGCGAGACGGGGCCGTTCGCGGCGTCCACGGTGACCGTGCCCGTGAGGCCCGAGAGCGAGACGGGGCCGTTCGCGGTCGTCACGGCGAGCGTTCCGGACAGGTCCCGCAGCGAGACCGGGCCGTTGGACGCCTCGACGGAGAAGTCGGCGTCGCGCGGGGCGCTCACGAGCAGGAAGCCGCTCCAGCGTTCGCCGGCGGGGCCTTCGATCGTGACGCGGCCGCCCGAGGACTTGAGAGCCACCTGTCCGAGGACGGCCCGGGCCGAAGCGTCGTCGTCGCCGGCGGCGGCCTTGCACGCCGTCACGGTGAACGTGTTCGCGTCGCCCCCGCGGACGGTCACGCCGCCGTTTCGGGAACCTTCGAGGACGAGCCCCCTCGCCTCGGCCCGGGAGAGCGTCACGGTTTCCTCGCCCCGGGCCGTGGCCCGGTCGCCGAACCGGACGTGAACGCCGGCGCAGCCCTTCGCGTCACGCTCCTCGACCGTGACGTCCATCGAGTGACGGTGCTCGGCGGCTGCGGGAAGAGCGAGGGCGAGCGCGGCGGCGAGGACGGTCGGGACGGCGGCGGCACGGCTCATGGGGGTCCTCCTGTTCTCAGGGGGACGCCGGCCGCCGAAAAAGGTTTCTCAGCCGCGCCGGTTCAGGAGATCGAGGAACTCCTCGCGTACGGCCTTCTGGGCGAAGATGCCCCGGAGTGCCGACGTGACGGTCAGCGCGCCGGGCTTCTTGACGCCCCGCATCTCGACGCAGAGGTGGCGCGCCTCGACGACGACCATGACCCCCTGGGGCTTGAGCTCCTCTTCCAGCGTCGACGCGACCTGCTCGGTGAGGCGCTCCTGGAGCTGGGGCCTGCGCGCGTAGAACTCGAGGAGGCGCGGCAGCTTCGAGAGCCCCACGATGCGCTCGTTCGGGATGTACGCGATGTGGCCGTGCCCGTAGAACGGTACGAAGTGGTGGGCGCACATGGAGTAGAAGGGGATGTCCTTCTCCATGACCATCGCGCTGTACTTCTCGTCGTTCGGGAACGTCGTGAGTTTCGGCCGGTTCCCGGCGTCGAGGCCCGAGAAGATCTCGAGGTACATCCGCGCCACCCGAAGGTCGGTGTCGACGAGGTTTGCGTCCTTCTCGGGGTCGAGGCCCAGGATCCGGATCATCTCCCGGACGTGGCGGGCGAGCTTGTCGATGCGGGGGTCGGCGGCGACGGGCGGTTCGAGGATCGAGGAGGGGGCCATCGAGGCATCATACGGCGCGGCAGGGGAGGACGGATGTCGGGAAAGACCGGAGAGGGGGCGACGAAGATCGTCGCGACGATCGCGGGCAACGCGGAGAAGCCGGGGGCGCTCGACGCGCTGCTTGCCGCGGGGGTGGACGTCGTCCGGCTGAACGGGGCGCACGCGAAGCCCGGCGACATCGCGCGGCGAACCGCGCTCGTGAGACGGGTCTCCGCGCGGCGCGGGCGGCCCGTCGGCGTCCTTCTCGACCTCGGAGGCCCGAAGATCCGTCTCGGCGCTCTGCCGGGCGGCTCGGCGTCCCTCCTGGTCGGCCACACCGTCGAGATCGTCGCGGGAGCCGTGTCCGCGGGGGGCGAGAAGGGCGGCCCCCTGCGGCTCGCGGTCACGTATCCGGCGCTCCTCAAGGACGTGGGGCCCGGTGCCGAGATCCGGATCGACGACGGCCGCGTCCGCCTCGAGGTGACGCGCCGGCTGCGCGGGTTGCTCCGCGCCGTCGTGCGCACGGGGGGTCGCGTGAAAAGCGAGGCCGGCGTGAACTTTCCGGATTCGACGCTCACGGCTCCGGCGCTCACGCCCAAGGACCGGCGCGACCTCGACGAGGCCCTCGCCGCGGGGGTGGATTTCGTCGGGCTCTCGTTCGTGCGCAGCGCGGCGCACGTCGCGCAGCTGCGTCGCGTGATGACGCGCGTCCCGGAGGACCGCAGGCCCTGGATCGTCGCGAAGATCGAGCGTCCCGAGGCGCTCCGGGACCTCGACCGGATCGCCGCCGCAGCGGACGCGCTCATGGTGGCGCGCGGCGACCTCGGCGTGGAGATCGGCCTCGCGCGCGTCCCGGCCGCCCAGCGCGAGATCCTCGCGGCGGGCCGGCGGCACGCGGTGCCCGTCATCGTCGCGACGCAGATGCTGGAGTCCATGATCGAATGCCCCGTCCCGACGCGGGCGGAAGTGTCCGACGTCGCCCTCGCGGTGCACGACGGCGCCGACGCCGTGATGCTCTCGGGCGAGACGGCGATCGGCGCCTTTCCCGTCGAGGCGGTCCGGGCGATGGGCGAGATCGCCGGCGCCGCCGAGGTGCCCGACGCGGGAAGCGTGCCCGCCCCGCTCCCGGCGCCTCCGCCGGGCGACTTCACGGCCGTGATGGCCCGCGCCGCGGCCGAGGCCGCGCGCCTCGCGGGCGCCTCGGTCCTCGTCGTCCACACCGAGTCGGGCCGGACGGCGCGCCTCGCGTCCAAGAACACGCTCGCCCTCCCGATCGTGGTCTTCACGCCCCGCGAGACCGTGCGCCGGAAGCTGACGCTTCTCAGGGACGTCGTGTCGTTCCGGGTCCCGAAGACCCGGACCGTGGAGGAGCGCATCCGCGCCGCCGACGCGCTCCTCGCGAAGGTGCCCCGCCTCGCGGGCGCGACGATCGTCGAGGTGTCGGGCGCGTCGCCGACCGCGGGCGCGACGAACGTCGTCCGGCTCCGCCGGCTGCCCTGAGGGTCACTCCGGCGAAGGCGCGAACGGCCTCATCGAGGGCGGTCCCGCGGGGGCGATCTCGAGGTCGTCGCCGTCCATCTCCTCGGGGTCCCAGGAGACGCCGAGGTAGGACAGGATCGTCGGCGCGAGGTCGACGGTCCGCGCCGCGCGGCGATGGCCGGGCGGCACGCCGGGGCCCGCGAAGAGGAGCGGGACCACGGTCTCGCTGCGGCCGAGGGAGCCGTGCCCGGCGGCCTTGCCGGACGTGAACCCGTAGCCCTCGGCCGGGGAGACGAAGACGTCCGGAGCGCGGGGGGAATCGAAGAACTCGGGCAGCTGCACGACGAGGTCGGGGTACGGCCCGGCCGCGGTCGCGTCGAGCCAGTCGTCCGCGTCGTGCGGGGCGCCGAGAAGGTCCCGGACCTCCGGGTCCGCGGCGTAGCCGAGAGGGTCCTCGCCCTCGAGCACGCGATACGTGTACCGCGCCCCGTCGTCGTCGCCGTCGACGCGCGCGATCTCCGAGCGGCCCGCGGGCCCGTAGACGACCACGCGCCCCGCCGCGGGCCCGCGCGTCACGACGAGCCGCACCTCGGGGGCGCGGGCGAGCGTGGCGGCGAACGCGGAGACGGGCGGCATCCTCAGGCGCGGCGCGGCGGGGCCCTTCGGCCGCTTCTGCTTGCGCGTCCGGAACGCTTCCGGCACTTCCTCCGGCGGGCGCTCGGCGGGGAGCCAGATCATCGCGCCCCGGTACGCGCCGACGGCGATCATCGCGTCGCCGACGTCGTACGTCCTGTCCTTGCGGGGCACGGGCACGAGGACGCAGCCCCCGTTCGTGCAGTCGGCTTCGGTCGGATTCGCGCGGAGGACGCGGTTCACGAGCTCGTTCGCGTCCACGAACGTGTGGTACGAGCGGTTGCCGTGGTCGCCGACGAGGACGAAGAGCACGCGGTCCGCGGCCTTCATCTTCTTGAGCCGCCTCACGAGCCGGCCGAACGCCTTGTCGATCGACGCGAGCGTCGCATGGAAGTCCTCGCTGCCGGGGCCCTCGGCGTGCGCGACTTCGTCCGGCCCGAGCAGGTGGCCCCAGACGAGGCTGGGCAGGCGGCCGGAGGCGGCCGCGCCCGCGTACGCGTCGCCCATGTCGTCGAGGGTCTTCCGGTCCAGGAACGGCCAGTCGTACCGGGCGTACGACGCCATCACCGAGACCGTGTTCTTCACGTGCACGGTGACGCCCCGCGCGATGGGCGTCGTGACGGCGACCGTGTCGGCGGGCAGCCGCTCGAACAGCGTGCGCGCCGACGGGGTCAGGAAGTCGCCCGCCGCGTACGTGCGGAAGATGTTCGTGTGGGCTTCCCGGACGCGCAGGCGGCGGTCGAGCCAGACGTTCGCGGGGATCCCGTGGTGCCCGGGCAGAAGGCCCGTCAGCATCGCGCCGAGATTCGGGTACGTCTCGCTCGGGACCGAGGCGACCGCGTTGTCGATGACGAGCGCCCGGTCGACGATCTCGCGGCGGATGTTCGGGAGCGCCCCTTCGGCGAGGAGGTGGTCGAAGGCCTCCTTCGAGAGCCCGTCGACGAAGAGGACGCAGACCGAGGCGCGGTCCTTCGTGCCGGCGGCCTCCGCGGCGCTCTGGACGCGCGCGCGCACGGAGCACCCGGCGAGGGCCGCCGCGAGGGCGGCGGAGCAGGCGAGACGGAGGGCCGGGCGCACGGGCGAAGGGTACAGGAGCGGACCGGGCCGGCTCCCGCGCTACCATGCCCGGATGCCCCCGTTCCGCGGCGCCGACCTTCACTGCCATTCGACGTTCTCCGACGGAGTCGATGCACCCGCGCGCCTCGTCGGCCACGCAGTCGCGGCGGGCCTGTCCGTCCTCGCCCTCTCCGATCACGACGCGGTGCACGGCCTGCCCGAGTTCGAGGCCGCGGCGAAGGGGACGGGCCTCGTGACCGTCGCGGCGAGCGAGCTCTCGACGCGCTGCAACGGCGACGACGTGCACGTCCTCGGCCTCTTTCTCGACCCGGAGGAGCCCGGGATGAAGGCCCAGCTCGAGCGATTCCGCGTGGACCGCGACACGCGCGGCGAGGCGATGGTGGAGAAGCTCGCCGCCCTCGGGATGCCGCTCGACCTCGCCGCGATCCGCGAGGTGGTCGGCGGGGGCTCCTTCGGGCGCCCCCACATCGCGCGCGCGATGCTCGCGAAGGGCTACGTGAGGACGTTCGACGAGGCCTTCGACACGTGGCTCGCGCACGGAAAGCCCGCCTACGTCCCGAAGCCGAAGTGGACGCTCGAGGAGGCGATCGCCGCGATCCGGACGGCAGGGGGGCTCTCCGTCATCGCGCACCCCGTCTGGTACAAGGCGCCCGAGCAGGTCGTCGCGATCGGCGTCGCCGCCGGCCTGGACGGCCTCGAGGTCTACCACGTCGACCAGGCAGGCAAGGAGAACGAGTTCGGCAAGCTCGCCGAGCGCCACGGCCTCCTGAAGTCCGCGGGCTCCGACTATCACGGCCCCGCCGAGGGGAAGAGGCGCGTCGGAACGTGCCGCCTGGACGCCGCCGGATGGGAGCGCATGGTCGCGGCGGCCGAGGCGCGCCGCGCCGAGTCCGGCCGGCCGCCCCTCGACCTTTCGCCGCGCTGACGCCCCTTTTCCGGGCGAGGCCCGCGCGCGATATTCTCCCCGGTCCCGATGTCCGCCCTCGCCCCCGCCGCCGCGGAAACCATGCCGTCGAGGCCCGACGCCGAGCGGAGCCTCCTGGGCGCCGTTCTGATCGACGGGGCCCTCCTCTCGAGGGTCATGGAGTTCCTCGCCCCGGACGACTTCGCCGCCGAGCCGCACCGCGTGATCTACGAGGCCGCGCTCGCCCTCGCGGACCGGCGCGAGGGCATCGACCTCGTCATGATCCAGAGCGAGCTCGAGAAGACGGGCCGGCTGGAGCGGGCGGGCGGCCCGGCCTATCTCTCGTCCCTCGTGGACGTCGTCCCGGACGTCGAGAACGTCGAGGGCTACGCCCGGCTCGTCCGCGAGGCCTCGCTCCGCCGCCTCGTGATCCTCCAGTCGCGCCGCGCCATCCGCGAGGCGGTCTCCGCCCCGGACGCCGAGACCGTTCTCGAGAACGCCCAGCGCGAGCTCGTCGAGATCGCGAAGGGGTCCATCAAGGGCGGGTTCGTGAAGCTCTCACGGATCGCGGAGAAGAACGAGGAGGAGATCCAGAACCTCCACGGCCGCGGCGGAATGCTCACGGGGCTGCCGTCCGGGTTCACGCGCCTGAACGCGCTCACGCAGGGCCTCCAGAAGACCGACCTGATCGTCGTCGCGGCCCGCCCCGGAATGGGCAAGACCGCGTTCGCGCTGAACATCGCGGCGACGCTCACGATCCGCGAGAAGTACGTCGTCGGCTTCTTCTCGCTCGAGATGTCGGCCCAGCAGCTCGGCTTCCGCATCCAGTGCTCCGAGGCGCGCGTGAACCTCCAGCGGCTGCGCGAGGGACGGCTCAGCAAGGAAGAGAAGAAGGCGCTCTTCTTCTCGACGCAGCAGATGCGCGAGGCGAATCTCTTCGTGGACGACACGCCCGCGATCACGCTCCTCGAGATGCGCGCGCGGGCGCTGCAGCTCAAGCAGCGGCACGGCCTGCACGCCCTGTTCGTGGACTACCTCCAGATCATGGGGACGCGCGGCAAGGTGGAGAACCGCACGCAGGAGGTCAGCGCGTTCTCGCGGGGCCTCAAGGCGCTCGCCAAGGAGCTCGACGTCCCGGTCATCGCCCTCTCGCAGCTCTCGCGCCGCACGGAGCAGCGCGGAGCCGAGAAGGAGCCCGTGCTCTCCGACCTGCGCGAGTCGGGCGCCATCGAGCAGGACGCCGACGTCGTCCTGTTCCTCTCGCGCCCCGAGTACTACGACAAGGACACGGAGCAGAAGAACGTCTGCGACGTCATCATCGCGAAGCAGCGAAACGGCCCGACGGACCGCTTCACGCTCGGGTGGTCGGGCGAGTACACGCGCTTCTCGGACCTCGCGATGATGAGCGAAGGCCCGGGCCTGTGACGCCCGCGCTCCGGCCGACGCGGGCCGTCGTCGACCTCGACGCGGTGGCGTCGAACTTCCACACACTCGGGGCCGGCCTGCCTCGAGGATGCGGCGTCCTCCCGGTCGTCAAGGCCGACGCGTACGGGCACGGCGCGGTGCACGTCGCCCGGCGCCTCGCGAAGGAGGGCGCGGCCTGCTTCGCCGTCGCCGTCGTCGAGGAAGGCCTGGAGCTGAGGCGCGCCGGGATCACGCAGCCGATCCTCGTCATGGGGTGGATCGGGAAGGATCAGATTGGCTCCCTCGTAGAGGGTGGGCTGACCCCCAACATCCATTCGGTCGAACAGGCCGAGGAGATGAAGATTTTCTTAGAAGGTGAAGAGGGGAGGGGGAAGACCCTTCCCGTCCACCTCAAGCTGGACACCGGCATGACGCGCCTCGGCCTGCGCCCCGAGGACCTGCCGCGGGCTCTCGAAATCCTCGAGGGGTTGAAGTCGAAGATTTTCCTCGAAGGTGTATTCCAGAACTTCGCCTCGGCGTACGACGTCACATCGGAGCAGAACGCGGACCAGACGAGGATTTTCTTAGAAGGTTTGGAGAGGGTCCGCGCGGCGGGCCATCGGCCGTCGATGATCCACATGGACAACTCGGGTGGAACGCTGGCCCGTCTGGCCTCTTCACCTTCAAAGAAATCTTCCTCTTCGGTCGTGACCCACGTGCGGCCGGGTCTCGCGCTGTACGCACGAATTCCCGAGGTGCCGTCTGCGGCAGGGGAGACACTGCAGGACGTCATGTCGTTCGTTTCCGTCGTCGACCAGGTCAAGACCGTCCCCGCCGGAACGAAGGTCGGCTACGCCGGGACGTTCGTCTGTTCGCGCACGACGACGCTCGCGGTCGTCGCCGCGGGCTACGCGGACGGGGTGCGGCGGTCGCTCTCGAACAAGGGACAGGTCCTCGTCGGCGGGACGCGCTGCCCGATCGCGGGCCGCATCTCCATGGACCTCACGGAGGTCGACGTGACCGACCTGCCGCGTCCTCCCGGGCGCGGCGACGAGGCCGTGTTCTTCGGGACGCAGTCCGGCGCGCGACTGGGCGTGGAAGAGGTGGCGGCGACCGCCGACACCGTGGCGTGGGAACTCCTGTGCGGCGTCGGCCCGCGCGTGCCGCGCATCGTCGTCGAGAGCGGCCGCGAGGTGGCGCGCGTGTCGAGGTTCCTGTGAAGCGCGTCCTCGAAGGCATCGGGCGCCCCGTTCTCCGCCTCCTCGAAGGCGTGGGCCGCTTCTTCGAGCTGCTCGGCCAGACGATCCGCGGCTTCTTCCTGCCCCCGTACCAGATCTCGATGACGGCCAAGCAGGTCGTGCGCGTCGGCGTGGATTCCGTCCCCGTCGTCTTCCTGACGGCGCTCTTCACCGGCGGCGTCCTCGCGCTCCAGACGTTCAAGGGCTTCCAGCGCTTCCACGCCGAGGGCTACATCGGGTCGGTCGTCGCGCTCTCGATGCTGCGCGAGCTCGGACCCGTCCTCACGGGGCTCATGGTGACCGGCCGCGCGGGCAGCGCCATGGCGGCCGAACTCGGCTCGATGCGCGTCACCGAGCAGATCGACGCGCTCGTCTCCCTCGCGACGGACCCGGTCCAGTACCTCTTCGTTCCGCGCGTTCTCGCGGCGATCATCGTCTCCCCGATGCTCGTCGTCCTCGCGGACGCGACGGGCATCCTCGGCGGCTACGTCGTCGCGGTCCAGTACCTCGGCGCGAACCCGGTCGTGTACCTGAACAACACGTTCCAGTACCTGGACATGGACGACCTGACGTCGGGACTCATCAAGTCCGCCGTCTTCGGGCTCCTGTTCTCGATGATCGGGTGCCAGATGGGCTACGACACGAAGGGCGGGGCGGAAGGAGTCGGCACCTCGACGACGGCCGCCGTCGTCCTCGGCTCGCTCGCGATCCTCATCGCGGACTTCTTCCTCACGAAGGTGCTCTTCTGATGGCCGCCCCCGCGCCCTCCGGCGTCCCGTCGATCCGCCTGCGCGGCGTCACGAAGGCGTTCGGGAAGAAGGTCGTGCTCGACCACCTCGACCTCGCCGTCGAGAAGGGGGAGTCGCTCGTCCTCCTCGGGCAGTCCGGCATCGGCAAGAGCGTCCTCATCAAGCACGTCGTGGGGCTCCTGAAGCCCGACGCGGGCTCGGTCGAGATCGACGGCGAGGACCTCTGGGCGGTCTCGTCGCGCGAGCGCGACGTCCTCCGGCGGAAGTTCGGGATGTCGTTCCAGGAGGGCGCGCTCTTCGACTCCATGAGCGTGGGGGAGAACATCGCGTTCCCTCTCGTGCGGCACACGAAGAAGACGAAGAAGGAGATCGCGGACCGCGTCGCCGAGTGTCTCGAGCTCGTCCGCCTTCCCGGGATCGAGGACAAGCGCCCGTCCGAGCTGTCCGGCGGCATGCGGCGGCGCGTCGGGTTCGCCCGGGCCATCGCCCTCCAGCCGCAGATCCTCCTCTTCGACGAGCCGACGACCGGGCTCGACCCGATCACGACGGACGTCCTCGTCCGCGTCATCGAGGAGATGCGCAAGCGCCTGAACCCGACGGCGATCACGATCACCCACGACCTCAAGGTCGCCTTCGGGATCGCGGACCGCGTCGGCCTCCTCGCGCACGGCAAGATTGCGATCGACCTGCCCCCGAAGGAGTTCGAGGCCTCGTCGGACCCGCGCGTCGCGGCGTTCGTCAAGGGCGACAGCGAGCTGTCCCCGCCCGAGCTCGAGCCGGAGAGCCGCCCGGCGGCCGCGCCGCCGGCGGCGGCACCCTTATGATGGAGGCCGCATGACGACCACCGCGAAGATCGGCGCCTTCTTCGTCGCCGTGCTCGTCGCGCTCGCCATCCTGATCCTCAAGATCGAGGACATTCATTTCGGCAAGAAGGCGCGAACGAACGCAGTCGACGCGCACTTCAAGGACGTCGCGGGCCTCGACGACAAGTCCGCGGTTCGGATCGCCGGGGTGCGCATCGGGAAGGTGGACGGCATCTCGCTGCGCCCGGACGGGACGGCGGTCGTGCACCTCGCGCTGGACCCCGGCGTCGAACTCCGCGAGGGGGCGTCCGCGATGGTGCGGAGCCTCGGCCTCCTGGGCGACAAGTACGTGGAGCTGCAGCCGGGAACGCCGGACGCGCCGCGGCTCGCCCAGGGCGCGCTCCTCGAGGGCGGCTCCACGACCGGGTTCGACGACCTCACGAAGATGGCGTCGGACATCGGGAAGGACCTCAAGGAGCTGTCTTCGGCGCTCGCCGGGTCGATGGGGGGCAAGCAGGGCGAGGAGAAGATCAACCGGATCGTCGACAACATCGGCGCGCTCGCCGAGGCGCTCAAGGACCTCGTCGAGCACAACCGGAACAACATCGACGTGACGCTCGCGAACCTCAAGGAGTTCTCGGGCCAGATGCGAGAGACGCTGGCGCGTATGGACCGGATCCTCGACGAGAACCGCGCCACCTTCAAGTCGACGGTCTCGAACGCCGACCAGATCTCCGAGAAGCTGAAGACGACGGCCGACAACCTGAACTCGATCACCGGGAAGATCGACACGGGTCAGGGCACGATCGGCAAGCTCCTGAACGACGACGAAACGCACAAGAACCTCAACGATGCGCTGTCCTCGGTGAGAACCGGCGTCGATTCGCTCAACCAGACGCTCTCGCGGATGAACCGGATCCAGCTCGACCTCGGGTTCCGCGCCGAGTACGTGAGCCGCGGCGGCGACGGGAAGTACTGGTTCACGCTGGACGCGATCCCCCGCGACAACAAGTTCTACCGTCTCGAGATCGGGGCGACGCCGAAGGGCATGCGGCAGAACATCGACGAGACGACGACCGTCACGTTCCCGAACGGGAGCGAGCAGACGATCCACACGACGGGCGAGCGATACGTCGACCAGCTCCTGCTCTCGCTCCAGCTCGGCTACCGCCTGAAGGACACGATCCTCCGTGCGGGCCTCATCGAGTCGCGCGGCGGCGCCGCGATCGAGCAGACGTTCAAGGCCGACACGTTCCGGCTCGCCGGCGAGGTGTGGGACTTCTCGCGGGACAACTACCGCGGGCACGTGAAGCTCTACGGGCGCTGGAACGCGAGCCCGAACCTCTACGTGACGGGCGGCGCCGACGACGTCCTGAACCCCGGCCTGCGCTCCGCGTTCATCGGAGGCGGGATCCGCTGGAAGGACGAGGACCTCAAGGGTCTCATCGGCTCGATCCCGGTTCCGAAGTAAGTGGCACGCAAGCCCGCCACCGTCTTCGCCTGCTCCGCCTGCGGAGCCCAGAGCCCGCAGTGGATCGGGCGCTGCCCCGAGTGCGGCGGGTGGAACACGCTGGCGGAGGAGCGCGAGGCGCCGCGCACGCCCGCGGCCGGCGCCGCGTCCTCGGCGGTGCGCCTGTCCGACGTCGCCGCGGCGGAAGTCCCGCGGCTCCCGACGGGCATGGCCGACGTGGACCGCGTCCTCGGCGGCGGCCTCGTGCCGGGCTCGATCGTCCTCCTCGGCGGCGAGCCGGGGATCGGCAAGTCGACGCTGCTCCTCCAGGTGGCCTCCCGCCTGTCCGATCGGATTGGCGAAGTTCTCTACGTCAGTGCAGAAGAGTCCGCGCAGCAGATCCGGATGCGCGCCGTGCGCCTCGGGGTGGCCGCGCCCGGGCTCTTCCTTCTCGCCGAGACGAACCTCGACGCGATCCTCGAGGCGGCGCGCACGGGTCGCTACGCGGCGGTCGTCGTGGACTCGATCCAGACGATCGCCTCGCCGGCCGTGCAGGCGGCGGCGGGGTCCGTGACGCAGGTGCGCGAGTGCGCGGGCCGGCTGCAGGCGTTCGCGAAGACGACGGGCGTCCCCGTGTTCCTGATCGGGCACGTCACGAAGGACGGGACGCTGGCCGGACCCAAGACGCTCGAGCACCTCGTGGACGCGGTCCTCTCGTTCGAGGGCGAGCGCTTCCACGCGCAGCGTGTCGTGCGCGCGCTCAAGAACCGCTTCGGGCCGGCGCACGAGCTCGGCGTCTTCGAGATGACGGGTTCGGGTCTCGTCGAGGTCGCGAATCCGTCCGCGCTCTACCTCGGCACGGGCGCGGGCTCGCGGCCGGGCTCGGTCGTCCTCGCGGGAGTGGAGGGCACGCGTCCGCTGCTGCTCGAAGTCCAGGCGCTGACGGTGGAGGCCAAGTACGGCTCGCCCCGAAGGACGGCGATCGGGTTCGACGGCACGCGCCTCGCGCTCCTGCTCGCGGTCCTCGAGCGCCACGGCGGGCTGAAGCTCGCGTCGCACGACGTCTTCCTGAACGTGGCGGGCGGAGCCGAGAGCGTGGAGCCGGCTGCCGACCTCGCCGTGTGCGCCGCGGTCGCGGGCAGCCTGCGCGGCCGGGCCCTCGCGCCCGGGACGTTCGCGTTCGGCGAGGTCGGCCTTCTCGGCGAAGTGCGCGCCGTCTCCGACGCGGCCTTGCGCCTCAAGGAAGCCGTCTCGCTGGGCCTGAAGACCGCCCTCGTCCCCGCAGGAAACGCGGGGGAGGCGGCCGCCCTTCCGGACCTCTCGGTCGTCCCGCTCCGGAGCGTCGAGGAATTGCTGGCCCGGACCTGAGCCTCAGACCGGCCTTCCGGCGAGGAGGCGGGCCGGGAGAAACAGGAGCGACTTCAGGAACGCGAGCACGCCGCCGACGGCGATCCCGACGACCTTGAAGGGGAGGAGGAGGAGCCAGACGAACGGGAAGGCGATCAGGGCGAGGATCGCCAGCGGCCAGCAGAGGACGAAGAGGATGCACCAGAGCAGGAACTTCGCCATCGAGGCCTCCCGCAACTGATACGGACCCGCCGGACCGGGGTTTCCGGTTGATCCGGTTGCATCATTTTGCGCCCGGTGTCTTCCATGCGAGCGTAGCCTCCGGAGAACCGTATGACGAAGACGCTCGACCTGTCGAAGCTCGACCTTCAGGACGCCCTCGACCTCGCCATCCTCGTGGAGGACGAAGCCAAGGAGCGCTACGACGAGCTCGCCGCGCAGATGGAGACGCACCACACGGCCGAGGCGGCCGAGTTCTTCCACTTCATGTCGAAGAACGAAGCCAAGCACGGCGAGGAGCTCGCCGCCCGCCGCAAGGAGCTCTTCGGCGACGCCGCCCGGCGGGTGGACCGCTCGATGGTGTGGGAAATCGAGGCCCCGGAGTACGAAAACGTCCACGCGTTCATGACGCTCCACGAGGCCCTGACGGTCGCGATGGCGGCCGAGGTGAAGGCCCACTGGTTCTTCACGGACGCGCTGAAGCTCCCGATGGCCGACCCGGTCCGGAAGCTTTTCCTCGAGCTGCAGGAGGAAGAGGTCCACCACCAGGAGCTCGTCGGCCGCGAGATCGCAAAGCTCCCGCCCGACGAGGCCGCACCCCCGGAAGAGTTCGCGGACGAGCCGGTCTCCCAGTAGAGGGTTCGCGCCCGGTCAGGCCCTGAACGGCATCCCGGTCAGGCGCTCGTACGCCTCGGCGTAGCGCGCGCGTGTCCCCGCGACGACGTCGGGCGGCAGGACGGGCGCGGGCGGCGTCTTGTTCCACCCCGTCTTCTCGAGGAAGTCGCGGACGAACTGCTTGTCGAAGGACGGGGGCGATCCGCCCGGGCGCCACGTGTCCGCCGGCCAGAAACGGGAGGAGTCGGGAGTGAGCACCTCGTCGATCCAGACGACGCCCCCGGACGGGTCGAGGCCGAACTCGAACTTCGTGTCCGCGAGGACGATCCCGCGCCCGGCCGCGTACGCGGCGGCACGCGAGTAGAGCTCGAGCGTGAGGCTCTTCAGGCGCGTCGCGAGCTCGAGCCCTGTCGCCGAAACCATGGCCTCGAACGAGACGTTGATGTCGTGCCCGGACTCGGCCTTCGTGGCGGGCGTGAAGATCGCGTCGGGAAGGCGGTCCGCTTCACGCAGCCCCTTCGGCAGCGGGATGCCGCAGACGGCGCCCGACTCGCGGTACTCCTTCCAGCCGGAGCCCGCGAGATAGCCGCGGGCCACGCACTCGAACGGGACGACGGCGCACTTCTTCGCGAGGACGCTGCGGCCCGAGAGGAGCGCGGCGTGCGCGGCGAGGGGCTCGGGGAACCGCGAGGCGTCCGTTTCGATCAGGTGGTTCGGGACGACCTCGGCGAACCGGCGGAACCAGAAGTTCGAGAGCTGCGTGAGGATCTTTCCCTTGTCGGGAATGCCGGGGGAGAGCACGCAGTCGAAGGCGGAGATGCGGTCGGTCGCGACGAGGAGGAGGCGGTCGCCGAGGTCGTAGACGTCCCGCACCTTTCCGCGGCGCGGCGGCGGGAGCTCCGGCAGGGAAGTCTCGAGGACGGCTTCTGGCATGCGCCGGATTCTAGGTCGTAGACGCCGGGCGGCGCGCTAGACTTTGGCTCCCCCAGGGGACCAGGAGGACACTTTGCTCAAGCTTGCGATTCGAACCCGGAAGGGTGGTGCGCGCGCGGACGCCTTCGTCGCGTTCGCGGTCGGCGCGACCCCGAAGGAGGCGCTCGCGGGGCTGCCTGCCGCCGTGCGCGCGAAGGGAGCCGCGGCCGCTCCGGCACAGCCCGCGGCCGAGGGCGGCGTGTTCACGGCGCCGCTGGGAGGCTCACCGGCCGGCCGGCTTTACGTGTTCGGAGGCGGCAAAAGCGCCGAGATCAGCCCGCGCAAGGCGCGGGCGATCCTCCGCAGCGTCGCGAAGACGCTGAACCGCAGCGGCGAGCGGACCGCGATCCTCGACTTCCCGTTCCGGCTCAAGCGGATGGACGCCGCCGAGACGCGGGAGTTCCTCCTCCGCGCGCTCGCGCTGGCGGACTATGCGTTCCCCGTCTACAAGACGAAGGACCGCGAGAAGCGGACCCTCGCGTCCGTGGCCGTCCAGGCGACCGGCGCGTTCGCGGGGGCCACGGCCGCCGAGGCGCGCGACGCCGAGGCGCTCGCGAAGGTCGCCGCGTTCGTGCGCGACCTCGGGAACACGCCCTCGAACGACATGGTGCCCCGCGACTTCGCCCGCCGCGTCGCCGAGGAGGCCCGCGCGCGCGGCCTCCGGGCGAAGGTCCTCGACAAGAAGGCGATCCGCCGCGAGAAGATGGGCGGCCTCCTCGCCGTGAACCGCGGCTCGGCCGAGGAGCCGCGCGTCGTCGTCCTCGAGTGGAAGGGCGGCAAGAAGGGCGAGGCGCCGCTCGCGTTCGTCGGCAAGGGCGTCACGTTCGACTCCGGCGGCATCTCGATCAAGCCCTCCGAGAAGATGGGCGACATGAAGTGGGACATGATGGGCGCCGCCACCGCGATGGGGATCGTCCTCGCGGCCGCGGACCTGAAACTGCCCGTCAACGTCGTCGGGATCGCCGCCCTCACGGAGAACCTCCCGTCCGGGACGGCCTACAAGCCGGGCGACATCGTCCGCTTCCGCAACGGGAAGACCGCCGAGATCGACAACACGGACGCCGAGGGGCGCGTGATCCTGGCGGACGCGCTCGACTACGCCGCCGACTGGAAGCCCGCCGCCATCCTCGATTTCGCGACGCTCACGGGCGCGGCGCTGATCGCGCTCGGCCTCGAGGCCGCAATCGTGTTCACGGACCACGACGACCTCTCGCGCGCGCTGGTCTCGGCCGGCGAGCGGACGGACGAGCGCATCTGGCGCCTTCCGATGTGGGAGGAGTACAAGGAGAACATCCGGTCCGACTGGGCCGACATGAAGAACACGGGCGGCCGCTTCGGCGGGTCGATCAACGGGGCGATGTTCCTCAAGGAGTTCGTCGACCCGAAGACCCCGTGGGCGCACCTCGACATCGCGGCGACCGCGAACGTCGACCGCGAGTACGCCGGCTACCCGGTCGGCGCGACCGCGTTCGGCGTGGGCCTCGCCCTGCGGTGGATGCGGGACCGCGCCGCCGGAGCGCGCGGCGCCCGCCGCGCCCGCCGGGCCCGCTAGAGCGTGCTGACGTCCCTCCGCGTCCGCGACCTCGCCGTCCTCGAGGACGTCGAGGTCGCGTTCGGCGAGGGGCTGACCGTCCTGACGGGGGAGACGGGCGCCGGCAAGTCCCTCGTCGTGGACGCGCTGCTCCTCCTCGCGGGCGGCAGGGCCGACCCGGCGCTCGTGCGCGCGGGGGCCGAGCGCGTCGTCGTCGAGGCGGTCTTCGAGAGCGACGACGCGGAAGTCCGCGCCCGGCTCGCCGAGGCGGGCCTCGCGGAAGAGGGAAAGGGCCCGTTCGAGGTCGTCGTGCGCCGGGAGGTCGCGGCGGCCGGAGGGGCCGCCAAGGGCCGCCTCCTCGTGAACGGGTCGCCTGCGCCCCTCCGGACGCTCCAGGAGGCCGCCGCCCGGCTGCTGGTCCTTTACGGCCAGGCCGAGGCGCGCGAGCTGCTCGACCCCGCGGCGCCGCGCGAGCTCCTCGACCGCTTCGCGGGCCTGGACGAGACCGCGGCCGGCGTCGCGGCCCTCCACCGCGAGCTCGTGGCCCGCCAGCGCGACCTCGCCCGCCTCGCGGAGGCGGGCAAGGACCGCGTCCAGCGCCTCGAGCTCCTGGAGTTCCAGATCGCGGAGATCGACAAGGTCGGGCCGAAGGAGGGAGAAGACGAGGAGATTTCTTCTGAAAGGAAGAGATTGGGGAGCGTCGAGAAGACGGGCCAGATGCTGGCGCAGGCCGTCGCGGCGCTGGAGGACGACGAGGCGGGCGCCCTTCGCGCGGCCGGCGCGGCGCGCGCCGCCCTTCTTTCACTCGAAGAAATCTCCCCTTCGTACGCCGCACGAGCCGCGATGCTCGCGGAGGCAATCGAGAGGCTTCGGGAGGTCGGGTTCGAGACTTCCCGCGATCTCGCGCAGCTCGAGGCCGATCCCGCGCGCCTTGCGTTCATCGCCGAGCGCCTCGACGCGCTCGCGAAACTCAAGCGCAAGTACGGCGCGACGCTGGCCGAGGTGATCGAGCGCCGCGCGGCTCTCGGGAAGGAGCGCGAGGAGCTGGCCGACCTGGAGGGCGCCGTGAAGAAGGCCGAGGCGGCGGCCCAGAAGGCGTTCGCGGCCTTCCGGAAGTCGGCGCTCGAGCTTTCGCAGGAGCGGGCTGCCGCCGCGCCGCGGCTGGGAAAGGCCGTCGAGTCCCACCTGACCGACCTCGCGCTCCGCCGGGCGGCGTTTGCCGTCGAGGTTGCGCGCAAGCCCGATCCGGAGAGCGCCTTCGCGGCGGGCGGCGAGAACGTCGCCTTCGGCGCCCACGGGATCGACGCCGTCGCGTTCTCCTTCGCGCCAAACCCGGGCGAGCCGCCGCGCCCGCTCCCGAAGATCGCGTCCGGAGGCGAGCTTTCCCGCGTCCAGCTGGCTCTCGCGGCGGCGCTCGCGGAGGAGGAAGCCCGGGGGGCCCGGTCCGGCGGCGGGGACCGGCGCGGAGGGCCGGTCCGGACGTTCGTCTTCGACGAGGTCGATGCGGGCGTCTCGGGCGCCACCGCGGACGCGGTCGGCCGGAAGCTGCGCGCGCTCGCCGCCCGCGAGCAGATCCTCGTCGTGACGCATCTGCCCCAGGTTGCGGCGGCGGGCACGCACCACCTCGCCGTCGAGAAGGTGGCCGCGGCAGGCCGGACGCGGACCCGGGTCACAGCCCTGGACGCGAAGGGAAGAGTCGAGGCCGTCGCGGCCCTCCTGGCCGGAGCTTCGGTCGGCGAGCCGGCCCGCGCACAGGCCCGTATGCTCCTGGACGGGGCCTCCCGGGGTGTCTCGAAGGCGCGCTGACGGCTTCGCACAGACCCCCGACTGCCACCGGTCTACAACTCGGCCCATATTCGCGATACGAACCGCGTAAGTATCTGTGAAAACCTCACTTGGAGTATTAGACCGTTTCTGTGCAAAAGCCTGTGCATTGGGGCGTGAAAAGGGCCGCAACCCCGCAACTTCACGCGGTTTTATCCGCCTCGCACAGAGGTCTGTGCAGCGCGCGTTTCACGGCCCTTCGTTTGGTATGGTGACCGGCGAAATGGTGCTGCGAAGCTATCTCGGAGTCGCCCCGAAACTCGGCGAGCGGGTCTTCATCGCGGAGACCGCCGCCGTCATCGGAGACGTCGTCCTCGGGGACGACGTCTCGATCTGGTACTCGGCCGTCGTGCGCGGCGACTGCTGCCACATCCGCATCGGAGCGCGATCGAACGTTCAGGACAACTGCACGCTGCACGTCACGCGAGACACGGGCCCCCTCGTCCTCGAGGAGGAGGTCACGCTCGGGCACAACGCGGTCGTCCACGCGTGCACGATCCGGCGCGGCGCGCTGATCGGCATGAACGCGACGGTCCTCGACGACGCCGACGTCGGCCGGAGCGCCCTCGTCGCGGCCGGAGCGGTGGTCCTCCCGGGCACGGTGATCCCTCCCGCGACGCTCTGGGCCGGCAGCCCCGCGAAGAAGAAGCGAGACCTCACGCCGGACGAGGTCGTGGGGCTCGAGACGTACTGGAAGAACTACCTCGTCTACAAGGCGGAGTACCTCAAGCCGTGATCGGGAGCGTGAAGGGGACGCGGGACCTCCTCCCGCCCGAGACCCGTGTCTGGAACCGGGTGGAAGCCGTCGCCCGCGAGGTCTTCGGGCTGTATGGCTACGACGAGATCCGCACGCCGGTGCTCGAGTCGACCGAGCTCTTCGTGCGCAGCGTCGGCGAGGGGACGGACATCGTCCACAAGGAGATGTACACGTTCACGGACCGCGGCGACCGATCCGTGACGCTGCGGCCGGAGAACACGGCGGGCGTCGCCCGCGCGTACGTCGAGCACTCTCTCGCGCAGGCGGGCCGCCCGTGGAAGCTCTTCTACATCGGGCCTCAGTTCCGGTACGAGAGGCCGCAGAAGGGCCGGTACCGCGAGTTCCGGCAGATCGGCGCGGAGGTGCTCGGGCCCGCGGACGCCGCGACCGACGCCGAAGTCCTCGTCATGCTCTTCGACTTCCTCGGGCGCCTCGGCTTCACGGGGCTCTCGGTGTCGCTCAACTCGGTCGGGACCGAGGAAGAGAGACCGGGGTTCATCCAGGCGCTGCGCGCCTGGTTTTCTTCGAAGGTGGATCTGCTCGACGCAGACGACCGGCGGCGCCTCGAGGAAAACCCCCTCCGCGTCCTCGATTCGAAGAACCCGAAGCTCGCGGAATGGCTCGCCGACCCCTCGCTGCCGCGCATGGTCGATCACCTTTCTCAGCAATCTTCCGAGCATCACGCGGAGCTCCTTCGTTTTCTCGACGCGGCGCGGATTCCGTACCGAATCGAGCCCCGTCTCGTCCGGGGCCTCGATTACTACACCCGCACCGTCTTCGAGGTCACCGCCGCCGGCCTCGGCGCGCAGAACGCGCTCCTCGGCGGCGGGCGGTACGACAAGCTCGTCTCCGACCTCGGCGGTCCGAAGACGCCCGGGATCGGCTTTGCGATCGGCGAGGACCGCCTCGTGGACGTCCTCCCGAGCGAGTTCCGGCAGGCGGCCGTCGCGGCGGTGCGCGGGGTGACGCTCGTCCCGCTCGACAGGGGCGATCTCGGCGACGCGCTCGCCCTCGCGGGGGAGCTCCGGCGCGCGGGCATCGCCGTGGACCTCGTGACGGCGGCCAAGGGCCCCGGCCCCGGCCTCAAGGTCGCCGAGCGCACGAGTGCGGCCTTCGCCCTGCTCCTCGGCGAGAAGGAGCGCGCCGCCGGCACCGTCGTCCTCAAGGTGCTCGCGACGCGTTCTCAGGAAGAGCTGCCGCGCGGGTCGGTCGTGGAGACGCTGCGGGCCCGTCTGTAAGATCCCGGCCATGTCCGCTCTCTCTCGCACGCCCGCCGGCTCCCTGCGCCCGTCCCACGCGGGCCAGACGGTCCGCCTGCAGGGCTGGGTCAACCGCCGCCGCGACCACGGCGAGCTCGTCTTCATCGACCTTCGGGACCGCTCCGGCCTCGCGCAGGTCGTCTTCGACGCCGAATTCCTGCCCGACGCCGCCGTCCTCGCGCTCGCCAAGGAGCTCCGGAGCGAGTTCGTCGTCGACGTCACGGGGGCCGTCAGGACCCGCGGAGCCGACGCCGTGAACGCCGACCTTCCGACCGGAGGGATCGAGGTGCGGGCGACCGCGCTCACGATCCTGAACCGCGCGGACACGCCGCCCTTCCCGATCGAGGATGGGATCAAGGCCGCCGAGGACCTGCGGCTGAAGTACCGCTACCTCGACCTGCGCCGCCCGGAGATGACGCAGCGCTTCGTCGCCCGGAGCGCCGTGACGATGGCGATCCGCGAGGCTCTGCACGAGGAGGGCTTTCTCGACGTCGAGACGCCGATCCTCACGAAGTCCACCCCGGAGGGGGCGCGGGACTTCCTGGTCCCGTCGCGCATCCACGAGGGCGAGTTCTACGCCCTGCCGCAGTCGCCGCAGCTCTTCAAGCAGCTCCTCATGGTGTCGGGGATGGAGCGCTACTACCAGATCGCGCGCTGCTTCCGCGACGAGGACCTGCGCGCCGACCGCCAGCTCGAGTTCACGCAGGTCGACATCGAGATGTCGTTCCCGACGGAGGAGACCGTCTACGCCCTCATCGAGAAGGTCTTCACGCGCGTCTTCCCGAAGTGGGGGATCGCGTGCGAGGCCCCGTTCCGGCGGATGACGTACGACGAGGCCATGGAGCGCTTCGGCATCGACCGGCCGGACACGCGCTTCGGGCTGGAACTGGGAAACTTCCAGGAAATCGAAGAGAAGATTTCTTCGAAGGTTGAAAGAGTCAAGGGCCTGTGCGTGCCCGGGGGAGGCTCGTTCTCCCGCAAGCGCCTCGACGACATCGAGAAGGGGGCGCGGGCGGCAGGTGTCGAGTGGTTCTTCTGGGTGAAGACGGCCGGTCCGGGCAGCTGGAATTCCAACTCCAAGAAATTCTTTGACGACGCTGCGATCGAGCGGCTGCGCGCCTCGTTCGGCGCGGGCGAATCCGATCTCGTCTTTCTTGGCGCCGGAAAGGCCAAGAACGTCCTGGATTTCCTCGGCGGCCTCCGTCTCCAGATCGCCCGCGAGGAGAAGCTGATCCCCGAGGGGCGCCACGACTTCCTCTGGGTCACGGACTTCCCGCTCCTCGAGTGGCACGAGGAGGACGCGCGCTGGTACGCGACGCATCACCCGTTCACGTCGCCGCGCGAGGAGGACCTTCCCTTCCTCGAAAACGAGCCGGGGCGCGTGAAGGCGCGCGCCTACGACGTGGTCCTGAACGGCATGGAGCTGGGCGGAGGGTCCATCCGGATCCACCGGCCCGAGGTCCAGTCGCGCATCTTCGCGAGGCTCGGGATCGGGCCGGAGGAGGCGCGCGCGAAGTTCGGCTTCCTCCTCGACGCCTTCCGCTTCGGCGCGCCGCCGCACGGCGGGATCGCGCTCGGCCTCGACCGGCTGCTCATGATCCTGACGGGTTCGGCGTCCATCCGGGACGTCATCGCGTTCCCGAAGACGGCCTCCGGCACCGACCTCATGACGGACTGCCCGAACCCCGTCGCGCCCGAGCAGCTCGCCGAGCTCCACATCGCGCTCGCGAAGCCGCTGAAGACCTCTGGTTAAGAGAAGAGAAGAAGAGAAGAGAGAAGATTTTCTTAGAAGGTGAAGAAAGAATTCTCATTCGTTGCGGCGGGGGCGAGGACAGACGTCGTCGTGGGGGAGGGGGCGCTGGCCTCTCTCGGCGCACGCCTCCCGTCCATCGCACCGGGCCGCTGGTTTCTTGTCTCTTCTAAGAGAATCTTTCTCCTGCATGGCCATCTGCTGTCAGCTGGAGGCGCTGAGAGGGTCTTAAGCAAAGAACCCCTCTTCGTCCCCGATGGCGAGAAGGCCAAGACGTGGTCCGTCCTCGGTCGCCTCATCGAGCAGCTCGTCCGCCGCGGTCTGCGCCGCGACGGGGGAGTGGTCTGCCTCGGCGGCGGTACGGTGGGGGACGTGGGCGGGATGGCCGCCGCGCTCGCCCTGCGCGGGGTGCCCGTCGTGCAGGCGCCGACGACGCTCCTCGCGGCCTGCGACAGCGCGCTCGGGGGCAAGACGGCGGTCGACCTGCCGCAGGGCAAGAACCTCGCCGGCGCGTTCCACGCGCCGCGCCTCGTCCTCGCGGACACCGCCGTCCTCGACACGCTGCCCGAGCGGGCGTTCCGGTCCGGCCTCGCCGAGGTCGTGAAGACGTCCTTCCTCGATGCGCGATTCCACCGCGCGATGGCCCGCCTCGCGGGACCGCTCGCCTCTCGCGAGGGCGCCGCCGTCGCCGAGGCCGTATTCCGCAGTCTCCGCGTCAAGGCCGCCGTCGTGTCCGCGGACCCGTTCGAGACGTCCGGCGTGCGCGCCGCGCTGAACCTCGGGCACACGGCCGGGCACGCGCTCGAGTCCGCGTCGGTCCGCCGCCTCCAGCACGGCGAGGCCGTGGCGTGGGGCCTCCTCGCGGCGCTCCGCCTGTCGGTCGGGCGCGCGGGCCTGGCGCCCGCGGCCGCGGACGCGCTCGCGGCGCGCGTCCTCGCACTCGCGCGTCCGCCCCGTCCGCATCCCGCCGAGGTGCGCGCGGCGGCGCGGTTCCTCGCCGCGGACAAGAAAGCGGACAGGCGCGGCCTCGTCGTCGTCCTGCTCGAGCGGCCCGGTTCCGTCCGTCTCGTCCGGGCCACCGCGGCCGATGCAGGCGCGGCTCTCGAGGAAGCGCTGGCGCGGTACAATTGAATCTGGATGGGTGTATCGAGAGTTCCGCGTCTGCGGATCGTGACGGCTCTGCTCACCGCGCTCGTCGTGGTCTCGATCGTCCCTCTCGTCCTCCTGACGCTGAACGTGACGCGGATCAACCGCGACGCGCTCGAAACGGCCGAGAAGAAGTACCTGAAGAACAGCTCCGTCGGGCTCGCGGAGAAGTTCGAGACGGCCATCACGAACGCCCAGACCCAGCTCCGCAAGATCGCCGACGGCCTGCGCCTCGCGAGCTCGATGTCGCCGGATCCCTTCTACTACCTGTCGAAGAAGGAGCTCCTCCGCGAATACGCCGACGCGGACGCGAGCTTCCTCGTCCTCCGGGCTCTCGACCGCGACGGCGTCGGCGCCGTGGCGGAGTCCCGGTCGCTCGACATCGACATCCAGCGCGCCCTCCGCCAGGCCTTCGCGGCCGCGGTGCGGGGAGAGACCTACGTCGGCGAGCCCCTGTTCACGGGGGTTCTCCCCGAGGGTGGCCTCGTCCTCGCCGTACCCGTCCGACCGGCCGACGGCCAGGAGCCGATCGGCGCCGTCGAAGCGCTGCTCTCCCTCGCGCCGCTCCGGGCGAAACTGGAGGAGGAGGGGAGATCCACGGGCGTCCTCGCCTACGTCGTGGACCGCTCGGGCACGCTCGTCCTCGCGAGCGACCCGGCCGCGTTCCCCTCGCGGGACATCCACCAGCTGGACCTCGTGAGCGAATTCATCGCGCACCCGGTCCGGATGACGAAGTCGTACTCGCGCGGGGGCCGCCGCGTTCTCGGGACGCTCGCCGCCATGACGACGCCCGACTGGGGCGTCGTCGTCGAGAAGGAAGAGGCGCAGGCCTACGCGTCCGTCGCGCAGACGCAGAAGGCGTCGCTCCTCCTCGCCGTCTTCTCTCTCGCGTTCGCCGCGCTCGTCGCGCTCTTCGCGGCGCGGATGCTCGCGCACCCGCTCGAGGAGCTCGTCGAGAAGGTCCGGTCCATCGCGGGCGGCGACTTCCGCCAGCGCGTGTCCGTGCGCGGCGTGCGAGAGCTCGCCGAGCTCTCGGAGACGTTCAACTCGATGTCGGACTCTCTCGAGAAGTCCATCGAGAAGCTCAAGCTCGCCGCCAAGGAGAACCAGGAGCTGTTCATCAACTCGGTGCGGACGCTTGCGGCCGCGATCGACGCGAAAGACCCGTACACGCGCGGCCACTCCGAGCGCGTCGCGCGCTACGCCGTCGTCCTCGCCCGGCACATGGACCTCACCCCCGAGGAGGTCCGCATCATCCGGCTCTCGGCCCTCCTCCACGACGTCGGCAAGATCGGGATCGACGACCGCATCCTGCGCAAGCCCACGGCGCTCACGAACGAGGAGTTCGAGATCATGAAGACGCACCCGATCAAGGGCGCGCTCATCATGGGCCAGATCCCCCAGCTCAAGGAGGTCATCCCGGGCATCAAGCACCACCATGAGAAGTGGTCGGGCGGCGGGTATCCGGACGGCCTCAAGGGAGAGGGCATCCCGCTCGTGGCCCGCGTCGTGGCGGTCGCCGACACGTTCGACGCGATGACGACGACGCGGCCCTACCAGAAGGCCATGCCGCTCAACTACGTGATCCGCCAGATCAAGTCCTTCGCGGGCAAGTCGTTCGACCCGGCCGTCATCGCCGCACTCGACAAGGCCTGGTCGTCGGGCGACTTCGAGTTCCTCGGCGAGGAAGTCCCGCTGAAGGCGTCCGCGTGAGGGGCGGTCCTCCGGCCCTTCGAGCGGCCTCGGCCGGGGTCGCTCTGCTGCTCGCGGCCGTCGCCGCGTCGGGCTGCGGCCCTCAGATGGCCGCGCCGCCGAAGGAAAACCCCGTCCTCGCGGACCTCGTGGACTACCGCAGCGCCCTCACGATGCTGCGCGAGGGGCGCGCGGACGAAGCGATCGCGCTCCTGCAGCGGGCCCGTCAGGCCTCGCCCCGGGACCCCCACGTGCCGAACGCGATGGGCCTCGCGCTGCTCTACAAGAAGGACTATCCGGGGGCCCTGAGGGCCTTTTCGGACGCGCTCTCGCTCGACGACACCTTCGTCGAGGCCCGGAACAACCGCGGCGTCGCGTATTTCCAGGCCGGCAGGTGGGACGAGGCCGAGACCGACTTTCAGGCCGTCCTCGACGGGCCCCCGACGCCCGAGAAGGTCAACGCGCACTACAACCTCGGGCTCCTTCAGGACAAGAGGGGGCGTTACCGGGACGCCGAGCGCGAGTACTCCCTCGCGATCGCGGACTCTCCGGACAACACCCGGGCCTACCGGGCGCGCGGCCTCGCACGCATGAAGCTCGAGCAGACGTCGAGCGCGCTCGAGGATTTCCTCGTCGTCCTGAAGGACGAGCCCAAGGATCCCGTGGCGAATTATCAGGCGGCGATCTGCCTGCTCGCGAGCGACCGGCGGGACCTTGCCCGCAAGTTCATGCAGCGGGCGGTGGAGGCGTCGCCCGAGAGCGATGAAGGCCGGAAGGCGAGACGCTGGCTCGAGAACGAGCCCCGGCCGCCGGAGGGGAAGCCGTGAGCTTCGAGACGATCCTGTCGAGCCTTCTCGAGTCGCCGGGCGCCCTCGGCGCCGCGTTCCTCGACCCGCAGGGCGAGGTCATCGCGCGCGCCGGGGACGAGGCCGCGACGGAGATCCTGGGGGCGTACCAGTCGGTCTGGCTGGCCGAGCTGGGGCGGGCTGCCGAGCGCTCGGGCCTCGGCGCAGTCTCGGGCCTCGCGCTGGAATTCGACGGACGAAAGGTCCTCACCGCGCCCGTGAAGGCCGGATTCTTCCTGCTCGTCGTCCTCTCGCCCGACGGCCGCCCGTCGGTCGTGAAGGCCGGTATGGACGCGGCCCGCGAACGCCTCGCGTCCGAAGTCTCCTGAGTCCCGCGGCTAGGCCGACGTTCGGACTGTTCTCTCGCGACGGCGCCGCGACACAAGTGGCGCGGCGCGGACGAATTCATCGGCTGCGGCTTCTTCAAGCATCCATCGGCCCATCGCTCGATACGACACGGGCGACCAGGAGTTGAGGGCCCCGTCCCAATCCCCCGAAGCGACAGGGCGCTCGTCCCTGCCCCGAGAGTTCAGCCCGCCTCTCACGAGAGTCCAGCGAAGCGAGAGGAACGCTCCGCGGCCGAGCGCATCCGCCACCGCTTGAAGCTCACGAGCACCGCGGCCGATCGTGCCGGGCATCCACCCGAAGAAGTGCATCGCGAGGCTCGCAGGCCGCCCCGGTTGCGACGTGAGCAGCGTATTGATGACGATGATGCGATCGACGCCCGCGGCCAACATCGACTCTTCGACCGGCACCATGTTCGCGGAGAGCAGGGCCGAGCGCTCCTTCGTTGCCGCCGTGACTCCCATGGCGGTCAGCACGGCGCCTGCGCCGGAAAACGCGTCCTTGAGAGCGGCCCGATCGGCCAGAGACGGGACAACCGCAACGCGGGAACCACTTGGCACGTCCTTGATGCGCTCCGGGCGCGAACGGACGATGGCGGTGAACCTGACTCCCTCCGCCCGGCAGACGCTGAGGATGCCCTGGCCGAGCCCCCCTGCGGCGCCGATGACTGCGACGTGACGAGGGAGTGGGCGAGGGCCGTCGGTCGCTGGTGTCGTCACGGTCATCCGATCACTCGAATCTGACGAGGGACCGCCAGAGCCACCGACGATATCGGGTCCAGCGGCGGAAGGGAAGGAGCGCAGCCGATCGCTGGAGACCTGCGATGCGAGGCGCTCGTTCACCGCTCGGAAATCCGGCCCTTCCTGCTAGTCTCGCGGGCCCATGGCGTCCGACGAGAGCCCCGACAAACCCTCCCGCACCTCCGTGTTCGCCCGCCTGAAGCGCGGGCTGTTCATGACCCACACCGAGCTCATCGCGAAGGTGGGCGGGGCGATCAAGGCGAAGTTCGAGCCCGACCCGAGGGCGCTGGAAGCCCTCGAGGACGCCCTCCTGACGGCGGACGTCGGCCCCGCGACGGCCGCCGAGCTCGTCGCCGCGGTCCGGGAGGAAGCGGGGCGGCGCGACGCCGGGGAAGCCGACGTCGTGCGCCGCGTCCTGAAGGCGGAGATCGCGCGGCGCCTCACGGTCGCGGGGCCCGAGGTGGCGGCCGGGCGGCCGCACGTGATCTTCATGGTCGGCGTGAACGGGACCGGGAAGACCACGACCACGGCGAAGCTCGCCGCGCGCGCCGTCGCGGACGGAAAATCCGTAATCCTCGCGGCCGCCGACACGTTCCGCGCGGCCGCCCTCGAGCAGCTCCAGATCTGGGCCGACCGCATCGGGATCCCGCTCGTGAAACTCAAGTCCGGCTCCGATCCGGCCGCCGTCGTCCACGACGCGTGCGCCGCTGCGGTCGCGAAGAGGACCGACCTCCTCTTCGTGGACACGGCGGGCCGCCTGCACACGAAGCACAACCTCATGGAGGAGCTCTCGAAGATGCGGCGCGTCGCCGCGCGCCTCGTCCCCGGAGCGCCGCACGAGGTCCTCCTCGTCCTCGACGCGGTGACGGGCATGAACGGCGTTTCCCAGGCCCGGGAGTTCACGAAGTCGGCCGGCGTGACCGGTCTCGTCCTCACGAAGATGGACGGGACGGCCAAGGGCGGCGTCATCCTCGCGATCGTCCGGGAGCTCGGCCTGCCCGTGAAGTACGTCGGCGTCGGCGAGACGGCCGACGACCTCCTCGATTTCGACCCCGACGCGTTCGCGTCCGCGCTCGTCGATGACTGACTCGAAGCCGACCGCCCCGACCGGCCTCGACTTCCTCTGGAGGCGCGTCCTCGAGCTCGCCGCCCGCGGGCGGTTCTCCGTGTCCCCGAATCCGCGGGTGGGCTGCGTCATCGTGGACGCGAACGGCATGGTCGTCGGCGAGGGCTGGCACGAGCGCGCCGGCGGCGCGCACGCCGAGGCCGCCGCGCTCGCGATGGCGGGCGAAAAGGCGCGCGGGGCGACGCTCCTCGTGAACCTCGAGCCCTGCTCGCACTTCGGCCGCACCGCGCCGTGCACGGAGGCCGTCCTCGCCGCGGGAGTCGCGCGCGTGGTCTGCTCCGTCGAGGACCCGGACCCGCGGATCGCGGGCCGCGGGATCCGGCGGCTCCGGGACAAGGGCGTCGAGGTTCTCGTCGGGGCCTTCGCCGCCGAGGCCGAGCGGGTCAACGAGCCGTTCCTCACGTCGGCGCGCGAGAAACGGCCGTTCGTCCACCTCAAGTGGGCCGCGTCGCTGGACGGGAAGACGGGGACCCGGACGGGCGAGTCGCAGTGGATCTCGGGCGAGTCGGCCCGGCGCGACGCGCTCCTCCTGCGCGAGGAGCACGACGCCATCCTCGTGGGCGCCGGGACCGTCCTTGCCGACGATCCGCTCCTGACCCGCCGGCTCGCCCTGTCCACCGCGATCGTTCCCCACCGCAGGCTCGTCCTCGACGGCGCGCTCCGGGTCTCGGCGTCCGCGCGCGTCTTCTCGGCCGCCGGCGGCGAGGTCTGGCTCGTCACGGCCGTTCCGGAGCGGGACCCGCGCCTCGCGCCGTTCCGCGATCGCGGCGTCCACGTGGTCTCGAAGCCGGCCCCGTCCGGAGGCGTCGACCTCCCGGCGGTCCTCGCGGACCTCTACGCGGCCGAGGCGCGGTCGCTTCTCGTCGAGGGCGGAGGCGTCACCGCCGCGTCCTTCCTCTCTGCGGGCCTCGCGGACCGCGTGACCGCCTACGTCGCCCCCAAGATCCTCGGCGGCGTCGGCGCGCGCGTTCCGGTCGCCGGAGACGGCGCCGCGTCCATCCTCGACGCGATCGCGCTCACGGACCTCGAGGTGGTGCGGATCGGCGGCGACGTCCGCCTGTCGGCCCGCCGGCGTCCCGTGGCGTAGGATCGGGGCGTGTTCACGGGACTCGTCTCCGCGAAGGCGAAGGTCGCCGCCCGCCGCACGACTCCGGGCGGCGCGGTCCTCACCGTCGAGCGGCCCTCCGGGTACGCGGACGCGGCGCTCGGAGAGAGCATCGCGGTGTCGGGGGTGTGTCTCACGGTGGTCCAGCCGCTCGACCCCGGGACGCTCACGTTCGACGTGTCGCCCGAGACGCTGGCGCGCACGACGCTCGGCGGCCTGGCGCCGGGTGCGCGCGTGAACCTCGAGAGGGCCCTCCTGCCGACGGACCGCCTCGGCGGGCACGTCGTCGCGGGGCACGTCGACGGGACGTCCGAGGTTCTCGCGGTCGCGAAGGCCGGCGACTCGTGGACGTTCACGTTCGGCCTTCCCGCCGCTCTCGCGCGCTACGCGGTCGAGAAGGGCTCGATCGCGGTCGACGGCATCTCGCTCACGATCGCGGCGCTGCGAGCGGGCTCGTTCGACGTCGCCGTCATCCCGCACACGTTCGCCGAGACGACGCTCGGGGACCGCAGGGCCGGCGACCGCGTGAACCTCGAGGTCGACCTCCTCGGCAAGTACGTCGAGCGCCTGCTCGCGGCGCGCCTCGGCGACACGGACGCCCTCGCGCGCGACGAGCGCCTCAGGCAGCTCCTCGCCGAAGGCGCGTGACGCGCGGCCCGGCCGACCTTCCGCCGGGCGCGACGTCCGCGCCCGGCGCGTACGTCCACGTGCCGTTCTGCGCGCATCGCTGCACGTATTGCTCCTTCGTTGCTCTCGAGGGGAAGAGAGAAGAAGAAGATTTCTTTGAAGGGGTAGAGAGGGAGATCCGCTCGATCGCGGCTGCCCCGGCGGAGGGCGGCTCGGCTGCGATTCGCGCCTTTGATTCGGTCTACTTCGGAGGGGGAACGCCGTCGTACGTCGACGCGCGCCGCCTCGGCCGCCTGCTCGGGACCTTCAAAGAAGTCTTCGGTCTCTCTTCGGACGTCGAGATCACGGCGGAGGCCAACCCGGACGACCTCGACGCGGCGAAGATCTCCGGTCTTCAAGCCATTGGAATCAATCGCCTGTCCGTCGGCGTCCAGTCGCTCGTCGACTCCGAGCTCGTCCCTCTCGAGCGCCGGCACGACGCCGAGGCGGCCCGGAGGGCCGTCCGGAAGGCCGTGGCGGCCTTCGGAAACGTCTCCGCGGACCTCATGATCGGAATCCCGGGCCAGACCCGGGAGAGCCTCGGGCAGAGCCTCGAAGGGCTCCTGGAGGCCGGCGTCCGCCACCTCTCGGTCTACCTACTCGAGATCGAGAAGGCGCCCCGCCTCGTGGCCCTGAAGCGCGACCGGCCCGCGCTCTTCGCGGACGACGACGAGATGGCCGACCGCTGGCTCGAGGTGGACGAGCGGCTGGAAGCTGCCGGCCTCCCGCGCTACGAGCTCTCGAACTGGGCGCGGACCGGCTCCGAGAGCCGCCACAACCTCAAATACTGGACGCTGGTGCCGGTCCTCGGGTTCGGCGTCGCCGCGCACTCGTTCGACGGAAGAAAGCGCTTTGCAAATACGGGAATGCTCGCCGAGTATCTGGAGCGCACCGCCGCGGGCGCCTTGCCCGTCGCGACGTTCGAAGAGACCGAAGATTCGGATTTTCTTAGAATGAAAGAGGGGCTGATGATTCGCCTGCGCCTTGCAGGCGGGGTCCCCTCTTACTCATTCGAAGAAATCCGAAGGACGCTTCCCGTCGCCTCGGCACAGCGACTCGAGGACGCGTTCGCGGCAGGCTTACTCGAAGAAATCTCTTCCCCTCCCCGCATCCGCCTCACGCGCAAGGGCGTGCTGCTGTCGAACGAGGTCTTCTCGGCCCTCGTCTAGGCCGGCGGGGCCGGCGCCTGCCGGGACTTGAAGAAGTAGAAGGCCGGGATCCCGAGCGCCACGATCACGAGTCCGGGGACCGTGAACGTCGGCTTGTAGAGGGCGAGCGCGACCGTGACGTAGAGCGTCGCGATCACGTAGAGGACCGGGACGACCCGGTCCATGAGCGTCTTCGGCGCGAGGGCCGGATTCGTACGGGCGAGCTTCCAGCGGCCGGCGATCGTCGCGATGTAGAAGATGAGGACGGTCGCGATGACGTAGTCGAGGAGGTCGTTGTACTTGCCCGAAAGGCAGAGAAGGGAAGCCCAGAGCGCCTGCGCGCCGAGCGCGTTGACCGGGATCATCGACTTGGGCGCGACCTTCGCGAGCGACTTGAGGAAGAGCCCGTCACGCGACATCGCGTAGAGGACGCGCGATCCGGACAGGACGAGCCCGTTCAGGCAGCCGAACGTCGACACGAGGATGACCACCGCCATGATGAGCGCCGGAGTGCCCGATTCCGCGCTGCCCGTCACGGCTCCGATGGCCGCCGTGGCGACGCGGTCCTCGGGCGCCGAGGCGATGCCCGAGAGCGGGAGGGCGTTGAGGTAGCCGATGTTCGCGAGGACGTAGAGCGTCGTCACGAGGCCGGTGCCGTAGACGAGCGCGCGCGGGACGTTGCGCTCGGCGTCGCGGACCTCCTCCCCGAGGAACGTCACGTTGTTCCACGCGTCCGCGGAGAAGAGGGAGCCGACCGTCGCGACCGCGAACGCCCAGATCAGAGGCATCTTGAGGTCGGCCGCCGCGGGAAAGGCCCAGTTCGTGGTCGCGAGGCCGCTCCCGGCCGTGAAGCAGACGGCGAGGAGACCGACGAGGGAGAGGACCTTGGCCGTCGTGAACACGTTCTGGAGCCGGGCGCCGTTCTCGACGCTCGTCGTGTTCCACCACGTGAGGAGAACGATGAGCGCGATCGCGACGATCTCGAGGGGCGTCACGCTCAGGAAGCGGGCTTTGAAGAACACGTGCTTGCTCGACACGGCCGGGACCAGGACGCCGAGGTACTTCGCGAAGGCGACCGCCACGGCGGCGATCGTGCCCGTCTGGATGACGAGGAGCATCGCCCAGCCGAACAGGAAGCCCCCGAGGTCGCCCCATGCCTCCCGGAGGTAGACGTACTGGCCGCCGGCCCTCGGGAAGGCCATGGCGAGCTTCCCGTAGCTCCAGGCGCCTGCGACCGTGACGAGAGCCGTGAAGACCCAGACGAGAACGAGGAGGGACCCGCTCCGCACCTGACGGGAGATGTCCGCGGACGTGATGAAGATGCCCGAGCCGATCATCGAGCCCGCGACGATCGTGGTCGCGTCGAGGAGTCCGAGACGGCGGGGGAGCGTCCGTGGATAGGCCGGCTGCGTCGTGCCGGACTTGGTCATCGTGCCCATCGACCCTCCTTGGGTTGGCCGGGATTCTACCCACACCGCGGGAAGAAAAAGGGCCGCCCGAAGGCGGCCCTCGATGACGCGGAGTTCCGAGGGGTCAGGAGGCGGTCGGCGAACTCTCGATGCGCATTCCGTAGAAGGACCGGTAGACGAACACGAGCGAGATCGCGAAGAAGACCGCGGCGAACGTGGCGCTCGTCCCGCGCGACAGTCCGATCGCGAGCTCCACGGCGAGGAGGCCGAAGAGCGTCGTGAACTTGATGACCGGGTTCATGGCCACGGAGGACGTGTCCTTGAAGGGGTCGCCGACCGTGTCGCCGACGACGGTCGCCGCATGCAGCTCGGTGCCCTTCTCCTTGAGGTCGACCTCGACGAGCTTCTTGGCGTTGTCCCAGGCGCCGCCGGCGTTCGCCATGAAGATCGCCTGGAAGAGGCCGAAGAGCGCGATCGAGATGAGGTAGCCGATGAAGAAATACGGCTCGAGGCACGCGAACGCGAGCGTCGAGAAGAAGATGGTGAGGAAGATGTTGAACATGCCCTTCTGCGCGTACTTGGTGCAGATGGCGACGACGGCCTTGCTGTCCTCGACGGAGGCCTTTTCGACCGAGGCGTCGAGCTTGATGTTTTTCTTGATGAACTCGACGGCACGGTAGGCGCCGGTGGAGACCGCCTGGGTGGAGGCGCCCGTGAACCAGTAGATGACCGCCCCTCCCATGACGAGGCCGAGCAGGAACGGCGAATGCAGGATCGAGAGCTTGTCGAGGTCGCTCTTGAGGCCGTGGGTCAGGAGCATGATGATCGAGAAGATCATCGTCGTCGCGCCGACGACGGCCGTCCCGATGAGCACGGGCTTCGCGGTCGCCTTGAACGTGTTGCCCGCGCCGTCGTTCTCCTCGAGGAAGTGCTTCGCCTTGTCGAAGCTGAGGTCGAAGCCGAAGTCCTTCTTGACCTCGGCCTTGATGTTCGGGACGTTCTCGATGACCGAGAGCTCGTACACGGACTGGGCGTTGTCGGTGACGGGGCCGTAGGAGTCGACCGCGATCGTGACGGGGCCCATTCCGAGGAAGCCGAACGCGACGAGGCCGAACGCGAAGGTCGCCGGGGCGAGCATGAGGCCCGAGGGGAACGAGGTCGAGATCGCGTAGCCGATGCCCATCAGGGACGCGATGGCGAGGCCCATCCAGTAGGCCGAGAAATTGCCGGCGGTGAGGCCGGCGAGGACGTTCAGGGACGCGCCGCCCTCGCGGGAGGCGGTCACGACTTCCTTGACGTGGCCGGACTTCGTGGACGTGAACACCTTGACGAGCTCCGGGATGATCGCGCCGGCGAGCGTGCCGCACGTGATGACCGCCCCGAGCTTCCACCAGAGCGTCCCCTCGCCGAGCTCGGGGATCAGGAGGTAGGAGACGACGAACGTGATGGCGACCGAGACGAGCGACGTGATCCAGACGAGCGAGGTCAGGGGGGCCTCGAAGTCCATCTTGTCGGCGTTCGCGTACTTCGCCCTGGCGATTGCGTCGTTGATCCAGTACGAGGCGACGCTCGCGACGATCATCATGATGCGCATCGCGAAGAGCCAGACGAGGAGCTTGACCTGGGTCGGCGCGTCGGGGACCGCGAGGAGGATGAAGGAGATGAGCGCGACGCCGGTGACGCCGTAGGTCTCGAAGCCGTCGGCCGTCGGCCCGACGGAGTCGCCCGCGTTGTCGCCCGTGCAGTCCGCGATGACGCCGGGGTTGCGGGCGTCGTCTTCCTTGATCTTGAAGACGATCTTCATGAGGTCCGACCCGATGTCGGCGATCTTCGTGAAGATGCCGCCCGCGATGCGGAGGGCCGAGGCGCCGAGCGACTCGCCGATGGCAAACCCGATGAAGCAGGGGCCCGCGAGGTGGCCCGGGATGAAGAGAAGGATCCCGAGCATGAGGATGAGCTCGGTCGAGATGAGCATCGTCCCGATCGACATGCCTGCCGCGAGGGGGATCGAATAGCAGGGGAAGGGCTTGCCCTTGAGGCTCGCGAACGCGGTGCGCGAGTTCGCGAACGTGTTGATCCGGATGCCGAACCAGGCGACCCCGTAGCTCCCGGCGATGCCGACGAGGCTCGCGAGGAGGATCACGACCACCTTGCCGATCTCCATGTGACGGAGGACGCCGTAGTAGACGGCGATGATCGTCCCGATGAAGAGCTCGAGGATCAGGATGAACTTTCCCTGGGTGACGAGGTAGGTCTTGCACGTCTCGTAAATGAGCTCGGAGACCTCGAGCATCGACTTGTGGACGGGCAGGTTCTTCAGCTTCCCGTACATCGCGAGGCCGAAGGCGAGACCGGCGAGGCAGACGAGGATGCCGCCCATGAGGAGCGTCCGGCCGTTCATTCCGAGGAACGTCACGGACCCCAGGTCGGGGAGGATCAGCTCCGATTCGTCGGCGCGTGCGACGCCGTCGGCGAGGAGCGCGGCCAGGGCGAGCAGAAACGCGACGGCGCGCCCCCGGGCGGCGCGTGCCGTGCGGACCAGGCGGGTGGAGGTGGTCATCGGTTCAGATCCTTTCTTGCTGCGGCAAACGAACAACGTCCCCGGGGTGAGCCGGGGACGAAGAGCGGAAGCTTTGCTGGCGGGGTCGGAAGTGTCACGGCGTCGCGGGCGCGGCGGGGTTCACCCAGTCCATCACGATGCCGATGTTGACCTTCTTGTCGCCGGAACCGGAGTTGCGGACGATGTCCATCAGGGTCATGACGTCCGCGTACTTGACGGTGTCCTCCGCGGAGAAGAAGACGATCTTCGACGCGCGGTTTCGGAGGACCTCCTGGAGGCGGATCGCGATGTTCGCGGCCTCGACCTTCTCCTTGTTGAGGTAGTACTCCTTGTTCGCGGTGATCGACACGATGATCTGGTCCGTCGGCGGCGGCGTGTTCGGAGGCGTCGCCGGCGCGTTCGGGGGCACCTGGACGTCGTAGCCGCGCTGGAGGAGCGGCTGGACGACCATGAAAATGATCAGGAGGACGAGAACGACGTCGACGAGCGGAGTGACGTTGATCTCCGACTTCGGGCCATCCCCGCTTCCGACTCCCATGCTCATGGATGACTCCTTACTTGTCGCCCTTCTTCTCGGTGATGAGTCCGACGCGCTCGAATCCGCCGTCCTTGATCATGCGCATGACGTTCTTGACGTCGCCGTAGTTCAGGCGCTGATCGGCCTTGACGAGCACGTCCTTGTTCGCGGAACGCTCTCCGATTTCCTTCATCTTCGCCGCGAACTCCTTGTCGGGAAACCACTTCGTGTCGATGAAGATGGTCTTGTCCGACTGGATCGAGATGAGGAGCTCCTTGTCGGACTCCGGCTTCTTGTCCGGGCGCTCCGTCTGCGGAAGCATGACGGGCTTGCCCTTCTGCAGCATCGGCGTGACGACCATGAAGATGATGAGGAGGACGAGGCACACGTCGACGAGCGGCGTCACGTTGATGTCGCTCTTCATGTCCTGTCGGCCGCCGAAGCTATCCATTCCCATCGAACTCGCTCCTTCGTTTCCTGTGGACGGACCCGGGATTCCTCAGGCGGCCTTCGCGGCCTGGCGCTTCATGAAGTAGTCGATCAGCTCGGAGGCCGAGTTCGACATCTCCACCTGGAAGCGCTCGATCTTGTTGAGGAAGAGGTTGTAGAGCCACACGGCCGGGATGGCGACGAAGAGGCCGAGCGCCGTCGTGACGAGGGCCTCGGAGATACCGGCCGAGACTGAGCCGAGGCCGCCGGCGCCGGACGCCGCCATGCCGCGGAACGCGTTGATGATGCCGATGACGGTGCCGAAGAGGCCGATGAACGGCGCCGTCGTCGCGATCGTCGCGAGGCCGCCGAGGCCCTTCTTCATGTCGGCCGTCGTCATCATCGTGGCGCGCTCGATCGCGCGCTCAGCGGCCGCGACGCTGTCGTGGCCCGCCGCCGAGGCTCCGTGGGCCTCGTACGCGAACTCGAGAAGTCCCGCCGAGACGACCTTGGCGACATGGCTGTTCTTGTACTTCTTGGCGAGGTCGATGGCTTCCCTCAGCTTGTCCTGCTTGAGGAGCTGGCCGACCTCGAGCGCGAACTTGACCGACTGCTGCTTGGCCTTCTGGAACGTCATCCACCGCTCGACCGAGACCGCGAGAGAGTAGACCGAAAGGGCGCAGAGCAGGATGAAGACGCTCTTCGCCATGGGCCCCATCGAGTTCCAAAGGCCCATCATGCTCATGTCCATTTGATTCGTCCTCCTTAACGTTTCGCCGAATTTGATTCTACGTCGTCGTGTTCTGTCATTCGTGTGGCGGTCACTGGAGCGTGAACGTGACCGTGACCGTCAGGTAAACCGGAACCGGGCGCCCGTTGAAGGTCGCCGGCTTGTACTTCCACTGCTGGACCGCGCGGATCGCGGCGTTGTCGAGAAGCGGGTTCAGGCCGCGCAGCACGCGCACGGACTCGACGTCACCCGTCTTCGTGATGATGGCCTCGAGGATGCAGACGCCCTGCATGCGCGCCTTGCGGGCCGCCTCGGGATACTGCGGCTTGACGCGGTTGATCTCGATCGGCTCCTTGACCTCGCCGCCGACGCGGAGGGGCTCTTCGACGTTGCCGCCGATGACGCCTCCCTTGACGCCGCCGAGGACGCCTCCCATCACGCCGCCCGCGACGCCGCCTTCGACGCCGCCCTCGACGCCGCCCTCGACGCCGGAATCCGCGGGTTCAGGCGCGGTCGTCGGCGGGGGGAGCGTGTCGGGCACGACCACGGGGGACGTGACCGTCGTGGGCTTCGTCGGCTCGACCTTCGCCTGCTGTTTCGGAGCCGCGGCCTTCGGGGGCGGCGGCGGGGGCGGCGGCGGGGGAGCCGCCTGCGAGTAGAACTGCACCGGGATCGGCGGCTCCGGGATCTCCTCGATGTACCACATCGAGAGGCCCACCGCCGTGCCGATCACGACCACGTGAATCAGGATCGAGAGCGGAAGCGTGTACCAGCGCTTCGCCGCGTCGTGCTGCTTCCGCGATTCGATGAGGGAATTTTCGAACATTCGTCCTCCCGCGTCCCTACATCGCCTCGAGCGGGTTCTTGCTCGCCTGCTCGGCCTTCTGCTTGTCCTGGACCTTCTTGCGGACCTCGAGCGCCTTCGTCTGCCACTCGGTGGCCTTCGCCGTCAGCTCGGCGACCTTGGCCGGGTCGCCCTCGATGCGGGCGTACTGGCGGTAGACGAGGTTCTTGTAGAGCATGGCCTCGAAGTAGTCGGGATTGAGCTCGATCGCCTTGTCCAGGGAGCTCATGCCGAAGTCGAGGATCTCCTTGCGCCTCTCCGGCGAGAGCCCGTGCTCGGGGGAGACGTCGTTGCCGGGCGAGTCGTAGGATTTCTGCCAGGCCGTGACGCCCATCGTGTAGAAGACGTCGGCGTTCGTGGGCTCGAGGGCCGCTCGCTTCTTCTGCCAGTCGATCGAGTTCTCGTAGTCGCCCTTCTTCGCGTAGAGCATCGCGACGGTCTGGACGGCCTGCGCGTCCTTCGGGTGGTTCGCGATGAAGTCCTTGAAGTACCCGATCGCCTCGTCGTACTTCTGGGCGTTCATGTACGTCGTGACGAGGAACTTCGCGGCCTTCTCGTCGTCGGGGCGCGCGGCGAGGTACTTCTTGAAGTGCTCGATCGCTTTCGTGAGGGCGGCGATGTCCTTGGGGTGCGTCGAGCCCGGGTTGTAGAGGGCCATGTTCCCCATGGCGACGAACTTGTCGAGGCGCACTTCTTCGGGGTCGAGCGCCTGGGCCTGCTCGTACTTCTTCAGGGCGTCTTCGTAGAGCTGCTCCTTGAAGTAGGCGTTCCCTTCCCGGATGAGCTGCTTGCTCTTGAACTTGTCGCAGCCGGCCGCCGCGAAAGAGAGGAGGACGAGCGCCGCTGCGGCGAGCCGCTGCCCCTTCCTTCCGCCGGTCCGATTCGTCGTCATGACCCGTTCACTCCTTTCGAAAAACACCCACCCGCCCGTGCAGGCTCCGAGTTGGACCCCGCCGGTGCGTCGTCAGTTCCCGGGCGGCCTCACCACGCCGCCCGAAACGACGAGCTTGATCCCCTCCTCAACCGAGAGGCGAGGGTCGAGAATATCGCTTTCCCGGGCAAACACCAGAAATCCGCTCGTCGGGTTCAGGGCCGTCGGCACGTAAACGGAAATCATGTCCGGGGGGAGGGGGCCGAGGCCGGCGCCTGTGACGAAACCCAACGCGAAGGTTCCCTTCTTCGGAAATTCGACAAGCACCACTTTGCGGAAAGCGCGGCGCCCGCCCGGAGAGACGGCATCCACGAGCTGCTTCGAGGCCGTGTAGACCGTCCTGACGAGGGGGAGATTTTCCAAGAGGCGATCGAAAAGTTCAAGGAGTTTCTTCCCGGCGAAGTTCGTCGACAAAACGCCCGTAATCCAAACGAGCAGCAAGGTTAAGAGCAGCCCCAGGCCCGGAATCGGACGCCCGAAGGCCTTCTCGGCGAACGGCTGCATCCACCCGTCGAAGAGTCCGAAAAGGAACTTCAGGACGGCGACTGTCACGGCGACCGGGACGATGAGGAGGATGCCGGCCGTGAGGTGCCGGCGCACGTGGAGCGTCATCGGGAAGCGCATTCTATGCGGGCCGTACAATCCCGGAAATGATGCGAACTGCTCCTGCCGGGACCGTCCTCACCCTCCTCGCCGCCGTCCTCGGCGGATGGGCTGCCGCGCCGCGCCTCGCCGCCCAGGAGAAGCCCGGCGCCGGATCGGCGCCGTTCATCGCACGCGAAGGCGTCTCGGTGACCAACCTCGACGTCGTCGTGACCGACGGGAAGGGCAACCGCGTGACGGGCCTGAAGAAGGAAGACTTCATCGTCGTCGAGGACGGGGTCGAGCTGCCGGTCTCGAACTTCACCGCGATCGAACAGGGCCGCTTCCTCCTTCCCCCCGAAGAGCCGGCGGCCTCCGCGGCGGCCGGGGCGGCGCCCGCACCTGCCGCCGCGCCGCTGCCCGCCCCCAAGACCCGCATCGTGATCTTCATCGACAACCTCCACATCACGCCGTTCGACCGGAACCGCGTGCTGCGGAACGTCGAGACCTTCGTCCGTGACGCGATCAAGGGAGACGTCGAGGGGATGATCGTGACCTTCAACCGGACGCTCAAGGTCCGGAGGAAGTTCACGAACGACGGACGCGACCTCTCGGACATCCTCAAGCAGATCGAGGAGGAGTCGGCCCTCGGGACGCAGATCGACTCCGAGCGCCGCGACGTCATCAAGGCGATCGACGACTCGACCTCGGCCGACCAGGCCGTCGGCCGCGTGCGGGGCTACGTGCAGTCCCTCGAGAACGACCTCAAGTTTACGTTCGACGCAATGAAGACCACCCTCAACCAGCTCTCGGGCGTCGAGGGCCGGAAGATCATGGTCCACGTGTCGGGCGGGCTCCCGCAGTCGCCGGGTCTCGAGCTGTGGTCCTACATCCAGGCCCGGTATCCGAACTCGACGTCCTACTCGATGGGGCAGTTCGAGTTCGACAAGACCACGAGCTACCTCGGGATCATCCAGGCTGCGAACGCCGCGGGCGTCTCGATGTATGCGATCGACGCCGGGGGGCTCACGGTCGACTCGAACGTGACGGCCGAGCAGCGCACGACGTCCCAGCGAATCGACACGTTCCTCGAGAAGAACAACCTCCAGAACATGCTCATCTTGATGGCCGAGGAGACGGGCGGGCGCGCGATCATCAACCGCAACGACGTCGGAATCGCCCTGAAGGACATGGAGAAGGACTACACGTCCTACTACTCGCTCGGGTACCGCAGCGTGCGCTCGGGCCTGGACCGGCCGCACAAGGTGGACGTGAAGCTGAAGGCGAAGAAGGGCCTGACGGTCCTCGCCCGGCGGAGCTACGTCGAGAAGGGCTTCGACACGAAGGTCCGCGAGGGTGTCACGTCGGCCCTCTTCTTCTCCCGCGACGAGAACCCGCTCGGCGCGGCCCTCGCGGTGGGCGACCCCGTCCCCGACCGCGGCAATTTCCTCGTCCCGATCCAGATCCGCGTGCCGTTCTCGCGCATCGCGCTGCTCCCCGAAGGGACGAAGGTCCGCGGCCGGCTCGTCTTCTACTTCGTCGTGGTCGATTCCGATGGCAAGCAGTCCGAGCTCACCTCCCAGCCCGTGCTCGTGGACCTGGACGCGAAGACGCTCGACGCCCAGAGCAAGCGCGACTTCCTCTACGACGTGAAGCTCGTGATGATCCCGGGCGGCCAGAAGCTCTCGCTCGCGATTCGAGACGACGTCACGAACACGACGAGTTACCTGCAGAAGTCGATCTTCGTCTCGGCGTTCGCGGGGGAGCGCCCGGCCAAGCGGTGAGGCCATGATCGGACCCGTCAAGCGCGTCATCCTCTTCGCCCGCGAGCCCGTGGCGGGGCAGGTCAAGACGCGCCTCGCGCGGGAGATCGGCGGCGCGCCCGCGGCGGCCCTCTACGGGGCGTTCCTGCAGGATCTCGCCGCGGCGCTGCCGGACCCGCGCTGGGACGCGGTGCTCGCGCACGCCGAGTTCGAGCCGGGCCCGTACCTCGTGGGGACGTTTCGCGCCCCGTGGGATCTCGTTCCGCAGGGCGACGGCTCGCTCGGTGAGCGGCTGGCCCGCGCCGTCGTCCGCGCGCGCATGGAGGGCAAGCGCGACGTCGTCGTCGCGGGGAGCGATGCGCCGACGCTCGGCAGGGAGGACCTCGAGTCCGCCTTCGCCGCCCTCGAGCACGAGGCCGACGTCGTCTTCGCGCCGGCGCCCGACGGCGGGTTCTCTCTCGTGGGGCTTGCCGGCAACTGGGATTTCCGGGATTTCTTCGAGGGCGTCCGATGGTCCACCGCGAACGCGCTCGAAGACGCTCGTCGTGCGGCGATGGCGAGAGGGGCGCGCGTGACCCTCATCGCGACCCTTCCGGACGTCGACGAAGTGAAGGATCTCGTGGCCCTTTCCCCCTACTTTTCGGCGGACCCGACTCTTGCGCCCGCGACGAGGAGGGCCCTCGGCGTCCTCCTGGGGCCGGACCGGCCGTGAGAGTCGTCTCGGCCGACGAGTCGCGCGCCCTCGACGTGCGGACGATCGCGGCCGGGACGCCCGGGATTGTCCTCATGAAGCGCGCCGCGAGCGCGGCCGTGCGGGAGATCGCGGGCGTCTTCGCCCGCCGGCCGTCCCTCGCCGCGCGCGTCGTCGTGCTCGCCGGCCCGGGGAACAACGGCGGCGACGGCTTCGAGGTCGCGCGCCTCCTCATGGCAGGACGGATCGCGTCGAACGTCGAGACCCTTCTCCTCGGCAACCCGCTGCACCTCACGCCGGACGCGCGGAAGACCTACCACCGCCTCGAGCAGGTCGGGGGCGCGATCCGCGAGGTGAACGACGCGCGCGAGCTCGAGCCCCTGGCGGTCGCCACGCTCGTCGTGGACGCGCTCTTCGGGACGGGCCTCAAGCGCCGCGTGGCCCCCGACGGCCTGCCCGCGCGCGCGATCGCGCTCGCCTCGTCGGCTCGCGCGTTCGTCGTCTCCGTGGACCTGCCTTCGGGTCTCTCGGCCGACGAGGCCGTGCCCTGGGAGCCGTCCGTCAGGGCCGATCTCACCGTGACGTTCGGCTGGCCGAAGCCGTGCCACGTGGAGCGCGCCCCGGGCGCGCGCTGCGGGCGCGTCGCCGTCGCGGACATCGGCTTCGTCGAGCCGACGGAGCCCGCGGCGCGCGAAGCAGTGGCGGCCCGGGACGTGGCCGCCCTTTTTCCGCGACGCGCCGCCGAGTCGCACAAGGGCACGTACGGGCGTCTTCTCGTCCTGGGCGGCTCCCGCGGGATGGCCGGGGCGCCCGGGCTCGCGTGCCGCGCGGCGCACCGGGCCGGCGCGGGCCTCGTGACGGCGGCCGTCCCCGACGACGTGCGTGCGATTCTCCACATGCTGACGCCGGAGACGACGTCGGTCGGAGGAGACGCCGACTTCGCGCGGTACTCGGCCATCGCCGTCGGGCCGGGGTGGGGCGAGGGAACGACGGCGCGCGAGACGCTCGCGCGCGCCGTCGCCGCCTCCGTGCCGGGCATCTTCGACGCGGACGCGCTGAACCTGGCCGGCCCGGCGGCGTTCTTCGCCGGAAGAACGGCGCCGACGGTCCTGACGCCTCATCCCGGCGAGGCCGGCCGGCTGCTCGGAATGACGGCTGACGACGTGAACGCCGACCGCGAGGCCGCGGCCGTGCGGATCGCCCGCGCGGCACGGGCGGTCGTGATCCTGAAGGGCTTCCGTCCCGTCGTCGCGGACGCCTCCGGGCGGGTCTCCACCGTCCTCGCGGGAAACCCCGCGCTGGCCTCGGGAGGTACGGGTGACGTCCTGACCGGCGTCGTCGGCGCTCTGCTCGCACGCGGGCTCTCGGCGTGGGACGCCGCGAGCGCCGCCGCCTGGCTGCACGGGACGGCGGGAGACGTCCTGCGCGAGGCCAAGGGGGAGGAGTCCGTCACGGCGTCCGACGTGGCGGAGGCCTTGCCGGACGCGTTCCTCATCGCGCGCGAGGCCGCCGCGGGATGACCCTCGTGGCGAGCGCGAGCGAGGAGGAGACGCGCCGGGCGGGCGCCGCCCTCGCGGCGCGGCTCGAACCGGGCGACGCGGTGCTGGTCGCGGGGGACCTCGGGGCGGGAAAGACCGTCTTCGTGAAGGGCCTGGCCGAGGGTCTCGGACTCGACCCCGACGAGGTCTCCTCGCCGAGCTTCGCGCTCGTGCACGAGTACGGGCCCGCCGGGAAGGCCCCGGTCCTCGTGCACGCCGACCTCTACCGCCTGCCGGGCGCGGGAGGAGGGCTGGAGGACCTCGGGCTCGAGGCGCGCGGCGGCGCGATCCTCGCGGTCGAGTGGCCGCGCCCGCCGCTCACGGGCCTCGACGCCTGGCGCGTGAGGATCGACCTCGCGGAGGGCGGCGCGCGCTCGATCACGATCCGAGAGCCGAACCGATAGCGCAGGCGGCGGAGCCGCCGAGCGGAAGGTGCGGGAACCCGCCTGACGGGTTCCCGCTTCAGATCAGAAGGCGAAGATCAGTCCGCCCGTGAGTTCGCCGTTCGAGTACCACGTCGTGTGGTACGAGTAGCAGTAGCCGTAGTAGTCGCAGTACGTGTTGTGGCTGGTCGTGTGGTCCGTGTCGATGTACCGCCAGCGGCCGTCGATGCGGAAACCGAAGCGCGGCGTGACGAAGCCCTTGAAACCGAGAGACATGTTGCCCGTGAAACGTGTCTCCGACGTGGAGCCGGCTCCGTTGAACTCGGTCTTGAGGACGGCCGCGCCGCCGCCGAAGCCGAAATACCCGGAAGCCCGGCCCTTGCCCCACGAGATTATTCCGTTCGCCTCGAAGATGTCCTGGGTGAGCTGTCCGATCTTTCCGGACGAAGGGTAGGGCGGATATCCCGCGACGTTCCCGAAACCGTGGCCCTCGAGGTCGGCCTTCGAATGGGTCCAGTCGAACTCGATGCCGAAGACCCGGTTGACGTTGTAGGCGAGGCGGGCCCCGTAGGCCCAGTCGCTCTGGACGTCCACGTGGCCGCGGCCGGAGTCGTAGAGGTTGCCGCCGAAGTAGCCGCCGCCGAAGGGCGAGATCTCGAAGGTGCCGGCTCGGTCCTGTGCGGCGGCCGTGCCCGCGACCGAGGCGAACACGAGACACCCGGCGAGGGCGAGAAGACGGAATCGCATGGTCAAACCTCCTGCAAAACCGACGTGTTGCGGGCGGCCGGCGTCTCCGGAGCGTCCGCCGGGGGAGACGAATGCAGAGCCATGGAACTCGTAAGCAACCCCCGTTCCGGCATGCTACGACGCCGGGAACAGGCCTGGCCAGATCGTCGCGACGACGAGCACGAGCGTCAGCAGGACCATGACGCCCACCGTCCCCCACGCGATCCAGTTCCAGGCGCGGCCGTTGACGTACGTCCCCATCAGGTCGGCCCGGTTCACCAGAAGAACCACGAAGAAGAGGACGAACGGAAGGAGCAGGCCGTTCAGGACCTGGGACAGGAAGAGGACGGGAAAGAGCGGGACGCCGGGGATCAGGATGATGCCCGCCCCGATCACGATCATGGACGTGTAGAGCGTGTTGAACTGGGGCGCCTCGGACCACGACTTGTCGACGCCGGCCTCGAAGCCGAGGGCCTCGCAGATCGAGTACGCCGTCGCGAGGGGAAGGATGGACGCCGCGAAGAGCGAGGCGTTCGCGAGGCCGAAGGCGAACAGGGTGCCGGCCCACTTCCCGGCGAGCGGCCTGAGCGCGAGCGCGGCCTGCTCGGCGCCCTCGATGCGGATCCCCTTCGGATAGAGCGTTGCGCCGCAGGCGACGACGATGAAGAACGCGACGACGGCCGCGACGACGCAGCCCACGATGACGTCCCAGCGCGAGAGCCGGTACTCCTCGGGCCCGATGCGCTTCTCGACGATCGAGGACTGCAGGTAGAACTGCATCCACGGCGCGATGGTCGTCCCGACGATGCCGATGATCATGAGGATCCACGCGGCGCTCGACTCGATCTTCGGTTCGAATGTCTGCTTGAGGACGTCGGTCCACACGGGCTTGGCGAAGAGCGCGGAGGCGACGTACGTGAGGTACACCGTGCACGCGATCAGGAAGACCTTCTCGACCGTCTTGTAATTGCCCTTCACGACGAGCCACCAGACGACGAACGCCCCGATCGGGACGGAGACCCATCGCGGGATTCCGAAGATCTCGAGCGCCGCGGCCCACCCCGCGAACTCGGCGACCGTGTTCCCGATGTCCGTGACGAGGAGCGCGACCATCAGGTAGAACGTCGTGCGCAGGCCGTAGTTCTCGCGGATGAGCTCGCCGAGGCCCTTGCCCGTGATCGCGCCGAGCCGCGCGGACATCTCCTGGACGACGATGAGGGCGACCGTGATCGGGAGGAGCGTCCAGAGGAGCGAGTAGCCGAAGTGCGCGCCCGCGATCGAGTACGTCGCGATGCCGCCGGCGTCGTTGTCGACGTTCGCGGTGATGAACCCGGGGCCGAGGATCGCGAGGAAGACGGTGAGGCGGCGGCGCCAGTTCCGGACGTCCGGGCGCGGCGCCGCTTCCGCGGCCGGAGCGATCACCGCAGCCTCCGGCGGTGGCGCTTCGGCAGGTCGTGGAGACGGTCCACGACGTCGTCGATCGTGATGATCCCCTTGAGGACGCCCTCGGGGTCCGTCACGGGGAGGGCGAGAAGGTCGTACTTCGACATCGTCTCGGCCACGTCGTCGGCCTTGACGTCGGGTGTCACGCTCCTCACGGGCGTCGTCATGACTCTCTCGAGCGTCACGTCGTCCTCCGCGGCCAGGAGCTCGCGGACCGAAAGCGCCCCGAGGAGGATCTCGCGCTCGTCGACGACGTAGAAGTAGAAGAGGACCTCGGCGTCCCGCGCGATGGGGCGGAGGCGGAGGAGCGTCTCGCGCACGGTGAGGTGCGGCGGGAACGTCACGAAGTCCGTCCCCATGAGGCCGCCCGCCGTGTTCTCGTCGTGGACGAGGAGCTCCGTGACCTCGTCGGCGGCTTCCTTCTCCATGAGCTGGACGAGGTCGCGCGCGTGCTCGCCCTCGATCTCGCCGAGGACGTCGGCCGCCTCGTCCGCGGGCATCTGCTCGAGGATCTCCGAGGCGTGCTCCTCGGGCAGGTCCTCGAGGATCTCGGCCTGCATCTCGGGCTCGAGCTCGTGCAGCGTCTCGGCAGCGGTCTCGACGTCGAGCTTGCGGAAGATCCCGGTGCGTTCGGTCCCCGAGACCTGGCTCAGGATGTCGGCGATGTCCGCCGGGTGGAGGCGCTGGAGGCGCTCCTGGGGGAGCGTCGTCTCGAGTCGGTCGAGCTGGGGGTGGAGCGGCTGGATCGAGTCCCACGGGATCAGGCGCGAGGGGAGAGAGCGGTCCGAGAGCCGACCGCCGCGCGGCGTGATCCCCGCCCCGAAGACGCGCCGCACGAGGCCGCGCACGCCGACGTCGGCCGCCGTGAGGACGAGGTCGCCGGAGACGATGTCGAGCTTGAGGTCGTTGACGCGGACGACTTTCACGCCGTTGATGTCGACGATCTGCTTGTCGAGGAGGTGGCGCGCGAGGAAGATCTCGTCCTCGCTGGCCGGCCGGTGGAGGAGGTCGTCCTTCATGAGCCGCGTGCGCACGGTCCCGCGCTGGAAGATCGCGACGTCCTCCCACGGGAGGACGAACGTGTCGAAACGGTCGCGGAGGAGGAGGCCCGTGATCTTCGGGAACGGCGACCGCACGCCGGTCGAGACCGCGAGGTCGCGGATCCTGCCGACGGGCTGGCGCGCCACGTCGCGCACGATCTCGCCGAGGAACTCGGACACGAAGAACCCTTCGTGCGCCGGAACGGCGGTCGAGCGGGTCGGAGGCGGCGCGGGAAGCGGCACGACACATTGTCTTGGCGGATGCGCGTCGCGTCAACGAATTCGGGTAATCTCGCGCGCCAAATGGCGGAACCCGGAGCGCGCGGCGTCCCCCGGAGCGAGCCGGTCGTCGCCGTGACGCGCGGCGGACGCGTCGAGTCCGTGCACCGCGGCTCCGTCGCGGTCGTTTCGGAGGATGGAACGCTCCTCGCGTCTCTCGGCGACCCGCGCCAGGCCGTGTGGCTGCGCTCCTCGGCCAAGCCGTTTCAGCTCGCCCCGTTCCTCGCCGCGGGCGGGGAGGAACGGTTCGCCCTTTCGACCGAGGAGATCGCGCTCGCGGCCGCCTCGCATTCCGGGGAGCCTGCGCACACGCGGGTCGCCGCCGCGATGCTCGCGAAGGGAGGCTTCGCGGAGAGCGATCTGCACTGCGGCGCGCATCCGCCCATGCACGAGCCGTCGGCCCGCGCCGTTTGGGCCGCGGGCCGGAGCCCGACGCCCCTCCACAACAACTGCTCGGGCAAGCACGCGGCCATGCTCCTCGCCTGCCGCCTGATGGACCTCGATCCCGCGGGGTACTGGAGAAAGGGGCACCCGCTCCAGAGGCGGATCCTCGCCTCGGTGTCCCGCATGACCGGCGTTCCCGCTGCGCGGATCGCACGCGCCGTCGACGGCTGCTCCGTTCCGGTCTTCCGGGTTCCGCTCGCCTCTCTCGCGTGCGCCTACGCCCGCCTCGTCGGCGGCGGGCCGCGCCGGGAGAGCCTCGCGGACGCGTCCGCGCGCCGGAGGATCGCGGGCGCGATGGCCGCGGCGCCCGAGATGGTGGCCGGGACCGGCCGTTTCACGACGGACCTCATGCGCGAATTCGGCGGGACTCTCGTGGCCAAGGAAGGGGCGGAAGGGGTCTACGCGGTGGGCGTTCCGGCCCCTCTCGCGCGACGCGGCGGGAAGGCGGTCGGGATCGCCCTGAAGATCTCGGACGGCGCCGAGCGCGGGCGCGACGCCGTCACCGTCGAGGTCCTCGGCGCACTCGGGATCGCGAGGGGAGCGCGCCTCGCGCGCCTCCGGAGGCTCGCGTTCAAGCCGGTCGTCAACGTGCGCGGGGACGTCGTGGGCGACCTCCGCACCCTGTTCCGGCTCGGGAGCGCCTGACGTGCGCGTCGTGAGGATCGGAAAGAAGACGGAAGGGCTTCTCCTCGTCGTGTACACGGCCGTGCTCCTCGCCGTGACCCTGCTCGTGAAGGGCGGCAGCGGCGTGAAGACGAACCTCGCGCCATTCGAGGACATCGCGCGCATCGTCGTGCGTGCGGGACACGGAGGCGTCCTGTCGAACGCGTTCGTCTACGCCGTCGTGGGCATCGTCGGGAACCTCGCCATGTTCGCGCTCTGGGCCTTCCTGCTTTGGAACTTCCTCGACGGGCCCGGCCGCCGGCCGGCGCGAAACCACGCGGACGTCATCCTCGTGGGCGTCCTCTTCTCGCTCGGCATCGAGAGCGTCCAGCTCTTCATCCCGACGCGCGCCGCGGACATCAACGACGTGTTCTGGAACGTGCTCGGCACGGTCGCGGGCAGCGCCTTCGCGCACCTCAACCGCAACGTGCGCTTCGAGTGGGAGTGACGGGACCGTAGAATCGGGATTGCGACGGCCTGCCGGAGTGGCGGAATGGCAGACGCAGGGGACTCAAAATCCCCCGGCCCACAAGGCCGTGAGGGTTCGACCCCCTCCTCCGGCACCAACTGAGATACACGAGATGGTGGTGTCGCCAAGGTATTCATACCTAATAAAATAAGGAAGACTTTATATTCTTCCGTATTTCATAAGGGATTACCTACGGATAGTAAACGCGGAACCACGCGAACCAGACGAGGACCGGGACGAGGAGGAAGGCCAGGAGAACGAAGAGGTGCCAGACGCGCTTCACGGGCGCGAAAGGATCGAGAATCTCCTGCGGGACGCGGCGCAGGAATCGCGGTCCGCGCGGGCGCGTCCCGTACCACGCGACGAGGAAGCGAGCGCCCCATCCCCAGGCCGCGAGGTGCACCACGATCGGAAACGCGTACCGCAGGACGCGCGACGTATGCTCGGGCCAGTACTCCTGAACCGCCCAGCCGAGCCCGAGGAAGCCGGCGGTGGCAGACAGCGCGACGAGGACGAAGTGCCAGCGATACGGATGAAGCCTGTCCGCGAGGCGATCGAGGGGTCCGAACACGGCGCGTGCGAGTGACACGGTGGGCCTTCAGTCGGGCAGGACGACGACGAGCTGGCGGCTCATCTTCCAGAAGCGCGCGGGGTCCTTCACGGTGAGCTGGGACTCGTGCGGGCTCACGGCCGCGAGCGTGTAGCTGTCGGCGGGGTGGTCGGAGAGGACGATCGCCTGGTCGGCCGCCGCCCCGACGTCGAACCGGGTCACCTTTCGGATGTCGATGCGGCGATAGAGCGACTCGTCGACGCGCCCCGTCCTCTGCCAGGCGCCGCCGAAACCGAGGACGGACCCCTTCCTCTCGACGTATCCGACCTTCTGGAGCATCCCCCTCGGCGCGATCAGGACGTACGCCGCGGCGAGCTGCGCCTCGCGGTCCGCGAGGAGCGCCCGCACCTGCTCGACGGCGTGCTCCTTTTCTTTCACGGTTCCACGCAGCCCCTCCGCGGTCTGAGTGAGCTCGCGCGTCCGCTCCTCGAGGGCGGCGATCGTCTCCTCTTTCTCCTCGAGCTGCCGGTGCAGCTCGCGAACGAGGCGTTCCAGGCCGAGGACCCTTTCCTCCGAAGCGTGGTTCGCCCGCTCGAGGGCTTCGAGCTTCTCGAGGTTGGCCCTCACGGACCGTCGGATGTCGTCGATCTGGCCCTTCAGGGTTTCGCGGCTGCCCGCCGAGGCCTGCCCCTCCTGCGCGACCGCGATCGACGTCCGGATCGCCTTGAGCTCCTTGACCCGCAGCTCCTCGAGGGCGCTCTGGACGTCGTCCAGCGTGCGCTGCAGGTCGGCGCTGCGGGCGCGCTCCGCGGCGATTTCCTCGAGCGTCGGGCCGGGCTTCTCCGGAAGCGCGTTGATCGCCGCCGTGAGCGGGTCGGGTTCCTTCCTTTTCGGCTCTTCCCGCGCGCAACCCGACAGGGCGAGGGCCGCGAACGCGGGCGCAATTGCCGTTCGAAACGGGGGAATTCTCGTCATTTCGCGTCCAGGGAATCTGCGACTCAATCGTACTCTTTCGCCTAAATCGTTCAACACGCGCCACAAGCGCGAATGCCTGTCATACTCGTTGACCTGTCCGGTGGGGGAGAGTAGTCTCTCTTTCCCCTTTCCAAGGAGGAGTTGGCCGTGGCGTTCAAGATCGGCGATAAGCTCGTCTACCCGAACCACGGTGTCGGCGTGGTGGAGACCATCCAGGAATCGCTCCTCGAGGGCTCGCCTGCGCCTTGCTACCAGCTCCGCCTGCTGGGCAACAATTCGCGCGTCATGGTTCCCGTGGGCAACTCGGACCGGATCGGCCTGCGCCCGCTCACGCGCCGCAAGGACGTCGGCGGAGTCTTCCGCGTCCTCGAGAACGGCATCCTGCCGCCGACGGGCGACTGGAAGGGCCGCTACAAGCAGAACCTCGACAAGATGCGCTCGGGCGCCCTCACGGACATCGCCGACGTGCTCAAGAACCTGAGCTGGGTCCAGAAGCAGAAGGCGCTCTCGTTCCGCGAGAAGAAGATGTACGAGCGCGCGCGCTACCTGATCGTCTCGGAGATCGCCCAGATCAACGGGCTCCCCGAGGGCGAGGTCGCGACCGAGGTCGAAAAGGCGCTGGACCGGGCCATGGTCAAGCGCCGCATGGGGACGGGCCGAGACCACTGAAGTGCCCAGGGAGAACCCGAGCGCGGGTTCTCCCTGACCCTCTCCGCCGCCCCCGGCGCCCCCTCCCGCCCGGGTTCCTCGTAGTGCGAGTGCATTCGCGATGCGGGGGGCGGGAATTCCGTATAGTCGGCAGGATGGTCGGCAGGGGAGTTCGCCGGGTCCTGGTCGCTGCGATGTCGCTCGCGATGCTCGCGTCCGCGGCCCCTCCGGGCCCGTCGCGAACGGGCGACGTCCTGCTCGACTTTCTCCTCATCTCCCTCGACGCCGAGAAGAGGGGCGCCGCGGAGGATGCGGAGGAGTTCGAGCGCGCGACGGAGCGTCTCGTGCGGGCGGAGGCGGACGTCACGGTCGCCGTCGGGCGCCTTTCCCGCCTCCTCAGAGACGGCAGCCCGGACCGCGCGGTGCTCGAGGCCGCGGCGGATGCGATCGAGGACGCCCGCGTGAGGGCGCTCGTCCAGCAGGAGCGCCGCCGGGTGATCGCCGACTCCCTCGGGGCCCACGGCAGGCGCGCCGCGTTCCTTCGCGAGGAAATCGCGAAGCGGCGCGAGAGCGTCCGGACGCCGTCCGATCCGGTGACCGGTCGCTGGGACGTCACGATCAACCCCGGCAACCGCCGCGGCACGCTTCGGCTCGCTCTCGACGGGACGCTCGTCTCGGGCGACTACGTGCTGGACGGCGGGTTCCGCGGGTCCGTCCGCGGGACGTTCGTGGGCGACAAGCTCGCGCTCGACCGGATCGACGCCGAGCGGGGATTCGACGCCAAGTTCTATGGACGCGTGACGGGCGGCGCGGCGCGCCGCATCGGCGGAACCTGGGAGGGAACGGTCATCGCTCCCGCCACGGGGCCCTCGGGCGGCACCTGGAGCGCCCAGCCCGCGCGCGAGGACGAAGGAGAGCCCCGATGACGACCGAACACGACGACCACCTTCCGCCGCCCGCGCCCGCCCGCGAGAAGGGCAAGCGCGCGGCGGCGCCCGCAGCGGCGGCGGCTCCGCCCCGCGCTCTCGGGCCGTGGGCAGACCGGCTGCTCTTCGCCTCGGTCGGCCTCCTGGCCGGGTTCGCCGCGGCGTACCTCTACATCGACCGGATCCCGCCCGCCCTGAACACCACGGCGGCCGCCGACCCGCACGCGGGACTGCCCGGAGTCGGCCCCGGCGCGACGCGCGACCTGCCCGGGAGCGGCGGCGGCCAGCCCTCCCTCGCGGCCGATCCCGTCGCGCAGCGCAAGCTCGCGGACCTCGAGGCCGCCGCGGCGAAGGAGCCGGGCAACTACGCGCTGCTCGTCCAGCTCGGCAACACGGCGTACGACGTCGAGAGCTGGCAGAAAGCCGTCGACGCGTACGAGCGCGCGCTGAAGGTGCAGGGCGGCGACCCGAACGTCATGACCGACCTCGGCGTCGCGTACCGAAACGTCGGGAACGGCACGAAGGCGCTGGAGTACTTCGGGAAGGCGCTCGCGAAGGACCCGGCCCACTGGCCCGCGGCGTTCAACCAGGCGGTCGTCTACGGAATCGACCGCGGCGACAAGGCGAAGGCGAAAGAGATCCTCGTCAAGATCAAGAAGGAGCACCCCGAGGTCAAGTCGATCGACGGGCTCCTCGCCTCGCTGGACCAGAAGGGGTAATGGCCGAGTCTCCGGGCGACCTGTTCGACGACGAGCTTCCGTCGCCCGGAACCGAAACCGCCTCCGACGCCCCGCTCGCGGACCGCATGCGTCCGCGCGAGCTCTCCGAGGTCGCCGGGCCTCCCGATCTCGTGGGCGAGTCGTCGTTCCTCGCGCGCGCCATCGCCGCCGACCGCGTCCCGTCGCTCGTGTTCTGGGGCCCTCCGGGCAGCGGGAAGACGACGCTCGCACGGATCATCGCGGCGAAAACGAAGGCGCGCTTCCTCGCGTTCTCGGCGGTCACCTCCGGGATCAAGGAGATCAAGACGGTGATGGAGGAGGCCGCGCGCGCGCGCCGGCGCGGGCGGCGCACGCTCCTCTTCGTGGACGAGATCCACCGCTTCAACCGCGCGCAACAGGACGCGTTCCTGCCGTTCGTGGAGGCGGGCGACATCGTCCTCGTCGGTGCGACGACCGAGAACCCCTCCTTCGAGCTGAACGGCGCGCTCCTCTCCCGGCTGCGTGTCGTCATCCTGCCGGCGATCGAAGAGAAAGACCTCGTTCTGCTCATGAAGAGGGCGCTGGCGGATCCCACGAGGGGCCTCAACGCGCTGGTGACGGTGGATGAAGATTCCTTCGAATGGTTAGGACGCTTTGCCGACGGCGATGCCCGAAGGGCGCTCACGGCATTGGAGGCCGCCGTCGCCCAGCTCCTTTCAGAAGCAAATTCTTCCTCCTCCTCTTCTCCTCCAGTTCTCTCGGTCCCCGTCCTCGAGGACCTCTTCAAGCGGAAGGTGCTGCTCTACGACAAGTCCGGTGAAGAGCACTTCAACATAATCTCGGCGCTCCACAAGTCGCTCCGCGATTCGGACGTCGACGCGTCGCTCTACTGGCTCGCGCGGATGCTCGAGGCGGGAGAGGACCCGCTCTACGTCGCGCGGCGCCTCGTCCGGTTCGCGTCGGAGGACGTGGGCCTCGCGGATCCGCAGGCGCTCGTCCTCGCGGTCGCCGCGAAGGACGCCGTCCACTTCATCGGGATGCCGGAGGGAGCGCTCGCGCTTTCGCAGATCGCCGTGTACCTCGCTCTCGCCCCGAAGTCGAACGCGCTCTACGTGGCCTACGGCGAGGCCGCGAGCGACATCCGCGAGCACCCGAACCTGCCGCCCCCGCTCGCGATCCGCAACGCGCCGACGAAGCTCATGAAGGACGCGGGCTACGGCACCGGCTACCGCTACGCGCACGACCTGCCGGAGAAGACGGCGGGCCTCTCGTGCCTGCCGGACGCGCTCCAGGGGCGGAACTACTACCGGCCCGACGGCGAAGGGCGCGAGAAGGCGCTCAAGGAGCGCGCCGACGCGCTGCGGGCGCTCCGCGCCCGCGTCGGAAAGAAGAAAGAATAAGTCTGCTTCGGACCCGCGCAGAAATGCACGCGCCGCGGCATCGGGAGACGGTCTGCAAAGTTTCTTTGAAGGGAATAAGGGCCGGGAACGCGCGCGTTCACGAAGCGTGCGCACATCCACCGCCCGCGCCGCGCTGCTTCTGCTGGCCGTTCTTTCCCTATTGCCTTCTGAGAAAATCTTCTCTGCCTCCTCTTCCCCCGTCCCCGTCTCTTCGCCCGTCGGCCTCTGGCACGCGGCTCTGGTCCCGACGTCCGAGTACCCCGTGTACTTCGACCTGCGAATCGCGGCGGGGAAGGGCGGGACGCTCTCCGGCGCGATCGTGAACGGAGGCGTCGAGACGCCGCTGTCGTCCGTGACGTGGGACGGGACGACGCTCGTCCTCGGGATCGCGAGCTACGACATGACGATCACGGCCACGCGCGCGGGCGACGCCCTCGACGGGACGTACCGGCGCACGGTCGTTTCCGGTGTCGCCGAGGTGCCGTTCACGGCTTCGCGCGCGGCGCCGCCGCTGCCGCCCGCTCCCGCCGACGGGAAGTCGCTCGCCGGCTCATGGGCCGTCGAGGTCGGCGGGCCACCCGGCAAGGTCGAGAAGCTGACCGGCGTCTTCGCGCAGAAGGGCGCCGTTCTGACCGGCACGTTCCTCTCGGTCACGGGCGACTACGGCGCGCTCCACGGCTGGTTCGACGGCGAGCGGATGCTCCTCACGGTCTTCGACGGCGTCCACGTCTACCGCTACGACGGCGAGCTGCTCCCCGACGGGACCCTCGCGGGCGAGCACCGCTCGCGCACGTCTCCGCCGGTGGCGTGGAAGGCCTCGCGCCTCGACCCGCGGGCCGCCGCGTCCAACCTCCCGGGCGGATTCGAGGTCGTGCGCGCGAAGGACCCGAGGGCGCCGTACGCCTTCGCGTACCCCGACGCCGACGGGAAGATCGTGTCCTCGGCGGACCCGCGCTTCGCGGGGAAGCCGATGGTCGTGAATTTCATGGGGACGTGGTGTCCGAACTGTGCCGACGAGGCGCCGGTCCTCGGGGCACTCGCGGCGCGCTTCGGCCCGAAGGGCGTCGGCTTCGTCTCCCTCGCCTTCGAATACACGGACGACGTAGAGCGGAACCGGCGCCAGGTGAAGCGCTTCGTCGAGCGCTTCCGGGTGACGTACCCGGTCCTCATCGCGGGGACGACGCGCACGGCCCGGGAGACGGCGGCCGTGAAGCCGCTCGAGGGCTTCGAGGGCTACCCGACGACGCTCTTCCTGGACCGCGCGCACCGGATCGTGAAGATCCACTCCGGTTTCGACGGCCCCGCGACCGGCGAGCGGCACGCGAGGGCCAAGAAGGAGTTCGAGGTGGCGGTCGAGGCGCTGCTGCGCTGAACGAAGGGACCGTCAGGCGATCCGGCCGGTGCGGAGGATCAGCGGCCAGGCGATCGTCTTCGAGTCCGCGGGATCTCCCCAGACGGCCGTGAGCTCCGCGGAGAGCGCCGCGACGGGGTCCTCGCCCGTGGCCTTCGTGAAGGCCTTCACCGAGGACCAGGTCGACAGGTAGCCGAGGACCCTCTCCAGGCTCCACGCGGCCGTCATGGTCACGGGCGTAACGGGGATTTCTTCGAAAGGGAAGAGAAGGTCGGCGTAACGGCGGGCGACGAGGGCGCGTTCCGGCGGCCAATACGCCTCGACGGTCGAATGAAAGGCGCGGAAGACGCTTTCGACGGCCGCCGATTCCGAGACGGTGAAGAGATCGTAGGCCCATACCGCGATGACGCTGCCCGGTGCCCCGACCCTTCTCACTTCTTCGTAGAAACTCTTCAATGAAAACCAGTGAACCGCCTGTCCCACGGTCACGAGGTCGACGGTTGCGTCGTCCAGCCCGGATTGGTCCGCGGGCGCGACGCGATACGTCACGCCCGCGCACGGCGTCGCATGCGCGATCTGCTCGGCGCTCGCGTCCGTCGCGACGACCTCGGCGAAGTGGTCCGCGAGGCCGCAGGCCGCCTGCCCGCTCCCGGTTCCCGCGTCCCAGCACAGGGTGTGGCGGGACACGAGCGCCGCGAGGGCTTCGAAGAGCGCCGGCGGGTAGGCCGGACGGTACCGGGCGTAGTCCGCGGCGTGGCCCGAAAAGTGGTCGGCGAAGCGCAACCTCGGTCCTCCCCGAACGTAATATCAGAAAACGAACCGGGCGCGAGGTGTGCGCCGCCCTACCGGAGGCTCCATGAACCGTGAACTCGACCTCTCCCGCCGCGAGGTCATCGGTCTCGGCTCCGCCGCTCTGGCCGCCGCGGCCCTCCCGGACGTCCTCTTCGCCGCCGTGCCCGGCACCACCGAGGGCATCGGGTACTTCGCGCGCTTCGGCGTGACGGAGAAGCTCATCCGGGACGCGCTCGCGGCCGCCCTCGCGCGCGGCGGCGACTACGCGGACCTCTACTTCGAGCACAGCTACTACGCCTCGCTCGCCCTCGAGGACGGCGAGGTGAACCGCGGGTCGAGGTACGTCCAGCTCGGCGTCGGCGTCCGCGTCGTGAAGGGGGACCAGACGGGCTACGGGTTCACCGAGGATCTCACGTCGGAGTCGCTCCTCGCGACCGCGAGGACCGCCGCGGCGATCGCGACGGGCCCGGCGCGGAGCGCGCCCGTCGCGCTGCGCGTCTCGAGGGACGTCCCGAACCGCTACCCCGTGAAGAGGCGCTGGGAGGACGTGAGGACCGAGGAGCGCCTTCCGATCCTCACGGCGCTCAACACGAAGGCGTTCGCGCTCGACCCCCGCATCAAGAAGGTCAACCTCAACTTCAGCGACGAGGGGAGCGTCGTCCTCCTCGCGGACAGCGAGGGCCGCCTCATCGAGGACGTCCGGCCGATGACGGGCCTCTACGTCGGGATCGTCGCCGAGCAGGACGGACGCAAGGAGACGAACGGGTACAACGTCTCCGGGCGCGCTGACCTCGGCTACTACAGCCCGGACCGCCTCGACCGCGTCGTCAAGGAGGCGGTCCAGCGCACGACGATCCTCTTCGACGCCGTCCAGCCGGCGGCGGGGGAGATGCCCGTCGTCCTCGCGGCCGGCTCTTCGGGGATCCTCCTCCACGAGGCGATCGGCCACGGGATGGAGGCGGACTTCAACCGGAAGGGGACGTCGATCTACTCGGACAAGATCGGCAAGCCGATCGCGAAGCCGTTCGTGAACATCGTGGACGAGGGGACGCAGGAGGCCGCCCGCGGCGCGCTGAACGTGGACGACGAGGGGACGGCCGTCGGCCGGACGAACCTCGTCGAGGGCGGCGTCCTCACGACGTACCTCCACGACACGATCTCCGCGAGGCACTACAAGGTGAAGCCGACGGGCAACGGCCGGCGCGAGAGCTACCAGTACGCGCCGATGCCGCGCATGCGCTCGACGTACATGCTCCCCGGCCCCCACAAGACGGAGGAGATCATCGCGTCCGTCAAGAAGGGGATCTACTGTACGAGCTTCACGAACGGGCAGGTGAACATCGGCCCGGGCGACTTCACGTTCTACGTGAAGAACGGCTTCCTCATCGAGGACGGGAGGCTCACGCGGCCCATCAAGGACGTGAACATCATCGGCAACGGCCCGAAGGTCCTCGAGAAGGTGGACATGGTCTCCGACGACCTGAAGATCGACGAGGGCGGCTGGACGTGCGGCAAGAACGGCCAGAGCGTCCCCGTCTCGCAGGGCATCCCGACCGTGCGCGTCGCCTCGATCACCGTGGGCGGACGCGGGGCGAAGGGCTGAGGGGGCGGCGATGTCGAAGACGACGAATCCCTCCCTCGAGAAGATCGCCGCGGACGCCGTCGCGCTCGCGAAGAAGAAGGGCGCCCAGGACGCCTGCGCCGGCGCGCACCGCGTGCGCGAGGTCTCCGTGGACTGGCGCGACGGAAAGCTCGAGAAGATCCACGAGGCGACGACGCGCGGCGTCTTCCTCCGGCTCTACGTGGACGGCCGCTTCGCGACGGGCTCGACGAGCGACCTGCGCCCCGAGGCCCTCGAGGGCTTCATCGCGGAGTCCATCGCCGTCGCCCGGACGCTCGCGAAGGACCCGTACCGCGGCCTCGCCGAGCCCGCGCTCTACGCGGGCCAGGCGCAGACGGACCTCAGGATCCGCGACGTCCGGTACGCGGACGTGACGCCCGAGGAGCGCCTCAAGCGCGTCAAGGAGCTCGAGGCCGCCGCCCGCGCCGTCAAGGGCGCGGAGGCGATCGTCTCCGTGACGTCCGGCGTCTCGGACATCCTGAGCGAGACGGCGCTCGTGACGTCGAACGGCTTTTCGGGGACGCGCGCGGACACGCAGTTCTGGGCCGGCGTCGAGGTCAGCGTGAAGGATCCCGACGGGCGCAAGCCGCAGGAGTACGCCTACATGGGCGGCCGCTTCGTCGGCGATCTCCCGGCGTCCGCGTTCATCGGGACGACGGGCGCCGAGCGCGCGCTCTCGCGGATCGGCGCGAAGAAGACGGAGTCCGCGGTCCTCCCGATGGTCCTCGACAACCGCGTCGCGGGGCGGCTCGTCGGTTCGCTCCTCCAGGCGGCGGCCGGAGGGCCCCTCCAGCAGAAGCGCTCGTTCCTCGAGGGCAGGCTCGGACAGCCGGTCGGGAGCGCACGCCTCGACGTCACGGACGACCCGCTCGTCGCCAAGGGGCTCGGCTCGCGCCTCTACGACGGCGAGGGAATCGCGGCCCGGAAGATGCCGGTCTTTTCGGGCGGCGTCCTGAAGGCCTACTACCTCGACACCTACTACGCGCGGAAACTGAAGATGGCGCCGACGACCGCGAACCAGTCGAACCTCGCGTGGGCTCTCGGGACGAAGTCCCAGGCCGAGCTCCTCGCGGACGTGAAGGACGGGATCCTCGTGACGGCGTTCCTCGGCGGGAACTCGAACTCCGCGACGGGCGATTTCTCGTTCGGCGTCGCCGGCTTCCGGATCCGCGACGGCAGGAAGGCCGAGCCGGTCGCCGAGATGAACGTCTCGGGCAACCACCTCGAGGTTTGGAAGCGCCTCGCGGCCGTCGGGAACGACCCGTACCCGTACTCCGCGGGCCGGACGCCGACGCTCGTCTTCGACGGAGTGCAGTTCGCCGGGACCTGAGGGAGGGCCTAGATCTCTTCCCGGCGGTAGTTCGGGGCCTCCTTCGTGATGATCACGTCGTGGGCGTGGCTTTCCTTGAGGCCCGCCGCCGTGATCCGCACGAACTTCGCCTTCTTGACGAGGTCCGGCAGGGTGGCCGCCCCCGACAGACCCATGCCCGACCGCACGCCGCCGGTCAGCTGCCCGAGGAGCGTCGACACGGGACCCTTGTACGGAACCATGCCCTCGATTCCCTCGGGGACCATCTTCCGCGGCTCCTCCTCGTCCTGGAAATAGCGGTCCGCCGAGCCCTGCTTCATCGCGCCGATCGACCCCATGCCGCGGTACGCCTTGAACGTGCGGCCCTGGTAGAGGATCGTCTCGCCGGGCGCCTCGTCCGTGCCCGCGAAGAGGCTGCCGATCATCACGGAATGGGCTCCCGCGGCGAGCGCCTTCGTGACGTCGCCGGAGAACTTGATGCCGCCGTCGGCGACGAGCGTCACGCGGGACTTCCCGATTCCCTTCACGGCCTCGAGGATCGCGTGGATCTGCGGGACGCCCGCACCCGTGACGACGCGCGTCGTGCAGATCGAGCCCGGCCCGATCCCGATCTTCACGGCGTCGGCGCCGCGTTTGACGAGGTCGCGCGTGCCTTCGGCCGTCGCGACGTTGCCCGCGAGGACGGGCGTCGAGGGGAAGGCCTTCTTGAGCGCGGTGAGCCCCTTGAGGACGCCCTCACTGTGGCCGTGCGACGAGTCGAGGACGAGGAGGTCGACCTTCGCCGCGATGAGCTCGCGGGCGCGGTCCTTCAGGTCGGCCGAGGCGCCGACGGCCGCGGCCACGCGGAGGCGGCCGAGCGAGTCCTTGCAGGCGTTCGGGTACTTGATCTGCTTCTGGATGTCCTTGACCGTGATGAGGCCCTTGAGGTTGCCGCCCTTGTCCACGACGAGGAGCTTCTCGATCCGGTGGCGGTGGAGGAGCTCCTTGGCCTGTTCGAGCGTCGTCCCGGGCGGGCACGTGACGAGGTTCTCCTTCGTCATGCGCTCGGAGATCGGAAGGTCCATGCGGGTCTCGAAGCGGAGGTCCCGGTTCGTCAGGATTCCGACGAGCTTCCCGCGCTCGTCGACGACGGGGACGCCCGAGATCCGGAAGTTCGCCATGACCTCGAGGGCCTCGGAGATCTTCTGCGTCGGGCGGCAGGTGACCGGGTCGACGATCATCCCGCTCTCGGAGCGCTTCACCTTGTCGACCTCGGCGGCCTGCGCCTCGATCGGGAGGTTCTTGTGGATCACCCCGAGGCCGCCGTTCTGCGCCATCGCGATCGCGAGGCGCGACTCCGTGACGGTGTCCATCGCGGCTGACAGGATCGGGATGTTGAGCGAGATCCCGTCCGTGAGCCGGGTCCGGAGGTCCGTGTCGGCGGGGTGGACACGGGAGTGGGCGGGGAGGAGGAGAACGTCGTCGAACGTCAGCGCCAGGGGGATGTCACGGTCGTTCACCATGTGGATTCATACCATACGGGGCGCGAGGGGGCCGTCCCGGCAGGAGGGGAGCGAGGCGGGCGAGCCAGGCGAGCACGGCGAGCCAGGTGAGCGTCAGGAACACGGCGTCGGCCTCGTGAACGCGCAGCAGGTGCGCGTACGCGCCCATTCCCGCGGCCGTGTAGAGGAGGACCGGCAGGCCCTCTCGGCGCGCGGGAGCCAGCGCCACGGGCCAGACGAGCATCTGGAACCCCCAGCCCGGCGTCAGCGCGAGGAAGACGAGCGCCGCGAGGCGGCTCGCGTCGAGGCCCGCGTCGCCCCGGCGGACGGCGCGGAACGCGAGCGCGCCGGCCAGGATCAGCGCGCCGTAGGAAACCAACGCCGCCGGGAACGGGAGGCCGCCGCCCGCGAGCTTCAGGAGGGAGAACCAGCCCCAGATGCCGGGCAGGCTCGCGTAGCGCAGCACGTTCTTCACGACCGCCGCGGGCGCCACGAGATACCAGGGCAGGAGGAGCAGCACGAACGGGGCGGCGGCGAGCGCCGCGTCGCGCAGGCGCGCGGCGTTCCGGCGGGCGAGCCCGAGGAAGCCCCCCAGGAACACCACGACGATCTGCTTGACCGCGATGCCGGCTCCGACGACGGCGGCGGCGAGGAACGTGGCCCGGCGCGCGCCGCTTCGCCTGACGAGCGCGAGCGCGGCGACGAAGAAGGCGATCGCGAGGGCGTCGAACTGGCCCTGGAACGCGCTCGCGGCGATCGCGATCGGGCTCGTCCAGAAGAGGATCGAGCGCGCGACGGCCCGCCGCGGCGTGTCGCCGGCGAGGCCGAACGCGAGCAGTGCGAGCGCGAGAGCGGCGTCGCCCGCGATCGTCACGAGCCGGAATCCGAAGAACGGCGAGAGTCCGGCGGCCCGCGCGGCCCGCGCCGCCGCCTGCAGCACGTGGAACCAGATCGGGCCGTAGTTGTACCGGCCTGTGGCCTCGTAGACGACCTGGCCGTGATTCACCGCGTTGACGACGATCGCGTAGGACTGGAGGTCGTAGTCGAGAGGCGCGACCCACGCGAGCCCCAGCCGCATGACGAGCCCGGCGGCGGCCGCGGCCGCGGCGGCCCGGGCGAACGAGCGCGCGGCGCAGGCGCGGAGGCCGAGGAGGGCCACGGCGGCGGAACCGGCGAGGTAGAGCGCCACGGCCGACCGGGTCGTTCGCAAGGCCGGGCCGAAGGCGCCGAGGCAGCCCAGGAAGGAGAGGCCCGCGCCGAGAACGAGGACCAGGAGCGCCGCGGAGCCCGGCACGCCCAGGAGCCGCCTGCGGAGCGAATTGCCGGTTCCGGCGAGCACGGTCTTGAAGAGGATAAGCCAGGCCGCGGCGGGACCCGTCGTTCCGGTTGACCGACCCCGTTGAGAGGTGATCTCATGTGGCCACTCAGAAGCGTCCCGCGATCCGATCACGCCAACGTGAGAGGCCGGAAGGCCGAAGGAGCGCCCCATGACGAAGAACGTGCTTCCCACCGGGATCACCCGCCGCAGGTTCGCGAAGCTCACCGGGGGCGGCGCCCTCGCCGCCGGGATCGGCGGGCCCGCCTTCCTCTTCCCCCAGCGCGCGGCCGCCCAGCAGAAGACGCTGAAGATCCTCCAGTGGAGCCATTTCGTCCCGGCGTGGGACACGTGGTTCAACGGCACCTACACGAAGGAATGGGGCCAGAAGAACAACACGAACGTCATCGTGGACAACATCAACCTCGTGGACATCGGGGCGCGCGCCGCCTCCGAGGTCTCGGCGAAGAAGGGCCACGACCTCTTCATGTTCCTGTCGCCGCCCGCGGCGTACGAGTCCTCGGTCATCGACATGACGAACGTGTACAAGGAGGTCGAGAAGAAGCACGGAAAGAAGATCGACCTCGCGCACAAGTCCACGTACAACCCGAAGACGAAGAAGTACTTCGCATTCTCGGACGCCTACACGCCCGACCCCGGCAACTGGCACAAGGACTGGTGGACGGAAGCCGGGTTCCCGAACGGCCCCGACACGTACGACGACCTCCTCAAGGGCGCAAAGAAGATCCGGGACAAGAACGGTCACCCGTGCGGGCTCGGCCTCTCGCAGGAGCTCGACTCGAGCATGGCGCTGCGCGCGCTCCTCTGGTCGTTCGGCGGCGCCGAGCAGGACGAGGCGGGCAACGTCACGATCAACTCGAAGCAGACGATCGAGGCCCTGAAGTACATGAAGGAGCTCTACACCCAGACGGAGACGGCCGAGGTCTTCACGTGGACGCCTCCCTCGAACAACCAGGCGATGCTCGCGGGCCGCGTTTCGTACGTCGCGAACGCGATCTCGGTCACGCGCCAGTCCGAGCGGGAGAAGCTCCCGATCGACAGCAAGATCATGGTCTGTCCCGCCCTGAAGGGGCCGGTCCGGCGGCTCGCGGCCGAGCACGTCATGAACTGCCACGTGATCTGGGAGTTCGCCGAGAACAAGGAGGGCGCCCAGAAGTTCCTGATCGACTTCATGGACCACTTCCACGAGGGCTTCGCGGCCGGGCAGTTCTACAACTTCCCGTGCTTCCCCTCGACGGTCCCGGACCTCCAGAAGCAGATCGCGAACGACCCGCGGGCGAACCCCCCGGACAAGTACAAGGTCCTCGGCAACGTCCTCGACTGGGCGACGAACGTCGGCTACCCGGGCTACGCGACGGCGGGCATCTCCGAAGCGTTCTCGACCTGGGTCATCCCGACGATGTTCGCGAAAGTGGCGCGGGGCGACGAGTCGGCCGAAGACGCCGCGAAGGCGGCCGAGGCCGAGTACAAGCGGATCTTCGCGCGTTGGAAGTAGCGCGGGCGGCAGGATGGCGGTCGTCGAGACACGGAACCTGACGAAGGTCTTCAAGCAGGGAGAGCTCGGAGCCGTCAACGACGTCAGCCTGGCGACGGAAGAGGGGGAGTTCCTGGTCTTCCTCGGGCCCTCGGGTTCGGGGAAGACCACACTCCTCCGGATGATCGCGGGCCTCGAGACCCCGACGTCCGGTGAGATCCTCATCGGTGGGCAGGTCGTCAACCACCTGTCCCCGCGCGAGCGCCGCATCGCCATGGTCTTCCAGAGCTACGCGCTCTATCCCCACCTCACCGTCTACAAGAACATCGCGTTCCCGCTCAAGGCGCAGAACGTCCCGAAGGACCGGCACGACCAGAAGGTCCGGTGGGCCGCGGGGCTCCTCGGGATCGGCAGGCTCCTCGACCGCAAGCCGCGCGAGCTGTCCGGCGGCGAGCGCCAGCGCGTCGCCCTCGCGCGCGCGATCGTCCGCGAACCCGCGGTCTTTCTCCTCGACGAGCCCCTCTCGAACCTCGACGCGAAGCTCCGCGCGTCGGCCCGCGAGGAGCTCGAGCAGTTCCAGAAGCGGGTCGGGACGACGACGATCTACGTTACGCACGACCAGGTCGAGGCGATGGCGATGGGGGACCGCGTCGTCGTGATGGACAAGGGCCGGGTCCGCCAGATCGGGACCCCGGCCGAGGTCTACGACGAGCCGGCCGACACGTTCGTCGCGACCTTCCTGGGTTCGCCCCCGATGAACCTCGTCCCCGCCGGGGGCACGGTCACGGGCTTCAGGCCCGAGCACTTCCTCCCCGCGCTCGCCGTCGCCGTCCCGGATTCCGTCCCGATGCGCCTCGTGTTCAGCCACGAGGAGTATCTCGGCGCCGAACGCATCCTCTACGGGACGCTTGCGGACGGGCCCCACGCGGGAGCCAAGGTCGTCTCGCGCATCGCCTCGACGCACGCCGGCGTTTTCGCGAAGGACGCGACGTACGACTTCGCCGTCGAGAAGCGCCACCTGAAGGTGTTCGACGAATCGACGGGGATGCGCAAGCGATGAGCGGGGGCGCGAGGCGGGAGGAGCGCGGGCTCGCGCCCGCCATGTTCCTGCCGGCCGTGCTCTACATCCTCGCGCTCGTCGGAATCCCGCTCGTCCTCGCGGTTCTCTACGCCTTCAGCGACGCCCGCATCGGCACCTCGGGAGTTCACTTCGTCGGCCTGGAGAATTTCCGGAGCATTCTCCAGAGCCCCGGCTTCCGCAAGGCGATCCGGAACTCCATCGTGTTCACGTTGTGCGCCCAGGTCATCGTGATCGTGTGCTCGAACATCCTCGCGACGGCCCTGGAAGAGCCGTTCCGCGGACGCGGGCTCGTGAGGTTTCTCATCCTCCTGCCCTGGGTGGCGCCGGTCTCGCTCGGCACGATCGGCTGGAAGTGGATCCTCGACTCCATCTACAGCGTCATCACGTGGGTCCTCGTCGCGCTGCACGTCTACAAGCCCTACAGCACTCCGATGTGGCTCGGCGAGCCCAACCTCGCGATGGCCTCGGTCGTCCTCGTGCACTGCTGGCGGCTGATCCCGTTCTCCACCGTGATCATGCTGGCCGGTCGCTCGGCCATTCCGAAGGAGATCCCGGAGGCCGCGGCCATCGACGGTGCAGGGTTCTGGAGGACGCTCTTCCAGATCAAGATCCCGATGATGACGCCCATCCTGAGCGTGGCCGTCCTCTTCGGGATCATCTTCACCTTCACGGACATGACGGTCGTCTACATCCTGACCGCCGGCGGCCCCTTCGACTCGACGCAGACGCTGCCGTCGCTCGCCTTCGCGACCGGGATCGCGGGCAGCGACCTCGCGGCGGGGGCCGCGATCTCGCTGTTCCTGGTGCCCGTTCTCATCGCGGTCGCGTACTTCATGCTGCGCATCGCCCACCGCAGCGAGGTGGCCTGATGGAGCGCGGCGGGCTCCGGAAGCTCGCGGCCCGCGCGCTGCACGCCTCGGTCCTGGGCTTCTTCGTCGTCGCGCTAGGCTTTCCTTTCTTCTGGATGCTCATCGCGGCCTTCAAGCAGAACATCGACCTCTACACGGTCGAGAACAACCCGTTCCTCTTCAACCTCCCGCCCACGTTCGAGCACATCCGGTTCCTGTTCGCGGAGACGCGGTTCCTGCGCTGGCTCGGAAACACGGCGCTCGTGGGCGTCCTCGTCGTCGCGATCACCCTCGTCCTGGCCGTGCCGGCCGCGTACGCGCTCACCCGGCTCGCGGGCCGCTGGGGCGAGCGGCTGGGCATCGCGATTTTCCTGACGTACCTGATCCCGCCGACGCTGCTCTTCATCCCGCTCTCGCGCGTCGTCGCGCTCCTGGGCCTTCAGGACAGCATCTTCTCCGTGGTCGTCGTCTACCCGAGCATGACGATCCCGTTCTCCATCTGGCTCCTGATGGGCTTCTTCAAGTCCATTCCGAAGGAGCTGGAGGACGCGGCGATGGTGGACGGCCTGACGCGTTTCGGCGCGTTCTTCCGGATGGTCGTCCCGATCTCCGTGTCGGGGATCCTGACGGTCGTCATCTTCAGCTTCACGCTCGTGACGCAGGAGTTCGTCTACGCGCTGACGTTCATCTCCCCGGAGCGCAACCAGATGATCGGCGTCGGCATCCCGATCTATCTCGTGAGGGGCGACGTCTACTACTGGGGCTCGCTGATGGCGGCGTGCCTCATCGCGAGCCTGCCGATCGCCGTCGTCTACAACCTGTTCCTCGACCGCTTCATCGCGGGCTTCACGGTCGGGTCGGTGAAGTAGGGGAGGCTCAGCCGACGGGCGCGTGGGCGCCGTGGCACTTCTTGTATTTCTTTCCGGATCCGCACGGGCAGGGGTCGTTCCGGCCGACCTTCGGGCCCGCGGACTTCACGGTCGAGACCGCGAAATCGCCGCCCGAGGTCGGGTCGTAGGCGCCCTGGTAGTTCAGGTCCTGTTCCCGGTGGCGGGCCCTCTTCTCGAGCTCGGCCGCTGCGCGGCGCGAGGAGGCCGAGCCGTCCGCCGCCGCTTCTCCGGCCGAGACCTCGACGGCGACTTCCTGCTGGGAGGCGCGCTCCGCCGGGGCCTGCTGGACCTCGAAGCGGAAGAGGTACTGGAGGATCTGTTCCTCGATCCCTTCCTTCATCGCCTCGAAAAGGGCGAACGACTCCTTCTTGTACTCGACGAGCGGGTCGCGCTGCCCGTATCCGCGCAGCCCGATGCCTTCCTTGAGGTGGTCGAGGCCGAGGAGGTGGTCCTTCCAGAGCGTGTCGACCGTCTGGAGCATGAAGAACTTCTCGAAGTCGCGCAAGACCTCGGGCCCCACGGACTTCTCCTTGGCCTCGTAGGTCTCGCGCACGGCGGCCCGGAGGCTCTCCTTGAGCTCCGCGTTCGTCTCGCTCGTCGACAGGCCCTTCGCGGAGGGCTTGAAGCCGTAGGTCTCGAATACGAGCGACTCGAAGGCGTCCCAGTTCCACTCGGAGACGTCCTTGCCGGCGGGGCAGTGCCGGTCGACGTAGTCCTCCGAGACGTCCTCGGCGAGGGCGATCACGTAGTCGCGCGAGAGCTTGCCGGTCAGGATCTCCTTGCGGAGCCGGTAGATCTCCTCGCGCTGCTTGTTCATGACGTCGTCGTACTCGAGGAGGTGCTTGCGGGTGTCGAAGTTGCGGCCCTCGACCTGCCCCTGCGCGCGCACGATCGACTTCGTGACCCACCGGTGCTCGATCGGGACGCCTTCCTCCATGCCGAGGCGCTTCATGAGGCCCGAGAGCCGGTCGGACCCGAAGATCCGCATGAGGTCGTCCTCGAGCGAGAGGTAGAAGCGCGACGAGCCCGGGTCGCCCTGGCGGCCCGCGCGGCCGCGGAGCTGATTGTCGATGCGGCGCGACTCGTGGCGCTCGGTGCCGATGATGTGGAGGCCGCCGAGCTCGACGACCTGGTCGTGCGCCTCGGCCGTCTCTTTCTGGAGCTCGACGAGCAGCTTCTTGTAGAGCTCCTCGTCGTCCTTGGCCTTCTGGCGGGCGAGGTACTCCGGGTTGCCGCCGAGAAGGATGTCCGTGCCGCGGCCGGCCATGTTCGTCGCGATCGTGACGGCGCCCACCTGGCCCGCCTGGGCGACGATCGTCGCTTCCTGCTCGTGGTACTTCGCGTTCAGGACGACGTGCGGGACCTTCCGCTTCTTGAGCATCGTCGAGAGGTGCTCGGACTTCTCGATCGAGATCGTGCCCACGAGGACGGGCTGGCCCTTCTCGTTCTTCTCGGCGATCTCCTCGACGACGGCGTCGAACTTCTCGCGCTCCGTCCGGTAGACGAGGTCGTGCTCGTCCTTTCGGACCATGTCCCGGTTGGTCGGGATCACGACGACGTCCAGCTTGTAGATCTTGTCGAACTCGGCCGCCTCGGTGTCGGCCGTGCCCGTCATGCCCGACAGCTTGTCGTACATGCGGAAGTAGTTCTGGAGGGTGATCGTCGCGAGCGTCTGGTTCTCGCGCTCGATCTTGACCCCTTCCTTCGCCTCGACGGCCTGGTGGAGCCCGTCGGACCAGCGGCGTCCGGGCATGAGGCGGCCCGTGAACTCGTCGACGATGATGACCTGCCCGTCCTTGACGACGTAGGCCACGTCGCGCTTGTAGAGCGTGTGCGCGCGCAGGGCCTGCTGGCAGGCGTGCAGGACGTCGATGTTGACCGGGTCGTAGAGGTTCTCGACGCCGAGGAGGCGCTCGCATTTCGTGACGCCTTCCTCCGTCAGCGACGAGGTATGGGCCTTCTCGTCGAGGAGGAAATCGCCGGTCGTCGTCTTGTTCCCGTACTTGTCCTTGACCTCTTCTCCGCGGACGAGCTTCGGGATGATCCGGTCGACTTTGTAGTAGATGTCCGTCTCGCCCTCGGACGGGCCCGAGATGATGAGCGGCGTCCGGGCCTCGTCGATGAGGATCGAGTCGACCTCGTCGACGACCGCGAAGACGTGCCCTCGCTGGACCATCTGCGCGAGCTCGAACTTCATGTTGTCGCGCAGGTAGTCGAAGCCGAACTCGTTGTTCGTGCCGTACGTGATGTCGCAGCGGTAGGCGGCGCGGCGGTCCTCGTCCGGCATGTCGTGCTGGATGCAGCCGACCGTGAAGCCGAGGAACTTGTAGATCCGCCCCATCCAGTCGGCGTCGCGGCGGGCGAGGTAGTCGTTGACGGTCACGACGTGGACCCCGCGCCCGGACAGGGCGTTCAGGGAAACGGCGAGCGTCGCGACGAGCGTCTTGCCCTCGCCCGTCCGCATCTCGGCGATCTTGCCCTCGTGGAGGACCATGCCGCCCATGAGCTGGACGTCGTAGTGACGCTGCCCGATGGCGCGCCAGGCCGCCTCGCGGACGAGCGCGAACGTCTCGACGAGCTCTTTGTTCAGCGTTTCCCGGGCGAGGGCGCGGCGCTCCTCGACGTTCTCGGGAAGGGACTTCATGGCGTCCTGGACGCGTGTGCGGATCGCGCCGACGCGCGCGCGCAGCTCGTCGTCCGAGAGCGGCTTGATTCCGGCCTCGAGTGCGTTGATCTCCGCCACGCGGGGCCGCATGGCCTTCACGTCGCGTTCGTGCTTCGTGCCGAAGACTTTAGAGAGAGCCTTGTCGATGATCATGAAAGGTGGGCTCCGCGCGCTTCGCGCGAAGAACGGTGAGTTTAGCAGGAGAAGAGGAGAGGGGATTCTTAGAAGAAGGTGAAGAGGGCAAGGGTGCGCTCGTCAGCGCGCCGTGCCGCCGCCGTGCAGGACCCAGCAGAAAATGCCCCGAAAACCAAAGGACCCGGACTCCGGTCAAAAAGCGTTCAGAACGTAGTCCAGGGGGTTATTCGGCTTGCCGTCCACGCGCACCTCGTAGTGGAGGTGCGGGCCTGTGGAACGGCCCGTGGATCCTACGAGGGCGACGAGATCGCCCCGCTTGACGCGCTGTCCTTCGGCCACGCGCGCGGCCTGCAGGTGCCCGTAGAGCGTCGTGACGCCGTAGCCGTGCGCGATCTGGACGAATCGGCCGTAGCCCTTGTCCACGCCGACCTTCACGACGGTGCCGGAGGCGGGCGCGACGATGCGGTTGCCCGCCGGCGTCGAGATGTCGATCCCGGGGTGGTATTCGGGGTGGCCGGTGAACGGGTCGGGCCTCTGGCCGAAACCGGCCGTCAGGACCCCGGCCGCCGGAGCGATCGTGGGCGTGAGGGCGAGCTGGTCGGCCTGAGTCGCCAGCCGCTTCTCGACGAGCTGCAGCCGCGACGAGAGGAGGGCGCCGCGACGGCCGGCCTCGGTGAGCCCCGTGTCGGCCGAAGCCGAAGGGTCGATCGGGGCCGCGGACAGGCCGCCGACGCCACCGGTACCGGGGTCGCGTACGGCCGAGAGGCCGGCGACGATCGAAAGGCGGCGGGTGCGGTCCTCGAACTCCGCCAGCTGCTTCTCGAGGGACTCGAGACGGGCGTTCGTGAGGGCCGCTCGGGAGCGCAGGTCCGAGTTCTCGGCCAGGATCGCCGTGACTTCGCGGTTCTTGTTGATGGATCGCACCCAGAGGATCGAGAAGGTGGCGCCCAGGAAGACGGCGGTCAGGAAGGCGGCGCCGAGGCCCCAGAGCAGCCTCGAGGAGACGTGGAACTGCCTGAAACGCGCTCTGGCGTGGGGGACGAAGATGATCGTGTGCTCGCGCTTCGGCATCTCGTCTCGCTCGTTACCGCTCGTGCGTTCCGGGAACCGCCCGGACAAAAAAAAGCACGGCCTACCCACGAAGGCCCTGAGGTGTGCGGGCCGAATTTGAGCCCCTGATGGGAGCCTGTCAAGTGAATTGGATGCATCATGAGAACCATACGGATTTCAATGACTTACGAAGATTCGGAAGTCTCGCGCCCGGGCCTGTATCGCAGCGCCTCCGCCACCTCCGAGGCCCCGATTGAGGTTCGGCCGGCGAGGTCCGCAATCGTCCGGGACACGCGCAGAACGCGCTGGTAGGCGCGGGCCGAGAGCGTCAGGCGGTCGACGGCGCGTTCGAGCAGGGCCTTGGCGTCGGGGGTCGGCCTCAGCGCCACGCGCCCCGAACGGCCGGACAGGGCGGCGTTGACGAGCCGAGGATCGCCCGTGCGGGCCCGCTGGACCTCCCGCGCGGCCACGACCCGGGCCCTCACGGCGCGGGAGGGCTCCCCGTCGCCGTCCGCTCCGAAATCGGAAGACGAGAGGGCGGGAACCTCAACGTGGAGGTCGATCCGGTCCAGCAGCGGCCCCGAGATCTTCCGGCGGTAGCGGGCCACGTCCCGGGGGGAGCAGGCGCATTCGCGCCGCGGATCTCCCCGATGCCCGCACGGGCAGGGGTTCATGGCCGCGACGAACAGGAAGCGCGCGGGGAAGGTCCGCGCGCCGGCGGCGCGGGCGACGGACACGACGCCGTCCTCGAGAGGCTCGCGCAGCGCTTCGAGGGCGTCACGCCTGAACTCCGGCAGCTCGTCGAGGAAGAGGACGCCGTAGTGCGCGAGTGACAGCTCTCCGGGGCGCGGGTCGGAACCGCCCCCCGCCAGGGCCGCGGCCGATGCTCCGTGGTGCGGCGAGCGGAAGGGGCGCTGGACGAGGAGCCCGCTGCGCGCAGGCAGCCTGCCTGCGACGCTCCAGATGCGCGTGACCTCGAGGCTCTCCTCGCGCGAGAGCGGCGGGAGGAGTCCGGGCAGGCGCCGCGCGAGCATCGTCTTGCCGGACCCCGGCGGCCCCGTCATCAGAAGGTTGTGTCCGCCGGCGGCCGCGATCTCGAGGGCCCGCCTCGCGACGGCCTGGCCGCGCACGTCCGAGAGGTCGGGCTCCGCGGCGGCGGTTGCGGTTCGTTCGACAGTCGGGGTGGATTTCGGAAGGGGGATTTTTCCTAGAAGGTGCGCGATGGCCGCGCCCAGATGATCGGCCGCGTGCACAACGAGGCCGCCGAGTGCCGCAGCCTCCGGACCATTCTCAGAAGGAACGAGAATTTTCTTGCCCTGGTCCCGCGCCGCCTCCGCGAGGGCAAGGACGCCGGGCACGGGCCGGAGGGCGCCGTCCAACCCGAGCTCCCCGACGAGCATCGCGCCGTCGAGCGCTTCGGCCGGGACGTCGCCGTTCGCGGCGAGGATCGCGAGGGCGACGGCGAGATCGAGCGCGGTGCCGGACTTCGGAAGGTCGGCGGGCGCGAGGTTGACGACGACGTTCTTCGGCGGGGCGGGGAAGCCGACGTGGCGGAGTGCCGAACGGATGCGCTCGCGGCTCTCCTTCACGGCGGCGTCGGGCAGACCGACGAGCGTCAGGCCGGGCAGGCCGGCGCCGACGGCGCACTCCACGACCACCGGGACTCCGTCGAGGCCAACGACCGTCGCGGAATGCGCACGGGCGACCGTCATGGAGGCGCCGCGGTCAGTTCAGGACGGCGAGCGTGAGGGTCAGCGTCTGGCCCGCGCGGAGCGACCGGGCCGAACGCAGGCGGTTTTCGCGGAGGATCGCGTCGGTCGTCGTGCCGTAGCGCGCCGCGAGCGAGTAGAGCGTCTCGCCGGGCTTGACGGTGTGCTTGACCTTTCGGGCCGCGGCGTTGCCGGCTGCAGCAGTCCCCGCCCCGGCGAAACCCTCCGCCGGGATGTCGACGCGCGCGGGAAGCGCCGCGGCGGCGGCGGCAGGGGAAGCCGGTGTCGCCGCGGCGGGCGCCGACGTGAACGGGCCTACGTCCGACGCGCGCGTGATCGCGGACGCGGGGGTCGGGACGCTGCGGATCTCGCCCTGCGGGTTCGAGGACTTCGCGGCGAGCTGCTCTTTCGCCTGATGCTTCGGGCGCGACGGGACGACGAGGACGGTCCCCTTCTGGAGCTTCGCGGTGCGCGGGATGTCGTTCCAGTCGCAGAGCTCGGCGACGGAGACGCCCGCGCGCGCGGCGACCTTGTTCAGAGTCTCGCCCTTCTTCACCGTGATGCGCTTCTCGGCAACCTCGGGCGCCGACGGGAGGCCGGGCAGCCGCGCGACGACGAGCGCCGAGGTGCCCGGCGGGATCCGGAGGCCGTAAGACGGGACGCGGTGGGGCGTCGAGCGAGTCCGGAGCTCGCTGTTGAGGAGCTGGAGCTCCGGCAGCGTGGCGCCGACGGCCGCGGCCACGCGCCCGAGGTCCACCGGCTTCGAGATCGTCACGGTGTCCCACGCGATCGGCGGGTCGGGGACGACGTCGAACCCGAAGCGGGCCGGATCCTTGGCCATGAGAGCCGTCGCGAGGACGAAGGGAACGTAGTCGCGCGTCTCCCGGCGCAGCGTCGAGCCCTGCGCGAGTTCCCAGAAATCGCGGGCCCCGGTCCGCTGAAGTCCCTTCAGGATCCGGCCCTCGCCGGCGTCGTACGCCGCCATCGCGAGGTGCCAGTCGCCGAACATCTCGTAGAGGTCCCGGAAGTACGCGGCCGCGGCCCGCGTCGACTTCACGGCGTCGCTGCGCTCGTCGTATTCGCGCGTGCGGTGGAGGCCGTAGCGGCGGCCGGTGCCCTCGATGAACTGCCAGAATCCGTGCGCCGCGGCGCGCGAGTGCGCCTGGTACTTGAAGGCGGACTCGACCATCGCGACGTACACGAGGTCCTGCGGGACACCCTCTTCCTTCAGGATGCCGCGCATGAGATCGAGGTAGCGGCCGCTGCGCTTGAGAGCCGTCGCGAAGCCGAGCGGGATCCGGAACTGGTAGAAGGCGACCGCACGCAGCACCTGCTCGTTGACCACGATCGGAATGTCGAACGAGATGCCCGGGGAAACGGCGTCGATCTCCCGCCTCGCCTTCTCGAACTCCTCGGGGCTTGCCGTCGGCGCCGCGGCGACGAGGCTGTCGCGCGGGTCCTCCGCGGGCGCGCGCTCCGGCTCGGCGGCGCGTGCGGCGGCGTCGAGGACGGGCCGGTAGGCGGCGACGCTTTCCCACAGCTCGCCCGCGAAGGCGACGTCGGACGCATTCCCGGGGCGGGCCGCCGCGCGGAACGTCTCGAGCGCGCCGTGGAACGCATCCCGCGCGCAGTCGGCGTCACCCGCGAGCGCGAAGGCCTTGCCGCGGTAGAAGAGGTCCGTCGCCTGGGCGCGGGCCGCGAACGCGGCGGTGTCGGGCGACGGGGGAGCCGGCACGGCCGCCTGATCTCCGGCCGGCGCGGACGCGCACCCCGCCAACACGAGCACTCCGAGGACGGCGAGAAAACGCGCGCCCCTCATTCGGCACGAACGTTGAACTTGAGGGAGAGCAGGAGCTTCTGGAGATCCTGCGGCGTGGCGATCTCGACGTCGAAGCGCTTCTCCGGGCCGATCGCGGCGCCGGTGTCGTCGCCGAAGCGCAGGGCCACGGTCACGCGGCGGCTCTTCGCGAGTGCGTCTCGCGGAACGAGGACCTCGAAACTCTGCGCGACGTCCTTCTTGCGATTGCGCGAGGAGCCGAGCAGATCGTCGAGCGAGACGTCGGCGGCGCTCCGGACCTTCTGGGCGGGCGAGGCCGGTTTCTGCGTCGCGATTTTCCGCAGCTTCTCGAGCTCGGACAGGATGTCGACGTTCGAGCGGACGCGCACGTGCTTCACGGAAGAGTCCGTCGGCGGATCGTCCGGGGGCGGCTGGATCTCGGCGAAGCTCACTTCGGCGGCGGGATCGTCCGCGGGTGGCAGGTTGGCGGCCTCGAACGGGGCGTCCTGCGGGCCTCCGTCCGTCGCGGCCGATGGAGGCGGCGTGAGGGCCGCGAGGCTCGTGCCGGAGGCGCTCGCGGCGTGCAGGTCGACGCCCTGGCGGTGGAGGGACTGGAGCCGCTGGAGGCGGGAGATCGTGGAGTCGTAGGGGTCGCGGGCCGGGGCGGGCGGCGCCGCGGAGCCGCTCTCGTCGCCCAGCGAATCGATGGCGGCCGTGATTCCCGAGGTGCGGGGGCCGACGGCTCCGGCGTGGAGCGCCGCGGCCGGGATCGGCGCCGGCGTCTCGCCCGACACGACGACGGTCGGACGGCGCTGTTCGATGGTCATGCGGCCCTTGAGGGAGCGCAGGGTGAGCTTCGAAATCGCCTTGAGCGTCTCGAAGACGCCCGTGCCGTTCGTGGCAGACGCCTCGTACGACTCGACGGACCCGTCGGGGTTGAGCGACTCGTTGAGCTCGTCGAGCGTGAGGATGTTCTGGAGGTCGCGCTTGTTGTACTGGAAGACGTGGGGGACGCTCTCGAGGGTGAGGCCGATCTCGGCGAGGTTCTCGCGGAGATTCTTGAGACTCTCGACGTTCGGGTCCCGCATCGGGCGCTGCGAGTCGGCGACGAAGACGATGCCGTCGACGCCCTTCAGCACGAGCTTGCGGGTCGTGTTGTAGAAAACCTGGCCGGGAACCGTGTAGAGCTGGAGACGCGTCTTGAAGCCCCCGATCACGCCGACGTCGAGCGGGAGCAGGTCGAAGAACAGAGTCCGGTCCGTCTCGGTCTCGAGGCAGACCATCTCCCCGCGCGACGTGGGCGCCGTGCGCCCGTAAATCACGTGGAGGTTCGTCGTCTTCCCGCAGAGGCCGGGACCGTAGTACACGATCTTCGCGGCCATCTGCATCGTCGCGTAGTTGAAAAAAACCATCGAGCCTTCGCCAAACCTCCAGTACGGAGCACTTTCCATCTTACACCGCGGACCTCTCGACGCCCGGCGCGGAGCGCGGCTTCCCGGGGGAGGAGTCCCCCGGGAGGGCTTTCCCGTTTGTTATCATCTGTGCGCACGGTTCTTGGAGCCTGAAGGCGTTCTCGGAGGCGCAATTCGCCGCACATGATTAGTGAATTCAAGGGGTTGGACGGCCGATCCCGCGAGGTGCTCGCGTCGGTGATCGTCGCGTACATCGAAAGCGCGGTTCCGGTGTCCTCGCGCCAGCTGACGAAGGCCGGAAAGTTCGGGCTTTCGTCGGCATCGCTGCGCAACGCGATGGCCGACCTCGAGGATCTCGGGTTCCTCACGCACCCCCACGTCTCGGCCGGGCGCGTCCCGACGGACCTCGGCTACCGTGCCTTCGTGAAGGAGCTCATGACGACGCGCCTTCCGAGCGCGGAGGAGCGCGCCCGGATCGCCGAGGAGCTGGCCCCCGAGCCCTTCGAGACGGACCGCTTCTTCCAGGCGACCTCCCGTGTCCTGTTCCGGCTCACGGGAGAGGTCGGGGTCGTGGCCGCGCCCGCGTCCGCGCGGTTCGTCCTCGACTCGGTGCACTTCACGCGCCTCACCGAGCGCCGGATCCTCGTGGCCGAGGTTTCCGACGCCGGACTCGTCGAGAGCCGCCTGATCGAAACGCGCGACGACTTCGCGCAGGCCGAACTCGACGCGATTTCGCGCCGCCTCACGGTGGACTACGCGGGCAAGACGCTCGACGAGATCCGCGCCCTCCTGCTCGAGGCCCTCGCCGAGGAGAAGGTCCGGATGGACCATGCGCTCGCCCGCACGCTCGAGCTGGGACGGCGCGCGTTCGCGGAAGGCCGCCCGGAGGGTGACACCGTCTTCGTCGACGGCACCGAGTCCCTGCTCGAGAAGCCCGAGTTCCGGGGCGACGTCGAAGCGCTCCGGCGCATGTTCCGCGTGTTCGAGGAGAAGGCCCGGCTCGTGAACCTCCTGACGGACTGCCTGTCCTTCGACGGGGCCCGGGTCGTGATCGGCTCGGACAGCGTCTTCACCGGCGAGACGCAGACGGCCGTCGTCACCGCGCCGTACCGCAAGGGCGACCGCGTCCTCGGCGCGCTCGGCGTCGTCGGCCCGCGCCGGATGGAGTACGAGCGCGTCGTGCCCCTCGTCGAGGAGCTCGGGCGCTACGTGAGCCACCGGCTCACGGAGGGCGCCGCGTGACGGGCCGCAAGAGGCGCGACGAGGACGACGGGATCATCTTCCTCGAGACCGAGAGCCGGGACGCCGTCGCGAAGGCACTCGAGGAGGCCGAGCGCGCGATCGAGGCCGTCGAGGAGCGCCAGCGCCAGAAGCAGGACGAGTCCGCGTCCGCGCGGGTTCCGGATCCGCCTCCCGAGCGACCCCCGGCACCGGTGCCGCAGGCGCAGCCGCCGGATCCGCGCCTCGCAGCCGCCGAGGCCGAGCTGGCAGCCGCGATCGACCGGGCCCGGCGAGCCCACGACGAGCTCGAGGGGACGAAGGAGCGCGCGATCCGCGCCGAGGAAGAGGCGGGGCGCTTGCGCGAAGCGCTCCTCCGGAAATCGGCCGACTTCGACAACCTCAAGCGCCGCACCGAGAAGGACAAGGCCGAGTACTTCAAGTTCGCCCTCGCCGACGCGTTCAACGACCTGCTCGGCGTCCTCGACAACTTCGAGCGCGCGCTCGCGCACCGCGGCGACGCGTCGAGCGAGGACTTCCAGGCGGGCATCGACATGATCGCCCGCCAGCTCGGCGAGTCCCTGCGCCGTTACGGCCTCGTCGAGGTGCCGGCGCTCGGGCTTCCGTTCGACCCGAACGTCCACGAGGCCGTCGTCAGGGAAGAGACGGCCGACACGGCGCCGGGCACCGTCCTCGAGGTGTTCCAGAAGGGATACATGCTGAACGAACGCCTCCTGAGGCCCGCGCGCGTCAAGGTCGCCGGTGCGCCGGGCCGGGAGAACGGGACCGCGAAGGAGGCCGCCCTTGGCTAAGGTTCTCGGGATCGACCTCGGCACCACGAACTCCTGTGTCGCCGTGGTGGAGGTGGGCTCGCCCCAGGTCGTCCCCAACCGCGAGGGCGCCCGCACGACGCCGTCCATCGTCGGCTTCACGGAGGACGGCGAGCGCCTCGTCGGACAGATCGCGAAGCGACAGGCGATCACGAATCCGACGCAGACGATCTACGCCGTCAAGCGCCTCATCGGCCGCAAGTGGACGGACGCCGAGGTCAAGCACGCGCGCGAGCACCTTTCGTACACGCTGGTCGAGGCGACGAACGGCGACGTGAAGATCCGCGTCCGGGACCGGGACTACTCGCCCGAGGAGATCGCGGCATTCGTCCTGCGCGAGATCAAGGAGTTCTGCGAGGAGGCGCTCGGCGAGGAGATCAAGGAAGCGATCATCACGGTCCCGGCGTATTTCGACGACTCGCAGCGGCAGGCGACGCGCGACGCGGGCCGCATCGCCGGGCTCGAGGTCCTGCGCATCATCAACGAGCCCACGGCCGCGGCGCTCGCGTACGGGCTCGAGAAGAACCGCAAGCAGGAGACGATCGCCGTCTACGACCTCGGCGGGGGCACGTTCGACATCTCGATCCTCCGGATCGACAACGGGATGTTCGAGGTCCTCTCGACTTCGGGGGACACGTTCCTGGGGGGCGAGGACTTCGACCGCGCGATCATGGACTGGCTCCTCGCGGAGTTCCTGCAGTCGAGCGGGATCGACCTCCGGCAGGACCGGCTCGCCCTCCAGCGCCTCAAGGAGGCCGCCGAGAAGGCCAAGTGCGAGCTCTCGTCCACTCTCGAGACGATGGTGGCGCTCCCGTTCATCGCTTCCGACGCGTCGGGCCCGAAGCACATCAACAAGCTCCTGACGCGCGACACGTTCGAGGCGCTCGCCGCCGAACTCATCGCCCGGACGGAAGGCCCCTGCAAGAACGCTCTCGAGGCCGCCGGCCTTTCCCCGGACCAGGTCGACACGGTCATCCTCGTCGGCGGCCAGACGCGCACGCCGAAGGTCCAGCAGATGGTCGAGACGATCTTCGGGAAACCCCCGAACCGCTCGATCAACCCCGACGAGGTCGTCGCCGTCGGCGCGGCGATCCAGGCGGGCGTCCTGCGGGGCGACATCAAGGACCTCGTCCTCCTCGACGTCACGCCGCTCTCGCTCGGCCTCGAGACGCACGGCGGCATCTTCGTGAAGCTCATCGAGCGCAACTCGACGATCCCCACGAAGAACACGCAGATCTTCACGACGGTCGCCGACAACCAGACGACGGTCGAGATCCACGTCCTGCAGGGCGAGCGCGACATCGCCAAGGAGAACAAGTCCCTCGGCAAGTTCCAGCTCGTCGGAATTCCGGCCTCGGCCAAGGGCGTGCCCCAGATCGAGGTCACGTTCGCGATCGACTCGTCCGGCATCGTGAACGTCTCGGCAAAGGACCTCGCGACGGGCAAGGCCCAGGGCCTCCAGATCAACCCGGCCGGCGGCCTTTCGCAGACGGAGATCGAGAAGATCATCGAGGAGGCGGCCTCGAACAAGGCGGCGGACGCCAAGCGCAAGGAGATCCGCCAGCTCAAGAACAAGCTCGAAGGGATGATCGCCGCCAACGACCGCATCTTCCGGGAGTTCGGGAACCTCCTTCAGCCGGACGAGAAGGACCGCGTCGACCGCACGCTCGCGAACGCCCGGGAGGTCCTGACGGGTGACGAGCGCGGGCCGATCGACGACGCGATGATCGACATGAAGGGCGTCTCGCGCATCCTCACGCAGGCGATGCTCTACAAGCCGGAGTCCAAGGAACGCCGCGTCGGCGGCGATTCGGACAAGAACGCCGAGAAACCGGTCTGACCGCGGTCCCGTAGGATCCCTCCGTGAGCACGTCTACCCGCGACTACTACGAAGTACTGGGCGTCGGCCGCGACGCGTCGACCGAAGAGATCAAGGCCGCGTACCGCAAGGCCGCCCTCAGGCACCATCCGGACAAGAACCCGGGAGACGCCGCCGCCGAGGAGCGCTTCAAGGCCGCGGCCGAGGCCTATTCCGTCCTCTCCGATCCGGAGAAACGCGCGCGCTTCGACCGCTTCGGGCCCGAGGGCGTGCGGGGGGCCGGCGGCGGCCCCGGGTTCGACCCGACCCAGTTCGTGGACTTCGCCGACATCCTCGGCGACTTCTTCGGGTTCGGAGGCGAGTCCTCGCGCGCCGCGCGGCGGAACGGTGAAGACCTCAAGGCCGACGTCACGATTTCGTTCGAGGACGCCGCGTTCGGCGCCGAGATCTCCATTCCGCTGCAGCGGTTCGAGGCCTGCGGAGCCTGCCGGGGACGCGGCGGAAAAGGCGGAGCGTCCGCGGCGACGTGCCCGACGTGCCGCGGCCAGGGCCGCGTCCAGTTTCGCCAGGGGTTCTTCGCGGTGGCGCGCCCGTGCCCCGAGTGCTCGGGCTCGGGCGAGAAGGTCAAGGACCCCTGTCCGGACTGCCGCGGAGAGGGCCGGGTTCGCAGGTCGCGGACGCTCACGATCGGAATCCCGGCCGGGGTCGACGACGGCGCGCGCCTGCGCCTCACGGCCGAGGGCAACTCGCCCCGGCCGGGCGGGCGCCCGGGCGACCTGTACGTTCTCGTCTCCGTGGCGCCGCACGAGATCTTCCGGCGAGACGGCAGCGACGTGATCCTCGCGTGGGCCGTGCCGTTCCACCTCGCGGCGATGGGCGGATCGATGAAGGTCCCGACGCTCCACGGCGAGGCGACGTTCGACCTGCCGGCCGGCACGGCGGCGGGGCGGGTCTTCACGCTCAAGGGCAAGGGCATCCCGCGGCTCGACGGCCGCGGCAAGGGCGACCAGCACGTCCTCGTGACGATCCGCGTGCCGAAGAAGATGACGCACGCGCAGAAGGAGGCCGTCGAGAAGCTCGCGGCGGCGTTCGACGGCGAAGCCGGCGCGCCGACGAAAGACGAGAAGGGCTTCTTCGAGAGGCTCAAGGAGTTCCTCGGAACGTGACGAGCGACGCTTCGGCTCTTGTCTCGGCGCCTTTCTCAGAAGGTGAACATGGCTGAGGCGGGGGTCGGCGCCACGCGAATCGAGATTCCGGCCGCCCAGAGAGGGTCATTCGAAGAAATCCTCTTCGAAGGGCTGGGCGAGCTCCAGTTCTCCTCGACCGCCGCGCCGGATGGTCGCCTTCTTCTCTGGGTCAACTCCGAGGACGTGCCGGAGGCGCTGGCCGCTCTCGCCGCGCTCGGCGCTTCCGGCCTTTCCACCTTCAAAGAAGAATCTACCGACTGGGTGAGCGCATCGGCAGCATTGAGGACGGCGGTCACGGTCGAGCGCTATCTCTTCGACCCCCACGAAGGGGTCCTGGCCAGCGTTCCGCCCCCCGGCGTCCGGCGTCTCTATCTCCCCGCCGTCCGCGCGTTCGGCACCGGGTCGCACGAGTCGACGCGGCTCGCGGTGCGGCTCCTCCTCGCCGAAGAGCTCTCCGGGGCGCGCGTCCTCGACGTGGGCTGCGGGACGGGGACGCTCGCATTCGTTGCGGCGCTCGAGGGCGCCGTGCGCGTCGTCGCGTTCGACCTCGACCGCGACGCTGCCTTCGCGACGCGCGAGCAGGCGCGCGCGAACGGGATTCCGCGCGTTTACGCCTTCGCCGGGCCGATCGAGGCGCTCGCCCCGCGAGCCCTCTTCGACGTGATCGCCGCGAACATGATCCACGAGGAAGTCGCCCCGCTCCTGCCGGCGCTCCGCGCGCACCTGACTCCGGGCGGGAGGCTCCTCTCCTCCGGGCAGCTCGTCGAAAGGGAAGGAGAGTTCGAAGATCTTCTGAGAAAGACGGGCTTCCGTTGCGTTCGTGCGCTTCGGGAGAACGAATGGCTCGGGACGGCGTGGGTTTCTTCGAATGAGTGAGAAGGCCGAAGAACGGCCGCCACGCGTGCTCGTTCCCGATCTGGCGGAGTTCCTCGCAAGGCTCGAAGAGCACCAGAAGATTTCTTTGAAAGTGGAAGAGAGAGAGCACGTGCGTTCGAGGCGGCTGAGGGACGGCGACGAGGTCGTCGCGCTCGACGGAAAGGGCTCCAGGGCCGCGGCAGTGCTCGTGAGCGGCGGCTCCGCCATTGCCCTATTACCTTCTAAGCAAATCTTCTCTCCCTCTCCCTCTCTCTCTTCCTCTTCCTCTTCCTCTTCTTCTCTCCCCGGCGAGCCGGCGAACCGCGTCGTCGTCGCGCTCGCGTGCGCCGAGCCTGCGCGGATCGAGTGGGCGATCGAGAAGGGCACCGAATGCGGCGCCGCCGGCTTCGTCCTGCTCGACGCCGAGCGCTCACAGCGCGCGCACGTCGCGGCGCTCGCGAAGCGGCTCCCGCGCCTCGTGCGGATCGCCGAGGAGGCGACGAAGCAGTGCGACCGGACGCTCGTGCCCTTCGTGGAAGGTCCGAAGAGTACCGGGGATTTTCTTAGAAGGGTAAGAGGGGAGAGGGTGCTGGTCGCAGATGCCGGGGGCGCCCAGCTTGCCGGACCGTTCCCCGGGGCCGCGCTTGCCGCAATTGGCCCCGAGGGCGGCTTCGCGCCGGCCGAGATCTCACTATTCGAAGAAAACTCTTCTCTTTTCTTCTCTCTCGGCCCCCGCATCCTCCGCCTCGAGACGGCCGTGGTCGTCGCGCTCACGCGGTTGGTCGATCCGGGCTGATCGAGCGGCCGAATCTTCGACACTTTCGGATAGGATCGCGCCCCGGAGGCCGGAATGAGTTTCGAAAACGTCAAGAAGATCTGGATGAACGGGAAGCTGGTGGATTTCGCGGACGCGAAGATCCACGTCTTCACGCACGCGCTCCATTACGGCTCCGGCGTGTTCGAAGGCGAGCGCTGCTACAACACGGCGCGCGGCCCCGCGGTCTTCCGGCTCGACGACCACCTCGACCGCCTCTTCTGGTCCGCCAAGATCTACCGGATGACGATCCCCTACACGCTCGAGGAGCTGCGCGAGGCGACGCTCGAGGTCGTCCGCGCGAACGGATTTCCGGCCTGTTACATCCGACCGCTCGTCTACCGCGGCTACGGCTCCCTCGGCGTGAACCCGTTCCCGAACCCGGTGGACGTCACGATCGGCTGCTACGAGTGGGGCAAGTACCTCGGCGCGGAGGCGCTCGAGAAGGGCGTCGACGTGTGCTGCTCGTCGTGGATGCGCATCGCGCCGAACACGATGCCCGCGATGGCGAAGGCGACGGCGAACTACGCGAACAGCCAGCTCATCAAGATGGAGGCGATCACGAACGGGTACCACGAGGGGATCGCGCTGGACCACAACGGGCGCATCTCCGAGGGCTCGGGCGAGAACCTCTTCCTCGTCTGGAAGGGCCGCCTCTACACGCCGCCGCTCTCGGCGTCGACGCTGCCGGGCATCACGCGACTGTCCGTGATCCAGCTCTCGCGGGAGCTCGGGTTCCAGATGGAAGAGAAGACGATTCCGCGCGAGATGATCTACGCGGCCGACGAGATGTTCTTCACGGGAACCGCGGCCGAGATCACGCCGATCCGCTCCGTGGACCGGATCCCGGTCGGGAACGGGCTGCGCGGCCCGATGACGGAGGCGATCCAGAAGTCGTTCTTCGACATCGTCGAGGGCCGCGTCGAGGACCGCTACGGCTGGCTCACGCCGGTCTACGCGGGCGTCGCGGCCGGCCGCCCGTAACCGCGCACACACAGCAGAACCCGAGGCATGCCCCCTGCGTACCACCGTGGGAAGGGGGACGCATGTCGAGCCTGATCGGAACCGCGTTCGTCGCCGTGCTCTTCGTGGCGGACCCCGTGCCGCAGCCTTCGTCCCCGATTTCAGGCCTTCTGTCCCCGCCCGCGGCGTGTTCGTCCCCGGAGTACCGCCAGTTCGACTTCTGGGTCGGCGAGTGGACGGTGACAAACGCGAAGGGACAGTTCGCCGGCGAGAACCGGGTGAGCGTCATCCAGAACGGATGCGCCGTCCAGGAGCACTGGACGGGCGCCGACGGCGGGTCGGGCACCAGCTTCAACGGCTACTTCGACGGCGACCGGAAATGGCACCAGACCTGGCTCGATTCCCGCGGCGGGCGTCTCGACCTCGCGGGAGGCCTCGTTGCCGGAAAGATGATCCTCCGTGGGCAGGTTCCCGCGCGTGGCGAGCCGGACCAGAAGGTGCTCCACCAGATCTCCTGGGAACGCCGCTCGGACGGGAGCGTGCGCCAGCTCTGGCAGTCCTCCCCGGACGGCGGCTCGTCGTGGACCGTCGTGTTCGACGGGACGTACGTGAGGAAGACCGCCGCGGGCGCTGCGGCGCGGTGACGCTCAGGCCCCGCGCCGGATCTTGACGAGCTCGGCGACGATCGCGACCGCGATCTCCTCCGGCGACTCGGCTCCGATCGCGAGGCCGATCGGGCTGTGCGCCCGGGCGAGTTCGTCCTCGGCCCAGCCTTCCCCGCGCAGCTCGTCGAAGAGCGCCTTCTTCTTCGCGTGGCTCCCCATCATCCCGAGATACGCGACGGGGACGCCCCGCAGCCGCCGGAACGCGCGGCCGTCCGTCACGTGGCCGCGGGAGACGAGCGCGACGGAGTCCTCCGGCCCGGGCAGCGGAAGATCGGAGTAGTCCTCCTTCACCAGCACGAGGCCGGCGCCCTCGGGGAACGCGGCGGGATCCAGCTGCTCGGGTCTTTCGTCCGCGACGGTCACGGCCCACCCCGCGAAAGACGCCATGCGTGCGAGCGCCCGCCCGCAGTGGCCGGCGCCCACGACGAGCAGCCGCGGCGCGTGCTCGAGCACCTCGAGCAGGACCGTCGCCGTCCCGCCGCACACGGCGCCGAACGTGCCGGGTCCCTCGGGGAGAAAGTCGTATCTCTTCGTGAACGGAAGCCCGCGGCCGTCGAGAAGCTTCCTCGCATCCTCGATGACGAGCGACTCGAACTTCCCTCCGCCGATCGTGCCGCGCGTGGCGCCCCCGGGCAGAACGAGCATCCGCGCGGTGGCCTCGCGAGGGGTCGAGCCCGTGGCGGAGACGACGGTCGCGAGCGCGGCGCGGCCGTGCTCCGCGAGGATCGCAGGAAGGTCGAGGAAGAGCTTCGTGCTCACGCGCGGGCTCCGGAGGACACGGCGGCGGCGAGGTCGGCGGGCCGGTCGACGTCGAGGAGGACCGTCTCGTCGAAGCCTTCGAGCGGGAGGACCTTCACGTCCGGCTCGGCGAAGAGCCGGTTGAGCCGATCGTCGGCCGGCCAGGAGAGGACGCGCGCGACGAGGAACGCCGGGATCAGGAGCGGGTGCCCGCGGCGCAAGCCGCAGACGGGGACGAGGAGCGTGCGGGAGTCCGCCTCGGGCAGGTTCGTCGCGGAGAGAACGGCCCGAAGAGAAGATGTTCTGAGAAAGGGAAGATCGGCGGGGGAGAGCGCGGCGTGCGTCGACTCGGGTCGAATCGCGGCGAGCCCGGCGCGGACGGACGAGAACATCCCGGATTCCCAGTCGAGGTTCTCGACGAAACGGACGGCGGCGCCGTCGCCCGCGTCGGGGCGCCCGTCGCGTGCGCCGGCGCCTCCTCTGCTCTTCCTCATTCTGAGAAGATCTTCTTCGGTCTTCTCCCGAATCTCTCGCGCCCCCGAGCCGAGCACCACGACGATCTCGGCGAAGCCCGCGACCCGCCACGTGTCGACGACGTGCGCGAGCATCGGGCGCCCGTCCGGCGGCACGGGGGCGAGCATCTTCGGCGAGCCGAACCGCGTGGAGGCCCCGGCGGCGAGGAGGACGGCGGAGACGCTCACGGGACCTGCGTTCAGCCTTCGCCCTCGAAGCAGCCGCGGCCCGTGCGACAGTCGTCGAGGCAGGCGGGCTGCCCGTCCGGACCCACGGGTCCCATGACCTGGAGGCACCAGTACGCCGCGGACGTGGACGGGTGCTCGCGCGCGTGCTCGTCCCAGTCGCCCGTGGCGACGAACATCGTCTTCGTGCGGAGGTGGCGGCAGCGCAGCGCCGGGTCGAGGGGGTCGGCGTCGCCGAATCCCGTGGGGGCGCTCATGCGTTCTCCGTGCCGTCGGCGAGGCCTGCCGACGCGAGGAGCGTCCGCCGGACGGCCGCGGTCACGATCGGCAGCTTGTACGCGTTCTTCCCGAGCGGCGTCGCGCCCTCGAGCGCCGCCGCACCGGCCTTCGCGGCGAGCGCCGCGTCGATCTTCTTCCCTTCGACGAGCGCCTCGGCCGCCTTCGCCCGCCACGGCACGGGCGCGGCGGAGCCGATCACGATCCGGACGTCCCGGGCGACGCCTCCGTCTTCACGCCACGCGACGGCCGCGTCGGCGAGAGGCCAGTCGAACGCCTGCTTCTGCTTGATCTTGCGGTACGCCGAGCGCAGCCCCTGCGGTTTCTCGACGTGGATCTCGACGATCAGCTCACCGCTCATCAGCGCGTTCTCCGTGAAGATGTCCACCTCGGGGCGAACGAAGAAATCCGCGGCGGGAATCGTGCGTCCGCCTCCCGCGGCGAGCGTCTCGATGCGGGCGTTCAGGGCGACGAGCGCGACGCCCGCGGCCGAGGGGTGGACGATCGCGCACGTGTTGTTCCCGAAGATCGCATGGAATTCGTTCTCGCCGGACTTGGCGAGGCACTCGACGCCGCCCTTCTTGAGGCACTGGAACTCGGCCGAGCGGAAGTACCAGCAGCGCGGGCGCTGGCAGAGGTTGCCCGCGAGCGTCGCCGCGTTGCGGATCTGGGGCGTCGCCGCGCCGAGGCACGCGTCGGCGAGAGCGGGGAAGTCCGCACGCACGCCCTCGGCGACCGCGCTGAGTGTGACGAGAGCGCCGATGGAGACCGAGGTAGAAGATTTTCTTTGAATGGAGGAATGGGCGGCGAGGCGCCTCAGATCGATGACGCGGTCCGGTGCGAGGTTGTATTCCTTGAGTCGGTCGATCAGTTCCGTCCCGGCTCCCTTAACCTCAGAAGAAGTCTTCTCTTCTTTCGCCTTTGCCAGAAGCTGTACCGCGTCCTCCCAGCTCTTCGGCTGCAACCGTTCGAAGCTCTTCATGCCCTCACCTCCCGCGCCGGCACCTTCCCGAGCAAGGCGAGGAGCCTCGCCGGCGTGACCGGGAGCGCCGTCGGGCGGACGCCGGTCGCGTGTGCGACCGCGTTCGCGACGGCGGCCGCCGTGGGCACGGTCGCGGGCTCGCCGATGCCCCGCGCGTGCGCGTTGTTCTTGCCGGGGTAGAAGTCGACGAGGATCGGGACGATCTCCGGCGTGTCCTTGCTCCCGAGCACCTTGTAGAACTCGACGTCCGGATTCATCACGCGGCCGGAGCGTTCGTCCACGATGCGCTCCTCGAAGAGCGCGTAGCTGATGCCCTGCAGGATGCCGCCGCGGATCTGGCTCTCGACGCCCGTCTTCCACACGGGCTGGCCGCAGTCGTGCACCGCGACGACCTTCTTCACGACCACGACCCCGGTCTCGACGTCCACGACGACCTCGGCGAACTGCACGCCGAAGAGCCGCGTGTCGGCGCCGTCGTAATCCTTCGCGCGGTCGCCGGTCGCGACGAGCGTGTCGCCGGGAATACGCGCGCAGACCTTCCTGAAGTCGGCCCTCTGTCCCTTCGCGGAGAAGACGCCGCCGGCGATCCGCACGTCGGATTCCGCGGCGCCGAGGACCTTTGCGGCGACGCCCACGAGCCTTTCGCGGGCGTGAACGGCGGCGGCACGCACGGCCGGGATCAGAGAGCCGATCGTCACGGAGCCGCCCGACGCCGGGCCGAACGGGAAGCGCGAGTCGCCGATCTTCACGCGGAGGGACTCGACCGGGAGTCCCATCTCCTCCGCCACGACCATCGCGATCGGCGTCCGGACTCCGCCTCCGATGTCCTGCACGCCGTTCTCGACCTCGACCGTCCCGTCGCGGTGGATCCGCACGAGGACCTGCGAGCCCGGCGCGACGAACGTGTACCAGAGGGAGGCGGCGCAGCCGATCCCCCGCCGGAGCGGGCTGCCGGAGGCTGCAGCGGCCTCGTTCGCCTTCGTGATTTCCGCGCGGCGCGACCAGCCGAACTCCTTCGCGCCGATTTCCCATTCGGCGCGGCGCACCTCGGACGGATCGTTCTTGAGCCGGAGCGCGAGCGGGTCCATGCCGAGGCGGCTCGCGAGCTCCTCGAGCGCCGTCTCGACCGCGAAGCATCCCTGGGGATGGCCCGGAGCGCGCATCGCGCATCCGGGGCCGAGGTGCGTGAACACGTCGGACTCCGCGGCCCTCACGGCGGGGAAGCCGTACGCGGCCTTCACGAATCCGGCCGTCCCGGTCCCGGTTGCGACGCCGGCGGTGCCGAACGACTCGTAGTCGGCCGCCGTGACGGTCCCGTCCTTCCGGTAGCCGAGCTTCACGCGGTTCCACGAGTCGGGCCGGTTGCCGGACGAGAGCTGGTCCTCCTTGCGTTCAAGCGCCATGAGGACCGGTCTGCCGGCCTTCTTCGCGAGCTTCGCGGTGAACACGCCGTAGTCGCGCGCGCCGAACTTCGAGCCGAAGCCGCCGCCCGTGAACTCGGCGCGGACGATCACCTTGTCCTTCGAGAGCTTGAAGACCTCCGCGAGCTCGTCGCGGACGCTGAACGTGCCCTGCGTGGAGGCCTGGACCTCCAGCGTGTCGCCGACCCATTCCGCGAACATGGAGTGCGTCTCCATGCAGGTGTGCGTCTGGACGGACGTCGTCGTGACGATCTCGAGGGTCCCCTCGGCCTCGGCGAAGCCCTTCTCGACGTCGCCCTTGCCGGAGGGCTTCGGCCCCCGGACGTTGCCTTTCTGCGGGAGCGCGGCCGCGGCGCCGGGCTCGTCGCCCGCGGTGCGTTTCTCCTCGACCGACTTCTCGAAGACGAGGGTCGCGCCCTCCTTCCGGGCCGCGGCGAGGCTGACGGTGTGGGGGAGGACGTCGTACGTGACCTTGACGGCGCGCATGGCGTCCTCGGCGGCGGCGCGCGTCGGAGCCGCGAGCGCGACGACGGCCTCGCCGTGGTAGCGCACGACCTTCTTCCCGGGGTTCTCGATCACGACTCCGGGCATCTTCTCGGCCCGAGAGACGTCGATGGACACGATCTTCGCGTGCGCGTGGGGGGAGCGGACGATGCGCGCGTGGAGCATCCCGGCCTTGCGCGCGTCGTGCGTGTAGACCGCGCGGCCCGTGACTTTCTCGGGTCCGTCGAGGCGGCGTCGCCGCCTTCCCGTGACCGGGCGCTCTCCGACGCGATAGGGAGCTGGATCCCCCGGAGGAAGAGAGATTTTCTTAGAAAGGGTATGGCCAGCCAGGCCCACTTCGACCAGCGCCTCGCCTGCGGCTACCTCTGGCACCTTCTCAGAAATCTTCTTCTTCTTCTTCTCTTTCTCGTTCTCTGTTTTCTTCTCTTCAGCCATTTGTCACCCCGGACTTTCCGGCCTGTCCGGCTGCGGCGCAGGCGTCGAAGACGCCGGTGTAGGTTCCGCACCGGCAGAGGTTGCCGGCCACGGCCTCCCTCACGGCGTGCGGCGTCGGGTGAGGGTCCTTCGCGAGGAGCCCCGCGCACGAGACGACCATGCCCGGCGTGCAGAAGCCGCACTGCAGGGCGTCGGCGTCGACGAAGGCTTTCTGGATCGGAGACATCGCCTCCGGCGAGCCGAGGCCCTCGATCGTCGTCACCTTCCGGCCGTCCGCGTCGTGGACGAGCGTGAGGCAGGAGTTCACGGCGAGGCCGTCGAGCAGGACCGTGCAGGCGCCGCAGGCGCCGCGGTCGCACCCGACTTTCGTGCCGGTCATCCCCCACGCGTCGCGAAGCGCCTCTGCGAGCGTCGTCCGCGGCTCGAAGACGCCCTTCTTCACCGCGCCGTTGAGCGTGAGGCTCACGGGGAGTCCGCCTCCCGCGGCGGTCTCGGCCTTCGCGCGCTCTTCGGCGAGCGCCGTGGCGCCCGCGGTGGCGGTCGCGACGGCGGTCGTCGCGAGGCCCTTGATGAGTCCGCGGCGTGTGAACCCGCCGCCCCGGTTCGGATGGTCCTTCTCGTCGGCCATGACCCCTCCTCGAGCGCCCGGAACTATACAGCCGGCGGCCTGGGAACGGCTCACTTCCGTTGACGGCAAGTGCCTGAAAAGCCTATCCTTGCCCGGATTTCGGACACGTCGGGAGGGCACCGATGCACATCAACGACCTCCTCAAGATCTCGGTGGAGCGGAAAGCCTCCGACCTCCACCTGAAGGTGGGGGCCCACCCGATCATCCGCGTGGACGGCGAGTTGATCCCGCTGGTCGACCTCAAGCGCCTCATGCAGGAAGACACGATCGCGATGGCGTTCTCGATCATGTCCGCCCGGCAGAAGGAAAAGTTCAAGAACAACTTCGAGATCGACATCGCGTATTCGGTGCCGGGCCTCGGGCGGTTCCGCTGCAACATCTTCCAGCAGCGCGGCACGGTCGGTCTCGTCTGCCGCGTCATCCCGGCGCGCATCCTGACGATCCGCGACCTGCTCCTCCCGCCCGTCCTCGAGAAGATCTGCGAGGAGACGCGCGGCCTCATCCTCGTGACCGGGACGACGGGCTCGGGCAAGTCGACGTCGCTCGCCGCGATGATCGACTACATCAACTCGACGCGGGCCGAGCACATCATGACGATCGAGGACCCCGTCGAGTTCCTCCACCGGGACAAGAAGTCGATCATCAACCAGCGCGAGCTGGAGGTCGACACGCGTTCGTTCGCGTCCGCGATCCGCGCGGCCCTCCGCCAGGATCCCGACGTCATCCTCGTGGGCGAGATGCGCGACTTCGAGACGGTCGAGACGGCCCTCGTCGCCGCCGAGACGGGACACCTCGTCATGTCGACCCTCCACACGATGGACGCGACCGAGACCGTCAACCGCATCATCTCGGTCTTCCCGCCGCACCAGCAGAAGCAGATCCGCCTCCAGCTCGCGGCCGTCATCAAGGCCGTGTGCTCGATGCGCCTCCTCCCGCGCGCCGACGGCCTCGGCCGCGTGCCGGCCGTCGAGGTCATGATCGCCACGAACTACATCCGCGACTGCATCGAGAACAAGGAAAAGACGAAGTACATCACCGACGCGATCAAGTCCGGCACCTCGCAGTACGGCATGCAGACGTTCGACCAGTCGCTCTTCCAGCTCTACAAGACCGGCCTCATCACGCTGGAAGAGGCGATCCGCCGCTCGACGAATCCCAACGAATTCAAGCTCAAGATCCAGGGCATCCAGTCGACGTCGGACATCGCGAACGAGCTCATGGAAGGTTCGCTGCAGGCGCCGGACGGAGTCGGGCCAAGGGACTCGGACTCGCCCTTCGACTTCTCGAACCAGTCGACGGGGTAACCCATGGGGGGCCCCGGGGGGAGCGGGGAAGCTCCCCCCGATCCGAGAAACACGGCTCTCGCCCTCTTGGCTCGCCGCGCGCATACGCGTCTCGAGATCCGCAGAAAGCTCATCCGGAGGGCTTTCCCCGAATCGGCGGTGGATGCATGCCTTGACGCCCTCGCCGAGCGGGGCCTCCTCGATGACGCCGGCACCGCGGCCGCCCTCGCCTCCTCTCGCGCCCGGTCCGGGCGGGGGCGCTCGCGCATCGCGTCCGAGCTCGCGGCCAAGGGCGTGTCGCGGACGGACGCGGACGCCGCCCTCGCGGCGCTCGACCCGGCGGACGAGGCGCGGAGCCTCCGGCTCGCCCTCGAAAAGCGGGCCCGGGCGCTGCCGGCCGCATTGACGCCGCAGGCGCGGTCGAAGAAACTCTTCGACCACCTCGTGAGGCGGGGCTTCGCGCCCTCGGCCGTCCTCGAGGCGCTCCGCACGAAAGGCGAACCGACCGATGACGACCTCTGAAGGCTGGACCTCACGCAGGGTCCGCGAGACGTTTCTGTCCTACTTCGAGGGCAAGGGCCACGCGCGCGTGGCGTCCTCCTCTCTCGTCCCCGCCGAGGACCCGACGCTCCTCTTCACGAACGCGGGCATGAACCAGTTCAAGGACCTCTTTCTCGGGCGGGAGAAGCGCGCGTACGTGCGTGCGACGTCCTCCCAGAAGTGCGTCCGGGCCGGCGGCAAGCACAACGACCTCGACAACGTCGGGTACACGGCGCGCCACCACACGTTCTTCGAGATGCTCGGGAACTTCTCGTTCGGCGACTACTTCAAGAAGGACGCGATCGACTTCGCGTGGGAGCTCGTGACGTCGAAGGACTTCTACGGGCTCGACCCGAAGCGGCTCTGGGCGACCGTGTACACGAGCGACGACGAGGCGGCCGAGCTCTGGGGCCGGTACCTCCCGAAGGAGCGCATCGCGCGCTTCGGCGAGAAGGACAACTTCTGGTCGATGGGAGACACGGGCCCGTGCGGGCCCTGCTCGGAGCTCCACTACGACCAGGGGCCGTCGGTCCCCGGCGACGCGACGCCGAACGGGAACGGCGACCGCGTCATGGAGATCTGGAACCTCGTCTTCATGCAGTTCGACCGCGACGCGGCGGGGAATCAGACCCCGCTCCCGAAGCCGAGCGTCGACACCGGCGCGGGCCTCGAGCGCATCACGGCGATTCTTCAGGGGAAGAACAACAACTACGACACGGACCTGTTCGAGCCAATCATCCGACAGATCGAGAGACTGTCGGGGCACAAGTACGTGGGAGGGATGGTGGTAGAAGACGCTCCCTTCCGCGTGATCGCGGATCACGCGCGGGCGGCGACGATGCTCATGCTGGACGGCGTGATTCCTTCGAATGAAGGAAGGGGATACGTCCTGCGCCGAATCATCCGGCGTGCCGCGAGGTACGGCCGTCGGCTCGGCTTGACACCCGCGCAGCCGCTTCTCGCCAATCTCGCCTCATCCGTCGCACACACCTTCGAAGGAATTCACATCGAAGCGGCTGCTGCTGCGGCCGCCCTTGTGCCGATCCAGGACCGTCTGCACGCGGAGGAGCAGCTCTTCTCAAAGACCATGTCCGTCGGCGCCGACCGCGTCGGCGAAGCGATCTCCGCGGCGCGGCGGGAGGGAGAGACAAGGCTCCAGGGTCAGACGGTCTTTCGCCTCTACGACACGTTCGGGGTTCCCCTGGAGACGATCGAAGAAATTGCTTCTGATGAAGGTGTCCACGTCGACACTCAGGGCTTCGACCGCGAGCTCACCGCAGCCCGTGAGCGGAGTAAAGGAGCTTCGAAGTTCGAGGGAGAGAGCGGCCTGCCGGCGGACGACCAGCTCGACCCCTCGTGGAGCACGGAGTTCCGTGGCTATCCGGAGCAGGATTTCGTGCGGCTCGAGGGCGCGAAGGTGCTGGGGCTGTTCTCGGAGAAGGGCGGAGAAAAGATCGGATTTCTTCGAAAGGGGGAAAAGGGCTGGTGCGTTCTGGACCGCACCGTCTTCTATCCGGAGGGCGGCGGACAGGTCGCGGACCAGGGCATCCTGTCGTGGTCTCCAGACGGCACCGCGACGGTCCTCGACACGCGCCGCGCGCCCAACGGCCGGACCATTCTTCACCTTCTAAGAAACGACAGCGGCACCCTTGCACCGGCGCAGCTCGTGAGCGTCTCTGTCGACGAGTGGACGCGCCGCAGGACGCAGGCGAACCACACGGGCACGCACCTCCTCCACGCGGCGCTTCGCACCGTGCTCGGCGAGAGCGTCCGGCAGATGGGCTCGCTCGTCGCGCCCGACCGCCTGCGCTTCGACTACGCGGCCTCGCGCCCGACCACGGCCGAGGAGATCCGGGAAATCGAGCGTCTGGTGAACGAGGAGGTCCTGCGCGACCGCGAGGTGTCCAAGGCCGTCATGTCGATGGACGAGGCGAAAAAGAAGGGCGCGATGATGTTCTTCGGCGAGAAGTACGGCGAGCGCGTCCGCGTCGTGGACGTGCCCGGCTTCTCGACGGAGCTCTGCGGCGGATGTCACGTCGGCCGCACGGGAGAGATCGGAGCGTTCAAGATCCTCTCGGACAAGGGCCTCGCGGCCGGCGTCCGCCGCATCGAGGCGGCGACGTCGCTGAACGCGGTCGAGAGGCTTCAGAAGGACGAAGAGATCCTGGGACAGCTCACGCACGCGGCGAACGTGCCTCTCGACGAGCTCCCTGCGAAATTCAAGGAGATTCAAGATCTTCTTAGAAGGAAAGAAAAGGAGGTCGCCGCGCTGAAGCGGGACCTGGCCCTCGCGGGCGCGGGCGCCTCGGGCGCGCAACCGGGGGCCGGCGCCTCTGGACATTCACCTTCTAAGAAGTCTTCCTCTTCCTCCGAGTCTTCCGACGAAGGTATCGAGGACGTTGGCGGCGTCAAGATCCTCGCGCGGAGAGTTCCGTCCCTGCCCACGAACGAGCTGCGCAACCTCGCGGACACGTTTCGAAACAAGCTGAAGTCGGGCGTCGTGCTTCTCGGGACGGAGTTCGAGGGGAAGGTCACGCTGCTTGCGGCCGTCACGGCGGACGTCGTCGGGCGCGTGTCCGCACACGACCTCGCGCAGACCATGGCGCCGCTCGTCGGGGGGAAGGGCGGCGGCAAGCCCGATCTCGCACAGGCCGGCGGAAAGGACGCGGCCGCCATCGATCCGGCGCTCGCCGCCGGGGTGGCCCGGGTGCGCGAAAGGCTGGCCGGACAGGCGCCTTGAGCGTTCGTCTATAATTTGTAGGCCATGTCCTTCGGACGTTTTGCCGCCCGGGGAGCGTTCGCGGTGTCGCTCTGCGCGACCGCCGCTCTCGGAGACGTGCATCTCGTCCGCCAGGCGGACGGCTCGGCCCTCATCTTCAACGACGCGATCGGGAGCGGATGGCGCGTGAACGGCGGCGCTCCGTCCGACTCCTATCTCGTGGACCGCCGGGCGACGCCCACCCCGTTCGACCCGATCATCGAGGCCGAGGCCCGGGCCGAGGGCGTGGACGCGACGCTCGTCAAGAGCATCATGCTCGTCGAATCCAACTTCAATCCCAGGGCCGTTTCGAAGAAGGGCGCCCGGGGGCTGATGCAGCTGATGCCCGTCGCCGCGCAGCGCTTCGGCGTCTCGGATCGCTTCGACGCCGAGCAGAGCATCCGCGGCGGCGTGCGGTACCTCGCGAACCTGCTCGCCCTGTTCAAGGGCGACGTCGCGTTGGCCGTCGCGGGCTACAACGCGGGCGAGAACGCGGTCGCAAGGCACGCGGGGATCCCGCCCTACGCGGAGACGCGCGAGTACGTGAGGCGCGTCCTCGTCGCCCATCGCGGAACGTCGGTGCCCGCAATCGGCGGGGCCTTCCGGGGCGTCCCGACGGGCTCCGTCCGGATGGCGACGCGGGCGACGGCCGTGAAGGTCTCGCGCGTGGACGGGACCGCCGTTTTTTCGAACATGGGCGACGTCGCCTCGGCGCGCTCCGCTCCCGTCCTCGGACGGGTGCAGTAAGGGGACGGCATGGCGTCGCGCGGCTCCGAAACGACCCGGGCGTTCCGCCCCGCGCCCTTCTTCGACCACGGCCTCTTCCTCCTGCACCTGAACCGGGGCAAGGAGGAGATGGCCCGCGGACATCACGAGGCCGCACGCCGCGAGTTCGACGAGGCCCAGCGTCTGCGCCCGCAGGATCCGGAGGTCCTTCTGAACCTCTCGATCACGCTCTTTCACCTCGGACAGTTCGGGCCCGCAGAGGCGAAGACGCGCGAGCTCCTCCAGGAGCACGACGATTCCGTTCCGTTGCTCTTCAACCTCGGATTGATCCTCTTCAAGTCGGGCCGCGACGCCGAGGCGAAGGAGCCGCTCGAGAAGGTCCTCGCGCTCGCCCCCGCGCACCGGAAGGCGCATCTGACGCTCGGGCTCATCGCGCAGCGCGCGGAGGCCTACGAGGCCGCGCAGAGGCACTTCAGGCTGGCGGGCGCGGAGCTCAAGGACGGGTCCGAGGGCGACGACTCGGTCGCGCGGACGGCGCGCGCGGCCGCCGCCGAAGTCCGCGCGGCGGCCCTCACGCCCGCGGCGAACCCGGACGTCACGCGTCCGGCGCCGGTGGTGCGCGACAACACGAGGCCGACCCCGGTCGTGAAGCCCGAGCCCCTCGATTCGCTCGCCGCGGGCGGGAAGCGAAACCTCGTCAGCTCGGGCGTCCGGTCGCGCTCGGGGAGCACCCCGCGAGCGGACCTCGCTCCGGCGTTGGGCCCCTTCACCCCGAAGCCCGGTGGATTCCTGTCGGCATCCTGCGCGGGCGGGCTGAGGGTCCGCCGCGGCGTCGTCGTGGGGCGTCAGGGCGTCCCGTCGCTCGTGACGGACGGCCGCCTCGACGGCCCGCTCGCGGGCATCCTCGTGACGGCGTCGGGAGAGGGCACGCTCCTCCTCGCGGATCAGGGCCGCGTTCCGTACCTGAAGGCGCTCGCCAACGAGTTCCTGTCGGTCGAGACGAGCAGGCTTCTCGGGTTCGACGAAGCGCTCACGTACCGCGAGGACCCGGCGTTCGAGTACCGCGACAAGATCGTCCAGCCGTTCCTGAAGCTCTTCGGCACGGGCACGGTCGCGCTCGCCGTCGTGTCGGAGCCCGCGCGCTTCGAGGTGGAGCGGCAGAACCCGTTCACGATCGCGGCCCGCGCGGTCGTGGCCTACGGGGGAGACCTGACGCCCGAGCTCCTCGAGGAGTCGGACCCGATCGCCGGCCTCGGCGCGGGGCCGGTCCTGCGGTTCGTCGGCGCCGGATTCGTCCTGGCCGACGCGCGCTGAGCGGGGCAGGTCCGAAGAGCACCGAAGATTTCTTAGAAGGTAATAGGGCAGGGGTCAACGGCCGTCGTCAAGCGCGGCGGCGAAGTTCGTCGACTGTTTCCGCGAGGAGCCGCTCGACGACCTTCTCGTCCTCGTGCTCGGCGTAGACGCGGATGATGGGCTCCGTGCCCGAGAGGCGATGGAGGAGCCAGCCGCGCTCCCCGAAGAGCAGCTTGACGCCGTCGAGGTCCGCGACTCCCGTCACGGCCTGCCCGGCGCGTGTCGCGGGCGGCGCGGCCCTGAGGTCCGCGACGAACGCCCGGAGAAGCGGCATCGGGAGATGGAGGTCGCGGCGCCCGTATGCGAAGGCGCCGTGGGCCGCGTCCTGCCGCTTCAGAAGTGCGTCGAACGAGCCGCCCGAGTGCGCGATTGCCTCGAGGACGAGAAGCGCCGAGAGAACTCCGTCGCGCTCCGGGAGGTAGAACGAGACGCCGAGGCCGCCCGATTCCTCCCCGCCGATCGCGACTTCGCCGGACATCATCTTCTCGGCGATGTGCTTGAAGCCGATCGGCGTCACGTGGAGCGGAACGCCCATGCGCGCCGCCACGCGGTCGAGGAGCAGCGACGTCGAGAACGTCTTCGCGATGCCTCCTGAGATCCGCCCGCGAGCCGTGAGGCTCTCGGCGAGGAGCGCGAGGATCCGGTGGGGCGTCACGAACGCGCCGCTCGCGTCGAGGACGCCGAGGCGGTCTCCGTCGCCGTCGCTCGCGAGGGCGACATCGTACGTGCCGCGTGCCAGCTCCTCGCGCGAGGCTCCGAGGTGCTCGGGAATGGGCTCGGGGTTCACACCGCCGAAGAGCGGGTCGCGAGCCGCGCGGAGCGTCGTGACGCGGGTCCTGTGGCCGGCCCCGACGATTTCCGCGAGCAGCGTTCCAGCCGCGCCGTGCATCGAATCGAAAAGGACGTTCAGGCCCGCACCCCGGATCGTGGTGAGGTCGACGCACGCCGCGATCGCGTCGCGATAGCCGGCGTGGAGGTCGAGCGTTTCGACGGCCCCGCCGGCCCGGGCCGGGAGAGGGCGATCCGCGTAGCGCGCGACGGCGGAGTAGGTCGCGGGCGTCGCGCTGCCGCCGAACCACGACTTCACCTTGACGCCGTTCCAGAGCGCCGGGTTGTGCGAAGCCGTGATCGCGAGGCCGGCTCTCAGGCCGCGGGACTTGACGTGCCACGAGGCGCAGGGCGTCGGCACGGGGCGGTCGGTCAGGAGCACGCGGAAGCCCCGAGAGGCGAGGCGGGCCGCGCCCTCGGCGGCGAGTTCGGGCGAAAGGAACCGCGTGTCGTGGACGAGCGGAACCGTCCACGGATCGCCGGGTTCGGCGTTCTCGGGCGAGACGTTCCAGGCGCCGGCGGCGTCGACGACGCGCAGGACGGACGCGAACGTGAGGTCCCGGGCGATCTGGCCGCGCCAGCCGTCCGTCCCGAAGACGATGGGGGGCGCGGACATGAGCATGGGGATTCTCGGCCCCGGGGGGCGGGCTGTCCAGCGCGGGAGGAACGCCCGGACTAGAATCCCGCCGCGGTGTTCTTCAACGTCCCCAACGCCCTGACCCTTCTCCGCATCTTTCTCGTTCCGCTCCTCGTCGTCCTCCTCCTGACGAAGCTGCCGGCGCGCGAGTACATGGCGCTGGCCGTGTTCCTGCTCGCCGCGATCACGGACTGGGCGGACGGCTGGTTCGCGCGCAAGTACAAGAAAGTGACGACGGTCGGGATGCTGCTCGACCCGATCGCGGACAAGCTGCTCGTTTCGGCGGCGCTCATCTCGCTCGTGGACCTCCAGGAGGCGGACGCGTGGGCGGTCTGCATCATCATCGGACGCGAGTTCGCCGTTTCGGGCCTGCGCTCGATCGCCTCGACGCACGGGATCACGATCGCGGCGAGCAAACTCGGCAAGTGGAAGATGGGGACCCAGATCGTCGGGATCTCACTCATGATCCTCGGAGCCAAGCTCGACGACATCGGCCTCTGGCGAAAGACGGGCCGCGCGGCCCTCTACGTCATGATGGCGATGGCCCTGATCTCCGGCTTCGACTACTTCCGGAAGTTCCTCCGACCGCTGCTCGCCATGGAGCGCGAGCCGGGCGGCGGTTCGCCCTAGGAGACGGCGACGCGGCGGAAGACGGCCTTCCGGATCGGGCGGCCGGTCTTGAGGAACTTCAGCTCGTAGTTCGTCCCGGTGGACCACTCGCCGGTCTCCTCCGGAGCGAGCTTCGCGAGGAGCGGCTCCGCCGACAGGACCGCGTCGATGACGGTCCAGTAATCGGCATGGTCCGACGCGACCCGCAGGAGGCCTCCCGGCTCGAGCGCGCGCGCCGCCGCGGACGCCCAGCCGGGGTCCACGAGGCGCCTCTTGTGGTGCCGCTTCTTGGGCCAGGGGTCCGGGAAGTAGACGTGCAGGGCCGCGAGGCAACCCGGCGCGAGGCGCGACGCGACGAAGGCCTTGCCGTCGAGCCGCTCCACGCGGACGTTCGGAAGGCTCGCGCGCTCGGCCCGCACCCGCACGATCGCCGCGTACTCCGCCTCGATCTCGAGGCCGAAGAAGTCGCGGTCCCGGTTTGCGGCCGCGGCGCCGAGGAGGAAACGGCCCTTGCCGACGCCGATCTCCATCTCGACGGGCGCTTTCCGCCCGAAGATCGCGGCGAAGTCGACGACTCCCGCGTCGGCGCCCTCGCCGGCGAGGAAGATCTTCGGCGGCGGGGCCGTTCCGAGGTTGCGCGGCCCCGTGCGCGGAGTCCGGGGCGGCATGACGGCCCCGGACCGTTTGAGCGCGCGGCGGATCGAGGGCCGGCTCACGTCAGACCACCAGCGCTCTCGGGATCACGAGGACGCGGACGCCGACGTCGCCGAGTACGCGCGCCTGGCAGGCGAGCCTGACGTTCGGACCGAGGCCGTACGCGATCTCGTTTTCCTCGATCGGGGAGAGGTTCCCGGCGCCGGAGACGACCTCGACGCGGCACGTCGAGCACGTGCCTCCGCCGCCGCAGACGCGGCCGATCGGCACGCGCAGGGCGTCGGCGGCGGCGAGAATCGTCGAGCCGGCGGCGACTTCGGCGCGGCGGCCCTCGTTCAGGAAGACGAGTTTCGGCATCAGAGCCTGGCGATGACCGCCTTGGCGTACGCGGCGGTCGTCGCGGTGCCGCCGACGTCGCGCGTCTTCGCGCTTCCGTCGGCCATCGCGGCGTTGAGGGCCTTCTCGATACGCGCGGCCCGCGCGTCCTCGCCGATGTGGCGGAGGAGCATCGTCGCCGAGAGGAGGAGCGCGGTCGGGTTCGCGATGCCCTTGCCCGCGATGTCCGGGGCCGAGCCGTGGACGGACTCGAACACGGCGCAGTGCGTCCCGAGGTTCGCGCCCGGCGTGATGCCGAGGCCGCCGACGAGGCCGGAGGCGAGGTCGCTGATGATGTCGCCGTAGAGGTTCTCGAGCAGCAGCATGTCGAACTGCTTCGGGTTCATGACGAGCTTCATGCACGCGGCGTCCACGATGACGTCGTCGGCCTGGATGTCCGGATAATCCTTGGCCACCGCGCGGAAACAGTCGAGGAAGAGGCCGTCCGAGAGCTTCATGATGTTCGCCTTGTGCACGGCCGTGATCCGGCGGCGGCCGTGGGTCCGGGCGTACTCGAACGCGAAGCGCGCGATGCGCGTGGAGGCCTTTTCCGTGATGATCTTGATCGACTCGACGACGCCCGGCACGACGACGTGCTCGATGCCCGAGTAGAGGTCCTCGGTGTTCTCGCGCACGACGACGAGGTCGAGGTCCCCGTAGCGCGAGGCGACGTTCGGGAGGTTCTTCACGGGGCGGAGGTTCGCGTAGAGGTCGAGGGCCTGGCGCAGCGAGACGTTCACGCTCTTGTAGCCGCCGCCGACGGGAGTCGTGACGGGGCCCTTCAGGCAGACCTTCGTGCGCTGGACGGACGTCACGATCTCGGGGGGCAGGGGATTGCCGGTCGCCGCCACGGCGGCCATGCCGGCGTCGTGGCTTTCCCACGTGATGGGCGCCCCGGCGGCTGCGAGGATCTCCACGACGGCGGCCGTGATCTCGGGGCCGATGCCGTCTCCGGGAACGAGGGTCACGATGCGTTTCTTCGGGGTCACGTTGGTGAGGCCTTTCGGTTGTCGGCGTCGTCCGCGGGCCGCGGCGCGTCCGGTCGGAGAATGCGAACGCGCTCGATGGCCCGGGGGGTGGCGCGCTCGACGAGGAACTCGACGCCGCCCGCGTGCGTGCGTGCGCCCGCGCGGGGGATGCGTCCGAACTTGCGAAGAAGGAACCCGGCGACCGTCTCGGCCTCCGGGTCGTCGAACGAGACGGAGAGGTCCCGCTCGAGGGAGGCCAGAGGATACGCCCCCTCGACGAGGAGGGAGGTCCCCTCGGCGACCGGCGGCCGCGCGGGCTCGTCGTGCTCGTCGAAGATGTCCCCGACGATCTGCTCGATGAGGTCCTCCAGCGTGACGAGGCCGGCAACGGCGCCGCTCTCGGCGACGACGATCGCCATGTGGAAGCGGCGGCGGCGCATCTCGCGGAAGAGGTCCTCGGCGCGCTTGAGCTCCGGGACGAAGACGGCCGGCCGGAGGTACCTCGAGAGGTCGAAGGTCGCCTCCTCGGCGTCCGACACGTCGAAGAGGTCCTTGACGTGGAGGATCCCGACGACGTCGTCCTCGTGGCCCCGCGTGACCGGGTAGCGGCTGTAGCGGTGCTCGCGGCAGACCGCCTCGACGCGGTCGAACGACGAGGTGACGTCGAGCGAGACGATCTTCGCGCGCGGCACCATGGCGTCGCGCACGGTCGTGTCCCCGAACGCGAGGACTGCGTGCAGGAGGTCACTCTCCTCGCGCTTGAGGCCGCCCTGCTCGCGCGAAAGCGAGATGACGCTCTTCACGTCCTCCTCGGTGACGTCCGCGGACTCCTCGACGCCGAACGGGCCGAGGATCCAGCGCGCGACGGCCGAGAGGAGGGCGGTCGCGGGGGTCAGGAGACTCACGCACGTCTCGATGGGTCCGACGAAGAGAAGGGACAGGGCCTCGGGACGGCGCGCGGCGAGCGTCTTCGGCGTGACCTCGGCGACGACGAGCAGGAGGACCGACGTGAGCAGGGTCGCGACGAGCATGCCCCACTTCTCGCCGAAAGCGGAGATCGCGAGGCCCGCGCCCAGCGATCCGGCCGCCGCGTTCGCGAGCGTGTTCCCGACGAGAAGCGTCCCGAGCGTCTTCGGGAGGTCCGCCCGCAGGCGCTCGAGGCGCTCGGCGCCGCGCCGGCCCTCGCTCTTCATCCGGAAGATCGCCGAGTCCGTGACGGACGTGATCGCCGTCTCGCCGGCCGAGAAGAAGGCCGAGCCCATCGCGCAGAGCACGTAGAGGCCGAGAAGCAGTCCCTCGTTCACGCGCGACCTCCGGAAAGAGCCCAGCCGGCGCCGCGCGGCTCCACCGGGATCGCCTCAAGGGACTCGCCCGCGCACGGCCCGGCCACGCAAAGCCCGTTCTCGACGTCGAAGAGCGCACCGTGGTTGCGGCACGCGAGGAAGCCCTCCTCGGTCAGGAGAGGCTCGCCGCCGCGGTCGAGCGGGATCGGGACGTGCGGGCAGACGTTTCGATACGCCCGGGCGCCGCCGTCCTGCGTCGCGACGAGGAGGCCCGAGACGGTGCCCGCGCCGTCGGGGCGCGGTTTCCTAAAGGCGAGGGCGCGGAGGGAGGAGAGGGATTCGGACTCTTCTATGAAAGGGGAGCGGGCGGCGTGCTCCCGAACCAGGGCGAGGCCGGCCGCGGACTCCGTGTCCGCGAAGGCGCCGGTGCCGGCGGCTTTTTCGAGGAGGCGGACGAGCGCGGGCGCGTCCGCGGGAGGCGTCGGCAGGAGGCGCGCCTCCGCGGCGGAACACCAGCGCACGGCGTCGACGGTCACGGCTCGAGGCTCGCCTACGACCCCATTCACTTCGAAGAACAGCAGCGTCACGTGTCGCGATGAGTCTCCACGATCGGCGCCGGCGATCGTGGAGAAAGAGAACGGGATGAGCCCCACCGGCGTGACGTCCATCTCCTCGCGCCACTCCCGCACGAGCGCGTCTTCGGGCGTCTCGCCGTCTTCCACCTTTCCGCCGGGGAACTCCCAGAGGCCCGCCCAGGGCCGGCCCGCCGGGCGCCGCGCGAGGAGGAGCCGCCCCTCGCGCACGAGAACCCCGGCCACGACGAGGAGGGTGCCGGGCGCGCTCACCGCTTCACCGCCGCACGCGCGTTCCGCACGAGCCCGCTCCGCGTGGCGCGCCAGATCGCGGAACCGAAAAAGCGCGCGCGGAAGCCGTCGTCGTCGAGAGCGAGGATCTCCTCCGGATCGAGAGACGCCGCCGGTCCGCGTGCGGGCCCTGCCGGATCGAGCGCGGCGTTGAAGGGGCACACGTCCTGGCAGTCGTCGCAGCCGAACAGCCTTCCGCCGAGCGCGGACTCCTCGACGTCCGTGAGCGGTCCGCGCTTCTCGATCGTCAGGTACGAAAGGCACTTCGCCGAGTCCAGGACGCGCGGCGAGACGAACGCCTGGGTGGGGCAGGCCTCGAGGCAGGCCGTGCAGGACCCGCAGCGGTCCGCGCCGTCCGCAAATGGCGAGGCCGAGGGCGCGAGTGTGACGTCCGTGAGGATCTCGCCGAGGACGACGTGCGAGCCGACGCCCGGGACGATGAGCATCCCGTTCTTGCCGACGAAGCCGAGGCCGGCTCGCACGGCGATCTCGCGCTCGAGGAGCGGCGCCGTGTCGACGCACACGCGGAAGTGCGAGCCGCGCGGCGCGAGCGGTTTCAGGTCGTCGATCACGCCCTTGAGATGGCGCCGCACGACGCGGTGGTAGTCCTCGCCGCGCGCATACGCCGCGACGTTCCCGCGGCCCGTCCCGGGGACCGCGCGCGCGACCGCGAGGACCGACTTCGCGAACGGGAGGATCGAATCGAAGCGCATCCGCGCGGCCGCATCGCGTTCGAGGTACGCCATCTCCGCGTGCCGGCCCTCGTGGAGCCAGTCGCGGTACGTTTCCCAGGTCAGGGGGCGCGAGGCCGCGAGGACGCCGGCGGCCGCGAACCCCCGCGCGCACGCGAACGCCACCGCCGCCCGCGAAAGGGCCGCGGGGTCGGATGGTTCGGGAGGGGGCGGACGGCGCGGAACACGCGCCACGGCGGGCCGCATAACCGTTCAGTCTATCAACGTCTTGCGTATGATCGAACGGCCATGCGAGAGAACCGGGCCGCTCACCTGTATCCCGTCCTCTTCCTGCTCGTCCTCCTCCTCGCGGTGGGGGCGCTCAGCACCATCGTCCTGCGCCCGTTCTTCGATGGAATCCTCTGGGCCTCCGTCGTTGCCGTGGCTCTGTGGCCGCTCTGGACGAAGGTCCGCGGCCGGGCCGGGAAGCGCCGGGGCCTCGCGGCCGGGCTCTTCACCCTCGCGGTGGCCCTCGTCGTCCTCCTGCCGGCCGTGGTCCTCGGAGCAGCGATTCTGAACCAGGCGGCCGGTGCGGCGACGGCGATCGGGCTCCGGCTGAGGGAGAGCGACGTCCACTCCTGGAACGACGTCCTTGCGATTCCCGGCGTCGAGCGCGCGATGGCCTGGGTTCGCGATACGGCCGGCGTCTCGGCCGAGGACCTTCAGGGCAAGGCGCTCGAGTTCGCGAGGACCGCCTCCTCCCGGCTCGCGGCCGCGGGCGGGTCGGCCGTCCTCTCGTTTCTCGACATCCTGGTCACGTTCATCCTGACGCTCTTCCTGCTCTTCTTCTTCCTCAGGGACGGAGAGGACATGGTGGAGGCGCTCACGGACCTCATCCCGATCGACGACGCCGAGCGGCGTCGGATCGTGCGCGCCCTCGGAAGCATGCTCGAGTCCATCTTCAAGGGCTCGCTCCTCTGCGCGATGATCCAGGGCACGTCGGGCGCGCTCGCGTGGGTCGCAGCCGGCCTGCCCTCGGCGATCCTCGCGGGCGTCGCGATGAGCATCCTGTCCCTTCTCCCGGTGGGGGGAACGGCGATCGTCTGGGGGCCGGCGCTCGTCGTCCTGTTCGTCAAGGGACGCACGGGCGTCGCGATCGCGTTCCTCCTCTGGAACGTCCTCGTGACGTCCACGCTCGCGGACAACGTCCTGAAGCCGATGCTGATCGGACAGAAGGGCGGCGAGCTCTCGACGCTCCTCGTCTTCCTCGGAGTCTTTGGCGGCCTCTCGGCCTTCGGCCTCCTCGGCGTCTTCGTGGGGCCGATGGCGCTCGCCGTCGCCGTGATGCTCGTGCGGGTCCTGCGCGACATCGCCGGTGCGTCGCGCGAGGCTAGTGCAGAAGCCTGACGACGAGGACCTGCAGGACCGCGAGCGTGGCGCCGCCGATTACGGCGAGGAAGACCCACGGGACGAGGTAGTCATAAGTCCGCGCGAGTCTCGCGAGCTTCTGCATGGCGCTCCTCATCCCTAGGGAACCCAGTCCGCAACGAAGACGTTCGTGTCGCCGGCCTTCGCGTTGTGACGGTTCGAGCAGAACGCGAGGCGCTTGCCGTCCGGGGAGAACATCGGGAACCCGTCGAACGTGGGGTTGAACGTGACCCGCTCGAGGTTCGACCCGTCCGCATTCACGGCCCAGAGGTCGAAATTCCGGCTCTTCGGGTCGGCCGTGTTCGAGCAGAAGAGGATCCGGTCGTGCCCGCCGCGGAAGAAGAACGGCGCGAAGCTCGCGGCGTCCAGCGACGTGACCTGGCGGTCGCCCGTGCCGTCGGCGCGCATGACGCGGATCTCGAGTTTGGATGGACGGATGAGCGAACGCATCAGGAGAGACTTGAAGCTCTCGACCGCCTTCGGCTCCGTGGGGTGGTGCGCGCGGTAGACGAGCCACTGGCCGTCGTCTGAAAAGAACGCACCGCCGTCGTAGCCGACCGTGTTCGTGAGGCGCTTGACGTTGCCGCCGTCGGCATCCATCGCGTAGAGCTCGAGGTCGCCGTCGCGGGCCGACGTGAAGACGATCCGTTTTCCGTCCGTCGAGATCGTGGCCTCGGCGTCGTAGCCCGGCGCGGACGTGAGCCGCTTGAGTCCCGTGCCGTCGGCGTTCGCCGAGAAGATGTCGTACTCGGGGTAGAGCGCCCAGACGTAGCCCTGCGACATGTCGGCGGGCGGCGGGCAGGAGTCGCCGCCGAGGTGCGTCGAGGCGTAGAGGTACCGCTTGCCGTCGGGGAAGAAGTACGCGCACGTCGTTCGGCCCTTGCCGGTCGAGAGGAGGCGCGTCGTCTTCTCGGGCGCGGCCACTTCCATCTCGAAGATCTGGTCGCACGCGTACGGCGGCCGCGTGGACTGGAAGATGAGCTTCCTCCCGTCGGCAGACCAGTAGGCCTCGGCGTTCTCGCCGCCGAACGTGAGCTGCCGGACGTTCGCGAGGTGCTTCTCGCCCTCGTACGAGAGCGGCGAGAGCGTCCCTTCGGACGAACCGGCCGCGGGTCCGTCTGCGGCGATTGCGGCGAGACCGGCCAGGGCGGCGGCGACGAGGGAAGCGGCGGCGGCGACGGCGAGGGGCCTGCGGTGGTTTCTCATGTTTCGCGCTTAATATAAGCGACAGATGAGCCCGAACAAGGACGACGCGGCCGGCCGCGACGCAGCCGCCCTCGCCCGGGACCTCGTGACGCAGATCTCGGCGATTTCTGCGAGCCTCTCCTCGGGCCTCGAATCACGCGCCGGCGCGGCCCACCGGGCCGCCGGCGCCGGGGCCGGACCGGCGTACGAGTGGCCGCGCGCGCTCCTCGAGAACGCCGGACGGTTCGTGAGCCCGGTCCTTCCCGCCGAGGCCGCGCTGCGCCCGCTCAAGGCCGCGGTGCTCCGGCTTCTGCGCATCGTCACGCGCGACCAGACGACGTTCAACTCCGCTCTCCTCGAGGCCGTGCGCGGGGCGCTCCTCGAGACGGAGACGGCCCTTTGCGACGTGTCCGCGTCCGCGAGCGCCGCCCGCGACGCCGCGCGTCGCGCCGAAGAGGCCGCAGCCCGCGTCGCGGCCGAGGCGGCGGTTCGGCTCTCCGAGGCGACGGCCGCGCTCGAGACCCGCCTCGACGCGGAGGTGGGGGCCATCGCGGGGAACCTCCATGCGGGCCTCGAGCGCGTCGACGCGCTCGAGAAGGACCGCGACGCGCGCTTCGAGGCGCTCGCCCGCGAGAGAGAAAGAGATTCTACTGAAAGGGAAGAGAGCGGGCGGCGGCTCGACGAGGCGCGCGAGTCGTTGCGCATGCTGCGTCTCGAATGGTCTTCCCTTCGAAGCAATCTGCAGAGCGTCGCCGGTGGCGCGGCGCTGCCAGACGCGCGAGGGTCCGAAGCAAACCGCCCTCTCTCCGGGGGCGGCGCACTCCGCGCCGACGACCCGCTCCGGGCGGGGCTCTACGTGGACTTCGAGGAGCATTTCCGGGGCAGTGAGGACGAGATCCGGCGCCGCCAGAAGATCGACGCCGCTCGCTTCCGGGGAGCGCCCGGCCCCGTCGCCGACCTCGGCTGCGGCCGCGGCGAGTTCCTGGAGGCGCTCGCGGCCGAGGGCGTGGAGGGCGTCGGCTGCGACGCGAACCCCGTCATGGCCGCCCGCGCGAAGGAGAAGAATCTCGCCGTGGACGCTGCCGACCTCTTCGAGTGGCTCGCGGCCCGGCCCGACGGCTCGCTGGGCGGGATCACGGCGTTCCAGGTCGTGGAGCACCTGCCGCCCGCGTCGCTGTTCGATCTCGTCGAGCTCGCGGCGCGCAAGCTCGCGGCCGGCGGGCGCGTCCTGTTCGAGACGGTGAACCCCGAGTCGGTCTACGCCATGCGCTGGTTCTGGATGGACCTCACCCACGTGCGGCCCGTGCCGGCGCCGTCGCTCGCTCAGCTGCTCCGGGCGAACGGGTTTCGGGACGTCGCCGTGGACTTCCGTTCGCCGGTCCCCGCGAGCGAGGGGCTTTCCGAGGAGGCCGCGAAGGACCCGAGGCTCGCGCCTGTCGCGCGGCTCCTCTTCGCGCCGCAGGACTACGCCGTCACGGGCGTGAAGTAGGCCCGCGCATGACCCGCATCCTCGTCTGCAACGCTCAGGTGCCGTTCGCCTCGGGCGGCGCCGAGCGGCACGCGGACGGGCTCGTGCGCGAGCTCCTCGCGGCGGGGCACGAGGCCGAGCTCGTACGGCTGCCGTTCAAGTGGTACCCGCGGGAGGAGATCCTGACGTCCGCGCTCGCGTGGCGCCTTCTCGACGTCTCCGAGGCCGACGGCCGGCGCGTCGACCTCGTGATCCCGATGAAGTTTCCCTCGTACCTCGTGAGGCACGAGAACAAGGTCGTCTGGCTCATCCACCAGTTTCGCCAGGCATACGACCGGTTCGGGACGCCCGAGAGCGACTTCACCGCGTCGCCCGCGGACTCCCGGTGGCGCGAGCTGATCGCGGACGCGGACCGGACGGGGCTCGGCGAGGCGCGGAAGGTCTTCACGAACGCGAAGAACACGGCCGACCGGCTCGCGCGGTTCAACGGGATCGCCGCCGAGGCGCTCTACCACCCGCCGCCGCTCGCGGGCCGGTACCGGTGCGAGGCGTCGGCGGGGTTCGCGCTCGCGGCCGGCCGACTCGACTCGTGGAAGCGGATGGACCTCGCGATCGGCGCGGCGGCGGCCGGGAAGTTCCGCCTCGTGATCGCGGGCGACGGCCCGGACCGCGCGCGACTCGAGGCGATCGCGAAGAAGAGCGGCGCGGACGTGAGGTTCGCGGGACGCGTGTCGGACGAAGAGCTCCTTTCGCTCTACGCGACCTGCGGCGCGGTCCTCTTCCCGCCCGCCGACGAGGACTACGGCTACATCGCGCTCGAGGCGTTCCTCTCGAAGAAGCCCGTCGTGACGTGCACGGATTCCGGCGGCCCCCTGGAGTTCGTCGTAGAAGGCGAGAACGGGCGGGTGGTGGCCCCGGATGCCGCTGCGATCGCCGAAGCGACGACCGGATTGCTCGCAGACGCGAAGAAATCAGGGGAATTCGGAGGAAGGGGCTTTGAAAGGGTAAGAGGGATCAGCTGGAGCCATGCGGTCCGGTCCCTCCTCGAGGCGGGCGGGATTCGATGACCCCTCTCTCCGTCGGATTCGTCGGCCCGCTTCCCCCGACGCGCTCCGGCATCGCGGACTACGACGCCGAAATCCTCTCTTCACTTTCGAAGAAATCCCGCCTTTCTCTCGTCTCCTACGAGCCGGACCAGGCCGAAAGAGCCGTTCGGGCCGGCCACCACGTCCTCCTCTTCCAGATCGGGAACGACCCGCTGCACGCGCCGTCCGTCGAGGCGCTGTGCGCGCCCGGGCGGACGACGCCCGCCGTCGTCGTCCTGCACGATTTCGTCCTGCACCATCTCTTCGCCGCGGCGTACCTCGACCGGGGCCGCGAGGCGGACTACGCCCGGGCCCTCGAGGCCGCACACGGCGTGCGGGGCCGCGCGTTCGCCGAGGAGGGGCGGCGCGGCCCCCGGATTCCGGTGTGGGACCTCGACCCGTGGGCCTTCCCGATGTCGGGTGCCGTCGTCCGCGCCGCCGAGGCGGTCGTCGCGCACTCGGCGCTCGTCCGGGGCGCCGTCCTGCGCGAGAGCCCGAAGACGCGCGTGGCCGAGATTCCCCACCACGTCGTCGAGGCGCCGCGCACGCCCCGCGACGAGGCGCGCCGCGCGCTCGGCCTGCCGCTCGACCGACCGGTCGCGGCGTCTCTCGGCGTCGTGACCCCCGCGAAGAGGATCGGGAAGATCCTCGAGGCGCTCGCCACCCTCCCGGCCGGGCGCCGGCCGTTCCTCTTCGTCGGCGGCGCCGTCGGAGAGGACGACCCGCTCCACCGATACGTCGACGATCACGGGCTCGGCGGCGACGTCGCGTTCGGCGGGTACCTCTCGGACGACGACTTCTGGCGCGCGGCTTCGGCGGCGGACTTCGGGGTGAACCTCCGGCACCCGACGATGGGGGAGACGTCCGGAGCGGTCTGCCGGCTCGCCGGCTTCGGCCTGCCGCTCGTCGTCTCCGACACGGGCTGGTTCCGCGAGCTTCCGGACGCGTTCGCTTCGAAGGTTCCGGTCGGCGGCGACGAGGTCCCGCGCCTCGCGGCCGAGATGGAGGCGCTCGCGTTCGATCCCGAGCGCACCCGCGCGCGCGCGGCGGCCGCGGCGGCGTGGGGCGAGGCGCGGCGGCCGGACCGCGTCGCCGACGCGTACGCCGGCGTCCTTCGAGAGGCCGCGGAAGGGCTCGCGCGTCCGCTCGGTCTCCGGGGGTTCGTGGCGCACGCGCTCACAGAAGTCGGCGTGGGGCTTCCGGGCCCCTTCGGCGCCGCGAGCCGCGAGCCCGACGCGGCGCTGGTCGCGACGGTCGCGGCACGCGTCGCGCCGCTGCTTCCGGAGACGGCGGAAGAGCGAAGATTTTCTTAGAAGGTGAAGAGCGCAGCCGACGGCGTCTGGCTACAGCCGGATCGCCTTGGCAGCCTCGGCCGGTGACGCGCCCCCGCCCAGCAGCTCCTGCGCTCGCCCGATTTCCTTTCGAAGAGAATCTGTATTGATCCCTCCGAATGTCCCTCCCAGCCGATGGAGCTTTTCGTCCGCGAGGGAAAGAAGACGGCTCCCCGGCGCGGCGTTGCTGCGCGTCAGGTGGACGCAGGCGGCCGCGAGCTGGATGAGGGCCTGGAGGAAGAGCTTCGCGTCGCCCTCGGCCGTCATCCAGAGTAATTCCCACTCCTCGTGAGCCTCGAAGTAGAGCCCGGCGCGGAACTCCACGAGGCCCTTCTCGAAGAGAGGATGGCCGGAGAGGCCCTCGTTCCTGGTCAGCCCCGGCTCCCCGAAGCGGCCCGGAGCCGGAGGAGGAATGCCTCGACCGGAAGGTAGCCGTCGAAGCGCCCCACGAGCTCTCCGTCGCCGTTCACGACGAGATACGCGGGCAGGCCCGCGACGCGGTATCGATTCGCGACGGCGCGGCCGCCGCTCTTGTCGGTGTCCACCTTGATCGGAACGAAGTCGAGAAGCGCTTTCTGGACGCGTGGGTCGACGAACACGTCTTCGTCCATCTTCGTGCACCAGGTGCACCAGTCCGCATAGACGTCGACGAAGACGAGCCTCTTCTCGGCGCGCGCCTTTTCAAGTGCCTCGTCGAACGAGAGAGAGGCGAACGGGAGGGAAGAGGAAGAAAGGGGTTTCTTCGAAGGGTCCAGAGGCGCGCTCGCGGGCGACGCCCCGTCCTCGCGGCCGCGGCAGCCGCTTCCGACGGCAAGAGCGATCAGCGCGCACGGGAGGATCGTTCCCCTCTTCACCCTCAGAGAATATCCCCCGGACGACGTCTCACGAGCCGAGAAGGCTTCTCGTGCGCAGTCCTTCTTCGAGATCGTCCGGCCTGGCGACCGCGAACGCGTCGATCCCGAGCGCCCGCGCCGCCTCGACCATCTCGGCGCGGTCGTCTGCGAAGACGGCGTCGCGCGGCGGGACGCCCGCGAGGGCGAGGGCGGCCTCGAAGTGCGCGGGGTCGGGCTTGGCGCAGCCGATCTCGAACGAGAGGGCGCGCCTCGGCAGGAGTCGGGGGATCTCCGGGGCCACGGCGAGGACCCCTTCCCAGTGGAGAACGTTCGTGTTCGACACGAGGACCCGCGTCGCGCCCGGCGCGAGGCGCCGAAGCAGCCCGAGAGCTCGTTCGTCGCGGAAGAAGATGTCCCGCCACGCCGGAATCCAGACGTCGTCGGAAAGCCGGGGAAACGAAGCCGCGGCCTCGACGGCGCGGAAAAACGCAGCCGGGCCGAGCCGGCCGAGGTCGAAGTCGCGCTCGAGAGGACCGAAGACGTGCGGCCTCAAAGCGGACGCGGGGACGCCCGTCGCCTCCTCCAGCCGCGCGAGCGTCAGCCCGTGGTCGAACGGGACGAGGACGTTGCCGAGGTCGAGGAGTAGGGCCCGCGCCACCCTAGGGTCGCGCCGCCTGTCCGGGGATGAGGTACGGATCGCCCGTCCTGAGATCCGTGACGGTCGCGTAACAGAGCACCTTCGCGCCGTTGGAAAGGTCCACGTAGACGTTCAGTCGCCACGGGCCGCCCTGCGGCGGATTCGACGAGGCGAAGTCCTGGTAGAAGATGTCGTTGAGTTGGTGCATCGAGTACGGGGGAACCACCTTGACGACGGTCTTGTAGACGTTTCCAACGGAATCCACGAGCTGGACGCCGGCCTCGAGCGTCGCCCCGGAAGGGTTCATGACGACGGCGTTCGTCCGGTGGTTCGGGTCGTTGACGAGGCCCGTTACGTAGAGGTCGCCGAAGATCGAGTTGTCGAAGCCGAGCGCGTTGCGGTACGCCTGCCCCGGCGAGAACTGGCCGTAGGTGCCGGCGACGGCCCCCGCCACGTTGAACGTGTTGCTCGTGACGATGAGGGGGAGGCTGCCCCTCACCTCGAGGAGGCCGTAGCTCGAATTCTTGCCGAAGTAGTCCTTGACGATGTCCGAAAGCGTTACCGACTCGCGCGGGTCGAGGTCGGGCGTGATGCGGATGCCGGGCAACGCCGATCCGTCGCGGTCCGCCTCCGTGTAATAGAGATCCACGACCGCCTTGAAGTCCCTGTCAGGATTGAAGATCCAGACGTCCGTCCGATAGACGCCAGAGGCGCCGTTGATGTGGACCGCCGGCAGGAACGCGTCCGTCGTGACGATGGAGTCGAGGGCGGTTCGGCCGGTGTCGCCCCGCGGCGCGATGGAAACGAACGTGCGGGGCGCGAGAGGCGCCGTCCTGGAATCGGAGGAGGTGGGCTCGGCGGCCGGCGCGGATGCGGCGGCGAGGAGGGCGAGGAGGGCGAGAGGCGTTCCGAGGCGTTTCGTCATGACCACTCTCCGGAGCCGATCATCGCAAGGAACTTGCCAGCCCGTCCCGGCCCAAAAAAGAGAAACGCCCCGGCGAGCCGGGGCGTTCTCGAGCTCCAGGGGAGCAGCGACTTACTTGGTGGCGGGGGCGGCAGCCGTCGCAGGAGCAGCGGCCGGGGCGGCCGTCGAGGCCGTGGAAGCCGTCTCGGCGGGAGCGGCGGCGGTGGAGGGGGACGTCGTCTTCGTCTCCTCGACGACCTTTGGGGCCTCGGCCTTGACCTCGGGCTTCTTCTCCTCGGGCTTGGAGCAGGCGACGAGCGACGTGGCGAGGGCGACGAGGGCGAGGGTGGACGTGAGCTTCTTCATTTTCGGGCTCTCCTTGTTTTTGATTCGTTCTTGTCGAACGTTGCGCCTTATGGCGTCTTTGTGTTCTCTCGCAAGAGTAAGGGTGATGGGGCGTGGGGAGCCGTCGGGAGCGAATACCTCAACTCCGACGGAAACCACTCCGCCTCGAGCTTCGGGAGCAGGATACCGCATGCAGCGGTTGTGTCAACCCTGTCAGTGAGTTGGACCGGTTTCGGCGCCTGATACACTCCGAGCGGCGATGTTCGAGTCCCTTTCCAATCGGTTGCAGCGCGTCTTCAAGGAATTGCGCGGTGAAGGCCACCTGACCGAATTCCACGTCGACGAAGCCCTCAAGGAGATCCGAACGGCCCTTCTCGAGGCTGACGTCAACCTGAGCGTCGTCAAGGACTTCGCGTCTGCCGTCCGGGAGAAGGCCGTGGGACAGGAGGTCCTGACCTCCTTCTCGCCCGCCCAGCAGGTCATCAAGATCGTCCGCGACGAGCTGACGGCCATCCTCGGGGGCCAGCAGGCGCCGCTCGCGATCAAGAAGCGCCCTTCCGTGATCCTCCTCGTCGGGCTGCAGGGCTCGGGCAAGACGACCACGGCCGCCAAGCTCGCCCTCCACCTCAAGAAGGGGTTCGGCAAGCAGGTCCTCCTCGTCCCGGCCGACGTGCATCGCCCGGCCGCGACCGAGCAGCTCCGGACCCTCGCGAAGGAGAACGGCCTCATGGCGTTCGACCCGAAGGGGGAGACGGACGCCGTGGCCCGGGCGCGGGCGGCCGTCAAGGACGCGAAGCTCTTCGGCTACGACGTGGCGATCGTCGACACCGCGGGCCGCCTGCACGTCGACGAGGTCCTCATGGACGAGGTCGCACGCATCCGCGCCGCGACCGAGCCCGACGAGATCCTCTTCGTCGCGGATGCGATGACCGGCCAGGACGCCGTGCGTTCGGCCGAGGCCTTCGGCGCGAAGCTCCCGCTCACCGGCGTCATCCTCACGAAGACGGACGGCGACGCACGCGGCGGCGCCGCGCTCTCGCTCGCGAAGGTCGTCGGCAAGCCCCTGAAGTTCACGGGCACCGGCGAGAAGGTCGCGGACCTCGAGCCCTTCCACCCGGACCGGGCCGCCTCGCGCCTCCTCGGCCTCGGCGACGTCCTGACGCTGATCGAGAAGGTCTCCGCCGAGACGGACGAGGCCGCGGCCCTGCGCGCGGCCGAGAAACTGCGGAAGAACACGTTCACGCTGACGGACCTGCGCGAGCAGATGAAGCAGCTCAAGAAGATGGGCTCGCTCGGGAGCCTCCTCGGCCACCTGCCGAAGGTCGGGCCCATGAAACAGCTCGCGGACATGGAGATCCCCGAGAACGCGACGAAGAGCCTCGAGGCGATGATCGACTCGATGACGCCCGCCGAACGCGAGGACCCGAAGATCCTGGACGCGGGCCGCAAGAAGCGCATCGCGAAGGGCTCCGGGACGAGCGTCCCCGAGGTCAACCAGCTCCTCAAGCAATACCTCTCGATGAAGAAGATGATGAAGGGCGCCGCGCGGATGCGCGGCTGACGTCCAGAAGAAAAGGAAAGACATGCTCAAGATCCGTCTCCGCCGCGTCGGCGGCACGAACGCCCCCGCTTACCGTATCGTCGTCTCCGACAGCCGGCGCACGCCGACGGCCAAGGTCCTCGAGGAGCTCGGCCACTACGACCCCACCAAGAACCCTCCGCTTCTCAAGCTCGACCGCGACAAGGCGAAGGTGTGGATCGCGAAGGGCGCCTCCGCCTCCGAGACCGTGCGGAAGCTCATCGCGAAACCCGCCTGAGGCGTTGCGGGGAGTGATCGCGTGATCGCCCCTGGCGAACGCATCGCGATCGGCAGAGTGATCAAACCGCACGGCCTCAAGGGCGAGGTCGTCGTCGAGGTGTTGACGGATTTTCCGGAGAGATTCTCAGAAGGGTTGAGAATCTTTCTCTCCGGCGGCGCGCGCGAGGCCCGAGAGGCGCGCATCGTGGCGGTGCGCCCGCACCAGGGCCGCGTTCTTCTCACCTTCGAAGGAATCTCCGACGTTTCGATGGCCGAGACCCTTCGGGGCGCAGAGCTCAGCGTGAGCGCGGCCGACGTTGCTCCCCGCCCGCCGGGATTCGTCTACCACTGGGAGATCGAGGGCGCCGAGGTCTTCGATGAGAGGGGCTCGAGGCTGGGCCGCGTGGCGGAGCTGCAGGACGCCGCCGGACGACCGCTTCTCGTCGTTGAAACTCCCCGGGGTCTTCGAGACGTGCCCTTCGCGCACCCGATCGTCGTCACGGTCGACATGGCGGGAAAACGCATCGTCCTCGCGCCTCCCCCCGGGCTCCTGGACTAGTGGCGGCCATGCGCTTCGACATCGTCACGCTGTTCCCGGGATTCTTCGCCTCGCCCTTCGACGAATCGCTCGTCGGCCGCGCGGTGGAGGCGGGGCTCCTCGACCTGCGGGTCGTGGACCTGCGCGACTTCAGCGACGACGCTCACCGGAAGGTCGACGACGAGCCGTACGGTGGAGGGCCCGGGATGGTGCTCACGGCGCCGCCGGTCTTCGCGGCCGTCGAGGCCCTGAGGGCGGAAGCGGGTGCACCGGCCCCGCACGTCGTGTTCCTCTCTCCGCAGGGCCGGAGGTTCGACGCCGCCCTCGCGAAGGAGCTCGCCGCGCGCCCGAGGGTCGCGCTCGTGTGCGGGCGCTACGAGGGCATCGACGAGCGCACCCGGGACGCCGGGCTCTTCGACGAGGAGATCTCTCTCGGCGACTTCGTCCTCTCGGGCGGGGAGGTCGCGGCCCTCGCGGTCGTCGAGGCCGTGTCGCGGTACGTGCCGGGCGTCGTCGGCGACGCCGGCAGCGTCCGGGCGGACAGCTTCGAGGACGGACTCCTGGATCACCCGCACTACAGCCGGCCGCGCGAGTTCCGCGGGCTGGCCGTGCCGGACGTCCTCTTCTCGGGTCACCACGAGAGGATCCGGCGCTGGAGGCGCGAGCAGCAGCTCGAGGCCACGTGGCGGCGCCGACCCGACCTCCTCGAGAAAGCCCCCCTCTCCGCCGAGGAAAGGGCCTACCTTGAGCGACTTGCGGCCCGGCCGCGATCCACGTAGAATCAGCGGCTACGGGCGAACTTTCCGGGGTGCGGATGTACGTGTCCCTGCCTGATTCCCCCCGTCAGCAAGGTATTGGAGGTTCCGCGATGTCGGACAAGCTTCTGATGGCCGAGAAGGCCGGACTCAGGCCGGACGTTCCCCCGTTCGCGCCCGGCGACACGGTCAAGGTCCACGTCAAGGTGAAGGAAGGCGAAAAGGAACGCATCCAGGTCTTCCAGGGCCTCGTCATCGCGCGCAAGGGCGGCGGCGTGAGAGAGACGTTCACGGTTCGCAAGATCTCCCAGGGTGTCGGCGTGGAGCGCACGTTCCCCGTGCACTCTCCGGTCCTCGAGCGCATCGAAGTGGAGCGCCACGGACAGGTCCGCCGCGCGAAGCTCTACTATCTCCGCGCGCGCCGCGGCAAGGCCGCCCGCATCGCGGAGAAGCGCGACAACTAGTCTCCACACTCTCCGTCGCGGGCCGTCCCGGGGCGGGGTACAGTTGAGGCACGATGGGACCTGGCGCCGGCCGGAATGCATGCGACCTGGGGTCTGAGAGGAAACGTGTCTCTGCGATGTTCCGCATCGAGGACGACGCGCGCGCCGAGGGCCACCGTCTGATCGCCGGCGTGGACGAGGTCGGTCGGGGCTGCCTCGCAGGACCCGTGTACGCGGGTGCCGTCGCGTTCGAGGGTCCCGAACCGCTCCTCGGCCTCGACGACTCCAAGGCGCTCCTGCCCGAGGTTCGCGAGGACCTCGCCGTTCGCATCCGCGCCGCCGCGGCGGGGGCCGCCGTCGGCGCGGCGACCGCCGCGGAAATCGACGCGCTCGGCATCGTGGACGCGACGCTGCTCGCGATGCGCCGCGCCCTCGAGAACCTCGCGCGCGCCGGCGCGACCCCGTCGCTCGTCCTCTTCGACGCCGTCCACCTTCCCGGCCTCGACGTCCCGCAGCGCGCGTTCATCCGGGGCGACGCGCGGGTCGCGGCCATCGCGGCGGCGTCGATCGTCGCCAAGGCGGCGCGCGACGCGCGCATGGACGAGCTCGACGGCGTCTTTCCGTACTACGGTTTTTCCTCGCACCGCGGCTACGGGACGCCGGAGCACCTCGCGGCGCTGAGGCGCCACGGGCCGAGCCCCGAGCACCGACTCACCTTCGACCGCGTCCTCGCGCGCCGCCGCGCCAGGGCGTCGCGGGCGGCCTGAACCATGGCCGGAACGAAGCGCGACGCTCTCATCGCCTCGGCCGAGAAGAGCCTTCAGAAAGGCAAGGTCGATTCGGCCCTCAAGGACTACCTGAAGGTCCTCGAGGAGACGCCGGGCGACATCAACATCCTCAACAAGGTCGGCGACCTCTACACGCGCCTCAACCGCAACGAGGAGGCGATCCCGTACCTCACGCGGATCGCCGAGCACTTCGCGCGCGACGGCTTCTTCCTGCGCGGCATTGCGATCTACAAGCGCATCAACCGGCTCGATCCGGCGCGACTCGACGTCTACGAGCGGCTCGCGGAGCTGTACGCCAAGCAGGGGCTCACGACGGACGCCAAGAGCCAGTACCAGGTCCTCGCCGACTACCACGCGCGGAACGACAACGCGATCGGCGCCATCGGCATCTACCAGAAGATGGTCGGGATCGACCCGCAGAACATCCAGCTGCACGTCAAGCTCGCGGACTTCTTCACGCAGGCGCGCCGCAAGCCCGACGCGCTGAAGGAGTACACGGTCGTCGCCGGGCTTCTCAAGGACCGCGGAGCCGTCGACGAGGCGATCCAGGTCTACGAGAAGGCGCTGCAGATGGCGCCCGACAACGTCGAGGTCCTGCGGTCGTTCGTCCCGCTCCTCGTCTCGTCGTCGCGGGCCCGCGAGGCGCGGCTCTTCGTCAAGCGCGCTCTCGACACGACGCCGCGCTCCATGCCCCTGTTCCTGCTCGCGGCCGAGGCGGCCCTCCAGGACGGCGACGTGAAGGACGCGCAGGAGTGGCTCGGGAAGGCGCAGGCCATCGAGGCGTCGAGCGAGGAAGTCCTCCAGCTCGCGGTGCGCGTCCAGCAGGCGGGAGGCACCGCCACGCTGACGTTCGAGGCCGCCGCCGCTCTCGCCGACCAGGCCATGCGCCGCGGCGAGGCGAAGAAGGCACTCGGGATCCTCGTGCCGCTCGCCGAGTCCTCCCTCGACCGCGAGGACGTTCTCGCCCGCGTGGTCCACGTGGCCGAAGCCGCGGGGGACCAGGCCGCGGTGATCCACTGGCGTTCGGCGCTCGTGGACCTCCACCGGAAGCAGAACCGGATCGGCGACGCCGCGGAAGGTCTTCGTGCTCTCCTGAAGCTCGTTCCCGATTCGGCGGAGTTCCGCACGCGCCTCGCGCAGCTGGATCCGTCGCTCGGGCGCGGCCTGGAACGCAGCGCGTCCCGCGAACGCCCTGTGATCCCGCCGCCGCCGATGGAGACGAGCGGCCGGCGCGCCCAGCCCGCGCCGGCTGCGCCCGTCCGGCCCGCGCCGCCGGCCGACGAGACGCCGCGGCCCGCTCCGCCGGATTCCGAGCCGCCGTCGCTCGAGATGAGCGCACCGCTCGTCGTGCCGCCGCTGGAGGTGACCGGATCGCGCCGGGCGCCGGCTGCACCGGTTCCTCCCATCCCGCCGCCGCCGTCCTTCTCCGCCGCGCCGGCCGCTCCGCCGGCGCCCGAAGCCACGGGAGAGTTCGTTTTCGAGCTCGAAGACGGCGACCTCGTCCACGATCCGGGCTCGACGGGCCCCGTCCCCGCGGCCGTGCGGCGCCTCTCGCAGCCGGGAACTTCCGCGTTCGACCGCTCGGCGTCCGGGAAGCGTCTCACGCAGGCCGCGGCGCCCGCACCCGCCCTCGGCGCGCTCGAACAGCTCCCGGATGTGCCTCCGCTTTCGACCGCTCCCAACTTCGGCCTCGGCGCGGCCCATCCGGACGCGAGCGGTTTCGAATGGGCGGAGTCGCAGCCCCTTCCGCCGCCGTCGCCGGCCGGCCTCCCCGCTGCGACGGAAGCGGAGCCCGCCGTCGAGGCGGAGGCGGCGACCGAGTTCGAGGCCGCCGTCGAGTTCCCGGAAACTCCCGTCCCCGAGGCGGCAACGGAGCCCGAAGCCGCGGGCGAGGCTCTTCCTGCCGCGGTCGAGGAGACTGCTCCCAGCCTTCCCTCCGACATCGTGGAAGGCGCTCTCGGCGAGGCGGAGGTCTTCCGCAAGTACGGCCTCTACGACAAGGCGATCGAGCACCTTCGATCCGTCCTGAAGAACGCTCCCGCGACGCTCGCGCTGCGCGAGAAGGTCTTCGAGCTCGCGCTCGAGGGCGGCAGGAGGAAGGTCGCGCTCTCCGAGGCCGAGAAGCTCAAGGACCTCTACCGGAGCGCCGGCCGCGAGGATCGCGTCTCGGCGCTGGACTCACTCCTCGTCGAACGGACGGCGGCCGAGACGGGGGAGGTCGCCGAGGCCGAGCGCAGCACGACCGGCAAGGGCCCACGGACGAAGGGCGCGAAGGCTCCTTCCCGTCCGGAACCGCCGCCCCCGACCGCCGCCGCGGCGGAAGAGCCGTCGGCCGAAGAGCTCCTCGAAATCGACTTCTGCCTCGAGCAGGGAATGGTCGTCGACGCCTCCGAGCGCCTCCAGGCGCTCGAGCGGAAGTTCCCCGGTCATCCGCAGATCGCGAGGCGGAGGTCCCGGCTCGAGGGCGGCGCCGGCGAAGACGCGAGGCCCGCGCTCTCGGACATCCTGTCGGAGGATTTCGAGTCCGTTCTGGACGCGGAGCTCGGCCGGGCCCTCACGGACCAGATGACGAAGGGCGCCGAGGAGCCCGCGCCGCCGGAGGCCCCGGAGGCCCCGGCCGGCGCCCCCGTCCTGACCGACGAGTCCGCGTTGTTCTCCGACGAACAGGAGTTCTTCAACTTCGCCGGTGAGCTTCAGTCGGAGATGCGGCAGGAGACGCAGGCTGCGGAAGCGTCCGTGGATGCCTCCGGGCGCGAGATCCCGCTCGAGGAGATCTTCCGCGAGTTCAAGAAGGGCGTCGAACAACAGCTCTCGCCCGAGGACTTCGAGACGCACTACAACCTCGGGATCGCCTACAAGGAAATGTCTCTCACGGACGAGGCGATCAGCGAGTTCCAGCGCGCGGCCAAGAGCCCGCAGTACGCGGTGGAGTGCTGCTCGATGCTGGGCCTCTGTTTCCTCGAGAAGGGGATGCCGCAGCTCGCGATCAAGTGGTACCGGAAGGGCCTCGAGGCCCCGAACATCCGCGACGACGACCGCCTCGGGCTTCAATACGACCTCGCGGGCGTCTACGCGGGTCTCGGCGACAAGGACAACGCCTACAAGACGTTCCTCGAGATCTACGGCGCGAACGCGTCGTTCCGGGACGTCGGCGAGCGTCTGAAGGAGCTTTCGCCGGCGTGAGCGCGCCGACGACCTCCGCCTCGACTCCGCTCCTTTCGGTCCGCGCCCTCACGATCGTCGTTCCCGGCCCCGCGGGCGGGTCGGAGACCGTCGTGGACGGCGTCTCGTTCGAAATCCTCGCGGGGGAGGTCGTTGCGCTCGTCGGCGAATCCGGCTGTGGCAAGAGCCTCACGGGGCTCGCGCTCCTCGACCTCGTTCCGCCCCCGGTGCGGATCGCGTCGGGCGAGGTGATCTTCGAGGGGCGCGACGTGCGCGCTCTGCCGCCCCGCGAGAAGGAGAGGCTGCGTGGCGGCGGGATCGGTCTCGTCTTCCAGGAACCGGGCAGCGCGCTCGACCCCGTCCGGACGATCGGCTCCGAGCTCGCCGAGGTCCTGCGCCGCCACAGAGGGCTCTCGCGTTCCCAGGCGCGCACCGAAGCCGCGGGGTGGCTCCACCGCGTGGCCCTGCCGGATCCGGAGCGGCAGATGGACGCGCTCCCGCACCTCATGTCGGGAGGGATGCGGCAGCGTGCGATGCTCGCGCTCGCGCTCGCGGGCGGCCCGCGCCTTCTCGTCGCGGACGAGCCCACGACGGCGCTCGACGTCACGATCCAGGCCCAGATCCTCGCGCTCCTCCTCGAGCTCCGCCGCGAGCTCTCACTCGCGATCCTGCTCGTGACGCACGATCTGGGCGTCGTGGCCGAGGCCGCGGACCGCGCCCTCGTGATGTACGCCGGAGAAATCGTCGAGAGCGCGACGGTGCGCGACCTCTTCGACCGGCCCGCGCACCCGTACACACGCGGACTCCTCGCGTCGCGCCCCGCGGCCGGGGAGGCCGGCCGGGGGCGGAGGCTGCCGGCTCTCGCGGGAGCCGTGCCCGAGCCCGGCCGGCGCCCGGGAGGCTGCGCCTTCGAGCCGCGCTGTCCGGAGGCGTTCGGCCGCTGCAGGGCCGCCCGGCCGACGCTGCTCGCCGTACCCGGGACGGGCTCCGAGGCCGCATGCTTCCTCGTCGACGCGCCCGCGGAGGCCGCTCGATGAGCGCGCTCCCGCGCCCGGGCGAAGACGAGCCGCTCCTCTCCGTCCGCGACCTTCACCGGACGTTCGAGCTCCGGCGGGGCCTCCTCGCGCCGGCGGTCCGCGTCGCCGCCGTGAACGGCGTCGCCTTCGACCTGCACGCCGGGCGGACGCTCGCGCTCGTGGGGGAGTCGGGGTCGGGCAAGAGCACGACCGCGCGGCTGATCCTGAGGCTCCTCGCCGCCGACCGCGGGACCGTGCTCTTCGGCGGCGCCGACTGGCTCGCGCTTCCGCTCAAGGAGCTCAACGCCCGGCGGCGCGAGATCGGCGTCGTCTTCCAGGATCCGGCGACGTCGCTCGACCCGCGGCAACCCGTGGGCGAGATCGTGGGTGAACCGCTCGCCATTCACCGGATCGGCTCGCGCGCCGACCGGCGCGAGCGCGTGTCCGCGCTGCTCGCCTCGGTGGGGCTGCCCTCGTCCGCGATCGGAAAGAAGCCCCACGAGTTCTCGGGAGGGCAGCGGCAGCGGATCGCCATCGCGCGCGCCCTTGCGACGGAGCCTCGTCTCGTCGTCCTCGACGAGCCCGTGTCGTCGCTCGACGTCTCGGTCCGCGCCCAGGTCCTCAACCTGCTCCTCGATCTCCAGCGCGACACCCCCTCGCGCCCGTCGTACCTCTTCATCGGGCACGATCTTTCCGTCGTCCGGTGGATCGCGGACCGGACCGCCGTCATGTACCTGGGGCGGATCGTCGAGGAGGCGCCCACCGAGGCCCTCTTCGCCGCGCCTCGCCACCCCTACACCGCGCTTCTCCTCGCCTCCCAGCCTCGCCGGCACCCCGGCGAGGCCGCGGCGCCCCTCCGGGCACCCGGCGAGCCGCCGTCCCCGGCCGCACCGCCTCCGGGCTGCCCCTTCCATCCCCGGTGCCCGTCCGCGCGGCCGGTCTGTGCGCAGGAGGTCCCGCGCCTGCTCGTGGATCCGGGCAATCCCGAGCGCGCTGCGGCCTGCCACGCCCCCCTGGAAAACTGAAGAAACCCTTTCTCACGGAAACCTTTCCGCCCGGATGCCGTACTTTCAGACGGTGCCCGTCCACTATCATCGGCTCTCGGTTCGAGGAGGTTTTCGTGAGTCCTGAGCAGAAGCCCGGCAGTCCCGTGCGCGCCGGCCGGCGGGCGGCCGCGGCGGCCCTCGCCCTCGTCCTTTCCGCCGGTGTCGCCTTCGCGGACGACTCCGTCTCGGTGCCCGTTGCGTCGCGGGCCCGCAAGTCCCTTCCGATCCCCCAGGGCGACAAGATCGAGCTGACCCTCCAGAAGACGATCGAGATGACGCTCCAGAACGTCCTCGACCTGGACGTCGCGGCGTACAACCTCGAGGAGTCGCACTTCGGCATCCTCTCGGCGCGCGGCGCCTTCGACCCGAACTTCGAGCTGGACCTCGGGATCAAGAACACGGAGACGCCCCGGAGCTCGATCTACCAGGCCAACCAGACGAAGACCGGCTACGCGAACCCTTACCTGACGGGGCTGCTGCCGTACGGAACGACGTACACCCTGGGCTGGACGAACACGCGCAGCGACGTCGTCGGCGCGGGGACGCTCCTGAACCCGACCTATTCCAGCAACCTCTCGCTCGGCGTGACGCAGCCCCTCCTCCGGAACTTCGGCAAGACGGTGACGGAGCGCTTCGTCGTCCAGGCGAAGCTCGGAGAGAACCAGAGCGGCTACGGCTTCGTCATCGCGGTGCAGACGGCCATCCAGACCGCCGAGAACGCTTACTGGGACCTCGTCTACGCGGTCGAGAATCTCAAGGCGAAGCAGGAGGCTCTCGACCGGGCCAAGGACCTGAACCGGATCACGAAGATCAAGATCGACGTGGGTGCACTCGCGCCGATCGACATCGTCCAGACCGAGGTCACGATCGCCCAGCGCGAGCAGGACATCATCATCGCCGAAGGCCTCATCGGCGACGCCCAGGACCGGCTCCGGCGGCTCCTGAACGTCCAGTCGGTTCCCGACTGGAATCGCCCGATCGTCCCGACGGATCGCCCCACCCGCGAGTCGCTCCGCACCGGCTTCGTCGCGGACGTGAACCAGGGCTACGAGTCGGCGCTGAAGGTCCGGCCCGAGATCCGGCAGGCCCTCCTGAACATCGAGTCGAAGAAAGTCACGGCCGCGTACCAGCAGAACCAGCTCAAGCCGCGCCTCGACCTCTCCGGCGGCTACGGCCGGGCGGGTCTCGGGGCGAACGGGCTGGGCGTCGACGCCGACGGAAACCCGTACGATCTCTCCTACTCCTCGGCGCTGACCCAGATCGGCCGCGGCGACTATCCCGCGTGGAACGTCGGCCTCGTCTTTGCGATCCCGATCGGGAACCGCGCCGCGAAGGGCAATGCCGCCATCGCGAACGCCGACCTCGAGCTCGCACGGACCAGCCTCGCGATCACGAAAGCGAACCTGCATGTCGAGGTTCGCGCGGCCGCACGTAACATCGACACGGCGTACCGCAGCGTGCAGGCCGCCTCGAAGGCGCGCGAGCTCGCGGAGCGCAACCTCGACGCCGAGAAGAAAAAGTACGAGAACGGGATGACGACGTCGTTCCAGGTCGCGCAGATCCAGAACGACCTCACGACCGCGCGCACGATCGAGCTTCAGGCGGTCGCGGGCTACCTCAAGTCCCTCGTCTCCTGGCACAAGGCGATCGGCGATCTGCTCCCGCAGAAGAACGTCGTCCTGAGCGGCCTGAACGTGTCGCTCGACCCGACGCCGGCGGAAGAGGGAGCCGTCCGGTGAGCGAGCCCGCACCCGCGGCCCCCGTCCCGGGCATCGGTCCCGTCGAGGCCGTCGTCGGCACGTTCACGAAGCCGTCCGACACGTTCGGGCGGCTCGTCGCGCGTCCGACGTGGTGGCTCCCGCTCGTCCTCACGCTGCTCACGACCGCCGGGTCCTTCTGGATCGTGATGCCGAAGATCGACATGGACCGCACGATCCGCGAGTCGATCGAGAAGCGCATGGAAAAGAGCGGCCGCACGGCTTCGCCCGAGGTCGTCCAGCGTCAGGTCGAGGCGGCGAAGAAGATGACGCCGCTCTACCTCGGCATCGGCGTCGTCGCCGCGACCGTCTTCTTCTTCGTGATCGCGCTCGTCCTCTGGGGCGGTGCGAAGGCGATGGGAGCGGACGCCCGGTACGCGCAGCTCCTCGCGATCTGGGGTCACTCGGGGCTTCCAAGCCTCGTCGGCGTCCTGATCTCGATCCCGATCTTCCTCCAGCTGCCGGACGCCTCTCTCACGCAGGAGGGTGCGCAGCACGTGCTGAAGTCCAATCTCGGCGCGTTCCTCGACGAGTCGACACCGGCTGCGCTGCACACCCTCGCGTCGTCGGTGGACGTCTTCTCGTTCGCGGTTCTCTTCCTCCTCGTTCTCGGGTTCCGCAGGCTGCCGGGGCTCTCCAAGGGCGCCGCGACGTGGACGCCCATCGTCCTGTGGGGCCTCGCGGTCGCCGTCAAGGTCGCCTGGAAGGCGGTCATGAGATGAAGCCGACGCTGATCGGGATGCGCGACATCGAAAAGACGTATTCCGTCGGCGAGGAGAAGGTCCGCGCCCTGCGCGGCGTGACGTTCACGATCGACCGCGGAGAGTACGTCGCGATCATGGGCCCCTCCGGCTCCGGCAAGTCGACGCTCATGAACCTCATCGGCTGCCTCGACACGCCGACCGGCGGCGAGTACCTGCTGAACGGGACGCCCGTCCAGACGCTGACGGACGACGAGCTCGCGCGCATCCGGAATCGCGAGATCGGCTTCGTCTTCCAGACGTTCAACCTCCTCGCGCGGACGAGCGCTCTGGCCCAGGTCGAGCTGCCGCTCGTCTACTCGGGGCTTCCGAAGAAGGAGCGCCGTGAGCGGGCCGAGAAGGCTCTCGAGCGCGTGGGCCTGACGGACCGCGCCCACCACAACCCGAACGAGCTCTCGGGCGGCCAGCGCCAGCGCGTCGCGATCGCGCGCGCGCTCGTCACGGGGCCGTCCCTCCTGCTCGCCGACGAGCCGACCGGCAACCTCGACTCGGCGACGGGCGAGGACATCATGCGGCTCTTCCGCGAGCTGAACGAGCAGGGGAACGCGATCATCCTCGTGACCCACGAGGAGGACATCGCAGCGCACGCCCGCCGGATCATCCGCATCCGCGACGGGCGCATTTCCGACGACCGCCCGAACGACTCCAGCCGCGCCGAGGCCGTCGCGCGCGCCAAGCGCGAGGCCCTCGAGGGCGCAGCGCCCGAGCCGCCGCCGGCCGCCGCGCCTCCGGCCTGACGCGCGGGCACCGGCTACACTTCGCCGGTGCTCGCCGACGTCCTCGCGCTCGTCCTCCTCCAACTCGCCGTCGGCGTCGCGCTCTTCACGCTGCTCACGCCGAGCCGCGACTTGTCCGGGGGCTTCTTTGCTCTGCACGGAGGCATTGCCACGGCCTGCTTGTTCCTGTCGTGGCTCGTGTCGGGCAATGGTGGTTTTCTTCTTAGAAGGGGGAGTGGGCAAGGCGCGGCTTCCGCGGGCGGGGCGGCGGGCGCCCTCCTTCTCTTTTCGATCGCGACCACCGCTGTCGCGACCCTTGTCGCGAGGAGCGACAGCCGCATTGCTTTCTTACCTTCTAAGAAACTCTTCTTCTTTCTCTCGGTCTTCTCTTCCCTCACTCTCCTGATTTCCCGCACCGGCGTCGAGCCGTTCGCCTCGCGCCCCGCGCTCGGCGCGGGGTGGCTCGCGGCGGGACTCGTGCTCGGCGCGCTGCTTTTCGGGGGCGTCATCTGGGCGATGAACCTCGGGCACTGGTACCTCGTCTCGAAGTCGCTTCCCTTCGGGCTCCTCGTGCGCGCGACCGAGGCGCTCGCGGCCCTCGTGCTCGCGCGAACGGTGCTCGCGCTCGTCGCGCTCGGGTGGCTCGCTCGCGCGTCGCGCGGGCCGGCCGCCGATGCGTTCGCCGACCTCGTCGACCCGATGCGCGACGGCTTCTTCTTCGGGTCGCGCGTCCTCTGGGGCCTCGCGGCGCCGCTCGTCCTCGCGCCGTTCGTCGTGAAGACGGCACGCATGAAGTCCAACCAGGCGGCGACGGGGCTCCTCTACGTCGGCGTCGTCTTCGTCCTCGTGGGCGAGCTTCTCGCCGCGTACCTCACGCTGCGGTCGGGACTGCCCGTCTGAGCACGGAGCGGCCCGGCAGCGTCAGGGCGAGCGCGGCGGCGATCACGGGCAGGGCGGCGATCGGTCCGAAGACCGAGGCCACGCCCCACCGGTCGGCGACGAGGCCGAGGAGCGGCACGCCGGCGCCGCCGAGCCCGATGGCGAGACCCATCGTGACGCCTCCCGCGATCCCCTCGCGGCCGGGCAGGTACTCCTGGCCCATGACGACCGCGACGCTGTAGCTCGCGATCGAGAACGCGCCCGTCAGGGCGAGCGGGAGGAGCACCGCGGGCCCCGGCGTCGCGAGGGTGAGGAGGATGAGAGGCGCGAGGGGAAGCAGGGAACCGACCAGGACGCGGCGGCGCCCGAATCGGTCCGCGAGCCGCCCGCCCACGAGCGTCGCGGCCGCCCCGGCGAGCAGCATCACCGTGAGGGCGAGCGTCGCGCGCGAGCGCGGAACGCCGCGTGCGCTCACGAGCCACAGGGGCACGAACGCCGCGAGTCCGAAAGACATCATCGAGCGGATCGCGATGATCGCGGACAGGGAGAGGAACGCGTTCCAGCGCGGCCGGTCGGGCGAAGCCGCCTGGACGGCCTCGGCGGCCGGGCGGAACGCGGCGAGGCGGGGAAGCTCGCGTGCCAGGAGGAGCGCCGCGAGGGCCGCGGGCAGAGCCATCCACGCGACGCCGGGCACTCCGCCGGCGGTCGCGAGGAGCGTGACGGCCGCCGGCCCCGCGGCGATCCCGAGGTTGCCGCCGACGGAGAAGATGCTCATCCCGGTCGCGCGCCGGTCGCCCGACGCGTAGTTCGCGTGGCGGGCGGCCTCCGGGTGAAAGACGGCGACGCCCGCGCCCGAGAGGACCACCGCGGCCGCCGTGAGCGCGTAGCTCGGGGCGAGGGCGGCGCCGGCGATGCCGGCGCCCGCGACGAGGATTCCGAGAGGCATCAGGGACGGCAGGGCCCTGCGGTCCGAGGCCGCCCCGAGAAGCGGCTGGAGGAAGGACGACACGGCGGACGCCGCGAGGACGAGGCCGCCGGCGGCCGCGTAGGTGAGGCCCCGGTCGGCGACGAGGAACGGCAGCAGCGCCGGCACGGCGCTCTGGTACGCGTCGTTGACGGCGTGAGCGCCGGCGAGGATCGCGAGGGCGTTGCGGTCGGGGGAGCGGGCCATCGGAAGACAGGGATCGTATGGTGAGAGAGGAAGAGAAGAGAAGATTTTCTTTGAAGGTGAGGAGGGCAGGAGGAAGCGGCGGCGCGCGACGGCGTCTGGCGGCGCGCGACGCCCCCGTCCACTATGCTTCGTTCGTGCGCATCGCCGTGTATTGCTCTGACTGCATGGAGCGCCTCGAGCTCCCGCCCCCTTCGGACAGCGCATCCGGCGAGGTGAGCTGCTCTTCACCTTCTAGGAAATCTTCAATTTCCTTCTCCCATTCCCCGGTCGTCATCTCCGGAGAAAAGATCGACTCGTGCTCGCGATGCAAGTCGACGGCCTTCTACGTCCAGAAGGACTTCGACCAGCGCGTCGGCTGCGCGGTCCTCGCGCTCGGCGCGGCGCTCGCGCTCCTGGCGGCGTGGAAGCTCGGCGGCGTCTGGCTCGTGCCCGTCCTGCTCGTGTTCGCGGCGCTCGATTTCGTGCTCGCGCGGCGCGTGCCGCCCGTCGTCATCTGCTACCGGTGCGACACGGAATACCGCGACGTGCCGGACGCGGGCTCGTACAAGCCGTACGATCCCCACGTCGCCGAGCGCGACGCCGAGGTCAAGACGGTCCGGGCGATGAACCCCTGACCGATCGGTTATCCTCCGCGCGCCGATGAGACCTCTCGGAACGTACCGCGCCGCGCCCGCCCTGCCGCCGGAACTCGCCCCCCTCGCCGACCTCGCCCGCGACATGCGCTGGACGTGGCGCCCGGCGACCCGCGCCCTCTTCCGCGAGCTCGACCCCGACGAGTGGCGCCGCTCGGGCAACCCCGTCCTGCTCCTCAGATCCGTGGACCCGGCGCGTCTCGCGGCGCTGGCCGGGAACGCGGACTACGTCGCGCGCGTCCACGAGGCCGCGGCCGCGTTTGCCGCGGAAGACGCCGCCGCGCCGGGCGTTCCCGGGATCGCGGCTCTCGTGGCCGCGGGCGAGCGCGTCGCGTACTTCTGCGCCGAATTCGGCCTCTCCGAGATGCTCCCGATCTACTCGGGCGGCCTCGGCGTCCTCGCGGGCGACCACCTGAAGTCCTCGAGCGACCTCGGCGTGCCGCTCGTCGGTGTCGGGATCTTCTACCGCGAGGGCTTCTTCCGGCAGACGCTCACCGCGGACGCTCGGCAGAAGGAGAGCTATCCGATCGTCGACCCGCTCGACCTGCCGGTCGAGGTTCTTCCCACGCCTGCGGGCGTCGCGCCGGTCGTCACGGTCACCATCGGCGACCGCGACGTCCACCTCCTGATCCGGCGCGTGCGCGTCGGGCGCACGCCGCTTCTTCTCCTCGACGCGCACCTGCCCGCGAACCGGCCCGCGGACCGCGAGATCACGAACCGGCTCTACGGCGGCGACATCGAAATGCGGATCCGCCAGGAAGTCGTCCTCGGAATCGGCGGGATGCGCGCCCTCGAGGTCGCGGGGCTCCGGCCGACGGTGCGACACGCGAACGAGGGGCACGCGGCGTTTCTCGGGCTCGAGCGGATCCGCCAGCTCCGCGCCGAGCGGGGCCTGTCGTTTGCGGCGGCGCGCGAGATCGCGACCGCGGGCAACGTCTTCACGACGCACACGCCGGTGCCCGCCGGAATCGATCTATTCCCGCGGGACCTCATGCAGCGCACGTTCGTCAAGAAGCTCGAGTCCTACGGCCTCGACCTCGACGAGCTGCTCGGCCTCGGCAGGCAGGTTCCGGAGGATCCGAACGAGTACTTCTCGATGGCGGTCCTGGGCCTGCGCCTGTCGTCCCGCGTGAACGCCGTGTCCCAGCTCCACGCGAAGGTGTCGCGCCGCCTGTGGCGCGGCGTGTTCCCGGACGCGCCGCTCTCGGAGATCCCGATCGGCGCCGTGACGAACGGCGTCCACGGCCCCTCGTGGACCTCCAAGGAAATCGGGGCTCTCAACCCCCGCGACGGGGACGGCCCCGATCCCGCGGATCTCTGGCGGCGGCACGAGCATCGCCGGGCGGCTCTCGTGGAGACCGTGCGGATCAGGTCCGCCGCGGCCCGGACGCGCCGGGGCGCTCCGGACGTCGAGGTCGCCGCCGCTTGGCAGCTCCTCGATCCGACGGCCCTGACGATCGGGTTCGCGCGCCGCTTCGCGACGTACAAGCGCGCGACGCTCATTTTCCAGGATCCGGCGCGGCTCTCGCGCCTCCTGTCGGACCCGAACCGCCCCATCCAGCTCGTCTTCGCGGGGAAGGCCCACCCGCGCGACCACGCCGGCAAGGAGTTCCTCCGGCGCGTCGGCGAGTTCGCCGCGCAGCCCGAGTTCCTGGGCCGCGTCGTCCTCGTCGAGGACTACGACATGCGCCTCGCGCGCCGTCTCGTGCAGGGAGTCGACGTCTGGCTGAACAACCCGCGGCGGCCGTTCGAGGCGTCCGGGACGTCGGGCATGAAGGCCGCGATGAACGGCGTCCTGAACCTGTCGGTCCTGGACGGCTGGTGGGACGAGGCGCCACGCGACGGCGCAGGCTTCACGATCGGCGACGCGACGGAGGGCCGCCCGGACGACGAGATGGCGAACCTGCTCTACGAGCGCCTCGAGTCCGAGATCGTGCCGCTGTTCTACGACCGGCCGAACGGCGACCGGTCGGGCGTGCCGGCCGGCTGGGCGGCGCGCATGGCGGCGTCGGCGCACCGGCTGGGGCGCCTCTTCCACTCGGACCGGATGCTCGCCGACTACGTTTCGCTCGCGTACGCGCCGGCGGCGGAGCGCGTCGCGATGCTCTCGGCGGAGGGCGACGCGAAGGCGAAGGAGCTCGCCACGTGGAAGGAGAGAGTCCGCGCCGCGTGGGACGAGGTCGGGTTCGTCTCGGTGACGACGGTTCCCGAGGAGCCGGCACGTGTCGCGCCGGGGGAGAGCTTCACGGTCGAGGTCCAGATCCGACTGGGAGGCCTCGAGCCGGCCGACCTCGCGGTGGACTGGTTCGAGGGCGAGCCGGACCACGACGGAGTCGTGGACGCGGGCTTCTCGGCGCCGCTCGTCTCTCAGGGGCGGCTCGACGGCACCGCGACGTGGGCCGGCACCGTGCGGCGTCCCGAGGAGGACAGCCGCGGGTACTCCGTGCGCGTCCGGCCGTCGCACCCGCTCCTCGTCCACCCGAACGAGACCAATCTCGTGCTCTGGGCCGAGTAGGCGCGCCTAGCGCCGCCGGACGGCGAGCTGGAAGGAGAGGTTCTCGAGGAAGAACGTCAGGTCGACGTTGCGCACGAACGTGCCTTCGAGGGAGGGAACCGAGACCGGCGCGAAATTGAGGATGGCCGGCACGCCCGCGCCCGCGACGAGGCGTGCCACCTCGAGAGCCGCCTCGGCGGGAACCGCGAGGACGCCGATGTCGGCCTTGAGCGTCGCGACGTTCGACGGGAGCTCCTTCAGGTCGAGGATCGGGACGCCCGTCCGGGAGCGCCCGCCGATCTTGCGTCCGTCCACGTCGAAGAGCGCCGCGACCTTGAACCCGTCCACGTTGAAGTTGCGCGAGTCCGCGAGGGCCTGCCCGAGGTTGCCCGCCCCCGCGATCACGACGGTGCGCGTCCGCTCGAGGCCCATGAGCTGCTTGAGCTTCGCCTTGAGATCCGCGACGCGGTAGCCGACGCCGCGCACGCCGAACTCGCCGAACTGCGCGAGGTCCTTCCGGATCTGCGCCGGGTTCAACCCGAACCGGTCCGCGAGCTGGTACGAGGAGACCGTGTGGACGCCCTCGGCCTCGAGCGCGCGCAATCCGCGCAAGACCAGCGAGAGCCGCTCGCTGGTGGCTTCCGGGACCCCGTGGGGACGGTCCCAGGATTTCACGGGCATCGTCAGCGGCCGAGCAGGGCCGTCGCGGCCTGGCGGGCCACGTCGATCAGGGCGCGCGGGAACACGCCCCAGAGGAGCATGAGCGCGGCCGTCAGGAGGAATGCCGCCCCCGAGAGGACGTCGTCCGGCACGAGGGAAACTTCGCGCACCGGCTCCTTCATCCAGAGGTGGTAGACGACGCGGAGGTAATACCCCACGGACACGAGGCTGCCGAAGACGCCGACGATCGTCAGCGGGACGAGGCCGCCCTCGACGGCGGAGCGGAAGACGAGGAGCTTGCCGATGAACCCGACCGTGGGCGGGAGGCCCGCGAGCGAGAGCATCGAGAGGGAGAGAACCGTGGCGGCGAGCGGGCGCCGCCGGCCGAGGCCCGCGAGCTCCGAGAGCACCTTCGGCTCGTTCTCTCCGGACGAGAGCGCCGCGATCGCGAGGAAGGCCGCCGCGTTCGTCACGAGGTACCCGGCGAGGAAGACGCCGGCGCCCTCGAGGGCGTCCGTCGTGAACGTGGCGATCGCGATCGTCACGTATCCCATCTGCGCGATCCCCGAGTACGCGAGCATGCGCTTGAGGTCGCGCTGCGAGAGGGCGACGATGTTCCCGAACAGGATCGAAAGCACCGCGAGGATCGCGAGGAGCGGCCGCCACGGGTCGCCGAGCCCCGCGGGGAAAAGCGCGTGGAGGACCCGCGCGAGGACGAGCACCGCGCCTGCCTTCGGGGCCGTCGACAGGAACGCGACGGCGGGCGTCGTCATGCCCTGGTAGACGTCCGGCGCCCATCCGTGGAACGGGACGAGCGCGATCTTGAAGGCCAGACCCGCGACGACGGCGAGGATGCCCGCCGCGAGCATCGTGTCGAATGCCACGAGCCCGGGCGTCGACGCGAGTCCCTGGAGCCGCGCGAACGACGTGGTCCCGAGCCGACCGTAGATCGTCGCGACGCCATAGAGGAGGAACGCCGACGCGAGGGCGCCCATGAGGAAGTACTTCATCCCTGCCTCGGTCGCGGCCGCATTGTCGCGGTACCAGGCGGCGAGGACGTAGAGGCTGAGCGACATGAGTTCGAGCCCGATGAAGACGACGAGGAGGTCCCCGCCGCGCACCATGAGGATGGCTCCTGCTGCGGCGAAGAGAAGGAGGGCGTAGAACTCGCCCTGGTCGCGCTTGTCGCGCGAAAGTCCCGCGGCGCCGCCGAGAACGGCGAGCGCCACGGCCCCGAGGGCGACGAGCTCCATGTAGCGCGTGAACCCCGTCACCTCCACGGCGCCCGCGAAGAACGTCCCCGTGACGTCGCGGCCCGCGAGGTTCGCGACCGCGAGAGACATGAGTGCGACGTACGGCAGGTACGTGCGCAGGGGGCGAGCGAACGCGTCGAGCAGGAGGATGAGCGTCGCCGCGAGGCAGAGGACGATCTCCGGCCCGACCGCGGCGAAATCCGCTCCGGTGACGTGCAGGAAGCCGGTCATCGGCCGGCCTCCACCGCCGCGGCCGTCGCCGCCGCAGCGGGCTTCTGGAGGGACTTCACCGAGCCGTCCACGAGCGTCAGGAGCGGCCGCGGGAAGACGCCGAGGAGGACGATCAGGACGATGAGGGGGAAGGCGCCCGCGAGCTCCCAGCCGTTGATGTCCGTGAGGGCGCGATTCGCGGGAACGGTTTCGGGGCCCCAGAAGACCTTCTGGACGAGGGTCAGCAGGTAGATTGCGCCGAGGACCATCCCGGTCGCAGCGATCGCGGCCCAGGCGATCGAGACCTGGAAGACGCCGCCGAGGATCAGGAACTCGCCGATGAAGCCGTTCAGGCCGGGGAGGCCCACGGAACCCAGTGTGGCGATGATGAAGAGCGCCGTCGTCACGGGAACGCGCGCCGCGACGCCGCCGTAGTCGGCCATCTCCCGCGTGTGGCGCCTCTCGTAGAGGACGCCGACGAGGAGGAAGAGGAGTCCCGTCGTGAGGCCGTGGCCGATCATCTGGAAGATCGCCCCGGAGAGCGCGGCGCCCGTCCCGGCGACGATGCCGAGGACGACGAGCGCGAGGTGGCTCACGGAGGAATAGGCGACGAGCTTCTTCATGTCCTTCTGCGCGGCGGCCACCCATGCGCCGTAGACGATCCCGATCAGGGCGAGGACGGCGATGAACGGTCCATACCGGGCGGCGGCGTGCGGGAAGAGCGGCCAGGCGAAGCGCAGGAGGCCGTACGTCCCGAGCTTGAGAAGGACGCCCGCCAGGATGATCGAGCCGCCCGTGGGCGCCTCCACGTGGGCGTCGGGCAGCCACGTGTGCAGCGGCCAGAGCGGGACCTTCACGAGGAACGCGAGCGCGAAAGCGCCGAAGAGAAGGGCCTCGACGCCCGGCGCGAGTCCCCAGGCGCCCGACGCCGCCGCGCGGGTCCAGTCCGCGAGCGAGAAGCTCTGAAGACCCGTCGCGCGGCTGTGCACGCCGGCGGCGTACAGGATCGCGATGAACATCAGAAGCGAGCCCGCCATCGTGAAGAGGAAGAACTTCATCGTCGCGTAGATGCGGCGCTTCCCACCCCAGATCCCGATGATGAAGTACATCGGGACGAGCATGACTTCCCAGAACACGTAGAAGAGGAGGACGTCGAGCGCGACGAGGCTGCCGAGCATCCCCGTCTCGAGGACGAGGAACGCGGCGACGTAGCCCTTGAACCGGTCGATCTTCTGCCCGCACGCGACGAGCAGCACCGAGACCGTGAGGACCGTCGTGAGGAGGACGAGCGCGACGGCCAGGCCGTCGACGCCGAGCTGGTAGCGGACGCCGAAGCGCGGGATCCAGGGGCGGTCGATCGCGAAGCCCGCGATGCCGGGCGCCGCCGCGTCGAAGCTCCGGAACATGACGACGCTGACGGCGAACGTGAGGAGCGATGTCGCGATCCCCACGACCTTCGCGGCCGTCTTCGATTCTCCGGGGAGGAGCGCGAGGACGAGCGCTCCGAGCGAGGGGAGGAAGACGAGCGTCGTGAGGATGTCGGCGCCGAGCGGGTGGAGGTTCATCGCGCTACCTCACCCACACGTAGAGAACGAAGACGAGAGCGCCCAGGGAGAAGGCCAGCGCGTAGTTGCGGACGTGGCCGGTCGTGAAGAAGCGCATGAGGTCGCCGGCGAGCTCGACGAGGAACGCCGAGGCGTTCGCGATCCCGTCGATGAACAGCGCGTCGAACCCGCGCCAGAGGAACGTGCCGATCTTCCGGAACGGCGAGAGGATGAGCGCCTCGATCCCCTCGTCGACGTTCCACTTGTCGGCGACGAGACGTCCGAGGAGACCGGATTTTTCATAGAAAGAAGATGCTTGCGGCGACACCGCTTCTTCGGGACCGGATGCGCGCCGGTACCAGCTCAAGGCGAGCGCGATCCCTCCGAACGCGGCGGCCAGCGAGAGCGCCATCAGGCCGAGCTCGGCGCCGTGCGACATCTCGTGCAGCTCGGGGTGTGCCACGGAGGCCTCGAGGAAGCGCCCGATCCGGTCGGAGCCGCCGAGGACCGCGGGGACGCCGACGAAGCCCGCGACGACGGACAGGCCGGCGAGGATCCAGAGCGGGACCGTCATCGTGGCCGGGCTCTCGTGGGCGTGCTCGTGGGCGTGGTGGTCGCCGCGCGGCGAGGACCAGAACGTCATCGAGACGAGGCGGAACATGTAGAAGGCCGTCAGGAATGCCGTGAAGAGACCCACGGCGAAGAGGCCCCAGTGGCCGGAGGCGGCCGCGGAGCCGAGGATCATGTCCTTCGAGAAGAAGCCCGCGAGGGGCGCGATGCCCGCGATCGCGACCGTCGCGACGAGCATCGTCCGGAAGGTCTGCGGGATGCGCGCGGCGAGGCCGCCCATCTTCCGCATGTCCTGCTCGTGGTGCATCGACATGATCACGGAGCCCGACCCGAGGAACAGGCAGGCCTTGAAGAAGGCGTGCGTGAAGACGTGGAACATGCCCGCCGAGAAGGCGCCGACGCCGCAGGCGAGGAACATGTAACCGAGCTGCGAGACCGTCGAGTAGGCGAGGACCTTCTTGATGTCGTTCTGGGCGAGGCCGATCGTCGCCGCGAAGATCGCCGTGCCCGCGCCGATCCACGCGACGAGCGTGAGGGCGTCGGGCGCGAGGACGAAGACGGCGCTGCACCGCGCGACGAGGTAGACGCCGGCCGTGACCATCGTCGCGGCGTGGATGAGGGCCGAGACGGGCGTCGGGCCGGCCATGGCGTCCGGCAGCCAGACGTAGAGCGGGACCTGGGCGCTCTTGCCGCACGCGCCGAGGAAGAGGAGGAGGCAGACGACGTAGACGGAGATGTGCGAGCCGGGGGCGAGCGTCGCGTTTTTCGCGAGCTCGACGAACGAGAAGTCGGCCGTCCCGAAGAGGGCGAAGATCCCGAAGATCCCGAGCACCATTCCGACGTCGCCCACGCGGTTCGCGATGAACGCCTTCTTGCCGGCCGCGGCCGCGAAGTCCTTGTCGTAGTAGTAGCCGATCAGGAGGTAGGAGCAGAGCCCGACGCCCTCCCAGCCCACGAAGAGGAGCGGGAGGTTGTCCGCGAGGACGAGCGTGAGCATCGCGAACATGAAGAGGTTCAGGTACGCGAAGAAGCGCCCGTAGCCCTCCTCGTCCTGCATGTAGCCGACGCTGTAGACGTGGATGAGCGTCCCGACGAACGTGACGAACGAGAGCATGAGCGCCGAGAGCGCGTCGAGACGGAACGCGACGTCGACGGAGTAGTCGCCCGCCGCCATCCACGTGTAGGCGTGCTGGACGACGGGAGCGAGGCCCTCGTGGCTCTTCAGGGACTCGAGGACGTACGGGACGAGGGCCGCGAACGAGAGGACCGCCGCGAGGCCGACCGAGCCGACGCCGACGACTCCGTGGAACAGGCGCTGCGCGTACGGGAGGCGGGCGCCGCCGTGCGCGTGGTCGTCGTGCGCGGGATGAGCGCCGGGAGCTCCGTGGTCACCGTGGCCGTCGGCCGCGCCCGGGTTCGCCTTGATCCACTCGTCGCGTTCCTTCTCGGAGCGGGCGCTCGCGAAGAGGAGCGCCACGAGGCCGTTCAGGAGGAATCCCGCGAGGGGGAGGACCGGGATGAGCCAGAGCTGGTTCATGCGCGGCCTACCACTTCAGGAGCGCGATCTTGTCCACGTCCACCGTGCGGCGGGCGCGGAAGAGCGCGACGAAGATCGCGAGCCCGATCGAGGCCTCGGCGGCCGCGATCGCGATCACGAAGAAGACGATCATCTGTCCCGCCATGTCGCCGCGCATGCGCGCGTACGTGAGGAACAGGAGGTTGACGGCGTTCATCATGAGCTCGATCGACAGGAAGATCGAGAGCGCGTTGCGCTTGAGGAGGGCGCCCGCGAGGCCGATCGCGAAGAGCAGCGTCCCGACGACGAGGTAAAGGCCGGGCGGCACGGCCATCGGGGCGACGCCGGGCAGGGCGCCGGTCATTCGAACCTCCTCTTCGAGAGGAGCAGCGCGCCGACGGCGGCCACGAGGAGGAGGAAGGACAGCGCCTCGAACGCGAGGAGATAGTCGGAGAAGAGGAGGCGGCCGATCGCCGGGATCTCGTCGCCGAGCGGGGTCCGCGCGGGCGCGGCGCCCTGGGGCAGGGGCGCCCGGAGGGCCGCGCCGGAGAGGAGGCCGCCGAGCGCGAGCGCCGCCACGAGGCCGAGCCACCGCTGGACGGGCCGGGAGTCCTCCTCCGTCGCTTCCTGGCTCAGGTTGAGCAGCATGATGACGAAGAGGAACAGGACGAGGATCGCGCCCGCGTAGACGAAGACCTGCAGGACCGCGATGAAGGGCGCCGCGAGCTGGATCGAGAAGATCGCGAGACCGAAGAACGTCACGACGAGCGAGAGGACGCTCCGGACGGGCGTCTTCTGGACGACCATCGCCAGGGCGAACCCGATCGCGAGCACGGACGCGATCGTGAAGACGACGAGCTCTCCGCTGAGGGCCGGCATCAGATCACCTTCAGGAGGACGAGCGCCCCCGTCCAGAGGAGGTTGAGGAGCGACAGCGGGAGGAGCGCCTTCCAGCCGATGTCCATGAGCTGGTCGAAGCGGAAGCGGGGCAGGGTCCAGCGGACCCACATGAAGAGGAAGACGAAGCACATCGTCTTCGCGAAGAAGACGGCGACCGAGAGGAGGCCGCCCGCGAGGCCGGAGTGCGGGAGGAAGGGCAGCGACCAGCCGCCGAAGTAGAGCGTCGCCATCATCATCGAGGACGCGACGAGGTTCAGGTACTCGGCCATGAAGAACGCGCCGAACCGGAAGCCCGAGTACTCCGTGTGATAGCCCGCGACGAGCTCGGCCTCGGCCTCGGGCAAGTCGAACGGGATGCGGTTCGTCTCGGCGAACGCCGCGATGATGAAGATGATGCAGCCGAGCGGCTGGGTGAAGCAGTTCCAGAGCGGAAGGAATCCGAGGAACGTGCCGCCCGCCTGGTACTCGACGACGCGCGTGAGGCGCAGCGAGCCCGCGGCCATGAGCGTCGCGACCGCCGCGAGGCCCATCGAGAGCTCGTAGCTGATGACCTGCGCGGACGAGCGGATGCCGCCCATGAGGGCGAACTTGTTGTTCGACGCCCAGCCGGCGAGCACGAGGCCGTACACACCGACGGAGGCGAGCGCGAACACGTAGAGGATCCCGATGTTCACGTCGGCGACGACGAGCGGGATCTCGCGCCCGAAGAGCGGGATCTTCGAGCCGAACGGGATCACGGCGAACGTCGCCATCGCCGGGACGAGCAGGATGAACGGCGCGAGCGTGTGGAGGAGGCGGTCCGCGTAGAGCGGGACGATGTCCTCCTTCATGAACATCTTGAGGACGTCCGCGAGGGCCTGGAAGAGGCCGAACGGGCCGACGCGGTTCGGACCGGGTCGGTCCTGGATGAGGCCGGCGATGCGGCGCTCCATCCAGATGAGGTTCGGGAGCATGGCCGCGAGGACGACGCCCCAGATGAAGGCGATCTTGCCGGCTCCCTCGAGGGCGGCCGAGAGCGTCGGGCTCACGACTTGCGGTCCGGCGCCGCGACGGACGGGCGCGTGAAGACCTCGACGTCGGCGTCCTTGTTCAGGCCGAGGGCGTCGTAGGCGGCGGCGGGGGAGACGGACGGCGGGTTGCCGACGAGGTCGTCGGAGTCCCAGTCGAGGCCGGCATAGCCGGCGACCGACGCCGTCATCCGGTCGAAGACGTCGCGGGCGGTCCACTGCGTGTCGAAGGCGCCGTACTTCGCGCCGAGATGCAGGAAGATCTCCAGGTTCGTGCGCACGATGGGCGGCGCGAGGATCGCGAGGTCGACGCGCTGCACACGGCCCTTCGCGTTCACGAACGTCCCCTCGGTGCCGGCGAGCGACGCCACCGGGAGGACGATGTCCGCCACGTCCGTCAGCGCATTGCGCTTGCGGGCGTGGACGATCAGGACGGAGGCCTTGCGCAGCTCGGCCACGAAGGCCGGGTCGTTCGCCCATTCCGTGAATGCGGCGTCGGTGATGTAGAGGACCGAGGGAGAAGAGGAAGATTTCTTTGAAAGTAAGAGGGACAGGGGGGACGTCCCGGCTTCTTTGGCTCGGGTGAGGCCCGCCGCTTCGCAGCCCCTGCTGTTGGGCGCCGCCTCGGTTCCGTAGAGCCAGCCGTCCTTCTTGTTCCGGATGCGCCTCTTAGGCCCGATGTCCACGGTGAACTCGGGTGCATTCACCTTCAAAGAATCTTTGCAGAGCGTGGCGAGAAGGAAGGCCTCCTCGGTGGTGAGGTGAGCCGACCCGATGACCATCACTTTCGAAGAACTCTTCTCTTCGGCCTTCGCCTTCTCGATCGCGGCCTTCACCGCGTCGAGCGCCTCGCCCCAGTTCGTCTGCTTTCGCGTATTCGCACCGGCGACCCGGACCTCGGGCTTCGTGAAGTCCCGGGCGTTGAGATCCTCGGCCCGGAAGCGGCCGTAGTCGCAGAGCCAGTAGTCGTTGACGGCGGGCTGGACGCGCGGCGTGTAGCGGTAGACGACGCCGTCACGGTGCTCGATCGAGAGGCTGCAGCCGATTTCGCAGCCGTCGCAGATCGAGCGGGTCTTGTCGAGCCACCAGACGCGCTTGCGGAACCGGAACTCCTTCGTCGTGAGGGCGCCGACGGGGCAGACGTCCGCGGCGCAGCCCGAAAGGTCGTTGTCCAGCGCCTTGCCCTCGTGCGTCCAGACGATCGTGTGGCCGCCGCGCTCGATGAAGGTGAGCTCGCCGGTCCCGGTGATCTCCTGGCAGAAGCGGATGCAGCGCGTGCACTGGATGCAGCGCGTCATGTCCGCGATCACGTGAGGGCCGATGTCCGTGCGGTCGTAGCCGGGGAACTGGCGGCGCGGCTCGGACGTGCGCGAGACGGGCAGGCCGCCGGCGACCGCGTTGTCCTGCAGCTTGCACTCGCCGGCCTGGTCGCAGATGGGGCAGTCCAGCGGGTGGTTGATGAGGAGGAACTCCATCGTGGCGTTGCGCGCCGCGAGGGCCTTCTCCGTGTTCGCCTTGATGACCATCCCGTCGCGCACGGGCACCGTGCACGAAGCCTGGATCTTCGGCACGCCTTCGACCTCGACCATGCACATGCGGCACTGGCCGACGATGGAAAGCGCCGGGTGGTAGCAGAAGTGCGGGACGTCGACGCCCGCCGCGCGGCACGCCTCGAGGGCGTTCGCGTCCGCAGGCACCTCGACGGTGCGACCGTCCACCGTTACCTTGGGCATGTCACGTCCGTAGAGAACGAGGATGAAGAGAAGAGTTTCTTAGAAAGGTAAGAGGAGGAGGGAGCGTTCTTACTCATTCTAAGAATGAATCCCTGCGGCGGTGCGGTCGGCGATTGCGTTCGTGAGGTCGTCGGAGGCGCCCTGTTCAAAGGTGGGCTTCTGGGATTTCTCGATGTACGCCTCGAACTCGCCCCGGAACTTCACGATGCCCGAGATGACGGGCGCGATGGCGGCGTCGGCGAAGACGCAGATCGTCATGCCGTTGCCCATCTGGTTCGAGATCTGGAGGAGGAGGTCGAGGTCGGTTTTCTTGCCCTCTCCGTTCACGATCCGCCGGAGCATCTTGAGGAGCCACGGCGTGCCCTCCCGGCAGGGCGTGCACTGGCCGCAGGACTCGTGCGCGTAGAACTTCGCGATGTTCGTGACGGCCTTCGGGATGTCGGTCGTCTCGTCCATCACGATGATCGCCGCCGAGCCGAACATCGACTTCGCGGCGGCGATGCCGTCGAAGTCCATCGGGATGCCCGCGATCTCGGCGGCCGTGAGAATGGGCGCCGAGGAGCCGCCGGGAATCACGGCCTTGAGCTTTCGCCCGCCGCGCACGCCGCCCGCCATCGCGAGCAGCTGCTCCCACGGGATCCCGATCGGCGCCTCGTAGACGCCGGGCTTCTCGACGTGGCCGGAGACGGCATAGAGCTTCGGCCCGGTGTTCTTCTCGTTGCGGCCGACGCCCTTGAACCAGTCCGCGCCGCGGTCGACGATGTGCTTCACGCAGCAGAGCGTCTCGACGTTGTTGACGACCGTCGGGGCGCCCCAGACGCCGGAGACGGCGGGGAAGGGCGGCTTGATGCGCGGGTGGCCGCGCTTGCCCTCGAGGCTCTCGATGAGGGCCGTCTCCTCCCCGCAGATGTAGGCGCCCGCGCCCCGGTGGACGGTGATCGTCAGGTCGATGCCGGAGCCGAGAATGTCGGTCCCGAGGAAGCCCTTGGCGTGCGCCTCTGCGACGGCCGCGTTGAGGTACTCGGCGCCGTGGACCATCTCGCCGCGGATGTAGATGTACGCGTGCTTCACGTCGAGGGCGTAACTCGCGAGCATCATCCCTTCGAGGATCTGGTGCGGGTCCTGCTCGATGAGGAGCCGGTCCTTGAACGTTCCGGGCTCGGACTCGTCCGCGTTGCAGAGGAGGTAGACGGGCTTTTCGCCGCGCTTGTCCTTCGCGGGCACGAACGTCCACTTCAGCCCGCACGGGAAGCCGGCGCCGCCGCGGCCGCGCAGGCCCGACGCCTTGACCATGTCCGTCAGCTTCGCGGGTGTCCACTCGCCGGTCTTCGCGCCGGCGAGGACCTTCTTCCACGAGGTGTAGCCGCCGTCGGCGACGTAGCCGTCGATCGCGCGGGAGTCGGGCTTTCCGAGGCGGGCGAGGAGGACGGGGGGAATCGTCTCGAGTCCGCTCATCGCCTCAGCCCAGCCCCTTCAGGAACGCGTCGAGCTTGTCCTTCGTGATCACGGCGTAGTCGTCGTCGTTGACCATCACGGCCGGCGCCTTGTCGCACTGGGCGAGGCACTCGACCTCGATGACCGTGTACTTCCCGTCCTTCGACGTCTCGCCGGTCTTCAGGTCCCCGAGCCGCTTCTTGCACTCGTGAAACACCTCTTCGGCGCCGTTGAGGTGGCACGAGATGGACGTGCAGACCTGGATGAGGTTCTTGCCGACCGGCGCGCGGTTGTACATCGTGTAGAACGTCACGACGCCCCACACGAACGCCGGCGAGAGGTCGAGAACCGAGGCGACGTGGTCCACCGCCTCGCGCGAGATCCAGCCCCATTCCTTCTGGGCGAGCCAGAGCGCCGGGAGGAGGGCGGCCTGCTTCGTCGGATAGCGTGTCAGGAGGCGGTCGAGCTCGGCGCGCGCTTCCTTCGAGAAGGTCAGGGCCTTCCCGCAGGAGAGGGCGCCGTGCTCCCCGGTGCGGGGAAGTCCGGCCTGCTCGGCCACCGGGACGTTCGCTCCGCCGCTCACATCAGTTCCAATCGAAGGCGCCCTTCTTCCAGAGATAGCCGAAGCCGAGGAAGAGCACGACGACGAAGACGAGCATCTCCACGAACACGGCCATTCCGCCCTCGCGGAACACGACCGCCCACGGGTAGAGGAACGCGGCCTCGATGTCGAACAGGATGAAGATCATCGCGACGATGAAGAACTTCACGCTGATGCGCTTGTGGCTGTCGTCGAGGAGGGGCATGCCGCTCTCGTAGGTGGAGAGCTTGCGTTTCGTCTTCACCTTGCGGCCGAGGAGGTAGTTCAGCCCGAGGAGCAGGGCTCCGACGCCCATGGCGCCCACGAGCATCATCAGGATCGGAAGGAAGGCCAGCGGGCTGCCCATTCGTCGCTCGTGATACTTTTCACAAACAGGGCACTCCCGTCAATCCCCAACCGTCATGTCCGAGAAGAATTACGAAGGGTTTCGCCCCGCCGCCCTCGTGCCCGCCTTCCGATGCGCCTCCACGGTGGGCGGCGTGGTCACGGGGCTGAAACGCGTCGTCCCCGAGGTCCTGGTCGTGGACGACGGGAGCGAGGACGGCACCGGCGACGCCGCCCGCGCCGCCGGAGTCCGCGTCCTCGTGCGGCCCGCGAACGGGGGCAAAGGCTCCGCCTTGAGAGACGGTCTCGCCGTGCTCCTCGCGAAGCCCGTCACGCACATCGCGTTCGTCGACGCCGACGGCCAGCACGACCCGGCCGACCTGCCCGCCCTCCTCGACGCCGCGAAGGCCGGGGCGGACTTCGTCATCGGGTCGCGCCTCAAGGACGCCGCGGCGATGCCCGCGAAGAACTACTGGGCGAACACGATCGGCGACAAGGTCCTGGGCCGGATGACCGGGCTGCCGGTCGAGGACGGACAGTCGGGCTACCGCGTGATCGCGGCGGACCTGCTGCGCCCGCTGCGCCTCCGCGCCGAGCGGTATTCCATCGAGAACGAGATCCTCATCAAGGCCGCCCCCCGCGTCCGCCGGTTCGCCGCCGTGCCCGTGAAGACGATCTACGGCGCGCGCTCGCACTACCGCCCGTTCCGCGACACGTGGATCACGTCCTGGCTGTCCGTGTATTACAAGACGCTGGATTCCGACGCGTCATAATCGGCCGATGCCCGCCCCCATCCTGACCGTCGACGTGGAGGAGTGGTTTCACCTGTGCGGGCACGCGGCCTACTCGGACCCCGCGACGTGGGCCGCGCGCGAGAAGCGAGTCCACGTCGGAACCGACAGGATCCTCGAGCTTCTCGCCGGAACGGCGTCGAAGGCGACGTTCTTCGTCCTCGGCTGGGTCGCCCGGCAGAGCCCGGCTCTCGTGAAACGGATCGCCGAGGCCGGCCACGAGATCGGCTGCCACGGCGACACGCACCGCCGCGTCTTCGAACTCCCGCCCGCGGAGTTCCGCGAGGACGTGCGCCGGAGCCGCGACACGCTCCAGGCTGCCACCGGAAAGCCGGTCTCGGCCTTCCGCGCCCCGGAGTGGTCGATGCTGAAGGCCGACAACCCGGCGCTGGCCATCCTCGTGGAGGAAGGCTTCGCCATCGACTCCTCGCTCACGACGGCGCCGCCGGTGGGCGATCTGGCGAACCCGGTGCGGCCGGCCGTCCTCGCGACGTCCGCGGGGCCGATCCTCGAGGTCCCGCCCCTCATGGGCACGTTCTTCGGCCGCCGCGCGCTGTGGGGCGGCGGCGTCTGCTCGCGACTGACGCGCGAAAGGCGCGTCGAGGGGGCGATCGAGCGGTCGCTCGCAGCCGGGATCCCGCCCGTCCTCTACGCGCATCCGTGGGAGTTCGACCCCGAGCACCCGGAGATGCCGGGCCTCTCGACCGTTCAGCGCCTCGTCCACTTCGCGGGGCGCGGGCGGACGGAAGCGCGCTGGCGGCGCTGGCTGAAGCGCTGGACGTTCGCGCCGATCTCGTCGGCGGCGTCCGAGGAGCACCCGGGGATTTCTGCGAATGGGAAGAGGGGCGAGGGCAGCGGCGGTCCGTCGGCCGTTTCGCCTCCGCTCGCGGCACGCTCCGGAGCCGCCGCATGAACGCGGCGCGAATTTCCGGGGAGGGCCACGCCTTCCACGGCGCCACGTTCGGCGCGCTGTTCCCGGGCCAGCTCAGCGAAAAGCCCGGGATGGGCGAGGCCTTCGCGAGGCGGTACGACTTCGTCTCCTCACTCTTCGAAGAAATCTCTTCCCGGTCGGGAGTCCGGCTCGCCGAGACGTTTTTTGGCGAGGGCCTCCCGTCCCTCCACGACGACAAGCCCGCCCAGGTCGGCGTCTTCGCCGTTTCCCTCGCCGCACTCGAGGTCCTTCGCCGCGAGCACGGTCTAGTCCCCGACGCCTGCTGCGGCTACAGCCTCGGCACGTACGCGGCGTTCGTCGCGGCCGGGTGTCTCTCGCGCGAGGCCGCGCTCGACGCCCTGCTCGAGGCCGAGCGGCTCCTGGCAGAGGAGCGCGCGGGCGGCGAGGCCGACGGGACGATGGGCTTCGTGATCGGCCTCGGGCGGGCGGACGTCGAGGCGGCCCTCGCCGGCGTCTGCCCCGACCTCTCGCGCCTCGCGATCGCGACGGAGAACGCGGCCGCGCAGTTCGTCCTGACGGGAGAGCGGGACCTGGTGGAAGAGGCCCTCGACCTCATGCGGCCGCGGGCGCTGAAGGCGGAGATGCTGACGATCGGGTTCCCGATGCACTCGAGGAGCCTCGAGTCCGTGAGCGAGAAATTGAAGATTTTCTTAGAAGGGGGTGTGAGGGTGGGGCAGCCGCAATCTCCTCTCTTTGCTCCCATGCTGGGGCGCCGGGTGGGGAGCAGCGCGGAGGCCGCCCATGTCCTTTCTGAGCAAATCTCTCTTCCGTCTTTCTTCTCTCCGACGCTCCTCGCCATGAGAGCCGCGGGCATTCATCGCTTCGCCGAGGTTGGACCCGGCGACGTCCTGACGAAGCTCGTCCGGTGGACGCTCCGCGACGCGATCGTGGCGCGGCCCTCGCTCGAGAGGCCGGAGGACGTGCACGTCTTCGCCGCGACCGTCCTGCCGGCCGGTCCGCGCGCGGTGCCGGCTCCGGTGATCCCGTGACGGACGCCCCGCGCACGCGCGTCGCGCTCGTGACCGGCGCCTCCCGGGGCATCGGCCGCGCCGTCGCCGAGCGCCTCGCGGCCGACGGGTACCACGCCGTTCTCACGTACCGCGCCGACGCGGCCGGCGCCGATGCGGCCGTCGAGGCGATCCGCGGGGCGGGGGGCGGCGCGGAGGCCGTGAAGTGCGACGTGACGTCCGCCGCGGACATCACGGCGCTCGCGGACCGGCTCGACAAGGAGCGCGAAGGGATCGACGTCCTCGTGAACAACGCGGCCGTCCTCAAGAACGGCCTCTTCGCCCTCATGCCGGACGCGAACTGGAACCTCGTCATGGACACGGCCCTCGGCGGGACCTACCGCATGACCAAGGCGTTCGTGCGCGGGATGCTGCGGCGCCGCTGGGGGCGCATCGTGAACGTCTCGTCGCTCGCCGCGTTCTCGGGCAGCGCGGGCCAGACGAACTACTCGGCGGCCAAGGGGGCCCTCGTCGCGTTCACGAAGTCGCTCGCGGCCGAGGTCGGGCCGTTCGGCGTCACCGTGAACGCCGTCGCGCCGGGCTTCGTCGAGACCGAGATGATCTCGTTCCTCGGCAAGGAGGCGCGCGAGGACTTCCTGAAGCGCGTCCCGGTCCAGCGCTTCGGGCGCCCGGAGGACATCGCGCCCTTCGTGTCGTTCCTGTGCACCGACGGCGCGTCCTACCTGACCGGGCAGACGGTCCGCGTGGACGGCGGGTTCGTCGGATGAGATATCCTCGAAGACTCGATTTTTCCCCCATGGAGAACTGACTTGTCGGAAGACCTCAAGCCACGCGTGAAGGAACTGATCGTCCGGCAGCTGAAGCTGGACGTGGACCCGGCCTCCATCCAGGACGACGCCCCCCTGTTCGGGGACGCCGACGGCGGACTGGGCCTCGACTCCATCGACGCCCTCGAGCTCGTGCTCGGCGTCGAGAAGGAGTTCGGGATCAAGGTGCAGGACGAGGAGGTCGGCGTGAAGGCGTTCGCCTCCGTGAACGCCCTCTGCGAGTTCATCCGCGCCAAAGCCGCCGCATGACGTTCCAGCCGCTCCCGCACGTCTTTCCGTTCCGCTTCGCCGACGCGGTCGTCGCGTCCGCCGGCCGGGCGGAGGGCCGCGTGCGGGCGACGGTGACGGCGGGGGCGCAGGCGTCGCGGGGCGGGCCGCTCGCGGCGACGCTCTACGGCGAGCTCATCGCGCAGTCCGCGCTCCTCCTCGAGGGCGGGGACGCGGACCTCGGCCGCCGCGGGTTCCTCGCCGGTATCTCCGACCTCACGATCGTCCGCGAGGCGGCCCCGGGCGACGTCCTCGACGTGGACCTGACGATCGCCGGCCGATTCGGCGATTCGGTGAAGTTCGACGGCAGGGTTTCCGACGCCGCCGGCGCCGAGGTGGCGCGCGGGTCGATCGTGGTGCGGCACGGGGGCGCGGCGTGACCCCGGACTCCGGGACTTTCCCGCGAGACTCCGGGCTCTTCGCCAAGAAGAAGGTCCTGCTTGCGGGTCCTCCGGCGGGCCTCCTCCGGGGCGGCGCGTCGGTCCTCTCTCTCGCGGGCTACGTCGTACGCGTCGCCGAGAGCGTCGAGGAGATCGAGGCGCTCGCGCCCGAGAAGATCCCCGATCTCGTCATCCTCGACGCCTCGTTTCCGCCGGACGGGGGCGTCGCGGCCTGCCGTAGGCTGCGCGAGAAGCCGCATTGGCGAGCCGTTTCGATGATGCTCGTCGTCCCGGCCGGCCTCCCGCACCTCGAGGAGTCGCTCGTCCCGGGCATCAACGACTTCATGCTCGCGCCGTTTCCGGCCGACGAGCTCCTCGACAAGGCGAGCCGTCTCACGCTGATCCCCGCGCGGCGCGAGGTCAACACGATCGCTCGCGTCACGAGCGAGGGGGCGCTGAAGCTCGGAAAGATGTTGAACGTCTCCTCGAACGGGGTGCTCGTCGAAATCGAGACGCCGATCCCGATCGGGAAGGCGGTCGCGATCGAGTTCTTCCTGCCCGAGGACGACAAGCCCCTCCACGCGTCGGGGAAGGTCGTGAGGCGAACGAACGACCTCGACCACTTCCACGAGGCGTTCGGGATCCGCTTCACCGAGATCTCAGAGGTCGACCAGGTCCGGATCGACAGCTACGTCGCCGAGCGCGAGCGGGCCGGCTTCCGGCGGTAGTGCGCCCCCAAATTTGACGCCGTCTCGCCCGCCGCTTATCCTCCTCGCCCGCGCGAAAGTGGCGGAATTGGTAGACGCGCAAGGCTCAGGACCTTGTAGCCCTTACCGGCTGTGGGGGTTCGAGTCCCCCCTTTCGCACCAGCCTGAACGAACGGCCCCGCCTCACCGGCGGGGCTTTTCGTTGGGCAACCTGCCCCCGGGCGCCCGGGGCAGGGGACGGGCAGGTCCGCCGGACTCAGTCGGGGAGCATGACGACGAGGTAACGCTCGCCTCTCCAGAACGCCTCGGCGTCGGCGACCTCGAGCTTCGACGTCTTCGCGTCCGCATCGACGATCCGGTAGCTCTCCTTCGGCTGCGCCGTCACGATGCGGATGCTCTTCGCGGGCGCCGGGATCTCGACGAAGAGGTCCCGCGTCACGTCCACCTCGCGGAAGACGTCCGGGTCGAATCGGCCCGTCTGCGTCCACGCCCCGCCGAGGCCCGCGCGTGCGACGACGCCCTTCTGCGCGAGCGTGCGCTTCGAAGCGACCGCGACCCAGGCCGTGTTCGCCTCCTTCGTCTTGCGGGCGAGCCGCGCCTCGCCTTCGCGCAGGGCGGCGTCCTTCTCTTTCAGGCTCGCCGCCTGCGTCTTCACGGCGAGGGAGAGGTCGCGGACGCGCGCGTCGAGCTCCTTCACGAGGGCGTCCTTCTCCTCGAGAGACCGGCGCAGCTCTCCCGTCTGCCTCTCGAGAGTTGCGGTCTTGAGGCCGCTCGCGGCGCTCTGCGCCTCCAGGCGGGCGAGCTTCGCAAGGTTCTCGTGGACCGCATCCCGGATCGTCCGGACCTCGGTCCGCAGCTCCTCGCGCAGGGTTGCCGAGGCCCCGCCCTCCTTCGCGACGCGGATCGACGTGCGGACCGCGGCGAGCTCCTGGCCGCGGATCTCGGCGAGGCCGTTCTGAACCTCGAGGAGCGCTACTTCGAGCTCGCGCGTCTGGACGTTCTTCGCCTCGAGGGCGTCGGAGACGCGGCGGTTTTCCGTCGCCAGGTATTTTTTCTCCGAGACGAGCTGTGCGTGCTCCGTTCTGGAGCCGCAGCCGCCTGCGACGAGCGCGGCGGCCGCCGTGACGGCGATCGTCGCGGCGCCCAACATCCTGATGGGGCTGGAGATGTCGTGGGGGTCTCTCATGGCGTCCTCCTCGTGCACCCCCGGAATCGCAAAGGGTGTACCGGCCTCGAGGCGCGCGTGTCCGTCTCCGTGGTAGCCTTGTCCCGGTCGAGCGCGGCATCGGGCATCCGGCCCGGAATCGCCCGCTCGGCCAGAAATTCCCTGCCCAGAGTCATTTAGGCTCGAGACGGCCGGGTTCGAGACCCCCAGAATGACACCCAATCAGCTCCGTGACGCGGCCCTTGCGGCTCTCAGGCCGAGAGGCCAGCGCGTCCTTCCGTTCAACGACCTCGCCCGCAAGGTCTTCGGCCTCGCACCCTCGGCGGCGGACGAGGATGCGCTGCGCGACGCCGTCGCCGACCTCGAGCGGCGCGGCGAGATCGTGCGCGTGCGCGGCGAGAAGCTCTCCCTCATCGAGTTCACCGATTTCGCGGCCGGCACCCTTGCCGTGCGCGGCGAAGGCCGGGCGTTCCTGCTCTCCGGAGTTCCGGGAGTTCCGGACACGCCGATCGTCGGGCTCGGCAGCGCCCTCGACGGGGATTTCGTCCTCGTGCGCGTCGAGGCAGCCAGGACCGCGCCGAAACCAAAGTCCGGCCGCGCACCCCGTTTCGACCCGCGCCCGTCCGGGACCGTGGTCAAGGTGCTCGTCCGCCGGCGCGAGACGGTCGTCGGCAAGATCGTGCGCGGACCGGAGGGGACGTTCGTCGTCCCGTTCGACCGCAAGATCGACGCGCGCCTCGCGGTGCCGGACGGGAAGGACCTGAACGCGCCGGACGGGATGTTCGTCGAGGCCCGCATCACGGCGTACCCGGACGACAAGCGCCTCGCGCTCGCCGAGGTGACCGAAACGATCGGCTTCGAGGGCGACGCGGGCGTGGACGTCGAGGTCGTCGCCCGCAAGTGGGGGATCCCGCGGAAGTACCCCGAGACCGTGATCGCGGAGGCCGAGGCCTCCGTGCGCGAGGTGGGCGAGGACGAGCGGCGCCAGCGGACGGACTTCACGGGCCGCACGATCGTCACGATCGACGGCGAGACCGCGCGCGACTTCGACGACGCGATCGAGGCCGAACAGCTCCCGAACGGCGGGTTCCGGATCGGCATCCACATCGCGGACGTCTCGCACTACGTCCCGGTCGGGAGCGCGCTCGACGCCGAGGCCTACGAGCGCGGCACGTCGGTCTACTTCCCGGACCGCGCGATCGCCATGCTTCCCGAGCGCCTCTCGAACGACCTCTGCTCGCTGCGGCCGGACGAGGAGCGCCGCACCGTGTCCGCCGTCCTCACGCTGGACAGGCACGGCGAGACGGTCAAGAGCGAGTTCTACCGCTCGCTCATCAAGTCACGGGCGCGTCTCACGTACACCGCAGTCGGGGATTTCCTGGAGGGTAAAGAGGGGAGCTGGTTCCCAGACGGCGTCGCGCCCATGTTGAAGGTCGCCCAGAAGGCCGCGCATGCGCTGCAGTCGCGCCGCGTGCGGCGCGGGTCGCTGGACTTCGACCTGCCGGACTCGGACGTCATCCTCGGCGAGGAGGGCGAGGCGGTCGCGATCCTGAAGGCCGTGCGCAACGAGGCCCACCGCCTCGTCGAGGAGTTCATGCTCGCCGCCAACGAGGCGGTGGCGCGGCACCTCGTCTTCGTCCCGACGCCCGCGCTCTACCGCGTCCACGACCGCCCCGACGAGACGCGCCTCGCGGCGCTGCGCGTCGTCCTCGGTCCGCTCGGCTACGACCTCCCGGAGGACGAGGAGGAGGTCACGCCCGCGACGTTCCAGGCGATCCTCGACCAGGCGGAGGGAAAGCCCGAGGAGCGCTTCGTGGACGACCTCGTCCTGCGCTCGCAGAAGAAGGCCCTCTACTCGGAGGACTGCCGCGGACACTACGCGCTCGCCGCCACGTACTACGCGCACTTCACGTCCCCGATCCGCCGGTACCCGGACCTCCTCGTCCACCGCGCGCTCGTGGAGTGGATCGCGACCCGTCACGCTCCGCGGCCCGAGGAGGCCGAGGGCCGCACGCGCTGGTTCCACGAGGCCTCGCTCCACTGCTCGTCGCGCGAGCGGCGCGCCGAGTCCGCCGAGCGCGAGGCGGTCGCGTGGAAGAAGTTCGTCTTCCTCTCCAAGCGCGTCGGCGACGAGTTCTGGGCGTACGTGTCGGCCGTCGTCGGTTTCGGCCTCTTCGTCACGCTCGAGGACGTCTACGTCGACGGCCTCATTCCGATCTCGTCCCTGCAGGACGACTTCTACCGGTTCGAGGACGTCGAGCACCGCCTCGTCGGCGCTTCGACGGGACGGGTCTACCGCCTCGGAGACCGGCTGCGCGTCAGGCTCGTGAAGGCCGATTCCGAGAAGCGGGGGCTCGATTTCGTCCCGGTGGGCTCGAGCGCGGGGCCCGTCAGCCGGACGCGCGTCGAAGCGCTCCATCGCCAGCAGCGCCGGCCCGCGCGCCGCGGGCCCGCCCCGCGCAGGCGGCGCTGATGGCCGCCTTCAAGGTCGTCCTCGTCGGGCGCCCGAACGTCGGGAAGTCCGCCCTCTTCAACCGGCTGGCCGGCGAGAGGCGGGCGCTCGTCCACGACCAGCCGGGAATGACGCGCGATGCGCTCGCGGTCGTCGCGAAGACGCCGAGCGGCCGGGCCTACGAGCTCGTCGACACGGGCGGCCTGGACCTCGACGCCGCGGGCGGCTTCGCGGCGTGGACGAGCGACCGGACGCTGTCGACCGTCGCCGACGCCGACCTTCTGATCTTCGTCCTCGACGGCGTCGCGGGGCGCCTGCCGGAGGACGAGCGCATCGCCCAGCGCCTGCACGCCCTCGGCAAGCCGGTCCTCGTTGCGTGGAACAAGGTGGACGCGAAGTCCGCGGCGGACTCGACGGCGGACGGCTACCAGCTCGGCTTCCCGCAGGTCGTGGGCGTCTCGGCCCTGCACGGCACGGGCGCCGACGAGATCTTCGACGCCATCGAGGCCGCCGTCCCGCCCGACCTCGACCCCGACACCCGCACCGAGCCCCTCCCGATCGCGATCGTGGGCCGCCCGAACGTCGGGAAGTCGTCCATCGTGAACGCGCTGCTCGGCCGCGACCGGGTCATGGTGTCGGAGATCGCGGGCACGACGCGCGATGCGATCGACTGCCGGCTGTCCGTGGGCGGCCGCGAGTACGTCCTCGTCGACACGGCGGGCATCCGCAAGAAGGGCCGCACGACGGACGCCCCCGAGGTGCTCTCGGTCGTGGCGGCGCGCAAGTCCATGGAGCGCGCCCGCCTGGTCGTCATCGTCTTCGACGCCGGGGACGGCATCACGGCGCAGGACGCCCACATCGCGGGCTACGCGGAGGAGGCGGGCCGCGGCCTCCTCCTCGTCGCGAACAAGTGGGACCTCGTCGAGAAGGACCACGAGAAGGTTCGCGAGATGAAGCAGGACGTCGTCCGGCGCTTCGTCTTCCTGCGCAACGCGCCGTTCCTCCCGATCTCCGCCAAGACGGGGAAGGGCATCGGGCGGATCCTCCCCGAGGCGGACGCCCTCGCGAAGCGCTTCGCGACGCGCATGTCCACCGGCGAGCTGAACCGGGTCCTGAAGAAAGCCTTCGAGCGCGAGCTCCCGAAGGGACGCTCGGGCCGCGAGCTCCGGATCCGGTACGCCGTCCAGGTCGCCTCCGAGCCGCCGCTCGTGCGGCTGTTCGCGGACCGTGCCGAGGCGCTCCATTTCTCGTTCGAGCGGTTCCTCCAGAACCGCATCCGCGAGCACTGGAAGCTGGACGGCGTGCCCGTGAAGTTCATCGTGAAACCGGGGGACGAGAAGAACAGGGACGGACGGAAGAACGAGGAGAGAAGAACTTCCTAATCCCCGGTTTCCTCTTAACCTTCTAAGAAATTCCGAAAATCCGTGCTAAAAACGGCCCGCAGATGGCCGAAGTGAACGGTTCCGGCGGCGAAACCCGTTACAAGATCGGAGATGTCTGCCGCATCGCGGACGTGCAGCCTTACGTGCTGCGCTACTGGGAGTCCGAGTTCCCGGTCCTCGCGCCCGACAAGTCGATCCCCGGCCCCCGCACGTACAGCGCGCGCGAGCTGAAGCTCATCGAGCAGATCAAGCGCCTCCTCTACGACGAGGGCTACACCATCGCGGGCGCCAAGAAGCGCCTCGAAAGCGAAAGCGGCGGAAGGGCCGAATCGAAGGATGCCGGCGCGGACACGAATCCCGCGATCGTCCCGATTCCTTCAGCGCCGAAGCCCCCGAAGGTCGAGAAGCCGCGCCCGCCCCGTCCTCCGAAAGCAGCCGTGCCGGCGATCACGGACGCCTCGTCCGAACTGCCTCCCCCTGAAGTGACGCAACCCGTCGATGTCCCCGCCGCCGCCCCAGGCGCCCCGGTGGACGACCGGGTGCCCCGCGCGGTGGCCGAACTCAAGCAGATCCTCGCCCTCCTTTCGCGGTCCGAGCCCTGACCGGGTTCCAGTAGGGGGGCGTCTTCCGCCCGACTGCCTCTCCATGAGGCAGGTGAACTATGGAGGCGGCGTGGCCGCCTCCCGATGCTTGTGCCATGGGATCACAAGCGGTTGTTCCCCCTCTCGGGAGTGCGAAGCCGCAATGATGACCATAACGGTAATGTTATTTGCGGCCGGGATCTTCATGGGGATCGCCGGTGCTCTCGCCTGGGCGTGGGGCGTCCGGAGCGGACAGTTCCGCGACCTCGAGAAAACCAAGGAACAGCTCTTCTGGCCCGACCTCGCCGAAGACGGCGGCGACGGGGCGGGTCCGCACACCGAACCGCGGAGGCGGACATGACGAAGCCGACCGAGGCCAAGCCGAGCATGACGATGAGCCGCCGGAGGGCGCTGACGATCACGAGCGTCGTCTCCCTCTTCGGCGCGAACGCGGTCGCCGTGTTCTCGAACCTGCTCTTCTTCAAGCCGCGCGTCACGTACGGGGAGCCCTCGCGCTTCCGGATCGGGAAGCCCGAGGCCTATCCGCCCGGCACGCGCCTTCCGTTGACGCGACAGCGCGTCACGATCGTCCGGACCGAGGCCGGCATGTGCGCGATCTCGAACACGTGCACGCACCTCGGCTGTGTCATCGCGACGACCGAGATCGGCTTCGACTGCCCCTGCCACGGCAGCCGCTTCGACGCCGAGGGCACCGTCCTCGGCGGCCCGGCGCCGCGGCCCCTCCCGTGGTTCCGCATCGCGCTCTCGCCGAACGGCGAGCTCGAGGTCGACACGGCCGAGGCCGTGCCCGCCGGAACGTTCCTGAAGGTCTGAGGCGCACGCGATGAAATCCGAACAGGGCTTCCTCGGGACCCTCCGTTCGCTCCCCGCAAACGTCTGGAACTCGATCTTCCGCAACCCGCTCCCATCGTCCGACCTGGGCCGGTCCCAGACGACGTTCACCAACTTCTTCCTGCACATCCACCCGGTCAAGACGCACACGAACTCTCTCCGGGCGACGTACACCCTCGGTCTCGGCGTCATGTCGTTCAGCCTGTTCGTGATCCTGCTCGTGACCGGGATCCTCCTCATGTTCTATTACGTGCCGTCGGTCGAGCAGGCCCACAACCGCATGCTCGACCTCTCCGGCACCGTCGCCTTCGGCGTCCTCCTCCGGAACATGCACCGGTGGGCGGCGCACGGGATGGTCGCGATCGTCCTCCTGCACCTCTGCCGCGTGTTCTTCACGGGCAGCTACAAGAAGCCCCGCGAGTTCAACTGGGTCGTCGGCGTCGTCCTGCTCCTCCTGACGCTCTTCGCCTCCTTCACGGGCTATCTGCTCCCGTGGGACCAGCTCGCCTTCTGGGCGATCACGGTCGGCACCGCGATCGCGGGGTACGCCCCGGTCGTCGGCGAGCAGGTCCGCTTCCTCCTCCTCGGCGACCGGGTCGTCGGGCAGGAGGCGCTCATCCGCTTCTACGTCCTTCACGTCGCGGTCCTGCCGCTCCTCATGACGGTCCTCATCGGCGTCCATTTCTGGAGGATCCGCAAGGACGGCGGACTCTCGCGCCCCGAGGGCTCGGATCTGCCGGAGGCGGGCGAGAAGAACGCGCTCGCCCTGCAGGCCAAGCTCGAGGGCCTCGCCTCCAAGGCCAAGCTCGCGAAGAACAAGACGTTCGGCGTCATGGGAATCGTACGGGGGCCGTTCCCGAAGGTCGGGAACGTTCCCGACAACACCGTCTCGTCCTGGCCCTACCTCTTCATCGCGGAGCTCTTCGTCTTCGCGGTGACGCTCCTCGTCATCCTCGTGCTCGCGGTCGTCCTGAACGCGCCGCTCGAAGCGCCTGCCGACCCGACGCATCCGCCGAACCCGTCGAAGGCCCCGTGGTACTTCCTCGGCCTCCAGGAGATGGTCTCGTACTCCGCGTTCTGGGGCGGCGTCGGGATCCCGACGATCTTCGTCGTGCTCCTCCTGCTCCTCCCGTACCTCGACCGCGGGACGAAGGGCGTCGGCGTCTGGTTCTCGCGCCACCGCCTCCTCGCCACGACGACGTTCACGACGCTCCTCCTCGTGAATCTCGTTCTCGTCGTCGTCGGGACGTTCTTCCGCGGACCGAACTGGGCGTTCGTCAGCCCGTTCGACAAGCCCGCCGTGTCCGAGCACGCGCCGCCGCCGCCCGCGCCGGCGCCCTCCACGGCGCCGGCGGGGAGGTAACCGATGCGCGCCGCCCTCGCGTTCATCTCCGTCGTCGTCCTCGCGCTCCACGCGTACGTCTTCAACAACCAGTTCTTCGCGCGCTGGCAGGACTACCAGAAGAAGTACTTCAAGGACGCCGCCGCCGCGTCCACGAACGACGCGGTCAGGGCGACGCTTGTCGCACGCCGGCCCGCGATCGAGCAGACCATCGTCCGCAGCTTCGGCTCCGAGCGCATCGACCGCTGCCAGACCTGCCACATCGCCGCGGACGACCCGCGCTTCACGAAGGCCGACCAGCCGCTGCGCACGCACCCGCCGGTCCCCGGCCACCGCTTCGAGACGTTCGGCTGCACGATCTGCCACGACGGGCAGGGCCGCGCCGTCGACGCCGAGCAGGCGCACGGCACCGAAGAGTGGCCGTGGCCCGTCCTCCCGAAGACGCTCATCCAGTCCAACTGCGTCCAGTGCCACACGCAGAGCGACTGGCCGGGTGCGCCGCTCGTGAACGCAGGCCGCCGCCTCTTCTTCGAGCGCGCCTGCTACACGTGTCACACGATCGCGGGCCTCTCCTACGGCTCAATCGGCCCCGAGCTCTCCGAGGTCGGGCGCCGCCGCCGCTGGGAGTTCGTCCACGCGAAGATCGAGAACCCCCGCTGGAACAACCCGACCTCGACGATGCCCCGGCAGGACCTGACGAACGAGCAGCGCATGTCGCTCGTCGCGTTCCTGAAGGCCCAGCAGGGGGCCCACATCTCGCGTGCGCCGCTCGCGAAGTTCCAGGCCGCCCAGGCCGAGCGCCCGAAGTGGCTGCCGCTGGGGCTCATCGTCGGCCACGACGCGGAGGTCGCCTTCGCGGCCCAGGCGCCCGCCCAGCGCGGCGAGGCGCTTCTCCAGCGCGTCGGCTGCCTGTCCTGCCACAAGCTCGGGGAGCGCGACGGGCGCGTCGGGCCCGAGCTCGCGTTCACGTCCGCGCAGCGCGACGACAAGTGGATGCTCGCGCACTTCCGCGACCCCAAGAGCGTCGTGCCCGGTTCTCTCATGCCGCCGTACCCGCTCCCCGACGACATCTTCGACGCGCTCTCGGCGTATCTCCTGTCGCGCCGCCCGCCGGAGATCCCCGCCGAGCCCGAGAAGCGCTACGCCGCGCTCTGCTCCCGCTGCCACGGCGAGAAGGGTCAGGGCAACGGCCTGATCGCCGAGTACCTCGACCCGAAGCCGCGCGACCTCACGAAGGCGGCGTTCATGCGGACGAAGACGCGCGAGCGCCTCGTCGCGAGCCTCGTGAACGGCGTCCCGGGCACGAGCATGGCTCCCTGGGGCCGGATCCTCGGCGGGGAGGCGCAGGCGGGCGCGCTCGTCGACTACGTCCTCTCGACGTGGTCGAAGGACTCGAGGGCCCAGGTCCCGAAGGGCCGCGTGATCCCGGCCGCGAACCCCGTGGCGTACTCGAAGGAGAGCGTCGAGCGGGGCGAGGCGATCTTCCTGAACCGATGCTGGGGCTGCCACGGCAAGAAGGCCGACGGCCACGGCCCGAACGCCGAGGACATCGTCCCGCGCCCGCGGAACCTCCGGAACGCGCCGTTCGTCGCGTCCGTGAGCTACACGCGGCTCCACGAAAGCATCAAGTACGGTGTCCAGGGGACGGCGATGCCGGCCGCCGGCTTCGACTTCTCCCTCGACGACAAGGCCATCGGGGACGTCGTCAACTACATCCTCAGCCTGACCCGTCCCGCCCCGAAGGGCGAGCCGGCGAAGGTCGCTGAATTCGAGAACACGGCAGGGAGGTAAGCGCATGAGCAGCGTCGCGGCCGCGGCCAGACCAGGCAGCGCGGCCCAGGGTCTCGAGCACGAGGACAGGGCCGCTTTCGGCTTCATCCTCGTGGCCTCGCTCTTCTTCGTGATCTCGGGCCTCGTGGCCCTGATCGTCGCCGGGAAGCTCAACATGCCGACGCTCCTCGGAAACATCTCGTGGCTGCAGTACGGGCGCATGAGGCCCCTGCACGTCAACGGGATGCTCTTCGGCTGGCTCCTTGCCGCCGACATGGGGCTGTCCTTCTACCTGATCCCGCGCCTCTGCGGTGTCAAGCTCTGGAGCGAGAAGCTCGGGATGGCGACGCTGTACCTCTGGGTCGCGATCGTCCTCGGCGCCGTCGTGACGCTCGCGGGCGGCGTCACGCAGGGCCTCGAGTACGCCGAGCTCCCGCTCGTCCTCGACGTCCTCGTGACGATCGCGTGGGTGATGTTCGGCCTGAACATCGTGATGACCGTCGTGACGCGCAAGTACCAGCAGATGTACGTCGCGATCTGGTACATCGTCGGCGGGATCCTCTGGACGGCCGTCGTCTACATCGTCGGGAACTTCGCGACGATGTTCACGTCGGGCACGAACCAGGCGAACCTGAACTGGTTCTACGTGCACAACGCGGTGGGCCTCATCTTCACGCCGCTGGGCCTCGGGATCGGCTACTACTTCATCCCGAAGGCCTCCGAGTCGCCGCTCTACTCCCACCGGCTTTCGATGGTCGGCTTCTGGTCGCTCGCCTTCGTCTACGTGTGGACCGGCGCGCACCACATGCTGCACGGGCCCATCAGCCAGTGGCTGCAGACGGTCGCGATCCTCTTCTCCGTCATGCTCATGATCCCGGTCTGGAGCCTCGTCTGGAACTTCCTCGCGACCATGAAGGGCCAGTGGCACCAGCTGAAGGACAACGTTCCGATCAAGTTCCTGATGACGGGGACGATCTTCTACCTCCTGACCTGCTTCCAGGGTCCGATGCACTCCCTGCGCAGCGTCAACGCGATCGTCTCGAAGACGGACTGGATCGTCGGGCACGCCCACATGGCCGTCCTCGGCGCGTTCTCGTTCTTCGCGATCGGCGCGGCGTACTACGCGATCCCGCGGATGCTCAAGACGTCGCTCCACTCGGACAAGCTCGCGAACGCCACGTTCTGGCTGTGGCTCATCGGCGGGCTCTCGTTCTTCGTCTCGCTGTGGATCGGCGGGTTCCTCCAGGGCCTGCAGTGGAACGACGTCACGATCCCGTTCATCGACACGGTGAAGTTCATGAGGCCGTACTGGCTCGTCCGCCTCGTCGGCGGAACGCTCATGTTCACCGGCATCCTGATCTTCTTCTGGAACCTCCTCATGACGTGGACGGGACGGCGCGACCGCGCGGCCGTCGCCGCCGCGTAAGGAGCACGCGATGAGCAAGGTCGACAAATCGAGCGGGCTCTTCATCGGAGCGGCGGTCGGGTTCTTCGCGGTCGGCGCGATCCTCACGACGTTCGCGCCGCCCTTCTTCGACGCGAGCTGGACGAAGCCGGTCCCCGGCCTCAAGAACTACGCCGTGCTCGCGAAATCGGGCGATGCCGAGGCAAGGCGCGTCGTTCAGGGTCGCGCCATCTACGTGCGCGAGGGCTGCTGGTACTGCCACACGCAGCAGACGCGCACGATCGAGGCCGACACGGTCCGCTACGGCTGGCGGGGCGTGAAGAGCCCCGTCTCGACGCCGGACGAGTTCGTCTACGACGCCCCGCACATGTTCGGGACGCGACGCGTCGGACCGGACCTCTCGCGCGTCGGCGGAAAGTACGACCGCCAATGGCACGTGACGCACTTCAGGGACCCGCGCGCCCTCGTGCCGGGCTCCGTCATGCCGCCGTTCCCGTGGATTGCGAACGACGCGAAGGAGCTCGACGCGCTCGTCGCCTACGTCCAGTCGCTCGGCCGCCAGAAGGACTGGCGCCCGGCGCACGACTACGAGCAGTGAACATGACGTTCGCCGTCTGGGACCCGATCTTCGGCGTGTACGCCCTCATGGCGTCCTTCGTCGCCTCGGCGCTCTGCCTGCTCCTCTGGGCGATCAGGACCGGCGCGATGAAGGACGACGAGGCCCCGAAGTTCCGGATGCTCGACGACGACGACGGAGGAACGAAAAATGGCTGACAAGCCCGAGAACGAGAAGATCCACGAGCTGGCCGGGGGCTGGATCACCGAGCGTGCGGGGACGCCCATCCCGACCTTCCTGAAGTTCACCTACGTCGGCTTCTGCCTCTTCGGCCTCTGGTACCTCTATGCGTACTGGGCCGGAGAGACGACGCACTCCACGCGCGGGACGCTCGTCCAGGAGGCCAACAGGATCATGTCGGTGCCCGGCGCGGGCTGGCACGCCGTCATCGGCGTGATCCTCCTCGCGTTCGTCGCGAGCCTCCTCGCCTTCGCGTTCCGGTCCCGAGAGGACGGCGAGTAGGGCTCCATGGAAACGGCGATCTCCTCCGCGTACCGGCGGCTCCGGATCCCGGACGCCGAGCGGTACTGGGTCGAGCAGGTCAAGTGCCGCGTCGGCTGCCCCGTGTTCACGGACGCCTGCGGATACGTGACGGCGGTGGCCGAGGGCCGGGACGAGGACGCGTACGCGGCCGCGCGGGCGACGAACCCCTTCGTCTCGATCTGCGGCCGCATCTGCGGCGCGCCCTGCGAGGCGGCGTGCCGCCGCGGAAGCGTGGATGCTCCCGTCGCGATCCGGGCCGTCAAGCGCTGGGCGTGCGAGCTGCACGGGAACGAGACGGGCAGCCACGAGAAGTACCATCGCTACGCGGACGAACGGATGCTCGTCCCGAAGGGGAACTACGCGGAAAAGATCGCCGTGATCGGCTCGGGCGTCGGCGGCCTCACGGTCGCCCACGACCTCGCCCGGGCCGGGTACCCCGTGACTGTGTTCGAGGCCAATCCCGTGCCGGGCGGCATGCTCACGCTCGGCGTGCCGCTCTACCGGCTGCCCCGAGAGCTCGTGAAGGCCGAGATCGACGCGATCCTGTCGCTCGGCGTCGAGCTGCGGCTGAACGCGCGCGTGGGCGCGCCGGGCCTCACGATGTCCGATCTGAGGGCCCAGGGGTACAAGGCGTTCTTCATCGGCGCCGGCCTGCAGGGCAGCCGGCGCCTCAAGATCCCCGGCGCCGACCTGCCCGGCGTCGTGAACGGGCTCGAGTTCCTCAAGCTGGTGAACCTCGGAGAGAAGATCGACATCGGCCCCCGCGTCCTCGTCATCGGCGGCGGCAACGTCGCGTTCGACGTGGCGCGCTCCGCGCTCCGGAACGACGCGAACGAGACCGAGGACTTCCGCGTGACCGCCGACGTCGCCCGCACGGCGGCGCGCCGGGCCGGCGTCACCGAGGTGCACGTCGCGTGCCTCGAATCGCGGGAGGAGATGCCGGCCGACGCCGTCGAGATCGAGGAGGGGCTGCACGAGGGCCTCCACCTCCACACGTCGCTCGGGCCGCGTGCGATCCAGGGAAACGGCAAGGTCTCCGGCGTCGAGTTCGTGTCGTGCCTCTCGGTCTTCGACTCCGAGAAGCGGTTCAACCCGAAGTTCGACGAGACCATGAGGGAGACGATCGAGGTCGACACGGTCATCTTCGCGATCGGCCAGAGCGCGGAGTTCAACTTCCTGACGCCCGAGGACGGCATCGAGCTGACGGACCGCGGCCTCGTCAAGGTCGACAGCGAGACGCTCCAGACGTCGCGTCCCGACGTCTTCGCCGGCGGCGACGTCGTCCTCGGCCCGCGCCTCTTCATCGACGCGATCGCGTCGGCCCAGGTGGCCGCGCGGAGCATCCACGACTACCTCCGGAAGTCGACGACGAGCGTCGTCCTGAACTACGCGTGGTCGCCTGCCGCATACACGATGGGCCCTGATTGGGAAATCGAGGAGCGGCGCCTTCCGCCGTCGGAGGCCCCCCGTCCGAACGAGCTGCCGGCGGCGGCCGACCGGCTCGTGGAGCGGAACTACCCCGAGCACGAGGCGCGCCGGCAGGCCGAACGCTGCCTGCGCTGCGACGTCCAGACGTACTTCGAGGGCCAGCACTGCATCGCGTGCAACGGCTGCGTCGACGTGTGCCCGGACGACTGCCTCCACCTCGTGGGGCTCTCGCAGGTCGCCTCCGACCCGCGGCTCCTCGCGATGGCGGGGGAGCAGCTCGGCATCACGAAGGAAACGCTCGCCGCGTTCGAGCCCGCGGAGCTCGACGCCCTCGGCGGGGTCATGTTGAAGGACGAGACGGCCTGCATCCGCTGCTCGATGTGCGCGACGCGCTGTCCGACGAGGGCGTTCACGATGCAGCGCTACGCGTTCCACCGGGAGCTCCAGGTCGAGCCGGTCCAGAACGCGCGATTGAAGTACTGACCATGGCGCTTCCGGGGTGGACGGGGCGGTTCGCGAAGCAACGGAGACTCATCCAGCTGGGGTTCTTCGTCGTCTTCGCCCTCCTTCCGCTCTTCGACCTCTTCCGGTTCGACTTCACGATCAGCCGCTTCTACTTCTTCCGGAACGAGATCTGGCTGGACGAGTGGACCCTCATCTGGCTCGCGCTCATGTTCGCGATGTGGCTCGTGGGGGCCGCCTCGCTCATCCTCGGGCGCGTCTATTGCGCGTACGCGTGCCCGCAGATGGTCTTCTCCGAGTTCGCGAACGACCTCGACGCGCTCGCGAAGAGGATTGCCCGGAAGATTTCTTCGAATGGAAGAGGGGCCGCGGTGCGCGCCGTGTCGCTCGCGCTGCTGGCGCCCGTCTCGGTCCTCTTTTCTGTCCTTTTCATGGCGTATTTCGCGCCCCTGCCCGAGGTCGTTCGGCGCCTCGTGCGTTTCGACGTCGGTCCGTGGGTTGGTCTCCTGGGTCTTCTCACTGCGGTCCTCTTCTTCCTCGACTTCGCGTTCCTGCGCGAACGCTTCTGCCGGTCGGTGTGCCCCTACGGCCTCCTGCAGGGCATTCTCGAGGACGGGCGGAGCCTCCACGTGGCCTACTCCGAAGCCACCGGCCCGTGCATCCAGTGCAACCTCTGCGCGAAGGTCTGCCCGATGGAGATCGACATCCGCAACGGCCCCTACCAGATCGAATGCACGCGCTGCGGCAACTGCATCGACGCCTGCAACCTGATCCTCGGCAAGAAGAAGCGGCCCGGCCTCCTCGCCTTCGACTTCGGGAGCGCCGCGCTGACCCAGTGGGACGCCAAGCGCGTCCTCGTCGCGGTGTCCACGGTCGGGTTCGGCGTCGCCCTCGTCCTCGCGATCGTGCTCCGGCAGGACGTCTCGTTCCGCCTCTCCCCGGTCTACACGGAGCAGGCCGCCGGGCCTTCCGAGTTCGCCGAATCCCGTTTCCTCCTGCGTGCCACGAACAAGGGGAAAGCCCCCGTGACGCTCGCCGTCACGTCCGAGGGCCTGCCGAAGGACGTCGCGCTCGACGGGATGCAGGACCCGAGCGTTCCGGCGGGCACGGAGAAACGGTTCACGATCATCGTGCGCGTGCCGCGCGCGGAGGTCGCGTCGAGCGTCGTTCCGTTCACGCTGACCGTCAAGGCGAAGGACCGCTCGGAGACGTTCGAAGCCGCGCTCTTCGTCGCGGGGAGGAAGGGCTGATGAAGACGCCGAAGGCTTCGTTCCACCCGAGCGAGGGCCGCGTCCTCTACGCGCTCCTCTGGATCGTCTCGTTCGCCGCGATCGCCGGCCTCGTCTGGGTCTGGCTCGGCGCGCGCAAGGCGAACCCCGTCCTCCTCAACCTCGAGACGGGCCAGCCCGTCGCAACCCCGGCGCCGCGGCATTGAGCGCGGTCGGGGTCGCCGCGGCGTCCAGCCAGGCGCTTCCGCCGCTGCCCCTCTGCGCGCACTGCGGCCTTCCGGTCGCGGGCCTCTTCCGTCTGCCGAGCGGCCCGTGCTACTGCTGCGGGGGCTGCGCCCTCGCGCATCGCCTCACCGGCGGCGCCTCGGGGCACGGGCAGGCGTCCGGCCTCCTGATGGCGGTCGGCGTCGGCGCGTTCCTCGCGATGAACGTGATGATGTGCAGCTTCGTGCTGTACACGCGCGGCGCCGAGACGGACCGCGCCGCGGGCGAGGCGTGGGTCCGGTGGGCGCTGCTCGTGCTCGCGACCCCGGCCCTGTTCCTCCTCGGCCTGCCGTTCCTCAACCGCGGGCTCAAGCGCCTGAAGGACCGGGCCCTCGACACGGATGCCCTCATCGTGATCGGCGTCGCGGCCGCGTTCGCGCTCTCAGTCCGTTCGGTTCTCTCGGGCGGGGGCCCGATCTACCTCGACACGGCCATGGGGATCCTTCTCTTCGTCACGATCGGGCGGTACCTCGAGGCCTCCTCGCGCGCCCGCACGACCGACGCCCTCTCGGCGCTCGTCCGCCAGCTCCCGTCGGAGGCCGCGCGCGTCGTGAACGGGATCGAGGAGATGGTGAGCGTGGACGCGCTGCGCCCCGGCGACGTGATCCGGGTGCGGCCCGGCGAGCGCATCGCCGTGGACGGCACGATCGTCGAGGGCACGGCGAGCGTCTCCGAAGCCGAGATCACGGGGGAGAGCGTCCCCGCCTCGCGCGGACCGGGCGACGCCGTGGCTGCGGGCACCCTCAATCAGGATGGAAGTCTCCTCGTCGAGGCGCGGCGCACGGGCGCCGAGACGACGGTCGCGCGCCTCGTGAAGCTCGTTGCCGAGTCGCGCGCGGGCCGCTACACGCTCGCGCCGCTCGTCGACCGCCTCTCGGCCGCGTTCGTGCCGTTCGTCCTCCTCGTCGCGACGCTCACCCTCGCGTACTGGACGCGCCGGGCAGGCTTGGGCGAGGGGCTCATGAACGCACTCTCGGTCCTCCTCATCGCCTGCCCGTGCGCGATCGGCATCGCGACGCCACTCGCCTCGACGGCGGCCGTCGGACGCGCCGCGTCGGCGGGCGTCCTCGTGCGGTCGGGCGCCGTGTTCGAAGCGCTGGCCCGGGCGAAGTGCGTCTTCCTCGACAAGACGGGCACGCTCACGACGGGCGAGCTTTCGCTCGCCGAGGTGCGTCCCGCGGCGGGCTTCGACCGCCAGGGGCTTCTGGAGCTCGCGGCGGCGCTCGAGCACGGCAGCGAACATCCCGTGGGGCGCGCCATCTGCTCTGCCGCGTCCGCCCGGGAAAAAGAAAGAGAAGAGAAGATTTCGCTGAAGGTGGAAGAGTTTCGGGCGGTGGCGGGGCGGGGCGTGGAAGGGCTGGTCGGCGGGAGACGCGTCCGGATCGGAACCGCGGCGTTCGTCGGCGCACCCTCCGGCGTGGCCGACGTCGAGGCGCCTCCCGGCAGGACTGCGGCCTATGTCTCGTGCTCAGGCACATTCGCAGGAATTCTCTTCTTCTCCGATCGGACGCGCCGAGAGGCCGCCGAAGCGGTCTCGGCGCTCCGGGCGCGCGGTCTTTCACTCGAAATACTCTCCGGGGACCAGCCCTCGCGCGTCACCGCGTTCGCGGCGGACTTTCCGGGTCTCCGCGCGGCCGGCGGCCTCTCGCCGGAGGGAAAGCTGGACGTGATCCGCTCTTCGGTGCGGGCGGGGGAGTCGCCCGTGATGGTCGGCGACGGGATCAACGACGCGCCGGCGCTGAGCGTCGCCTCGGCCGGCGTCACGCTGGAGTCCGGGACGGACCTCGCGCGCGAGGTGGCGGACGTGACGATCCTCGGCGGCGACCTCCGAAAGCTGCCATGGACGATCGAACTCGCGCACCGGACCGTGCGCACCGCGCACCTGAACCTCTTCTGGGCGTTCTTCTACAACGGCATCGGCATCACGCTCGCCGTCTGCGGCCTCCTGCACCCGCTCTTCGGCGCAGTCGCGATGATCGCCTCGAGCCTCCTCGTCGTCGTCCACTCGCAGCGACTGACGCGGTTCCCGCTGCCGGGGGCCTCCGCTTGAACGAGCTCGCCGTCGCCGCCGCCCTCACCTTCGCCGCGTCCGCTCACTGCGTCGGAATGTGCGGCGGGTTCGCCGCGGCCGTTTCGGGCGGCGCGCGCCGCTGGAAGCTCGTCGCCGGGCAGCTCCTCCTGCAGGCGGGGAAGGCCACGTCGTACGTGTTCCTCGGCGCGCTCGCGGGCGCCCTCGGCGGCGCGATCGTGAAGAGCGCGGCGCTCTCGATGGGCGGCCGCGTGGTGACGGTGGTCGCCGGCCTCGCGCTCCTGTTCGCGGGCCTCGCGCTCCTCGGCCTCCTCGGGCGCGGCGAAGACGCGCTGTCGCGGTGGCTCGCGCCGCACTGGGCGCGCGTGATGCGCCCGCTGCTCGAGCAGCGCCCGTCGGGATTCCCGCTCGTCTCGTCTACGCGGGCGTCGCCGCCGCGGCGGCGACCGGCAGCCCGCTCAGGGGCGCGCTCACGATGGCGGGCGTGGGGCTCGGGACGGTGCCCGCGCTGCTCCTCTCGGCCGCGTTCGGGTCGATGCTCTCGGCGGTGTGGCGGAAGAACGTCGCGCGGGTCGCGGGCGTCCTCCTCGTCGTCTTCGCGGCGCTCACGATCGCGCGCGGCTTCGGCGTCCCCGTCATGCGGGTCCTGCACCTGGGAGGGTCGATGCCCCCGGCGCAGGAAGCGCCGTGCCATTGAAGCTCCGTGAGCCGCTCGTCTAGAATTACTTCATCTCCCTTCGATCGAGCGGGTTAGAGGTGCCGGAGTGAGGGTTGCCATCGCCAGGTTCAACTCCTCGACCTTCGAAGTCGTCCACCCGGACGGCAAGCGCCGGGCGTTCCTGAAGCGCGAGGATCCGGAGTTCGTCGACGCGCTGGAGGCCGAGGCCGCGTACAACGCGAAGGTCGCGAAGATGCCGTTCGGCCTCGGCCGGCTGGTGCCGCCGCCCTCGATCGAGATCCCGGATGCTCGGTGGGAGAGACTGCGCGCCCGCATCTCGGGTTCGTTCCCGGCCGTCAAGCTCTGACATCGGGGCCGTGGTATAAACCGCTACCCCCGAAGGGCTTCGCGCCCTTCGACGCGAGTCCTCGGTCGGGACGTGGCGCAGCCTGGTAGCGTACTTGAATGGGGTTCAAGGGGTCGTGGGTTCGAATCCCACCGTCCCGACCATCTGATTACAAAGAGGTTATGACCACTTCATGACCGACGCCCACGCGGCTCCGCGTCACCCCCGCGTCACCCTGTCGCTGGTGCGGCGAGGAGGACGGTCCTGAAGGTTGTCGTCTTGACCGGCGCAGGGGCGTCTCTGTGCCTCACGTACCCGACTATGTCGGGCTTCATCGATCGACTCAAGGAGCTAGATCGGTTCCCGAACAAGGAACTCTCCGTTGAGGCGGACGTTCTCGGTCGAGAGTTGATTGGCCCACTTCCATTCACTTTTCGAATGGATGAGCGGAAGCTCGGCGACTTCGACCTAGAACTTCTCCTCTCGCGACTGGAAATGCAGAGCGACCTCGATGCGATTGACGCCCGGCGCAAGTCCGGGAAGCCTGAGCTCTCAATGGCGAGCGTACTGTCTACGAGTCCGCAACGGGACGCGGCTTCATCCCGGCACAGCATCGCCAGCTACATCCAGATGATCTATGGCAGTCTGCCGCCGAACGCCGACGAGGTTCTTCGTCGGGTGCACATAAAGTTCCTCAAGCGACTGCATTCGCTCTCCGGAGAACCGTTGGAGGTATTTACCACCAACTACGATCCATCCATCGAGAAGGTCGGCGTCCTCGACCCTTCCCTCAAGGTCGCGCAAGGTTTCGAGCCCAACGCCGACGAGGGTGTCATGGTGTTCTCGGATCAGGCGTTCGAAGGACCTGAGCCGATCAGGCTCTATCACATCCACGGTACTTTTCATTGGCAGGAGGATCGAGGCCGGATCATTTCGGTCCCGGTCACACATTCGAGGAGTCTCGGTAAGGTTCTGCTTCCGGGGCCGCGCAAGGCTGTCGACGCCGCGCTTCCTCCCTTCAAGAGCCTCTACGCGAGATTCTTCGAAAAGGTACGCGAGGCGGACCGGATCATCTCAATCGGCTATAGCGGGCGCGACGAGGATGTGACCTATCGCCTTCTTCTCGGGATGGGGGCGAATCCCGACTCGCGTCTCATCGTCGTGATGCCCGGTAAACCCGCGTTCGGTTGGCTCACGGCTAAGGAGATTCTGGGCGATCGGTTCATCCACTTGCCGCTGAAATTCGAAGACCTTGTCGATGATCCCGACTTCTGGCGTCTCGTAGAGAATTAGAGCTGTGCGCTTCTAAGAGAGCCCGAAACGGGCGGGGCCCACTCGGCGACGCAGCCGAGTGAAGCGGAAGAAGGCGGGAAGATACTCGAAGACGTTGAGGACGAGGAAGACCGGACCCTTAACGAATCCGATTCCACCCCACCATGTGCCGACGAGTGTGCGGCCTTCGAACTCACGAAAGAGTCGGTTCAGGCAACGGCGGCAGGCGAACCCCTCGAAGGTTCGCTCTCGACGCTCAACGATGTAAGACACGTTTTCCTTCAGGACGACAAGGGCGACCGCTCCATCCGAGCCGCACGACTCGCATCGCCCGAGTGCCAGGTGGCAACGCGGGCACGATGCCTGCCCCGCGGGGATAGTCGCCGGACAAAACGGACACTCGCTCATCGCGTGGAGCCATTCGCCCGCGCCATCTGGCCGATTACGTTGACGGCGCCCTGTAGATCGTTCGGCGCGAGGTGTGCGTAACGCGCCGTCGTCCGAACGTCCGTGTGACCGAGAACGTCGCGGACCTTCCGCTCCGACTCGCCCGCGAGAGTCATCCACGAGGCCGCCGTGTGGCGGAGGTCGTGAATGCGCAGATCGGGGCGGACCCCGGAAATCTTCTTCGCTAGCCGGAAGGCACCTTTGAGTTTCGACGGGTCCCACGGGCCGCCGCCGGGACGCTGGAAAACGAGCGTCTGACCGATGCCACGCGGGCGCGCGTCGAGCACGGCGCGCAGATCGGGCGAAATCGTCAGCGTCTTCGTCCTCTTCGTTTTGTGCTGGTAGATGCGGACGATATTGCGGGGGAGGTCGATGGCGTTCCACGTGAGCGTGAGAACCTCGCCGATTCTGGAGGCGGTGAAAAGCACCGCGCGAAAGACGTCCATCGCCGCGCGGAGGCGCTCGCGATACTCGTGCGAGGTCTCGCCCTCGGGCTTCGGACCGGCACCGTGGCGGCGCTCCGTGCCCTTCGTGGGATTCATGAGAACCGGGCCGAAGCCGCGCGTCTTCGCGCGGAAGGCTTCCCATTTCTTCGCGTCGTCGAACGCGCCCGAGAACGCCTGCCACTCCTCCGGGGTGAAATAGAGATCCTTTGCGACCTCGGGCAGCTTCGAGATGCGACCGTGTGGGATCGGGTTCCGCTCAATGAGGTCGTTTCGCGCGCCGAAGTTGAGGATGGAGAGGAGCACGGCAACCTCGCGGTTTACGGTCGCGTTCTTCGCGCCCGCCTCCCGCCGCTCGTTCCGGTACTCCTCGACGTCTACAGGGCGGATGTTCTCGATGAGCCGGTCACGGAATACAGGATCAAGGACGACCTCACCGGCGGTATTAGTGACGATTTCACCGTCGGCTCGTCTGCGTGGGCGCGTCGAGATATGAAGGCGGAGCATCCCCTCAAGTGCGCTCCGCCACGACTCGGAGAGCTTCGGCCCGTGGGCCTTCACGTAACGGCTGGCCAGCTCGCCGAAGGTCTGGCGCGCGTAGCCCTTCCCGCGACGCGACGCAGCCTCGTGCAGCCGCTGCTTGTAGGCCTTGTCCGCCTCCGCCTTCGTCAGTCGCGCGTCGAGCCGCTCCTGCCGATACGTGCCCTGTTTCGTGCCGTCCTCGAAGTAGCGGATGAGCCAGCGGCCATCGGGGAGTCTCTTCGGCTTCATGGCGGTCCTCCTTGGCCGGTTAGCGTGTCGGCGAACATTATCGCGTGCTACTCCGACCCCACCGGCACCGTGAGCCGCACCTCAATGTCGCGCGTCAGCTTCACTCCCGCGGTGAGCTGCTTCGAGGCCGTCTCCGCGTAGGTGGGCGGCCAGAACCGATAACGCTCGGTTCCCGGGAGCGCGTCAACGAGTGCTTCGTGCTTCGAGAGCAGCCGTCCGAGCGCAGTCAGCGCGTCGGTGATTTCGCTGCCGACCGCTTCGGCGGCGACCCTGTCGCGCCTCTGTCGAGCCTCCAGCTCTCGGGCGGCCTGAGCTTCGGCCTCCGCACGTTCGACTCGCTGAGCGCCCTCCAGCGCCACCGCGAGGGCATCCCGTTCGGCACAGGCGGCGGCGTGTTCCGCACGCGCCTTGAGCAGCTTCGAGACGTCGGCGGGATCGTCGAACCCCTCCAGCGTGAGAGCGCGTGCGGCCAGCTCGTCCACGCGGCGGGCGGCTTTCTCGTGCGCGTCGGCCAGCTTGCGGACCTTCATTTCGTCACCTCAACAACCGCGGCCTCGTAGCTGAGACGCGGATCGCGCTTCTGGAGTTCGAGCGCCGCGGCGTGGATCCGCCCGGACGCGGCGTTTCGGATGGCTGCGACGTCAGCCGGGGGAGCGCCCGCGTTCTGAGCGACCGCCTGAGCATGGCGGAGGACGGCGATCGCGTCGGCGGTTGACGGTGCGGCTTTGGGCGACGGTGCTGCCGTCGCTCCGTCGAGTCGGTAGCCTTCCGCAGCCACGGCGGCGGCGAGATCCGCCCTCCCGCGAGCCACGCGCCACGCGGCGCGACGTCGCGCGGGTTCGTGCATCGCGGGCAGGAGGTCGGTAAGCAGTTTCAGATTCGAGGCGAACGACTGGGCATCGGTGGTGTCGGGAGCGATCATGATTTCTCCTGTGTGGCCCTCTGGCCGTGGTTGTGGTTGAAAAAGACGGACGCCACGGGGCGGCGGGGCGATGAATCCCGCCGGGAGGAACCGGAGCGTCCGGGCTGAATGGAGGCCGGAGCCGAAACCGGCTTCCGAAAATCTTTCATGGGGCCTCTGTTTTTATGCGTGTGTCTGGGCTTCGTCCGGGTGTGAGAGGGGCCGCGCGCGGACTGTCGAGCTGCACAGATTTCCCGCGACCGGGGGGGGCGCGGGCACATCGCTTGCCCACTCGGCGATCCCCCGGTTGAACCGCCCGAGAGCGGCCAGCTCTTCCGCGTTGAGCCTCCCGCCGAAGACGATCGGGTTAAGCGCGTCGCGTACCGTGCCGAGGAGCGCCCCGACCGTATAGCAGCCCAAGCCCGCGCCGCCGGTGAAGGCGAGGAACCGGAGTACCTCGGCGGCTACATGTTGGCCCGCACGCTTCAAGCGGCGTTCAAGCAGGGTGACAGCCGTGCGGCTCTCAATGCGGCGGTAGTGATCACGCTCGGCTTCGATCCAAGCGTCATGCAGGTCGGGGTTACTCGGTGGGCGTTTGGTGTAAGGCGTCATACGGCCTCCGGGGTTACTTGTGATTCTACAGAATTACCATTGACAAGAGCGGTTGCGGCCTTTATATTCAATGCATGGCAAGCAAAAAGGCTTACGCTTACCTCAGGGTTTCCAGCCGTGGTCAGGTTGGCGGTCACGGGTTCGGTCGGCAGGAAGAGGCGATCCGGGCCTACGCCAAAGCGGCCAAGGTCGAGATCGCTGCCGTTTACCGCGACGCGCACACCGGAACCGAGGCCGACCGTCCCGCTTTCGTCGAGATGCTCGCCGCGATCCTCTCGAACGGCGTTCGCACGATCGTGGTCGAGTCGCTCGACCGGCTCGCCCGTGACATGGGCGTGCAGATCGCGCTCCTCGGCGAGCTTCGCAAACGGGGTGTTGCCCTGATCGCCGCGAACACGGGCGAAGACGTCACGACCACCGACGACCCGATGCGCGAGGCAATCATCGGGATGCAGGGCCTGTTCGCGCAACTCGACAAGAAGCTCCTCGTCCGCAAACTCAGGGCCGCCCGTGAGGCCAAGCGCAACGCCGAGGGCCGCTGTGAGGGACGCAAGCCGTTCGGGTCTCAGCCGGGCGAGGACGCGGTTCTCCACCGCATCCTGACGCTCAGGCGCGGCAACCGCGCCCACGGTCGGATGAGCTTCGCCAAGATCGCCGAGACGCTGAACGCCGAGGGCATCCCGACGCGCACGGGCACCAACTGGGATCCGTCCGTCGTGTTTGGCATCGTGCGCCGCGTCTCGCCGAAGCTGACGGCCTCGAAGTAGCCTCGCTTCACTCATCGCTGCCCTCATCGGACTGGCCCGCAGGCGGCTCCGTGGCGGGCGCAGCCAGGCGGTGCGGCTGCATGGCCGAGAAGTCGAATTCGATCGTGACTAGCCCTCCGGGCTGGCCGGAGGACCGCTCCTCAAGCCGCAGGGCCACGTCGGTCAGGATCTTGACCGCGGCCAGAGCGCCCCTGTAATCGCGCTCGCTCTCGGCCTTCTCGGCCAGCCGCCGGGCGTCGGCCATGTACTCGCGGACGTCGGTGTGAGCCGGGCCGACCGGGACGGCTTTCAGAATTTCGTCGGCACGGACGATCGCGCTCCGAATTTCGGCGTGCGCGCGGTGCCGGTGGATGGCGCTGGCCGAGAGGCCGACCTGTTTCGCAACGTCCCGAAAGGACTCTCCGGAAGCGAGCAGGGACGCGATTCGCGCCGCCTCCGGGTGCCGACATCCCTCGCACCGGCGGCTCATCGGACGCCTCCGACAGGGCGCATATTTCTCGGGAACGAGTAGTGGTCTTTCTTTTCTGTCCACTCGGTCCCGGCACTCGTTCCCTCCCTAAGGGAGGGGAACGGGAACGAGTTGCCGCCGTCTCGTTCGGGAACGAGTGGCGGAACGAGTGGGAACGAGTCGGAACGAGTGCCGAAATTCCTCATACGCCCAGCCCTCGCGGGAGTTCAAAACGTTCCGGAACAGGCCCCGACTGTTTCGGTTCGCGTGGCGGCTTGAAACGCCTCACCCGCGGCGGTCGGTCGTCCTCCATACGCACGAGGGCCTCGCCGACGGCCTGCTTTTTCATCCGGGCGCGGTCCCGGATCTCGTCCTTTGTAAGGCCGCGCTCGGCCTTTTCGAGAACGCCGGCCACGCGGTCCTCGTCCGCTCTGAGCCGCTCCTGCTCTACCCGCTGCCGTTCGTCGTCGGCTTGGCGCTTGAGCACCTCGTCAGCGATCGCCCCGAACCGGGCGCGTGCGTGGTTGAGCTTCAGCGTTAGGCCGCCCTTGAGGTGCCCGAGCCGGTTTTTCACGACTTCAAGGCGCACGTTGCCGCCGCCGTCGGACGTCATGATCATCGCGATGTCGGAGCGGTACTCGATGGCCCTCGATTCGGCGAAAGCCGCGAGCCCGCGCGTCCGCTGGCCGGGATCCGGTGAGGCGTAGGCGCCGCGAGCCAGCTCCGACACAGCGCCGACGATGAGGCCGCGCTTTTTCGCCTCGACAAGCTCAGCCATGAGGCCCGAGAGGGCGGCGCGCGGAGAGTCCGCATCGTCGCCGCTGCGCTCGGACTGCGACTGAAGCGAGTCGAGCAGGAGGGCACCGACCCGTCCGTCTGGCGTGTGTCGCTCGACAAAGTCCGCCGCCTGCTCGACCGTCTCGACGGACTCCGGCAGGAACCGCGGCCCGTTTGAGAGTTCCCCCGCGAGCCGCGCGAGGACGGGCGGGTAATTCGGGTTCAGCTCGTGCTGCTCCTCGCCGTGAAGTTGCCCGAGACGCAGCGCGAGGCCCTCCGGCGGCTCGTCGGCGGCCCAGATGAAGACGGCGACACCGTCCGCGGCGAGCGCGTCGGCGATCTGCACGAGGAGAGTCGTCTTCCCGATCCACGGCTCCCCGCCGATGACGAATAGGAATCCCGGCGCGAGGCCGCCCTTGAGGCGTTCGTCGAGTGCCGCGAGGCCCGTCGGGAACCGATCGCCGACGTAGACCCGCCGGAGGAGGTCGACGACGGAGAGCGGCGCATCCGCGTCCGGGGGCGCGATCAGCTGGCCGTACTCGGAGCCTGCGATTACTTCCAGCGCGTCCCTCACGCACGCCTCCGGGTCCGCTGCCGCTGCTCGACGACGCGCGCGACGGCTTGGAGAATCTCCTGTTCGTTAGGGACCGGGGCGGCGAACGTGTTCGCCCACGCTCCGACAAAGGTCAGCGCCATAGGGGCCGAGACGCCGCAGGCGAGCAGATAGTCCGCGAGTTGCCGCAGGGCGACTGTGCGCTCCTCGCCGAAGGCGATGCCGTTCGCGAGCTTGAGCAGTGCGCCGTCCGGTCCGCCGAAGACGGACTCCGTGCCGCGGTGCGCGACGAGTTCCGCGAGCCACTCGGGAGCACGATCGCCGACGACCGCGCGCGCCGCCTGCCTGCGAGTCCGAAGCGCGGCCTCAGCGGCGGCGCGGCGCTCCTCCGGTGACCGCGCAGCACGCCGCGAGTCAGCGTCGCGCAAGAGCGCGCCGGTATCGGTCCGCGCAAATTCGAGGATGCGAGCGAGCCGCTCGCCGTCGTCGAGAGCGACGCGCGCCGCAGCGTGATCAGGCGGGACGCTCACCGGCACGGCCTCCGCCTGACCTTCGGCATGTCACCGGGCGGGATTACGTTCTCCGCGATGAACGCGGAAAGATCCTCAGGCCGGTAACGCACGCTTCGACCGAGCTTCACGACGATCGGACCGCGGCGCTGGCGCCGATAGCCGCGGAGCGTGTACTTGGAGATTCCGGAGTACCGCTCGGCTTCGTTCTCGTCGAGGAGAAGGGGCGCGGCGGGTGGCTGGTTCATCGAAACCTCCCAGAAGACTTCCACCGCCGTACGCGGCGCACTTCTGGGGCGTTCGATGGGGAATCCCGCGTTGCCCCGCCGCGGGAGTTGACGTCCGCGTTTTACCCGGCAACGCATGGCGCCGTCAAGCGCGGGCGAACTAGATTATTCCCGCTGCCTTCGCGTCTCTCGACACGCCATCTCGCGTTTAAACGGGATCGTCGCCCGGTCCGGCGCGAGGTCTATCCTCGCCGTCCCATGTCGACCGGCACGCTCGCGACGCCTTCTGAGCCTATCGGCGTGAACCTCCCGGACTTCGACAACTACTTCTGCCGCGACTGCCACCGGATCGTTCACGTCCGGAAGGGATCGCCCGGCTTCCGCGCGTGCCCGACGCCGGGGTGTCGACGTCCGACCGGGTTCGGTGTATTCGCGAAGGTGCCGACGAGTGACCGTCGAGGCCCATCTCCGCCGACTCGATAGAATATGTCTCAAATCTAAGTCCCGGATAGGAGGGCGCGATGAGGAAAGCCGCGGCGCTGACCGTCCTGTGTCTTGTCCTCTGCACGAGTGGGTGCGCTTCGGTCAACGAGGTTATGGCCTCGTGGGTCGGGGACAGCGTCTCCAATCTCGTCACGAGTTGGGGGCCGCCTCAACAGGTCTACGACGACGGACAGGGTGGGCGCGTGCTCGTCTACCTCTTGGACCGCACGTACACCGTAGCCGGGTCCTCACATACAACAACCTACGTGAACGGCATGGCCGTGGGAAATATGTTCGTCGCGAACGGACAGAGCTACACGACTTACACGCCGGAGCACGCGGCGGGGTACACCGCGTACCGCATGTTCTGGTCGAACAGTGACGGAGTCATTTATCGCTGGCAATGGAAGGGCCTCTAGCCGCCATGAAGATCGGCGACGAGAAGACCCCTTGCACGTGCGGCCACGCGCGCGACGAGCACCGCGGGACGATCTCCGACGTCGGCGGCCTCGTCGGGTCGTACGGCCTCGAATGCCTCGTGGCCGGGTGCGACTGCCCGAGGTACGCGCCGGACGACGAGGACGAGGACTCCGACGCCTAGTGCGTTATCGCTTTCGCGCGTCGTCCCTCTCGGTCACCGGGCGTCCGCACTCAGTTGAGACAAGATCGCGCGTCACTTTCGCGTCACCCTGTTGGTCTTTTCGTGTCTTTTGGCGTCACACGGTGTCACAGCGCAGGGGAGTCGAAGCTCAACGGGGAGAGCTACTTGCGCCAGTTTTCGAGTGTTTCTGCTGAAGGCCGAAAAGGCCGCGGATTTCCATGGGGTTCAAGGGGTCGTGGGTTCGAATCCCACCGTCCCGACCATCTCGCCTCCTCAAGCCAGAAAATCAACCGGAGTGGCTCGCCGGCCGGGCCGGGACTATGTTCGTGGCACGCGAATCGAGTTCATGGGCCGCCTCGTCTTCGCATTCCTGAGCCGGGGAGATCCCGACGGGATCGCCGCCCGGGAGCGCGAGATATCGGTGGCGCTGCACGCGACTCCGTGCGTTCACGGAATCGGCGGGGCCTGGCTGACGCCTTCGAAGTGCCCTCAGTGCATGGCCCTCATCGAGGCGTCGCAGGCCGCGGCCCGGGCGCGGATGCGCGCGACGCGAGAGGCGCAGTTCGTCCGGGAGGTCCGTGAGGAGCTGGGGCGACGGGAGGCCGTGCAGCGGACCCGCCCGTCCCGTGGGACGTCGTTCGACCGCCCCGCCGGCTGATCCGGGCACTGAACCTTCCCCCGCGGGGCGCGTAGGATTCCCGACACACCGTCCGTCGTCGAAGGGGGATCCGTGACCATCGCACGCCGCCTCTCCACGCTCGCCGCCTGCCTGCTTCTCGCCGTCGCGCTCCCGCTCGCCGCGGACGAAGCGGCGGCAAAGAAGCGCTTCTCGGTCGACGACTTCGAGAAGATCGTCCGCCTGTCGTCGCCGCGGATTTCGCCCGACGGCAAGTCGATCGCCGTAGTCGTGACGCGCGCGGACGTCGCGAAGAACAAGTGGCTGTCCGAGCTGAGCCTCGTGGACGTCTCGACGGGCGCGTTGCGGCCCCTCACACACGACCGCAAGGGCGTCTCGCACCCGCGCTGGTCTCCGTCCGGCGAACGGCTCGCGTTCCTCGCGGCCGACGGCGCGGGGAAGGACGCGAAGTCCCAGATCTTCGTGCTCCCGATGGGAGGCGGCGAGGCGCAGAGGGTCACGAACGCGCCGACGGGCGTCCAGCACTTCGCGTGGCGGCCCGACGGCAAGGCTTTCGCCTTTGCCGCCGAGGACGAGCGGCCCAACAAGGCCGAGATCGAGAAGGGCAACGACCTGTTCGAGGTCGGGAGCGACAGCCTCTACGTCTCCGAGGCCGCCATGCCGGTTCACGTCTGGCTCGTCCCGGCCGAGGGCGGCGAGGCGAAACGCCTCACGTCCGGCGCGTGGAGCCTCCCCGCGGCCCTGCCGCCGAGCCCGCCGTCTTCGCCGCTCTCGTGGTCGCCGGACGGCAAGTCCCTCGCGTTCGTCCGCGTCGAGACGCCGCACTCGGGCGACAACGACGCGGCGACGGTGCGGGTCCTCGACGTCGAGTCCGGCTCGATCCGCGCCCTGACGGGCAAGACGCACTTCGAGGGCTTCCCGGTCTTCTCGCCTGACGGCTCGAAGATCTCGTACTGGTGCCCGCGCGACCGCGACCCGAACAACGTCAACGACGTGCACGTCGCCCCCGCGTCCGGCGGCGCGGGCGTGAACCTCACGAAGCCGATCGACCGCTGCCTGTACGCGTCCGTATGGACGCCCGACGGCAAGGCTCTGCTCACGGGAGGCAACGACGGAACGCGTGTCTCCCTCTGGCTGGCACCCCTTGATGGCCCCGCGAAGAGGCTCGAGCTCGGGGACGTCAACCCGGCGTGGTCGTTCTTCGTCGACGTGTCGGCGGGCCCGAACGGGGCGATCGCGTTCGTGGGCAGCCTGCCGGATCGCCCCGGGGAGCTCTGGTGGATGGCGTCCCCTTCGTCCGCTCCGAAGCGCCTCACCGACCTGAACGCCGAGATCGCGGGGCGCGATTTCGGGAAGGTCGAGACGTTCACGTGGAAGGGGCCGGACGGTTTCGACGAGGACGGCGTCGTCGTCCTGCCGCCGGGCCTCGCGCCGGGCGCGAAGGTCCCGCTCGTCCTCTACATCCACGGGGGCCCGCAGGCCGCCTCGACGCGCGCGTTCCCGGCCCCGGCCCATCTCTTCGCCGCGCAGGGCTGGGCGGTGTTCATGCCGAACTACCGCGGGAGCGACAACCGCGGGAACGCCTACCAGCGCGCGATCTTCAACGACGCGGGCGACGGCCCGGGCCGCGACGTCCTCGCGGGCGTGGACGCCCTCGTGAAGAAGGGCTTCGTCGACGCGTCGCGGATCGCGGTCTCGGGGTGGTCGTACGGCGGCTACATGACGAGCTGGCTCATCGGACACGACACGCGCTGGAAGGCGGCGGTCGCGGGGGCTCCCGTGACGGACCTCGCGGACCAGTACGCGTTCGCCGACTTCAACGTCCAGATGCGGTACGCGATGAAGGGGAACGCGACGCCGTTCTCGCCCGGCGGAGACGCGCTCTACCGCGCGCAGTCGCCGATCACGTACGCGACGCGCGCGAAGACGCCGACGCTCATCCTGTCGGACACGGGCGACTTCCGCGTCCCATACACGCAGGCGTTCAAGCTGTTCCGGGCGCTGAAGGGGGCCGGCGTCGAGACGTCGTTCGTCGCGATCCCGGTCGAGGGCCATTTCCCGGGAGACCCCGTGCGCACGCGCGAGGTCTTCCGCCGCTGGTTCGACTGGCTGGCGCCGCGGCTGAAGTAATCCTGCGGCCCTAGAACCAGGGCACCTTCCAGCCGTGCTCGGCGAGCCACTCCCAGAAGCGGTCGCCGTAGAAATACGCGACCGCCGCGAGGGACACGGCCGGAACCACGAACGTCCACGGCGGGAATCCGTCGAGGACGACCCACGCGGCGCCCACGGCGAGCCCGAGCAGCAGCCCGCACCCGAGGCCGACGGGCCCGCCCCGTTCCCGCCCGGAGCCGGTCACGGCAGCTCCGCGGGAGCGAGGCGCGTCACTTCTTCCTCGCGGGCCTCACCGTGAGCGCGCCCTTGACGGTGATCGTCTCCGTCGCCGACTTGACCGTCGCGTCCACGCGGATCTCGCCGGAACCCGCAAGTGGGTCCACCTTCGCCACACGGCCGGACCCGCGGAGGAATCCAGAACGGAGCTTTCCCGAGCGGACCTCGACCCGATCCTCGCCGTTCCACACCTGCAGGTTCATGTAGGCCGACTTGTCGGCGGTCGCGAGAACGATCTCGGTCCGATCGGGGTACGTCTCGACCTCGCCGGGGCTCGACCATGTGAAGGTGCCGCTCAGCGCCCCCGTCGCCACGATGGAGCCCGTCACGACGTATTTGTCGCCGGGTCCGGACCAAGGGGACTCGCCCTGGATCGCGGGCGCCCCGGACGTCGTGTAGCCGCTTCCATGCGAGAGGATTCGTCCGAGGAGCGCACCGGCCTGCTCGGTCGTCGGGCTGCGCTTCATCGAGGGCGGTGCCGAGATCTTGAGACGGGCGAGCCGCAGACCCCTGCGCCCCCAGACCTCGAAGAAGTGGGCGTCGAGCCGCGCCGAGTACGCCTCGTCGCCGACGCCCGGCAGGGGCGCGATGGTCATGGGCCGGCCGGAGTACTTTCCGGCCGTCTCGTGGAACTCGCGCACGGCGGCGAGCACCTTCTGGCCGAGCCGGCGGACGTCGTCGCCCTTGACGAGGTTCGCGTCCATGTCGCCGAGAAGGAGCGTCAGACTGCCCGGGCCGGAATTCCACAGGCACTCGGTCTCCAAACCGGAGATCGCGGCGTTCGAGTCCAGCTTGACGACATAGGCCGGCTTGCGGCCGCTCCCGGCGCCCATCGTGCCGAAGCCGAGTGCGCCGAAGTCGGCGGCACCGACGGCTTCGCACGCCGACTCCGCCGGGGCGGGGAGCGGCGTGGCCGCGAGCGCGGCGAGGAGAGCCGTCAGGAAAACGTTTCGGTTCGTACTCATCGGCCAACGATACCCGCAGGCCCGGAGCAAGAAAACCCTCGACCTCCGCCCCGGGAACGGCCCTGCTAGGCTCGTGGCGGCTGAGAACATTTCTCGCCCGGACGTGTCGATTTCGGGGGGGCTCGTTCGTCGTGGGGTCGAGGGCCGGGAATCCGGCCGAAAGGAGACGACGAAATGCGATTCTTGGTGATGGTCAAGGCCACGAAGGAGAGCGAGGCGGGCGTGATGCCGAGCGAGAAGCTGCTCGCCGACATGGGGAAGTTCAACGAGGAGCTCGTGAAAGCGGGCGTCATGCTCGCCGCCGAGGGACTTCAGCAGAGCTCGAAGGGGGTGCGCGTCCGGTTCTCGGGGAGCCAGCGCACCGTGATCGACGGGCCGTTCACGGAGACGAAGGAGCTGGTCGCCGGCTTCTGGCTGTGGGAGGTGAAGTCGATGGAGGAGGCGATCGAGTGGGTGAAGCGCTGCCCGAACCCTCATGAAGGCGAGTCGGAGATCGAGATCCGGAAGGTCCTCGACGTCTCGGACTGGGGCGAGCTCACGCCCGAGCTGGAGAAGATGAAGGAGCGTCGGGAGAAGTTCGCGGAGCGGTCGAAGACGTGACGGGCCCGCCGGGGGGCGATGCTCTAATCGTCCCCCGTGGCGGATCCCGAGTCCCATCGCGCGATCGACGCGATCTGGCGTATCGAGTCCCCGAGGCTCATCGCGACGCTCGTGCGCGTCACGGGTGACGTCGGGCTCGCGGAGGACTTCGCGCAGGACGCGCTCGTCGCCGCGCTCGAACGATGGCCCGAGGCGGGCGTGCCGGACAATCCGGGCGCGTGGCTCACGACCGTGGCCCGGAACAGGGCGATCGACCACGTCCGCCGCGGACGGCGCGTCGAGCGCGCGCACGGGGAGATCGGCCGCGACCTCGAGGCGGAGCGCGAGAGGGCGGTGGCCGACCTCGACGCGGCGCTGGACGACGACATCGGCGACGACCTCCTCAGCCTCGTCTTCACGTCCTGCCATCCCGTCCTCTCCCGCGAGGCGCGTGTCGCGCTGACGTTGCGACTCCTGGGCGGGCTCACCACGGCGGAAATCGCGAGGGCCTACCTCGTGCCGGAGACCACGATCGCCCAACGCATCGTGCGCGCGAAGCGGACGCTCGCGGACGCCCGCGTTCCGTTCGAGGTGCCGCGCGGTCCGGACCGCGACGCGCGCCTCTCCTCGGTCCTCGAGGTCCTGTACCTGATCTTCAACGAGGGCTACGCCGCGACCGCGGGCGACGACTGGATGCGCCCGCAGCTCTGCGAGGAGGCCCTTCGGCTCGGACGCGTCCTCGCGGAGCTCGCGCCGGCCGAGCCCGAAGTCCACGGCCTCGTCGCGCTCATGGAGATCCAGGCCTCCCGGGCGAAGGCGCGGCTCGGGTCCGGGGGCGAGCCCGTGCTGCTCCTCGACCAGGACCGCGGCCGATGGGACTACCTCCTCATCGGGCGCGGGCTCGCGGCTCTCGCGCGCGCCGAGGCGCTCGGCGGCCGCGGGCCGTACGCGCTGCAGGCCGCAATCGCCGCGTGTCACGCGCGGGCGCGCAGGGCGGGGGAGACGGACTGGGCGCGGATCGCGGCCCTCTACGGCGAGCTCGCGCACACCGCGCCCTCACCGGTCGTCGAGCTGAACCGCGCGGTCGCCGTCGGCATGGCCGAGGGGCCGGCCGCGGGCCTCGCGCTCGTCGACGCGCTCGCGGGGGAGCCGGCGCTCGCGGGTTACCACCTCCTGCCGAGCGTGCGCGGCGACCTCCTCGCGAAGCTAGGCCGCGGCCCCGAGGCCCGCGTCGAATTCGAGAAGGCCGCCGCCCTCGCCGCGAACCGCCGGGAGCGCGAGTTGCTTCTCGCCCGCGCCGCGGCGTGCGGCTCGGCCGGCAACGAAGAATCTTCTTGACGTCGGGACTCGGTCGCCATAACTTAACCAGGCGGTTAAGTACGCCGCACCGAATATGACGCCCGCACCCGACGCCCTCAGCTCCACGTTCTCCGCGCTCGCCGACCCCACCCGGCGCGCCATCCTCGCGCGCCTCGCGTCAGGAGAGGCGGGCGTCACCGAGCTGGCCGAGCCCTTCGACATGAGCCTTCCGGCCGTCTCCAAGCACCTGAAGGTGCTCGAGCGCGCCGGCCTCATCGCCCGGGGCCGGGAGGCGCAGTGGCGCCCGTGCCGCCTCGAGGCGGGCCGCCTGCGCGACGTCGCGGACTGGGTGGAGCACTACCGCCGCTTCTGGGAAGAGAGCTTCGACCGCCTCGACGACTACCTGCGCGAGCTGAAGGCGCAGGAGGCGAAGAACGCCGCAAAAAAGGAGTCCCGCCATGCCCGCAAGAGCCGCCGTGCGTGAGGCCGTGCCCGAGGCGCGAGAGGTCGTCATCTCCCGCCTCTTCGACGCGCCGCGAGCGCTGGTCTGGGAGGCGTGGACGTCGCACGCCCAGCTCGCGCGCTGGTGGGGGCCGATGGGGTTCACGACGCCGCGTGGAAGCGTCGAGCTGCGCCCCGGTGGGCCGTTCACGCTCGTGATGCGCGCGCCGGACGGAACCGAGTACCCGCTGGAGGGCTTCGTCCGCGAGGCGGAGGCGCCGGCGCGCCTCGTGTTTTCGGCGCTCGACCACGACGAGATCCGAATCGAGACGGTCGTGACGTTCGAGGAGGAGGGCGGGAAGACGCGCCTCACGGTTCGGCAGACCGTCCCGAGCAACCCGATGATGGCGCGCGGCCAGAAGCCGGGCTGGTCGCAGTCCCTCGAGCGCCTCGCGACGGCGCTCGTCGAGTCCAACGAGGCGGGCGCGTCGTCGAGCCCGACGGCCGACCGGGAAATCGCGACGTCGCGCGTGTTCGACGCCCCGCGCGAGCTCGTCTGGCGGGCCTGGACGGACCCGCAGCACCTCGCGCGCTGGTACGGCCCGAACGGCTTCGCCGTGACGACGGACGAGATGGACGTGCGGGCCGGAGGAGTCTGGCGCCACACGCTGCACGGCCCGGACGGAACGGATTACCCGAACCTCACGCGGTACGTCGAGGTCGTCCGGCCCGAGCGCCTCGTCTACGAGCACGGCTCGGCCGAGCGCGACGAGGACCGGTTCGACGTGACGGTCACCTTCACGGACGAGGGCGCCGGAAAGACGCGCGTCTCGACGCGGATGGTCTTCGCGACGCGGGAGCGGCGCGACCGGATGGTGAACGTCTTCGGGGCGCTCCAGGGCCAGCGCCAGAACCTGGACCGGCTCGAGGCGCACCTCGCCTCGCTCGGGGACGGCCCGAAGCTCGTCCTCACGCGCACGCTCGACGCGCCGCGCGACCTCGTGTGGAAGGCGTGGACGGAGCCCGCGCGGCTCTCCGCGTGGTGGGGTCCGAAGGGCTTCGCCTGGGCGCGCGGGACGATGGACCTTCGGCCCGGCGGCATCTTCCACTACGGCATGACGGCGCCGGACGGGAAGACGACGATGTGGGGCCGGTTCGTCTACCGGGAGGTCGTCGAGCCCTCGCGCCTCGCCTTCGTCGTGTCCTTCTCCGACGAGAACGGCGGCGTCACGCGCCACCCCATGGCGGCCGACTGGCCGCTCGAGATCCTGAACGTCCTCACGCTCGAGGCGTCGGGGGGGAGGACGACGCTGACGCTCGAGGGCTGGCCGCTCCACGCCTCCGAGTCCGAGCGCAGGGCCTTCGAGGGCGGCATCGGGTCGATGGAGAAGGGCTTTGCCGGGACGTTCGGGCAACTCGTGGCCTACCTCGCGACGGCGGTCGCATGAAGGCGCCGGGACCCTTTTCGAAATGGTCCTCCCGGGCTCCGCAGCTGCAGAGCATTCTGCGCATCGTGGCCGCCGCGCTCTTCATCCTTCCGGGCACGATGAAGCTGTTCGCCTTTCCCATCGGGGTTCCGCCCGCCGGAGGGACGGTGCCGCTCCTCTCCCAGCTCGGGCTCGGTGCCGTCCTCGAAGTCGTCGGGGGCTCCCTGCTGGTTCTCGGCCTCTTCACGCGGCCCGTGGCGTTCCTCCTCGCAGGCGAGATGGCGGTGGCGTATTTCCAGTTTCACGCGCCCAAGGGCTTCTGGCCCACCGTGAACGGCGGCCAGCTGGCGATTCTCTTCTGCTTCGTCTGGCTCTATTTCTCCGCGGCCGGCGCGGGGCCGTGGAGTCTCGACGCCGCGCGGGGGAAGTGAGGGCGCCCCGCCGGAAACAAACTCCCCTCGGAGCCGTATTCTCGAACGAGACTCAGCGTCAGGAGGGGACATGGCCGAGGTCACGTCACACGCCCCGGGAGCGTTCTGCTGGATCGAGCTTGGAACGACCGACCAGAAGGCGGCGAAGGACTTCTACACGAAGCTCTTCGGCTGGTCCTTTACGGACAACGACATGGGCCCCGGCATGACCTATACGATCTTCCATCTGAACGGGCGCGACGCAGCCGCCTGCTACACCCTGGAGGCCGCGAAGATGCCCGGCGTGCCCCCGCACTGGATGCTCTACGTGGCGACCGCGGACGCCGACGCGTCCGCCCGCCGCGCGGGCGAGCTCGGCGGAAAGGTCAACGCGCCGGCGTTCGACGTCATGGACTTCGGGCGCATGGCGGTCCTCGCGGACCCGACGGGCGGGAACTTCTGCGTCTGGCAGGCGAAGGCGAACAGGGGCATCGGCGTCCAGGACGAGCCGGGCGCCTTCTGCTGGGGGCAGCTCAACACGAACGAGACGGCGAAGGCCGAGGCGTTCTACACGGCGCTCTTCGGCTGGAGGGCGAAGACGGGCACGGGCGGTGGCATGACGTACACGGAGTGGGTGCTCGGCGGCAAGCCGATCGGCGGGATGATGGCGCCCCCGGACGGCGCGCGCGTGCCGGCACACTGGCTGCCGTACTTCGCCGTCGCCGACTGCGACGCGGCGGCCGCGCGGGCCGTGTCGCTCGGCGCGAGAACGTACGTTCCTCCGGCGAGCATCGAGGGCACGGGCCGATTCGCCGTCCTCGCCGATCCGCAGGGCGCGGTGTTCGCGATCTACCGCGCGTAGGATGCACCCGAAAAGGAGAAGGGACATGGCCTCGAAGAAGAAGTCGAAGAAGCCCGCCGCGAAGTCCTCCCCGAAGAAGGCGAAGTCTGCGAAGAAAGCTCCCGCGAAACGGCGCGCGCCGGCCGCGAAGCCGGGATGGAAGCTGGAGAGCGTCGCGCCGGGCATCACGGCGAACGACCTCGAGAAGAGCCTCGGCTGGTACCGCGACGTCGTGGGGTTCGCCGTCGAGGAGACGTGGACGCACGAGGGGAAGGTGGCGGGCGCCCAGCTTCGCGCGGGCAACGTGGTCGTCCTGCTCGGCCAGGACGACTGGAAGAAGGGCCGCGACCGGAAGAAGGGCGAGGGCTTCCGCCTCTACTGGATGGCGACCGGGGACATCGACGCGATGGCGAAAGGGATCGTCGCGCGCGGCGGCACGCTCGACCAGCCGCCGACGGACCAGCCCTGGGGCATGCGCGACTTCTCCCTCACCGACCCCGACGGCTTCAAGATCACCGTCGCGAAGGTGACGAAGAAGCGCTGACTAGTAGGGCCCCGCGGGGTGCAGGAGCATCTTCGCGTTCACGCCCTCGATCATCTTCTGCGCCTCCGGCGGCACCTTCGACATGGGGACTTCGTTCCGGAGCGGCGGAATCGACTGAAGGTACGCGAAGACCGCGCGAAGGTCCGAATCCGGAAGGATGCGGATCATGTTCCAGGGCATCGGGGGCAGGAGGACGCCGCCGTCCGGGTGGCGGGCCGTGCGGAAGATCTTCAGGAACTTCTCCTCGGTCCAGGCCCCGCTCCCCGTCTCGATGTCCGGCGTGAGGTTCTTCGAGTAGACGGTGCCGAACGCGAGCTGGAAGCTCGTGAACGTCGGCCCGATGAGCGCGATGTCCTGCGGGCCCGGTTTGCCCTGCGGGTCGGGCGCGCCCTCGGGATGTCCCGAGAGCATCCGCGTCCAGTCGGGCGCGGGAGCGCCCAGGACCGGGTTGTAGACCCAGGGCGTGTGGCAGTGGTTGCACGCGCCCGCCGTCACGATCAGCTTCCCCTTCCGGACCATGTCGGCGGAATACGTCCGCTTCGGCGCCTTGCCCTTGACGACCGGCTTGAGGGCGAGCGGGGGAGGAGGGGGCGGGCCGTTCTTCGGCGCCTCGAGCTTCGCGTTCGGGTTCGCCTGGAGGGCGATGACCTTGTTGTTGAGCTCGACGATCGCTCCTTCCACCGGGGGCGGGACCTTCTCGGTGGGCGGCAGGTTTCGCAGCGGCGGAATGGACCTGAGGTACGCGAAGATCGCCCTCAGGTCCTCGTCTGAGAGGCTCCGGTAGGAATCCCAGGGCATGGGCGGATAGACGGGCCTGCCGTCGCCTCCGAGGTGCCGTCCCTTGCGGAAGACATCGAGGAACATCTTCTCGGTCCAGGATCCCGTGCCCGTGTCGATGTCGGGCGTCAGGTTCATCGAGTACGTGATGCCGAACGGCAGCTTGAAGCTCGTGAACGTCGGGCCGATGAGGCCGATGTCGGCCGGCCCGATCTCGCCCTGAGGGTCCGGCCCGCCCTCGGGGTGGCCGGAGAGCATCCGCGTCCAGTCCGGAGCCGGAACTCCCAGCTCCGGGTCGACGATCCACGGGGTGTGGCAGTCGTTGCAGCCCGAGGAGACGACGAGGAGCTTTCCGCGAGCGATCTGCTTCCTCGTGTACGGGTTCGCGGGAGCCTTTCCGGGTCGGACCGGCTTGAGCGCCGGCGCGGGCGGCGGAGCCTGGGCGCGCGAAACGCCGGCCGAACCGGCGGCGAGCACGATCAGGACGGACAAGGCGAATGCGTTGCGGAGCTTGCACCGGAACACGGGCCGCTTCGTCATGGGAGAGGCTCCTTACGGTTACTACTGAGATTCTATCGCAACGAATCGCCTGCCCGGAGGGCGTTCGGGCTTGACAATTACATTCCTAGGTAATAATTTCCCGGGTGATGAGAAGGTCGCGCAAGACTGCAGGGCTCCCGGGCGCGTCCTCTCGTCCCGCCGTGGGCACGATCTCCGCCGAGATCGCGCAGGCACGGCCCTTCTCGAGCCTCGAGAGGGAGGCGGCGGCGACGCTGCTCCGGACGGGGGACGTCCTCCGTCACGCGGTGGAGTGCGCGCTCAGGCCCTGGGGAGTCTCGCCGGAGCAATACAACATCCTCAGGATCCTGCGCGGCGCGGACGCAAACGGGCTGCCGACCCTGGAGATCGCCGAGCGGATGCTGGCCCGCAGCCCCAACATTACGCGCCTCATCGACAAGATGAGCGAGAGCGGGCTGGCCGAACGCCGGCCGATGCCGGACGACCGGCGTGTCGTCCGCGTCGTCGCGACGGCGCGGGGCCGAAAGACCCTTGCGGAGCTGGACGAGGCGATCGAGGCCACCTTGGCCAAGCTCGCGCCCTTACCGCCCTCGCGCCTGAAGACCCTCATCAAGCTGCTCGACGACGTGCGCGGACGGCTCGCGATCCGCACGGCGCGGGAAGCCGCCGCGATTCCACAACAGCGATAAACCCGAAAAGGAGACAACCCATGGCAGACAAGAAGATCATCGCCGTCGTCGGCGCCACCGGCGCGCAGGGCAGCGGACTCGTCAAGGCGATCCTCGCGGACCCGAACGGCGGCTTCGCCGCCCGGGCCATCACGCGCGACGTGAACTCGGAGAAGGCGAAGGAGCTCGCGAAGCTCGGCGCGGAGGTCGTCGCGGGCGACGTGGACGATCCCGAGAGCCTCCGGAAGGCGTTCACGGGCGCGTACGGCGCCTATTGCGTCACGTTCTTCTGGGCGCACTTCTCCCCCGAGAAGGAGATGGCGCACGCGGCCGCCATGGCGAAGGCCGCGAAGGACGCGGGCGTGAAGCACGCGATCTGGTCCACGCTCGAGGATTCACGCAAGTGGATTCCGCTCTCGGACACCCGCATGCCGACGCTGCAGGGCAAGTACAAGGTCCCGCACTTCGACGCGAAGGGCGAATCCAACCACTTCTTCACGGATCTCGGCGTCCCGACGACGTTCCTGTACACGTCGTTCTACTGGGATAACTTCGTCTTTTTCGGCATGGGCCCGAAGAAGGGACCCGACGGCACGCTCGCGATCGCGCTGCCGATGGGAGACAAGAAGCTGCCCGGCATCGCCGCCGAGGACATCGGCGCGTGCGCCTACGGGATCTTCAAGGGCGGTGCGACGTACATCGGCAAGAGCGTCGGGATCGCCGGCGAGCACGTGACCGGCGCCGGCATGGCGGCCGGTCTCTCGAAGGCGCTGGGCCGCGAGGTGCGCTACGCCGCCGTCACCCCCGACGTCTACCGGGGCTTCGGATTCCCGGGCGCCGACGACCTCGGCAACATGTTCCAGTTCAACCGGGACTTCAGCGACGACTTCTGCGCCGCGCGCAGCGTCGAGTTCTCCCGGAAGCTCCACCCGGGGCTCCAGAACTTCGAGCAGTGGCTCGCGCGCAACGCGAAGCGCATCCCGCTCGAGTAGGCCCTGTCGGGACGGTCTGAAGTAAGCTCGCGGCGAGGGGGATGCGAGTGGAGCAAGGTGTCTCCGGCCCGACGGCCGCCGACTTCAAGGGGCTTTCGCGCGCGGAGACCATCCAGCGGCTGCGCGAGGTCGTCGACTCGCTCCCCCTGGCCGAACGGTTCCGGCTCCTCCACGAACTCGGCATCTACCACGCCGAGGAGAGCCTTTCCGGCGCCGGCTCCTCGCTGGCCGAGACGGAGTCCCTGCGCCGGCAACTCCCGGCGCTGTTCCGGCGATTCCGCGTCACGTCGCTTCTCGACGTGCCGTGCGGGGACTTCCACTGGATGAGCCGGCTCGACCTGTCCGGCGTCTCGTACGTCGGCGCCGACATCGTCCCGGACCTGATCGAGTCCAACCGGCGGCGGTTCCCGCCGCCGCTGGAGTTCCGCGTGCTGGACGTGACGGCGGACCCGCTTCCGAACGTCGACCTGATCCTGTGCCGGGACCTCCTCATTCACCTCGGCACGCGCGACGCGGCCCGGGCGCTCGCGAACGTCCTGAGGAGCGGATCCCGTCTGCTTCTCGCGAGCCACTACTTCGACCGGAAGGAAAACCTCGACATCCCGTCCGGAGACTTCCGCCCGATCAACCTCACGCGCGCCCCGTTCCACCTTCCGCCGCCGGCGGAGCGGATCGACGAGGGCAGCCGCCTCGAGGACGGGCTCTACGCAGACCGGTCCATGGCGCTCTGGCCGCTGGACGAACTCCGGCGTTCCGACGTCCCGGCGCGTCTCGAGGAGCTCGCGAGGTGACGCGTCGCGTGCGGCTGCCGGCGCTCGCCGCCGCCGTTCTCGCGGCGGCCTGGGCCGTCGCCGGGAAGCCCCCGGGCTTCGCCGACGCGGCCCGCCGGAAGCCCGACGTCACGATCGTCGTCACGGACTCCGGCCTCGGCGGCCTCTCCGTCGCGGCCGACCTCGCGGCCCGGCTGCCCGCGAGCGGGATCGTGAAGTCCGCCCGCATCGTCTTCGTGAACGCCGAGCCCGACCCCGCATTCGGCTACAACGACCTCCGGAACGACGCCGACAAGGTCCGCATCTTCGACGGCGCCCTCTCGGCGATGGAGGCGCGCTGGAAGCCGGATCTCATCCTCATCGCGTGCAACACGCTCTCGGTCGTCTGGCCGCGGACGGAGCACGCGAAGACGGGCGGCGTCGAGACGGTCGAGATCGTGGGCCTCGGCGCCGGACTCATCCGCCGGGAGCTCGCGGCGACGCCCGACGCGACCGCGCTCGTCTTTGCGACGAAGACGACGATCGAGTCGGAGGCCCACAAGAGGCTTCTCGTCGCCCAGGGCGTCGCGCCGGACCACGTCGTGGGTGAGGCCTGCCCGAAGCTCGCGGGCGCGATCGAGCGGGGCTCGGCCAGCGCCGAGACGGCGGGCTACGTGAACAAGTTCGTCGCGGACGCGCTGGCGAAGAAGACGACGAAGGGCGGGCCGCTCGTCGTGAGCCTCAACTGCACGCACTTCGGCTACGTGAAGCCGCTCTGGGAGCAGGCGTTCGCGGCGGCCGGCCATCCGGGCGTGAAGGTGCTGGATCCGAACTCCCTCATGACGGACGTCGTCCTCAGGGAAGGCGGCGAGAAGCGGTTTCCTCGGACGGCCGTCACCGTCGAGGCCGTGTCGAAGGTGCCGGTCGACGAAGGCGCGCGCGCGAACCTCGCCGCGCTGCTCCGGAAGACGTCGCCGGAGACGGCCGACGCCCTGATGCGCATCCGCCACGACCCGGCGCTCTTCCCGGCGGCGGTCGAGCCGTCGGCAATCGTTCCGCGCTGACGCGGAACTCCCGTCACACCGGGATCGCGGCCCCGTTCACGAGCTTCGCCTCGTCGCTGCAGAGGAAGAGGACGACGCGGGCGATTTCCTCGGGTTTCGGCCACTTCGAGAAGTCCGCGGCCGGCATGGCGTTTCGGTTCGCCGGCGTGTCGATGATCGACGGCAGGATCGAGTTCACGCGCACGCCCGAGCCGGCGAGTTCGGCCGCGAGCGAGGCGAACAGGGCCACGGCGGCCGCCTTCGAGGCGGCGTAGGCGGCGAGGCCCGCGGGCGGGGCGAGCGCGGCCTGGGCCGCGACGTTCAGGATGGCCCCGCGCCCCTGCGCGAGCATGACGGGCACCGCGGCGCGGGCGAGCGTCCAGCCGGAGCGGAGGTTGAGGCCCAGCATCCGGTCGAGGAGGGAGGCGTCCTCCTCCCAGAGCTTCTTTCCGCCCGCGAATCCCCCGACCGTGTTCACGAGCACGTCGAGGCGGCCCTGGCGCGCCCGCACCGCCTCGACGAGGCCCCTGGCCGCCGTCTCGTCGGTCACGTCCGCCTCGTATCCCTCGAGGCGCCCGTGAGCGGCGCCGGCGGCGGCCTTGAGGACGACGAGCTCCTCCCGCTTGCGATACGTGACGGACACGCGCGCGCCCTCCGTGAGGAGGGCGAGCGTGACGGCGCGGCCGAGGCCGCCCGTCCCCCCGGCCACGAGGACCGTCTTGCTCGAGAAGGGCGCGATCATCGCGCTCCCTTGACGCGTGCCATGGCGCCTATCGTCGCACGGCTCCCCGTCGTCGGCACCGATGCTCCTTGCGGGCCAGTGACGACGCCCCTAACTTGCAGGAAGGAGCAACGCGAAGGGGGACGTCATGAACGCGAAGGTCTCGATGGTAGCGGCGGTCCTGGGCCTGGCCACGTGGAGCGGGACGGCGCCGGCGGAGCTCCCGGGTGCGGCCCAGAAACCTGCGGCGCCCGTTCTGCCGGCGGTCTCTCCGGAACAGATCGGGGTCCGACTGAAGGCCCTTGCGGATCAGGAGACCAAGAGCCTGAAAGGTCAGGAAGCGGGCAAGCAAACGGCGAGAACACAGGCGCTCCGAAGCCAGTTCCAGGCCCGGCGCGCCGTCGCAATCAGCAAGGCGGCGGCGGACGCGGCGGCCTGCAAGACGACGCCGAAGATCTACGAGGTGACTCCGGACCTCGCCATGCCGGACGACCCCGTGGCCATCACGGGCTGCGGGTTCGGAGAGAGCAAGGGAATGGTGATCCTCTCGGACGGCAACCAGCAACTCACTGTCACGAGCTGGAAGGACAATGCGATCGAAGCGTCCCTTCCGCACCTCACGGGGTTCGCCGACCCGAAGACCGTGACACTCAAGGTGGTCACCGTCGAGGCGACGAAGACCGCGCCGTCGAAGGCGATCACGCTCAAGCCTCTCCTGGATCTGGCCGAGCTCTCGCCGACAGGCTGGGTCCTCGAGGGATGCCACAAGAACTTCGGGTACGGCATCGTTCATCACACCGGTGCTCTCGTCAGTGCCTCGTGCACGGACGTGGCGGGGACGGACCGGATCCGGTTCAACGTCGCTCTCCGGAACGGGTGGTCGTTCCACTCGGTGATCTTCACCAAGCTCTGCGGGCCGACGTCCGGACCGTGCGGGGGCGAAAACGACGCAACCCCGCACACGGACGTCTACCAGGTCGGCAGGCCAGCCCTTCCGGAACTCGTCGTGGACTGGAAGCGGACGGTGTCCTATTACCCGGCAATCCGAATCATGGGTCCGGCCGGGACGCCCTTCAACTGAGCCGCCGGGTCCCGGGGGAGGCCGTGGAGCGTGTAAGGTTGCACGCGATGTCCGAGCCCTTCTCCCGGGACGAGATCGCCCGCTACTCGCGCCACCTCCTGCTGCCGGAGGTGTCCGCGGCCGGGCAGGCGCGGCTCCGATCGGGGAGCGTTCTCGTCGTCGGCGCCGGGGGCCTCGGCTCGCCCGCCGCGCTCTACCTCGCCGCGGCGGGCGTCGGACGGATCGGCCTCGCCGACTTCGACGCCGTGGACGTCTCGAACCTTCAGAGGCAGGTCCTCTACGACACCCGGGACGTCGGCCGCCCGAAGGTCGACGTCGCGCGCGAGCGCCTGTCCGCCCTGAATCCGCACGTGGACGTCGCCGTCTTCCCGGAGCGCCTCGCGCGGGACAACGTGCGGACCGTCTTCGACGGGTTCGACGTCGTCCTCGACGGCACCGACAATTTCTCGACGCGCTACCTGACGAACGACGCGTGTTTCCTCCTCGGCAAGCCGAACGTCTACGGTTCGATCTACCGGTTCGAGGGGCAGGTCAGCGTCTTTCAGCCCGGGAAGGGGCCGTGCTACCGCTGCCTCTACCCGTCGCCGCCCGAGCCGGGCCTCGTCCCGAGCTGCGCCGAGGGCGGGGTGCTGGGCGTCCTGCCGGGCGTCGTCGGCGCCCTGCAGGCGACGGAGGCGCTGAAGCTTCTGCTCGGGATCGGCCGGTCGCTCGCGGGCCGGCTGCTCCTGTACGACGCGCTTGCGCTCTCGTTCCGGGAGATCGCCGTGCCGCGCGATCCCGCGTGCCCGCTCTGCGGCGACCGGCCGTCGATCACGGATCTCGTCGACTACGACGCCCTCTGCGGCGCGGGCGCCCCCGTCCTGCCCGCCGGCGCGGAGATGTCGCCGGCCGACCTGCGGGCGTGGCAGGAGAGAGGGGAACCCTTCCAGCTCCTCGACGTGCGCGAGCCCGCGGAGGCCGCGCTCGCCGCAATCGCGGGTTCCGTCCTCGTGCCGCTCGGCTCGCTGCCGGCCCGCCTCCACGAGGTGGACCGGTCGCGCCCCGTCGTCGTGTACTGCCGCTCCGGGGTCCGCTCGGCGCGGGCCGTCGCGCTCCTGCGCGGGGCCGGACTGAGTCGCACGTACAATCTCGCCGGCGGGATCCTCGCCTGGGCGCGCGACGTCGACCCGGGCCTCCCGCTCTGAACGCGATGCGCTTTTTCGAAGACATTCTCGCGACGGTGGGCGACACGCCGCTCGTCCGCCTGAACTCCGTCACGAAGGGGCTGAAGCCGCTCGTCCTCGCGAAGCTCGAGTCCTTCAATCCGGGCAAGAGCAACAAGGACCGCGTCGGGATCCACATCGTGGAGATGGCGGAGAAGGACGGGACGCTGAAGCCGGGCGGGACGATCGTCGAGGCGACGTCCGGGAACACGGGCCTCGGGCTCGCGCTCGCGGCCGTCGTGAAGGGCTACAAGTGCATCTGCGTGATGCCGGACAAGGTCGGGCAGGAGAAGCGCGACCTCCTCAAGGCGCACGGCGCGCGCGTCGTCATCACGCCGACGAGCGCGCCTCCCGGATCGCCGGAGCGCTACACCGAGGTCGCGAAGAGGATCGCGGCCGAGACCCCCGGCGGGTTCCTCGCGAACCAGTACTTCAACCCGCACAACCGGGGGATCCACTACCTCACGACGGGCCCCGAGATCTGGCGCGACACGGACGGACGCGTGACCTGCTACGTCGCCTCGCTCGGCACGGGCGGCTCGACGAGCGGCGCGGGGCGCTACCTCAAGGAGCAGAACCCGGCCGTCCGCGTCGTCGGCGTCGAGCCCGTCGGGTCGATCCTCGGCGAGTTCCAGCGGACCGGGAAGATGGTCGACTCCGCCCCGTACCTCGTGGAGGGGATCGGCCAGGAGATCATCCCCGGCAACGTCGAGTTCAAGTACATCGACGAGATCCTGACCGTCACGGACCGCGAGTCGTTCCACCTCATGCGGCGTCTCTCGCGCGAGGAGGGGATCTTCGTCGGCGGCTCTTCGGGCACGGCGCTCGCGGGGGCGCTGAAGATCGCCGAGCGGATGACGGCGGACGACGTGATCGTCGTCATGCTGCCCGACACGGGCGAACGCTACCTGAGCAAGTTCCACAGCGACGGCTGGCTCGCGGACCACGGGATGCTCGACGCCGCGGAGATGCGCGTGGGAGACCTCCTGCGCCAGAAGGCCGCCGGCGACCTGCCGCCGCTCCTGACGCTGAAGCCCGAGGACCCCGTGCGCACGGCCCTCGCGCTCATCCGCAAGCACCACGTCTCGCAGCTGCCGGTCATGTCCGCAGCGGGAGAAGTCGTCGGCACCGTCGTCGAGCCGCATCTCTTCGAGGCCGTCCTCGAGGGCCGAGCGACACCCGACGCCGCCGTCTCGACCGCGATGGAAGCGCCGCTGCCGCGCCTCGGCTCCGACGAGCCCCTGGCGGCGGCGACGCGGATCCTGACGTCGGCGCACGCGCTTCTCGTCGAGGAAAAAGGCCGGCCGGTCGGAATCCTCACTCGCATCGACGTCATCGGCTTCGGGTCGCGCTGAACGCGACCCCGGGGCGTCGCTGATGCAGGCGCTTCATGCCGCCTGACGGTCCGATTCAATAGCGTCCGGGCGTGCCGGGGGATGTCCTGACTCTTCTGTGCGGGCGGTGCCACTCCGTGAAGCGCATCGACTTCGCCGTGCTCGAGCGCGTCCCGTTCTGGCTTTCGCAGCTCGTCGAGGCCTTCGGGCAGGCGGACGTCCGTGCGATCAAGGTGCAGACGTGCGACGTGTGCATGGAAATGCCCGCAGCGCGCGACCCGCACTCTGTCCTCGAGGAGTTCAAACGAAGGATCGAAGGGCGCTGATCGCGGCGCTAGACTCGCCCGCATGGGCGGGAAGCTGCGGGTCGCCGTTCTGGGCGCCGGGGGTGTGGGCGGCTACTTCGGGGGCGCGCTCGCGCGGGCCGGCCATCCGGTCGCGCTTCTCGCGCGCGGCACGCATCTCGAGGCCATCCGCGCGCGGGGGCTCGAAGTCCGGACGCCCGACGGAAACTTCACCGTGGCGGTCGAGGCCTCGAACGACGTCGCGTCGCTCGGTCCGGCCGACCTCGCGATCGTGGCGGTGAAGACGTATTCGCTCGCCGAGGTGCTCCCCGCGGCGCGCCTGCTCGCGAAGACGGGAGCGGCGGTCCTCCCGCTCCTCAACGGAGTCGAGGCCGCGGCTCGCCTCGTCGCAGGCGGCGTGCCGAAGGAATGCGTCCTCGGGGGACTCACGCAGATCAGCGCCGCGAAGGTGGCGCCGGGCGTCGTCGAACGGAAGAGTCCGTTCCAGAACGTTGCGGTGGGTGAGCTCGAAGGCGGGCCGTCCGCGCGCGGCGAGCGGATCGCGGAAGCGTTCCGGGACGCGGGGGCTCAGGCCCGCGTCTCGCTGGAGATCGAGGCCGACCTCTGGCGGAAGTTCGCGTTCATCGCGCCGATGGCGGCCGCCTGCGGCCTGGCGCGAACCGCGATCGGCCCCGTGCGCGAGGCTCCCTACGGGAAGCTGCTCCTCGAGCGCGCCGTCCGCGAGGTCCTCGCGGTGGCGCGGGCGCGCGGCGTCGCCCTGGCGGCCGACGAGGAGGCGAAGATCCTCGCGTTCGTCGACGGCCTCGGCGCCGGGATGAAGCCGAGCTTCCTCCTCGATCTCGAGGCCGGCGGGCCGACCGAGCTGGACGACCTGAGCGGCGCCGTCTCGCGCCTCGGCCGCGAGGTCGGCGTCGAGACGCCGATCCACGACACCGCGGTCGCGGCCCTCGGCGCCACGTCACGACGCCGAGAGCCGCCGTCGTAGAGCGGATCAGAAGACGTAGATCCCGTTGACGAGTACCGTCGCCTGGTTTCCCTTGAAGGTGCCGTCGTTCTTGACGAAGACGTCGGAGTTCGACCAGTCGACGCGCAGGTCCGCCCGGAAGACCAGGTGAGGCGCCGCCTTCCACTCGGGGGTCACGGTGACCTCCGTGAGCTTCTGCGCCGTGCCCGTCCGGGCGCCGTCCGCGTCGCTGATGTACTCGGCCCTCAGGCAGAAGGCGAAGGTGTCGCTGAGCCCGAGGCGGGCGTAGCCGGCGACCCCGGACCAGGAGGCCGTCTCGCCGGGCTTCACGGCGCCTTTCTCGCTGCCGTACACGGCCTCGACCGTGAAGGCGGTCAGGTCGCTCAGCTTCCACTGCGCCACGACGTCGAACGTCGTCCGTGGATCCGAGTTCACGTTGGCGCGCTCGGGCCCCGTCATGAAGTTCCCGGCGACCGTGACGGCCTTCGAGGGCGTCCACGCGACTTGCGCACCGATGCTCTTCCCCGTGTTGTTGTCGCGTGCGACGTCCCAGCCGTTCACGATCTCGAGCATCCCGGCCAGCTGGTCGCTGAACGCGTACGTCGCCTTCAGGCCCGTGTGCGCGTAGGGGAGTGTCAATCCGAAGAGGAACCCGCGGGTCGCGTTGTCGTTCCAGCCGTCGTACCCGTCGATCACCTCGTAGCCGAGGTGCGTGACGAACTTTCCGGCGTCGAGGCGCAGCCCGCTCCCGACGGGCGCGATCCAGCTCACGAACGCCTGCTGGAGGTCGACGTCCTGGCCCTGGAGCAGGCCGTAGGACGACGAGACGCGGGGGATCGAGGAGCCCGCCACGAAGTCCACGCGGAACCCGGCTTCTCCGGGCTTGCTCACGGCCTTCTGAACGACGATTTCGGCGACGTCCACCTTGAACGAGTTGTCGTCGAAGTCGAAGACGCGGAGCTGGTTCGTACCGGTGTCGGGCCGGTTGAAGTTGTACGAGTAGCTCGCCGAGACGAAGGCGTTGACGGAGATCTCCTCGAACCAGGGCTTGGGCGCCGGAGCCGGCGTCGGCGCGGGAACAGGCGGATTCGGGGGAAGCACCGCCGGAGGGACGACGTCGGCGGCGGACGCGAGTCCGGTCGTGAGAAACAGAGCTCCCGCGAGGGCGGCCCGAAGGCCGCCCGAAAAGGGCGTTTTCATGGGGTCCTCGCTAGCCTTTCGCCAGGACCGTCACGGGGGTCAGGGCCTCGACGTCGGCTTCGCCCGTCCGGATCCTCACGACGTGGTCGAGCTGCTGGACGAAGATCTTCCCGTCGCCCACCTGCCCGGTCCGGGCCGCGTCGGCGATGGCCTTGACGGTGACCTGCACGAACGGTTCGGAGACGGCGATGTCGAGCCGCACCTTGTCGTGGAACTCGTAGAGCAGCGGGTGGCCGCGATAGCTCTCCATGACGGCTTTTTCCCCGCCGTGGCCGGAGACCTGCTGGATCGTGAGCCCCTCGACCTCTGCCGCGAAGAGCGCGACCTTCACGTCCTCGAGCTTCTCGGGACGGATGATGGCGGTGATCAGTTTCATGGCGTTCCCTCTACTTCCCGCCGGCGGGGGCCGGCTTCAGGACGGCGACGGCCGCGGCCGCCGGCCGGGACACGACGACCGGCGTGTTCACCGTCGGACGGTCACCCGCGTATGCGGGCGCGGAGACTTCGTTGAAGTCGAGGCCCTGGATCTCCTGCTCGGGAGAGACGCGCATCCCGACGGTGGCGTCGAGGACCTTGAAGAGGACGAAGCTCGTGAGTCCGACCCAGACGAAGTTCGCGGCGATCGCGATGAGCTGGGCGACGAGCTGCCGGCCGTCGCCATAGAGAAGGCCGGCCACGCCGGCTTCGGGCCCGCCGTTCAGGCCGCCGCCGTAGGTCCCGTCCGCGAAGAGGCCGAGGGCGATCAGCCCCCAGGCGCCGTTGACGCCGTGGACGGCGATCGCGCCGACCGGGTCGTCGATCTTGAGTCTGTTCTCGATGTAGAGCGCGGCGTAGACGACGAGGACGCCCGAGATCGCTCCGATCAGGACGGCCACGGGCGCGTTCACGAACGCGCAGGGGGCGGTGATCGCGACGAGGCCCGCGAGCATCCCGTTCGCGCTCATCGACGGGTCGGGCCGCCCGTACTTTTTCCAGGTCACGAGGAACGCGAGCAGGGCTCCCGAGGCCGAGGCGAGCATCGTGTTCGTGGCGACGACCGAGATCCGGAGGTCCGTGCCCGCGAGCGTCGAGCCCGCGTTGAACCCGAACCATCCGAACGCGAGGATGAAGCAGCCCAGGAACGCCATCGGGAGGTTGTGGCCGGGAATCGCACGGACCTCGCCCTTGACGTACTTGCCGATGCGGGGACCGAGGACCTTCGCGCCGACGAACGCCATCACGCCGCCCGTGAGGTGGACGACGCCGGAGCCCGCGAAGTCGACGGTGCCGTGGCCGAGACCGGCGTACTTGCCGAGCGTCGAGAGCCAGCCTCCGCCCCAGGCCCAGTTGGCGAAGATCGGATAGATGAGCGCCGACGCCACGAATCCGTAGATGACGAAGGCCGACAGCTTCCAGCGCTCGGCCATCGAGCCGGTCGGGATCGTGAGGGCCGTGTCCATGAAGACCATCTGGAAGAGAAAGATCGCGAAGGCGGCGACGTCGTAGGAGACGCCGGAGAGGAAGAAGCCGGTGCCGCCGAATAGGCCCCACACGTTTCCGCCGATCGTCGGGCCGATGAGCTTGCCCATTTCCGCGGGAACCGAGAGGGCCGCGCCCATCGCGGCGCCCGAGCCGCCCATCTGGAGGGCGAAGCCCGCGATCCAGAAGCCGAGAATCCCGATGCCGTAGACCATGAAGTTCATCGTCATCGTGTGGGCGGCGTTCTTCGCGCGCGTGAAGCCCGTCTCCGCGAGCGCGAAGCCGGCCTGCATGAACATCACGAGGAAGCCGGCCATCAGCGTCCAGACGAAGTTGAGGGAAACGCGCGTCTGGCCAACGGCGGCGCCGATCTCCTCGACCGTCGGCTTGCCGGCAACCTTCGACGGCACGTTCGCGATCCCGCCCGTGTTCGCGCCCGACGGGTCGGCGGCCAGGAGCGCCCACGAGGTCGCCACCAGCCCGACCAGGAAAAGGACCGTGATCAGTTTCTTGTTCTTCATCGTCGCCTCCCGTTGCCGGGCGCCTTCGCAGGCCGCGTGCCGGGGGAGACGAGAAGAGGGGATTCTTTGAAAGTGATTGAGGGGCAGTGGCTTGGGGCCCGTCGGCGCCACGTCCGGTGCCAGGCGAATCGAAGACAGGATTGTCAGATGGGAGGAGAAGAGCTACGAATGTGTATTGAACTGAAGGGGGGCACCCACGAGAGAGGCCGAAGCGCCCTGGCCTTCGACGCGCCTCCCGGCCTCGAACGCCGACACGCAAGGGCCCTCGGGTACAACACTGTCGGCTGGTCTCATCCGCCCTACATATTCGTAGGAATTCTCTTCTTCTTCTCCGAGTCCTGCTAGGGCCGGAAGCGGGAAGCGTCGATTCCGAGCTTCCCGATCTTGTAGTTCAGGATCCTCTCGGTCGTCCTGAGGAGGCGGGCGGCCTTGGCGCGGTTCCCGCGGGCGATCTTCAGCCCGTCGAGGATCAGATCCTTCTCGAACCCGGAGACCGCATCCGCGAGCGCCTGGCCCGGAAGCGTGTTGGAGACCTCGGCCGTCTGGAGGGTGGGGGGGAGGTGGTGCGCGTGGATGACGCCGCCCTCGCAGACGAGGACGGCGCGTTCGATGCAGTTCTCCAGCTCCCTCACGTTGCCGGGCCAGTGGTAGCTCATGAGCATGTCGATCGCCGAGGTCGAGATCCTTCGCACGCTCTTCCCGTGGGCGGCCGCGTACTTCTCCACGAAGTGGTCCGCGAGGAGGAGGATGTCCGACCGGCGCTCGCGGAGCGGGGGCACGAAGAGGCCGAAGACGTTCAGGCGGTAGTAGAGGTCCTCGCGGAACCGGCCTTCCTTCATGGCCTCCTCGAGGTCGATGTTCGTAGCCGCGATCAGCCGGACGTCGACGCGGACCGGCTTGACGCCGCCGAGCCTCTCGAACTCGCGCTCCTGCAGGACACGGAGGAGCTTCACCTGCGTGGCGGCGGGGAGGTCGCCCACCTCGTCGAGGAAGAGCGTCCCGCCGTGCGCCAGCTCGAACCGGCCCTTCTTCTGCTTCTCGGCGCCCGTGAAGGCCCCCGGCTCGTACCCGAAGAGCTCGGACTCGATGAGGCTCTCCGGCAGCGCGGCGCAGCTGACCTTGATGAACGGCTTCTCCGCCCGAGGCGAGTTGTAGTGGATCGCGTGGGCGACGAGCTCCTTGCCCGTTCCCGATTCCCCGCGGATCAGGACCGTCGTGTTCGCGGGCGCCGCCTGCGCGATCTCCTCGAACAGCTTCTGCATCGGGTGGCTCGTCCCGACGAGGTTCCCGACGTCGTACCGCTCGCGGAGCTTCTCCTTGAGCTGCCGGTTCTCCTCCATCAAACGGCCGCGCTCGCCCTCGAGGAGGCGGTGCACGCGCGCGGCCTGGCCCAGCATCGAGGCCGCGATCCCGAGGACCTTCACGAGGTGCCCGAGGTCCCGGTTCTTCTCGTAGACGAACGCCACGGCGAGGGCGCCTGCGCTCTTTCCGTCGATCCGGATCGGCACCGAGGTGTACGAGAGATCGTCCTTCGGCGACTTGCGCGACGCGAGGAGGCCGAGCTGGTCGCGGAAGAGCGGCTCCTGGCTCGCGTGGGGCACCGCGATCGGCCTTCCCGTCTTGACGACGCGGGTCGAGATCCCCTCGCCCAGCCGGTAGCGCGCCTTGCGCGCGGCCGCGTCGTGCCGGCCCGTGACGGCCTCCACCTTCAGCTCTCCGGTTTCGGCCTCGAAGAACGCGACCATTCCGAAGACCGCTTTCAGGTCCGTCTCGAGGATCTCGAGGGCCCGCGCGAACGAAGCCCGCAGGTTCAGGGGCGACCCGAGCGCCTCGCTCAGGTCGAGCAGCATGGTCAGCTCGGTCGGATGGAGGGACGGCATCGGCGTTCCGGACTCGAAGCCTACTCCGCGGGGCGGCCGCGATCCGGTTGATATCGCGTCGCAGGAGTCCGGTGAGACCGGTCCGTCAGGGTTTGTGCCGGCGGATGATTTCGTCGATCTCGGGCATCGAGAACAGGTTGAGCTGGACGATCCGTGCCTGGGCCCGGAAGGCCGGCGGCAGAATGCCCCGGGCCGCGTCCTTGCTGTCGACCTCCACCACAATCCACGACCTGTGGTCCCCGTCCTTGCATCCCCAGTCGGCGTGCGTCAGGTAGTGGGAGCCGGACTTGAGAAAGACCTCGACGGCTCGGGCGCACGCCAACTGGGCCTCTTCGTGCGGAACCTCGATCAGGAACCTCGGCATCGTCGACCTCCTGCCTCGAAGGATGCCTGAAGTTCCGGCGGGTCGGAACCCGGTATCTACTTCTTCCTCGGCGTGTACTTGAACTTCTGGCCGCTGACGGTGGCCTGATACATGAGCCCTCCCTTGGCCACCGTGAAGACCGCGATTCCCTTGTGGTAGCCGCCGGCCGTCGCGGCGTCGTGCTTGCCGCCGCTCGCGCCCGCGCTTGAGCCCGAGGAGCCCGCCTTCGCGCCCGCACCGGCCGTGATCGCGACGGCGGACACCTCCGCGCCGAACTCGAAGCTGCCGCTCGTGAACTCGTCGAACGCGCGCTTGTCCTCGAAGAAGATGATCTCGCTGTAGGACTGCCCGCCGAGCTGGGCGCCGACCGAGACCTGGTTCATCTTCACGTCGCCCACGACCTTGCCCTTTTCGTAGACGCGGCCGGTGCCGTGCGCGGCCCCGACGCCGATGCCGCCCTTGCCCACGTTGGCGAAGACGGCGTAGCCGTAGCACTTGTCGAAGAACTGGCCGCTTTCGCCGGCGTCCCTGAACACCTTGATGGTCTCCTCGTCCGTCGCCGCGAGAGCGCGGGCGGCGGGGAAGGCGGCGAGGGCGAGAAGCACGAAGAGTGGGAGCACGCGACGCAGGGACATGTTCATGGGGTTGCCTCCTATCGGCTGCAGGTGCACCCCTTGAGGGGGCGCGTCTCGATGTAGGTGATGTTGTTCGTGACCTCGTAACCCGGTCTCTTCCGGTAGTACAGCCTGAGGACGCAGCCCTCGGATGTCTGGTGAATCGCGAAGCCGTACTGGCATCCCGAGGGAGAGTCCGCGAAGAAGCTCACGGGGCTGAGCGCGCCGGTGCTCAGGTCGCCGGTGAGGCCGTTCGCGAGGTCGTCCGAGATGGGCCGCGATTCTCCCTGGGCGAAGAGGACGTCGGAGATCTGCCGGGCGAGTTCGTCCCCGCAGGATTGAGAGGACAGGTCGGGCCGGCCGACGGTCGCGCAGCCGGCGAGGGAGATTGCGAGGGTGGCGCCGGCCAGGGCCGGACCCAGACGCATCTGCGCTCCCGCGGTGCCTACGCGAACATCGCGTCGCCGAGGCGTTTGAGCATCGGGACGCCGCGGATCTCCGTCTCGTAGAGCGGGACGATGGCGCGGACGCTGCCGTCGAACTTCTGCCAGACGGTCTTCATGTGCTCGTCCTGCATCGCGACGCGGTTCTTCACGAAGTCTGCCGCTCCCGCGTCGAGGGACTTCTTGTCGATCAGCATGTTCACGAGGACGCCGCCGACGGGAATCCCGAAGTCGTGGAACCACTGGATGAAGCGCGTGATGACGGCGATCGGGAGCGCCTCGGGCAGCGTCACGAAGAAGAACGACGTCTTCTCGGGGTCCGTGAGGAGGACCCGGCCGTGCTCCATCCGTTCGCGGAAGGAGATGAGGTACGCCATGAGCGGGTCCTGCTCCTTCTTCTTCGTGAACGACAGCATCTCGCGCAGCGTCCGCGCTTCCTCGCGGCTCTTGAGCATCTTGTTGACCCAGAGCCCGTACACCTTCGACATCCCGAGCAGCCGCCGCGCGTTCGCGGTGGGCGCCGTGTCGAAGACGTAGACGTCGTACTCGTTCTTGAACATGAGGTCGATCATGTTCTCGAACATCGCCGATTCCTCGAACGCGGGGTTCATCGTCGCGGACTCGACGAAGTCCTCCGCTTTCGTGGAGATGTCCGCGAACTTCAGGAACCACTGGATCTTCTCGCGGATCTCGACCTTGCTGCGTTCGATCGTCTCCTTCGTCTCGATCTCGTAGGCCCACAGGTTCGGGACGCCCTCGACGGGCGTGTGCTTGCCGAGGACGTTCTGGCCGAGGAGGCTCGAGAGGCTGTGGACGGGGTTCGTGGACGCGAGGATCGTCCGCCGGCCCAGCTGCGCGTTGTGCACCGCGGTCGCTGCGGCGAACACCGTCTTGCCGACGCCGCCCTTGCCGCCGAAGAAGATGTACTTCAGGCCGGCGTGCTCCTTGATGTAGGCGCTCATGGAGGTCTGGATTTCGGGCATGGCGCCTCCTCTCAGCCGAGCTTCTGGTCGCCGTACATGATCTTCGCGAGCTTCTCGATCATCGGGAGGCCCGTGACGTCGCGCTCGAGCTCCGGGACGTAGGCGAGGACGTCCTTGCCGAACGTCGTCTTGATGTTCCCGATGTACTTGTCCTGCATCTGGATCCGGTTGCGCAGGTAGTCGGGGATGTTCTGGTCGATCAGCTCGTGCGGGATGACGCGGTTGACGACGTAGCCGCCGATCGGGACGTCGAACTGGGCGAAGAGCTTCGCGGCCTTCTCCGTGTCCCGGATGATCATGTCCTCGGGCGTCACGACGAAGAAGAACGCCGTCATGTCCTTGTCCGTGAGGATCTTCGAGGACGCGTTGATGCGCCCCTTGATGTAGACGAGCTCCTTGAGGATCTCGTCCTGCTCGGTCTCCTTCTCGCGCTTGAGGCGGCTGACCATCTCCTCGTACTCGCGCATGTCCTCGCGCAGCTTCGTGACCTTGTTGATCCACTCGTCGTAGACCTTGGCCATCGAGAGGTAGTAGAGCGCGTGGCCGAGCGGGACGAGGTCGTAGATGTAGTAGTCGTAGTCCTTCTGGACGACGACGTCCACGACGGCGTCGAAGATCGCGCTCTCCTCCATGGCGGGCTCGGCGCTCGCGGCCTGGATGTAGCTCTCGATCTCCTCGGGCACTTCCGCGAGGCCGTACATGTCGCGGATCTTCTTGCGGATCTCGTCCTGGTAGGCCTTGATGTGGCTGTCGGCGTCGATCTCCTGCGCCCAGAGGTTCTCCATGATCTTGACCGGGCCCTTCCCGAAGATGTCCTTCTGGAAGATGTCCGTCAGAGAGGCCTGCGGGTCGACCGAGAAGACGAGGACCTTCTTGCCCTGCGACGCGAGCCAGTAGGCCGTCGCCGCCGAGAACGTCGTCTTGCCGAGGCCGCCCTTGCCGCCGAACATGATGTAGCGGCGGCCGGGATTCTGCTCGAAGACTTCCTTCATGCCCATGGTGCCTCCCGTTCGATCGCGTCGAGGACGTTCGCCCGGACTCAGAACATCGCGTCCGAGACGTCCTTCTCGCGGAGCATCCGGCGCTTCCACGTCGCGATCTGGGGGACCACGTGGGGAAGGAGCCGGAGGCTGTAGTACGGCGGGAGGATCGGGATCCCGAGAAGGTCGCCCATCGTGATGAGGATGAAGAGGTGCTCCATGGACGCCCGCGTCCGGAGCGCCGCGCGGCTCATGTCGTGAGCCGACATCCCGTAGATCGTCTCCTTGAAGCCCTGCCAGAGGCCCTTGAAGCCCCCGGCCCGCTCGGCCCGCTTCTCGCCCATCCGGCCCTCCTTGTCCGCTCCCTAGAACCTAGGGGCTGCGGCGGCGGGCGGCCCGATGCAGATGCATCAAATCGTGCGGGAAACGGCGTCAGACCCCGTGGAGATGGTGCTCGTGGTCGTCCCCGAGGCCGCGCTCACGGAGGATCCGGCGCTTCCAGCCCGGCAGCGCGCCGAGCGTGTGGGGCAGGAGACGGAGCGCGTAATACGGCGGCAGGACGGGCAGCCCGACCATGTCGCCGAAGACGACGACGAGGAAGAGGCTCTCGAGTGCGCCGCGGGCGTCGCGCGCCTGTTCGACGTGCTCGTGCAGGAACATCCCGTAGAGGAACTCCCGCGCCGCCTTCTTCCAGCCCGTGGACTCCACGTCGCCTCCGGGACGTGACGCTAGCACGCGGGCGCGTCTGCTATCGTCTTTTGGAAGTCGCTCGAACGAGATGTCGCAGGCTCTTCTGGCCCTCGTGGCCTTCGTCCTCGGCTGGTTCGCGCTCGGGAGCGGCGCGAACGTGAAGCGGGGCAACCGGGCGCTGAAGTGGCTGCAGGGCGGCCTCAAGGCGCTGGGCGACAAGGCCACCGTGCGCTGGATCGGGACGACGGCCGTGGACCTCGGCCTCGCGCAGGCAAAGGAGCCCTTCGAGTCGGCCTCTCTCGTCGTTTTCCTGGCGCCGCGGGACCTGCCGTGGCTCTGGGCGATCTCCCGCGCCCGCGGGCGGCGCGACACGCTCATCCTCCGGGCCCGCCTCCGGAAGCACCCGCTCGCGGACGTCGAGATGCTCGATCGCGCGAGCTGGTCGGGGCGCGACGCGCTCCGCGGCATGAAGGAGGAGCGCTGGTCCGTGCGCGAACCGTCCGAGCCCGGCGGCCTCGCCGTCTTCACGAAGTTCGACGAGGCCCTCGCGCGGGCGGACGAGCTCTGGCGGGAGGCCCGGACGGCCGGCGCGACGGTGCGCCGCCTCGCAGTGCGCCGAAACGAGCCCCACCTGGAGTTCCACGTGGATCTGCCCGCCGATTCCCTCGACTCCGCGGGCTTCTTCGGCTCAGTTCGCGCGCTCGCCGAGATCGCGTCGCGGCGCTAGGAGGACGCACACCATGAAGAAAGCCGTTCTGATCGCGCTTCTCGCCGCCTCGTGCAGCGCCGCCGCGGCCGCGCCCGGGGACGTCGCTCCCGCCCGGCCGGACGCCGTTCGCGCCGGAAATGCCCTCCGTGCGCTCGATGGAACCTGGATTCTGCGAAGCGCGAAGTTCAACGGCCAGCCGGTGCCCGACCGGAAGTTCTCGAGCGGGACGTGGACGTTCTCGAGCGGCGCCCTTTCCGCCACGAACGGAGAAGGGACGTCGGCCCGTTTCACGCTGGCGGCGGACCCCGCTGCACCTGACGCGTTCCGCATCGATCCGGTCCCGCCTTCGACCGAGCGAGCGATCTCGATGCTCTTTCGGCTGGAAGGCGACCGGCTGACCATCGCCTTCTTCGACGGCACCTCCGGCCGTCCCGTGAACTTCGAGCCGGAGCGGAAGAAGATGGTCCTCGAGTTCACGAAGAACGGGCACTGAACGGAAACGCCGCCGCGACGGGTGTCGCGGCGGCGAGGAAAACCGCGGGAAGGGCCGGCCTCAGGCCGTTGCTGTGGCCGGCTTGCCGGCGGGCGGCTGCGCGGAGTACTTGCGGTACGCCTTGAGGCCGTCCCACCCGATGACGAGCGACGCGACGAGGAGCAGCGCCGCGACGATGATCATCGCCCAGGCGCCCGCGACGGGCAGCCCGCTCATCGCGGGGTTGGCGGCGATCGTGACGTACAGGTTCCGGGCCGTCACGCACGTCGCGAAGAGCGTCGTGAAGTACATGAACAGCATCGGGTAGAGCGCGTAGCTCGGGTTGCGCTTCTCGGACTTCAGCCAGACCGTGACGACGAGGAGCGAGAGCGCCGCCATGAGCTGGTTCGAGGCGCCGAACATCTGCCAGAGATAGACCCACGTGCCCGTGAGGACGAGCGCCGCGGTGAGCGCCATCGAGATGATGCTCGACACGTGCATGTTGCGGAACAGCGGCACGCTGTCGCCCATCCACTCGGCCAGCGTCACGCGCATGACGCGGAAGACGAGCTGGGTCACGGTGAGGACGATCATGACGAACGCGCCGAAGCCGAGCGCGGTGCCGAAGACCTCGGGGATGATCCCGAAGGTCCCGGCGAAGATGAGCTTGCCGACGCCCGCCGCGAACCGGCCGCCGCCGCCGCCGACTCCCGCGATGGAGACGGCCGTGAGGGAAAGGGTGGCGAGGGAGTACTCGCCGAGCATCGAGCCGGCGCCGACGGGCAGGCAGTCGGTCTCGTACTCGAGCTGCCGGGCGGTGCCGACGGAGCCGACGAGCGCGTGCCAGCCCGAGATGGCCCCGCAGGCGATCGTCACGAACAGCATGGGCCACAGCGGCTGCCAGGCCTTGCCGGCGAGCGGCGCCGCGAAGCCGAGATCCTTGACGGCCGTGAGTGCGAACGCGCCGATCACGTTTCCGGCGGCGTCCTTCACGCCGCTGAGCGGCGCGACGATCATGCCGACGGCCGAAAGGACGATCGTGATGAGCATGATCCAGAAGCCGATGTAGTTGACGGGTTGCGCGAAACGCCAGATGGGCATGTTCGCGCCGCAGTACGAGAAGACGAAGAGGAACGCCATCCAGAGGAGGTAGTTCGGAAGCGTCTTCACCTGGGACGTGGCGGCGTCGTACGCGGCGGTCGTGGGCCGCTTGCCGTCGGGGCCCGGCGGCGGGATGCGCGGGTCGGCGTTCGTCGGATCCACGAGCTGCATGAGCGGCTGCTTGCCCGTGAGGTCGTCGACGGAGGCGTTGATCGACACGATCGCGCTGCCGACCGGTCCCTGCACGAGCTTGCCCTTCTCGTCCTTGCGCTGGCCCCACGGGCCGACCGCCATCGCGACGATCGTCGCGACGACGACGATCAGCGTCACGAGGACGAGGTCCATCTTCCAGCGGTACATCATCTGGCCCGCGAGAAGGCCCATGAGCGCGAGCATGATGATTCCGAACGGGACGTCCGGCCGCGCCGAGAGGATGGCCGCGAGGATGCCGACGAACGCGCCGGCGAGGAGCATGAGGTAGAAGAAGATGAAGACGAACAGGATCCGGCGCGTGCGCGGGGCGATGAGCTTGTGCGAGATCGCGCTCAGGCTGTTGCCGTCGTTCCGGACGGCGACCATGATCGCGGAGTAGTCGCTCGCCCAGCCGATCAGGCTCACGCCGATGACGAGCCAGAGGAGGGACGGCCCCCAGCCCCAGATGTTCGCCGCCGTGATCGGGCCGACGATGGGTCCTGCGGCCGCGATCGACTTGAAGTGGTAGCCGTACAGGACGTTCCGGGACGTGGGCATGAAGTCCACCCCGTCCATGTACATCTTTGCCGGAGTCGCCCTCTTGACGTCCGCCTGGATGACGCTTCGGTCCACGCGCCTGGCGTAGCTGTAGGCCGCGTAGATGACGAGGACGGCGATCAGGACCATCCACAAGGTGTTCATCAAACGGGCTCCTTTCGGCCTCTTTGGACGAGATTCCCCCCGATTTGGCCGAAACCTAGGTCCGGGTGCCCCCGCCGGCCATGATGCAAATGCGGGGGCGAAGTGACGGGAAGCGAGTCACTTGCGCCCGGCGGAGCTGCGAGCGCCAGCTAACTCCTGGGACGAGGGCTCACCGGCTTCTTCTTGAGCTTCCTGGGCCTGGATTGCGCGTGGGCGACCGCCCGCCCCACCCACTTCCGCAGGGACGCCGTCGTGGCAATCCCATGCGCATCGACGAAGAGGAATCCACGCATCGGACGTCCGGTGAAATCCATCGGACGCGCGGCCGGCTCTTTCAGGAAGGCCCCGGCGTGCTCCGGGTCGACGCGCACCATCAAGGTGGAACCGACGACGCCGCAGGTCATGTGGCCTCTGACCATGAAGGCCACACCCCCGAACATGAACTTCTCGACGACGTCGCTCCGACCTCTCAGAACGGTGCGAATGCGCGCCGCCAGCCTCTCGTCAAACGCCATTCTTACCCCGTCACGCCGGCGTCAGCACCGTGCAGACGGACGCGCAGATGGGCCCGCCGATGTTGAACGTGGCCGCGGCGCGGGCGTTCGGTACCTGCAGCTCTTTGGGGACTTTCCCGAGGAGCTGCCAGGCGGCCCAGCCGACCATGGCGATGCCGGTCGCCCCGATGGGATGGCCCTTCGCGATGAGGCCTCCCGACGTGTTGATCCCGCACTCGCCGTCGGGCCGCGCCTTGCCGTCGACCCAGTAGGCCGCCCCCTTGCCCGCGGGCGCCTTGCCGATCACCTCGGTCCCGATCGCGCCCATCACGGTGAAGCAGTCGTGGACCTCTGCGACGTTCACGTCCCTGGGGTCGACGCCGGCGCGCGCGTACGCCTTCGCCATCGCGGTCCTCGCGCCGCACGGGCGGAGGACGTCCCGCCCTCCCTTCAGGAGCGGGTCCGTCGCCTGCCCGAACCCGGCGAGCCTCACGGCGTCCTTCTTCGCCACGCCGAGCTTCGCGAGACCCTTCTCGGTCGCGAGGACGAGCCCAGCGTAGCCGTCGGTGATCTGCGAGCAGTCGAGCGTCTTGAGGGGGAGGCCGTCCACGACGTAGCGGTTGATGCCCTCGATCGCGAGCGCCTTCTCGAGCGTGACGTCGTTCTTCTGCATCTGCGCGTACGGGTTGTGCCGCGCGTTCGCGTACTCCTGGACGGCGATGGCCGCGAGCTCCCTCTCGGAGACCGTGTGCTCCTTCATGTAGAGGTCCATCACCTCGGCGAAGAGGTGCGGGAAGACGAACGTCTTTCCCTCGCGCTCGTCGGGGTGCGAGAAGTACCCGAGGACCTTGCCGATGAGCTTTCCGTCCATCTTCCCCTCGGCGTCGCGCATCTTCTCGAAGCCGACGGCGATGCCCGTCTCGCCTTCGCCGAGGAGGAGCTTGCGCGCGACCGAAAGGATCGCCTCGCCGCCCGAGGCGCAGGCGTTCTCGACCGCCTCGATCGGCTTGGCCGCCATGCCGGGAGCCATCGCGACGAGCCCGGCGAGGAGGCCCTGCTCGTTGAGGGTGAAATTGCACGTGGCCCCGATCGAGGCGACGTCGAAAGCCGAGGGGTCGGCGGGAATCGAGGCGGCTGTCTCCGTCACGGCGCGCGCGACGATCTCGGGGACCGTCAACCCCATGAGCTTTCCGAACTTCGACTGGTGGTAGGCGGCGACGTAGAGAGTCTGCATGATCCTGCGAATCTAATGCCCTCTGCCGGGATCGGCAACGTTTGCAGGATCGCCGGGCTTCGCCGCAGAATCGCGCGCACGGAGGACAACGCATGCCGGCCAAGAAGGCGAAATCCGTCGCCGACCAGTTCAAGGACGCCAAGGCGCGGGTCGAGAAACTCCCGTCCCGCCCGTCCAACGACCAGCTCCTCGACCTCTACGGCCTCTACAAACAGGCCACCGAAGGCGACGTGTCGGGCACGCGGCCCGGCCTTCTCGACCTGAAGGGACGCGCAAAGTACGACGCGTGGGCGAAGCGGAAGGGCGCCTCGAAGGACGAGGCCATGAAGAAGTACGTCGCGCTCGTGGACGCGCTCGCCGCCGAGATGGGCTGACCGCTCCTTGAGGCTGATCGAGGACCTGCGCGCCGAGCACGTCGTGATCGAGCGGACGCTCGGCGCGCTGCGCACGTACGTCGAGGCGCGCCTCGGGGGGCGGGGAGATCCGGCGGACGCGGCCTCGTTCCTCGCGTTCTTCCGGCTCTTCGCCGGGCGCTACCATCACGCCCGCGAGGAGGACACGCTCTTCCCGGCGCTCCTCGCGCACCTGCCCATTCGCCCCGACTCCGGGCCGGTGCGCTCGCTCTTCGACCAGCACGCCGCCATGGCGAAAACGCTCGAGGAGTTCGCCCCGCTGCTCGCGAGGCCGGAAGGGCAGGGGGGGCGTCTTCTCGACCTCTCGACACGCTACCGGCGGGATCTCCTCGCCCACATCGACGCCGAGAACTCCGTCCTCCTGCCCGAGAGCGAGGCCCGCCTGCGGCGCGCGGGAGCGCCGGACCTCGGGGGCCGCCCGCCCGACGCCGAGGAGAGCGCCGCGCGGGAAGGGGCCGAGCGGCTCCTCGCCCTCTACCCGCCCAGCGAGGACGCGGGCGCGATCCGCGGCGAGGGCTGCGTGATCTGCCCGTCCTACGGGCTCTCGTGCGAAGGCCTCGAGCGCGAGTGGTGGACCGAGCAGGAATGGGACGACTTCAGGGAGCGCGACGGGTAGGGCGTTGCGCCGGCCGGGGCGGCTTGTTAGCGTCCCCGTCATGAGAAACCGTCTCGTCCTCTTCGCCGCCGCCCTCGCCGGGCACAGCCTCTTCGCGGCCGACCTCGTGACGCCGGCGCAGAGGGAAGCCGCCGGGAGAATCACCGCGGAAGGCCTGAAAGCCGACATCCGGTTCCTCTCGTCCGACCTCCTCGAAGGCCGGGGACCCGCGTCGCGCGGCGACGCGCTCGCGGAGGCGTACATCCAGGCCCGGCTCGAGAGCCTCGGCCTCGAGCCCGGCGCGCCCGGCGGGGGGTGGATCCAGAAGGTCCCGCTCGTCGGCATCCGGCCCGCGTACGCCGGGCCCGCGGCATTCTCGTCGCCGAAGGGGACCGCCACCGGCGTTCTCGGCGAGACCTTCGTGGCCGTGGCGGGCGACCAGAAGGCCGCCTCGAAGATCGAGAACGCCGAGATCGTCTTCGTCGGGTACGGGATCGTCGCGCCCGAGTACGCGTGGGACGACTACAAGGGAGCCGACCTGAAAGGCAAGGTCCTCCTGATGATGAACAACGACCCGGAGGGGACGCCGGCCGAGCCGAACCTCTTCGCGGGGAAGACGCGCCTCTGGTACGGGCGATGGGACTACAAGTACCTCATGGCGGCGAAGCACGGCGCGGCCGGCGCGATCGTCATCCACACGACCCCGTCGGCGGGCTACGGCTGGCAGGTCATCCAGACGTCGTGGAAGGGCGAGCTCTTCGAGCTGCCCGACGACGGCTCGCCGCGCGTCGCGATGAAGATGTGGGCGACGGACGAGCTGTCGAAGAAGCTCGCCGCGCTCGGCGGAAAGGACCTCGACGCGCTTCGGGCCGCCGCGGAGACGCGTGCGTTCAAGCCGGTGCCGCTGGGCGTCACGATGTCGCTCGCGTTCACGAGCACCGTGCAGCGGAAGGAGTCCGGCAACGTGGTCGGCGTCCTCCGCGGCTCCGATCCGAAGCGGGCCGGAGAGGCCGTGATCTACACGGCGCACCACGACCACCTCGGCGTGAAGGTTGCGGCCGCTCCGGGCGGCGACGGGATCTACAACGGGGCCCTCGACAACGCGTCGGGCGTCGCGGGGGTCCTCGCGATCGCGCAGGCGTTCGCGGAGTTGAAGGAGAGACCCGCCCGGAGCGTCTACTTCGCGCTCGTCGCGGGCGAGGAGCAGGGGCTCCTCGGCTCCGAGTGGCTCGCGCTGCACCCCCCGGTCCCGGCCGGGCGGATCGCCGCAAACATCAACGTGGACGGGATCGGTTTCTACGGGAAGACGTCGGACGTCGGGATGATCGGCCTCGGGAAATCGTCGCTCGACACGGACTTCACGGCGCTCGCGAGGATGCAGGGGCGCACCGTGCACGGTGACGAGTTCCCGGAGAAGGGCAGCTTCTACCGCTCGGATCAGTTCAACTTCGCGAAGGCGGGCGTGCCCGCCGCGTACGTCAAGAAGGGCACCGACGTGACCGGCAGGCCGGGCCTCGGCAAGGCGATGGTCGAGGCGTACGAGAAGAACGACTACCACCAGCCGTCGGACGAGTTCAAGGAGAGCTGGGACTTCTCGGGCGCGGTCGAGGACATGCGCCTCGCGTTCTGGCTCGGCGTCCGCGCCGCCGACGCGGCGGAGATGCCGCGCTGGAACAAGGGCGACGAGTTCGAGGCGGCTCGCCTGAAGGCGCTCGCGGAGGCGAAGTGAAGAAGGACGAGCGCGTCGACGCCTACCTCGCGAAGGCCGCGCCGTTCGCCCGGCCGATCCTGCGAAGGCTCCGGGCGGCCGTCCACGCGGCGTGCCCCGAGGGGGACGAAACCGTGAAGTGGGGAATGCCGTTCTACACGGTCGACGGAGGGATCCTCTGCTACATGGCCGCATTCAAGGCGCACGCGGGGTTCGGGTTCTGGCGGGGTCTGGACCGGGCCGTCCTCGGCGCCTCCGCGAAGCCGGGCGAGGGGATGGGGTCGCTCGGCCGGATCGAGAGACTGTCGGACCTGCCGTCGGACGCGAAGCTCCGCGGCTGGATCCGCAAGGCGGCGAAACTCAGGTCACAAACGCAAGGGAGGAAACGATGAACACGCGCGAGTACTTCGTCCAGTGCTTCAAGTCGGAGGTCCCGAAATTCGTCCGGGTCCTGAAGGCCGTGCCCGAGTCGGGCGCCGGCTACCGGCCTCACCCGAGGTCGATGTCGGCCGGCGAGCTCGTCTGGATGCTCGCGAGCGAGCTCCACGACGCCTGCGAGGTCCTCGACAAGGGCGAGGTGAGCTTTGCGATGGGCCCCGCTCCCGCGACCGTCGCGGAGGCCGTCGCCGCGTACGAGAAGAACGCGGCAGCCGTGAAGCGTCGCCTTGCGAAGGTGAAGGACGCGGCCTGGAAGAAGCCGGCACGCTTTCTGATGGATGGAAAGGTGGCCTGGAAGGCCCCGCTCGGCGACATGATGTGGGGCTTCCTCTTCGACGCGATCCACCATCGCGGGCAGCTCTCGACGTATCTGCGGCCGATGGGCTCGAAGGTGCCGTCGATCTACGGCCCCTCGGCGGACGACCCGGGCAAATGACGCGATCTCGCTGGGACTCGGTCTGCTAGGCTCTTCGGCATGAAGATTCTCCTCCGCTCCATCGCGGCCGCTGCCCTCGTGTTTGCCGCCCCGCGCCCCGCCGCCGCCGAGCCCCCGGCCGTCGGCACGAAGGCCCCGGCCGTGTCCCTTCCGAGCCAGGAGGGGCAGACGGTGACCCTCGAGCAGAACAAGGGCAAGTGGGTCGTCCTCTACTTCTACCCGAAGGACTTCACGTCGGGCTGCACGATGGAGGCCCACAATTTCCAGCGCGATCTCGCAAAGTACGAGAAGGCGAACGCCGTCATCCTCGGCGTCAGCGTCGACAGCGTGGACTCGCACAAGGGCTTCTGCACGAAGGAAGGGCTGAGCTTCAAGCTGCTCGCCGACACGGAAGGCGCCGCGACGAAGGTCTACGACTCGGCCGTGGTCCGCGACGGCAAGACGTACTCCGCCCGCAACACGTTCCTGATCGACCCGGCGGGCGTGATCCGGAAGGTCTATCTGAAGGTCAACCCGCAGACGCACAGCGACGACGTGCTCGCCGACCTCGCTCAGCTCCAGGGATCGAAGTAAGCGTCAGGGAGCCGCGCCGAGGGCGGCGAGGGCCCGCCCGAGGTTCGCGCGCGCGAAGTCGTAGTCCGGCCTCAGGCGAAGAGCTTCGCGGAACTGCTCCGCGGCCTCGGCCACCCGGCCCTGCCGCATGAACGCGACGCCGAGCCCGTTGTGCGCGAGGTGCGCGTCGGCGGTCCCGAGGCGCAGCGCTTCCTCGTAGAGGGGAATCGCCTCGGCGGCCCGCCCGAGCTTGACCTCGACCGTCGCGAGGTTGACGAGGACGGCCGGGTCGCGCGGGTCGATCGCGTACGCGGCCCTGAGGCGCGTGGCGGCCTCGCCGAGGCTCCCGCGCTGCTCGGCGGCGCGCCCGAGGTTCAGGAGGGCCGGGACGTTGTCGGGCTTCAGCTTCAGCGACCTCTCGAAGTGGGCGACCGCCTCGGACGTGCGCCCCGCGTTCACGAGAAAGAACCCGTAGTTCGTTTCGCAGGAGAAGCACGAAGGATTCTTTGAAAGGGTGTCTTTCCAGAGGGTTTCCTCTCCTTCGTAGATGCGGGCCTGGCGCGAGGTGAGGACTCCGAGGAGAACGAGGATTCCGGCGGCGGCCGCAGCCGCTGCGCGCCGCGCGGCGACCGGCGCCCTCTGAAGGAGCGTCACCGCGCCGCAGGCGAGGCACGCGGACGCGGCCGCGACGGCCTGGTAGGCGAAATGGTCCGCGACCCAGGAGTACCTCATCGCGTAGACGTTGAAGAAGCCCATCGCGGGGAAGAGGACGCCGCCGAAAAGGAGCAGGAACGCGAGAGGGCCACGGCCTAGGCGCTCCCGGAAACGCCACGCGAGGACGAGGAGGGCGAGCGCGGCGAGTGTCGGCAGCCACTGGAGGGGGGCGCTCGCGTCGACCTTCCAGCGCTCGTAGAAGAAGGAGAGATCGATAGGAAGCAGAAATTTCTGCGAATAGAAGAGAACCGTGCGCCCGGCGAGGACGACGCGCCCGAGGAGGCCGAGCGACCACTCCGAGCCCGTTGCGGCCACGACGGTGCGCTCGAGCCATGCCGTGTGGGCGGCGAGAGCGATCCCGGCCGCGAACCACGGAACGAGCGGCCCGACGTCCTTGCCGCGGATCTCCCCGCGCTTCCACCAGACGAGGACGAGGAGGACGGCCGGAACGACGACGGCCGTCGTCTTGGCGAAGAGGGCGAGGATAAAGAGGAAGAATCCTATGAATGAAAGAAGGGGATGCCGCGCGCCGCGAGAGGGCTGCGCCGCGGGTGAACGCTGCGCCGCGGGCGAGCGCTGCTCCGCCCGCCCCCTCTTACCCTTTCTAAGAAAATCTTCCTTCTTCTCTTTGTCCCTTTCCTTCTCCCTCCGGCCCGCGAGATACGCGAGCATCGCGAGAAGGGAGAGGAAGAGGGAAAGCGTGTTCTTCCGCTCCGTGACCCACGCGACGGACTCGACGCACACCGGGTGAAGGGCGAAGAGCGCCGCAGCCCAGGCGCCGCCCTTGAGGCCGAGCCGCGCGAGGAGCGCCCACAGGAGCAGCGCACTCCCCGCGTGGAGGAGGACGTTCACGAGGTGATAGCCGAAGGGCTTGAGGCCCCAGAGGCGCTTCTCGACCCAGAAGGACGTGAAGACCATCGGGTAGTACTGCTCGTTCGCCTTCGTGTCGGTCCAGATGAGGCGGAGGCCGGCGAGGCCGTCCAGCGTCGGGTTCTCCGTGACGTACGTGTCGTCGTTCCACACGAACCCGGCCTTCAGCGCGGGGACGTACGCCGCGACCGCCGCGAGAACGAGCAGGAGCCCGAGGGCGAGGACGGCCTTCTTCGGCACGGCGGGAGGATAAGGCCTCTAGAATCCGGCCCGTCATGGCCCGGCGCACCGAACCCTGCCGCAAGAGCCCCGAGGAGCGGCTGGACGACCTCCTCGCGGGCCACCGCGAGGCGACCCTGCGGAACGAGGGCGCGAAGTACGCGCGCCGCGCGATCGAGCAGTCGGACTCCCTTCCGAACGGCGTGAAGTTCTTCGCGTGGGCTCTCCTCGCCGCGGACGCCCCGGACGAGGACGAAGCGCTCGCGGCGCTCGCCGAGGCGGAGGGCTATCTCGACGTCGCCCGCGAGGACCTCGGGCGGCGCTTCACGCGGGAACTCGCCGAGCTCAGGTTCCTCGAGCGCGGGATCGCCCTGCGGAGCGACCGCGCCGAGTTCGAGGAGGCGGTTCGGCTCTGCGACGTGGCGCTCGGGCTCGGCCTCGGGACGCCCTACGAGCGGCGCAAGGCGTCCCTTCTCCGGATGGTCTGAGTCCGGCGGGCCCGGCGGGGCCTACATGGACTCGAGGTGCATGTCGATCAGGCCGTGCTGCTTGAAGGCCCCGATGCGGGGCGTGAGCAGCCCGATCAGGAAGAGGACGAGCCCGCCGCCCGCCATCGCGGCGAGAGCGAGCAGGGACGGCACGCGCCGGAGGCGCGCGTGGTCCTCCTCGTTGAGCCGGACCGTCGCCTCGGGCACGACGATCGCCGCCGCGCCGTTCTCTCCGGCGAGCATCAGGCGCTTGTCTGCGATCGCCTTCTCGAGCGGGACCCCCGCGACGAGGACCTGGAGATCGGCCGAGGTCTTGGACAGCGGGAGCGCGAAGGGCGCGGGGGTCAGCGTCGTGTCGACGGGCGCCGTCTGGACCTTCCAGAGGCCTCCCAGGGCGAGCACGAGGATGACTCCGCCGCCCAGGAGCGCCCAGAGCCTGAAATGACTCTTCTGCATGGCACCCTCCGGGGCCGGGGAAAGCCGGTCCTGAGAACAAGCTAGGACCCGCCCCCGCCTCCCGCAAGGGAGCCGGATGCCCCAGTCCGGCGACGGAATGCGGAGCTTTGGTCCGTTTGCATCATGTCTCCGGAGAGACTCCGTCTCTAAGCTCCGACGCATGGGAAATCGACGCCGACTCGTCTGTGACGGCAACACCGCCGCCGCCTCCGTGGCCTACCGCCTGAGCGAGGTGGTGGCCGTCTATCCGATCACTCCTTCCTCCACGATGGGCGAGCTCTCCGACGAGTGGATGGCCAAGGGCCTGAAGAACGTCTGGGGGACGATTCCGCAGGTCATCGAGATGCAGTCCGAGGGCGGCGCCGCCGGTGCGGTCCATGGCTCGCTGCAGGCCGGCGCGCTCACGACGACGTTCACGGCCTCGCAGGGCCTCCTCCTCATGATCCCGAACATGTACAAGATCGCGGGGGAGCTCACCTCCTACGCGATGCACGTGTCCGCGCGCTCGCTCGCGACGCATGCGTTGTCCATCTTCGGAGACCACTCGGACGTCATGGCCTGCCGCCAGACGGGTTTCGCCCTCCTGGCCTCGGCTTCCGTCCAGGAGGCGCAGGATCTCGCGGCCATCGCGCACGGCGCGACGCTCGCTTCGCGGATCCCGTTCCTGCATTTCTTCGACGGGTTCCGCACGTCGCACGAGCTTGCGAAGATCGAGGAGCTCACGGACGACGACCTGCGCGCCCTCGTCGACGAGTCGAAGATCGACGCGCACCGCGCCCGCGCCCTCAGCCCGGACCGGCCGATCCTGCGCGGCACCGCCCAGAACCCCGACGCGTTCTTCCAGGCGCGCGAGGCCTGCAACCCGTTCTACGACGCGTGCGCGGGCTTCGTGGTCGACGCGATGGCGAAGTTCACCGAGCTCACGGGCCGCGCGTACAACCTCTTCGACTACGTCGGGGCCAAAGACGCCGAGCGCGTGATCGTCGTGATGGGCTCGGGAGCCGAAACCTGCGACGAGACCGCGAAATGGCTGAACGCGAAGGGCGAGAAGGTGGGCGTCCTGAAGGTTCGCCTCTACCGTCCGTGGTCCCTCGCGCACTTCGTCGCGGCGCTGCCCGCGACGGTCAAGACGATCGCCGTCCTCGACCGCACGAAGGAGCCCGGCGCCCCCGGCGACCCGCTCTGGCTCGACGTGGTCGCGGCGCTCGCCGAGGCCCGCACGACCGGTCTCTCTAAGTTCGCCTCCGAGCCGCGCGTCGTCGCAGGGCGGTACGGCCTCTCCTCGAAGGAGTTCACGCCCGCAATGGTCGCGTCGGTGTACGCCGAGATGGCGAAGGCCGCGCCGAAGCGGCAGTTCACGATCGGCATCGTCGACGACGTGACGCACACGTCGCTCCCGTGGGACGACTCCATCGACATCGAGCCCGCCGACCGCAAGAAGGCCGTGTTCTTCGGCCTCGGCTCGGACGGCACCGTCAGCGCGAACAAGAACTCGATCCAGATCATCGGCGAGGACGCGGGCAAGGAGGCGCAGGCCTACTTCGTCTACGACTCGAAGAAGGCGGGCGCCGTCACGACGTCGCACCTTCGCTTCGGCGAGGCGCCGATCCGGGCCGCCTGGCTCGTCTCGAACGCGGACCTCGTCGCATGCCACCAGTTCTCGCTGCTCGACAAGCAGGACATGCTGTCTTGCGTCAAGAGCGGCGGCGTGTTCCTCCTCAACTCGCCGTACGGGGTCGACGAGGTCTGGGACCAGCTCCCGTTCGAGGTCCAGGAGCAGATCGTCAAGAAGAAGCTCCGCTTTTTCGTCGTCGACGCGTACGGCCTCGCGAAGGAGATCGGGCTGGGCGGCCGCATCAACACGATCATGCAGGCCTGCTTCTTCAAGCTCTCCGGCGTCCTGCCTCCGGACGACGCGCTCGAGCGCATCAAGAAGGGCATCCGCAAGAGCTACGCCCGGCGCGGCGAGGACGTCCTCCAGAAGAACTTCGCCGCCGTGGACGGCGCGGCCGCGGGCCTCAAGGAAGTGAAGGTGCCCGCCTCGGTCACGACGCAGCGGCACATGCCGCCGCCCGTCTCGACGGAAGCCCCGGACTTCGTCCAGCGCGTCTCTGGCGTCCTGCTCGCGGGCAAGGGCGACCTCCTCCCGGTCAGCGCGTTCCCGCCGGACGGCACGTGGCCGACGGGCACCGCGAAGTGGGAGAAGCGGAACATCGCGCTCGAGATCCCGGTGTGGGACGAGAAGCTCTGCATCCAGTGCAACAAGTGCGCGATGGTCTGCCCTCACGCGGCGATCCGCGCCAAGCTCTACGAGCCGGCGGCCCTCGCGGGCGCCCCGGCGACGTTCAAGTCCGTCGACTTCAAGGCGACAGAGTGGCAGGGCCACAAGTACACGATCCAGGTCGCGCCGGAGGACTGCACGGGCTGCACGCTCTGCATGATGGTCTGCCCGGCCAAGGACAAGTCGAACCCGAAGCACAAGGCGCTCGACATGGTGCCGCAGGCCCCGCTCCGCGAGCCGGAGCGCGCCAACTACGAGTTCTTCCTCGACCTGCCCGAAGCCGACCGCACGCGACTCCGCATCGCGGACGTGAAGTCCGCGCAGTTCCTGGAGCCGCTCTTCGAGTACTCGGGCGCCTGCGCCGGCTGCGGCGAGACGCCGTACATCAAGCTCCTGACGCAGCTCTTCGGCGACCGGACGATGATCGCGAACGCGACCGGCTGCTCGTCGATCTACGGCGGGAACCTCCCGACGACGCCGTACACCGTCAACAGGGACGGGCGCGGTCCGACGTGGTCGAACTCGCTCTTCGAGGACAACGCCGAGTTCGGCCTCGGGATGCGCCTCGGCGTCGACCACCACGACCTCACGGCGCGAACGGCCCTCAAGGCCCACGCCGCGGAGATCGGGCAGCAGCTCGTCGACGAGATCCTCGGCGCCGACCAGTCGGGCGAGGCCGGCATCGCGGCGCAGCGCGCGCGCGTCGCCGAGCTTCGCAAGCGCCTTGCGGCAAGCCCGAGGCCCGAGGCGAAGCGCCTCGCGTCCCTCGCGGACTACCTCGTCAAGAAGAGCATCTGGATCGTCGGCGGCGACGGCTGGGCTTACGACATCGGGTTCGGCGGCCTCGACCACGTGATGGCCGTCGGGCGCGACGTGAACATTCTCGTCCTCGACACGGAGGTCTACTCGAACACGGGAGGACAGGCGTCCAAGTCGACGCCCCTCGGCGCCTCGGCGAAGTTCGCGACGGCCGGCAAGGCCGTCTCGAAGAAAGACCTCGGCCTCATGGCGATGGGCTACGGGTCGGTCTACGTCGCGCGCGTCGCGTTCGGCGCGAAGGACGCCCAGACCGTCAAGGCATTCCAGGAAGCCGAGTCCTACCCCGGGACCTCGATCATCCTCGCGTACAGCCCGTGCATCGCGCACGGCTACGACATGGCCTTCCAGCTGGACCAGCAGGCGAAGGCCGTGCAGTCCGGCTACTGGCCCCTCTATCGCTTCGACCCGCGCCGCACGGCGGCGGGGGAGATCCCGCTCGTGATCGACACGGGCACGCTGAAGGGCGACATCGGGGCCTTCATGCGCAACGAGGCGCGCTTCCGCGTGGCCGAGGAGCGCGACCCGGAGCTCTACAAGGGCGTGGTCGCGCGGGCGCGCCGCGAGGCCGCCGACAAGGTTCTCCTCTACGAGCAGCTCGCCAAGAAGCACGTCGCCGAGGCCGTGACCCGGCCCGGGAACTGAGGACGCCGCACATGGACCTGAGAACGACCTACCTCGGCCTTCCGCTCGCCCACCCGCTCATGCCGGGCGCCTCGCCGCTCGTCGACGACCTCGACACGGTGAAGCGCCTCGAGGACGCGGGCGCGTCGGCGATCGTCATGCACTCGCTGTTCGAGGAGCAGATCACGCACGAGCGCGAGGGCATCCACCGCGCGATGGACGTCCACGCCGAGTCGTTTGCGGAAGCCCTTTCGTATTTCCCGGCGCCGGAGGAGTTCCACCTCGGGCCGGACCGGTACCTCGAGCAAATCCGAAAGATCCGCGCGACCGTCTCGATCCCCGTCATCGCCTCGCTCAACGGCATGACGGATTCCGGCTGGCTGAGCTACGCGAAGCTCATGCAGGATGCCGGCGCGCACGCCCTCGAGCTGAACGTCTACCGCATCGCGGCGGATCCGAACGTGCCGGGGACGACGATCGAGCACGAGGTCGAGAACATCCTCCGCAGCGTCAAGCGCGGCCTCGGGATTCCCGTGGCCGTGAAGCTCCCGCCGTACTTCACGTCGTTCGCGAACGTGGCCCGCCAGCTCGACGACCTCGGGGCGGACGGCCTCGTCCTCTTCAACCGGTTCTACCAGCCCGACATCGACGTCGAGCTCCTCGAGCCCGTCGCGGCCCTTCAGCTCTCGGACTCCTCGGACCTCCTCCTGAGGCTCCGCTGGCTCGCGATCCTGTCCGGGCGCGTGCGGTGCTCGCTCGCGGAGACGGGCGGCGTCCACACGCCGATCGACCTCGTCAAGGCGATCATGGCGGGCGCCCACGCCGTTCAGATCGTGTCCTCGATCCTCCGGCACGGCCCGCGGCAGATCACGGCGCTCAAGCAGGGGCTCGCCGAGTGGATGGAGAAGCACGAGTACGAGTCCGTCGCGCAGATGACGGGCGCCGTCAGCCACCGCACGAGCGCAGACCCGTCGGCGTTCGAGCGCGCGAACTACATGAGGGTCCTGCAGAGCTTCCGCGTCCCGGTCTGATCGGCGCGTGTCTCCGCAGGTGCCGGGCTCGCATGCGGCGGGCCCGGTGGCGCCGTCCGTCTACTTGAAGACGCCGAGCGCCTTGAGGATCCAGATCAGGATCGCGGCGCCCGCGATCCCGACGATCCAGCTCATCACGCTGCCCGTGGCCCCGATCCCGAGGACGCCGGCGAGCCAGCCGCCGAGACCGGCCCCCACGACGCCGACGACCACGTTGGCGATCAGGCCCATCTGGGCGTTCGTCTTCATGACGATGCTCGCCAGCCAGCCGATGATTCCTCCGACGATCAGCATCAGGATCAGGTTCATCCCGTCCTCCTTCGACTCGCCGAGAGAGTACGCCCGAAAATACATGAGCCCGAGGGCACCGGTTCCCTCGGGCTCGCTACGCCCCGCGTCGGGGGGATCGAAAGGATTCCTTGTTGGCTTGCGCCAATCGGCGCGTGTCCTTGAAACGACGTCGACCGTCGGCCGTCGTTCGTCGGGAACCGGCTTTCGCCTGCCTTCGTCCTCCCTCCGTCCAACCCCGCCGTCACCGGCGCGCAGGGCCATCCAAGAAGTAGGTCCTAGAACGCGATGAGTCAAGGGGCGCGCGAAAAGGGCCTCGTCTCGTAAACTCCGCGCATGCCCGGCGCCATCGAGAACGGACAGAGGATTTATCTCCGGGGGGGACACGAGGGCGATCCGCTCTCGTTTTCCGTCCGCTGGTTCGTCCCCGCGGGATTCGACGCGGGCGGCGCCTCCGAAGTCCAGTCCCTCGCACACGGCAAGCAGGAGCTGACGTCGTGCCTGACCCTGCTGGGCGTCTCGGCGCTTGCCGTGATGGTCGGGGACGTCATCGACGGGACGCCGGTCTTCGAGACGCGGCCGTGCACGGCGGTGGCTGCTGCGGAGCACATCGAGCGCGAGTGCCAGAGGAGCCGCGGGATCGCGTACTCACAGACGGTCTGGGTGGACGCGACCGCCGAGGAGGTCTACCGCCGGATGCGCCTCTGGGAGAGCGCGCGCGAGCGGTGGGGCCGATGACCCCGGCGGCCGCGTCCGGCGCCCCGGCCGTCCGAATCACGACGCACGCGCATTTCTCCGCGGCTCACCGCCTCCACACGGAGGGGCGAGACGAGGAGTGGAACCGCCGCGTCTTCGGCAAGTGCAACAACCCGCACGGGCACGGGCACACGTACGGGCTCGAGGTCACCGTGGAAGGACCGGTCCAGCCCGAGACGGGCTGGGTCATGGACTTCGGGGACCTCAAGAGGGTCGTGGCCGAGCGCGTCGTGAAGCGCTGCGACCGGCGGAACCTGAACGTCGACGTTCCGTTCCTCGCCGGCGTGAACCCGACGGCCGAGAACATCGCCGTCAGGATCTGGGAGGAGCTCGCTCCCGCGGTCGCCCCCGCACGGCTCGTGCGCGTCGTCCTCCACGAGACCGAGCGCAACAAGGTGGTCTACGAGGGGCCCGGAGCGTGAAGGCCCTCATTTCCAACGACGACGGCATCCACAGCGAAGGGCTCGCGGCGCTCCAGCGCGCCGCGCAGGCCGCGGGGTTCGACACGTACGTCGTGGCGCCCGACCGCGAGCAGAGCGCCTCGTCCCATGCGCTCACGATGCATCGCCCCCTGCGCGTGCGCCAGAAGGACGAGCGGACCTGGATCGTCGACGGGACGCCCACCGACTGCGTCAACATCGCGCTCTGCTCGATCCTGAAGGCGGACCCGCCGGACTTCGTCTTCTCCGGGATCAACGCCGGCCCGAACCTCGGCGACGACGTGACGTACTCCGGGACGGTCGCATGCGCGTTCGAGGGCACGCTTCTCGGCGTCACGTCGATCGCGTTCTCGCTGGACTACGTTCGCGACGCGGTCGGCACGGTGGACTGGTCCAATGCGGAGGCGGCCGCGCGGGACCTCATCCAGTGGGCGAAGGACCACCCGCCGGCGAAGGACACGCTCTGGAACGTGAACGTTCCCGCGGGAGCGCCGAAGGGCTTCCGGGCGACGCGTATGGGACGGCGCCGCTACGGCGAGAACATCGTCGAGAAGATCGACCCGCGCGGCAAGCCGTACTACTGGATCGGCGGGACGTTCGTGGACACGAAAGCCGAGGGGACCGACCTCCTCGCGGTTGCGGAGGGGTACGTCTCCGTCACGCCGCTCCACATGGACATGACGGACTACCGCGCCCTCGCCGACCTGGACGGCCTCGCCCTGAAGCTCGGGCCGCGGGGGGAGACGAAGGGGTGACGGCGGAGGACTCCCGGGTGCAGCGCGAGGCCCGGGCCCTCGCCGCGGACCGGCGGGCCCTCGTGGAGCGCCTGCGCGCGGCCGGCCTCGTGTCCGATCCGCGCGTCATGGACGCGCTCGCCGCCGTGCCGCGCCATCTCTTCGTGCCGGCGGCCCTCGCCGGCGAGGCGTACGGCGACCACGCGCTTCCGATCGGCCACGGGCAGACGATCACGCAGGCTGCGAACGTGGCCCGGTCGGCCGAGCTCGCGGCGCTGTCGCCCGGCGCGCGCGTCCTCGAGATCGGGACGGGGTCCGGCTACCAGGCGGCCGTCCTCGCGCGCCTCGCGCGGTGGGTCTTCACGCTCGAACGCATCGCCGAGCTGGCGAGGGGCGCGCAGGCCCTCCTCAAGGGGCTCGGCGTCGCGAACGTGTCCGTGAAGGTCTTCGACGGGTCCTACGGCTGGAGCGAACACGCCCCGTACGACGCGATCGTCGTCGCCGCGGCCGCGCCCGAGGTGCCGGAGACGCTCGTTGCGCAGCTCACGCCCACGGGACGGCTCGTCGTACCGGTCGGGGCGCCGGGCCGCCAGCGCCTGCTCGTCGTCAAGCGCCTTCCGAACGGGCGCGTCCGCACGGAGGACGCCGGCGAGGTCGCCTACGTGCCGCTCGTCGGGAGGTTCGGCTTCGCGGCGAAGGAGCCCGGGCGATGATGCGCGACCGCGACGTGGACGAGTCCGGCGGGTGGAACCTCTCCGTGCGCCGGTTCCTCGTGACCGGCCGCGTCCAGGGCGTCGGCTACCGGGCGTTCGCGGCCCGAGCGGCGCGTGCACTGCGGCTGACGGGCGGCGCCGCGAATCTCGACGACGGCCGCGTGGAGATCGTGGCGAAGGGGCCGCAGCACGCCCTGGACCGCCTGGAGGCCGCGCTGGCCGAAGGATCGCGCATCGCGCGCGTCGACCGCGTGGACGTCGAGGCCCTCGCGGCGCTGCCCACGGACGCCTCGTGGGACGTGGATTTCTGACGGGCGTTTAAGATCGGGGCGCCGTGAACGAACGAAAGGTCCTGATCGTCGACGACGACGAGGACATCCTCCTCATCGTCCAGACGCTCCTCGGCAACGCCGGGTACGCGACGGTGGTCGCCCGCAACGGCAAGGAAGGCATCGACCTGGCCGCGGCCGTCCAGCCCGACGTGATCCTCCTCGACGTCACGATGCCGCAGGTCTCGGGCTGGGAGGTCTGCGCGACGCTCAAGAACCTCCCGGAGACGGCGTCCATCCCGATCGTGATGCTGACGGTGAAGTCCGAGATCAAGGACCTGATCACGGGCATGCAGGTGGGCGCCGACGACTACATCACGAAGCCGTTCACGAAGCGGCACCTCCTCGAGACCGTCGAGCGCCTCCTCGAGCCGCGCGAGGGACCGCGCTCGGCGTTCCTGCCGAAGGAGTCGGGCGACGTCCGGACCAGGAACCTCCTCTTCGACAGCGTCACGGGCCTCCCGACGATTCCCGTGATCGTGGACGCGCTGCGTGAGTGGCTGCTCGTGGATCAGGAGGTCGGCGTCCTCTTCGTCGACTTCGAGAACTACGCCCACATCGAGGACTTCTACGGCTGGGAGGTCTTCGACGACGTCCTGCGCGAGGCGTCCCGTGCCCTGAAGCGCCTCCTCGGGACGCTCTTTTCGGCCGAGGACCTGATCGCGGTGAACCGGCCGTCGGGCTCCGAGTTCTACGTCTTCCTGTCGATTCCGCCCGGCCTCCGGAGCGAGGAGGCTCTGGAGCGCCTTCAGCGCAAGGCGCGGCAGGTCGAAGAATCGCTCCGCACCCAGCTCAACGAGAAGTTCCGGGACCGCATCCAGCGGAAGATCGCGCTCTTCGTCGGGTGGTCGAAGCTCCTCCACCGGCCGCAGGTCCGCCTCGAGCGGCTCGTCTACCGCTCGCTTCGCGAGGCGATCTCGATGGCCTCGACGAAGGAAGGGGAGCGCGCCGCCCTCCTGCGCGAGCAGTTCAAGGACATCCTCGTCCACCGGCAGATCGGCACCGTGTACCAGCCGATCGTGGATCTCGCGACGGGGAGCGTCTACGCGCACGAGGCCCTCTCCCGCGGGCCGGCCGAGTCTCCCTTCGAGAACCCAGAGGTTCTCTTCGACTACGCGCTCAAGTCGGACCAGGTCTGGGCGCTCGAGAAGATCTGCATGCAGTTCTCGGCGGAGCGCTTCCACGGCAAGCGCGACGGCAGGCTGTTCGTGAACGTGGAGACCGAGCTCATCCACGACCTGAAGCTGCGCGGGCACGAGGTGCTCCAGCCGCTCCTCGCGATCCGGAGCGGCGTCGTCCTCGAGATCACCGAGCGCGCCGCCATCCGCGACTACGAGCTCTTCCGCGAGAGCATCCAGGTGCTGCGCGGGCTCGGCTTCAAGATCGCGATCGACGACGCGGGCTCCGGCTACGCGTCCCTGCAGTCGATCGCGGAGCTCAAGCCGCATTACCTGAAGATCTCGAACTACCTCGTGACCGGCCTCCACAACGACTCGATCAAGGCCGACGTCGTCGAGATGCTCGTCCGGCTGGCCTCGCGCATCGACGCGGCGACCGTCGCCGAGGGCATCGAGACCGAGGAAGAGCTCGAGGCCGTCAAGCGGCTCGGCGTCACCTACGGGCAGGGCTACCTGCTGGGGCGGCCCCTGGCCCTCTAGACGGCCACGTCGCGAGCGCGATTCCCGCGAAGATCAGGACCGCGGCCGCCGCCGTGCGCGGCGACGGGGACTCGCCGAGGACGACGCGCGCGAGCGTCATGGCGACGAGGGGCTGCACGTACATGAACATCGCGGCCGTCGACGGGCTCGTCCGTGCGAGGCCCCACGCGTTCAAGGCGTAGGCCACAATCGTTGCGAAGACGATCGTGCCGGCGACTCCCGTCCACGCGCGGGACGTCAGGGCCGCGGGCCGGAAGCTCAGGAGATCGGGGATGGCGACGAGAACGATCGGGAGAGCCGCGTACCGGAAGACGGCCGCGGTGACGCGGACCGCCGAGTGGCGCCGCAGGATGTCGCGCGAGAGGACGAGAAAGACCGAGTAGCACAGGCAGTTCGTGAAGATCAGGGCGTTGCCGGCGAAGGTCCGGTCGCCGAAATCGAGGCGGGACACGTCCAGGAGCCACAGGAGGCCGGCGAGGGCGACGGGGATCCCGAGGAGTCGTCTGCGCGGTGTGTGTTGTTCGGAGAGCACGGAGCCGACGGCGAGCGTCAGGATCGGCGTCATCGCGGTCAGGAGCGTCGCGTTCGTGGCCGTCGTCTTCGACAGGCCGAAGATGAAGAGGATCTGGTTCGCGACGATCCCGAAGAACGAGAGGACCATCAGCTTCCGCCGGTCCTTCGCGTCGAACGTGCCGTTCGGGTCGAGGACCCGCGCCAGGAGCGTCAGCGCGGCGGCGCCCGCGGCGGCGCGAAACGCCGCGAGGACGAGGGGCGCGGTCTCCGCGAGCGCCAGCTTCCCGAAGACGGGGAAGCTGCCGAAGCAGAGCTGGACGGCGAGAAGCGCGAGGTACGGGCGGAAGTCCCGCGGGCGCCCGGACGGAAGGGGCTCAGCCAAGCGGCACGGGCGCGGCAGGTGCGACGGACGCGGGGAGATTCCCTGCGAGTGAGGCGATGGTCAACGCCGTGCCGGCCCCGGCACGCTCTCTCTTAACGTACGCGAGTGCGGCTGCGCCGCCGCCCGCCGCCGGCGCCACGCTCGTGAGGCTGCCGGCCTTTTCACCTTCAAAGAAAATCTCTTCTCCGGGCCGCGGGACACCGCCGAAAACGACGAGCCGGACGAGCTTGCGGTTCACGTGTCCGTACGTCTTGATGCGCGCGACGATCTCCTGGCCGACGTAGCAGCCCTTGTTGTCCGCAATGAAGCCGCGCTCGCGCAACCCGGCCTCGTCGGGCAGGACGGCCTCCGTCAGCTCGGCGCCCCAGAGCGGAATGCCGGCGGCGATGCGACGGCTCTCGAACTCGTCCTCCGTGGCGGCCCGCGCTCCCGCCGAGAGAAGAGAAGAGGAGATTTGATTTGAAAGGGAAGAGGGGACGCGGACGTCCCAGCCGGGAACGCCCGTGCGGTTCTCGCGGACGAGGAGGAGAGGAAGAGCCGAAGAGGAGATTTCTTTGAAGGTGAATGCAGCCGGCGCGTGTGCGTGCGCCTCTCGCGGCGTGGACGCGGCGGCGCCAGGCGCTATTACCCTTCTAAGAAAGTCTTCTTCTTCTTTCCCGCCTCCTTCCGCTTCGCCCGTGAGGTGGAGGACAGCCGTCTCCTCCGTCTCGTTCGTGATCGTCACGTCGTTGAAGACGAGGTACGTCCTGAGGAGGCTCTCCACCGTAGCCGACAGCTCGGGCGGCGTGTCGAGGACGACGCGCTCCGCTTCGCAGAGGACGACGCACTCCGCGAGCAGCCGGCCCTTCGCGGTCAGGAACGCCGCCGCGCAGCCCTGCCCGGGGGCGAGCTTCCTCACGTCGTTCGTGACGAGGCCGTGGAGGAACGTCGCGCGGTCCTTGCCGGTCAGGACGACGGTGCCGCGGCCCGCGAGGTCGTAGAGAAGGGGCGCGGCGCTCACGCGCCGATTGTCGCACCCGGCGCGGGCCGCCGATCCGTGCGACAATGCGGTCCCGTGACCGAACACGAAGCCGCCCCGAAAGCGGGCGGCGTCCGGCGGCGCCGCCGAGGCGGACGCGGCCGCACAACCGCCAAGAAACCCGCCGCGGACGCCACCGACCTGCCGTTCCCCGAGGCGGAGCCTTCACCCATTCCCCCTGCGCCGACCGCAATGGCGGCCGTGGCGGCCCTTCCGTTCGCCCCGGGCTGGGTGCCCGCGGGGTTCGGCGAGGGAGTCGGCGGTCCGCCCCCTTCTTCCGCCATGAATACCGAAGAACAGAACCTTGCCCTTTTCATCGACATCGACAACCTCTTGATCGGGCTCCGCGAGTCCGGCCACCCGAAGTTCGACGTCAAGCTCCTGATCTCGCGCCTCCTCGAAAAGGGCAAGATCGTCTACAAGCGCGCCTATGCGGACTGGAACCGCTACCTGGAGTACAAGCGCGCCTTCCACGAGGCCGCGTTCGAGCTCATCGACATCCCGCAGCACCGCATGACGGGAAAGAACTCCGCCGACATCCGGATGGTCGTGGACGCGATGGACCTCGCGTCGAACAAGGCCCACATCACGACGTTCGTGATCGGCTCGGGCGACTCCGACTTCTCCCCGCTCGTCTCGAAGCTGAAGGAGAACAACAAGCAGGTCCTCGGCTTCGGCGTGAAGGGTTCGACGTCCGAGCTCCTGATCGACAACTGCGACGAGTTCCTCTACTACGAGGACCTCGTCCGCGAGAAGACGAAGGCCCCGTCCCTGCAGGGTCTGCCCGAGAAGACGGCCGAGGCGTTTTCGCTCCTCATTGATTCCATGCTGGCCCTCAAGCGCGAGAACAAGGAAGTCCTCTGGGGCTCGATGGTCAAGCAGACGATGCAGCGGAAGTACCCGTCGTTCAACGAGAGCTACTACGGGTTCCGCGCGTTCTCCGAGCTGCTCGAGGCCGCCGAGAAGGCGAAGGTCATCACCCTCAAGCGCGACGCCAAGAGCGGCTCGTACATCGTGACCGGCTTCGGGAACACGTAGGCGAAAAGAAGAAAGAGAAGAAGATTTCTTTGAATGGTTAAGAGGGGCACCGGACGTGGCAACGCGCGTCGACGCGCGCCGAAGCCCCCGTCACCTTCCAAGAAATCTTCTGGTGCTCCTCGGACGTCACCGTCGGTCTGGCCTCTCCTCGCGAGGCGCACGCTTGGCGATTTCAAGGTCTTCTCCGTCCGCGGCGAGCGCACGCGCTCGCCGCGCAGCGGCAAGCCCCACGACTTCTTCGTCCTAGAGTGCACCGACTGGGCGAACGTCGTCGCGCTCACCGATTCCCGCGAGGTCGTCCTCGTCCGGCAGTTCCGCGCCGGGACGCGCTCGGTGACGCTCGAGATTCCCGGCGGGAGCGTCGAGAAGGGTGAGTCCGCCGCGGCTGCCGTCCGCCGCGAGCTGCGGGAGGAGACGGGCTACGCGGCGGGCTCGTGGACGCGCATCGGCGTCGTCCATCCGAACCCCGCGATCCAGGGCAACCGCTGCTTCACGTACCTCGCGACGGGCTGCCGCAGGGTCGGCGCGCTCATGCCGGACGAAGGTGAGGACCTCGCCGTCGAGCTCGTCCCGCTGCGCCGAATCCCGGATCTCATCCGGAAGGGCCGCATCACGCATTCACTCGTGATCGCGGCTTTTCACTTTCTTTCCCTTCGCTGAGGCGGCGGGGGTCGGGACCGCGACCGGACCCGAGCCGTCCAGCGCGAGCGCGACGCGCGCGAGGCGGGTCGGGGTCTCGGCTTCGAGCCAGGTGGCGGCTCGTCCGTTCCGCGTCACCGCGAGCGAGCCCGGGACCGGAAGCAGGGGCGACGCGAGGACGCGCCGCGAGCGCCCGGCCGGGAGGCCTTCGTTCTCGACGACGACGAGGGAGAGGGCGCCGATGTCGCCCTCGATCCGCACGACCGCCGCGCCCGGCTTCTTCGAGACCCGCGCCTCCTGAGGAAACGGCGGCCGCCCATTACCCACCAGGCGCCGCACGGCGAGGGCCGCGGCGCGCAGTCGCCGGGCCTTTGCGGGATCGGGCTCGAGCGCTTCGAGCCGGTGGCTCGCATCCGTCAGCCTGCGGTCGAGGGCCTTCAGGTCGTCCATCTTCCCGGCCGCGAGCAGGAGACGGGCGAGATCCGGAGCCGAGCTCTCGAGGCGGCGCGAGACCTTCTCGGCCACCCGTGCGGACTGGACCGATTCCGCGAACGTCAGCCAGGCGACGGTCTCTTCCCACTTGGAGATCAGGGTGACGCCGGGCAGCGGAAAGCGCGCGCGGAGAGCCCCCGCCAGCGCGCGCTCGCGAACGTCGAGAAGCGGCCCGGAGGCGTCGGCGGGGACGTCGCCGAGCGCCCGGCGGAAGGCCTCGCCGTCGTAGACCCGGACCTTCCGGCCGAGCTTCGGGTCGAACGGCGCGGCGAAGCCGACGCCCTCGGGCGCGGCGCCCGGCCGCGGGGCGAGTCGCTCGGCCGTCTCGCCGAGGAGGACCTCCGCGGCCGGGTCGGGCGTCCCGGCCGTCCGCAGCCGCGCGGCGCCCCGCGCCAGGAGCGCCGCCGCGAGCGGCAGGCGGGTGTCGTCGGCCGCGAGGTAGCGGCCGACGACGACGAGGTTCCTGCTGCCCTCGGGACCCGGGGAGAAGAGGTCTGCTGAAGAAGAAGAAAGAGAAGAAGAAGGGGATGGAGATTCGGATTTCTTGGAAGGTGGCGTGGGCTGCTGCGCGCTCGACGACGGCCGCAGCAAGATGAGGCAGGCAGCTCCGACGGCGAGGGCCCTCTTCCTTTTCATAGAAATCTTCTCTTTCTCTTTTCTCTCTCTCTTCTTCTTCCTTTTCCTGCTCAATCCGCCCGCGAGGCGAGCGCGGGCTGGCCGTTCGCGACGCGCTTGCCGGCTTCCTTGCCGAGGATGTCGGCGGTGAGGTTCGGCATGACGATGACCTGCACCTTGTCGCCGAGCTTCTCGGCGAGCGTCTTGTTGACCCACGTCGGGTTCTTCTCGATGAGCTCGACCTCGCGCTTGAGGTTCTCGAACTGCGCGAGCGACGTCTGGCGGATGGCGAACGCCTCCGCCTCGGACAGCGTTCGGCGGCGCGCCGCCTCGGCTTCCGACTGGATCTTCATCGTCGCCGCGGCCGATTCCGCCTCGCGCAGGCGGCGCGCCTTCTGGGCGTCCGCCTCGAGCTCCTGCTGCTTGATCGCCTTCTCCTTGAGCGGGAGGATGTACGTCATCGCGTCGGCCTCGGCCTTGGCCTCGATGAGGCGCCTGTTCGCGGCCGCCTCGGCCTCTTTGTCCGAGCGCGCCTTGCGCGCCTCGGCCTCGAGGCGCTGCTGCTCGATCTCCTGCTTCTTGAACCGGAGGTTCGCCTCGGTACGTTCCACGAGCTGGGCCTGCTCGAGGAGGGCGAGGCGCCCGCGCTCGAACTCGGCCGGGAGCTTCAGGTCGCTCACGAGGACGTCCTTCAGGAGGATCCCGGCCTCGGCGAGGCGGTCGCCGGCCTGCTTCGCGGCGCGGCCCGCGAGCTCCTCCCGCTTGCTCGCAAGGAGCGACGGCGCGTCGTACTCGGGCGCGAGGTTGCGGAAGGCCGACGCGAGGACCGGGCCGACGACGTCGGTGCCCGGGTTCGCGGGAAGCCCGGCCCAGCGCGTGAGGAGCTGGTTTCGGTCGAGCGCCCAGCGCGCCTGGAGGACGAGACCGACCGCGAACCCGTCCTTCGTCGGGACCGTGAACGTCGCCGAAGGCCCGGAGAGGAGCTGGTCCGAGACGCGCATGCGCGTCAGGACGTAGAAGGTGGCCGGCAGGAAATGGCTGCCCGGCGCCACGATGCGCGTTCCGCCGGTGAACTTGCTCACGACGAGGCCGGCTTCGCCGGGAGCGACGGACTGGAAGCTGCGTTCGGCCCAGCGGGCGCCGGACCAGACGGTGAAGACGAGGGCCGCGCCGAGGAGGACGGAGCGCACGGGAACGCGCTTCATCCAGTCGAGCGGAACCTGGGGAAGAGAGAGGGGAGGCTTCGGGGGATTCGGAGGGCGGGGAGGATCGGGCGGGTCGGGGAAGATGTCGCTCATGTCGTCTCCTTCGCGGCGTGAACGCCGCTGAGGAAGAGCAATCCACGAAGGGTGCCAAGGGGCGAACGCGCCCGGCGCGCTCCGCCCGCGCAAACTCATCTTCCTATTCGCAGAAATCTTCTCCGAATCGCATAATCGAGTCGCGCCGAGGCCCGCGTGGGCAGGGCGGGACCCGGCGGCACGCGACGTGAAAAGGCGGAGGGCAGGCGCGAGAACACCCCGCGCCGGGAGGTTCACATGGTTCGCCGCTACGTCGCCCCGATCCTCAGGCTCCTCGCGTTCCTCGGCCTGCTCGCGTCTCCGCTCCTCCTTGCCGCGATCGCCCGGGCGGACGGCGCCGCCGCGCCGCCCGCAGCCGTGCTGCAGGGAACGCGCCTCGTGGCCCTGCGCTCGGTCGTCCTCGCGGACCGGCCGGACGACCGCGTCGCCCGCGGCGGGCGCGTCGCGGCCAGCGCTCCTGCGACGCTCCTCGAGCGCGTGGGCGGCAAGGTGCTCGTGACGTCGCCCGGCTGGGGGGGGAGCGTCGCCGTCAAGGGCTGGGCCGACGCCTCGGCGTTCTTCGTTCTCGACGATCCCCAGACGAAGGCCGAGGACCTCGTCCGGAACGCGCGTCTCCTCCTGGATTCGCGCGACCGCCCGGTGCTCGCGGCGGCCTACCTCGGCGAGGCCGTGCGGCGCGAGCCGGCGAACGCCGACGCGTGGGAGCTCCTCGGCCACGCCGGCGAGCTGCTCGCGCAGGGCGCCCGCCGCGCCGAGGACGGCCGCGCGCCGTCGTCGACGCACGTGGCCGGGTTGTGGGGCGTGAACGTCGTCTCCGCCGGAGACGGCGGCACCTTCCGGTACGACGGCGAGGCCTACCGCCGGGCCATGGCGCTCGCGCCTCCGGCGGATCTCGCCGAACGGGTGCGCCTGCGCCTCCTGACGGCCTGCGGCTCGATCACGGACGGACGCGGCGTCTTCGACCCGAAGGCGGCCTCGCGGCGCGAGAAGGACCTCGGGGAGTTCCTCGCGTCGTTCCCGGCCTCGCCCCGGCGGACGGCGCTGCAGCTCGAGCGGGCGCGGCTCCTGACGTCGCTCGCCGAGAACGCGATCCGGACGGGCGACTCGGAGAGTTTTCCGATCTACCGCGACGCGGCCATCGAGTCCGCCTCCGAGGTCTCGTCAACGGCCGCCGACGCGTCGCGCCGCCGCGCGGCCGACCGTCTCGTCGCGCGCCTCACGAAGTCGCTCCCGAAGCGGGTCGTTTCCGAGAAGCCCGTCGTCTCGGCGGGCGGCCTCCGCGCGCAGTTCGTCTCGAAGAACGGCGCGACGCTCCTCGTCGTCACGAGGCCGGACGGGAAGGACGCGATCCAGCCGTTCACGGCCGTGGGCGCGGACCCGGCGAGCCTCGCGTTCGACGCCTCGGGCCGGAGGCTCGTGTGGGACGAGGCGCCTGTCTCGGGCCGGCGCCGGACGCGCCTCCTCGACCTCGCCCGCGCGCGCGTGTTCGACCCCGCCGCGGCCGCGGAGCCCGAGATCCTCGCGGCGGGCGGCGCGGGCGCGGCGGACGCCGGGAACGCGGATCGGTACACGACGTCGCTCGGCTTCTCGCCGGACGGCCGGCTGCTCCTCGTCGTCTGCGAGGGGTTCACGGCCGACGGAACCCGCATTCCGAAGCGCCACGTCCTCTGCGACGTGGAGGGCGGCAGGCGGCCCATCTTCGTGGACCGGCCGTTCTCGGCGCCGGGCGTCGTGGACTGGCCGCGGCTCGCGCAGACGGGCGATCGGCTGAGCGGATAATCCGGGACGATGACGAAATCTCACGAGGTCGAAGACCGGAGGCTGCGGCGCAAGACCGCAGCCTTTCGCTTGAAGCACGACGTGGGGAAGGCCCTGAGGTGGAGCGCGCCGGAGGAGCCCGAGACGGATCCTGCCGCGCTCCGCGCCCGCCTCGCGGCCGATCTCCTGCCTCGCGCGACGGACGCAGGAGCGAAACGTGACGTCCTGAAGAGTTTCTTCGAGTGGAAGAGGGACGAGGGATCGATGTTCGATTCGAGTGACGCCGACCTGCAGGCGCTGGAGGAGGCGATGGCGACGGTCGCGCGCCTCGCTCCCGACCTTCTTTCACTCAAAGAAATCTCTCTCTCTTCTCTTCAATCCCTGGATTCCGCATGCCTTGAGGCGTCCCGAGCCTGCACCGCGTTCTACCGCCGCGTCGCCGTGGAGGAGGGACCGGAAGTCCTGCGGCCGCTCGGCGGCCGCGGCCGGCGCGGAGGCGGATCGTGAAGGGCGGGCCGCGGCTTCTCGTCGTCGACGACCAGCCCCGCACGGCTGAGCTGTTCCGGAAGTTCGCGCCGGACCTCGTCCTCGCGGGCCCTTCGGACTCGAAGGCGTTCGCCGCGAGCTGGGCCGAGGCCGAGGCGGCCCTCGCGCGAGGCGGGCGCCTGCCCGACGCCGTCGTCCTCGACCTCCGCTTCGAGATCGCCGACGAGGATCTCCTGCCGGACAAGAAGCCGCTCGGCGACTCGGCCGCCGGCAAGCGCGAGCGGCGCGAGCGGCGGGACCGCCAGGGCCTCTACATCCTCGAGCGCCTGCGGCGACGCGCGCCGGACCTGCCCGTCGTCCTCACGACGGCGCACGAGGACATCCCGTTCGAGGACGAGGCGCGCCGCCTTCGCGCCGACGCGTTCACCTACACCGTGGGGGAGGACGAGACGACGGGCGAGGGGCTCGTCCGCGTCGTGCGGCGCGTCCTCGCCGACCGCGACGCGCCGCTCTCGACGGGGCGGTTCTTCTGGGGCCGAGGCCCGGCGATGCGCGAGCTCAGAAGGCGGATCGCGTCGCTCGCGCCGACACCGCTGCCCCTCCTCGTGACGGGGCCGACGGGCTCGGGGAAGAACTTTCTCGTGCGCGAGGTCCTGCACCCGCTCTCGGGCCGCAAGGGGCCGCTGGTTTCCTTCGACTGCGCGACCGTTCCCGAGACGCTGCTCCAGGCTGCGCTCTTCGGCTCCGTGCGCGGCTCGTACACGGGTTCGGTGGCGGACCGCCCGGGTGTCTTCGAGGCGGCCGCGGGCGGAACCCTTTTCCTCGACGAGGTCGAGAACCTCTCCCTCGACGCGCAGAAGTCGCTCCTGACCGCCCTCAACGACGGGGTGATTCGCCGGGTGGGCGCGACGGCGTCCGTGCCGCATACGGCCCGCATCGTCGCAGCGTCGAACGTCGACCTCAGGAAGAAGGTCTCCGACGGGACGTTCCGGGCCGACCTCCTCATGCGCCTGAACCCCGCGCTCGCCCTCGCGCTTCCGCCGCTTTCGGAGCGGACGGAGGATCTCGAGGACCTCGCCGACGACCACGCGGCCGCGTTCTTCTCCGAGCCCGGCCACCGTGCCGAGATCCTCGCGCAGGTGCGCGCGGCCGGGGCGCCCGAGCCGGACAAGGGCGACGCGTTCGAGCTGGCGCGCGGCGACGAGGAGCTCTCGCGCAGCCGCGCCCCGGTCGTGTTCTTCCTCCCGCGCAAGGCCTGGGCCGCCATGGCGAAGCACCCGTGGCCCGGCAACCTCCGGCAGTTCGGGATGGTCCTCTCGGACCTGCTCGCCGCCACTCTCTACGGGAGGTCGGCGGCGTCCCTCGACCGCGCGGGACGCGTCGTCTTCGCGTTCGAGAACCGGCTCCTGTTCGACCTGCTCGCAGAGGCGCGGCAGGAAGAGGCCGACCCGGGCCGCGAGGACGTCCTGACGCTCCCGCGCCCGAAGGTGACGAACGTCGAGGACTACCGGCGGGAGCTCGAGCGCGCCGCGTTCCGGCAGCTCTTCCACGAGTGCCACGGCGACTTCGCGCGCATGGCCGAGCGGATGACGGGCTCGGCCGCAGACGAGAGGGCGGTGCGCCTCCGGTTCAACAAGCTCGGCCTCTCCGCACGGCAGGAAGGCTGACCCCCGTGCTCGGGGGAGTCCTCGCGCTCGCGCTGGCGGCGGCTCCCGCACCCGCCGGGTGCGAGGACGACGCCGAGCATCTCGCCCAGGCCGCGGCGGGGCTCGTCGCGGCCTCGCCCCGGGATGCCGAAGCCTTGGCGCAGGCGCGCGACCTCCTGCGCCGGGCCAGGCTCTCCACGCTCTGGCCGCCGCTGTTCTTCACGCTGCAGGCCGCCGACCTCGCGGCGGCGGCGGGGGATACGGACGACGAGGCGCGGCTCCTCCAGGCGGCGGCGCGCGAGGCGCCGGAGCTGCTCTCGGCGCCGGATCGTCTCGTCCTCGCGCGCCAGGCCGAGGCGCGCGGCGACCGCCGCGACGCGATGCTGCAGTACGGCCACGTCCTCGCCGCGCAGGGGCGGCGGGGACGGCCGGCGGGAGCGTGGATCGGCGAGCGCATCCGCCGCCTCGACGCCGAGGAGGAAGCGAAGAGCGTGCCCGTGCGGCCGGGCTTTGCGCCGCCCTCGGCCGACGCGCGCGCCGCCTTCGCGGAAGGGAAGACGCTGGTCGCCCGCGGCGCGACCGCCGGAGCGCGCGGTGCGTTCCGGCGCGCCCTCGGAATCTCGCCGGGGTACGTGGAAGCCGCGCTCGCGCTCGGCACGCTCGAGGAGCGCGAAGCCCGCGACGTCGAAGCCGCGGCCGCTTTCCGGACCGCGCTCGCGGCCGACCCGGACCGCTTCGACGCGGTGCTGGCGCTCGCGAACCTGCTCTGGAACGAGCCCGACCGGCCGGCGAAGGAAGAGTCCCTCGCGCTGCTCGACCGGGCGATCGCCCTTCGCCCGGAGATGCCGCGCCTTCTTCGCGAGGCCGCCGACCGCTGGGCCGCCTGGGGAGACCCCGCGCGCGCGCTGGAGCGCCTGGACGCCTGGCGTGCCTCCGCGACGCCCGCGGGCCGCCAGGCGACGGATCCGTTCCGCGAGAAGCTCGTCGCGAGCCTCGCGCGGCCCGCGGCGCGCGCGCCCGGCGAGAGGCCCTTCGCCGAAAGCTCGGCCGCGGCGCCGTCCTTCCGGCTCGCGCAGGTGTACCTCCGCCGCGGCGACGCGTCCGGGGCCGGGCAGGCGCTCCGGGAGCTCGAGGAAGCCGTGCGCCTCGATCCCGCGTTCGTGCCCGCCTGGGAGCTGCTCGCGACCGTCCGGGGACAGAGCGGCGACGCGGCGGGTGCCGAGGCGGCGCTGACGAAGGCTCTGGAGGTGGACCCGTCCCGCGCCTCGTCGTGGGAGCGGCTGGCGGCCCTCCTCGAACCGCTGCCGGGCCGGGGAGCCGACGCGACGGCCGCGTGGCAGAAAGCCGAGCAGGCGGGCTCGCGCGAGGCGCTGTGGGCCCTGGGCCGCCGGGCCGCGTCCGGCGGGAGAGAGCTCGAGGCGGTCCGCTGGTGGCGGCGCTACGTAGCCGAGGCGCCGGACGGTCTGCACCTCGACGAGGCGCGTGCCGCGGTGGAGCGGATGGACCGGCGGTTCCAGACGCTTAGAGGCGGAGGGATCGGCCTCGCGGCTTTCGGCGTCCTCCTCGGGGCCGGGCTCCTCCTGAGACGGCGCCGCGGCCTCACGCTGGCCGAATGGCTGCGCCGCGATCCCGGAGCCACGCGCGAGGCGCGCCCGGTCCTGGGCCGGCTGTCGCACGAGGTCTTCAAGCACGGCGGCCTTCTCCTCGGCGGCGCCGAGGAGAGTCTGGGGTCGGGCGAGGACTTCCGCCCCAGCGCCGAGATCCTCACGGCCCGTCTCTACGGCTCGGGCGCGGGGCCCGGCCTCGTGGCCGAAGGGCGCGCGGCCCTCGACGACCTCGCGGCCGTCTCGCGCCGCCGGGGCGCCGCCCTGAACCTCAGGCACAAGGACCCGGTCCTTGCTCCCGTCGCGGCAGCGCTCGACACGCTCGACGCCGCGCACGACGACCTCGCGTCGCTCGCGGCGGGCCGGACGCTGCCCGCACGGCGAAGAGCGTCGCTCGCGGCGCGCCTCGGCCAGGCGGCCGAGACGCTGAATGCGCGCACGGCCCAGGACCTGAACCGGTTGCTCGACGCGGCCGGGTCCGTACAGGCCTCGTGGGACGGCCTTGCGGCCCTCCTCGCCTCCGTGGCGCGCGAGAGGAAGGCGCCGGCCCCGGTGCTCGAGCCGATGGGCCTCTTCGCGGAGGCGGGCGCTCCGCTGCGCGTGAAGCTGCCGGGCGCAGAGTGGGAGACGATCTTCCGGAACCTCTTCGCGAACGCTCTCGACTCGCCGCGCCTCGGCCTCCTCGCCGAGCAGAGGCGCGATCCCGTCACGGGGCAGGCGCAGGGCCGCTTCGTTCTCTACGACGCGGATCCGCGTCCTCTGACCGCCGAAATGATCCGCGGGCGCGCCGCCGAACGCGGCCTCGGGGTCGTGGCCGACGCCGTGAGGCGCTGGGACGGCGCGGTGGACGTCGTGCCCGGCGCCACCGGCTACGCGAAGGGCGTCTCCGTCGAGTTCGCCGTCGTCGAGGAGCCCTCGTGACGGCCGCGCGGATCCTCGTCGTCGAGGACGGACGCGAGTACGTGGAGGGCTTCGCGCGCCTCGCGGCCGCGAAGGGCTCGGATCCGGCGTTCGTGCACGCACGCAGCCTCGCCGAGGCTCGCGAGGCGCTCCGGGAGGGGAGACCCGATGCGGTCTTTCTCGACGTCGTCTTCGACCGGACGCCGGAGGCCGAGCTCGCGGGCGATCTCGACACCCTCGTCGCGCGTTACGGCGGCGACCGCGCGCGCGCCGTCCGCCACCTCGCGACGCACCAGGGCTTCTACATTCTCGACGCGCTCGCGGACGCGCTCGCCGGCGTCCGCGTCGTCCTCGCTTACGACTTCACGGGAGAAGAGAAGAGATTGGCTTCGCTCCGGGAACGCGTACCCGCGCTCAGTGGCCTGCCGGATGGGGCGTCCCTCGGAACCGCTCTAGAAGATCTTCTTAGAAGGTAAACGCAGCCCGGGCGCCGGCGACCCTCGCGAGCCGCGGCGCGGCCAATGCCCTCTTCGCCTTACTAAGAAAATCTTCTCTTTCTTTTCTTCCTCTCGTCGTCTCTCTAAATCTCGTTGAACACGAACCGCTTGAGAACCTGGATGCGAGCGCTGGCGTGCTCGGGGTCCATGAGCCAGATCGCTCCGGCCACCGACGAGAGGAGCGAATTGCCGTCCTGCGGCGTGAAGCAGAAGCCCACGATCTCCTTGCCCTCGTCGGCGACCGAGAGCGTCGGCGTCGAGATGACCGTCTGGGACAGGATGCGGCCGTAGTACCCGTGGTCGCGGCCGAACGAGAAGACCTCGTTCGCGCTCTTCCTCTCCGTGAGCGCGACGAGCGGGTTCGCCTTGAGGCGCTCGAGGACGTGCTTCTTGTCGGTCTTGTCCTTCAGCTCGAAGTTGAACCAGACCGAGTGCATGTACTGCGTGTTGAGCTTGAGAGCCGACGAGAAGACTTTCGGCTTGAGGTTCAGGGTCTCGTACAGGTGGAAGACGTCGTGCGCGTGGTGCGTCCCGAACTCGTCGTCGTCGTGCTTGGAGAACGTCGGAGCGGGGGAGTAGTCCTTCGTCTGGGAAATGTCGTTGGACCGGCGCATGCAGACGAACTGGGCGCGCTCCATCGTGAGCTTGCCGAGGTCGTCCATCCCGAGCGTCTTGATCAGGATCGCGAGGTTATGCGTGTTGCACGAGACGATCTGGAGGAACTTGTCCTCGCCGGGGACGAGCGCCGAGTCGTTGATCCCGCGCGCGTACATCTTCCCGAACCCGAATTCCGAGCCCTGGGCGAGGAAGCCCGCGGGGCCCTTCAGGTGCTTGTAGACCTGCTCCTTGTTGTCGTTACCGGCCGGCGTGCAGTCGAGGACGACGGTCGCACGCTCGAGCGCCTCCTGCGCCGTGTACGAGATCTTGTGGCCGAGCGCCTCGAAATCGGCGACCTTGTCGTCTTCCGTGGCCAGGAGCGCGCCGCGCTTCATGAGGTGGTTCACCTTCGCGCGCTCCGTCTTCATGGGCGTGCGCTTGTGAAACGTCACTTCGTCGATCCCGAGATGCTGCTTGAAGTCGGTGAAGAGTCCGATGAGGGGCTCGCCGATCGTGCCCGTGCCGACGATGTGGACGATGTTCTTCATGTACCGCTCCTCGACGCGATGGTCCTGGGGACGCGAAGTTTATAGGAGCCCCGTGCTAACGTCGCCGGACGTGACAGCTGCCCCGGACGCGACGCTCCAGACCGTGTCGATCCCGGGGCCCGCGGGCCGGCTGGAGGGGCTGCTCCGGTCTCCGGCCGTCCCCGCCGGCGCCGCGGTGGTCGCCCATCCCCACCCCCGGCACGGCGGGACCATGCACACGAAGGTCGTCCAGCGCGCTGCGAAGCTGCTCTCCGGCCGGTTCTCGCTCGCCGCCCTGCGCTTCAACTTCCGGGGCGTCGGGACGTCCGAGGGGGCGTACGACGACGGCCGCGGGGAGACGGACGACGTCGTCGCCGCGGGGAAATGGGTGCGCGCTCGCCAGCCGGCCGGGCCGTTCGTCGTCGCGGGCTTTTCCTTCGGGTCCCTGTGCGCGCTCCACGCGTCTCCCCGACTCGCGCCCGACGTCCTCTTTCTGATCGGACTCCCGATCGACCGCTGGGACGGCGCGGCGCCGGCGGCGGAGCCCTGGCGCGTCGTGTGGATCCAGGGCGAGGACGACGAGTTCAGCCCGGTCGCCAAGGCCCGGAGCGTCGCCGGGGCACGCGGCTGGACGTTTCTCTCCGTGCCCGGCGCGGACCATTTCTTCGCGAGGAAGCTCGACGAGTTCGAGAAGACCGCGGGCGGGGCTCTCGCGGAAACGCTCGCGGGGCTGTGATGTTCGGAGAGGAAGAGAAAGAGTTTCTCAGAAGGCTTGCGAGGGCCGCCGCCGAGCGCGCCTTGAGCATGCGTGTCTCGCCCGCGGCCTCGCCGCCCGCCCTTCTTACCTTCAAAGAAATCTTCGGTCTCTTCGTCACCTGGCTGAAAGACGGCCGGCCTCGAGGCAGAAGCGGGACGCTCGCCCCCGAGGGGTCCCTCTCCACACTCATAGAAATTCACGCGGTGGAGGCGCTTCTCCACGACCCGCGCGTCCCCCCGGCGACCGCTCGCGAGCTCCCGCGCTACTCGCCGTACATCTCCGTTCTCTCCCCCTTCGAAGAAATCTCTTCTTCCTCCGAGGTCGTCGTCGGGACACACGGAGTCGTGGCCGAGAAGGGAAAGCGCTGGGGGATCGTCCTTCCCGAGGACGCGGAAGGGTTGAACTGGGACGCCGACCGCCTCCTCGGGCAGGCCTGCCTGAGGGCGGGCCTGCCGGAGGACAGCTGGAAGGCGGCGGGGTCGGTCCGCCTCCGCCGGTTCACGGCCGAGACGTTCTGACGCCCTCCGGGATCACTTCTTCGGGGCGGGAGCGGCCGCGGCGGGCGGCGCGTCCTTCTCGATCGAGAGGAGCTGGACCTCGAACACGAGCGTGGCGCCGCCCTTGATGCGCGGCGGGCGGCCCTCGTCGCCGTAGGCGAGCTCCGACGGGCACACGAGACGCGCCGAGCCGCCTTCCTTCATGAGCTGCACGCCCTGCGTCCAGCAGGGAATGACGCCGTTGAGCGGGAAGGTGACGGGCTCGTTGCGGTCGATCGAGCTGTCGAAGACGGTGCCGTCGATCAGCGTGCCCTTGTAGTGGACCTTGACCTTGTCGGTGGCCTTCGGCGTCGCGCCCGTGCCCGCCTTCGTCTCCCGGTAGACGAAACCGGACGCCTGCTTCTTCGCGCCGGGCTGGGCGGCTTCCTTCTCGAGGAACGCGGAGCCGGCCTTCTTCTCGACCGCGGCCGCCGCCGCCATGCGGCTCTTGGCGAGGTCGTTCAGCTTTGGGCCGTACGTCTCGATGTCGACCTTCGGCGTCCTGCCGAGGACGCCGTCGGCCATGCCCTCCTCCACGACCTTGAGCTCCGCGGCGGAGAGCTTGAAGCCCGCGAGGTTGCGCGAGATGACGAGCCCGAGCGCGTAGAGCGTCTTGTCGGCTTCGCTGGCGGGCGCACCCGCGGCGGCCTTGGCCGGCGCTTTCGGGGCCGCAGGCTTGGCGTCCTGGGCGGCGACCGGGAGCGCCAGGGACAGGGTGAGACCGGAGGCGATGAAGAATCGCCGCATGTTGAGTCCTCGCTTTCTGTGGTGGGCGGCCGGCTGGGCGGCCGATCCGGGATGGTAACCCCGTCAGGGCCGGCTGAGAACGAAAAGCAGCAGCCCGGCCGCGACGGCCGCGTTCAGGGACTCGACGTTTCCGCCGAGCGGAAGCGTGAGCCGGAGGTCGAGCGCGATTTCGAGCTCGGCCGAGATCCCGTGTCCCTCGGAGCCCACGACGAGGACGAGCGGCCGGACCCGCGCGGCGGTCTCGGGCGGCTCGCCGCCGTGCGCCTCGGCGCCGGCGAGGGACGCGCCTCGGGCGCGCGCCCACGCGATCGCCTCGGCGGGCGCGACGCGCGGGGCGAGCGGCACGCGCAGCGCGCTGCCCGCCGACGCGCGCAGGGCCCGCGGCGAGAACGGCCACGCGGACCCCGGCGTCAGGACCACGCCGGCCACGCCGAACGCCTCCGCGCAGCGGACGATGGCGCCGACGTTCGCGGGGTCCTGGATGCCGTCGAGGAGGAGGAAGAGGGAATTCTCTGCTTCGGACCCTCTCGAGGCGGTCGCGGCTGCCTTTCGGGAAGCGTCCGAAGAGGACCTTTTCTTTGAAGGTGAATACAGAGAGGCCAGCGAGCGATGGGGGGGCGGCGCGAGAGCCGCGACGCCCCGGGTCGAGGGGAGATCGGAAATTCTTCGAAGGACGCGGGCCGACACCTCAATCACCCGCGCCGCAGGCGCTGCGCCGCCGGCCGCATCGGCTCCTTCCCCTCTTAACCTTCTAAGAAACTCTTCGTTCTCTTCGGACGTTGCATCGACGAGGAACACCTCGTCGAGCGCTACTCCCGCGTCGAGCGCCTCTTCGACCATCCTCTTTCCCTCGAGGAGCATGCGGTCGCCCCCAGCGACCGCGCGGATGGCGGCGGCGATGCGCGGGTTCGTCGGGGACTCGATCCGGGGCATTCGGCGGAAGTCTAGCCCGCGCCGTGCTTAAATCCGGGTGAATGAAGTCGGAGTTGCCGGCGGCCGGGGCGGCCATCGTCGCGAAGGCGTCCCCGCTGACGGCGCTGTGGACGTTCCCGTCCGTCCTCTTCTCGGCGTTCCTCGTCGCCTGGGGCGCCGAGGCGGCGCAGTTCCTCGTCTCGCAGGGGCTCGCCCTCGCGATCCTCGCGTGGCTCCAGACGCTGCCCGAGTTCGCGGTGGAGGCGGTCATCGCGTGGGAGGCCGGGAAGGATCCCGCCAAGGTTCATCTCGCGATCGCGAACTTCACGGGCTCGATCCGCCTCCTCGTCGGCCTCGGCTGGCCGCTCGTCTACTTCGTGGCGGCGTTCTTCGCGCGCCGGACGGGCAAGCGGAAGACGTGGATCGCGATCGAGTTCGACGACGAGCACTCGCTCGAGGTCATGGGCCTCCTGCCTCCGCTCGCGTGGTTCGCCGTCATCTGGTGGAAGGGCTCGCTCGGCCTGTGGGACGCGCTCATCCTGTCCCTGTGCTATTTCGCGTACCTCTTCGCGCTCCTGAGGGTCCCTCCGCGCGAGGGCGACGTCGAAGAGATCGAAGACCTGCCTGCGGTGTCGAAATGGGCTCTGCGGCAGGGGCCGGGCCGGCGCGGCTGGGCGATCGCCGGGATCTTCGTCGTCGGCGGCCTGATGCTCGTCGTCTCCGCCCACGCCTTCGTCGAGTCCATGCTCGCGCTCGCGATCGCGGCGGGCGTCGCGCCGTTCGTCTTCGTCCAGTGGGTCGCCCCGTTCCTGTCGGAGTTTCCGGAGAAGCTCTCGGCGTTCAACTGGGCCCGCCAGATCACGAAAGCGCCGATGGCCGTGATGAACCTCGTCTCGTCCACCATCAACCAGTGGTCGATCCTCTCGGCCCTCATCCCGGTCATCTACTCGTTCTCGCGCGGCACGCCGTCCGCGATCGTCTTCGACGAGCACCAGCGCGTGGAGATCCTGCTCACGATCCTCCAGAGCTTCCTCGGGTGGCTCCTGCTCGTGAACCTCGACCTCCGGGCGTTCGAGGCGGCCATCCTGTTCGTGTTCTGGCTCGTCCAGTTCGCGGTGCCGTCGACGCGCGGCGCGATGGTCGGCGTCTACGCCGCGTGGTGCGGAATCGAGATCCTCATGATCGCGGTCGGCCGCCGCAGGCCGCGCGCGATCGGCGCCGCGTGGAGGGGCCTGAGAGGATCATGAGATTCGCCGCCCGCGCGTCGACCGTCGCCGGCTCCGCGACGCTCGAGGTCATGAGGACCGCCGCGGCGCTGCGCGCGAGGGGCGTCGACGTCATCGACCTCGGCCCCGGCGAGCCGGACTTCCCGACGCCGGACTTCATCAAGGCGGCCGGCATCGCCGCGATCCAGTCGGGTTTCACGCGCTACACGGACGCCGTGGGGACGCTCGAGCTCCGTTCCGCGATCGCCGAGCGCTACCGGCGCGAGTGGAAGGCGCCCTGGGGGCCGGGCGACGTGGTCGTGACGAACGGGGGCAAGCAGGCGCTCCACACCGCGATCCTCGCGCTCTTCGAGGAGGGGGACGACGTCCTCGTCCCCGTCCCGTACTGGGTGTCGTTCCCGGAGATGGTGAAGCTCGCCGGGGCGCGGCCCGTCTTCGTGCCGACGTCGCCGGAGAACGGCTTCCGGCTCGCGGCCGCCGACGTGGAGGCCGCGGCGACACCCGCGACCCGCGGGATCCTCGTGAACTCGCCGACGAACCCGTCGGGCGCCGTCATCGAGCCTTCGGAGATCGAGGGGATCGTGCGGCTCTGCGCGGCGCGCGGCTGGATGTTTCTCTTCGACGAGTGCTACGACCGGTTCGTCTTCGAGGGCCGGCACGTCTCGGCGGCGGCGTTCGCCGCGGAGTTTCCGGAGACGGTCGTCCTCGCGGGGACGTTCAGCAAGACGTACGCGATGACCGGCTGGCGCATGGGCTACGCGTGCGCCGCGCGGCCGGTGGCGGAGCTGATCGGCAGGCTCGTCGGCCACGCGACGTCGAACGTGTGCTCCGTGACGCAGGCCGCGGCGCTCGAGGCCCTGAGGCGCCCCGAGGAAAGCGCGGCGGCGATCGAGACGATGCTCGCCGAGTACCGCCGCCGCCGCGCGTACCTCATCCCGGCATTGAACGAGATGCCGGGCTTCCGGTGCACGCCGCCGGGCGGCACCTTCTACGCGTTCCCGGACGTTTCCGCATGGTACGGAAAGACGGTCGGCGGCGTCGCCGTGACGGGATCCGCGTCGTTTGCGAAGGCCCTCCTCGACGGCGCCGCGGTCGCCGTCACGCCCGGTTCGGCGTTCGGAGAGGACCGGTGCATCCGCATCTCCTTCGCGACGTCGCTCGAACGGCTCGACGAAGCCCTGAAGCGGCTCCGCGGCGTTCTCGCCTGACGCCCGTTCAGCGATAGACGACGTCGGAGGCGGCCGCCGGCCGGGACGGCGCCTCGACCATCACCTTGTTGCGGCCCGCTTCCTTGGCCGCGTAGAGCGTCGCGTCGGCGCGGGCGACGAGTCCCTCGAGCGTGGAGTGCTCGAACGGGGGAACGTGGACCGCGATGCCGGCGGAGATCGTGATCGGGCGGGCGACCCGCGGGGGTTCGAGGGCCGCGACGGACTTGCGGAGCCGTTCGAGCGCGCGCACGGCCGCGACGGCGTCGGCCTCCACGAGGAGAAGGATGAACTCTTCGCCGCCGTAGCGGCCGGCGAGGTCGATCGCGCGGATCGTGCGCGTGATCGCCCCCGCCACGGCCGAGAGCGCGGCGTCTCCCGCCGGATGCCCGTGGGCGTCGTTGAAGGCCTTGAAGTGGTCGAGGTCCAGCATCGCGACCGCGAGGGGCCGGCCCGTCCGCTCGGCGCGCGCGATCTCCGCGCGCGCTCGCTCGCGGAACGCGGCGCGGTTCAGGAGGCCGGTGAGAGGGTCCGTCGTGGCCCGGGCGAAGAGACGGCGCTCCTCGTCCGCGACCGTCGGGAGGAGCAGAACCGTGAACACGATGAAGCCCGCGCCGAGCGGCGGGACGACGGTACGCGCGAGGAGAAACGCATGCCGCTGCGCGGTCTCGGCGAGGCCGGCCAGCGCGAGGACACTCGCGGCCGCGAAGAGGAACGCCCGGGTCCGGCGGGAGCCCTGGCCGAGGTCGAAGAGGAGCGCGGCGGCGAGGGCGGCGACGAGAGCCGCGGACGCGTTGTCGACCGCGTGAGGCCTGCCGGGCCTGAGGATCGGGAGGACGAGGACGGCGGCCGTCGCGAACGCGAGCGCGCCGTAGAGCGCGAGGGTCCGCCGGGTCCGGGAGGCGACGAGGAGCGTGAGGGCCACGAGGCCGAAAGCGGCCGCCGTGAGCGCGCAGAAGAGCGCCGCAATCTGCCCGGCCGAGAGCGTCATGGCGAGGACGATTCTACGTTCGGCGTGCCATCATCGCGGGGGAGATTCCCATGAAGCGATTCGTTCTCATGGCGGCCGCCGCCGCCCTCGTTTCAGCCCCGCCCGCCGCCGCGGCGACGTCCTACAGGCTGCCTCCGAAGGAAGTCGTCCAGATCCTCGACGCCCCCGGCCCGCCGCAGGTGCGGCTGAGCCCCTCCGGCGACGCGGCCCTCCTCGTCGAGATCGAGCAGAACCCGCCGCTCTCCGTCGTCGCCGAGCCTTTCCTCAGGCTGGCGGGAGTGCGCCTCGTCCCGGCGCGCGGCGCCCAGCAGCATCTCCTGTCGGCGTCCGGCCTCACCGTGCTCTCCCTTCCGGAGGGCCGGAAGACCCGGGTCGCCCTCCCCGCCGCCGCCCGCCTCGGGATGCCGGTGTTCTCGCCGGACGGGAACGTCTTCGCCTTCACGCGCGACACGGACGACCGGACGGAGCTCTGGCTCGGCGAGACGAAGTCGGGCGCCGCCGCCGCGGTGGCCGGGATCCGCGTGAACGACGTCGCGGGCGAGGCGCTGCGGTTTTCGAACGACGGGAAGACCCTGTGGATCCTCGCGATCCCGCAGGACCGCAAGCCGATGCCGCCCGAGCCCGCGGTGCCGCAGGGGCCGGTCGTGGAGGAGACGGCCGGGAAGACCGCCCAGCCGGCCACGTTCCAGGACCTCCTCAGGAGCTCGCGGGACGAGGATCTCTTCGAGCATTTCGCGACCTCGCAGGTCCTCAAGCTGGACGTGGCGTCGAAGCGCACGACGGCCGTCGGCGCGCCGGGCCTCTTCACGCGTCTCGACCCGTCTCCGGACGGGCGGTATCTCCTCGTGGCGCGGATGAAGCGCCCCTTCTCGTACCGCGTTCCGTATCGCGAGTTCCCGCACGCCGTCGAGATCTGGGACGGCGCGGGCCGTGTCGTTCGCCTCGTGGCCGACCTCCCGCTCGCCGACCAGACGCCGCGGCAGGGCGTCCCGACGGGTCCGCGGCACGTCGAGTGGCAGCCCATGGAGGAGGCCTCGCTTTTCTGGACCGAGGCCCTCGACGGCGGCGACCCCCTCCGTAAGGTCCCGTTCCGGGAATCGCTGCACACGCTGCGCGCGCCGTTCGCGGGCGAGGGGCGCGAGGTCCGCCAGCTCGTCCACCGCCTGCAGGGCGTGGACTGGACCGTGACGCCGGGAACGGCGATCGTGACCGAGTTCGACCGCAGCCGCCGCTGGCGGACGACGTCCGTGATCGACCTCGACAACGGCTCGACGCCGCCGCGTGTCCTCTTCGACCTTTCCGCGCAGGACGCGTACAAGGATCCGGGCCGCTTCGTTTCCGGGACGTCGCGCCGGGGCCGCCGGACGATCGTGCAGGAAGGCGTCGTGGCGTTTCTCTCGGGCGAGGGCGCGACGCCGGACGGCGCCCGGCCGTTCCTCGACGCGGTGGACCTCTCCACCGGGCAGACGCGGCGCCTTCTCAAGTCACCCGAGGACGGGCTGGAGCGTTTCGTCGGGTTCCTCGGGGAGAACCGGACGAAGATCGTGATCCGGCGCGAGTCCGCGAGCGAGCCCCCGAACCTCTGGCTCGTCGATCTCGCGCAGCACACCCGCGCGAAGCTCACGGACTTCAAGGACCCCGCGCCGCAGTTTTCCGGCGTGAAGAAGGAGATCCTGAAGTACACGCGCGCCGACGGCGTCGCGCTCTCGGGCACGCTCTACCTGCCCGCCGGCTACGAGACCGGCAAGCGCCTCCCGTGCCTCGTCTGGGCGTATCCGCTGGAGTACTCGGACGCCGGAACGGCGGGGCAGGTGCGCTCCTCGCCGAACGCGTTCACGCGGCCCACGGGCGCCTCGCCGCTCTTCTTCCTGACACAGGGATGGGCCGTCCTGATGGACGCCACGATGCCCGTCGTCGGCGACCCCGAGAAGATGAACGACACGTACGTCGACCAGATCACGGGCGCCGCGAGGGCGGCGGTCGACGCTCTGGACGCCCGCGGCGTCGTGGACCGGAAGAGGGTCGTGGTCGGGGGCCACAGCTACGGCGCCTTCATGACGGCGAACCTGCTCGCGCACAGCGACCTCTTCGCGGCCGGCATCGCGCGCAGCGGCGCCTACAACCGCACGCTCACGCCGTTCGGCTTCCAGACCGAGCGGCGCAGCCTCTGGGAGGCGCCCGAGACTTACCTCAGGGTCTCGCCGTTCATGGTGGCGGACAAGATCAAGGCGCCGCTCCTCCTGATCCACGGCGAGGCCGACAACAACTCGGGCACGTTCCCGATCCAGTCGGAGCGCCTCTACGCCGCGATCCAGGGCACCGGCGGCACCGCGCGCCTCGTGCTCCTCCCGTTCGAGGCGCACGGCTACCGGGCGCGCGAGAGCGTGCTCCACACGCTGGCCGAGATGCTGGAGTGGGGCGCGCGCTGGACGGCGGACAAGCCGGCGGCTTCGCCGAACTAGACCTTCGGCGGGAAGACCCTCGCGAGGAGGTGCTTCTGCACCTTCCCGAGGGCGTTGCGCGGCAGCTCCGGCAGGGCGACGACGTCGCGAGGCTTCTTGTAGTCCGCGAGGTGCTCCGCCGCGAACGCCGCCACCTCGGCGCAGGCCGCGACGGGCTCGCAGCCGTCGGCGAGGACGAGCGCGGCGGCGATCCGCTGGCCCCAGACGCGGTCCTCGAGGCCGACGACGGCGGCGTCCTTCACCTTCGGGTGGCGGCGGAGGACGTCCTCGATCTCGCGCGCGGCGATCTTGTAGCCGCCGCTCTTGATGACGTCCACGGACTTGCGGCCCACGATCGTGACGTACCCGTCCGCCGCGCGGCGCGCGACGTCGCCCGTGAGGAACCAGCCGTCCCGGAACGACGCGGCCGTGTCGGCTTCCCGGCCCCAGTACGCGCTCATCATCCCGTCGCTCTTCACGACGATCTCGCCCAGCTCGCCGTCGGCCGTGTCGCGCCCCTCGTCGTCGACGATGCGAACCGAACTGCCGGGCGTCGCGCGGCCGACGGTGCCGGGGCGGCGTTCGCCGTCGTACGGGTTCGAGAGCGTGAAGAGCGTCTCGCTCATCCCGTAGCGCTCGAGGATCGCGTGCCCCGTCTTCGCGCGGAACGCCTCGAAGTCGGCCGCGGGCAGGGGAGCGCTGCCCGCCGTGAAGAGGCGCGCCTTCCGCAGCGCGTCGGCGGCCTCCGGATGCGCGTCGAGGTGCTCGAGGAGGCGCACGTACATCGTGGGCACGCCCATGAGGACGGTGGCGCCCTCGCTGGCGAAAGCCTCGACGACGCGCGCCGGATCGAAGCGGGGCTCGAGGAGGAGCGTCAGGCCGTTCACGAGCATGCCGGTCACACCGAGGACGAGGCCGTGGACGTGGAAGAGCGGCAGCGCGAGGACGAGCCGGTCCTCGGGCGCGAAGCGCCAGAGGCCGGTCACGGAAGCCGTGTTGTCCGCGAGCGCCTTGTACGACAGCGCGACGCCCTTGCTCTTGCCCGTCGTGCCCGACGTGTAGATGAGCATGGCGACGTCTTCGTCAGAGGGGGGAGAGGGAGAAGGAGAAGAGAAGATCTTCTTAGAAGGTGAAGAGGGGGAGGGCGGAGCTGCGGCGGGCGGCTGGCCAGCCGGGAACGCCTCACGAAGCGCGATCACGTGCTTCAGTTGCTCCGGGCACCTTCTAAGAATCTCTCTTAGGACTTCTCCGCATTCCTCTCCCTCGTCCCCCACCAGCACCGCCACTGCCCCGGAGTCCTCGAGGATGTGCCGCGCCTCGTCGGCCTTGTACCGGGTGTTTATCGGCACGTGGATGACGCCGGACACGAGGTGGCCGACGAACGCCGCGATCAGCTCGGGGCACGTCTCGGCGAACACGGCCACGCGGTCGCCGCGGCGGATGCCGAGCGCGCCGAGCTTCTCGGAGTAGAGAGAAGAAAGACGGGAGATATCTTCGAATGAGTAAGAGCGCCCGCCCCACACGACGGCCGGATGCGCCGCGCGGCGCCAAAGGCAACCGAGCAGGCGGTCGTGCGCCGAGGCGGTCGTCATGCCCTATTCACCTTCTAAGAAAGTCTTCTTCTTCTCTTTGTCTTCTCTAAACCGAGGAATACCCGAGATACCTGTCCCGCACGCCGTCGTCGTTGCGGAGGTCGTCGGCGGATCCGGAAAGCGTGATCGTGCCCGTCTCCATCACGTACGCCCGGTCCGCGAGCGCGAGCGCGTGCTTCACGTTCTGCTCCACGAGGAGGACGGTCACGCCGCGCGCGCGGATCTCGCGCAGCGTGGCGAAGACCTCGCGGACGAGGAGCGGCGACAGCCCGAGGGCGGGCTCGTCGAGGAGGAGGAGGCGGGGCTGCGCCATGAGGCCGCGCCCGATCGCGCACATCTGCTGCTCGCCGCCGGACAGCGTCCCTGCTTTCTGGTGGATGCGGCGCTTGAGCACCGGAAACATCGCGAAGACTTCCTCGAGCGTCGCGTCGCCCTTCGCGCGCGCCGCCCGCGGGTACGCGCCCATCCGGAGGTTCTCGAGAACGGACATCCCCGGCCAGAGCTGGCGGCCCTCGGGGACGAGGACGAGGCCCCGGGCCGCGAGGGCGTGGGCCGGGGAGCCGGCGACATCCCCCCCGTCGAAGACGATGCGGCCCCGGCGCGGTGCGAGCAGGCCCGCGAGCGTCTTGAGCGTCGTGGACTTGCCGGCGCCGTTCGCGCCGATGAGCGTCACCACTTCGCCCGGCTCGACGCTGAAGGACACGCCGCGGACGGCCTGCACGTCTCCGTAGAAGACGTCGATCTCCTCGACCGCGAGGAGGCTCACGAGGCGGCCTCCTCGTCGCCGAGGTACGCGGAAACGACGGCGGGGTCCACGAGGACGTCGTGCGGCGGGCCCTCGGCGATCTTCTCGCCGAAGTTCAGGACGAGGATGCGATCCGTGACGCCGGCGACCGCGTGGACGTGGTGCTCGATCATGAGGATCGTCACGCCGGAATCCCGGATGCTCCGCACGAGCGACATCGCGGCCACGATCTCGGAGGGATTGAGGCCGCCCATGACCTCGTCGAGGCAGAGGCACGCGGGCTCGGCGGCGAGAGCGCGCGCGATCTCGAGGCGCTTGAGGTCGCCGATGGGGAGGGTGCCGGCGAGGTCGCGCGCCCGGGAAGACAGGCCCGTACGCTCGAGCGCCTCGGCCGTCCGCCTGCGCGCATCGGCGCCCCGGCGCTTTCCCGATCCGAAGTGCGCGCCGATGGAGACGTTGTCCTCCACGCTCATGTCGCGGAACGGCCGGACGATCTGGTGGGTCCGGACGAGCCCGCGCCGGACGACGGCGTGGTTCGCGAGGCCGCCGATGCGCCGGCCGCGGAAGCGGATCTCTCCGGCCGTAGGCGCGAGCGCGCCGACGAGGCACGAGAAGAGCGTCGTCTTGCCCGCGCCGTTCGGGCCGATCACGCCGAAGATCTCGCCGGGCGCGACGTCGAACGAGACGTCGTCGAGGGCGGTCAGGCCGCCGAACCGCTTCGTGAGGCCGCGGACGGAGAGGAGCGGCTCAGGCGGCACGCGCGGCCTCCGGCGGGGGAGCGGGCGCGGGGCGTGCGCGCGCGACGAGGCGGCGCGCGAGGCCGACGAGGCCCTTCGGCTCGTAGAGCATCACGAGGATGAGGAGCCCCCCGTAGATGAAGAGGTACGAGTCGCGGAGCGCGGGGACGGAGAGCAGCTTGATCTGGAGCGTCGAGAACACGATGGCGCCGAGGACGGGGCCCGCCACGGTTCCGACGCCGCCCACGATGGGCGCGAGGACGATGGCGAGGCTCAGCCGGAAGTCGAAGACGGAGCCGGGTGCGATGTACTGGAAGTTGATGGCGTAGAGCGAGCCCGCGAGCGCGACGAGCGCGGCCGACAGCGCGTGAGCGACGAGCTTGAAGCGCGTGGAGTCGACGCCGAGCGACTCGGCGGCGTCGATGTCCTGCTTGATCGCCGCGAGCGCGTGGCCGAAGGCGCTCCTCTTCACGAGCGCCGCCAGAACGACCGTGACGATCGCGAGCGCGGCCATGGCCTCGTAGTTGCGCGTGAAGTCGAAGGACCCTGCGGGCATCCTGAGGCCGCTCGAGCCGCCCGTGAAGGAGACGCTCGACGCCACCACGCGGACGGCCTCTCCGACGCCGATCGTCGCGATCGTGAAGTACGGCCCGCGCAGGCGGAACGCGGGGAGCCCGATCACGACCGAGAACAGCGCCGCGAGGGCCGCGCCGAGCGGCAGCGTCCAGAACGGGTTGACCCCCTTCAGCGACAGGAGGACTGTCGTGTACGCGCCGATCCCCAGGAACGCCGAGTAGCCGAGCGAGACCTGGCCCGCGAAGCCGCCGAGGATGTTCCAGGCCGAGGCGAGGATGACCGCGAACGCGAGGTTCCAGACGTCGTTGAGCGTGCCGCGCTCGAGGAACAAGGGCGCCGCGAGGGTCCAGGCCGCGAGGGCGGCGCCGGCGGCGAGCGGGAGCCGCTTCACTTGAACGCCGTCCTCACCCGCGTCGCGAGCCCCGGGAGGCCCTGCGGGAACGCGACGAGCGTGACGAAGAGGAGCGTGAAGCTCGCGGCGTCCTGCAGGGAGGTCGGGAGCGTCGTCCACGAGCCGAGGGCATTCTCGAGGAAGGCGAGGACGAGCGCGCCCGCCGCGACGCCCGTGACGCTCTCCATCCCGCCGAGGACGATGATGCAGAAGGCCTTGAGGAGGAAGCTCCGCCCGAAATCGGGCGTGAAGGCGTAGAGGGACGAGAGCATCCCGCCCGCGACGCCGGCGAACGCCGTCCCGAGGCCGAAAGCCATCGCGGAGATGCGGTCGGCGTCCACGCCCGCGAGGAGGGCGGCGTCGCGGTTCTGCGTCACGGCCCGGATCGCCTTGCCGAGGTACGTCGCCTTCAGGACGACGTTGAGGAAGACGAGCGAGAGGACGCTGCCCGCGAAGACGAAGAGCGACGGCACGCCCACCCTCACCCCGAGCACCGGCACCGATTTCATCGTGTAGGACGTCAGGATGGACTGCGTGTCGCCGGTCCAGATGACGTACGCGAGGTTCTGGAGGACGAGCCAGACGCCGAAGAGCAGCAGGAGCGACTCCATCGAGGGCGTCGCCCCCGAACGGGGCAGCCGGCGGACGACGAGGCGGTACAGGACGACGCCGATGAGGAAGAAGAGCGGCCCGACGACGAGAAGCGAGAGGAACGGGTCGAGGCCGAAGCGCGTAAAGAGCGCGAACGTCGCGTAAGCCCCGAGCATCATCAGGCCCGCGTGCGCGAGGTTGATGATGCGCATGACCCCGTAGATGACCGCGAGGCCGTACGCCATCGTCGCGTACAGCGCCGCGGAAATCACGGTGTTGACGAGGACCCCGGCGATGTCCTGCAAGAGGTCCCGAGATTACTAGGCGAGGCTGGCCGAGTCGATCACGAAGCGGTAACGCACGTCGCTCTTCAGCATCCGGTCGTACGCCTCGTTGATCTTCGCGGCCGGGATGACCTCCACGTCGGCCGTGATCTTCTTCGCGGCGCAGAAATCCAGCATCTCCTGCGTCTCGGCGATGCCGCCGATCATCGAGCCCGCGAGCTTCTTGTTCCCCATGATGACGGACATGGCCTTGAGGCTCGCGGGCACGGGCGGGACACCGACGACGACCATCGCCCCCTCGGTCCGGAGCAACCCGAGGTGGGCGTCGAGGTCGTGGGGGACGGAGATCGTGTCGATGATGAGGTCGAAGCGTCCGGCCAGTTTCTTGAACGTACCCTTTTCGCTCGTCAGCGCGAACGCGTGCGCGCCGAGCCTCTTCGCGTCGGCTTCCTTCGAACGGGACGTGCTGAGCATCGTGACCTCGGCGCCCATCGCCGCGGCGAGCTTGACCGCCATGTGGCCGAGGCCGCCGAGGCCGACGACGCCGACGCGGTCGCCCGGCTTGCAGTTCCACTGGCGGAGCGGGGAGAAGGTCGTGATCCCGGCGCAGAGAAGCGGCGCCGCCGCGGCGAGGTCGAGACCGGCGGGCACCTTGACGGCGAAGCGCTCCTTCACGACGACCCGCTGCGAGTAGCCGCCCTGGGTCGGCGTCTTGCGGTCCATCTCGGTGCTGTTGTACGTGAAGGCCGCACCCTCGAGGCAGAACTGCTCGAGGTTCCGGTTGCAGGGGTCGCACGTGAGGCACGAGTCGACGAAACAGCCGACGCCCGCGAGATCGCCGGCCTTGAACTTCGTGACGCCGGGACCCGTGCGAGACACCCGACCGACGATCTCGTGGCCCGGGACCATGGGAAAGGTGCCCGGCCACCACTCGTCGCGCACCTGGTGGATGTCGGAGTGGCAGACGCCGCAGAAGAGGATCTCGATCTCGACGTCGGTGGCGCCGGGCTCGCGACGGTCGATCGTGAGGGGGACGAGCGGGGCATTGGGCGCGGGCGCGCCATAGGCACGGACGTTTGAGGACATGAGTTCTCCCTGTTCGTTCTACGCCGCTTGAGGGCGGCCGGATGGGCAGTCTAGCGGGTCTGCCCGAGGGTGCGGACGTACCGCGCCGTGACGACGGCCGCGACGAGCGTGGGCGCGACGAGGACGACGAGGGAGACGGGCAGGAAGACGTCCGGCGGGAACGGCTTCAGGACGTAGAGCGCCCACGCCGCGAGCACGCCGCAGAGGGACGCGACGATCAGGCGGCGTCCGAAATACGCGTTCGCGTCGTACCAGACGTCTTCGTCGGCGAGCGTCGCGCGCGTACGGTACCCGTAGACGACGTTGGGCGGCACCTTTCCGAGCGCGAGCGGGATGGCCACGAGGATCAGGACGACCGAGAGGCCGAGGATCGTGAAGAAGCCCTTCTCGAAGACGGTCATTCGACGCCCCCTACTCCTTCTTCGGCGGTCCCGGCGGCTGGGGTGGCTGGTCCGCCCGCCACCACGCGTCGGGGGCGGCCGGCTCGGGCTGGTCGGGGCCGACGTTGTCGGCCGACACCTTCGCGAAGATGAAGTTCTCGGACGGGACGGGCTCGCCGGCCAGGCGCCGGAGCATCGCGAGCTGGCCGGCGTGCGTCATGGCGTCCGAGAGCGGCCCCTGCAGGAACTGCTCGTCGGAGATCCGGGCCTCGAGGAGGGGGTCCGAGAGGTCGTCGCGCAGCGCCTCGAGCGTCGCGTGGAACCGGGCGACCTCGTCCTCGAACGTGGCGAGCCGGGGCGGCGCGAAATCGCCCCCGTGAAGCATCGTGCGCGCGTAGCCGACGACCCCCGTCATGTGCCACACGAGCTCGTGCGGCGTCCGGACGTTCACGCCCGCGCGGAACTCCCCGAAGCCGGCCGGGGCGCCCCGGAGCGCCTTCTGGGTCCGGTAGGCGAGGGCCGCGAGGAAGTGCCGGAGGAGACGCCGGGACTCGGTCACGCGCCGACTCTAGCGAATCGGGGGGCCTTCACGCCATCAGGCCGTGTATGTGCCGGGACACGGCCCTGAGCTGCGCGGCGTCGGCGCCGCCGAGGACGGACCGGACGATCGGCGCCATCACGCGGACCGCCCCCGACACGCCGAGACTGGCGGTCTGGCGCGCGACGAAGCCCAGCTTCGCGTCGCCGACGGCCTTGAGGAAGTAGTGGGCCATCCCGGACTCGGTGAGCGTGAGGACGAGCGCGCACAGGTCGTCCGTGTGCCGCGTGGGATCCTCGTCGCCGTCGAGCTTCGTCAGGAGCTTCAGCGTGCGGGTGCGCAGGGCGGGCGGGAGCGGGAAGCGAAGGGACGTCTTGGGCGTGGGCATCGAGGTCTCCTGGAGCGAGTCTAGGCCTTGAACCGTGCCGGGGCCGGCCCGTCTCCGTTTCAGTCCGCTCTCGCGAGCGACCGCTCGATCCTCCGGTCGGGGACGAGCCACAGGACCGCGACGGCGACGTAAAGGGCCTGCGCGAGCCATGGAACGAAAAAGGTCGAGGCGATGGCGCAGACGTACAGGGCCGGCGAGACCTTGCCTTTCCAGTCGCCGCCGACGGCCCGCTTGAGGGCGGATCCCTCGCCCTGGGACGCGATGATCACCTGCTGCAGGACCCAGTACGCGATCGCCGCGGCCAGCAGGACCGCGCCATAGAGTGCCGAGGGGATCGAGGCGAAATGGTTCTCGCCCATCCAGCCCGTGGCGAACGGGAACAGGGAAAGCCAGAAGAGGAGATGCAGGTTCGCCCAGAGGACTCCTCCGGTGACCCTCGTGCACGTGTGCAGCATGTGGTGGTGGTTGTTCCAGTAGATGCCGACGTAAACGAAGCTGAGCACGTAGCTGAGGAACACCGGGAGGAGAGGGGAAAGCGTCTCGAACGAGGCCCCGTGAGGGACCTTCATCTCGAGAACCATAATGGTGATGATGATCGCGAGGACGCCGTCGCTGAACGCCTCGAGTCTGCCTGTGCCCACGTCGATCCTCCATCTCCTCGATCAGGTTCCGGAGTATGCCGCCCCCGCGTCGGCGCCTCTGATCAGCAGCCAAAGCATCAACGCGACCTCCCCGAGAAGCGCGGGGAAGAGGACGTTTGAGACAGTCGCCTCGTACTGCGGCAGCAACAGGCCCGTGAGGCTCTCCGCGAGATAGGCGAAGCCGTTCAGGATCAGCCAATAGCCGAGGAAGCGGGGGAGGAAGCGCGACTTCAGGACGAGGAGCGCAAGCGGGAAGAGCCACAGCCCCCAAAGCGTCTCGGCCGCGACGACCTGCTGGTGGTGCAGGCGCAGGAACAGCATGGCGAGCGCGTCGCGCTGGGGCTTGTCGAACACGGACAGAAAGTCGGCCCCCCGCACGAGGATGAGGGCCGCCGCGTCGTTCACCACGTTGACGAAGTCGATCGTCGCGGGCAGCAGGCCGCCGAGGACCACCACGAGCACGGCGAGCGTCCGGTCCACCGCCTCGAACAGACGGTAGAACGCGAGGACGAGAAAGATCAGCACGACCCCGCAGAAGAGGTCGCCGACCATCCCGAAGCGGAAGAGCGTTTCGTGAGCCGCGATGTTGGCCGCCGTCGCGGCCGCGTCCCCCTTCACGAAGAGCGTCTTCGGGATGTAGAGGAGGCGCAGGGGCGCCGCCATGAGCAGCAGGTAGAGAAACCCGGCCATGCGGGCCTTCCCGCGGATCGACGTCATGTGTGACTCCTGAGACGTATGGCGGGCGGGAGCGGAAACCGCATGACTATCTTCGACGCGCGCGTGATCGCTTCACTTCAGCTCGAATTCGACGAGCACGCCGCTCGCCTTGCCTTCGTTCACGAACGTGTGGGTGACGGCGGACTCGACCCAGTGGAGGTCGCCGGCCTTGACCGGGTGCGCCATGGAGGCGCCGTCGGGCGCCGTCATGCGCAGGTCCATGTCCGTCGCGGCGACGAGCAGGTACGGGCGCGAGTGGACGTGCTGCGCCGAGCCGGCTCCGGGCGCGAGCTCATAGCGGTAGACCCGCATCTGCGGGTTCTCGGCCGCGGGCGCCGAGGACGGCGGCGCTGCGGGGCCCGCGGGCCGCTTCAGGATCTGAACGTCGAGGACGTCGAAGAGGGTGGTCCCGACGTTCCGGACCCGGTGAGTGAGCGCCCTGGGCTCGTTGTTCCGGGCCGACACGAATCCTGCTGCCCTGGGTTCCGGGGCGCCTGCCGGCATGCCGGGGCTGTCCGAGGTCACGGTCGCCGCGCTCAGGCGGACGGCCGCGTCGTCGTGCGCGTGGACGTGCATCCCCGTGGCCTTCCCGGGCGCGAGGGTCACGCGGAAGACCTGCACGTAGTCGTTCTTGAAGACCGTCCTGTGTTCCGGCTCCTGCTCGACGGGGACGCCGCCGTCCGCCGGAGAAGGTAACGCGGCCGCGAGCGCGAGAAAGGCGACGGCGAGGTTCATGTCTTCCTTTTCTTCGGAGGTTTGGACGGCCGGGAGCTGTTGAGGGCGACGGCCTGGCGGACGAGCGCCTTGAAGGCGCCCGCGTCGACGTCGTCTCCCTCGTGAATGTCGATCGCGCGGCGGACGTTTCCGTCCAGGCTCGAGTTGAACAGGCGGGCCGGGTCCTTCAGGGACGCACCCTTGTGAAAGGTGAGCTTCACGACGCTCTTGTAGGACTCGCCGGTGCAGATGATCCCGTCGTGCGACCAGACGGGAGTGCCCATCCACTTCCACTCCTCGACCACGTCCGGGTCCGCCTCCCTGATGAGCCTGCGCATCCGGCCGAGGGTCTTCCCGCGCCAGTCCCCGAGCTCCGCGATTCGCTTCGAGATGAGATCCGATGCCGATGGTTCCCGGCTCGCGCCCGGCTTCTTCATGTGCTCACGGCTCCTTTCGCGGTTCTCGGCGGTAGGCCTGATACGTGAGAATGACGGCGACGACGAACAGGATGCCCTCGAGCGCCATGAAGACGGTCGAACTCGTGCTCGATGCGGCCTGATGGTACTGGCTGGCGGCGAACATGCGGACCAGGCCGAGAAGCAGGAAGAACCATCCGGTGAGCGTGACGAGCACGGTCCAGTTGCGCGCCCATGCGTTGTGCTGCCTTACGACGGCAAGACCGCCGACGAACATGAGAACACCCGACAGGTAGACCACGGGCGGGATCTGGCTGTCGTACAGGTGCGGCTGGACGAGGGGAAACTCGGAGACCAGCATGGCGACGAGAGCCGGGCCGATCAGGCCCGCGATCTGCTTTGAGTTCGCCACACGGTCCTCCCTGGCAGGTCGTGCCGCCCGACGATATCGAGTTCAGCGGCGAGAGGGAAGGAGCGTCGTCTAGATTCGAGGACGACCGAAGAACAGCACGTAGCCGTCGGCGTCCTTGAGCTCGAAGCCCCTCAGGCCGTCATGCGTGTCTTCGAGAGGCACGGAGAAGGTGACGCTTCGCGTCGCGAATTCCGCCGCCAGCGCGTCCGGATCAGGCACGGCGAGGTAGGCGTCCCATCGAGCGTCCCGTTGACGTTGGCAGTTGGGAAGCGGCGCGACGCCGACGGCCTTGACCATGATCATCGCGCCGTCGCGGGCGACGATCGCGAAGAACGGGTCTTGAGCGGGCTCCTGAAAGGTGACCTCGAAACCGAGCGCGTCGCGATAGAACGAAAGCGCAGCGGCAACGTCCTTGACGATGAAGAACGGTGCGATCTCGGAGATGCGGGCTCGACTCATGGGCGGCGCTCCGATGCCCGCTACTTGGCTGTGAGAGGGTGCGCGTCGGAAACTGCTGGCATAAGCGAGAGCGCGGCTTCGGAAGCAACTGGCTTCAGGCTCAGGCTGTGCGAAAGAAGCTCAGAGAGGGTAATTGAGCCCGACGAGCGGTCAGGAGCAGGTTCGATGACGACAACCTGCGCGTGCGAACCCAAGGACGGCGTTTCCGGAGACGGGATGAACTCAGCTTTGGGCTCGGCGGAGTATTCCCAGACGAGACAGCGTTTCTGGAAATCGAGCCCTTCCGAACCGAGCCCGACGAACGCTGGAATGTGCCGGCCACCAATGGTTCTAACGCAGGTTTGGTCCGCAGCCAGAGGACGAGGTGCCGCGAAGACGAGGGCGAGCGCCAGCGTGAGGGTTCGCATGTGCCGCTCCTTCGTGTTCAGTTTATCCCTTCGTGGACCCTTGATTCTGGCCATCGACACCTCGCTGGCTGTTAGGCCGAAGTGTCCACTTTATCGGGTCAACTGCCGAGTCCGCTGCAACGAGTTGTTAGGCGGCACGGGCGCCGTGCGGCTGAGGGAATGTGAGGACTGATTGAGGCGACTGGCCTTACTTGGGCTGGAAGGAAGGGTGGGGGTCAGGCGCCGGGCTGGAGAGCCGTGCGACGCTCTTCGTAACAGCCTTCGCAGATCATCGTGATGCGTGCAAACGCCTCGGACCTTTCGTTCCACTCTCCATCCGCCATGACAAGCGCGTCGCAGCGCTCGCACCATGCTTCCTTGAAAGGGTCGGGCGGTCCGGACGGGGTCACGAAGGAAACTGCGGTGTGTTCGACTATGTGGATGCAGACGAACGTGGGGCGCTGGATGCCGTGACGGGGGCATTCCGCTTTGGAGTCGGGGCCAAGTTCGTTGCCTGGCATAGAGGGTGTGCTGCCTAACGATATCGAGTTCACCGGCGAGAAGGAAGGAGCGCAGCGACTGACGCCGAGTCCGGTGCAATGAGGTGTTAGACGCCGACGCGACTGCGGATGGCGGCATAGACGCGCCCGAGCGCCTCTACCGTACGTGGGTCGTAATTCCGAAAGTCAGCCGTGCCCTGCTGAGCCGAATCGAAAGTGCCGTGCCAGGCGGTGGCCGCACCCACGTACACCGGCTCCGGAAACTCCGAAAACTGGTGCGCGGTTATGTCGATGACCGTGCCGTCGGTTGAAGCGAGCCATGCGTGCGATTGCAACAAGCCAGGCGCGCGCTCTACCGGGCGTGAGCCGTTTACGTAGGCGAACGGGCCGAGGCCGAGGTCGTGGAGGTACGCGCCAAGTAGGAGGCAAGTGTCCCCGCACGCGCCGACCGGAAAGGTACGCAGCGTTACAGGCAGGTCGAGGCCAGGTACGGCCAAGAGCGCGCGCCGGAAGGCTTCTGCCGCCGCACGTAGGCGCTCAAGACGTGTGCTCTCCACTCTCGGCGTCTAACGATATCGAGTTCAGCGGCGAGAAGGAAGGAGCGCCAGCGACTGACGACGAGTCCGCTGCAATGAGGTGTTAGGCCGCAGCCCGCCTATGCAGCAGCGAGACGCCATGAGCTGCCAGGCCGCCGATAAAGCCCGCAGAAAGAACGCCGGCGACCCGAAGCCACGCTGGAAGCGAGGGCGAAGCATTAGTGGCGACGATGAGAAGCGGAAAGGAAAAGACGCTGAGCAGGACGCCAAACACGAGATTGCGCACGCCCTGGCCCGCACCAAGGAGGCGCGCGCGATGCAGAACTAGTGGAGCGGCCGACAAAACGAAGAGAACGGGCGCGACGACGAGGAAGGCCATGCCCTGCGCTTCGACCAGTGGAAACGACCAGCCGTTTGCAAGGAACACGAGAGCGAAGACGCCCCCGAGTAGAGAGGCCGATGCACCGAACAGGGTTACGACAAAAGCCGCCACGATGTCGGCGCCGGTGGGTCGGATACGAAACGCGCCGTTCGGTGCGAACGCGACATCGCGTAGCGCCGACTCGAAAACGTGGTGTTCGCTCATGAAGGTTTCTGCGGCCTAACTAGTATTAGACGGCATCCGGGCGGCGCATTTCTAGGCGCCCCTGCCTACATTTCGAGGTGGCTTCGGCTTAGGTAGGGAAGTCGGTGTCCCTTCCGGTGTAGAGATTTTCGACCTCCGCGTCCGGCCCCTTGCCTTCTTCGTGAGCTGCACCCGGGCTCCGAGATCGAGGGCCAGAACCTTGTCGTATCGAATCCGCCAGCGTCCGGCCCGCGCGTCCCATTGGCCGCCCGCCTCGACGATTCTCTTCCGGAGAGCCGACTCCCACGAGCGGACCTCCACGAGCACGGGCCGGGCGGGCGAGGGCTTCCAGGGCGCCGCGTCGACGACGATCTCGATGGTGGTGAATCGCATCGGCGGGTCGGCCGCGTAGCGGTAGCGGACGGAGACGAGCCGTTCGCCCCAGTCGCGCGTGAGCTTGGCCGTGCCCGGATCTCCGGGCCGCATCGTGGACCCGACGGCGGTGTCGAAGACACCCGCGAAGCGGTTCCCGCCCGGCATGCGCTACCCCCCGTCACCCCTTCGGGATCGGTGCGACCGGCGGGCCCGTGCGGGCGTCCTTCGGCCAGACGAGGTCGAGCTTGCCGTTCGCCTTGTTCTGGGTGACGACGAACGGGAGGACGGCCTGGCCGGTCTTGCTGAACTTGAAGACGCCGCCGGGCAGGATCGAGTCCTTGATCTCGAGCGAGGCGAGCGCGGCGCGGATCGCTTCCGGCTTGAGGGAGCCGGCCTTCTTGATCGCCGTGAAGACCGCGCGGACGGTCTCGTAGGCGCACGCGTGGTACCACTGCGGCGTCGTGCCGGTCGCGGCCTTGTACTTCTCCGTCCACGCCTTGACCTGCGGGTAGGGGAGGAGGTCCGACCACCAGCCGCTCGCGAAGATCCAGTCCGTGGCGGCGCCGAGGCCCTTACGGGCGGCCTCGTCCGAGCCGCGCGCGCCGTACGTGATCATGAGGTGGTAGAGGCCCATCTGCGTGTAGGTGCGCTGCATCGAGATGTAGTCCTCGAGGTGGGCGTCGCACATGAAGAGGTCGGCCTTGGCCGCCTGGACGCGCGTCAGGAGCGGCTTGAAGTCGGGCGCGTACATCTCGAAGCTCTCGTCGAGCGCGACCGAGAACTCCTTCGGGTGCGCCTTGACGAAGTCGTGGATGCCCTTCTGGAAGTCCTTCCCGTGCTCGGTGTTCTCCCAGACAATCGCGATCTTCAGGGGCGGCTTGAGCTTGCCCTCCTTGACGAGGTCCGAGAGGAACTCCATCTGCGTCGTCGCGAGGTTCTCGACGGGGGAGAGCGTGCCGAACACCCACTTGCTCCGCCCGTAGATGCTCGTCGCACCCGCGCCGCCCGCGACGTACGGGATCTCGTAGCGGTCCGGCACGACGCTCTGCGCCTGGACGAGCTGCGAGCCGTACCCGCCGACGACGGCGTGGACCTTCTGCTGGGCCATGAGCTGCTCGACGAGCTGGGCGCTCTTGCTGGCCTCGGAGGTGTCGTCCAGGAGGCGCAGGTCGACCTTCATCTTCTTGCCCCCGACGTCGAGCCCGCCGGCGTCGTTGACTTCCTTGACGGCGAACTCGGTGGCCTGCTTGTAGGCGCCGCCGATCTTCGACTCCTTCCCGGTGACGGGCAGGACGGCGCCGAGGCGGATCTCGTCCTCGGAGCGGGCGGGGAAGACCGCGAGAAGCGCGGCGGCGAGGACGGCGAGAAGGCGGGAGCTGCGGTTCGGCGTCATCGTGTCCTCCAGAACGGAACCGCCCCTCCTGAGAGGGGCGGGGGGTTTCGGTCGGTTGGCGCGGGCGCGCCGGGGATCAGAAGTAGTAGGCCTGCATCTGGAGGGTGACCTGGTCGGTGATGAAGTTCGACGAGCTGGCCGGGCACGGGCTCACGGAAGACGCGCACTTCACCGTGACGCGCTGCCACCAGAACTTGATGTTGAAGTTGCTCTCGGACTTCGCGTACGGGTAGTAGTTCAGGCCGAATGCGTACCGGTACTCGTTCTTCGACTCGTTGATGGTCTGGCTGAACGTCTTCTGCTCGTAGCGGGCGATCGGGGCGATCTTGGCCTTCTTGAAGTACGCGCCCGCCTCGATCTGGAACGTGCTCTGCTCTGGAAGGGTCGTGATGAACGTTCCGCCGTTCGCGTACTGGTACTGGATCGTCGACTCGAACGAGCCTACCGGAACGGGGAAGTCGAGGTACATGTCGGCCGAGGCGAACCGGTAGGCGCCCTGCGTGTCGTAGGCGCCGCCGACCGCGAGGATCTTCTTGTTGCCGTAGTTCACGCCCGCGTAGGACGGGAGGTTGTAGACCTCCGTGTCGAAGAAGTTGTACTGGAGCCGGTTCACGAAGCGCGGCGAGTTCTTGACGCCGGGCTGGCGGAGCCCCGACACGATCGCCGAGCGGTACTCGAGGCGGTCGCAGAGGAACCAGCCGCGGAACATGACGCCGGTGTCGCGGCCGGCGTTGTTCTGGAGAGCCGAGCTCGTCAGGAACGCGTAGGCCGAGAGGTCGAGCATGAACTGGTTCGGGCTGCTCTTGAGGCCCTCGCGGCTGACCGGGGACCGCAGCTCGCCGAACTGGACGTTGAACTCCTTCGCGATGCGCCACTCGCCGACCGCGTCGAGGAGGTTGAACCCGGTGCCCGGCGACTTCGTGCCGGTCGTCGAGCCGACGGCCTGCGTGGACTTGCCGAGGTTCGAGTTCTCGGTCTCCGCGAAGAAGAACACGTTCTTCGCGACCTGGCCGCCGATGAGGAAGCGCAGCCGGCGGATGAGCAGGTTCTGCTGGAACCCGTTCGATCCGTCGCCGGTCGCGTTGATGGTCTCGGTCCAGTCCGCCTGCGGCTGGATCAGGAATCCGAGCTTGAAGTTGACGTTGTCGTTGACCTTGACCATGGCCTGCCCGTGAGCCGGGAAGGCGGCGCCGATCAGGGCAAGGAGGGACGCAGTGGCGAGAACGGAAGCGAGCCTCCGGGGTGCGGGGTGCGCGCAAATCGGCATGAGAACGAGTCTCCTCTTCGGCCGGTCGTTAGGCGTAGGTAAAGGATAGTCCAACGGGGCGACCTGTCAATCATTTGCCGGAGGGTCCGGCGCATTTACGCGCAGAGAAATTTCACTGCGAGCAGCCCGGCCGCAAAGGAGGCCAGGCAGGCGGCGACGACCCCCGGCCAGCCCCACGCCTGCCAGGCGAATCCGGGCAGGACGGAGCCGAACGTCGCCCCGAGGTAATAAAACGTCGTGTAGAGGGCCCCGGCCCCGCCCTTGGCCTGCCGTGCGGCGGCGTTCACGTAGGCCGGGGCGGTGCCCTGGACCAGGAACATCCCGATGCAGAGGGCCACGAGGCCGCATGCGACCGCGGGCAGCGAGGCGGCGAGGGTCGACAGGACGGCGGCGGCCGCCACGAGGAAGCCGGCGGCCATGATCGCCCTCCGCCCGAACCGCTGCGACGCCCGGCCCGCCAGCCACGAGGTGGCGATCCCGGCGACGTAGACGAGGTAGACACCCGAGACACTCGCCGTCGAGAGGCCGAAAGGGGGAGCCGTGAGGTAGTACGGCAGGTACGTGAAGATCGCGATGAACCCGAAGAAGACCGTAAAGCCGATCACGAGCCCGCCGGCGATCCGCCGGTCCCGCAGGTGCCCGGCCATCTCGCGGAAGGCGCCCGCCACCGAGCGGGCGGGCCCGGGCGGCGAAGCGGGGAGATGGAGAGCCATTCCGAGCGCGGCGACGAGCGTCACGGCGCCGAAGACGAGGAACGGCGCGCGCCAGCTGAAATGGCTCGCGATCCAGCCGCTCGCGACGCGCCCCGTGAGCCCGCCGAGCGCCGAGGCGGCCACGTAGCTGCCAACGGCGGGCCCGAGGGCGGCCCCGGCGTACGCGTCGCCGATGTAGGCGACGGCCACCGCCGCGACGCCGGGCATGAGGAGACCCTGCAGGGCGCGCAGGCCGACGAGGACGGGAAAGGAGGGCGCCGCCGCGCAGAGGAACGTCGGGACGGCCAGCGCCGCGCAGCTCGCGACCATGACGGGCTTGCGGCCCCAGGCGTCCGCGAGCGGGCCGTAGGCGTTCGAGACGAGCGCGATCATGAGGACGACGACCGAGACGGTGAGCGCGGCCGTCGGAGCTGAGACTCCGAACTCGTGCGAGAGCAGCGGGAGGATCGGCTGGGTCACGTAGAGATCCGCGAAGACCGCGACGGAGGCGAAGAAGAGGGCGAGAAGCGCCAACTGGCGGCCTGACGATGAGCCGCTCCCGTTCATGGGAACGGAATCTACTCTCACGCCTCCGTCGCATGGCGGCGACGCCGTAAACTCCGCGCATCACCGAAGGAGTCCGAACATGCTCGCGCGGAAGAAGATCGCCGTCATCGGGTTGGGAACCATGGGTCGCAGCATCGCCTCGGGCCTGCTGCGTTCGGGAAAGGTCAGGGCGCAGGCGCTGCGCGCGACCGCGCGCACGAAGGCCAGCGCGGAGAAGGTCGCAAAGGAGTTGGGCTTCGCGTGCACGACCGCGAACACGAAAGCCGCCGCCGACGCCGACATCGTCCTCCTGTGCGTGAAGCCGAGGGACGTGGCGAAGGCCGTCGAGTCGATCCGGGGCCGGCGCAGGAGGCCGCCGCTCGTGATCTCGATCGCCGCCGGCATCAGCACGGGTTTCATCGAGGGCCACTTCGGCGACGCGACGCCCGTGCTCCGGGCCATGCCGAACACGCCGTGCCTCATCGGGAAGGGCATGACGGTGCTGTCGAAGGGGAGCCACGCCACCGATGCCGACGTCGCGCTCGCGACGGAGATCTTCGAGCCGCTCGGGAAGGTCCTCGAGCTCGAAGAAAAGCACATGGACACGGTCACGGGCCTCTCCGCGAGCGGCCCCGCCTTCATCTACATCATCATCGAGGCGCTCGCGGACGGCGGCGTCATGCGCGGCCTGCCGCGCAGCGTCGCGACGACGCTCGTCGCCCAGATGACGATGGGCGCCGCCGAGATGGTCCTGACGACGGGCCGGCACCCCGCGGCGCTGAAGGACGACGTGACGACGCCGGCGGGCTGCACGATCGCCGGAATCCTCGCGCTGGAGGACGGGCGCATCCGGTCGGTGCTCGCGCGCGGCGTGGAGACGGCGGCGAAGGTGGCCGGGGAGCTCGGAAAGTAGCGGGCCGTCCCGTCAGGGCCGGTTCAGATCCTCGAGGATCTCGAGGGCGACTTCCTCGACCGCTCCCGCGACCGCGGGCGTGACGCGGGCGCCCGGGTCGAGGTGCTCGGCCTCGATGCCGTAGACCGTCAGCGAGGCGGGGAGGCGGCCGAGGATGCGGGCCGTCTCGATGCCCTCGGCGACACCGGGCGAGTGCGACGAGATCCAGCCCACGTCGCCGGGGACGGGACCCTCCGTCGCGTCGAAGCGGAAGACCGTCCCCGGAGCGTGGCCGGACGAGAGCGCGTCCACGACCACGACGCGGTCCGTCGGGCGCCAATGCTCCATGAGGGAGAGCCCGTCCCTCGTGTGCTCGACGGAGCGCACGCCGCGGCAGGCGCGCAGGCGGCGGGCCGCGAGGAGGCCCGCCGCGTCGTCGCCGCGGAAGTCGTTGCCGACGCCGATCACGAGGAGCGGCACGTCAGTCCCTCTCGATCCTGAGCTTCAGGAAGTGCGTCGCGCAGGAGATGCACGGGTCGTGATTGCGGACGACCTGCTCGCAGAGGAGAGTCAGCCGGTCCTCGGCAATGTCGAGGTGGTCCTGGACGAAGCCGCGCAGGTCCGCCTCCATCGCCCTCAGGTTCTGCGCCGTGGGCGGCACGATGCGGGCCTCCTTGATGAGGCCGTCGCCGCCGATGCGGTAGCGGTGGAAGAGCAGGCCGCGAGGCGCCTCGGTGGCCGCCGCTCCCACGGCTTCGCGCGGGACGGCGTCGACGAACGGCGGGTCGGGCGGCTCGTACGCGCGCAGGATCACGAGCGCCTCGTCGATCGCCCAGAGCGTCTCGACGCAGCGCACCAGGATGCTCTTGAACGGGTTCCGGCACTCCTTCCCGAGGCCGGCCTCCTGCGCGGCGGCCTGGATGGGCGCGGGCAGCCGGTCGAAGTTGAGGGTGTAGCGCGCGAGCGCACCGGTCTGGATGATCCCGCCCCCCTTGCGCCGCGCGTGGAGCGCGTTCGACCTCTGGACGTGCTCTTCCTCGAAGTGCTGCTCCCACTCGGACGCGGCGATGTCGAGCCCTTCGCTCGAGACGATGCGCCCCTCGTTGAGCGGGTACTCGGACGGATGGCGCAGGGAGACGAGCTCGTGGTGCAGGTCGAGGTCCGGAAACGTGAAGCCCGACGCCCATCTCAGGAGCTCGACCGCCTCGCCGCGCGCCGTCTCGAGCTTCGGGACGAGCGGCGCGAGCTCGGACGGCGACGGCGCGCGCCAGAAGCCGCCGACGCGCACGTTCACGGGGTGGATCTCGCGCCCGCCGACGGCCGTCACGATCTCGTTTCCCGCCTTCTTCAGGCGCAGGCTGAGCGTGACCGCCCCGGGGTGGTCCTTGGCCATGTGGAGCGCGCTCTCGTACCCGAGGAAGTCGGGCGCGTGGAGCATCGCGGCGTGGAGGACGTGGCTCTCGATCCACTCGCCGCAGTAGAGGAGGCGGCGGAGCGCGCGCACCTGCGGGCCGGGGTCGGCCGCGCACGCGGCCTCCATCGCGTGGACGGAGCTCATCTGGTACGCGACGGGGCAGATTCCGCAGACGCGGGCCGTGAGGTCCGGCGCCTCGCCGAGCGCGCGGCCCTTGAGGAACGCCTCGAAGAAGCGCGGAGGCTCGTAGATGTCGAGCCTCACTTCCTGCACCTTCCCCGCGCGGACCCGCACCTTGAGTCCGCCCTCGCCCTCGACGCGGGCGAGGGCGTTCACCGTGATCGTCCGGACCTTACTCATGGAGCTCGCTCTCCTTGCGGAACGCCTCGGCGCTCGCGTTGAACGGCGTGACGGGCCCGAGGCAGGGCGTGCCGTGCGCGACCATGACGCACGGCGTGCCGCGGCGCTTGCACTCGAGGCAGACGCTGGAGGCCGGCGTCACGGGCTTGCGGCCCGCGAGGAAGGCGCTCACGACCTCGAGGAGCTGGACCTTGCTGATCGGGCAGCCGCGCAGCTCGAAGTCGACGAAGACGTGGTCGCGGATCGGGGTCGACTTGCCGAGGACCTCGAGGAACTGGGGCGACGCGTAGACGGCCTTCGCGTAGTCCGCGACGTCCGTGAAGTTGCGGAGCGCCTGGATTCCGCCCGCCGTCGCGCAGGCGCCGATCGTCACGAGGAACTTCGCCTGGCGGCGGATCTTGTGGATGCGCTCGGCGTCGTGCGGCGTCGTGATCGAGCCCTCGACGAGGACGAGGTCCCACGGCCCCTTGCCGACGGCGCGGGAGGCCTCGAGGAAGTTGTCGATCGAGACGGCGCCCGCCACGGCCAGGAGCTCGTCCTCGCAGTCGAGGAGCGAGAGCTGGCAGCCGTCGCAGGACGCGAACTTGAAGACGGCGAGCGTGGGCTTTGCGTTCTCCATTCAGAGCTCCCGGCGGGACATGAGGTCCCACACGTCGGCGCAGGGAAAGACCGGCCCGTCCTTGCAGATGAACTTCGGCCCGCACTGGCAGTGGCCGCAGAGCCCGACGCCGCACTTCATGTTCCGCTCGAGTGAGAGCCACACCTTCGCGGCCGGGACGCCGCGGCGCTCGAGCTCGAGGACGGTGAACCGCATCATCGTCTCGGGGCCGCAGACCATCGCGACGGTGTGGTACGGGTCGAACGGGACGCGGGGGATGAGCGTCGTGACGACGCCGACGTTCCCGCGCCACGCGCTCGTCGCCCGGTCTACCGTCACGTGGACGTCGAGGTCGAAATCCCCGCGCCAGTCGTGGAGCTGCTTGCGGTACAGGATGTCGTCCGGCGTGCGGGCGCCGTAGAGGAGGACGACGCGCCCGAATCGCTCGCGGTGGGCGAGGATCTCGTAGAGGGCCGGGCGAAGCGGGGCGAGGCCGATGCCGCCCGCCACGAAGACGACGTCGCAGCCCTCCGCCTCTTCGACCGGCCAGCCCGTGCCGAACGGGCCTCGCACGCCGAGCGCGTCGCCGCGCTTCAGGGCGCCCATCCCCTTCGTGACGGCGCCCACGACGCGCGTCGTGTGGACGAGCCGCTGCGGGAAGGCCGGGTCGCCGCTGATCGAGATCGGCACCTCGCCGATCCCGAAGACGTAGAGCATGTTGAACTGGCCGGGATCGAACGAAAACCGGCCCCCGCCCTGCGGGAGGAGCTCGAGGGTGAACGTGTCGGCCGTCTCGCGCTGCGTGCGCTCCACGACGAACGGGACGGGCTGCATCGGGTCCGCCGCCGGTCCCGGAGCCGCGTCCGCGGGCCGTGGGGCCTCGAGGACCACACTCACTTGTGTCTCCCGGCCGGCTCGGTGGCATAGACGTCGAGGAGCTGCAGGCGCGTCGCGTCGAGGCGCTGCCCGACGATGTCGGCGAAGCTCTTGAGCAGCTCGTAGCCGAGGTCGTGGTCCTCCTCGCACTTCTGCCTGAGGCAGCGCCCGTCGAGCGCGATGACACGCGTGAGCTCCTTGGCCTGCGCGCTGAAACGCCAGCGGTACGGGGGCACGAGCCAGGACCAGCCGAGGATCTCGCCGTCGCCGACGGTCTGGATCGTCACGGCGCCGCGCGGCGGAGCCCCGACTTCCACGGCGACCTTTCCGTGCCGGACGATGAAGAACTGATGCGCTTCCTCGCCTTCGCGGAACAGGAACTGCCCGGGGTCGAAGCGCTCGTTGCGCGCGCAGCCCGCGACGGTCCGGATGTGCGCGGGAGTCAGGCCCTTGAGGAACGGGTGTTCGGCGAGCAGGGGGTCGAGAGCTTCCATCGGTTCCTCCGTCAGGCGGCCGGCGCGGGCCGGGCCTCCTGGAGAACGCGGGCCTCCTCCGTGAGGTCGATCCCCACGGGGCACCACGTGATGCAGCGGCCGCAGCCGACGCAGCCGGTCTCGCCGAACTGGTCGACCCACGTCGCGAGCTTGTGCGTCATCCACTGCCGGTAGCGGGCCGACGCGCTGCGCCGGATGCTGCCGCCGTGGATGTACGAGAAGTCGAGCGTGTGGCAGGAATCCCAGCGCCGCCACCGCTCGGCGGACGTGCCCGTGAGGTCCGACGCGTCCTCGACGGTCGCGCAGAAGCAGGTGGGACAGACCATCGTGCAGTTCGCGCACGAGAGGCATCGCTCCGCGATCTGCTCCCAGCGGGGACTGTCGTTGCTGGCGGTCAGAAGGTCCTTGAGGCCCGCCGTGTCGAGCTTGCGGCCCATCCCGGCCTCGGCGCGGCGGGTCGCCGCGCGCGCGGCCTCCAGGTCGTCCGGTCTCGCGGGGCGCGAGTCGATCCTTTGGAGGAGGTTCGCGCCCCGGTCGGAGCGGACCTCGACGAGGAACTGGTGCCGCCCGTCTCCGAGAAGCTCCGTGAGAGCGAGGTCAAATCCCGCAGCGGCGCGCGGGCCCGTTCCGAGCGAGGAGCAGAAGCACGTGCCCTCGGCCTCGCCGCACTGCACGGCGACGATCAGCGCCTTCTCGCGCCGGGCGCGGTACGCGGGATCGGCGTACGGCCCTCCGAGGAAGACGCGGTCCTGGCGGGCGATCGCCGCGAGATCGCAGGGCCGCACGCCGAGGAAGGCGTCGGGCCGTGCGTCCGCCGCAGCGGGTTCGACCTGGAGCGTCTTCTTCTGGCGGGTGACGCCGAAGAGGCGAAGGGAAGCGGGGAAGAGGAACTTCTTCCAGGCGTGCGGCCCGACGGTGTAGCCGAAGAGCGCTCCGTCGCTTCGCTTTCGGAGGCGGTAGCGGCCGTTCGTCTGTTCCTGTCCGATCCCGGCCGGGAGCCGGGCGGCGGACGCGATCTCGTCGTACACGATCGCGCCGTCCTTGACGGTCGGCCCGAGGACCCGGTAACCCGATTCGAGGATGACGTCGAGGAGCGCGGAAATCTCACGCGCCTCGACCACGCGGGACGAGGCGCCGAGCGCCTCCGCGGAGGCATTCATTCAGACCCTCCTCCATAGACATGGGGCGGCGCCGAATGGGTGTCAAGGGAAGCGGACGGCCCAGTGCATGCCCCGGATCACCGGCCCGTAAGAGAGTTGCAAGAGATGTAAAGTGTTGATTGCAGGCGGGTTTTTGGCACTACACTTGGTCTGATGCGGCCGCGCAAACTGCCTTCGCTTCTGCCGATCGCCCTCATCCTCGGATTGCTCGCCGCGCTCGTCGCGCTCGGAGGGCTGCAGTACCGGTGGATCGCGCGCGTCAGCGAAGCCGAGCAGGAGCACCTGAAGACGGTTCTCGACGACGCGGCCGAGCGCTTCTGCTCCGAGGTCGACCGCGAGATTGCACGCGTTCAGCAGGCGTTCCAGTCGAAGGACGACATTCCGGACGAGGAACTCGCGAACGACCTCTCCGGTCGCCTCGCACGCTGGCGCGCAACCGCTCCCGCGCCGAAGTTCGTGCGCGAGCTTCTCGTCGTCACGCGATTCGGAAGAGGGGAGATCGCCCTGCAGCGCTTCGACGAGGCGAGCGGGCGCCTCGGCGACGCGGCATGGGAGGCGGGACTCGAGTCCGTGCGCGAGGCGTTCGAGGCGCGCGGGAAGGTGCCTTCGCTCGACGAGCGGCTGCCGGGCGTCATCGTTCCGGTCCGACCTTCCCGGCGGCGGGGCGGCGAGGACGAGCGCAGGCCGCCTCCTCCCCGCGACCCGGAACCCGACGCGGGCGGAGAACGCCGGCCGCCGCGGCAGCACGTCGTCGTCCGCCTGGACCGCGAATTCCTGCAGAAGGAATTCCTTCTCCGCCGGGCCGAGCGGGAATTCGGCGGCCCGGGCGGCCTCGCCTTTTCGGTCTCGGTCGTCGTCGCCGGACGGCCGGACGACGTGCTGTTCCAGGGAGGGCCGCGGGTCGCGTCCCGCGAGGTGCATCCGGAGGACGCGGTGCGGAAATTCTTCACGCTGCACCGGCCCGGTGACGAACCGGAGCCCGGGAAGTGGATCCTCTCGGTGCGCCACCCGTCCGGTTCGCTGGAGGCCGCCGTGGCCGGCGCGCGGCGCCGAAACCTCGCCGTCAGCGCCGCGATCCTCGCGCTCCTCGCGGCGACGCTCGTCGTCCTCGTCGCGACCACGCGCCGGGCCCAGCGGCTCGCGCGTCAGCAGATGGAGTTCGTCGCGGGCGTGTCGCACGAGCTGAAGACGCCGCTGACCGCGATGCGCTCGGCCGGCCAGAACCTCGCAGACGGAATCGTCGACAGCCCCGAGAAGGTCCGGAAATACGGTGCGCTCATCGAGCGGGAAGGCCGGAGGCTCACCGAGATGGTGGGCCGCGTCCTGACGTTCGCCGGGATACGGTCGGGCGTGCAGAGTTTCCGGATGGAGCCCGTGGACGTCGCCGCGCTCGTGGACGGCGTTCTTGCAGACTGCCGGTGGGTGCTCGAGGAGAAACGCGTCGCGGTCGAGAAGGCGGTGGCGGGAGGCCTGCCCGGTGTGCGCGGCGACGCCGCGGCCCTCCGCCAGGCGCTCGCGAACCTCGTCGACAACGCCCTGAAGTACGGTGGAACGGCGGGGTGGATCGGCGTCGGCGCGAAGAGCGTCGCGACGCACCAGGGCGAAGAGGTGGTCGTGTCGGTCGCCGATCGCGGGATCGGGATCAAGCGGAGCGACCTCTCCCGGCTGTTCGAACCGTTCTTCCGGAGCGCGGACGCCCAGGCCGCGGGGATCACCGGGAGCGGCCTCGGCCTCGCCGTCGTGCGCCACGTCGTGGAGGCCCACGGCGGCCGCGTGACGGTGGATTCGACGCCCGGCAAGGGCAGCGTCTTCGCGATCCACCTGCCGGCAGACGCCGGGACGGGGACGGACGTGTGAGCGCAGCCGCGCCGAAGCGCATCGCGCCGCGAGTCCTGCTCGTGGAGGACGAGGAGAGCCTCGTCCTGACCCTGACCGACCGCCTCGTGGCCGAGGGCTACCGCGTCACGGCGCGCGGCGACGGCGAATCCGCGCTGGGGGTCGCCGCCGAGGAGCCGTTCGACGTAGTGATCCTCGACGTGATGCTCCCGGGCGTGGACGGCTTCGCCGTGTGCCGGGAAATGCGCCAGCGCGGCCTCGCGCTGCCCATCCTCATGCTCACCGCCCGGGCCCAGGTCGTGGACAAGGTCGTGGGCCTGAAACTCGGAGCCGACGACTACCTCACGAAGCCCTTCGAGATGGCGGAGCTTCTCGCGCGGCTCGAGGCGCTCCTCAGGCGGAGCGCCTCGGGGAGCCGGGCGGCGGACGTCTTCGTCTTCGGCGACGTGCGCGCGGACTTCCGCCGCGCCGAAGTCACCCGCGCCGGCGAGGTCCTGGGGCTCTCGAGCATGGAGCTCCGGCTCCTGCGGTTCTTCATCGAGCACCGCGGCGAGATCCTCTCGCGCGACCGCCTGCTCGACGAGGTCTGGGGCTACGAGGCGACACCCGTGTCCCGCACGGTGGACGTCCACGTCGCCTCGCTCCGCGCCAAGATCGAGCCGAACCCGTCGCACCCGGTCTACGTCGTGACGGTCCACCGGCTGGGCTACCGCTTCGACGGCTAGGCCTTACATCTCTTACGAACAACTTGCAGAGGCGTGAAGCGGCGCGACCGGTGCGCGTCTACGTTTGGGGTGGAGGTTGACCAAGATGAGCCCACGCACACCGTCCCTCCCGCTCCGCCCCGGCCGCGTCGCGCTGCCCGCGCTCGCCCTGGTCGTGGCGGCCGGCTCGTTCCTCGTGGCGGGGCACGCGCCCGCGCAAAAGGCCGGCGGCCCGCCGCATCGACCGAAGCCCCCTCTGGAAGTCGCCCTCGACGCGAACGGCGACGGCGTCATCGACGCCGACGAGATCGCAAACGCATCCGCGGCGTTGAAGAAGCTGGACAAGAACGGCGACGGTCGTCTCACGCCGGACGAGTACCGCCCCCCGCGCCCCGCCCGCGAGGACGCGCCCCCGCCGTCTGCGGAGGGCGAAAGGAAGTCGAAATGAGAGCCGCCCTGCTCGTCGCGCTTCTCGCGGGGGCCGCCGCCGGCGCGCCCGTCGCGACGATCACCGCCCCGTCCTCCGTCACCGCCGGACAGGCCGGTTATGCGGCCTCGGTGCCCGCGCAGGCGGGCGCGAGCTACGCGTGGACCGTCTCGAACGGCGCCGCCATGGTCGGCGCCGCGACGGAGAGCGTCGCGTTCTCGGCGGGCGTCTCGGGCGCCGTCGCCCTGACCTGCCGCGTGACGGACGCCGGCGGAGCCTCGACGACCGGGACGCTTTCGATTCCGATCACTCCCGCGTCCCCGCCCGCCTTCAACCTCGCCCAGGCGCTCACGGACGGCGCGCAGCGGACCACGCTCGCCTTCGACGGCCTCGGGATGGTCACGGGAAACCTCCAGGCCCAGTCGTTCTTCCCGCCCGGGAAGGTCGCGGACTACTGGGGCTTCCAGTACCTGCGCGACAACGACCCCGACGACATGGGGCACAACACGAGCTTCCTCACGCGTGCCGCGTGCGACGTCCTCTCGATCCTCACGGCCGAGCAGCTCGGCTGGCTCAAGGCGCTCGCGTCGACGCAGGTGGAGCCGATCAACCGGTACGCGTATGGCCGCTACCCGCTCATGCAGGCTTTCCGACGCCTCGTGGACGGGAACCTCCCGGCGGGCACCACGGGCCTCGACGTCGCGGCCGTCAAGGCCGCCTCCCGCGAGCTCTACGTGCTCGACGGCCAGCTCAGCTACGACCGTGCCGTCGTGTACGCGCGGATCTACCGCTCGTTCACGGCGTCCCAGAAGGCCTACCTCTCGGCGATGGCGGGCAAGGGATGGGCGTCCTGGCCGCCGCGCACGATGGACGACGTCCGCGGCACGACGCAGGGCCTCACGAACGACGAGGTTGTCGCCGTGATGACCTACGCGGGCGACCTTTTCAGCTGGTACGTCGGTTCGCTCGCGGGCGACGTCTACTTCTGCCCCGAGCGGCACGGGACCTACTTCGGATCCTTCTACATGAAAGACGCTCCCGCGATCGGACACGAGGGCTACTCCATCGACGAGCAGCTGACCGTCACGGCCGGATCGGCTCTCTGCGATGCGTCGAAGGGTTATGTCACGGCGGAGCAGGCCGCGATCGTGTCCGCGCTCGCGGACACTCAGCGGAGCGCGCTCTACGCCGGCACGCCGAGCATCGTCTCGGCGCGGACGGCCATCTCGACCGCCCTCCGAAGCCTCATCTCGTCCGCTGAACCCACGGCGGGGCAGCTCGCGGCCGTCAAGGCCACGGTCCTCGAGCAGTCGGGAATCTACGGGGAGCTGGACGGGGCGAACGTGGCCGCCTACGCGGCGGCGTTCGCGCGCGTCGCGGCGACGCTCACGCAAGCGCAGAAGGACCGGCTCGTCGGGCTCCGGCGCTCGTTCATGTCCGGACGATATGCGGACGGCACGCCGTTCGACTTCACGACGTGCGCCACGTACTACCTTTACGCCGCGCCCGCCGACTCCGTTACGCTCGCGCCTTACGTCGCCGACTCGGTCCGCTTCTTCGCGGCGGCCGCTCCGGCCTACGTGGCGGCGTGGATCCTCCCGTCCGCCGCGCACGCCGCCGGGACGGGAGGCGCCTTCTACACGACGGACCTGACGATCGTGAACGCGGGCGGCGTGGATGCGACGCTCGCCCTCAAGTTCCTCGGGCACGACGCCGACGGGCGCTCGGGCACGGAGAGGACCTTCGCCCTCGCCGCGGGGAAAACCGTCACGTACGCGGACGTCCTCGGCTCCGTCTTCGGCGTGAGCTCGGGGTGGGGCGGCGTACGCGTCGCCTCGACCGTCGCATCGCTCGCCGTCTCGAGCCAGACCTCGACGCCCGCGCCGGCCGGGGGGACGTTCGGCCAGAGCGTGCCCGCCTGCGGCTCCGCGGACCTCGTTGGGCCGGGCGTTACGAGGTCGATCGCGCCCGTCCGCGAGGACGCCGCCTTTCGCACGAACCTCGTCCTTGCGAACGCCACGGAGGCAACGCTCGACGTCGACGTGGTGCTCGTCTCGGCCGCGGGCGCGAGCCTCGCCTCGAAGCGGTACACCCTCTATCCTCTGGGCATGACGCAGGTGACGCGCATCGTGCGCGACCTCGGTGTGGCCGCGGACGTCGCCGGCGCAAGGCTCGTCCTTTCGACCCCGACGGCGGGCGGCGCCCTCGCGGCCTACGCCTCCGTCCTTGACGCCACGACGAACGACCCGAGGGCTCTCCTGCCGCGATGAAGGGCCCGTCGTCTCGTCTCGCGCTCGCGGCCATGGCCGCCCTCGTCGGGCTGCCGCTGGCTGCCGACTTCGGCGTCCCGGCGCACCCGGTGGACCTCATCCTCGGGCAGCCGACCGGCACGTCGATCGTCGTGAGCGTGGTCGCTTACCAGGACGGCGACGGCTACGTCGAGGTCGTTCCCGCGGCGGGCGGGGCGCCGGCCGCGACCGGGACGAAGGCCCTCGCCGCGCAACAGGGCGTCGAGTTCCCCGTCGCCGGCCTGCAGCCGGACACCGCGTATTCGTATCGCCTGCTCTGGCGCGCCGGGACGTCCGGCGCGTACACGGCGACTCCCTCCCGGACGTTCCGCACGGCGCGGCCCGCCGGAAGCGCGTTCACGTTCACGCTCCACGCCGATTCGCATCTCGACAACAACACGGATCCGGCCCTCTTCGCCCGGACGATGCAGAACGCGGCCGCAGACGCGCCGGATTTCCACGTGGACCTCGGCGACACGTTCATGACCGACAAGTACGGCGCCGCGTTCACGGACGCTCAGCCCCAGTACTACGCCCAGCGGTACTACCTCGGCCTGATCGGCGCGTCGGCTCCGGTCTTCTTCACGCTCGGCAACCACGACGGCGAAATCGGTTACGCCGCCGACGGCACGGCGAACAGCATCGCCGCCTGGTCGGCCCGGCTGCGCCTCGCGCTCTTCCCGAACCCCTCCCCGGACGCGTTCTACACGGGCAACGCGACGCCCGAGCCGGCGGTCGGGCTGCTCCGGAACTACTACTCCTTCGCGTGGGGCGACGCCCAGATCGTCGTCCTCGACCCCTTCTGGCCCACGCGCGAGAAGGGCAACGGCTCCGACAACTGGAACTGGACCCTGGGCGCCGAGCAGTACGCCTGGCTGAAGCGCACGCTGGAGTCGAGCTCCGCGAAGCTCAAGTTCGTCTTCATCCACCACCTGGTCGGCGGCTTCGGCAAGGACCGCCGCGGCGGGGCGGAGGCCGCGGGCCTCTGGGAGTGGGGGGGCGCGAACGCCGACGGCACGCCGGGCTTCGCGGCGCACCGCCCGGGCTGGGCCGAGCCGCTCCAAGCGCTCTTCGTCCGCACCGGCGTCTCGGTCGTCTTCCACGGCCACGACCACCTGTACGTGAAGCAGGACCTCGGCGGGATCGTCTACCAGGAGGTCCCGCAGCCGGGCTTCCCGCGCGCCGACTCGACTTCCAGCGCGGTCGAATACGGCTACGTCACGGGCACGCTCTACGGCAGCTCTGGCCACCTGCGGGTGCGGATCGCCGAGGGGAAGGCGACCGTGGACTACGTTCGGTCGCTGCTCCCCGCTGACGAGACGGCGACGCGCCACAACGGCGACGTCGTTCATTCGTATTCCGTCGCGGGGAAGTCCGTGGCGCCCCCGCCCGCCGCGACGTGGATTCTGCCGTCCAGCGCCCGCGCCCCGGGCCAGGGCGGCGCGTTCTATTCGACCGATCTCGCGCTCGCGAACACGGGCGCGGTCGACGCGACGTACGCCGTGAAGTTCCTCGGGCACGACGCGGACGGCACCGCCGGAGACGAGAAGACGTTCACCCTCGCCGCCGGAAAGGGCGTCACCTACGCGGACGTCCTCGGCTCGGTCTTCGGCGTGGGGACGGGCTACGGCGCCCTTCGCGTGACGGCGTCGACGACGGCCTTCGCGGTATCGAGCCAGACGTGGACGCCCGCGGGCTCCGGAGGGACGTTTGGTCAGAGCGTTCCGGGCTTCGGCGACGCCGACCTCGTGAAAGCGGGGATCCCGCGGTCGATCGCGGCCGTCCGAGAGGACGCCGCGTTCCGGACGAACCTCATCCTCGCGAACGCCGCGGAGGCCCCGGTCGACGTGGACGTCGCCCTCGTCTCGAGCGCGGGGGCCGCGCTCGCCTCGAAGCGCTATACGCTCCCACCGCTCGGCATGACGCAGGTGACGCGGGTCGTGCGCGACCTCGGAGTTTCGGCCGAGACGGCGGGCGCGCGCCTCGTCCTCTCGACGCCGACCACGAACGGCGCCTTCGCGGCCTACGCCTCCGTGATTGACGCGACGACGAACGACCCGAGGACGCTCCTCCCGCGATGAAGAGAGTCCTCGTTTTCCTCGCTCTCCTCGCCGCGCGGCCGCTGGGCGCCGCGACGGTCACCCAGCTCCTGGGGCAGCCGACGGACCGGTCCATCACGCTGAACACCCGCGCCGACGCCGCCCTCGAAATGAACGTCCAGTACGGCCTCGCCGCGGGCGTCTACACCGCGACGACCCCGTCCGTGGCGATGGGCGCAGATCCCTACGTCGGCGGCTTCTACGTCTCCCAGACGGTCCTTTCGGGCCTTCAGCCGAATACGCGGTACTACTACCGCGTCCAGACGCGCGCGGCCGGCTCCGCGGGCGCCTTCACGCCCGGGACGGAGTCCTCGTTCCAGACGCAGCGCGCTCCGGGCAGCTCGTTCGTCTTCTGCGCGCAGGGCGACTCGCATCCCGAGCGCGAGAAGTCGATGTTCGACCCGGCGCTCTACATCCAGACATTGACGGCGGTCGCCGCGGAACGACCGGACTTCTTCCTCACGAGCGGCGACGACTTCAGCGTCGACACGCTGCCGACGCCCTGGACGCAGAGCGCGGTCACGGGGCGCTACACGCTGCAGATCCCGTACCTCCAGATCGTCGGGCGCTCGGCTCCCGTGTTCCTCGTGACCGGCAACCACGAGCAGACCTCGCTCTGGAACTACAACCTGCCGCCGGACGGCACGAACAGTAACCAGGTCCCGATCTGGGCCCAGAACGCTCGCAACCTCTACTACCCGATGCCCGCGCCGAACGACCCGACGACCGGCACGTTCTACTCCGGCAACACGATGACGCTGGCCGGCATCTCCGGCCCGCTGCGCGACTACTACGCCTGGCAGAACGGCGACGCCCTGTTCGTCGTGATCGACCCGTACTGGACGTCTCCGGCGATGGTGGACAACGGGATCGGGAGCAACAGCGGCAAGACGGCAGACCGCTGGCTCATCTCGCACGGCGATGCGCAGTACGCGTGGCTCAAGCAGACCCTCGAGAGCAGCACGGCGAAGTGGAAGTTCGTCTTCGCGCACCACGTCATGGGGACGGGCCGAGGCGGCGTCGACATCGCCGACGAGTTCGAGTGGGGAGGGAAGAGCGCCGACGGCTCATACGGTTTCGCGGTCAAGCGTCCGACGTGGCCCCTGCCGATCCACCAGCTGATGGCCCAGAACCACGTCACGATCTTCTTCCAGGGCCACGACCACCTCTTCGCCCGCCAGGAGGCCGACGGCGTCACGTACCAGGAGCTCCCGAACCCCGCGGACTACACCTACACCGCGTTCAACGCCGACGCCTACAAGTCCGGCGACATCCTGCCGAACTCGGGCTACGTGAAGGTCACCGTCTCGCCGTCGTCCGTGAAGGTGGACTACATCCGGGAATTCCTGCCGAAGGACGAGAGCGCGACCCAGAAGAGCGGGCAGGTCGCCTTCTCCTACACGATCTCCGGAGGGTCCGCCCCTCCGCCCGCGGCGACGTGGATCCTGCCGTCGAGCGCCCGGGCCGCGGGTCAGGGCGGCGCGTTCTACACGACGGACCTCACGATCGCGAACACGGGCGCCGCGGACGCCTCCCTGGGGCTGAAGTTCCTCGATCACGACGTCGACGGCCGGAACGGCGCCGAGCAGTCGTTCTCCCTCGCCGCGGGGCGCTCCGTCACGTACGCCGACGTCCTCGGCTCCGTCTTCGGCGTGTCGTCGGGCTACGGCGCGATCCGGGTCGCCTCGTCGTCCGCCGCGCTCGCCGTGGCGGGGCAGACGTCGACGCCCTCGCCGGGCGGCGGGACGTTCGGGCAGAGCGTTCCCGCGGTCGGCGCGGCGGATCTCGTGGGCGCCGCCCCGCGCTCCATCCTCGGCGTGCGCGAAGACGCGGCTTTCCGCACGAACCTCATCCTCGCGAACGCGACCGAGACGCCCCTCGACGTAGACGTCGCGCTCGTGGCCGAAACGGGTGCGTCGCTGGGGACGAAGCGCTATGCGCTTCCGCCGCTCGGGATGACGCAGGTGACGCGCGTCGTCCGTGACCTCGGCGTCGCGGCGGACGTGTCGGGGGCTCGGCTCGTCCTCTCGACGCCCACGCCCGGCGGCTCGTTCGCCGCCTACGGTTCCGTGATCGACGCGGTCACGAACGACCCGCGCACGCTCCTGCCTCGCTGAGCGGCGCCCGCCCCGCGCGGGGCGGTTCTATGATCGACCCGAGCTTCGGGAGGTCTTGAATGAAGGACTCCGTCTCGTTCCGCCTCAACGGAAAACCCGTCCAGCTCGACGTCGACCCCGAGCGCTCGCTGCTCTGGGTCCTTCGCACCGATCTCGGCCTCACGGGGACGAAGTTCGGCTGCGGCGAGAGCCTCTGCGGCGCCTGCACGGTCGTCATCGGCAAGGAGGCCGTGCGGACGTGCCTCCTGCCCGTGAAGGCCGTCCGCGGCAAGGACGTCACGACGATCGAGGGCCTCGAGAAGAACGGAAAGCTCCATCCGCTCCAGGAGGCGTTCGCGGACACGGGCGGCCTGCAGTGCGGTTTCTGCACGCCCGGGATGATCATGAACGCCTACGCGCTGCTCCTGAAGAACCCGAAGCCCTCGCGGCCCCAGATCGTCGCGGGGATGGAGGACAACCTCTGCCGCTGCGCGGCGCACCACCGGATCGTCCAGGCGATCGAGAAGGCGGCCGCGGGAGGCGTGTCGTGAGCGGCGCCCGGCCTCCCCTCGTTCTGCCGCCGACCCCGTCGGAGGCTTCCTTCAGCCGGCGTCGCTTCGTCCGTCTCGTCGGCGGCGGGATCATCGTCCTCTTCAACGCCGACCTGTCCGACCTCGTGGGGCAGGAAACGCGCACGCGCGGCTACCCGACGGACTTCAACGCCTACCTGCGGATCGCGGCCGACGGCCGCGTCACCGTCTACTCCGGGAAGATCGAGATGGGGCAGGGCGTCGTCACGTCGCTCGCCCAGATGGCGGCCGACGAGCTCGGGGTGCCGCTCGCCTCCGTCGACATGGTCATGGGCGACACGGCGCTCTGCCCGTTCGACAACGGAACGTACGGCTCGATGTCGACCCGCTTCTTCGGCCCGGCGCTGCGCGCGGCGGCGGCGGAGGCGAAGGCGGTGCTCGTCGCGCTCGCCTCCGAGAAGCTCCAGGTGCCCAGGGAAGCCCTCCGCGTCGAGGACGGCGCCGTGGTCTCGACCGCGGACCCGAAGGTGCGCGTCACGTTCGGCCAGCTCGCGAACGGCCAGAAGATCGTCAGGACGCTCGAGGGGAAGGCCGTCCAGAAGTCCGTCGCCGAGTTCCGGCTGATGGGCAAGCCCACGAAGCGCCTCGACGCGCGCGCCAAGGTGACCGGCAAGGCCGCCTACGCGGGGGACATCCGCCTGCCCGGAATGCTGTACGCGAAGGTCCTGCGTCCGCCGGCCCACGGCGCCGTGATGAAGAGCGTCGACACGTCGGCCGCCGCGCGGTTCCCGGGCGCCGTCGTCGTGAACGAGGGCGGGCTCGTGGCCGTTCTCGCGCCCGACCCGGAGACGGCCGAGAAGGCGCTCGCGGCCGTGAAGTCCGACTGGGACGTCCCGAAGCCGGAGTTCGACGACCGGACCGTCTTCGCCCACCTCCTCGCGGTCGCGGGAGCGGGCGAGGAGCGGGAGAAGAAGGGAAGCCTCGCGGAAGGCGAGAAGGCCTCGGCCTCGCTCTTCGAGGGGCAGTACGTGAACGGCTACGGCGCGCACGCGCCGATGGAGACGCACACGGCGCTCGCGCGGCTCGAGAACGGAACGATGACGGTGTGGAACTCGACGCAGACGCCGTTCCCGAACCAGGCCGCGATCGCGCAGGCGATCGGGTTCGCGAAGGAGAACGTCCGCGTCATCACGCCGTTCGTCGGCGGCGGCTTCGGCGGCAAGAGCGGCGGCGGATTGCAGGCCATCGAGGCCGCAAAGCTCGCGAAGATCACGGGGAAGCCGGTCCAGGTGTGCTGGAGCCGCGCCGAGGAGTTCTTCTTCGACGCGTTCCGCCCGGCGGCCGTCGTGAAGATCCGGTCCGGGATCGACGGCGCCGGGCGGATCTCGCTCTGGGACTACCAGGTCTACGCGGCGGGCTCGCGAGGCGCCGAGCAGTTCTACGACGTCCCGCACAACCTCATGCGCACCTACGGACGCTGGGGGAGCGACAGCCCGAAGATGCACCTCTTCGCGACGGGGCCGTGGCGCGCCCCGGGGGCGAACCTGAACGTGTTCGCGCGCGAGTCACACCTCGACGTCATGGCGGCGAAGGCGAAGGCCGACCCGCTCGAGTTCCGCCTCCGGAACACGTCCGACAAGCGCATGCGGAGCGTGCTCGAGGCCGTCGCCGCGCGCTTCGGCTGGAAGAACGCCGCCGGGCCGTCGGGCCGCGGCGTCGGCATCGCCTGCGGGATCGACGCCGGGACGTACGTGGCCCTCGCAGCCGAGGTGAAGGTCGACGCCGCCACCGGGCGGATCCGCGTCGTGCGGATCGCCTGCGCCCAGGACATGGGCGTCGTGATCAACCCGGACGGCGCCACGATGCAGATGGAAGGCTGCATCATGATGGGTCTCGGCTACGCGCTCACGGAGGAGCTCCGCTTCGACGGCGGGCGCGTCCTCACGAAGAACTTCGACACGTACGAGATCCCGAAGTTCTCGATGATGCCGGCGCTCGACACGGTGCTCGTGAAGAACGACGAGCTCTCGCCGCAGGGAGGCGGCGAGCCGGCGCTCGTCCCGGTCGGGGCGGCCATCGCGAACGCCGTTTTCGACGCGACGGGCGCGCGCCTCACCGAGATGCCCATGACGCCGGAGCGCGTGAAGGTCGCGCTGGCCGGGGTCAGACGCCCAGGTACGCCTCCTTGACGTGCGCGTCGTTCAGGAGGTCTTTTCCCTTGCCCTCGAGGACGATGCGCCCGTTCTCGAGCACGTAGGCGCGGTCCGCGATTGCGAGGCTCTTGAAGACGTTCTGCTCCACGAGCAGCACCGTGACGCCGGCGTCGTGGACCTCCTGGATGACGCGGAAGATGTCCGAGACGAGGATGGGGGAGAGGCCGAGGGACGGCTCGTCGAGCATGAGGAGGCGCGGCTTCGACATGAGGCCGCGGGCGATCGCGCACATCTGCTGCTCGCCGCCCGACATCGTCCCCGCCGCCTGCTTCTCCCGCTCCTTGAGGCGCGGGAAGATCCCGTAGACCTTCTCGAGCATCTCGGGGCGCGTCTTCTTCGCCTCGGGCGTCAGCGCGCCGAGGAGGAGGTTCTCCTTGACGGTCATCTCGGGGAAGAGCCGCCGAGCCTCCGGGACGTGGGCGATTCCGAGCCCGACGAGGTCGTAGGGAGCGCGCGTGTGGAGGGCCTGCCCCTCGTACGTCACGGCGCCCTTCTTCGGCTTGAGGATCGACGAGATCGTGTTCAGGCTCGTCGTCTTGCCCGAGCCGTTCGCGCCAATCAAGGCGACGATCTCGCCCTTCTGGACGTTGAAGGACACGTCCCAGAGGACCTGGACGTCCCCGTAGAACACGTCGACGTTCTTGACCTCAAGCATGCGCGGCTCCCAGGTACGCCTCGATCACTCTCGGGTCGTTCGCGACTTCCTGCGGCGTGCCCTGGGCGATCCGTTCGCCGTAGCACATGCAGAGGAGGCGCTGCGAGATGGACATGATGACGCGCATGTTGTGCTCGATGATGAGGATCGTGACGCCGCTCTCGTGGATCTTGCGGACGATCGCGATGGTCTTCTCGACCTCGGCGGGGTTGAGGCCCGCGAAATTCTCGTCGAGGAGGAGGAGCTCCGGCTTCGTCGCGAGGGCGCGGGCCATCTCGAGGCGCTTGCGCATCCCGAGCGGCAGGCTTCCCGCCGTGCGGTCCCGCCAGGCTTCCATCTCCGTGAACGCGGTGGCCTCGAGCGCCATCGCGCGGGCCTCGTCCCGGTGGTCCGTGCGCGCGAACGCCGAGACCATGACGTTCTCGAGGACGGTCAGGCGCGCGAGGGGCTTGACGACCTGGAACGTCCGCGCGAGGCCGCGCCGGCAGATCTCGTAGGGCTTCAAGCCGTCGATGCGCTCGCCTTTGAAGAGGATCTCGCCCTCGGTCGGCGCGTAGAAGCCGTTCACGACGTTGAAGACGGTCGTCTTGCCGGCGCCGTTCGGGCCGATGAGCCCGAAGATCTCGCCCTTCTCGACCGTGAAGGTCATGTGGCCGACGGCCTGGAGGCCGCCGAAGCGCTTCGTGACGTCCTTCAGCTCGAGGAGGCTCATGCGGCCTCCTTCAGCGGGCCGCCGGCCGGCGGGGCCGCGAGGCGCCGTTTCCGGCGCTGGAGGGTTTCCCGGAGCGTTCCGACGATGCCCTGGGGGAAGAAGATGATGATCACGATGATGAGGATGCCGAAGAAGACGAGGTGCCCGGACTTCAGGTACGTGCGGAACGCCTCGGACATGAGGATGTAGATCGCGGCGCCCACCGCGGGTCCCCACGTCGTCGCGACGCCTCCGAGCATCGTGACGAGGATCATCATGACCGAGATGTCGTGGATCGAGAACACGATGCCCGGGTCGATGAACCCCATGTAGTTCATGTAGAAGCTGCCCGCGACGCCCGTGAAGAACGCGCTCAGGAGGAGCGAGATCAGCTTGTACTTCGTCGCGTTGATCCCGAGCGATTCGGCGCAGTCCTGGTCCTCTCGGATCGCGAGGAAGTAGAAGCCGAGCTTCCCGTGCATGACGAACCGGATGAGCGCCATGCTCGCGGCGGCGAGCGCGAGGACGATCCAGTAGTACCAGCTCTTCGAGTTGAAGGCCGGGATGAAGAGGATTCCCTCGGCACCGTTCGTGAGCTGCTTCCAGTTCAGGGCGACGAGGCGGAGGACCTCCGCGAGCGCGAGCACCGAGAGCGCGAAGTACGGGCCGCGCAGCCGGAAGCAGATCCAGCCGATCACGGCGGAGGCGGCCGCGGCCGCGAGGCCGCCGAGGAGGAGGCCCCACCAGGCGGCGGCCGGGGACATCCCCGTCTTCACGAGGATCCCGGTCGTGTACGCGCCGATCCCGAAGAAGGCGGCGTGCCCGAAGGAGACCTGTCCCGTGTATCCCCCGAGGAGGTTCCAGCTCTGCCCGAGGACCGTCCAGAGCAGGCAGAGGATCAGCATGTGGAGGACGTACGGGTTGCTCACGACGGCGGGGACGACCGCGAGGAGCGCGAGGCCGGCGAGAGGGAGGAGGACGGAGCGGCTCATCGTCAGCTCCTGCCTTTCCCGAGGAGGCCCTTGGGCAGGAAGATCAGGACGAGGACGAAGATGATGAAGCCGAACGCGTCCTTGTAGCCGAGCGAGACGTAGACGGAGCCGAGCGATTCGGCGAGGCCGAGGACGACGCCGCCGAGGACGGCGCCCGCGACGTTTCCGAGGCCGCCGAGGACCGTGATGATGAAGGCCTTCAGCGTGAAGGGGCCGCCGATCTGGGGGAAGAGGTAGTAGACCGGGGCGAGGAGGGCTCCGGCGGCGCCCACGAGGGCGGAGCCGAGGCCGAACGTGATGTACGTGATCCGCTTCGTGTTGACGCCCATGAGGGACGCGGCGCGGGCGTCCTGCGAGGTCGCGCGGATCATTCGGCCGAGGTCCGTGTAGCCCAGGAAGAGGAAGAGCGCGCCTCCGAGGACGAGCGCGATCCCGAACGCGACGAGCATCGCGAAGCTGAACGAGAGCGAGACGGTCTGCCCGCCCATCTTGACGTCCCAGTAGATCGTCTTCGACGCGTACGAGACGGGAACGGAGCGGTAGTCGGCGGTGAACGCGAGGAGCGCGAGGTTCGAGAGCACGAGGCCGATGCCCACCGTGAGGAGCACCTGGTTCTCCGGCAGGATCGACTCGGCCTCCATGACCGGGGCGATGAGCCATTTCTGAAGCATCGCCCCGAGGACGAAGAGCGCGGGAATGACGATGAGGAGCGAGACGTACGGGTCGATCTTTCCGAGCGTGAACGCCCAGAAGGTGATGTACATGCCGACCATCATCAGCTCGCCGTGCGCGAGGTTGATGATCTTCATGACCCCCATGATGAGAGACATCCCGAGACCGATCAGGGCGTAGAGCCCGCCGAGCAGGATCCCCGAGATGAGGACCTGCCCGAGCAGCTCGACCTGACCGGCGACCTGTGGCGTCACGACATCACTCCCGCCGACGCCGCCGCGCTACTTGCGGTCGCGCCAGCGCGGCGCGGGGTAGACGTAGGGAGCCGACGCGAGAGCCTTCGGCCACACCGTCTCGAACTTCTTCTTCTGCCACTGGCCGACGAGCGTCTCCATCTTGTTCTGGTTCGTGAACTTGTCCCAGGACTGGAACTTCACGGGGCCGAAGGCCGTCATCATGTCCGTCGCGGCCAGCGCGTCGCGCAGGTCGTCGCTGGACATGGACTTCGTGCGGGCGAGGACGTCGGCGAGGACGAAGGCCGTCGCGTAGGCCTCGGCGGCGTGATAGCTGGGCGCCTTCTTGTAGAGCTTCTGGAAGTTCGCGTCGAACGTGGCGGCGCCCGGGTACTTCACCTGGGGCGTCCAGAGCGACGCCGACATGCAGAACTCGGTCGCGTCGCCGGCGTTCTCGAGGAACTCGGGGAGCGTGTGGCCCGCCGCGCCGCCGATGAAGGCCTGGGCGTTGAGGTCGAGCTCCTTCGACTGCCGCATGAGGAGCGAGGCGTCCATGAGGTACGACACCATGTAGACGATGTCGGGGCGGAGGGACTTGACCTTCTGGAGGATGGGCTTGAAGTCCACGGCGCCGGCCTGGTAGCCCTCGGCGAGGACGACCTGCATGCCGTGGGACTCGGCGTAGTCCTTCATGGACTTCGAGGTCGAGGTCCCGAAGTCCGTGTTCTCGAAGAGGATCGCGACCGTCTTGGGCTTGGCGACTTCCTCGAAGAAGGAGAAGACGCCCTTGGCGTAGAGGCCCGCGGGCGAGTTCAGGCGGAAGATGTACTTCCAGCCCTGCTGCGTGATCTTGTCCGCGGCGCCGGTGTCGACCAGGTAGGGGACCTTGTACTTCTCGGCGATGCCCGCGACGGCGTACGAGCACTGGCTCGTGTACTCGCCGACGACGATCGGGTACTTGTTGATCGTGATGAACTTCTCGACGATCGCCGAGGCGGTGTCGGGCTTTCCGCCGGAGTCCTGGATGTCGAAGGCGAGCTTGGTGCCCTTCACGCCACCCTTGGCGTTGATCTCGTCCGCCGCCATCAGGTAGGCCTGCTTCTTCATTTCGCCGAACTTCGCCTCGGCGCCGGTGAGGGGGAGAGGCACGCCGACCGTGAAGGTCTTGCCCTGCGCGAGGGCCGGGGACGCCGAGAACGCGGCAAAGGCCGCGACGGCGAGCACTGAGGACATGCGCCGGATGGTCATGTAAGGCCTCCTCTTGGTTTTTCGGATACCGAAGCGGCACCGTTATGTCGAGATTCGTTCTCGAACGCGATGATTCGAATGAATCAGATCGGAGCAAAAAGATGCGCCGGGGCGGGGGCCCCGGCGCGGAGAGAGGCGGGGCCCCGGCGAACGGGCCCAGCCCCGGGAATCAGTCGGCTTCGACGCGGGCGTCGCCGTAGGCCTTGGCGAGATCGGCCCTGAGGACGTCCGGTTTCGGGCAGTCGACGCGCATGATGAGCTCGCGCTTGCCCGCCGGGACCTTCGCGTAGGACCCGAGGATGGAGACGATTTTTCCGCCCGCCGTGCGGCAGAGGTCGGCGACCTCGCGGATGGATCCGGGCTTGTCCGGGATCAGGAGGTCGACGCGGAGGCGGCCCTTCCCGACGCCCGTGATGTCCACGAGGGCGCGGAAGACGTCGCCCTCCGTCAGGATCCCGACCATCGCGCCCTTCGCGTCGAGTACCGGAAGGCCCTCCACGCGCTTCTCCATCATGATCTGCGCGGCGCGCTCGATCGGGGTGTCGGGCGTCACCGTGAACGGCTTCTTCGTCATGATGTCGCCGATCTTCAGCTTGTCGAGGACGTAGTGGAGCTCCCAGATGTCGAGCGTCGTGGCGCGGGACGGGGAGACGTCCTTCAGGTCGCGGTCCGAGACGATGCCGACGAGCTTCCCGTCGCCGTTGACGACGGGGATGCGGCGGATCTTCTTCTCCTTCATCAGGTGGATCGCCGCGGAGAGCGAATCCGTCGCCTTCAGCGTGATCACCTTCGGGGTCATCCATTTGTCGACGCGCATGCGCGGGCCCTCCAGACTCGCGCTATTACGCTCCCCGGAGCGCAATTCCGGCGATAGTTCGTTTGAATCAGGCGCCGGTGGCGGGTGCGGCGAGCCCGAGACGTTTCTCGACTTCCTCGGCAGGCTCGGGGTGCGCGAAGAGGTAGCCTTGGACGTCCTCGCACGCGAGGGCCGCCAGCAGGGCCGCCTGCTCTTCCGTCTCGACGCCTTCGGCCGTCACCGCGAGACCGAGGTTCCGCGCGATGGACACGACCGTCGCGACGATCGCGTGGTCCTTGTCGTCCGTCGTCATCCCGGCGACGAAGGACTGGTCGATCTTGAGGCGGCGGATCGGGAAGTGCTTCAGGTAGTTCAGCGACGAGTGGCCCGTCCCGAAATCGTCCATCGAGATCTGGATCCCGAGATCCGCGAGCTCGGAAAGGACCCGCCCCGTGTGCGCGACGTCGTGCATCGCGATGGACTCCGTGATCTCGAGGTCGAGGACCGAGGGCTCGAGCCCGGACTCCCGGACGATCCGGCGCACGTTGGCCGCGAAATCGCGCTGCTGGAACTGGCGCGGCGAGACGTTCACGGAGATGCGCATCGGAACCGCCCCGGCCGCCTGCCAGGCCCTGAGCTGCTCGCACGCCCTCCGGAGAACCCATTCCCCGACGCGCGCGATGAGGCCGACGTCCTCGGCGAGCGGGATGAAGTCGCGCGGCGACAGGATGCCTTTCTCGGGGTGCCGCCAGCGGACGAGCGCCTCGACGCCGACGACCGAGCGGTCGCGCAGACGGTAGATGGGCTGATAGTGCAGGACGAACTCTCCGCGCGGGAGCGCCCGCCGCAGGCCCGACTCGAGGGCGGCCCGCTCCTGGGACTGTTCCTGCATCTTGCGCGTGAAGAACTGGAAGCTGTTGCGCCCCGTCTCCTTCGCGCGGTACATCGCGGTGTCGACGTTCGTGATGAGGGTCTCGGCGTCGCCGCCGTCGCCCGGGTACAGCCCGATCCCGATGGACGCCTCGATGAAGAGCTCGCGCTTCTGCACGAGGAACGGCTCGGCGAGGATCCCGAGGATCTTGCGCGCCATCGTGGCGGCGTCGGCCTCGCGCGTGATCCCGTTCAGGAGGAGGAGGAACTCGTCGCCGCCGACGCGGGCGACGGTGTCGTCCTGCCGGATGCAGCGGCGCAGCCGGTCGGCCACCTTGACGAGCAGCTCGTCGCCGGCGGAGTGGCCGAGCGTGTCGTTCACGCGCTTGAAGTGGTCGAGGTCGAGGAACATGACGACGAGCGACTGCCTCCGCCGCTGCGCGTGCAGGATCGCCAGCGAGAGCCGGTCGTTGAACAGGACCCGGTTCGGAAGGTCCGTGAGCGCGTCGTGATTCGCCTGGTGCCAGCGCTGCTGTTCGGCGCGCTTGCGGTCCGTGATGTCGATGAGGCTGCCGTCCATGACGACGTCGCCTCCGGCCTCGTCCATGAGGCTCTCGTTCGCGAGGACCCAGACGGGGCTCCCGTCCCGGCGCCTGAGACAGAGCTCGAAGTTCACGAGGACGCGCTGCTGCTTGAGGCGTGCGACGAAGGACTCCCGGTCTCCGGGATCCGAGTAGAGGTCGAGCGCCGTGATCTTGAGGACCTCCTCGCGGGACGGGTAGCCGAGGATGCGCGCGAAGGCGGAGTTGCAGTCGAGGATCTTCCCGTCCAGCGTCGTGCGGTAGAGACCCGCGAGGTTCCGTTCGAACAGGAGGCGGTACCGCCGCTCGGAGGCGGTGACCGCCGAGTTGCGCCGCTTGAGCACGCGTGCGACGAAGACGGACGCGGCCACGCCGAGCCCGACGAGAAGGAGCGTCATGGCGGCGACGAGGGCGTAGAGGCGCGTCCGGAACACGCGCGACGCCTGGTCGAACGCGGCCGTGAAGCCGTCCTCGAGGAGAGCGGCCTTCTCGTTGAGCTTTTCGACCCTCTGGTTGTAGGCCGCGCGCGCCTCCGCCGACATGCGGCCCGCCTCGAAATCCTGATGGACGACGACCGCGAGCGCCTCGAGCTCGTCGATCACCGCGTCCGCGCGCTCCCAGATCTGGACGGCGCGCTGGATGTGCTCCGTGTCCCGGAAGCGCGCCAGGATCGAGACCATCTCCTCCGCGTTGGAAGGGGAGTTGCGCCCCTCGAGGAATCCCTGGAACGCGGCCGCCGCGTCGGGCGCCGGGCCTGACATCGCGATCCGGCCCTTGCGGTCGCCCCGCGGCACGGCGAGCAGAGCGTTGAACCTCCGGTAGTGGGATTCCTCGCCGTCGGTGTCCAGGTAGCGCGAGAGCGCGTAGACGGCCTCCTTCTGCGCCTTGGACCAGGTGGACTCCGCCGCGACGAAGGCGCGGACCCCGGAGAGGGCCGACATCCCGATCGCCCCCGTCGCGAGAATCGCGGCGATGATCGAGACGAAGAAGACGACGAGGAGCGCCACGAGCCGCGACGCCTGCGCGGGGGAGTCGCCCGGAAGCCGCCCGGAGCGCGGTTCCGGACTCGCGGGAAGCGTGTCGCGGGGCACGCGCGATTATAGGGGGGAGCGGCCCGGCGCCTCCCCGACGTTGAGGCCCATCGTCCCGAACATGCGGTCCTCGTAGCGGGCCGACGAGAGCCCCGCCCGTTCCATGAGGTCCCGGACACCGCGCTGCGCGGGATAGCGCTCGAGCGACTCGGGAATGTACCGGTACGTGTCCGGATCTCCGTGGGCGAGCCAGCCGACGACCGGCATGGCGCCCATGAGGAATCCGCCGTAGAGCGACCGCGCCACCGGGTTCGAGGGCTTTCCGAAGTCGAGGACCACGACGCGGCCGCCGGGTGCGAGGACGCGCCGCACCTCCTTCAGGCACGCGAGCGGGTCGGCGACGTTTCTCAGGCCGTAGCCCATCGTGACGGCGTCGAAGCTCGCGGCGGGGAACGGCAGCCGCATCGCGTCGCCCTGCGCGAAGGCGGGCGAGGCGGCCGCGGCCGTTCGCCGCTCACGGGCGACGCCGAGCATCGGGAGCGTGAAGTCGAGGCCGAAGACGCGCGAGCCGGTCCCGGCGAGGGCGCTGGCGAGGAACGCGAGGTCGCCGGTGCCGCAGCACAGGTCGAGGACCCGGACGGGCCCCGTGCGCCCCGCGAGCGCGAGATCCACGGCGTCGCGCTTCCAGCGGCGGTGGAGGCCGAGGCTCATCACGTCGTTCAGGAGGTCGTAGCGCGCGGCGAGCCGCGAGAACATGGCCCGCACCTTCGGGCCCCGCTCGTCGTCGTACGAGAGATACTTGTTCGGCACGGAGGGATTGTAGGTGGACCGCTTCATCGCCGACGGCCCGGCGCGCGCGCCGCTCACCCTCGTCCTCGCGCACGGCGCGGGGGCGCCGATGGACTCGCTCTTCATGAACGCCGTCGCGGCGGGAATCGCGAAGGAGGGGTTCCGCGTCCTGAGATTCGAATTCCCGTACATGCACGCGCGGCGCGAGGGAAAGAGGAAGCCGCCGGATCGAGGGCCGGTCCTCGAAGAGACCTGGCGCGAGGCGATCCGCGAAGCCGCGGGGAAGAAGGGCGCGAAGGCCGTCGCGATCGGCGGCAAGTCGATGGGCGGCCGCATCGCGAGCATGGTCGCGGACGAGGCCGGCGTCGCCGGCCTCGTGTGCCTCGGCTACCCCTTCCACCCGCCGGGGCAGCCGGACAAGCTGCGCGTCGCCCACCTGAAGCAGCTGATGACCCCGGCGCTGATCCTCCAGGGCGAGAGAGATGCTTTCGGAACACGCGAAGAGATCGCCCGCTATCCCCTTTCAAAGAAGATCCGAATCTCCTTCCTCAAGGACGGCGACCACTCCTTCAAGCCGCGCGCCTCCTCCGGGCGCACGGAGAAGCAGAACCTGGACGAGGCGGTCGCTCTCGTCAGCGGATTTCTCGGGTCTCTCCGATCCGCATGACCCACGCGCGTTCGTCCGGGTAGCCCGCGGCGCGCGCCGCGGACCGGAAACGCGCCGGAGGCTCGAACGGCGGCTCGTCGGTGAGGACGATCGTGCCCCAGTGCATCGCGACGAGTTTCGAGGCGCCGAGGTCGCGGCCCGCGGCGACGGCTTCCTCCGGGTTCAGGTGCACGGGCCGCATGATCGACGCGGGCTCGTAGGCGCCGATCGGAAGGAGCGCGACGTCGAACGGGCCGTGCTGGCGGCCCAGATCGGCGAACACGGGGCCGTAGCCGGTATCGCCCGCGAAGTAGAGAGAGAGCGTCGGCGAAACGATCTTCCACGAGCACCACAGCGTCTCGTTCCGGTCGAACGGCGTGCGGCCGGAGAAGTGAATGGAGGGGAGGCAGGAAAGGGAGACCGAAGAGGAAGACTTTCTTAGAAGGGTGCCCTCGCCCCATCCAAGCTCGCGGACATCCGAGTAGCGGCGCGACGCGAAGAACGGGCCGAGCCCCGTCGGCACGACGGCAACCCTTTCCCCTCTTACCTTCAAAGAAATCTTCTCTACGGACGTTCCGTCGAGGTGGTCGTAGTGGTTATGCGACAGAAGGACGACGTCGATGTCGGGCAAGTCTTCGGTCGCGAGCCCCGGCGGCACGTAGCGCTTCGGGCCGAGGCCGGAGACGGGGCTCGCGTAGTCGGACAGGAAGGGGTCCGTCAGGATCGAGAACCCGCCCGTCCGGACGAGAAAGCACGCATGGCCGAGCCACGTCAGGCTCTCGGGGCCCGCGGCGGCGAGCATCGCCTTCGCGTCGGCCGCCGGGACGACGTGGCCCGCGGGCACGGCCGGCGGCCGGCCGGCCGCCCGGCGGAGGAAGAACGGGACGAAGTCCGATGGGCCTGCGGTCTGGGGCGGGCTGCCCGGCGGGTTCCGGAAACGCACGCGGCAGGATACCGGCCCGCCCGCGGGTTAGCATCCGGTCCGTGCGTCGGGCTCTCGCGGCCGCTTTTCTCGCGGCGTCGTCTCTCTCCTCCGCCGCGCCGGAAGCGTTCGACGAGAAGGCCGCGGGCCGATTCGCCGAGCTCGCCCTTGCGTGCGTGCCGAAGGAGTACCCGAACAAGATCGCGCACGTGATGAACTCCGACGAGGACGCGAAGCCTCCACGCGTCCTGACGCCGGTGTTCTACGGCTGCTACGACTGGCATTCGGCCGTCCACGGGCACTGGCTTCTCGCGCGGCTCGCGCGGACGTTCCCGGAGGCCCCGTTTGCGCCGCGCGCCCGCGCGGCGCTCCGGGCGTCGTTCACGCCGGAGAAGGTCGCGGGAGAGGTCGCGTACCTCTCCGCTCCGGGGCGCGCGACGTTCGAGCGGCCCTACGGTCTCGCGTGGCTCCTGCAGCTTTCGGCGGAGCTCCGCGGCTGGGACGATCCCGAGGCGAGAACCTGGGCGAAGACTCTCGAGCCGCTCGAGCGTGCCGCCGTGCGGAGGCTCGCGGACTGGATCCCGAAGCTCGCGTATCCGATCCGCGAGGGCGAGCACGCGCAGACCGCGTTCGCGTTCGGGCTCGTCCTCGACTGGGCGCGCGCCTCGGGCGACGCGGCCACGGAACGCCTCCTCTCGGCCCGTGTCCGCGACCTCTACGCGAAGGACCGCGCCTGCCCGCTCGGGTACGAGCCGTCGGGGCAGGACTTCCTCTCGCCTTGCCTCGCGGAAGCCGACCTCATGCGCCGCCTCCTCGCGCCCCCCGCGTTCGCGGGATGGCTCCTCGGCTTCCTGCCGGGCGTGCCCGGCGACGGCGGGGCGGGCTGGCTGCCCGTCGCCGTCGTGACGGACCCGTCGGACGGGAAGCTCGCCCACCTCGACGGCCTGAACCTCTCCCGCGCCTGGATGCTCGACGGGATCGTCGCCGGACTCCCGCCGAAGGACGGCCGCCTGCCGGCCCTCAGGGCCGCGCGGGACGCCCACGCCGCGGCCGGGCTCGCGGCGGTGACGGGCGCCCACTACGAGGGCGGCCACTGGCTCGGGACGTTCGCCGCCTACCTCGCGACGCGCCGCGGGATCGCGGAGCCCGCGCCGTGACGGCCGCCACGCTCGCGCTGCTCTTCGGCTCGGCTCTCGCCGCCGGGGTCATGAACGCGCTCGCCGGCGGCGGGACGATCCTGACGTTCCCGGCGCTGCTCCTCGCCGGCGTCCCCGCGATCCAGGCCAACGCGACCTCGACGGTGGCCCTCGTGCCGGGCGCGCTCTCGAGCCTCGCGGGGTATCGCCGCGAGGTCGACACGCACCGCCAGTGGCTGACGCGCCTTCTCGTGCCCAGCCTCCTCGGAGGCGCGGTGGGATCGGTCCTCCTCCTGCTGACGCCCGAGAAGACGTTCGCACGCCTCGCCCCGTATCTCGTCCTCTTCGCGACCCTGCTTTTCATTTTCCAGATCGTGTGGTCCCGCCGCGAGCCGGCCTCCGCCGCCGGCGAGCCCGCGTCGTGGAAGGCGGCCGCGGCCGCGCAGTTTTTCGTCGCGATCTACGGCGGCTATTTCGGGGCGGGCGTCGGCATCCTCATGCTCGTCATCCTCGGGTTCCTCGGGCTCACGAACATCCACGCGATGAACGGACTCAAGAACTTCTTCGGGATCTGCATCAACGGCGTCGCGTCCGCGTGGTTCATCATCCGCGGCGTCGTGAACTGGCCCCTCGCTCTCCTCATGATGGCGGGCGCGATCGCGGGCGGCTGGATCGGCGCCGGCTTCGCGCGCCGCATCGGCAAGGAAAAGGCCCGCGTCGCCGTCGTCGTCATCGGACTCGGAATCACCGTCGTACTCTTCCTTCAACGTCACTGAGCACGCCGGGTTTCCCGGCACGAAAGGAGACACACATGCCGGCACGTACTGCCAGCGCCGTCTGGACCGGAGACCTCAAGAGCGGAAAGGGCACGATGAAGTTCGGGGGCGGAGCCTGGGAAGGCGCGTACTCGTTCCAGTCGCGCTTCGAGGAGGGCCCCGGGACGAACCCGGAAGAGCTCGCGGCCGCCGCCCACTCGGGGTGTTTCTCGATGGCCTTCGCGAACGAGCTGTCCAAGGCGGGCTTCGTCCCGACGCGCGTCGCGACGACGGCGAAGGTCCACCTCGAGAAGGGCGAGTCGGGCTTCTCGATCACCCGCATCGACCTCGCCTGCGAGGCGCAGGTCCCCGGGATCGACGACGCAAAGTTCCAGGAAATCGGACTGGCGGCCAAGAAGGGCTGCCCGATCTCGAAGCTCTTCACGGGAGCGCAGATCAACCTGGAGGCGAAACTGGTCTAGAGGGAACGAGAAGATCGGCGCGGCGCGCCGAGGAAGAAGATTTTCTTAGAAGGTAAAGAGGGGGAGGTCGAAACAGACCGCCCCCTCTTCGCGTATAGGGGGACAAATACGCAGGAAAATGGAGGCATCAATGATGAAACCGCGCTGCAGCATTCTTACTTTCAAAGAAATCTCTCTTCTCTGTCTTTCTCTCCTCGTCCTTCCGTCGGCGTTCGCCGAGGACAAGCCCGCGGCGGCGGCCAAGCCCGCCATGAGCCAGGACGAGATGATGAAGGCCTGGGTCGCGTTCGCCACGCCCGGCGCGCCGCACAAGACGCTCGAGATGACGGTCGGGACGTGGGACGTCAAGACGAAGATGTGGATGGCGCCCGGCGCGCCGCCCCAGGAAACGTCGGGCACCTCCGAGAACAAGATGATCCTCGGCGGGCGCTACCTCGAGCAGCGCTACGAGGGGACGATGATGGGGCAGCCTTTCAGCGGGATCGGCGTCACGGGCTTCGACAACTACAAGAAGAAGTTCGTGTCGACGTGGGTCGACTCGATGGGCACCGGGATCATGTCGATGACCGGCACCGCCGACAAGACGGGGAAGGTCATCACGTCCTGGGGGACGATGGACGATCCTGCCGAAAAGCGGACGATGAAGGCCAAGACGGTCGTCAAGATCGTCGACGCCGATCACCACACGTACGAGTCCTGGCACGCCCTGCCCGACGGCAAGCTCACGAAGGACCTCGAGATCCACTACACCCGAAAGAAGTGATTCAGAGACTCCGGAGCGCCTCGAGCGCGGGCTCGAGAGCCTGGCGGCGCCTGAAGAAGTCGGCCCACGGGTCGCGCTTCTTCAGGCGGGCCGCGAAGTTCCCGATCGTGAAGTCCTCGGCGCGCAGGGACGGCACGACTTCGTTCCAGGCGAGAGGTGTCGACACAGGGGCGTGCGGGCGCCGCCGGACCGAGTAGGGTGTCACGACCGTCTGGCCGAACGCGTTGCGGAAGGAGTCGAGAAAGACCCGGCCCTTCCGGGCTGCGATCCGCATCTCCATCGTGAGGTCCTTCGGCCAGGCCGCCGCGAGGCGCGTTCCGAGCGTCTTCGCGAACCACGTGACCTCCTCGGTGCCCGGGCCGCGGACGATCGGCACGAAGACGTGGAGACCCTTCCCGCCGGACGTCTTCACGTACGAGACAAGCTCGAGGGCGTCGAGCGCCTGCTTCACCTTGAGAGCCGCGCCGACGGCGTCGGTGATGAGACCCGAGTCCGGGTCGAGGTCGAAGCAGACCCAGTCGGGCTTGTCGAGCTCGTCGGCGCGGCTGCCCCAGACGTGGGTCGCGATGCACCCGAGGTTCGCGAGCGCGAGCTGCGTCTCGAGCTTCCCGCCCACGACCGTGTTCGTCACCTTGCGGTCCTTGCCGTGGCGCACGACGACGGTCGGCGTGCCGGGCGGCAGGCTGGGTGGCTTTTCCTTCTGGTAGAAGCACTCGCCCGAGAGGCCGTCCGGGCAGCGCTCGAGCGAGAGCGGCCGGTCCTCGACCCACGGGCGGAGCTTGTCGAAGACGCCCGCGTAGAACGCGACGAGGTCGCCCTTCGTCCACCCCTCCTCGGGCCAGAAGACCTTGTTCGGGTTGGAGACGGGGACGGGGAATGAATACGGGGACGAAGAGGGGGATTTCCCAGAAGGCGCGTCAAGGGGCTGCGCAGCCCGGCCAGGCGTCGCCGCGCCTGTGGCCCCGGCCCTCTTACCTTTCAAAGAAATCTTCTCTTTGTCCCTCTCTCCCGTCTTTTCTCCCCGGGGCCGTGAGTGCCAGACGGCGGGGGAGACCTTCTGTTTCCGCTGCAGGAGCTTCGGGTTCGCGAGGAGCTTCTCGACCTCGGCGACGGGGTCGCCGGTCGAGGCCTTTTCGACGTCGCCGCCCTCGTCGATCGCGATTTGCGTGAGGAGCCGGTTCGAGACGACCGAGCGCGGACGCGTCTCGGCGACGTCTTCGTCCGACGCGAAGTCGTCACGGTGCTTGATGAGGAGCCACGACGGTTTCGAGGAGCCGCCCCATCCCTTCGTGCGAACGAGGACCCAGGAGCCCTTCAGCTTCTCGCCGTGGAGCGTGAACTTCAGGTCGCCCTTCCTCAGGGCCGCGTCCACGTCCGGCGATTCGGGCGACCACGTGCCGCGGTCCCAGACCATCACGGTGCCGCCGCCGTACTCCGCGGCCGGGATGATGCCCTCGAACGCCGCGTACTCGAGCGGGTGGTCCTCGACGTGGGAGGCCATGCGCTTGACGGACGGGTCGAGCGAGGGCCCCTTCGGGATCGCCCACGAGAGAAGGACGCCGTTCCACTCCAGCCGGAAGTCGTAGTGGAGGGCCGTCGCCCGGTGCTTTTGGACGACGTAGACGAGGCCCTGCCCCCGCTTTCGTGGAGCCTTCGCTCCGGCGGGCTCCGGGGTGACGTCGAACCGGCGCTTCTTCCGGTATTCCTCGAGAGGCATCGGGGTGACGATACGGGGAACCCGCGCGGGCCGCCAGAGTCGCCGCGTCTGCGTGCTAGCATTGTCTGCTCTCAGGACGGTCGCGGCCCGGGACGTGGCTTGCTCGGGAGCCATTGGAGGAGGCCGACGGCGGGGCGATGGACGACACTCAACATCCAGTCGACCCGGACGTGAAGGAAGCGCTCCTCGAGCTTCAGCGCTACCTGTCAGACAGCCTCGCGCCTCTCATGGTGGCCGAGTCGATCAACCTTCTCCTCGACCATCCCGCGGCGCTCGCCGCGAACGAGGTGCAGGCCTGGACGATCGCGCAGTTCCGCGGGCGGGGACAGAACGTTCCGATCTCGGACTACCTCTACCACGCGGTCGAGAAGCTCCACGCGATGGGTCAGTACGATCTCGTGCCGCGCGATCCGCTGCGCCGGTACCTGCAGGACCTCTCCCAGCAGCTCCTCGTGTTCTGCCCGCCGGCCGACCGGGACATGCTCCGGCAGAACCTGGGCCGGCTCGGCCAGGCCGAGAGCGTCCTCGCGGCGCCCGTGGAGATGCTGCGTCGGCAGGGGACGACGGCCGACGCGCCCACGGCGATGAGGCGTGCGTCCGGCGAGCACGGTGTTCCTCTCGCGCCGCAGACGGTCTCCGACCTGCGGCACCTCTCGATGCTGATCGAGAGACTCGGACCCCTCGAAGCGCTCCCGGGGGCCGGAGGCCAGGGCGCCCCCGGAAGGGGAGAAGCCGCTCCCTTCGGAGCGACTTCCGGCGTGGCGGCTCCGCCCACGGGCGCTCAGGACGGACCCGCCGGCCCCGGATCCGTGCCCTACGGGGCGATGGTCCAGTCTCCGCGGGAAGCCCTGGTGGCGCAGATCCTCGCGGTCGCGGCCATCGCCTCCCGCTCGGACGGGGAGCTCGGGCAGGCCCTCGAGCGGCTTCGGGCCGCGGGCGTGGACGTGCCGTCCGGCGAGGTGATTCGGACCCTCGGCCGGTCGATCCCGCCGTGGCCCCTCACCCTGCCGCCGGAACCCGTCGAAGAGGCGCTTTCCTCGGCGCGCGCGTCCGCGACGCAGGCCATCCGCCGCGTCGTCACCCTTCCCAAGGACCAGGAGGAGGTCGGGAAGCGTTTCCACGAGATGGTGGCCGCGGCCGTCGAGCAGCTGAACCAGGGCTCGCTGACGCGCGCCTCGCGGATGTTCGACGTCGCCGAGAAGCTCGTCGTCGAGAACAAGGTGAGCCCGCTCTCACTCGAGACCACGCGCAAGAAAGCTCAGGATTCGGTGGATCTCGAGCGCGTTCGGAGCCTCGGCGAGGACGCGCGCAACCAGCAGCCTCTCGCCCGTATCCTCTCGTTCTTCCCGGGGCTCTCGGTCGGAGCCCTCATCCAGGAATTGCGGGTCGAGGAGAAGCGCGAGCGGCGCCGCCTCCTCCTCTCCCTCCTCGAGATCTATGGGCCCGAGGCGCGCGCAACCGCGCTCGGGATCCTCGGACAGCTCGCGGCCGCCGGCGCCCCGGAGCACGACTGGCACTTCAAGAGGAACCTTCTCTACCTCATCCGAAAGACCCCGCGGCCGGCGGACCAGGCGCCGGACGCGGAAATGGACGCCGTCATCCCGTTCGCCGATCCCTCGCTCCCGCCGCCCATCGTCAAAGAGGCGATCGCGGGGCTCGCGGCCATCAAGCACGAGCGCTCGGAGGCCGTGCTCGTCACGCTCGTGCAGGGCCTCGAGTCGATCCTCGCGAAGAAGGGCGACGCCCCGTTCGACGAGGCCGAGCTCCAGCCGCTTCTCGACCGCGCGGTCGCGGCGCTCGCGCGGTTTGGAAGCCCGACGGCACGGCGCGTCGTCGTCGAGCACGGGCTGAAGAGGAAGAGCGGGCTCGGCGACGTCGGGGCCCGGCTTGCCGAGCTCGCGACCGAGGACCTGACGGACGACCCGGAGCTCGTGAGCCTTCTGCTCAAGAGCGCGCGGGCCGAGATGCCGTTCAAGGTTTTCGGCCTCACCCTGAAGAAGCGCGAGGACCGGCTTTCCCCGATCGTCGAGGCGCTGTCCGGCACCCCGTCTCCCGGCGTCCGGAAGGTGTTCGAGGAGATCGTCGAGAAGCACGCGGATACCCCCGCCGCCAAGGCCGCCGCGCGCGCCCTCGCGGCGTTCGACGCGCCGAAGGCGGCCGACGAGGGGCAGGCGAGCCTCATGGGCGACCTCGCGATCTTCGAGCTTCCGGCCCTCCTGCAGAGCCTCGCCTCGACGGAGGTGACGGGCGCGCTCACGCTCCGTGACACCGGCGGCGGCGTGGTCGGGAAGTTCCTGCTCGAGAACGGGCGGATCCGGTCCGCGGAGGCGTTCGGCCTGAAGGGGGACGACGCCTGTTTCCAGCTCTTCGAGCGTCCCACCGGCGGTACGTTCTCGTTCGTGCGCCAGCCGGCGCTGCCGCCGCTGCGCGAGGGCGAGAGCCTGCGCGAGGTCGTGTCGATCCTGCTCGAGGGGATGCGCCGCTACGACGACTTCCAGCGCTTCTCGGCGCTCGTTCCGGACGACCTCGTCCTCGCGCCGACGGGAACAAAACCGTCGACGGAGCCGGAGGAGGCGGACGGCGCCCTCCAGAAGGCGGTCTGGACGAAGGCGTCCGGCGGGGCGACCCCGAAAACGATCGAGTCGGCGGTGGCCGCCGACTCGTACCGGATCCGGAGACTGCTGGTCAGGTGGGTGGAAGAGGGGAGCCTGAAGGCCGCCTGACGGGCGTGACGCCTTCAAGCTCCCCGCGAATCAGCCTTCCTTCTCTTCGTACTGCTCCTTGAGCGACTTGACGACCGTGGGATCCGCGAGCGTCGTCGTGTCGCCGAGGACGCGGCCTTCCGCGACGTCGCGCAGGAGGCGCCGCATGATCTTGCCCGAGCGCGTCTTCGGGAGGTCGACCGTGAAGAACAGCTTGTCGGGCCGCGCGATCGGCCCGATCTTCTTCACGACGTGGGCCTTGATCTCCTGCTGGAGCGCGGACTTCGTGTCGGCGGCTTCCTGGGTGCGGCCCTTCTCCTTGAGGATGACGAACGCCGCGATGCCCGTGCCCTTCATCTCGTCCGTGATGCCGACGACCGCGGCCTCGGCGACGGCCGGGTGGTCGACGAGCGCGGACTCGACCTCCATCGTGCCGATCCGGTGCCCGGCGACGTTCATGACGTCGTCCACGCGGCCCATGAGCCAGAAGTAGCCGTCCTTATCGCGGCGCGCGCCGTCGCCGGTGAAGTAGACGCTCTTGTCCCACTTCGAGAAGTACGTCTTGACGTAGCGGTCGTCGTCGCCCCAGAGCGTGCGGAGCATCGAGGGCCAGGGCCTCGTGAGCGCGAGGTAGCCGCCGCCAACCTTGATCTCGTTGCCGAGCTCGTCGAGGATCTTCGGCTCGATGCCCGGGAACGCAACGGTCGCAGAGCCGGGTTTCGTTTTCGTGAGGCCGGGGAGCGGGGTGATGAGGATCGAGCCGGTCTCCGTCTGCCACCACGTGTCGACGATGGGGCAGCGCCCCTTTCCGATGGTCTTCTGGTACCAGATCCACGCCTCGGGGTTGATCGGCTCTCCGACGGTGCCGAGCAGCCGGAGGGAGGACAGGTCGTGCTTGTCCGGGAACTCCGTGCCCCACTTCATGAAGGTGCGGATCGCGGTCGGGGCCGTGTAGAGGATCGTGACGCCGTGGCGCTCGACGATGTCCCAGAACCGGTCGCGGCCCGGCGTGTCCGGTGCGCCCTCGTACATGATGCACGTGGCGCCGTTCGCGAGCGGGCCGTAGACGACGTACGAGTGGCCCGTGACCCAGCCGATGTCGGCCGTGCACCAGAAGATGTCGTCTTCCTTGAGGTCGAAGACGAGCTTCGATGTCGCGAGCGTGCCGGTCATGTAGCCGCCGGTCGTGTGAACGATGCCCTTCGGCTTCCCGGTCGTGCCCGACGTGTAGAGGATGTAGAGGATGTCCTCGGCGTCCATGGACTCGGGCTTGCACCAGACGGGGGCGTCGGCCATGAGGCGGTGCCACCAGTGGTCACGGCCTTCCTTGACGTCGATCGCCGTGTGCGTCCGCATGACGAGCACGACGTTCTCGATCGTGGGCGTGTCCTCGAGGGCCTCGTCGGCGATCTTCTTGAGCGGGACGACGTTTCCGCGCCGCCATCCGCCGTCGGCCGTGATGAGGAGCTTGGCGCCCTGGTCGTTGATGCGGTCGCGCAGCGCCTCGGCGGAGAAGCCGCCGAAGACGACGGAGTGGATCGCGCCGATGCGCGCACAGGCGAGCATCGCGATCGGGAGCTCCGGGACCATCCCGAGGTAGATCGTGACGCGGTCCCCGCGCCGGATCCCGAACTTCTTCAGGACGTTCGCGAACTTGTTCACCTCGATGTAGAGCTCGCGATAGGTGAGCGTCCGGCGGTCGCCCGGCTCTCCCTCCCACACGAGGGCCGCCTTCGTGCGCCGGAACCCGTCGATGTGGCGGTCCAGGCAGTTCACGGAGGCGTTCAGCTTGCCGCCGAGGAACCACTTCGCGTGCGGCGGCTTCCACTCGAGGACCTTCTTCCAGGGCTTGTCCCACGTGAGCTGCTTCGCCCAGTCGGCCCAGTAAGCCTCGGGGTTCTTCGTCCCCTTGGCGTAGAGCGCGGGAGACTTCGCGTTCGCCTTGGCGGCAAAGGCCTTCGGCGGGGCGAACGTGCGCTTCTCGCTGAGGAGGACGTCGATCGTGGCGGGTGCGGCGGCGGCCGGCGACGCCTTCTTCTTCGCGGGCTGTTTCCGGGCCATGGCGTGTGCTCCTTCTGATCTTCTTTTGCGGAGTGGGCCGGCCGGGCTCACGCGGGACGGGGGAACCCCCGCCCCGCGGAGCCGCGCGGGATCAGTAGTAGAAGAGCTGAACCTGGAGCGTGTACTGGTTCGTCGTCGCCGTCTTCGGGTCGTTCGGGAACTGCTTGCGCGTCCAGCCGCCTTTGATATTGAAGTTCGCGCCGTACGGGAACCAGCCGAGGCCGAGCTGGAGGAAGTTCTTGTCCAGCGAATCGCACCCCGCCGCCGGGCAGCCCGCGGTGCCGTTCTTGTACATCTGGGTCTCGTAACGGGCGAACGGCATGAGCTTGATGTCGCCGCCGGTGTAGAAACCGGCTTCGGCGAAGATCACGTCCTGCTTGAAGAGGGCCGCCGTCGGGAACGTGACGCCGCCGTCGTAGTGGATGTAGTCGACCTGGGCCGTGATTCCGCCCTTCCCGACCGGATAGTCGAAGAAGACGTCGCCCGCGTAGGCCGAGTAGTCGCTCTGCGTGTCGTAGCTCGCGCCGAACGCGAGGATCTTCTTCTTTCCGTAGTACGTGCCCGGGTAGAACTGGCCCTTCTCGACGTCGAACACGTTGTACTGGACGCGACCCGTGAACCGGAAGGAGTTCTTGACCCCGGGGGCGCGGAAGCCGGAGTAGACGCCGGCGCGGTATTCGAGGTGGTCGCCCGCGAGATACCCCATCGCCTGGAAGCCGGTGTCGCGTCCGACCGAAGACTGCGTCGAGGCGCTCTCCTGGAAGGACCACGTCCCGTAGTCCATCGAGAGGAGCGTGACCGCGCTCGTATTGCAGTTGCGGCAGAGCGGAATGAGGATGAGGCCGCCCTGGATGTTGAGCGCGTTGTCGATCTTCCAGCTGAGGAAGGCGTCCTGGACGATGAAGCCGGTTCCGGGGGCCTTGACGCCGGTCGTGCTTCCGACGGCCTGTGTGGACTTCCCGAGGTTCGGGTTGTCCGTCATGAAGAAGAACGTGACGTCCTTCGCCACCTGGCCGCCGAGGAAGAATCGCGCTCGGCGCAGGAACAGGTTCTGCTGATACCCGGCGTCGTTCCCGGCAGCGTCCGACTGGCCGTTCCAGTCCGCCCAGCCCTGCAGGAGGATACCGAGACGGAAGTTCACGTTGTCGTTGACCTTGATGATCGCCTGGGCGCTTGCGACACCGGGAAGCAACGCCACGACGACGGCCAGGGCGACGAGGGCTACGCGAGCGGAAAGGATCCTTGAACGCACACCTTCCTCCTTACACGTCAGCACGCCGAAAGAGCGGCACAAACGAAAGCGCATCAATGTGAAAACGATAAACACCCAGTGGATTGCGCGTCAACTGGAATCTCTGTCGAGACAGGATCTCTTTTGGCCCTCCACGGCGCTCCGATCGCGTTAACACCGCCCCCACCGATCGGGACTCCCCGCGGTCGGCGGCCACCCCTCCGCCCTCAGGGACGGGCCCGCCCGGGCACGACGCGCGGCCGCACGACGGCCAAGAGGACGCCGATCAGATTCGAAAACACCGTCAGAGAGAGAGCGATGAGCAGCAGGACCATTGCGCGCGTCGGCAGGTCGTCCAGGCCGGCCTCGGGCGGGACGTGGGTGCGAAGGGCGAAGAGGGGCATCAGGATGAACGCCGAGGCGGCCGGGACCGTGAGAAGAAGCGCGGCCAGGACGCGGCCGAGGCGGGGGAGAACGCCCCCCCGGGTGCCGCTCACCTTCTCGATCCGGATCCAGAATGCGACGAAGCCGACGAGGGCGGCGACGAGGAACGGCGGGAATGCCCAGGAGGGGACGTACCGAAGCGCCGCGGCGGCGTAGAGCCCTCCGAAGAGGAGGATGCCGATCAGGTTGGTGCCGAGGAGGTTGAGCATCTTCAGGCCAGCCCGGACGCGAGGAACGCCATCACGGTGCGTGCGAGGAGCCAGATGCACACGAGGCCGCCGAGCGTGACTCCGCGGACACGCGCCTCCGGCGTGCCAGGCCCGAGAAAGGAGCGCGCGGGAACCGTGAGCGGATGGGTCATGATCGTCAGGAAGGCGAGGACCTTGCTCTGCGGGTTGCGGATGAGCTTCGCAACGATCATGTGCAGCGCGAGGTAGATCGTCGCCATGAAGGCGAGAAACCAGACGAGGTAGACGAAGCGGAAGGCGACCTCACGCATCGGCGGAGTCTAGCCTCTGGACCCGGAACGGGCGGGGCGGCCGTCCGCCCCGCCCGCCGGTCGATCGAGAGCTCAGTGCGCGGCCACGCCCCTCCCCGTGATGTCCGGGGGTGCCGTGATCGCCTGTCCCGACTTCGGATAGCGGACGCTCGTGACGAGGTCCTGGATCTCCTTGGGCGGCGCATCCGTCATCAGGGAGACGACCCAAATCGTCAGGAACCCGAGCGGGATCCCGAAGACGCCCGACGCGATCGTCGTCGTCCCGAACCAGGAAACCCCGTAGAAGCGGCTGCCGACCATGTAGAAGACGGTCGTCAGGAAGCCGACGAGCATTCCCGTCACGGCCCCGACCTTGTTCGCCCGCTTCCACCAGATGCCCATGACGAGCGCGGGGAAGAACGCCCCGGCCGCGAGGCTGAACGCCCACGCGACCAGCTCGACGATGATCGCGAGCCGGAAGGTCGCGACGCTGGCCGCGATGAGCGCGGTCACGACGAGCAGCACCTTCGTGATCAGGAGCCTCCTCATGAGCGAAGCGTTGCGGTTGATGACGTTGTAGTAGAGGTCGTGCGAGATCGCGTTCGCGATCGTCAGGAGGAGGCCGTCCGCCGTGGAGAGCGCCGCGGCGAGGCCGCCCGCCATGACGAGGCCGGTGATGACGAACGGGAGCCCGGCGATCTCGGGCGTCGCGAGGACGACGAAGTCCGTGCTCTTGATGACGAAGTCCGCGAACTGGACGACGCCGTCGCCGGCCTTGTCCACGACGTCGAAGAGGCCCGCGGGCTTCCAGAGGTGAATCCAAGCGGGGAGCTCGGTCATCTTCGAGCCGACGAGCTTCGTGTACACGATGAACCGCGCGAAGGCGGCGTACGCGGGCGCCGTGAAGTACAGGAGGAAGATGAAGAACAGCGACCAGCCCACCGACGTTCGCGCCTGCCGGACGGACGGTGTCGTGTAGTAGCGCGTGAGGATGTGGGGGAGGCCCGCCGTCCCGACCATGAGGCAGAACGTGAGGGCGAGGAAGTTCCACATGCCGACGCCCTTGGGCACGGCGAGGTAGTTCGCCTTGAGCGCGTCGTCGCTCGGTCCCGAGGCCGGCGCCTTCGCCTGGGCATTTGCCGTCTTGGCCTTGGCGAGGAGCTTTTCCTTGTCGGCCTCGGAAATGCCGGGCGCCTTGGACTTCGCCGTGGCGTCGTCGGCTTCGGCCTTCCAGAGGGCGCGCGTGGCTTTCTCCTGCGGGTCGCGCGTGATCTCGACCGCCTTCACGCCGTTCTGCTGGAGGAGGCGCCCGTACATGAGCTGGGGCACGGGGATGCCGAACGTCGTCCAGCAGAGGTAGACGACGGGGACGAGGTACGAAACGATGAGGATGATGTACTGGGCGACCTGCGTCCACGTGACGGACTTCATGCCGCCGAGGACCGAGCAGAAGAGGACGCCGATGAGGCCCACGAAGACGCCGACGTTGAACGGGAGCCCGATGAACCGCGACACGATGAGGCCGACGCCCGTCACCTGTGCGATGAGGTAGGTGAAGGAACACGTGATCGCCGCGATGACGCCCACGATGCGCGCCGCGTTCCCGCCGTAGCGCGACCCGAGGAAGTCGGGAATCGTGTAGGCGCCGAACTGCCGGAGGTACGGGCCGAGGAGAACGGCGAGGAGCAGGTAGCCGCCGGTCCACCCCATGACGTAGGCGAGGCCCGCGTAGCCCTGTGCCGAGAGGGCGCCCGCCATCGAGATGAACGACGCCGCCGACATCCAGTCCGAACCGGTCGCCATGCCGTTGTAGATCGCAGGCACGTTGCGGCCGGCGACGTAGTACTGGTCGGCATCGGACGTGCGGGTCACGATGCCGATGACGACGTAGATCCCCAGGGAGAGCGCCATGAAGATCCAGCCGATCCACTTGTTCGGAAGGCCGAAGAACTTCTCGGCGAGCCCGATGAGGACCGTGACCCCGAGGAACGCGACGGTGTAGTAGGTGAAGATCCTGCGCAGACTCATGGCTACTCATCCCCCTCGCGGATTCCGAACTCGAGATCCTTGGCGTTCATGAGCTTGGCGTAGATCACGATCTCGACCACGAAGATGGCGAGCGAGCCCTGGGCCGCCATGTAGTAGCCGAGCGGGAAGCCCAGGAACGAGTACGCGTTGAGCTGGGCCGCCCACAGGCTCGAGATCAGGAACGTCACCACGAACCAGATCGCGAGAAGCAGGGTCGTGAGGCGCAGGTTGTACGACCAGTACTCCCGGCGTTTTTCTTCGGTCAGCTCGGACATGAGTCCCCTCCCTCGGTGAGCCGGATTCGGATGGCGTCCATCATCAAACGTCCTCCTTGTTCCTGAAGCGACGGCAGAGTGCATAGGCCCGACACGGCGGCGGAGCGCCAGGTACGCCCCCTTCCGCGCATTGATTCAACGATTCGGCCCGGGGTGCTCAACGAACTCCCTCCGGCTTTCCCTGACGTAGCGGATGAACGAGCGATAGCCTTTGACATGTCGATTCGAATGTCAAGGGCATTCTCCCGCGGGCGCCCCCTCTTTCCGCGGTCGGGTTAACGCGCCGCGCGGCGCACGCGCTCGCTAGGTGAGACTGCGAAGCGTTCTCGCGCCGAGTCTCGCGACGAGTAGGAGAAAGAGCTCCGCGGCCGCGACCGCGTCCGTGAGCGCGTCGTGCGACGGGTACTCGGGGAGTCCGAGGTCCCGGCGCGCGGCGACGAGATTGAACGAGGGCTCCCGGACACGCGAGGCCAGGCGCTCGACGTCTGCGAGCTTTTCGAGAAGGCGCGCCGTGTCGACGACGGTCGGCGAAGGCCACGCCCGGCCGGCGAGCGCGTACGCCGCCTTGAGGAACGCGACGTCCACCGCCGCGAAATGCACGAGGAGAACTCCCTCCCGCAGGCGCACGTCGACCTCCCCGAGAACGTCGTGAAGAGAGGGCGCCTCACGCAGGTCTCCCGGGATCAGGTTGTGCGCCTGAAGCGAGCGGGAATCGGAGATGTGAGCGGTGGACGGACGGACGAAGCTCGAGTAGGCCTCGGCGAGGCGGATCGTTCCTTCCCGGACCGGCACCATGCCCACCGCGAGGATCGGATCCCGCTGGGGCGCCAGGCCGCCGGTCTCGAGGTCGAGGGACCAGAAGAGAACGTCGGTGAAGGCCGGCGACGGGCCGAAGTATCGCCGGAGGAAGCTCATGAAAACGAGACGTGATAACGCTGGGCCGCGTCCTGCTGCGCGTCCCGGATCGCCAGGAACACTTCCTTGAGATGCCGCCGCTCGACCGCCGAGAGCGAGTCCAGCGCGATGGAGTTCAGGGGGATCGCGCCGGACGCGACCGCCCGGAGCTGTTCGCGGAGGCGCAGCCCGAGCAGGAACGGGAACGCCTGGGAAAGCGTCGCAACCGCTTCGCGGGGCAGGAAACCCGACTCGGCGGCCGCGGCGAGCCGCTCGAGGGTGTTCGTCGCGGTCGCTCCCGCGTCGAGGGCGTAGACGCGGGCGAGGCCGACGATGGGCGCGATCCCGGACATCTTGAGGTCCAGGCGGCCCGCGTCGTCGCGCAGCGTCCGGAAGGGGCCGAGCTGCGGACGGAAGCGGAGGGCGGCGCCCGCCATCCGCGACAGAAAGGGCGCGTTCGAGCTGGCCTGCGTGATGACCCGCGAGATCGGCGAGAGGTCCAGAGCGCCTCCCGCCCGCCGGAAGTCGAAGAAGATCGCGGCTTTCAGGATCGCCTCGGCTTCGGGGACCTCGAGCCAGCTCCGGAAGCGCGCGACCCACTCCGCGAGCGGGCCTCGCCAGACGGTCGCCATGTACCCGCCCGGACACGGCGGGAAGCCTGCCGTGACGAGGTCGGCGACGACCAGCTCGGCGAGCCGGGCGAACCAGGCGGCGCCGCCCTCTCCTGCGCCGTCGTCCCAGATGAGCGCGTTGTCCTGGTCCGTGAGAAGAGCCTGCTCGAACCGGCCTTCGGATCCGAAGACGATCCAGGCCCAGGCCGCCGGCGCCGGACCGAGATCGGCCTCCGCGAAGGCGAGGAGCCTCGTCACGAGAGCGTCGTTGAGATACGACACGAGCCGCGCGATCTGCGTCGGGGGGAGCCCGCCGGCCGACAGGGCGGCAACCATGCGGGCGAGATCGGTGCCATACCCCGGGAGGCCGTCACGGTCGCGGATGGACTCGACGCGCTTGAGGAGCTGAAGCGGGCCGAACGTCTGCTCCTTGAGAAGGTCCGTCCCCGTGATGATCCCCGTGACGGCCCCGTCCTTCGTGACGGGCAGGTGGTGGATCCCCGCGCCGACCATCGCGTGCCAGGCGCCGTAGACCGGCGTGTCCGCCGGAACCGTCGTGAGCCGGTGGGTGGCGATCGACGATACGGGCGTGTCGGGGCCGAGGCCCTTGGCGAGGACCCGGTTTCTCAGATCCCGGTCCGTCACGATCCCGGGCGGGTCCGACAGGACGAGGACGGAAGACACCCGGTTCGCCTCCATCGCCCGGGCCGCGTCGCCGGCGGTCGCGGTGACCGGCACGGAGACGACCGCGCGGCGCACGAGCGAACCGACCGAAGCGTAGACGTTGAGACTGAATGCGGCCTCGCCGGGGAGGGACACGGCGCTCCGGAGCCTCGTCGCGAGCCCTTCCGTGAAGAAACGTGCGAAACCCGGCTCCGAGAGCAGGCTCCGGAACACCTTCTCCGGGATCCGGTACGCGAGAAGGTCGTCCTGCACGACGACGTCGAAGGCCACGCTGCCGGTCAGGAGCGACGCGTAACCGAAGAGGTCGCCCTCCTCGAGGTGGTCCGCGGCGGACCCGCCTTTCTCGAGCCGCACCGTGCCCTTCCGGATGATCCAGAGGTGCGCGCTCGGGCGGCCGAGCTGGGACAGGACGCGGGTCCCCGAAGGGAAGTAGCCCACGTCGAGAGAGCGGGCGGCCATCTCGAAGGCGTCGACGTCCAGCGCGTCGAAGGGCGGGACGCTGCGCAGGAAGCCTCGCGGGTCGAGAGGAGGCGGAACGGGGACGCTCGCCGGGGACATCAGGCGTCGGGCAAGCCCAGCTTCTCGAGACTCGCCTTGGCCTCGGCCACGGAACCGGCCGCCTTCAGGAAGTCGACGAGCGCGTCGACGGGAGCCGGCTTGGCGCCCTCGGCCTTCATCGCCGGAAGCGACGCGATGATCTTCTTGCCCGCGTCGCTCCGCTGGTCGAACCGGAAGAGCTGGGGTCCGGGCAGGAGACCTCCGAGCTTCAGCGTCGACACCGTCATCCACAGGGGGTCTGTCGCGTGCTGGTTGGTCGAAACCTCGGAGTGGATGAGGATTCGTTCGCCGCTCTCGAGCTTCATGTGACAGCGAGGACCGAGGGCGTCCTTCTTGTAGCTCACGATGTGTCCCATCGCCTCTCCTTTCTCCCTTCCGAACTGTGTCGTCACAGAATACGCCTCGGACCGGGAGGATGGGCAATGGTCCGTCGCCGGCTGCGCGGGGAATCGCGCGATGATGCAACTGGATCATAGTGAGGGGACGCGGGCGGGCCCGAACATCTCGGCGATCTCGACACGAGTCTGCACGGAACGCATGCCGCCGATGCCGGCGGACGGAGGAATCGAATGAGCACAGCGGCACCCGCGGGCACCGGAGAACGGGTCATCACCTCCGCCGAAGAGCGGCGCGTCATCGTCGCGTCGTCTGTCGGCACCGTCTTCGAGTGGTACGACTTCTACCTGTACGCGACCCTCGCTCCCTTCTTCGCGACCCTCTTCTTCCCGAAGGGGAACGCGACGGCGGCCCTCCTCTCCGCCTTCGTCACCTACGCGGCCGGCTTCCTCGTGCGTCCCTTCGGGGCGCTCATCTTCGGCCGCGTCGGCGATCTCGTCGGGAGGAAGTACACGTTCCTCGTGACGATCGCGGTCATGGGCGGCGCCACGGCGGCGGTCGGGTTCCTCCCGACTTTCGAGACGATCGGCTGGGCGGCGCCCTTCATGCTCGTCATCCTGCGCCTCCTGCAGGGCCTCGCCCTCGGCGGCGAGTACGGCGGCGCCGCGACGTACGTCGCCGAGCATGCCCCCGACCACCGCCGCGGATACGCGACGAGCTGGATCCAGACCACGGCGACCGTCGGCTTCTTCCTCGCCCTCGCCGTCATCGGAATCGCGCGGGGCATGATGAAGCCCGCCGACTTCTCCAACTGGGGCTGGCGCATCCCGTTCATCCTGTCCCTCGTGCTCCTCGCGATCTCGATCTACATCCGGCTCAAGCTGCAGGAGTCGCCGATCTTCCAGCGCCTCAAGGCGCAGGGGAAGCGCTCCAAGTCGCCCATCAAGGACAGCTTCTTCAAGTACCCGAACAACAAGTACGCGGCGCTCGCGCTCTTCGGCGCGACGGCCGGCCAGGGCGTCGTCTGGTACACGGGCCAGTTCTACGCGCTGTTCTTCCTCACGATCACGCTCAAGTTCGACTGGGCGACGGCGTACTTGCTCATCGCGCTCTCGCTCGTGATCGGAACGCCGTTCTTCATCGTGTTCGGCGCGCTCTCGGACAAGATCGGCCGCCTCAAGATCATCCTCACCGGCTGCGCGATCGCCGCCATCACGTACATCCCGCTCTTCAAGGCCCTCACGCACTACGGGAACCCGGCCCTCGAGAAGTACCAGAACTCGACGCCGATCTCGATCGCGGGGACGAACTGCCAGATGCACATCTTCGTGACGCCGTTCACGAAGTTCTCGGCGTGCGACAAGGCCCAGGACTTCATGTCGAAGAACGGCCTTTCGTTCGCGACGCTTCCGCCCCAGGCCGACGACGTCGTCATCAAGGTCGGCAGCATCGAGATCAAGGGCTACGACGAGGCGAAGCTCAAGGAGGCCTTCAAGCAGACCGGCTATCCGAACCCGGCGTTCAAGAAGGACGAGATGAACTTCGGGATGGTGCTCCTCATCCTCGTCATCATGGTCCTCTACGTCACGATGGTGTACGGGCCGATCGCGGCGTTCCTCGTCGAGCTGTTCCCCGCGAACATCCGGTACACCTCGATGTCGCTGCCGTACCACATCGGCAACGGGTGGTTCGGCGGCATGCTCCCGCTGATCGCGACCGCGTGGGTCGCGGCCTCGGGCAACATCTACCAGGGCCTCTGGTACCCGATCATCGTGTCCGTGATCACGGTGGTCATCGGCGGCCTGTTCCTGCGCGAGACGAAGGACGTCAAAATCCACGAAGAAGTCTGACCGAAGGATTTCTTCGAAGATTTCATGGGCCGGGCGGTGCTTGCCGCCCGGCTTCTTTTTTCTTCGAAGGGAGCGATTCCGCGGAGTCTGCCGGTAGACTTGCCGCTCCATGCCGCGTCGCGAGCCGATCGCCCCTCTCGCCTTCCTCCAGCAGTTCATGCGGACCGAGGCCGCGTCCGGAGTCCTCCTTCTCGCGGCCGCCGTGGCCGCGATCGTTTTCGCGAATTCGCCGCTCCAGTCGGTCTACGCCCACGCGACGCACCTTCCTCTCCGGTTCGGCGACGGTCCCTGGCGCGTCGACACGACGCTCCTGCACGCGGTCAACGACGGGCTGATGGCCGTCTTCTTCCTCGTCGTGGGGCTGGAGATCAAGCGCGAGTTCCTGACGGGGGAGCTCTCCGGGAAGGGCGCTGCGATCCTCCCCGTGGCGGCGGCATGCGGGGGAGCCGTGATCCCCGCGTCGATCTACGCGGCGTTCAACGCCGGGACGCCCGCGGCGCAAGGCTGGGGCATCCCGATGGCGACGGACATCGCGTTCGCGGTCGGCGTTCTCGCGCTGCTCGGCCGGCACGTGGCGCCCGTTTTCAAGGTGTTTCTCACCGCCGTGGCGGTCGTCGACGACCTGATCGCGGTGCTCGTGATCGCGTTCTTCTACACGTCCGGCCTCGATCTCCGCGCGCTGGCCGTCGTCGCCGGCGCGTGCGTGCTCCTTTACGCCCTGAACCGCTCCGGCGTCCAGGCCCTCGCTCCGTATCTCCTCGTCGGGCTCGTCCTCTGGGCCGCGATGGCGAAATCGGGCGTCCACGCGACGATCGCGGGCGTCCTGCTCGGCATGAGCATTCCCGCGGCGGGCGCCGAAACGTCGCCGCTCCGCCGGCTCGAGCACGCGTTGCACCCCTGGGTCGCCTGGGGGATCATGCCGGTCTTCGCCCTCGCGAACGCGGGCGTGACCGTGCCTGCCGGGAAGCTGGGCGCGATGCTGACGTCTCCAATCGCGCTCGGCATCGTCCTCGGGCTCTTCGTGGGCAAGCAGGTCGGGATCTTCGGGACGACGTTCCTTCTCGCCCGTCTCGGGGTCGGAGCGATTCCGCTCGACGCACGGGCGCGCCGGTCGCTCTGGGGGGTCGCGCTCCTCGGCGGGATCGGGTTCACGATGTCGCTCTTCGTGAGCGGACTCGCCTTCACGGACGAGGCGATGGCGGACGTCTCCAAGGCGGCGATCCTCGCCGGCTCGCTGATATCGGGTCTCGCCGGTGCAGCCGTTCTCGCGAGTGTTCCGGAGCCGGTGGCGGGAGACGCGGACGCCGGTTAGACTCCTGCGTCGAGGATGGCCATCTTCGGGAAAAGCTCGCAAGGCCCGGCACCCGCGGGCCGCGTCGAGCCGGCACGCGGGCCGTCCGTCATCGGGCCCCACATTCGCGTACAGGGCGAGCTTCTCGGAGACGAGGACGTCCTGGTGGAAGGGCGCGTGGAGGGGAAGGTCCTCCTCGCGCGCGAGTTCCGTGTCGCCCCGGGCGGCGTCGTCGTCGCGGACGTGCACGCCGGCACGGTCGTGATCGCGGGCCAGGTCGTCGGCGACGTGAGCGCGACCGAGCGCGTCGAGATCCTGCCCTCCGGCTCCCTGGAAGGAAACATCCGCGCCCCCAAGGTCGCCGTCGGCGACGGGGCGCGATTCAAGGGGAGCGTCGACATGAGCGCCGGGTCCCCCCCCGGCGGCGACGCCCCCAGCTGATCGAAAGGAAGCTCCGCACATGGCACCGTCCGCACCCGTTCACGGCAACTGGATCGCCGGCAAGCACGTTCCCGCCCGCTCCGGCCGCACGTTCGAGAACCGCAACCCCGCCGACGTGACCGACCTCGTCGGCCGCTTCGCGGACTCCGACGAGCGCGACGTCAAGGACGCCGTCGACGCGGCGGCGGAGGCTTACAAGAGCTGGCGCCTCGTTCCGGGCCCGCAGCGCGGCGAGATTCTCTACCGGCTCGGCGAGATCCTCCGCGACCGCAAGGAACAGTATTCGCGCGACATGACGCGCGAGATGGGCAAGGTCCTCAAGGAAGCCCGCGGAGACGTGCAGGAGGCCATCGACATGGCCTTCCTCATGGGCGGCGAGGGCCGCCGCCTGCACGGACAGACGACGCCGTCGGAGCTCCCGAACAAGTTCGCGATGTCCGTACGCGCCCCGATCGGCGTCTGCGCGTTCATCACGCCCTGGAACTTCCCGATGGCGATCCCGGCGTGGAAGTCCACGGCGGCCCTCGTCTGCGGGAACACGGTGGTCGTGAAGCCCGCCACGGACACGCCGCTCTCCGTCGTGAACTTCGCGAAGGCGCTCGAGGACGCGGGCCTTCCTCCGGGCGTCTTCAACGTCGTGACGGGATCGGGCTCGAAGGTCGGGAACCCGCTCCTCAAGGACCCGCGCGTGCGGGTCGTCTCCTTCACGGGCTCGACGTCCGTCGGCCGCGCGATCAACGAGGCCTGCGCACCGTCCTTCAAGCACGTCCACCTCGAGATGGGCGGCAAGAACCCGATCATCGTGATGGACGACGCGAACCTCGAGCTCGCCGTCGACGGCGCGATCTGGGGCGCGTTCGGGACGAGCGGACAGCGCTGCACGGCCTCCTCGCGCCTCCTCGTCCACCGCAAGGTCGTCAAGAAGTTCACGGCGATGCTCGCCGAGCGCGCCGCCGCGCTGAAGGTCGGCAACGGTCTCGACGAGAAGAACGAGATGGGCCCGGCCATCAACGAGAGCCAGCTCGACACGGTCCTCGACTACATCTCGATCGGCAAGGACGAGGGAGCGAAGCTCGTCGCCGGCGGCAAGCGCCTCACGGGCAAGGGCCACGACAAGGGCTGGTTCGTCGCGCCCACGGTGTTCGGAGACGGGGACCGGAAGATGCGGATCGCCCGCGAGGAGATCTTCGGGGCCGTCACGGTCGTCGTGCCGATCTCGTCGCTCGAGGAGGCGATCGACATCTCCAACGAGTCGGAGTACGGCCTCTCGTCGGCGATCTTCACGCAGGACATCAACAAGGCCTTCGTCGCGATGCGCGATCTCGAGGCCGGCATCTTCTACGTGAACCTCCCGACGATCGGCGCGGAGACGCACCTCCCGTTCGGCGGCACGAAGCAGACCGGCAACGGACACCGCGAGGCGGGGCTCGCGGCGCTGGACGTCTTCAGCGAGTGGAAGTCGATCTACGTCGACTACTCCGGGACGATCCAGAAGGCGCAGATCGACGTCCCGGCGGGCGAGGCGTCCGCGAAGAAGAAGAGATGAGAGAAGGATTTCCTAGAAGGTGAAGAGGGAAGAGGCCTCGCTCAGGCGAGGCCTCTTGCTTTTCGATAGGCCGGCAGCGCAGCGGCGAGGATTCCGATCGCATCCTTCAGGTCGTCTTCCTTGAGGACGTAGGCGATCCGGACCTCGTCCTTGCCGAGCCCCGGCGTCACGTAGAAGCCGCTCGCGGGCGCGACCATGACGGTCTTTCCGTCCTTCTGGAAGTCCGTGAGGAGCCAGGCCGCAAAGTCGTCACTGTCCTTGATCGGAAGGCGCGCGACGAGGTAGAAGGCGCCCTCGGGCTTCCTCAGGAAGACGCCGGGAATGCCCGAGAGGCCCGCGAAGAGCGTGTCCCGCCGCTTCTGGTACTCCGTCACGACGCCGCGGTAGTAGTCCGGGCCCAGCGCGGCGGCCGCCGGCGCGATGAACTGCGCGAGGCCGGGCGGGGAGAGCCGCCCCTGCGCCATGCGGTTCGTGGCTGCGGCCAGTTCCTCGTTACGGGTGACGAGCGCGCCGAGGCGGATGCCGCAGGCGGAGAACCGCTTCGACAGCGAGTCGACGACCACGACCTCGTGCTCGAAGCCGGCGAGGGAGAGCGCGCTCTCCGACACGCGGCCGTCGTAGAGGAACTCGCGGTAAACCTCGTCCGAGACGAAGAAGAGTCCGTGGTCGCGGCAGAACTCCGCGACGAGGCGGATCTCGTCCTTCGTGTAGACGGTCCCGGTCGGGTTGTTCGGGTTGCAGAGGAGGACCATCCGCGTCTTCGGCGTGAGGGCCTTCTCCCACTCCGCGCGGCCGGGCAGGTGGAAGCCGTCGTCGCCGCGCGTGACGATGGGACTGAGCGTGAGGCCCGCCATCGCCGCGAACGAGCGGTAGTTCGTGTAGAGCGGCTCGACGGTGAGGATCTCTCCGCCGGGGTCCGAGCAGGCCATGAACGCGAAGAGCAGCGCCTCGCTGCCGCCCGTCGTCGCGAGGATCTGGGACGGTTCGAGAGCGATGCCGAGCCGCCCGTAGTACGTCTTCAGGAAGTCCAGGTACTCGGGCGTGCCGTTCGAAGGCGAGTACGCGTAGACCCTGTCCTTCAGCTCGGCGAGGCGGCGACGCATCGGCTCCGGCGTCTCGAGGTCGGGCTGGCCGATGTTCAGGTGCAGGACTTTCACGCCGCGCGCCTTCGCCGCGTTCGCGAGCGGCATCAGTTTGCGGATGGGGGAGGCGGGCATTGCGATGCCGCGCGCGGAAACCTGGGCGGCGGTCCGGGTGGTGCTCATGGCCCGTCAGACTAGCAAATGCGCGAAGGTAGACTCCGCCCATGACGCCGGCGCTCTGGATCCTCCCATTCGCGATGCTGCTCCTCGCGATCGCGGTGTTTCCGCTCCTCCTTCCGGAGCGATGGGCTCACCTGAAATTCCAGGCGCTCGTGGCAGGTGTCGTGAGCCTCCCCGTTCTCCTGCGATTCGCTCTCCACGGCCCGGGAGGCCTCGCCCAGATCGCTCACGAGTACATCTCGTTCGTCGTCCTCCTGGGCTCCCTCTACGTCGTGGCGTCCGGAATCGTCGTCGACGGCGACGTTCCGGCCACGCCGCGAACGAACACCCTGCTGCTTCTCATGGGAGGCGTCCTTGCGTCCCTCATCGGGACGACGGGCGCCTCGATGCTCCTGATCCGTCTGGTCCTCGACGTCAACGTCGAGCGGAAGCAGGTCTCGCACACGGTCCTCTTCTTCATCCTCATCGTCTCGAACATCGGCGGCTCGCTGACGCCGATCGGGGATCCGCCGCTCTTCCTCGGATACCTCGCGGGCGTTCCCTTCTTCTGGACGCTCGTCCTCCTGAAGCAGTGGGCGGTGGCTCTGGGCGTCCTGCTCGCCGCCTACTACCTGATCGACCGGCGCTTCCACGCGCGCGAGACGCGGGCGGCCCTTCTCGACGACGCGCTCACGATCCGACCGATCCGGATCTCGGGGAAGTGGAACTTCGTCCTTCTTCTGGGCGTGGTTCTCGCGACGGTCTTCCTGCCGTCTCCGTGGCGCGAGACCGCCTCCGTCGCGTGCGCCGCAGCGAGCTTCCCCCTCACGACGAAGGGCCTCCGGGCGGGAACCGGGTTTACGTGGCATCCCATTCTCGAGGTCGCGGTGCTCTTCGCCGGCATCTTCGTCACGATGGAGCCGGCGCTCGTCATCCTCCGGGAGCGCGCCCCGACGCTCGGGCTGACCGAGCCATGGCAGTTCTTCTGGGCCACCGGCGCTCTCTCGTCCTGGCTCGACAACGCCCCGACGTACGCCGCGTTCTTCGCGCTCGCCCGCGGGCTGGGCCGGCCCGAGGTGGCCGGTGTGCCGGCCAACGTCCTCGAAGCGGTCTCGGCGGGAGCCGTCTTCTTCGGCGCGATGACGTACATCGGGAACGGGCCGAACTTCATGGTGCGGTCCATCGCGGTCTCGCGCGGAGTCCCGATGCCGTCGTTCTTCGGCTATGCGTGGCGCGCCGCGGCCGTTCTCCTGCCGCTTTTCGTGCTCGAGACCGTGCTGTTCTTCCGCTGAGCGGGCGCCGGCGTCAGGCCGGCGGACGGAGACCGGCGGCCGCGATCAGCCCGCCGAGGTCCTCCGGCACGGGCGCCGTGAACGTCATCGCCGCACCGGTGGCCGGGTGCCGGATTCCGAGGCGCCACGCGTGAAGCGCCTGCCGGGGGAAAGTCCTGCAGGCCTCTTTGAGCGTCTCGTCCTTCAAACCCTTCCAGCGCGGCGAGCCGTAGACGGCATCGCCCACGATCGGCAGGTTCAGCGCTTTGAGGTGCACGCGGATCTGGTGCGTCCGGCCCGTGACGAGGCGGCATTTCAAGAGGGCGAGACCGGCCTTGTTTCCAGAGGATTCCGAGAGATTCTCATAGAAGGTGGAAGAGGGGCGCCCCTCGCTTTTCGACGCGGCCATTCTCTTTCTATTCGAAGGATCGCGCAGGATGCCGAGGTCGATTCGCCCCTTCGTGAGCGGCGGCTTTCCGTAAACCACGGCCAGATATTCCTTTTCTAAGAATCTTTCTTTCATCGCCCGCCCCAGGACCGACATCGCACGCTCTGTCTTCGCAATGATCAGCACCCCCGACGTGTCCTTGTCGAGCCGGTGGACGAGGCCGGGGCGGTCCGCGGGGCCCGCCCAGTCCTTCGAACGGTGCAGCAGCGCATTCACGAGCGTCCCCTGGCGGTGGCCGACGGCCGGATGCACGACGAGGCCGGCGGGCTTGTTCAGGACGAGGATCTCGGAGTCTTCGAAGAGGATCGAGAGCGGGATGTCTTCGGCGAGGATGTCGGGCCGGAGCGGGGGGGGTGGAGGGAGGACGACTTCAATGACGTCACCCTTCTTCACCTTCTCGGACGTCTTCTTGGGGATCCTCCCGGCGAGCGTGACGAACCCGCCCTCGATCCACTCCTGGATCTTCGTGCGCGACGCTTCCGGCAGGTCCGTCAGGTGGCGCAGGAGGACGTGGTCGAGGCGCTCGCCGACGTCGCCGCGGTCGGCGCGGATGGCCCGGGCCGGCCGAGGCGTGTCGCTCACGCCGGCTTCGGGGCGGGCGGGACCCGGCGCCGCAGCGCGAAGATCGCGAGCCCCGCGAGGACGCCGCAGAGCGCGATGAACTGCGAGGTCGACATCACGCCGAGGACCTCGCCCCGCGGGTCGCCGCGGAAGAACTCGATCGTCCCGCGCAGGAGCGCGTACCCGAAGACGTACCGGGCGAACGTCTCTCCGGAGAACGCCCGCCGCTCGAAGCGGACGAGGAGCACGCAAAGGAGGAGCGTGCCGAGGATCTCGTAGACCTGCGTCGGGTGAAGGGGGATTCCGAGCGGGACGCCGACGTTCTCGTGGGCGACGGGGCTCGTGAACGTGACCGCCCACGGCAGGGAGCATTCCCGGCCCCAGCAGCAGCCGGCGAGGAAGCAGCCGACGCGGCCGAAGGCCTGCCCGAGGGCGACGGACGGGGCCGCGGCGTCCGCGAACGTCCAGAACGAGATCTTCCGGCGCCTGAGCAGGATCGCGGTCGCGAGAACTGCGCCGATGAGGCCGCCGTAGAAGACGCCTCCGGCGCGCCCAAGAGAGGCGAAGTCACTCCACGACCGGACGTAGGTCGGCCACTCGACGATCACGAGGAGAAGCTTCGCGCCGACGAGACCCGACAGGAGCAACCAGACGCCGATGTCCGACGCCGTCTCGGTCTCGATTCCGAACGACGGGGCCCGGCGGCGGAGGAGCCAGAGCCCGGAGACGAAGGCCACGGCCATCATGAATCCGTAGCTCGGGAGCGCGAACGAGCCGATGCGGAAGAGCTCGGGATGCATGAAGGTCAGGTCCTCGCGGCCTTGCGCGCCGGCTCGGGCTCGGGGCGGCGCCAGATGTCCCACGCCAGCAGGACGACACCCACGGAAATGGCACTGTCGGCGACGTTGAAGGACGGCCATTCCCAGCGGTCGACGTAGAAGCGCAGGAAGTCGGTGACGGCCGAGAAGCGGACGCGGTCGATGAGGTTTCCGACGGCCCCGCCCATGATCAGCCCGAGCGCGGACTGGAGAAGGCGGTGCTCCGGCGGCGTCGTCAGCGACCAGGCGAGAACGCCTGCAAAGACCGCGAGGGCGAGCAGCGTGACGAGAAGCGGGCGGGCCGAGCCCGCCGCGGCGAGGAAGCCGAAGGCTGCGCCCGTGTTCTGGAGGTGGGTGAGGTCGAAGAAACCCCGGATCACGGGGATCGTCTTGTAGAGCGGGATCTTCGCGACGACGACCGCCTTCGTGGCCTGATCGAGGACGACGACGCCCAGCGCGAGGGCGAGGTAGGGGAGGCGCCGCGTCACCGGGGGATTCTAACCGCCGACGACCGCGCGGCAGCGTGCGCAGATCCCGTCTTCACCCGGCTCGACGTCCTTCCGGACCTGCCAGCAGCGCGGGCACTTGGTGCCTTCGGCGGCGCGCGCGAGCACGGAGTCGGCGTCTCCCTCCCTCGCGACCGATGGCGTCCCGAACACGTCAGCCAGTCTTTCTTCTGAAAGGTGAAGAAGGGCGAGCGCGCGGTCGACCTCCTCGCTGCGCCCGACGGCGGCGGCGGCCTGGGAGGCGGAGCCGACCTTGTTTTCGCGCCTCAGGGGCTCGAGGGATTGCAGGAACTCTGCCCGAAGCGCAAGGACCTTTCCCCACGCCTCTCTTTCATTCGAAGAAATCTCCGAAGTCTTCAGGTCCCCCCAGCTCTTCAGGAACAGCGCGGACGGGTCCTTCGCGTTTCCGGGCAGCGACTCGAAGATCTCCTCGGCCGTGAACGGACAGATGGGGGAGAGAGCGAGCGCGATCGTCTCCACGAGCTTCCAGGCGGCCGTCTGCGCGGAGCGGCGCACGGGGTCGTTCGGCGCGAGGACGTAGAAGGCGTCCTTGCGCACGTCGCACCAGAACGCCGAGAGGTCGGTCGTGACGAGGTCGAGGAGGCGGCGGACCACGGCATGGAACTCGTACCGGGCGTATGCCGCGCGGGCCTCGGCCGCGAAGCGGGCCGCAGCGTCCAGGGCCCACCGCTCGAGCGGCTCGAGCCGGGCGTCCGGGACTGCGTCCTTCGCGGGGTCGAAGTCGAAGAGATTCGAAATGAGGAACCGCGCCGTATTCCGGATCTTGCGATACGCCTCGGACGTCCGCTGGAGGATCTCCTTCGAGAGCGGGTCGTCGTTCGTGTAGTCGAGCGACGCGACCCAGAGGCGGATCACGTCGGCACCTTCGGTCTTGAGAAGATCCTGGGGCTCGATCGTGTTCCCGAGCGACTTCGACATCTTCCGGCCGTCGCCTGCGACGACGAACCCGTGGGTGAGCACGGCGTCGTACGGCGCGCGGCCCGTCAGCGCGACCGACGTGAGAAGCGAGGACTGGAACCAGCCGCGGTGCTGGTCGTGACCCTCGAGGTACATCACGGGCACCGGCGGCTGCGCCGTGTACGGGTCCGCGAGGCCGTAGTCGCCCGACCGGAGCACGGCCGCGTGCGAGACGCCCGAGTCGAACCAGACGTCGAGAATGTCCTTCAGCTTCTCGAAGTTCGTCCCGCCGCAGACGGAACAGGAGGCCGAAGAGGAAGACGAAGAGGGAGACGAAGAGGAAGATTTGCTAAGAAAGTAAGACGGGGGGAACGCGTCGTCGTACCAGGCGTTCGCTCCGTGCTCGCGGAACGCCTCTCTTACCCTTTCGAAGAAATCTTCTCTTTCTCTCTTTTCCTTTTCGCTGACGTTCCCTTCGACCCGCGGAAAGTGGGAGACGACGCCGTCTTGCTTGCAGTCCACGCAGCGCAGGAACGTGATCGGCGAGCCCCAGCGCCGCTGGCGGGAGATCGTCCACTCGAGGCGGTTGTCGACCATCGCGCCGATGCGGTTCTCGCTGTAGGAGGGGATCCACTCCACGCGGCCGCGGATCTCGCCCATCGCGCGGTCGCGCAGCGCCCCGAGGTCGATGAACCACTGGTGCGTCGCCCGGAAGACGACCGGGTTCTTGCAGCGCCAGCAGTGGGGGTAGGAATGCGGCGAAGATCTCTGCGAAAGGAGGACGGCGGCGCCGGCGCGCCCGTCCTTGAGGGCCTCGAGGACCGCGGTGTTCGCGTCGTCGGCGGGGGTCTTCGGGATGACGACGCGCTTTCCCCTGAGGAATTCCGGGGCGTTGACGTCGTAGAAGCCGCCCTCGTCCACGGGGCAGAGCGCCGGGTCGTCCACCTTGAAGCCGGCCCGCCGCACGACCTCGTAGTCGTCGCGGCCGTGGCCGGGCGCCGTGTGGACGAGGCCGGTGCCGTCCGTCGTCGAGACGTGGTCGCCGAGGAGGAATCCGAAGTTGTCCTTCGGATCGTTCGAGAAAGGCCTCGTGTAGAGGAGCTTCGCCCCGGCGAGCGCGGCGCCGTTTTTCTTCGAGTGGGGAAGAGGGTGGGCGTCGCGCCAGCCGAGCGCGGCCGTCACTTGCGGGACCAGCGCGTCGGCGACGAGATAGAGCGCCGAGGGATCGGATTCTCTTCTGAGGAAGACATAGTCGACGGCGGCCCCAAGGGCGATCGCACGGTTCGCCGGCAGCGTCCACGGCGTCGTCGTCCAAATCACCGCATACAGACGCGGCGCCTGCACGACCTCTGCGACACCGGCCCACGCCCCTTCTGTGGAATTCTTCTCCAGCGGCATCGCGACGTAGATCGACCAGTCCGTCTTGTCCTCGTACTCGATCTCCGCTTCCGCGAGAGCCGTCCGGTCGTGGACGCACCAGAGCACGGCCTTGAAGCCGAAGCTCACGAGGCCCTTTTCGACGAACCGCCCGAACGCCCGGGCGATCTCGGACTGGTAGGAGAAGTCCATCGTCCGGTAGGGCTTCGTCCACGCGCCGAGCACGCCGAGGCGCATGAAGTCGGTCCGTTGGACGTCCATCCACTTCTCGGCGGAGGCGCGGCACGCGTCGCGGATCGCGACGTCGGACATCTCCCGCTTCTTCGGGCCGAGTTCCTTGTCCACCTTGAGCTCGATCGGGAGCCCGTGACAGTCCCAGCCCGGCACGTAGGGGGCGTCGAATCCGTCGAGCGTCCGGGACCGGACGACGAGATCCTTGAGGATCTTGTTCATCGCGGTGCCCATGTGAATGCGCCCGTTGGCGTACGGCGGGCCGTCGTGGAGCAGGAAGGCGGGCGCGCCCTTCCGCGCGGCGCGGATGCGGCCGTAGAGGTCGCCCTCCTGCCAGCGGGCAAGGCGCGGGGGCTCGCGCTTCGGGAGATCCCCTCGCATGGGGAAGTCCGTCTTCGGGAGCAGGAGGGTGGATTTCCAGTCGCGGCTCATTCGGGCCGCCGAGGTTACATGATTCAGATGGATCAGGACGCGTTCCGGAGCCCTGTTCGTCCCTTACACTCCGCCGCGCATGGCGTCGCTCAAGACCGGTGTCGTCGGCTGCGGCTACCTGGGCCGCCACCACGCCCGCATCCTGTCCACGCTCGAGGGTTCGAGCCCGGCCGGCTTCGTCGAGACGGACGACGCCGCGGCGGCGGCGATCGAAGCCGCTCACGGGGCCGCGGGGATGGTCCGCCGGCGGTCGATCCGGGATCTTCTCGACGCGGGGGCCACGGCCGTCGTCGTCTCTTCTCCCACCGTCACGCATGCCGCCGTCGCCGAGGAGCTCCTCCTCGGTGGAGCGGACGTGATGGTCGAGAAGCCGATCACGGCGACGCTCGCCGAGGCGGACCGGCTCGTCGCGATCGCACGCGAGACGGGCCGCGTCCTGCAGGTCGGGCACATCGAGCGCTTCAATCCTGCCGTCGCGGCCGTCCGCCCGCTCGTCACGGACGTGAAGTTCATCGAGGCGCACCGCCTCGGGGTCTTCGTCCCGCGTGCCCTCGACGTGGACGTCGTCCTCGACCTCCTCGTTCACGACCTCGACATCGCGCTGGACCTCGTGGGCCGGCCGGTCGTCGAGATCCGCGCCGTCGGCGTCCCGATCCTCTCGAACAAGATCGACATCGCCTCCGTGCGGCTGTCGTTCGAGGGCGGGTGCGTCGCGAACCTGACGGCGTCGCGCGTCTCGCAGGAGAAGACGCGGAAGTTCCGGTTCTTCCAGCCGGACTGGTACTTCTCGATCGACACCCAGAACCGCGACGTGACGGCCTTCCGCCTGGACCGGATGACGGGACCGCCGCGCATCGTGCCCTGGCCCGTCGCCGTCGAACCCCAGGACGCCCTGACGGCCGAGGACGCGGCGTTCCTGAAGGCCTGCCGCGAGCGCAGCGAGCCGGAAGTCACGGGCGAAGCCGGCCGCGCGGCGCTGAAGCTCGCGCTCGACATCCTCGAAGAGATGGGCCGGAACCGGTGACGATGAAGCGTTCGAAGAGCACGAAGACGAAGAAGAAGATTTCTTCGAGTGGAAGAGGGAAGAAGACGCCGCGCATCGGCCTCATCGGCGGCTCCGGCCTGTACGCGCTTCCCGGGTTGAAGATCACCGACGAAGTCGAGCTGACGACTCCCTTCGGAGAGCCCTCGGACTCCTACTTTCTCGGAACTCTTTCTTCTGTCCCCGTGACTTTTCTGGCCCGCCACGGACGTCACCACCATCTCCTGCCCACGGAGGTCAACTACCGTGCCAACGTCTGGGGGCTGAAATCCCTCGGCTGCTCCTGGGTCATCTCCGCGTCCGCGTGCGGCTCGATGAAGGAAGCGTACAAGCCGACCGACATCGTCCTGCCGGATCAGTTCATCGACCTCACGAAGCGTCGCACCTCGACGTTCTTCGGCGAGGGCTGCGTCGGCCACGTGTCGTTCTCGCACCCCGTCTCGACGACGCTTCTCGACGCCCTCGAGGCGGCGGGGAAGGCCGAGAAGGCCGTCGTCCACCGGGGCGGGACGTACGTCTGCATGGAAGGGCCGCAGTTCTCGACGAAAGCCGAGTCGCTTCTCTACCGGTCCTGGGGAGTGGACGTCATCGGCATGACGAACGCCACGGAAGCAAAGCTCTGCCGTGAAGCGGGGATCGCGTACGCCTCGGCCTGCCTCGTGACGGACTACGACTGCTGGCACGAGGAGGAAGGGCCGGTCAGCGTCGAGGCCGTCCTCGCCGTTCTGAAGGCGAACGCGGCGACCGCAAACCGCGTCCTCGCGAACGCCGTGGTCCGGCTGGACCCGGCGCGGCCGAGCGACTGCGCCGACGCCCTCGCCTTCGCAATCCTCACGCACCCGACGCGCGTTCCCGTCCGCACCCGGAGTCGGCTCGCGCTCTTCACGCAGAAAGGACGTCCATGACGCCCGCCCGCATCGTCGTCACCGGATCGGTGGCCTTCGACTACCTCATGACGTTCCCGGGGAAGTTCCTCGACGTCGTCGTCCCGGACCGGATGAGCCGTCTCTCCGTCTCGTTCCTCGTCGACTCGATGCGCCGCGTCCGCGGCGGCGTCGCCCCGAACATCGCGTACGGCCTCGCGCTCTTCGGCCTCAAGCCCGTGATCATGGCGACGGCGGGGGTCGACGCGCTCGACTACGCGCGGTGGCTCGCGGAAGAGGGCGTCGACACGTCCGAGCTCCACATCAGCGACGACCTCTTCACGGCGTCGTTCTTCGTCTCGACCGACGAGGTCCAGAACCAGATCGCGACGTTCTACGCGGGCGCGATGACCCGTGCGGTCGACCTCTCGTTTCGCGCCTTCGGGCCGGGGACCGTCTCGCTCGCGGTGATCGCGCCGAACGCGCCCGAAGCGATGATGAAGTACGCCGCGGAGTGCCGGACGCTCCGCATCCCGTTCGTGTTCGACCCGAGCCAGCAGGTCGCGCGCCTCAGCGGCGGCGAGATCCTCGCCGGCCTCGACGGCGCCGCCGTCCTCGTCGCGAACGAGTACGAATTCGGCGTCATCGAGAAGAAGACGGGCCTGTCCGAAGCCGAGGTCCTGAAGCAGGTCCCGGTCCTCATCGTCACGCGGGGAAACGAGGGCTCGACGATCGCGATCCGCGGCGACGGGACGGAGGAGGCCGCGACCCACGTCATCCCCGCGGCGAAGCTGCGCACCACCGCCGTGGACCCGACGGGCGTCGGGGACGCGTTCCGGGCCGGGCTCCTCGCCGCCCGCCAGCGTGGGCTGCCCTGGGAGGTCGCCGGCAGGGTCGGCAGCGTCGCGGCCGTGTACGCCCTCGAGACGATCGGCGCCCAGCCGAAACGCTACGGCATGGGCGATTTCCGCGACCGCTATCGCGAGAACTTCGGGGCCGACGGCGTTCACGCGACCGTGGACCGCCTGCTCGCAGGAGCCTGAACTGTCAACGCTCCTTAGAAATGTCCCCTGAAATAGCTCGTTAGAAATGTCCCCTCTGTAACCGTCGTAGTCGTCGCGCGGTGGAAAAGTGGAAAACGGTGGCGATGAGGTTGCTGGATTCAGGGAGCGGCCACGCGAAGGCGCCTTTCGCGTGAAGCCTGGGCGGCGATGGTGAGGGATTTCCTCCACGGGTGAGTCTCGGAAGGCGCCCAGGTGGGGCTGGGTGCCTTGACAGAGGCCGGGATGATCAGTCTCGCCGGGCGATGGGGCCGCTGTGGAATTTCGTGGAACTCGAGAGCCCGGCCATGGTGAAGCAGCACCCGGGACCCATCCAGTCGCCTGCGAACCACGATTCTCTGGCGGCGAAGCGGCATCCGAGCCCTGGGCCCGGTGATCTGGAAGAAACGACCGTCGCAGACAACCGTCCAGTCGTTCTGCACGGTGCGCGGCTCATCGAAGACGAACACGTCCTCGAGGCGCAGGCCCTTGGGGACGGGCCGGTGGTGGTCGATCCGGCTGGCCGCGCTGTGAGCGAACCGCTCATTGATCGCCTCGAGGAATCCGTTTCTCAACAGCGCGTTGGCCGCGCGGAGGTCTTTGATACCCCGTAGCCGCATCTCCTTGACGAGACGGTCCTGCAACACGCCGTGCCGCCTCTCGATCCTGCCCTTGGCCTGAGGGCTGGCGGCCGCAATGATCTGAACCCCGAGCTTGTGACAGGCCTTGCCGAAGGCCGAAAGCGCAGGCTGGCCGGCCAACTGCTCATCTTTCGTCGGCTCGCGATCAACCACGTAGAGATTCTTGTGGTCGGTGTAAAGCGCCTTAGGGATGCCGTAGAGCTCGATCCACCGCCACAAAACCCTCATCGCTCCTTCCGTCGTCTCCTGCTCGAAGAACTCGCCGCCCATCTTCGCCGTGGCGTCGTCGACAAGATCGATCAGACACGGCTTGTCGCCCCTCTCGAGCCAGTCGTGGAAGCTGCCGTCCATCTGCACGAGCTCGCCGAAGTGCTCCTTGGGCGCCCTCCACTTTCGATGCGGCCCACGCTTCTTCTTCCTCTTCCACAGCCCCGCGACGATCAGCCACCGCCGCAGCGTCTCGTGAGAAACCCTCAGCCCCACCTCGAGAAGCTTCTCCGCCGCCAGGGTCGGCCCAAACCCCGAAAGCCGCGTCCGGCACAGCTCAAGGCACTTCTGCTTGCTCTCGGCGTCCAGCGTCCGATTCGACGGCCGCCCTCGAGACCGGTGCACCAGGCCCTTGGCTCCTTCGGTGCGGTACCTCTTCCAGATCCTCTTGCCCTGCCGCACGCTCATCGAAAGTCGCTCGGCTGCCGCTACCACCGTCTGCCCCCCGGCCTTTACCTGCTCGAACTCCACCAGCCGCGCTCTCTCCTTCAAGCTCAGCCCCACGATCCCCTCCATCCATGCCCCCTCTTCCAAGGGGACATTTCTATCGAGTTATCGAGGGGACACTTTCATGGAGCTACGACACTCGCAGGAGCCTGAACTTCAAAGAAGCGGCGCGGCGGGTTACACTCCGAGTTCCCATGAGCGTCATCGAAGGACACCTCACCTCAGCCGGCCGCCGCTTCGGAATCGTGGCCGCACGGACGAACGACGTGGTCGTCTCGCGGCTTCTCGACGGAGCCCTCGACGCCTTCCGCCGGACCGGCGCCGCGGACGTCGTCGTCGTCCGCACCCCCGGTGCCTGGGAGCTCCCGCTCGCCCTCCGCGACCTGGGCCGCTCGGGTGGCTTCGACGCCCTCGTGGCCCTCGGCGCCGTGATCCGCGGGGGCACCCCTCACTTCGACTACGTGGCCGGGGAAGCGGCCAAGGGAGTCTTCCAGGTCTCCCTCGAGCTCGACCTTCCGGTGTCCTTCGGCGTCCTCACCTGCGACACGCTCGAGCAGGCGCTCGAGCGCTCCGGCGCCAAGGCCGGCAACAAGGGCTTCGAGGCCGCGATGGCCGCCGTCGAGTCCGCCGACCTCCGCGCCCGCCTGAAGACCCCGGCCGCGAAGCGCCGCGCGCGCTGACGGGCCGCGGAGGGACGCGTGAGCGGCCGCCGTCGCAAGTCCCGCGAGCTGGCCCTCCAGCTCCTCTACCAGAACGACCTCGCGGGCACCGAGCCCGCGGAGATGTTCCGGCGCACGGAGGAGTTCGTCGAGGCCCGGCCCGACGTGCAGGAGTACGCCGCGCGCCTCGTCGAGGGGACGCTCGCCCGCCGCGACGAGCTGGACGCGAAGCTCTCCGAGCGCTCGGAACACTGGCGCCTCGGGCGCATGGCCGCGGTGGACCGCAACCTGCTCCGTCTCGCGCTCTACGAGCTCCTCTTCGAGAACGACACGCCGGACGCCGTCGTCATCGACGAGGCCGTGGAGATCGCGAAAAAATTCTCGACGCCGTCCTCGGGCCCTTTCGTGAACGGAGTCCTCGACGGGATCCGCCGCGCCACGTACGGTCCGCGCCCTGCGGCCCCGGGAGATCCCGCGTGAAGCGGTTCGCCGCCGTCCTGGCGCTCGCGATCCTGGCCGGCGCCAGCCCGGCGGCGGCCGAGGGTCCGCCCCCGGAGTGGGCCCAGTACCGCCTGGCCGGCGACGCCCCGTGGCGCTTCGCGCGCCCCGTCGAGGCGGCCGGCTACCGCGTCGTCCTTTCCAGCCCGGACGGGCGCGCGCTCGTCGCGCGGGTCGTCGTCGACGTGTCGCCGTTCGGCGCCGACGCGCCGTTCCCGCCGCCCCTCGACGCGCTCGACCCCGAGGCCCGCGCGGCGCTGGCCGAGCCCCGTCCGGAGGATGCCGCGCTGGAGTCCGCCTCGTCGCGTCTCCTCGCGGGCGCCGCGACGACGCTCGAAGCCGTGGAACGCGTGATCGCGTTCACGTCCCGGAACGTGGCCTACAGGCTTCCGGACGGCAGCGAGACGGCCGGGTCGGCGCTGCGCTCGGGCCGCGGTTCGTGCGTGGGCCGCTCGCTTCTCGCCGCCGACCTCCTGCTGCGCGCGGGCGTGCCGGTCCGCCAGGTGACGGGTCTCCTCGTCGCGGCCGCGCCGGCCGAGCTGACGCCGGAATCGCGGCTCGTGTACAACGCCGGCCTCGGCGGGGTCCGCCACCGCTGGATCGAGGTCTTCGTGCCGGGTCTCGGCTGGGTGCCGTCGGATCCCGGCGGCCTCGCGAACACGGTGACCGCCCGACACCTCGCCCTCTCCCGCCAGCCGGCCTCCTCGTTCCACGCCGGCGTCCTCTCGCGCTCGGCCGAGATCCGCCGGCCCGTTCTCGAGGGCGGCGACGGCCGGATCACGCTCGCGCGTCCGCGCGGCCACCTCGAGGGCGCACCCTTCGACCCTGCGCCTCTCGCGACCACTCCGCGTCCCGCCGGCCGGGACGACCGGCGTTGACGGCCGGCGGGAGCGCCTCCGGCGCTCCGCTGTCGGTGCTCGTCGTCATCCCGTCGCCGCCCCAGCGCCTTCTCGCCATTGCCGCGCTGCGCGCGGCTCTGGAGCCGGAGGGACGTACGGTCGTGGCCGCCGAGGCCGGCTCGGCGTTCGATGCGCTCTGGCTCGTCGCGCGCGGGCGGCCCGCACTCGCGCTCGTCGCGCTCGACCTGCCCGTCCTTTCCGGCGACGAGCTCGTGGCCCTCCTGCGCGCGCACCCGGAACATCGAAGCCTCCCGGTCGTCGCCGTCGCTCCGGGCTTCGACGCCGACGCCGAAGCGAGGGCCGCGGCGGCGGGGGCGGCCGCGCTGCTGCGCACGCCGTTTGATCCACGCGCCGTCGTCGCCGCTCTTTCGGCCGCCGGCATCTCGGGAGGCACGGCGTGAGCCGCCGGCCGTTCATCTCCGTCGTCCAGGAGACGGCCTCTCCGAAGCCCGAGGTGCGCCTCCACGCGGCGGCCGTCCTTTCGGGGCTCGGCGGCACGGAGGCGGAGGAGGCGCTCGCCGGCCTGCTTTCGGACCCCGACCACCGCGTGCGCGCCCGCGCCGTCGAAGGCCTCGTGAACGCGGGGCCGGCCGGCCGGGCGACGTGCACGGACATCCTTCTCGACCCGGCCTCGGGGCCGGCCGGAATCGCCGCGGCCTGCGCGCTCGCGGCGCGCGCCGATGCCGGGGGCGTCCTTCTCGAGGCGCTTTCGAGCCCGTCCCCGGTCGTGCGCCTCCGCGCGGCGCGCGTGCTCCCTCCGCAGGCGGCCGGGCCCGCCGTCGTCGCCGCCCTCGAGTCGGCCGTGCGGAGTGAAGCCGATTCCGACGTGCGCGCGGAGCTCCTCGTCGCCCTCGGGCGAACAGGACGCACCGAGGCCGTCCCCGTCCTCCTTCGCGCCCTTCGGGACGGCCGGCTATTCGAGCGCTCCCATGCCGCGTGGGCCCTCGGGCTGCTCGGCGATCCCCGGGCGGCGGCCCGGCTGCTGCCACTTCTCGACGAGCCGGGCGTGGGCGCCTGCGCGCTCGCGGCGCTCTCGCGCCTGACGGCGCCGGAGGCGGCCGAAGAGCTGGCGCGGCGTGGAGCCTCGGAACCGGCCGCGGGCACCGAGCTTCTCGTCGCGCTCTCGCGGTCCGTCTGCAGCTCCTCGGGGCCCGTCGCACGGCGCGTGCGCTCGGTCTGGCCCGACGTGACGGACGCGGCCCAGGCGGCCCTCGCGGCTCCCGGCCTCCCGCGGGCGGCTGCCGGCGCCCTCGCCCGCCTGCTCGCCCGGCTCGACGCGGCCGGAGCCGCGGCTCTCGTGGTCCGCCAGGGTCCGTACGCGGACGGCTACGGAGCGCTTGCCGAGCTCCCGAGCGAGAGGCTCGTCGAGGCCGCGCGCACCGCCCTCGTGGTCGACGACCCCGAGCCCGCTCTGGTCCTCCTCGTCCAGGGCGGCGTCGCGGTGGATCCGGCGCGCCTCCTCGCGCACGCGCATCCGCGGGCGAAGACGGCGGCGCTGAATCGTCTCGTGCCGGGTTCGACGCCGTTGCCCGATCTGCTCGAGATCCTCGCGGATGACGACCCGGACACGGCCCTCGCGGCCGCCTGGGCGGTCTGGCGCGAAGTCCAGCGGGAGGACGGGGAGCGTGCGCGGGCCGCCGCGACGGCGCTGCACGACCGCGCGAGCGGTCACGACGGCCCCGGGCGGGCCGCCGCCCTCACCGCGCTGCGCGAGCAGCCGGGCACCGCGGCGGATGCGGCCATACGGTCCGCGTTCGGAGCGTCGGACCCGGGCGCGCGGGCCGCGGCGGCGGCGGCGGCGGCGTTCCGCCCCGACCTGACCGAACGCGACGTCCTGCCGCTCCTCGAGGACGACGAGGCCATTGTCCGCGCCGAGGCGCTGCGGTCGCTGACACGTTTCGCGGCCGACGGCAGATCGGCGATCGACTCCCGGCGGGTCCTCCGCTTCCTGAACGACGACGCCCCGGTCGCCGCGGCGGCCGGAGCTCTTCTCGTCACGCTCGCCGGCGCCGAGCGGCCGCGTCTCTCCCGCGAGATGCTCGCGCAGAGGGGAGCCGTGCGGCGTGCCGCGCTCGAGACGATCGGCGACCTCCGCGACGCCGCGTCGGCCGCGGCCGTTGCCTTCGCGGTCCTGCACGAGGACGTGTCCACGGCGCGCGCGGTTCTCGAGGCGGCGGCGGCCGCCCCGCCTCCGGTCGCCGCCGACGCGGTCGCGAACGGGCTCACGGACCGGCGACCCGAGGTGCGCGTCGCCGCCGCCGCGGCCGCGGCCCGGGCCGGGGAGGACCTCGCGGCGGCGCTGGGGATTCCGCTCGCCGAAGCGCTGGACCGGGAGACCGACCCGGCCGCGCGGGCCGCGCTTCTCCGGGCCGTCGCCGCTTCCGGGCGCGCCGACGCGATCGGCGCCGTCACCCGGGCGCTCGGCACGGAGGCCGAATGGGCCGAGTCGCGCGCTGCGGCCGAGTCCCTCGCCCGCCGTTTTCCCGAAGCGGTCCGTGGTGCATGGGGCGCTGCGCCGCCTCGGGCGGGCCGGGCATGGGGCGCGGCGATCGAAGCCGCCCGCCGACCCGGCTCGCCCGCGCTTCCGGACGACGAGGCGGACGCTCTCCGCCTTCTCGCGGCTCTCGCGCAGATGCGCACGGGGCTCGACCTCGACGCCGAGGCCCTGCGGCCGAGGCTCGGGTTGCTCCTCGCCGCCGAAGCCTGGGCCGCGGGTTCGTTCCGGCGCCTCTGGCGCCGCATGCGCGACCTGCCGCCTTCCCACGCCCTGCTCGCGCGGCTCGTGGACTGTGTGGCGGATACGACGTCGCGGTTCTTCGGCGACCCGGCGGCGCTCGACGCGCTCGCGGGAGAGATCGCCCCGGAGCGGCTTCTGGCCCTTGGAGCCGAAGGCACGCTCGACATCTGGTGCGCGGGATGCGGCACGGGCGAGGAAGCCTGGTCGGTCGCGATCCGGCTCGCCGAGCGCGGGCTCGTCTCGCACCGGCGGGTCCGGATCCGGGGCACGGACCTGTCGCCGGCCGCGATCCGGCACGCGAAGGCGGGCGTCTACGGCCCCCACGCGCTGCGCGGCGTCGCGGAGGCGGTGCGGACGCGCCACTTCCAGCCGCTGTCGAACGGCCGCTATCGCGTGCGCGAGCCCCTCCGCGAGGCCGTCTACTTCGAGGCACGCTCTCTCGCGGACGAGCCGCCGGGCGCGGGGAAGCACGACGCGATCATCTGCCACGGCCTCCTCGCGCAGCTGCCGGCGGCGGCCCGCCCCGAGGCGGTCGAGCGCCTCGGCGCGTCCCTGAAGCCCGGGGGCTACCTGCTGCTCGGGCGAGAGGACCACCCGTTCGCCGCCTCCGCGCCGCTCGCGCCCGTCCTCCTCGGGAGCGACCTCGCCTACCGGACGCCCGGCGCCGTCGTTTACACTCGCGCGCTCTCATGACGACGCCGACCGTTCCCCCCTCGCGCAGCGACGAAATCAGACGGATCGAAACCAAGTGGCGCGAGCGCTGGGAGCAGGATCGCGCCGCCTTCGTGGACACGGGCAAGCCCGCGGGCGACGGCACGTACCTCCTCGTGATGCTGCCCTACCCCTCGGGCGACCGCCTGCACGTCGGGCACGCGCGGACGTACTTCCTGACGGACGCGCTGCACCGCTACCTGCGCCAGCGGGGCAGGACGATCCTGTGCCCGATGGGCTGGGACGCCTTCGGGCTCCCGGCCGAGAACTACGCGATCCAGAAGGGCATCCATCCCCGCACCTCGACGCTGGCGAACATCGCGGCGATGAAGGAGCAGTTCCGGGCGTGGGGCGTCCTCTACGACTGGACGAAGGAAGTCACGACCTGCGAGCCGGCCTACTACCGCTGGAACCAGTGGTTCTTCCTCAAGCTCCTCGAAAAGGGCCTCGCCGTGCGGCGGAAATCCGCCGTGAACTGGTGTCCCTCGTGCGAGACCGTGCTCGCGAACGAGCAGGCCGAGGGCGGCGTGTGCGACCGCTGCGGGACGCCCGTCGTCCAGCGCGAGCTCGAGCAGTGGTTCCTGAAGATCACGGACTACGCGGAGAGCCTCCTGGCGGGCCTCGACACGCTCGGGAATTGGCCCGAGAAGGTCGTCACGATGCAGCGCAACTGGATCGGGAAGTCGGTCGGCGCCGACCTCGACTTCGCGATCCCCGCCCTCGGCGAGAGCGTGCGCGTCTTCACGACGCGCCCGGACACCGTCTTCGGCGCGACCGCGCTCATCCTCGCGCCCGAGCACGCGCTCGTCCCGCGCCTGATCGCGGGCCATCCGGACGAGGCGGGCCTCAAGGCGTGGGTCGAGTCCGTTCGCGACCAGGAGCGCATCGCGCGCGAGGCCGAGGGCGCCGAGAAGGACGGCCGCGACACGGGCGTCAAGGCGATCAACCCGTTCACCGGGAAGGAAATCCCCGTGTGGCTCGCGAACTTCGTCATCGCGGACTACGGCACCGGCGCGCTCATGGCCGTCCCCGCGCACGACACGCGCGACTTCGAGTTCGCGACGAAGTACGGGATTCCGATTGTTCGAGTCATTGAGGAGGAAAGAAAGGAAAAGAAAGAAGATTTGCCTAGAAGGGAAGAGGGGGAGGGCGCCGCGGCGGGTGCCGGAGCCCCTTCTGGCGGCGCCAGCGCACCGGCCGCCGCCTATACGGGCGAAGGCCACCTCATTGCCTCTGGCCCATTCTCAGCAAAAGCTTCTTCCGAAGCCCGCGAACTGATTTCGGCGGATGCCGCGTCGCGAGGAATCGGCGGCCCCCGCATCCGCTATCGCCTGCGCGACTGGCTCATCTCCCGCCAGCGCTACTGGGGAACTCCGATCCCGATGGTCCGGTGCGAGAAGGACGGGTGGGTGCCCGTCCCCGAGAAGGACCTGCCGATCGTGCTTCCGCCCGACGCCCCGTTCACGGGCAAGGGGGGAAACCCGCTCGAGAAGGTCGCCTCGTTCGTGAACACTTCGTGCCCGAAGTGCGGCGGCCCGGCGCGCCGCGAGACGGACACGATGGACACGTTCGTGGACTCGTCCTGGTATTACCTGAGGTACCTCGACCCCGCGAACGGGAACGCGCCCTTCGACGCGGCCCGCGCCGCGGAGTGGGCGCCCGTCGACCAGTACATCGGCGGGATCGAGCACGCGATCCTCCACCTCCTCTACGCGCGCTTCTTCGCGCGCGTGATGAAGGACCTCGGCCTCGTCGCGTTCGAGGAGCCGTTCTCGGCGCTGTTCAACCAGGGAATGATCACGCGCCAGTCGCCGACCGGGCGCGTCGAGAAGATGTCGAAGTCGCGCGGCAACGCCGTGTCTCTCGATCCGCTCATCGCGGAGAAGGGCGCCGATGCCGTGCGCGCGTTCGTCCTCTTCCTCGGGCCGCCCGAGAAGGACGCGGAGTGGAGCGACGAGGGCATCAGCGGGCCGGAGCGTTTCCTCGGGCGCGTCCGGACGGTCGTCGAGCGCTTCGTCGCGTCCGGCGCCGACGTGCGCGGCGAGCCCGCGGCCGCCGACACGCCGGCGGCGCGCGCCCGGCACATGGCCGTCAAGAGGGTCACGGAGGATTTCGACGCGTTCTCCTTCCACACGGCCGTCGCGCACCTCATGGAGTTCGGCACGCACGCGGCCGCCCTCGTCGGCGACGCGAAGGCCGATCCGGGGGAGACCGCCGCGACGCTCCGCGCGCTCGTCGCGCTCCTGCATCCCATTGCGCCGCACCTCAGCGAGGAGCTGAACGAGAAGCTCGGCGGCAGAGAGAGCCTCCTCGTCTCCGGCTGGCCGGCCTTCGACCCGAAGCTCGCGGTGGAAGAAGTCGCGACGGTCGCCGTGCAGGTTTCGGGAAAGGTCCGCGCGGAGGTCAGGCTGCCGAGAGGGTCTTCCGAGAAAGAAGCGGTCGCGGCCGCCGTGGCAGAGCCGGCCATGGCCCGCTGGCTGGAAGGCAAGCAGACCGTCAAGGTCATCTGGGTCCAGGACCGCCTGCTGAACCTGGTCGTGAAGTGAGAGAGAAGGAAAGGACAGAAGACCGAAGAGGGGATTCTTCGAATGGTCGCGTGCGAACCCTGCCCGAGGTGCGCCCGCGGCGCCGCGCTCCTTGCTCTTTCTCTTCACCTTTCAGAGAAATCTTCCTCTTCTCTCTCTCCCTTTTTCTCCCTGTCTCGCTTTCGGGCTGCGGCTACGCGCTCGTGGGCACCGGCGCGAGCGCGATCCCGGCGACCGTCAAGACGGTCTGGGTGCCGACGTTCATCAACGACACGACGGTCGTGGCGGCCGAGCAGAAGCTCACGGACGCGGTCCTCCGGGAGCTCTCGGCGCGCGGACGCCTGAAACCGGTCCCGGATCGCGCCCAGGCGGACGCGGAGCTGAACGGGCGCCTGACGTCTCTGAGCCTCACGCCGGTCCGGTTCGACGACGCCGGGCTCGCGGTCGAGTACCAGCTGACGATCACGGCGAACCTCTCCCTCGCCGAGAAGTCGACGGAGAAGATCCTGTTCAAGGAGCCGTCGTTCGTGTTCCGCCAGCCCTACAACGTGCTGGGGAGCTCGAAGTCGTACTACGACCGCGAGCGGGAAGCGATCGAGGCCCTGGCGCGACCGTTCGCGCAGAGCCTCGTCACGACCATCCTGGAAGGGTTCTAGGGGCCCCTACTTCGCCTTCTTGGCGGCTTTCGCGGCGGGCGCTCCGGCGGCTTTCGCGGCCTTGTTCGTCGTCTTCGCGATGCGCGACTTCAGGCGCGAGGCGGTCTTCTTGTGGAGGACGCCCTTGCGGACGGCGACGTCCAGCTCGGACATCGCGTTCGAGAGCATGCCGCCGACCTTGGCCGCCTCGGTCTCGGCGGTCTTGCGGAGGTTCTTGACGACGTTGCGGACGCGCGTGACGACGGAGCGGTTGCGGGCGCGGCGCTTCTCGCTCTGTCCGGCGCGCTTCTTGGCCTGCTTGGTGTTTGCCATTGCGGGGAAGGTCCCTTTCTTTCGGTTGTCTTACCGGGCGTCGCCGCCGAGAGCCTTGAGCCGCTGGCGCGCGCTCTTGGCCTCGTCGGATCCCGGGAACTGGTTGACGACGTAGTTGAGCTCGACCATCGCCTGGGCCTTCTCGCCGAGGTCGAGGTGGGCAAGCCCCTTCTTCAGGTGGGCGGCGGGCGCCTTGTCGCTCTGCGGATACGTGCGGAAGAGCTTGTCGTAGGCCGTGATCGCCTCGTGCGGCTTCTTCTGCGCCGACCAGCACTCGCCCGCCCAGTACAGGGCGTCGTCCGAGAGGTCCGTGCGCGGGAACTTCTCGGCATAGTCCTCGAAGCCCTGTCGCGCAAGGTCGTAGCGGCCGCGCTGGTAGTCCGCAGTTGCCTGCGCGAAGAGGTCGGCGGGGGAAATGCCCCCGCCCTTCGGCGCGGTGGCCGCGGCGGCTGCGGCAGCGGCAGGCACGGCGACGAGGCCGCCGGAAGCGGGAGAGGATGCGCTCGGCGTCGCCGCCGCGCCACCCGGCCCGGGCGGGGCGAGTACGGGGATGGCGGCCGCCGAGCCGGACCGGGCCTGGACCTCGGCGATCTGCTGCGAAAGCTGGGCGAGCCGCCGATTCGTGTCCTCGAGCTTGCCGGCGAGCGACTGCATCTCGCGCGTCAGCTCGTCGAACTTCGCCCCGAGGTCGGCGTTCGAGCGCAGGAGCGTGGCCGACTGCTTCGCGAGCGAATCGTTGAGCTTCGCCATCTCGTCCTTGGAGGACGACTGCTTCTGAAGGGTGTCGACCTGCTTCTCGACGACGCTGACGTGCTTGTGCAGCCCGTCGATGTCGGTGCCGCTCACGCATCCTGCCGCGGCCGCGAGCAGGCCCGCGGCCGCGAGCGTCCCGAGCCTCCTCACGCGCGTCACTTCGCGGTCACGACGAAGTGTCCGCGGCGGTTCTTCGCCCACGAGTCCTCGTCGTGTCCGGTCGCGAAGGGGCGCTCCTTGCCGTACGACACCGTCTTGACGCGGCCGGCGTCCACGCCGAGCGAGACGAGGTACTCCTTGGCGGAGTTCGCACGGCGGTCGCCGAGCGCGAGGTTGTACTGCGCGGTCCCGCGCTCGTCGCAATGGCCCTCGATCGTGAACAGGATCGTCGGGTGGGACTTGAGCCACGCCGCGTTGGCGGCGAGGACGTCGCGCGCGTCGCTGCGGAGGTCGGCCTTGTCGTAGTCGAAGAACACGGGCTTCAGGTAGCTCGAAACGCGATCGAGCGACATCGCCTTGATGTCGTCCTCCTGCGAGCGCGGGGTCGGCTTCGGCGTCGGGGCCGGAGTCGGCTCCAGGGTGACGATCGTCGGCGTCGGCGTCGCCGCCGGGGGAGGAGGCGGCGGCTCGGGAGCGGGCTTCGGGGAGCAGGCCACGACGAGCGCCACGGCCGCGAGCGCGAGGGATCCGGACTTCAAGAGGTTCTTCATGGGGCGAGTCCTTCCATTGTGAGAGAAGAGGTGCGATCGATTTCCGGAGGCGCAACGCCCGCCTCCGGGGGAGAGGTTTCTATTCTAGCGTCTTGATCCACGCGGGCGAATAATTGTTCCCCGCCGACGTCACGATGCGCATCGCGGAACCGTCCGCGTTCGCGACCGCGATCTGCGTCGAGCTGCCCCGCGTGACTTCCCACGCCACCTTCGTGCCGTCCGGCGACCACGTGGGGTTCTCGTGCGCGCCGGGGCCCTCGGAGATCTGCAGGGTGCGCCCCGTTCCGATCTCCATGACGCAGATCTGGAAGTCGCCCTCGTTGCGACACGCGAAGGCGATCCGTCCGCCGTCCGGCGAGAAGGCGGCCTCGTCGTTCCAGCTCCCGGCGAGCGAGACGCGGCGGACGTTGGCGCCCTCGAGATCCATCATGTAGATCTGCGGCGAGCCCTGGCGGTTCGACGTGAAGGCGAGCTCGCGGCCGTTCGGGGACCAGCGCGGCGTCGAGTCGATCGCCACGTTCTCGGTGAGCCTCTTCAGGTTCGAGCCGTCGGTCTGCACGGTGTAGATCTCGGGGTTCCCCTTCACGCTCCCGCAGAACGCGATCGTCTTTCCGTCGGGCGAAAACGACGGGGACGCGTTGAGCTGCGTGGAGAGAGGCACACGGAACTTGTCGGTTCCGTCCCGGCCGACGAGGAACACGCCCGGGTTGTCCTTCTCGTAGGACTGGTAGACGATCTTCTTCCCGTCCGGGGACCAGTCCGGAGCGAGCGAGAGCGTGCGCGAGTTCGTGACCCGGCGCTGGGTCTCGCCGTCGAAGTCCATCGTGTAGATCTCTTTCACGCGCGGCTCGTCGCGGTCGGAGACGAAGGCGATCTTCGTGAGGTACGGCCCGGGCTTCCCGGTGAACTGGCGCGTGAGGTCGTTCGCGAGCGTGTGCGCGATGCGCCGGGAGGCGGCGAGCGGGCCCGAATACATTTTCGCGAGGATCGGCTGGAGGGTGCCGAGATCGTAGAGCTGCGCCTCGACGACGATGCTCGCGTCGGTTTCCTGGGCGAGCCGCGTGTCGAGGAGGTACTGCGCCGAGGAGGCCTTCCACTGGTCGCCTTCCGAGCGGTTGCGCGGCGGGCGGAGGCCCTTCGGGTAGAGGGTGGGATCCGAGACGAGGAAGACGCGCGAGCCCGACAGGTCGTCGTTGAGCGTCGTGAAGAACGGGTCGACGGCGCCCTTCTGGAGCTCCGGCTTGAGGGAGGCGATCGTGACGGGGATCGCGAGAGGGATCCGCGCGCCCTTGGCCCCGAGGATGTCGACGACGACCTGGCTCGGCAACGACGAAACAGGCGGCGCGACGGGGCCGGTGCCGGGCTTGCCGTTGGCCGGGGTCGGCTGGGCGGAGGCGCCCGCCGCGGCTGCGGCGAGGACGAGAGCGGCCAGGGTGCGGATCGGTGTCGGACGGTTCACGAAGCCTCCCATGACAGGTTCTCAGCGGAATCGCAGGTGGACGCCGAGCTGCTCGTTTCGGTAGTCGTTCGGCAGCGGCGGAAGCGGGTTGGCGGCGTAGACGGCGCGGACGGCGGCGCGGTCGTAATAGCTCGCCCCGGAGCCGGACTCGATCTTCACGTCGGAGATCTGGCCCGACCGCTGGATGCGGAAGGACACGGTGCAGAGCGACCCGTCGGGGGCGTCCGGACGGAACCAGTTCGCGCCAATGAGCGAGACGAGCTGCTGGACGTAGTAGGAGAAGGGAAAATCGGCGTCGAAGGCGGCCACGTCGGCGCCGAAGCTCAGGGCCGCGCCCGTCCCGCCGGCGGTCCCGCTCGGGAGCCCCGGTGCGCTCGGAAGATCGACCGCGGGCGCGCCCTTTCCCGGAGCCGCCGCGGGCTTCGGGGGCGTCGGTTTCGCTTTCGCCGGTTTGAGGGACGGCATCGCGTTCGGCGACGGCTCGATCTTCTCGACCTGCTTCTTCTCGATCACCGGCCGGGACTTCACGGGCTCGGGTGCCGGCTCCGGAACCGGGACGGCCGCCACCGGAGCCGGCGCGGCCTCCGGCCGTCCGAGGGCGGCCGGGCTGACAACGCGGACCGGGAGCGAAATCGGAATCGCGGCGGGAACGTGCCGTGGACGGCTCGTGAGGATCACCGCCGCGACGAAGGCGGCGTGGGCGAGGATCGAGAGGCCCGCCGAGAGGGGGGCGGGGGCCCTCCCGCCGCGCGCGCGCCGCGCGAGGATCTCCGAAACCGTGAGCGGCGCGCCGACGGCCGTCGTGTTCACGGTCACGCCGTCGCCCCTGTCAACGACGATCCTCCGACTTCAGCTCCGTGACCATGCCGAGACTCTCCACCCCCAGCCGGTTGAGCGTGTCCATCATTTCGACCACGGAACCATACGGAAGGTTCCGGTCGGCCTTGAGGTAGACGGACTTGTCCCGCCGCCGGGAGAGGACGAGCTGGAGACGATCCTTGAGCTGCGACTTGGCGACGGGCGTCTCGTTGAGGTAGTAGTTCCCGCTCTTCGTGATCGAGAGGATCAGGGGGTCCTCGGGGGTCTTCGGCAGGTTCTGGGCGACGGACTTGGGCAGCTGCACTTCCACTCCCTGGTGGAGGAGTGGCGCCGTGACCATGAAGATCACGAGGAGGACGAGCATGACGTCCACGAGCGGCGTCACGTTGATGTCGTGGAACGAGTCGGCTTCGTCGTCGAGCTTGAAGGCCACGGGTGCCTCAGGTGAAGTGGCGCTCGGCCAGGTTCATGAACTCGAGCGCGAAGTCCCGCATCTCGCCGCGGGCCGCGCGGACGCGCGCGTTGAAGTTGTTGTACGCGATGAGGGCCGGAACGGCCGCGACGAGGCCCGCGGCCGTGTTGATGAGCGCCTCCGCGATGCCTGGCGCCACGACGACGATCGACGTCGAGCCCTTCGAGGCGATCTGCGAGAACGAGATCAGGATGCCCATGACCGTGCCGAAAAGGCCGATGAACGGCGTCGCCGAGGCCGTCGTCGCGAGGAACGAGAGCCCCCGCGTGAGGCGCGTCGTCTCGACGCCCGCGGCGCGCTCCAGCGCGCGTTCGATGGAGGCGAGGCTCTTCACGAAGAGCCGGCCCGTGTCCGCGGGCGCGACCTCCCGGCCGTCCTTGACCTGCTGGTCGAGCTCGGCGTAACCCGCGCGGAAGATCCCGACGAGCGGGCTGGGCTCGCACCGGTCGCAGATCCCGAGGACGTCGGCGAACTTGCGGCTCTTCCGGAAGTGCGCGAGGAACGCGCGCGAACTCGCGCCCGCGCGTGAGAAACTCCAGATCTTGCCGATGATGATCGCCCACGACACGAGCGAGAAGAACGCGAGCACGACGAGGACGGCCTTGGCCGTTGGTCCGGCCGTGAGGAACAGCTGGACCAGGTTCGATCCGTTCGATTCGGGCATGAGTGTTCTTTCGGCCTCCCTCGAAAAAGGGGGATGGAATCCGCGACGGTCCGGTCGCCGGCCGTCCCGTCAAGGTAGCACGGAAACTCGAACGGGGTCAAAGCGTTGGGCGGCTTTTGCAGCCCTCGCCCTGGCCTTCGCGGAGGCCGTCCACGCGGCGCCGGCGGCGCTGCCGCCGGACGTCCTCCCGCTGTCGGCCGTCCGCGCCGGAATGAAGGGCTGGGGCCTCACCGTGATGAAGGGCGCCGTGCCGGAGCGCTTCGAGGTGGAGGTGCTCGGCGTCCTCCCGAACACGCTCGGGCGGAGCCGGATTCTCGTGAAAGTCTCCGGGCTCGGCCTCGAGAGGACCGGCGTCATCGCGGGCATGAGCGGCAGCCCGGTCTATCTCGACGGCAAGCTGGCGGGAGCCGTTTCGGCGACGTGGGCGTTCGGCAAGGACCCGGTCGGGCAGGTGACGCCGATCGAGAACATGCTCGAAGGAGGATCGGGGGGCGCATCGCCCGACGCGCCCCGCGCCCGGGCCACGGTCTCGTCCGCGGCCGCCTTCGACGCGCTCGCATCCGCCCACGGCCTTCCGCCCGACGAGCGCGTGGCCGCCCTCGAGAAGATCGCGGCGCCCTACCGGCCGGCGGCCGGCCGCGAGGCCGCCTCCCTCCTCGCGCCGGTCTCGGCCGGGCTTCCGTCCGCGACGCTCTCGCGCTTCGCCGAGGATCTCGGACGGCTCGGCCTTCCGGCCCCGTTCCTCGCGTCCGCGGGAGGAGCGGCGGAGTCCGGCGGCGCGCCGGAAGCGGGGGCCGCTCCGGGACGGCTCGTAAACGGAGGCGCGCTCACGGCGTTCCTCCTGGACGGCGACCTCCGGCTGGGCGCGACGGGTACGGTCACGCGCGTCGAAGCGGACGGGAGCTTCGTGGCGTTCGGGCATCCGTTCCTCGGGATGGGGGAGATCGAACTCCCGGTCGCCGCCACCGACGTCGTCGAGGTCTTCGCGAGCTCGATGATGTCGTTCAAGCTCGCGGCGCCGCACGCGGCGGCGTTCCGGCTCACGCGCGACCGCGACCCGGGCGTCTCGGGCCGGATGGACCGCGTCGCGCCCATGATCCCCGTTCGCTTCCGCCTGGAAGCCGGCGGCGCGGCGAAGGAGCTGCGCTGGAGCGTGGCGCCCGCCCCCGCGCTGTTCCCTCTCCTTCTCGCGATGTCGACGGACGTGGCGCTCGTCCTGAACGACCCGACGCCCGCGCAGAAGACCATCGCGCTGCGCGTCTCGATCGGCACGGCGGCGGGAGCGTTCGTCTACGAGGACATCCTGTCCGGCCCGCGCGCGCGAGAGATCGCGATCCTCACCGCGATCGCGCTCGGGGGCCTCGTCTCCGACAACGAGTTCGAGGACCCGAAGATCTCCGGCGTGGAGATTTCCCTCGCGAACGCGCCGGGCGAGCGCCGCTTCCGCGTCGTGAACGCGGGCGTGTCCGCGCGCCGCGTCGCGCCCGGCCAGACCGTCACCGCGAGCGTCCGCCTCGCCGGACGGCGCGGCGCGGAAGAGACGCGCGTCCTGACGCTCCGGGTCCCGCGCGAGGCGCCCGAGGGCCGCGCGACGCTCGTGATCGCCGACGGGGCCGCGGCCTCCGCCTCGCGCCTTTCGCTCGACCCCGCGCCGCCGCGCAGTCTCGCCGGGCTGCGCCGCATGGTCGAGCGGCTCCTTCCCGCGAATCGGCTCGTCGCGACGCTCCTCGTCCCCGCGCGCGGCGCCACCACGGGCGGCGCCACGCTGACCGCCCTGCCGCCGTCCGCGGCCGCGATCCTCTCGGACGGCGAGGGCTCTGACCTGGGCCGCTCTGCCATCGCCTCCCGGCTCCTCGCCGAGGACATCCTCACCCTCGACCGCCCCGTGGCCGGAACCATCCGGATCGAGGTCGAGATCGAAAGGCCGCGCTCTTGAAACGACTCTTCGCCAGCTTCGCGCTCGCGCTCGCCGCAGCCTCGTCCCCGCTCGTCGCCGCCACGTCGCGGGTCGCCATCACGGCGGGCGCCCGGGATTTCCTCGCCGGAGAGGCGAAGGGCACTGCGGTCTCCGCGGACGGCCGTCTCACGCTCGCGCCGCCGCTCGCCCCGCGCGCATGGCCCGGGGACGCCGCCGACGCCGCGGTCTTCGCGGCGGCGGGCGACGCCTCGGGGCGCGTCTTCGTCGCGACGGGCGGAGGGCTGGGCCGGCTCTTCGTGTCCGACGCGAAGGGCGTGACGCTCCTCTTCACCGCCCCGGAGCCGAACCTCACGGCCGTCGTCGTCGCGCCGGACGGCTCCGTCGTCTGCGCGTCGTCGCCGAACGGGAAGATTTACCGGGTGAATCCGAAGGAGAGCGACCCCGCGAAGGCCGGGACGCTCCTCGCCGATCCCAGGGAGGCGGCGATCTGGGCGCTCGCGTTCGGCCCGGACGGGACGCTGTACGCCGGGACCGGCAACAAGGGCCGCGTGTACCGCAAGACGGCGGCGGGCGCTCTCGAGCTCTTCCACGAGATCGAGGACGTGCACGTCCGGACGCTGCTCGCCGGCCCGGACGGGACCGTCTACGCGGGCACGTCCGACCGCGGGCTCGTCGTCGCGATCGGCGCGAAGGGCGCGCGCACCCTGCACGACTTCTCGAGGCCCGAGGTCACCGGCCTCGCGCTGGACGGCAAGGGCGTGCTCTACGCCGCGGCGTCGCAGGCCGACGCCTCCGCGGGCCGGGCGGTCGCGGCCGAACTGCGCCTCAGGCCGACGCCGACGCCCACGCCGACGCCGGGCCCCGCCGAGGAAACTCCGAAGGGAAGCGTCTCGATCGCGGCGACGACCGCCGCGGCGCGCCCGTCCTCGGCGGCGTCGTCGGCGAACAACTCCGAGATCGTCGCGGTCGCGCCGGACGGCTTCGTCGAGCCCGCGTGGACGTTCCCGGAGGAGGCCGTCTTCGCGCTGCGCTTCGACGCCGCGAGCGGTTCGCTCCTCGTGGCGACGGGGCCGCGAGGCCGCCTCTACGCCCTGAAGGACCGCTCTCTGCGCCTCCTCGCGCAAACCGGCGAAAAGCTCGTCGTCTCGGCGCCCGCCGCGGGCGCCGCGTTCGCGGCCGTGACGAACGGCGCCGCCGGAATCCTGCGGCCCGCGGCCACGGCGGCGGCCGGCTCGTTCGTCTCCGCCGTGAAGGACGCCGTTCGCCTGTCGACCTTCGGCCGGGTCCGATGGGAGGGCGCGACGCCGCCCGGCACTTCCGTGGCGCTCTCGGTCCGTTCCGGGACGAGCGAAAAGCCGGACGCGACGTGGTCGGCCTGGTCCCCCGCCGGCGCCGCCGGCGAGGCGAAGGTCCCCGTCGCGCGGTTCTTCCAGTGGAAGGCCGACCTCTCGCCGAACGCGAAGGGCGAGTCTCCGTCCGTCGAGCGCGTGGACATGACGTACGCCGAGCGGAACGCGCGGCCGGTCCTCGAGAACGTCGCCGTCCTCGAGCCGGGCGTCGTCTTCGGCCGGGCGGGCTCGCCCGGCGCCGGCGTCCTCTCCGTCACGAACCCGGACGAGAACGGGATCTTCGCGGGGCTCGACCAGCCGCGCGACGGGACCCCGTCCGAGGGCCCCGGCCGCCGGCTCTGGCGGAAGGGCTTTCGAACGGTCACCTGGAAAGGGACCGACCCGAACGGCGACGTTCTGCGCTACGAGGTGGAAGCGCGGCGCGAGAGCGGGCCCTGGTTCCCGGTCCGCAAGGAAATCGAGGAGTCGTTCCTTTCGTTCGACACGACCGCGCTCGCCGACGGAAAGTACCGTTTCCGCGTCACGGCCTCCGACCGGCTCTCGCAGCCCGAGGGAGACGCTCTCACGGCATCGGAGGAGAGCTCCGTCGCTCTCGTCGACAACACGCCGCCGGTCCTCAAGCTCGAGAGCCGCAAGGAGGAAAGCGGCGCGGTCGAGCTCCGGATCCTGGCGACGGACGCGCTTTCGCCGGTCGTCAGGGCCGAGGCCTCCGTGAACGCCGACCGCTGGAGGATCCTGCAGGCCGAGGACGGCGCCGCCGACTCGCCCGTGGAGCGGTTCGTGTTCCGCGTGCCGAAGCCCGCAGGGGCGTTCGTCCTCGGCGTACGCGTCGTCGACGCGGCCGGCAACGTCGCGACGCTGTCGGTGGAAGGGCCGTGAGACGACTCGCCGCCGCCGCCATGCTCCTCGCGCTCGCCGCGTGCGGCGTGCGCGGGAAAGACCAGACGAGCGTGATCCGCCGGCGGCTCGACGGCGAGCCGAGGACCCTGAACCCGATTCTCGCGACGACGGATGCGGAGCAGATCGTCGTCGCGCTCCTGTCGCGGAACCTCCTCGACTACGACGAGAACCTGAACCTCGTCCCGGGCCTCGCCGAGGAGGTCTCGGATTCACCCGACCACCTCGTCTTCACCGTGCGCCTGAGGCCGGACGCCCGCTGGGAAGACGGGACGCCCGTGACGTCCGCCGACGTCGTGTTCACGCTGAACGCGGTGATGGATCCGAAGGTGCCGGCGCTCGCGCGGCGCTCGTTCTTCGAGGGGTTCGTGAAGGCGGAGGCCGTCGACGTTCGAACGGCGCGGGTCACGTTCCGGACTCCGTCCGCAGGCCGGCGGCATGCGTTCAACATCTGGCTCCTTTCCGCGGCGGCGTGGAAGGACGGCGACCTCGCGACGCACCCGCGCAACCGCAGCCCGCTCGCGAACGGCCCGTACCGGCTCGGATCGTGGGAGCCGGGGCGGACGCTCTCGCTCGTGCGCAACACGCAGTACGCGGGCCCCGCGCCGCCCGCCGAGCAGGTCGTGTTTCGCGTCGTCCCCGAGACGGCGCCGGCGTTCGCCGGCCTCCTGGCCGGCGACCTCGACGAGATGCGCCTCACGTTCGCCCAGAAGAAGGAGGTGGACGCGAAGGCCGGGAGTCCGGGAGCCCCGCGCGCGGTCACGTTCGACGAGCTCTCGTACGCGTACTTCGGCTGGAGCAACCGCTCGCCGCTGTTCTCGGACCGGCGCGTGCGCCGCGCGCTCACCATGCTGATCGACCGCGAGAGCATCAGCCGTAACCTCTTCGGCGGCCTCGCGAAGCTCGCGAACGGGCCGCTGCCGCCCGCCCACTGGGCGTGGAACGCCGCGATCGCGCCGTGGCCGCACGATCCTTCCCAGGCCGAGCGGCTCCTCGACGAGGCGGGGTTCCGCAAGGGACCCGACGGCATCCGGCACAAGGGAAGCCTTCGTTTCGCCTTCACGTTTTCGCTCGGGATGGGGAGCGACGTCCAGCGCCAGATGGTCGAGCTCGCTCAGCAGTCGTTCCGGAAGGCGGGGATCGACATGAAGATCCAGCCGCTCGAGTGGGCTGCGTTCGCCGCGAAGATGGACGCGGGCGAGCTCGAGGCGTGGGCCGCGGCGCTCAACCTCGACCCGTACCCCGACCTCGGCGTCTCGTGGCATTCGGCTCAGACCCCGCCGACGGGCCTCAACAACGCGTTCTACCGGAATCCGGACGTCGACGCGCTCCTCGACCGCCTGCGCTCCACCTTCGACCGTGCAGAGGCCATTCGCCTGCTCGGAGAGGTCCAGCGCCTCGTCCACGAGGACGAGCCCGTGTCGTTCCTGAACACCCCGCTCACGAAGTGGGGCGTCTCGGGACGCATCGAGGGAGTCCGGACTTCGCCATACGGGCTCTTCCTGTTCTGGCCCGGCGCGTCCGCGTGGCGGCCCGGCGTGGGCTCCCGGCCGATCTCCTGACGGGCCCCCCAAGTAACATTCCCGCATGCTCCGGTTCGTCCTCAGGCGGGCGGCGTCGGCCCTGCTGACGTTGCTGGGCGTCCTCGCGCTCGTTTTCGGGCTGCTCGCGGCGGCGCCCGGGGATCCCGCGGCGATGGCCGCGAAGGCGGGCGCGCGAGCGTCCGCGGTCTCGCCCGAGGCGCTGGCGGCCTTCCGGACCCTCTACGGACTGAACCGTCCGCCCCTCGAGCGCTTCGGAATCTGGATCCTGCGCGCCGCGCGTTTCGACTTCGGCATCTCCCTGTCTGACGGGCGGCCCGTCCCGGCGCGGATCTCGGGCGCGCTGCCCGCGACGCTCACGCTCAATCTCGCCGCGCTCCTCGCCGCGGTCGCACTCGGCGTACCCGCGGGGGTCGCGGCCGCGCGGCGCCCGGGCGGCCGGCTCGACCGGATCTCGGGGGCGCTCGGCGACGCGCTCTTCGCGACGCCGTCCTTCGTGCTCGGTCTGGTCCTGCTGCTTCTCTTCTCGGGATGGCTGCGGTGGACGCCCCTTTTCTCGGACAGCGGCGGGTTCCGCGGGTACGTCCTGCCCGTCGTGACGCTCGCGCTTCCGACCGCCGCGTTCCTGGCGCGGTTCGTCCGCTCGTGCGTCGCGTCGGCCCTCGCGGATCCGGCCGCCGCTGCCGGGCGTGCGCGCGGAGAAGGAAGCGGCGCGGCGGTGCGGCGCGCGCTCCGGCGCTCCGCCGCGCCGTTCGCGGCGATGGCGGCGGCTCTCGTGCCGGCGCTCGTCTCGGGCTCCGTCCTCGTCGAGAGGGTGTTCTCGCTTCCCGGCGCGGGCGGCCTCCTCGCCGACGCCGTGTTCGCGCGCGATCTCCCGACGATCCTCGCCCTCACGCTCCTCTCGGCGGGCGCCGTCGTCGCCGCCGCGTTCCTCGCCGACCTCGTGTCGGCCGTTCTGGACCCGCGCACGCGCGACGCCGCGACGCCGCTCTCGCCGGCGAGGGAGGCCGCGTGAACGCCGGGCGCGTCCGGACGCTGCGGGCCGCGGCGCTCTTCGCGCTGTTCCCGCTGCTCGCGCTCCTCGCGCCGGTGCTCGCGCGGGAGAGGCCCTGGGTGGAAACGAAGGCGGGCGAGACGATCGTGCGGGCCCCCGTGCCGTTCGATCCGGACGCCGCGGATCTCGACCGCCGTCTCAGGCCTCCTTCGTGGACGCATCTCTTCGGGACCGACGAGCTCGGGAGGGACGTGCTTGCGCGCACGCTGCACGGAGCGCGCGTCTCGGTGGCGGCGGGGGTGCTCGCTTCCGTTCTCGCCCTCCTCCTCGGCGCCGGCCTCGGCGCGGTCGCCGGCTGGGCCGGCGGAGGCGCGGACCGCGCGGTTCTCTTCCTCGTCAACGTCGTCCAGGCGCTGCCCGCTCTCGTCCTCGTCGTGGCGGGAGCGTCGTTCCTGCCGCCGTCGTTCCTCGTCGCGGCCGTCCTGATCGCCCTGACGGGCTGGACGGACACGGCCCGCATCGTCCGCGCCGAGGCGCGCACGATCCGCGAGGCGCCCTTCGTCGACGCGGCGCGCGCCGCCGGGGCGACCGCGCCCCGGCTCGTCCTCGTGCACGTGCTTCCGCACGCGCTCCCGCCGGCCCTCGCGCTCCTGCCCTACGTGCTCGGCGCGGCCGTGCTCACGGAGGCCGCGCTCTCGTTCCTCGGCCTCGGCGCGCCGCCGCCGGAGGCCTCCTGGGGCCGGGCGCTCGCCGAGGCGCGAAACCTGCTGCCGGGCGCGTGGTGGTGCGTCCTGCCGCCCGCGGCCGCGCTCTTCCTGCTCGTCCTCTCGGCGCGCCGGCTGGGAGACGCCGCGGCGTCCCGGGACGTACAATCGCCGTCCCCGTGAAGCAAACCGCCGTCTACCCGGGCACGTTCGACCCCATGACGAACGGCCACGTCGACCTCATCCGGCGGGGCTGTCACATCTTCGACCGCGTCATGGTCGCCGTCCTCATCAACACGGACAAGTCCCCGCTCTTCACGGTCGAGGAGCGCCTCCGGATGATCGGCCAGATCTTCAAGCGCGAGCCGAAGGTCGTCGTGAAGTCGTTCCGGGGCCTCCTGGTGGATTTCATGCGCAAGGAGAACGCGCACATCGTCGTGCGGGGCCTGCGCGTGATGTCGGACTTCGAGCACGAGTTCCAGATGGCGCTCATGAACCGCCGCCTCGGACCGCAGGTCGAGACCCTGTTCCTGACGCCGAAGGAAGAGCTCTCGTACACGTCGAGCCGGCTCGTGAAGCAGGTCCACCAGCTCGGGGGCGACGTCACGGGCCTCGTGCCGCCGCTCGTGCGGCGCGCCTTGCTCAAGAAGCTCCCGCACCGCTGAGACGCGCGCGCGGCCTGCCTAGGCCGCCGGGCCCATGAACGCGCGGAACGCGTCCGCGATGCCGGGCGGGGCCGTCCGCGGACGGCCGCCGGCGTCGAGGAACAGGTGGCGCGTCTCGCCCTCCGCGGCGAGGCTGCCGTCGGGAAGGAGCACGTCGTAGGTGAACGCACAGCCGCGGCTCTTCATCTCCGAGCACCGTGTCCGGATGGTCACGACGTCGCCGTACCGGGCGGACTTCCGGTACCGCACGCGCACGTCGACGACCGTGATGAAGATGCCCTCGGCCTCCATCCGCGCGTACGGGTACCCGACGCGCTCGCAGTACGTCGTGCGCCCGACCTCGAACCAGACGATGTAGTTGCCGTGATAGACGACGCGCTGCGCGTCGGTCTCGGCGTAGCGCACGGCGAGCGTGCAAGTGACCGCGGGACCCTTCGGCTCGGCCTGCTTCTCGTCGGGCATGTCGCGCAGAATAGCCGACGTGTCCGCACGCGTGCTGTTCGCCGGAAACGGATGGGGATTGGGGGACGGCGGAGAAGAGAAGATCTTCTTTGAAGGTGACGAGGGGAGGGCGCGCGCTGACGGGCCGGAGCAGCTCCCTGAAGTCCTCGCCGCGCTCGACGCCGTGGCGGCCTGCGGCGACCCGCACCTCCTGGCGGCCGGATTCATCTCCTATGAGGCGGGTGTGTGGATCGAAGGCTCGACCGCGCTCGTGAGAGGGCACGATTTTCTTCCCTTCGCAGAATTCTTCATCTTCAATACCCGCAGTTCTTCCGTCTCTCGCCGAGCCCCGCCGCCTCCCGCTGACTTTTCCTCTTTCACACTCGAAGAACGGGCGAGCGCAGAGCGCTCGCTCTCCTCGGACGAGTGGGCGCGCGGTGTCGGCGCCATCCGGGACGGGATCGCGCGAGGCGACGTCTACCAGGTCAATCTCTCCCATCGCACGCGGTTCGCCGCACGCGTCGACCCGTTCGGGCTGGCCCGGGAGCTCCACGCGAAGAGCCCGGTGCCGTACGCCGTGACCCTCGCGGCGGAGGATTGGGCCGTCGTCTCGAACTCGCCGGAGCTGTTCCTCGACGTCGACCTTCGCGCCCGGAGTGCCGTCACGAAGCCGATCAAGGGGACGGCGCCGCGGGGCGATTCGGCCGAGTCCGACGCGGAAGCCGGCAGGCGCCTCGTCGCGTCGGCGAAGGACCGCGCCGAGAACGTCATGATCACGGATCTGCTGCGGAACGACCTCGGGCGCGTCGCGGTCCCGGGAGGCGTCGCGACGACGGCTCTGGCCGGCCTGCGCACGTTCGCGCACCTCCATCACCTCGAGTCGACCGTCGAGGCGCGTCTCGCCCCCGGCACGCGGCTCTCCGACGTTCTCCGGGCGACGCTGCCCGGGGGTTCGATCACGGGCGCCCCGAAGCGGGCCGCCCTCGGCTTCATCCGGCGCCTCGAACCGGTCGCACGGGGCGCGTACACGGGCGCCGCCGGGTACGTCCGCGGCGACGGCCGGGCGGTCTTCAACGTGGCGATCCGAACGGCGATCACCGGCCGGGATACAGTCGACTATCACGCGGGGGGTGGAATCGTGTGGGACTCGAATGCCGGCGCGGAGTGGGCCGAGACGCTCACGAAGTCGCGGGAGATGGAAGCGTTCCTCGGCGCGCGCGCGGAGCCGGCCCGTGGCTGAGTTCGCGCCTCTCCCGTATCACTCGCCGGCGGTCCAGAGGGGCTTCGGGTTCTTCGAGACGGCACTTCTCGTCGGCCGCAGGGCGGTGCTGTGGGACGCCCACCTCGACCGGCTCCTCAGGGGCCTCGCGCACCTCGACCTGCCGGCGCCTTCGCGCGAAGCGCTCGACGCCGCCGCCCGCGCCGCCCTCGACGTCCGCGCGCCGCGCGGCGACGAGCAGTCCGGCCTGCGCCTCACGTGGCTCGCGGCCGGGGAGGACGTCGACGCCGCGGCTTCGTGGAGGCTGGACTGTTACGTGCTCCCGATTCCCGAGAGCCGCCTCGCGCGCCGCAACGGCTCGCACGCGGTGTCGCTGCCCCTCGACCTGCAGCGCGACACGCCTGGCGTGAAGTCGACGAGCTACTTCGCGGCGATCCAGGGCGGCCGCCTCGCGAAGAAGGCGGGCGCCGACGAGGGCCTCTTCCGAGGCCACGACGGCCGTTACCTCGAAGGGACCACCACCGGACTCGCGGCCTGGAACGGGGGAACGCCCGTCCTCGCGCCCGAGGGCGTCCTGCCGAGCGTCACCGCGGCCGCGTTCTTCGACGGAGGGGCGGCCCTTGCTCCGATCGGCGAGGAGCACCTCCGCGCCGGCGCCGTCCTGCTCGGCTCGCTCACGACGGCGGCGCCCCTTCTGTCGCTGGACGGGAGGCCCTGCGCGCAGCCGACGGAGATGCTCGCGCGGATCCGGGCCTTCCGGGAGAGGCTGATCTCCGACCCGTCCCTCTCACGGGCTCTCTGAGGGGACTATATTGACCTCCTAATGGCGACGCGCAAGGTCCGGAAACCCGCCTCCGAACGCTCCACCGGCGGGACCATCCTCTTCACCGGCTTCCCGGGCTTCATCGGAGCCCGGCTCATTCCGCGCCTCCTCGAGCTCCGGCCCGGGGCTTTCTTCGAGTGCCTCGTCCAGGAGAAGTTCCTGCCCGCGGCCGACGCCTCGGTGGCAGCCCTCGCGGCCGCCCACCCGCACACCAAGGGCCGGATCCGGCTCGTGACGGGCGACATCACGGCGCCGGGCCTCGGCCTCGGCGCGGGCGCCGCGAAGGCCCTCGCGAAAAAGGTGACGGGCTGCTTCCACCTCGCCGCCGTGTACGACCTCGCGGTGGCCCGCGACGTGGCGATGCGCATCAACGTCGAGGGCACGAAGAACGTGCTCGAGTTCGTGGGGGGCGCTCCGGGCTTTCGGCGCCTCGACTACGTGTCGACCGCGTACGTTTCGGGGACGGCGGTCGGGTCGTACCGCGAGAAGGACCTCGACGTCGGCCAGTCCTTCAAGAACCATTACGAGGAAACGAAGTTCCTCGCCGAGGTCGCCGTGAAGGAGAGCGGCCTGCCCGCCGCGATCTACCGTCCCGGCATCGTCGTCGGGGACTCGAGGACGGGAGAGACGGCGAAGTTCGACGGTCCCTACTTCGCGCTCAACGCGATGAGTCTCCTCCCGTCGCCCGGCGCGTTCATCAGGATCGGGGACGGCGCGGCCGAGGTGAACCTCGTGCCGATCGACTACGTCCTCGAGGCGATCGCGCAGCTCGGCTCGTGGGACGGGGCGATCGGGAAGACGTACCACCTGACGGACCCCGCGCCCGAGACCGCCCTCGGTGTGGCCGAGCTCCTCGCGAAGTCGATCGGGAAGTCCTTCGTGTTCGTGCCCGTCCCGCTCCCGATCGCAAAGCTCGCGTTCGTCGTGCCGCAGGTCTCGGGCTGGCTCGGAATGCCCGGCCAGACGCTCGACTACTTCGACCATCCGGTCCACTACGACTCGGCGCAGGCGACGAAGGACCTCGCACGCTTCGGGCTCGAGTGCCCTCCGTTCCGCGCGTACGTCCAGCGGCTCGTGGCGTTCTGGAAGAAGAAACGCGCCGAGATCACGCGCGGGGCGATGATCTGAGGGCGCGCCGGTGAAGAAGCGCGCGTTCACGAACAAACCCATCATCGACGGACAGGACGTCGACACGGGGAAGACCTTCAAGGCCGTGAATCCCGCCACGGGAGAGCCGTTCGCGGAAGTCTTCCGCGCGGGTCCGGCCGAGATCGACGCCGCGGTCGCGTCCGCCCGAAAGGCGTTCCTGTCGTGGTCGAAGACGCCGGTGACCGCGAGGCAGAAGCTCCTTGCGCGCCTCCTCGAGGAGGTCCGCAAGTCGCACGAGGACATCGCGCGCCTCATCGCGACGGAGCAGGGCAAGCCCGTGGGCGAGGCGCGCGCCGTGGACGTCGTCCCGGCCGCGGACACGCTGAGGTATCTCTCGCGGCATGCCGCTTCGATCCTCGCCGAGCGCCCGGTCGACTACGCGCAGATCCTCTTCGCGCACAAGTCGGGCTCCTACCGGCTCGAGCCGCTCGGCGTCGTCGCGATCGTCACGCCGTGGAACTTCCCGTTCGGGATCCCGTTCGTCGAGGTCGCCGCCTGCCTCGCGGCCGGGGACACCGTCGTCCTCAAGCCGGCCTCGGCGACCGCGCTCACGGGCCTCGCCGTCGGCGACCTCTGCCGGCGCGCCGGCATCCCGCCGGGGGTCGTGAACGTCGTGACCGTGGGCGGCGAGGACACGAACCGCCTCATCGAGCATCCGGGGATCGCGAAGATCCTCTTCACGGGCGCCGTCGAGACGGGCGTCGGCGTCATGCAGCGCGCGGCGAAGAACCTCACGGGCGTCGTCCTCGAGCTGGGCGGCAAGGACCCGGCGGTCGTCGCGGCCGACGCCGACCTCGACAGGGCCTCGTCCGGCCTCGTCTGGGGCGCGTTCGTGAACGCCGGCCAGGCCTGCGGCTCCGTGGAGCGCGTCTACGTCGTGCGGGAGGTGGCCGAGGAATTCCTCGGGAAGGTCGTCGCCAAGGCGAAGGCGCTGAGGCTCGGCGACCCGCTCTCGCCGTCCACGGACATGGGCCCCCTGACGACGGAGGCGCAGCGCGCGCTCGTCGAGGCGCACGTCGCCGACGCGAAGGCGAAGGGTGCGAGGATCCTCACGGGGGGGAAGCGCCCGCGCGCGAAGGGCTGGTGGTACCCGCCGACGGTCCTCGCGAACGTCGACCACTCGATGCGCTGCATGCACGAGGAGACGTTCGGTCCGCTCCTGCCGGTCATGGTCGTCGACTCGCTGGACGAGGGAATCCGCCTCGCGAACGAGTCGGAGTTCGGCCTCACGGCCTCGGGCTGGACGCGCTCGCGCAAGACGGCGCAGCGGCTCGTCGAGGAGCTCCACGCGGGCACCGTGACCATCAACGACCACCTGTTCTCGTTCGGCGAGCCGACGGCGACGTGGGGCGGCGTCAAGAAGTCGGGCGTGGGACGCAGCCACGCCGCCTTCGGCCTGCACGAGCTCGTGAACATCAAGCACGTGAGCGTGGACATGGGGAACGCGGGTGCGATGCCGTGGTGGTACCCGTACGACTCGGCCTTCCACGCGTTCACGAAGAAGGCGTTCGGGACCCTCTACTCGAACGACCCGCGGACGAAGGTGCCGGATGCCCTCGGACTGCTCGGCAGCGGGCGCTTCTTCGGCTACGTCAAGGTCTCGACGCTCGCGTCGCGGCTGGGCAAGGTCTTCTGAAACAAGAAAGCGGCCCCCCCTTCCGGGAGGGCCGCTTCGTGACCGGAGCTTCTCTGAACTAGCTCTGGCGGCGGATCGCGCGGAGGCCCGCGCCAGCCGCGACGGACAGGCCGCCGAGGAGGCCGACGAGCGGCATCGGGCTCGCCGTCTTCGGGAGCTTCTTCTTGGCGGGCTTGGCCTCGGCGACGGGGGCCGGAGCCGGGGCCGGGGCCGGAGCCGGGGCCGGGGCAGCCGCGACGGGGGCCGGGGCCGGGGCGGCCGGGGCCGCGCCCGTGGCCTTACCGCGCTGGACTTCGGTCTCCATCTTCGTGGAGGTGTGGACGATCGTCGCGTTGAGCTTCATGCCGGGCCCGAGGTTCTCGATGCCCGTCTCCTTGCCGTCCACGTTGAACTTGAAGCCCTTCGGAACGACGTACGTGTGGAAGCCGTCGGCCTCCTTCGTGACGAGGTTGGCGCCCTGGACGCGCACGACTTCGCCGTTCTTGATCGTGGTCGTCTTGACCTCGACGGGCTTCTCGACCGTGTTGAACGTGGCGGAGAGCGTCGTGCCGATCTTGAGGTCGGCGAGGCCGACTTCCTTGCCGTCGACCATGGCGGTGCGGCCGGCCGGGACCTGATACTCCTTCACGACGCCGTCGTCCCCCTTGATGATGACGGAGTGATCGGTCTTGCCGATCACGAGGCCGGACTTGACCTCCGACTTGACGACGGTCTGCGCGACCGCGGCGCCCGCGACGCACAGGGCGACCGCGAGGACGACGAACATGACGAACCGGGTGGATTTCATTCAATTCCTCCTGCTGAATTGGTTCGCTCGGGGCGAACGACAGTGGATAGACGTTGACCCATTCTGCCCTATGTGAGTACCCAGGAGGGGTTCTGTCAATAGTTCAAGCGCTTCGGTGAATTCAGCGCCGGCCGCCCGCCTCCTTAGAATCGGTCCGGTGGGCGCCCCTCCGGACCTCTCGCTCTATCCCGACCAGCCGGGCATCTACCTGTACAAGGACGCCGCGGGGAAGATCCTCTACGTCGGCAAGGCGCGCTCGATCCGTAAGCGCCTCGCGTCCTATTTCCATGCGGGACCGAAGCACCCGAGGACCGAGGCGCTCCTCGCCGAGTTCGCCACCATCGACACGGTCGTCTCGAAGACCGAGAGCGAGGCGCTCGCCCTCGAGAACGCGTTCATCAAGAAGAACCGGCCGCGCTACAACATCGTCCTCCGCGACGACAAGACCTACCCCTACATCAAGGTGACGACGGGGGAGGCCTGGCCGCGGGCTTTCGTGACGCGAAAGGTCCTCAAGGACGGCCACAGCTACTTCGGCCCCTTCCTTCCGGCCCGGACGTGCCGCGGCGCGATGAAGATGGTGCAGCGGATGTTCCAGATCCGCACCTGCCGCATCGAGATCGACGGCAAGCTCCCGCGCCCGTGCCTCTACTACGACATGCATGCCTGCCTCGGGCCGTGCGTTTCAGGCCTGACCACGGCCGAGGCCTACGCGGACGCGGTCCAGGACGTCCTGCTCTTCCTGTCGGGGCGGAACGACGAGCTGCGCCCGCGGCTCGAGGAGAAGATGCGCGCCGCTGCCGACGCCGAGAGGTTCGAGATGGCGGCCGCCTACCGCGACTGCCTCCGCACGGTCGCGGAACTCGCCGAGAAGCAGCGGGTCCAGTCCGTGTCGGGCGAGGACGTCGACGTCTTCGGAGATTTCTTCGACGGAGGCAATCTGGCGGTCGCGGTTCTCCTCGTGCGCGGAGGCGTGATTCTCGATTCGCGCGAGTATTTCTGGGAGCGGATCGGCGACGTTCCTCCCGAGGAATTCTGGGTTTCTCTCCTTTCGCAGTATTACGACTCCGTGGCTTCGAGCTTTCTGCCCCGGGAGGTCCATGTTCCCGTGGACGTCACGGACGAGGCCCTCGAGCCGCTCGAGGCGTGGCTGTCGGAGCGCCGGGGCTCCCGGGTGACGATCCGCACGCCGCGCCGGGGCGCCGCGTTCGACCGCGTCCGGATCGCGCGCGACAACGCGCGACAGAACCACGTGCGCCGCTTCCGGCGGGTCCGGGAGCGGGGAGAGAAGGCGACGCTCGCGCTCGCCCGGGCCCTCGAGCTGCCCGCGAGGCCCGCGCGGATCGAGTGCTTCGACATCTCCCATTTTCAGGGCGCCGAAACCTACGCGTCGTGCGTCGTGTTCGTGGACGGCGAGCCGAAGAGGGACGAGTACCGCCTCTTCCGGATCGAACGGGAGGGCGTGGACGACTTTGCGTCGATCTCGGAGGCCGTCACGCGGCGCTACGCGCCCGCGGTGGAGGAGCGGCGTCCTCTGCCGGACCTCCTTCTGATCGACGGCGGCAAGGGCCAGCTCTCGGCCGCGCTCGCGGCGCTCGACCGCCTCGGGCTCGAGATGCCGGCCGCGGGCCTCGCGAAGCGCGAAGAGGAGGTGTTCGTGCCGGGGCGCTCGGCGCCGATCGTGCTCGCCCGGTCGAACGCGGGCCTCAAGCTGCTCCAGCGCGCGCGGGACGAGGCGCATCGCTTCGGCCTGAAGTCCCACCGGCGAGCCCGCGGCAAGCGCGCACTCGCGAGCCCGCTGCTCGACGTGCCCGGCCTCGGCCCCGCGCGCGTGAAGACGCTTCTCGCGGCTTTCGGCGGCGCAGAAGCGGTCCTCGCCGCCAGCGAGGACGCCCTCGCGGTCGTGTCGGGCAAGAGCGTCGCCGCGCGCATCGCGCGCTGGCGCTCGGCGACCCGCTGATTCTCGCGGGCCGGAAGCCTTCGCGCTGCTACACTTTGCGCCGATGGTCGCGCCGCGTTCGGACTCGCGTAATCGCATGATGACGGGAGGCTCCCTCGAGCGCACGCCGTTCGCCGAGGTCATCCGCATGCTCTATCGCGAGCGCGCGACGGCGAAGCTCCTCGTTTCGTACCGCGGCGAGGAGCGGACGTTCTGGTTCGACCGGGGGCAGATCCTCTCGGCGAGCTCGAACCGGGAGGCGCAGCTCGTCGGCGACCTCCTCCGCACCTTCGGGCTCGCCGACGAGAGCCTGTTGATGTCCGCGTTCGAGAAGGCGCTCGCCGAGCCGGGACGGGGCCTCGCGCGCGCCCTCACGGAATCCGGCGCGGTCGCGGACTACGTCGCGGACGCCGCCGTCCGGGCTCTTTCGGAGCGGCTCTTCTTCGAGACGTTCCGCTGGACGAACGGCGTCTTCACGGTGTCCCCGCTCGAGAGCGCGATCGACGTGCCGGTTCGCGCGGATCGGCCCACCGGCGGGCTGCTCCTCGAAGCGCTGCGTCGGCTCCCCGCTCCGGCGGCCCAGCTCAACACGCCGCTCTCGCCCGCGGCGCGGCCCGTCTTCGCTCCGGACCTTCTCATGCGCTATCAGGCATTCACGGTGTCCGCCGTCGAAGCCGAGGTGCTCGGGCGGATCGACGGCTCCATGACCGTGGAGCAGATCCACCCGGACCAGAAGGTCGTCGCGCGCCTTGCGGCGACGGGCCTCGTCCACCTCGTGGCGCCGGGACGTACGGTGGAGAAATCGGGCGTCCCGGAGGGGCTGCTTCTCCTGAACGTCGACGTGGCCGGCGCCGCGCCGGCGGCGCGCCTCGCCGAACAGTCCGACATCCAGCGCGACCTCGTGCGCCGCACGTACCGCCGCCTCGACTGGGCGAGCCATTACGACGTGCTCGGCGTCGAGCGGGACGTCGCTCCCGAGGCGCTCGCGAGGGCGATCCACGAGCGGGCGCGCCTGTTCCACCCCGACCACCACCTCAAGCCGCATCTCGCGGATGACCGGGACGCGCTCGAGGCCCTGTTCAACCGCGTCCGGGAGGCCGAACGCACCTTCCGCTCGCCTGAGAGCCGGGCGCAGTACGACCGCACCCAGGAGATCCACGGCGACACGGTGGCCCTTCCCGGCACCGAGCCCACGGTCGAGGTCCAGAAGGACATCGCGCGCAAGAACTACGTGCGCGCCAAGGCCCTCTACGAGGAGGAAGACTACTTCCCGGCCTACGAGATGATCCGTCAGGCCGTCGAGTTCGACCCGGAGCAGAAGGAATACTGGGTGCTCCTCTCGCGCATCCAGCGCAAGAACCCCAAATGGATCAGGCAGGCGACCGAGACCTTGCGCCGCGCCGTCAAGAAGATGCCCGACAGCGTCGACCTCTGGTGGGAGCTCGCCGAAGCCTGTGCGCACGAGCGCAACGAGCCCGATCGCGTGAAGGCGCTCAAGGAGGTCATGCGTCTGGATCCCGTGAACCGGCGCGCCCAGCAGGCGCTCGCCGAGATCAACGCGAAGTCCTGAGATGAACGGCCTCCCGCAGCTCTTCGGCACCGGACTCGGCCTTTCGGCCGCGGCCGGCCTCAATTCCTACGCGGTTCTCCTCGTGTACGGCGCGATGGCGCGCTTCTTCCCGGAGGACTACACCGGTTCGATCGCGCGCCTCCTCGCGTCGACCCCCGCGCTCGTCGTTGCGGCGGTCTTGTTCCTGCTCGAGTTTTTCGCGGACAAGATTCCGGGGCTCGACCACTTCTGGCATCTCCTCCACTCGATCGTGCGGCCGCTCGTCGGCGCGCTCGTCGCGATCGCTGCGGTGCAGCCCGAGGGATCGGCCGCGCTGGACGTCGTGGCGGGAGGAGCGGGCGGAGGAGTCGCGCTCGCGTCGCACCTCGTCAAGAGCGCGACGCGTCTCACGTCGACGGCCGTCACGTTCGGCACCGCGAACGCGGGGCTGTCCCTCGCGGAGGACGTCGTCGCGTTCCTTCAGAGCCTCGTCTCGATCTTCCTGCCTCTCGTCGCGCTCGTCGTCGTGTTCGCGATCGGCGTGCTCTTCGTCCTCACGGTCCCCCGGATGGCGCGGTTTCTCGACCTGTTCGGACGGCGCCGCACCCGGCGAGAACCGTCGCCGCCGGCCTGACCCTGAGGAACCGGCACGTCTCCTGCATCGTCTGTCGGAGGAGTTTTCGATGAAGTCCCGCCTCCCGCGCCTGGAGACCGCAGCTGCCGCCGCCTTTCTCTTCGGCGCTACCTCTGCCTTCGCGACTCGTCCCGTGGACGACCTCCGCGACGTCGCGGCGGTGCCCGTGGAGGTCTCGCGGTCCGTGGACGTGGGGCGCCTCGACGGGGACGTCCGCTTCACGCGCGCGATCCTCGTCCTGCCCGCGCGCGACGCCGCCGGCCTCGAGCGGCTCCTCGCGTCGCAGCAGGATCCGTCCTCGCCGGAGTTCCGGCGCTGGCTCGCGCCCGAGGAGTTCGGCCGCCGTTTCGGCGCGCCCGAAGCGGACGTCGCGGCGCTGCGGTCCCATCTCGAGGCGCACGGCCTGGAGGTGGAGGACGTCCCGGCGGGCCGCACGGCGCTCCTGTTTTCCGGCCGCGCCGCCGACGTGGAGCGGGCCTTCGCGACCGAGCTCCGCGAGGTGTACGTGGACGGCGCGGTCCGGGTCACGAACGTACGGCCGGCGCGGCTGCCCGCCGCGCTCGCCTTGCGGACCGCTGGCCTCCTCTCCCTGAACTCGTTCCCGCGGCGCAAAGCGCTCGCGCGGCGGACCCCCGCGTACACGGACGGCTCCGGCCGCCACATCCTCGCGCCCGCGGATTTCGCGACGATTTACGGGACCGACACGCTCGCCGCCGCCGGGATCAACGGCGCGGGACGCAAGATCGCCATCATCGCCCAAACGAACGTGACGGTGGCCGACACGAGGTTCTTCCGGCAGTACTTCGGCCTGCCGGCGAACGACCCGCAGGTCGTCCTGAACGGCCCCGACCCCGGGATCAACGGGGACGAGATCGAGGCCGATCTCGACATCCAGTGGGCGGGCGCCGTCGCGCCGGCCGCGCAGGTGCTGCTCGTGGTGTCGAAGACGACGCTTCCGAGCTACGGCGTCGACCTCTCCGCGCTGTACGCGGTGAACAACAACGTCGCCGACGTCCTCAATCTGTCCTACGGAGCCTGCGAGAGCGACTTCGTCGATTCGGACACGGTGTTCTACACGAACATCTGGGCGCAGGCGGCGGCACAGGGGATCACGTCCTTCGTGGCGTCCGGCGACAGCGGGGCCGATACGTGCGCCCAGGGGGGAACGAGCGGGTCCATCCGTTCCGTGAACGGCCTCGGCTCCTCGCCGTACGCGACGTGCGTCGGGGGTACGCAGTTCCTCGACACGGCGAGTCCGTCTTCTTACTGGAGTTCCGTGAACGATCCCGTCACGAAGAAGTCGGTCCGGGGCCCGATCCCCGAGGGTGCGTGGAACGAGAGCAGCGCCGGCAGCGTCCTGGCCGCCACGGGCGGCGGGCTGAGCGTGCTCTTCACGCGGCCCCCCTGGCAGAACGTCGCCGGGGTTCCGGCGGGATCGGGCCGCGCCGTGCCGGACGTTTCGCTCGCCGCGGCCGGCCACACGCCGTACTACATCGTGATGGGCGGCTCAGGAAGCGCCTCGGGTCTCGCGCGCGTCTACGGCACCTCCGCGTCGGCCCCGGCCTTCGCCGGCATCGCGGCGCTGCTCTCGCAGCGCGCCGGCTCGCGCCTCGGCAACCTGAACCCCCTCCTGTACGCGCTGGGCCAGACCCAGTACGGGACGGGCGGGGCCGCGTCGCCGGGCAGCGGTCCGTTCCGCGACGTCACGAGCGGTACGAACTCGGTCCCCGGCGTCACGGGCTACGACGCGGGCCCCGGCTACGACGCCGCGACGGGCCTCGGCTCGCCCGACGTCCCGGCTCTCGCCGCGGCGCTCCCGTCGCCCGTCACGGCGGGCACGGACCTCGCCCTGTCGGCGGCGCCTGCGGTGGCGTCCGTCGTGGCGGGCTCGTCGCTCGTCGTGACGGTGGCCCTCGGGCAGCCCGCGGTCGCCGCCGACGCGGTCGCGACGCTCACGCTCGCGGGCCTGCCCGCGGGGCTGACGGGTTCGTTCAGCCCCTCGAAGATGGACGAGCCCGGGACCGGCATCGTCTCCCGCGGCCAGAACGCGCTTCTGACGCTCGCCGCCGCGGCCTCGACGGCTGCCGGGACGTACACGCTCACGCTCGCGGCCGCGTCGGGCGCCGTCGTGCGGCGCGTGTCGCTCTTCGTCACCGTGGGGGCGCAGCCCGCCGCGCCTCCGCCCGGGCCGGGAGTTCAGGCGCCGGTCGTCCTCGACGTCTTCGGCGCCGGGGGCTCGCACTACACGTCGGACCTCGTCGCCGTGAACCGCGGCTCCTCGGACGCCACGCTCCTCCTGCGGTTCGCACAGACGCCTGCGCCCGCGACGCCGGGGCCGACGATCGCGCGCTCGCTCGGGGCCGGCCGCCAGTTCGCCGTCGGGGACGTGATCGCGTTCCTGAACGCGAACGGCTACTCGCTCCCGACGGACGGGTCCGCGAAGCTCGGGACGCTGTTCGCGACGTTCGTGGGAGCGTCGGATCCCCTGAGCGTCTTCGTGGGCTCGCGGACGTCGACGCCGAACCCGAACGCGACCGTCGGCGGCGCCTTCGGGACGTTCGCGGCCGCGTTCGCGACCGGCGGCGCTTCGAACACGGACGCGTGGATCTACGGACTCAGGGAGAACGCGTCCTACCGCTCGAACCTCGCGCTCGTCCACGCGCCCGGCGCGGCCTCGGGGGCGACGTCCGGGCCGGTCTCCCTCGAGGTCCAGATCTACGACGGCGACAGCGGCGCGCCGGTCGGCGCCCCGCTCGCCCGCACGCTCCAGGCCGGGGAGTTCTTCCAGTACAACCGTGTCCTCACGCTGGCGCCGACCGGGGTCGCGAACGGTTACGCGCGCATCCGCCTGACGTCCGGGACGGACCGCTACATCGCGTACGGCGTCGTGAACGACGGCGCGGCGGCGGGCGGGGGCACGTCGGACGGCAGCTTCCTCCCGGCGAACGCGACCGAGGGGCTGATCCCGATCGTTCTCGACCTGCCGGGCGCGACCCACTACACGAGCGACCTGACCCTGACGAACCCGACCTCGAGCGCGGTCACGGTGACCCTGACCTACACGGCGTCGACGGCGTTTTCGGGCGCGGGCTCCGGCACGAAGACCGCCACGCTCGGCGCGCGCCAGCAGCTCGTCGTCCCGAACGCGATCGACTACCTGCGCGGTCTCGGGCTCGCGATCCCGGCCACGGGCGGCCAGGGCGGCACGCTGCTCGTCTCGGGGGCCCCGGCGCTCGCGCGCACCTCCAACCCGAATCCGGACACGGGTGTCGGCGGGACGTTCGGCCTCGCGTACCCGGCGGTGGGCGCGTCTGCGCGCGCGAGGAGCGAGGCATGGGTCTACGGCCTCAGGCAGGACGCCGACGCCCGCACGAACCTCGCGATCGCGGACGCGCGGGCGGGAAACGTCGCCGGCGTGGAATACGTCGTGGACGTCTTCGACGCGGACACGGGCGCGACGACGCCGGTCCTGACGAAGACGGTCGCGCTGGCCGGCGGGCAGTGGACGCAGTTCAACACGATCCTCGCCGAGGCGGGCATCGCCCACGGGTATGCGCGCGTGAAGCCGGCCTCCGGGCCTTCGGACTTCGTCGTGTACGGCGTCGTGAACGACGGCCCGACGGCCGGCTCGCGGACGTCGGACGGTTCGTACGTCCCGATGGTGGTCGTGAACTGACGGGCGGACGCGGTAGACTGCCCGCGACTCGGGCCGGACAGGCGGTCGCCGCTCTTGACGCCTCGGCGGAAGGAGGGGAGGAAAGTCCGGACTCCAGCGGGCAGCGTGCCGGAGAAATTCCGGTCGGGGCAACCCGAAGGAAAGTGGCACAGAAAACATACCGCCGACGCGCCGCGAGGCGCAGGTAAGGGTGAAAAGGTGCGGTAAGAGCGCACCGCGGTCCCGGCAACGGGACTGGCAGGCGAAACCCCACGCGGAGCAAGGCCAAATAGGGTGACGGAAGGGGCGCCCGCCCTCGCGGCTCACGCCGACGTCACCGGGTCGGTCGCTCGAGCCCGTCCGGAAGGACGGGCCTAGAGGAATGACCGCCAGCCGGAAGGCGCGAGCCGACCGGTCACAGAATCCGGCTTATCGTCCGGCCCGAGTCATTCTTCCAACCGGTTGCGCGCGGGCAGGAACGGCACGGCCGCGCGTGCGCGGGCGTTCACGAAGACCTGCACGGACGGCTCCCCGGCCGCCGACGGGAGAGATCGATAGCGCACCTCGCGCGCCCCCGGCCAGGCCGCCCGGGCGATCGCGTAGAGCCCGTCACGAGCGGGAATCTCGCCGCCCGCGTAGAGGACCAGGATGGCCGGCTCGTCCCGGAGGGCCTCGAGGCGGGCGGGCAGAGAAGGGTCGTCGAAGGTGGTCGATTCGGCTTTCACCGAAGGCGCGAAGGCCTTCACGGCCTCCAGGACCGGCGAGCCCTCTCCCGCGCTGAGCATGGGGACGAGAAACGCGGTGGGGACGCCTGAGGCGCCTGCCGCCTGCGCCACGCCGACCGTGAAGGAGAGCGGCGGGATGGGCGCGCTCGCGAACGAGGACTCGTGCACCTGCCACGTGCTCCAGCCCGCCGCAGCCGGCAACGCCGCGAGCGCCACCGCGCCCGCCACCCGCGCGAGCGGGATCGCCGAGGCGAGCGCGGCGACGCCGCTGCCGCCGAGGATCGCCCAGGCCGGCGTCGCAAGGAGGACCCAGGGGCTCGTCGGAGAGAAGTAGGGCTGAAGGAGGCCGATGGCGAACGGCCAGAAGGCGCAGACGGCGAGCAGCGCGCGCGAGGCTGCGCGGGCTCCGACCCCCGCCACGAGGGCCGCGGCTCCGGCGAGCAGCAGCAGGGCGGAGACGGGATCCACCCGGGGGCCGGCGGCCGCGTGTCCGGGTTCGAGGTTGTAGAAGGGCTGGACGAGCGCCTGCGCGACGCGGCCCTCGAGCGGCGGCCTCGTGGGGCCGGCCTCCTTCAGCTCGGGCGAAAAGGGGGACACCTTGTCGAGATGCACCTCGACGTAGTAACGGCTGAGAATGCAGGGCGCGGCGGCCGCGAGCGAAGCGAGGCCGAACACCACGACGGCGCGGAACGATCTCTTCGACGGGCGGGCCGAGAGCGCGATCCAGAGGAGGACCGCCGCCCCGGAGATCGCCGCGAGCGCATAGCTGAGAAGACCTGCTCCCGCGGCGAGTCCCGACAGGACGAGCGGCGTCCAGCGCCGCGTCGCGGCTGCGCGCGAGGCGAGCGTGAGGGTCAGCATCGCGAAGAAGAGGCCCTGGAGATTGTTGTAGCCGTTCTTCGCGTACGTCTGGACGAGCACCGACGACCCGAGGAGGACGGACGTCGCGAAGGCGCCCGTTCGCCCGAGGAGGGGACGCGCGAACACGTGGCCGAGCGCCGCGAGGGCCGCGACGAGGACGAGGTTTCCGGCGCGGAGCGCGGCGCCGGTCGGCCCCGAGAACGGGAACAGAATGGCCTGGAGCCAGGACGAGGCAATCGCGTACATCCCGAAGACTCCGTCGGGCGAGAGGAAAGGCCGCTGGAGTCTCCCTTCGAAGAGATCCCGGGCAACGCCGTAGAACCCGTAGGAATCCGGGGATCCCGCCCACTCCCAGCCGTGGAGGCGGTAACCGGCGACGGCGGCGCTTCCCGCGGCGACGAGAGCGACTCCCGCAACCTCGGCAGCGCGGACGGGCGGGCTGGAGTCCGGCGCGGCCGCCGCCTTCCGGTCCGCGAGAACGGCGAGCGCCACGAAGCCGGCGAGGCCCGTGAGCCACAGCCACGCGGGCGGAATCTCGTCGCGAAACATCACGGCGCCCGTCCAGAGCTCGGCGGCGGCGAGGACCGTCAGGCACGCGAGAGACGGAACGCCGCGGGAGAGAAACGGGTGCGCGGGTCCGTCGAGGCGCACGTCCCGCGCGGGCGACGGGAGGCCGTTCCGTTTCCAGGCGAGGGCGAGGGCGAGGAATCCGGCTCCGAGGAACGCGACCAGAAGTCCGTCCACGACGTTCGGGAACTGCAGCCGGGCCGCGAGGGGCCCGAGCGACGCCGCGAACCTGTCCTCGAGATCCACGAGGATGATCGGTGCGCGCAGCAGGACCTGCCGGAGGAGGAGGATGCCCGCCGCGCACGCCAGGAGCGCCGCCACGACACTCGTGCGTCGGAGGGCTTGCACGGGCGAATGGTCGCATGCGGCGGCGCCGGCGTCTGCGAGAATTGCCGGGTGCCCGAGATCGTCGACGGCAACAACCTGATCGGCCGGCTCGGCGGCGGCTCGCGCGAAGGGCTCGTCACGGAGCTCTGCGAGGTCGCGCGCCGCAAGCGAAAGCGGCTCACCGTCGTCTTCGACGGGCCGCCGGAGGCGGGACGCGCCAAGGTGCAGGCGTTCGGGGACGTCCAGGTCGTCTACGCGGCGCCCCGCTCGGCCGACGAGGAGATCATCCGCCGCATCCGCGAGGCGCGCGACCCGCGGGGCGTCACCGTCGTGACGGACGACCGCGCCCTTGCGTCGGCGGTCGCCGCCGCCGGGGGGCGCACGGCCGGCATCGAGTTCTTTCAGCGGGACGCTTCCGCCCGGATGGTCGCCTCTCCTGCCGCCGAGACCGGCAAGCCCGCCGCGGCGGGCAGCCCGAAGGAGTGGGAGCGCTGGTTCTCCGACCCGAAGAACCGGCTCGCCTGATGGGGAATCTCGTGCGGCTGCCGCGGATCGCTCCCGGAGACACCATCGGCGTGGCGGCGCTGTCGGGGCCCGCCGACACGGAGAAGCTCGCGGCAGGCGTCCGCGCGCTCGAGGAATTCGGCTACCGCGTCCGCCTGGCGCCGAACGTCCTCGCCGGGGAACCGCTCCTCGGCCTCGCGGGGAACGCCGAGGAGCGCGCCGCCGGCTACCGGGCGCTCCTCGTCGACCCGGGCGTCAAGGCGATCGTCTTCGCCCGGGGAGGCTATGGCGTCGCGGCCGCGCTCCCGTACCTCGACGCGTCCGAGGCGGCATTTCACCCGAAGATCCACTGTGGCTTCTCGGACGCGACCGTTCTTTCTTCGTGGCTCCTGAAGGCGGGCGTTCCGTCGTTCCACGGCCCGATGGTCGCGGCCGACCTCGCGCGCGGCCTCGACCCGCTCTCGGCTTCATTCTTTCCATCGATGCTCGAGGGGAGGGGACCCGGGAGAATCGTCTTTGAAGGTGAAGAGGGGAAGGGCGGCGGGATCGGGAGCAGCGTCCTCGTGCCCGGCGCCGCAAAGGGGAGGCTCGTCGGAGGGTGCCTCTCGCTGCTTGCCGCGTCCGTCGGCACGCCCTGGGAATACGACTATTCCGGCGGCCTCCTCTTCTTCGAAGAGGTCTCCGAAGAGGCCTATCGGGTAGACCGGATGCTCGGAACCCTGATCGATTCCGGCCGATTCGCTAAACTGTCCGGCATCTTGATCGGCAGCATGTCCGCCGTGACGTTCGGAGGGGCCGAGGACGCGTCGCGTCTCAGGGCCGTTCTCGAGGCCCGGCTCGCCCCCCTCGGCATCCCCGTGGCCATCGGTCTGCCCGCGGGCCATCGCGCCCCTAACGTCACCCTGCCGATCGGCGCCCGCGCCTCCTGGGATGGAGCCGGGACGCTGACGTTCCTCGAGGAGATCGTGTCCCCATGAAAGTGGTCGTCAAGTCGGGCACTCCGAGCGGTTTCGCGGACTACCTGATGAAGGCCACGGCCGGCAAGGACCTCTTCGTCGAAGGCGAGGTCGGCACGGAGATGTACGTGATCCAGGCCGGCACGGTCGAGATTTACAAGACGAGCCGCAAAGGCGAGGAGAAGATCCTCGCGACGCTCGAGAAGGGCGACTTCTTCGGCGAGATGTCGATCCTGGAGGACGTCCCTCGGACGGCGTCCGCGCGCGCGAAGACCGACTGCGAGCTCGTCCGGATCAACCAGACGACGTTCGACGAGATGCTGCGCCACAACGCGGAGATCGCGGTTCGCATGCTCCGCAAGCTCTCGCGCCGCCTCCGCGAGACGACGAAGCTCCTCGAGCAGTCGACGGGCGTTGCCCCGACTCTCGACCAGTCGTCGTCGGACATCTTCGCGAAGGAGGCCGACCGGCACGACATCTTCCGCCTCGTGGCGGACGCCGGCGGCGAGTTCTTCCTGAACCGCGAGGGGGAGACCACCGTGGGGCGCATCGACCCCGTCACGGGCATCCGGCCGGACGTCGACCTCGCGAACCTCGACACGCAGCGCTCGGTCTCCCGACGTCATTCGAAGATCGTCCACTCCGGAAACGAGTTCCGTGTCGTCGAAGAGATCGGGACCATGAACGGGACGTTCGTGAACGGCACCCGCATCGTCACGGGCCAGCCGGTTCCGATCAAGGACGGGGACCGCATCCGCTTCGGTCTCGTCGACCTCACGTTCCGCATCAGCAAGGCGTAGGGGTCATTTCCGCTCCGCTTCCGACCCTCGCGTCCCTGCCCGGCATCGGACCCGCGCGCGCGACGGAGCTGGCCGACGCGGGCGTCGAAACCGCGCTCGACCTTCTCCTCCACCTGCCGTTCCGGTACGAGGATCGCACGCGCATCGGCCCGATCGCCGACCTCGTCGCCGAAGGCCCCGCGACGACCGTCAAGGGGACGGTCCTCTCCTCGCGCCTGATCCGCACGCGCCGACGGGGCTTCACGATCTTCGAGGCGATCCTCGACGACGGCTCCGGCACCCTTCGCCTCGTTTTCTTCAACCAGCCCTACCTGCAGCGGTGGATGGCGCCGAAGAAGGTCTTCTGGGTCTACGGGACCCCCACCCTGCTCTCGCGTTTCCGGCGCGGGCTCGGCATGGAGAACCCGCAGATTGAAGATTTCTTAGAAGGTAAAGAGAGCGATGGGGAGGGCGACTCCGATCCGCTGTCGGTGGGGCGGGTGGTTCCCATCTATCGGAAGCTCCCCGGCCTCACTCCACGGTTGCGGAGGCGCGTGGTCTTCCACCTTCTAAGAAACTTTGCAGACCATCTCCCCGAGCGCCTCCGCAACTCGCGAGAGAGGGAGCAAGACCTCCCTCCCCTCGGCGAATCCCTGCGCGAGGCCCATTTCCCGGGCAGCGCCGGCGGCCCGGCCGACGCAGAGGCCTGGACGGAGAGGAAATCGCCGCACCTGCACCGTCTCGTCTACGAGGAGTTCCTCGAGTTCCAGGTCGGCCTTCAGCGCCGACGGGCCGAGCGTGACCGCGTGCCCGCGCCCGTCCTCGCCGCCGACGACGCAATCCGCGCGCGTCTCAAGGAGGCGCTCCCGTTCTCGCTCACGGCCGCGCAGAAGCGCGTCATCCGCGAGATCGGCGAGGACTTCCGCGCCGGCCGGCCGATGCGGCGACTCCTGCAAGGCGACGTCGGGAGCGGCAAGACGATCGTCGCCGTCCTGTCCGCCATCCTCGCGGCCGAGTGCGGCCGGCAGACGGCGCTCATGGCGCCGACCGAGATCCTCGCCGAACAGCACTTCACCACGATCTTCCGGATCTTCGGCAAGACGCGCTTCCGCGCCGAGCTCCTGACCGGGCGCGTGAAGGGAAAGCCGCGCGCGCAGGTTCTGGACGCCCTCGCCGGCGGACGGATCGACATGCTCGTCGGGACGCACGCACTCCTCGAGGAGCCCGTCGAGTTCCGAAGGCTCGGGCTGATCGTCATCGACGAGCAGCACCGGTTCGGCGTCGCCCAGCGCACGGCGCTCGCAGCGAAGGCGGACCCGTCCGGCGCGCGGCCTCACCTCCTCGTGATGTCCGCAACGCCGATCCCGCGCTCCCTCGCCCTGACGCTGTACGGCGACCTCGACGTCTCGACGCTGGACGAAAAGCCGCCGGGCCGAACGGCGATCACGACACGCGTCCTGCCGGAATCCGAGCGCGCCGCCGCGTTCCGCGAGATCGAGGGCGAGATCCGCGCCGGCGGCCAGGCCTACGTCGTCGTCCCGCTCATCGAGGAGTCCGACACGATCGACGCCCGGGCCGTCGAGAAGCACGCCGAGGAGATCCGCCGGGCCCTGCCGGGTCGTCGCGTGGGCGTCCTCCACGGGCGCATCCCGCCGGACGAGCGCGAGCGGACCATGGGGGAGTTCGCCGCGGGGAAGCTGGATGTCCTGGCCGCGACGACCGTCATCGAGGTCGGCGTCGACGTGCCGAACGCCTCCTACATGCTCGTCGAGAACGCGGAGCGGTTCGGCCTCGCCCAGCTGCACCAGCTGAGGGGGCGCGTGGGCCGCGGCCGGAGGAAATCGCGGTGCGTGCTCCTCTTCGGGGCGAAGACCTCGCCGGAGTCCCGCGAGCGCCTCGTCGTCCTCGAGAAAACGGACGACGGATTCGTCGTGGCCGAGGAGGACCTGAAGCGCCGCGGCCCGGGCGACGCCCTCGGAACGCGCCAGAGCGGCGTCCCGATGTTCCGCGTCGGCGACCTCGTCCGGGACGTGCGATGGATGAAGGACGCGAAGGAGGACGCGACGCGGCTCATCGCCGAAGGCCGTGACGCGGCGTTCCGCGAGCCGCTCTTCCTCCGGCCCGGGACCGGCGCGGGGGGCGATTGAGCCGCCGCGTTCCGGGTTAACATCCGCGCCCGCGCGACGCCCGAAGCGCCGCGCCGAAAAGGCGCCGTGGACCCTCAAAAAACGCTCGAGATCGTCATCCAGGTCGTCGTCCTCCTGTTCGCCGTCTCGTTCCACGAGTCCGCCCACGGCTTCGTCGCGATGAAGTGCGGCGACAACACGGCCCGCGACCTCGGCCGCATCACGATGAACCCGCTCAAGCACCTCGACCCGATCGGGAGCCTGTTCTTCCCCGCGGTCCTCGCGTTCTCCGGGCTGCCGGTCTTCGGCTGGGCGAAGCCCGTCCCCGTGTCGCTGCGCGGCGTCCGAAACCCGCGGCGCGCGAACCTGCTCGTCTCGGCGGCGGGCCCGGTCTCGAACCTGATCCTCGCGATCGTCTTCGCGGTCCTGACCTTTGCGCTCCGTCCGGTCGTCACGACACGGCAGCACGTCCTCTTCCCCCTGCTCCTCGTCGCCGTGCTCTCCGTCCTCGTGAACGTGTCGCTGGCGATCTTCAACCTCCTGCCGATCCCGCCGCTGGACGGCTTCGGCGTGCTCGAGAGCCTCCTTCCGGCCTCGGCGTTGCCGGCGGTGATGTTCCTGCGCCGCTACGGCTTCATCATCCTGATGCTTCTGATGTTCACGGGCGTCCTCAGCTTCATCCTCCGGCCGGCGCGCGAGATCCTGGTGGGGTGGCTCCTCCGATGAGCGCGAACCCGAAACCGCAGATCGTCCTTTCGGGCCTTCGCCCGACGGGCCGCGTGCACCTCGGCAACTACTGGGGCGCCGTGAAGAACTGGGTCGACCTGCAGGAGAAATACGCCTGCCGGTACTTCGTCGCCGACCTCCACGCCCTCACGACGGACTACGCGGACACGTCCGCCATCCGCGAGGCCTCGGTCGAGGCCGTGACGGACTGGCTTTCCGTGGGCCTCGACCCGCAGAAAAGCGTCATCTTCGTCCAGTCGCGCGTCCCGCAGACGGCCGAGCTTGCGCTCGTCTTCGGGATGATCACGCCGCTCGGCTGGCTCGAGCGCGTTCCGACGTACAAGGAGCAGATCGAGCAGCTGCGCGAGCGGGACCTCGGGACCTTCGGGTTCCTCGGCTATCCGGTCCTCATGACGGCGGACATCGCGCTCTACCTCGCGCACTACGTGCCCGTCGGCAAGGACCAGGAGAGCCACCTCGAGATCTGCCGCGAGATCGTCCGCCGCTTCAACGGCTTCTACGGGGACGTCTTCCCCGAGCCGAAGGCGCTGTTCACGGCCACGCCGAAGGTGCCGGGCCTGGACGGCCGGAAGATGTCCAAGAGCTACGGCAACACGCTCGCGCTCTCGGATTCGGCCGAAGACGTCACGAAGAAGGTCATGGGGATGGTCACGGACCCGGGCCGCGCCCGCCGCTCCGACCCGGGCGACCCGGACGTGTGCAACCTGTACCCATTCCACGTCCTGTATTCGCCCCCGGAGGAACAGAAGATCGTCGCCGACGAGTGCCGCTCGGCGGCGCGCGGCTGCGTGGACTGCAAGAAGCACCTCATCCGCAACATGAACGCCGCCCTCGAGCCCATCCGCCAGAAGCGCGCGGAGATCGTCGCGCAGAAGGACTACGTCCGCGACGTGCTGGAAACCGGCAACGGAAAGGCAAGACAGATTGCATCGGAAACTATGGAGAAGGTCTCCGATGCGATGGGGCTGCTTTGAGCATTGCTTCTCTTAACCTTCTAAGAAATCCCGGGGCTCTTCGGACCTCCCATGGCTGAGTTCCGGATTCCCGTCCCCGCCGGCGCGGACCTCATGCAGCCCTACCCGGTCAAGGTGCCCCAGTTCGAGGGGCCGCTGGACCTGCTGCTCCACCTCATCCGCAAGAACGAGGTGGATCTTCGCAACATCCCGGTCGCGGACATCTGCCGCCAGTACCACGAGTACCTCGTCCTCATGCAGGAGCTCGACCTCGAGGTCGCCGCCGAGTTTCTCTACGTCGAGGCGCTTCTCGTCCACGTCAAGTCGCAGATGGTCCTTCCGCGCGCCGTCCTGCCGGACGGCACGCCGCAGGAAGACCCGCGCGACGAGCTCGTGCGGCGCCTCATCGAGTACCGTAAGTACAAGGGCGTTGCCGAGACGCTCCACGAGATGGAGGCGCTGCGCCTCGGTCTCTGGAGCCGTCCGCCCGCGAAGCTCGAGGCAACCGAGACCGAAGCGGAGGAGACGGACCTCTCCGAGGTCTCGCTGTTCGACCTCCTCACGTTCTTCAAGGGCGCGCTCGACCGTTATCGCTCGGCGCACCCGCCCTCCATGGAGATCGCGCACCAGAAGTACTCGATCAAGGAGAAGATGGAGAGCATGCTCGCGCGCGTGCGCAGCGGCACCGGCCCCGTGCCCCTGTCGGACGTCTTCAAGGCCCTCTCCGGCCGCGCGGAGGCGATCGCCGTCTTCCTCGCCGTCCTCGAGCTCCTCCGCCTGCGCGTCGTCCGGGCCCGGCAGGAGGCCGAGTTCAGCGACATCCTCCTCGAGTCGACCGGCGAGGACGTGACCCTGGAGGGTTACGAGGAGTCCTACCGATGACCGACGACGTCGAGACGCCCGAGACGCCGCCCGCTGCGGCGCCGTCGGCCCCGCCCGCGCACGTGGCGCTCGTCGAGGCGCTGCTCTTCGCGTCGGGCAAGCCCGCGACCGTCGAGCGTCTCGTCGAGGCCTCGGAGCTGAAGGCCGCCGAGGTGGAGGCCGCGCTCGAGGTCCTCGAGCGGGCCCTCGAGGCCGACGCGCGCGGCATCCGGCTGGACCGCGTCGCGGGCGGGGCCCGCCTCGTCTCGCGCAACGAGTTCGACGTCCCCGTTCGCAAGCTCCTCGGGCTCGAGGGCAAGAACAAGCTCTCGATGGCGAGCCTCGAGACGCTTTCGATCATCGCGTACCGCCAGCCCGTCACGGCGCCGGAGATCGCGGAACTGCGCGGCGTGAACTCCGCGTCGTCGCTCCGGACGCTCCTCGACAAGAAGCTCATCACGACGGCGGGCCGCAAGGAAGTCGTCGGCACGCCGTTCCTCTACAAGACGACGAAGGAGTTCCTCGTCCACTTCGGCCTCGACGACGTCAAGGACCTCCCGAAGCCCGAAGACCTCGACGCGCTCTACGGCGTCGAGACGAACACCTCGCAGACCGAGCTGTTCCCGGAGCCGGAACAAGAAAGAGAAGAAAAAGAGGAAGATCCTTCGAATGGTTAATGCAGCAGGACGACGAGCCGGAGCCGCGCCGCACGGCCGAGGCGCCATCCCCGCCTCATTACCTTCCAAGAAAATCTTCTTCTCTTCGTTCTCTTCGGACGTGCCACATGCCCGCTGAACGTCTCCAGAAGCTCCTGTCCGCCGCCGGCATTTCCTCCCGCCGCGAGGCGGAGAAGATCATCCTCGAGGGCCGGGTGACCGTGAACGGCCACAAGGTCACGGAGCTCGGCGTGAAGGCCGATCCCGCGAAGGACCACGTGAAAGTGGACGGGAAGCTCCTGCGCATCGCGGTCGTGCGGCGCTACGTCCTCATGAACAAGCCGAAGGGACTCATCGTGACGCGCGACGACCCGGGCGGGATCCCGACGGTCTTCGAGCTCCTGAAGGGCCGCGTCGGCGAGCGCGTCGTGGCCGTCGGGCGCCTCGACGTCGAGTCCGAAGGCCTCCTGCTCCTCACGGACGACGGGCCGCTCGTGCACAAGCTCACGCACCCCTCCGGCGGCTGCCGCAAGGAGTACGAGGTCAAGGTTTCCGGCGTCCCCTCGCCCGCGCAGCTCGAACGACTGCGCCGGGGCGTGACGCTTCCGGACGGCGTGAGGACGGCCCCCGCGGAGATCACGCTGTCCGAGACGACCCCCGAGAAGAACGGCGTCGGCGGCAATGCGTGGCTCAAGGTGATCCTCGGCGAGGGCCGTTCGCGGCAGATTCGGCGCATGTTCGACCTCGTCGGTCACCCGGTCACGAAGCTTCGGCGCGTCGCCATCGGCCCGATCCGCGACTCCAAGCTCCCGCCGGGCGCCTTCCGGGATCTGTCGCCGGAGGAAGTCGCGGCTCTCAAGGCGATCCGGCCCGCGCCGCCGAGGGGCACGCGCCCGGCCGGCGCGGCGCGGCCGCTCACCCGCCCCTCCCGGCCCGCCCCCGCGGAGGGGAAGAAGGCCCCGAAGAGGAAATGGCCCTCCCGCTGATCGTCGCGATCGACGGTCCGTCGGGCGTGGGGAAGTCGACCGTCGGGAAGTCCGTCGCGGCGCGCCTCGGCGTCCCGTACCTCGACACGGGCGCGATGTACCGGGCGGTCGGCCTTGCCGCGAAGCGCGCGGGCGTGACGCTCCCGATCGCCGACCCCGGCGCCGTGGTGGACCTCGCGAACCGCCTCGACGTGCGCGTGACCGGGAGCGCCGGGGACGCGCGCACGTGGCTGGGTGGCGAAGACGTCTCGAAGGAAATCCGCACGCCCGAGATCTCGAAGTACGCGTCCGCCGTTTCCGCGATTCCCGGCGTGCGCCGCAGGCTCGCGGGCATGCAGCGCAGCCTCGCTCTCGAGGGCGGCGGCGTGCTCGAGGGCCGTGACATCGGGACGAAGGTGGTCCCGGAGACGAGGCACAAGTTCTTCCTGACCGCGACCGCCGAGGTCCGGGCGAGGCGGCGGCACGACGAGCTCGCCGCGAGAGGCGCGCCGCCCGCCTACGAGCAGGTTCTCGCGGACATGGTCGCGCGCGACCACGCGGACTCCACGCGGGCCGACTCGCCGCTGACGGACGACGGGACCTACGTCCGCGTCGACACCTCCGCCCTGACCGCCGCAGAGGTCGTCGAGCAGCTCCTCAGGGCCGTCGAAAAGGGCTGATCGGCCCCCCGGTTGACCGTTTCCGGGCAGGCCGTCTAACATCACCGGTTCCGGCCGCTTAAGCGATTGCCTCGCGGACATTTAGGCAGGCCGGAAAATCGCGAAGAGATTAAGGAGCACGACGACATGTCGCCCACGGACCTGAAGAAGACTGGCCCCAAGGCTGAGGAAGGCGATACAGGGGAATTCGCACGCCTCCTCGCCGAGAGCGAACGCTCTCTGAAGGAGGGCGAGCTCATCAAGGGCCGCGTGCTTCAGGTGACGAACGACGAGATCCTCGTGGACATCGGCTACAAGAGCGAAGGGATGATCCCGCGCTCCGAGTTTCACCACGTTCCCGCCGACAAGCTGCCGCACCCCGGCCAGGAGATCGAAGCGATCCTCGAGCGCACGGAGGGCCCGAACGGCTACGTCGTGCTCTCGTACGAGAAGGCGCGCCGCGGGCGCGCGTGGGACATCGTCGAGGCGGCCTTCGCGGCGAACGAGCCCGTCAAGGGCCGCGTCATCGACCGCGTGAAGGGCGGGCTCTCCGTCGACATCGGCGTCCGCGCGTTCCTGCCCGGTTCGATCGCGGACTCGCGCCCGCTCAAGAACCTGGACGTCCTCAAGGGCCGCGACCTCGAGTTCCGCGTCGTTTCGCTCGACAAGAAGCGCGGGAACATCGTCCTCTCCCGCAAGGCGATCCTCGACGAGGTCGCCGAGGTCAAGAAGAAGGAAGCCGCGTCCGCGCTCGCGGACGGCCGCGTCCTCAAGGGCATCATCAAGAACCTGACGGACTACGGCGCGTTCGTCGACCTCGGCGGGATCGACGGCCTGCTCCACGTGACGGACATGACGTGGGGCCGCCTCGCGCACCCGTCCGACGCCGTCCACGTCGGCCAGGAGGTGGAGGTCAAGGTCCTCCGGTTCGACGAGGCCACCGGCCGCATCTCGCTCGGAATGAAGCAGCTCAAGGCCGACCCGTGGCAGGACCTCCCGGCCCACTACCCGGTCGGCGCCCGGGTGCGCGGCAAGGTCGTTTCCCTGACCGACTACGGCGCCTTCGTCGAGCTCGAGGAAGGCGTCGAGGGTCTCATTCACGTGTCCGAGATGTCGTGGACGAAACGGGTCAAGAACCCGTCGAAGCTCCTGAACGTCGGCGACACGATCGAGGCCGTCATCGCGGACGTGAATCCCGAGACGCGCCGGCTCTCGCTCTCGCTGCGCGCGACGGAGCCGAACCCGTGGGAACAGCTCGCCGAGAAGTTCCACATCGGCGACCGGATCAAGGGGACCGTGCGCAACCTCACCGACTTCGGCGCCTTCGTCGAGATCGAGGACGGAATCGACGGGCTCATCCACGTGTCCGACATGTCCTGGGGCCGGCGCGTGAAGCATCCGTCCGAGATCCTCAAGAAGGGCGACGAGGTCCAGGCCGTCCTCACGGCCATCGACGTCGAGAACCGCCGGATCAGCCTCTCGATCAAGGAATTCCGCCCGAACGAATGGGAAGAGTTCGCGTCGAAGCACCAGCCCGGCGACGTCGTGGACGGCCACGTGGCGAAAGTCGCGGATTTCGGCGTCTTCGTGCGCCTGCCCGAGGGACTCGAAGGGCTCATGCACGTCTCCGAGACGCCGCTTCCGCGCGGAGAGAAGCCCGGAAACGTCTACCACGAGGGTGACCCGGTCCGCGTCCGCATCCTGCGCATCGAGCCGGCGGAGCAGCGTATCGGGCTCTCGTCGCGCGACGTCGACCAGCCTGAAGCCGGCGCCCACGCCGAGGCCGCGCCTTCCGAGGGTGACGCGTCCGCCGACGAACACGTTCACGCGGACACGGAACCGTCCGAGTAGCGGGGCCGCCGTGAGACGCGCGGGGTCCGCCCGATGAAGCGCTCCACGGTCGCGTGGGGAGTCGCCGGCATCGCCTGCGCGTTCCTCGTCCTCCTCGTCGCGGCGGCCTTCCTCGTGAGCGGCGCCGTCGCGCGCGGCGGAGCCCGCACGGACGGCCTGGGCTTTGCGCTCGGCGGCCGCGTCGGCGTCGTGGACCTCGACGGCGTGATCCTGTCCGCCGACCGCTTTCGCGAGACTCTCAAGCGCTTCCACGACGCGGCGAACGTCAAGGCGGTCGTCGTGCGGATCAACTCGCCCGGCGGCGGCGTCGCGGCCTCGCAGGAGCTCAACCGCGAGATCGCGCGATTCCGCAAGGAGACGAAGAAGCCCGTCGTCGTTTCGATGGAATCCGTCGCGGCATCAGGCGGCTACTACGCCGCCGTAGCGGCCGACCACATCGTCGCGAACCCTGGAACGATCACGGGGTCGATCGGCGTCATCATCCAGTGGGTGAACTACGGCGACCTCCTCGAGTGGGCGAAGCTCCGCGCCGTGACGATCAAGAGCGGCGCCCTCAAGGACTCGGGCAACCCGACGCGCCCGATCACGGACGAAGACCGCGCCTACTTCGAGGACCTCATCCAGAAGCTTCGCGCCCAGTTCGTCGGCGCCGTCACCGAGGGCCGGAAGACGAAGCTGAAGCCCGGCGCGATGGACCGGATGGCCGACGGGCGCGTCGTGACGGGCGAGGAAGCCCTGACCCTCGGCCTCGTGGACGAGATCGGCGACTACCGGGACGCCGTGGACCGGGCTGCGCGCCTGGCCGGAATGTCCCTGCCTGCAGAGGTGTGGCACCCGCGGCCGATGCGCCCGGGTCTTCTCGAGCTTCTCTCCGGCGGGCCTTCGGAAACTTCGATTGCGGGGCGCCTCCTCTCCGGCGCTCCGGTGGGGGGCGGATGGAACGTGTTCTTTCTGTGGTAGGCCGCGGCGAAGGCACGACCACGAAGGCGGACCTCGTGGAGGAGGTCGCGAAGGCGACCGACCTCACGAAGAAGCAGGCCGAGGTCATCGTCGAGTCCGTGTTCGACGGGATCATCGCGTCGCTCCGCTCGGGGCAGAAGATCGAGCTGCGCGGTTTCGGGAGCTTCCGCCTGCGCCAGCGCGGAGCCCGTATCGCGCGCAACCCGAAGCGCAGCGGCGTGAAAGTCATGGTGCCTCCGAAGCGGGTTCCGTACTTCAAGCCCGGCAAGAAGCTCAAGGAGCTCATCAACCAGGCGGCCCCGGCTGCCGTGGCGGGGGAGCCGGACAAGGGCTGATGGAGGCCCTGTTCACGCCCTGGCGCGCCGCCTACCTCGCGGGCGGCGGCGTCGACCCGGGCGGCTGCCTGTTTTGCGAGCTCCCGAAACACGACGACGCCGAGGCGCTCGTCGTGACGCGGGGCCGTCTCGCCTACGCGGTCCTGAACCGCTACCCGTACACGAACGGCCACGTCATGATCGCGCCGTTCGCGCACCGCTCGGGCCTCGACGACATGACGGCCGACGAGCGCCACGAGGTCGTCGACCTGGCCGCGCGCTTCGAGGCGATCCTCCGCACGACGTACCGCCCGCACGGGTTCAACGCCGGGCTCAACCTCGGGCGCAGCGCCGGGGCGGGCGTCGAGCACCACGCCCACCTGCACATCGTCCCGCGCTGGGACGGCGACACGAACTTCCTCACCGTCCTCGGGGGCACGCGCACGATCCCCGAGGACCTGCCCACGACGCGGGCCCGCCTCGCGGCCGCGTTCGCGCGCGCGTCGTGACGAAGCGGCCGGGAGAGGCCGCCCTCCTCGCTCTCGTCGCGGCGGCGTTCCCGGGTGTCGGACACGCGCTCCTCGGCCAGCGCGCCCGCGGCGCGGCCTTCTGCACGATCGTTCTCCTGACCGCGGCGACGGGCCTCGCCCTCGGACCGGGCAACGACGTGGCGGCGCTCGCCGAGTACGCCCGGACGTTCCTGATCGTCGCGGGGATCATGCAGGCGCTCCTCGTCCTCGACGTGTTCGAGCGCGCGCGCGGGAGGCGCGGGTGAGCCTCCTCAAGGACCACTTCGTCCTCCTCGTCTGGCTCGCGGCGCTGCTCGCCGCGTTTCTCGCTCTCCTCTGGCGCGAGGACGCCCGGACGCGGCCGAGGTTCTTCCTGAGGACCTTCGGCGCGCTCGTCGTCGGCTCGGTCCTCGCGGCCTGGGCGCTCTCGGCGGTGGCCCGGTGAGGCTCCTCGTCGTGGCCGGGGAGGTCTCGGGCGACCAGCACGCGTCCTCGCTCCTCGCGGCCCTGCGTCCCCGGGTCCCGTCGCTCGACGTCTTCGGGGTAGGCGGCGAGGGCATGAAGGCGGCCGGCGCCCGGCTCCTCGCGCACCAAAAGGACCTCGCGATCATCGGCCTCGTCGAGGCGTTCTCGAAGATCCGGTTCGCGCGGCGCCTCATCCACGCGCTCGTGGCCGAGGCGAGCCGCGAGAAGGCGGACGCCGCCGTTCTCATCGACTCGCCCGACTTCAACCTCCCGCTCGCGAAGCGCCTCGCGAAGGCGGGCGTCCCCGTCGTCTTCTACGTCTCGCCGCAGGTCTGGGCCTGGCGGAGGCGGCGGGCGAGGACGATCGCCCGGATCGGCCGCGCCGTCCTCGTCCTCTTCGGGTTCGAGAAGCGCTGGTACGACGCACGCGGGCTGGGAGAGCGCGTCACGTGGGTGGGCCATCCGCTCGTCGACGCCGCCGCGCGGGAGCTCGCGCGTCCCGCGGCCCCGCCTCCGGCCGGAGTCCGCCGCGTCGTCCTGATGCCTGGTTCACGGAAGGGTGAAGTCAAATCCATCCTTCCGGTTCTGCGCGACGCCGTCGAGATTCTCAGAAAGAGCGCGCGCAACCTCGAGGTCGTGCTCGTGCAGGCCGACTCGATTCCTCGGGCTCTTTTCGGGGAGATCGTCGGAGAGTCGCTGGCGACCTGGCACCTGGTTTCCGGCGACCATCTTTCCCTTCTCAGAGATTCCGACGTCCTCCTCGTCGCGTCGGGCACGGCGACGGTCGAGGGGCTCCTCGCCCGGGTCCCGATGGTCGTCGTCTACAAGGTCCATCCCGTCACGTTCTGGGTCGCGCGCCGGATCGTGAAGGTTCCGCACGTCGCGATGGCGAACATCGTCTCGGACGACGGGACGGGCCGGCGGACCGTGCCCGAGCTCCTCCAGGGCGATGCGACCGCCGAGAACGTCGCGGCCGAGGCGGAACGGTTTCTCGCGGACGCAGCGCTCGCGGCCGACACGCGCGCGCGCCTCGCGAAGGGCGCGGCCGACCTCGGACCTCCCGGTGCGGGCGCACGAACCGCCGAGGCGCTTCTCGCGGCCCTCGGACAGGGGAAGGCGGCGTGAACGACTTCCGCCGCCTCGCGGGTCTCTTCAAGCCGCACCGCCGGGCGGCGGTGGTCGCGATCTGCGCGATGCTCGGGGTGTCGTTCTTCACCTCCTCCGTCGCGTACCTCATCGGCCCGCTCTTCGACGAGGTGCTGTCGGCGGAAGCCAAGAGCGCCGTCATGGAGCACACGGGGAAGACCGGCGTCGGAAGCCTCGTCGGCGAGAAGGCGGCCCTGAGGCGCACCGGCGTCGCCCGCACGCTGGACCGCGGTCTCCAGACACTCGAAGAATCCTTCGGAGTCACGGAAAAGGGCCGCCGCCTCTTTCTGCCCCTTCTCCTCTTCGTTGCATTCCTCCTCAAGAACCTCTGCACGTTCTTCGCGGAGTACCGCTTCAACGCCGTCGGACTCGCGTTCGTGCGCGACCTGAGGCGGCGCGTCTACGAGAAGGTCCTCGGCCAGTCGGGCTCGTTCTTCGCGAAGCACCCGTCCGGGGACCTCATCGCGCGCGTGACGGGCGACGTGGATCGCATCCAGAGCCTGTTCGGAACGGATCTCGCCGACCTCGTGCAGTCCGTCGCGACGCTTCTCGGCCTCATGGTTCTCGTCGTGTCGCTCTCGCCGGAGCTGACGGCGGCCGCGCTCCTGATCGCGCCCGCCATCGTGATCCCGGTCGTCCTGATCGCCCGGCGCCTGCGCCACCTCTCGAAGGCGGCGCGCGAGCGGATGGGCGACCTGACGGGCGTCCTGTCCGAGACGATCCGCGGGGCCCGCGTCGTGCAGGCCTACGGCGCCGAGAGCTGGGAGTCCGGCCGTTTCTCCGAGGTGAACGAGCGCACGTTCCGCCTCGCGAAGAAGGGCGCGCGCGTGATGGCCTTCGCCTCGCCGCTCGTCGAGTCCGCGTCCGTCCTCACCTTCCTCCTCCTCCTCGGCTATGCGTCCACGCGCATCGCGTCCGGGAAGATGACCCTCGGGACGTTCCTCTCGTTCGGCGTCGGCCTCGTCATGATGTACCAGCCGTTCAAGAGGGCGACCCGCACGAACCTCGCACTCCAGCAGGCCCTCGCTTCGGCGCGACGCGTCTTCGAGGTCCTCGACGCCCCCAACGACGTGGCCGACCTTGCGGGCGCGCCGGCGCTTGCCGTCCTCTCCCGCGAGATCCGCTTCGAGGGCGTGACGTTCGCGTATCCCGGCGGCGAGCCGGTCCTGCACGAGATCGACCTCGTCCTCCCGCGTGGCTCGGTCACGGCCCTCGTCGGGCCGTCGGGCGGCGGCAAGTCCACTCTCGCGTCGCTGCTCCCGCGTTTCATGGACCCCACCGCCGGCCGCGTGACCGTGGACGGGACGGACCTGCGCGGGGTGACCCTGGCCTCGCTGCGGGCGCAGATCGGTCTCGTGACGCAGGACGTCGTCCTCTTCGACGAGACCATCCGCCGCAACGTGGCCTACGGGACGCCGGGCGTTCCGGACGCGCGCGTCCGCGAGGCGCTCGCGGCCGCGAACGCGCTCGGCTTCGTGGACGCGCTTCCCGAGGGGCTCGACGCGCGCGTGGGCGAGGGCGGCGCCCGGCTGTCGGGGGGGCAGCGGCAGCGGCTCGCGATCGCACGGGCGCTCCTGAAGGATCCGCCGATCCTCGTCCTCGATGAGGCGACGTCGGCCCTCGACGCCGAGAGCGAGCGCGCCGTGCAACAGGCGCTCGAGCGCCTCATGGCGGGGCGGACGACGCTCGTGATCGCGCACCGCCTCTCCACGGTCCGCCGCGCCGACCAGCTCGTCGTGATCGAGGCGGGCCGCATCGTCGAGCGCGGCTCGCACGGCGACCTCCTCGCGACGGGAGGGTTGTATCGTCGCCTCCACGACCTGCAGGTCTTCGCGAACGGAGACGGCGGGGGAGGGGTCTCATGAAATCGATGACCGGGTTCGGCAAGGCGGCCGGGACGCTGCCGGACGGCACCGAGGTGGGCGTCGTCGTGAAGGGCGTGAACCACCGCTTCCTCGACCTCGGCATCAAGCTGCGCGACGAGTACGCCTCGGCGGAGCCTGCGATCCGCCGGGCCGTCGCGAAGGTCGTGCAGAGGGGTCACGTCGACGTGTTGATCCGGACCACGAAACCCGCGAGCGCGGCGGCCACGGCCAGGATCGACATGGAGGCGGCGGCCAAATATGCGAGGGAGTGGAGAGAGGATTCTTTGAAAATGGGATTGCCGGCGGATCTCCCGGCGAGGGACCTCCTCGCGCTGCCGGGGGTCGTGCGGACGGACGACGCGGGCGCCTCGCCTGATTCCACTTTCGAAGAATCTCTTCTTCCGATCGTCGAGCAGGCGCTTCAGGACTTCGATGCCGCGCGGGCGCGCGAAGGCGCCGCTCTCTCTCTTACTTTCAAGGACATTCTTCAGAGGATCGACTCCGGGGTGGCGCTTCTCGACGCGGCCCGTGCCGGCATCTCCGAGCGCATTGCCGCCGCGCTTCGCGAGCGTATCGAGAAGCTGGCGGCCGGGATCCCGTTGGACGAGGGGCGGCTCGCGCAGGAAGTCGCGCAGCTGGCGGACCGCGCGGACATCACGGAGGAGATCGACCGCCTGAAGACGCACCTCGCCGAGGCGCGGCGCCTCCTCGCGTCCGGCGGCGCGATCGGCCGGCGCCTCGACCACCTCGCGCAGGAGCTGCATCGCGAAGTGAACACGTCCGGCTCGAAGGTGCGCGAGGCGGGGGCGACGAAGCTCGTCCTCGACCTGAAGTCCGAGCTCGAGGCCTTCAAGGAACAGGTCCAGAACGTCGAATGAGAGACGCCCGATGACCCGCGGAGACCTCTTCATCGTCTCGTCCCCGTCCGGGGCCGGAAAGACCACTCTGATCCGGCGCGTTCTCGAGGACCCCCGGATCGGGGGCACGCTCCACTTTTCCGTCTCGCACACGACGAGGCCGCCGCGCGCGGGGGAGACGTCCGGCGTGGAGTACCACTTCTGCGACGAGGCCGCGTTCCGCCGCCTCGAGGCCGAAGGCGGGTTCCTCGAGTGGGCGACGGTCCACGGAAACCTCTACGGAACCTCCCGCGGGGAGGTCGAGCCCCGCCTCGCGTCGGGACTCGACGTGCTTCTCGACATCGACGTCCAGGGCGCCCGGCAGGTCCGGTCGTCGGTTCCGGAGGCCGTCAAAGTCATCGTCTTTCCGCCCTCGCGGGAGGTCCTCGAGGCCCGCCTCAAGGCGCGCGCCTCCGACGCTCCCGAAGTCGTGGCCCGGCGGCTGGCCGTGGCGGCCAAGGAGATGGCCGAGTTCGGCGAGTACGACTATGCGATAATCAACGACGGTCTCGAGCCCGCGGTGGACGAGCTTCGCTCGATCATCGTGGCGCGCCGCGCGGGGCGCGGGCGCCGGCGCGAGCGGCTCGAGGCGATCCTCAGGACTTTCGCACCCTGATCTCACGGAGGCTAACCCCAGATGTCTCAGAATCTTCCGCCGAACGTCGAATCCAAGTTCCGCCTCGTCCACATCGCGTCGCGACGCGCCGAGCAGCTCGTTCAGGGCGCCCGCCCGAAGATGGAAAGCAAGCACGCGAAGGTGACGCGTGTCGCCCTCGACGAGGTCGACAACGACCTCGTCCGCTGGCAGCTCGCCTCCGCCGAACCGGCCGTGGAAGAAGTGCCGGCGATCGACCCGCTCCCGACGGAGTGATCGTCCACGTCTGACCCGCTCAAAGACCTTCTCGCCTACTACCGCGACCTCGGGGTGGCGGAGCTGTACCTGGAAAGAGAAGGAAGAGAAGAAGAAGAAGACAAAGAGAAGATTTCTCTGAAGGTTGATGGGGCGGCGGGCCGAGGCGAAGCAGTCACTGCGGCGTCGGCGCCCCACGCGCCGGCCGCTTCGTACACCTTCGATGAAAACGCGCCTTATCCCGCTGCTGCGAAGTCCGCTCGCAGCGCTTCTTCGGCGGACCTGCAGTCCTTAGCAAAGAAAGTCTCTTCCTGCGTGGCCTGCTCGCTCTGCAAGACCCGCAAGCAGACCGTCTTCGCCGACGGCTCGCCGGACGCGAAGATCATGTTCATCGGTGAGGCGCCGGGGGCGGACGAGGACGCGCAGGGCGTGCCGTTCGTGGGTCGCGCGGGGCAGCTCCTCACGCGCATGATCGAGGACGGCATGGGCCTGCCGCGCAAGTCCGTCTACATCGCGAACGTCCTCAAGTGCCGGCCGCCCGACAACCGCAACCCCGAGCCGGAGGAAATCGCCTCCTGCCGCGGCTACCTCGAGGCGCAGATCGACCTCGTCAGGCCCGAGGTCCTCGTCGCGCTCGGCAAGTTCGCGGCGCAGTTCCTCCTGGAGACGGAGGAAGGGATCATGCGGCTGCGCGGCAAGTGGGGAACGTACCGCGGGATCCCCGTGATGCCGACGTTTCACCCGTCGTTCCTCCTGCGCCAGCCCGGCCAGAAGAAGGACGCGTGGGAGGATCTCCTGAAGGTTCTCGCGAAGGTGGGTCTCCCGCCCCCGTCCCGGAGGGGGACGAAGGCGTGACGCTGCGCTTGAGACACGTCCTGGGCGTCGCGGCCCTTGCGGTCCTGGCCGCGGCGGCCGCGCTCGTGCTCACGCGCCGTCTGCCGGCTCCGGCGTCGCCCCGGCCGGCCGCCGAGAACGCCGGAGCGCGCTCCGGGCTGCCGACGCCGGCCGAGAGGCGCGCGATCGACGCCGCGATCGACGCCGCCGCGGCGGCGCCTCCGAAGCTGACGCTCCGCCCGGCGGTGGACGCCGACGCGACCGACACGGACGAGCATCGCGACCTCGACGCCGTTTACGGCGTCTACCACCCGTACTTCACGCGCGGCGATCTCGACGGCGACGGCCGCCCGGATTTCGTCCAGGCGTTCGTGGAGAAAGGCCGGAGCGGACTGTGGTTTCACGTCGCGGTCTTCTTCGGAAAGGCGGACGGCACGTTCGGCGGGCCCGTGTGGGTGGAGCGGGCGATCTCGCTCGCGGACGGAGACGTGACGGTCGAGCGGAGCCTCGTCGTGATCACACCCGACCTTGCGGGCGACGCCACGCGCCGCTGGCGCTGGGAGCCCGCCGAGCACGTGTTCGTGGACCCCGACAAGGAACCGCGCCCCGTCGTCACGGACGACGACGTGCCCGACGAGACGCCCGAGCAGAAGCCGAGGGCGAGAATCTGACGCGCCGGGTCGGCCTCCTCCTTCCGAACCGGTTTCCGGGCCTCCCGTCGTACCGGCTGCCCGACGACGCGGGAGAGCCCGTCCTCGGTGCGCGCGTCGCCGCGCCGTTCGGGAGCGCGCTCGTCACGGGACTCGTCGCGGACCTCGACCCGCCGGCGTCTCCCGAGGGGACCGCGGAGCGGGACGTCGTCGCGCTTCTCGAGGACGAGCCGTTCCTGCCCCCGGCTCTCGTGCGGATGCTCGTCCGCGCCGCCGCGTACTACGTCGTCGCGCCCGGAGAGATGCTGCGCGCGGCCGTGCCCGGCCGCCTGCTCGGCGGGAGTGAAGCCGTCTACGTCGCCGGGAGCGCGGCCGTGGGAGCGTCCGTCGCGGGCATCGCCGGCGACGTCCTCTCCCTGCTTCTCGAGCGCGGCGAGGCGCGGCTGCCCGAGCTCGTCGAGGCGATCGGGCGCAGGGGCCTCGCGTCCGCGCTCAAGGAGCTCGTCGGGAGGGGATACGCACGGATCCGGTCGGAACACCTGCGGGCCGCCGCGGCGCCGTCCGACCGCGCGTGGATGGCGCGGCCGGCAGCGGCCGACCACCCGGTGTTCGCCCGCGCGCCGAAGCGGAAGGCCCTCCATGCGCACCTTCTTGCCCTCGGGCGGCCGGCGTCACCCGAAGAGCTGCGCGCCGCGGGCGGCACTCCCGCCGTCCTCGCCGCGCTCGCGAAGGCCGGCCTCGTCGCCGCCGTCGAGACGGAGCGTCGCGTGGACCTCGCGCGGCACGTCGGCGCCGCCGGCGCAGACCGCCGGCCGGTGCCCACGCGCGCGCAGCAGGACGCGATCGCCGCGGTGGCCGCGTCCGTTGCGTCGCGTCGCGCGCAGGAAGTCCTCCTCGACGGAGTCACGGGCAGCGGCAAGACCGAGGTCTACCTCAACGCGCTCGAGCAGGCGGTCGCCGCGGGTCGGCGCGGAATCCTGCTCGTCCCCGAGATCGCGCTCGCGCCCGCGCTCGTGCGCCGGCTCGTCGCGCGCTTCGGAGACCGCGTGTCGCTTCTGCACAGCGGCCTGACGGACGGCGAGCGCGCGTCCGAGTGGGAGCGCGCGCGACGGGGCGACGTGGACGCCGTCGTCGGACCGCGCTCGGCGGTCTTCGCGCCGCTGCCCGACCTCGGCCTGGTCGTGATCGACGAGGCGCACGACGCCTCCTACAAGCAGGCCGAGTCCCCGCGCTACGACGCGCGCGACGTGGCCCGCGTGCGGGCGAAGGAAGAGGGCGCGACGGTCGTCTTCGGCTCCGCGACGCCGTCGATGGAGCTCGAGCGCGCCGCACGGGAGGGCCGGCTCCCGCGCCTCGCTCTCCCGGAGCGCCCGGGCGCGCGTCCGCGCGCGGCCGTGGAGGTCGTCGATCTGCGCGGCGAGACGGCGCGGGAGGGCGACCACGGGCGCGTCCTTTTCGCGGCGCGCACCGTCGAGATCCTCCGCAGGTGCTTCGGCCGCGGCGAGCAGGCGATCGCGCTGCTGAACCGGCGGGGCTTCTCGCCGTCACTCCTCTGCCGGGCGTGCGGCGAGGACTTCCGCTGCCGCAACTGCTCGGTCGCGCGGACGTACCACCGTCGCAACGAGAGCCTGCTCTGCCACTACTGCGGCGACGACATCCGCCGGCCCCCGAAGTGCCCCGCGTGCGGGTCGGACGCGCTGCAGCCCGTCGGGTTCGGGACGGAGCGCCTGGCCGAGCGTTTCGCCGAGACCTTTCCGGGAGTCTCCTACGCCGTTCTCGACCGCGACGCCGCCGCCCGGCGCGGCGGCGCGGCGGGCGTCCTCATGGACTTCGAGTCCGGCAAGTCCCAGGCGCTCCTCGGGACGCAGATGGTCGCCAAGGGCCACGACTTCCCGAACGCGACGGCGCTCGCGGTGCTCGACGCGGATGCTCTCCTGTCCTTCCCGGATTTTCGCGCCGCCGAGAAGACCTTCCAGCTCGTGACGCAGGCCGCGGGGCGCGTCGGGCGCGGCGACAAGCCGGGCATCGTCGCGGTCCAGACGTCGCGCCCGGACCACGAGGCGATCCGCGCGGCGGTCCTGCAGGACCACGTGGCGTTCGCGGACGCCGAGCTGCGCTTCCGCAAGGCGTTCCGGTACCCGCCGTACACGCGTCTCCTCCTCGCGCTCTTCGCGGACGCGGACCTCGCCAGGGCGCACCGGGCGGCGGGGGACGCCTTCACGGCGCTCCTGTCGTCGCCGGTCGCGGCGAAGGTCAAGATCCTCGGGCCGGCGCCCGCCCCGATCGAGCGCCTCAAGGGCCTCTGGCGCTACCACCTCGTCCTGAAGGCCGAGAAGCGCGAGGCGATCGCGGAAGCCGCGCGCGTCCTCGCGTCGCTGCCCGACCCGCCGAAGCTGGACGTCGACCCGCAGAATCTGCTCTAGGAGCGCCGGAGCTCGAGGACCAGGTACGGGTTCAGCGGCGTCCCTGCGAGCCACGTGAAGCCGGGCAGCGAGGTAAGCGCATAGAACGCTCTCACCGGAGCGCGGAAGAGGCGCCCGTACCAGTGGCCGCCGACCTGGTTGAAACGAAGCCTGCGATGCGGGGACCGGACCGAGACGCGGCAGACGGGGTCGAGCGATTCTGCGAGAGCGGCGATCTCCTTCACCTTCGGAAGAAATCCTTCGAAGGGTGAATGCCACCGGGCGCCGCCGGCGCTCGTCCCGTGCCAGAAGTCGATTGGGAACGCTCCGTTGGGAAAATCCAGATACAGAGTGCCGCCGGGGGCGAGAACGCGGACGAGACCCGCGAGAAATTCAGCGCGACGCGCGTCCCGGTCTGGCAGCGGAGCGACCTCGTAGATCCCCGGCTCTCCGTGCTCCTGGACTCCGATGTGCTCGAGGACTCCGGAGGAAATCACGGCGTCGAAGAAGCCGTCCGGAAAGGGGAGACGGAACCCGTCTGCGACCACGAGGCGCTCGCGGTGCGCCCGCGCCCGCCACTGCCACTTGCGAAACGCGGAGAGGTCGTGCCCCCACGCCTCGAAGCCCGCCTCCGAGAGCGTGTCGACGGCCTCGCCGCTCCCACAGCCCGAGTCGAGGACGCGCCGCGAGCCGGAGGCGCGGAGGATCGGGAGGTAGTAATCCTCTGTGCGGCGACCCGATGTTTCGTTCTCGAAGCCTCGGAGCGTCTCCGGGGACAGGGAGGAAGGATCGGGGTGGTCTTCGAAGTAGCGCCCCTCCGCGAAGTCGGCGATTCCGTCGTCGACCGGGAATGAGCGGTCGCAGCCCACGCACGCGAGCGCGGCAGCCGACGCCGAGAGCACGCCGTGGCACGCCGGGCAGACCAGACCGGTTCCCGCGGGGGACTTCGACTCTCCCACTCGAAGAATTTCTCCTCCTTCGGAGCTTGCCCCGAATCGCCGGCGCCGTCGAGCGAGGGAAAGAGCCCTCTGCTACAGTCTCCCCGTGGCGAACGAGGCCCAGTTCGAAGCGCCCCTGGAGCGCGTCCGGCGCCGGCTGGACGAGCTGCAGGGCTTCGCGGACAGCCCGGCGAAGGAGCGCGAGGTCACGAAGCTCCGCGAGAAGCTCGGGAAGCTCTCGCGCGAGATCTACGAGAACCTGACGCCCTGGCAGAAGACGCTCGTCGCGCGGCATCCGAACCGGCCGTTCACACTCGATTACGTCCGCGTCCTCGTCCAGGACTTCGTCGAGTGGAAGGGCGACCGAGCGTTCGCGGACGACCCGGCCATCGTCGCGGGCTTCGGGATGCTGGGGGACCGCTCCGTCGCGATCGTCGGCCACCAGAAGGGCCGCGACACGAAGGAGAAGATCCGCCGCAACTTCGGGATGCCGCGCCCCGAGGGCTACCGCAAGGCGCTTCGCGTCATGAAGCTCGCCGAGAAGTTCGGGAAGCCCGTCCTCACGTTCATCGACACGCCGGGCGCGTATCCCGGCCTCGAGAGCGAGGAGCGCGGCGTCTCCGAGGCGATCGCGCGGAACCTCATCGAGATGGCCGCGCTCCGGACGCCGATCGTCGCGACCGTGATCGGCGAGGGAGGCTCCGGCGGGGCGCTCGGGATCGGCATCGGCGACGCCGTCCTGATGCTCGAGCACTCCGTCTACTCGGTCATCTCGCCCGAGGGCTGCGCCGCGATCCTCTGGAAGGACCAGGGGAAGGCGAAGGAGGCCGCGGACGCCCTCCGCCTCACGGCCTCAGACTGCAAGGCTCTCGGCGTGATCGACGAGGTCATCCCCGAGCCCGTCGGCGGCGCGCACGCGGACCCCGTCGCGGCGATCGACGCCGTCGGCCGCGCGGTGTCCGCGCAGCTGGACCGCCTGTCCGGGATGTCCGCGCAGCCGCTCCTCGACGCCCGCTACGCGAAGTTCCGTTCGATGGGGGCCTGGGAAGGCGCGTGAGCGCGCGGGTCCGTGCCCCGCGCCTCGTCCGCCGCCGCCTGCGGACGCAGAACCCCGAAGCGGCCGCGCGGCTCTCGCGCGAGCTGGGCGTTCCGGCCGCGGCGTCACGCGTCCTCGCCGCGCGGGGCTTCGACGACGTGGAGGCCGCCCGCGCGCACCTCTCGCCGGCGCCCGACGGGCTCCACGACCCGTTCGGGATGGGCGGCCTGCCCGAGGCCGTCGAGCGCCTGGCGGCCACGGCGGCCCGCGGCGGCCGCGTCGTCGTCTTCGGCGACTACGACTGCGACGGCATCGGCGCCCTCGCGATCCTCACGACGGCGCTCCGCAAGCTCGGCGCCGACGCGCGGCCGTTCATCCCGCACCGGCTGCACGACGGTTACGGCCTGAGAGCGCCGGCGCTCCGCCGCGCGCTCGACGAGCACGAACCCGAGGGCATCGTCACGGTCGACTGCGGAATCACCGCCGTCGAGACGGTCGCCGAGGCCACGGGGCGCGGCGTGTATGTCGTCGTGACGGACCACCACCTCCCGCCGGCCGCGCTGCCGGAGGGCGCGGTCCTCGTGGACCCGAAGCTGCCCGGCTGCCGGTACCCGTTCAAGGAGCTCTGCGGCGCCGGCATCGCGTGGAAGCTCTCGGAGGCGCTGCTCATCCACTCGGGCCCGCGCGTCGGCATCGACGCGGCCGCACGGCGACGCTGGCTCGCGTCCCTCGCCAAGATCGCGGCGCTCTCGACCGTGGCGGACATGGTGCCGCTCACGGGAGAGAACCGCGTTCTCGTGTCGTGGGGCCTCTCGGGCCTCGCCGACCCGCGCTCGCCAGGCCTCTCCGCGCTCCTCAAGCGGTCGGGGGTCCCGGCAGGGCGCGCCCCCTCGACGCGCGAGGTCGCGTTCCGGATCGCACCGCGGCTGAACGCCACCGGGCGGATCGACCACGCGGCCCGGGCCTTCGAACTCCTGACGACCGCCGACGCGGCGCGCGCCGAGGCGCTGGCCGACGAGATCGAGATCGCGAACGACGAACGGCGCGCCGTGCAGGAGAAGCTCGTCGAGACGGTGCTCGCGCGCCTCGAGACGACGTTCGACCCGGCGCGGGACGCGGTCGTCGTCGAGGCCGGCCCGGCCTCCGAGGGCTGGCACCGCGGCGTCCTCGGGATTGCGGCGTCCCGCGTGGCGCAGCAGGTCGGCCGCCCCGTGCTCCTCCTCTCGAGGGACGGAGAAACCGTGGGCGGCAGCGGGCGCTCCTTCGGCCGGACGCCGCTCTACGAGCGCGTCGCCCCCGTCGCCGCGCGGTACACGAAGGAGTTCGGCGGGCACGCGGCTGCGCTCGGCCTGACAATTCCCGCGGCGTCCTGGGAGGCGTTCCGCGAGGACCTCCGCGCCGCGTTCGCGGCGGCGCGCGACGACGCCGAGTGGGCCTCCGACCTGGAAGTCGACACCGAGGTCGAGGCGCCCGAAGCGGACGAGGCCCTCGCGCGGGCGCTCGAGCTCTTCGAGCCGCACGGCCAGGAGAACCCCAAGCCGCTCCTGCTCCTGCGCGGTCTGACGTGGGACGGGCGAGGCAGGCCCGTCGGCGAAGCCGGACTGCGCGTCTCGTTCGCGTCCTCCGGCCGCCGCCTCGACGCCGTGGGGTGGAATCTCGCCGAGATCCCGGCACCGTCGCGCGCGGGCCGCTGGGACGTCGCGGCGAATCTCGCCGTCGACTCCTTCACGGGCCGGCCCGGCTTGACGGTCGTCGACCTGTCCCCGGAGGCCGCGTGAGCCGTTTCGCGCGCCTCGCACGCGCGGCCGTCCTCGTGCTCGGAGTCGCGTTCGCCTTGCTCGTCGTCCTCTCGTACCGCAAGCCGGGAGCCCGCACGGAGGACGCAAAGGACCCGGTGGCCGAGACGCTCCTCGCGGAGGCGAACGGCGCCCGCGACCGCATGCGCTTCCGTGACTTCCGGTACGACGAGACGCGCGAGTCCGAGGGGCGCTACCGCGTCACGGCCTCCGAGGCGGTGCGCTTCGACGACCAGGGCAACCGCCTGTTCCGCCTGAAGGACGTCCTGTTCGAGTCGCGCGAGTCGCGGGACGGCCGCACCGTCTCGATCCGAGCTCCGCGCGCGGAGCTCGCGGAGGGGTCGCGGGCGTTCCGGATCTTCGACGGCGTCGAGGTGGCGGGGGAGGAGATGCGCGTCACGGGCGCCTCGTTCCGGTACGACCCGGCCCGCCGGCTGCTCGCATCGGAGGGCCCCGTCGACGCGACCCGTGGCGGCCTCGTCGCGAGCGCGGACGCAGGCTCCGTGGACACGCGCGACGGCGTCCTCGTCCTCGACGGCGACGCGAGGCTGCGGGGGCGAGGAGACGAGGGCCGGCCCGTCGAGCTGCGCGCACCGCGTGTCCTCGTGGGACGCAACGGCCGGCTCGAGGCAAGCGGCGGGGCGGTCCTGAAGACGGACCGCTTCGTCCTTCGAGGGGAGACGTTCGTCCGGGAGGCCACGCCCGTCGGCAGCCACGTCCGTGCGACGACGGGTGCGCGCCTCCTCGTGCCGCCGGATCGCGGCCAGCCCCCGGCCGCTCTTGCGGTCGCCGGCGACGTGCTCGACCTGGCGCTCGACGCCCAGGGCCGGCCCGCGGCCTTCGAGGCGAGCGCGGCCGGAGCCGCCCGGGTGGACCTCGCTCCGACCGAGACGACCGGCGCGCGCCGCGCCGAATCTCCCCGCTTCACGGGCCGATTCGAGAACGGACGCCTCGCCGAGCTGAACGTGCCCGAGGACCTGCGCACCGCCGAGTCGGCCCGCGCCGGAGGCCCGCCGGGCTCGGGCCTCCGCACGTTCGCGGCCGGCTTCGCGCGTCTCACGTTCGGGTCCGGCCTCGCGCTCGAAACCGGCACGTTCGAGAAGGACGTCGCGGCGGCGGACGGCACGCGGGCTTCCGTCAAGGCCCCGCACGCCACGCTGCGCGGCCGCGACGAGACGGCGGTCTTCTCCGGCGAGCCCGGCACCCCGGCCGACTACCGCGACGAACGCGGGACGATCCGCGCGAGGACGCTCGCGTGGAGCCGCCGGGACGAGCGCGTGGACGCGGCCGGCAGCGTCAAGGCCTCGTACGCGGGAGGCGCCGGCCGCCGTGTCGGTCTCCTCGGCAGCGAGAGTTCGGCGCCGTTCTTCACGGAGTCCGACACGCTCCGGCTTTCGGGCCGCGCCTCGAAGGTCCTGCTGACGGGGTCCGTCCGCGCGTGGCAGAACGAAAACGTCCTGCGCTGCGGGACGCTCGAGCTGGACGACGCGGAGAAGACCCTGCGCGCCGAGCAGAACGTCCGCGCCTTCTTCCGCCGGGAGACGACTCCGGCCAAGGGAAAGGCGGGGAAGGCGGCCGCGCCCGCGGGCTCCGAGACCGTGAACGCCTCGAGCGACGTCCTGACCCACCGGGAGGCCGACCGGTTCGTACGGCTGGAAGGTCATGCGACGATCACGTCCGGGCCCTGGACCATGAACGCCGACGTGACCGACATCCGCCTGAGCGAGACCCGCGCCATCGAGTACGCCGAGGCGCGAGGCGCGGTCGTCGTGGAAGACCGCGCCGAGCACCGCCGCGGAGAGGGCACCAAGGCGGTCTGGCGTCCTTCGACGGAGGCCGTGACGCTCGAGGGCTCGCCCGCGACCGCCCTGGACGGGCGCGGCAACAAGTCGACCGGCGCCGCGCTCACGTTCCGGCAGGGCAGATCCCAGGTCGACGTCGAGACGGGCGGAAACGTTCCGACCGAGACCGTGCTGAGGCCGGAGGGATCGTGAGCGACGAGAAGCCGCTGCTCGAGGGCCGGGGCCTGCGCAAGGCCTACCGCGGCCGCACGGTCGTCAACGACGTCAGCGTCCGCGTGGAGGCCGGCGAGGTCGTCGGCCTTCTCGGGCCGAACGGCGCGGGCAAGACGACGACCTTCTCCATGGTGGTCGGCCTCGTGACGCCCGACGCGGGCGCCGTCCTTCTCGACGGCGAAGACGTCACGACGCTCCCGATGTTCCGGCGGGCCCGCCGCGGCCTCGGGTACCTGCCGCAGGAGCCCTCGATCTTCCGCCGGATGACGGCCGTCGAGAACCTCCTCGCCATCCTCGAGACTCTTCCCGGCGGCCGTACGGAGCGCGAGGAGACGGCGCACGGCCTCCTCGATCGCTTCAAGCTCTCGCACCTCGCGCACTCCGTCGCGGACACGCTCTCGGGCGGCGAGCGGCGCCGCCTCGAGATCGCGCGCGCGCTCACCCTGTCGCCCCGGTTCATCCTCCTCGACGAGCCGTTCGCCGGCATCGACCCGATCACGGTGCTGGACCTCCAGCAGGTGATCCGGGACCTCGCCACCGCCGGGATCGGGATCCTGATCACGGACCACAACGTCCGCGATACGCTCGCGATCGTGAATCGCGGCTACATCATCCATTCCGGCACCATTTTCCGGACGGGGTCGCCCGAGACGCTGTCGGCCGACCCGGAGGTCCGCCGGGTCTACCTGGGGGAGAGTTTCCGGCTGGACTGAGGCCCGCGGGCTCTGGACGGGGTGGTCAGAGCTAGAATCGTGCCAAGGTCGGCCCCGGAGACGGGGCCGCCGGTTTCAAATGGGACTCGAACAGAAACTCTCGCTGAGGCTCTCGCAGCGGCTGGTCATGACGCCGACGCTGCAGCAGGCCATCAAGCTGCTGCAGATGACGCGCCTGGAGCTTCAGGACGTCGTGAACCAGGAGCTCGTCTCGAACCCGGTCCTCGACGAGGAGGATGCCGATCAGGCGGGTGGGCCCGACGAGGAGCCGGGCGCCGCCGAGACCCGCGAGCTGGATCTCGCGTCGTCGGCCGACGCGCCCGACGCGGCCCTCGAAGCCGCCGTCGCCGACGACCGGGAGTTCGCCGCGGCGGCCACCGACGCCGACGCCCGCGCGGAGTCCGCCGAGGCGCTGCCCGCGCCGACGTCCGACGTCGTCGCCCCGGAGCCGGTCGTCGATTCGTCCACGGGCGCCACCGACGACCCGTTCTCCGACCTCGAGCTCGAGGCGTACTTCGGCGACTACATGGAAGGCACGGCGACGGCCCCCCGGATGAACGAGGAGTCCGAGGAGTTCTCGCTCGAGAACCGCCCGGAGTCGCCGCCCGGCCTCGAGCCCCACCTCACCGAGCAGCTCGGCGTCTCGGACGCGCCGCCCGACGTGCGCGAGGCGTGCGGCTTCCTGATCGGCAACGTGGACCCGGACGGCTGCCTGCGCGTCACGCTCGAAGAGACCGCCGAGGCGGTGCCCTGTTCGATCGAGACGGCCGAGAAGGCGCTCGCGCTGCTCCAGTCGTTCGACCCCGTCGGCGTCGGCGGGCGCAGTCTCGCCGAGATCCTCCTCCTGCAGGCCCGGGCCGCGAACGTCGCGACGCCGCTTCTCGTCGAGCTCGTCACGCAGCGCTTCGCCGAACTGGGCTCGAAGCCTCCGGCCCTCCTCGCACGCCAGATGGGCGTGCCCGTGGAGGACATCCAGCAGGCCCTCGAGTGGATTCGCAGGCTCGACCCGAAGCCCGGCCGACGGTACGACTCGACCCGCACGATCTACGTGGAGCCCGACGTGGCCGTCGTGAAGGTCGAGGACGACTACATCGTCGTGTTCAACGACGACGGGTTGCCGCGCCTGAAGGTGTCCGCGCTGTACCGACGGATGCTCCTCTCCCGCGACGGGAACCTGGACAGCGAGGGGAAGAGCTACCTGCGCGAGAAGATGCGCGCGGCACAGTGGCTCCTCAAGAGCCTCGATCAGCGGAAGCGCACGATCGTGCGCGTCGCGGAGTCGATCGTGAAGAAACAGCGCGACTTCCTCGACTGGGGCGTCGCGCATCTCAAGCCGCTCGTCCTCCGCGACGTCGCCGAGGACATCGGGATGCACGAGAGCACGGTCTCGCGCGTCGTCTCGAACAAGTGGATGGCGACGCCGCGCGGCCTCGTGCCCATGAAGTTCTTCTTCCACTCGGCGATCGCGTCGACGGGCGGAGAGGACGTCTCGTCCCTCGCGGTGAAGAACAAGATCCGGGGCCTCATCGAGGCCGAGGACGGGGCCCATCCGCTCTCCGACGCCCGGCTTGCCGAGCTGCTGGCGCACGAGGGAATCCAGATCGCCCGCCGGACGGTGGCGAAATACCGGGAGGAACTCCGGATCCCCGCGAGCTCGATCCGCCGCACGGGCGAAACGGCGCCGGCGTTCGAGCGTCCCGAGGGTGCGGTCGACGCCGCGGCCGAGGACGCGGCCGCCGACGCGGAGCCTTCCGAACAGGAGGAGCCATGAAGACCGACTACACCGCGCGTCACATCCGAATCCACTCCGGGCTCCGCGAGGTCGTCGAGACGAAGCTGGACAGGCTCGAGCGCGTCCTCCCGCCCCGCGCCGTGGCGCGCGTCGTCGTGACCGCGGGCAAGATGGACGTCGAGGTGGAAGTTTCGGTCGTGGGGAAGACCCGGACGATCACGGCGGCCGCTCGCGCCGCCGACCAGCGAACCGCCGCGCAGGAGGCGATGGAGCGTCTCGCCGGGCAGGTCCGCAAGACGAAGGCGATCGTCAAGGAAGCCAAGAAGCATCGGGCCTCGGGCGTTCGGGGTGCCGGCACGTGGGCCGAGCCCGAGCCCGCGCCCGCGCCGGTGCCCGGCCCGAAGCGCGAGGCCGTGAGCCCGCGGGCGATGTTCGAGGAGGACGCGCTGACGCACTTTGCCGCCTCGAAGCGCGAGTTCATGGTCTTCCGTGACGCGGGATCCGGGCATCAGATCCGCTTTCTGTACCGGCGGCGCGACGGGGGCTTCCACCTCGTCGTGCCCGAGTAGCCGTGCGCAACCCGCCCGAGATGCGGGCGCCCCTCGTGCGGTCGATCGACCTCAGGTCGCCGGTCCTCGCGTCCCTGAACCTCAAGCTCGTCGCGGGCCACCAGGGTCTCCAGCGTCCCATCGACTGGCCGCGCGTCCAGAAGCCCGGGCTCGCGATCGCGGGATTCCTCGATTACGTGAAGGACAACCGCGTCCAGATCCTGGGCGCGTCTGAATTCAACTACCTGAAGACGCTGCCGCCCTCGGTCGTGCGCGAGAGGCTCGACGCGTTCACGAACCTTCCCCTCTCGGCCGTCGTCGTCACCAAGGGAATCCACCCCGGGCCCGTCCTCACGGGCCTCTGCCGCCGGCGCCACATCCCTCTCTTCACGACCGAGCGGCTCACGAGCGTCGTCATCGAGGGCCTCACGGCGTTTCTCGAGGAATCCCTCGCGCCCCGGGCGACGCTGCACGGCGTCCTCATGGAAGTCGGCGGGCTCGGGACGCTCCTCCTCGGCGACTCCGGCGTCGGCAAGAGCGAATGTGCGCTCTCGCTCGTCCAGCGCGGCCACCGCCTCGTCGCGGACGACCTCGTCGTGGTCCAGCGCTTCCCGAACGACGTCCTGATCGGCTCGTCCTCCGGCCTCATCCGGCACCACATGGAGCTGCGCGGCCTTGGCATCGTGAACGTGCCGATGCTCTTCGGCGTCGCGGCCGTCCTGGAGCGCCACACCGTGGAGTTCGTGATCCAGCTCCAGGACTGGAAGGAGGGGACCGAGGTCGACCGCCTCGGTCTCGACGAGGAGTTCGAGGAGATCCTCGGCGTGGCCGTGCCCCGGGTTCGGATGCCGGTCGCGACGGGCCGCGACGTCGCGCTCCTCGTCGAGATCGCGGCGCGCAACCAGCTCCTGAAGCGTCGCGGCTTCAACGCGGCCCGGGAGATCGCCCAGAAGGTGCACGACGAGATCGTCCGGAAGGCGGCCGCGGACCACGTCGCCCGCCGGGTGAGGCGGAAGTTCACGGCCCGGGAGCGCGAACGGTGAGCGAAGGCAAGCGCCTCGTCATCGCGACGGGGCTCTCGGGGTCCGGGAAGAGCTACGTCGCGCACGCCCTCGAGGACATCGGGTACGCGACGGTCGACAACCTTCCGCTCTCGCTGCTGGAGGACTACGTCGGCGGGGTCGCGGCGGACCGCACGCCGAGCCGGCGCAATGCCGTCGTCCTGGACGTCCGCAACCCGGATTTCGCCACGCGCTTCCCGGAGCTTCTCGAGACGCTCCGCGCGCGCGTTCCGATCACGGTCGTCTTTCTCGACTGCGAGGAGAAGTGCCTCCTGAACCGTTTCTCGGAGACGCGCCGCCCGCACCCGCTCGGCGAGGGCCGGTCCGTGGCGGAGGCCGTGGCCTACGAGCGGCGGCTCCTGGCCGAGGTCAAGGCGAAGGCCGACCTCGTGATCGACACGACCGTCATGACCGTCCACGAGCTGCGCGCCGCCGTCGCGCAGAACTTCCGAGAGCCCGGCGATCCCGGCGTCCTCGCGGTGTCCCTCGTGTCGTTCGGGTTCAAGCACGGCCTTCCCGCGGCGCTGGACCTGTGCTTCGACGTGCGGTTCCTCGTGAACCCGCACTTCGACGCGCGTCTCCGCCCGCTCACCGGCCGGAACGCCGACGTGGCGCGATTCATCGAGGCCGGAGAGCTGACCGAGCCGTACTACCGGCAACTCGCCGGATTCCTGGCGTTCTGCCTTCCCAACTACCGGCGCGAGAACCGCGCGTACCTCACGATCGGGATCGGCTGCACCGGCGGGCGTCACCGTTCCGTCTACGTGGCCGAGCGCCTCGCGCGCGACCTGACCGCCATGGGGTACCCCGTGCGGGTCTCGCACCGTGACGAGGCGCTCGACTGACATGACCGCACCGACCGGCCCCGCCGTGGGCCTCATCCTCCTGTCGCACGGACCGCTCGCGAACGCCCTGCGCGAGACCGTCCACATGCTCGAGCCCGACGAGCCGGACGACATCGGCGCCCTTTCCCTCGCGTGGGACGAAGCGACCGAAGCCGCCACGCGCCGCCTCGAGAAGGCGATCGCCGCGCACGACCGGGGCCGGGGAATCGTGATCCTCACGGACATGTTCGGCGGGACGCCGTCCAACCTCGCGCTCGCGTTCCTCGAGCCGGGCAAGGTCGAGATCGTGTCGGGCATCAACCTCCCGATGGTCGTGAAGGCTCGCGCTCTCGCCCGCGAGGGCAAGAGCGCCCGCGAGATCGCCCACGTGCTCGTGGAACGCGGCCGGCGCGCGATCGTCGCAGCGGCCGAGCTCGTGGACGGCGCCCCGAAGGGAACGCCTTGAAGGAAGAGGTCCTCACGCTCCGGAACCGTCTCGGCCTCCACGCCCGCGCCGCCGCCAAGTTCGTCCACGCCGCCGCGAGCTTCGAGTCGAAGATCACGATCACGAAGGACGGCGACGAGGTCGACGGCAAGAGCATCCTCGGGCTGCTCCTCCTGGCCGCCGGGAAGGGCGCGCCGCTTCTCGTGCGGGCCGAGGGTCCGGACGAGGACCGCGCGCTGGCCGCGCTGCGCGACCTCGTGGACCGGAAGTTCGACGAAGCCGAGTAGGCGCCCCGCTACAATAGGAAGGTGAAGCGTCCCCTCTCGTTGACCGGCATCGCGGTTTCCCCCGGCGTGGCCGTGGGCCGTGCCGTGCTGTGGGTCTCGCGCGAGGACACGTCGCCCCGCCGCACCCTCGAGCCCGAGGAGATCCCGGACGAGATCGAACGCTTCCGCCGCGCGGCCGCGGCCTCGGTCGCCGAGATCGAGGAAACGGCGCGCCACGTCAAGGAGCGGCTCGGTTCCGAGTACGCGGGCATCTTTCACGCCCACGCGCTCTTTCTCCAGGACAAGGCGTTCGTCGGGCCCGTCGAGCGGCGCATCGTCCACGACGCCGCGAACGCGGAGTGGGCGGTCGCGCAGACGACGGAAGACCTCGTGGCGCGCTTCCGGAGCCTTCCCGACGAGAACCTCAGGGACCGCGCCTCCGATCTCGACGACGTCTCGCGCGTCCTGCGCCGCCACCTCGGCGGCGAGGAACAGTCGCGCCTCAAGATGAGCGATCTCGCGGGCGAGGCGATCGTCCTCGTCGCGGACGAGCTGACGCCTTCGGACGCCGTCCGCATCCCGCGCGACCGGGTCATCGCGTTCGTGACGGAGCGCGGCGGCAAGACGTCCCACGCGGCCATCCTCGCCCGTTCCTTCGGCCTTCCGGCCGTCGTCGCCGTCCACGGCCTCCTCACGGCCGTGGGAGACGGGGACCGCGTCGTCGTGGACGGGCGCGACGGCGTCGTCTGGCGCGAGCCCTCCGAGGACATCGTCTCCCTCTTCCGCGACCGGCGGGACTCCGAGGCCCGGCGCGAGCTCTCCCTCAAGGAGAGGGCGCTCTCGGGCCCGGCTCACTCCGCGGACGGAACTCCGGTCGAGATCCGCGCGAACATCGAGCTCACGAGCGAGATCCCGGACGTCGTCGGCTACGGCGCGGACGGCGTCGGCCTGTTCCGCTCGGAGTTCCTCTACCTCTCGAAGGAAGGCGTCGAGTTCCCAACCGAGGAGGAGCAGGCGGCCGTGTACCGCGAGGTCGTCTCCGGCCTCGCGCCGCGGCCGGTCGTGATTCGCACGTACGACCTCGGCGGGAAGAAGGGCGCGCGGCATCTCGTCGGCGCCGAGGAGATCAACCCCGTCCTCGGCCTCAGGGGCGTGCGTCTCTGCTTCGCCCGGCCCGAGATGTTCATGACGCAGCTTCGGGCGCTGCTGGCGGCCGCGAATGCCGGCGACCTCCGGATCCTCGTCCCGATGGTCTCCAGCGTCGAGGAGTTTCGCCGCGTCCGGGAGCTCGTGAAGAGGGCGCGCGAGGAGGTCCTCGCGAAGGGCATCGCGGTGCCCGACGACATCCCTCTCGGCGCAATGATCGAGGTTCCTTCGGCGGCGATCACGGCCGACCTCCTCGCCCCCGAGACCGACTTCCTTGCGCTCGGGACGAACGACCTCATCCAGTACACCCTCGCCGTCGACCGCGCGAACGAAACGGTCTCCGAGCTCTTCCGCCCGACGCACCCCGCGGTCCTGCGCCTCATCGCCCAGGTCGCCTCTGCGGCCCAGGCGGCCCGCAAGCCGCTCTCGGTCTGCGGCGAGATGGCGGCCGACCCCGCGCTGCTGCTGCTGTTCCTCGGCTTCGGGATCCGCGAGTTCTCGATGGGCGCGCGGTCCGTCCCCATCCTCAAGGACTTCGTGCGCGGCGTGAACGTCGCCGACGCCGCGCGCATCGCGAAGGCCGCGCTGTCGCTCTCGACGGCCGACGAGGTGTCCTCGCTGCTGGCGCAGGAGCTGCGCAGCCTCCCGGCGGGGGAGCCCTTGCGGCGCCTGGAGGTCTCCGCGTGACCCTCGGCACGAGTCGCCCGCGCGTCGTCCCCAAGCCCTGGGGCGAAGAGCGGATCTTCGCCGAGACCGGACGCTACGCCGGCAAGCTCCTCGTCATCCGCAAGGGCGAAACGCTCTCCTACCAGTACCACGTCCGAAAGGAGGAGACGATCCACGTCCTCGACGGCGTGCTCGGCCTCCAGCTCGAAAAGGACGGCGAGGCGGCCGACCTGCGCGTGCCGCCCGGCGAAACGTTCCACGTCACTCCGGGGACCCGCCACCGGATGTACGCGCCCGAGGGCGACTGCCTCCTCGTGGAAGTGTCGACACCCGAGCTCGACGACGTCGTCCGCCTCGTCGACCGCTACGGACGCGCGGGGACGTCCGCGCCATGATGCGCCGCCGCGTTCCCGGAATCCTCGCGATCGTCCTGCTCGCAGCCGCGGGCGCGGAGGCTCAGGCGCCGGCGCTCTCGGGCCTGTCTCCGACACCCACGCCCGCCGCGGCCACGAGCGGAGAGGCCGTGCCGGAGGCGACGCCGGCCCCGAAGCTCAAGGGCGTCGCAGGGTCTGCGACCGAGGCGGGGCGTTCCGGCCAGTCGCTCGCGGACGTCGTCCGCGTCTCCAAGGAGGCGCGGAAGGACCAGAAGCCGAAGAAGTCGCTCGGGACGATCACGAACGAATCCCTGCACAAGGGAGGCTCCACGCCCGCGGTGACGTCCAAGGGCCCGTCGAAGACTCCCGCGGCGTCCGCGGTGCGGAAGGAGCCCACGCCGGCGCCGACGTACGACGTGCCCCGCGACGACCAGGGCCGCAGCGAAGCCCAGTGGAAGGCGACCATGGACCATGCGCGATCCCTCGTGCAGGACGGCGAGCGGCGCGTGAAGGAGCTCGAGACGAAATCCAAGCAGCTCGAGAACGACTTCTACGCGCAGAGCGACGGCTACCGGCGCGACGGCGTCATCAAGCCCGCGTGGGACAAGTCCCGCGACGAGCTCGCGAAGGCGCGCCTCGACCTGGACGCCGCGCGCAAGTCGCTCGAGGACCTGTCCGAGGAAGCCCGGCGCTCGAACGCGCCGCCCGGCTGGCTGCGCTGACGCCCTGCTAATCTCGGGGCCGTGAGTGTGAATCCGCATCTCAAGGGCGGCCGCCGTGTCTTCGTCGAGACATGGGGCTGCCAGATGAACGTCCTGGACGGGCGGCGCTTCGCCGGCCTCCTCGCGCGAGACGGGTACGACGAGACGTTCGACGAGTCGGATGCCGACGTCTTCATCCTCAACACCTGCTCCGTGCGCGACAAGGCCGAGCAGAAGGTCTACGACCGCGTCGGACGTCTCGCGAAGCTGAAGCGGGAGAGGCCGGGGCTCGTGGTCGGCGTGTGCGGCTGCGTGGCCCAGCAGGAGGGCGAGACGCTCCTCGAGCGCCTTCCCGCGGTCGATTTCGTCCTCGGGACCGGCCGCATCGAGACGCTGCCGTCGGTGCTCCGGCGCGTCCGCGAGGAGGGCGACCGCCCGTGCGACACGGGGTTCGACACGGACGAGGTCGTCTACACGCCCGGCGCGATCGCGCGCCTCGTGAAACACCGCGCGTCGATCACGGTCGTCGAGGGCTGCAACAAGAACTGCACGTTCTGCGTCGTCCCGCGGACACGCGGACGGGAGCGCAACCGGCGCCTCGCCGACGTCGTCGAGGAGAGCCGCAGGCTCCTCGACGACGGCGTCGTCGAGCTCGAGCTTCTCGGACAGACCGTCAACGCGTTCCGTGATCCCGTCACCGGCGAGGATTTCGCGGACCTCGTCCGTGCGGTCGGCGCGCTGCCGGGGCTGCGCCGGCTGCGCTTCGTGACCTCCCACCCGAAGAACTTCGACGCGAAGCTGATCGACGCCATGGCCGGGACTCCCGCGGTCGTCCCGTACCTCCATCTTCCGGTGCAGTCGGGCTCGGACTCCGTGCTCAAGCGGATGAAGCGCCAGTACACGCGCGCCGAGTACGTCGACCTCGCGGGGCGGCTTCGCGAACGCCTCCCGGGCCTTGCTCTCTCCACGGACGTCATCGTCGGGTTCCCGGGGGAGACACAGGCCGACTTTGAGGACACGCTGTCGCTGCTCCGGGAGCTGCGCTTCGCGCTCGTCTATTCGTTCACGTACTCGCCCCGGCCCGACACGGCCGCCGCGCGATGGGAGCACGACGTCCCGCCCCGCGAGGCCTCGCGTCGTCTGGCCGAGCTCATGGACCTGCAGCAGGAGATCCAGCGAGAGACCCACCGCGCCCTCGAGGGCCGCGTGATGGAGGTTCTCGTGGAAGGTCTGGACCGGAAGGGCGTCCGAAGCTCGGGACGATCGGTCTGCAGCCGCGTCGTGAACATCGCTCAGCGGAAAGGGGAGCCCCCGATACCTCCGGGAACGTTCGTGAACGTGCTGATCGAGCGCGGCTACCCGAACTCTCTGCTCGGAAGACTGCTCGACGCCGAGGCCCGCTCCTAGGTTGTGAGCGTTTCGCTGTTCGTGATGTCCGAGGACAAATTGCTTCGAACGGTTAATATTCGCGCCCGCTGCCGGCCCACGCGAGGCGGCAGGTCGCGAGCCCGGACGCCGCGTTAACCCTTTCTAAGCAAATCTCTTAGGTGCTCTTCGGACGGTACCGGTTGCGAATATCCCTTGCGCAATGAGCCTGCGCTCCCTAGATTCAGTCTCAGGAGGCGTCCCGAGTGAGCATCAAGATGGACGTGAAGGCGTTGATCGTGGATCCCATCGCGAACGTCCCGGTCGTGATCCTGCGGGATGCTGACGAGAAGAACTTCCTCCCGATCTGGGTTGGCGTCTTCGAGGCGAACGCCATCGCGCTCCAGATGGAGGGCGTGACGACGCCACGACCGATGACGCACGATCTCCTCAGGAACGTCATCCGCCAGATCGAGGGCGACGTGACCCGGGTCGTCATCAACAGCCTGGAGGAGAACACGTTCTACGCCCAGATCCACATCAGGCTCGCGAACCGCGAGCTCATGGTGGACAGCCGGCCGTCCGATGCCATCGCTCTGGCTCTGAGAGCTCACGCGCCGCTGTTCGTGGAGGAGTCCGTCCTGGAGAAGAGCCGGGCCGGAGACGAGTCGGCCGAGGCTCAGAGCGCCGAGCGGTTGCGCAAGTGGCTCGAGGATGCGGATCCGGAAAGCCTCGGCAAGTACAAAATGTAGCTGCGGTGCCCGGATCTCCTTGAAGGCCGGCCGAGCCCTCCGTATCATGCGCGTCTCGCTCGCATGATCATCACAGTCGCGAACCAGAAAGGCGGAGTGGGGAAGACCACGACGGCGATCAACATCGCCGCCGCTTTCGCGCAGAAAGGTCTTCGTACCCTACTCATCGACCTCGATCCCCAGGGAAACTCCACGATGTCCTTCATCGACCGGAAGGAGATCGGGAAATCGATGTACGAGGTCCTCACGGACACGGCGACGTCGATCTTCGAGATCATCCGGCCGGCCGCTCTTCCCAAGCTCACGATCGCACCGGCTCGTATCGCTCTGGCGAAAGTGGAGTCGAAGCTCCTCGGCGAGCTCGACGGTCATTTCCGGCTCAAGGACAAGCTTCAGGTGGTGAAGGAATCGGGGGAGTACGACGCGATCATCATCGACACGCCGCCGACGCTCGGAATGATCACCGTGAACGCGCTCGTGGCGTCCTCCCACATTTTGATCCCGATCCAGTCCTCGTACTTCGCGCTCGAAGGCACCGACGACCTGCTCGAGACGATCGAGAAGATCAAGGGCCGCCCGAACCCGAACCTCCAGATTCTCGGCGTGGTCATCACGCTGCACGACCGGCGCACGACGCTCGGTCGCGACATCCAGGCCCAGATCGACGAAGTCTTCAAGGGAAAGGTCTTCAAGACGACGATCTCGAAGTCCATTCGTCTCGAGGAATCACCGGCGTACAAGGAATCCATCTTCACGTTCGCTCCGCGCTCGTCAGGCGCGCTCGAGTACTACAGCCTGACGGAGGAGATCCTCTCCCGTGTCTAAGCGTCGCGGCCTCCCCGAAACCTCCCGCATGCGCCACGATTCGCACTTCGTCGAGCAGCTCGTGCGGGCGGACGAACTGCCGGTCGGCCGGCGCATTCCGATCCACCTCATCGAGGCAAACCCGGACCAGCCGCGTAGCTCGATGGGGGACCTCGCCGAACTCACGAAGTCGATCACCGACAAGGGCGTTCTCGAGCCCATCCTCGTGCGCCCGCGCGAGGACGGGCGATACACGATCATCTCGGGTGAGAGGCGCTTCCGCGCCTCGCTCGACGCGGGCCTGACGGAGATCCCGTGCATCGAGATGGAGGTTTCCGACAGCGAGCTGCTCGAGATCGCGCTGATCGAGAACCTCCAGCGCAAGGACCTCAGCCCGTTCGAAGAGGCGGACGGATACCGGGCTCTCCAGGAACGACACGCATACACGCACGAACAGATCGCTGACGCCGTGGGGAAGTCGCGCGTCACGATCACCGAGGCGCTCGCGATCGGCCGCCTTCCGGATGCGGTCCAGAACGAATGTCGGCGCGCCGACATCCAGTCGCGTTCGTTCCTCCTCGAGCTCGGCCGTCTCAAGGACGAGGACCTGATGCTCGCGATGGTGTCCGCGATGGCGCGCGGAGAAGACGTGAGCCGCGACGTCCTTCGCGAGGCAAAGAGCGCCGCCCGTCGCGGCGCAGCTCCTTCCAGGCCCGGCGCACTCAAGAAGGCCTACACCCTCGATTACGCCCCGGAGGATCGCCGCTACAAGGTGAGCCTCGTCCTCAAAGGAAAGCTGCACAAAAAGGACGAGATCCTCGAGGCGATCCGCGACCTCGCGCGGCGAATCGAAGCAGGCGAGATCGACCTCGAGTCCCAGGGCCGGTTCGTCAAGGCGAAGCCAAAGAAGTAGCGTCCGAAGAGAACCAAAGAAGAACGAAGAGAAGAGAAGATCTTCTTAGAAGGTTAAGAGGGGTTCGCCGCGGTGTTGAGTAACCGCGTCGCCGAACGGCCGAGCTGAGCCGCTTCTCACACGACCTGGCCTGTCGCGCTGCCTAACAAATTCAGGCCAGGCTCTACTCGTATTTAACATAATAAATATTATCGGACATTGCGTATTGGCGCTGGAATCAGCGGTGATCCGGGAGAATCTTCCCCTTCTTCCGGCTACCATCGCCTCGTGCTTCGTCGCCTGGATCGGTACGTCTTCACAGAGGTGCTGGCACCGACCGTGGTCGGCTTCCTCGCCTACACAGGGTTCATGGCGGTGCGCGGCCTCGTCCAGTTCTCGGAGCTCCTCGTCCAGAGCGAGCAGCCCCTGGCCGAGGCCGGAATCGTCCTCGCGCTCTCGCTTCCGCACATCGTGGTCCTCACGCTTCCCGTCGCTTTCCTCCTCGGCCTCCTCATCGGAATCGGAAGGCTGTCGGCCGACTCGGAGCTGACCGCCCTCAGGGCCTCCGGCATCGACCTCGCCGGCCTCTACCGTCCGATCGGCGTTCTGGCCGCGACCATCGCCGGGCTCACGCTCTTCCTGATGCTCGCCGTCGTTCCCCGTACGAACCACCTGCTCTACACGATGAAGCTCCGCCTCTCGAGCTTTGCGTTCGCCCAGCGGATCCAGCCGGGGGTCTTCAGTCCGGAGTTCGGCGGCCTGAGGGTCTATGTCGAGAAGGCGTCGGCGGACCGCCGCGAGCTCTCCGGTCTCATCATCTCGGACCGCTCGAACCCGGACGAGGGCGACCGCCTCACGCTGGCCCGAAAGGGCTGGCTCGAGCTCGAGGAGGACCAGGGCCGACTCTGGCTGCGCGTCGAAGGCGCCGAGACGCACCACCAGCAGGACGGCGGCAGGAACTACGACGTGACCTCGTTCTCCAAGCAGAGGATGGTCCTCCAGGACAACGGCCCGGCCGGCCTCGTGAAGGAAAAGCTCATCCGCGAGCAGAACCTCCAGGAGCTCCTCGCGAGGGCTGCGGCTCCCTCCCGCAGGCCGGAGGACCGCCGGCTGGCCATGACCGAGGTCCACAAGAAGTTCGCCCTCCCCGCCGCGTGCCTCGTCTTCGGGCTCATCGGGCTCCCCCTCGGGATCGTCAACCGGCGCGGCGGGCGCGCCGCGGGATTCGCGGTTTCGGTGGGGATCGTCCTCCTCTACTACGCGCTCATCGCGACGGGCGAGGCTCGCGCGATCGAGGGCCGGATGTCCCCCGCCGTCGCGATGTGGCTGCCGAACGCCCTCCTCCTCGCATTCGGCGTCTTCGCGCTCGCCCGCGTCCGCCGCGATCGAACCGTGTTCGAGGTGGCGTGGCGCTCCCCGAAGCGGCCCGAGGCCCGCGAGGCGGCCGTTTCCGCGGCTCCAGCCGCCCGCCGGAGCGCCGCGAGCCGGCGGACGATGCGTCTGCCCGGCCTCCTCCTCATCGACCGCTACGTCGCGCGCCGGTTCCTCGCCACGTTCCTGCTCGTCGTCGCGTCCATCGCGGTGCTCTACGTCCTGATCGACTACCTCGAGATCTCCGACGACATCGCGCGGAACAAGACGCCGTTCGCGATGGTGACGCGCTACTACCAGGCGTTCCTCGCCCCCATCCTCCTCGACATCGTGCCCTTCGCGTTCCTCGTCGCGGCCCTCGTCACGACCGCGGGTCTCGTACGCTCCGGAGAGACGACGGCCCTCCTGTCGCACGGCGTCTCGCTGCACCGCGCCGCCGCGCCGCTCCTCGTCATGGCCGCAGCGGCAGGCGTCTTTCTGTTTCTCTTCGCCGAGCGCGTCGTACCCGCCGCGGCGGCGGAGTCCGACCGCCTGCGCTACCTCCTCAAGGGCCAGACGCCCCCGGCCGCGGGCGCCACCGGCGTGTGGGTGCGCGGCGAGCATGGGCGCTTCTTCGCGTCGGCCGCCTACGACGCCGCGACGCGGCGCGTGGACGGCCTCACGATGCTGCAGATCGATCCGAAGAGCTGGCACCTCGAAGCGCGGACGGACGCGGAGCACGCGACGGTCGTCCCCGGACGCGGGCTTCTCGCGCGGGGCGGCTGGGTGCGGTCGTTCACGGGCCCCTCCGCCATGGCCGCTCGGCGGGACGACGACTTCATCCTCGAGGCGCCCGAGGCCGCGGCCGCGTTCGTCGCAGGGCCGTCCGACATCAAGCGCATGAAGTTCTTCGAGTTGCGCCGTTACATCGCGGCGCGGCGGCGCGCGGGCGCCGACGCGGCGGCGCTCGCGACGGGCCTCTACCAGAAGACGTCGACGGCGGCGGCGGCGCTCCTGCTCACGCTCGTCGGGCTCCCCTTCGCCTTCAAATACGGAAAGCGCGGCGCCGTCGCGGGGATCGGCGTCGCGCTGTTCCTCGGGCTGACCTACCTGTTCCTGACGTCCCTCTTCGTGCGGTTCGGGGAGTCGGGCTCTCTCCCTCCCCTCCTCGCCGCCTGGGTGCCGAACGTCTTCTTCGGTCTCGGCGCGGCCTGGGGGCTGCTCGGAGTAAGAACCTAAGAGAAGATCTTCTTAGAAGGTGCCCGAGCGGGGTGCGTGGCCGGCGCCACGCCGCGTCGGCCGCCTTCCCAAGCCCTATTACCCTTCTAAGAAATCTCCGTTTTCTCTTACGTTCCCTCTTCCCAACCCGCCAGATACTTCTCCTGCTCCGGTGTGAGGACGTCCAGCGCGACGCCCATGGACGCGAGCTTGAGGCGCGCGATCTCGGCGTCGATCGCCTGCGGGATCGAGTAGACCTTCTTCTCGAGCGTCGCGTGGTTCCTGACCATGTACTCGGCCCCGAGTGCCTGGTTCGCGAAGGACATGTCCATCACCGACGCCGGGTGGCCCTCGGCGGCCGCGAGGTTGATGAGGCGGCCGTCGCCCAGGAGGAACACGATTCGCCCGTCCTTCAGCCGGAACTCCTCGACGAACTCCCGGATCATGCGTCTCGAGCCGGCCCGCTTCTCGAGCGCCGGGATGTCGATCTCGACGTTGAAGTGGCCCGAGTTCGAGATGACGGCGCCCGACTTCATGACGGCGAAGTGCTCGTCGGCGAGGACGTTCTTGTTGCCCGTGACCGTGACGAAGATGTCGCCGACCTTGGCGGCCTCGGCCATCGGCATCACGCGGAAGCCGTCCATCGCGGCCTCGATTCCGCGGACCGGGTTGATCTCGGTCACGATGACGTTCGCGCCGAGGCCCTTGGCGCGCATCGCAACGCCCTTGCCGCACCAGCCGTAGCCGGCGACGACGACGTTCAGGCCCGCGACGAGCAGGTTCGTCGCGCGGATGATCCCGTCGAGCGTGGACTGGCCCGTGCCGTAGCGGTTGTCGAAGAAGTGCTTCGTCTCGGCGTCGTTGACGGCGACGACGGGGAACTTCAGGACGCCTTCCTTCTCCATGGCCTTGAGGCGGATGACTCCGGTCGTCGTCTCCTCCGTCCCGCCGACGATCCCGTCGAGAAGGGACTTCTTGTCGGACGCGGACAGACCCTTCGCCCACGCGGCGAGGGAGGGCTCGAGCTGCCCTTCCTTGCCGAGCGCCATGAAGAGGAGCGACGACACGAGGTCGGCTCCGTCGTCCATCGTGACGTTGGGGCGATGCGCGAGCGCCGCCTGGATGTGGGCGTAGTACGTCTTGTGGTCCTCGCCCTTGATCGCGTAGGTCGAGATCCCGAACTCGGCAACGAGCGCCGCCGCGACGTCGTCCTGCGTCGAGAGCGGGTTGGACCCGCAGAGCACGACGTCCGCGCCGCCCGCCTTGAGGGCGCGCATGAGGTTGCCCGTCTCGCTCGTCACGTGGAGACAGGCCGAGAGGCGCATTCCCTTCAGGGGCTTCTCCTTCTCGAAGCGCTCCCGGATGCGGGCGAGGACGGGCATGGAGCGGTCGGCCCATTCCATGCGAAGACGGCCCTTCGCGGCGAGCGCGAGGTCCTTGACGTCGTGGGCGGGGAGGGTGGCGGTCGTCATGAGGGCTCCTTTTGTTCGCCGCGCGCGGCGCGCACGGCGTCGACGAGATACGTGGGAAGCAGCGTCTCCCCCGCTTCGGAGGGGACGCGGTAAGGGTCGAGGGCCGAGAAGCGGGCGTCGGCAAAGCCGGCGCGCTTGAGGCCCGCGCGCACCGTCTCGCGCGGGAGGCCCAGATGGGTCGAGCCCGTGGCTTCGCGCAGGGCCCGGTGGCCGTGCGGCTCGAGCTCCACGAGGACGACCCGGCCGCCCGGCTTCACGACGCGGCCGAACTCGGCGAGGGCCTCGGCGGGCCTCGCGAGGTGGCGCAGGAGATGGAACGCGAAGACGGCGTCGAGCGAGGCGTCCGCGAACGGCAGGTCCTCGGCAGAGGCCTTCCGGACCGTCACGTGCGCGAGGCCGGCGCGCCGGACCTTTTCGCGGGCGAGCCGGACCATGCGATCGCTGGAATCCACCGCGTGCACCTCGTCGGCGACGGACGCGAGGCCGAGCGTCAGGAGCCCCGTGCCGCACCCGACGTCGGCGACGCGAAGGCCGCGCGGGACGAGCTTCAGGAGCGCGGCCTCGCGGGCGCCGGACGCGTAGAACGGCCCCTGGATCCGGTCCCACTCGCCCGCGACGGCGTCGAAGCCGCCCTCGGGCGACACGGCGGTGCGCTCCTCGAGGACGTCCTTGAGACGGTCGTCGTCCGTGGGGAACGCCGCGTCCGAGACCGCCCCGGAGACGGACTCCCAGAGTTTCGTGCCCTCGGCGGTCGCCGCATAGCGCTCCGACCCGTTCGTCCGGCGCGTCTCTACGAGGCCGGCATGACGCAGCACGGCAAGGTGGTTCGAGACGCGCGACTGGGCCGCTTCGAGGATCCGCTGGATCTCGCGGACCTGGAGTTCCTCCTTCGCGAGGAGCCTCACGGTCCTCAGGCGGAGGGGGTCCGCGAGCGCGGCGAGGGCGGGGGCGGCGTCCAGCACCCGGGCTTTATATCACAAAATCAGAACGGCATGATATCGAGATTTCGGACGGCGGCCCCGAGCACGACGTCGGCGGCCTGGGCAGAGGCGATGCGGGCGTTCCACAGGATCCGATCGGCGACCGGTCCCAAAGGAATGCCGTCGGCGACCTCCAAGATCTGCGCGAGATGACCCGGATCCATCGTGCCGTGCGCGCGCAGCGTCGAAAGCGCCTCCGGCGGTGCGTCGAACGCCGCGGCGAGCGCATCGAGGCCGGCGGTGCCGGGCGGCCGGGACTCGAGAGACCACACGTAGCCGAGGAGCGCCGCCGGGTGCAGCGCCTCCAGGACCCAGAGCTGCGTACCCACGAGCGTCGCCGTCTCGCGCGACGGGAGGGAGGTGCGAACGGTCACGCGCGAGACCCCGAGACGCTCGAGGTCGTCGAGGAGCCAGTCGTCGTGACCTTTCTCTTCCGCGACGTGGCGTTCGAACCAGGCGCGCAGGTCGTGCAGGTCGTCGTCAATCCGAGCGGCGGCGCGCTCGAGGAGGGGCACGGAGAACCGGACGTAGTGCCACGTTTCCGTGAGGTAGTGGACGAGCCGGGCGCGTCCGCCCGTCGCCGACAGGAGTTTCGCGAAGCCGAAGCGGTAGACGTCGTCGAACTCGGCGCGCACGGCGAGGAGGCGCGCGCCGAGGCCGGGTTCCGGCGTCACACTCATGGATCGCCCTCCGGCCAGCCCTCACCGAGGACCGCCGCGCGCGCCAGGCCGAGGCTTCCGGTCTCGGCTTCGAGCCACGGACGGAGACGAGCGCGCGTCGCGCCGCCCGCGGCCAGGTCCCGGCAGGTGTCGCAGATGTTGTCGCGCTCGTACTCACGCCCGCCGCTGGCGGCGCCGAGTTCCCGCGCCTTGAGGAGCAGTGCTTTCGGCCCGAGGAGACGAATCGCGTGGAGAAGAGGGTTTGCGTCCGCGCGGGCGAGAATCGACTCGGCGCTCTCCGTGGCCAGCGAGCCGAGGACGAGCGCCGTCCATTCCTCCGGCGCCGAGATCGCGTCGCCGCAGCACGCGAGGACCGTTCCGTCCGGGAGCACTGCGGGCGCCGCCGGACCCGTGCACGGACCTTCGACAGCGGCTTCGAGCGGGCCCCACGCGATGTGCGGCGCGAGCGCCGACGCGCCCGCTCCGCGCGCCCGGCCCGCGAAGTGAAGAGGCTCCCGCCGAATCTCCAGGCGGGAGGCCACCGCAGGATCGAGCGACGCTCGGAGGCTCGCGACGACCGACCCGTCGGCCGGCGCCTCCGTCGCGAAGACGGTCGACCGCCGCCCGAGTGCGACCGCGGCCTCGATGGCGTGCCGTGCGTTCCCGAGCGACAGGAACTCGAGGTGCCAGCGGTCCACGCTCACACAGATCTCGGAGAGCGCGGGCCTCGACTCGAGGACGCGCCGCGCCCGCTCGGGCGTCGGCGCCCACGACGCGCTCGTCACGGCGGAGACCGCGAGGTCCCGGCCGGACGCGGCCTCGAGAATCGCGTCGAGGCGCGCGAGGTCGACGAACGGCTCCCCTCCCGAGAGCACGAGCCGCCGGACGCGGCCGGTCGCGGCGAGCCCGTCGATCCACCGCTCCGCATCCTCGGGCTTCATTTCGCGCCGCACGTCGGGGCCGGACTCCGTCACGCAATGCAGGCACCGAAGGGGGCAGCGGAGCGTCGGGACGAAGACGATCGTTTGCGCGAACGCCGTGTCGCGGCCCGGGGCGGCCTCGGCGCTCACGACGCCGCCCCGGCGGGGACGAGCGCGGGATCCTCCTCTCCAAACCTCAGGAGCCGTCCGAGCGCGATTTCCGCGCGCCGCTCGGGCCGTGAAAGCTCCTCGTTCAGGATCGCGACGAGTTCCGGCTGCCTCAAGACGTCGTGGCAGAGCGCACAGATGTCCCCCGGATAGCGCGCCGCGAGCCTTCCGCCCTCGCCCCGTGAGACGACGAGGTCCGCGAGGTACTTCGGGCCGAAGACGCGGATCGCATGGCGAAGGACGTCGCTCTCCGCGGCGCGCGTGAGCGCCGGAAGCCCGACGTCGCGGAGAGAGCCCAGGACGAGCGGCGGCGTACGGCGCGCGAGCGCGACGTTGCAGCAGCCGACGACGGTCCCGTCCGTGTCGATCACCGGCTGGTGGGCGCTGTCGCAGGCCCCGGCGGGGAGCCCCGGGAGCTCCTCGACTCCAGCCTGTGGCAAGCCGCGCGCCCGGCCCACCGGGACGATCCGCTCGAGGTCGATCCCCACCCGGGAGAGGAGCTCGTCGCCAAACGTCTCCGCGATCCGGTCGAGGTACGGATCGCCCTCGGGATCCCAGACGCGGATCGTGAGGTCCACGAGGAGGCCCCTCGCGAGGGCCGCGAGGACCCCCGACTTCACGTCCTCCATCGGGACGAACGGCTCGTGGTACTCGTCGAGGCTGAACCCTACGTAGCGAAGCGACGGGAACGCGTCCAGGGTCCGGTCCGCGGCCTCGCGGCCCTTTGCCCAGATCCCGCTCGTGAGAACGAACACCGAGATCCCCCACGGCTCGGCCGCCTCGAGCACCTTCCGGAGCGCGTCGCGCGCGCTGAACGGCTCCCCACCCGAGACCATCACGAGCCGGATGCGACCGTCCCGCCCCATCTCCTCGATGCGCGAGGCGAGGAGGTTCCCGTCCACCGTCTCCTTCCGCCACGGGCCGCTGTCCACGGAGCAGTGCGCGCACTCGAGCGGGCACCGCATCGTGAGGTTGACGCCAACGGTGCGGTGGAACCTCTTGGCGACGGCGAGGGGACGACCGGCGCCGCGTTGCGACACGGCGAACCGCTTCCTGTCTGGCATGGCTCGCGGGCTCGGCGGGCGGCCCCGCACGCGCCGGAGCCGCCCGCGACGAGAGATCCGCTAGTAGATGATGCCGCCCGTATCCGCCCCGGCGCCGAGATCAGGGATCTTCAGCTTCACGGAGTTGATCGCCTGCAGCTCGGCGCCCGTGAGCGACGAGATCTTCGAGATGTCCGCGGGGGCGAGCTTTCCGTCGGCTCCAGCCTTCCGGAGCGCGCCCTGAGCGTCGCCGCTCTTGATCGCGTCCTCGAGGACCGAGCGGATGAATCGCGTGCGCTCCGTGCCCTGCAAGAAGGGCTTGTGCTGCACGGCCGCCCCGGGAGCGACCTTCTGCTCGGCGGCTGCGGCCGTCCAGGCGTCACCCGTTATCCCGAGTGCAGCGAGGACGCCCGCGAAACGGGCTGCGGCTGCGAGGAACTCGCGTCTCTCCGTGGCGGCTTTCTCGAGCGGATCGGCCCCCTGGGGAAGAACGTTTGCGTCCATTCGACTTTCTCCTCCTTCGTTTTTCGGTCCTGAGATTGCGACGAATTCTCCGATGCCAGCGGATTCCCGGGCAACAGAAAAATCGTCAAACAGGTCCGGGAGGGGACAGCCGGGTCAGGCCTTCGCCGACATCGCCGCGCCCGCCGCGGACGCGAGCGCCGCGGCCTTGTCCGTCTGCTCCCACGTGAACTCGGGGAGCCTGCGGCCGAAGTGGCCGTAGGACGCGGTCTTCTTGAAGATCGGCCGGCGCAGCTGGAGCGTCTCGATGATTCCCTTCGGGGTGAGAAGGAAGTGCTCCCGGACGATCTTCGAGAGCATCTCGGGGTCGACCTTCGAGGTCCCGAACGCGTCCACGTAGACGGACACCGGGTCCGCGACGCCGATGGCATATGCGAGCTGGACCTCGACCTTGTCGGCGAGACCGGCGGCGACGAGGTTCTTCGCGATGTAGCGCGCCATGTACGACGCCGAGCGGTCGACCTTCGTCGCGTCCTTGCCGGAGAACGCGCCGCCGCCGTGCCGGCCGTAGCCGCCGTACGTGTCGACGATGATCTTGCGGCCCGTGAGTCCCGTGTCGCCCTGCGGCCCGCCCGTCACGAAGCGCCCGGTCGGGTTGATGTGGAACTTCGTCTTCTCGTCCATGAGGGCGGCGGGGACGACGGGCTTGATGATTTCCTCTCGGATCGCCTCGCGGAGCTCGGGCGTCGGGATCGACTCGGAGTGCTGCGTCGAGATGACGACCGTGTCCACGCGCACGGGCTTGCCGTCCGCATACTCCACGGAAACCTGGCTCTTGCCGTCCGGGCGCAGCCACTCGAGCGTCCGGTTCCGGCGCGCCTCGGCGAGGCGCATCGTGAGCTTGTGCGCGAGCGTGATCGGGAGCGGCATGAGCTCGTCGGTCTCGCGAACGGCGAGGCCGAACATGAGCCCCTGGTCGCCGGCGCCGCCGGTGTCGACGCCCATCGCGATGTCCGGCGACTGCTTGTCGATCGTGGAGATCACGGCGCACGTCTCGTAGTCGAACCCGTACTTCGCCCGCGTGTAGCCGACGTCCTTGATCGTCTGGCGCACGATTCCCGGGATGTCGACGTACGTCTTCGTCGTGATCTCGCCCGCGATGAGGGCGAGGCCCGTCGTGACGAGCGTCTCGCACGCGACGCGGCCCATCGGGTCGTCCGTCAGGATGGCGTCGAGGATGGCGTCCGAGATCTGGTCGGCGATCTTGTCGGGATGCCCCTCGGTGACGGACTCGGACGTGAAGAGGTGCCGGTTCTTGCTCATGAAATGACTCCGCGCCGCGTGCGGCGAAGGGCGGATGTTAGCAGGCGGGAAACCCGTCAGGGACGGTAGATGAGGAACCGCGTGAGGCCGTAACGGCGCCGGTCGGAGGGCGCGACGCCGCCGGGGGAAACGACGAGGTCATCGCCGCGCTCGTGGAACAGCCAGCCGCCGGGGCGCACGAGAGGAAACAGGAGTTGAAGATCGGATTCGGAGGAGATTTCTTTGAAAGGGGGATCGTGGAAGATCACGTCCCATCGCGCGATGGCTTCGCTCGGGAGACGGTTTGAAGGTGAATGGGATGCGGGCTCGCCGCGGCGGCCGTCCGCGCGAGGAGCGTCGGCTCGCGCCGCGGCCATGTTCACCTTCGAAGAAAAACGATCCACGGACATGACTTCTACGCTCGAGCGTCGCAGCGCGCCGAGCCGCTCCACGTTCCCCCTCAAGACCTCCGCGACCTTCCGGTCCGACTCGACGAACGTCGCGTGCGCCGCCCCGCGTGAAAGGGCCTCGAGACCGTAGGCGCCCGAGCCCGCGCACGCGTCGAGGACGCGCGCGCCGCGGATCGCCTCGCCGAGGATGTCGAACGCCGCCTTGCGTGCGAGCTCCGTCGTCGGCCGGATCCCGCCGGGCACCTCGAGCTTTCGCCCGCGCCACTCCCCTCCCGTGATGCGGATCATCTAGTGCCGCCTTGCGGGGGGGACCGGCGTCGGGGCCGGCCCCGCCTTCTCGGGATTCTCGAAGAGCCGGGCGATGTCCCCGCGGTAGAGAAAGAGGCGCATCTTGTGGCTGCCGTCGCCCCCCGAGACGGCCAGCTCCTCGAGCTCGAAGTCGTGGTCGAGCGCGTCGTCGTGGACGACGCGGTACCACACGCCGTCGGACCTCTTCTTGAGAAGCGAGCCGGCCTTGAGGCCCCTCGTGTCCCAGTTGACCTCGGACGGGTCCTCCTTCTCGAAACGCGCGCGAAGGTCCTCGATCGCGCCCCGCGCGTGCCCGACGGCGAGCGGGAGGGTCGAGAGCTCGTCGAACGGGTAGGCGCGGATCTTTCCCGGTCCGTCCGCGATCTCCAGCCGCATGCGCCGGGCGGCCGTGTCTCCCAGCACCATGCGGGATGGGTCCTCGACGTCGCGCCGCTCGACCACGAGCGCGTCCTGGCAGACCCGCTTGATGACCTCGAGCTCCTGCGGCGAGACGGTCCGCCGCTCCATCGTGTCGACTCCGCGGAAGCTCAGGACCTTCACGAGAGTGCCGTCGTCGAAGAGCGCCGTCCGCTCGCGGCCGACGCCCTGCCAGGACTCCAGCGCAATGACGAGGCGGGGATTGCGGATCTCGGGGGTCCGGGTCGGCGTCGCCGTGGCGGTCGGCGTCGGCGTGGGCGACGGCTCGGGCGCCGCGACGAGCACGAGCGCGACGTGCGCGGCGAGGAGCAGCGAGAGGCTCATGCGGGAACGCCCGCCGCCTTCGCCAGCGCGCGCGAGAAATTGAGGCGCGCGGCGGCGGCGGCGCGCTCGGGCCCCGACAGGTGCTCGAGAAGCCGGCGCCAGATTTCTTCTGCTTTCGGACGCGCCTCCGCCGGCCCATTCGTGTCGACTGATGCCGACGCACCGCCAACGCCGCTTGAAGATCTCTTAGAAGGGCAAGAGGGGCCGGTCCAGCCGGGGAGGACGTCGCCGAAGAGTGCCAGCCCACTCGCGAGGGACGCAGCCCTCCCCCATTCACCTTCTAAGAAAATCTCTTCCATTCCTCTTCTCATCCGATCGCCCGAGAGTGCTTGGAATGCGTCCGCTTTCCTGGCGGCCTTCAGCGCCTTGCCGAAGTCCGCGTCCCAGGTGAAGCCCAGGCGCACCGCGTACTTCACCGCGCGGTACGCGCGAGTCGGGTCGTCGACGAGCGACTTCGGATGCAGGAGGCGCAGGGCCTTGCCCGCGAGGTCCCGCTTTCCGCCGAAAGGGTCGAGCGTCGCGCCGACGAGGCCGCGTTTTCCGATGCGCCGCGCCATCGCGTGGATGGTGAAGTCCCGCCGCCCGAGGTCCTCGTCGATCGTGGCCGTGCCCGTCACGACGGGAAGGCTCGCGGGCGCCGGGTACTCCTCGCGCCGCGTGGCCGCGAGGTCCACGCGGACGCCGCCGGGCGCCTCGAGTGTCGCGGTCCCGAACCGCTCGTGCCGCGCCTTGAGCGACCAGCCCGGAAGCGATGCGAGCCGGGACGCGAGCTCGAGCGCATTGGCCGCGCCTGCCTCGACGGCGAGGTCGACGTCCTTCGTCGGGCGCCCGAGAAGCAGGTCGCGCACCGCCCCGCCGACGAGCCAGAGGCCCATCTCGCGGCGGTCCGCGGCCTCGCCGATACGGGCCAGAAAAGGGCGGAGGTCTTCCGCGTCCGTCATGCCGACGGCGCGTAGCCGTACCGGACGGATCCCGGGCCGAGGAGAGTCTCCATCGAAGCGGTGAACTCGGGCGTGGGCCGGACCCACAGACGCGAATCGATCTTCTGCCGCGCCGCGAAATGCCCCGGCCGCCGGAGTTCGAGCGAGACGGGCACCGAGCCAGGGAACTTTCTGAGAATCTCTATGACGGTTGCTTCATCAAAGGTCTCGAAGTTCTGAGGCTCGATGCGCACTTCGCGGGCGCCCTGCTCTTTCATCCCCTCGAGCGGCTGGATCTCGCGGGCGATCACCTCGATCGGCATCGACGAGCTCTCGCCCTCGTGCTCCCCGGAGGTCGCGCCGGCGCCGATCTGCATCGAGGAGCGGACGGTCCCGGTCACGAGGACGGCCTTGCCCGGCGCGAACCAGCCGTTGATGCGGTCCAGCAGGCTCGCGAAGACCGTGACGGCCACGGTGCCCGTGAGGTCCTCGACGACGGCCTTCGCCATCATCTTCCCCTCGTTCTGCCCCTTCTTGATCTGGTTCTTCTTGATCGAGGACACGAGGCCGACGAGCTTGACGGGCGCGTCGAGCCGCTCGTGGAGCGTCTCGCAGGTCGCGTCCCCGAACATGCGGATCTCGTCCTCGAACCGCGTGAGCGGATGCCCCGTGATGTAGAACCCGAGCGTCTCCTTCTCGAAGCGGATCTTCTCGTCCGCGCTCATCTCGGGCTTGTCCGGGAAGCGGTCCTCCACCTGAGCGTCCTTCGGGACGTCGAAGAGAAGGCTCTGGCTCGACGCCGCGGCCTCGCGCGCGGCCGCGGCCACGTCGACCGCCATGTCGAGGCCGTCGAGCAGGGCCGCGCGGGTCTTCCCGAGCGTGTCGAAACACCCGGACTTCACGAGCGCCTCGATGACGCGCCGGTTGTTGAGGCGCAGGTCGACGCGCGAGCAGAAGTCCGTCAGCGACCGGAACGGCCCCTCGGCCCGGCGCGCGTCGAGCACGGACGCCACGGCACCGTCGCCGACGCCCTTCACGGCGCCGAGCCCGAACCGGATCGCGTCCCCGTCGGGCGTGAAGGACAGCTCCGACTTGTTCACGTCCGGCGGAAGGACCGGGATCTTCATCTCGCGGCACGTGTTGACGTACTTGACGACGTCGTCGGAGCTGCCCGACGAGGCCGTCAGCGTCGCCGCGAGGAACTCCACGGGATGGTGGACCTTCATCCACGCCGTGCGGTACGCGAGCAGCGCGTAGACGACCGAGTGGGACTTGTTGAACCCGTAGCGGCCGAACGGCAGGATGAGCGCCCACAGCTCCTCGGCCTTCTTCTTCGGCGTGCCGGCCGCGACGGCCTTCCTGACGAACTTGTCCCCCTCGGCCTTGAGGAGCGCGTCGTCCTTCTTGCCGATCGCCTTCCGGAGCTTGTCGGCCTCTCCGGGCGAGTACCCCGCCACCGCGCGCGCCGCGAGCATGACCTGCTCCTGGTAGACGAGGACTCCGTGCGTCTCCTTGAGGATCGGCTCGAGCTGCGGCAGGGGGTACTCGAACTTCGTGCCCCGTCGCCGCTGGATGTACACCTCGACGGTCCCTGCGTCGAGCGCGCCCGGTCGGTAGAGGGCGTTGAGAGCAGCGAGGTCGTCGAACACCTCGGGCTTCACGCGCCGAAGGAGGTCGCGCATCCCGGACGACTCGAACTGGAAGATTCCGTCCGTCCGCCCGTCCGCGAACAGCCGGTAGACCTCGGGGTCGTCGAGCGGGATCGTCGCGAGGTCCGGCCGCGCCCCGGTCTTCCTCTCCACGAACGCGAGCGCGTCGTCGAGGATCGTGAGCGTGATGAGCCCGAGGAAGTCCATCTTGAGGAGCCCCATCCGGTCCACGGACTTCATCTCGAACTGGGTCGTGATCTCGTCGTTGCTGTTCCGGTAGAGCGGCAGGTACTCGACGAGGGGCCTCGGCGCGATCAGGACGCCGGCCGCGTGGACGCCCGCGTGGCGCGACACGCCCTCGAGGCGCTCTCCGAGGTCGAAGAGGCGCCGGTACGTCTCGTTGTCGTGCAGGGCGTCGGCGAGCTCTTTCACGTCCCGGCGCGCCTCGGCGAGCATCGTCGGCTTGCCCGGGTTCGCCGGGATGAGCGAGCAGAGGCGGTTCACTTCCGCGAGCGGCACGTCGAGGACGCGGCCCACGTCGCGGATCACCGCGCGGGCCTTCATCGAGTTGAAGGTGATGATCTGCCCGACGTTCTCGCGCCCGTACTTCCGCCGGACGTACTCGATGACCTCGCCGCGCCGGCGCTCGCAGAGGTCGACGTCGATGTCGGGCATCGAGATGCGGTCCGGGTTGAGGAAACGCTCGAAGAGGAGGTCGTACCGCAGCGGGTCGACGTCCGTGATCCCGAGCGCCCAGGCGACGAGCGACCCGGCCGCCGATCCGCGGCCCGGACCGACCGGGATCCCCTCGTCTCTGGCGTACTTGATGAAGTCCCAGACGATGAGGAAATAGCTCGAGAGCCCCATCTTCAGGATGACGGAAAGCTCCCACGCGAGGCGCTCGTCGTACTCGGCCCGCGTCTTCGGCGGCTTCGACCCGGCCGGGTAAGGCGCCGGGTGCGCGAGGCGCCTCTCGAGGCCGTCCTTCGCGAGGTCCTCGAGATACTCGTCCGGGTTCCGGTCGGGCACCGGGACCGGGTACGTCGGGATCTTCAGTCCCGTGTCGATGATGACGCTCGGCGTGATCCGGTCCGCGATCGCCGCGGTGTTCCGCACGGCCTCGAGCGTGTAGGGCCGGAACACGTCGCTCATCTCCTCGGGGTTCTTCACGTAGAACTCCGAGTTGTAGAACTTCATGCGCTTGGCGTCGTTGAGCGTCTTGCCCGTGCCGATGCAGAGCAGGACGTCCTGCGCCGCCGCATCGTCGCGCGTGAGGTAGTGCGAGTCGTTCGTCGCGACCGGCGGAATGCCCGTCTCCTGCGACAGGCGCAGCAGGTCGGGCAGAATCTGCCGCTGCTCGGGCAGGCCGTGGTCCATGATCTCGATGAAGTAGCGGTCCTTCCCGAACAGGGCCTGGTACTTCAGCGCGACCTTCTTCGCCCCCTCGAAGTCGCCGGCGCGGAGGCGCTTCGGGACCTCGCCGTTCAGGCAGCCGGAGAGCGCGATGATCCCGTCGTGGTGCTTCTCGAGAAGCTCCCAGTCCATCCGCGGCTTGTAGTAGAAGCCGGTGAGGAACGCCTCGGAGACGAGCCGCGCGAGATTCTTGTAGCCCTCGGGCGTCTCGACGAGCAGCGTCAGGTGGTAGTTGTTCCCTTCGCCGTCGAACGTCTTGACGGTCTCGCGGTCGAAACGCGAGCCGGGCGCGATGTAGGCCTCAACGCCGACGATGGGCTTGATCCCCGACTCGAGGGCCGTCGTCTGGAGGTCGTACGCCCCGAACATGTTCCCGTGGTCCGTCACGGCCACGGCGTCCATTCCCGCCGCCTTCACGTTGCGGATGAGGTCCTTGACGCGGTTGGCGCCGTCGAGGAGCGAATACTGGGTGTGCAGGTGGAGGTGAACGAAGTCGCCGGACATCCGGGCCGGATTCTAGCGTCCTACAATCGAGGGATGGACGAAGCTCGAACCCGGCAGCGCGTCACCGAGGCGCGGCGGATCGTCGTCAAGGCCGGGACGAACGTCATCATGCGCGACGACGGCGCCGTCGCGCTCGGGCGCCTGTACGGCCTCATCGAGTCGGTTGCGACGCTCAGGAAGCAGGGGCGCGACGTCCTGATCGTGTCCTCCGGCGCCGTCGGGCTCGGCGCGCAGCGCCTGCGCCTCGAGAAGAAGCCCGGCTCGCTGGCCCTCAAGCAGGCGTGCGCGGCCATCGGGCAGAGCCGCCTCATGTCCGTCTACGAGGAAGGTTTCGAGAAGATGGGCCTCTCGACGGCCCAGGTCCTCCTCACCGAGGACGACTTTGCCGACAAGGCGCGGTTCTCGAACCTGTCCGCCACGCTCGAGAAGCTCTTCGAGCTCGGCGTCGTCCCGATCCTCAACGAGAACGACACCGTCTCGACCGCCGAGCTCGTCACCCCGGACGGCACGGGCGCGCGCGGCTTCTTCGGCGACAACGACCGGCTCAGCGCCCTCGTCATGAGCAAGGTGAAGGCCGACGTCCTCGTGATCCTCTCGGACGTGGACGGCCTCTTCACCGGCAATCCCGCGCACGACCGTACGGCGCGCCTCGTGCCCCTCGTGCGTGACGGCGACGACGTGGCGCGGTACGCGGACGGCGGCGGGACGCGCGGCCGCGGCGGCATGGCCTCCAAGCTCGGCGCCGCACGCATCGCGACGCGCGCCGGCGGCATCGCCGTCATCGCGAACGGGCGGACGCCGGGGATTCTGGATCGGCTCTTCGGGGGGGATGCGGTTGGGACGCTCTTCGTGCCGGCGGCCCAGCGCAGGTAGAGATGTCCGAAGAGAGGAAGATCTTCTTAGAAGGTGAGGAGGGGCCGGTGGCGATCGCGAAGCGCGCCCGTGCCGCGGCTCGCAGCCTCGCCGTTCTGCCCTCGGAGAAGAAGGACGAGATCCTAAGAAGCGTCGCGGACGGGCTCGATGCGGCGCGGGACGTCATCCTCGAAGCGAACCGGGCGGACGTGCTCGAGGCCCGCACCACCTTCAAGGAAATTCCCTCTTCCTCTTCCTCCCGCTCCCTTCTCGACCGCCTCGTCCTCGACGGGGAGAAGGTCCGCGCGATGTCCGCCGGCGTCCGCGCCGTCGCCGCCCTCCCCGACCCGTCCGGCCGAATCCTTTCCCGGACGCTCCTCGACGACGGGCTCGTCCTCGAGAAGGTCTCGTGCCCCATCGGCGTGCTCCTCGTGGTCTTCGAGTCGCGCCCCGACGCGGTTCCGCAGATCGCCTCCCTCGCGCTCAAGTCCGGCAACGCGGCGATCCTCAAGGGCGGACGCGAATCCGCGCGTTCGACGGCCGCGATCCTCGACGTCTTCACCGGCGTCTACGCGGAGCACGCCGTGCCCGAGGGCGCGCTGCAGTCCGTCGGGGGCCGGGCGGACGTGGACGCCCTCCTCGCGCTCGACGGCGAGATCGACCTCGTGATCCCGCGCGGCGGTTACGACCTCGTGAAGCACGTCATGGCGAACACGCGCATCCCGGTCCTCGGGCACGCGGAAGGCGTCTGCCACGTCTACGTGGACCGCGCCGCGGACGAGGCGATGGCGACGGCGATCGTCCTTGACGCCAAGCTCCAGTACCCGGCCGCGTGCAATGCGGCTGAAACGCTGCTCGTCCACCGCGAGGCCGCCGCGAAGTTCCTCGTTCCCCTGCTCACGAAGCTCGGAGATGCCGGAGTGGAGCTTCGCGCCTGCGAGGGGACCCGCGCCTTCGCGCCGGCGCTCGCCCTCTCCCCCGCGACCGAGGACGACTGGCGCGCCGAGTACGGAGCGCCCGTCCTCGCGGTGAAGATCGTCGAGTCTCTGGACGAGGCCGTCGAGCACGTGAACCGCTACAGCTCGCACCATACGGAGGCGATCGTGACGGACGATCCCTCCGCCGCCGAGGCGTTCCTCGCCCGCGTGGACGCCGCCGGCGTCTTCCACAACGCCTCCACGCGCTTCGCCGACGGCTTCCGCTACGGCTTCGGCGCGGAAGTCGGAGTCTCCACGTCCCGCCTCCATGCCCGGGGGCCGGTCGGCCTCGAGGGGCTCGTCACGTACAAGTACGTCCTCAGGGGCAGCGGCCAGGTCGTCGCGACGTACTCCGGCAAGGGCGCCCGGCCCTTCCGGCACGAACCGCTGCCGTGAGCGCGGAGTCGGTCTTTGTCGCCGGAGCCGCGGGCGCCGTCGGCCGCGTCCTCGTCCGACTGCTCGTCGCCGGCGGGCACCGCGTCTTCGGCACCACGCGCTCGGCCGAGCGGGCACGGGAACTCGCGAGCGCCGGGGTCGAACCCGTCGTCGTGGATGCCTTCGACGCGGACGCCGTCCGCCGCGCCCTCCTCCGCGCTCAGCCCGCGGCTCTCGTCCACCAGCTCACGGACCTCCCCCGCGTCTGGGACCCCGCTACGGCCCCCGCCGCCCTCGAGCGAAACGCCCGCCTCCGCGAGGTCGGCACGCGGAACCTCGTCGCCGCCTGCGCCGGCCTCGACGTCCGCCGGTTCGTGGTCCAGAGCATCGCCTTCGCCTACGCGCCCGGCCCCGAGCCCCACGCCGAGAGTGATCCGTTGAACGTCGGCGCCGCGGATCCTGTCGCCGCGCGCACGGCCGGAGCCGTCGCGTTCATGGAAGAGGTCGCTCTCGGGGGGCCGTTCGAGGGCGTCGTCCTGCGCTACGGGCGACTCTACGGACCGGGAACGTGGAACGCGACGCCGCCTGCGGGCTGCGCCGTCCACGTGGACGCCGCCGCGCACGCGGCCCTCCTCGCCCTCACGCGCGGAGCGCCGGGCGTCTACAACGTCGCCGAACCCGGCGGGAACGTCATCGTGCAGAGGGCGCTCGAAGACCTCGGCTGGGACCCCGGGTTTCGCGCCCCGGGCCCGGGCTGATTCCGCCCGGCCTCACTCCCACTCGATCGTGCCGGGGGGCTTCGACGTGACGTCGTAGACGACGCGATTGACGCCGCGGACCTCGCCCACGACGCGCCGTGAGACGCGATCGAGGAGGTCGTGCGGGAGGCGCGCCCAGTCGGCCGTCATGAAGTCCTCCGTCGTCACGGCGCGCAGCGCGAGGACGCTCTCGTAGGTCCGGCCGTCGCCCATGACGCCGACCGTCTTCACGGGCAGGAGCACTGCGAACGCCTGGGACGTGCGGTCGTACCAGCCGGATTCTTTCAGTTCCTCGATGAAGATCGCGTCGGCCTCCTGCAGGATGCGCACGCGCTCGGGCGTGATCTCGCCCGGGAGGCGCACCGCGAGCCCCGGTCCCGGGAACGGGTGCCGGTACAGCATCTCCTTTGGGATTCCCAGCTCCTCGCCGAGCCTCCGGACCTCGTCCTTGAACAGCTCGCGGAGCGGCTCGACGAGCTTGAACCCGAGCTTCTCGGGCAGGCCCCCGACGTTGTGGTGCGTCTTGATGACGGCCGACGGGCCCTTGATCGACACGGACTCGATGACGTCCGGGTAGAGCGTGCCCTGGGCGAGCCACTCGGCCCCGTCCACGGCCTTCGCGTTCTCCGTGAAGACGTCGATGAAGAGGCCGCCGATGATCCGGCGCTTGCGCTCGGGCTCGACGACGCCGGCGAGGCCGTCGAAGAACCGCTGCGATGCGTCCACGCCGACGACCGGGAGGCCGAGGTGGCGGAACGCCTCGAGGACCTGCCGGCCCTCGTTCTTCCGGAGGAGTCCCGTGTCCACGAAGACGCCGCGGAACCTCTCCCCGACGGCCTCGCGCAGGAGAACGGCCGCGACCGTGGAATCGACGCCGCCCGAGAGCGCCCCGAGGACGACGCCGTGCGTCAGTTCCCCGCGCAGGCGCTCGATCGTCGCGTCGCGGAAGCCCGCCATCGTCCACGACGGCTTCGCGCCGCAGACGTCGTAGAGGAAGTTCTCGAGCATCTGGGCCCCGTGCTCGGAGTGGTGGACCTCCGGGTGGCCCTGGATGCCGTAGAGGTTCCGGGACGCGTCCTCGAACGCCGCGACGGGGGCGTTTTCCGTCGTGGCCGTCACGGAAAAGCCCGGGGGCGCGGACTCCACGTGGTCGCCGTGGCTCATCCAGATCGTCTCGACCGGGCCGAGGCCGCGGAAGAGGCGACCGCCGGAGACCTTCACGTGGGCGCGCCCGTATTCGCGACCCGGCGCGCTCCCGACGCGGCCGCCGTAGCGCTGGGCGAGCCACATCATCCCGTAGCAGAGGCCGAGGACCGGCACGTTCAGGTCGAAGAGCCCGGCGTCGCCCTGCGGCGCTTCCCTGTCGTAGACGCTGGACGGCCCGCCCGACAGGATGATCCCCTTCGGCGCGAGCTTCGCGACTTCGCTGGCCTTCGCGTCGAACGGCAGGACGACCGAGCGGACGCGCGCCTCGCGGATCCGCCGGGCGATGACCTGCGTGTACTGGGAGCCGAAATCGAGGACGACGACGGTGTCGCTGGCGGCGCTCACGCCGCGGAGTATAGAGGCGCGCGAGCCCCTCAGGCCGCAGCGCCGAGACGCCGCGCGACGGCCCGCGGAAGCGCGGCGAGGCCGGCCGCGACGAGCCCGACTCCGACCGCTCCGAACGCCGCGATCACCACGAAGAGGGGAGAGACGTTGACGCCTCCCGGCAGCTCGCCCCCGTGCGCGACCCGGTGCAGGAGGACTCCGAACGCGGCCGCGCAGGCGAGGCTGACCGCGACGAAACCCCACCGGCTCTCGGGCGGGGGCCCGGCTCCCGGCCGCTTTTTTCTCGCCTCTCCCCACAGCGGCGCCGCGGCCGACACGCCGGCGTCCGCCACGAAGAGTAGAAGGCCCGTCACGAGGTACGGCGGGACGAAGAACACCACCGAGGTGAGGACGAACCGGATCAGCGGCCGCTTGCTCACCCAGGAGCCCAGTGATTCCGCGAGGAACGGGTACGCGACGAACGCGTCTGCGGCGCCCGGATGTGCGACGAGGTACGCACTCAGGACGACGAGGAACGCCCCCGGCAGGACGAGGAGAAACGCGCGCGCCGTTCGGAACATCAGAAGGACGCCGCCGCGATGCGCTGGGCGCCGGCCCAGAACGCCAGGACCTTCCGGACGTACTCGCGCGTCTCGCGGAAGGGCGGCACTCCCTTGTGCTCGTCCACGGCGCGCTCCCCCGCGTTGTAGGCCGCGAGCACGAGGTCGGCGCGCGTGTCGCCGTATCGCGCGGCGAGCTCCGCGAGGTAGGCCGTCCCGCCCCGGATGTTCTCCTTCGGGTCGAACGGGCTCCGAACGCCGAGGCGGCGCGCCGTCGCCGGCATGAGCTGCATGAGCCCGCGCGCGCCCTTGCGGGACACGGCCGTCGGAACGCCGTTCGACTCGGCCCGGATGACCGCCGCGATGAGGGCGGGGTCGACACGATGCTGCTTCGCGGCTTCGAGAATCTGCCTCGAATACGGGGAGGAGACCGAGGGATTTTCTGAGAAGGCGCGGACGGACCTTCCCGCGGAGGCGCCCGTCTCGGCCGCGGAGGGGACGCCGTCTTTCGGGGCCGGGAGGCGTTCGTATTCGTCGTCCACGATCCGGTCGACGACGTCCAGCGACACGGTCATCGAGCCGCCGCCGACGAGCTTCATCGAGACGCGCTCGTCGCCCCCGTCGCCGTCTCCCGCCACGACCTCGTACGACACGACGCGCACGTGCCGCCCGTCCTCGAAGACGACGAGCGTGGCGGCGGCGGGAGCCGCCGCGAAGAGGAATGCGAGGACGACGAAGAGAAAGAGGGGAAGAGAAGAAGATTTTCTTAGAAGGGTGGGTGAGGCTTCGGCAAGAGCGCCCATCGGGGCGAAACCGGAACGGCCCTCCCCCTCTTCACCTTCAAAGAAGATCTTTCTTCCGTGCTCTTCGGACATGACCCTGTTGCTATGCCCTGGGGTGCGTCCGGTCGTAGACCTTGCGCACGCGCGAGCGAGAAACGTGGGTGTAGATCTCGGTGGTTGCGATGTCGGCGTGGCCGAGCATGAGCTGCACGGCCCGGAGGTCGGCGTCGTGGTCTACGAGGTGCGTCGCGAACGCGTGGCGGAGGACGTGCGGCGAAACCGCGGCCGCCGAGATGCCGGCCTTCACGGCCGCGGCCTTGAGCGCGAGGAAGACCGTCTGGCGTGTCACGGGCCGGCCCTTCGTTCCGGGGAACACCCAGCGGCTGCCTGCGCCGCCGGTGTCGCGCCCCTCCGCGAGCCAGCGCTCGACCCAGCGCCCGGCCGAGTCGGCGACCGGCACGATGCGCTCCTTGCTCCCCTTCCCGCGCACGAGGAGGAAGCCCTCGGCGAGGCGCAGGCTCTCGATGGGCAGCGCGGAGAGCTCCGAGACGCGCAGGCCGCAGGCGTAGAGGAGCTCGAACATCGCGCGGTCGCGCAATCCCCTCGGCGTCGCGACGTCCGGCGCGTCGAGGAGCTTCTGGACCTCGTCCTCCGAAAGGGTCTTCGGCAGCATCGCCCAGCGGCGTGCGTTCGTGAGGTCGGCCGTCGGGTCCTCGGGCACGACCTTTTCCGCCGCGAGAAAGCCGTACAGACCGCGGAGCGCGGAGGTTTCGCGCGCGAGCGTGCGCGGCGACATCCCCTCCGCGCGGCGCGCCCCGAGGTAGGCGACGACGTCGCCGCGGGACACCTTTCCCGCATCCACGGATCTCTCGGCCAGGAACGCTCCGAACCCCGCGAGGTCGCGGCGGTACGCGTCGAGGGTGTTCGGCGAGAGGCCCTTCTCCGCCGAGAGGTAGTCGAGAAACAGCGGCAGGTGCCGTTCGAGGAACACGCCTCCACGGACGCCGTCGGAAGGCTTCACGTCAGTGTTTTACGGAAGCCGCGGGGCTCGCGTCGCGCGCGCTCCCCGGCTTGCCGGCCTCCGGGAACGATCCCAGGATGGCGCGGATCTCCGCGTCGGAAAGGACGTGGTTCGCGAGCTTCGCGGCGCGGAGGATCGCCGCGACGCGCTCGGGCTCGGCCGCCAGCCCGCGCTCCTTCATCCACGTCACGACGTTGGACTCCCCCGACATCGGGCCCACCTCGATGATCTGCTTGAGCCCGAACATCCCGGCCGGCACGCCGGAGTAGACGCGGTCGGCGAGCCAGTCGTCGCCCTTCGCCCGCGCCTTCACGATCGCGGCGGCGTGGCCACCCGTCCCGGTGCGGAACGCGTCGCGCCCGACAACCGGGTACCCGTCGGGGATGGGTACGTGGACGTACTCCGCGACCTTCTGGACGTACTCCGCGAGGGCCGACAGGTCGCGGTCGATCCAGCCGAGGAGGCGGAGGTTCACGAGCATCTGGTCCATCGGCGTGTTTCCCACGCGCTCGCCGAGGCCGAGCCCGCAGCCGTGCACGCGGTGCGCTCCGGCGCGGAGGGCCGAGAGCGAGTTCGCCACGGCGAGCCCGCGGTCCTGGTGGCCGTGCCAGTCGATCCTCACGGCGGGGTTCTCGCGCGCCACGAACTCGGCCAGGAAGCCGACGAGCGCTCCGGTGCCTTCCGGCGTCGCGTGCCCCACGGTGTCGCAGGCGCAGATCCGCTTCGCGCCGGCCTGGATCGCGGTGCCGTAGAGGGCGACGAGGTCCTCGGGCCGCGCCCGCGTCGTGTCCTCGGTGACGTACGTGACGAGGAGACCCTCGCGCACGCCCATCGTCACGGCGTCGCGGGTGAGCTTCATCATCTGAGAGAGGTCCCAGTCCTCGACGTACTGCCGGATGGGCGACGACCCGATGAAGGTCGTCATCTCGAGCACGCGGCCGACGCGCTGGGCAATCTCCACGACGGGTTCGATGTCGGCCGGGAGCGTCCGAGCCGCGAACCCGGGCTGGAGGGAGAGCCGCGCCTCGGTCACGAGGCGCGCGAGCGCCTCGCCCTCCGCGCGGGCCGTGGGCCCCGCGGCCGGGATGCCCAGGACCGCCGTGTCGACGCCGAGGCGCTCCATGAGACACACGAGCTCGAAGCGCTGGGCGACGGTCGGGGCCACCGCGGACGGCGACTGAAGGCCGTCCCGCAGGGTCTCGTCGACGAGCTCGACGGGGGCATGGCGCGGCCGCCCCTCGCCGGCGGCGCGATTCCAGTCGTAAACGAGGCGGCTGCGGTCCATCGGGCCTTTCGTTGCCGGGAAGCTGTTCCCCCGGCGGGTGCACCCGGCTTACACTGGGGATTATGGATTCGATCGGGATTGTCGGCTACGACTCGTTCCACTTCGTCGTCACGGACCTTGCCCGGAGCCGCCGCTTCTACACGGAGGCGCTGGGGTTCACGGAAGTGGCCCGCGCGGGCCGCGAAAAGGTGGAGCGCGGGGGCGAGGAAGCCTCCGTCTTCGGCGCGGGCCAGATCCGCGTCCTCGTCTCGACGCCCGTGCGCAAGGATTCGCGCGCGGCGCGCTATCTGCGAATCCATCCGGACGGCATCTCCTCGCTCGCATTCCGCGTGAAGGACGTCGAGGCCGCCTGGAAGTTCCTCGACGCGCGCGGGGCCACGTTCCTGTCGGACATCCAGACGGACGAGACGCCGAACGGGGCGTTCCGGACGTTCAACATCGCGACACCCCTCGACGACGTCACCTTCCGCTTCATCCAGCGGGACGGGGACTACGCTCATTTCGCCCCCGGGTTCGAGACCGTCGGCGACGGCAAGCCGAAGGAGAATCCGCACGGTTTCGCGACGATCGACCACGTCACGTCGAACGCCTACACGATGCTCCCCGTCGTGAACTGGTACCGCGACGTCCTCGGCTTCACGCACTACTGGGACGTCGAGTTCCACACCGCCGAGGTCGCGTCGGCGCGGCCGATGGCCGGCTCGGGCCTGCGCTCCATCGTGATGGCGGACCCGGGCAGCGGGGTGAAATTCGCGACGAACGAGCCCATGCGCCCGTTCTTCCGGGAGAGCCAGATCAACCGCTTCTGCGAGGACCACCACGGCGCCGGCGTCCAGCACGTCGCGTTCCTCGTCAAGGAGATCATTCCGGCCGTCGAGGCGCTGCGTGCGAAGGGCATCGCCTTCCTCCCGGCGCCGGGCGCGTACTACGACCGTCTGCCGAAGCGCATGGCCGAGGTGAAGATCTCGAAGCTCCGCGAGCCCATGGAGCTCCTCCGCAAGAACCACATCCTCGTCGACGGCGCCGACGAGAAGTACATGCTCCAGATCTTCATGCTCGACGCGATGGCGATGTACGGCGACGAGACGGCCGGGCCGTTCTTCTACGAGCTCATCCAGCGGGAAGGGGACCGCGGCTTCGGCTACGGGAACTTCCGCGCGCTGTTCGAGTCGATCGAGTCGGCCCAGCGGTCCGGCTCGTCGGCGCTCGAGGTCGTCGGTTGATCGACTGGATGCGGTGCGGGGAGCTGCCCGCCAAGCCGCACACCGCGTTCCGCTCGCCCGAAGGGGCCCTCCGCTTCGAGGAGTGCCTCACGCGGCGGGGTTTCGACGGCGAGTTCTCGATCCTCTACCACGACGGGCCGCCGATGACCGACTCCCTCATCGGGCCCGCGACGCCCGGGCGCTGGGACCGGAAGGCGCCGATCCCGGCCGAGCACCAGCCGCTCCGGCGCCGGCTCCTTCTTGGCGAAAAGGCTCCGGAGGGTTTCACGCCCGTCCTTTTCAACGAGGACGTGGCGGTCTCTCTGTTCCGGCTGCCGCGGGAGGCCGAGTCACCAGACGGGTTTTCGAACGGCGACGGGGACGATCTTTTTTTCTTCTTAGAAGGTGAAGGAACCCTCGAGACTCCGTTCGGCGACGTCGCGTTTCGGGCGAACGACTACCTGCTCGTACCGCGCGGGGTCGTCGCGCGCTTCCGCATTTCTTCACCCCTCGAAGGAATTCTCTTCGAGCTCCGCGGCGGTTTGCATCTGCCTCGCGAGTTCCGGAACCCCGTCGGTCAGCTCCGGATGGACGCGCCGTTCACGCACCGCGATTTCGTGCGGCCCGAGTTCAAGGGGCCGCGCTCCGGCCCGAAGCGCATCCTCGTCAAGAAAGACGACGCCTTCGTCGAGCGGTTCCCCGTCGCGTCGCCGTTCGACGTCGTCGGCTGGGACGGCACCGTGTGGCCGTTCGCGTTCGACATCCTGAAGTACCAGCCGAGGACCGGGCTCATCCACCTGCCGCCCACGATCCATTCGACGTTCGCGGGGCGCAACGCGCTCGTCTGTTCGTTCGTACCGCGGGTGACGGACACGCATCCCGACGCGATCCCCTGCCCGTACCCGCACACGTCCGTCGACTGCGACGAGATCATCTACTACGTCCGCGGCAATTTCACGAGCCGCAAGGGCGTCGGCCCGAAGGCCGTCTCGCTCCACCCCGCCGGAGTCCCGCACGGCCCGCATCCCGGCGCCTACGAAGGGTCGATCGGCACGCGCTCGACGGACGAGCTCGCGGTCATGATGGACACCTTCGCGCCCCTCCGCCTCACCGAGCAGGCGCTCGCCCTCGAGTCGCCCGGATACCACGACAGCTGGATCCCGGGCTGACCGAGGGCGGGCGGAATTCCCCGCCCCGGGCGTGAAGGTTTTCGGCCACACCTGCTCCAATGAGACAGGATGGGAGTCGAGATGAGCCGGGAATCCTGCGAAGGCTTCGAGATCGCGATCGAGATGCGGCTCCACGGAGCCGGAGAAGCCGAAGCACTTGCCCGGCTGGACCGGCACCTCGAGGGCTGCGCCAGCTGCCGGGAATTCGACCGGCTGGGCTCCGAGTCCGAGGGCCACCTCCGGGCGGACGCCGAAGGCGCCTTGGCCGCGGCGAACCTGAAGCGTTTGAGAGCGCGAGGCGTGGGCCTGGCCCTGTCGCGCTGGAACGACGTCGGAGCGTTCTTTCTGTTCATCGGGTTTGCGTTTCTCTTGAGGTCCAGCCTGAGGGCGGCCGGGTTGGTTCCGGGGGAAGCCTCCCTTATGGATTGGAGCCTCGCCTTGATGTGGATCGCGATTCCATTCGTTGAGATTCGCCGACGCCGGAGGGCCATCGAGGAAGCCTTTCGCTCGGACGTCCTGCTTTTCGAGATGCGCTCAGACGTCCACCAGCGCCTCTTCACGGCCGGAGCGGAGGATGCCGCGCAGGAGACGTACCTCTCGGTCACGAAGGCTCTGAGGAGCTTCCGCGGCGACTCGAGCGTCTCGACCTGGGTCTACCGCATTGCGATTCGGGCGGCTCTTCGCGTCAAAGCGCAGCTTCGAGCACCGCACCGTCCTCGCCCTCTTCTCCCTCGAGGGCCTCTCCCACCGCCAAATCGCCGAAACGCTCGGGATCCCCGAGGGAACGGTCCCGGCTCCACCTCGCCCGGAAGAAGCTCGCGGCCGAGCTGGACGCGCTGGGCTTCGAGCGAGCCTGAAACTCGCGGGAAGCGGCTTCGTATCACCTCTGATGCCTGAACACGGAGGAACGATGAAGCCACGCCTCGCCCTTGCCGCACTCGCCCTCGCGGCGGCGATCGGGCCGGTCGCCCCCGCCGCGGAGCCGCCCGCCCCCGCCCGCGCCCCGATCCCCGTCGACTACCGGAAGCTCCCGAACGGCCTCAAGGTGGTCCTGTCGCCGGACCACACCTCCCCCATCGCGGTCGTCGCCGTCTACTACAACATCGGGTTCCGGATCGAGCCGCGCGACCGGACCGGTTTCGCCCACCTCTTCGAGCACCTCATGTTCCAGGGCTCGAAGAACCTCGGGAAGATGGAGTTCATCAAGCTCGTCCAGGCGAACGGCGGCATCCTGAACGGCTCGACGCGCTTCGACTTCACGAACTACTTCGAGGTCGTGCCCGCGAACGCGCTCAAGACCGCGCTCTGGGCCGAGGCCGACCGCATGCGCGGCCTCGCGATCACGCAGGAGAACCTCGCGAACCAGCAGGGCGTCGTGAAGAACGAGGTCAAGGTCAACGTCCTGAACCGGCCGTACGGCGGCTTCCCGTGGCTGGACATGCCACAGGTCGCGAACGAGAACTGGTTCAACGCCCACAACTTCTACGGCGACCTCAAGGACCTCGACGCCGCGACTCTCAAGGACGCCGAGGCGTTCTTCAAGGCTTTCTACTCGCCGGGCAACGCCGCGCTCGTCGTCACGGGCGACTTCGAGACCGAGGCGACCTTCAAGTGGATCCAGGAGTACTTCGGCCCGATCCCGTCGGCCCCGCACCAGGAGCTCCCCGACATCTCCGAGCCCCGGCAGGAGAAGGAGAAGCGGACCTCCAAGCAGGACGCGCAGGCGCCGCGCCCCGCGCTCGCCGTCGCGTACCACGCACCGAAGCGCAACACGCCCGAGTACTACGCCCTCGGCCTCCTCGAGCAGATCCTCGCGGGCGGCAGCGACAGCCGCCTCTACGACGCTCTCGTGCGCAGGGGCGCGCTGACCGGCGAGGTGAACTCCTCGATCAACGGACTCGGAAACCAGTTCAACATCGCCGGCCCGACGCTCTTCACGCTCTCGCTGTTCCACGACCGCGACAAGACTCCCGACGCGATCCTCAAGGTCCTCGACGCCGAGATCGAGAAGCTCCGGACGACGCCGGTCGACGCCGCGACGCTCGAGCGGGCCCAGGTCAAGATGAGGTCCGACCTCTACGCGATGCAGGAGAGCACGTTCGGCTTCGGCCGCGCGGATCTCCTCGCCTCGTTCGCGCTCTTCGACGACGACCCGGGACGGATCAACGGCCTCGAGAAGGAGTTCGCGAAGGTCACGCCCGAGCTGATCCGGAAGACCGCAGAGGAATACCTCCGCCCCACGAACCGCACGATCCTCGCGATCGAGCCGAAGCCGGAGGCCCCCAAGCTCCCCGGCCCGAAGGTCTGAGGAAGGACGCCATGACGATTCGCAAGTCATTCACGCTCGTGTTCGCCGCTGCGTTCCTCGCGCTCGCGCCCGGCCTGCGCGCCGACCAGCCCGCCGTCCGCGAGAAGCCTCCAGAACCCGACGCGCCGCGCCCGTTCAAGATCCCGGCGCCGACACGCTTTTCGCTCCCGAACGGCCTGAAGGTCTCGCTCGTCCCTTACGGGACGGTCCCGAAGGCGCTCGTGCGCCTCACGGTCCACGTCGGCAATGCCGACGACCCCGCAGGCCAGACGTGGATGGCCGACCTCACGGGCGACCTCCTCCTCGAAGGCACGAAGACGCGCAGCGCGACCAGGATCGCGCAGGACGCCGCCTCGATGGGCGGCGAAGTCGCCGTGCAGGCCGGCGAGAACCTCACGACCGTCGGCGGCGAGGTCCTCTCTGAATTCGCCCCGGCCATGGTCGACCTCGTCGCCGACGTCGTTCGCAATCCCGCCTTCCCCGAGGCGGAACTCGCGCGGCTCAAGGCGAACCTCGAGCGGCGGCTCTCGATCGCGAAGAGCCAGTCGCAGCAGATGGCCGCCGAGGCGTTCCGCGCCGCGATGTATCCGGGCCAGCCTTACGGCCGCCTCTTCCCCGCCCCGGACGCGCTCAAGGGCTACACGCTCGCGAACGCGAAGGCGTTCTGGGCCGGGCACTTCGGTGCCGACCGCTCGGCGCTCTACGTCGTCGGCGTGTTCGACGCGAAGGCCACCGAGGCGGCGATCCGCAAGGCGTTCGACGGCTGGGGCAAGGCCGCCGCCGCTGCGGCCCCGGCGCCGAAGCCGTCCGCGAAGCGCACGCTCACCGTGCTCGACCGCCCGGGCGCTTCCCAGTCCACCGTCATCCTCGGGATGCCCGTCGTCGACCCGTCAAGCCCCGACTACGTCCCGCTCGTCGTGACGAACGCGCTGCTCGGCGGCTCGTTCGGCTCGCGCATCACGAGCAACATCCGCGAGCAGAAGGGCTACACGTACTCGCCCTTCAGCCAGGTCTCCGTCCGGCGCCAGGGGGCCTACTGGGCCGAGACCGCGGACGTCACGACGAACGTCACGGGCGCCTCGATCAAGGAGATCTTCGGCGAGATCGACCGCCTGCGCGCCGAGCCGCCCTCCGCGGCCGAGCTCAAGGGAATCCAGAACTACCTCGCCGGGACGTTCGTCCTCCAGAACTCGTCGCGCATCGGCATCGCGAACCAGCTCCAGTTCCTCGCGCTTCACGGCCTGCCGGACTCGTACCTGTCCGGGTTCGTCTCGCGCGTCCACGCGGTCACGCCCGACGAAGTGACCCGGATCGCGAAGGCGTACATCCGGCCCGAGCAAACGACGCTCGTCGTCGTCGGCGACCGCAAGACGATCGACGACCAGCTCAAGCCGTACGCGCCTCCCGCGCAGCCCTGACCGAGCACGCCCGGGATTCCTCAGCGGCCGGCGAACTTCGCCGGCCGCTTCTCGAGGAACGCGGAGACGCCTTCCTTCATGTCCTCGGTCGCCGCGCAGAGCCCGAAGAGCGTCGCCTCGTGCTCCTCGGCGGCGGCGAACGGCATGTCGAGGCCCGCGTTCACGGCGTCGAGGACGTAGCGCAACGCGACCGGCGCCTTGCCGAGGATCTTCTTCAGCGTGTCGCGGCAGGCCGGCAGGAGCTCGGCAGGCTCGACGACCCTGTTGACGAGGCCGATCCGGAACGCCTCGTCGGCCGGGATCGCGTCGCCCGTGAGCAGGAGCTCGAGCGCTCGGCCCTTTCCGACGAGCCGGGGCAGGCGCTGCGAGCCGCCGTAGCCCGGGATGAGCCCGAGGTTCACCTCCGGCTGCCCGAGCTTCGCGTTCTTCGACGCGTAGCGGAACGTCGCAGCCATCGCGAGCTCGCAGCCGCCTCCGAGCGCGAAGCCGTTCACGGCGGCGACCACGGGCTTGCCGAGGTTCTCGATCAGGTCGAACGTCGCCTGCCCCTTGCGCACGAAGTCGCGCGCGCCGACGGGCGTGAAGGCCTTGAACTCCGCGATGTCGGCTCCCGCGACGAATGCCTTCTCTCCCGCGCCGGTCAGGATGACGGCTCCGACGTCCGGGTTCTCCTTCGCCACGGCGAACGCGGCGCGGAGCGCATCGAGGACCTCGCCGTTCAGGGCGTTCAGCTTCTCGGGGCGGTTGACCGTGACGGTGAGGATGCGCTCGGAAACCTCTGTGAGGACGACGCTCATGGCCTCACCCGAAGGGATTCTCGTCCGCGCTGGGCCCGTAGATGGACGGCAGCGGGACGTCGAGGAGCCGCAGGTAAACGGAGAGCTGCCCGCGGTGGTGGATGAGGTGGTTCAGGAGGATCGTCCGCACGAACGCGATGCGCGGCATCTCCATGATGACTTTCGTGCCGTGCCGGAGGGTCCAGGGACCCATCGCGCGCACGTCGTCGAGCTGCGCCATCGCCGCCTTTGCGCCTGCCGCGGACTCCTCGAACGTCTTCATGAGCGCCTCGGCGCTCGCCGGCTCCTTCGCCGTGCCGTCGCCTCCCGTGGCCAGGTCGAACTCACCCGGCAGCAGCGAGCCCGCGATCCAGTGCGGCAGCCCCGCGATGTGCCCCGCAAGGGCGCCGAGCGACATCGACTTCGTGTGCGGCTTCCAGGAGTACTTGTCTGCCGGCACCCGGGACAGGAGCTTGCGGGTCGTCGAGCTCTCGCGGTCGAACTCCATCAGCATCGGATCGATCATGCGCATGGCTCAGCCCTTTCGATTTCCCTTTTCGTCGTATTCGAAGAATCCCCGCCCCGTCTTCCTCCCGAACCTCCCGGCGAGCACGAGGCGCTTGAGGAGCGCGGGCGGCGCGAAGCGCGTCTCACGATACTCCGCGAACATGATCTCGGCGATCGCGTAGACCGTTTCGAGCCCGACGTAATCCAGGAGCTCGAACGGGCCCATCGGGTGGGCGCAGCCGAGCTTCATCCCCGTGTCGATGTCCTCGATCGAACCGACCCCCTGCTCGTGCGCCCGGATCGCGTCGAGGAGGAAAGGCACGAGGAGCCGGTTCACGATGAAGCCCGAATTGTCGCGGCAGGCGACCGGCTCCTTGCCGAGCGCACGGGCGAACGCCGTGACGGCCGCGACCGTCGCGTCGGACGTCGCGAGGCCGCGCACGACTTCGGCGAGCTTCATGACCGGCACCGGGTTGAAGAAGTGCAGCCCCGCGAAACGATCCGGCCTCTTCGTCGCGGCCGCCATCTCGGTGATCGTCAGCGACGACGTGTTCGAGCAGAAGATCGTTTCGGGCCCGCAAAGCGCGTCGAGGGCCTGGTAGACCTCGCGCTTCACGTCGAGGTTCTCGACGATCGCCTCGACGATGAGATCCGAAGAAGAGAGTTCCTCGAGTGAGGAGGAGAAAGTCAGACGCGAGGCAATCGCGATTTCCTCCGCATCGTTCAGCTTGCCGCGTTGCTTTGCCTTTGAAAGTGAATTCGTCACCCGCATGCGCCCCTTCGCGAGCAGCTCCTCGGTGGGTTCGCGGACGACGACCGTGAACCCCGCCCTCGCGCACACCTCGGCGATGCCCGACCCCATCAGCCCGGCCCCCAGGATTCCGACCTTGCGAATTTCGCTCATGACAATGCCTCCACGACGACCGCGATTCCCTGGCCCCCGCCGATGCAGGCCGAGGCGAGTCCCCAGCGCTGGCCGCGGCGGCGCAGCTCCTTGAGGAGCGTGAGCGTGAGGCGGGCGCCGCTCGCCCCGAGCGGGTGTCCGAGCGCGATCGCGCCTCCGTTCACGTTCAGCTTCGCCCGGTCGACGCCGAGCTCCTTCATCACCCCGAGAATCTGGCCCGCAAACGCCTCGTTGATCTCGACGAGGTCCATGTCCGCGAGCGACTTCCCCGCTTTCGCGAGCGCCGCGCGACTCGCCGCGACCGGGCCGAGGCCCATGAACGCGGGATCGCACCCCGTGACCGCCTCGGCAACCAGCCGGCCGAGGGGCACGATGCCTTTCGCGCGGGCGCGCTCCTCCGTCGTCACGACCATCATCGCGGCGCCGTCCACGATGCCGGACGCGTTGCCGCCCGTCACCATGCCGTCCTTGCCGAACGCCGGGCTCAGCTTCGCGAGGCCTTCCAGCGTCGTGTCCGGCGTCATGTGGTCGTCCTTCGAGACCGTCACGGTCTTGCGGCCCTTCTTCGCCTCCACCGGGACGACCTCCTCCGCGAGACGCCCGGACGCCCACGCGTCCGCGGCCTTCTTCTGGCTCTCGAGGGCGAACGCGTCCTGCTCCTCGCGCGTGATCCCGTGGCGGCGGGCGACGTTGTCGGACGTCTGGGCCATCGCGAGACCCGGCACCGTGTCGAAGAGGCCGCTCATGAGCGAGTCCTCGAGCTTGCCCTGCCCGAGCCGCAGCCCGGTGCGCGCGCCGCGGACCACGAACGGCGCCTGGCTCATGTTCTCCGTCCCGCCCGCGAGGACGGCCTCCGCCTCGCCGAGGAGGATCCGGTGCTTCGCCTGGACGAGCGCCTCGAACCCCGAGCCGCAGAGGCGGTTCACGGTGACGGCCGGAACCTCCTGCGGCACGCCGGCGCGCAGCCCGACGTGGCGCGAAAGGTAGATCGCGTCGGACGACGTCTGGAGGACGTTGCCCACGATCACGTGGCCGATCTCGCCCGGCGCAAAGCGCGCGCGGCGGAGCGCTTCCTGCGCGGCCACGACGGCGAGGTCCGTGGCCGTCATGTCCGCGAAGAGGCCGTTGTACTCGGCCATGGGCGTGCGTGCGCCCTCGGCGACGACGATGGAAGGTGAGGCCATGCGGCCCTCCGGGCGGGGGCGAGTCGAACGCTCGCCGTTCGCCGGCCGATCTTATCGAGTCCCGCCGGATGAGACCGGATCGCCCCGGCGGGCCGTCAGAGTCCGGCCGCGATCTCGTGGAAACGGCGCCGGAAGGCGTTCATCTCCGCGGCGCGGGCGTCCGGGTGAAGACGATTCGTGAGGAGGACCGCCACGCGCCCGAGCCCGGGAGCGACGAAGAGCGACGCACCCGTGAAGCCCGTATGGCCGTAGGCGGACGGGCCCAGCGGCTCGCCGGCGCTCCCCGGCGTCGACGCGAGCTGCCAGCCGAGGCCGCGGTCCTCCCCGAGGCCCGCGGTCGCGTTCTCCGTGGCGAGAGCGAAGAAACGCTCGGGCAGGAGGCGTCCGTCGCGCGCGAGCCACGCACGGCCCACGGCGGCCGCCGCCTCGGCCGTCCCGAAGAGTCCCGCGTTGAGCGACACTCCGTTGCCCCGCCGGAAGGCGTTCCCGTCGTTGACCTGTCCGTTCACGACGCCCTGCCGGAACCCGCCGTACTTGAGCTTGCGGTCGGCGGTCATCGCGCGCTCGGTCGCGTCGTCCCGCTCGCCTCCTGCCGTGCGCGCGAGATCTTCGGGGGAAGAGGGAGAGAAGAGAAGATTCTTTGAAAGGTGAAGAGGGGCGGAGACTCGCGCCTCGAAAAGCCTGTCGAGCGTTCCCCCAGAGACTCTTTCGACGATCTCTGAAAGGAAGAGATAGCCCGGGCAGGAATAGATCACCTTCGTCCCGGGGATCGCCGCGGCGTCCAACTCGCCCAGCGTCCGGGCGTACGCGGCGCGCCCCTCTCCCCTCGAGTAAACCGGAAACCAGTCCACGATTCCGCCGAGATGCGCGAGCAAGCGCCTGACGCTGACACCTTCTAAGAAGCTCTTCCTCCACCGATCCTCGAATCGCCACACGGTGTCGTCGAGCGAGAGGGCGTTCTCTCCCGCCAAAGACAAAACCAGCGCCGCCCCCGCGAGAGGCTTCGTCAGCGACGCGAGATCCCAGAGCGTGTCGGGCCCCGCCGCGCGGCGCTCGCTCGCCGGCTCGACGCGCGCGTCGCCCGCGTGCCGTTCCGCGAGCGTCTCCTTTTCCGAGACCACGAGCGCCGAGGCGCCCGCGAAGAACCCGCGCTCGAGTCCCTCGTCGAGAAGCGAGGGAAGGCTGTCCGGAGCGCTCACGGCTTTCCGGTCGGGGCCTTGGAGGGCTCCTTCGCGGCGGACGGCAGCAGCGGGCGATCCAGCGCCTCGTGAGCGGCCGCGAGGCGCGCGCGGAACGGCTCGAGCGTCTTCATGTTGGCCCGGACCGAATCCGGCTCCTTTTCGCGGGACTCTCGCCGCACGCGCTCGGCCTCCGCCTCGAAGTTCGCGATCTGCTCGTTGATGAGCTTCCGAGAGCCTTCGTCCGCCGCGTCCGCCTTGCGCGCCCTCAGGTCGGCGAGGGTCTTGTCGAGCATCACGAGTGCGGAGGCGTTGAGGCGCACCGTCATCGCGGCGGCCTCCGCCTCGAGCACGCGCTCCTTCACCCAGAGGTACTCTTCCGTGTTGACGTTCCGGGCGCGTGCCACGGTGACGTCCGCCGACTCGGACGCGAGCGGATCGGACGGCGGCGGCGCCTTCCCCGCCTTCCGGTCGAGCCGCACGCGGTCGAGCACGCCGAGGTACGTCTCGACCTGCTTCGGAGTCACCCGGCCGTCCACGGGCGGGCGGTAGACGTCCCTCGAGACGCCGGGGCGCGAGACCCCGGCTGCGGGCGTCGGGGCCGTCGGCGCGTCCGATCCGCCGCAGCCGGAGAGGACCGCAATCGCGAAAAACGGCGGCAGAAACGCGACTCGGCGCCCGAACACGCCCGAATGATAGCCGCGTGGTACGATTTTTTTCTTCAACATGCTGACCCAGGTCGGGAAATACCTGATCGAGGAGAAGGTCGGGGTGGGCGGTTTCGGAACCGTCTACAAGGGGCGGGATCCGTTCATCAAGCGCGCGGTCGCGATCAAGACCTGCCAGAGCGACGAAGAGGAGATCAAGAAGCGCTTCTTCCGCGAGGCGGAGTTCGCCGGGAACCTGCACCACCGGAACATCACGACGATCTACGACTTCGGCGTCACCGACGACGGTACGCCGTACATCGTCCAGGAGTTCCTGACCGGAGAGGACCTCGACAAGCTCGCGCGCAAGCGCAGTCCGCTGCCCCTCCGGCGCAAGCTCGAGATCCTCGTGGACGTCTGCGAGGGGCTCGGGTACGCCCACACGGCCGGGATCATCCACCGCGACATCAAGCCGTCGAACGTCCGCATCCTCGAGGACGGGACGGTCAAGCTCATGGACTTCGGGATCGCGAAGTCCATGGTCTCGCAGTCCACGCTCACGCAGACCGGCATCACGCTCGGGACCGCGTCGTACCTCGCCCCGGAGCAGATCCGCGGCGAGGATCTCGACGCCCGCACGGACCTCTTCAGCCTCGGCGTCCTCGCGTACGAGCTCACCACGGGGCAGAAGCCCTTCACGGGCGACCACATCTCGACGGTGCTCTATCGGATCATGAACGAGCAGCCCGCCCCGCCCTCGACCCTCGTTCCCGGGCTGCCGAGGGCCCTCGATGCGATCCTCGTGAAGCTCCTCGAGAAGGATCGCACCCGCCGCCACGCGAACTGCGCCGAGGTGAAGGCCGAGCTCTCCGCGGTTCTCGCGGGCCTCTCGGATGCTCCTGAGCACGATGCGCCCGCCGAGGACATGGACCGGACGGTCGCGACGCCGTCCGCCGGATACCAGACCGGTGTGGCCGCGAGGCCGGCGCGCGTGCTCGACACCCCGCTTTCCCCCTCGGCGCCCCTCCGCCAGACGCAGGGCGGGGCCGCCGACGTCCGGCTGCGCGCTACCGGCGGCGCCCCGATCCTTCCCCCACCCGCCGCCGAAGCGCACGCGCGGGAGAGCGGCCCGGTGCTGCGCGTCCTGCTCTCGGCCGCGGTCGTCGTTCTCGCGGGAGGCGGAGGCTTCTGGCTCTACGTCCAGAAGAAGTCGGCGAAGCCGCAGCCGCCCGCTTCCGCCGACGCCGCGGCTCCGGCCGCTACCGCGGCCGCGACGACCGCCCCGTCCACCGGATCCACGGCGTCAGCCCCGGCGTCGGCGACCTCCGCTCCCGAGCCGGCCCCGGCGTCCGCGTCGGCCCCGCCGGTGGCGGCCCCGCCCGAGCCGACGCCGGCTCCGACCCCGTCCGGCCCCGTCATGGTCACATTCCGCTCCAACCAGGTCGCGACGCTGATCATCGACGGGAAGAAGAGGGGCTCGGTTCCGCCTGCCGGCACGCGTTTTCCGCTGGACCACGGAAAGCACACGGCGGTTTTCGAGGTGCCGGGGTTCATGAAACTCCCCCCCAAGACATTCGACGTCACGGGACCCGACATGAAGCCCGTCACGGCCGAGTTCCCGGCGCGCGGCCTGCTCTCGCTGACGGTCACCCCACCCGGCGCCCAGATCCTGATCGACGGCGTCTCGATCGAAGCGGGATCGTCGATGCCGCTGAAAAAAAGCCTCGTCGCGGGCTCGCACGAGATCGTCGTCAGCATGCCGGGCTACCGCACGGAAACGAGGTCGATCGAGCTCGAAGAAGAGGCCCAGGGCGTCTACCGGATCGACCTGAAGAAAGAATAGCTAGAATCCCTCCGTGCGCATGCGGACGGTTCTCGTGGTGGCCGGGGCGGTCCTCCTGTTCGGCGCGTCCGCGTCCGCGCAGGAAGGCTCGGAATCGCTCGAGAAGGAAGCCCGCAAGGCGTTCAACGGCGGCCAGTTCAAGCGCGCCGCGCTGAAGTTCGAGAGCGCCGCCTCCGCGGCCGGCGACCCGGCACGCAAGGGCCGCATGCTCGTCCAGAGTGCATGGGCCTCCTTCAACGAGGGAAAGCGGGCCGACGCCCAGGACGCCCTGCGGCGCGCATACGCGGCGAGCCCGGACCTCGAGATCGTCCCGGACTTCTACTCGCCCGAGTTCGTGAAGGTCGCCGCCGACGTGAAGTCGACGCTGAGAACGATCCCGGCGGCGCCCCCGGCCGACGTCGCCGAGCTCAAGCGCGTCGCGCGCCAGAAGCTCGGGGACGGCTTTCCGGAGGACGTCATCCACGACCTGACGTACAACGTGCCCCGCGAGAAGCTCGACGCCGAGTGCCTCGACCTCCTCGCGGCCGCGTACGAAAAAGTCGGCAAGTTCAACGAGGCATCCCGCATCCGCGCCTCGAAGGGCGATCCGGCGAAGGCGCCTCTCCCGGCCGTCGCTGCGGCCGCACCGACGTCCGCCGCCGTTTCGACGGCGACGGCCCCGCCGCCTCCGGCCGCGCCCGCGCCGGCCCGGGCCGGGGCCAGCGCCGCACCCCCGGTGGACTACCTCGCGCTGGGCCGGACCGCCCTCTCGCACGGCGACGCCCTGAACGCGCAGTCGGCCGCGAACCGGCTCCTCGAGGTCGATCCGCAGTCCTCCGACGCCTACCGCCTGCTCGGGAACGCGTTTGCGATGCGCGGGGAAAAGGTGCTCGCCGAGGCGAACCTCAAGCAGGCGATCAAGTACAACGACCGGAACGAGGGCGCGCTCCTCGACCTCTACGACTTCTACATGGCGGACAAGAACTGGGAGCCGGCGCTGGACGCCCTTCGCAAGGCGGCCGAGGTCAACCCCGAGAACCGCGACAAGCTCGTCGCGCTCGGGCGCAAGGCGCGCGCCGAGGGCGACCTCGTGCACGCGCGCCAGGTCTTCGCGACCGCCGCCGCGGCGGCGCCGAAGGACACGTCGATCCTCACCGAGTACGCGTCCGTCCTTCTCCAGATGAAGGACCTCGACGCGGCCCTCGAGCCCCTCACGAAGGCCGCCGCCGCCGAGCCGGACCGCGAGATCGTCCGCGCGAACCTCGCCGCCGTCCTCCGGAGGAAGGGCCTCTGGAAGGAAGCCGAGAAGGAGTATCGCGAGGCGATCCGGTCCGACCCGGACTACGCGCCCGCCCTCACGGGTCTCGGCGGGCTCCTCCTCGAGCGCGGCCAGGCGGCCGAGGCGATCGAGCCGCTGAAGAAGGCGGTCCTCCGCGCGCCGCAGAGCGTCGACGCCGCATGGGCGCTCGCCCGCGCGCAGCGCCAGACGGGCGCCCTCAAGGAGGCGGCCGACGGGCTCGAAAGGCCGCTCGCGCTCGACGCGCCCGAGCTCTGGAACGAGGCGGGCGCGATCGCGATGGAGCGGGGACGCTGGGACGAGGCGGTCATCTACTTCGACAAGGCCATCTCGCGCGACGGCACCGTTCCGCTCTACAAGGCGAACCGCGACAGGGCCGCGGCCGCCGCGGCGTTCGTCAAGAGCACGGCGCCCTCGTCCTAACGCAGCCCTTCGACGGCGTACAGCCGCCGTCCGGAAGTCCTCAAACGCCTAGAATCGACGGATGAAAAGGCGCGCCGTCGGACTCGTCCTCGTCGCCGCGATGCTTTCGGCGATGCCCGGTCCGGCGACGCCGCTGCCGCAGGTGTCGGCAACACCGACAAAGACCATCGTTCTTTCGGTCAATGGTCCGGCAACCAGCACCGTACTCTGCAACCTCCTCGTCCTGCCGTCGTCCGTCGCGGGCGAAGAGGCCACGTTCATCATCCAGGCCCGGGATGCGTCGAACCACAAGCGCACTGCAGGAGGCGACACGTTCGTAGCACGACTCGCGGGGCCCGAAACGGTGTCCGTGTCGATCACCGACCGGAGGGACGGCACGTACGCCGGCCGGTACACCGCGCTGCGGTCGGGTCCTCATACGCTGTCCGTCATGCGAGGCAACCTGAACATCCTCGGCAGTCCCTTTACCGTCGTAGTCGGATCCGGAATCACGAGCGCGTCGCTGTCGAGCCTCCTCGTCCTGCCGACGGTGGCCGCCGGCGGGACCGGAACGTTTCTGATTCAGGCCCGCAATCAGTTCGGGGTCAAGCGCGACACGGGGGGCGACGTCTTCGTCGCACGACTGAGCGGCCCGGCGACCCCACCGGTTTCCGTCGCGGACCAGCACGACGGCACGTACCGAGCGACGTTCCTCGTCAGCGGCGCAGGGACCTACACGGTGGACGTGCTGTTCGGCGGCCTGCCGATCTCCGGAAGCCCGTTTCGGTTCGAGGCGAGGTAACACTCGCCGGACCCTCTCGCCCTAGGGGTCGCTTCCCCGCAGCGCCGTCAGGAAGTCGCCGAGGATGCGCGCGGTCGCGCCCCAGATCGCGTGGCCCTTGTAGTGGTAGACGAGCGTCATGACGTCCCGTCCCTTCCACTTCACGGGCCGCTCCTCGACGACCATCGGGTCGAGGAGGTACGACACGGGCACCTCGATGATCGACTCGACTTCGCCCGGGTGAGGCTCGAACTGCGTCGGGTACGGGATCGCGCCGACGAACGGCGAGATCTCGAAGTCCGTGACGGTGACGAGCTTCGGGAGCGCGCCGAGGATCTTCACGCCCGCGCGCGGCACGCCGATCTCTTCCTCGGTCTCGCGGATCGCCGTCTCCCACGGGTTCGCGTCGGTCGCGTGCTTGCCTCCGCCCGGAAACGAGATCTGCCCCTTGTGGTGCTCCACGAGGTCCGTCCGCTTCGTGAAGAGCGTCCAGAGCGCCCTCTCGCGCACGAAGAGCGGGATGAGGACCGCGGCCTCCCGGAGCGGACCTGCGTCCGGGCCGCGCTCGAGCTCGAGCCTGCGCTCGGGCCAGTCCCGGACGAGGCGGGCCCGGACGTCGTCCAGCCAGGTGCGCGGAACGTCTCCGCTGCTGCCGGCGCCGCCGCTCACGCCGGGTCGGCCGCGTTGAAGCCCGGGCGATCGGTGGCGGCCTTCTCGCCCTTCTTGACCATCGTCTGGAGGAACGCCTCGATGAATCCGTCGAGGTCGCCGTCGAGGACGCGGTCCACGTCCCCGACCTCGTAGTTCGTGCGGTGGTCCTTGATGAGCCGGTACGGCGCGAGGACGTACGAACGGATCTGCGAGCCGAAGCCGATCTCCATCTTCGTGCCCGCCCGCGCGTCGTTCTTCGCCTGCTGCTCCTCGAGAGCGATCTGGTAGAGACGCGAGCGCAGGACCTTCATCGCGGAGGCCTTGTTCTTGTGCTGCGACCGCTCGTTCTGGCACTGCACGACGAGGCCGCTGGGCAGGTGCGTGATCCGGATCGCCGATTCCGTCTTGTTGACGTGCTGCCCGCCCTTGCCGCCCGCGCGGAACGTGTCGATCTTGAGGTCCTTCTCGTTGATCTCGACCTCGATCGTATCGTCGATCTCCGGCGAGACGTAGACGGCAGCGAACGACGTGTGCCGCCGCGCCGCGGCGTCGAACGGCGAGATGCGCACGAGCCGGTGCACGCCGCGCTCGGCCTTCAGGTGCCCGTACGCGTACTCCCCCTCGAACCTCAGCGTGGCCGTCTTGATCCCGGCGTCGTCCGCGTAGGTCACCTCGAGGACGTCCGACTTCCAGCCCTGCCGCTCGCCGTAGCGGAGGTACATCCGCATGAGCATGTCGGCCCAGTCCTGCGCCTCGGTGCCGCCGGCGCCCGCGTGGATCTCGAGGAGGGCCGGCATCGGGTCCTCGTCGTTCGTGAGCTTGAACGTCAGCTCCTTGTGGCGCGCCCACGGCCCGACCGTCGCGATCGCGGTGTCCGCGTCCTTCTCGACGGCTTCGCCGGACTTGAGGAACTCCGCCAGGATCTCGAGCTCTTCCTGCCGCTCCTTCAGGTCCTTGTCGTCGGCGAGGATGCGCTCGGCGCGTTTCAGCTTCCGGAGCGTGTCCTGTGCTTCGAGGGCGTTCGCCCAGAACCCGGGCTCGCCCGTCTTCCGCTCCAGCTCGTCCTTCTCGCGTCCCGCCTGGCGGACGTCAAAGATAGCCCCGGAGGGAGCTCACGGACGACGCGAGTTCGAGCAGGCGCTCAATGCGTTCTTCGTTCACGTGTTTCCTCTCGGCGCCGCGGGGGACGCGGACGCCACGGGACCCCGGGGCGAGGGGAACCGCGCGCGCAGGATACCGGCGAGGAGGCCGGCGGTGCAAACCCAGAGGATCGCGTCGCCGACGGCGGCGGCGGGCGGCGCTCCGCGCGGGCGGAAGACCGGCGCCGAGAACGCGCCCTTGCGTCCCGCCGGGAGCGAGACGAGGACGCGCCCGTCCGGCTCGACGGCGCCGCTGATCCCCGTCACGGCGGCGCGCACGAGCGGCCGCCCCGTCTCCACGGCGCGCAGCACGGCAGCCTGCCAGTGCTGCCGCTGGGCGCCCGCCCGCCCGTACCACGCGTCGTTCGTGAGCGTGAAGAGGACGTCGGCTCCCGCGCGGGCCTCGGCCCGCGCGATCCACGGGTACACGACCTCGTAGCAGACGGCGCCGCCGAGATTCCAGCTCCCGAGCTTCAGGAGGACCGTCCCCGATCCCGGTGTGAAGCCGCCGGGCACCGCGCGGCTGATCGGCTTGATCATCCGGAGGAGCGGCGCGAGCGGCACGTACTCCCCGAACGGGACGAGGCGCTGCTTGAAATACGGCGGGAGGACGGGCCCGTCCTTCGTGACGAGGAGCGCCGCGTTGTAGTACGGCGCGTCCTCGGCCCACGGGGCGTCCGACCAGGCCGTGCTCATCAGGATCGCGACGTCGAGCTCGCGGCAGAGCCTGAGGACCCTCTCGCGATAGAGGGCGTTGAACGACCACGAGTAAGGCGACGCGCTCTCCGGCCAGAGGACGAGGACCGGCCGGTCGGCCCGGCACAGGGCGCGCGTCTGGTCCTCGAGGTCGGTCTGGATGCGCTCGGCCGTGCCGCGGTCCCAGCGGATGTCCTGTTCGACGTTCGGCTGGACGACTCCGACCTTGAGGACCTCGTCCGAGGGACGGGGACGCGGGGCCCGAACCGCCGCCGCGGCGAGAGCGCACACGGCGGCGCCGAGGAGCCAGCCGAGGCGCTCGGTTCGCCCCGGGCGCGTCCACGCGACGAAGAGAGCGGCGTTGAGGGCCGCGAGGAGGAAGGACGTGAAGAGGACGCCGCCGAGGGCGGTCGAGCCGAGCAGCGCCGGCACGTCCGCGAGCGGGTTCGCGAGGAGGTTCCACGGGAAGCCGCCGAAGACGTAGATGTACGTGCGGAATCCCTCCTGGGCCACCCAGGCCGAGGCAAACGCCGCGACGATTCCCGGCCCGGTGCGCGGCCGGGCCGCCGCGTAGAGCGCCGCCATGAGTCCGAACGGGACGGCGTAAATGGTGGCCGTGATCGCGAGCGCGAGTCCCGCGAGCACGGGCCCGACGCCGCCGAACCGGTTCACCGTGTACGCGATCCACGGGATCGTGACGAGCCAGAAGGCCGCTCCGAACACGAACCCGGGCAGAAATGCCTTGCGCCAGGTCAGGCCCGAGAGAGCCGCAATGAGCGGAATCAACGCGACGGGGAGGAGCGGCAGAATCGAGAAGTTCGGGAAGCAAAGAGCCAGAAGGACGCCCGAGGCGAGGGAGAAGAGAAGACGGGGGAATTTCTTAGAGGGTAATGAGGGCAGCATGAGGCGTTGGTGCGTCTCCTGGTACGGCGGGCGCCAGTCTAGCGGTTCGAATCGGCTGGGCGGAGAATAGGGCTCCATGAAGCGCCCGGCGCGCACCCTCGCGGCTTTGTTCCCGGTCGCCCTCCTCGCGGCGGCCTCGCTCGTGCCGTCGTCGCTGATCTTCGGCGCGGAACGCCCGCAGACCATCAGGCCCGTGCCAACGCCGGCGCTGTCGGCGCGGTCCACGATCTCCGACGTTCAGGCGGCCTACGACGCGATGGAGAAGGCCATCGAGCGCGAGTACTGGAAGCTCATCCAGGAAGCGAGGTCCGAGAAGTCGTCCCTCGAGAACCAGATCAAGGAGCTCGAAAAGCAGGTCGAAACGCTGAAGGCGCAGGCGAAGGCCGACGCGGGGAACGCGGCCAAGCTGGCCCAGATCAACCAGGCGCTCGAATCCCTGAAGCAGAAGATCAAGGCGCTCAAGAGCCAGATCAAGCTGCTCGATCAGGAGATCGAGAAACTGGAAAAGCAGAAGGACGCCGAGATCTCGAAGCTTCGCAAGCAGAAGGCAACGGCGCTCGAACAGGCCGCGAAGTCGCGCCCCGCCTCGACGCCGACACCGACGCCGGCAAGGAAGTAGGAGAAGATCTTCCTGAAGGGTGGCGGGCGCATCCAGGGCCGGCGCCGCGCGTGGCGCGCCTCCAAGACGTTCGTCACCTTCTGAGGAACTCCCCCGCGCGATAGCTCGAGCGCACGAACGGACCGGCGAAGACGGCGGTGAACCCCATCTCCATCCCGCCGCGTCCCAGCGCCGCGAAGCGCTCCGGCGTCGCGTACTCGGCGACCGGGAGATTCCACGCGGACGGGCGGAGGTATTGCCCCACCGTCACGACGTCCACGCCCGCCTGCCGCAGCGCGCGGAACACGTCCAAAACCTCGTCGTCGCGCTCGCCGAGGCCGAGCATGAGGCCCGATTTCGCCGTCATCCCGGGATGCCGCGCCTTGACGCGGGCGAGGAGGTCGACGGAACGGCGGAAATCCGACTTCGGGCGAACGGCGTCGTAGAGCCGCGGGACGGTTTCGACGTTGTGGTTGTAGACGTCGGGTCCCGCGTCGGCGACGCAGTCGATCTGGGCCGCGACTCCCTGGAAGTCGGGAGTCAGGACCTCGACCGTCCGCGCGCCGTCGTCTTCCTTGAGCGCGCGAACCACCGCGGCCCAGTGCGCCGCCCCTCCGTCCGGCAGGTCGTCCCGGTCCACCGACGTCACGACGACGTGGGCGAGGCCCATGTCCCGCGCGGCGGCGGCGAGGCTCGCGGGCTCCGCCGGGTCCAGCGGCGCGGGTTTCCCCGACGCAATGTGGCAGAACCCGCAGGCGCGCGTGCAGACGTCTCCCGCGATCAGGAACGTCGCCGTCTTCCGCTCGAAGCACTCCGTGCGGTTCGGGCAGCGCGCCTCCTCGCACACGGTCGAGAGCTTCCCGAGCCGCATCCGCGCCTTGATCGCGTGGAGGTCGTCGAGGCGCAGCTTCTTCTCGCGGATCCACGGCGGCAGCGCCGGCTCGCCGCGGACGGGAAGCGGACGGCTCACGGCACCACGAGCGGGACGTTCTTGATCTGCTTGTCCGTGGCCTTGATCTTCTTCGCGAGCGCCTCGGCCTTCGCGCGGTCCTTGAACGGCCCCACGTGGACGCGGAACCATCCGGGCTTGCCGGCGATGACCGCGACGTCGGCGTTGAATCCCTCGTCCTTGAGCCGCTTGGCGAGCTCGTCGGCCCTGGCGGCATCCTTCGTCGCGAGGATCTGCACGTAGAACGGCCCCTTCGGCGCGGGTTTCGCCGCCGCCGCAGGCTTCGGAGTCGGGACCGGTGCGGCGGTCGGAGTCGGCGGCACCGCCGTCGGAGCGGCGGTCGGCGCCGGCGAGGGAGGCGGCGCGGCCTCGGCCGCCCTCTTCTCCTCGGGCTTGATTCCGAGCGTGTCGTCGGGCCTCTTCGCCTCGCGAAGGCTTTCCGCCGGCGCGAGCGTGGGAACGGGGATGTCGGACGCGGAAGCGATCACCCCGGCGGCTCCGCCGCCGGGTCCCTTCTTCGCGGCCGCCCCGGTCTTCATCCCGAAGAAGAACGAGAGCCCGAGCGCGCCGAGGAGCAGCAGGAAGAAGAACCCGGCCTGCCGCCCGGTGATCGAGATCTGGTAGTGGACGGGCGCCGCCCTCTCCGGCATCTCCTCGTGGCGGTCTTCGAGACCGAGCCCCGCCATCAGGCCTTGTCCTTCTTCATGAACACGCTGATGAGGTCCATGGGAACCGGGAAGATGATCGTCGAGTTTTTCTCGACCGCGATCTCCGTGAGCGTCTGCAGGTACCGGAGCTGCAGCGTCGCGGGCTCGCGGCCGATGATCTCGGCGGCCTCGGACAGCTGCTTGCTGGCTTCGAACTCGCCCGACGCGTGGATGATCTTCGCGCGCTTCTCGCGCTCGGCCTCCGCCTGCTTGGCCATGGCGCGCTGCATCTCGATCGGGAGGTCGACGGCCTTCAACTCGACCATCGTGACCTTGATGCCCCAGGGGTCCGTGTGCTTGTCGAGAATCTCCTGCAGGTTCTCGTTCAGCTTGTCGCGGGAGGAGAGGAGCTCGTCGAGCGTGGCCTGGCCGAGAATCGAGCGGAGCGTCGTCTGGGCCAGCTGGGACGTCGCATAGAGATAGTTCTCGACCTTCACGACGGCCTTCGAGGGGTCCATGACGTGGAAGTAGACGACCGCGTTCACCTTCACGGACACGTTGTCGCGCGTGATGACGTCCTGCGGCGGCACGTCGAGGACGACCGTCCGGAGCGAGATCCGGATCATCGTCTCGAACGGCCAGAAGATGAACGTGAGGCCGGGCCCCTTGGGCTGCGGCGAGAGGCGGCCGAGCCAGAACGTGACGGCCCGCTCGTACTCGTTGAGGATGTTGATCCACTTCGAGATGAAGATGATCGCCACGAAGACGATCGGGACGAGGAACGTGAGGTTGTTCATCCGGGCTCCTGGCCCGCCTTGCGGGCCGGCCTCACGACGAGCGCGAGGCCTTCGATGCCGACGATCTCGACGAGGTCGCCGGCGGCTACGGGTACCGAGGAATGCGCTTCCCAGAGCGCGCCGTCGGCGAACACCTTGCCGACGGGCGCGATCGGGCTGCGCGCGGAGACGATCTGGCCGACGAGGGCGCCGAGCCCCGTGCGGTCGGGCAGGCTTTTCATCGCGAGGGCCTTGAACGAGAGGACGGCGAGAATCGCCGCGGTGGCGACGGCGCCCGCGACGAGGACCGCGAACTCTCCCCTCGGCGCGCCGGCCTGGTCGGGGAAGAGCAGGATCGCTCCGAACACCACCGCCGCGGCCCCGCCGACGGCGAGGACGCCGTGCGACGCGAGCTTCACCTCGAGGAAGAAGAACAGCGCCCCGACCAGGAGCAGCGCGACTCCCGCCGCGTTGACGGGCAGGACGGACATCGCGAAGAGCGCGAGGAGGAGCGCGATGGCCCCGAGGACGCCCGGCAGGATTCCCCCCGGATGGGAGAGCTCGGAATAGAGCCCGACGAGGCCGATCAGGAAAAGGATGCCGGCGAGGCCCGGGTTCGCGACGACGCCGAGGATGCGCTCGCGGCGCGTCATCGTCCGCGTCGCCGTCACGAGGCCCGCCGTCTTCAGAACGGCGTCGCTCTTGCCGACCCGCTTGACCGTCCGGCCGTCGAGCTGGGCGAGGAGGTCCTTCTCGTCGCGCGCGACGATCTCGATCAGTTTCCGTTTGAGCGCCTCGCTCTCCGAGTAAGACGCCGCCTCGCTCACGGCTTTTACGGCGTCGTCCACGGGCCGGCCGCGCGGCTCCGTCACGGAGCGCAGGAGCGCCGAGACGTCCTGCCCGGCCTTCTTCGCGAGCGTCTTGGGGAGGTCCTCTCCCCCTCCGCCCACGGGCGCCGCCGCGCCCGCGTTCGTGCCCGGGGCCATCGCGGCGACGTCGCACGACATCAGGATGATGAAGCCCGCCGACGCGGCCTGCGAGCCCGGCGGCGCCACCCAGCCGACGACCGGCACGGGGGAGGCGAGGATCGCCTGCGTGATCGTGCGGGTCGAGTCGATGCGCCCGCCCGGCGTGTCGATCCGGAGGACGACGAACGGGGCGGCGTTCTTCTCGGCGTCCTTGAGCACGCGCGCGACGAAGGCGGCGCTCACGGCCTGGATCTCGGTGTTCAGGTCCGCGACGACGACCGTTCCCGCGGCAGAAGGGGGCGCCGGGGCCGCGGAAGCGGCCAGCGCGCCGGACAGGAAGAGGACCGCGGCGCAGCGCACGGTGGGGATTATAGGTTCGTGTGCTAGAACCCGCCGGTGCGCTGGAAGCCCGTCGACGCCCTGACGTCGCTGTTCGCCGTCGGGCTCGTCGTGGCCGGCCTCGTCAGATACCAGGCGCTGGAGAGCCCGGGAGTTCTTCTGAGAATGGGGCTGGTCGCCCTCGTCCCCGCCGTCGCCGCATGGTTGCGCGGCCGCAATCCGAACCCCTCAAAGAATCTTCAGATCCTCCTCGACTATTACGTCATCGCCTGCATCGTCGTGATCTTCGACGGGCTGGGGCCGCTCATCCGGGCCGTGAACCCCGTCGACAAGGACCCGGCGCTCATCGCGTTCGACCGCTGGCTCACCGGGACCGACCCGACGGTCTATCTCGAGCGGTTCGCGACGCCGTTCCTCTCGGACGTCCTCACGTTCTTCTATTCCCTCTACTACTTCCATCCCATCGTCCTCGGCACGCTCGTCCTGCTCGACGACCGGGAGCGTCCCCCGGCCGCGCGCGATTTTTCGCGCTACGCGTTCACGATGGTCTTCGTCTTCTTCGTGAGCTACGTCGGCTACTTCATCGTCCCGGCCGTGGGCCCGCGCTTCACCGTGACGCACGCGGGCCCGCTCCCCCGCGGCGCCGTCGCCCGCGTCATCGACGACACGCTGAACAAGCTCGAGAGCAACAAGCGCGACTGCTTCCCGTCCGGCCACACGATGGTCGTGACGGTGGTGCTCCTCGAGGCCGCGCGAAGGTCACGGACGACGTTCTGGTGGTTCCTGCCTTTCGCGGTGGGCCTCGTGATCGCGACGGTCTTCTGCCGGTACCACTACGTCGCGGACGTCCTCGCGGGCCTCGCGCTCGCGTTCGTGGCGGTCCCGCTCGGGAACGCGCTCTACAGGCGCTTCGGAGACCCGGCGGCCGGGTAGCTACTTGGGGGTGCCGAAGTACCAGGTCATGCCGACGGTGTAGGCCTGTCCGTTGTGCGTGTCCGTTCCGGCGACGTACTTCGAGATCGACGCGAAGACGTCGAACGGGCCCGCGGAATAGGAAACGCCTCCTCCGACCCGCCAGTAGTTGTCGCGCAGCAACCGGTCGTGCTCGGCACCCAGTTCCGGAGTGTTCACCTCGCCCGTGATCGGGAACGGGTTTCCGGTAACGGACCCGAGACGCAGGCCTCCGTGCGTGACCTGCCAGTAGCCGGCCGCGCGGACGTAGAACCGGCGTCCGAAGAGATAGCCGATCTCGAAGGACGTGTTGCTCCGGTCGTTGGGGATCCCGAGCACCTTCTCGACGAAGCTGTACACGTACCCGACCTGGATGTTCGCGTCGGGCAGCAGAGTCACGAGCCTCAGGCTCGCGAAGGCGCCGAGCTGAAACTCCTGGAGATCGTGGCCGATGACCGCCTCGCCCTGGTAGTTGTAGGAGTGACTCGGCAGGACGTAGCGCGCGAGCGGCGTGACCGCCCACGGGTCGTCCCCGAAGCGATAGCGCGCCGTGAAGGCGAAGTCCTGGAATCCGGAATGCCAGCAGTTGCAGGAGTCGACCGGGAGGTACGGAATCCCGGGCGGCGGCGGGCCGCCGGTGTACTTCGCGAAGATGTAGGGGATTCCGACGGTCGCGGAGAACCGGTCCGTGACGCCGTAATCCAGCTCGGCCAGGATGCCCGTCGAAAGGCTCTGGCCCTGGTCCAGGACGTATCCGTCCGTCATGCGGTGGCCGGTGTTGTCGACGTACTGCCAGACGATCGTGAACGCGGCCACTCCCCGGGGAAGCGTGAAAGCCTGAGCGTCGAGGCGCGGCGAGGCCGCGGCGACGACGGCGGCGAGCACGGCTCGAGGGAGGAACCGTCGCACTCCTTGCATCGTGCCGTCAGGAGCGGATCGCCGGCTTTGCGACCCTTCGATCGCGACGCTCGACCGCCTGGTCGATCGCCTCGAGCATGGAGCGCTCCTTCGGAGGAGTCGTGACGCAGAAGGCGCCCTTCTGGTCGACGACAACGGACGTGCTCTTCGTGCCGTCGCAGAACGGCAGGAGCGTGGGAGCGTCGGCGCGTCCCGCGAGAAGCCGCTCGACCGTCGACGCGTCTGCGGCGTCCGCGAAAATCACGTCGAAATGGCCGCCGGCCAGGGCGGCGGAGAGCTGCTCGGGCGTCGTCACCGAGGTTCCCCGATGCCCTTCGCGCTTGAGGACGGAATCGACGGGCATCGCCTTGAGCATGGCGGAGAGGCCGGACTCCGCACTCGCGTAAAAGAGGACCGACGCCGCGCGGGCGCCCTTCGGCCTCTGATAGCGCGTGCCGCGGCCGACCACGAGGAACTTGTCGCCGCAGGCGAGGAGGTCGGCTCCGGCCAGGAGGCCGGCGAAGGCCACGGCGGAAAATGCGACGCTTCGAGCCCTCATGGAGACCTCCTGCGCAGGTAAAGCCTGATACTGAGTCCGCGTCTTTACGAAATCATAACAAACGCGGGCGGGTGCGCCGAGCCCACGTCAGGGAATGCCCACGCGCCGGACGAGATCCGTGAAGCGCGGATCCTCGCGGATCCGGTCCCACGCCCGGTCCACCCTGAGCAGGACGAGGCCCGGGGACCTCTCCTTGAAAGCCGCCTCGAGGCTCGCGAAGGCCTTCTCGCGTTCGCCGGCCTGCGCGTTGAGCCGGGCGACGTCGAGAGGGCTGACGTACCTCTTCCGCGACATTTCCTCGACTTCGGCGAGCCGGCTCCGCGCAACGCCGATCTTCGCGGTGTCGAGGTCATTCTCCGTCCGGGCCGAAGCGAGTAACCGGACGCCCTCGTCCTCGCCGTCGAGCTCGTACGCCCTGCGCAACGCGTCGATCGCGCCGGTCACGTCGCGGCGGCGCAGGAGGACGTCCGAGAGGCCGAACAACGGACGTGAGTCGGAAGGCTCGGCCTTCATGGCCGCCCCGTAGGCGTCCGCGGCCTCCGCGAGCTTCCCGGCCTGCGCGAGGTAGTCACCCGTGGCGATCATGGCGGCCACGTTTCCGGGGTCGAGGCGCATGGCCCTCTCCATGAGAACGAACGCCTCGTCCGCCCGGCCGCGGGCCCAGAGCGAGAGCCCGATCGGGCGAAGTCCTTCTCCGCGAATCACCCGGGGGTCCGCACCCAGCTCCCGAAACTCGTGCTCGGTGCCCGCCCAGTCCCAATCGAAGAAGAACCGTCGGGTGACGAGGGCGCAGCGCGCCCCCACGTTTCCAGGGTCGAGGTCGAGGGTCTTGCGGGCCCCCTCGTCCGAGCGCGCCCACGCTTCCGCGGGCGCGAGCAGCCCGTTCACGGCCATCACGCCGTAGGTGTTCGACACCCCGAGCCAGGCCTCGGCGAACGCCGGGTCCTTCTCGGCGGCCAGGAGATAGAGGCGACGCCCTTCGAGGTAACCCTCTTCCGTGTCCTTGAGGACGAAGTAGCGAGCCTTGAGCGCCAGATCGTAGGCCTCGGAATTCTCCGTGCCGTGCCGGCCGAGCACGCTCTTCTCCGCGCCCGAAAGCCGAAGCCGAAGTCCGTCCGAGATGTCGGCCGCGATGTCGTCCTGCGTGCGGATCAGATCGGAGGAGGGGCGATCGTATTTCTCGCCCCAGAGCCGGGCGCCGGTAGGCACTTCCACGAGCTCCACCGAGATCGACAGCCGGTCCCCGCGCCTCAGGACGGTGCCCGTCAGGACCGCGCCGACCCCGAGCTTCTTCCCGGCGTCCTGCGGATCGAGCGATCCCTTGAAGCGGAACACGGTCGCGCGCGCCATCACCTTGAGGGAGGCCACGCGGGACATCTGGTTGATGAGGTTGTCAGTGAGCCCGTCCCCGAGGTACTCGACTTCGGGGTCCTTGCTCGCGTTTTCGAACGGAAGGATCGCCAGGGACCTGATCGCGCCCTTCGCGGCGCGAGCGCGGTAGGCCGCCACGCCACCCGCAAGCAGCGCCACGGCGCCGATGACGACGACCGCGCGCCGGAGCGGCAGCCGGCGCCGTTCGAGGGGAGGCGCGTCGACCACGGCGAGCGTGGGCGAGAAGGAAATGGGGGCGCTCCCCGTCGCGTCCGTCCCGAGAGCCGCCGCAACCTCCCGCGTGGACTCGAATCGCTTCTCGGGGCGCTTCGCGAGGCAGTGCGCGATCACGCTCTCCAGCGCCGGAGGGACGTCGAGACGAACGGTCGAAAGAGGCGGCGGCTCCTCCTTGATGATGGCCGTGAGCGTCTCCACCGCGGTCGCACGCGCGAAGGCCCGGCGGCCCGCCACCATCTCGTACACGATCAGCCCCAGGGCGAACTGATCCGACCGCGCATCCGCCGGCAGCCCCGAGGCCTGCTCCGGGGACATGTAGCCCACCGTTCCGAGAATGACGCCTTCCCCCGTGACCGCCGCGGGGGTCGCGAGGGTCTCGATCGCCGAGCTGCCCCCCGAGAGCGCTCCCGCGAACGTCTGGCGCGCGAGGCCGAAGTCGAGGATCCGCGTTCGCCCGTCCCGCCCGACCATGACGTTTTCCGGCTTCAGGTCGCGGTGGACGATGCCCCGTTCGTGGGCCGCGCAGAGCCCCTCCGCGATCTGCCTGCCGATCGTGAGGACGTCCCGCATCGGAAGCGGGCCGTCGGCGAGCACCTCGCGCAGGGTCCGTCCCTCGACCCACTCCATCGCGATCCAGGAAACGCCGTTCGTCTCTCCCACGTCGTAGATCGTGACGATCGACGGGTGGTTCAGGACGGACGCCGCGCGAGCCTCCAGCTCGAAGCGGCGTCTCAGGTCCGCGTCCCCGACGCGCTTCGGAGAGATCACTTTCAGCGCGACGTCGCGACCCAGCCGCGTGTCGCGGCCGCGATAGACCTCGCCCATCCCCCCGACTCCGAGGAGAACCTCGACCTCGAACGGACCGAGCCGGTCTCCGGGCTGGAGCGCCATGAAAAAGCTGGATGTGATCTTACGCGGCGACCGTGCGTCCGCTCAGGCGAGGCTCCGCTCGACGATCCTGTAGCGGCGGTAGATCCGGCCGCCGAACACCTCGAGCGGGCGCTGGATGTCGAGGTTGTCCTCGAGCAGCCACGAGAACTCGGCAGCCGTGTACTTGAGGCGCACGCCTTCTTTGACGGCCTCGAAGTAGAGCAGCGCGTCGAAGCCGCGGCGGCGGTACTCGGGCAGGATGCCGAGCGCGAGCGTCCGCACGCGGTCGATCTTCTTCTGCAGGAGCAGGAACTTCAGCCACCCGAACGGGAAGAGCGAGCCGCCCAGCTCCTTGAGGACCTGGTTGTAGTCCTTGAGGGCGAGGTGGAAGCCGACCGGTTTGCCGTCCAGCTCGACGAAGAGCACCCACGGCGGGTACAGGATCGGCTTGAGCTTCTTCGCCATGGCGTCGATCTCGTCGGACGTCATCGGCACGAAGCCCCAGTTCTTCTCCCACGACCGGTTGTAGAGGTCCTTCACGATCGCGAGGTCCTCGTCGAACTTGTCCATCCGGATCTGGCGGACGACGGCCCGTCCCTTCTCGCGCTTCTTCACGATGTCCGTCACGCGCCTGAGGCGCTCGAACGAACGGTCGTCCACCGGCGCGAGGATCGCGACGAGGTCCTTCACCTTCGCGTAACCGGCGGCCCCGAAGAGGTCGAGGTAGTACGCCGGGTTGTACGTCATCATGATGAAAGGCAGGCCCGGCTCGCTCTCGGAGGGCACGAGCGCACCGGCCTCGTCGTTCAGCGAGGGATTGACGGGTCCCCGCAGGAGCGAGGCCTCCGGAAGAACGCCGCGCACCCACGCTTCGGCGGCGCGGAACAGGGCCGCCGCCACTTCCCGATCGTCTTCACTCTCGAAGAATCCGAAGAATCCGATCTTCTCGCCGTGGACCCGGTTGTGCTCGTCGTCCACGATCGCGGCGATGCGCCCGAGGACCTTCCCGTCCCGCCGCGCGAGGAACAACTCCCGCTTCGCGTGCTTCCAGAACGGGTTCTTCGCGAGGTCGAGCATCCACCGGACGTCGGACTTGAGCGGCGCGGCCCAGTCCTTGTCGTCCGCGTAGATGCGGAACGGAAGGTCCACGAAGTCGCGCAGGGCACGCGAGGAATCGACGCGGTCGATCTGAATGGCGTTCACGGGGAGAACTATGCCACGGTCTTTGTCGTCGACGCGCCGGTCGGCGCCGCCCGGAAGACGAACGTCACGAGGCCGAGGCGCACGTCGTCGCCGTCCTTCAGCGCCACCGGGCCCGTGATGCGCTCGCCGCGCACGTACGTCCCATTCTTGCTGCCGAGATCCTCGAGAACGAGCCCGGACGCGTTCCACGTGAGGCGGGCGTGGCGGCGCGAGACGGACGCGTCGTCGATCGAGCCCGGTTTCCCCGGCTCTCGGCCGAGGACCAGATCCGGGGACACGGCCGGGATCTCCGTCCGGCCCCGCACCAGGCGCGGCGGCGCGGGCCCGGCGCCGGGCGCGCCCTCGAGGGCATAACCGTAGCCGTGCACCGTACGGATCGGCCCCTCGCGCCCCGACTGTCTGAGCTTGGCCCGCAAGTCCTTCACGAGTGTCGTGAGGCTCGTTTCCGACACGGCGACGTCGGGCCAAAGGATCTCCTGGATCTCGTCCTTCGAAACGGCCCGTGGTCGGCGCTCGACGAGAAGTGAGAGAAGAGCGTACTCGAGGCGCGAGAGCGCGACGACGGCGCCACGGTCGACGAGGACCCGGCGTGGCGGGTCGAAGGCGACCGCTCCCAGGGGCACCCGCCGGGACGAGGTCGTCGTGGCCATTGCCTCCCTCACCGCCTCGCCGCGGAGGCGACGCCCGTGCCCCCCCCACAGCTCACGACAACCCCACCTTGCGCACGACCGCCGAGAAGCGCGGATCTGCGCGGACGACGTCCCACACACGATCGACGTTCAGGAAGACGAGGCCCGGCGAGCGCTCCTTCAGCGCCGCGCCGAGACCCGCGAGCGCGCGCTCCTTCTCCCCCGCCATCGCCGCGAGTCGGGCCGTGTCGAGCGGCGATACGTACCGCGTGCGCGCCAGCGCCTCGGCTTCGGCGAGTCGCGAGCGGGCGACGCGCAGCTGCACCGCGTCGTAGTCCGCCACGGTGGACGCGCCCGCGAGAGCCTCCGCGCCGTCCTTCTCGCCGGCGAACGCGTACGCCTTGCGCAGACTCTCGATCGCGCGGGCCGCCTCTCCGCGGCTCCGGAAGATCGCCGCGAGCCCGAACCACGCACGCGGGTCCTCGGGCTCGGCGTCGATTGCCGCCCTGTAGAGACCGACCGCCTCGCCGAGACGTCCCGCCTGCGCCCGGTAGTCGCCCGAAGCCACCGTGAAGACCACGTTGCCCGGGTCGAGCGTCCGCGCCCGCTCCGTCCGCTCGATCGCCTCCTCGGTCCGCCCTCGGGCCCAGAGGAGGAGCGCGAACGCGCGGGCGTGCCAGACCGGAGGCCGCGGACCGTCGAACAGCTCGCGGAAGTCGCGCTCGGCGCCGTCGAAGTCCCAGTCGTAGTACGCACGGCGGGCCGCCAGGGCCGCCTTCGCGTCCGGGAGGTCCGGGTCGAGGACGAGGGCGCGGCGGGCGCCTTCGTCCGAGCGGGCCCACGCCTCCGCCGGCGGAAGGTAGCCGCCCGACGCCATCTCGCCGTACGTGTCCGCCGCACGGAGATGCGCCTCCGCGAAGGACGGGTCCTTCTCCGTCGCCGCGCGGAAGAGACGGATCGCCTCGAGGTAGCCGGCCTCGGTGTCCTGGAGCGAGGCGAACCTCGCGCGCAGGTAGGCGTCGTACGCCTCCGAGCTCGACGTGCCCGGCCTCGCGAGCGCGCGCCGCTCGGGCTCGGACGCGCGGAGCCTGAGACCCGCTGCGAGGTCCGACGCGAGTTCCGCCTCCACCCGCACGAGGTCCACGACGGGCCGGTCGTACCGGTCTCCCCAGAGACGGGCACCCGTGCGCGCATCGACCGCCTCGGCCGACACCAGGATGCGATCCCCCCGCCGCGCCACGCTCCCGGTGACGACCGCCGACACACCGAGCGCCTTTCCGGCCTTCACTGGGTCCGTCGAGCCCCTGAACCGGAACACCGTCGCCCGCGCCATGACGCGCACGTCCGGGAGACGTGACAGCCGCTCGATCAGGGTCTCTGTCAGGCCGTCGCGCACGTAATCCTCGGTCTCGCCGCCCGGGCCGCCCTCGAAGGGCAGCACGGCGATCGAGGACACCGGTTTCGTTTCGAGGCGCCCGCGCACGAGGAAGAAGGCGACGACGGCCGACGCGGCGAGGGCGGCCGCCCACGCGAACCGCGGGAGCCGGGTACGAGAGCGCACGCGCGGCGCGACGGTCACCTCGGGCACGGCGTCCGTGCCCTCGAGCAGGTCGCGCACGTCGCGGGCGAGGTCGCGCGTAGACGCGAAGCGCGCCGCGGGATCCTTCGCGAGGCATCGCTCGACGATCCTCCGGAGCGCGGCGGGTAACGCACCCGTCCTCGGAGGCTCCTCGCGCAGGATCGCGACGAGCGTCTCGGCGGCGGTCGGCTTCGTCCACGCCCGTTCGCCGGTCGCGAGCTCGTAAAGGATCGTCCCGAACGCGAATTGGTCGGACCGATAGTCGACGCTTTCCCCGGCCGCCTGTTCGGGCGACATGTACCCGACCGTCCCGAGGAACGACCCCGGCTCCGTTCCCAGCGCCGCCTCCGGCAGGGTGTCGTCGCGCCCGGCCGCGGCGAGCGGAGAGGACTTCGCGATCCCGAAGTCGAGGACCTTCACGATGTCGTCGTCCGTCACGGCGACGTTCTCCGGCTTGAGGTCGCGGTGGACGATCCCTTTCGCGTGCGTCGCGGCGAGGCCGTCCGCGATCGCGGCCGCGATCCGGAGCGCGCGCCGGAGCGGCGGGCGGCCTGCGTCGAGAAGTCGGCGCAGCGTCCCTCCCTCGATGAGCTCCATGGCGAGGACGTGGCGCCGCGGCGAATCGGCCGAGGCCGGGATCTCCTCGAACGCGTAGAGCGTCGCGACGTTCGGGTGGCTCAGGCTGGCGAGGAGCTTCGCCTCGCGCTCGAAGCGGAGCCGGCGCTCCTCGTCCTCGAGGAACCCGGACGGCAGGACCTTCAGGGCGACCTCGCGGTCGAGCCGCTCGTCGCGGGCGCGCCAGACCTCGCCCATGCCGCCAGTCCCGAGCCGGGCGACGACGACGTACGGTCCGACCTTCGAGCCCGCGTCGAGCGGCGGCACGCGTCCTCCCTCGTGCGTGTGAGTCTCAATTATGGAGGCATTCGGCCGCCGCAAGGAGGCGCGGCCGCATCCTGAGAAACAACTCAGAATCGGCTCAAGACTCGGGCCCGGCGGTGCCGCACATTCCGGCGCATGAGGATTCGCGACCGATTCTCAGCCGCAAGGCGGGCCCCGCTGGCCGCCCTCGCTTTCCTTACGGCCCGAACGGCCGCGGCCGCGTGGACCGCTCTCGGCCCTCCGATTCCCGCGATCGAAGGCGCGGTCGCGGTCCACCCCGCCTCCGGCACCGTCTACGTCGGCACGTTCGGAGGCGGCATTTTGAAGAGCCTCGACGGCGGCGCCACGTTCGCGGCCGCAAACCGCGGACTCAGCGACCTCGCTCTCGGCGTGACGTCGCTCGCGATGGACCCGACCGACCCGGACGTCGTCGTCGTGGCCTCGGCAGGCGGCGGGATCTTCCGCACGAGCGATGGAGGCCGCACCTGGTCACCGACCTCCGACGTGGACACGAACGTCGTCTCCGTCGCGGTCGACCCTCTCGACCCGCGTGTCTGGTACGCCGGCTACGGCGTGGGCAGCTCCGCGTCACTCTCGAAGTCGACCGACCGCGGCGCCACGTGGGTCAAGTCCGACGCCGGAATCCCGCCGACGACCATCTGGTCCATCGCGCCCGACCCGCACCGCGCCGGCGTGGTCTACGCGGCAAGCGGCGACTCGGGAGCCTTCAAGAGCGTCGACGGCGGCACGACGTGGGCCGCCCTGGCGGTTCAACCGGTCGTCTGGGCGATTGCGGTCGACCCCACCCGGCCCGACGTCGTCTACGCCGGCGTGAACGGCGACGGCGTCTTCAAGAGCACCGATGGCGGCGCGACGTTTACACGTGTCGGCTCTCCAGATGCCGGCGTCGTCCTCGCCCTCGCCGTGGACCCGACCGCCCCGGATCGCGTCTGGGCCGGCACGATCTCCGGCGGACTCGCCGTGACCGAAGACGGGGGTGTGACCTGGCGGCCGACGAGCGTCCGGTCGGGCAACGTCCTCTCGCTGACCGTCACCGCGGACGGCGACGTCTGGGCCGGTACGGGAGCCGACGGCGTCCTCACGACCTCGGGAGGGGACGCGGACGTCCCCGGCCTCCCCGCCCGGCGCCGGCGGTATCGCCTGCGCCGCGCCGGCCTCGACGCGCTCTCGGCGATAAACGCGCAGAACGCCGTGTCGCTGTCCGTCGACCCCCGCGACTCGAGCCGGCTCATGCTCAGCACCAACGACGGTGGCCTCCTCGACTCGCGGGACGGCGGGCGGTCGTGGTCGCAGGCGGGCCGTGGATTTCTCAGTCGTGCCTCGCGAAGGGCCGTCTTCGACCCGCGGAAACCCGCTCGCATCCTCGTCGGATCCTTCAACGGCGGCGGGCTCTACGTGAGCGACGACGGCGGCGCAAACTGGACGCGCCGCGTTTTCGGCTCGCCGGGCGTGTACGTCTGGATCTCCGCCGTCGACCCGCTCACGGGGACAATCTGGGCGGGGACGCGGGGTGAGGGCCTGTGGCGCAGCGTCGACGACGGCGCCCACTTCACGCGCGTGACCTCCCTCACGATGCCGCAGGTCCGTGCGATCGCGGTCGATGCTGCGCGGCCGGGCAGGGTCCTCGTCGGCGGGAACACCGGCATCTGGCGCTCGACGGACGGCGGCGCTTCGTTCAAGCGCTCGTCGACGACGTTCACGCTGTCCCTCACGGTCGACCCGTTGGATCCCGACGTGATCTGGGCCGCGGCGCAGACGGCCGGCGTCTCACGCAGCACGGACGGAGGGCTGACGTTTTCGCCGCGCAGCTCGGGGATGACCTTCACGCGCATGAGCCGCTCGGGCGTCGTCGCCGTCGATCCGTCGAACCCGTCCGTCGTCTACGCCGCCACGGAAGGCGGCGGCGTCTTCAAGAGCCGCGACGCGGGAGCGAGCTGGTTTTCCGTGAACGCCGGACTCGGCGACCTGAACGTCTACGGCCTGACCCTGGACCCGAAAGACCCGAACGTCCTCTACGCCGCCGGCCCGCACGGCGTCTACAAGACCGAGACGGGCGCCGAGTGAGGAGACCGCCGTGACTCCGCCACACCCAGGACTTCTTCCTCTGCGAATGAAAGGACTCACGATGGGACGCAAAGTACTCACATGGGTCGTTGCCGCCTCGACTTTTCTCGGCGCCGCGTGCAGCGAGACGAAGACGCCGACCGAGCCGATGACGCCGGCCCCTTCCAGCAGCGTCTTCCTCTCGGGAAGGGTCACAGACCAGGCGGGCGAGCCACAAGGCGGAATCGTCGTCATATGCCAGGGCCAGCGAGTGACCACGTGGGGCCCCGGCGGCCCCTCCTTCGGGACCTTTACCCTCACCTATCTCAGGGCAGGCAAGACCACGCTCGACGTCTATCCGCCGGGACAGACGATTCCAACTTCCTTCGAGGTCGAGCTCGTCCCGGGAACGAACACAAAGAACGTCTCGATTACCGTCGTCCACGGCCAGCCGGCGAGCCTCTCGGGCCGGATCATTCCGCAGAGCTCCCGCCCGATCGCAGGGATCACCCTCTATTGCCAGGGACGGTCCGCTCCCGTCGCTGCCGACGGGTCCTACGCGCTGGCGGGACTCGAGTCAGGGACCTGGGAGATTCTCATCGGGTGGGACGTCTACCTGGGCGAGTTCTATACGAACGTGACGCTCGGCCCTGGTGCGAACACGCAGAACTTCAACATTCCGTACTGATCCCGAGCATCGAAGAACGGAGGTTCACGATGAACCCAGCGACGGGCCGGTTCTGCGCTCGCTACCTCCCATTGACCTTCGCACTCCTTGGCATCGCCTGCACCGAGACGAAGACGCCGACCGAGCCCACGGCCGTCGTCGCCGCGACGCCCACGCCGGCCGGACCCGCGGTCACCCTGTCGGGAGTCGTCACGGATCAGTCGGGCGCTCCCTACTCTCCGGCTGTCGTGTACTGCCAGGGGGTGGGAAGCACCGAAGTGAGCGCGGACCCGCGCGGGAAGTACCGCCTCACCGGGCTGAAGGCGGGGGCAGCCGTCGTCAAGGTTTACGCGCAGGGGCAGCAGAAGTCCCAGGACTTCGACGTGGTACTTGCCGTCGGCGACAACGTCAAGGACCTCGCCATCAATATCGTGACCGGCGAGCCCGCTTCGATGAGCGGCTTCGTCCGGCTGCCTTCAGGCGAGCCGGCCCCGAGTGCGATCCTTTCGTGCCAGAGGAAGGGCGTGAACATCGGCGCGGACGGCTCCTACGCCCTGACCGGGCTCTACGCGGGACGATGGAACGTCAGCCTGACCTGGAACGGCTACAACGACGAGGAATACGAGACCGTCACGCTCCGCCCCGGGGCCAACACGGTCAACTTCGTCGTCGGCGCTCCGCCTCCGGCAGCCTGGATGTCGGGCATCGTGACGTCACGCTTCCCTTCTGAGGAAACCCGTGAGCAGCACCATGATTAGACGTTCTCCCCAACCTCTTTTTGCTCCGATCGCCGTCGCGCTCGCGGGCTTCCTCGCAACGGCCTGCAACGAGGCGAAGAGCCCCACGGAGCCCGTGGCCTTCGTGGCGAAGACGCCCACACCCGCGCCGACGGTCGTCGCGGGAGAACCGGCCATCATGGCGGGCATCGTCAGCGCCTACGCGGGAACCCCACCCGTCGCGGGCGCGATCGTCGAGTGCCAGGGGAAGTCGACGACGACGGCATCCGACGGCAGCTACTTGCTCGGTGGGCTCGTTTCCGGCACGTGGACCGTAACCGTCCGCTACGGGGGCGACTCGAGCCAGGACCAGTCGGTGGTCCTGAGGCCCGGCACCAACACCGTGAACATCGGCCTCATCTGAGAGACGCAGGGCCGGATGAGGCGCGAACTTACGAAACGAGCCCGAGCTCGCGGCCGACCTTGTGGAACGCCTCGACGGCGCGCGTGAGGTGCGCCTTCGTGTGCGTCGCCATGTAGGACGTGCGGATGAGCGCGCGCCCCGGGGGCGTCGCGGGGCTCACGACGGCGTTCACGAAGACGCCCTCGTTCTCGAGCATCTTGGCCATCTTGAACGCGACCTCGTCCGGACCGACGACGACGGGGATGACCGGGGTCGAGGACTCGCCGCAGTCGAAGCCGATCGCCCGGAGCGCCGTGAGCATGAAGCGCGTGTTCTCCCACAGCCGGTCCCGCCGCTCGGGCTCGCTCTCGATGATGTCCAGCGCGGCGAGGACGGCCGCGACGGACGCGGGCGGCGGCGCTGCCGTGAACATGAGCGCCCGCGCGCGGTGCTTGACGTACTTGATCACGTCCGGCTCGCCGACGACGAATCCGCCGACCGTCGCGAGGGACTTCGAGAACGTCCCCATGATGATGTCGGTCCGGTCCTCGATGCCGAAGTGCTCCGCCGTGCCGCGGCCATGCTTGCCGAGGACGCCGACGCCGTGCGCGTCGTCCACCATGAGGGCCATGTCGTAGTCGTCGCAGATGTCGGCGTACTCGGGCAGCGGGGCGATGTCGCCCTCCATGGAGAAGACGCCGTCGATGACGAGCATCCGGCCGCCGCTGCGGTCCCCGCCGATCGCGAGGAGCCGCCGGAGGTCGGCCGGGTCGTTGTGCTTGAACTTCTTGATGTCCGCGCCGACGGCCAGGCGCGCCCCGTCGAAGATGCAGGCATGGTCCTGGCGGTCCAGGTAGATCGTGTCGCCCTTGCTCGCGAGGGACGACAGGACGCCGAGGTTCACGAGGAACCCCGTCGAGAACGTCACGCACGCGGGCTTCTTCATGAACGCGGCGAGGCGCTCCTCGAGCTGGACGTGGATGTCGAGCGTGCCGTTCAGGAGACGGCTGCCGGCGCAGCCCGCGCCGTACTTCCGCACGGCGGCGATCGCGGCTTCCTTGATCTTGGGGTGCGAGGTCAGGCCGAGGTAGTTGTTCGACCCGAGCATGACCATCTCGCGGCCGCCCATCATCACGACGGGGTCCTGGCCGGACTCGATCATGCGGAAGAACGTGAAGAGGCCCGCCGCCCGGAGGTCGTCCGGAGCGGTGTACGTCCGGCATTTTTCGAAGATTGAACGGTTCGCGGACGCGGCGGATCCGCCGTGCGTCCTCGCGGACATCGTTTCACCCTCTGCGGCCCCGGGCCGCGCCGAACGTGGCTGTGTCATCTGGTCTCCCTCAAGGGAATTTTATCACCCCGGTCCACGAGCCAACCCCGCTCGAGATACCAGTCCCAGGTCAGCCGCGACCCGGTCGCAAAATCAGTTCTAAATGGTTGTCCGAGAGCGGCTTGTGCGTCGGAGACGTCGCACAGCCAGGCCTCCTGCAGCATCTCGTTCGCCTTCTCTGCGTTGAAGACCGGGGGGCCCTTTCCGAACCGCGACACCGCCCCCGCGAGGTGGCCGGCTCCGCGGACCACGCCGGACGGGACGGGCAGCCGCCAGGGCTTCCGGGAGGGCAGCCTGGAAAGGGTCTCGGCGATCGAACCGTAATCCAGGACCTCGGGATGGGCGACGTAGAACGTCTCCCCGCGCGGCCCTCTCTCGAGGGCGCCCGCGACGGCTGCCGCCACGTCGGGCCCGTACGCGAGCTGGATCCGCGGCCGCCCGCCGGCCAGGATCGGGACGACGCCCTTCGACGCCGCGACGAACAGGTCGCGGATGGCGGTCTCCCGCGGGCCGTAGACGCCGCTCGGGCGGAGGATCGTGAACGGGACGCCCGAGCGGCGGAGCGCCTCTTCCCCCGCGAGCTTCGACCGGCCGTAGGCCGAGACGGGACGCGGCTGATCTCCGGCCTTCACGGGCACGCCGCCCACGCTCGGGCCGCCGGCCGCCTGCGACGAGACGAGGACGACGTGGGCGCCGGGCGCGTGCCGCCGGGAGGCGGCCGCGACGTTCTCCGTGCCCGCCGCATTGGCGGCCATGTACTCGGCCTCGTTCCGCGCCGAGGTCTTCCCCGCGACGTGGACGACGGCCGACGCGCCCTCGACGAGGGCCGGCAGCGTCGCCGCGTCGCGGACGTCGCCCTTCACGAGGTCGACGCCGGTGCCCTTCAGCCACGCGACGTCGTCCGGGCGGCGCACGAGCGCGCGCACGCGGTACCCGGCGGCGAGGAGCGCGTCGGCGACGTGGCTTCCGACGAAGCCCGTGCCGCCGGTGAGAGAGACGAGGTCGCCCGCGCGCATCGGGGAACTCTATCGCAGGGCTAGAATCCCCCGCGACCATGAGACAACTCGCACTGGCCGCCGCCGCGTCGCTCGCGCTCGCCCTGCCCGCATCCGCGCTCGAGGCGCCGCGGAAGATCGTCGACTACGACATCAAGGTGTCCCTCGACCCCGAGACGAAGCTCGTCGAGGGCTCCGAGACCCTGAAGTGGACGAACCCGTCCGATGGCCCCGTCGGGGAGCTGCGCTTTCACCTCTACTGGAACGCGTTCCGGAACGACCGCTCGACGTTCTTCAGGGAGTCCGGCGGCCAGCTGCGCGGCGACAAGGCCGACACCGGCAAGGGCTGGGGTTACACGGACGTGACGTCCATGAAGTGGGACGGCGCCGAGCTGATGAAGGGCGCGCGCTTCGAGAGCCCGGACGACGGCAACCCCGACGACCGGACCGTCCTCGTCGTCCCCCTCCCCCGCCCCGTCGCTCCCGGCGAGACCGCGACGCTCGCGATCGCGTGGAAGGCGAAGGTCCCGAAGGTCTATGCGCGCGCCGGCTACGTCCGTGACTTCTTCTTCTTCGGGCAGTGGTTCCCGCAGATCGGCGTCTACGAGCCGAAGGGACGGCGCCGCCGGGCCGAGGCCGGCTGGAACTGCCACCAGTACCACGCGAACTCGGAGTTCTACGCGGACTGGGGCGACTGGCGCGTCGCGATCACGCTGCCCGAGAAGTTCGTCGTCGGCTCGGCGGGCGCCCTCGTCTCCGAGAAGAGGGAGGGCGGGAAGAAGACCCTCGTCTACGAGCAGAAGGCCGTCCACAACTTCGCCTTCACGGCCGACCCGCGCACCGTCGTCGTCGAGGATGTCTTCGACCCCGCGAAGGACATTCCGAAGGACGAGCTCGCCCTCGCCGCGAAGACGCTCGGCCGCACCGAGGCCGACCTGCTCGCCGGGTTCCGGAAGGTCGCGATCCGGCTCTACCGCCAGCCCGAGCACGGCGCCTTCGACCGCCGCCACATCGAGGCGCAGAAGTGGGCGCTCGCGTGGACGGGCCTCTGGGCGTTCCCCTATCCCTACGCGCAGATTTCCATCGTCGACACGCCCGAGGACGGGACGGGGGCGACCGGGATGGAGTACGAGACCATCTACACGACGCTCTCCTACAAGTGGATGGCGCGCTGGCCGTTCGACCGTCTCTACATCCCGGAGATGGTCACGATCCACGAGTTCACGCACGGCTACTGGATGGGCCTCGTCGCCTCGAACGAGTTCGAGGAGAGCTGGATGGACGAGGGGATCAACACCTTCACGGAGATCGTGATGGTGGACCGCAAGTACGGAGCGTTCCTGACCGTGCCCCCCGGCATCGGGTTCAAGAACGAGGAGAGCAACCGCGCCCAGGCGGCCCTCTCGACGAACCACGACCCGATCCTCTCGGCCTCCTGGAAGTTCGCGACCGAGGGCTCGTACGGGCGGAACTCGTACCCGCAGACCGGCACGACGGTGCAGCAGATCCGGCTCCTCCTCGGAGAAGAGACGTTCTGGAAGGCGTTCCGCGGATACGCCGAGCGTTGGCGCTTCGACCACCCGACCTCGGAGGACTTCTTCGACTTCATGCGCGCGAGCGGAAACCCGCTCGTCGCGGACCTGATCCGGAAGACCTGGTACGGGCGCGGCTGGGTGGACTTCACGATTCTCACGGCCGAGACGCATCGGGACGACGGCTTCACCGGCTTCGACGATGCCGCAAAGCCCGTCAAGTTCGACCCCGACCCGAAGAAGAAGGAGAAGAGGAAAGACGACAAGGACAAGGACGACAAGGGCACGTGGCAGTCCCTCGTCACCGTCGGGCGGGACGGCGACATCGAGATGCCCGCGAAGGTCGTCCTCACGTTCAAGGACAGGACGACCGTCACGCGCACCTGGGACGGCGCGAGCGGGTGGATCAAGTACCGCGTCACGTCCTCGTCGCCGCTCGTGAAGGCCGAGGTCGACCCGGAGCGCCGGACCGTCCTCGACCGCAATCCCTGGAACAACGCCCGCTACACGAAGAAGTACGAGGGGCCGTCGGCCGCCGCCAAGGGCCGGACCTACGCCCTGCATCTCGTGGAGATCCTGCTCTCCACGCTGTGGGGTGTCCTGTGAGCGTCTACGCGACCGGCCTCGGCGCCGCCCTTCGCAACCGGCGCCTCGCCGCCGTCCTCTGGCTCTCGCTCCTCGGGTCCGCGCTCGTCACGGCCGGGCCGATCAAGGCCCTCTTCAGGGTGCTCGACGAGGGTGCGTTCCGCGAAGCGCTCGTGAAGGGCTGGGACGGCTGGGCGTTCCTGTCATTCCTCTGGAACCGGCGGCCGGAGATCGGAATCGCGCTCGCCGCCGTTTCGGCCGCGTTCGTGGTCTTCGCGCTCCTCACGATCTTCCTGACGGGCGGCGTCCTTCGCGCGCTCATTGCGGGCCGGCCGAGGCCCGTGTTCCGTCTCGTCGTCGCGGAATCCGCCGGCCTCTTCAAGGCGAACCTCTGGGCCACGATCCGCTTCGCGGTTGCAGCCGCCTTCTGGCTCGGCCTCCTCGTCGCGCTGCCCGTGTATGGAATCCACAAGCTGTTCAAGGATGCGGCGCCGCATACGTTCTGGCCCAACCTCGCGTTCTGGTGGCGCTACGGCGTCGGGGCGATCGTCCTCCTGAACGTCGGCCTGAGATACGACCTCGCGCGCGTGGCCCTCGCCCGCGGCGAGGCGGTGAACGCCCGCGGCGCCTACCGCGTCGCGAAGCGGCGCCTGCGCGGGAGCCGGGCGTCCGCGATGCTTCTCGCGGTCGTCTGGATCGCGATCGGCCTCGCCGTGCAGGCGGCGTTCACGTCGTGGGGCCTGCGCTGGAACCCGCAAACGGACGGATCCACGTTCGGGCTCTTCGTCTTCCGCCAGTTCGGGTTCTTCTTCCTCGCGATGGTGCGCGTCGGCTTCTGGGCCTCGCTCCTCGCATGGGAGAACGAGCGCCGCCCGTCGCCGTCGCTCTACGGGACCTAGTCGTCCTCAGCGGCGCGGGATTCGCGCGACGACCAGGAGCTCATCGGCCGAGCGCCAGAAGACCGCAGGCATCGGGGTGCGGGCCGATCCCACCCTGAAGGCCTCCGGCAGTCCGGCCGCCCAGTTCCTGAAGGCCGGAAGCTCCGAGAGATTTTCGCCGGCGCCCGGAGCGTATCCGGATGGATCGAGGTCGCCGAACACGAGTTTCGTGAAGCTGCCGGTCTCGGCTGCCGCCCTGGCCTCGTGCCACGGAACGACGGTGACCGGCGCGCCCAGCCGCGCCAGCTCGCTCGGCAGGACGGCGAGCTCCCGAAGGACGAGGACCCGGTCTTGCGGGCCAAGCGTTTCCGCGAGCCGGCCTACCGCCGTCACTCGTGAATCGCCCCTCCCGTAGACCTGCCGGATGAGGAGAAGGCCCGGGATGAAGGTGGCCGCCAGGGCCACGCAGGTGGCGGCGCCCGCGAGGCCGCGCTTCCTGCCCGGCGGGAGCGCCGAATCGATCGCGACCGGAACCGCGACGACCAGCAGCGGCACGAGCACGAGGAGATTGCGAAACGGCTGAAACGGGAAACCGAGGACCGAAGCCAGAAGGACTGCCGCGAATGCGACCCAGGGCCCGACCTGCCGGCGCAGTTTCTTCCCCAGCGCGAGGATCAGTAGGAATGCAGCCACGCCGAGAAGCGGCAGGACCGCCCCCATCTCGTGGCTCCGGAAGGAATCTCGTACGGCAGACCGGTCCACGGGCGCTGCGCCGTGGAACATGAGGGCTGGGTCGGCATAGAGCCGCGCTTGTTCGCGAAGCGCCTCAAGTACGGCCGCCGGCTTCAGGACGAGAGCCGGCATGCCCATGGCCACACCGGCGCCAGCGGCTGCGACCGCGGCGGAACCGAGCTTGATCCGCTCCAACGCCGGAGCGGGGAGAAGCGCGATCGTCCCGAGGACCGCGATCATGACGGCGCCGACGGGGTACTTCGACGCGGCGGCCGAGCCGACGACTCCGCTGGTCCCTCGACGCGGAGCGCCGCAAACAGTGCGCCGAGCGCGAAGAAGGCGGCGACCGTGTCCACGATGACGATCGGGGACCGCTGAACCAGCGCCGGACAGAGGGCGAGGAGAATGCCGGCGACGAGTCCGGCCCTTTCCCCCGCGAGTCGCCGCGCGAGGGCCATCCCGAGCGCGACGATTCCCAGACCCGCGAGCAGGACGACGACGCGCCCCACGACGATCAGCTCCGGCGGCATCACGAAATCGTAGAAGGCGGCGTTCGGCTGAACCGCCGAAAGGAGGTCCCGCCCCCCGCCGATCCGGAACGCGAATGCCAGCACCCGAAACGCACCGGCGATCAGGTAGAGCGTGAGAGACGGATAGCCGTACCAGCCGGGATCCCAGCCCCCGTTTCGGGCCAACACGGCGGCGTGATGCAGCACGTGGCCTTCGTCCATGTACGCGAGGTACGGCAGCGAGGGAAGGACGAACGGCGCCCGGACGAGCGCTGCGAGGAAGAGGACGCCGCCGGCCGCGAGCCGACCCTTCAAGTGCATCTACCGACGTTAGCGCACTCAAGCAACGAATCGCACCTTCCACAGCTCGCCCGGCGCCTTGGCCGAGCGAAGCAACGCTTGCGTACGTAGGGTTCGCACACTCAAGAGTCGCGTCAGCGACCCGTTCGCTGCGCGGGAACCACCTCGGCGCGAAGAAGAAGGCGAGGGAAAACAAAAGCACCGGGTTCGACACCGTCGAAGTATCGGACATCGACCCACGGATTCAAGGAGCGGGATGCGCCGCGCGTGCACGGTAGGAGGGCCGGGGAGGAGCCCGCCAGGCACGCGCGGCGCTGAGCGTCCGGATCCTCTTCCCCGCGCGGCCGAACGCGCCGGGGCGTCGTGACGGTGAATAGCCTTACTCGACGACTTTCAGCCTTACTTTTGCACCATTTGGGAGATCCCGGATCTGTCGCGCAATCTCCGAACGCAACCGCATGCCCTTCGCTGCTTCGGAAGCGTAGAGGTTCTCTACTACGTACGCGCCGCCGAGAACAAAGGGCGTCTTGGGGATCAAGCGGGAATCTGCCGGAAGCCTACCGTGCTGCTGTTGCCACTCGTGAGCGAGTGGATGCCCAGTGACTACTTCGAAGTCGTCGACCACGCGGCTCGCCCATTCCTCTAAGTTTCGCGCAAACGATTCGACGCGACCCGTTTCAGGATCGAGGGTCAAGATCGACTCGCCCCTAATGAAGAATTGGCCTCCAAAAATATCCTCAGCGAAGAAGAGGCCATCCCCGAGCCCATCGAAGCAGGCCCTCCAAGTTGAAGCGTCATTCCACTCCTCCAAGGTGATGGCTGCCTTCTTCGCGGGGCCGGAAGGAAAGACATGCAGTGCGGACTCGAAGGCGTAGAAACCGTTCTTTGTTCGAAGAAGCTCGTAAAGTTCATTCTCCCGCTTCCCCAGGGACTGAAGAGTGCGCCTCGGCAGCGCATCGCTCAGCGAAGGGCCGGAGAGATCGATCAGGCTCTTGAGCGTCATATCGGTCCGAGGTCAATCGGAGGGCACGATTCTAACCGTTTGACCATTCGACAACCCAGAACACTGATTCCCGATAAACGCCCCGCAAGCGCGGTTATCACTGCGGTTGATGGTGCGTACGCTGGCGCCCTCACCTCCCTCCTTAAACATTGCAGGTGGGTATTCGTCGCGATCCAGCCCCGGCACTCTTGCTACTCCCCTCATCGCGTCGGCGCGACGAGCCGAAGCGCCCGCACGGTCAATCGTCAGAACACTCGGCTGACCCGCAGCCTGTGCCTCTTCGATATGGGCGGCTGCTTCCCCAAAACGGCTAGAGGACACCGAAATCTCGGTGATTGACCCCTCAGCGGCAGAACGAAGCGCGCCGGCTATGCCACCCAGGACGGAGCCGATTATGATCCCGCGAGAAATGTCCGCGCTAAGGGCCTCCCCAAGGTTCCTTCCGGATTCAACGGCGGTTCCGGTGTCAGTGCCCATAGTTAGGAGGTCGCCCAGCTTGGCAAGGCTCATCCCGCCGAGCACAGTCCCAAGGAGGCGAAATCCCGCTTGCCCGTTAGCCGACACCATGGCCTGCCTTCCAGCGGCCATTAGGAACTGACCTGTGGACTGCGTCGAGGCAACTTGCAATCCGTTCGGGTCGACAAATTTGAGTGGATTATTTCGAGCGTAGGTTCTTTCAAACCGACGCGTTTCCACGCCTTCAATAAGTGAGAAGCGTGGCGCCTCTTTTTCCACGTTCAGGAGAGCGAGGTCCTCGGCGAAGCCGAAGCGCGAGGGCTCGGTGGGTGCGACGGTGGGGAGCTGGAGGGCTGGCCGCGAGAGGCCGGCGACGTCGGCCGCTTTCGTGAGTGACGCGTCGGCTCGAGTGACGCCGAGAAGAGCAGCGAAAAGAAGAAACACGGCCAGAGCGGCCGTGCCCCGTGGGCTTCGCTGCGGTTTCACGAGACGACGCTACGCCGGAGGGAAGCGGGGATCAAGCCTGACAGGCCTCCTCGGCTTCGGCCCGCCTCCTCTCGGGTGGCTCCTGGCGTGCACCTCGGCGAGGTCTCTGACGGCCACGTGCGTGTAGATCTCCGTCGTGGAGACGGCCGAGTGGCCGAGGATTCTCTGGACGTGGCGGATGTCGGCGCCGGCTCTGAGGAGATGCGTCGCGAGTGCGTGCCTGAGCGCGTGGGCCATCACGGGCTTTTCGAGCTTCGCTCTCTGAGAGACCCTTCGGACGAGGAGACTCACGCCGTCGGGCTGAAGACGGCCGCCCTGGTTCTTCCGCCCGGGTCCGCCCACGCTGACGAAGAGGGCCGGCGTTCGGGGCATGCAATGTCCTTCGGCCAGCTCGGGCCGGCCCTTCTGCACGTAGAGAGCGACGTCTTTCGCGGCGCTCTCGCCGAGCGGCACGAGGCGCGACTTTCCGCCCTTGCCGCGCCTGACGAAGACGCTCCCGTCCGTCAGATCGACGTCGGTGAGGTCGAGAGCCGAGAGCTCCGATCTCCGGAGACCGGTCGAGTAAAGGAGCGCGAGGATCGCGCGATCGCGCAGTCCCACCGGCGTCGAGAGGTTCGGGGACGAGAGGAGCTTCTCGACCTGAGTCTCGGAGAGGACGTGCCTCGGGAGCTGGCGCCTCTTCATGACGAGAGGCAGCGCAGCCGTCGGATCGAAGAGGAGAAGACCCGTCTTCATGAGCCAGCGGAAGAAGTCGCGCACGACGAGGAGCCGCATGACGCGCGTGCGAGGCTTCAGCACCCGCACCTCAGCGCCCTCGGCGCGGCCGACCTTGTAGCGATGGCGCGCGAGCGCCACGGCGTAATCGCGCGCAGCCTCAGGCGTGACAGTCCTGAGGTCCGTCGTGCCGCGATCCCTCAGCCACGAGAGGAAGTGCGCGAGGTAGATCCGGCGATAGACGAGCGTGCCCGGCGCCGTGCCTTCGGAGCGCCGGGCTTTCAGGTAATCGGAGAGAAGGCGCTCGAGGTCTTCGCTCATCCCCGCGTCCTCTCTCGGGGATGAAATCTCTTGTGGACGGCCTTGAGGTCCGAGATCTCGACCCTCGTGTAGATCTCGGTCGTGGCGAGCGACGAGTGCCCGAGAAGCCTCTGGATGTGCCTGACGTCGGCCCCGCCCTTGAGCATGTGCGTCGCGCACGCGTGACGGAGGCGATGAGGACGCACGGGCTTTTTGATCCCGGCTCTTCTCGCGGCCAGGTCCACGATCCTGACGATCGACTGAGACCACAGCGGCCGGCCGTGCTCGGAGACGAAGATGTGAGAGACGCCGGGTTTGACGGGCAGCTTCGGCCGCGCCAGGGCGATGTAGTCGGAGACGACGGCCGAGACTAGAGGCCCGAGAGGCACGACGCGGTCCTTGCCGCCCTTGCCTGCGCGCACGGAGAGAGTTCCGGCCGAGGAGTCGAAGTCCGAGAGAAGAAGATCCCTCAGCTCGGCGTTGCGGACGCCGGTCGCGTAGAGGACTTCGACAATCGCGCGGTTTCTCATCCCCATCGGCGTCGACGTGTCGATCGAGTCGCAGAGCCTGACGGCTTCCTTCGGCGTGAGGAGCGCCTGCGGGAGGAGCTTTCGTCTTTTCGGCAGGACGAGGCCGGAGGCGGGATCGATGAGGAGCTTCCCCTCGTGGCAGAGGAAGCGGAAGAAGCTCTTGAGCGCCGTGAGCTTCGCGCCCTGCGACGAGGCCGCCAGCTTCTCGCCCGTCGTGTCGTTCAGGGATCTTCTCCTCGGCCCCTTGCTCTTCGTTTTCTCGACCGTGAAGAGCCACGTCTGGAAGCTCGTCAGCGTCTCGGGCATGACTTCGGCGAGGTCCGTGAGATCCGTCTCTTCCCCGAGCCAGTCGAAAAAGAAGCGCACGGCGTCGCGGTACGAGCGGACGGTCAGCTTCGAGAAGCTCCAGGCCGTCATCGCCTCGACGAAGCGGGCGAGAAGAAGATCCATCTTCCGGCGTTGCCGGTCGTTCATTCGCCGTCTCCTTTCTGCTCATCGGGCGCGGATCACGCGCTCGGCCAAAGGTCCCGCTTCCCTCTTCAAGATCTCTAAGAGGGTTTCGGGATTCCTTCTTTTCGCTGCGAGGGGTAGTACGTTTTCCGAAAACCCCCGCAAGCTGCTCTCCTCGAGAGCTACGTCACTCTTGCCGCGTCACGTGTCGCCGCGCCAGCTTGCGCGCAAGCGCCCGCAAGCAGCCGCAGGCTGCGGCCTTTCACATCGATTCCGGCTCGTTTTCCTCCTCGCACAAGAGCCGGTAAAGAGTCCGTCCGTTGGCGCCACGCGCCTTCTCGACGTACTCGTACTCGATCAGCTGGGCCATGTACGTCCTGACGTGCCAGTAGGAGAGCCCGGTGGCCCTCTGGATCTCCTGGCGATCGACGAGGAGGCGCTCGTCGGGCTTCTCGCTCCTGAGGACGTATCGGCGCGTCGCCGGCAGCTCGGGCGATTTCTTCTTTTCGCTGCTGGCTGCCTTTGGGCCGGAGGCGTTTCTCCTCGCCCGCACGATCTCCTGCAGCACCACGAGCAGCGAGCGCGTCGGGGGCGCCAGCTCGTCGAGGTTGCGGGCCAGGATCGCCGCGGCGAGATCACGGGCGATCGCGACGTCTTTCTCCGTCGCTTCGATGTACGCGACGCTCCTGCCTTCGACGACGAGCGTCTTTCGCTCCCGCTGGTGCTGGTAGAGGAGCGCGATCGCCTTGATGAGCGAGAGGTACTTCTTCTGCTCCCTCCGGAGGATGAGGTAGCCAGACGGGTACGCCAGCTCGACGGGGATGACGACTTCGAGCGGCTCGAGGAGTCTCTGGGCGTTGTGATGGCGCGAGAGGACGGCCTTTCTTCTCTCGCGAGCCTTGAGGCCGTCGACGGTTTCGTTCCAGCGCTGGAGCTCGAGGATCCTCTTCGTCTGCTCCCTCGATTCATCGACCGTGACCATGACGTAGCGGTTTCGCGTTTCGTAGTCGAGAGCTTCCGGGTGAGCGGTCGTGAGGAAGCTCGAGGCGGGGCCGTTGACGCGGCGATCGTCGGCCACCTGGCGCCCCGTGTGAGGGTCCGTCCTCGTCACCGAGCACGAGAGGTAGCCGCTCGAAAGAAGGCTCCTGAGGGCGTAAGCCGCCTGTGTCGCTCCGTCCTCCTCGTCCACGGCGAGGAGCTTGTGCTTGAGGGCGTTCTCGTCCTTGTAGAAGAGCACCTGGCCCGAGATCCTCGTGTACTTGACGAGGTCCTCGGGCGGGCAGAAGTCCGAGAGGCGATCCTGAAGCGCGCTCTTGCCGGCGCCCGAGCGCGCGCAGAAAAGGACCGAGAGCGGCTCGTCGAGCTTTCGAGAGACGAGAGCGAAGTAGCCCGTCAGCATCGCCGTCTCCTCGCCCACGAGGCCCACGGCGACGAAATCGGCCTTGAGCGACGCGACGATGTCGCCCTTGAGAAACGCGAGCGCCTCCGCGCGGCCCTCGGCGCTCATCGCGGGCTCTTTCGCCTCGCCCGTGCCCTGGGCCCTGAGAGACAGCCGTTCTTTCTCGAGCGCCTCGATGACGGAGGCGATCTCGTCGGCGATCGCGGATCTCTCGCCCTCGCCGAGCCTCAGCGCGGCCGCGGCCGATTCGACGAAGGCCTGGCGCGAGCGCGAAGAGTAGAGATCGAAAGTGTCGACGTGGAAGCGCGCGGCCTGATCGACGCGCAGGTTTACCCGCAGCCGATCGACGCCGAAGGCCGAGAGCCCGCGCACGCGGTACGTGCGCGGGCCGAGCGAAAGTGAGTAGGCTCCTGAGGCGTCGAGATTCACGGGGACGACCGCTTCGTGCAGCGCTTCGGCGTGCGGCTCGTTCGTGCCAGCAGCGAAAGAAGAAAAACTCCCTGATTCCTTCTTTTCGCTGCTCTTTCCGGCCCCTCCCGAGGCGAGCCTCTTCCACGTCTCGCGAAATCCCTCTGCTCCTTCAGCCACGAGGAGCTGGTTCGGGTCCTTGACGGGGAGAAGGACGTTTCGGACGTCGATCCCGCGCGCGCCAAGCTTCTCCATGAGGGCGGTGGCGGCCTTCTGCCCGGCTTCGTCCGCGTCGAGCGCGAGGACGACGCGCCGGATGCGGTGTTTCTCGAGGAGCGTCTCGTGATCGGGAGTGAAGCCGTTCGTGCCATAGAGAGGGATCGCGTTCGGGATCCCGGCCTGGAGGAAGGAAAGCGCGTCGAAGACCGACTCCGTGAGGATGATCTCGTCGGCCGTCGCCGCAGAGGCGGCGTTGACGAGGCCGCGGCGCGGGCCGGGGAGGTAGAAGTGGCCATCGCCTTCGATCCTGCGGCCGTAGAAGCTGACGACGTTGCCGGAGAGGTCGCGCAGCGGGACGACCAGGCAGCCCGAGAAAAGCTCGCGCGGGTTTCGGCCGTCCTCGTCCGTCTTCACGACGCCGAGCGCACGAAGGCCTTCGTACGTCTGGCTGCCTTCGGGCGCCCGCTCGAGGAGCGAGCCGTCGCTGAATCCCATCGGGAGAGCTGACAGGAGTTCGGAGCTCGCAAGGCCGCGCGAGACGGCGTACGCGCGCGCCTCGGCCGACGAGAGAAAGCTCTGGTGATAGAGGCCGCTCACCTGGGAGAGAAGCGCGGATTCCGAAGCGACGTAAGGCCGCGGGCGCGGCCGGCCGTTGACGACGCGCAGCGCGGACGTGCGCGGCGCCGGAGGGGGCAGCGTGACGGAGGTCGTGCCTCCGAGTCGCGCGAGAGCCTCTCGGAAGCTGACGTTCCAGAGGCGCCGCGCGAATTCGATGACGTCGCCTCCAGCGATTTTCCCCGGCGAAGAGCACGCCCCGAGGCAGCACCAGTACTGCTTGGAGGGGGAAACCGAGAGAGACGGCCGGCGGTCGTCGTGGAAAGGACACAGGCCCATGTAGTCCGTTCCGTGCCGCTTGAGAGGGACGCCGGCGCTCTCGATGAAGCTCACCAGCTCTTGCCGGGCCTTCACGTCGGCGATCGTCTCGGCCGGGATCATCTGGAAGCGGCCTCGGCGGAAAACGTGTCAAGCAAAATCGAGCGAGAACCGTGGCGTCGAATCACGTGACAGAGTTTTACGTATGGTGTAAAACATGTCAAGCGCCATGCTCACCGAGCCCGAAAGCCCTCCTACACTCGATTTCGTGAGCACGAAACGAGCGAGACCTCAGGCTCAGGAGCCTCTCGGTGAGCGCATCCGCAGGCTCCGCAAGGCTAGAGGGCTCACCCAGACCGAGCTGGCCCGGCGCGTCGGGCTTTCGTCGCGGATGATGGCGTACTACGAGATCCAGGGCGGCCTGCCGTCGGCGGACCTCCTCAAGAAGCTCGCCGATTCACTCGGCGTGTCCATGGATGTTCTGGCCGGCCGCACGACGCCGAGAAAATCTCTGGAGGCTCCCGAGGACTTCCGTCTCTGGCGGCGCGTCAAGCGCATCGCCGAGCTCCCGCTTCACGACCGCAAGACCATCCTCAAGATGATCGACGCGATGGCTGACGCACGCCGCAGGGCGAGCTGAGCCGCGCGCCCCGTGCCGTCCACCCTCGAGCGGTTTCGAAAACTGCTCGACGAAGCCAAGGACGAGGCGCCTCTCCAGCGCTTTCTTTCCGAGACACCGTGGCCCCTCCTCGGCCTCGGCGGTTTCAAGCACGTCTTCGACAAGGTTCGCGTCGGCCCGAAGTACGTCACCGACTTCGCTTCGGTCGTCTGGGGCAATTATTCGATCTGGACGCTCGTCGAGCTGGAGTCTCCACGCGCTCGGCTCTTCACGAAGGCAGGGCTCTACTCCCGGCAGCTGAGCACCGCGCTGCGCCAGGTAAACGACTGGCTCATCTGGCAGAGAGATTTCGCCGAGGTCGGCGGCGAGGAAATGGAGCCGCTGCAGGGCGAGGTCGTCGAGGCGGCCATCGTGATCGGCCGGCGCCGCGATCTGTCGCGCACCGACAGGCGGCGCCTCGTCCAGCTCAATTCGACCGTACCCGCCCACGCGCTCCGCGTCGTCACGTACGACACGCTTCTCGACTTCGCCGAGGAGCAGACGCCCGAAGCGGTCCGCGATTTCGAAGGACCCTGGCGCGCACGAGTGAAACAGTATCCGACCGTCTCCGACTTCAAGGCCCGCTGACCCTTCACCCGCGTGTCCCGGACGCTTGCGATGGCGCTGCGGGCGATCACGTCCGCTCGGCACGCGTGCTCCGTCATCGCTCCTCGCGCGCAAGCGCCGGGCCACGCTGGAGCGGCTCGACCTCGAGCGAGCTGATCGCAGAGGACGCGCCCGAAGAGCACGGAGGAAAACGCCCCCGCGCCGGCGAGCTCCGGCGTCGCGGGAAGTTCGTGCCGGGCGCTCTTCAAGGCGCCTGCCGGCGGGGGCCCCCGCGCCCCCTCGCCGTCATGCGCCTTGAATCCGCGCGCTTTCGCGCGCGGCCGCTGTCCGAGAATGCCGGTCATTCTCGGACCCGGCTCTGGCCTTGTACGCGGGCGCTCCGCGCCCGCGGGGCTTCCCGCACGCCTTCTGTCGCTTCGCGACTTTACGTAATCGAGGATTACGTACTCGGGTGCGCGCGGCAGCGAGCAGCGAAATGAAAAGAGCTGTCGTCGCCGCGCGCACCAACTCGCCGGCGCGGGGGCGTTCAGCGGTGCGCGCTTCGCGCGGTCGCTTCATGCGTGGCACTGCGCCTGCTTTTCGGCGCGGGCATCTGCGGGCCTCGGCGCTGACGCGCCTGCGTGTCCTCGATCCCCGCGCTTCGAGGCAGGCTCGCGCCACGCCCGAGGACGAGAAGAAGAGCGCAGCGAAAGAAAGAAATCCGGGGATGGCAGAGGCCGGGCCCGAAGGAGTTCGGGCTTCCTGAGCCATCGTGGCGCGCCATTTCGCTCGTTTCGCGGCGGCCGTCGCCCGTTTTCCTCTTTCGCTGCCGCTCCCGGGCGCGCGGCCGCAGGCCGCGCGCCGGTGCTCTCGGTGCTCACGTCGTTCCCCCGCCTGGCGCGAGCGTGCCCGCGCGCGTGGGCCGAGGAGCCGAGCTCGTCGAGCACCGCAGGCGCTCGCGCGCGGAAGAGACCGCATCGCGCAGTGCCAGGCCTTCAGGTTCTTCAGCTCGCGCGCGGGAGACGGTCGAGCGTCAGTCGAAGCCGGCCCCGCGCGCGCTCAGCAGCCCCCGGCGGTGTCCGCACCAACTCGTTGTGCGGCACGGCCCGCGCGCCGGTGACGGCGCCGGGCCGCGGAGTCTCGCGGAGCTCGGCGCAGCGCGAAAGCGCGGAGCCGTAACAAACAGCCGGTCGCGGCCGCATGCGCATTCGGCCGCGGGGGCGCTCGCATCGGCGCGCGACGGGAGAAGGGCCGGGGAAAAGGGCCCCGGCGCGCGCCGTGCCGCGCCCCTCGCCCACCTCAGCCCCGCGAGACGAAGCCGCCGGGGGCGCACTCTCCTCGGTCTCTTCGGACGGTGCCTCGGCGTCACGTTCTCCCGGTCCGCTTCGCCCTGAGCGCGGACCGGTGCTTGCCGAGCGCGCGACGGCCGAGCACGAAAAGAAAACTCGCGCGCAGGCGGTCGCGCGCGAGCTTCGCAAGAACCGGGACGCGCGGGGAAAGTTACGCTCCGACTGTTATCCCGAGTTCATTCCGCGTGCGTTCTACCGCCGCATAGATCTCGGCCTCGCTCTTGTAGTTCGGGATCTGGTTGCGCTCTGGCGGAAAAGGCGAGTACCACACCACGACATCGAAAAGCGCCTTGAAGGCCGCGAGTTCCTGCCCAGACACCGAGGCTGCGTCGAGTCGCAGGTTATACGTGTCCTCGAAGTCCGAGCAGAATTCTTGGAACGAGAGGTCTTTCCCGATTTTCAAGCGGAGAAGCTCATAGAGCCGATCACGCGGCGATAAGGATTCCGGCGGCACTCGAGAATTCATGGCAGCAGGTCCTTCGTCGTCTTGAACAACACGTGATTAATCTGCCCGCTCTCTTCGTTCACAAGCACCTCGAGCGTGCCCTTGCTCCCGTTGTACGTGGCGCCCGCGGTGTAGAGATACTGCCCCGCGACACCCTGCGGATCGGCCACGCGCGAGCCGGACCCAATCGTTTCGAGGATGGACTGGGCAGGGATGAAGCTCCTGTTCTTCGCACCCTCACCGAGCAGCTGATTTTCCACTGTCTGGGAGAGCTTCAGCCCGCCCTCAGAGGTAATTACTTTCCCGAGCACGTCCGCTCGGCCTTCAACGCCTGCAAATCGCGAAGCCAGTTCAGCGACGCCCGCCCCAGCGCCCGGCACGGTGAAGCCGGCCATCATTCCCGCGAGCGATCCCTGGAGGTTCGCTCCTACCTCGCGGTAGGTCTGCGGGAAGAGCCCGGCCGCAAGCCGATCGGCAACGCCTCCGAGCCCTGAGATACCGGAGACGTCGCCAGCGATCGCGCCCGCCGTTCTGATGTAACTCCTAATCGTCCTGTTGCGGTCCAGCGTCTGCTGGGAGACGAAGTTAGCGAGGTTCGCTGAACGCCCGTCCGGGTCGACGTACTTGAGAGGATTATTTCTAGCGTAGGCATATCGATTCCAGCTCTGTGGATCTTCAACCCTTCCACGCAAGACGTCCGGGCTGTTGAATCGACCCGTATAGCCCGAGTAGAACCTCGCGTGGTCGTAGTGGTCGCCACTGAGGGCGTCCCTTTCCATCAAGGCGAATCCCAGGCCCTGGGTCGTCGCCGTTCCAGGGGTCTGCCCGCTGCCCGTGTAAGGCTCTCCGAACGACCTGTATCGGTAGCTCGCGACCAGCTGCCCACCCGTCGTGTGTGCGAGGCGGGGGGTGCCGAGATGGTCGGTTGAGTAGTACGTGAGCCCAAGCGGGACCCCCTCGGTCGCGGAGGTGCCCACGGTCGCAACCCGAATGCTGCCGAGGTAGATGTGATCGGACAGCAGGTTCATGACGTTCCCGCTTTCGTCCCACCGGTACTCGGTCGAGAGACGATGATCGTTGTCGCGCAGCGTCACGTACCAGGAGTTTCCGGTCGCTGTCGAGACCGGCGCAAAGTAGCCGCTTACGTCCACGAGCGCATGCAGGCTCGCGCTCGGCATGTCCGAGAGCAGCCGGAACTTCCCTGGCTCGGTGCCATTTGGATCTCCAAGCTCGATGATGTTCATCATCCCACGCGTGCGGCCCCCGCGGATCGCATTCGCGGTCATAAGGGGACGGAAAGAGATTCCCGCCGGGTAGGCACGCATCGAGCCGTTCTCTGCCGATGCGTTGATGGATGTGACGTTTGCGGCGAGCGCCGTCGCATTCGAGGGCACGCCGCAGATTCCGCTCGCCTGCACGGTGCGCTCGACGCCGGGAACGAGCGCAGTCGAGTTCCTCGTGTCGTAGAGACGGCAAGGGCTGAGTGTGAAGAGCCGGGTCGCCTTCACTGTCTCGGGGACGGCCGCCGTCGGGACGACTCGTGCGAGTCTCTCGTCGTCCGCGCCGAACAGCGAGTGTTCGACCGAACCCGATTGTGAGAACCTCACCTGGCGCAGGAGGCCGTCGTAGGCATACGTCTTGGGTCCGAAGGTCCGGATCTCACCCGATGGCCCGTAGGTTCCAGTCGTCAGCCTATTCGTCGCAGCATTCACGTCCAGAGGCGTGCACGGATCGCCGAGAACCAGGGTGCACGTGACGTCAACCCCCTTCCGGGTGATGTTGCCCGATGTGTGAAGGCCTGAAAGGTCATTGTCGTAGACGAAATCATCGTTGATCCCCGAGCCCAAGGTGCCCCATGTTGCCTTTCGCAGCCGCCCGGCCAGGTCGTATGTGAACGAATCCGTCGGACCCGAAGGCGAGAGCTGCATCTGGCGAATGTTGCCCACTCCATCGTAGGAGATCGTGCCCGTGTTGAAGTTTGCGGCCGCAGGGACGACCCCCGACGTCGTGATCGCGCTCGGACGGGACATACCCGTCGCATCGGGCGTGAAGATCGTCTGGACCCCGTCTCCCGTTGTATACGACTGGAGCCCGCCGAAGGCGCTGTATGTGGCGCCCGACACGATGGTCTGCGACCCGTTAACGAGGCGCGTCGGAAGCCCCGACGTGTAGTAGGTGTCCGTGGAGAAAGACCCCGAGACACGGGCATGCACGTGGGTCTGTAACAGGCCAAGGTTATTCCAGAAGAAAGACTGTTCTGGCTCCAACAGGACTGCCTGAGAGGATCTCTTGAGGCGAGTCGTCCGTGCCGAGAGTCGGCCTCCGAGGCCGGAGAACGAATAGTCCTCTTCGACCGTGGCGTTCTCCAGCAGTGAGCCGGGGTTCGACGAAACCTGGCGGGTGAGGCGACCCAGCTTATAGATGCCTCCACTGAAGCCGCTCCCGTCATAGTAGTTATGCCGGTAGTTGAGCGAGTTCGCGTCGACCGTCACGAGGCGTCCGAGATTGTCGTATGTCGCCGCGACAACCCGGCCGTCTGCCTCCGTCCTCGAAAGCACGTTTCCGAGGACGTCGAACGACGAATAGGTCGTGGCGCCTGATTCCGGATGCGTTTCAGAACGCAGGTTTCCCAGCTTGTCGTAGTCGAACCTTCGGCCTTGGCTTTCCTGAGTGGTTTTGGAGACCCTGTCGAGAGTGTTCCACAGATACGACGTGTAGGGGCCGGCCCTGAATGAGAAGCCCGGCGGGTTCACGGGGTTGAGGGTGTCTCCGGGGAGGCTCGTCACGAACAAACGGTTCAGAAAATCCGATCGTTTGGCGGTGTATGCAAGTGAACCTGAGCCGCTTCCGGCTGCCGCGTTCACCTCGTGAAGGGTCACGAGCTCCGCAGTGTCGGAATTCCAGATTGGGGCAGGATCGTCGAAAGAACGATCGACGCTCGAGGAATCCGCCGCAACGCGGTACCTCCAGCGCCCCTTGAAGTCGAAGTTCGAGTACGTTGCCCGCTTCCCCGAGGCCGGAACAACTGTCATGCAGGTCCCGACCTGGTTTGTCCCACAGGGCTGCCACTCCGTCTCGTCCGAAACATATCCTGCGCTGTTATAGAGGGTAGCTCGAAAAGCAAGACTTCCGCCGCCGATGAGGTTCGGCAGCTTTCTCACCTCGCGGATCAGGCGACCGAAGCCGTCGTATCCATAGGCCTCGACCGGCCCTCCCCCTTCAACTGGTTGACCGGCATCGGGGTCGCACCAGACTGACTCGGTGTCCGAGGATGTGCGTTTGACGAGCGCATACGCGGGCGTCGAGCCGGAGGGGTCCTTGTAGCAGATGGTCGTCTTCAGCTCCCCAGGCGCCTCGATCTTCTTGAGGCGGCCCAGATTGTCGTAGGTGTAGGTCGTCACGAGTGCGCTGTTCGCGTCGCGACTCGCGGTTATCAGGCCGGTAGGTGCTTCCCGATCCACGTCGAAGGAGAAGAACGTGAAAGGATTCCGTTTGGCCGTGAGCACCTGGTGGAGGTTCGGGCCTTGATAGGTCCTCGTTGTACTCAGCGATCCAGTCACCGATCCCGATCCCGTCACGGTCTCGGTCGTCGGGTCGTTGCCCGTGAAAGTGTAGCCGGCCGAGACGGATGCCGCATACCCAGTCCGCGTGTCGGAGATCGAAAGGAAGGTGAGGTTGCCGCTCGTATCGTAGGTCAGCGACTTCGAGTGGTCGCACGGTGCCAGTTCGCTCGGGCAATAGCCAAACGTCACCGAATTGCATGGCTCGCTCTGACAGTGCACGTCCTGGACCGTGACGGAATCGGCGATCTTCGGCATCCATGCCGGCGAGACTCGTGCCGGCGTCCAGTTTGTCGTGGTCTCCCTTCGAAGAAAGCCGGGCTGGGCCATGGCCGAGCTGTAACTGGGCGTCGTGTATTCGAGCCCGATTCTCTCGACGCGAAACTCGCGTGCGCCTTCGATCCATTCGCTGCGCGAGATGAATCGGCACGGAATCGATTCGTTGTCCAGGCAGCTGCCGCCGGGTTGCGGATTCGTCCCGTACCAAGTCACTTCCCGCGAGCGTCGGATTGGAATCACCGCCCACAGATCAACAAACTTGCTGTAGTACTGCGGCTCTTGGCGGCTGGCATCGATGGCTCCACAGACCTTCCCAGCGGGATTCGTGCCGTCGTAACAGAAGATCTCGGACCTCAAAGGCGCGCCTGTCGCGGCGCCCGTCGGGTAATGGCGGCGCTCCAGCTCGGCACCGTCGTGGTTGAAGAGGTGCTTCGAAGAGATGGAGCCTCCGTTTCCATCAGGACGTACGACTATGGCCTGGCGCATGACCAGCGAAACGTCGAAATCTCCCAAGGGCCCCGCCTGGGCCTTCCCTCCGAACTGCTTCCTTGAGTAACTCGTCGTCCGAGTCAAACCCCCAAAGGGGTCAATCTCGCGGCGCGATATGACACTGGGGCTCGCGTCGATGAAATTCTGGAGGTACATTCGCCAGGAAGAACACGAGTCGCCGGTGTCCTGCGTCACGGCCTGCTGCAGCGCGGAGTCGGATTCCGGGTTGCACCCTTGGTTCCCCTCTACGCAGGGCTTCAGGACCGTGTAGCGGAGCCAGTCGTATTCCACACGGCCGCCTGTCGGCAGGGTGTAGGTTGAGACTAGAGTCTCGTAGCCCGTGCCTTCGTTCGCCGCGTAGGTGAAGTCGTAGAAGTGGCCGCCGACGTCAATGCGGCTGAGTAGTGGCCCGTCGATCGTTGATCTCGTCGGGTCCGATGGGCACCAATTCGAGCTGCCCTGCTCGAACGGCGACCGACCGATCCTGCCATCCGGAAAACGCGAGAAGGTCACTGTCAGCGGGTTTCCACCCACGGACGAAAAGCTGATGGTGCTGAGGACTGGCCAGGCATACGAGCTACCCTGGCGCTGGAACGTGCCCCAGGTGAAGTCGATAGACTGGCCGTTCGAGAGCAGGACGTTCTTGACCTGCCACGGCTTCTGGGCGTCGTAGGTCACCGTGAGGACGACGTTGTTGAAGCGGTCGCGGACGCGCTCCAGCCCATACCGAGGGATTCCCGAGTTCACGCGGTCGTCGTCACAATAGTCGTAGTTGTTCGGCGATGACGGCGCGTAGAAGCTGTGCGTGAATTCCCACGTCGTCCCGTCCGGGCGCTGCATCGTCCAGAACGGCTGTGACGAGAACCTGACGAAGCTGTTGTCGTCGGGCGTGCCGTATCCGCCGCCAGCAGGCATCGAAATGAAAGTGATACCGCCAGCCGGTGAGCGATAGCGGGGCCGCGGGTCTTCGACCTGGACGCTGCTGCCCGCGATGATGTGCCCGAGTTCCAGCGTCCATCCCGCCCCCAGCGCGGAGTTGCCGCCGAGACGCGCACGGGACAGAAACGTCGTGCAGCCGACTGCGTTGCAATCCTGGCTCCACATATGCCACATTTTGCTCGAGTAGCGCGCTGAGAGCTGCCACTTGACCCCCGGACTCAGCGTAAATTCGGGGCCGAGCGGTACGGAGATCTGAGCGTCTCCGCTAAAGAGGCTGACGTCGTCAATGGGACCGGAATGAAAGACCTGGTTGGGCTTGAATGAAGGAAGTGTCTCCCAGGGCTGGACGATGTTCTGAGCCGATTCGGCCGGACCGCCGGCCACGCCGATGGCAAGCACGATCGCACCGCAAGTCTTCAAGTGTCTCAAAACGCCCTCTCCGCGCCTCGCCTGACCGAGAGCGAGGCGTCCCCTATCCCTATAGACAGTTCAGGGCGGGTTTTTCGACCTCCCCCAAGAGGAAAAGGCTCTTCCTGGGGTCTAGTTCGTCAACGGCAGCGCGAGCGGGGGCTCGACGTGGAAGTCGAGCCCGCCGATCTTTGCGAGAGAGGCGTCGAGCGCGCTCTGCGCGACCGGCTCGAGCGTGATGACGAACGGGAGCGCGTCCTTGTCGGGCCACGGCTCCTGGAAGACCGCGTCGATGTTCGCGCCGTGGTCCGCGAGGATCCGCGCGAGGTCCGCGATGATGCCGGACCGGTCGCGCACGACGAACCGCAGCGAGTAGGCCGACACGAACTCCCCCGCCGAGGCCGCCTCGCACGCGAGAAGGTCCGCGAAGCCGAGCGGCGGGACGCGCGGCTCGCCCCTGGACCGGACCAGCTCCACGACGTCCGCGAGGACGGCCGTCGCCGTCGGTTCGCCGCCCGCGCCGCGGCCCGAGAACACGAACGATCCGCCCGCCGCCGCCTTCACCTCGATCGCGTTGAACGGCCCCGTCACCTTCGCGAGGAGCGACGCGCTCGAGACGAGGTGCGTCCTCACGGACAGGAGAAGGTGGCCGGACGGCAGCTCGCGTGCGACGCCGAGCTGGCGCGGCGTCCGACCGAGGCGCTTCGCGTAGAGGAAGTCGCAGGGCAGGAGGCGCGTGATGCCTTCGCGCGCGATCTGCGACACCTGCGCGTCGCGGCCGAACGCGAGGCGCGCGAGGAGTGCGAGCTTGTAGGCGGCGTCCTCGCCCTCGACGTCGCTCGCGGGATCGGCTTCGGCGTAGCCCAGGCGCTGGGCGTCCTTCAGGACGTCGGCGTACGCACGGCCCGTCGCCTCCATCTCCGTGAGGATGAAGTTGCAGGTCCCGTTCAGGATCCCCGACACGGAGGCGACCCGGTCGCCCGCGAAGCTCTCGCGCAGGGCGCGGAGGATCGGAATGCCGCCCGCGACGGCCGCCTCGACGCCGAGCCCGGCCTTCTTCTCCCGCGCGAGCGCCTGCAGGCTCGCGCCTTCCTTCGCGAGGAGGAGCTTGTTCGCCGTGACGACGCTCTTCCCGCCGCCGAGCGCCGCGCGGATGAGCGCGTTCGCGGGCTCGTGCCCGCCGATCAGCTCCACGACGAGGTCCACGTCCGGCGCCGTCGCGACCGACGCGAGGTCCGTCGTCCAGCGCACGTCGCCGAGTCCCGCCTCGCGCGCGTCGTCCGGCCGGCGCGTCCCCACCGCGACGAGCCGAAGGCTCACGCCGCGGCGGTCCGCGAGATCCGGCGCGCGGGAGGCGAGGAGGCGGGCGAACGCGCGTCCGACGTTTCCCCAGCCGAGGAGACCCACGCGGACCGGCGCCGGACTATCGCTTTTCATGCCCGGGCAATGTACGGTACGGCCACCCCGCGGTCAAAGAACGCCTCCGGAGGCTTTCCATGCTGACGACGCTCGCCCTCACCGTCCTCCTCGCCCAGACGCGCGCGGCGCGGCCCGAAGCCACCCCGGCCGCGACGCCCGCCGCCTCGGCGAAGGCCGACGAAGCCGCCCAGAAGGACGACAAGAAGAAGGACGAGAAGGAAGAGCCGCCGGTCGTCACGAAGCACACGCTGACGGCGGGCGGAAAGACGCTCTCCTACGCGGCCACGACGGGCTTTCTGCCGCTCAAGACCGACGCCGGCGAGACCGAGGCGAAGGTCTTCTTCATGGCGTACACGCTCGACCGCGGCGGGGCCCCCGCGTCGAAGCGGCCGCTCACGTTCTCGTTCAACGGCGGCCCCGGCGCCGCGTCCGTGTGGCTTCACATGGGAGCGCTCGGGCCCAGGCGCGTGAAGATGAAGGACGCCGACGGGATGATGCCCGCGCCGCCGTACACCCTCGTCGACAACGAGGAGACGTGGCTCGGGGACACCGACATGGTCTTCATCGACCCCGTCGGCACCGGCTACAGCCGGCCCGCCAAGCCGGAGCTCGGGAAGAAGTTCTGGGGCCTCGACGGCGACATCGCGTCCGTGGGCGAGTTCATCCGCCTGTACCTCACGCGCTACGAGCGCTGGGGCTCGCCGCTCTTCCTCGTGGGCGAGAGCTACGGGACGACGCGCGCGGCCGGCCTTTCGGGCTACCTCGTGGACCGCGGAATCGCGTTCAACGGCATCCTCCTCGTGTCCTCGATCCTGAACTTCCAGACGGCCCGCTTCACGCGCGGCAACGACCTCCCGTACCCGCTCTTCCTCCCGACGTACACGGCGACCGCCTGGTATCACAAGAAGCTCCCCGCCGACCTGCAGGGCAAGCCGCTGCGCGCCGTCCTCGACGAGGTGGAGGCGTTCGCGGGCGGCGAGTATCCCGTCGCGCTCGCGAAGGGCGACGCGCTGCCGCCCGCCGAGCGCAAGGCGCTCGCGGCGCGCCTCGCGCGCTACACGGGCCTCGACGCCGGGTGGATCGAGCGGGCGGACGAGCGGATCGAGATCATGCACTTCTGCCGGGAGCTCCTCGCGGCCGAGAGGAAGAACGTCGGGCGCATCGACTCCCGCTTCACGGGCGACAACGAGTCCGGCATCGCCGAGCGCCCCGACTTCGACCCGAGCATCGCGGCGATCGTCCCGCCCTACACCGCCGCCTTCAACCAGTACGTGCGGGCCGACCTCGGCTTCAAGAGCGACCTGACGTACTACGTGCTCGGCGGCGGCATCGGGAGCCCGTGGGAGTTCCCTCAGAACACGTTCGCGGACACGAGCGGCGCCCTGCGCTCGGCCTTCGCGAAGAACCCCTCCATGCGCCTCTTCGTCGCGTCGGGACACTACGACCTCGCGACGCCCCACTTCGCGACGCGCTACACGCTCTCGCACATGGGCCTCACGGCCGAGCAGCGCGCGCGGATCACGGCGAAGGAGTACGAGGCGGGGCACATGATGTATCTCCACGTCGGCGAGCTCGCGAAGCTCCGCAAGGACGTCGGGGCGTTCTTCGCGTCGGCGCTCGGGAAGTGACCGGGAGCGCTCTCGCGCTGATCCTCGCCTTTCCGGTCGGGCTCTCGCTCGGCCTCCTCGGCGGCGGCGGGTCGATCCTGACCGTGCCGGTCCTCGTGTACGCCGCCGGACTCGATCCGAAGGTCGCGATCCCCGCCTCGCTCGTGAGCGTCGGGACGACGAGCCTCGTCGCCGCGCTCGCGCACGCGCGACAGAAGGCGGTCGCGTGGGGCGCGGCGCTCGCGTTCGGCGGAGCCGGCCTCGTCGGCGCGTTCCTCGGCGCGCGCGCGGGCCGGGGCTTCTCGGGGCGCACGCTTCTGGTGCTGTTCTCGATCCTCATGCTCGCCGCGGGCCTCCTCATGCTCCGCGGCCGGCGCGGCGGCGGCCCCGCGCACGAGCCCCGCCCCGTCCTCGTCGCCCCGCTCGGCGCGGGCGTCGGGTTCCTCACCGGCCTGCTCGGAGTCGGCGGCGGGTTCCTCATCGTCCCCGCGCTCGTCCTCGCGGCCGGCCTCGCGATGCCGCTCGCCGTCGGCACGTCGCTCGTCGTGATCGCGATCAACTCCGCGGCGGGATTCGCGGGCCACATCGGGGACCAGAACGTGTCGTACGGCTACGCCGCGGCGTTCACCGGCGTCTGTGTCGTCGGCGCGCTGGTCGGGGAGCGTCTCGGGCGAAACGTGCCCGCCGCGAGGCTGCGGAAGTGGTTCGGCGTCTTCGTCATCGCGGTCGGCCTCGTCCTCCTCGCGAAGAACCTCGCGGCCTGACGGGAACCTCCCGGCACGGGCCGGGTCCAACGGTGCGAAGGAGATCGCCATGCGACTTCGCACCCCGCTCCTGTCGTTCCTGTTCGCCGCCGGTTCCGCTCTCGGAAACGCTCCCGCCGGCTTCGGCCTCGAGGTCCTCGTGGACGGCGCGGCCCGCCCCGAGTACCCCGCCCGCGGCACGGTCTACGTCGAGGCGCTCCGCGGCCGCGACTTCTCGCTCCGGATCACGAACCCGCTCGGCGTGCGCGTGGCCGTCGCGCTGTCCGTCGACGGCCTGAACACCATCGACGCGAAGCACACGACCGCGCGGGACGCACGCAAGTGGATCCTCGACCCGTACCAGACCGTCGTGATCCCCGGCTGGCAGGTGTCCGGCGACACGAGCCGGAAGTTCTACTTCACGGGCGAGAAGCGCTCCTACGGCGCTCAGCTCGGGCAGACGTCGAATCTCGGGACGATCGAGGCGGTGTTCTTCCGCGAGAAGCAGCCGTACCGGACGGGCTTCTGGGGAGGGAGAAAGGAAGAAGAGAAGAATTCTGCGAATGAAAGAAGGAAAGACGCCGCGGACGCGGGTTCGCCCGAGCCGCAGGCAGGCGCTTCCCGCGACCTTTCGAAGCAATCCCCCGCTCCCTCTTCCGTCTCCTCTCTCTCCGACGAGCTCGCCGCCACCGGCATCGGCCGCCGGACGAGGTTCGACGTGACGCGCGTGGACGTGGACCTCGAGGACGCCCCCGCGATGTCGGTCCGGCTGCGCTACGAATTCCGGCCGCAGCTCGTCGCCCTCGGCGTCCTCCGGGAGCCCCACGACCCGGTCGCCCGACGGGAAGCCGGCCGCGGGTTTTCGGACTTCTGCCCCGAGCCGAACTGAACTCGAAACACTTCGGGCTCTCCTTCGTATGCGTACGGGATAGATTCCGTCCACGAAGGAGAGCCCCGCATGCGCTTCGTCCGCTCCGCTGCCCTCGTCCTCACCTCCCTCCTGGCGACCCGGGGAAACGCCGAGGTCGCAAAGCCAGCCTCCCCCGCCGCCGCAAAGCCGGCCGCGAAGCCCGCCGCCGACATCCTGCCCTTCAAGGCGACGGAGAAGACCCTCCCGAACGGCCTGAAGGTCATCGTCGTCCCGACCGGCTTCCCGAACATCGTCTCGCTCCAGATTCCCGTGAAGACCGGGTCGCGGAACGAGGTCGAGTCCGGCAAGTCCGGGTTCGCCCACTTCTTCGAGCACATGATGTTCCGCGGCACGAAGGCGTATCCCCCCGCCAGGTACCAGGAGATCGTCACGCGCGCGGGCGCCCGCCAGAACGCGTACACGACGGACGACTACACGAACTACCACACGACGTTCCCGAAGGAAGACCTCGAGACGATGCTGAAGATCGAGGCCGACCGCTTCCAGAACCTCGAGTACGGAGAGTCCGAGTTCAAGACCGAGGCGCGCGCCGTCCTCGGCGAGTACAACAAGAACAGCGCGAACCCGATTTCGAAGCTCTACGAGGTCACGCGCGACAAGGCCTTCAACGTCCACACGTACAAGCACACGACGATGGGCTTCCTCAAGGACATCGAGGACATGCCCAACCAGTTCGCGTACTCGAGGACGTTCTTCGACCGCTGGTACCGGCCCGAGCACACGACGATCATCGTCGCCGGCGACGTCGACCCGGCGAAGACGATCGCCCTCGTCGAGAAGTACTGGAGCGGCTGGAAGCGGGGCGGGAAGACGCTCCCGATCCCGCAGGAGCCGCCCGCGAAGGGCCCGGTCACCGCCCACGTGCCGTGGCCGTCCGACACGCTCCCGTGGGTCGTCGTCGCGTTCCACGGCCCGGCCTTCTCGGAGACGAAGAAGGACCTGCCCGCCCTCGACGCCCTGTTCGACCTCACGTTCGGCCCCACGTCGGACCTCTACAAGAAGCTCGTCGAGAAGGAGCAGAAGGTCGACTCGTTCCAGCCGAGCGTCGACGTCAACGAGGATCCCGAGCTCGTCGGCGTCTTCACGCGCCTGAAGAAGGGGACGGATCCCGTCTACGTCCGCGACCAGATCCTCGCCGCGATGGCGGCCCTCCGCGAAACGCCCGTCGACGCGAAGCGGCTGGCCGAGGTGAAATCGAACTCGCGCTACGGCCTCGTGCGCGGCCTCGACGACACGGAGCGCATCGCCGGCCTCCTCGCCCGCTTCGTGCGCCTGCGCCGCTCGTATGGGACGCTGAACCAGTACTACCGCCTCATCGACGCCCTGACGCCGGCTGACCTCCAGGCCGCCGCGAAAACGTACCTGACCGACACGAACCTCGTCCTCACGACCCTCTCGAAAGACCCGATGCCCGAGGCGATGGCGACGCTCGCGCCGCTGGCAAGCTACGGAGCGGCCGCGAAGGGCGGCCCGTCCGGGCCCGACGTCGCGTGGATCGAGCAGAAATCCCCGCTCCCGCGCCTCGAAGTCAAGCTCATGTTCGCCGCGGGCTCGGCGCACGACCCGGCCGGCAAGGAAGGCCTCGCCGCCCTCACGGCCCGCATGATCGCGGACGGCGGATCCCAGGACCTCCGGATCGACGAGATCAAGAGGGCGCTGTTCCCCGTCGCCGCCAGCTTCGACGCCGGATGCGACCGCGAGATGACGATCTTCACCGGCGTCGTCCACCGGGACGCCTGGAAGACGTTCGCCGACGTCGCTCTCCCGCAGCTCGTGGCGCCCGGCTTCCGGGAGGAGGACTTCCGCCGGATCAAGGACGCCCTGAAGAACGCCCTCGTCCAGAACCTCCGCAGCAACAACGACGAAGAGCTCGGCAAGGAGCGCCTCCAGCAGCGCGTCTTCGCGGGCACGCCGTACGGCCATCCGACGCTGGGCTCGGTCGCCTCTCTCGATGCGATCACGCTCGACGACGTCAAGGCCTTCGCGCAGAAGGCGTACACGCGCGCCGCGCTCACGGTCGGCGTCGCGGGAGACGTTCCGGCCGAGTTCGCGGCCCGGGTCAAGGCCGACGCGGCGAAGCTCCCGGCCGGCCCCGCGCTGCCGGCGCCCGCGGGCGTCGCCGGCCGGAAGCCCTCGGGCATCGACGTCGACATCGTGAAGAAGGAGACGCGCTCCACGGCGATCTCGTTCGGCTTCCCGATCGACGTGACCCGCGCGCATCCCGACTTCGCGGCCCTCTCGGTCGCGCGCGCCTGGCTCGGGGAGCACCGCTCGTCCAGCTCCCACCTCTACCAGCGCATCCGCGAGGTGCGCGGCATGAACTACGGCGACTACGCCTACATCGAGGCGTTCCCGGGCGGGATGTACCGCATGCTTCCCGAGCCGAACGTGGCGCGCCGCGCGCAGCTCTTCGAGATCTGGATCCGCCCCGTCATGCCGCAGAACGCTCACATGGCGCTGCGCGTCGCGATCTGGGAGCTCGACAAGCTCGTGAACGACGGGCTGTCCGAGGAGGACTTCCAGACGACGCGCGACTACCTCATGAAGAACGTCTACCTCCTGACGGCCACTCAGGACCACGCGCTCGGCACGGCGCTCGACCAGAAGTGGTACGGCCTGCCGGACTACGTCACCGACATGCGCGCGAAGCTCGGCAAGCTCACGCGCGCCGACGTGAACGCGGCCGTCAAGCGGCACCTGCAGGCGAAGAACCTGTCGATCGTCATGGTCACGAAGGACGCCGAGGCGTTGAAGGCGGCGCTCGTCGCCGACGGGTTCTCGCCGATCACGTACGACGGCGAGAAGCCCAAGGCGCTCCTCGACGAGGACAAGGTGATCGGGGCCCTGAAGCTGGGCATCAAGGCCGACGCGGTCACGATCACGCCGGTCGACGACGTGTTCGCGAAGTAGAGGCCGGCGGGGTACCGTTGACAGGCTCGTGGGTATGACCTAGAGTCATACCCATGAGCACCGCAAAAGTCGCCGTGTCGCTGGACCGCCGCACCCTGACGCGCGTCGACCGGCTCGTTCGGCGCGGACTTTTTCCGAGCCGCAGCAGGCTCGTGCAGGACTCCATCGAGGAGAAGCTCGGACGTCTCGACCGCGCCCGGCTCGCGCGCGAATGCGCGAAGCTGGATCGCGGCGTCGAGCGTGCGCTCGCCGAGGAAGGGCTGGAGCCGGTGGCGGGATGGCCGCCGTACTGAGGGGCGACGTCGTCTGGGCGGACCTGAACCCGGTCCGCGGAAGCGAGCAGGCGGGCCTTCGCCCCGTCCTCGTCCTGAGCGCCGACGTCTTCAACCGCCACTCTGGGACCGTCGTGGCCGTCGCGCTGACGAGCCAGGCGCCTCGCGCCGGGTTCCCTCTCACCCTGCCCCTCTCCGACCCGAAGCTCCCCAAGAAGTCCTGGGTGAAGATCGGCCAGGTCCGCACTCTCTCGACGGAGCGGCTCGGCAAGCGACTCGCGCGGGCGACTCCGGACGAACTCGCGCAGGTTCTCGAAGGTCTCAACGAAATCCTCGGCGGTTGACGCGTGGCAATCGACAACATGTACCGGCGGCGGCGCCTCGGGCCGCCGCTGGGCGTGCGGATGGCGCTGTCGATCCCGCCGTCGGTCCTCTTCCCGACGCTCGGCTTCCTCTACATGGCCTTTCTCGACCACCCGCGGCGCCCGCGCCCGGCGCTGCTCTACGTCTTCGCGCCGATCACGGCCTTCGGGTCCACGAAGGACATCGGCCTCGCGGCGATGCTCGTCCTCCTCGACATGCTCGTGTGGATGGCTGTGATCAACGGGGTCTTCACGGGGATCGGGTGGCTGTTCGAGAAGCCGGACGCGCCGAAAACGCCTGGCCGGAGCCGTTGATTGATTTGACCACCGGCCATATTCTGCGAATGGGCGATTCGCCACCATGAATCTGCGTCTTTGTCTCCTGTCGTTCTCGGTCTTCCCCTTGGTTTCAGCCCCCGTCCTTTCGCGATCAGAACCCGCTGAACGCCCGATCGCATCCTTGCCAAGCCACTCGGCACCGCTTCCGGCCAGGGAGCGAGGCGTTCGCGGCACACCCTCGCCAGAAGAACCAAGCGCGAAACGGTCGTCACATAGGCAGCCTACAGCGTTCGGTGATGCCGAGTCGTACCTCCACCTCGACCAGGGCGAGGGCTTCCCCGCCGCGAGTGCGGTCGACACGGGCGCAGGCTTCGCCTACTACGCTTTCTCTCAGGATCCGGCGGTCGGGCCCGGCGAGATCGTCAAGGTTCGAATCTCAGATCTCACCCGCGTCGACACTCTCGTCCTCGCCCCTGGTGAAAGCGTGCTCACGTGCGCTGCGATCGATCCCGGCGCGGACGCACTCTACGTCGCGACGTACGGCGCGCCGGGCAACGTCATCAAGATCCGCCTTTCGGATTTTTCGAGACAGGCCTCGCTCACGTTCCAACCGGGTGAGGACTACCCACGGGTCGCCGTCCTCGATTCGGCCCACGGATTCGCTTATTTCGGCCTGTGGACGAGCCCAGGGTTCGTCGTCAAGGTCCGGCTTTCGGATTTCACGAGAGTCGGAGCGCTCAAGCTGGATCCGGACGAAAACGACGTTCACCTCGCGCTGATCGACTCTGTCGGAGAACACGCGTACTTCACCGCGGGGAACGGCGCTCTGGTAAAGGTCAGACTCTCCGACTTTTCGAGGACCGCCGGCGTCAAACAGGCGCTTCCACTCGCGACCGGCGCCATATCGCCGGACGGGCTCCATGCGTACTTCGGAACGGGAGGCCAGCCAGGACTTGTGGTGAAAATCCGCTTGTCGGATTTGGCCGAGGTCGGTCGCCTGCCCGGGACCGGAACAGACGGGTTCGCAACCTCCGCAATCGACCCAAACGGGACATTCGCCTATTTCGGGAGCTATTCCGACGTCGCGTCCCGCTTGAACCGTGTCCTTTTGAGTGATTTCTCGTGGTCCGGCTCTCTTGGTCTCACATGGGCAGACGGTTACCTCAATGACATCGTTCTCGATGCCCCCGGAAATACGCTGCTTCTCCAAACGTACGCCAACCAGGGGAAGCTCATCAGGGTTGACGCTGGGGCGCTGTCCCGCGCTTCGGAGCTGCCGTTGAGGGCGGGGGAAGACAAAGCCTACTGCGCACTCGTCGATTCCGCCGCGGGATTCGCCTACTTCGGCACGTACACACGGCCCGGCAAGGTCGTGAAGGTACGGCTGTCCGACTTCAGCCGGGTGGGAGCACTAACGCTCAATCCGGGCGAAGACGGCCTCACTTCGGCCGTCCTCGACCGGGCCGCTGGTTTCGCATACTTCGGCACGTACACCGATCCCGGCATCGTCGTAAAAGTGCGCCTCTCGGACTTCACGCGCGTCGCCTCCGTGACCCTCGCGGCCGGAGAGCGCAACCTCGCGTCGGCCACGATCGATGAGGGCGCCGGATACGCCTATTTCGGGACCGAGAATCCGGGTTTCAATCTTCCAGCCTGGCTGACGAAGGTCCGGCTGTCCGACATGGCGCGTCTGGCTGCGCTGGACGTCTCGAGCGGTCAGGGCAGTGTCGAGTCCGCGAGCCCCGTTCCACACCAGGGTTTCGCGTATGTCGCGATGGGGTCTTCGAGCGTGCCTGTCGGCCTCGCAAAGGTCCGGCTCTCGGATTTCACGCTCGTGGATACGTTGTCGCTCCCATTCGTCGGCACGGCAAATACCGTGACGCTCGACTCCACGACTGGTCTTGCGTACGTCGGCTTCTCGAACACGCCCGCGTTGGTCTCGAAGATCCGCCTGTCGGACTTCACGGTCGCCGGAGCCCTCGACCTGCCACCCGATGCCGCAACCGTCACGGTCTCGTTGCTCGATCCGGCGGGCGTTTTCGGGTACTTCGCTACGTACGGGGGTCGGTTCTATCCGAGCCGCGTGTTTCAAGTGCGCCTGTCCGATTTTTCGGTCTCAGCGGGTTTCGGGCCCGCCGTAAAGAACATCAGCACGGGAGCGCTGGATCCCGCATCCGGATTCGGATACTTCGCGACGAACGACAGGCCGGCCAAGGTAGTCCGCGTCGATCTGAGGTCGATCGGCGGGGCAACCGCGACCGTCGTGGGTGGCGGCGCGGTATGCCCCGGAGGATCAACGGTGGCCTTCGCCTACCTAACGGGAACTCCCCCCTGGAGTCTCACGTGGTCCGACGGTACGACTGTGGCCGGAATCACGGAGAGTCCGGTTGGCCACGAGATCAGACCCTACCTGCCGACGACTCTCTCGCTCACTGCTTTTTCGGACTCGAACGGTGTCGGTGCGATCTCCGGCGTCGCTTCATTCACGATTCTGGGCAGACCGCCTGCTCCGATCATCACCGCGCCCGCCCTCGCTTTCCCGGGCGCGAGTGGCCTGATTGCAAGCGTCCCCTATCACCCCGGAAGCTCATATTTCTGGCAGATCACCAACGGAGTGCTCGGGTTCCCGACCTCCGATCGCACGTTTTTTACCGCCGGGACAGCGGGCCCCACGGTACTCAGGGTTTCGGAATTCGGCCCCTGCCAGTCTCCCGAGGCATTCGCCACGGTCGATGTCGTCACCTCGACGCCGCCGCTATCCCTCCACGCGCTCTCTCCCTGCCGCATACTCGACACCAGGAACTCTTCCGGGGCGGACGCCGCCTCTCCGGCTCTTGCCGCCTCCGCAGTGCGGGTATTCGGCGTCTCCGACCGCTGCTCGATTCCACCGACGGCTACGGCGCTCTCGGTCAACGTCACCGTTACGCAGGCCTCGGCAGCCGGCTCACTGATCCTCTTTGCCGGAAACGAGCCAGCGCCCTCATCCGCCGGCACAATCTCCTTCTCGGCGGGTCAGACGCGCGCCAGCAACGCAATCGTCCGGCTTGCGAGCGACGGATCGGGGACCATCGGCGTCCAGAACAACTCCGCCGGAACCGTCCACATGATTCTCGACGTCAACGGCTACTTCGAGTAGCCCGAGATGAGCCTTGCCCTCCCCCCCCCGGCGGCCCATATTCGCCTCGAGGGCGAGGGCTCATGACGGCTCCCGAGGCCTTCCATCCGACGAAGTACTGGCACGCCGAGGGCGACCGCGTCCAGTGCGACGTCTGCCCGCGTTTCTGCAGGCTGAAGGACGGCCAGGAAGGACACTGCTTCGTCCGCGCGGCGCGCGGCGGGGAGATCGTCCTGACGACGTACGGCCGGTCCAGCGGCTTCTGCGTCGACCCGATCGAGAAGAAGCCCCTCAACCACTTCCTGCCCGGCACGTCCGTCCTGTCGTTCGGCACCGCCGGCTGCAATCTCGCCTGCAAGTTCTGCCAGAACTGGGACATCTCGAAGTCCCGCGAGATGGACACCCTCGCCGCCGACGCGACACCGGCGCGCATTGCGGCGGCTGCCGTCGAATACGGCTGCCGGAGCGTCGCCTTCACGTACAACGACCCCGTCGTCTTCATGGAGTACGCGGTCGACGTCGCCGCAGCGTGCCGGGCCGCGGGCGTGAAGACGGTCGCCGTGACGGCCGGCTACGTCGAGCCGAACCCTCGGGCGGAGCTCTTTGCCGCAATGGACGCCGCAAACGTGGACCTCAAGGCGTTCACGGAAGACTTCTACGCGAAGACGTGCGGCGCGCACCTTCAGCCCGTCCTCGAGACGCTCGAGTACCTCGTCCGGGAGACGAAAGTCTGGACCGAGATCACGACGCTCCTGATCCCCGGGATGAACGACTCCGAATCCGAGATCGACGCCATGACCCGCTGGGTCCTCGAGCATCTCGGCCCGGACGTCCCGCACCACTTCACGGCGTTCCACCCGGACTGGAAGATGCGCGACGCATCCGCGACCCCCGCCGCGACGCTGAAGAAGGCGCGGGAGATCGCGAAGAAGAACGGGCTGAACTACGTCTACACCGGCAACGTCCACGACCCCCAGGGCCAGAGCACGGACTGTCCGAGGTGCGGCGAACGGGTCATCGGACGAGACGGATACGAGATCTTCGAATGGTCCCTCGCAAAGGGCGGCGTCTGTGCCTCGTGCGGGGCGCCCTGCCCGGGCGCTTTCGAAGAAGTCCCCGGTTCCTGGGGCTCCCGCCGCCTTCCCGTCCATCTCGCCGCGTCATGAAGACAAATCGCACGGGGGCACCCCGGGTCCGTCCACCGGCCGTGGCCGGAATGTTCTACCCGGCCTCCCCGGCCGCGCTCGCTCGCCACGTGGACGCCCTCCTCGCGGGAGCAGTCGCCGCCCCCGAGGAACCGCTTCCCCTCGCACTCGTCGTCCCTCACGCCGGGACGATCTACTCCGGACCCGTCGCGGCCAGCGCGTACGCGCGCCTTCGCCCGCACGCCGCCATGATCGATCGAGTCGTCGCGTTCGGCCCCGTGCACCGCGTGCCCGTTCACGGTGCGGCAGTCCCTGCGGCCGACGCCTGGGCGACGCCTCTCGGCGAGGTTCCGATCGATGCCGCGCTTCGCATGCGGGCCGCGGCGTGCGGCGCAGCCGTGGACGACCGGCCTCACGCCCCGGAGCACGCGCTGGAGGTGCAGCTCCCGTTCCTGCAGCGCGTCCTCGGCGATCGCTTCACGTTCCTGCCGGTGGCGGTCTCGGAGATCTCCTCCCGGGCGACCGCGGACCTGATCGCGGAGTTCCTCGGTGAAAAGGGCACGGTCGTCGTCGTCAGCACGGACCTCAGCCACTACCACGACCAGGAGACCGCCCGTCGCCTCGACCGGATGACGGCCGACGCGATCCTCGCGCGCGAGCCGGACAACCTCTCGGGCGAGGACGCCTGCGGCTACTACCCGCTCCGCGGGCTGCTCGAGCTGGCCCGGCGGAGGTCCCTACCGGTCAAGCTCCTCGACCTCCGGACCTCGGGCGACACGGCCGGAGACCCCGTGAGCGTCGTCGGCTACGGGGCGTTCGAGGTCCTTCCGCCGAAGACCGGAGAAAAGAGTCGGATTTCTTAGAAGGTAATTGGGCTCGGGGGCGGCATGAATCCCAGGCGGCCAGCCCGCTGCGGACTGCCAGCCGACGCTGAGATTCGATCTCACTAACTCATTCTAAGAAGATCTCTTATTCCCTGTTCTTCGTCCCTTGACTGAATTCGTCCTATTTCATACAGTACCGATCCGGTTCGATATCGAACCGGGGAGAACCCGATGTTCCGAATGACCAAGATGACCGACTACGGGATCGTGCTGCTGACGCAGTTCGCGGCGCACGAGGACCGGCCCGCGTTCACGGCGCGCGAGCTCGCGCACGACACGCGTCTGCCCCTCCCCACCGTCGGCAAGCTCCTCAAGCAGCTCTCCCACGGCGGCCTCCTCGCCTCGCAGCGCGGAACGCGCGGCGGCTACTCCCTCGCGCGCCCTCCGCGCGAGATCACGGTCGCCTCGATCATCGCGACTCTCGAGGGGCCCGTTTCGATCACGGAGTGCGGCGGCGCCGTCCGCTGCGAGCACGAGAGCTTCTGCTCCACGAAACCGAACTGGCAGATCATCAACGACGCGATCCGCGCGTCGCTGGAAGGCCTGACGCTCGCCGACATGACGCGGCCGCTCCCGCCCCGCTTCGCCGCCGCTTCGGCCGCCGCGCTCCCCGCGCACCGGAGCCCCGCATGAGCGACGCCCTGCTGAACGAGCTGACGCAGCGCGAGTACCAGCACGGCTTCGTGACGGAAGTCGAAACCGAGTCGATTCCGGCGGGCCTCAGCGAAGACGTCGTCCGGATCATCTCGAAGAAGAAGAACGAGCCCGAGTGGCTCCTCGAGTGGCGCCTCAAGGCCTACCGCCACTGGCTCACGATGGAAGAGCCGACCTGGGCGCGCGTCTCGTACCCGCCCATCGACTACCAGAAGATCGTCTACTACGCCGCGCCGAAGTCCGCGAAGGAGGGCCCGAAGAGCCTCGCGGACGTCGACCCCGAGCTGCTCGCGATGTACGAGAAGCTCGGCGTCCCGCTCAAGGAGCGCGAGATCCTGGCCGGCGTCGCCGTGGACGCGGTCATCGACAGCGTATCCGTCGCGACGACGTTCCGCGAGAAGCTCGCCTCCGTCGGGATCATCTTTTGCTCGTTCTCCGAGGCCGTGCACACGCACCCGGACCTCGTGCGAAAGTGGCTCGGCTCCGTCGTGCCGTCGCGCGACAACTTCTTCGCGGCGCTGAACTCCGCCGTCTTCTCGGACGGTTCGTTCTGCTACATCCCGAAGGGCGTCCGCTGCCCCATGGAGCTCTCGACGTACTTCCGCATCAACCAGGCCGACACGGGCCAGTTCGAGCGCACGCTCATCGTGGCCGAGGAGGGCGCGACGGTCTCGTACCTCGAGGGCTGCACGGCGCCGAAGCGCGACGTGAACCAGCTGCACGCCGCCGTCGTCGAGCTCGTCGCGCTGGACGACGCCACGATCAAGTACTCGACGGTCCAGAACTGGTACCCCGGCGACCGCGAGGGCAAGGGCGGCATCTACAACTTCGTGACGAAGCGAGGCAAGTGCCTCGGGAAGCGCTCGAAGATCTCGTGGACGCAGGTCGAGACCGGCTCGGCCATCACGTGGAAGTACCCGAGCTGCATCCTCATGGGCGACGACTCCGTCGGCGAGTTCTACTCGGTCGCCCTCGCGAACAACTACCAGCAGGCCGACACGGGCACGAAGATGATCCACATCGGGAAGAACACCCGGTCGACGATCGTCTCGAAGGGCATCTCCGCCGGCCACGGGCAGAACACGTACCGCGGCGGCGTCACGATCCTCAGGTCCGCCGAGGGAGCCCGCAACTACTCGCAGTGCGACTCGCTCCTCATCGGCGACCAGTGCGGCGCGCACACGTTCCCGTACATCGAGGTCAAGAACAGCTCGGCCACGCTCGAGCACGAGGCGTCCACGTCGAAGATCGGCGAGGACCAGCTCTTCTACTGCATGCAGCGCGGGATCTCGGCGGAGGACGCCGTGTCCCTCATCGTCAACGGCTTCGCCAAGCGCGTCCTCAAGGAGCTCCCGATGGAGTTCGCGGTGGAAGCGCAGAAGCTCCTGGGCGTTTCGCTCGAGGGTTCTGTCGGATGAAGATTTCTTCGAATGAAAGAGCGGCGGCGGCGCACGCCCGCTGCGCGAGTAGCAGATGAGCAACGTCAACACACCTCTTTTGGAAATCCGAAACCTGCATGCCTCGATCGAAGAGGACGGGACCGAGATTCTCCGGGGGATCGACCTGAAGATTCTCCCCGGCGAGGTTCACGCCGTCATGGGCCCGAACGGCTCCGGCAAGAGCACGCTCGCGCACGTTCTGTCCGGTCGGCCGGGGTACGCCGTCACGCAGGGAACGGTCTCGTTCCTCGGCAAAGACCTCCTCGCGATGAAGCCCGAGGAGCGGGCCCGCGAGGGCGTGTTCCTCGCCTTCCAGTACCCCGTCGAGATCCCGGGTGTCTCGAACAACTACTTCCTCCGCACGGCCGTCAACGCCGTCCGCCGGCATCGCGGGCTCGCCGAGCTCGACGCGATCGACTTCCTCGCCCTCCTCGACGAGAAGGCGAAGCTGGTCGAGATGGAGGAGGCGCTGCTGAACCGCTCCGTCAACGAGGGCTTCTCCGGCGGGGAGAAGAAGCGCAACGAGGTGCTCCAGATGGCGCTCCTGGACCCGCGCCTCGCGATCCTCGACGAGACGGACTCGGGCCTCGACATCGACGCGCTGCGCATCGCGGCCGGCGGCGTCAACGCGCTCCGCGACGGCAAGCGCGGGATGCTCGTCATCACGCACTACCAGCGGCTCCTGAACTACATCGTCCCCGACTTCGTCCACGTCCTCTCGGACGGCCGGATCGTCAAGTCGGGAGACAAGAGCCTCGCCCTCGAGCTCGAGGCGAAGGGCTACGGCTGGATCGAGGCGGACGCCGCGGCCGCGGCGCGCTGAGCATGACGCCCTCCGCCAGGCCCTCCACCATCCGCGACGGCGTGGACGTCTTCGCGACGCAGGCCGTGGAGTTCGCGTCCGGACTCGCCGGCCCTCCGTGGCTCACGAGGCTGCGCCGGGACGGCGTCGCCTCGTTCGTGAAGGCCGGCTTCCCGTCCCTGCGCGACGAGGAGTGGCGCTACACGAACCTGCTCCCGCTCGCGCGGACGGTCTTCGGCCTCGCGCCGCGCGACGTCACGATCGCCGAGCGCACGCAGGCCGTGGAGCTCGAGGCCCGGCTCGGGACGCTCGGTCTCTCCTCGCCCGGCCCCCGCCTCGTCTTCGTGAACGGCAGGCTCGTGCGGCGGACCTCCCACACGCTTCCGCCCGAGATCCTCTTCGAGAACCTCGCGACCGTCCTCCGTCTCGCCCCCGAGCGCGTCGAGAAGGCGCTCGTCGCGGCTCCGTCCGCGCACCCGTTCGTCGCCCTGAACGACGCGTTCCTCGACACGGGGGCCCTCGTGCACGTCGGAAAAGGGCTCACCGCGCCCGCTCCCCTCGTCGTCGTCCACCTCTCGACGTCCGCGAGCGGGACGCCGGCGCCGCTGATGTCTCACCTGCGCAACCTCGTCGTCCTCGAGGAGAACGCGGCCGCGACCGTCGTCGAGGTGTTCCTCGGCACGGACGAGATGTCCTTCACGAACGCGGTCACGCAGGCCGTCGTCGGGGAAAACGCGCGGCTCACGCACGTCAAGGTCCAGCTCGAAGGCCGGCTGGCCTTCCACGTCGGGAACCTCTTCCTCTCGCACGCGCGCGGCGCCCGCTCGGCTTCTCACGTCTACTCCTTCGGCGGCGCGACGGTCCGCAACGAGATCGCCGCGACGCTCTCCGGCGAGGGCTCGGGAACCGAGCTCTACGGCCTCTTCGCCGCGGCCGCCGGCCAGAACGTCGACTGCCACACCGTCATCGACCACGCGGCCCCGCGCGCCGACAGCCTCGAGCTCTACAAGGGCATCCTCGACGGCAACGGCCGGGGCGCGTTCGACGGCAAGGTCATCGTGCGCGAGGGCGCCGTGAAAACGGACGCCCGCCAGACGAACCGGAACCTGATCCTCTCGAACGACGCGCTCGTCGACAGCAAGCCCCAGCTCGTGATCCACAACAACGACGTCCGTTGCACGCACGGCTCCACGACGGGCCGGATCGACGCGGACGCCCTCTTCTACCTCCGCTCGCGCGGCCTCTCGGAGGGCGCGGCGCGCGCCCTCCTCACGTACGCCTTCGGCAGCGAGGTCGTCTCGAAGGTGGCCGCCCCGGACGTGAAAGCCCTCCTCGAGGACCGCCTCCACGCCTGGCTGCCGGCGGCGGCCGCAGCGGTGAACGCATGAACGTCGTCCCCGAGACCGCCTTGCCCGGCGTTTCGCCCGCATTCGACGTCGAGGCGATCCGGGAGCAATTCCCGATCCTCCGGCAGACCGTGCACGGGAGGAAGCTCGTCTACCTCGACAACGCGAACACGACGCAGAAGCCGCGTGCCGTGATCGACGCAGACCGGAAGTACTACGAGGAGACGAACGCGAACATCCACCGCGGGACGCACTTCCTTTCCGAGAAGGCGACCGCCGAGTACGAGGGCGCCCGCGCGAAGGTCGCCCGGTTCCTCGGCGCGCGCGCCCCGAGGGAGGTCGTCTTCACGCGCGGCACGACGGAGGCCATCAATCTCGTCGCCGCGGGCTTCGCGCAGTCGGTCCTGAAGGAGGGCGACGAGATCCTCCTCACGGGGCTCGAGCACCACTCAAACATCGTGCCGTGGCAGCTCGCATGCGGCCGCACGGGCGCGAAGCTCGTCGTCGTCCCGATCACGGACTCGGGCGAGGTTCCCGTCGAGGAGTTCGAGAAGCGCCTCTCCGACCGCACGCGGATCGCCGCCGTCTCCCACGTCTCGAACGCGCTCGGCACGATCAATGCCGTGGAAGAGTTCGTCCGGCTGGCACACGAGAGGGACGTGCCCGTCCTCGTGGACGGCGCGCAGGCCGCGCCCCACCTCCCGATCGACGTCGCGGCGCTCGGCTGCGACTTCTACGCGCTGTCGGGCCACAAGATGTACGGCCCGACCGGCATCGGCGCGCTCTACGGCACGGAGGCGTGGCTCGAGAAGCTTCCCCCGTACCAGGGCGGCGGCGACATGATCTCGTCCGTCACGTTCGAAAAGACCACGTACAACGAGCTGCCGTGGAAGTTCGAGGCCGGCACCGCGAACATCGCGGGCGGCATCGGGTTCGGCGTCGCGGCCGACTGGCTCACGGGCGTCGGCCTGCCCGCCGTCGCCGCGCACGAGCACGCGCTCCTCGCCCGCGCGACCGAGGCGCTTACGGCGATCGAGGGCCTCCGCATCGTCGGGACCGCGCCGCGGAAGGCCGCCGTCGTCTCGTTCCTCCTCGGGGAGGTCCACCCGCACGACATCGGGACGATCCTGGACCGCGAGGGCATCGCGATCCGGACCGGCCAGCACTGCGCGCAGCCCGTCATGGACCGATACGGGATCGGCGCGACGGCGCGGGCCTCCTTCGGGGTCTACAACACCGTGGAGGAGGTCGACGTCCTCGCGGCCGCGCTGAAGAAGGTGCAGGAGGTCTTCGCCTGATGACCGACCTCCGCGACCTCTACCAGGAAGTCATCCTCGACCACAACAAGTCGCCGCACAACTACCGCGAGATGACGGACCCGAGCCGCATGGCGCTGGGCCACAACCCCCTCTGCGGCGACCGCCTGAAGCTCTACATCCGGCTGGACGGCGACCGGATCGCCGACGTGGCGTTCCAGGGCTCCGGCTGCGCGATCTCGAAGGCGTCGGCCTCCCTCATGACGGACGCCGTGAAGGGCAGGACGCTCGAGGAGGCCGAGGCGCTCTACGGAAAGTTCCACGACCTCCTCACGGGCCCGCCCGACGAGAAGGCCACGGGCGCCGGCCTCGGAAAGCTCGCGGTCTTCTCGGGCGTCCGCGAGTTCCCGGCGCGCGTCAAGTGCGCGACGCTCGCGTGGCACACGCTCGAGAGCGCGCTCAAGAACGTCCATGAAGTGGCCAAGACTGAATAGAGAGAAAGAGAAGATGGGAGAAGAGAAGATTCTCTCAGAAAGTAATAGGGCTGACGGCCAGGGCGCTGCAGACGCGGCGACGGCCGCGCAGTCCGCGGTGCCCTCTGACGCGCCTTCTAAGCAATCTTCGTCTTCTCCCTCCCGCTCTCCTCTCGAGCAGAAGGTCATCGACGAGGCGCTCAAGAAGTGCTTCGACCCCGAGATCCCCGTGAACATCTGGGAGCTCGGGCTGATCTACTCCGTCGCCGCGTCGCCCGAGGGCGTCGTGGACGTGAAGATGACGCTCACGGCGCCGGCCTGCCCCGTCGCGGGCTCCCTGCCCGGCGAGGTCGAGGCGAAGGTGAAGGCCGTTCCCGGCGTCACGGACGCGAAGGTCGAGCTCGTCTGGGATCCGCCCTGGAACGCCGACATGATGTCGCGCGTCGCGAGAGTGATGCTCGGAATGTAGAGTCGAAGACGCTGGGCTACTGGAAGTACCCGAACGCGTCCAGAACCACATCAACCGCGCTGATAGAGTTGTTAACGATCCCGAGGGTTCCAGAACCGTTTGTCGCGAGTGGATAGAACCCGTTATTAGCGCGAACACTGCCGGGATCGAAGCTGAGGAATGACGCGAGCGGCGGCGCCATGTCGCCAGCGTAAAGAGCCAGGCTTCCGCCGCCCCCTGTCGGCACGATCGTAACGTTGAGCGCGATTGCCTTGGCCCCTGTTGGCACGCCGCATCGCCCGGCTACAAGGAAGGAACGGGAGGTGTTCCCGCCGAGCGAGGGCGAGCCTGACGCGTCACGCGTATCGAAGACCCGGCAGGGGGTCACGGACACGAAGCCGAGCGGGATCGGATCCGACACGTTGAATCCCCCGATAAGTGTTGCCTTTGCCCCTCCCGGATTCGTAAGCGTCAGGTCGTATTGCCCTGGCGGCAAGGCAGGGGAAGCCCCATTTATCTGGCTGGACGAGATAAACGACGCTCCCCCGAGCTGGGAACCCGCGATCGTCACCGTTGCGTTGGATTGGAAGCCATTCCCGAGGATGCTCATGGGCTGGCCGCCCGAAGACAGGAACGCACCCGGCTGCAACGCTACGACTGAGAGGCACCCCGCATCCGGGGTCGTGACGACTCGAATCAAGGGGCTGGCGAACGAGTTATTCCCTTCGGCGTAGTCGGACTCATTTCCGAATACTGAAGCGAGATTCAAGAGGTAACTCGACGGCGGAACCGCATCCACACGGGCGACGACCGTCACGCTGTCACCGGCGCTGGACACGGTGGGGATCGACCACATCACCTCGTCGTTGCAGACCGAAAATGGCGCGCGCGTTGCGCTGACGAAGCTCGTACCTATGGGGAGCTTGTCCCTAAGAATGACTCCGCTGGCATTCCCCGAGGAAAAAATCCGAAGCTCAAACGCGATTTTCGCACCCAAGATGACGCAGCTCGAATTGGAAGGGTAATTGCCGAGCGCAAGGTCGACTTGGGCGGGCGCCGCAAAGCCGACTGTCACTGCGATAATCGTGGCCACTACATCAAGCGCGAGTCGCCTCATTCCAAGCCTGCGTGGGAGGAGACCGTTCTTCATGATTGCACCCTAATTCGAGGTTTTCGCCTCGTACACTGTGACCGCATTGGTGCCGGGCTCTCCTCCCTCGAAGATCGTCGAAACGTAGGCGAGGAAGGGCTGGGTCGCGGTGATGCGCAGCCACACGCGTATGTCATAGCCAAATTCGTAGGGAAGGTCGCTTGAGACCGGGATCGGGATCGCGTTGAGCTGCCGGACGTCCCGAGGCGGGACGTCCGCGTGGGTCTCGTAGATCGGCGCGCTGCTCGCACGCAGCGGGATGGCGGTCACCGTAAACGTTGCCTCGGACGTTCCTCCGTTGAAGAGCGTGACGTTCACCCGACGTCGGTGCGTCGCCGGTCCAGTGATGCACGTACCCGGGCCGTCGAAGGAGCCAAGGTCGACGGGCCCGGCAACGACAGTGCTTTCAGCAGAGAAGAAGCCTCTATACACCGGTAGGGGTGCGGAACCCTGAGAAATGAGGCCGTAGCCGTCAATCGAACCGATGACGCAGTTCGGGACATTGAGGAGTCGCTGGATATCCGCAGTCACGACGATCGAAGGCTCGACGGCAATCTCGATGAATCCGTTGCCGCCGTCGCCCGGAGGCCCGAACACGCAGCCCCCCAGGCTGCTTCCCCCACCGGCACGGAGCTGGTAATTCAAGCAGGGAGGGGGGGACGCTATCCAGAGGCCACCACCATACGCGGCCTTCACATGAACCATGGCCGGGGACGGGCCGTTGTTGAACACGCCGGTGGAACTCGTCCAGTAGACGTAGGTCGGCCCCTGAGGCCCAGGGATTATCTGGCTTAGGACACCAACGAGGGGCACGAAATATGTGACCTCCTCGGCCGATTCTGCTAAGGCGGGCCGCGACCCACCGAGGAAGGCCAACGAGATGAGGAGAAAGGCTCTAGTGCGCATTGTCGGCGAAGAGCGAGAAGTCCTGAAAGGCTCGCTGTACGCAGCTGTATCCGGTAGGGTCGCACGCGGGAGGGCCGAGGGTAAACGGGGTGACCGTGACCGTCAGGCTGCTACCGGCCGCAGGAGCCTCGGCCACGCGGATGCTGACTCGTTCGACGTTGTTGACCGCCCTATCGAAAGTCGGAGCAGATGGATTCGGGAGCGAATACCCATCGCGAACGAGCGGATTCGACGGCGTGCCGTAAAGGTTCCCGTAATACGTTCGGGCCACACCGTCACGACCTGTGAAGGAGACCGTGAGGTCGAGATCCGCCACAAGCACGTTGTCGACAAGAGGTCCTACGGCGCTCGTTGGATCGGGCCAAACGAGCGAGACTGTTATTGGACGGCTGCCGTCGACGACGCTGAGCGTCTTACTCCACACCCCAAGGCCGCGAATCGTCATTCTATTTCCGAGGAAGTAGCTGCTCGCGGCGCCGAAGAGACGCTCGAGGCTCACGCCACCCCACCCCTGGAAGCGATCTGGCGCTGAACGCATGAGACGATCGGGGTCAGATGAGTTGAGCTTTGGAATAGGGCAGCTGTCGGTTGGGCAGAGGTCTTTGGCCCCCCCGATCAGGATTGCTTTGATTAGGCTCGGGGTTGGATACACGACGCCGTAGGAATCCGGCGGCCAGTAGGTGCTGTCAACGCTTCCGTTCCTCACCAGCGCATCCAGCCATTCACTGACGACCACCGCGGCACCGGTCACAACTGGGGCGGCAAAACTCGTGCCCGTAGACCACTTGTAGGAATTTGCGGGGCCTGGGTAATTTCCAAGACTCGAGTTACAGCCGTCCGACGCACAATAGAAGATCGAGCTGGAGCGACGGCCATACGATCTAACGCCGGGCGCCACCAGATCCGGCTTGATGCGGCCGCCGAGGTTACCGGACCGGCTCCACGGTGAAACGGTCCGGTAGTCGGTACCCGGAGCAAGCTCGTTACACGCGGCGCAGAGCGGCATGAACGGCTGATGGTTGTCTGAATAAGTAGCGCCGACCGCTATGACGTTCTTCGCGGTCGCGGGAGAGAGGACAGAGTCGACCGCAGGATTGCACGGGGAGGGGGCGCAATTGCCTGCAGCCACGATGTGCAGCGAAGGCCGGACCATCGGGTAGCCACTGGAAAGGGCCTCTTGATGCCCATCCGAGTACAGGAAGGTGAACGAGAGGCCCGAGAGAGAGGCAGTGTCCATCGTTGCTGCGACGTCGTCGTAACCTGCGGTTGACGCATTCCAGCTGTGATTGAACAGTCGCGCGCCGGGTCCTGCAGGGGAACCATCTGGCAGGGGCGTCTGGCGCGTCAAAGCCACAAAGGAATACCGAATCAGTTGATTCAGTTTGGAAGGCGCGAATTGCCCCTCGACGTCACCGAACGTCCGCCAGAACGTAGCGTTCGCGTTCGGGTCACATGCGGGCGCGAAGATCTTCGACATGGCCACCCGCGCACCCTGAGCGACGCCCTGGGTGAAGGCGTAGCCATTCGTATCGACCCCCGAGCTCTCAGACCCCGCAAAGCCAGCCGCTATCGAGGTCGTCAGGGTGCCGTGGTAGTCATAGTCTGTAGCTCGCCGGTTGCTCGCGGGGTCCCCGCCCTGAATGCCGTAGCTGCTGAAGTCCGACGTGACGTCGTTGGTGTAGACCAGACGGCACGTGTCCGATGCGTTCGCGCGAAGGTAGGGCGGACAGCGATCCCCGCAGCCTTTCATTCCGGCGTCCACGCCCGTATCCAGAAAGCCGATGACCTGGTTCGAGAGGTTGAACGTTGGGATGGTCGACAGGTTGGCGAGGTAGGTGCTCCAGAAGCCCAAATTCGTGCCGATCGCCGGCGGCCACGAGCCGGACCCGGAGCCTGGCTGGCCGCCCGCGATGATCCGGTTCGACCTCTCGTCTGAGGGCTTCGCTTCGCGGCTCCGGGCGATGAACATCACCTCGGGCAAGCGGCTGAGGGCGAGCGCTTCCGAGTGCGTCATCCTCGCTTCGAGCGTTTCGAGGAATCCGTCTTTCCGGGCGCTCGGCGGTGTCCCGCCGTGGCTTTTCGAAATTCTGTCCTTCACGTTCGAAGATGAGACGTTAACGATCGAAACCAGGGTCTGGATCTCGTCGCTTCCGCCCATGCCAGCGTCGTCGAGGCCCGAACGCTTGATCCCGGCCGGTGCCTCCTCGACGCGAAACACGTAGTCCTTGCTCGCGAGTTTCGCTTTGAGACTTCGGGGCCCATAGACAAGATAGCTCATGGAAGGCATGAAGGCGACGGGTACCCCGCCGAGCGCGATGATCTCATTCAGCCACTCTGCCTCCGGGAGTGCCTTAAACATCACCGCGTACAGAGCGCTGGAGCCCGTCGTGGGTAGCTCGGCCTTACCGGGGAAGTCCTTGCTGTACGTGCCTGCGTCGCCGTCGAAGATCGCGTTCGCGAACATCACCTTGTGCGCGTCCGGCAGGGGTTCGAGCTCGACGGCGCCCGCTACTCTCAAGGCATTGAGGGCTGCCGTTTCGAGGGGCACCCTTGTAGTGACGATACAGTGAAGAGGCTTACAGAACTTCTCGCCCACGGCCTTCGTGGAAAGAGACGCTTCCACGGACAGTGCGGCGCCCGGACGGGCCCGAACGACAAACACGTCGGCCGGCGCTGTTGCAGCCATGAGGAACGACAGCGCGTGGATGGCAGGCCAGAATCTCATGCGGTGGTGCATCTGAATCTCCGCGGCGGCGTTACTTGAAGTACCCGGTAACGTCAATGACGAGGTGGATCGTTCCCCCGCCCTGCGTGCCGTAAGCCGCCGAAAGGTCCAGAGTTCCTGTGCCGAGTTTCATCACGGCACCGTTGGCAACGGGCGCCTGGCCTGCGATGACATTGATGATCGAGATCCCGGTGTAGACGCCACCGGCAGGCCAGAGCGTGACGAACCCGTCTTGGCTCGGGGTTACAGCCGTGACGTTTAGCGTCACCGTCTTGGCGTCTCCCGGTACACCGCAGAGCGCTTTAATCTGGAACTGCCGCTCGGTCGCGGCTGGAATGGCGGCCCCAGGGCGCGTATCAACAACCCTGCAAGGCGTCAGGCTGTAGAACTGCTGGCTTTGGCCGAGCGCCTCGTTGCTTCCCGCGCTAGTTAGAATGGCAAGTGCACATGCCATCCACGAAAGAGGCATTTTGTCTGTTTTCATTGCTGACCTGTTTCTACCGCTCTAAGTCGGTTGCTGCGCCCAGCCTCGCCCGTGGAGGACACTCTTCACTTGTAGGTGCGTGTACTTGGCAGCGCCATGATGCGGTCGTACTAACCCGATCGGGTTACACGCTCACCAGTTAGGACCCGCTAGCGAATCTAGGCCGAGACGGCCGTTCGCCTCAGCGACAGGAGCCAGCCCGTCCCGAACGCGATCGTCGAGCCGAGGAGCGAGTACCACGGCCACGCGATCATCTTCCCGAGCGGGAACGGGACGAAGCCCTTCGAGCCCAGCCACAGGACGAACATGAAGACCGCAGACGTCGCGATGCCGATCATCGCGTCCGTCTGCGTCGCCTTCCGCGCCCAGAGCGCGAGGAGGAAGCCGCCGAGGAGGCCGCCCGCCGTCACGCTCGCGAGCCCGAGGGCGACCTGGACGGCCGGGACGTTCTGCGGCAGGCGCGAGAACCCCACGGCGAGCCCCGCGAGGACGAGCGTCCAGAACAGCGTCAGCACCTTCCCGAGGACGAGGCCGCGTTTCCCCTCGACGTACTTCTTTCCCATCAGCGGCGCGACGATGTCGAGGGAGAGCGCGGACGCGAGAGAGTTCAGCGCCGACGACTCCGAGCACATCGCGGCCGAGAAGATCCCCGCGACGAGGTACGCGGACACGAACGGCGGCAGGCTCTTCACGATGAACGTCGGCAGGATCGCGTCCGACGACACGAACCCGCCGGGCCCGACGGGCGCGCCGCCGTAGAACGCGAAGAGGCCGACGCCGAGCGCGAGGAACAGCGTGAACTGCAGGATCACGAGGACGCCGGAGCCGATGAGCGCCTTCTGCGCGTCGCGCAGGCCGCGGCACGCGAGCAGCCGCTGGACGATGAGCTGGTCGGCGCCGTGCGACGCCATCGCCAGCACCGCGCCACCGATGACACCGGAGAACAGCGTGTAGGGTTCTGCAAAGAGACCGTGAAGATTCTCTGGAAGGTTAATGAGCCGGACCGGGCGCCCGAGCGCATCGCACCTTCTAAGAATCTCTTGAAATCCTCCGAATCCTCCTCCGAAGCTGTTGACCAGAACCCACAGCGCCATGAGCGCGCCCGAGAGGTAGACGACGACCTGGATGAGGTCGATCCAGATGACCGCCTTGATGCCGCCGACGTACGTGTAGAGCGCGGTCGCGCCTGCGAGTAGGAGGATCGCCGCCCAGACCGGGATCCCGAGGATGAGCGCGATGGGGATCGCGGGGACGGCGAGGCGCACGCTCGCGGCCATCACGCGCGTCACCATGAAGATCAGCGAAGTGAAGCGCCGTGCGCCCACGCCGAACCGCCGCTCGAGGAGCGCGTACGCCGTCGTGATCTCGCCGTGGAAGTATCCCGGCAGGAGGATGAACGACACGGCGATGCGCCCGACGAGGTAGCCGAACGCGAGCTGCAGAAACGTGAACCCCGAGCGGTACGCGTCGCCGGGCACGGAGAGGAACGTGAGCGCGGACGTCTCCGTCGCGACGATGGACGCCATCACGGCCCCCCACGGCATCGCGTGGCCGCCCAGGAAATAGTCCTTCGCGTCCTTCTGGCCCCTGCCGAGCCAGGCGCCGAGCACGTTGATGGCCGTGAGGTAGACGGCGATCGCGACGAGCGTCGGCACTCCGAGGGAGATGCCTTCCATGCGCCGGCATGATCACACAGGGCCCGGCCCATTTAGACTCCGCGCGTGGCCGCCGCCGTCGAACGCAACAGGCTCCTCGCGGAGCTGGCGGAATTCTGCGCGGCGCACTCCGTGGACGAGAAGATCCTCCTCGTCCCGTCGTTCCCGGTCGGCCAGCAGATCCTCGACGCGCTCGCCCGCTCCGGCTGCTCCCACGTGAACCTCAGGCCGGCGACCGTCTTTTCCCTCGCGCACGGCGTCGCCGGGCCGGCCCTCGCGGCGGCCGGGCGCGAGACGCTCTCGCGCGCGCAGCTCCTCGCGCTCGTCGAGGACGCCTGCGACCAGGTCCTGAAGCCCGATTCGTACTTCGGCGCGCTGCGCGAACGGCCCGGCCTCCACCGCGCCCTCCAGTCCACGCTGAACGAGATCCGCCGCGCGGGCCTCACGCCCGAGCAGCTTCCGAACGAGGCGCTCGAGGACCCGCGCAAGGCGCGGGAGATGAAAGCGATCGGCCGCGCCTACCGCGCCGCGCTCGAGGCCGGGAGCTTCGCGGACCCGCTCGACGTCCTCGCCGCCGCGACGCGGATGCTCGGCGAGAACCCGGCCCTGAAGCTCGGGCCCGCGGCCCGGGTCCTCAAGCCGGAAAGCCTCGAGCTCTCGTCGCTCGAGGCCGCGTTCCTCGACGCGGTCCTGCCGCGCGCCGCCACGGCCCTCGCCGTGGACACGGCACAGGACACCCCCCTGACGCCGGAGCGCGTGTCGCTGGCGTGCGCGTCGGGGGAGGAGAACGAGGTGCGCGCGGTCTTCCGCAGAATCGTGGATGAGAAGATCCCGCTCGACGACGTCGAACTCGCGGTCACGGACGACGCCGCGTACCGTCCGCTCGTCTACGAGCTCGCCCAGCAGGCGGGCTTCCCGTGCACGTTTGCAGACGGGATCCCGGCCACGTTTTCGCGCCCGGCCCAGGGCGTCCTCGACGTGCTGGACTGGATCGCCGGCGGCTACGAAGAGCGCCCCCTCGCCCGCCTCTTCGGGGCGGGACGCGCGAATCTCGCGGCCGCGCATCCTCGCGGCGCCCTCGTCGGGCCGGTCCGGGCGGCGCGGGCCTTCCGCCGCGCGCGGATCGTGCGGGGCCGCGAGCGAGCCCGGACCCGCCTCTCTCAGGAGAGGTCCCGCGTCGAGCGGCGGGCTGCGGCCGAAGGCCTCGAGCCCGACGCCGTCGCCGAGCGCCTCGTCCCGCTCGACGTCGTCGCGGCCTGGGTGGACCGCCTCCTCGCGATCATGCCCCTCCCCGACCCCGAAGGCCGCGTCGACTTCGCGGCCCTCGCCCGCGCCGGACTCGCCCTGACCGATCTTCTCGAGGTCGCGAGCCGCCTCGACGGGATGGCCCGCTCGCCGACGCGGCGGCCCGCCTGCGCGAGGCCGTGGCGTCGCTCGCCGTCGCGTCCTCCACTCCTCTGCCCGGGCACGCACACGTCGCGCGCGTCGCGTCGGCCGGCTGGAGCGGCCGCGGGCGCACGTTCGTCCTCGGCCTCGACGAGGCGCGCTTCCCCGGCGGCAGCGCGCAGGACCCGGTTCTCCTCGACCACGAACGGGAAGCCTGCAACCGTCGCCTCGGCCCGAACGCCCTCCCCCTGCGCCGCGGGTCGGCCCCGGAGGAGAACCGCCGCGCGCTCGCCGCGCTCCTCGCGCGGCTCAGGGGCCGCGTCGTCCTTTCGTACTCGAACCGCGATTTCCTCCAGGACGCCGAGCAGTTCCCGTCCTCCGCCGTCCTCGAGGCGTTCCGGGCCCTCGAAGGGAAACCGCGCGCCGGATTCCGCGATCTCTTCGAGCGCGAGGGCGCGCCCGCCGCCTTCCGGCCGTCCGGCGAGCCGCTGGACGAGATCGAGTGGTGGCTGGCCGCACTGCACGCTCCCGGGACGGACCCCGCCCGGGCGGCGCAGGAGGTCGAGGGCGCGTATCCCTGGATCGCGGACGGGCGCGAGGCCGAGGACGCGCGGCGATCGCCCGCCTTCACGAAGTGGGACGGCCGCCTCACGGTCTTCCCCGGCGAGCTCGACCCCCGCGCCACGCGCGAGCCCATTTCCGCCTCGCGCCTGCAGCTCCTCGCGAAGAGTCCGCGCGGGTACTTCCTGAAAGTCGTCCTCGGCCTCGACGAGCCCGAGGAGGAAAGGCCGGTGGACGTCTGGCTCGACGCGCTCGAGTACGGCCGGCTCTTTCACGACACCGTCTTCGACTTCTTCTCCGAGCGACCCGACCCCGACGCGCCCTTCGAGCTCGTCCGCGAGACCGCGCGCCTTCAGAAGGTGGCCGAGCGCCACCTCGCGAGGATGCGCGGCGAGATCCCGCCGCCGACCGACGTCGCCTTCCGGACCCAGCGCGACGCGTTCCTCGCGGACCTCGACGTCTTCGTGAAGGGCGAGGCGAAGTCGGCCGCGACGTCCACGCCGCGCTTCTTCGAGGTGCCGTTCGGGCGCTCGCGCGGCGCCGCCGGAAAGGACCTCGCGTCCGCCGAGCCCCTCGAGATCCCGGCAGGAACCTCGACGTTCCTCCTCGAGGGAAAGATCGACCGCATCGACTCGGAGGGTGCCGGCGCGTGGGCGGTCTGGGACTACAAGACCGGCAGCGAGCGCCATTTCAAGGAGTCGCTGCCCCTGAACGGGGGCCGGCAGATCCAGCACGCGCTCTACGCGCGCGCGGCCGGGATCCTCCTCGCGCGGAGCGGATTCCGCGTGGACTCCCTGCGCTCGGGCTATTACTTCCCGACGCGCAAGGGCGGCGGGCGGCGCGTCCTGCCCGAGGTCACCGACGCCGAGGTCGACGCCACGCTGACGGACCTCTTCGACCTCCTGGCCGCGGGCGCGTTCCCCCACTCCCTCGAGGAGCGCGATTGCGAGTACTGCGACTACCGGATGGCCTGCGGCGATCCGCTCGACGCCGCGCGCCGGACGAAGGCCAAGTGCGCGGGAGACCCGATCCTCGCGCCGCTCGCCGCGCTGGAGGACCGCGATGTCTGACCGGCTCCTCAAGGGCGGCGCGCTCCCGGACGCGGCGGCGAGGCTCCGCATCGAGACGGAGCTCGACCGCAACTTCCTCGTCGAGGCCGGCGCGGGCTCGGGGAAGACGACGAGCCTCGTCTCCCGGATGATCGCGCTCCTCGCTTCGGGCGCCGCGACGCCGGACTCCCTCGTCGCCGTGACGTTCACGCGCAAGGCGGCGTCGCAGCTGAGGCAGAAGTTCCAGGAGAGCCTCGAGGAGCGCCTCCGGGACGAGAAGGACGACGCGGTCCGCGCCCGGCTCGACCGCGCGCAGAAGGGCCTCGACCTCGTGCGGGTCGGGACGATCCACTCCTTCTGCGCCTCGCTCCTGCGCGAGCGCCCGGTCGAGGCGGGCATCGACCTCGGCCTCTCCGACGTGAAGCTGCAGGAGGCGGCGCTCTTCCAGCACGTCGCCTGGCGCGAGTGGATCGCCGCATGCTCCGACGAGGACGACCCACGCCTCGCCGCGCTCGAGGAGACGGGCGTCCGCCCGCAGGATCTCGAGGAGGCGTTCCTGCGCCTCGCGGAGTACCCGGACGTCGAGGCCGTCGTCGCCTCCCCGCCCCCGCAGAAGCCCGCCCTCGACGGCGTGCGGCGCAAGACGGCGCTCCTTCTCGAGGAGGCGGCGCCGCTGAAGCCCGAGGCGCCGTTCGGCGGCAAGCCGGCGGACGCCCTCCAGGAAGCGCTCGTGCGCGTCAGGCGCCTCCTCAACCAGCCCGACGCCGAGAGCGACGACGGATTCGTGCGCGTCCTCGAGGAGCTCGAGGGCGAGAAGCTGCTGAAGATCAAGGTCACCCAGTGGGAAGGCGGCAAGGCCGCCGCGCAGGCCTTCCTCGCCCGGTTCGAGGACTTCCGCGAGAAGGTCCTCTTCCCGGCGCTCCTCGCCTGGCGCGAATGGGTCCACCCGCGCGCGATGGCCTTCCTCCTCCCGGCGCTCGAGCGCCTGAGGACGCGCCGGCGCGAGGAGGGCTTCCTCACGTACGAGGACCTCCTGCTCATCTCGCGCGACCTCCTGCGCGACAAGCCCGCCGTGCGCCGCTACTTCCGGAGCCGCGTGTCGCACCTCCTCGTCGACGAGTTCCAGGACACCGATCCCCTGCAGGCCGAGATCATGCTGTTCCTGACCGCCGAGGACGACCGGCAGAAGAACGCGTGGAAGCTCCGCCCGCGGCCCGGGTCGCTCTTCGTCGTCGGCGACCCCAAACAGTCCATCTACCGCTTCCGGCGCGCCGACATCGAGACGTACGAGACGTTCCGGGACATCGTGAAGGCGTCGGGCGGCGACGTCCTTCCTCTCACGTCGAGCTTCCGGACGGTGGACGCGGTCGCCGGCCCCGTCAACGCGACGTTCGAGGCGATCCTCCCGAAGAAGGCCTCGCGGGAGCAGGCCGCGTTCGCGCCGCTGAACGCGCGCGGTGCCGAGACGGGCCCGGGGTGCGGAGCCTTCCGGATTCCCTCGAGCGGCGACGGGACGATGAAGGAGAACCGCGTCCGGCACCAGAACGCGCAGGACGTCGCCGCGTTCGTCCGCCACGCGCTCGCGGGAGGCTGGAAGATCCCCGGCCCCGGCGGCGCGCCCGTGACGCCGCGACCCGCGGACATCCTCGTCCTCACCGCGCAGCGCCCGGCGCTGGGCGACTACGCGAAGGCGCTCGAGAAGGCCGGCGTCCCCGTGGAAGTCACCGGCAGCAAAGCCTTCGCGATCACGCGCGGGCTCGTCGCGCTCCAGCCTCTTCTGGCCGCGGTGAACGACCCCGACGACGAGGTTGCGGTCGTGGCGTTCCTCTCCGGCCCACTCTGCGGCGTCGACGACGACGCCCTCTTCCGGCACCGCAAGGCCGGGCGGCGCTTCGCGTTCGTTTCGGACTCGGATCCCGGCACGGACCCCAAGATCGCCCGCGGCCTCGGCCTCCTGCGCGAGGCCCACCGCGACAGCCGCTCGCTTCCCCCCGCCGCGGCCCTCGTGCGGATCGTCGAGCGGCTCGGCCTCGCCGCGTGGATCTCGGCCGAGGAAGGCGGGCGGACCGCGACCGGCAACCTCCTGAAGGTCCTCGCGTGGGCCCGCCGGCTCTCCGCCGACGGCCACTCCTTCGCGGACGTCGCACGCCGCCTCGTCGAGGAGGCGCTCGAGCTCGAGGAGATGAGCGTCGACGCCGCGCGAGCGAACGCGGTCCGTCTCATGAACATCCACAGGGCCAAGGGTCTCGAGGCGCCGATCGTCGTCCTCGCCGAGCCCGTCGACAGGGACGAGCGCGAGCCCGACGCCCACGTGGAGCGCACGGGCGAGGCGCCCCGCGGCTGGTTCCCGATCCTCCAGTCGCGGGGGGACCGCGGCGTCCGCGTGATCGGGCTTCCGCCGGACTGGGCGGAGAAGAGCGCCGCGGAGCTCGCCTTCCTCGCCGCCGAGCAGGACCGCCTCTTCTACGTCGGCGCGACGCGCGCGATGTACACGCTGGCCACGAGCGTCCACACGAAGACGACGCAGAAGGACGGGCCGCGGCTCACGGGCCTCTGGGCGCGCCTCGACCCGCACCTCGCGCCGCTCCCCTCGCGGCCGGTTCCCGTTCCGGCGGCCGGCGCGCGAGAGCTTCCGCCGCTCGCGGCGCAGCTGCCCGCCGCGCGCCTGCGCCTCGCCGCCGCGCGCGAACGGGCCGCCGCTCCGACGTACGGCGTCGTCACCGTCACCGCGCTCGCGAAGAAGGAGGGGCCGCGCGCCCCGTCGCCGGCCGAGGAAGCGCGCGGCACCGCGTGGGGACGTGTCCTGCACCAGCTGCTCGAGGCCGCCATGCGGACCCCCGGCGCCCCGCTCGCGCCCCTCGCCCAGAATCTCCTCCGCGAGGAGGAGGTCGCGCCCGACCTCCTCGGCGAGGTGCTCCGCGTCGCGGAGTCCGTCACGGCATCCGACCTTTGGGCGCGGGCGCTGAAGGCGCCGCGGCGGTACGTCGAGGTCCCGTTCGAGATGGTCGTCCCGTCGAAGGACCTCGGCCTGGAGGCCGGACCGTCCGAGACGCTCCTGAAAGGCGCGATGGACCTCGTCTTCGAGGAAGACGGCGTCTGGCGGATCGTGGACTGGAAGTCCGACGTCGTGGGCGACGGACTCGCCGCCCTGGTCGCCCACTACGCGCCCCAGGTGGCGCATTACCGCCGCGCATGGGAGGCCCTCACGAAGAAGCCGGCGAACGCCGGGCTCTTCTTCATGGACACCGGAGAGCTCGTCTGGCTGGGAATGGAGGGGAACGAAAGAGAAGAGAAGATTTCTTTGAAGGTGAATACAACCGACCGAGAGGCCGGCGCGCGACAGGATGGCTCCGCGCCCCGGCAGCGTTCATTATTCGAAGAATCTTGAGGACGCGTCCCGCAGCCTTCGCATTGCTCGCCGCGCTCGTGGCCACCGGCTGCGCGTCGTCCGACTGGGCGAAGACCCAGAGCGTGCCGGGCGGGAAGCTCTACATCCCGAAGCTCTACGCGCCACTCCTCCCCGGCTCCATCTATCCCGACAAGAAGGTCCCCTTGCCCGCGAAGGGCCGTCCGGCGCTCGTCGTGGCGTGTCCGGCGAAGGGCGACTGCAGAAAGGACGTGATCCTCGACCAGGCGGCGCATCGGGGGTTCGTCGTCCTCGTCGGGAGAGAGCCGAAGGACGATTTGCTTCGGACCCGTGTGGAGGCGGACGCGGAGCGCATCGGCTGGCTTCTCGTTCGCCCAGACGAAGATTTTCTTAGAAGGTGGACACGGGCCGGCGCTCAGGGAGCCGCCACGGCGGTAATCGGGCCACCTCCCTTCCCCTCTTACCCTTCTAAGCATCTTCTCTTCGCGGCGCTCCACTCGGCCGAACCGCCCGAGGCGAGAGACGGGATGGTCCTCAAGCTCTATTCGCCGAATGAAAAGGGCCTTCTTCCGAACGAGGCGTTTCGCGACGCCGTCGAGTGGCTGGCCGGGGAGCTGGACTCGAAATGACGAGCCACGACTGCCTCTGCGACGCCTTCACGCGCGACTGGATCACGAGCACGGCCGACGGCGTGCGCCCCCCGACGTGGCGCCCGCTCTCGGAACACCCGGATGCGCGATTCGGGCCCGACCTCGAGGTTCGGCGCCGCGCGGACCTCGTGCTCGCGTGGTGCACGGCCTGCGGCCGGCGCTGGTACCTGTCCTGGGACGTCAAGGACGACTGCTACCACCCGATCCCTCTCGGCAGCGAGATGCTGGACGTGCTGAACCTCGACATCCCGCTCCCGCGCCTCGCGGCCTTCCTCCTCGGCCCGGCCTACGGAACTTACAGCTGGGCGCTCGAGGGCTTCGTGGACCGGTTTCTCTGGGAGGGCGCGTACGACGCCGCCGACGCGGAGGCCCGGCTCCGAGAGGCTCTCGCGACCGCGGGTCTCAAGGGCGCGGTGCGCAGCTCTCTCGAGCGCCGGCTCACGTCCGTCCTCGAGCGCGAGAAGCGGCGGGCGTGGGCCGCCCGCCCCCGCCGCCGGCGACCCGAGAACGACTCTCAGCGCTAGAATTCCCGCCCATGAACACCCGGAACGAAGGCGCGGTCCGCGCCAAGGGCGTCCTTCACCCGTGGCAGAAGCGGCTCTACACGATCCTGCTCGTGCCGCTCGGGCTGATGGCGGCGAACTCGATCTACCTCGTCGCCTTCACGAAGTACTCCTCGTTCTTCATGGCGATGCTGCTCATGCACCTCGTCCTGGGCCTGCTCATCGCGATCCCGTTCCTCGTCTTCGCGTTCACGCACGGCGCGCGGATGCTCGCGAACATCCGGAACCGGAACGCGAAGATCGCGGGCATCACGATCGTCTGCCTGTCCCTCCTGTGCATCGGCACCGGCGTCACGATGGCCCTCAAGGGCGCGACGCTCACGAACCGGCCGATCTACCTCGCGCACGTCTTCGCGATCCCGGCCGCGCTCGTCGCGTTCATCCTTCACCGGCGCGCCGCGGTCCACAAGCTGCACTTCAGGATGCTCGCGCAGTGGGGCGGCGCCGTCGCGGCCTTTCTGCTCGTCATGGCGGGACTCCACAAGATGGAGACGCCGCCGCAGCGCATCGTGAACAAGAACGGCGACACCCAGTTCTTCCTCTCGTCCGCCGAGACGTTCGACCAGGGCCTTCTCGACGGGAAGAGGCTCTCCGCGAACGCCTACTGCCAGGACTGCCACCCGGATTCCTTCAAGCGCTGGGAGAAGTCCGCGCACCGCTTCTCGTCCTTCAACAACCCGTTCTACCGCCGCTCCGTCGAGCTCATGGCCGACCGCGTCGGCCGCGAGAAGACGAAGTGGTGCTCCGGCTGCCACGACCCCGTCGTCCTCTTCACGGGCCAGATGGGCAAGGCGACGATGGCCACGTTCTCGTACGACCAGTTCGAGGGGCAGCAGGGCCTCACGTGCATGTCCTGCCATTCGATCGCCGAGGTCAAGGACCTGCGGGGCAACGGTGGCTACGTCATCGAGGAGAGCAAGCAGTACCCGTTCGCGTTCTCGGACAACAAGATGCTCAAGGAGGTCAACAAGCTCCTGATCCGCATGGAGCCGTCCCTCCACCGGCAGACGTTCATGAAGCCCTTCATGCGGACGCCGGAGTTCTGCTCGACGTGCCACAAGGTCGGGCTCCTCCCGCCGCTGAACGACTACCGCTGGATGCGCGGGCAGAACCACTACGACAGCTGGTACGACTCGGGCGTGTCCGGCAACGCGGTCCGGTCGTTCTACGACCCCCCGAAGACGAAGGCGTGCCGCGACTGCCATCTCCCGCTCATGCCCTCCAAGGAGTTCGGAAACGTGGCCGGCATGCTCCACGACCACCTCTTCCCGGCGGCCAACACGGCGCTGCCGGCCCTGAGAGGGGACAAGGAGACCATCGAAGACATTCGTAAGAAGGTATTGGTCGGATCACTTTCGATCGACGTCTTCGCCCTGAAACGAGGCTCGGAGATCATCCCTCTTGGTCCTTCGCTGCCGTCTCTCCATCCCGGCGAGACCGTGGACGTCGAGGTCGTCGTGCGCACGCGCACGCTCGGACACCCGTACACGAACGGCACGTCCGACAGCAACGAGACGTGGGTGGAGTTCAAGGCCGCCAACGGGCCGCGCTCCGTGATGGCGTCGGGCACGCTCGACGCGAACGGCCGCCTCGATCCCGCGGCCGACAAGATCGCGCAGCTCGCGATTGCGCACGACGGCTCCTTCATGGACCGCCGCCAGCCGCAGGACATCCACGTCCCCCTCTACAACAACTTCATCCCGCCGGGCGCGGCCCGCACCGTCCACTACCGCTTCACGGTGCCGAAGGACGCGGCAGGCTCCCTCACGCTCGCGGCCGCGCTCAACTACCGGAAGTTCTCGCGCGACTACTCCATCTTCGTGGGCGGCCCGAACGCACCGGAGCTCCCCGTCACGCGCATTTCGGCCGACTCCGTCACGCTGCCGGTCGCGCCCGCGCCCGCGGCCACGCTCGCGAACGACGTCAAGCGCGGAAACCCGGACTGGCCCGAGAAACAGTGGATCCGCTGGAACGACTACGGGATCGGCCTCCTCCTGCAGGGCGACCTCAAGGGCGCCTCGGCCGCGTTCAAGAAAGTCGCCGAGCTCGCCGGGGACAAGCCGGACGGCCCCCTGAACCTCGCGCGGTGCAAGGTGCAGGAGGGCGACCTCCCCGCGGCGAAGGCCGCGCTCGCCGAGGCCGAGAAGCGGCGGCCGGGCTGGGGCAAGACCCAGTACTTCCGCTCGCTCGTCTCCAAGGAGGAGGGCCGGCTCGACGACGCACTCGCCGACCTCGACCGCGTCCTCGCGAAGTTCCCGAAGGACCGCGTCGTCCTGAACCAGAAGGCGCGCGTTCTCTACCTCGCGGGCCGCTACACCGACGCGCTCCCGCCGATCGACGCGGTCCTCGCGATCGACGGCGAGGATCTCGCCGCGCATTACAACGCGATGCTCTGCCTCAAGGCCCTCGGGCGCACGGAGGAGGCCGCCGCCGAGGAGAAGTGGTACCGCTTCTTCAAGGACGACGAGTCCGCCCGCGCTCTGCTCGCGGAATACCGCATCGCGCACCCGCTCGACAACCGCGAATCGCTTCCGGTCCACGTGCACGACGACGCCGTACCGCCGCCCGCTCAGCCGCCCACCTGGCTGGCCGAGATCGGGCCGAAGGGCTACGCGTACAAGGGCTATGCGCCGAAGGGCGAGATGGTCCTCAAGGACGACCGGCCGCAGGGTGCGCCGCGCCCGTTCGCGCGCCCGGAGCCGCCGGCGAAGCAGGCGGGAGAGAGAAAGAAGGGGCCGGGCGTGCCCGTGGCGGCCGCGATCGCGCCCTGATGAAGATCCACACCCTCGACCTCGAGTTCTTCCGTGGCGAGACGATCGCCGCCTATCTCGTCGAGTCCGGCGGCCGCCTCGCCCTCATCGAGACCGGCCCCGACTCCACGTGGCCGCACCTCGTCGCCGCCCTCGCGAGGCACGGTGCGAGGCCCGAGGACGTCAAGGACGTCCTCGTCACGCACATCCACCTCGACCACGCGGGCGCGGCCTGGCGCCTCGCCCGGGCCGGCGCGAACGTCTGGGTCCATCCGCGCGGCGCGCCGCACATGGCCGACCCCTCGAAGCTCCTCGCCTCCGCGAAGCGGATCTACAAGGAGCAGATGGACACGTTGTGGGGAACGCTCGAGGCGATCCCCGCGGAGCGCATCAAGGTCACGTCCGACGGGCTCGACGTGCCGGTCGGCGATACCCGGATCCGCGTGCTCGAGACGCCGGGGCACGCCATCCACCACAACGCTTACCTCCTCGACGGAAACGTCTTCACGGGCGACGTGGGCGGCGTCGCGATCGGCGACGGCCCGAACCTGCCCCCGACTCCCCCCCCCGACATCGACCTGCCGACGTGGGCGCGCTCGATCGACCGGATCAAGGCCGCGCGGCCCGACGCCTTCTACCCGACGCACTTCGGGCGCCACGGCGATGTCGCCCGGCGCCTCGACGAGATGATGGAAGAGCTTCACGCCTGGGCGGGCTTCATCCGCGCCCGCCTGGACGAGGGCAAGGACGAGCCCGCCATCGTTCCGATCTTCGAGGCGTGGCTCACGGATCGGCTCCTCGCGACAGGCGTTGGCGCCGGGGGCCTGGAGGCCTACAAGACGGCGCTCCCCTTCGCGATGAACGTCACCGGCCTGGTCCGCTACTGGAAGACCCTCGGCTCGGCCGCCTGAGGGCGAGTCCGAAAGCGCCGGCTCAGACCACGACCTCGTATTCGCTCTGGACGAGGCCGCTCGGATACGAACGCGTCGCGACGTGCTTCAGGAGAATGTCGCGCGGGACCGCGCCGAAGAGCGGGATTCCGGTACCGATGAGGACGGGCACGCGCGTGACGACGAGGCGCTGGACGAGCCCGGCCCTCAGGAAGCGCTGGACGGTGATTCCACCGTCCACGTATGCGTGAGAGATCCCGCGGGCGGAGAGCAGGGCCGCGATCTCGACCGGCTCACCCGCCATTCTCTCCACGACGGCCCCGGGCGGGACGGGCGGAAGGGCGCGCCGGCTGAGGACGAAGACGGGCTTCGTTCCGTACGGCCAGTCCGGGAACTTCTGGACGACGTCGAACGTGTTGCGGCCGATGACGAGCGCGTCGACCGTCGCCATGAACTCCTCGTAGCCGTGCGGCTCCCCGCCGTCCCCCAGGAAGTCGAAGCTCCCGTCCAGGCGGGCGAGAAAGCCGTCGACGCTCGTGCCGACGAACACGGATGCCTTCATGTCGAATCCCCCGCAACGGTCGTGAGATGACCGCGTGCCCTCAAAGAACGTGGTACAGGAAAACCGCGAATGGAACGAACCAGGAAACCTCTTCCTTAGGGACGCGCGGATGGCGGCGGGACATTTCCTTCCTCAGGCGCGCCACGTCGAAGTCGCGGACGTCCACGTAGCGCCCGTGGGGCCCCTGATAGAAGCGCGACGCCTCGCCCTTCGCGATCTCCCTTTGAAGGGCGTCCTTGAATCGCCGCAGGACGGCCACGCGCGCGGCGTCGTAGCCCCCGAGCCTCTTCCGCTTCAGCCTTCCGCGGATCTTCGCCTCGGTCACGGCCCGGTTCGAGAACGGGAACTCGCCCGCGAGGACGCCGAGCGCCTCGCTCTCCCACGTCGGCGCTCGCCGGCGGGTTCCCGTCGGCACACTACATCCCGGACTGCGGCTTGAGGTCGATCGTCGGCCGCGGCTCGTAGTGCATCAGGAAGCCGTCGACGCTCTCCTGCTGGGCCGCCTTGAACGCGCCGCGCAGCTGGATCTGCTCGAGAGATTGGGCGAGGTAGCGCGGGCCGCCCATGTACTTCGGGGCCTTGTCCTTGAAGAACGCCTCGACGTCCGCGCGCTTCTCCGCATCGCTGAACCCGGCCGCGAGCATCGGGAAGCGCGCGGGCGACTCACGCGGCAGCCGCGCTGCGATCCGGTCGAAGTTCGCCTTGAGGAACGCCCACGCTTCCGGCCGCGTCTCGCGGCTCGAGGCCGCCTCGCGCAGGATGCCGATCGTCTCCCGCGCGTCGAAGTCGGGCGAAAGCGTGAGCTTCAGCGCCGCCGGCACGACGGAGGGATCGCGGAACAATCCGAGCGCACCCAGCAGCCGCGCACGCTCACGCCGCTCCTGCGCCTTCTTCGCCTCGGCGAGGTACGCCTGGAAGAGCTCGACGTCGCCGTGGCGGGCCGCCACGTCGAGCACTTCCGACGCGAGGAGCGAATCCACGGCCGAGCGGTCCTTGAGCCACGCCTTCGCGAGCAAGCCCGCCTCGGCCACGAGCGCCGGCTCGTCGCCCTCGTTCGCAACAAACGGGACGAGCGAGGCGCGCAGGAGCTGCGTGTCCTCGTCCTCGCCCTTCCGGGGGGTCCAGCCGAGCGACTTCGCGCGCGCGCCGAACACGTCGCTCACGAAACGGCGGTAGCGCGGACGCATCCCGTCGGTGACGAGGAGGTCGCGCGGCGCCGCGGCGATCCTCTGGACGGATTCGACGACGGGCCGGTCGGGGTCGCTGGCAAACGCGGGCACGAGCGCGAGCGCCGTCGCCATCGGCACGTCGCCGCTGCGCGCGAGGGCGGCGACGTCGGATAGTGTCGCGATGCGCTCCGAAGCGGTCAGATGCTTGCCGCCGTCCGTGAGGACCTTCCCGAGCAGGCTCCCCTTGTAGAGGACGCGGTAATACCCGCTGCCGGCGTTCGCGAGAACGCGCGACGGGCACGCGCCCGGCAGCGCGAGCGTCCCCGCCGGCTCCGTCAGGAGCGTGCAGGTCGTCGGCGCACCCGGGTCGCCCGTGCGTGCGCAGACCGGCACCCGCCACGTCTCCTCTTTCGACCCCGTCGAGCCCGTCGGGAGAAAGCGCTTCTGCGAGAGGATCAGCCTCGGCGCGCCGCCGGCGCACACGAGCTCGGCCGTCACGAGCGGGACGCCCGGCTGGTCGAGGAACGACCGGAAAGCCGGGACGACGGCGGGGTTCTTCGTCGCCTCGGCGATCGCGGCGACGAAGTCGTCGGAGGTCGCCGCGCCCCACGCGTGGGTCTTCAGGTAGTGCTGGATGCCCTTCCGGAAGCCCTCTTCGCCGACCCAGCCCTCGAACATGGCGATCACGGCCGCGCCCTTCTGGTACGTGATGCCGTCGAACGCGCTCACGATGTCGTCGTTCCCCGCGATCGGCTGCCGGATGCGCCGCGCCGTCACGAGCGAATCCTGGTCCATCGCGCCCGTCCGGGACGACGCGCGCTGCACCGCCCAGCTCCACTCGGGCTTCCATGTGTCCACGATCTTGGAAGCCATCCACGTCGCGAACGCCTCGTTCAGCCAGATGTCGTCCCACCACGCCGTCGTGACGTAGTCGCCGAACCACTGGTGGGCCGTCTCGTGGGCGCAGACGCTCGCGTACGCGCGCCGGAAGCGGATCGTCTCGTCCGACGGCTTCGCGAGGAGAAGGCTCGAGGAGTACGTCACGAGCCCCGCGTTCTCCATGGCGCCGAAACCCACGGTCTGCGGGATCACGAGGTGGTCGAGTTTCTCGTACGGGTACGGGATGCCGAAGTAGTTCTCGAGGACCTCCAGGATGGGCCCCGTCGACTCGACCGCCCAGCGCGCGTCCGCGGCGCGGCCCTTCGGGACGATCATGCGGATTGCGGTCTTGCCGCGCCCGGCCGTCCCCGCGGGGACGACGTCGAACGGGCCGACGCCGAACGCGACGAGGTAGCTCGGCAGCGGCTTCGTCGGCGCGAAGACGAACGCCCGCGCTCCGTCCCCGTCCGACCGCTCGGCGACGACCGGCGTGTTCGCCACGGCGATCGCGCCCTTCGGGGCGTGGATCGTCAGCTGCCATGGCGTCTTGAACGACGGCTCGTCGAAGCACGGGAACGCGCGGCGGGCGTAGATCGCCTCGAAGTGGCTGAAGGCGTACCAGTCGGCGCCGTCCTTCTGGCGGAAGATGCCCTGGGTGTCCTTGCCCTCGACGCGGCCCGTATAGGCCAGGTTGAGGTCGTATTCGCCCGGCGGAAGATTTCTTTGAAAGTGAATACGGACGTAGTCCGCGCCCACGGCCGATCCCTCCGCCGCGATGGCGTCTTTCCCACCCGCCGCCACGGCCGAGGCCGACTCGATCGTCAGCTCGGTCCCGTTCAGCCACAGCGTGTCGGATTCCCCTTTCAAAGAAATCCGAATCTCCATCTTCCCTCTGAACGTCTCCTTCGCCGGGTCCAGCCACAGCTCCGCGGCGTACCGCACCGGCGCGACGCCGGCGGGGAGGCGCAGCTTGGGAGGCGCGGGAGCGTCGCCGGCGGCCGCGGCCGTGGCGAACACGAAGGAAAGGGAAAGGAGAAGAATTTCTTTGAAAGGAAGAGGGCGGGCGGTTCGCATGTGTGCGACTTTACGATGAAAGGTGAGGCCGCCGCATGCGATAGCATTTCGATCCCATGACCATTCAAAGACATTTTCCCGTTCTCCTGACTCTTGCTCTCGCCGCGTGCGGCAAGCCCGCCCCGAAGCCCGTCTCCCCGACGCCGGCGCCCGAGCCCACGAAGGTGGCGTCGTCCATCCGGTTCGAGGACGTGACGAAGGCCTCCGGTGTTTCGTTCGTTCACGTGAACGGAGCCGCCGGCAAGAAGTGGATGCCCGAAACGATGGGCTCCGGCGTCGCGGCGTTCGACGCGGACGGCGACGGCCGCGTGGACCTCCTGTTCGTGAACGGGCGCTGGTGGCCGGGCGACCCGAGGGCCGCGCAGCAGCCCACGCTTTCCTTCTGGAAAAACGTCACGGAGCCCGGGAGCGCGATGAAGTTCGAGGACCGGACGAAGGATGCCGGCCTCGCGATCTCGCTCTACGGCATGGGCGTCGCGGTGGGCGACGTGAACGACGACGGCACGCCCGATCTCCTGATCACGGGCCTCGACGACATCCGCCTGCTCGTCAACGACGGCAAGGGCCGGTTCCGCGATGCGACGAAGGGTTCCGGGCTCGCGGGCCCGGGCTGGGGCACGTCCGCGGCGTTCGCGGACTTCGACGGCGACGGCGTCCTCGATCTCTTCGTCGGCCAGTACGTGAACTGGACGCCGAAGACGGACATGCACTGCTCGCTGGACGGCAAGACGAAGTCCTACTGCACGCCGGAGCGCTACAACGGCGTCTCGTCCCGGCTCTACAAGGGCCTTGGCGCCGGGAAGTTCCGGGAGATCACGAAGGAAGCGGGCCTCGTGAACCCGCTCGGGAAGGCCCTCGGGGTCGCCGTGAGGGACTTCGACGGCGACGGCCGGCCCGACCTCGTCGTCGCGAACGACACCTCGCCGAACAACCTCTGCCGGAACGTGGAGACGGTGAACGGCATCCCGCACTTCAAGGACATGGCGATCGAGGCCGGCGTCGCCGTCGGCGAGGACGGCCGCGCGCGCGGCGCCATGGGCGTCGCGTTCGGCGACACGAAGAACGACGGCGGCGTGACGCTCGTCGTCGGCAACTTCTCGAACGAGATGTGGTCCGTGTGGAGCGCCGGACCGAAGGGCGACTTCTTCGTGGACGAGTCCGTCCAGAGCGGCATCGGGCGCACGTCGCTCCTGCCGCTGACCTTCGGCGTCGCGTTCGCGGACTTCGACCTCGACGGCGTCCTCGACCTCGTGGGCGTGAACGGCCACGTCGAGACGTCCGTCCAGGACGTCCAGCCGACCGTCACGTACCGCCAGGCGCCGCTCCTCTTCCGCGGGACCGGCGCGGGCCGATTCGCGGACGTCACGTCGCAGGCGGGCCCCGCCTTCGCCGTGCCGATGGTCGGCCGCGGCCTCGCGGTCGCGGACCTCGACGGCGACGGGAAGCCCGACGTCGTGATCACCGAGAACGGCGGCCCCGCCCACGTCTACCGGAACGTCTCGGAGGGCGCGGGGAAGGCCGTGCGCCTCGTTCTCGCGACGAACGGCAGGAATCGAGGCGCCGTCGGCGCCCGCGTGACGTGCACGATGGGCGGAAAGAAGCGTATCGACGAGGTTTCGGGCGGCGACGGCTACCTGTCCGTCAGCGAGCGGACGATCACGATCGGGCTCGGCGCGGCCGCGAAACTCGACGCGGTGGACGTCCGCTGGCCGGACGGCACGACCGCGAGCGCGAAGGACCTCGCGCCCGGGCTCTACAAGTGGGTCGAGGGCGGCGCGCCGGAGCCCGCGAAGCGCTAGGCGCGCTCACCGCATCCGCACGTCCTCGAGGTCCAGCTCGTGCTGGAGGCGGTGGAGGACGTCGTCGCCGATGACCTCCTCGTCGCGCAGCTTGAGGAGCTGTTTGCGCTGGGCTTCGATCGCGGTGCGCCGCAGTTCCTTCGAGAGCTCGAGCGGAGCGTGCGCGGGCCCCTCGCCCTCGAGGCCCTTCATCGCCCTCACGCGCTGAGCGTATTCCTGCCGCACGCCGTGCACCTGGTGCGCCTGCAGGTTCCGCTCGTCCATCACCCCGTCGAGGTGGTCGAGAGCCGCCTCGGCGAGCGCGAGGCGCGCGCGCCGCTCTTCCTTCTCTCCCGAGCGGTCCTCCTCGACGCGCAGCCAGCGCACGAGCGGTGCGAGCGTGAGTCCCTGGAAGACGAGGGTGCCGAGGATGACGGCGAACGTGATGAAGATGATCAGGCTGCGCGCCGGGAACGGCCGCCCGTCCGCGAGGACGAGCGGGAGTGAAAGGGCCGCCGCGAGCGACACGACACCGCGCATCCCCGACCAGCCCACGATCACGACCGCCTGCCACGGCGGATAGGGATGAGCGGCGCGGAACTTCGGGAAGAAATAGCGCGGCAGGTACGCGCCCGGGAACATCCAGGCGAGGCGGACGACGACCATCGTTCCGAAGGTCGCGAAGATGCCGTCCACGACGACCGGCCAGGGCCAGTCCAGCGTGTCCAGGACAGCCGGAAGCTGGAGGCCGATCAGGACGAAGACGAGCGCGTTGAGAAGGAAGATGAACGTCTGCCAGACGCTCGTGCTCTCGATGCGCATCTTCGACGAGCTGATCCGCGGCACGACCCTCCCCTGGACGACCCCCGCCGCCACCGTCGCGAGGACGCCGGAGACGTGGACGTGCTCGGCCGCGATGTACGTCACGAACGAGACGAGGAGCGAGGCCGTCGTCGCGAGGATCGTGTCGTCGAGGTAGCGCTGGGTCTGGGCGAACAGCCAGCCGAACGCGAGGCCGACCGCGACCCCCCCGACGACCATCACGCAGAACTCCGCGAGGCCCGGCAGGACTGCGAGGTGCCCCGTCACGATCGCCGCGCTCGCGAACTTCAGCAGCACCAGGCCCGTCGCGTCGTTCACGAGGCTTTCGCCTTCGAGGATCGTGACGATCTGGCGCGGGAGGCGGACACGCTGGGCGATGGCGGTCGCCGCGACCGCGTCCGGAGGCGAGACGATGGCGCCGAGGACCAGCGCTGCGGGCCACGGCACGCCCGGGACGAGCGCGACGACGACCGCCGCGACGGCCGCGGTCGTCGCCACGACGAGCCCCACGGCGAGGAGCGAGATGGAGAAGAGGTTGGCGCGGAAGTCGCGCCACGACGTGAAGTAGCCGGCCGCGTAGAGGATGGGCGGGAGGAAGAACAGGAACACGAGCTGCGGGTCGAGAGAGACGGCCGGCAGCCCGGGCACGAACGCGAGCCCCATCCCGCCGATCACGAGGAAGATCGGGTACGGAACCTTTGCTTTCTGGGCGAGGAACGCGAGGAGCGTCGTCAGCCCCAGAAGCGTCAGGATCGTCTCGACGGTCTGCACGAGACGGATTCTCGCTTATGATGCGTCCAACTCATGCGTTCGGCGATCGTAGCGGGAGCTTCCGGGCTCGTCGGCGAGCGCGTCCTGCGGCGGCTGCTCGCCGGCGGGACGCACGACCGCGTCATCGCGTTCGTGCGCGGCCCCGTCAACATCACGCACAGGAAACTCGAGCAGCGCACGGTCGACTACGAGCGCATGGGACGGATGTCCGCGTTCCCGCGCGCCGAGGACGTCTTCTGCTGCCTCGGGACGACGATCCGGAAGGCGGGCTCGCCCGAGGCTTTTCACAAGGTGGACGTCGGGTACGTCGCACGGCTCGCGGAGGTGTCGGTCCGGGCGGGCGCGGCGCAGTTCCTCCTCGTCAGCTCGGTCGGCGCGAGCGCGCAGTCCGGCAACTTCTACCTGCGCTGCAAGGGCGAGGCGGAGGACATGGTCCGGACGCTGCCGTACAGGGGCGTGCAGATCTTTCGCCCGTCGTTCCTCATCGGGCACCGACGCGAAAGGCGCGCCGGCGAGGCCGCCGGAATCGCCCTTGTGCGCCTCGTGTCGGTCGCGATGCTGGGACCGGCCGCACGCTACCGGCCGATCCGGGCGGACGACGTCGCGAAGGCCATGGTGGCCGTCGCGCGCGATTCGCCGCCCGGGATCCACGTGTACGAGACACCGGCGATGCAGGCCCTCGCTGAGGACGACGCCGCCTTTATTTGAGGCGGGCGAGCGTGTCCGTGATCCGTTTCTTCTGGTCCTCCGGCGCCATCGACAGCGCCTTCGTGTAGTTCTCGACGGCGCCGGCCTTGTCGCCCTTGTTCTCGAGCCCCTCGGCGAGGCTGTCCCACACGTTCCAGCTGGAGGGGTGGTCGGCCGCGTTCTTGCGGAAGACCGCGATCGCGTCGTCGATCTTGCCTTCGCCGAGCAGCTGGTACCCCTGGTTGTTGATGTCGGCCTCGGTCGCGAGAGCCTGGGCTTTCTTGCGCGCCTCGGCAGCGCCCGCCGTGTCTCCCTTGAGTTCGAGGAGGCCGGCTTTGGTCCGCAGGTTCTGGTACGTCGGCGTCATGGAGACGGACCGGTCCGCCCACGTCATGGCCTCGTCGAGGTTGGTCTTGTTCCGGAGGCACCACGCGGCGGCCCCGTTCCAGCCCTGCCAGCCGAAGCGCGGCAGCCCGCGGAGCTGGTCCCGGATGTTCGCCAGGGCGACGGCCTTCGCGTCGATGGCGATCGGGACGGAGGCGCGGACCTTTTCCCATCGGACCGTGAGCGTCGCCCCGTCGGACGTGGGCTCGTCGAACGACCAGGCGAGCCGCTCCGTGAAGTCTCCGGCCGCCGGCTTGACCGCCGCGCGGACGACGTCCTCCTTCTGGTCGTAGCTGAAGCTCCCCCACGCTTTCGACTGGGAGCTGAGGATGAACGTCCACTCGTCCGCCGTCGGGAGGACGTGGACGCCGTACGTGCCCGCCGGCACGGCCTTTCCGCCGAACGTGAAGGGCGCCGTGGCCGTGAGCGTCGTGTTCTCGTTCGCGCCCGCGCGCCACACCTGGCCGTACGGGACGAGCTTGCCCCAGACCTCCCGCTTGTTCACGGCGGGGCGGTGGTACGAGACGGTGAAATCGGCCATGCCGATGGCCTGGCTCACGGTCGCGGCCGGGCTCGCGTCGGGCGTCTTGATCTGCATCTGCGCCGCGGCGGGTGGGACGAATACGAGCAGGGCGGGGACGAGAGCGAGAAGGACGCGGGTGGTGCGTTTCATGTGATGCCTCCCTGTTTTCACCGTTGGATTTCTTTGAAGGTGAATACGGGGAGGAGGCCTCCGGGTTTCAGCGCGCCGCCGCGAGAGCCGCCTGCAGCCGCTCTCTTTCACTCGAAGAAATCTCTCGTCCCTCCCCCGGTCTCATCTCCCCGAGCGCCACGGGCCCGACCGCGACGCGCCTCAGGCGGCGCACCTTGTGCCCGGCCGCGCGGAAGAGCCTTCGGATCTCGCGGTTCACGCCTTCGTGCAGGACCACGCGGAAGCGCGTGCCCCCGCGCGGGGCTTTGCCCACGCGCGTCACCTCGACGGGCCGGAGCGTGCGCCCGTCGAACTCGGTCCCGCCTGCACGCATCGGAGCAAGCGCCTCGTCGTCCGGGAAGCCCTCCACGACGACCTCGTAGACCTTTGCAACGCCGCCCGGATCCATGAGGCGCTGCGCCAGGACCGCGTCGTCGGAGAACAGCAACAGGCCCTCGGATTCCTTGTCGAGCCTCCCCACTGCGAACCAGGCGCGGAACTCCGGCGGCAGAAGGTCCGTGACGGGCCTCGCCCCTCCCTCCGCAACCGTGGAGCACACGACGCCCCGGGGCTTGTGGAAGGCGAAGACGCGCGGGGCGCTCAACGCCGAAAGGCGCGTCGTTCCGTGAGCGCGCCGTCCCTCAGGACGTAGAGGCGGCCCGCGGCGACGTTCTCGAACTTCGCCGCGGGCTCGGTCGCCCCGGGCGGGATCACCTCGACCGTCGCCGTCTCCGCAGCGCCGAGCCCGAAGTGGAGCGGGAGCCACGCTCCCGAGGCGTACGAGGGCCGCAGGATGAACTCCTGCACCTGTCGCACCCCTCCGGCGGTCACGACGATCTTCGTCCCGAGCACCGTGCGCCTGTCCCCGCCCGCCACCGGCAGCACGTCGAGGGCGTTCCCCGGCGCCGCCGTCGCGTTCCGCAGGACGTGCGTGCCCCCGCTGATCGCCGCGATCACGAGGTCCACGCGCCCGTCGCCGTCGACGTCTCCCGCCGCGAGGCCGCGCGCCGAGAGGCGAAGGAGGCCGAGATCGCCCGAGGACGGCGTCGCGTCCTCCATCCGGCCGCCGCCCGCGTTGCGGTAGAGGACGGGCGCCTGCTTGTAGCTGCGGTCGCCGTGCGTGTACGGGCCGAGGCTCTTGCTGTTCCCGAACAGCCGCGCCAGCGACATGATCATCTTCGGGATCAGGTGACCCGAGACCATGACGAGGTCGGGGCGCCCGTCGTCGTCGAGGTCGACGATGTCCGTCCCCCACTGGACGTACGGAAGCGACGGACGCTCCACGCCCGAGGCCTCGGTCGCGTCGTCGAACAGCGCGCCCTCGACGTTGCGGTAGAGCGTCTTCGGCTCGCCTGCGAAGTTCGTGACGAAAATGTCCGGCCGGCCCTTGCCGTCGAGGTCCCCGATCGCGACGCCCATGCCGGCGCGCGCCTCCTTGTGGTCGCGCCTGCCGGCCCCCGCCTCGACCGTCACGTCCTCGAACGTGCCGTCGCCGCGGTTTCGATAGAGAACGTTCGTCGTCCGGTCGTTCGCGACGTAGAGGTCGGGCCTCCCGTCGCCGTCGTAGTCGAAGAACACGGCCGAGAGGCCGCGGCCGCCCGTGTTGAGGACGCCGGCCTCCTTCGCACGCTCTCCGAACCGGCCGTCCGCGCCCTGCACGTTTAGTTTCGCTTCCTGCCCCTCGTAGTCCTCGGGGACGCGGACCTCGAACTGCCCGAACGAGGTCTCCTTCGCGTAGTCCGTGTCGAGATAGCCGACGACGTAGAGATCCACCCTCCCGTCTCCGTTCACGTCCCCGGCCGCGAGGCCGACCGAATAGCCGGGGCCGACGAGGCCGCGTTCGGCGGCCACGTCGCGGAAGGTCCCGTTCCCGAGGTTCTTCCAGATCTCGACCCTGCCGACACCCGTCACGACGAGGTCGAGCCGCCCTTCCCCGTCGAGGTCCACCCAGTACGCGCCCATCCTCCAGCCGCAGGACCTGATTCCCGAGCGCGCCGTGACGTCCTCGAACGTGCCGTCTCCGCGGTTCCGGTAGAGCGCGCCGCACGGGCCGGCGTCGGGCTTCTTCCCGTTCGAGGCCGAGCCCGTGAAGAAGAGGTCCGGAAACGAGTCGCCGTTGAAGTCCCCCATCGCCACGCCCGCGCCCATCGTGGCGAGATTCCGCCCGCGCCGGAGGTCGGTGTCGTAGGCGAAGGCGACGCCCGACTTCTTCGTGACGTCGGTGAAACGGATGGGGTGACGAGGAAGAGACGAGGAGGAAGAGGAAGAGGACGAGGAAGATTCTTCTGCGAATGAAAGAGAGAGCGGCGGGGCGATCAGAAGCGCGGCGAGAACGGCCGCGGCCGCGGGCGCGCCTCGGGCATTCACCTTTCTAAGCAAATCTTCCTTCACCGTTCCCCAAGCCCTCGGCGGAATCGTTCAGGTCCGACTTCCCGCGTGAGCGTTTCCTCGAGGAACTTCGGGTCGGGGTGACGCTCCGCGTCGGGGTACGGGTACGCGGACATCGCGTGGAACGGCCACGGGCCGTAGCTCTGGCCGGTGACCGTGTTCTTGTCGAAGTCCTTGTCCCAGCCGTCGGAGACGACGACGAAGTCCCGCTTCCAACCCGCCGGCAGCGGCGGCAGCTTCGTGGCGTCGTACTCGATGCGGATCGCGTCGCCTCCCTTGAAGACGACCCACCGGTCGTCCGTCTTCGAGAGAAGCTCCGTGACGTCGCCGAGGCGCGTGATCCTGCCGGGCACGTCTTCCCAGGCCGGGGCGGCGCTCGTGTCGCCGTGGTCGAAGACCTCGGGTCCGTCCGGCGTCTCGCGGAAACGCCGCGAGAAGCCGCGCTCCGAGAGCGTCGCCTTCGCAGGAGGCAGCGCCGTGGTGACGACGGCAACGGCCGGATCGTCGACCGTGACGTACGCCTCGTCCCAGAAGATCGCCATCGTCGTGCGGATCCGCACGCGCGGGTCGGAGGGATCGATGAGGCCCGTCAGGTCGACCGGCATCGTCTTCGTCTTCCCGGCCGGGAATCCGAACGACTCCATCGCGACCTTCCAGCCGCCCTTGCCGTCCGGCACCTCGAGGACGGGCGGAAAGTGGACCATGTCCTTCCGCTGCGAGAGCGACACGTTGATCGACGTGTCCGTGTAGAAGATCCAGCCGCTCAGGAAGAGGACGACGCGGCTTCCCGCCGCGACCGGGCCGAGGTCGAGGACGAGCTCGTGCTCCCTGCGTACGCCCTGGTAGGTCGTCTCGGGACCCGGATCGACGTAGACCTTGTCGGCCCGCGCGAGGCGCTCCGTCACGTCTTCACTGCGGCCGGACGCGTCCGACCACGCGGACCGCACGGGCCGCGGCGCCACGACCGTGAACAGCTTTTTCTCGGTCGTCCCGGGAATCATCCGCTCGTTCGGCACGACGGACGTGCCCCGCGGGTGGTCCACGGCCATCAACGACACCTCGTCGAGGTACGCCGCTTCCCAGAGCTCCTCCGTGTAGTCGAGGAGGAGCCTGCCGTCCGGCGTCGGCGCGAGCATCCCCTCCGGCACGAGCAGCCACTCCCGCGTGTCGGCGCCCGCGAGATGGATGCCGTCGTAGAGGAGGCCGATGGGCGCGCGCCCGAGCGCGTCGGACACGAAGCTCCAGACGCCGGTCCGCCCGTCGAGCGCGTACACGAACGGGCACGAGCCCTTCAGCTGCTGGACTTCCTTCACGACCGTCTTCGCCTTCTGGTCGAAGAGATTCTGCGGGACGCCGTTCGTCCACGTCGCCCGGACCACGTCGGCCTTCGTGCGCACACCGAGGCCGACGTGGACCGGCCACAGGCCTGCGGGGCGCGTCACGACGAGGTTTCCCGCCTTGACCTCGACGAGGCTCCCGACGCCGCCGCGGTTCACCTTGCCCGAGCCCGTCGCGAGGCCCTCGAGGACCACCGTGAGCCAGCCGTTCGCGTTTCCGCCGTCGTTGACGAGGACGGACGACTTCCCTCCCGCCGAGACGAGGAGATCGAGGTCGCCGTCCCTGTCCCCGTCGTAGGCGAGAAGGCTGTCTGCGTTCGTGATGTCCGGAGAGATCGGAAGAGAAGATTTCTTTGAAGGTGAAGAGAAGACCGCCCATTCGGCGAACTTCCCGCCTCCCTGGTTCCGCCAGGCTCGCAAGCCGTCCGAAGAGGCCGCGATCAAGTCCGGGAAGCCATCGTTGTCGAAATCTCCCAGCGCCACCGCCCGCATCGCGGCCGGGGCCGCGCCCCCGCCGAGGCCGTTGTCCGCGCCTTCCAGGAAGCTCCCATCACCCTTGCCGATGAGAAGGCGAAGCCCTTTGGCCGTACCGACCAGAATGTCCGGAATCCCATCGCCATTCACGTCTTCGACGGCAAGGTCCGTCGCGCCGAAGACGCGGAGCGGGACCGTCCGGAAGACGCCCTGGCGGAGGTTCACCCGGAGGACCAGCTCGCCCTTCACGTCGATCGTCACGAGGTCGAGGTCCCCGTCACGGTCCACGTCGGAGACGACGGCCTTCTTCGACTGGATCGCCGCGTCGCCCGTCTTTGCGGTCACGTCGGTGAACGTCCCGTCGAGGTTGTTGCGCAGGAGCTGGTCGGACTTCGACGCGCCGAAGAGATAGACGTCGAGGTCGCCGTCGAGGTCGTAGTCGAAGAACGCGGCGGCCGTGAAGGGCGCCGGAACCGTGTACGCCCCGGGCGAACCCGAGTTCGCCAGATCCACCTTTCTAAGAAGTCTCTCGAGGTTCTCTTCGGACGCAACCGGAGCCCGAAGCGACACCGGGATCGATGGCCCGGCCGACGCGCGCAAGCCCTCCTCGACCTTCGAAGAAAATCTCTCGACGGGCAGCCCGACGACCTGCGTGAATACCTCGCCGAGCGACTGCTGGTAGCGCGGCGTCACGCGCTGGACGTTCTCGAGGACGCGCACCTTGACGCCCGCCGTCTTGAGGTCGCCCCTGCCGAGGGCGTCCCTGGCCTCGGAGAGGAACTGGCGGGCGCGCGCGTCGCCGTCCGACACGAGCGGCTCGAGCTCGCCGAGCGTCTTCTTCGCGGCCGCCGCGTCGCCGGCCTCGACCTCGAGGAGGAGGAGCTTGAGCCGAGCCGGCAGGTTCGCCGGCGAGCGCTGGGCGATCTCCGAGAGGTAGACGCGCCGCTTCACTTTCTCGGCGTCGCCGGCGGCCGGATCCGAGTCGACGCTGCGCGCATAGCGCCAGCGGGACTCGAGGTCGCGCGCGTCGAGGGCGGCCGCCTTCTCGAGCGCGGAGCGCATCGCAGCGGGGCGGTTGCGCTCGTTCTCGAGTGCGGCCCGGATCGCCCACACGTCCGCACGGTCCCCGGCCTTCGCGAGGAGGGCCTCGGCGCCCGCGAGGTCCTTTTCGCGAAGCGCCGCGACGGCCCCGTTCGCGAGCGGCAGCGCCTCCCCCGGCACGAGCTCAGCGAGCTTCGCGAACGTCGCCCGCGCGTCCTTCGCCTTGTCCTCCTCGAGCTGGGCGAGGCCGACGTTCCTGAGCGACAGGATCTTCGACGCCTGCTCGGAGGAAAAGCGAAGAGGGGGAGTTTCTGCGAATGAAAGAGAACTGGCAGTCAGGGCGCAGCACACGAGCAGCGCACTCTGCGCGGTGCGGCGTTCGAAGAGGTCCTTCATCGAAGGTGATTATGGCTGGTGCGCGGGCGCCCGCGGCGCGCATCGATGGATCGCGCGCCCCGGACGCTCCCCGCCGCCCTCTTCACCTTCTGAGAAATTCCCTCTTCTCTTCTCTTCCCTCTGCCAGGGTCACGAGGCTGCCCGCGGGCACGTCCGTGAGCGTGTCGCGGCGGCCGTCCGGCCAGCGGATCTCGATGCGCTCCGCCTTCCCGGCCGCTCCGAGGCCGAAGAGGAGGTCGTGCGACGATTGCGACATGAGCGACGAACCCGCGCGCACCTCGCGCAGCTGAACCCTGCCGCCGGCATAGAGCCGCACGACCGCCCCGAGCGCGTCGCGGTTGAAGCCCGCGGGCGTCGAGAGGCGCAGGGCGACCCGCCCGCCGCCGTCGGCGCCCCAGCGGTTCGCGTAGACGAGGAGCGGCCCCCGAAAGCAGGAGACGACGACCTCGGGCGCGCCGTCGCCGTCGAGGTCCGCGTAGGCGAGGCCGCGCGTGTCCTCGAGCGTGTCGAAGCCCTCGACCCAGGACCGCTCCTCGAACGTCCCGTCGCCCCGGTTCCAGAACAGCTTCTTCGGCGTGTGGGACGCCATGCCGTTCACGCCGAAGTCGATCCCGCCCCAGACGCCGTCGTGGAAGTTCACGCCCTCCCGGCCCATCGCGTTCCAGAAGCCGACCTCGTCGTCCTTGCCCGTCGTCGCGCGGAACATTCCGTTCACGACGAGGAGGTCCTCGCGGCCCTTGCCGTCGAGGTCGACGAATTCCGTGCCCCAGGCCCAGCCTCCGTCGGCGACTCCCGAGCGCTCGGAAGTCCTCTCGAACCTCATCCCGCCCAGATTCCGGAAAAGGCCGTCGCCCCGCGTCCGCCGCGTCATGATCTTCGCCATCCACGGCCGCGCGAGGAAGGCGCCCGGCATCGCGGGCATTGGCCAGCGCGCGTCGCGCAGGATCCACTGGAAGGGCGTCCAGTAATCCGTGACGTGGAGGTCCCACCGGCCGTCGCCGTCGTAGTCGCCCCACGTGCAGCCCATGCCGTAGCCTTCGTCCTCGACGCCCGCGGTCTTCGCGATGTTCACGAAACGGGGACGGCCCGGCGTGGAGCGGTTCTCGAAGAACGAATTGACTCCGAAGTCGTTCGCGACGTAGAGGTCGTCGTCCCCGTCGTCGTCGACGTCGCAGGCGGACGCGGCGAATCCCCATCCCGTGTCGCCGAGGCCCGACGCGGCCGTCTCGTCCACGAAGAAGGGATGGCCGTCCCGGTCGACGTTCCGGAAGAAACGGTCGCCGACGCCGTTGAGGCCGCGATACGACGGCCCCGTCGACCGCGCGTCTCCATAGCACGCGACGAAGAGGTCCACGCGGCCGTCGCGGTCCGCGTCGAAGAACACCGCGGACGTGTACGGCGCCGACAGCCCCGCGAGCCCCCACTCGGACGTGACGTCGCGGAACTTCCCGCCTCCGACGTTCTTCAGCATCCGGCAGGGCGAGACGTGGTTCGTGAGGAAGAGGTCGGGGCTGCCGTCGCCGTCGATGTCGGCGGCCACGCCGCCGGAGGCTTCCATCTCCGGGAGGCGGTCGAGACCCGAGCCGGCCGTCGCGTCGCGGAACCGGCCGAGCCCGTCGTTGAGGAACAGGCGCGGGCGCCGGCCGGGGACGATCACGTCCACCGCGCCGTCTCCGTCCACGTCCACGAGGAGGATCCCGGGGTGGTGGTGGGTGGCCGGGATGCAGAGGTTCGTGGCCTCGACGGGGTCGAGCGATTCGTTCGCGACGCCGAGGCCCCGGGCCGCGGCCTCCTCGAAAAGATGCGGAATCCCGCGCTGGATCGGAGCGGGGCCGTTGACGGCCCGAGAGGCGCGAAGGGTCCAGCTTTCGCCCCCGCCGACCCTTCCGAAGTCGAGCTCGAAGAACGCCAGAGCGTAGACGCGCTCGGGATCTCTCCAGCCTTCGAGGCGGACCTCGAGGCGCACCGTGAGGGCCGAAGAGGACTTCTTCTGAAGGTCGACGATCCGGAGCCCCGACGCGCAGCGACTCGCGCAGGTGCGGCGCCACTGGCGCGAGAGATCGACGAGTGCACCGGCGCCCTCCCCGTTTCCGAGGCCAGCCGGCGCGAGGCGGGAACTCTCTTCGCCTTCGAAGAAATACTCTCCGATCCCCCGGACCGTTCCCGACACTCCCTGGGAGTAGTCCTCCAGCGTCGGCATGGGCCCGGTCGCGCCGCAGCCGGCCAGGAAGAACGGCGCCGCGAGGACGAGAAGAAGCCGCCGCACACCGGGATCTTAGCCAGAATGAAACTCCTTCTCTTCCGCGTCCCGTAGGCATAATCGCGTCGTGCCGCGTTCCCTCAGCACCTCCGCCGCCATGCTCACGGCGGCGCTTTGCGGGGCGTGCGCGTCCGCGCCGGACACGCCGAAGGCTCCCGAGGCCCGCTGGGTGGCGCCGGCGGAGGCGATTCCGCCCGCGCCGAAACCCCCGCCGCCGCCCCCGGAGGCGTCGCCGGAAAGGCTCGCGAAGAGGAAGATCTCGCTGTACGAGGCGATCGACGTCGCGCTCGCGAACAGTCCCGTGACGCGCCAGAGCTGGTTCCTCACGCAGGCCGCGGCGGCGGACGTCGGGAGCCGCCGCTCGGCGTACTACCCCGTCGTCGAGGCCGACCTCTCCGGGACCCGCCAGAAACAGAGCGCGCTCGGCGGCTCCGTCACGACGCTGTCGACGACGTACGCGCCGTCCGTGAGCCTCAACTGGCTCCTCCTCGATCTCGGAGGCCGCGCCGCGGACGTCGAGGAGACGAAGCGGCGCCTCGTCGCGGCGAACTTCGTCCACGACGCCGCCATGAACGACCTGATTCTCGGGGTCGCACAGGCGTACTACCTCTACGAGGGGGCCCGGGCGCTCCTCGTCGCCCAGGAGGCGAGCCTCAAGCAGGCGCGCGAAAACTATGCGGCCGCCGAAGAGCGCCACCGCGCCGGCGTCGCGACGATCGCGGACGTCCTCCAGGCCCGGACGGTCGTGTCGCAGCAGAAGCTCGCGTACGACCAGGTGAGCGGACAGATCCAGACGTTCCGGGGCCAGCTCGCGACGACCCTCGGCGTCCCCGTGGACCTGCCGGTCGAAGCCGCCGATTTGCCCGAGGACGTGCACGAGGACGCCTCGGTCGCCTCCGTCGACCGCCTCATCGCGGAGGCCGAGAAGAGTCGCCCCGAGCTCGCGGCCGTGCGGGCCCGGGCTCAGGCGGCCCACGCGCGCGTGACGTCCGCCCGGTCGGCCGGCCTTCCGACACTCTCGGCGTCGGCCTTCGCCGGCCGCAACTACTACGACTTCTTCGGCGAGAGCGTCCCCTACAACACGAACTACTCGCTCGGCATCCTTCTGCGCGTTCCGCTCTTCACCGGCTTCAAGACCGTCTACGACACGCGGAGCGCCGAGGCGGCGGCGCGCGCCGCGGATGCCGGCGCCGAGACGTATGCGCAGCAGGTGATCTTCCAGGTGTGGAACGCCTACTTCGGGGTGCAGACGTCGGCCCAGCAGGTGCGCGCCGCCAAGGACCTCCTCGCGAGCGCGAGGGAGTCCGCGGAAGTCGCGCGCGGGCGCTACCGAGAAGGCGTCGGCTCGATCCTCGACCTCCTCACCGCCGAGAGCGCGCTCGCGAGCGCCCTCGCGCAGGACGTGAGGAGCCGCGCGGGCTTCCTCCTCGCCGTGGCCCAGCTCGCGCACGATGCCGGGACGGCCGACACGGCCCTGATCCCGGTTCCCGAACGGAAGGAAGCTCCATGAGACGGATCGTCCCCGCAGTCCTCCTGGCCGCCGCGCTCGGCGGATGCACGCGCGCCGCGCGCACGCCGCCCGCGCCGCCGTCCCTCCCCGTCACGGCGACGACGGTCGAGAAGATGGACGTCCCCCTCGAGGTGACGGCCGTGGGGCACGTGGACGCGTACTCGAACGTGGCCGTGCGGACGCGCGTCGGCGGCGAGGTCACGAAGGTGGCCTTCCGCGAAGGCCAGGACGTGAAGGCCGGGGACCTCCTCTTCGAGCTCGACCAGCGGCCCTACCGGGCGGCGCTCGCCGAGGCCGAGGCCAACCTCGAGCGGGACCGGGCGCGGGCCCGCGAAGCGGACGAGAACCTCAAGCGCTACGCCGAGCTCGTCAAGAAGGACTACGTCACGAAGGAGCAGTTCTCGCAGGCGACCGCGAACGCCGACGCGCTGCGCGCAACGGTCAAGGGAGACGAAGCGGCGCTCGAGACGGCGCGGCTGAACGTCGCCTATTGCACGATCAAGGCGCCGATCTCGGGCCGCACGGGCGGGCTCCTCGTGCACCCCGGCAATCTCGTGAAGGCGAACGACGACCGCGCGCTCGTCGTCATCAACCAGGTCGAGCCCATCTACGTGACGTTCTCCGTTCCGGAGGCGGCGCTCGCGGACGTGAAGAAGCGCGCCGCGTCCGGGACGCTCAAGGTCTCGGCGCTCCCGAACAGCCCGGGGGCCGTCGCCTCGGAGGGCGACCTGACGTTCATCGACAACACCGTGGACCCGACGACGGGCACGATCAATCTGAGGGCGACGTTCCCGAACCACGAACGCGCGCTGTGGCCGGGGCAGTTCGCGAACGTCTCGCTCGTCCTCACGACGGACGCCGGGGCGACCGTCGTGCCCAACACCGCCGTTCAACCGGGGCAGGCGGGCTCGCTCGCGTGGGTCGTGAAGCCGGACGAGAGCGTCGAGCCGCGCCCCGTGACCGTGCGGCGCGTGTGGAAGCAGTGGACGGTCGTCGAGAAGGGCCTCGCGCCCGGCGAGCGCGTCGTCACGGACGGCCAGCTGCGCCTCTCGCCCGGTGCGAAGGTCACCATCAAGAAATGAATATCTCCGAGCTCTTCATCAGGAGACCCGTCGCGACGACGCTCGTGATGCTCGCGATCCTGTTCTTCGGGATCGTGGGGTACCGGCTCCTGCCCGTCTCGGACCTCCCGAACGTCGACTTCCCGACGATCCAGGTGACCGCCGCGCTGCCCGGGGCCAGCCCCGAGACGATGGCCTCGGCCATCGCGACGCCGCTCGAAAAGCAGTTCACGACGATCGCCGGCCTCGACAACATGACGTCGACGTCGATCCTCGGCGTCACGCAGATCACGCTCCAGTTCAGCCTGAGCCGCAGCCTCGACGCGGCCGCGCAGGACGTCCAGGCCGCCATCGGCGCCGCGTCGCGGCAGCTGCCGCCGGGCATGCCGACGCCGCCCACGTACCAGAAGGTGAACCCGGCAGACCAGCCGGTCCTCTACATCGCGCTCACGACGCCGACGCTCCCGCTCTCGGTCCTGAACGAGTACGCCGAGACGATGATGGCGCAGCGGATCTCGACCGTCTCGGGAGTGGCCCAGGTCCTGATCTTCGGCTCGCAGAAATACGCCGTGCGCGTGCAGCTCGACCCCCGCGCGCTCGCGTACCGCGGGATCGGGATCGACGAGGCCTCGGCGGCCGTGGCGTCCGCGAACGTGAACATCCCGACCGGGACGCTCTGGGGGCCGAACACGGCGTACACGGTGCAGGCGACGGGCCAGCTCACCGAAGCCGCGCAGTACGGGCCGCTCATCATCGCGTACCGCAACGGCGCGCCCGTGCGCGTGCGGGACGTGGGCCGGGCCGTGGACGGCGTCGAGAACGACAAGACGGCGTCCTGGTACGTCGACAAGACCGGCCCCAACCGCAGCATCGTCCTCGCGGTCCAGAAGCAGCCCGGCGAGAACACGGTCGAGGTCGTCTCGAACATCCGGAGGCTCCTCCCGCAGTTCCAGTCGGCGCTCCCGGGCTCGGCGAAGCTGAACATCCTTTTCGACCGGTCGCAGTCCATCCGCGAGTCCGTCGCCGACGTGAAGTTCACGCTCTGGCTCACCCTGGCGCTCGTGGTCCTCGTCATCTTCCTGTTCCTGCGAAACCTGTCGGCGACGGTGATCCCGTCGCTCGCGCTCCCCCTCTCGATCGCCGGCACGTTCGCCGCGATGTACGTCCTCGGATACAGCATGGACAACCTCTCGCTGATGGCGCTCACGCTGTCGGTGGGCTTCGTCGTCGACGACGCGATCGTCGTGCTCGAGAACATCGTCCGGCACCTCGAGATGGGCGAGAAGCCGTTCGAGGCGGCCCTGAACGGCACGAAGGAGATCGGCTTCACGATCCTCTCGATGACGATCTCGCTCGCGGCGGTTTTCATCCCGCTGCTCTTCATGGGCGGGATCATCGGGCGGCTCTTCCGCGAGTTCGCGGTCACGATCGCCGTCGCGATCCTCGTCTCGGGCTTCGTCTCGCTCACCCTCACGCCCATGCTCTGCGCGCGCTACCTCCGCGCGCACTCGAAGGAGGAGCGGCACGGGCGCCTGTACCAGGCCTCCGAGCGCGTCTTCGACTCCGCCCTCGCTTTCTACCAGCGCGGCCTCACCTGGGCCCTCGCCCACCAGCGCGCCACGATGGCGTTCTCCCTCGTCATCCTCGCCCTGACGGGCTGGCTCTTCGTGCACATCCCGAAGGGCTTCCTGCCCTCGGACGACACGGGCCAGATCTTCGCCCCGACCGAGGCGGCCCAGGGCATCTCGTTCGAGTCGATGATCGAGCACCAGAAAGCCGTCGCCGCGATCATGGCCGAGGATCCGGGCGTCGACGGGTTCATGTCGAGCGCCGGCAACCGCGGCAACGACGTGCGCGGCGGGAACACGGGCACGATGTTCATCCGGCTGAAACCGCGCCGCGAGAGGCCGCCGGTCGACGAGATCATCCAGCGCCTGCGCCCGAAGCTCGCGCAGGTGCCGGGCATCCGCGTGTACCCGCAGGTGCTCCCTCCGATCCGTCTCGGCGGGGCGCTCACGCGCGCGCAGTACCAGTTCACGCTGCAGGCCTCGGACACGAAGGACCTCTACGCGTCGGCGCCGGCGCTCGAGGAGAAGCTCCGCGGGGTGCGGGGCCTGCAGGACCTCAACAGCGACCTCCAGCTCCGCAATCCCACCGCGTTCCTCACGATCGACCGCGACCGCGCCTCCGCCCTCGGCGTGACGCCCGAGTCCCTCGAGAACGCGCTCTACTCGGCGTACGGCTCGCGCCAGATCTCCACGATCTACGCGCCGAACAACGAGTACCAGGTCATCATGGAGCTCCTCCCGGAGTTCCAGCGCGACCCCTCCGCGTTCCAGCTCCTTTACGTGCGCTCGAAGAAGGGCGAGCTCGTCCCGCTCTCGGCGATCACGCACCTCGAGCGGACGGTGGGCCCGCTCGCCGTGAACCACGCGGGCCAGCTGCCCGCGGTCACGCTCTCGTTCAACCTCGCGCCCGGCGTCTCGCTCGGCGAGGCCGTCACCGAGATCAACAAGGTCGCGCGCGCGACGCTGCCCGCGAGCGTCCAGACGAGCTTCCAGGGAACGGCACAGGCGTTCGAGGCGTCGCAGAAGGGCCTCGGGCTCCTCCTCCTCGTCGCGATCCTCGTGATCTACACGGTCCTCGGCATCCTGTACGAGGACTTCCTCCACCCGATCACGATCCTGTCGGCCCTCCCGTTCGCCGGCTTCGGCGCTCTCCTCACGCTCGTCATCTTCCGGACGGAGCTCTCGATCTACGCGTTCGTCGGCGTCATCCTGCTCGTGGGCCTCGTCAAGAAGAACGGAATCATGATGGTCGACTTCGCCGTCGAGGCGCGGCGCCGCGGCAAGGGCGCCGAGGAGGCGATCTACGAGGCCTGCGTCGTCCGGTTCCGCCCGATCATGATGACGACCATGGCGGCCCTCATGGGCACGCTGCCGATCGCGCTCGGGTTCGGCGCCGGCGCCGAATCGCGCCGGCCGCTGGGCCTGGCGGTCGTCGGCGGTCTCCTCTTCTCCCAGATGATCACGCTCTACGTCACGCCGGTCTTCTACGTCACCATGGACCGCCTCGACGGCTGGATCAAGCGCCGCCGGCACGCCTCCTCCCCGGGCGCGGTCGACGCGCCTGCGCCCGCGGGCGGCTGACGCTCGTGGCCCGCCTCTTCGAGCCCCTCCGCCTGCGCGGCACGACGTTTCGAAACCGGATCTTCGTCTCGCCGATGTGCATGTATTCCGCCGTGGACGGCGTCCCGAACGACTGGCACCTCGTGCACCTCGGCAGCCGCGCGGTGGGCGGCGCCGCGCTCGTGATCGCGGAAGCCACCAGCGTCTCGGCGGAAGGGCGCATCTCCCCCGGCGACACCGGGCTCTGGAACGGCGCGCAGGTGGACGCCTTCCGCCGCATCGCCGGATTCGTCTCGGCGCAGGGCGCCGTGCCGGCCCTTCAGCTCGCGCACGCGGGACGCAAAGCATCGACGCACGTGCCCTGGAGGGGCAGCGGCCCTCTGGCCGCCGGCGAGGGAGCGTGGACGACCCTCGCCCCGAGCGCGATTCCCTTCGACGCCGGTGTTCCGGCGCCGCGCGAAATGACGTCCGCCGACATGGACCGCGTGACGGACGAGTTTGCCGGCGCGGCGCGACGTGCCGTCGACGCGGGCTTCGGCGTCCTGGAAGTCCACGCGGCCCACGGCTACCTCCTGCACGAGTTCCTCTCTCCCCTCTCGAACCACCGCAAGGACGGCTTCGGCGGGACGCTCGAGAACCGCATGCGATTCCCGCTGCGCATCGCGGGCGCCGTGCGCGCGGCCTTCCCCGCCGACAGGCCCGTCTTCGTGCGGATCTCGGCGACGGACTGGGTCGAAGGCGGCTGGGATCTCGCTCAGTCGATCGTGTTCGCGCGCCGCCTGAAGGAGCTCGGCCTGGACCTCGTCGACTGCTCGAGCGGCGGCCTCGTACCGAACGCGAAGGTGGCCGTCGGCCCCGGTTACCAGGTTCCGTTCGCCGAGGCGATCCGTCGCGACGCGTCCATTCCGACGGGCGCCGTCGGGATGATCACCGAGCCGAAGCAGGCCGAGGAGATTCTTCAGAACGGCCGGGCCGACGCGATCGTGATGGCCCGGGCCTTCCTGCGCGACCCCTACTGGCCTCTCCACGCCGCGAAGGAGCTCGGCGCGAAGGTCGAGTGGCCCGTGCCCTACGGGCGCGCGAAGGTCTGAAGGCCTACGAGGCCGTCTCGAGCAGCCGCCGGACGACGTCCGCCGCGCTGTAGGACGTCGAGCCGGACGTCAGAAAACGGGCAATGTCGGCGACGTCGTCGCCGGACGTCACAAGCGTCTTCTCGACGACTCCCCCGCGCGTCTGGCCGATCCCGATGTCCGCCATGAGCGCGTTGCAGAGGCACTTGCGGCCCTGCGCGTATTCCTCGCCGCCGCCCTTGGCGACGTACTGGGCGACGGGCTCGGACGCACAGCGGTAGCCCGTCGAGCCGTCCTCCCGGCGGTACGGCTCGCGCAGGTACCCCAGGTCGCAGATCCGCGTGCGCTTCAGGTACTCCTCCTCGGAGGACAGCGTGCCCTCGATCTGCACGACCTTGAAGGGGAAACCCGTCGGAGACGCCACCGGGTCCGTGAAGACGTGCGCACCACCGGACGCGGCGAGTGCGAGGACGCGCGCTTTCGTCGCGGCGTCGAGGCCCGACTCGTCGCAGTACGCGAACGCGGTTCCGACCTGGATCCCCGCGGCGCCGCCCACGAGCGCGTCCTGGAGTCCCTCGGCCGTCCCGCGCCCGCCGGCCAGCCAGAACGGCAGCCCCATCTCGCGCATCTTCGCGAGGTCCACCACGTCGCGCTCCCCGTACACGGGCTCGCCCGTCGCCGAGAGAGCGGGCTTGCCGCGCGGCGGCGCGTTGTGGCCGCCCGCCGTCGGGCCCTCGATGATGAATCCGTCCACGCGCCCGTTCGCCTTGCGCTGGAGCGTCAGCGCGAGCGTGTTCGAGGCGATGATCGGGAGGAACAGGGGCCTCTTCAGCGCCGGGGCCGCGCCCTCGATCCAGTCGGCGGGCGAAAAGCGCATCGCCGTGTCGTCGCCCTCGATCGATCCCGTGATCGCGAGGGGATACTCGGCCGCCTCGTGGAGGACGAAATGGTCGAGGATTCCGGGGACGCGGATCGGGATCCCCGCGCCCATCAGGACCGCGGCGACGCCCGCCAGCATCGCGCCGTAGATCGACGGCAGGACGGGCAGCTGGATCTTCTCGAGGTAGTTGATCCCGACGGGCCCGTCGTGGCCTTCGCGCGCGAGCCAGACTTCGACGAAATTCGCGACGATGCAAAGCTCCACGAGCTCGCGGGCCGACCCCGTGCGTGCGTACATCGGGATCGCCCGGTAGGGGGCGCCTTCGGGCCTCCCTCCGTCGACGAAGTACTTCCTGAGGACGCGGCCCGCCATCTCGGGAAACGGAAACGCGGCGATCGCGCGGCGCATGTGGCCGCCCGGATCGCCGTCCTGCAGACGCCGGGCGAGAATCACGTCGAGCGCCGTGCCCGAGACGACGCCCAACTGCCCGAGCCGCGACACCGCGTTTGCGAGCGTCCAGTTCGACACGCCGGCGCCCATGCCGCCCTGGATGATCTTCGGAAGTACCGACATAAAGGCCTTTCCGGCCTGGAGGTCGGCCGGGGTCAGAATACAACGGAACAGGCCGCCGATCGGAGGGTCCGTGGATTTTTCCGCGCCCGAAAACGTGAAACAACTTCGTCAACTCGTGCGGGCCTTCGTCGAAAAGGAGGTCGTTCCGCTCGAGCCGAAGTTCCTGAACGAAGGCTGGCCGGCAGTCGCGCCGGCGCTCGAGGCCGTCCGGCGACGGGCGCGCGGCACCGGACTCTTCGCGGCGCACCTTCCGTCCGCGTGGGGCGGCGCAGGACTCTCCCTCGTGGAGTTCGCACACATGAGCGAAGAGCTGGGCCGTTCCCCGCTCGGCCCCTACGCCTTCAACGTGCAGGCGCCCGACGTCGGGAACATGGAGCTCCTTCTCGGGCATGGCACCGACGAACAGAAGGAACACTGGCTGCGCCCGCTCGTCGCCGGCGAGATCCGGAGCTGTTTCACGATGACGGAACCCGAGTTCGCGGGCTCGAACCCCGTGTGGATGGGCACGACCGCGAAGCGGGACGGCGGCGACTGGGTCATCCGCGGCCACAAGTGGTTCGCGTCGTCCGCCGAGGGAGCCGCCTTTGCGGTCTGCATGGCCGTCACGGATCCCGACGCCGCGCCCCACCGGCGCGCGAGCCTGATCCTCGTCCCGACCGATACGGCGGGCTTTTCGATTTTGCGGAACCTCTCGGTGATGGGCCACCGCGGCGGCGGCTGGGCGAGCCACGCGGAGGTCGGTTACGAGGGCGTCCGGGTGCCGCTCGCGAATCTCCTCGGGAGCGAGGGAGACGGCTTCGCGCTCGCGCAGGAGCGGCTCGGACCCGGCCGGATCCACCACGCGATGCGGTGGATCGGCGTCATGGAGCGCGCCCTCGAGATCATGTGCCGCCACGCCGTGGCGCGGGAGATCGCGCCGGGGACGCCGCTCGGGACGCGGCAGCTCGTCGAGGCCGCCGTCGCCGAGAGCCGCGCCGACATTCACGCGACGCGCCTCGTCGTCCTCCACGCCGCGTGGCTCCTGGAGAAGGACGGCCCGAAGGCCGCGCGCGAGGAGATCTCCCTCGTCAAGTTCACCGCCGCACGCGCTCTCCAGCGCGTCCTCGACCGCGCCGTGCAGACGCTGGGCGGCCTCGGAATGACGGACGACACGCCGCTCGCGTTCTGGTACGCCCATGAACGCGCCGCGCGCATCTACGACGGACCGGACGAGGTCCACCTTTCCTTCGTCGGGCGGCACACGCTCAGGCGATTCGGGCTTCCGCACCGCGGATGAGCGACCCCGACGCGCCCCGGGAGGTCCGAAGAGAAGACCGCCTCGATGAAGGTGCCCTCGCGGAGTTCATCGCACGCGCGTTTCCGGGTGATTTCGGTGCAGCGGGTGGCGGCGCCAGGACGGTTTCCGTTTCGCAGTTCGGCGCCGGCCACTCGAACCTGACGTATCTCGTGACGTTCGGCGGGCGCGAGGCCGTTCTTCGACGCCCCCCGCACGGCGCTTCCGTGAAGTCCGCCCACGACATGCGCCGCGAGTTCGACGTCCTGTCCGCCGTCTCTCCCCTCTATTCGAAGGCTCCGAAGGCCCTCGCGTTCTGCGACGACCCCTCGGTGATCGGTGCTCCTTTCTTTCTCATGGAGCGGGTCCAGGGTCTCGTTCTCCGTTCGTCGGAGCCGCCCCCCGGCGTCCACCTGCCGCCCCCGCGAATGCGGGCGCTCTCGGAGGCGTTCGTCGACTCCCTCGCGGAGCTCCACGCCCTCGACGTTTCCACGGGCCCGCTCGCCGCGCTGGGCAAGCCGGAGGGCTACGCCGCCCGGCAGGTCTCCGGCTGGACGGAGCGCTGGATCCGTGCGAGGACGGAGGACGTGCCTGCGCTCGACGCGGCCGCCGCATGGCTCGCCGGGCGCGTTCCCGAGGCGGCGCGTTCCGCGCTCGTCCACAACGACTTCAAGTACGACAATCTCGTCCTCGACCCTGCGGATCCGCGGCGGATACTCGCCGTTCTCGACTGGGAGATGGCGACGCTCGGGGATCCGGTGCTCGACGTGGGTACGACGCTCGGCTACTGGATCGACCCCGACGACGCGCCCGAGGTCCGGGCGCTGCCGTTCGGTCCGACGCTGATCCCCGGGAACCTGTCGCGCGAGGAGGTCGCCGCCCGGTGGAAGGAGCGGACGGGGCGTCCCGACGCCGACGTCCTCTTCGCGTACGTCTTCGGCCTCTTCAAGATCGCCGTCATCGCCCAGCAGATCTACCGCCGCTTCGCCGAGGGGCACACGACGGACCCGCGCTTCGCCGCGTTGCTCGGCGGCGTCCGGATCCTCGGCCGGCAGTCGGCGCGGGCCCTCGACCGCCAGCGGATCGGTCGCCTCGGCGTGTGACGCATCGAGTTGACGCAATGCGTAAATCGCCCTATATTGTCCTTCAGGGAGGTGCCCATGAGCCCAGCTCAAAAGCCGAGCCCGACCCTCCCGGAGTCCGGCTCGAGCCTGAACCCCGAGGGTCATCACACTTGCACGCGCTGCCCGGTCTGTGCGACCGAGGCCTGCGCCGTCCTGGAGGAACTCGGGATGTTCTGCGAGACGATGTGCGCCGCGAGTCAGGCCCAGGCCGCCAAGGAGGTCGAGCCGCGCAACAGCTTCGCCGCGGCATGACCGGGGCCGGACGTCAACGTCCGCCGAGGATCCTGTAGAACGCCGGCCTCCTGAGGCGCGTGGCGTACGCGAGGGGCGTTTCGCCTCCGGACGCTTCGTTCAGAGGCGCGCCCGCTTTCACGAGCGTCTTCGCCATTTCGACGTCGTTCGCCCACACGCAGGCCCAGAGGCAACCCCGCGGCGACGCGCCGTCGTCGAGGAGGAGCTGCACCAGCCTCGGGTTCCGTCCCCACGCGACCGCGTACCAGAGAGGCGTGGCCTTGAAGCTTCCGCCCTCGTTGGGGATGTCGTGAACGGCGTCGGGATTCGCGCCCGCCTTCAGGAGCGCCTTCGCGACGCGCAAGGAGGCCGCGACGTCCCGCCCGTCCTTCTCCCCGTTCGTCCGCGCGCAGCGGTGCAGGGCGGTGCGCCCGCGCTCGTCCACGACCCGGGCGAGACCCCGGTCCTCCCGGAGGCCCGCCGAAACCGTTTCGACGTCCCAGTGGGCCGCTGCGTCGAAGAACTTCTTCCGGTTCACCCGGCGGCAGGATACCCGTTTTGTGCGACCGCGTCTCAGCCCAGGAGGGCCGTCACGACCCGATTCGCGACGAAAGCGCCCGAGTACGCGAGGAGGCTCATGTAGGCGAACTGGATCGCCGGCCACCGCCAGCCGCCGGTCTCGCGTCGCACGACCGCCACGGTCGAGAGGCACTGCATCGCGAACGCGAAGAAGACGAGGAGCGCGACCGCGCCGCCCGGCGTCAGGTCGTGCCGCAGGGCCGCCTGGAGACCCGCCGTACCGGAGTGGGCGTCCATCCCGTAGAGAGTGCCCAGGGTCCCGACGATGACCTCGCGCGCGGCGAGCGACGTCACGAGGCCGATCGCGATCCGCCAGTCGAATCCCAGCGGCCTCACGAGAGGCTCGAGCGCGCGGCCCAGCGTGCCCGCCACGCTGTTTCCGATCTCGGGCATCTGGCCCGCCGAAAGCGGGAGGTGCGCGAGGACCCAGAGGACGATCGCGACGCCGAGGATCACGGTGCCCGCCCGGCGCAGGAAGATCTTCGACCGGTCGAACATCCGGAGGGCGATCTGCCGGAGCGTGGGCCGGCGGTACGGCGGCATCTCGAGAAGGAACGGCGCGCCGTCGCTCTTGAGGACCGACGATTTCAGGAGACGCGCCGTCCCGAAGGCGGCGAGGAAGCCGAGGACGTACAGGCCGAGCATCGCCGCCGCGCGCGTCCCGAGGAACGGTCCGAGGAGGGCGCGTTCCGGGATGAAGGCCGCGATGATCAGCGTGTAGACCGGCAGGCGCGCCGAGCACGTCATGAACGGCGCAATGAGGATCGTCGCGATCCGGTCGCGCTTGTTCTCGATCGTCCGGGAGGCGAGAACGGCCGGAACCGCACAGGCGTAGGCGGAGAGGAGCGGCAGGAACGACTTTCCCTGCAGGCCGGCCTTGCGCATCGTGCGGTCCGCGATGAGCGCCGCCCGCGCGAGGTAGCCCGAGTCCTCGAGAAGTCCGATGAAGAGGAACAGGAGGAGGATCTGCGGGAGGAACACGAGGACCGACCCGACGCCTCCCCAGACTCCCTCGACGAGGAGGCTACGCATGGCCGACGCCGGGAGCAGTGCGCCGACCCACGCGCCGGAGGCGCGCACGGCGGCATCGACGAGATCCATGAGAGGGCGTGCCGCCGAGAAGATCGTCTGGAAGACCGCGACGACGACGGCGAGGAAGATGAGCGGACCAGCGACGGGATGCAGGAAGACGGCGTCGAGGCGGCGCGTCCACACCGGCGGCGCCGGCGCCGCGTACCCGGCCTGGTCGCCCACGCGGACGGCCCACTGACGGCACTTCGGGATGTCCGCGAGCGTGGGCAGGTCCATCGCCCGCGGGACGCCCACGGCGCCGTTGAGAAAGTCGTAGACCGTCTCGATCCCCTCGCCCTTGGCCGCGCTCACGAGCGCGACGGGCGCGCCGAGCTGTCCGGCCAGAGCCGCGGGGTCCACGGAGCCTCCGCGTGCTTCGAGCTCGTCCGCCATGTTCAGGACGACGAGCGTCGGAAGGCCCAGTGCGAGGACAGGCGCCGCGAGGACGAGGTGCCGCTTGAGGTTCGTCGAATCGAGAATGAGGAGAATCGCGTCGGGCTTCTGCTGTCCCGCCATCTCGCCCGCGAGGACGTCGCGGGTGACGCGCTCGTCCTCCGACCGCGGGGTCAGGCTGTAGACGCCGGGCAGATCGATGAGAACGACCTCGGTGTCGCCGTCGAGGCGCGCGCGGCCGCGCCGTTCCTCGACCGTGACGCCCGGGTAGTTCGCGACTTTCTGCCTCAAGCCGGTAAGCCGGTTGAAGAGCGTCGACTTGCCCGAGTTCGGGGGACCGACGAGGCCCACGAGGCGCGGGTGGGGGTGGCCGTGGACGGCAATGGGCGCCGCCGCGACCGGGCACCCGTGGCACTGTGATGCGGCGCTCACCGGCCTTCCCCAGCCGCGCGGCCGATGGACGAGCCCTCGACGTGAATGTGCCGTGCCGTGTCCCGGCGCAGCGCGAACTCCGTCCCCTCGACGCGGTAGACGCGGGGGTCCCCGCCCGGGGCGCTCCGGGCGGCCACGATCACGCTCCCGGGGAGGAAGCCGAGCTCCATGAGACGCTGGGCGTCCCCTTCGGGAAGGTCGAGGAGGGTCAGGACGCCGCTCTGCCCCGGCACGAGGTCGGCCAGGGTCGAGACGGCGGCGGCGGCTGAAGCGGGCATCGGATGCGCTTTCTGGTTGAGACTAAGTCTCATCCTGCGCCATTATGCTCCACCTTTCTTGAGACTGCATCCATGATGCAAATGTCTCATTCGGCGGCACCTCTCGCCCCGGGAGTACGCTCGACGGAGGGCGTCCGGATTCGGCGCCCGCCTATGAGCGATCGCGAGCCGACTCGAGCGCCTGCGTCTCCTCCGGCCGCCGCCTGGCACGCGCGGCACGTGGACGACGTCGCCGCCGCTCTCGGAACGCACGTCGAGCTCGGCCTGCCGCCCAGCCGCCTCGCCGAGCGCCCGCCCGACGATGCGGTCCATACGGAGGGTCGCGGCCCCTGGCGCATCTTTGGCAACCAGCTCAAGGGCGGCGTCATTCTCGTCCTGATCGCGGCGACCGCGGTGATGCTCGCGCTCGGCCACGTCGGCGACGCGCTCGCGATCGGGGCTTCCGTGGTCTTCTCGGTCGTCTTCGGGTTCGTCACAGACTTCCGCGCCGAGCGCGCCCTCGAGGCGCTACGGAACCTCTCCGCTCCGACCGCGCGCGTCGTGCGCGGCGGCCTCGAGCGGGAGATCCCGGCCGAGGACCTCCGGCCGGGCGATCTCCTCGTGCTCATGGGCGGCCAGATCGTCGCCGCGGACGGACGCGTCGCGGTCGCCAACGACCTTCAGGCCGACGAGTCCGCGCTCACCGGCGAGAGCGTCCCCGTCGCGAAGTCGCCGGAACCGGTGGAGGCCGCCGCCCCTCTGCCCGAGCGGACGTCGATGGCGTGGGCCGGCACCACGGTCGTGAGCGGTTCGGGCCGTATTTTGGTGACCGGGATCGGCGGCGGCACGGAGCTCGGGCGCATCGGAAAGCTCGTCGCGGACCAGGGGCGCCAGGAGACTCCCCTCGAAAAGCAGGCCGAGCAGCTCGGCCGGAGGCTGGCGCTCCTCGCCATCGGGCTCTCGGCCCTCGTGACGGTCCTCGGCTTCCTGCGCGCCCGCCCCTTCTGGCTCATGCTCGAGACCGGGCTCATCCTCGCGATCGCCGCCATCCCCGAGGGCCTCCCCGCCGTCACGACGATCGCGCTGGCCGCCGGCGTCCGGCGGATGGCGAAGGCGGACAGCCTCGTGAGGCGGCTCTCATCGGTCGAGACGCTGGGCTGCGCGTCCGTGATCTGCACGGACAAGACGGGCACGCTCACGGAGAACGTCATGCGCGCGACGCGCGTCGTGCTCCCCGGGCGCAGCCTCGACGTCACCGGCGAGCGCTACGATCCGGCCGGAGAATTCCTCGAAGCCGGCAGGCCCGCGCCGCCGGGAGACGACCTCACGCGTCTACTCGAGATCGCTGCCGTCTGCAACGACGCGACGCTCGAGTCCCACGAGGGCTGGCACGTCCACGGCACTTCCACGGAGGGCGCGCTCCTCGCTCTCGCGGCCAAGGGGGGCGTCGACGGATCGCGCTTCGAGCGCCTGAGCGCGGTCGCGTTCTCGTCCGAGCGAAAGCGCATGTCCGTCCTGGCGCGCGACGGTGAAGGCCGGATCTGGTCCTTCGTCAAGGGTTCGCCGGAGAGCCTCGCCACGCGCGCCGCTCGCATCCTCTCCGGCGGCGCGGAGGTGCCGCTCGACGCGGCCGGCCGCGAGCGCCTGCTCGCCTCCGCTCACGCCCTCGGCGCGTCCGGCCACCGCGTCCTCGCGTTCGCGTGCCGGGCCCTCGGCGCCGACGACGACGCCGAGGCCGGCGAGGAAGGGCTCACGTGGGTGGGGCTCGTCGGCTTCATCGACCCGCCGCGCGCGAACGTCCGGGGCGCGATCGAGGAGCTTCGCCTCGCCGGCATCCGGACGGTCATGGTGACCGGCGACCAGAAGGGGACGGCGATGGCCGTCGCGAAAACGCTCGCGATCGCCGGACCGGACGACCTCTGTCTCGACTCGGCCGAACTCGCCCTCTATCTCCGCGAACACCGCTGGGAGGACCTGCGCAGGACCGCCGTCTTCGCGCGCGTCACGCCGGAGGACAAGCTCACAATCGTCCACGCCCTTCGAGAGGCCGGACGCGTGGTCGCGATGACGGGAGACGGCATCAACGACGCGCCCGCGCTAAAGGCGGCGGACATCGGAATCGCGATCGGGCTCGGCTCGGCGGACGTCGCGCGCGCGGCCTCCGATCTCGTCGTCACGAGCGGCGACTACGCGACGATTCCGACCGCGGTAGCGGAGGGCCGCCAGATCTACGCGAACATCCGGCGCGCCGTCCACTTCCTGCTGCTCTGCAGCCTGTCGACGATCGGCGTCATGCTCGTGGCGGTCGTCACGAACCTGCCGCTCCCGATGAGCCCGCTCCAGATCCTCTGGCTCAACCTCGTCGTGCATATCTTTCCCGCGGTCGCGCTCGTCCTCGTGCCGGGCGAGACCGACGTGATGAGCCGCCCCCCACGCGACCCGAAGGAGCCGCTCCTCACGTGGGGAGCGACGGGCCGGATCGCCCTCAAGAGCGCCGTCGTCGCCGCGGCCGTCCTCTGGAGCTACACGGCGGGCGGCGGGCCCGGCGACGCCCCGCGCGGCCAGACCCTCGTGATGGCGACGCTCGCGCTGACGCTCCTCGTCGCGACCTTCCCGGGCCTCTCGGAGACGGGCCCGTTCTGGCGCATGGGACGAAGCATGACCCCGCCCTTCTGGCTCGCGCTCGCCGGCGGCCTCGGTCTGCAGGCCCTCGCGCTGCACTGGCCGCCTCTCGCCTCGGTGCTCATCACGGAGCCGCTCTCGGCACCGGACTGGCTGCGCGTCCTTGGGATGGCGGCGGTCGCCCTCGCGGCCGTCGAGGCCCTCAAGCGGCTCGCCACGCCTCGCTGAGGCTCACTTCCGCTCCCGCAGGCGCACGCCGTCCGCCACGCGGTCGCTCGGATGGAGGACGACCGAATCTCCGGCGGCGAGGCCGCCGCGGATCTCGACGTGCGTCCGATTCGCGAGGCCCGTCTCGACCTTCTTCAGACGCGCCCGCCCCCCGGCGACCGTGAACACCGCCCACGCGTCGCCCTTGCGGAAGAGAGAGGTCGCCGGGACGCGCACGACGTCCTTCGCCTCGTCGACGACGATGCGCGCCTCGACGCGGAACCCGTCGCCGAGCCCCGCCGGCGCGCTCGCGAGGTCGCCCACGACGCGGACGCGCTGCTCCTCGACGCCGAGCGCCGAGAGCTTCGTGAACGCCGACGGCTCGACGAGACGCACGGTCGCCGGCAGCGCCTCGGGACCGCCCCATTCCTCGAGCCACATGCGCGCCCCGGGCCGGACACGGACCGCGTCGCGGGAGAGGACGTCCAGCACGATCTCGAGTTTCGAGGGATCCCCGACCTCGAGCAGCGGCGTCCCCGCGACGACGGCGCGCTCGCTCTCCTGGACCACCTTGAGCACGCGCCCCGCCGCGGGGCAGCGGACGACGGTCAGGGCCTCGCCGCGGCCCGACTCGGCCGCGAGAAGAGCGGCCTGCGCGGCCGCCGCGTCGAATCCCGCGGCGCGGACGACGAGACGCGCGGCTTCCAGCTCCCTCAGGCGCACGGTCTCGGCGAGCTCGGCCTGCTCGCGCTCTTCGGGCGCCATGACGCCCTTCTTCGCGAGCTTCTCGATCCGGTCGCGGTTCCGCTTCGCCTGTTCGGCGGCGGCGGCCGCCTGGAGCTCCCGCGCCCGGGCGGCCCGTTCGGCGGCGCGCGTGGACTCGTGGCGCGCGGAGAGCTCTGCCCGCGTCCGCGCGTCGAGGGGAAGCGGATCGAGACGCGCGACCACGTCGCCGCGGGCGAGCGCGTCCCCCTCGTGGACCTCGAGCCGTGCGAGCTTCCCGGCCACCGGCGCGCTCACGACGAAGCGGTCCACGACGCGGGTCTTTCCCTCTTCGTCGACCGTGACGACAAGAGGTCCCTGGTCGCACCGCCCGAGGTCGACGGGCACCGCCTCGGGCCGGAGGCGAAGCGCGACGGCCACGGCCCCGAGGAGGACCACGGCAGCGACGACGAGGGCGGTGCGTTTCTTCTTCATGGGCGGTCACTCCCTCGATTTCAGGACTTCGATCAGGTCGAGCCGCCGAATTCGCCCCGAGACGGCGAGCGCGGACAGGGCCGCGGCGGCCGCGACGACGAGCGCGGCGAACGCGTACGTCGCGGGCGTCAGGACGAGCGGAAGGCGGAACGTCTCACGCTGGTAGAGCGGAAGGATGGCCCGGCAGACCCACGTCCCCGTCGCGATGCCGAGGGGAATCGCGGCGCACGTGAGGACGGCCTGCTCCCCGAGCAGCATTCGCGAGACCTCCCGGGTCGTGAAGCCGAGGACGCGCAGGCTCGCGAGCTCGCGCGCGCGCTCCGCGAGGGAGATGCGCGCGGAGTTGAAGACGACCGCGAACGCGATCGCGCAGGCGAAGAAGACGATGATCCCCGTCATGACCCCGAAACTCCTCGCGAACGTCTCCTCGAAGGACGCGAGCGCCACGGTGCGGAACGACGCGCCCGCGACGGCCGGCGTGCGCTTGAGCCGGGCATAGAGGGCGTCCACGGCGGAAGGCTCGACGGCGAGGTACGCCCCCGAGACAGCCCCCTCGTCGCCGAGGAGGCGGTCCAGGGCGCCGCGCTCCATGTACACGGACAATCCGACCGGCTCCTCGACGACTCCCGCGAGAACGACGCGCCGCGTCGGGCGCGCGCCCTCGAGGACTTCCGCGGTGAGCACGTCTCCCGGGCGCGCTTCCAGAATGTCGGCCAGCCCGGCCCCGAGGAGGAAGCCGTCGGGCGGCAGCGGCACGGGTCTCAGGTCGCGGTCCAGAAGGCGGCGCAGCTCGGCGCCGCGGTCGAGCCCGAGAATCGCGACGCGCCGGCTGCGATGCTCGAACCTCAGGCGCGCCGGGACGGCCCGGAACGTCTCGGCGCGCCGGACGCCCGGCAGGCGTTCGACCTCGAAGCGGGTCTCGCGGGGGCGCGGCTGCTGGAAGACGATCGTCATGTCCTCCCGCTGGATCTCGCGGAACTGAACGTCGACGAGCCACTGCACGACATCCCCCAGGAACCGACCGAGGACGAGGATCGCGAACGCGAGCGCGATGCCGAAGGCCGAGAGGACCGCGCGGCCCGGGCGTCGTTCGAGGTTGCGGAGGATGATCCGGCCCGGCGTCGCGAGGCGGCGCGCGAGGCCGAGCCGGTCGAGCGGCCCGGGTCTGAACCTCGGCGGCGCCTCGGGCCGCATCGCCTCGGCCGGAGGCAGCTTCACGGCGCGCCTCACGGCGCCGAGCGACCCCACGACGGCCGCCGCGAGCGTGAGCCCCACGGCCACGCCGATGACGGTGACATTCGCCTCGTAGCGCATGACGGGGAAGCGGAAGTACTGCCCGTAGAGCTCGTTCACGGCGACTCCGAGGCGCACCCCGGCGGCGACGCCGAGCGCCGAGCCGGCGAGCACGGCCGCGAGCGCCAGCTTCAGGTAATGGCCGCCGAGGACCGCGTTCGAGTAGCCGAACGCCTTGAGCACGCCGATCTGCTCGCGCTGCGTCGAGACGAGCCGCGACAGGACGAGGTTCAGCAGGAACGCCGAAACGCCCAGGAAAACGAACGGAATGACCGTGCCGGTGGCCTGGTTCTCGGCGATCTCGTCGGAGAGGAAACGGTTCGACACCTGGTCCCGGGCGGCGACGGCGCCGAGGCCGCCCCACGGAGCGAGGACGCGATCCACCTCGGCGAGCACGTCGCCTTCGCGCGCCTTAGCGTCGAGCCCGAGGACGACGTCGTTGAACGCCCCGTCCATGCTGAACGCCGGCGCCATGGCGTCGCGGCCCATCCAGACGACGCCGAAGCGGCGGTTGTCGGGCAGGATGTCGCCGGCCCGCACCTCGTAGACGTACTCGGGCGAGAGGCCGACGCCCACGATCAGAAGCGTCTCCCACCGTCCGTTCAGGATCGCACCGACGGTTCCTCCGGGCTTCAGCCCGTTCGCGCTCGCGAAGGCGTCGCTCGCGACGACCTCGTTCCGCCGGCCGGGTTCCGGGAGGCGCCCGCTCCGCACGTGCAGGGCGTTCAGACGGGGCGGCGCGCGATCCGGGATCGACACGAGGCGCAGGGTCGCGGGTTCCGCGAGTCCCGCGACGTCGGCCGTCACCTCGAAGACGATCCGCGTCTCGACGGCCGCGACGCCCGGGATCCGCTCGAGCGTCCGAGCGACCGACTCCGGCGCGCGCTTGAGCGAGGCGAAGACGTCCGCGAATCGGTACTGCTCGTAGTAGGCCTCCTGGGAGAGGACGAGAGACTCGTAGGCGGTGAACGTCGTCACGACCGTCGCGACGCCGCACGCGACCACCACGGTGATGGCCGCGAGCGGCCCGCGGAGGTGCCAGAGGTCCCGGACGAGCATGCGGTCGAGCGTCTTCACGTCACCACTCCAGGTCGGCGGGCGCGACCTTCTTCTCGTTTCGGGTCTCGGAGGCGATGCGGCCGCTGTGCATCCTGAGGACGCGGTCCGCGATCCCCGCGACGGCCGCGTTGTGCGTGATCACGGCCGTCGTCGTGGCGAGCGTGCGGTTCACCTCGACGAGCGCCTCGAGCACGAGCTTTCCGGTCGCCGCGTCGAGGGCGCCCGTCGGCTCGTCGCAGAGCAGGACGTCCGGCCTCTTCGCGATCGCGCGCGCGATCGCGACGCGCTGCTGCTCGCCCCCGGAGAGCTGAGCCGGGAAGTGGTCCAGGCGGTCCCCGAGGCCGACGAGGCGCAGGCACTCGGCGGGATCCAGCGGGTTCGAAGCGATCTCGGTCACGAGCGCGACGTTCTCGCGCGCCGTCAGGCTGGGAATCAGGTTGTAGAACTGGAACACGAAGCCCACGTGCTCGCGGCGAAAGCGGGTCCTCTCCCGGTCGTCCGCGGCGGTGAGATCGTGGTCGAAGAAGAGGACCGATCCGCTCGTGGGGACGTCGAGGCCGCCGAGGATGTTCAGGAGCGTCGACTTGCCGCCTCCGGAGGGCCCCAGGAGAACGAGGAACTCCCCCCGCCGGATCTCGAGATTGGTGGCACGAAGCGCGTGCACTTCGACCTCCCCGGTCCTGTAGACCTTGGTGAGGCCTCGCGCGCGCAGGACAGGCGCCTCGACCACCTGAATCAAGGTGAGGCCCGGGCGGAAACAGCGTCTGTAGTGCCGACGCATCAGGCGCCCGACCGCCTCCCGCGCTAGCATTGCCGGAATGGCGACCGCCCTGACGCTCCTCGTCCCCGTCGACTTCTCCCCCGCGTCCCTCAAGGCCGTCCGCGAGGCGGGCCGGCTCGCGGACGCGATGGTGGCGTCCGTGACGCTCCTGCACGTGCGCCCGATCTCCGACGTGATGGCCGCGATCGCCGAAGGGCGCGAGGACCTCATCAAGGGGAACGCGCGCGCGCTCGCGGCGGCGCTCAAGCGCCACTACGCCGACCGGCTCGCCGCCCTCGCGACGCGCTCCGGCGCCGTCGAGGCGCGCCTCGCGACGGGCCGGGCCAGCCGCGAGATCCTGAAGGCCGCACGGGGGTTCGACCTCGTCGTCATGGGCCGCACGGGCAAGGGCGGGGTCGCCGGCCTCCTGGGCGGCACGACCGGAAAGGTCCTCGCCTCGAGCCCCGTCCCGGTCGTCGTCGTCCCGGCCTGACCCGCGCCCCCTTCGCGTAGACTCCGTCTCAACACAAGAGTCGGCCTCACGAGGAGGTGGTGCTTGTTCGCTTCCGCAGCTCGGGGCTCGTGGCGGCGCGCCGCGTTCGCCGCGATCCTGATCACGGCCCCTCCGGTCCTCGGGCAGACCCCCGCGAAGACTCCGGCTCCGCCGCCCCGCCTGCGCATCGAGATCGGCGCCTGCGAGCATGCGTTGTGGGCCAACATGCCGGGCGGCATGAGCTCCAACGTGGAGCTCGCCAACGCCGGGACGACGCCCGAATGCGCGGCGCTCGCGCTCGGGTCGACGCGCCAGGCTCTCACGGCCTCGTCCGTACTCAGCGCCGCGGCCCGGAGCACGTCGTTCACCGTCGAGCTCCTCTCCAAGCTCAACCCGTGGGGTCTTCCGGCCGACGTCGCGGCGAAGGTCCTCCAGGCCGCGCTCGAATCCGGAGGGACGCTCGAAGGCTTCAGCGGCCAGCTCGGCGAGAAAGCCATGGAACAGCTCGCGAACACCCTCGGCGGCGCGGCCGGCGGGCACGGGCCGGGCGGCACCGCGGCCCGCGAGAAGGTCGTCGGAGAGTTCGCGGAGCAGGCCTTCAAGTACTTCCGCGGTTCGGAGTTCGTCCAGACGCACACGGACAGGTTCCACGGGATGACCTGCGACGGCGAGTTCACCGTCATCGTGACGGCCTCGTTCCTCGAGGCGCGCGGCGAGGTCCGCATCGTGGCGAACGGCGACTGCCACTGTGCGCCGTTCGCGGGCGGCGTCCGCGTCGGCGCGTTCGCCGTCGTCGGCGTCGCGCCGCTCACGTTCGGCAACCTCCGGAAGCAGGGAGACGAGTGGGTCCTCACGTGCACGCTCGGCGGCCCTCACTACGACGTCTGGGCCCCGTGCTGCCAGGTCCGCGACGACCACTGGGTCTCGCCGCGCGAGACGCCGCCGCCCGTGACGGCGCCGCCGGCCCAGCCAACGCCCACCGCGGCGGAGCGCAAGCGCGCGGCCGACCGCGAGAACGTCCTTCGGCGGTGCGACCCGGACGGGACGCGCGCGACCGAGATCTTCCGGCGTGGAATGCACTACGACTGGAAGCGGGCCGACGGGGCCGCCGAGAGCGTCCTCAAGGCGGCGCGCGAGGAGGTCGTGCGCGCCCAGCGGCCCTTCTGCGACTGTCTCAACTCGATGCGCGCCGACCCGGCGCTGGCCGGGGCGGGGCTCACGGAGGTCCTCGACGAGCTGCGCCGCCTGTACTGCGATCCGCCGGCCGAGGTCACGCCGCGGCCGACACCGCCGCCGCGCGTCGCGCTCCCGCCTTGCTCGGCCGAGCGCGACGGCTACGAGAGCGCACGCGCGCGCTGGTCGAACGACCCCAACAACGCGGGGGCCACTCTGTCGATGGTTCGCATGCGCGAGGGCCTCTGCGCCTGCCTCAGGCAGCAGCACGGCGGGAGGCTCCCGCCCGACCTCGAGGCGTTCTGCAACCCGCGGAGCCACGGCAACGGTGCGTCCGCGCCGGTCCTCCCGGCGGGCCCTCCGGCCGCCGGCGCTCCTCCGCAGACGGCCGCGGGGCCGCCGCGATTCACCGCTCCGCCGACGTGCAGCGCGGGCGAGCCCCTGAAGGTCGCCGGGACGTTCGACGGCGACGCGGGCAACACCCGTGTGACCGTCGGCGGCCAGACGGCGCGCGTCGTGACCGAGACCTCCCGCGACTGCGTCACGCAGGCTCCCGCAGGGCTTTCGACCGGGCCGGTCGAGATCCTCGTGACGGAGGGCGGTCGAACCACGCGACTGAGGTCCGCGGCGATCCGGCTCCGAATGAGCGCCGACCAGCGGGACCTCCTGCGCGGCCAGTCCACGAAATTCCGCGTCTCCGTCGAGGGCCTGAACGGCATCCCGGAGTCCGCCTGGAGCGGAGGTCCGGATCCGCAGTTCCTGGACCTGGCCGCACTCGAACGGGCCGCGCCCGGAACCCGGATCCCCGGCCGGAACGAGCCGGGCCACATCCTTCTGACGATCGAGAACGCCTCGCGCGGCACGATCACTCTGGCAAAGAGCGAAGGCGAGGTGATCCGCCTCGTGATCCGGCGAAGCGACGTCCCGGCGAACGGGACGTACGTCTATGACGGCGTCATCCAGTCGCTCCAGGACGGGCGCTTCAACATCAAGGGCGCGGTGTTCGCGCTCGTCGCCCCCGCGGCCGGAGAACCGCCGCCCTGAGGCCTCCCGAGGCCGGCACTGAGAACCATTCGCGCGCGGAGGCGTAGAATCAGGGGTCTTATGGCACTCAAGCCGACCGGTTCCGCGACCATCTCTTTCGGGCTCGTCTCGATTCCGGTGAACCTGCACTCGGCGAGCGAGTCGAAGGCTGCCATCTCCTTCAACATGCTCCACGAGACCGACCACGCGCGCGTCAAGCAGCAGCTCGTCTGCACGAAGGACGGCGAGATCGTGGAACGGGACAAGATCGTGAAGGGCTACGAGTTCGAGAAGGGCCAGTACGTCGTCTTCACGCCCGCGGAGCTCAAGGCCCTCGACGAACAGTCGAACCAGGTCATCGAGATCACCGAGTTCGTGCCGCTCGCGAAGATCGACCCGGTCTATTTCGACAAGGGCTACTACCTCTCGCCCGGCAAGGGCGGCGACAAGGCCTACCGCCTCCTCTCGCGCGCGATGACCCAGACGGGCCGCTGCGGGCTCGCGAAGTACGCGGCGCGCGGCAAGCAGTACCTCGTCGTCGTGCGGCCCGTCACGGGCCACGAGGGCGGGCTCATGATGCAGCAGCTGAACTACGCCGACGAGATCCGTTCCTTCACGGACGTCGAGGTGCCCGCCGGCGACGTCAACGAGGCCGAGCTGAAGCTCGCCATCATGCTCACGGACCAGATCGCGACCGACGAGTTCCACCCCGAGAACTACAAGGACGAGGTCAAGGAGCGCGTCGAGGGGCTCATCAAGAGGAAGATCGCCGGTCAGGAGATCTCCGAGGCCGAGGCGCCCGCGCCGAAGACGCACGTCATCGACCTCATGGAGGCCCTGAAGGCGAGCCTCGCGGCGCGCACGGGCCGCAAGGGCGCCGCCAGGGCCGCGGACGTTCCGGAGAAGCCCGAGCGCAAGCCCGCGACCCGCGCCGACGCGACGCGCGGCGAGACCCGGACGAAGCTGCGCGCGGTCGGGAACGGAAAGAAAAGAGGCTAGAGACCCCGGGGCACGAGGATTTTCTTAGAAGGTATGAGTCCTTCGTCTTCGTCCCCCCGTCTTACCTTCTAAGCAGATCTCTCTCTTTTCTCTTCCTCATTTCTCTTTTCTTCCGAGCAAATCTTCTATTCTTTCTTCGTGAAAGGCTATTCGGCCCGCGATGCGGCCAGCATGCTCGGCGTCACGCTCGCGCGCGTTCTCACGTGGGCGGGCTGGCTCGGGCTCGATCCTTCCGCGGACCTCCGCCTCTCGTTCCAGGACCTCGTCCTCCTGCGCACCGCCAAGGGCCTCGCCGAGGCGAAGGTCCCCGCCGCGACCGTGCGCCGCTCGCTCAAGCGACTGCGCGCGCAGCTTCCGGAGGGCCGCCCGATCACGGGAGTGCGCATCGCGGCCGACGGCAAGCGCGTCGTCGCCCGCGACGGCGCCGCCGTGTGGAACCCGGAATCCGGTCAGGCTCTCTTCGACTTCGCGGTCGCCGAGGTCGCGACCGCGGCCGCCCCCCACGCCCGCAAGGCGGCCGAGGAGGCGCGCAAGGAAGGAGAAAAGCTCACCGCCGCCGACTGGTACCGCCTCGGTTGCGACGTCGAGGCGTCCTCCCCCGCCGACGCGCGCGACGCGTACCGCCGCGCCGTCGAGCTCGAGCCCCACCACGCGGACGCGCACGTGAACCTCGGGCGCCTCCTGCACGAGGACGGGAAGACGGGCGCGGCGGAGGTCCACTACCGCATCGCGCTCACCGCGGACCCGAAGCACGCCGCCGCCGCGTTCAACCTCGGCGTCGCGCTCGAGGACCGCGGGAAGCTGCGCGAGGCCGCGCAGGCGTACGAGCGTGCGCTCGCCTCGGACGCCGACTTCCTCGACGCCCACTACAACCTCGGACTCCTCTACGAGAAGCTCGGGAAGCCCGCGGCCGCGATCCGGCACCTCTCGGCGTACAGGCAGGCGCTGGACGGGCTCTGAGCCGCTCAGCCCGCACGCCGCAAGCCGAAGACCGACAGCGTGACGAAGACCACGACGAAGAGAGCGGCCACGTTCGTCCCGAACTCGAGGCCGAGGGCCGTCCAGCCCGGGATCGCGGTCTTCAAGCCGATCAGGATCATCAGCCGGCGCATGAAGAGGCCGGGCAGGTAGAAGAACCACTGCAGCTTCGGAATCGCGAAACCGAGGCAGCTCAGAAAGAATGCGAATCCGAACGCGGCCATCGCGCGCACCGGCGCCGTCACGTGCGGGGCTCCTCGAGGAGCTTCACGAGGGCGGCGAGCGTCCGGTTGATCGGCGTCGGGACGCCGAGCTCGCTCGCCCGCCGTTCGACGAACCCGTTCAGGTCGTCGATCTCCGTCCGGCGGCCCGTGGCGAGGTCCTGCGCCATCGAGGACGTCGCCTCCGACATCGAGTCCGCGAGCTTCAGCACGGCGCCGAGGACGTCCCGCGCCCCGATCGCGACGCCGCTCGCGGCCGCGACGGCGAGGACCTCGGCGACGACGTCCCTCAGGAGGTGGCGCCCCCCCGGCGTCGAGCCGATCCGGCCGTACGGCGCGCGCGCGAGAGCCGAAACGGGGTTGAACGCGCAGTTCGCGGCGAGCTTCGCCCAGAGCTCGGCCTCGATCTCGTCCGACACGGCGCACCGGACGCCGGCGGCCTCGAAGACCGCGGCGACCTCGGCGAGCGTGAGCCTCCGGGCCTCGGCGGCCGGAAGCGCCCAGCCCGGATCCCCGATCACGAGGTCGCCGCGTCCCGCGTGCCGGACGACGCCCGGGGCGGACATCGAGGCCGCCACCCAGACGACCGCCGGGTACGCCTCGCGGCCCGTTGCGGCGCGCAGCCTCGCGGCGTTCTCGACGCCGTTCTGAAGGCTCAGGACGGTCGCGTCCCCGGAGAGGTGCGGCGCGAGGGCCCGTCCGGCCTCCTCCGTCGCATACCCCTTCACGGCCACGAGGACGAGCCGGGCCCCGCGGGCCGCGGCGGGATCGGTCGACGCCGCGACGTGCACGCGGGCCTCGAAGAGCGCGGACTCGAGGCGGAGTCCCGACGCCGCGATCGCGTCGACGTGAGTCGGGCGGCCGATGAGCGTGACCGGCGCGCCCGCGCGCGCCAGCATCCCGCCGAACCAGCAGCCGACGGCGCCCGCGCCGAAGACGGCGACGGGCGGCCAGCCGCCGGGAGGGGGCGCTGGGGGTGCCACGGGTGAAGTGTGCCACCGGGAGGCCGCCGCCTCTCCTTGACGCCGCCTCCCGTCGCGCGCTACAACCTCCGTCCGGCCCTCGAGCGGGTGTAGTTCAGTGGTAGAACGTCAGCTTCCCAAGCTGAATGTCGTGGGTTCGATCCCCATCACCCGCTCCACTTCGTGCCCTCCGCCCCCGATCGCCCGTCAGCGGAAGTAGCCGTTCACGTCCACGATCAGGTCGAAGGTGCCGGCCGACGTGTTCAGAACCTTGATCGTGCCCGAGCCGTCCATCGCGAGCTGCACGAACGCGTTGTTGGCGCGCGTCTTCCCCGGCAGGAGGCTGGCCGTGCTCGCGCCCGTGGGCGCGCCGTCGCCGCGGTAGACGAGCATGGTCCCCGGCGCCGTCACGTTCGTCACCGTGACGTTGACCGAGATCGCCTTCGCGTCGTTCGGGATTCCGCACGCCCCCGCGACGAGGAACGCGCGGTCGGGATAGCCCGCCGGCAGGATCGCGGGCCCGCCGAGGGGCCCGGCGGCGGTGCGCGTGTCGAGGACCCGGCAGGGACTGAGCACCGCGAGCAGATAGGGCCCGCCCGCCCCCGGCGGAAGCGTCGCGTTCACGGTCACCGTCTTCTGGCCCGAGTACCCGGTCGCGGGATCGAGCGCCGTGCAGGTCGCCGTGTAGGCGCCCGGGTTCAGGAACGTGTGAACCAGCGGCGAACCGGTCCCGGAGCCTCCGTCGGACAGCGACCACGTGTACGTGAACGGTCCCGCCCCCGCGGCCAGGCACGTCAGCTGAGCCGGGTTGCCGGCGGACGCGGGGCTCGGCGCCGTGACGGTCACCGCCAGCGGGTACGGAAGGACCACGAGACCGACCGTCGAGGTCCCCGTCTTTCCCCCGCTGTCCGTGACGGAGCACGTGTGTGCGAACGTCTGGTTCGAGACCGTGGAGTTGCTGAAGGCCTGGCTGAAGGACGGCGTCGTGGCGACGGTCGCACCCGAAGGTCCCGTCCACGCGTACGTGTAGCCCGTGCCGGTTCCACCCGTCGCCGAGCAGTTGAACGTCACGCTCGAGCCGTTGCCGGCCGGGTTCGGCGTCGCCGTCGCCGTCACCGACGGCGGCGGAACGGGAAGGACCGTGGCCGTGGCGTCGGCGGTGCCGAACGCGCTCGCGAGCGTGTCCGTCGCGGTGCACGTCAGCGTGGTGTTCTGGGGAGTGGCGCTTCCGTTCGTCATCCGGATGATGTAGTTCTGCGTCGTGGCGACCTGTCCGAACTGGCCGTCCCAGCTGTAGGCGTAGCTCCCGGACCCGCCCGTGGCCGAGCACGCGAAGGTGACGTAGTCACCGCTGTTGGCAGGGTTCGGGGTCGCCGTCGCCGTTACGTTGAGCCGGATCGTCACCGTGAGCGCGATCCCCGTCGCGGGATTCGCGCTCGGCCAGTCCACGGTGCCTCCTCCCGTGTAGCTGACCCGGATCTTCAGGAGCCAGTTGCCCCCGCCCGGATTCGGGATCGTGGCCGAGCTCGCCGGGCTGCCCGACGGCGAAGACGGATCGGTCATCGACCACGCCTGGTAGCTGCCGGCCGAGCACGAGTTCCCCGCGGGGACGAGGCAGTACTGGTAGGTCCCCGTCGTCCCGCTCGCCCGCTTCGAGGAGTTGACGACCGTGATCGTCCCGTTCGAGGGGACCGTCACCGGGCCCGTGGACGTTCCGTTCACGGCGAAGACCGGGACGAAGGACGTGGCCGTGTAGGTGCCCATCGCCGTCCCGGAGTAGTCCGGGGTCGAGTACCCGATCTGCGCGTACGGAACGGTGACCCAGTACGTGTGCGTCCCCGGCGTCACGGCGGATCCGACGGGCGTGCACGCGGACCCCGTCGTGCAGTACGCCGCGAACGACCCGTCGAAGTACCACTTCCACGGATGCGTCCCGTCGGATTGCGGGTGGCCGTCGTAGGTCGCGACGAGCGGATCGCCGCCGAGAATCTGCGTCGCGGCGAGTCCGATCGTGGGCCGCTTCCAGTTCACCGTGAAGAGCCGCGGCCCGTTGCTGCCGTTCGTGTTGTTCGCCTCGAAGCCCACGACGAGCGGCTTGAGCGCCCCCGGCGCTTCCGACCCCGTGAAGTCCGGGCCGCCCTGCGCCGTGTTCGACGTGACGGACGCCCAGCAGCCCGCGCCGGTCGACGGGACGCCGAGGTTGCGCGGATCGCAGGGCCCGACGAGCGTCGCGGACGCGGGCGGATACGGAGGGGACAGGAACTGGTCGTCGTCGGGGTTCTTCAGGCGCGGGGACACGCCGTCGCCGGCGTCCTCCACGAGCGCTCCCGTGTGGAAGTCGAAGTCGAAGTTCCAGCGGAAGCCCGTGAGGTCGGAGCGCTGACCCGGAGCGGGCACCGGCAGCACCTGCGGCACGAACGTGATCGTCTCGCCGTACACGACCGCATCGCCGGAATTGATCGTCGCTCCGGTCGCGGCGTTCGTCGCCGCGAGGACGGACGTCGCCTTCGCGTACGGGGACGAGCAGGCCATCGGGAGGATCCAGGCCGTGTTCTGCGAGGCCATGTACCCCCAGAGGGTGCTTCCCGCCGACAGGGTCTTCATCTCGCCGAGGGAGAACGTGGGATCCGTGACCGTGACCGGACTCTGGGCGCCCCACGCGTCCGTCGACGTCGAGTAGAGGACGTACTGGAAGGTCGGCGAGCGCCGGAAGGCCCACATGAGGACGAAGATCGTCCCGTTGTGCTCGGCGAGCGCGGACGAGCCCCCGGCGGACGACCACAGGTCTCCCGCCGCCGCGGGCACGCGGAACGGCGCGCCGGACGAGACGGGGGCGCCGAAGCTTCCGCCGCTCTCCGTCAACGAGAAGAGCGTGTAGCTCGGCGAGTTCTCACCCGCCCCGGCCTGCAGCTCGACGAGGACCCACAGCTTGTTCGGATTCGCCGGGTCGACGGCGGCCTTCACGGCGCCGAGCGAGTGGCCGGTGAACAGCGCCGATGCCGCGGGAATCGTCGTGCGCGGAAGGCTCGTCGCGATGCTCCCCACGGGACCCGGGTTCGAGGCGTCGATGACCTGGAGGTCGCCGGCGCTCGTCGTGTAGAGGAGGTAGCTTCCGGCGGCGGCGAGCCTCGCCCCACCCGGGAACCCCGGCCGCTCGAAGCCGACGTTGTTCGGCGCCCAGAACGTCGGAAGGCTCGTGACGTCCGCCACGTAGAGCTGGTCGAATGCCAGCCCGTAATGGACGTAGCGGCTCCCGCTCTTCACGATCACCGACCCGGCGGCGCCCACCGGCGCCGTGTCGCCCCACATCGTGAAGCCGTTGTTCCCGTCCGGAGAGCCGACCACCAGGTTCCACGGAGGGTTCGCGGGGCCGCCGGACGTCAGGCCGATCGCGACGCGCTGTCCGTCGGGCGACGCGGCGACGGTCTGCGTGAAGCTCTGGCCGTCCCCGTTTCTCGAGACCGGGTGCGACGCGTAAGGGAGGTAGTCGTACTTCAGGACGGTCGGCACCGCCGGGTTCGTCAGGTCGAGTACCGAGTAGCCGAACGACTCCTGCATGAACATGCGCCACGCCCCGCCCGCGCCGTTCTGGTAGAGCGACAGGTGGTAGAAGGAAACCGGGCTGAGGAAAACCACGTTCCGAGGCGCGGCAGGGCCCGGCGGGTTCGGCTCGAACTGCGAGGGCGCCGCGGTCAGGAGACACTGGGCCTCGACGCGCGCCGGGATGAGCAGGGCCGAGAAAAGGGAAAGTGCGGCCCCCGTACACCGTACGAACGGGAGGCGGCCGACGACCCTGTCCATAGCGTCCTGCGGCCCTTCCGACTGCAGAGCTTGTGCCAACTTGGTGAACACCGTCCGGAGCGGCCCGACGGTGCCCTGGCTCACGCCGCGGTGGGAATGGCGAAGCCCGACCGACGCGAATTGTCGGAGTCGTCCACGCGCCGCCGCCATTCCGCGGCGACTTCCAGCGGGGTCAGGCTCTTCTCGTCAGGCGTGCGCGGCGACCCGCGACTCGAGGAGCTTCGTGAACTGGGACAGCCAGACGGGATGGGCCGGCCACGCGGGCGCCGAGACCAGGTTCCCGTCCGTCACGGCCTGATCCACGGCGATCTCGGCGTAACGGCCGCCGGCGCGCGTCACCTCCGGACCGACCGCCGGATAGGCCGAGCACTTCTTCCCGTCGAGCACGCCTGCGGCCGCGAGGATCTGCGCGCCGTGGCAGATCGCGGCGACCGGCTTGTCGCCGGCCATGAAGTGCCGGACGATCTCGAGGACGCGCGGGTTGAGACGCAGGTACTCCGGCGCGCGCCCTCCGGGGATGACGAGCGCGTCGTAGGCGGATTCCTTCACGTCGTCGAAGGCGCAGTTGAGAGCGAAGTTGTGGCCCGGCTTCTCGCTGTAGGTCTGGTCCCCTTCGAAATCGTGGATCGCCGTCCGCACCTTGTCGCCCGCCTTCTTGCCCGGACAGACGGCGTGCACCGTGTGCCCGACCATCTGGAGAGCCTGGAACGGCACCATCACCTCGTAGTCCTCGACGAAGTCGCCCACGATCATCAGGATCTTCTTCGACATGGCCTTCCTCCTTCTCGGGTCCGCCTCAGTATCTTCCCGCGTTAGTCTCCGCACTGCATGCGCGAAATCCTCGACAAGATCCCCTGGCAGCTCGCGATCCTGGCGGCCCTCACGCTCGGCCTCGCGCCGTTCAAGCCGCCGCACGTCGTCGAGAAGCTCGAGATGCTGTTCAAGGGCACGCTCGTGAAGCCGATCGACTGGCTGGACCTCGTCATGCACGGCACGCCGTGGCTGATCGTGATCCTCAAGGGAGCGTTCGAGCTGAAGCGCTGAGGGGCCGGCTCCGTCCTACTTCGGCCCCCCGTCGCTCTTGAGGTACTTCAGCAGCTCGGAGTTCGTGGACAGGATGAGCCACGTCTTCTCGTCCACGCTGCCCCCGAGGGTCTCCATCGACTTCAGGAACTGGTAGAGGTCCGCGTCGCGGCCGTAGGCCTTCGCGTACACCGACGTGGCCTTCGCGTCCGCGATTCCCTTGACCTCCTGGGCGGTCTTGTATCCGCTGGACGACGCCCCGAGGACGTCGCGCTCCTTCTGGCCGCGGATCTCGGCGGCGCGACCCTGGCCCTCCGAGCGGCTGCGCTCCGCGATGCGCTTGCGCTCCGAGATCATCCGCTCGAAGACCTTCTGCTGGACGCTGTCCACGTAGTTGATGCGCTTGAACCGCACGTCCACGAGCTCGATCCCGAACTCGGGCGTGATCTTCGAGGCCTTCTCGAGGATGATCTTCGCGATTCCGCTCCGTCCGGCGCTCACCTTCGCCATGGCTTCGGCCGCCCCGATCCCCTCGAGGTCCTCCGTGACCTGGAACGGCCGGTTCGTCGAGCGGACGACCTCGATCAGGTCGAAGGAGGCGATCGCGTTGCGCGTCTCGCCGTCCACGATGTCGTCGAGGCGGCTCTGTCCGCCGCGCTCGTCCCGGACCGCCTGGAAGAACCGCAGCGGGTCGGAGATCCGCCAGCGGGCGTACGTGTCGACCCAGATGTACTTCTTGTCCTTCGTGGGGATCTCGTTCGGGTCTCCGTCGTACTCGAGCCATCGCCGGTCGAAGCGGTGGACCTCCTGGATGAACGGGACCTTCAGGTGCAGTCCCGGATCCTTCACGACGCCTCCGACGGGCCGGCCGAACTGCGTGAGCACGGCCTGCTCGGTCTCGGAGAGCGTGTAGACGGAAGAAACGAGAAGCACGGCGCCGAGGAAGAGGCCCGCCGCGAGGATGATCCGCTTCACGGCTTCACCTCCTTCTTCTCTCCTTCGAGATTGAGGAGCGGGAGGATCCCCCTCGCGCTATCGTCCAGGATCAGCTTGCGTCCCGCCTTCGGGAGCGTGGCATTCAGGGTCTCGAGGTAGATGCGCCGGCGCGTGACGGCGGGCGCCTTCTTGTACTCGTCGTACAGGGCCTCGAAACGCTTGGCGTCGCCCTCGGCGTTGTTCACGCGCTCGAGCGCGTACCCCTCTGCGGCCCGGACGGCCTGCTCGGCCTCGCCCTTGGCCTTGGGAACGGCCTTGTTGTAGTCGGCCCACGCGTCGTTGATCGCGCGCTCCTTCTCCTGGATCGCCTGGTTGACCTCGTTGAACGCCGGCTTCACGGGGCCGGGAGGATTCACGTCCTGCAGGACGAGCTGCTGGACCTCGATGCCGATCCCGTAGAGCTCGCAGAGCCGCTGGAGCTCCACCTTGGCCTGCAGCGCGATCGCCTCGCGCCCGATCGTGAGGACCTCGTCGACGCTGTGGTCGCCGACGACCTGCCGCATCGCCGCTTCCGACATGTACCGGAACGTCTCGGGGACGTCGCGCACGCGGAAGAGGAACGCCGCCGGGTCCTTGATGCGGAACTGGACGATCCACTCGACGACGGCGACGTTGAGGTCCCCCGTGAGCATCTGCGACTCGGCGATGGTCTCCTTCGTCGGCGCCTGGTAGGACGTCTGAGCGGCCGCGTGCGCGGTCCGGAATCCGAATTCCATCTTGAGCTGGCGCTGGACCGGCACCTTCGTGATGCGCTCCACGCCGAACGGCACCTTGAGGTGAGGGCCCGGCTCGCTCGTCCGCACGAACTTGCCGAACCTCTGGACGACGGCGACCTCGTCCGGCTCCACCTGGTAGTAACCGGTCACCACGACGAGAAGGGCCGCGGCGGCGATCAGGACGATGCGCGCCGCACCGGGCGGAATCTTCGGGATCGGCGGGACCGGCGGAAACTCCAGCCGCTTGCCGCCACCCAGGTCGACGCTCCAGCCTTGTTCGGACATGTCCCGTTCCTTTCGGCCGCGTCAGCGGCGCATCGATGCATCCGGCGAGCCCATGCCCGTCCCGGACACCGCCCACGTGATTCTCACCGAGAGCAGGACAGGCACGGGTTCTCCGTCCAGGCGGGCCGGCTCGTAACGCCAGAGCGCGACCGCCCTGAGTGCCTCGAGGTCGAGGCTCGTCCCGTCCCGGGTCAGAGTATCGAGCGTTCCGGCCGGCTCGACGACGCGCACGTCGGCCACCCTCCCCTCCCGGTCGATCCGGGCCGTGAGCACCGCGGCGCCCTGCAAACGCTGACGGCGGAGCGATTCCGGGTACGCCGGCTTCACGCGGCGAACCTCTTTCGGCTCCTTCACTCCGCCCTCGACCAGCCGCGGCACGGGAGCGTCGGCGGAAGCCTCGTCCATCGCAGCGAGGGCGTCCGGGTCGAGGACGACCGCGAGCCGGTCGGGCGTTCCGGCGGGCGGAGGCGAATCGGGAACCGACCGCGAAAGCCCGAAGAGGACGAGCGCCGTCTTCCGGCAGGCTTCGTCGCCCGGCATGAGGCGCGGGTTGATCGATCGGGGCACGCCCTGCGGCCGGAACGCGATCTCGGCGAAGGCAAGGGATGCGCGCGTGAGCGAGCAGCCCGCGGCTCGCGCCACGCCGAGGGCCGCGCCGCGCGGCAGGTCCGTCACCGTGCGCACGAGGGGCGGGCGGTCGGCGACGGGCCGCGGCTCGCCTTTCCCTTCCTTGACCGTCGGCCGGGGGCGCGTGGGGCCGGCGGCCGCGGCGTCCGGGACGGCGGCCTCGCTGCACAGCGCCGCGATCGCGCGCGTTTCCTCGCGGGCCGCCTCGGCGTCCTTCTCCTTTTCGAATGCGGCCTTCAGCGCTTCGCAGCCTCCGGCGGGCGCTGCCGCCCCCGCGACGCGCGCGGCCACGGCGCGGACGGCGGCGTCCGGGTCGAGGAGCGCGGACGCGATCTTCGCCGCAGACGCTTCGCCCTTCGGCTCGAGAACGAGAAACGCGGCGGCTCCCGGAGTCAGCGGCGCCTCGGCCGCGCGCACGGGTCTCGAGAGCGCCGCGCCGGCGACGAGGGCGAAGCCGGCGCGGACGGCGAGTCGCATGGCGCACCGGATGGTATCGCGCGGCGGCCGGGTCTGCCGTCGAGCGGCCGGCCTTCTCAGGCCGGTTCCCCCTTCATCCACAGCGCGGAGCGGTCCAGCGGCTCGAGCGCGCGCGTGACGTCGAAGTGCACGACGGCGTCGAACTGCTGCGGGAGAGTCGCCTTGAAGTAGTGGCTCTGGCGTTCCGTCTCGGGCCGGTAAACCGCGCCGACGGCGCGCTCGAGCCGCTGCTCGGAGAGGACGAGCTCCGTCTCGCGGTTCCCGTGCAGGTCGAGGAAGAAGCGCGGGTAGCGCACTTCGTGGAAGAGCGCCTCGTAGCTCCCCGGGAGCGCCGGGTTCAGACGCTTGCGCCGCGCAGGCCCGTCCCACGAAGACGCGGCCGTCACGGTGCCCGAATCCGTCGTGAAGCCGACGGCGAACGTCTCGGCGCCCCGGCGCGCGCGGACGAGCTGGCCGAGGCTCTGCTCGCCGTGCTCCCCCATCTCCGTCGCGCGCGCGTCCCCGAGGTGCGCGCTGTGGGCCCAGACGACGAGCTTCGCGTTCTCGCCGCCCTCCGAGAGACTTTCCGCGAGGGCGTCGAGCGTCTCGGCCATGTGCCGGTCGCGAAGGCCCCACGCGAGGACGGGGCTCCCGAAGAGCGACCGGTAGTACGCCGCCGCGTCCCGCTCGAAGCGCTCGTCCGCCCCCGCCGCGAGCCCCGCCTCGCGTGCACAGCGGCGGCTGCGCTCGACGAGCCGCCCGATCACGTCGTCGTCGCACGGGATCGCGTGGCCGAACGTGGCCGCGGCACCCCAGCCCTGCGCGTCGCCGCCGAAGCGGTCGAAGCACGCGTAACGCGCCTCGGCGCGCCGCGCCGCGTCGGGGTCCGCGAGGCGGAGCCGGGAGAGAGCCTCCTCCATCGACGCGTGGAGGCTGTAGAGGTCGAGGCCCCAGAAGCCGGCCTTCGGGCGCCCGGCCGGGATCGCTTCGTTGTGCGCGCGCAGCCACTCCACGAAGTCGAGGACGTCGGCGTTGCGCCACGGCCACGACGGGAAGCGCCGGAAGCCCGCGAGCGCATCGGCTCCGTCGGCTTCGTCCCCGCCGCCCCGGACCCACCGGTCGACGCGCGCGGCGTCCGGCCCGTCGGCCTCGACCGCCACGCCCCGGAAGCCCTTCTCCCGGATGAGCCGCATCGTGACGTCCACGCGTGCGCGCGCGAACTCGTGCGTGCCGTGGGACTCCTCGCCGAGGAGGACGAATCGGGCGTCCCCGATCGCGCGGAGGAGAGGGTCGTATTCGGCGGGCCCGCCGGGAAGAGGATGCGCGGCCGAGGTGACGAAAGACCGGACCTCGGCCGCCTCGAGGATGGACATCGGCCCTCCCGAAGCGCTCTGCCTTCAAGGTGGGTCGCCCGGCCTCGCCCGTCAAGGCGTCCGGCGAGGCGCCGAGACGGAGCTTCTGTATCATCCGGCCCCGCATGAAGGTTTCCATCCCGAAGGAGGCGCGCGCCGACGAGCGCCGCGTCGCCCTGGCCCCCGACACCGTCAAGAAGCTCGTCGCCTCCGGACTCTCCGTCGTCGTCCAGTCGGGAGCGGGCCTCGAGGCCGGCCTCCCGGACGCCGACTTCACCGCCGCCGGCGCCTCGATCGAGGCCGACCGTGCGGCCCTCCTCGCGGGCGCCGACCTCCTCGCCTGCGTCAACCGTCCGGAACCGGCGGACGTCGCCCGCCTCCGGCGCGGCGCGGCCGTCATCGGCTTCCTCCGGCCTCTGGACGAGCCCGAGGGGCTCCGTCCGTTCCTCGACGCCGGCGTGACCGCCTTCGCGATGGAGCTCGTGCCGCGAACGACGCGCGCCCAGGCGATGGACGCGCTGTCCTCGATGGCCACGATCGCCGGCTACAAGGCGGTCCTCGTGGCCGCCGCGCGCCTCCCGAAGATGTTCCCGCTCCTCATGACGGCCGCCGGCACGGTCCCGCCGGCGAAGGTCGTCGTGGTGGGCGCGGGCGTCGCGGGACTCATGGCGATCGCGACCGCGCGCCGCCTCGGCGCGAACGTCGAGGCCTACGACGTGCGTCAGGCCGCCGGCGAGGAGGTCCGCTCCCTCGGCGCCCGATTCCTCGACGTCGACCTCGGCGGCATCCAGACGCAGGACGCCGGCGGCTACGCCGTCGAGCTTTCCCCCGAGGCTCTCAAGCGCGGGCGGGACCTCGTGGCCAGGCACGTGAAGGACGCCGACCTCGTGATCACGACGGCCCAGGTCCCCGGACGCAAGGCGCCCCTCATGCTCGAGGAGGACGCCGTCCGCGGCATGAAGCCCGGCGCGTTCATCGTCGACCTCGCGGCGCCGACCGGCGGCAACACCGCCCTGACGAAGCCCGGCGAGGAAGTCGTCGTGAACGGCGTCACGATCCTCGCCCCGCTGAATCTCGCGGCCAGCGTGCCGCTCCATGCCAGCCAGCTCTACGCCCGCAACGTGGCGGCCTTCCTGAAGCTCCTCGTGGGCGAGGGCGGCGCCCTCACCGTGAACCTGAACGACGACGTCGTGGCCGGCGCCTGCGCCGCGCACGACGGCAAGCCCGTGAATCCCCGCGTCGCCGCGCTCCTCGCGCCGGCCGCGCCCACCGGAGCGCCCCGATGAACGAAGTCCTGATCGCCGGCCTCTACGTCTTCGTCCTGGCGGCCTTCCTCGGCTACCAGGTCATCTCCCGCGTCCCGCCGCTCCTCCACACGCCGCTCATGTCGGCGACGAACGCGATCTCGGGCATCTCCCTGATCGGGTCGCTCGTGACGGCGGGCGCGAAGTACAACCTCACGAGCACGATCCTCGGCGTCATCGCCGTGACGGCCGCGACGATCAACGTCGTCGGCGGATTCATCATCACGGACCGCATGCTGAAGATGTTCAAGCGCGAAGCGAAACCGGCGGCGGAGAAGAAGTGAGCGCGCAGACCCTCCTCATAGAGCTCTCCTACTTCGCAGCCTCGATCCTCTTCATCCTCGGCCTGCGCGGGCTGAGCCATCCCGACACCGCCCGGCGCGGCATGTTCATGGCCGAGTTCGGCATGCTCCTCGCGGTCATCGGCACGCTGCTCCACCGCGACATCGTCAGCTACGAGTGGATCATCGTCGGCCTGCTCGCGGGCTCGACGATCGGCATCGCGATGGGCCTGTGGGTCCCGATGACGGCGATGCCGCAGCGGACGGCGCTCTCGCATGCGTTCGGCGGACTCGCGGCGGCCCTCGTCGGCGTCTCGGAGTTCCTCCGGCACGGCGAGCACCTCGGCACGTTCAAGGTCACGGCGCTCGGCTTCGAGGTCCTGCTCGGCGGCATCACGTTCACGGGCAGCCTCGTCGCGTTCGCGAAGCTCCAGGAGCTCGTGAAGGGGCAGCCGATCACGTACAAGGGCCAGAACGTCCTGAACTTCCTCCTCTTCGGGAGCGCGGTCGTCATCTTCATCGCGCTCGTCCTGAATCCGGGGCACACGGCTCTCTTCTACGCGATGTGCGCGCTCGCGCTCCTCTTCGGCGTTCTGCTCGTGCTCCCGATCGGGGCCGCGGACATGCCCGTCGTGATCGCGCTCCTGAACTCGTACGCGGGCCTCGCGTCCGCGGCCACGGGCTTTGCGCTCGGGAACAACGTCCTCATCATCGCGGGCACGCTGGACGGCGGGTCGGGCTTCATCCTCTCGATCCTCATGTGCAAGGCGATGAACCGCTCGATCACGAACGTCCTCTTCGGCGCGTTCGGCAGCGCGACCGAGGCGGCGGCGGGGGGCGAGGAAGGCGTGATGCGCGAGGTCTCGCTGGAGGACGTCGCGACGCAGCTCGCCTACGCCCGGCAGGTCGTCTTCGTGCCGGGCTACGGCATGGCGACGGCGCAGGCGCAGAACGCCGTGCGCGAGCTCGCGAGCCTCCTCGAGAACCGCGGCGTGCAGGTGAAGTACGCGATCCACCCCGTGGCGGGCCGCATGCCGGGGCACATGAACGTCCTTCTCGCGGAGGCGAACGTCCCGTACTCGCAGCTCTACGAGCTCGAGCAGATCAACCCGGAGATGCCCACGACGGACGTCGCGGTCGTCATCGGGGCGAACGACGTCGTGAACCCCGAGGCGCGCGACAACCCGAAGAGCGCGATCGCCGGGATGCCCATCATCGAGGTCGACAAGGCCAAGTCCGTCATCGTCCTGAAGCGCGGGCGCGGGAAGGGCTTCTCGGGCCTCGAGAACCCGCTGTTCTTCAAGCCGGTCACGGGCCTCCTCTTCGGCGACGCCAAGACGAGCCTCAACCGTCTCGCGTCGGCGGTCGGAGAACTCTGACGAGCCGCCGCTCCCCTGTCCTGTGGGGACTGGCCGTCGGCGCCATCCAGGCCGCCTCGCCGCTCGCCCTCCGGTGGCTCGACCAGGCGACCGTCCAGTCGCTCCTGCTGGCCCTGATCGCGGCGGTCTACATCGGGTTCGCGGTGGCAGACGGGCGGCCCAGGGTCATCGCCGTCGAATGCTGCGTCACGGGCGCCTTCCTCCTGCTCGCCGCCGCCGCCGTCACCGGATCGCCGTGGCTTCTCGTCCTCGGCTACGCCGGCCATGGCTTCAAGGACTGGTGGCAGGAGCGCAGCCAGTTCGTTTCCGGAACACGATGGTGGCCGCCGTTCTGCGCCGCCGTGGACTTTCTCGTCGCCGCGGTTCTCGTCGTCGAGATCGCGCTCGGAGTCGGGTTCCATCGGTAGCCATTCGGTCGGCGAGCCGTAGAGAATCCCAACGGCTCGGAGCGCGAGTCATCCGCGCGGCATCCCCGTTGCAACGGCGAGGCGGTTCACCTTCAACCGCCTTCGTGGCACCTCACACAAGGAGCCAGCCCATGAACGTTCGAACCCTCGCGGGGCCGACGCTCGCCGCCGTCCTCGCCCTCGCCGCGTCCGCCTGCTTCAGGTCCGAAACGCCGACGGGCCCGTCGCTTCCCGCGTCGAACAGCGGCGTGGTCCACGTCGTCGGCCAGAACGTTTCGCCCGGCGCGCTCGGGCTCACCAGATGGGCGACAGGTGAAACCCTCGGCCCCGTCGAAGTGGCACCCGGGGGCACCGTCGAAATGATGAGATGGAACACCCGCGTGCAGGGGACCATGTTCATCGTTTTCGTCCCGATCGCCGAGCAGCCGCACTTCAAGGCCGTCGCGCAGGTCGAATACAACGTCGTCTCGGTTCCCGCGTCGAAGGCGGACGAGATCTCCCCTGTCGTCCGCGTCTCGCGCGACGCGTCGGGAGTCGTCACGGCGACGACGGACCGGCCCGACGTGATCGAGATCGGCCGCGTCTCGCCGATGTAGCGCGGGCGCTCCTCGGTCGGCGCGTGCGCCGGTCAGATTGAGACTTGGTATCGTCCGGCGGTGGCGATTCTTCGCGCGTCCGCGCTCGCGCTCCTGACCGTCCTCCCGCTGCACGCCTTCGCCGGCGAGCCCGTCACGATCGGCGAAACGTTCCGCATCCGCTCGAAGGTGTTGAACGAGGATCGGACGTACCAGGTCCATCTTCCTGCCAGCTATCCGTGGGCGAAGGACCGGCGCTACCCGGTCCTGTACGTCCTCGACGGCAGGACGCACTTCCGCCACATGGCTGCGTCCGCGGACTTCCTCGCCGCAGAGGGCGAGATGCCCGAGACGATCGTCGTCGCGGTCGCGAGCACCGTGCGCATCCGAGACTTCACGCAGACGGACTGGAAGGAGGCCTGGGTCGGCGGCGGCGGCGCGGCGAACTTCAAGCGCTTCCTCTCGACCGAGCTCATTCCTCTCGTGGAACGGACGTACCGGACGGACGGCTTTCGGACGCTCCTCGGGCACTCGGCAGGGGGCCAGTTCGTCCTCTACACGCTGACGTCCGAGCCCGCGCTCTTCCGCGCCTACGTCGCACTGAGCCCGAGCCTCGACTGGGACCATCGGCTCCCGGCGCGCTCGCTCCGGAAGGCTCTCGAGTCCGCGTCGTCCCTGAGCGCGTTCCTCTACGCCGCGCGGTCGGACGACTCGGGCCAGGCGCTCGCGGACTGGGACGAGCTCGTCGCGGCCCTCGGCGCGCGCAAGGTCCCGGGCTTCCGCTGGAAGACCGAGGCGTTTCCGGAGGAGCGCCACCGGTCCATCCCGCTCGTCGGCAGCATCCACGCGCTGCGCGCCCTCTACGACGGCTACCGGATGCCCGAGGGACTCGCGGACGGCGGGATCGCCGCGGTGAACAGGCACTACGAGGCGTTCTCGAAGACGCTCGGCTGGCCGGTTGCGCCCACGGAGAGCGCCGTCAACGAGGTCGCCTACGCGGAGCTCGAGCGCGGCCGGACGGAGGAGGCGATCGCGCTCTTCCGGCGAAACGTCGACGCACACCCGTACTCGGCCAACGCCTGGGACGGGCTCAAGGACGGTTACGCGAAGGTCGGCCGCTGGAAGGACGCCGCCGCGGCCGCGGACCGAGCGCTCGAGCTCGCCCGCGCCTCGGACGACCCGCAGCTCCCCGAGTTCGAGCACCAGGCCCGCAAGATGCGCGATCGCCTGAACGAGGAAACGGGACCTCCCCGCTCGCGCGAATGAGCGAGGATTTCGTGGTCACCTGCCCCTACTGCGGAGAAGACGTCGAGGTGATTCTCGAGTCCGACGTCCGCGGCAGCCTCGTCCAGGACTGCGAGGTCTGCTGCAACCCGTGGCTCCTGCGGGTCGAGGGCGAGGACGAAGAGCGCACCGTGAGCGTCTCGCGGGCGGACGGCTCGGAGTAGTCCGATTCGACCCTTGACAGGCCGGCGTTTCAGCTTTATCTTACCGATCGGTTATGGAACCTGTCGGTTATAGTAAGTCTCCGGCCGGCCTGGACGCCACGTTCTTCGCGCTCGCGGACCCCACGCGGCGCGCGATCCTCGCGCGCCTCGCGTCCGGCGAAGCCTCGGTCTCCGAGCTGGCCGAGCCGTTCGACATGACGCAGCCGGCCGTCTCGAAGCACCTCCGCGTCCTCGAGCGCGCCGGGCTCATCACCCGCGGCCGCGACGCCCAGCGGCGCCCGAGCCGCCTCGAGGCGAAGCCCCTCGAAGAAGCGGTGGAGTGGCTCGAGAACTACCGGAAGTTCTGGGAACGCCGCTTCCAGCGTCTCGACGCCCTTCTCGACGAGATGAAGGCCGTTCAGAAGCCGAAACGCAGACGCAGACCTCGCTGACTCTCGAGGAGGTCCCATGCCCGTCCCCTTCGCCGGTACCCTCGACGTCGCGGCGCGCGGAGAGCGCGAGATCGTCATGACCCGGACGTTCGACGCCCCGCGCACGCTCGTCTTCGACGCCTTCACGAAGCCCGAGCTCGTGAGGCGGTGGCTCCTCGGCCCCGACGGCTGGACGATGCCCGTCTGTGCGATCGACCTGAAGGTTGGCGGCGGGTACCGCTACGAGTGGAGAAACGAGGACAAGGGCATCACGATGGGAATCCGCGGCGTCTACCGCGAGATCGCGCGGCCCTCCCGGCTCGTCAACACGGAACGGTTCGACGAGTCCTGGTATCCCGGCGAGTGCCTCGTCACGACGGTGTTCGAGGAGACGGACGGACGCACGAAGGTGACGATGACCCTGCTCTATGCCTCGGCCGAGGCCCGCGAAGGCGTTCTGAAATCCGGAATGGAGCGCGGCGTCTCCGTGAGCTACGACCGCCTCTCGAACATTCTCGACGAGCCGCACGTCGTGCAGACGGTCGCGCAGGACGTCGCGCTCCTGCGCGTCACCATTCCGCGCAGCGAGATCCAGAAGGTCATGGGGTCCGGCCTGCAGGAGGTCATGGCCGCCGTCGTCGCGCAGGGCGCGGCGGTCACCGGCCCGTGGTTCACGCACCACCTGAAGATGGATCCCGCCGTCTTCGACTTCGAGATCGGCGTCCCGGTCTCGAAGCCGATCTCCCCCGCCGGCCGCGTGAAACCCGGCACGTGGCCCGCGACGCGCATGGCCCGCACGGTCCACAAGGGCGGCTTCGAGGGCCTCGCCTCCGGCTGGGGAAGGTTCGACGCGTGGATCAAGGCCGAAGGCCTCGCGCCCGCCGGCGATCTCTGGGAGCGTTACCTCCGGGGTCCGGAGTCCGGCCTCGACCCGGCGGAGTACCGCACGGAATTCAACCGGCCGCTCGCGGACTGAGGAGCCGACGCCCCGCTATTCCATCCGCGTCGAATAGTTGCTGTGGCGGGTGAAGCGCGTCGCTTTCCCGTCGGGACCCAGCGCGAAGACGATCTCCTCGCCGAGCGTGTCGTCCTTCCGGATCCGGCGGAACGTGTTCTCCCCCGTCTTCTTCATCTTGATCAGGTCCTTCATCGGGTTCTTCGACGGGAGGGACAGCATCGCGAGACCGTCTTCCCACGGGAGGACGAACGTCTCGCCGCCCCACGGTGCACCCGAGTATGTCCCCGCGAACTTCCTCATCTCCGGAGCGGGAGTCTTGCCCTTGCCGGCCTCCTTTGCCGCGGCCTTCAGCGCGGGCGCGACGATCTCGCGCACGAGCCCGGCCCAGCCCTCCGCGTCGACCCCCGACGCGTTCGTGAGGACGACGACCGCGAGCTTTTCGTCCGGCTGCAGCATGAGATGCGTCCGGTAGCCGGGGCACGAGCCGCCGTGCCCGACGAGCGTCGTCTTCTCGCTCCTCCTGACCTCGAACCCGAGCCCCCACATCGTCTCGAAGTCGGGATCCACGAAATGGACGCGGTGCATCTCGCGCAGCGTGGCGGTCTTCAGGACCTCCGGGCCTCCGCCGCCGAGCAGCCGGAACTGCCACGACGCGAAGCGCGCGAGGTCCTCGGCCGTCGAGGCGAAGGCCATCGCCGGCGCGACGCCCTTGCCCTGGAAGAACGCGACGGGATCGCGCCGGCCCGCTCGGGTCAGCGCGCTGTACCCGCTCGCGAGGCGCTTGCCTCGCTCGGACTCGGGCATTTCGGGCGTCGTCGACGCGAGCTTCAGGGGGACGAGGATGTTCCTCGCGACGTAGTCGGCGTACGAAATGCCGGACAAGGCAGCCACGATCTCCCCCGCGAGCGTCAGGCCGAGGTTCGAGTACTGGATGTACGTCGCCGCCGGGTAGAGCGCCGTCTGCTGGGCGAGCCTCTCGACGATCTGCTCGTGCGTCGGGAACGCGAACGAGGGGCCGGTCCAGTACGGGAGATCGGTCTCGCGCGGCAGCCCGGCCGCGTGCGTGAGGAGGCCCTCGACCGTGATCTCGGTCCCGTCCGTGCCGCCGGGCTTCATCGTGAACCACGGCAGTCGCGAGCGGACGGGATCGTCGAGGCGGAGCTTGCCCGCGTCGCGCAGCTGCATGACGCCGATGCTCGTGAAGAGCTTCGAGATCGAGCAGATGCTGTAGATCGTGCCGGGCTCGGCCTTGCGGCCGCTCGCCACGTCGGCCAGGCCGAAAGCCCCGCTCCACAGGACCTTCTGGTCGTGGACGATGGCCGCCGAAACCCCGGGGACCTGCGCGTAGGCGCGCTCGGCGTCGAGCCACGCGCGCGCGAGCTCCAGTGCCGACGCCACGCGCGGGTCGTCGTCCGGGGACGGTGCGGGCTCCACCGCATGCAGAGTGAGAGAAAGGCACAGACCCGATACAGCGAGGACACGCCAGAGCAACATGGACACCTCCGAGGAGATACTTCTTAGAGTGGTCCCGAGCAGATGGCCGCGCCGGAGCATCTCACGGGCGCGCGTCGCTCACTCACCCTTCGAAGCATTTCCGAATCCGAATCCGAAAGCAGAAGTCAGGCGGGTGCTGGCTCCTGCGCCGTCGCCGTCTTCCGCGCGCGGAAGCGCGCGCCGAGGGATTCGAACGCGAGGTAGACGACCGGCGTGATGTAGAGCGTCAGGACCTGCGACACCACGAGCCCGCCGATGACGGCGAGGCCGAGCGGCTGGCGGGACTCTCCCCCGCGCCCGAGGCCGAGGGCGATCGGGAGCGTGCCCGCGAGCGCCGCCATCGTCGTCATGAGGATGGGCCGGAAGCGCGTGAGCGACGCCGTGACGATCGCCTTCTCGGGCTCCATCCCCTCGCCGCGCTGCGCGGCGAGCGCGAAGTCGATCATCATGATCGCGTTCTTCTTCACGATTCCGATGAGCATCACGAGGCCGAAGAACGCGTAGACGTTCAGGTCCTTGCCGAAGATGATCAGCGTGAAGATCGCGCCGACGGCGGCCGAGGGCAGCCCGGACAGGATTGTGAGCGGGTGCACGAAGCTCTCGTAGAGGACGCCGAGGACGAGGTAGATCACGAGGACGGCCACGACGAGCAGGATCGACATGCCCTTCAACGACGACTGGAAGACCTGCGCCGTGCCCTGGAAGCTCGTCGTGATCGAGCCGGGAAGCGTCTCCCTCGCCATCTTCTCGACGGCGGCCGTCGCCTGGCTGAGCGCGACGTCCTTCCCGAGGTTGAAGGAGATCGTCGCCGACGGGAGCTGGCCGAGATGCGCAACGAGAAGCGGCCCGACCGTCGTCCTCGCCGTCGCGATCGCCGTGAGGGGCACGAGCGTGCCGTTGCCCGACCGAACGTAGAGCGACGAAAGGGACGAGGCGTCGCGCTGGTCCTGCGGCTTCACCTCGAGGATGACCTCGTATTCGTTCGTGGCCGTGTAGATCGTCGAGATCTGGCTCGACCCGTACGCGAGCGCCAGTGCCCGCTGGATCTGCCCCGCCGTGATCCCGAGGGCGGAAGCCTTCTTGCGGTCGATCGTGATGTCGAGCTGCGGGTTCTTGATCTGCAGGTCGCTCGTCACGTCCCGGATGATCGGGATCCCGCGCATCTTCCGCTCGAGGAGCGCCGCGTTCGCGTAGAGAGCCTCGGTGTCGGTGCTCTGGAGCGTGAGCTGGTACAGGCTGCGCGTGTGTTGACCCCCGATGCTGATCGCCGGCGGCGTCTGCATGAAGACGCGCAGGCCCGCCACCTTCGCGAGCTTCGGGCGGAGGCGGTCGACGATCGCGTCGGAGGAGTCGCGCTGGCCGCGGGGCTTCAGCGTCACGAACATCGAGCCCGAGTTCGCGGTCGAGTTCGGGCCGCCGGCGCCCACGGACGACTGGACCGACTGGACGCCCGGGTCGGCGCGCACGATTTCGGCCGCGGCCCTCTGGCGGTCGCGCATGTCCTGATACGAGATCCCCTGCTGACCCTCGACGCTCGCCCGCAGCATCCCGATGTCCTCGTTCGGGATGAACCCCTTCGGCGCGAGCTTGAACAGGAAGCCCGCGAGGACGGCCATCAGGACGAGCGTCGCGAGCGTGATCCGCCGGTGCTCGAGGACGACGTGGAGCGTCCGCTCGTACCCCTTCAGGATGCGGTTGAAGCCGCTCTCGAGGGCGGCCGCGACCCGCCCCTGGCGTGCGGCCCCGGGCTCCTCGCGCTTCAGGAGGCGGCTGCAGAGCATCGGCGTCAGGGTCAGCGACACGAAGCCCGACACGAGGATCGCGGCGCTGATCGTGACGGCGAATTCCTGGAAGAGCCGGCCGAGCAGACCTCCCATGAAGAGAACGGGGATGAAGACCGCGACGAGCGAGACCGTCATCGACAGGATCGTGAAGCCGATTTCCCTGGAGCCGCGCAGGGACGCCACCGCGGCGCTCTCGCCCTTCTCCATCCGGCGGACGATGTTCTCGAGCTGGACGATCGCGTCGTCCACGACGAACCCGACCGAGAGCGTCAGGCCCATGAGGGAGAGGTTGTCGAGGCTGAAGCCGAGCACGGCCATGACCGCGAACGTGCCGAAGAGGGACGTCGGGAGCGCAATGGACGGGATGAACGTCGAGCGCAGGTTCCGAAGGAACAGGAAGATCACGAAGACGACGAGGACGATCGTGAGGACGAGCGTGAGTTGGACGTCGCGCACGCTTTCCCGGATGCCCTGCGACCGGTCGAACATGACGTCCATGCGCATCGCCGCCGGGATCTGCATCCGGAACGCCGGGAGGAGCGCCCTCACGGCGTCCACGACCTGGATCGTGTTCGAGTCCGGCTGGCGCTGGACCGCGAGGATGATCGACCGGTTGCCGTTGAACCACGCCGCCTGCCGCTCGTTCTCGACGCTGTCCAGCACGTTCGCGATCTCGCCGAGCCGCACAGGCGCGCCGTTGCGCCAGGCGACGACGAGCGGCTTGTACGCGTCCGCGTTCACGAGACGGCCGTTCGTCTGGATGGCGAGCGCCCTCTCGGGACCGTACACGACCCCGACCGGGCGGTTCGAGTTGCCCGACGAGATCGCCGCGGCCACCTGGTCGATGCCGATCTGCCGGCTCGCGAGCACGCCGGGATCCACCTGCACGCGCACGGCGTACTTCTTCGAGCCGTACACGTTCACCTGCGCGACCCCCGTCACGGTCGAGATGCGCTGGGCGAGGACGGTCTCGGCCCACTCGGAGACCTCGGACATCGGGAGGGTCGGCGAGGACAGCACGATGAAGAGGATCGGCTGCATCGCCGGATTGACCTTGCGGAGGCTCGGCGGGTTCGGCATGGACGGCGGCAGCTGCGAGAGCGTCGCCGCGATCGCCGTCTGGACGTCCTGCGCCGCGGCGTCGATGTCGCGGTCGAGGGAGAACTGGAGCGTGATGTTCGTCGAGCCCTGGCTCGACGTGGAGTTCATCGAGTCGATCCCTGCGATCCCCGAGAACTGCCGCTCGAGCGGCGTCGCGACCGCGGCGGCCATCGTCTCGGGGCTCGCCCCCGGGAGGCTTGCGCCCACGTTGATCGTCGGGAAGTCCACCTTCGGCAGGTCTGCGACCGGCAGCGAGACGTAGCCGATCGCACCGAACAGGAACAGCCCCGCCATGACGAGCGTCGTCATGACGGGCCTCCGGATGAAGAGCGCGGAGACGTTCGCCTGGACCGGCTTCAGACTCTTCTCGCTCACGCGGCTCTCTCCGGCTCTGCGTCCTCCGGCAGGTCCGGAAGCGCCTCGGGCGTGAGCTTCGCCTGGAGCGAATCGAACGCGATGTAGACGACGGGCGTGAGGTAGAGCGTCAGCACCTGGGAGACGAGGAGGCCGCCGACGACCGCGAGGCCGAGCGGCTGACGCGACTCGGCGCCGGCGCCGATTCCGAGGGCGATCGGAAGGGTGCCCATGAGGGCCGCCATCGTCGTCATCATGATCGGCCGGAAGCGGACCACCGCCGCCCTCCGGATCGACTCGGCCGGGCCCTTTCCTTCGGTGCGGGCCGACTCGATCGCGAAGTCGATCATCATGATCGCGTTCTTCTCGACGATGCCGACGAGCATGATGAGCCCGACGAACCCGTAGACGTTGAGGTCCTTCCCGAAGATGAGCAGCGTGACGAGCGCGCCGAGGCCCGCCGACGGCAGCCCCGACAGGATCGTGAGCGGGTGAATGAAGCTCTCGTACAGGATTCCGAGGACGAGGTAGATCACGAGGATGGCGATCGCGAGAAGAAACGCGAGGCCCCCGACGGACGACTGGAACACCTCCGCCGTGCCCTGGAACGTCGCCGGGATCGTGAGCGGCAGGATCTCGTCCGCCGCCTTGCGCACGCGCGACGTCGCGTCGCCCAGCGCGACGCCGGGCTTCACGTTGAACGAGATCGTGGCCGACGGGACCTGCCCGAGGTGGTTCACCGCGAGAGGGCCGGCGCTCTCGTCGAACCGCGCGACCGAGGAGAGCGGGACCAGCGTGTTCGCGGTGTTGCGCACGTAGAGAAGCGACAGGGCCGCGGGGTTCGTCTGGTACTGCTCGAGGAGCTCGAGGATGACCTGGTACTGGTTCGTGGACGTGTAGATCGTCGAGACCTGGCGCGTCCCGTACGCGTTGTTGAGCGCGTCCTCGACCTGCGACGCCGTGAGGCCCAGCGCGGACGCCTTGTCGCGGTCGATCGTCACCGCGAGCTGCGGGTTCCGGTTCTGGAGGTCGGTCGTCACGTCGATGAGGCCCGGCAGCGTCTTGACCTTCGTCTCCAGCAGCTCCGTGTACTTCGCGAGCTGGGCGCGATCCGAGCCCTGGAGCGTGAGCTGGAACGGGCTGCGCGTGACCTGGCCGCCGATCGAGACGGACGGAGGGTTCTGGAGGAAGACGCGGATCCCGGACACCGCCGCGAGCTTGGGGCGGAGCTGCTCGATGACCCCGTCGACGTCCCGCTTGCGCTCCGAGCGCGGCTTGAGGAGGACGAGGAGGCTGCCCGAGTTGCCCGCAGGGCTCGCGTCGCTCGCCCCGACGGTCGACGACACGCCCCGGACGTCGGGATGGCTGCGGATGATGTCCGTGACTTCTTTCTGGTGCCGGCCCATCTGCGCGAACGACACGCCCGGCAGGCCCTCCGTGTAGCCGATGAACTGGCCCGTGTCGTCGCTCGTGAGGAACCCCTTCGGGATCACCGCGAAGAGGATCCCGGTGACGAGGAGGAGGATCCCGGAGACGATCAGCGTCTCCTTCTGGCGCGCGAGGACCCACACGAGAGTCCGCTCGTAGAGGGCGAGCCAGGCGTCGAAGATGCGCTCCGTCGCCTTGAAGAAACGTCCCTCGTTCGCGACGTGCGACGCCTTCAGAAAGCGGCTGCAGAGCATCGGCGTCAGCGTCAGGGACACGAACCCCGAGACGAGGATCGCCACGCTGATCGTGATCGCGAACTCCTTGAAGAGCCGCCCGAGGAGCCCGCCCATGAAGAGGACCGGGATGAAGACGGCGACGAGCGAGATCGTCATCGAGAGGATCGTGAAGCCGATCTCCCTGCCGCCCTTGAGCGCGGCCGTCAGCGGGTCCTCCCCGCCTTCCATCCGGCGGACGATGTTCTCGAGCATGACGATCGCGTCGTCGACGACGAAGCCGACGGAGAGCGTGAGCGCCATGAGCGAGAGGTTGTCGAGCGAGAAGTTGAGGAGCGACATCGCCGCGAACGTCCCGACGATCGAGGCCGGCACCGCGAGGCTCGGGATGAGCGTCGCCCTGACGTTCCGCAGAAAGAGGAAGATGACGAGGACGACGAGGGCGATCGTGAGGACGAGCGTGAACTCCACGTCGTGCACCGACTCGCGGATCGGCACGGAGCGGTCGAAGAGGACGTCGAGCTTCAGCGCGGCCGGGAGCTGCGCCCGGAGGGCCGGCAGCCTCGCCTTGACCGCGTCCACGACGGCGATCGTGTTGGAGCCCGGCTGTCGCTGGATCGCCAGGGTCACGACCTGTCTGTCGTCGTACCAGCTGCCGATCCGGTCGTTCTCGACCCCGTCCACGACCTTGCCGAGGTCGCCGAGCGTCACGGGCGAGCCGTTGCGGTAGGCGACGATCATCGTCCGGTACGCCGCGGCGTCGAAGAGCTGGCCGTCCGCCTTCACCGTGAGCGACTGGTGGACGCCGTAGAGCGTCCCCACGGGCAGGTTGGAGTTCTGCCGCTGGATGGACGTCGCGACCTCGTCGATCCCGATCCCGCGGGCCGCGAGCTGGGACGGGTCGAGCTTCACGCGCACGGCGGGCTTCTGCGCGCCCGTGACGACGACCTGCGCCACGCCCGAGATCGTGGAAAGCCGCTGCGCGATGAGCGTCTCGGCGACCTCGTTCACCGCCGTGAGCGGCATCGTCGGCGAGGAGAGGACGAGGTAGAGGACCGGCTGGTCGGCCGGGTTGACCTTCTTGAGCGTCGGCGGCGACGGCATCCCCGTCGGGAGCTGCCGCGCGGCCGCCGCGATGGCCGTCTGGACGTCCTGCGAGGCGGCGTCGATGTTGCGGTCGAGCGCGAACTGGAGCGTGACCTGCGTCGTCCCCTGCGAGCTCGTCGAGTTGATCGAGTCGAGGCCGGCGATCGCCGAGAACTGGCGCTCGAGCGGCGTCGCGACGGAGGCCGCCATCGTCTCCGGGCTCGCGCCCGGGAGGCCGGCCGTGACCTGGATCGTCGGGAAGTCCACGTTCGGGAGGTCGCTCACCGGGAGCGAGCGGAAGCCGATCGTCCCGAACAGCAGGATCCCCGCCATGACGAGCGTCGTCATGACGGGCCTTCGGATGAAGGGCTCGGTGATGCTCATCCCTTGGTCTTGATCTCGACCTTCGCGCCGGGGAAGAGGCGCAGCTGACCGTCCGTGACGACGCGCTCGCCCGCCGAGAGCCCCTTGGCGATCGCGACGACGCCCTCAGAGGCGGGCCCGGGCTTCACGGGGCGCGGCTCGACGGTCATGTCGTCCTTCACGACGTAGACGTACGGACCGTCCTGGCCGGTCTGGATCGCCTGGGCCGGGACGACGAGCGCGTCGGGCTCGACGCCCGTCGTGAGGATCACTTTCACGAACTGCCCGGGCCAGAGCCGGCGGTCGGGGTTGTCGTACGTGGCCTTGAGGCGGATCGTGCCCGTCGTGGAGTCGACGGCGTTGTCCACGAACGAGAGGACCCCGGCGACGGGACGGGCCTCGTCGCTCGGGAGCGCGGCCTCGACGCGCACCGGGCCCTGGGCGCGCGCGCGGTTGACCTTGGCGAGCTCGCCCTCGGGCACGGCGAACGTCACGTAGATCGGCGTCGCCTGCGTGATCGTGACGAGGGGCGTCGTGTCGTTCGCCTTCACGAGGTTGCCCTCGTAGACGAGGAGGTTGCCCGCCATCCCGCTGATCGGCGAACGGATCGTCGCGTACGAGAGCTGGACCTTCGCGTTCTCGACCGCGGCCTCGCCGGCCGCGACGAGCCCCGCGGACGTGTCGGCGGCCGTGCGGTACTGGTCCCAGTCTTCCTTGGAGGCGATCCCCTCGTTGTAGAGCTTCTCGTACCGCGCCGCGAGCGCGCGCGCGTTCGCGAGCGTCGACTTGTCCTTCGCGAGGGTGCCGACGGCCTGGTCGTAAGCCGCCTGCAGCGGGCGCGGGTCGATCGTGAAGAGAAGGTCGCCCTTCGCCACGTCCTGGCCCTGCTTGAAGTGGATCTTGACGAGCTCGCCCGAGACGAGCGCGCGGATCGCCACCGTGGCGTACGCCTCGACGTTCCCGATCGCCCGCGTCGTGAGCGGAATCGACTTTTTCGCGACGGCGGCCGCCGAGACGGGCACGATCTCGGCTCGCGGGCCGCCCCGGCCGCCCGTCTTCACGAGCGCGCGCGCCGTGGCCGCGGCGACGATCACGACGACCGCGACGGCGAGGACGACCCTCAGGCGGCTCCGCCTCGCCGGGGCGGACCCGGCCGGCGTGTCCGGTCCCTCGTTCATGGAACCTCCCGGGGCGCAGGAAGCGCCAGCCCGGAATTCTGGGCTTCGCGAGGAGGTCCGCTCAGAGCATGGACATGCGCCCCCGGACTGCCCCGATCACCCGCCGGCAGGCGGCTGCCAGAGCTCGACTTTGTTTCCTTCCGGGTCGATGACCCAGGCGAACTTGCCGTACTCGGATTCGTCGATCTTCTCGAGAACGTTGCAGCCTTCTTCGCGCAGGACCTTGACCAGGCCGTGGAGATCCTCCACCCGGTAATTCACCATGAACGTCGCGGCGCTGGGCGCAAACGGGTCGCCCTGCGCCGCACCAATGGACCAGATGGTCGTTCCCGCAACCGGCTTGCCTTCGCCGTCGGTCCAGGTGAAAGCCGTGCCGCCCCATTCCTGGACGTCGATTCCAAGGTGCCGCTTGTACCAGGCCTGCAGCGCCGGAGCGTCCTTGGCCTTGAAGAAGATGCCGCCGATGCCTGTGACTCGCTTCATGGAATCTCCGAGGAGGTGCTCAACACTCTGCCATTCACCAGGTCAACAGCTACCCGAAACCTCACCGCCGCCCGCCGCTCCGGGTCAGCTCGCGCAGGGCCTCCGCCAGGAGCGCGTTGAAGGCCTCGGGCTGCTCGAGCATGAGGTAATGCCCCGCTCCCTTCATGATCGCCGCCTCGTAGCCGGGGGCATACTTGCGGTTGCCTTCCGGGTTGGCGGGAAACAGGTCGGAGCTGATGGCGCGGACGGGGGCCTTGATCTCGCGCAGCGCCGGCAGCGGGCTGTATGCCATGCTGGAGCGGGCGGCGGCCACGCCGATCTCCTGCGGCACCGACAGCACCGTTTCCAGAACGCGCGCCTTGACGGGCTCGGGCGTGCTCGCTGAGAAGAGGTATTGCGACGTGATGGCGGTTGTCGTGGCCCGGTAGTCGGCCTGGAGCGCCGACAGGAACTTCTCCATCTCCTCGGTCGCGATCTTTCCCTCGAAGTCCACCCAGCTGTCCACCAGCACCAGGCCGGCCACCCGGCCCGGCATCCGGCGCGCGGCCTCCAGGACCGCCGGCCCGCCAAGACAGTGGCCGATGAGCACCACCCGCTTCAAGCCCAGCGCCTCGACCACCGACACCACGTCCTGGCCGAAAGCGTCCATCGTCCAGTCTTTGCGCCCGCGTCCGCTCTGGCCGAAGCCGGCCAGGTCGAGCGCGACGACGCGGTGCTTCGCGGCGAAGCGGGCCATCTGCCCGTCCCAGAAGCCCCGGTTGCAGCCCCCGCAGTGGACGAACACCAGGGCCGGATCGCCCTTGCCGGCCGCGTCATAGCGGATGGGGACGCCGTCGGGCGAGGTGGCGGTGCCCGAAACGGCCTCCGGGGAGCCGGCCCTGGCCGGCGGGGACAGTGCGACGAGGTCGATGACGAGGCCGAGCGTGGTCTTCATCGAATCCTCCTTCGCCTCAGCGTGTCACCGCAGGAGGCCGCACTTCCCGAGGCTCGCGCACACCCACATCCGCGTCTGGTCGGCTAACGATATCAAGACTCAGTGGCGAGAAGGAAGGAGCGCAGCAACTGACGCCGAGTCCGACTGTTCCACCGTGATCACGATCTTCCCCTTGTGGCGGCCCGATCCGAAGTACCGGAACGCCTCGGGCACGTCGGCGAGACCGTAGTGCCCGTCGATCACGGGGACGACCTTCCCCGCTTCGAACAGCTCCCGCACGAACACAAGGTCCTTGTTCGGCTTCAGCGCCAGGAGACGGATCTTCTTGCGCGTCGTGAGCGCGATCCAGGGCCAGAGCAGCAGGCCCTGGAAGAGCCGGGCCATCGAACCGCCGACCGTAACGTAGGTCCCGCCTGCGTTCAGGGCCCGCACGCAGTCGAGGACGGATCGGGTCGTCTTGACGTCCAGGATCAGGTCGTAGCGCTCCCCCGCCCGGGTGAAGTCTTCCCGCGTGTAGTCGAGGACGTGCCGTGCGCCCATCGAGCGCAGCATGTCGAGCTTCTCGGGGGCGTCCACGGCCGTCACCTCGGCGTCGTAGAGCGCAGCGATCTGGAGCGCGAACGTCCCCACGCCGCCGCCGGCGCCGTTGACGAGGATCCTCTGTCCGGACTCGATTCCCCCGAGATCGCGAAGGGCCTGCACGGCGAGCAGCGCCGCCTGGGGGATCGCGGCCGCCTGTTCGAACGTCATGCCGGGCGCCTTCAGCGCCAGCGCCTCCTCGGGAGCGCACACGAATTCCGCGAATCCGCCCCACCTGCCGCTGAGGTCTCCGAACACGTCGTCGCCGGGACGGAACCGCCGCACGCCCCGCCCCACGGCCTCGATGCGTCCCGCGACGTCGGAGCCGAGGACCTGCCTTCCCTTCTTCGGCTTGAGGACGCCGAACAGGAGGCGGTTCACGAAGTCCGCTCCCTGGAGGGCGCCATGGTCCCAGTCGTTCAGCGAAGCGGCGTGGACTCTGACAAGAACCTCGCCATCCGCGGGAACGGGGCGTTCGATCTCCGCGAGCCGCAGAACGTCCGGCGATCCGTACTCCGTGAAGACGATCGCCCTCAAGCGGTCTCCATGACCGGCACCGTGTCACGCCCTCGCCGGGCGCGTCAAGGCACCTTCAGGTTCGCCTGCGCGTGCGCGGTGATCTCCGCCTTGAACCGTTCCTCCGACGCACCGGCCGGGAGGGCCTCGCCGTAGATGATCATGAGTTCGCTCCGCTTCGTGTCGTCCGGGAGGTGGAAGAGGCGCAGCGTGACGAACGTGCCGTCGAGCTTGAAGCCGCGGGCGCGCAGGAAGTCCTCGGCGGCCTTCGAGTCGGAGCCGGGACGCTGGTCCATCGTGAAGTAGTCCGCCTTAACCCTCAAGTCGCCCGCGAACGCGAGCCGCCCGATCGAGACGGGCTTCTGCGGGATCTTCGAGAAGTCGTAGGTGCGCGTGTTGTCCGGATGGAAGTGCTCGAACTGGATCCAGTAGAAGCGGCGGATGGAGCGGTCGGGCGCGGCGTCGACGAAGAAATGCTGCTCGGCGCCCGCGATCTTCATGACGTCGATCGTCTGGCCGCCGGCGTATCGAAACGCCTTGTCGAAGACGAATGACCCGACGGGGTCGGCCGGGGAGACCAGCGTGTCTCCGTTTACCTCGCGCAGCGGGGCGGCCTGCGCGAAGACGAGAGCAGACGACATCAGCGCAGAAAACACGATCGCAGGGCGAAGCCGCATGGATTCCTCCACGAACAGTACGCCCGGCGCCCGCGGGGGTTTCGCTCTAGCGGGGAAGGTACTGCCTCATCTGTCCGTAGAGCGGCGTGAGCGACTCGATCGAGCAGGTCGTCTCCGAGATCGTGTACGTCGTGACGAAGTCCTCGTAGCTGCGCGCGCGCCACAGGCGGCCATCCGCGTCGATGACGAGGGAGTGCCCGACGCCCCCCCGAAAGACACGCGACCCGTCCGTGCCGATGTAGACGGTGCAGGTCCACGGGTGATCGGGAGCCGTGGCCGAGACGAAGGCCTCGATCTCACGGGCGAGCCGCTCGAAAAGCGCGGCCCGATCCCGGGGCGCAGCCTGAAGCGTCTGACGAATCGCCTCGCCGAGAGGCTTCTCGCCGGGCGGGACGAGGACTTCCGACCGGAGGGGCGGCGAGTCGTCAGGGTCCGTCGGCATGTCCCGCGACCTTCAAATGATCCGGTCCTTCAGCCCGCGGCTCACCGCCGCAGACTTGGACGTCACGTGGAGCTTCTCGTAGATGGAGCGCACGTAGTTCCGTACGGTGTTGATGCTGATGCCGAGCTTGTCCCCCGCCGCCTGGTAGCTCGCGCCGTCCGAGAGCAGCTTCAGGAGCCGCACCTCCTGCGGCGTGAGGTCGTGGTCGGCGCGCCCCGCGGGCACGGACTCGCGGAAAGCCCGGATCACCTTCCGCGCGATCTCAGGCGAGATCGGCGAACCGCCCTCCTTCACGTCGCGGATCGCGTCGAGGAGTTTCGCGGGAGCGGTCTTCTTCAGGAGGTAGCCGGCCGCGCCGTTGCAGAGGGACGCGAAGATCGGATCCTCGCCCTCGTAGACGCTCAACATGAGGACCGCGACCGACGGGTGCGCCTCGCGCACGTGCCGCACGGCCTCCGAGCCCGGCATGCCCGGCAGATGGATGTCCATGAGGACGACGTCCGGCAGCCCGCCCGACGTCGCGCCGAGGCGCTGAAGAGCCTCCTCGGCGGAGCGGTACCCGCCGGCCCACGCGAACCCGCGCGTCCCGCCGATCAGGAGGCGCAGGCTCTCGCGCAGACCGGAGTCGTCCTCGACGACGGCGACGCGGATCATGGCAGCGGCATCCCTTCGACGCCGACGCGCGTCCCGCCGCCCGGGGACGCGGCGATCGTGAACGTTCCTCCGAGGGCCACGGCGCGCGTCCGCATGTTCTCGAGACCCCGCCCCTCGGTCTCGGCGGCGTTCCGCGCCGGCGCGTCGAAGCCGGCGCCGTCGTCGGCGACTTCCACGGAGAGCTTCCGGTCCTCGAGGCGGAACGCGACGGTGACGGACTTCGCGCCCGAGTGGCGCGCGGCGTTCGTGACGGCCTCCTTGAGGAGAAGGAAGAGGTGGCGCCGCGGCTCGGCCGGCAGGTCGACGACGCCGGCGCCGGACGGCATCTCGATGCGGCACGCGATGCCGCGTCCTTCGAGAAGGTCCGTCGCGAAGTGGCGGAGCCGGTCCGCGAGGCTCTGAAGGTCGTCGTGCTTGGGGTCGATGGACCAGATCGCGTCGCCGAGCGCGTCGATGACGCCGCGCGACGTCTCGCCGATCTCGGAGAAGAGGCGGGCCGTCTCGCCGGAGGGGTCGAGGTCGCGGCGGCCGACCTCCGAGAGGATCGAGATGCGCGCGAGGCTCGAGCCGACGTCGTCGTGGAGGTCCGTCGCGAGGCGCGTGCGGACGCGCTCGACCGCGACGGCGTGCTTCACGCCCTGCCGGTGGACGAGGAACGCCGCGAGGGCGACGAGCGCGAGGCCGGCCGCGAGGAACTCGGGCCTTTTCCAGAGCGGCGGCCGCACGCGGAACGCTGCGGTGGCTTCCGGGCCCGGCGCCCCGTCTGGCCCGACCGCCCGGACGGCGAGGCGGTACGTGCCGGCCGCGAGGCCCACGTAGCGGACCGTCGGGTCGGCGTTCGGCGCGCTCCACTGCCCGTCCAGGCCCTCGAGTCGCGTCTGGAAGAGGACGCGGCCGCCCGGCGAGAAGCTCGGAGACGCGAAGTCCACGCGGACGCGGTTCTCGTCCGGGGCGAGCGTGATCCCGGTGAGCGCGGACGTTCCGAGCTCGGGCACGGGCCGGGGGTTTCCGTTCACGCGGAACGCCGCGATCACCGCGCGTGGAGGGGGCGACGCCGCGTCGGGTCCGGGCACGAGGCGCGAGACGCCCTCGGGCGTTCCGAACCACAGGGCGCCGGATGCGTCGCGCGCCGCCGACGTCACGAGGTTGTTCGCGAGGCCGTCCGCCGTCGTGAAGTGGGCCAGCCGCCCGGTCGCGGGATCGAGGCGGAGGACGCCGCGCGTCGTCCCGACCCAGAGGAGACCCGCCGCGTCGCCCTCGAGGCAGAGCACGCTGCTCGGCACCGCCCCGCTCGCGAGGTCCACGGGACGGGCCGCGAGCGTCGCGGCCGCGGGATCGTCCACCCTCAGGAGGCCCGCGTTGCCGTTCGCGACCCAGAGGCGGCCCTTGCCGTCGAGGAGGAAGTCATGGACGAAGCCTTCCGGGGCGCCGTGCGCGGGGTCGAGCCGGTCGGCGCCGCCGCCCGTCAGGCGGACCGCCCCTCCGCTCCCGAATCCCACCCAGAGCCCGCCCTTTCCGTCTTCGAGAAACGCGAGCGGGGCGCCGGCCGGCAGACCGCCCGCCGGCTTCACGGCGGCGAAGCGCTGCGCCGCCGCGTCGAACCTCAGGAGCGAGTCCGGCGTGTCGTAGACGCCGGCCCAGAGGGTTCCGTCCGAGGCCTCGAAGAGCGCGGAGACCTCGCCCGGAACGCCCTCGGCAGCGCCGAACGTCCGCGCCTTCCCGCGCGCAAGGGACTCGTCGAACGCGGCTGCCGGGTGCCGCGCGACGCCGCCCGGCCCGGCGACCCACCATGCGCCGGACCGGTCGCGCACGACCGATCGGCCCCAGATGAGGCGGCCGAGGACGGGAGCCGCCGCGCGCGGCCACCGGATCGAACGGAAGCCCTTGCCCTCCTGGCGCGCGAGCGTCGTGTTGCCGCGCGACGCGACGTAGAGCGCGCCGCCGTCGCCCCGAAACACGTCGGCGACCTGGACATCGAGGAGTCCGTCGTCCTCGCCGAAGGACGTGAACCCCGCGGGGCGAAGGCGCAGAAGGCCCGTGCTCTGCGTCCCGATCCAGAGGTTGCCGGTGCCGTCCTCGAGAAGCTCGCCGAGGATTCCGTCCCCAAGACCGTTTCGCCGCCCGGAGAACTCGAGGCGGTCGCCGTTCACGAGCACGAGGCCCGCCGTGGTCGTGAGGACGACGCGCCCGTCCTTGAGTTCGAGGATCCGCTGCCAGGCCGACGAGCCTGCCCCCGGAATCGCGTCGAGGACCCGCCACTCCCCGGGTGCCTCGGGGAGGTCGAGCCGCCCGTTGGACAGGAGGGGTCCGGCCCTCTCGGCTCCGCTGCGCTCCCATCCGCGGGCGCCGACGAAGAGGCGGCCCGGGGTCGCGACCCAAAGCCGCCCCGCATGATCGATCAGCAGACCGCGCACGTCCTCCTGCCGGGATTCCTTCGAAAGCGGGACACGCTCCGGCTTGCCGCCGGGCGTGGCGCGAAAGAGGCCCTTCGACGTGCCGGCCAGGATCGCCCCTTCGGCGCCCGCCCGGATGAGGCGGACGACGGCGCCGGGCGCCGCGGCGGCGAGGCCCAACGCGCGCGGCGGCGTGTCCCCTCTTCCACCTTCGAAGATCTCTCCCCCCGTGCCAAACCACAGGCGCCCTTTCGGATCCGCCCAGACATGCTCGACGGGCTTTCCTCCCGCCGGCCCCGCCGGCTTGAACGCGGGCCGCGTGGAAGGGTCGGACGCGCCGAGCCGCGCGAGGCCGCCCGACGTGGCGACCCAGACCGCACCGTCCGCGGCTTCCGCGAGGGCGAAGATGCGCGCCTTCGGGAGGCCGTCCCCGACGCCGTAGACGCGGAAACGCTCGCCGTCGAACCGGGAGAGGCCGTTCAGCGAGCCGACCCAGAGGTAGCCGCGCGAGTCCTTGAGGAGGGCCGTCACCGTCTCCTCCGCGAGGCCCTCGGCGACGCCGTGCCGCTGGACCGGCAGACGCTCGGCGAGGAGCGGCGTCGCGAGGGTGCCGGAGAGGAGAAGGGCGGCAACCGGGAATCGCATCGTCCCCCGCATTCTGAGCGCTCAGGCGCCGAGGCGCCTCGCGATCCGCTCGGCGGAGTCGCGGACCTTGGCGATGACGCGGCCCTCCTCGTCGAGGAGGACGGGGATCTCGAGGCCGAATCGCTCCGAGAGCGCCGCGTCCGAGTCGACGTCCACCTCGGCGATCGTGCCGCCGAGCCGGGCGACGAGCGGCCCGACCGTCGCCTTCATTTCGTCGCAGAGGTGGCAGCCCGGACGCGTCAGGAGGCGAAGCGCCGGCGGCGACGCGCTGCGGCGCCGGAAGAGGCGGCCGAGAGGGCTCACGCGGCAGGCGCGGCAGCCGGCGGGTGAGGGCCGCGAGGCAGCTGCGTGAGGACGCGCCACGAGTAGTGAAGCCCCGACGCGATCGTGAACGCCGCGACGAGCCACATGCAGACCGTCGCCACGACGGGGTCGATGCGGCGCACGTTCGCGAGCAGGATCGCGGTCACGGTCGAGATCTCGAGGAACGTCGTGAGCTTGCCGAGGATCGACGGCGGGAACGAACGGATCCCGAGGGCCAGGAACAGGACGAGGCAGATCACGAGGATGAAGACGTCCCGGAAGATCGTCAGGACGAGAAGCCAGATCGGGATTCGCACGGACGTCGGCGTCCCCGGCAGGGCGAAGACGACGAACGACGAGAGGAGGAAGAGCTTGTCGGCGATCGGGTCGAGCCACGCGCCGAGCGGCGACCCCATCGCGAAACGGCGCGCGAGGTACCCGTCCACGATGTCGGTGACGGCCGCCGTGAGGAAGATGACGAGCGCCGTCCACTCGCGGCCGTCGAGGATCGCCATGACGAGGAACGGGAGCGCGACGAGGCGCGCGAACGTGAGGAAGTTCGGCAGCGTCCAGGGGCGAAGCTCCACGGCGCGTCCCGTCAGCCGGGCGGCGGAGCCGCCGCGCCGTCGCCCTCGAGCCGCACGTAGACGGCCTTGCCCTTCGGGACGATGAGCTGCTCGGCGGCCATCTGGGACATCGTGCGCGAGACCGTCTCGCGCGAGGAGCCGATCGTGTCGGCGATCTCGCGCTGGGACGGGCGCACGACGACGGCCCAGCCGCCGCCGGCCTTCCGCCCCCGCGCCACGGCGAGCTCGCGGAAGTAGCGCGCGAGGCGCGCCTTGACGTCCAGCGAGGCGAGTCCCTCGATCGTGGCGTTCGCGCGCCTCAGGCGCGCCGAGAACGCGGAGAGGAGCGCGCGCGTGAGGACGAAGTTGGACTTCAGAAGGCCGAAGAACACCGGGCGCGAGAGGATCGCGAGCTCGGACTTCTCCTGCGCGATCACGCTCGCCGAGCGCGGGGCGTCGTCGAGGAGCGCCATCTCGCCGAAGTGCTCGCCCTCGCCGAGCGAGTTCAGGACGACCTCGCGCCCGTCCGGCGCGACGATCGCGACCGCGACGCGGCCCTTCACGATCACGTAGAACGCGTCGCCGGGCTGACCCTGCTCGACGATCGTCTCGCCGCGGCGGTAGGTGCGGAGGGTCGCGGCCTTCGCGAGCGCGACACGGTCCTCGGGGGCGATCCCTTCGAACAGGGCGACTCTCGAGAAGAGCTCCGTGACGTTCATCGCGATCCTCCTGCCCGGGCCATCTTCAGCGCCGCCTCGATCGCGGCGACCGCTTCACGCCCGCCGAGCTGACGGGACCCCTCCGGAAGTATGCCGCACTCGGCCAGGGACGCCGGGCACGAGAGCTCGCCTCCCGCGAGCGCCGCGAGCCTCCTGAGATGAGACGCCATCTCGCTCCGCGTGACGGGCGCGTCCGCCCCGACGAGATGCGTGTCCCGCGTGACGGGGAAGAAGCCGAGTCCGATCGTCCTCACGAGTGCCGCGCGCTCGGGCCGGTCCACGACGTCCACCGCGACTTCCGCTCCCGGCGGGATGCGCGCGTCCCGGACCTCCGGCGAGAGCTCGACGAGAAGCGCGGCGAGCTGCGCCCGCGTGAGCCGCGGAGAGAGCGCCGCCCGCCGCGCCGGAGCCGGCAGGTTCTGGACGCGGAACTCGAAGCGCGCCGCGGCCGCCTTTTCCTTGAATTCCGGGTCCGTCCGGCCGAGCTCCTCGTAAAGGGCCTCGGCCTCGGCCCAGCGCAACGTCTTCGTCGCGAGGGCGGCGAGGGACTCCGTCAGGGCAGCGTCTTCCGGGTCGATCTCGTGCGCCCGCTTCGCCGCGGTCCAGGCGTCCTCGAGCGCGCCCTCGGCCTCGGCAGCCTTTGCGAGAGCCCGATAGCCCGCTGCCGCCTTCGGGTCGACCTCGAGGATCGAGACGGCGGCGCGCCGGGCCGCCGCGGTGTCCTTCGCCTTCAGGGCCTCGTCCGCCTCGGCCGAGCGCTTCGCGACGAAGGCCTCCCGGAGTTCCTTTTCGCGCGCGACGTACCGCGCGTCCGCCGGGACGAGCCGGATCGCCTCCCGGTAGCCGTCCACGGCGTCGCGCAGGTGGCCCTCGGCCGCTGCGGCCTCGGCGCGCGAGGCGGCTTCACCGCCGCGCACGACGGCCGGGTCCCTGGGGGGCGGTACCGTCGTGCACCCCGCGGCCGACCCGAGGACGGCCACCAGGGCGAACGCGAGCCGGCGCGTCAAACCGCGGGTGCCCGCACCGCCGGAGGCGCGAAGGCGGGAGCGTTGGCACCGGTCGACGCCACCGACGCGATCGCGTGCTTGTAGATCATCTCTTCGCGCCCGTCGACTTCGACGACGACGGCGTACTTGTCGAAACGGCGGATCCGCCCGACGCGCGTGCGGCCGGAGAGGAGCGTCACCTCGACGATCGTGTTGTCCTTTCGGAGCTGGTAGAAGAACCCGTCCTGGACGTTGATGGGCGGCTTCGGCGTCCCGATCATGAATGACTCCCTTCCGGAAGATGAGCAAGAAGCGGGCGCGCGAGGCGCTCCGCGAAATCGACGAGGTCGGTACGCGTCGCGTCGATCGGCACGAGACCCGGTTCCCGCCGGAACCAGGTCTCCTGTCTCTTCGCGTAGCGGCGCGTGTCTCTCAGGATCCGTTCCTTCCACTCCGCCTCGGAGATCGCCCCCTCGAGAAGCGCAGCCGTATCACGATACCCGATTGCCGAGAACGCGGGCGCCGTGACCGGCACGCCGGCGGCGAGCAGGCCCTGCACTTCCCCGGGGAGCGCGGTCGCGAAGCGGTTTCGAAATCTCTCCGAGATTCTGTCATGGAGGTCCGCGCGCGGCAACGTGAGGAGCAGCTTCACGGAAGGCCGAGCCCACGCCGCGCCGGGGCGCTCGCGGAAGAGCCGCGACGGACGCGCGCCCGAGAGGAAGAGGATCTCGAGGAGGCGGATCGCGCGCGACGCGTCGGCGTCCGAGAGGCGCGAGGCGACCTCGGGGTCGAGAACGGAGACCATCCGCTTGAGGGACCCCGCGCCCCGGCGGGCCGCGACGGCCTCGAGCGCGGAGCGGACGGCGGCGTCCCGCCGCGGCCCCTCGAAGAGACCGCCGAAGAACGCGCGGACGTAGAAGCCGGTGCCTCCCGCGAGGATCGGCAGGCGGCCGCGCGCGAGGATCTCCTCGCAGAGACGCCGCGCCTCCGCGGCGAACTCTCCCGCGCTCCACGGCTCGACGGGCTCCCGCGCGTCCACGAGATGGTGCCGCGCGCGCGCGCGGAGGTCCGCGCCGGGCTTGGCCGTCCCCACGTCGAAGCCGCGGTACACGGCGAACGCGTCCGCCGAGACGACCTCTCCCCCGAGGCGCTCGGCGAGCGCCACCGCGAGCTCGGACTTCCCCGTCGCCGTCGCGCCGAGGATCGCGAGAACGCCGGACGGGCCGCTCACGGCGCGGACCTCGCGACGGCCTCCGGGAACCGGGGAAAGATGCGGCCCGCGGCCAGCGTCAGGGCGAGGTCGCCGTCGCGGTCCGTCCGGAAGACGCGCGCCCCGGCCGCCGAGATCCGCGCGAGCACCTCGGACGAGGGATGCCCGAACCGGTTGCGGCGGCCGACGCCGACGAGAGCGACACGCGGAGCGACACGAGAGAGAAAGCCCGGCGTCGTCGAGGTGCGGCTTCCGTGGTGCGGCACCTTCAGGACGTCGGCCCGGAGATCCTGCCCGGAGGCCACGAGGTCGCTCTCGGCGGCCGATTCGACGTCGCCCGTCAGGAGGACCGTCCGCCCCTCGGCCTTCGCCCGGAGGACGAGCGATCCGTTGTTCTCCCGGGCGCGCGGGTACCGGTCGTCTCCCGGGTGCAGGACGTCGAAAGCGAGGCCTGCGGCCTCGAAGCGGGCGCCCGCGCCCAGCCGCTCGAGGACGAGGCGCCGCTTCCGCGCGACGGCGAGGAACTCGTCGAGGAACGCGTTTCGCGGCGCGGCGCGCGGGAGGAGGACGCGGCCCACGGGGAGGGAGTCCAGGACGGCGAGCAGGCCGCGCGCGTGGTCCGGGTGCGGGTGGGTGAGGACGACCGCGTCGAGCGACACGGCGCCGAGGTCCGCGAGCCGTGGGATCAGCCGCAGCCGGCCGAACTCGTACGCCCGGTCGGGGCTCCCGCCCCCGTCCACGAGCACGCGCCCGCGCGGCGTCACGAGCAGCCACGCGTCTCCCTGCCCGACGTCCACCGCCCGGAGGACGACGGTCCCGGCGTCCGCCGCGGCGGGAGGCGCGGCCACGATGACGAGGGCCGCGAGAAACGCCGCGGCAAGCGCGCTGCGCCGCACGACTCGCGCCGACGCGAGGCCCGCGAGGAGGAGGAGGCCTGCCGCCGCCAGGGCGAGCGCGAAAGGCGGGGTCGGGACGACGCGCACGGCGTGGAGCCGGTCCAGCGCCTCGAGGATTCCGAACTGCAGGTCGGACAGGAGACGCAGCGGGACGATCGCGGCGGCGGCCGCGCCCGGCGAAACGACGAGGAAAGGCAGAAGGGCGAGGCCCGCGAAGAGGAAGAGTCCCGAGAGCGGCACGATGAAAGGGTTCGAGAGGACCGCGACGAACGGGACGACGTTGAACACGAAGGCCTGTACCGGCAGGACGGCGAGCTCGGCGCCCAGCGTCGCGCCCACCGCGTCGGCGAGGAGGGGCGGCGCACCGCGCTCCCTGAGGAACGCCACCGCCGGCGCCCCGAACTCCGCGAGGCCGAACACGGCGGCGAACGTCAGGAGGAACCCGACGTCGAAGAGCGAGGAGGGGTCCGCGAGGAGGATGGCGCAGGCGGAGAACCCGAGGACGTGCTCGGGAGACGTCGGCCGCCCGAGCAGCCGCGCGGCGAGGTAGAGACCGATCATGAGCGCCGCCCGCCAGACCGGGGGCCGGCCTCCCGCGAAGACGGCGAAGAGGAGCGTCGCGGCAAGGACGATCGCGTCGCGCGCCGCGAGGGATGCCCCGGCCCGCCGCACGAGGAATCCGAGCAGGGCGGCGACGAGCGCAACCTGAAGACCGGAGATCGCGACGATGTGCGCGACGCCGCCGTCGCGGAACGCGCCGACGGCCCCGAACGGCACATCCTGCGTGTCGCCGAGGACGAACGCGAGGAGCAGGGCGAGCGCCGTACGATCCGCCTCGGGCGCTCCCGCGAGGTTCGCGCGCAGGCGGCGCTTCAGGGCGGCGCGCGCGGAATGGACCGGCGCGAGCGGGCCCTCCGGTCCGGAGAGCCGCTCGACCTGGAGGGCGCTCTTCGCGAGGAGATACGGCTGCTCGGGAAGCTCGACCGGCGAGCGGCGCGGCCCGCCGCGCTCGGGCAGGCGCAGCGTCCCCGTCACGCGCACGCGGTCGCCGACCTCGGCCACCCGCGAGGGATCGGCCTCCCCCGCCACGGCGAGAGTCACCGGGGCTTCGAGAGCCAGGGGCCCGCCGCCGAACGTCGCGGCGGCGACGTCGATCCGCGTCCGGACGAGCGAGCCGCTCGGCGACCAGGGCGCGTCGAGGCGCCCCGTGATCTCGACGAGAGCGCCGCCGGCCTCGGGATCGCTCGCGGCGGACTCGGCGATCGCGCGCCGGGCCTCTGCGCGGGTCTGATGCGCGGGAGCGAGCCAGCGGCGCTGCGCCGAGACGTAGCCGAGCGCCGCCGCGAGGACGAGGCCGCCGGCTCCGGTGAGGCGGCCGTGGCCGCGGCCCGCAGCCACCGCGGCCGCGGCGGCGAGGACGAGCGCGGATCCCGCGAGGAGGGAGGGCGGCACCGCGAACGAGACCGCGAGGGCGATCCCCGCCGCGAGCGCGAACGCGGCCGGGAGCGACGGAGCGCCCGCCCCGGGCGACCACGAGCGCCTCATCCGCCGCTTCTATCCGATCGGACGCGCGGCGAGCAAGGCCACCGTCTCGACGTGGTGGGTCTGCGGAAAGAGGTCGAGGAGCGTCAGCCTCTCCACGGAGTACCGCTCGCGCAGCGCCCCGAGGTCGCGAGCGAGCGTCGGCGGGTCGCACGACACCATGAGCACGTGCGGCGGCGCCAGCCGCAGGATCCCGCGGCGCACCTCGGGCGAGAGTCCCGCGCGGGGAGGGTCGGCCAGGAGGAGAGAGACCGGGGAGTCGGATTTCTTCGAGTGGAAGAAGGACTCGGCGGAGGCTCGCACAGCAGTCGCGCGTGGGAGGCCCGAGGAGGACCAGAGAGGAAGATTCTTTGAAAGTGAATTCGACGATGCCGGGTCGATCTCGACGGCCGTCACGTCCCCCCCTCCCTCCCCGGCTGCGAGCTCCAGCAACGGACGCGTCATGAACCCGACGCCCGCGTACAGATCCACGGCGCAACGGGGCGAGAGACCGCGGAGGGCGGCGCGAATCTCTTCGAGGAAGGAATCGAGGAGAAAGAGATTTCCTTGAAAGAAAGAGGAAACGGACACGCCGAACGAGGCGCCCCCGGCCAGGATGGAGAGCGCCGAGGGGCCATCCGATCCAACGAGACGCCCGCCCGCCTCGACGACGCGAAACCCGTCAAACGGCCCCTTCTCTATTTCTTTCACCTTCGAAGAAATTTGCAGGCCGTCACCCGAGCCCAGGCGCAACTCGCCGAGGAGCGTCTTCCCATCGCGCGACTCCAAAGTCAAAAGCTCCCCTTCCACCGGGCCCAACGAGCGCAGGTGTTGCCGGAGCGCGGGCAGCCGCTCGAGGAACGGCTTCGACACGATCTGGCAGCCCTCGAGGTCCGCGACGGCGTTCGAGCGCGGCGCGAAGAAGCCGAGACGGCCCTCGCGGTCGAGGTGGAGGCGGTTTCGCAGACGGTAGTTCGGCGGCGAGCCCAGCCAGCGGGGCTCGGGCAGGTTCTCCGGCTTCAGCCCGCCGAGGCGGCGCAGCGCGTCGAGCACGAGCTCGGTCTTGAGGGCGCGGTGGTGCTCCGGCCGCGCCGCCGGCCAGTCGCACCCGCCGCACGCGCCGCGGCGCGCGAGGGCGCAGACGTCGGCATCCGGGCGGCGGGCTTCCCCGGGCTCGAGGATCGCTTCGGCGCGCCCCCGGATCAGCCTCGGCGACGCCTCGTCCACGCGGAGCCGCACGCGGTCGCCCGGCAGCGCGCCCGCGACGAGCGTGACGACGCCGTCCACGCGCGCGAGGGCTTCGCCGCCGGGCACGACGCGCTCGACGACGGCCTCGAGGGCGTCGCCCGGGCGGATCTCAGCCATGGAGGAGCGTCAGGGCCGGAAGACCCAGAAGTCGCCGCACCTCGCGGCGCGTGAGCGCCCGCCGCATGCGCTCGACGACGGCGGGCGACACGCCCGCGACGTCGCCGAGGTCCGCGGCCACGCGGCCCTCGATGAATTCTCTTTGCTTCGGACCCAGACTGCGAAGAGCCGACTTCACGAGGGCCACCTCGATCGCGGAGAGGGCGCCTTCGGATTCTTCGAATGAAAGATCGCGCGGCAGGGCCTCGATCTTCGAGGCGGCTCCGATCACAGCCTTCCGGATCCCCGGCGCTTCCGCCCCACTCACCCTTCTGAGGAATTCTTCCGCGCCGTCTGCGGTTGCGAGAAGTTCGCCCATCGCACGCAGGCTTTTCGAAAGCAAAGCAAGAGATTCTTCTCTCGCGGGCGCATCCGCGCCCGCAGCGGGAGTCTCGCGGGTCTTGCCCACGAGACCGCGCCGTTCCATCTCCCACAGCTCCTCGACCGAGTTCGCGCAGTACGCGATGGACGAGATCTTCCCGGCCTGCCCGCGCGCGCGCCGTTTCTCGAACGCGTCGCGCACGGCGCGGATCACGACGTCCACCGGGATTCCGCCCTCGCGCCAGCCGCGGATGAGCGTCCAGTCCTTCGGCGACAGGAGGAACGGCGTGCCGCGCTCGGCAATGAAAGCCTCCTCCACCTTCGTGGCGTAAGCCTCCTCGTCGGGCGCGGCGTCTTCCATGTCAGAAGTGGACGACGTCCCCCGACACGAGCGTCTCGTCGCCGGACTCGGTCGCGAGGCGCAGGAAACCATCGGACGTGACGCCCGCGAACGCCCCCTTGTGCGAGCGGTCCCCGTCCGTGATCGTCAGGAGATCGCCCGGCGCGTGCGCCGACACCGCCGCGAACGCCTCGGGAAGCGGGTCGGCGCAGGGCTCGCCGACGGCCTCGTCCAGGATCGCGAGCACCTCGTCGAGCGGCGTCTCGCCCTCGAGCAGCGCCGGCGCGACGCCGGACGCCTCGAGCGACGTGGCGTCGGGAAGGCCGCGGGCGTCGAGGTCCGCGCGCGTGCCGCGGACGTTCAACCCGATGCCGATCACGGCCCATCCCTCGCCGTCGTCGTTCGATCGGGCCTCGATGAGGAGGCCGCCGAGCTTCCGGCGGTCCACGAGGAGGTCGTTCGGCCACTTGAGCCTCACGTCGATTCCGAAGGCGGCGGACAGGCCCCGCGCGAGGAGGATTCCGGTCTCGATCGGGAGCCGGACGCGGCCGGGTCCCTCGGGCCACGGGACGATCACCGAGAGCGCGAGAGCGCCCGGGAGAGGGACCCACGTGCGCCCCGCGCGGCCGCGGCCGGCGGTCTGCTCGCCCGCGGCGATCACCGTGAGCCGGATCTCCTCGCTCTCGGCGAGGGCGTGCTCGACGATGAGCTTCGCGAAGTCGTTCGTCGACGGTACCTCCGCGAGGAGGATCAGGTTGTGGATGCGCGCAAAGCGCCTCCCGCCGAGGGGCGCGAGCGCCCCGAGGGGCGAGCCCGCGGGCGGGAGGGGCGCGCCGCCGCTCACGGGGCCTGCGTCCCCACGAGGTTGCCCGAGAGGCGGACGATGCGTTCGGAGATTTCTTCGAGTTGCAGCTTCGTCTTCGCGACGACCGCGGCTGGAGCCCGCGACAGGAAGCTCTCATCGGCGAGGCGCGCGCGGATCTTCTCCGCTTCGGCCTCCAGCTTCTCGACGTCCCTGCGCATCTTCTCCGCGTCTTCAGAGGAGATCTTCTGCTTCGGAAGATCCACGACGATCCCAGCGTCCGCGATGACGTCGCGATGCGCTCCTGGCCAATTCACACTCGAAGAAATCTCCACGGCGCTCAGGCGCGCGAGATGGCTGAGGAGCGGGACGCGACGCTGCATTTCCTCTGAAAGGGGTCCTGGCGGGAGCTCGATTCCGAGCCGCAGCGCTTCGGTCTGCGGGAGGCCGCGTTCGGCCCTGAGATTTCGGACTCTCGTCACGATCGCCCGGAGGAGTTCGACGACCTCCACCGCCGCGTCGTCTTTCCACTCGTTCCGGGGCTCCGGGAACTTCGCCATCGTGAGCTGCAGTCCGTCGCCGTTCAGCGCCTCGCGGATCTCGCACGACACGAACGGCATGAAGGGGTGCAGGAGCGCGAGCGAGTCGAGGAGGACGCGCTTCAAGACGCCGCGCGTCTTCGCCTTCTCGGCCTCGGGCACGTCCGCCCCGCGCAGCACCGGCTTGATCATCTCGACGTAGCCGTCGCAGAACTCGGACCAGAAGAACTGGTAGAGCGCCTGGGCCGCCTCGTCGAAACGGTACGCCTCGAGGGACGCGTTCACGCGGCCCGCGGCGTCCGAAAGGCGCGCGAGGATCCAGCGGTCCACCGTGGAGAGCGCCCGGAAGTCGAGCGCCTGGGGGTCCGCACACTCGCCTTCCGCGATCAGGGGCAGCGCGAAGCGCGTCGCGTTCCAGACCTTCGTCGCGAAGGCACGGTAGCCCGCGACGCGGGTCTTGCCGAACGGGAGGTCCCGGCCCGTGCCCGAGAGGACGGCGAGCGTGAAGCGGACGGCGTCCGCGCCGAACTCGTCGCACATCTCCAGCGGGTCGACGACGTTTCCCTTCGTCTTCGACATCTTCTGGCCCTTCTCGTCGCGCACGAGTCCGTGGAGGACGACGTCCTTGAAGGGCGCCCTCCCGTCGAACCAGGCCCCCGCCATGATCATCCGGGCCACCCAGAAGAAGAGGATGTCGAAGCCCGTGACGAGGACGCTCGTCGGGTAGAAACGTTTGAAGTCGGGTGTCTCGTCCGGCCAGCCGAAGACCGAGAGAGGCATGAGCCACGAGGAGAACCACGTGTCGAAAACGTCTGGGTCGCGCGTGAGCGCCGTCTTTCCGCACGTGCCGCAGGAGACCGGGTCGCCCGCGCCGGGCTCGGGGACGTTCACGTGGCCGTCCGCGCAGTACCACGCCGGGATCTCGTGCCCCCACCAGAGCTGGCGCGAGACGCACCAGTCCCGGATGTTCTTCATCCACTCGTCGTAGGTCTTCTTCCAGATGTCGGGCGTGAACGCCGTCTCTCCCGAATCGGTCGCCGCGACGGCCTTCTCGGCCAGCGGGCCGATCTTCACGAACCACTGGATCGAGACGAGGGGCTCGACGACCGTGTCGCACCGCTGGCAGCGCGCGAGGGGGACGAGATGGCTCTTCTCGCCGCGGCGCCGGCCCTGCGCGTCGAGGTCCCGGAGGACCTTCTTCCGCGCCTCGGACCGGTCGAGGCCCGCGTACGCGTCGCCCGCGGCCTTCGTCATTTTCCCGTCGAAGCCGATCACGGTCACGAGGTCGAGGCCGTGGCGCCGGCCCGCCTCGAAGTCGTTGGGGTCGTGCGCCGGCGTGACCTTGACGACGCCTGTTCCGAACTTGGGATCGACGAAGGGGTCGGCGATCACGGGGATCGTGCGGCCGGTCAGGGGCAGCGTCACGCGCTTGCCGACGAGAGCCGTGTAGCGCGGGTCGTCCGGGTGCACGGCGACGGCCGTGTCGCCGAGCATCGTCTCGGGGCGCGTCGTGGCGACGACGACCTCCCCGCCGCCCTCGACGGGATAGGCGATCGACCACAGGTGCCCCGACGTCTCGACGTGGTTCACCTCGAGGTCGCTGAGCACCGTCGCGCAGCTCGGGCACCAGTTCACCATCCGCTCGGCGCGGTACGCGAGGCCCTGCTTGTAGAGCGTCGTGAACACGTAGCGGACGGCCTTCGAGCGCGTCTCGTCGAGCGTGTAGTACTCCCGCGTGAAGTCGCACGAGGCGCCGAGGCGCCGGATCTGGTTCAGGATGTCGCCGCGCCGCGACCCCGCCCACTCGCGGCAGATCGCGAGGAACGCCTCGCGGCCGAGGTCGTGGCGCGTCTTGCCCTCCCGCTCCTTCAGGTCGCGCTCGACGACCATCTGCGTCGCGATGCCCGCGTGGTCGACGCCGGGCACCCACAGGACGGCGCGGCCCTGCATGCGGCGCCAGCGGCAGAGGACGTCCTCGAGCGTGCGCCCGAGCGCGTGGCCGACGTGCAGCCGCCCCGTGACGTTCGGCGGCGGGATCACGATCGTGAACGGGACCGCGCCGGGTGCGGCCGCCTCGGGACTGAAGAAGCCCGCCTCTTCCTGCGCCTTGTACCAGCGCATCTCGAAGTGCGAGGGGTCGAAGGTCTTTTCGAGTTCCTTCACAGGCCGCCGAGGATATCGGAAAGCCGAGTCCTCAGTCCGCTCTTTCGAGCTCCTCGAGGCGCTCCTTGACGAGGCGCTCGGCCAGCTCCGGGACGACGTCCCAGGCGATGCGGCGCACGACGCGTTCGCCGCCCAGCTCGAGCACGCGGCGCGCGATGCGGTCGACGTCGGCGTCCGAAAGCGCCGCCGCGGGAGACGCGGCGACGGGCGCGGCCGGCACGGAATCGGGGATGAGGCTCTTGAGGTCGGTGAGGCTCGCCTCGGCGGCGAGGGCCTCGAGGTCGGAGCGCGACTCCGGGGACGCCCCGGACCCGGCGCCATCCTCTCCGCCGAGCTTCTCCCACGCCTCCGGGCGGCGTGTCTTGCCCTTGTCGGAGCGCTCGAAGGCGGCGATGTCTTCGTCGAGGTCGCGGCGCTGCGGCTCCGGAGTGTCGTCCAGGGAATCGAGGTTCATCTCGTACCCGCGGTCGGGCCCGAGGGAAGGAGGAGGGGGCGGCACAGGCGGGATCGGCCCGGTCGGCGGTTCGAAGTCGGAGCGCTCCGGCGGCGGCAGCTCGGAGAAGACCGGAATTGCCGTCGTCGAAAACACGTCGTCGGAGAGCGGCGCGGGCGGAGGGAGGGGCGGAGGCGGAGGCGCCTCCATCAGCTCCGGGACGGCCAGCGGCGCCGTGTAGAACGAACCCGCGTCCGCGACGGTCGGATCCGTGGACTCTCCGGCCTCGACCGGCGCGGGCGCCGGAGGCGGCGGGGGCGGAGGCGGTTCGGGCGCCGGCGGAGGCTCCGGCGGCGCGGAAGCCTTCGCCTCGGCCGCGCGGCGGACGAGATCCCTCACGAGCGCGGCGAGTCCCTGCGAGTCGAACGGCTTCGTGACGACCGAATCGGCGCCGACGCGTTCGGACCGCGGCTTGTCGAACGGCTCGAACGTGCCGGTGAGAAGCACGACCGGAACGTACCGCCCGCCCGGGCGCTTCTTCACCTCCTCGCACACGTCGTAGCCGGCCTTGCCCGGCATGACGGCGTCCGCGAGGACGATGTCGGGCTGGAACTCGTCGAGGAGGGCCACGGCCTCGTCGCCGTTGCCGACCGCCTTGAGCTCGAACTCGCTGCCCGAGAAAGTCAGCTCCACCACCTTGCGGATGGTCAGGCTGTCGTCCGCCAGAAGGATTCGGGAAGGCATGGTTGGGTGGGAGTTTACACCGGACGCATCGCGGCGGCCGCCTCGAGGGCCTGAAAGACGCGCGAAGCCGGGCGCCGCCCGATCGCGGCGGAGAGGACGCGCGACGCGCCGGCGACGGACGCGAGGTCCGCGCCCGTTTCGTAGCCCATCCCGTCGAGAAGAAAGAGCAGGTCCTCGGTCGCGACGTTTCCCGCCGCGCCCGGCGCGTACGGGCAGCCGCCGAGACCGCCCGCCGAAGAGTCGAAGATCCGCACGCCCGCGCGCAGGCCCTCGGCCACGTTCGCGAGGGCCGTCCCGCGGGTGTCGTGGAAGTGCAGCGCGAGCGCGTCGATCGAAACGCCGGCCTCGACGGTCCGTCCGACGACGTCCGGCACCTGTGTCGGAACGCCGATCCCGATCGTGTCCCCGACGGAGACCTCGGCGCACCCGATCTCGACGAGCCGCGACGCGACGCGTGCGACCGCCTCCGGTTCGACCGGGCCTTCGTACGGGCAGCCGAACGCGCACGAGACGTAGCCGCGCACGCGCAGTCCCGCATCCTTCGCGCGGGCGAGGACCGGTGCGAATCGCGCGAACGACTCGTCGATGGAGGCGTTGATGTTCCGGCGGTTGAACGTTTCGGAGGCCGCCGTGAAGACCGCGATCTCCCGGACGCCCGCCGCGAGGGCGCGGTCGAGCCCCTTCTCGTTCGGGACGAGCACGGGGTAGCGGACGCCCGGGCGCTTCACGATCCGGCGGAAGACGTCCTCGCCGTCCGCGAGCTGCGGGATCGCCTTCGGCGAGACGAACGCGGTCGCCTCGATCACGGGCAGGCCGGCCGCCGAGAGCGCGTCGACGAACGCGACCTTCACGTCCGCCGGGAGGATCGCGGCCTCGTTCTGCAGGCCGTCCCGGGGACCGACCTCGACGACGGTGACGCGCGTGCGGCTCATGTGACGTCGAGGAGAACGGCGCCGAGGCTCACCATCTTCCCGGGCTCGGCGGCGAGCCGCGACACCGTTCCCGTCCGCGGCGCCCGCACGGCGTGCTCCATCTTCATGGCCTCGAGGATCACGAGGACGTCGCCCTTCTCGACCTTCTGGCCGTCCGCCACCCGCACGGCCGCGATACGGCCCGGCATGGGCGCCGTGAGCGCGTGCTCCTCGTCGGCCGCTCGGGCGGCGCGGGCGCCCGCCTTCGCGATGCGCCACGTCTCGCCGGCGACGAAGACCCAGGCGACGTCGCCGTCCTTCGCCGCGAACGCGCCGCGCGGCATCCCGCCCGGCCGCACGTCGCGCGCCTCGCCCGTCGCGCTCTCGCGAAGCCTCACGCGCCGCCCCCGGCCCGGAACCTGCCGTCGAAGGGATCGGGGAACGCAGGCGCCGAGGCGCCGCCGGGCGCCGACATCCCCGAGAGCGCGGCCGCGGCCGCCGCGAACGCCTCCTCGGGTGGAGGCGGGGGCGCGGGTACGGCGAGAGTCTCGAGGAGACCCGTGTGGATCGCGCCCGCGGCCACTTCGCGCGTCCCGAGCAGGCGGCGCAGCCAGGCGACGTTCGTGACGACGCCGAGGATCACCGTCTCGCCGAGCGCGGCGGAGAGCCGGCGGCGCGCTTCGTCGCGCGTCGCGCCCGAGGCGACGATCTTCGCGAGGAGCGGGTCGTAATGGACGCCGACGTCCTGGCCCTCGGCGAGCCCGGACTCGACGCGCACTCCGGGGCCGGAAGGCTCCCGGTAGAGGAGGACGCGCCCGGTCTGCGGCAGGAACCCGCCCTCGGGATCCTCCGCGTAGACGCGCGCCTCCATCGCGTGCCGCGCCGTAGCGGCCGGCAGGGGCGGAAGCGTCTCCCCCGCCGCCACGGCGAGCTGGAGGAGGACGAGGTCCACCCCGAACGCTTCCTCGGTGACGGGGTGCTCGACCTGGAGGCGCGTGTTCATCTCGAGGAAGTAGAACTCGCCCGTCGGCGAGAGGAGGAACTCGACCGTGCCGGCGTTCTCGTAGCCGACCGCTCTCGCGGCGTCGACCGCGGCCTTCGCGAGCCGCGCGCGCAGCTCCGGCGTCACGGCCGGCGACGGGCACTCCTCGACGACCTTCTGGTGCCGGCGCTGCAGCGAGCACTCGCGCTCGCCGATCGCGACGACGTTTCCGTGGGAATCTCCGAACACCTGCACCTCGACGTGCCTCGGCTTCTCGAGGTACTTCTCCACGTACACCGTCCCGTCGCCGAACGCGGCCGCCGCTTCGCGGCGGCAGGAAGAAATGGCTTCGGACAGCTCGGAAGGATCGCGGACGATGCGCATTCCCTTCCCGCCTCCACCTGCTGAGGCTTTGACGACGATAGGAAGACCGAGAGAAAGAACTTCTCTGAAGGTGCCAGAGGCTGCGGGCTGCCGCGGCGCCACTCGACTCGCCGATTCGCTCCCACTCCCCTCTTCACCTTTCAAAGAAATCTTCTTCTTCTCTTCGTCTCCTCCCGCGATGAGGGCGCCCGGCACGACCGGCACCCCCGCCGCCTTCATCCTCTCTCTCGAAGAAATCTTGCTCCCCATCGCCTCCATCGCCTCGGGCGGGGGGCCGATCCACACGAGGCCGGCCGACTCGACGGCGCGCGCGAAATCCGCGTTCTCGGAGAGGAAGCCGTAGCCGGGATGCACGGCGTCGCAGCCCTTCTCCTTCGCGGCGGCGAGGAGCCTCGGGATCGACAGGTAGCTCTCCGTCGCGGGCGCCGGCCCGATCTCAACCGCGTCGTCCGCGAGCGCGGCGTGGCGGGCGCCGCGGTCCGCCTCGGAGTACACCGCGACGGATTCGAGGCCCGCCGCGCGGACGCCGCGGATCACGCGCACCGCGATCTCGCCGCGGTTCGCGACGAGCACCCGCCGGAAGGGCCGCGCCCGCGTCACGACCCCTTCGTCGTCCAGCTCGCGGGGCGCTTCTCGAGGAAGGACTTCAGGCCCTCCATCCCCTCCTGCGAGCCGCGCCTCTCGGCCATCCGCTGGATGGCCCAGGCCGACGCTTCCCGCGCCGGCAGCGTCGAGACGGTGCGGACGAGGCGCTTGGCCTCGACGACGGCCGCCGGCCCGCCCAGGAGGATCGCTTCGATCACCGCCTGCGCGGCGCCGGCCAGGTCCTTCTCCCCGACGACGTGGTGGACGAGCCCGACGCGCCGCGCCTCTTCGGCGCCCACGCGCTCTCCCGTCAGGAACCACGAGCGCGCGTGGGACTCGCCGATCTTCCGGACGAGATAAGGCGAGATCACGGCCGGGATGATCCCGAGGCGCACCTCGGTCGTCCCGAAGACGGCCCCCTCGGCCGCGACGACGACGTCGCACGCGGCGACGAGGCCGGTGCCGCCGCCCAGCGCGGCGCCCTGCACGCGCGCGACGACCGGCTTGTCGAGCTCGTCGAGCGCCTTGAAGAGCTGCGCGAGCTCGGCCGAGTCGCGCCGGTTCTCCTCCATCGTGAAGTTCGCGACGCGCTTCATCCAGTCGAGGTCGGCGCCCGCGCAGAACGCCGTTCCCGCGCCCGAGAGCTCGACGACGCGCACGGAGTCGTCGGAGGCGAGGTCGCGGAGCGCGCGCTGCAGGAGCGTCACGGTCTCGCCGTCCCAGGCGTTGCGCACCTCGGGCCGGTTCAGGACGAGACGCGCCACGCGCGGGTCGGCGGACTTCTCGAGGAGGACTTTCGGGGCGCTCACTTGCCCACCTGGATCGTGCCGGGGAGATCGAGCGGAACCGTCATGGCCTGGTCCTTTCCGACTTTCACGGAGATCTTCGCGACGAGCCGTCCCTCCACGCGCCCGCCCGACGCCACGGCGCCCGCGAGCGCGGCCGCGAGGTCCGCGTTGCCGGCGGCAACCGGCAAGTCGATCGAGTTCTCGCGGCCGGCGTGCAGCCGCACGCCGCGCCGCTCGCCGGACGCGACCTTCCGGTCGCCGGCGCGGACCTCGTAAACGAGGTCCCGGACGTCCAGCGGGAACGAGAACGGGTTGTAGATCACGACGGCCGCCTCTCCCTGCGTCTCGGTGAGCGAGAGCCCGGCCAGGCGTGCGCCGCCGAAGCGGGCGTAGTCCCGCCCGACGGGACCGCTCGCGCGGATCTGGTTCGTCCCGACCCTGAGGACTCCGGCCGCGCACACGGGCATCGGAGGGGCGGAAGAGGAAGTTCGGAGATTTCCTTCGAGTGTGAAATCAAGGGCGGCGGCCTGCAGTCTTCCAAGAAGCTCGGATGGAACGCCGGCGAGATTCAGCTCGGTGAGGAACACCACCTCGTGAAGGCTCTCGCCGTGCTGGACGAGCGCCGTCACCGGCTGACCCACCGGCAGAACCGTGTTCGCGAGCTCGATCTTCCCTTCGAAGAAGACCTTCGAGCCGGAAGGGGAAACGGGAAGCGTGGTTCGAAGGAAGGCCGTGGCCTTGGTCCGCGTCAGCGAGGTCACCTCGAGGGCGTCCACGGTTCCGCACGTCAGGCGCGTCTCGCCGTGAGCGGGACGGGCGAGAACGAATACGGCCGCGGCGAGGGCGAAGCGTCCCTTCATCTCTACATCCGGAAGACGCCGAAACGCGTCTCCCCTCCCGGCGCGCGCGAGGCCGTCGCGAGCGCGAGCGCGAGCGTGCGGCGCGTGTCGAGCGGGTCGACGATCCCGTCGTCCCACAGGCGCGCCGTCGCGTAGTACGGATTTCCCTCGGTCTCGTACTTCTCCAGCGTCGGGCGGCGGAACTCCGCGCGCTCGGCCTCGGTCATCCGCGGCGCGCCTTCGCGCGTGCGCTGCTCGTCCTTCACGGTCGCGAGGACGTCGGCCGCCTGCTCGCCGCCCATCACGGAGATGCGCGCGTTCGGCCACGTGAACAGGAAACGGGGCTGGTACGCCCGGCCGCACATGCCGTAGTTCCCGGCGCCGAACGAGCCCCCGATCAGGAGCGTGATCTTCGGAACGGACGCATTCGCGACGGCGTGGACCATCTTGGCGCCGTCCTTGGCGATCCCGCCGTGCTCGTAGGCCCGCCCGACCATGAAGCCCGTGATGTTCTGGAGGAACACGAGCGGCACCCCGCGCTGGCAGGCCATTTCGATCAGGTGCGTCGCCTTCAGGGCGGACTCCGAGAAGAGCACGCCGTTGTTCGCGAGAATCGCGACCGGGTAGCCCGCGACGTGCCCGAAGCCGGCCACGAGCGTCGCGCCGTAGCGCGGCTTGAACTCGTGGAAGCGCGAGCCGTCGAGGATGCGCGCGAGGACCTCGCGCACGTCGTACGGGCGGCGGACTTCCTTCGGGACGACGCCGTAGAGCTCCTCCGCCGGGTAGAGCGGCTCCTCGGGCGCGATGCGGCCCGCGGGCGGCGGCGGCGGCACGTCGAGGTGCGCGACGATTCCGCGCACCTTTTCGAGCGCGTCCGCGTCGTCGTCCGCGAGGTGGTCCGCCACGCCCGAGAGGCGCGTGTGGACGTCGCCGCCGCCGAGCTCCTCGGCGGTGACGTCCTCGCCCGTGGCGGCCTTTACGAGCGGCGGCCCCGCGAGGAAGATCGTGCCCTGGTTCTTGACGATGACGGTCTCGTCCGACATCGCCGGAACGTACGCGCCGCCGGCGGTGCACGAGCCGAGGACCGCGGCGACCTGCGGGAGGCCCGCGGCGCTCATGCGCGCCTGGTTGTAGAAGATGCGGCCGAAGTGGTCGCGGTCCGGGAAGACCTCGGCCTGCAGCGGCAGGAACGCGCCGCCGGAGTCCACGAGATAGACCGTCGGGAGCCGGTTCTCGAGCGCGATCTCCTGGGCGCGCAGGTGCTTCTTCACCGTGACGGGGTAATACGTCCCGCCTTTCACGGTCGCGTCGTTCGCGACGATCATGACGGCCCGCCCCTCGACCTTGCCGACGCCGGTCACGAGGCCGGCGCCCGGTGCGGCACCGTCGTAGAGACCGTGGCCCGCGAGCGGTGCGACCTCGAGGAACGCGGTGTCGGGGTCGAGAAGGCGCTCGATCCTCTCGCGCACGGGGAGCTTTCCGCGCGACACGTGGCGCTGCCGCTCCTTCTCGCCGCCGCCTTCCCGGGCCTTCGCGAGCTCGTTCCTCAGGCGTTCCGCGAGCGCCCGGTGGTGGGCGGCGTTCTCCTGGAACTCGCCGGAAGACGGCGAGAGCTTCGACGCGAGGGTTTCGCTCACGGACGGATCAGGAGCCGGCCCGTCCGCCCGCGAGGCGGCGGATCGCGTCGACCGTTGAGGCCGTGCTCGTGCCCGGCAGGAAGACGTCGCGGACCCCCTTCGCCTTCAGGGGCGCGATGTCCTTGTCCGGGATGATCCCGCCGACGACGACGGCGATTCCCTCTCCGCCGCGCTCCTTGAGAGCGAGAAGGACTTCGGGCACGAGGACGTTGTGGGCGCCGGAGAGGATCGAGAGGCCGACCACGTCGACGTCCTCCTGGACGGCGGCGGCCGCGATCTGCTGCGGGGTCTGGCGCAGGCCCGAGTAGATGACTTCCATGCCGGCGTCACGCAGCGCGCGGGCGACGACCTTGGCGCCCCGGTCGTGACCGTCGAGGCCCGGCTTGGCGACGAGAACGCGGATCGGACGGTCGCTCATGCCCGCGATTCTACCCGTGCGCCACGTGTAAACTCGCCGGGAAAGTCTCCGCATGCCGCGACTGGGTGATCTCCTCTTCGAAAGCAGGCTCATCACCGAGGAGCAACGGCACCGCGCCGTCCTCCGGCAGAGCCGTCTGCGCGGCCGGTTCGGAACCGCTCTGCTCGAAGGGGACGCCTCGGAGGACGTAATCGCCCACGGCCTGGCCGTGCAAAACCGCGTGCCGCCGGCCACGCCCGAGCTCCTCCAGTCGATCCGCTCCGACGTCCTCCGGCTCGTCCCCGCCCGCGTGGCCCAGCGGCTGCACGCCGTGCCGTTCCGAAAGGAGGGCCGCGTCCTCTCGGTCGCGATGCGCGACCCCGGAGACCTCCCCGCCCTCGACGAGCTCGCGGCCCTCACGGGATTCCGCATCGCCCCGCACGCGGCGCTCGAGGTCCGGATCTACGCGCTCCTCTACCGCTTCTACGCGGCCGACGTCGAGCCGCGCTACCTCACGGCCGCGGCGTTCCTGCGCGAGGTCCCGGCCGAGCCGAAGGACGACACCGACGAGCCGACGCAGCCGAAGGTCGGGCGCGCGCGAAGCAAGCCCGAACTCCGCGTCCTCCCGCCCCCTCCGCCGCCCGACACGCTCACGCCGTATCCGCAGCGCATCCGGCGCATGGACGAAGGCGACCCGTGGCAGGCCGAGGGCGCGAAGCTCGCCGCGCAGGTCCAGGCGGTCCGCAGGCGTGCCGAGCCCGAGATCTTCGAGGATCCGCTCGAGGTCCTCGACCCGCAGCCCGAGTCGATGAGCTTTCCCGAGCGGCCCGAACCCAGCCCCGAGGCGGCCGCAGAGGAGAAGCTGCTCGCGCGCCTCGCGGCCGCACGCCACCGCGACGACGTCGCCGAAGCGGTCCTCGACGACGCGCTCCGCCACGTGAAGCGAGCCGCTCTCTTCATCGCCCAGCCCGATGCGGTCGTGGGCTGGGCCGCCCGGCCCGCGCCGAACGACGGTTTCGGCCGTTTTCGCCTGCCCGACACCGTGCCGTCCGTCTTTGCGACGCTGCGCAATACGGAGGGGTTCTACGTCGGCCCGCAGCCCGACCTGCCGGGAACGGCCTCGACGCTCGAGGCGCTCGCCTCCAACGGTCTCGGCCTCCTCGCCGTCGTGCCCGTGAACCTGAAGGGAAAGACCGTCGTCTACCTCTACGGCGAGGCCGCCGAGGGGGCGAGGCCGCCCTCGATCCCCGCGCTCAAGCGCCTGGCGGCCATGGCGGCCACGGGGCTCGAGATCGTCCTCCTCAAGACCCGGCTCACCCGCCTTTGACGGGTGCTAACGGGCTCGATTTGAACGACATGGGGCCGACCGGGTAAACTCCGCGAACACGTGATCAAGAACGACATCATCATCGGCGTTGCCGCAGCGGCCGACGTGCCGCGGCAGAAAGCCACGCAGGCCGTCGAGACGGTCATCGACGTCATGCGCCAGGCCCTCGCGCGCGGCGAGCGCATCGAGCTGCGAGGCTTCGGCGTGTTCCTCGTCAAGCCGCGCAAGCGCGGAATCGGGCGGAACCCGAAGCGCCCGACAGAGGAAGTCCAGATCCCGCCCGGGTTCACGATCCGCTTCAAGCCCGGCAAGGAGCTCCGCGACATGACCGGCACGCTCGAGCCGGGTTCGAAGGAGCCCGCCCACGACGCCCCCGCCGCCCCCGCCACCCGCACCTGACGTGGCGGACGTCTCGGCCTGGGCGCCGCCGCGGCCGGCGCGCCGCCACGAGCGCTGGTGGCTCCACATCCTCCTGTTCGTCCTGACGTTCCTGACGACGACGTACGTCGGCGCGAACTTCGCCGTCAACTTCCGCCCGAGCCTCCTGACGCCGGCCGGCGACACGGCGGCGACGCTGGCCGCGCTGTTTCGCGGCGCCATCACCTTCTCGGTGCCGCTGCTCCTCATCCTCCTCGCCCACGAGCTGGGCCACTACCTGATGTGCCGCCGGTACGGGATCGACGCCTCGCCGCCGTACTTCATCCCGTTCCCGTCGCTCGTCGGGACCATGGGCGCCTTCATCCGCATCCGCCAGCAGATTCCCGACAAGAGGAAGCTGTTCGACATCGGAGTCGCGGGGCCGATCGCCGGCTTCGTCGTGACCCTGCCCCTCCTGGCCTGGGGCATCGCGCACACGCGCCCGAACCCGGCCTCCGTCCTCTCCGAGGGCACGATCCTCTTCCGCTACCCGCTTCTCGTGACGCTCTTCCAGAAGCTCGTCCTCGGGACGACGTTCACGAGCGTCGACGCGGTCGAGCACCCGGTCTTCATCGCGGCCTGGTTCGGCCTCTTCGTCACGGCGCTGAACCTCATCCCGCTCGGTCAGCTCGACGGCGGGCACGCCCTCTACGCGGTCTTCGGCCGGCACCAGCGGACGATCGCGATCCCGCTCCTCATCGTCCTCGCCTTCATGGGCCTGCAGTGGCCCGGCTGGTGGATCTGGGTCGCGTTCACGCTGTTCACGGGGCTGCGGCACCCGCCCGTCTTCGACGAGGACGAGCCGCTCGACTTCCGCCGCAAGCTCGTGGCGGTCGCCGTGCTCCTCATCTTCGTCGTCTGCTTCGCGCCGATTCCTCTCGAGCTGATCTGACGGGTCTTCAGAGGTCGCGGGGATAGAGGCTCGGGGCGCCCTTGAGTGATACGGCGCCGAAATCCCTCACATCGAGAGTCGCGATCGCCGTAGCTCTCAGTCGCTCGGCGACGGCCATCACACACGCGTCGACAAGGCCCAGGTCGAGATCCCGGTGCTTCCGACAAATCCGCCGCGCCTCCACGAGATCGCTCTCCGTGCCCCATTCAACGGCGAACGACCCATCGGCGAGGTCTTCGAGGAACTCCTCCTGGACCTTTTTTCCGAGATATTTTCCGACGAGATAGTCGACCTCGGGAAGGATCGCCCACGGAAGGAGCCACGCCTCGGGCTCCTTCTCGAAGAGCTTCCGAAGGACGGAGTGGTTCCGCTCGCGGGAGTCGATCAGCGCGTAGACGGCTCCCGTGTCCGCGACGATCATCAGGACCGGCCGAACCCCTTCAGAAGGTCCTCGGCCCGCTCACCGGCGTCGTCTCTGTCCCCCGTACCCGCTCCGAGGCTCTTCGGCAGCCGGCGCTTTGCGTGCCGGCGCGCGTATTCGGCGACGGCCTCGCGAACGAGCTCGGCGGGCGCCCGCCCGTCCGCCCGCGCGATCGCCTTCAGGCGGCGGTAGTCGGCCTCGTCGAGGTAGACGGTCGTCTTGAGCGGCATATGGCAACCATATATGGCGTCAGCTCGAACGTCAACTCCTCTTCTTCCGCCGCAGCGCGCCGAGTGCCTCGCCCAGCTCGGGTGCCCGGAGCAGCGCCGCGAAGGCGAGGAACGCGGCCGCGCCGGCTGCGGCCGCGCCCGCGACCCAGCCCGCGCGCGCGAGGAAGACCCAGCCCGCGTCGTACGGGAGGACGCGGTGGGCGAGGACCCAGACCACCGCCCCCATCGCGAGGCTCGCGAGGAGGAGGCGGGCGAGCGCGAACACGATCGCGCGGCCGCCCAACGAGCCCATCCGCCGCCACAGCAGGGCGAGGAGGACGAGGAAGTTGATCCAGAACCCCGCCGACGTCGCGAGGGCGACGCCCGCGTGCTGCATGGGCTTCGCGAGCCACACGCACAGCGCCCAGAACACCGCGAGGTCGAACGTGGCGACGATCACGGGCGTCCGCGTGTCGTGGAGGGCGTAGAACGCCTGCGTGACGATCTTGACGCCGGCCGCGGCGTAGAGGCCGACCGCGAAGAACACGACCGCGAACGCCGTCTTCGCGACGTCACCCTCCCCGAACCGGCCGCGCCGGAAGATGAGGTCCACGATGGGAGCGGCGAGGAGCATGAGGCCCACCATCGACGGGATCGTCACGAACCCGATCAGGCGGAGGGCGAATCCGACGGTGGCCTTGTAGGCCGAGCGGTCCTTCTCGAACGCCTGATCCGAAAGCGCGGGCAGGACCGTCCGCGTGAGCGAGACGACGAACCCGCCGAGGACGAAGTCCACGAGCCGGAACGCGCAGTAGTTGTACGTGACGAACGCGTCGCCGATCGCGGCGAGCGTCCGGGTCGAGACGACGAGCGAAAGCTGCCCGACGCCGTAGCCGTAGAGGCGCGGCGCGATCTGGAGCGCCGTGCGCTTGACCTCGGGGTCCCCGAACGGCGAGCCCGAGAACCTCAGGCCGAGGCGACGGACGGCCGGCCCCTGCAGCGCGACCTGGAGGACGCCTCCGACGAGCACGCCGCCCGTCAGCGCCGCAACCGCGGGCACGCCCGCGGGCGCGAGGGCCCACGCCGCCGCGACGATCGCGAGGTTCCACGCGATGGGAGTCGCCGCGGAGAGCTGGAAGAAGCCCTTGGAGTTCAGGAAGGCTTCGAGGAGAGCGGCCACGGAGACGAGGAGGACGTACGGGAACATCCAGCGCGTGAGAAGGACCGTCAGCTCGAACTTCCCCGGCGTCGCCCTGAAGCCTCCCGCGAAGAGGCCGACGAGCGGCCCGGCGAAGAGTATGCCGAGCGTCACGATTCCGACCAGTACGCAGAACAGGAGGACGAGCATCCGGCCCGCGTAGACGCCCTCTTCGCCCGGGCGTTCGCGCTCGACCTTCTTGGCCATCGGGACGAACGCGGCCGGGAGCCCGCCTTCCCCCACGACGGCCCGGATCGAGTTCGGGATGCGCAGGGCGGTGTAGAAGGCGTCCGACAGGGCCGAGGCGCCGAGGAACCGGGCGATGGTCGCGTCCCGCACGACGCCCGCCAGCCGGGACACCACCGTCCACGCGGTGATGCCCCAGGTCGACCGGACCAGTTTCCGCGTGTCGCTCAAGCCGGAGGGATTGTAGGATCCGTGCCGATCGGAGGAGATTTCATGGCTGGATCCGTCAACAAGGTCATCCTCATCGGCCACCTCGGCGCCGACCCCGAGATGCGGGCCACGACGGGCGGCGTGCCGATCGCGCGCCTCAGGGTCGCCACGACCGAGACGTGGAACGACCGCTCCACCGGGCAGAAGCAGGAAAAAACCGAGTGGCACACGGTCATCGCCTTCGACAAGCTCGCGGGCATCTGCGAGCGTTACCTGTCCAAGGGCCGCCTCGTCTACATCGAGGGCTCTCTGCAGACGCGCACCTGGGACGACAAGGAAACGGGCCAGAAGCGCTACGCCACCGAGATCAAGGCGCGGGACATGAAGATGCTCGGCGGCCGGCCCGATGCGGGCTCGAGCTCCGGCGTCAGCGCGGCCGCTCCCGAATCTCCCGAGGGCGGCGACGCGGACGACGACGTCCCGTTCTGAGGAAGAGCAGAAGGTCGGAGGAAGAGAAGATTTCTTAGAAGGTCGTGTGGCGCTGCGGCGTCGGGCAAGGCCTCGACGCCCCTCGAGCGGCTCTCAGCTCTCTTCACCTTCTAAGAAGATCTTCTCCGAAATCTCCGTTCCTTCTTTTCTCTCTCGGCTTGGCCATCAATTCCGCGAACGCAGCGGCTTCTTCCGCGAGCTTCGCCCACGCCTCTTCCGTGAACCGCGGGCGCGGCGCGCCCGCGACGCGGCGCCGGAGGGCGGCGAAGCGCTCGGTGCGCGCGGGATCGGGGCCGAGAGCGGCCACGCGGGCGGCCGCTTCTTCGTAGGCCTCGAACGTCTTCGAGAGGATCACGGCGTCGCAGCCGGCGGCGGCCGCGCGCCCGGCCCGCTCGGGCAGCGTCCCTTCGAGCGCGCTCATCTCGAGGTCGTCCGAGTAGACGACGCCGTCGAACCGGACGGGCCCCCTCAGGATCGAGTGGATCTTCGGCGAGCACGACGCGGGCACGATCGCGCCGTCCTCGAACCCGGGATACGCCGCGTGGCCCACCATGACGCCGTCCGCGCCGCGCGCGAGCTTCGTGAACGGGGCGACGTCCGTGACCATGAGGTCGACGTCGTGGGCGTCGACGACGGGCAGCTTCGCGTGCGAGTCCACGGCCCCACGCCCGAGGCCCGGGAAGTGCTTGACGCACGTCGCGAGTCCCGCGCGGGCGAGGCCGTGCAGGAAGACCATCCCGCCGATCACGACGTCCTCGGCGTGGAAGCCAAAGCACCGGCCTTCGAGGACGACCGCGCCCGCGCCGGGCTGCCCGAGGTCGAGGCACGGCGCGAAATCCACGTCGAACCCGAGGAGCCGCGCGGCGCGCCCCATGAGGTAGGCGTTCTCGTGGATCCGGTCCGTCCCGGCCTCCGCGCAGGCGGCGGCGGAGGCGAACGGAACGCCGAGGAGCGGGCCGAGGCGGTCGACGGTCCCGCCTTCCTGGTCCAGAAACAGAAGAGGCTCCGGAGAAGAGAGCCTTCTCAACGCCTCCAGAAGTTCGACAGTTTGAGAGGGTGTTTGAAGATTTCTTCTGAATAGTAAGAAGCCGAGGGGAGGGTGCGCGGCGAAAAACGCACGCTCTTCCGCGGACAGGCTGGCCCCGCCCACCCCGAACACGAACCGCGAGGCGGAGGCGTCAGCCACGGCCCTCTTCACCTTCTAAGAAAATCTTCTCTTCTCTCTTTCTTTTTCTTTCTTCAATCTTCTCCCCTGAGGCGGTGCTGGAGAGAAGCGAGAAGTTGAAGCGCCGCCAGCGGCGTCATCGAGTCCACGTCGGCCTTGCCGATCGTGTCGAGCACGATCTCCCCCTGCCCGCGGAAGAGGTCGAGCTGCGCGTTCTTCTGCGGCGGCGCTCCCGCGTGCTCGGCGAGGACGGGGCGTCCGCCGACGTCGAGCTGGTGGCGCTCGAGGTTGCCGAGGATCTCGCGCGCCCGCACGAGGACGGGCTCCGGGATGCCGGCGAGCCGCGCGACCTGCACGCCGTACGAGCGGTCCGCCGTGCCGTCGCTCACCTTCCGGAGGAACACGACCTCGCCGTTCCACTCCTTCGCCGTCATCGTGCGGTTCACGACGTCCGGCTTCACGAGCGCCATCTCGGTCAGCTCGTGGTAGTGGGTCGCGAAGAGCACGCGGCGCGCCCCGGTGTCGTGGAGGTGCTCGGCGATCGCCCAGGCGAGCGAGAGGCCGTCGAACGTCGACGTCCCGCGCCCGATCTCGTCGAGGATCACGAGACTCCTCTCGGTCGCGTGCCTCAGGATGTGGGCCGTCTCGGCCATCTCGACGAGGAACGTCGACTCGCCGCGGACGAGCGAGTCTGAGGCGCCGACGCGCGTGAAGATGCGGTCGCAGAGTCCGACTCGCGCCGACGCCGCCGGCACGAACGAGCCCGCGTGCGCGAGGAGGACGAGGATCGCGTTCTGCCTCAGGTACGTGGACTTGCCGCCCATGTTCGGGCCCGTGAGGACCACGACGTGCGCCCCCTCGCCGCCGAGGCTCGCGTCGTTCGGGACGAACGGCTCGCGCGGGCGGAGTGCCTCGACGACCGGGTGGCGGCCGCCCTCCACCTGGAGCACTGGCTCCTCGACGAGGCGTGGCCGCGTCCAGCCCGCGGCGCGCGCGACGCGGGCGAAGGAGACGAGCGCGTCCAGGAGGCCGAGCCGCGCGGCCGCGCCGAGGATGCGCCCCGACTCGACGACGACCTCGGCGACGAGCTGCTGGAAGAGCTCGAGCTCGCGTGCGGCGAGCCGCGCGTCGGCCGAGCGGAGCTTCTCGTCCACCTCGACGAGGGCGGGCGTCGCGTAACGCTCGACGTTCGCGAGCGTCTGGCGCTTGAGCGCGTTCTCGGGAATCTTCGCGCGGGCGGCGCCCGGCACCTCGAAGACGTGGCCGAAGACCTGGTTGAACTTCACGCGCAACGTCGGGATCCCGCGTGCGGCCTTCTCGCCGGCTTCGAGCGCGGCGAGGACGGTCGCCGACTCGCGCCGCAGCGTGCGGATCTCGTCTACCTGCGCGTCCACACCGTCGCGGAAGAGTCCGCCGTCCTTGGCCGAGAGCGGCGGCTCGGGAACGAGGCGCGCGGACACGGACTCGCCGAGGCCGAACGGCACGCCGTCGGGCGAGGCATCGCCGCCGGGCGCGAGGAGCGGGCAGGAGACGCCGTCGAGCGTCCCGGAGAGGCGGGCCGCCCGGACGAGCCCGGACGCGAGCAAAGCGGCGTCGCGGGGCGTGCCCGCGCCCACCGCGAGGCGCGAGACGAGGCGCGGCAGGTCGGGGATCTCGCGGAAGCCCTTCGCGAGCGCCTCGAGGCGCGCCGCGTCGGCCGTGAGCTCCTCGACGGCGTCCAGCCGGCCCTCGATCTCGGGGATCCTCCCGAGCGGGCGCTCGAGGATGCGGCGCAGCGTGCGCGCCCCGAACGCCGTGCCCGTCCGGTCCATGAGCGACACGAGCGTGCCGTCCGCGCTTCCGTCCCGAGCCGAACGGAAGAGCTCGAGGTGCCCCGCGGTCACGGAATCGACGACGAGACCGTCGCCCTCGGACTCGCGCCGCAGCGATCGAACGTGGTCGCAATCGGCGCGCTGCGTCGCGCGCGCGTACGAGAGGAGCGCCGCCGCGGCGTCCGCCGACGGGCCGCGCTCGCCGAGGCCGAAGGGTTCGAGCGTCGCGGTCCGGAAGTGCCGTTTCAGGAGATCCGCGGCGCTCGCGCCGCGCGGAGACTCCGAAGCGAGGACCGAGAGCGCGGGCGGATCCGCCCAGCCGGAGCGCAGGGCCCCGAGAAGCGACTCGGCCCGCTCGCGGTCGGACGGGAAGACCACGAGCTCGCGCGGCGCGCGCCGGAGCAGCCATTCGGACACTCCGCCCGCATCGCGCAGCGGGAGGACGGAGAAGTCGCCCGTCGACAGGTCGAGGCAGGACACGGCCGCTCCGGCGCCGTCCCAGGCGACGGCCGCCATCTCGTTCGCGCGCCGCGCGTCGAGCCGGTCGGGGTCGACGATCGTCCCCGGCGTCACGACGCGGACGATCTTCCGCGCGACCAGGGCGCGGCCCTTGGCGGCCGCCTCGGTCTGCTCGGAGATCGCGACCTTCTTCCCCGCGCCGACGAGGCGGGCGAGGTACGACTCGAGGGCGTGCTGCGGGATCCCGCACATCGGGGCCTCGATGTCCGAGTCCTTGTGGCGTGCCGTGAGCACGAGGCCGAGCAGCGGCGCCGCGATCTCGGCGTCCTCGAAGAACATCTCGTAGAAGTCCCCGAGGCGGTAGAGGAGGATCGCGTCGCCCGCTTCCCGCTTCAGTGCCCAGTACTGCTCGAGCATGGGCGTCGCGCGCATCGGAGGTCGGGGATGCTAGCATCGAGTGAAGCCCCGTTGATGCGCGTGCTCTCGCTCGATTCGGCCTCTCCCGGACCCGCGCTGGCGGTCGCGGACGAGACGGGCCTCGGCCCGGCGACCGCGCTGCCCGCCGCGGGCGCCGAGGCGATCCCGAACGCCGTCGCCGCCGCCCTCGCCGGGGCCGGTCTCGCCGTCTCCGACCTCGACCGCGTCGCGGTCCTGTCGGGGCCCGGAAGTTTCACCGGCCTTCGCGCAGGGATCGCGTTCGCCCGCGGTCTCGCCCGGGCGCGCGGCATTCCCCTCGTCCTCGTCCCGACGTTCCGCGCCGCCTCGGCGGCCCTTCCCGCGCCTGCCGACGTCCTCTTCGTCCTCGAGGCCGGCCGGAGCGAGGTCCACGGGGCCCGGCGGACCGCGGGCCGCCTGGCGGAGTGGCCCGCCCCGCGCCCTCGCGAGGAGGCCGTTGCCGCGGCGGCCTCCGAAGGAGTCCCGGTCGTGGATCTCGCGCTCGCGGGCCTTCCGCTCGCCGGCGCGGCGGCCCGCATCGCGGCCGCGGCCGATCCGGCGCAGGCCGGCGGGGTCGTGTACGGCCGGCCGAGCGCCGCGGAGGAGAAGCTCGCCGCCGCCCGGGAAGGGGCGCCATGAGCGCGCTGGCCGAGTCCGTCACGACGCGCGACGCGCATGCCGTCGACCTCGACGCGATCGCCGCGCTCGAGCGCGCAGCGTTTCCCGTGCCCTGGAAACGCGAGTATTTCGAGGTCGAGATCGGCGCCGCGCACCGCTTCAACCGCGTCGCGATCGGCCCGCGGGGCGACCTCGCGGGCTACGTCTTCTGCGCCTTCGCCGCGGGCGAGCTCCACGTCAACAAGATCGCGACCGACGAGAGACACCGGCGCCGCGGTATCGCCTCGCACCTGATGGACGAGGTGCTCGGATTCGCCGAGGCGGCCGGCGTGGAGGAGGTCTACCTCGAGGTCCGCGTCTCGAACCGTCCGGCGCGGGCGTTCTACGCCGGCCTCGGTTTCCGGGAAGCCGGCCGCAGGAGCCGCTACTACCTGGACGGGGAAGACGCCCTCGTTCTGGTCCGGGACATGAGGAAAACGGCTCCTTGACGGCGCGCATGACGAAAATACAGACTCGCGGCCCCGGGGCTCACCCCGGGATGCCGATTTGAGGAGGTGGCGATGCAGTCCTTGACCGAGGAAATCAAGCACGAACTGGCCAGCCACAACGACGAGTTCAAGAACCTTCTGAAGAACCACCACGATCACGAACGCCGGCTGGCCGAGCTCGCGTCCAAGACCTTCCTCTCCACGGACGAGGAGATCGAGGAAAAGCGGCTGAAAAAGGAAAAGCTCCACCTGAAGGACCGCATGGAAGAGATCGCGCGCGAACACCGGGCGCGGGTCTCCGCGCACTAGGCCTTACCCTTGGTCGACTCCCCTTCGAACGCCCCGCGCCGCGGGGTTCGCCGGGGGATCTACGTGCTGCCCGCGCTCTTCACCGCGGGCAACATCTTCTGCGGCTTTCTGTCACTGGACGCCTCCGCGAAGGGTGCGTTCGAGACCGCGGCGATCCTCATCTTCGTCGCGGGCTTCTTCGACGGGATCGACGGGCGCGTCGCCCGGCTGACCGGAACGACGTCGGCGTTCGGCGAGCAGCTGGACTCCCTGTGCGACGTGGTCTCCTTCGGCGTCGCGCCCGCCTTTCTCGTCTACAACTGGGGGCTCTCCCCCTTCGGCCGCGCGGGCCTCCTCGTCTCGTTCCTCTTCGCGGTCTGCGGCGCCTCGCGCCTCGCCCGCTTCAACGTCCAGATCCACGTCGTGGACAAGCGGTGGTTCGTGGGCCTGCCGATCCCGTCCGCGGCAGGGGCGCTCTGCGGACTCATCTGGGCGGTTCCCTCCACGTCTCTCACGGACCCGCTCCGCGCCGTCTTCCTCGGCGTGACGGCGGCGCTCGCGTTCCTCATGGTGTCGACGTTCCGCTACCGGTCCTTCAAGGACGTCGACGTCAAGTCGCGCCGGGGACGGCTCTACTTCCTGCTCTTCGCGGCGGTGCTCGCCCTCGTCTGGTGGCTGCGCCAGTACGCGCTCGCGGGCCTCCTCGTGACGTATGCCGCGTCGGCGCCTCTCGCGCGGTTCTTCGGACTGTTCCGACGGCGCCCCGCGGGCGGCACCGCGTGACGAAGTCCGCGGGTGTCTCCGTCGGCCTCGTCGAGCCGACCACGCTCCTCGGCCGCGACGTGAAGGCCGTGCTCAAGGAACGCCGGTTCCCCGCCCGGAAGATCCACCTGTTCCACCAGACTCCGCAGCCGGGCGGCATCCTGACGGCAGACGACGACGAGGTCGCCTTCGTCGCGCCGCTCACTCCGGATGCGCTCGAGACCTGCACGATCGCCTTCCTGTGCGGGTCGGCCGCCGACACGGAACGCTTCCTGGCCAGCCGCACGGACTCGTGCCTCGCGATCGACCTGTCGGGCGCGCGGCGCGAAGGCGCTCTCGCGGTGCCCTCCGAGGGCGGCGCCACGCGCGCCCTCCCGTCGGGAAACCTCCTCGCGACGCCGCACCCCGTGGCTTACGTCCTCGCCGAGGCGATCGCCGTGGTGGACGCCCTCGCCCCGGTCGCCGAGGCCACCGCGGCGATCGACCGGCCCGCGAGCGAGCTCGGCAAGGCCGCACTCGACGAGCTTTTCGAGCAGGCCGTGGCGCTCGCCGCCTTCCGGCCGGTCCCCAAGGCCGCGTTCGGGACCCAGGCGGCGTTCAACACGTTCGTGCCCGCGGATACGGTCGCCTTCGACGCCCGCGTCGCCGCCGACCTCTCCGCGCTCCTCGGCCGGCCTCTCCCGCTCGGCATCCTTTCGGCGAGGGCCGGAGTGTTCCATGGCCATTTCCTGCGCCTCGAGCTGCGCCTCGCCACCGACGCTCCCACTTCCGCCGCGCTTCTCGCTGCGTTCGCGGCGCGCAGGGACGCCTTCGAGCTCGTCGACCCCGAGAACCTCTCGGGCCCCGTCGAGTCCGCCGGGCGCGACGAGACGCTCGTCCTCTCCGCGCGCCCCGAGGGCCGGCGCGTGCTCCTCACCCTGGCCTCGGACCATCTGCGGCGCGGCGGCGCGATCCTCGCCGTTCGGCTGGCCGAAGAGCTCTTGAAAGAGCGGCGGATCTCCTAACGGCGGCGCGCGGGCTTCGACGGCGACGTCTTCACCGGCGCCGTCGGCACCTGCACCTCGACCTCCGCGCCGTCCACGACCTTGCCGTCCGGCAGCGTGAGGTGCCAGCTCGCGAAAACGTGCGGGTGCGCGCCCACGACGCGGATCGGACCCGAGACGTCCACTTCGCCCGGCGCGAAGATGTTCTCGAAGAGCCGGCAGACCACGGCGCGGCTGGACGTCGTCGGCTTGAACCCGTCGGCCTCGGACGTGAGCTGCTCGTACCGGTCGAAGTCGCCCGCGCGGACGGACGCGACGGTTCCGCCCTCCACGCGCAGCTGAACGTAGCTGTTGTAGTGCGAGAGGTCCGTCGGCGTCGGACCCAGGTTCGTGGACGTCACGGTGACCTCGGCCCAGCCGTGTCCGGACCCCGCGTGCGCGACCTCCACGGCGAGGCGGGGTTCGAGCGGCTTGCCGGTGAGGAGAGCGCGCACCGCCGGATACCCGATGAGAGATCCGTCCTTCGGGACGCCGCCGACGAGGAACACGCGGCCGAGGTACCCCGGCGCCGCCCACCGGCCCGCGGCGGAGAGCGACCTCAGTCCCTCGGCCATCGTCGGAATCTGGAACCGCGCCCAGCCGCCGGCCGCCGTGAGGGACGAGCGTGCACCGGGCCGCGGCTTGAACGTGTACACGGTCCCGGGGTCGGCCGAGAACACCTGCTGGCCGAACTCGAAGTCGAGCCCGCGATCCTCCGACAGCTCGTCGATCTTCCCGTCGGCGAGGACCGGGCCGGTGAAGCTCGTCCCGTCGCCGGCCCGGCCGTAGCTGCCGAACGCGACGAGGAGGCGGAACGGAATCGGGAAGATCTTCGCGTTGTCCTCGGGCATCTCGCTCACGATCCGCCCGCCGAGCTCGGGCCTCCGCCCGAACGCGAAGACGAGCGCCTCGTCGGCGGCGCCCGCGAGCGGCTTCCAGGCCGTCGGCTCGCCGGCGGCCGGCAGCGTCACGGACACCGCCGCCCCTCCGATGGACTTCTTCAGCGCCGCGAGCGCGGCGGCGAGGTCCTTTGCCTGCTCGGGAGTCGGCCAGATGTGCACGTGCACGCCCGCCACGCGGCCCCAGCTCCTGGAATCTGCGAGCACGCGCGCGACGGCCCGCGCCCATTCGGCCCCCGCCTCGGCGCCGCGTCCCGTGAGCGCGGACGCCGCGTCCTCCGAACCCATGAGGACGAGCACGATCGGCCGCTTCAGCGGCGCGGGCGGCGGCGGCGCCGGCGTCGCGCGGCCGTCGCGTCCCAGCGTCGCGGCCACGACGTAGACGCGCGCGATGCCCATGCCCGAGAGCTCGGCGTCCGCCTCGTCCGGGATGTACGCCGGGGTCTCCGCGAGGAACAGGGCATCGGTGCGGGATGCTCCCGGAGCGGGGGGCGGAGCGCCAGCCGGCTCCGCGCTCTTCCGGCAGCCGCCGGAGAGGACGAGAGACGACGCGAGCAGGGCGGCGAGGAGCGTGAAGGGCGGTACGCCCGTCCGGAACGCGGCGCGGGCGCCGCGGCGTCGGGAACCGCTGTTCACGCCGGCGATGATAACGCGGGCAGGGTGAAGCCGATCACGAGTCCCCCGCCGGGCCGGGCCTCGGCGAAGACTTCCCCGCCGTGCCGCTCGGCGGTGCGGCGCACGGCCGCCAGGCCCATGCCGGAACCGCGCGCCTTCGTGGAGAACGCGGGCTCGAAGAGCCGTTCCGCGGCGCCCTCCGGCGCGCCCGGTCCGTCGTCCGCGCAGGCGAAGCGCACGGCCGCGGCGCCTCCGGTCAGCGCGGCGTTCGAAGCCGAGAGGACGACCGCGCCTCCGCACTCGGCGAGGGCCTCGGCGGCGTTCACGAGGAAGTTCGTGAGCGCGTCGCGCAAAAGCAGCCTGTCGGCCGCAAGAGACCTGAGGCCGGCCGGCACGTCGACCGTCACGGTCAGTCGCTCGTGCGCCCGGAAGTCGGCCGCGACCTCCTCGAGGAGCGCGCGGACCGCCGCCGCGTCGAGCGTCCGGCGGTCGAGCGCCGCCGGGTCTCCGAAACGGCCGAGCCTCCCGATGCGCTCGGTGAGGATCGCCACCTGTCTCAGGATGTTCGCGGAGATCTCCGCGAACGCGCCCGGCGACGGCGGTACGGGGCGCTCCTCGAGCCTTCCCAGCCTCTCCGCGGCGAGGCGGATGGGCGTGAGCGGGTTCTTGATGTCGTGCGCGATCGCACGCGCGGCGTCCACCCACGCTGCGAGTCGGTCTGCGCGCGTGAACTCCGTGAGGTCCTCGAGGAGCAGGATCGCCCGCCCCTCCCCGAGATCCTCCGGCAGCGTGACGATCGCGACCCGGAAGAGGCGCTCTCCCGACGGTCCCGGCACCGCGACGCGCGTCTCGTAGGGCGACGGACGCGAGGCGGCCGCGTCGAGCGCCGCGCGGAGCGGCGCCCACTCGGAGCCGTCGAGCCGCTCCGCGAGGCTCCCGCCCGGCAGGATCTGGTCCGCCGCCTCGTTCGACAGGAGGACCGCCCCATCCTTGCGACGATAGAGGAGGACGGCCGCCGTGAGGTTCTCGAGCAGGCCTACGGCCGACGCCCGTTCCCTCGCGAGCGACTGCGTGCGCTCCTCGACGCGCGCCGACATCTGCCCGAACGCGTCGATGAGGCGCGCGAGGTCTTCGTTCTTCGGGCGGCGGATCGGCGGAAGCGCTCGGCCCTCGCCGACCTTCCCGGTGGCCTCGAGGAGGTCCTCGAGAGGCTGGCCGAGCGCGAGCGCCGCACGGCCTCCGAGGCCCAGCGCGAGGAGCACCACGGCGACCGAGAGAAGAACGAGGGAATCCGCCGCGGAGCGGAGCGCTTCGTCTTCCCCGACGACGACCGCCAGGACGTCGCGTCCGTCGCGCGAGAGCGCCTCGGCGGCCTCGAAGACCCGCGGCGCGCCCGGGGTGTTCGTCCGGCGCGCGGCCACGGAGGCCGGACGCCCCTCGGCGAGACCCTGCGCCACCGCCGCCGACAGCCGCTCGCGCGCGATCGCCGCCGAAACGGGCAAGGCGCGCGACGCCGCCACGAGCGTCCCGTCGCGGTAACGAAGGAGGTCCGTGCCGATGACGGCCGCCGCGCGGTTCAGTTCGCCCTCGGGCGACGTCGCGAGCCCCTCCTCCCCGCTCTGGAGGACGCGGCGCCCCTCCGTCACGAGGTCGCGCGCGCGCCGGCCGGTTTCACGTGTCGCGTGGTTCGCGAGGGAGACGCGGACGAGAACGACGCTCGCCGCCAGCGGGAGCGCCCCGAACAGGACGACGAGCGCGACGAGGCGCGCGCGGAACGTGCCGAAGAAACGCGGCCCCCGCGCACGGTCCTGCCGCGCGGGACGGAAGGCGAACAGGAGCGGGACCAGGACGACGAGCGCGGCCTCGCCGGCCGCGACCGCCGCGCCCACGGAGGTCAGGGCCGGATCGACCGGCGCGGCGAAGCCCGAGAAGCCGTCCGGAGCCGAGGAGACGTGAACCCGGCGCGGCCCGTCGCTCGTCGATACCGTGCCGACGGCCCTTCCGTTGCGGCGGACCGCCGCGAGAAAGGAGGTCGGAAGCTCGACGTTCTCGCCGCGCAGCCCGGACGGCCGGCCCGAGGCGTCCCACTCGAGGCGCTCGGCCGCCACGCGATCGGGCACCTCGCGCGAGGCGACGAAGGACAGGAGCGGGTCGCGGTCCGCCTCGCGCGGCCAGGGCACGTGCAGGAACGTCGCCGGGAAACCAGACGGGATCGAGACCGGAATCACCGCGTCCGGCGCGCGGCTCCCGGGTCGCATGACGCCGAACGAGGACGTCGTCGACTCGAACGGGCTGCGGATCGTCAGCATGTCGCCGAGCTCCGGAAAGGCCTCGTCGGCGCCGCGCACCCAGAGGGCGCGCGCGAGGTCGTCGTTGTGCGTCCGCTCGCCGGCCGGCAGCCACGGCTCGAGCTCCGGCGCGCCCACCCGGGCCTCCCAGCGCGCGACCGCCGCCGCACGCGCCGCGCGGGGGTCGCCCGAGGCCGCGCGCTCGGCTCTCGCGAGCGCGCCGTCCACGTAGCGCCTCGTGCCGTCCGCGAGCCCCGCGCCCAGGAGGAGCGTCGCCGCCGCGACGGCGAAGAAGGCTGTCGCGGCCCTCGCGAGGAGGTCGTCGTTTTCGGACGGCACCGCGCGGTGCGCGAGAGCCGCGGCGGCCAGGACCGCGGACGCGAGGCCGGAGGGCGCCGCCGCGGGTTCGCCGGCGGCCCAGAAGGCAGCCGCGCCGGCGGCCGCTGCCGCCAGGACGGCTACGCCGAACGGCCTGCGCTTCAGGAGGGCGGACAGCAGGGCCCCGGCGCCGAGGAGCCCGGCGGCCGCAAGCGCGAGCAGGCCCGTCTGCTCCGCGAACATGCCCGCCGAGGACGGCACGACGCTCATCCCTTCGAAAAGGCCCGGGCGCGTGGCTCCGGCCCAGCGGCCGAGAAGCCAGGGGGCGCACGCAAGCGGCAGCGCGACGAGAGCGCCCCGGACCGGGTGCCGGGAAACGCCGGCCCGGCGCGCGTACGCGCCCGCCGCGGCGGCGGCGAGGATCCCCGTGAGGAGGACGTCCGCGGGCGTCGCGAAGAGTCCGAGGAGAGCCTCCGCCGGGGGAATGGGCGCAAAGAGGCCCGAGCCGCCCCGAGGCATGCCGAGCAGGAGCGCGAAGCGCGCCGCGGCCAGGCCTGCCACCGGGCGCCGCGCGGCGACGCCCAGCAGTCCGGCGGAGGCGGCGAGCGCCAGGGCCGCCGGCAGGGCGCGCCGGCGCGCGACGTCGTCCTCCGCGGCGCCCGGAGGCGGCGGCTCGACGAAGAACGTGAAGACGCGGTCCCGGTTCTCGGACGCGCGCAGCCTCAGGCGCAGCGGGGTGGGCCCGCCCGGCAGGCCCAGGTACTCGACGACGTCGGGCCGGATGATCCCGGTCGGGTAGCGCCGGGTCACGACGAGCGTGCCGCGCGCGCCCCCTTCCCCGCGGTGCGAGACCCAACCGACGAAGACGCGCGTCACGTGATAGGAAACGACGAGCCCGGACGTCGCGGCTCCGCGTTCGGCCTCGAGTCCCGCGGCCTCGCCCGCCCACGCGGCCGGGCGCCGCGTCGCGTCGAAGAAGACGACGCCCCACCCGCGTCCCTGTGGAAGCGAATCCCCGAGCAGGGTGAAGAGGCGCGAGGGCCGCACGAGGGTCCCGCCGCCGTCCACGATGGACGAGAACTCCGGCGACGCCTGTACGTCCTCGGCCGTCCGGCGGAGGTCCGCGACGTCGTTCTCGAACTGACGGGCGGCCTCGGCGCGGAACGCGTCCGCGCGCGCGGCGATCGCGCCGCCGTCCACCGGGGCGAGTCGCAGGGCGAGTGCGGCGGCCAGGGCGAGCCCCGCGGCCGTTCCCGCCCCGAGCGCGAGGCGGGCCCGCGTCCGGCCGCTCAACGGCGCATCGGAACCGGAATGCCGTTCGCCTCCGCGCACGCCACGGCCTCGGGGTAGCCCGCGTCCGCGTGCCGGATCACGCCCATGCCCGGATCCGTCGTGAGCACGCGCTCGAGCCGCACGGCGGCGGCGTCCGTCCCGTCCGCCACGACGACCATTCCCGCGTGCAGCGAATAGCCGATCCCGACGCCGCCGCCGTGGTGGATCGAGACCCACGTGGCGCCGGCGGCGGTGTTGAGCATCGCGTTCAGGAGCGGCCAGTCCGCGATCGCGTCGCTCCCGTCCTTCATGCCCTCCGTCTCCCGGTTCGGCGAGGCGACCGAACCGCAGTCGAGATGGTCGCGGCCGATCACGATCGGCGCCTTCACGCGCCCGCTCCGCACGAGCTCGTTGAAGGCGCGGCCCGCCTTCGCGCGCTCGCCGTAGCCGAGCCAGCAGATGCGCGCCGGCAGACCCTGGAACGCGACGCGCTCGCTCGCGAGCGTGATCCACCGGCGAAGCGCGGCATTCTCCGGGAAGAGCTCGAGGACGGCGCGGTCCGTCTCGTCGATGTCGGCGGGATCGCCCGACAGCGCGGCCCACCGGAACGGCCCCTTGCCCTCGCAGAAGAGAGGCCGGATGTAGAGCGGGACGAACCCGGCGATGTCGTACGCGTTCGCGACGCCGGCCTGGGCCGCTCCGGCGCGCAGGTTGTTGCCGTAGTCGAACGTCACGGCGCCGCGCCGCTTGAGCTCGAGCATCGCCGCCACGTGCGCGCCCATCGAGGAAACCGCCGCCCTGCGATATCGATCGGCATCCTCCCGCCGCAGGCGCAGCGCATCGTCGAAGGAGAGGGAAATTCCTTCGAGTGCATGCGGAACGTAGCCATTGAGTTCGTCGTGGGCGGAGGTCTGATCCGTGAGGACGTCGGGGACGATGCCTCTCTTCAGAAGCCTCTCGAGGAGGTCCACCGCGTTTGCACGGACTCCGATCGAAACGGCTTCCTTCGCGTCGCGGGCCGCGAGCGCCCCGTCGATCGCCGCGTCCAGCCCGTCGATCCTGAGGTCGAGATAACGCGTCGCGAGGCGCTTGTCGATGCGCGCCGCGTCGACTTCGGCCACCAGCGCCGTTCCCCCGCACATCGTGACGGCCAGCGGCTGGGCGCCGCCCATGCCGCCGAGACCCGCCGTGACGGCGAGGCGCCCTGCGAGCGATCCGTCGGGCGATCCGAGATCGCGCCGCGCGGCCTCCGCGAATGTCTCGTACGTCCCCTGGAGGATCCCCTGCGTTCCGATGTAGATCCACGAACCCGCCGTCATTTGTCCGTACATCGTCAGCCCGAGGGCCTCCAGGCGGCGAAATTCGTCCCACGTGCCCCATTTCGGCACCAGGTTGGAGTTCGCGATGAGAACCCTCGGAGCATCCGGGTGCGTCCGGAACACGCCTACCGGTTTACCCGACTGGACGAGAAGGGTCTCGTCGTCGCCGAGTCGCCTGAGCTCCCGGAGGATCGCCTCGAGGCATTCGGGGTTCCGGGCGGCCTTTCCCGAGCCTCCGTAGACGACGAGATCCTCGCGGCGCTCGGCAACCTCCGGGTCCAGGTTGTTGAGCAGCATGCGGTAAGGGGCTTCCGTGAGCCACGACCGGCAGGCCAGGACGGTTCCCCTCGGCAACGCCGGGGGCGCATAAGGCGGGGCGGACGCGGGAGCCGACATCGCCGGAATGTTAGCCCCGGCGCCCCGGATGACGCATTGCACAAGATTCCCCTTGACAGGAATTACGCGACGCGTTATCTTGGGCCCATGAGCGACGTGAGACGCATCGTCCGCTATCGGAACCGCAAGCTCTACGAGGCCAGGGAGCGGCGTTTCGTCACCCTCGAGGACCTCGCCCGGGCGGTCTCGACCGGGACCCGCATCGAGGTCATCGCCGCCGACACCGGCGAGGACATCACGGCCCGCGTCCTCTCGCGCGCCCTCGCGTCGGGAAAGGGCCCGGTCGCCGCTTCCGCGGACACGCTCGCGCGAATCCTCCGGGCCGGCAGCGAAGCGGCCGAGACCGTCGCCGGGGCCGCCGAGCGCGTCGGGGCCACTTCCGTCGCCGAAAGCCTCCGGAACGCCGCCCGGCCGGAGAAGCTCGGCCAGACGCTCGCTCCCCTCACCCGCAGGTTCGAGGACGCCCGCCAGGACGTCGAGAAAATCGTCGGCGGCCTGGTCGAGAAAGGCCGCGTGACCTGGGAGGAAGGCGCGCGCCTGCGCGACGACGTCGGCCTCGTGTTCCGCGAGAGCCTGGCGGATCTCACGGGCAGCGTCCGCGACCTCGGTGGCCGCCTCGGAGGCCAGCCCGAGCTCGCCCGCGAAGTCGCGGCGATCAAGACACGCCTCGCCCAGCTCGAATCGCTCGCCCAGAAGTCGTTCCCTTCAAACCCGCGCGAGCGCGCAGCCGCCAAACCCGGCCGCGCCTCCGCTCCAGCAGCCCGGAAAAGGAGAGCCCGATGAGAACCACCACCCGCAAGCCCGCCTCGAAACTCCCCTTCGAGGTCCCCGCCCCCGTCCAGAAGGCGCTCAAGAACGCCGGCACGGAGCTCGACCGCCTCGGCGCAAAGGCGAAGACCGCCGCCGTCAAGGCCGAGAAGAAGGTCCGCGTCGCCGCCCGTGACCTCGCGAAGAAGAGCGAGACCATCCGGAAGGACCCCCGCGCCTTCGCCATGGACGTCGTCGAGTCCGGCAAGGACCTCGGCGAGAAGCTCACGAAGGACGTGAAGACCCGCGTCCAGAAGGCCGGCGAGCAGGCCGCCCGCCGCGCCGAAGACGTCACGAAGATGGTCGGCGACAAGGTCGGCTCGGCCGTCGAGATGGGCCTCCACCGCCTGAACGTCCCCACGCGCCACGAGCTCCGCTCGCTGTCCGCCAAGGTCGACACGCTGGGCAAGAAGATCGATACGCTCAAGTCGCGCAAGCCGGCTGCGAAAGGCCGCCGCGCCCGCTGAGCGCCCGGGCCAGGATCGGATACACTCGGGGCGCCCATCGAAGGCGCCCCTTTTCACTTTCAAGAGAGCATGACGGTTCACCGCGAGAGACCCGGGATGCCCCCCGACCAAGGCTCGGGTGAGCGCTTCCGTCCCTTCCCGGCTCCGATCGGCAAGAAGCTGGGTCTCGTCTGCGCGGGCGGCGGCGTCACGGGCGCCATCTACGAGATCGGAGCCCTCGCGGCCCTCGAGGACCGGCTCGAGAACGCCTCGATCACGGACTTCGACGTCTTCGTCGGCGTCTCGGCGGGCGCTTACATCTCCGCGCTCCTCGCGAACGGCGTGACCCCGTCGCTCCTCTTCCGCAACGCCACGCGTTCGGCCGAGGCGCGTACCGACGTCGACGATCTCAACCTCTTCCGGGTCAACTTCGAGGAGATCGCGAGCCGCCTCGCGAAGGCACCGTTCACGCTCCTCGACGCCGCCTGGGACTACTACAAGAACCGCCACGAGACGACACTCACGGACCTCGTCCAGGCCTTCGGCCAGCTCCTGCCCTCGGGCATCTTCCACAACGAGGGGCTCGAGGCGTGGATGCGCGACTGGCTCACGAGGGACGGGCGCACGAACGACTTCCGCAAGCTGGCCAAGACGCTCCGGATCGTCGCGGTCGACCTCGACTCGGGGAACACGGCCGCGTTCGGCTGCGAAGGCCACGACGACGTCCCGATCTCGCAGGCCGTCGCCGCCTCCTGCGCCATTCCCGGCCTCTACCGACCGGTGAAGATCAAGGGCGTCGACTACATCGACGGCGGCGTGAAGAAGACGGCCCACATCTCGCTCTCGATCCGCGAGCGCTGCGGCCTCACGATCTGCGTGAACCCGCTCGTCCCCGTCCGTTTCCGTCCGGCCGACACGAACGGCGCCGGCGCCGGCGCTCTGCGCCGGCGCGGCCTCCCGACGATCCTGGACCAGGTCTTCAGGGTCACGCTCCACTCGCGGCTCAAGTACGGCCTCGGGCGGTACCGCCGCGAGGCCCCCGCGGCGGACGTCGTCGTCTTCGAGCCGCGCCCGGAGGATCTCCCGCGCTACATGCGCAACATCATGCGAACGTCGGGCCGCATCCGGATCGCCGAGTACGCGTACCGTTCGACGATGGCCACGCTCGACGCCGACTTCAAGCGGCTCTCGAAGGTCTTCGCCGCCCACGGCCTGATCCTGAGGCCGGCCTGCACACGCGACCGCGCCCGCGTGAAGACCCACGCCGACCGAGCGAGCGACATTATCCCGACGCGACTCGCGGCGTCGCTCGCGACGCTGGAGGCCGACCTCGAGCGCATGACCGCCGCCCGCGGCCGTTGAGAAGCGGTCGCACTTTCTGATACTCTTTTTCTCCGGGAAATTCCATGAAGGCGGTCCTGCGCGGCGCCCTCGCGGCGCTTCTCTCGTTCCTCCTCGCGGCCGGCTCCGCCGGCGCGTGCTGCACGGACTTGTGGAGCTGCGCGGGCGCGGTTGCAAGCGCCGGCCTGACGTGCGCCGAAGAAGCCGCCGCCCTGGCTCTCCGGGACCTCGCCAGGCGCCTCACCGCGGAGCGCGACGCGCGGAAACAGGCGTTCGAGGCTGCCGTCGCCGCGGAAACCGGGCAGGCGAACGACGTCTCGTCGGCGTGGCGCCGGTCGGCCGAGGATGCCGCCGCAGACGCGGCGCGCTCGGCGAAGAGAGCCGCCGAAATCACCGGAAACGACACGCGACTCAGGCTCCTGGCCTCGTCGGGCGTGTCGGCGCCCTCGGCCCGGCCGACGCCCACGCCGGCTGCGAGCCGGTTCGGCGCTCTCGACACGACGATGAAGGCGCGGCCCATCGGAGCGGACCCGACGCTCGAGGAGCTCCAGAAGCGCGTCGAGAGCGAGAAACGCGAAGTGGAGGCCCGCCGGCAGAGGGCGGCCGAGCAGGACGCCACGGCACGCAGGGCCATCGAGGAGGCAAAGGTCTGGCAGGTCGCGGCCTTCACCGGGGGCGTGCTCGCAGGGTTCGCATCGCTCCTCACCCAGATCGCGATCCTTCTCGGCTCGAACGACAAGCTCAAGCAATTCGTCCTGGCCGCGAACGTCGCGGGCCTCGTCGTGGAGTTCGTCAAGCTCGAGAAGGGGTTCGAGAAGGACCTCGCCGACGCCGCGCGCGAAGCCGCGAGGCGACGCGCGGAGGCCGCGGACCGCCCGAGGCCCGACGCACTCGCGGCGGAACAGCACGCGAAGCGGGCGCGCGACCTCGTCGCCGCCATGGAGCGCATCTCGCGCATCCAGTCGCTCGAGCAGCGCCCTCAGACCGCTCGCGAGCTCGTCCTCGCGCCGACGGGCGGGCCCGCGGAGCGCGCGCCGGTGCGCCTGGAGGCGAGGGCCGTCCTCGCGGTCTCCTCGTCGGGCGCCGCCCGGATCGCCGAGCTGAAAAAGTCGGCCGAGGCGCTCCCGGCCACGGCGCGCACCCCCGACGTTGCGCCGTTCCGCGCGAAGGTCTCCGCCGACCTCGCCGCCCAGTTCAAGGGGAAGAGCGCGCCTGCCGCGGCGGCGACCCGCGACGCGCTCCTTGCCGAAGCCCGCCGGCGCTTCGGCTCCGACCCGAAGACGCTCGCGGGCGTCGAAAAGCTCATCACGGACGCCTCGACGGTCCGCTGAGCGGGACGTCTCTCCGCGCCTACTCCCCCGTGAAGAGATTTCCGCGCCGCGAGAGGCGCGAGTCGATCATCGTCTGGAGCGTGGACCGCACGTGGTCCGCGAACTCGTTGACGATCATCGGCCGGTCCGCGACCTCGGGTCCGTGGTTGAACGGGATCGGCCTGCCCACGTCGATCCACCACTTCGTCGGCAGCGGCAGGACGCCGATCGGGCCGAGAGCCGGGAAGAACGGCGTGATCGGAAAATACGGAAGGCCGAGAGGCTTCCCGATGATGTCCATCCGGAAGAGGTTCGGGTAGATCTCCTCGGCGCCGACGACCGTTACGGGGATGATCGGGGCGCCCGTGCGGAGAGCGAGGCGCACGAACCCGCCGCGCCCGAATCGCGCGAGCCGGTAGCGGTCACGAAAGAGCTTGCCGACGCCCTTGACGCCCTCGGGGAAGACGCCCACGAGCTCGCCGCGGTTCAGGAGGCGCTCCCCGTTCTCCGGACAGGCGCGGACCTCGCCCTGGTGGCGCAGCCACGGCTGCAGGAACGGCAGCGTCGTGAACATGTCGAGGATGAGCATCCGTGCGTCGCGATGCGCCGGGTGGTCGCGCATGATTCCGCGCTTGACCATCGCGCCGTCCCACGGGAGAACGCCCGAGTGGTTGATGACGAGGAGCGCGGGACCCGCGGACGGAATGTTCTCGACGCCGGCGAGCGTCACGCGCCACCACACGGTGTAGAGGAAGTCGTACAGCTCGTGCCAGGGCTTCGCGGCGGCCTCGTCGTAGCCGAAGTCGTCGAGCGAGAGCGTTCGGTTCCGGTGGCGGAAGAGGTTCCAGAGGTCCGCGGCCGCGCGCGGGCCTTTCCACTCGGGGTGCGCGTCGAGGAAGCGGGCGGCTTCGCCGAGGAGCGCCTGCAGGAGGTCGTCCTGCTTCTGCGGGAGAAGCGAGGGCGCGAACCCCCCGGACGGTGCCGGCGCCTCGGACACGGGGACGAACGGCTTGACGGGCACGGTGCGGCGCGCGCTCACGAGGCGGCCTCCTGCCGGACGCGCTGGGACGCGCGCTTCGGGTGGACGCGCCGCTCGTACGCGAAGTCCGCGGCCCGGGCGGCCGTCTCGAGCGCGTCGAAGTCCACGAGCCGGCCGCTGCCGAAGCGCACACGAGCGGTCTCGAGTACGCAGTCCAGCGTCGTCCTCCTCGGGGCGAATCCGAGGACGCGCCGCGCCTTCTCGTTCGACACGACGCACAGGTAGCGGAGGTAGTGCGCGTGGACTCCCGGCAGGGCGCCGACGCCGGCGAGCCACGTCGCTTCGTAGAGCGCGTAGGCGAGCGGGTGCGGCACCGGGACGCCGAGCGACCCGAAGAAGAGGCGGACGCTCGAAAGCGGCAGGATCCCCTCGGGCGCCACGTTGAACACGCCGTGCACTTCCGGGCGGTCGAGCGCGCGGAGGATCGCCTCCACCGCGTCGTCGGGATGCAGCGCCTGCACGAGCGGGTCGTACCCCATGAGCGTCCACGAGAAGGGCGACGCGAACAGCCGCGCGCGGTAATCGCGGACCTCCGGCGACAGGAGCGGTACGAACCGCAGGATCTGGACCGCGGTCTCCGGGTGCCGGCGTACGTGCTCGCGCGCGTGCTTCTCGGCCTCCACGAAGTCCTGTACGAACCGGTCCTGCGGGTCGGGCCGGAGCGGGTGCTCCTCCGTCAGGAAGTTCGGGTTGTCGCCGCGCGCCCCGTAGACGAGCGACAGGGAGCCGAGGATCACGCGGGGGACCTTCGCCTCGCCCGCCGCCGCGAAGACGTGAAGGGCGCCGATCGAGTTCAGCTCGTGAGCGTAGGTCGTCTGCCTCGAGGGGCTCCGAAGCTGAGCGAGATGGACGATGACGTCGGGTTTCTCCTCGAGGAGGAGCTTGTAGAGCGTCCCGTCCGCGAACGGCAGGTTCAGGTCGAGAAAGCGGTGGCGGACGTCGCCCGGCATGTCCGCGGGCGGGACGAGGTCGAACACGACGACCTCGTGTTCCCCGCGCAGCAGGAGCGAGCGCACGAGACGCGACCCGAAGAACCCGGCTCCGCCCGTCACGGCGATCTTCGTCCGCCGCGCCGGAGGCGGGCTCGCCTTCGGGAAGCTGACGACGCGTCCGCCGGGTACGACCTTGCGAGCCATGACTTACTTCTTCCGCGCGGTCTTCTTCGCGGGCTTCGCCTTGAGGGCCTCGATCTCCTTTTCGAGCTCCGCGATGCGGTTCTCGAGCCGGTGGAGGTCCTTCTTCGTGACGACGTTCATCGCACGGAGCGCGTCGACCACCTTCTTGTCGACCTCTTCCTTCGCCGCGACGCCCTTCTTGAGCACCTCGATGAAGGCGGGGTTCGCCATCAGGTTGTTCGATACCTCGGTCAGAAAGCTCTCGCCCCGTGCCCGGATCTGGTCGAAGAGTGAGTCGCCCATGTCGTTCACCTTCCGCGGGGCGCGCTCGGGGCGCGCCACCTGCTAGAGTGGCCGATTATGTCCCTTTTTCGGTGAGCGCGGGGGCCCGCCTGAGCGCACCGGACCTCCTCCGCGACCTCGCCTCGCGGACGCTTCTCGCCGTCTCGGGCAAGGGCGGCGTCGGGAAGACGACCGTCGCGTCGGCGCTTGCCGCCCTCGCGGCGCGCCGGGGCCGCTCCGTCCTCCTCGTGTCCACGGACGGGCGGGGCGATGCCGCCGCCCTCTTCGGGCGCGAGGACCGCGGCTACGCCGAGGCGGCTCTCGGGGAGAACCTCCGGACGATCACGACCGACTTCGACGCGCTCCTCACGGACTTCGTCCGCTCCGTCTCGCCGGTCCGCCTCCTGGGCGATCGCATGCTCGCCTTCCCGGCGTTCCGCTTCTTCACCCGGGCGACACCGGGCCTGCCCGACCTTCTCCTGCTCGGGAAGATCCGCGAGGTGCTGAAGCGGACGCGCAGCACGGCGAAGGAGCCGCGCTACGACCTCGTCGTCCTCGACGCGCCGGCCACAGGCCACGCGCTCTCCCTCCTCGCCCTCCCCCGCACGATCCTCAAGACCGTGCCGGCCGGCCCTCTCCGCAAGCTCGCGCTCGACGTCGACGCGCTCTCCCGCCGCTGGCGTCGCGACGGCGCTCGTCGTGGTCAATCGGGTCGGAAGAGGAGGAAGAGAAGAGATCTTGCTGAAGAGGGAGACGGGGGTTCCCCTGATCGAAATCCAGGAGATCGATGCGGACACGTCCGAAGAAGACCAGAAGATTTCTTCGAAAGGTCCCTCACCGGCGGCCTCCGGATCGCGAGGCGGCCAGGTCACTGCGGTGGCATCGCCGCTTTTCTCGGCCTTCCTCGCCACCTTCGAAGAAACTCTTCAATCGCCCGCGCCTTTGCGCGCCGGTCGCTCGAAGCGCCCCGGCCGCGCCCCCGCCCCGGACCCTCTGAGCAGATCTTCTTCTCTTTCTTTCTTCCCTCCGAACCAGCCGCGTCTCGACCTCGCCCCCTGGCTCGACGGGGAGAAGCTCATCGTGCTGACGGGCCCCGGAGGCGTCGGGAAGACGACGCTCTCCGCGGCCGTCGCGCTCGCCGCCGCGCGGCGCGGGCGGCGCGCACTCGTCCTCACCGTGGACCCGGCGCGGCGCCTCGCGCAGGCGCTCGGCCTCGACGCCGCCGACGGACGCGGCGGCGACCCCGTCGCCGTGCGCGTGCCGGGCCTCCCCCGGGGCGGAAAGCTTCTCGCCCTTCAGATCGACCCGAAGGCGACGTTCGAGCGGCTCCTCGCGCGCGTCGCGAGCCCGGACGCGCTCCGGCGCATCCACGAGAACCGCCTCTACTCCGGCCTCGTGGACTCGCTGCCCGGCGTCCTCGAGTACATGGGCGTCGAGGCGCTGCACGAGCACGCGGCCGACCCGGACGTGGACCTCGTCGTCCTCGACACGCCCCCGGCCTCGCGCGGCCTCGACTTCCTCGCGGCGCCCCGCCGCATGGTGGAGTTGCTCGAGAACGACGCGCTCCGCTTCTTCCTCCGCTCGGACAGCCTCCTCGGCAAGGCGCTCTCGGGCGCGTCGCGAGGCGGCGCCGCCGTGCTCCGCGCGGCCGACAAGGTGCTCGGGTTCGGATTCCTCGCGGACCTCGCGGATTTCTTCCGCGCGTTCGACGGCCTCTACGACGGCTTCCGCGCGCGCAGCGCCGAGGCGGCCCGGCTCCTCGAGGAGGGCCGGTTCCTCGTCGCGTCCTCCGGCGACGCGTCGGCGCTGCGGACGGCCGCCGAGGTCGCCGCGAAGCTCGCCGCGCGCGGGGCCGAGCCCGCGCTCGTCCTGAACCGCGTCGCGGAGAGCCGGCGGCGGGCTCTCGCGATCCCGGCCCCGCTCGCCGCGCTGCCAACGCTGGGGCTCCTCGAAAGCGCGGTCCCCTCCGACGAGCTCCCGTCCGCCCTCGCGGACGCGCTCGCGCCCTGATTCAGGCGAGCGGGGACAGGATCGGCCCGAGGTCGCCCGTCAGCACGGCGCGCGCGCCTTCGACGGCCGGAGCGGCCGCGCGGTCCCTGTCCCAGAAGGGGACGCGCGCGCGCAGCCGCCCGTGCAGCTCTTCGAGCGGCGGCGACGAGCGGAGCGGGCGCCGGAGGTCGAGCGCCTGCCCCGCGGCGAGGAGCTCGATCGCGAGGACGGTCTCGAGAAGGTCGACGTTGCGCGCGAGCTTCCGCGCGGCGATCGGGCCCATCGACACGTGGTCTTCCTTGCCGGCCGACGTCGGAATCGAGTCCACCGAGGCCGGGAACGAATTCGCCTTGGCCTCCGAGACGAGCGCCGCCGCGGTCACGTGGATCATCATGAGGCCCGAATTCAGGCCGCCGTCCTTCACGAGGAACGCCGGGAGGTCGCCCGAGAGCGACGGGTTCACGAGGCGCTCCACGCGGCGCTCGGAGATCGACGCGAGGTCCGCCGCCGCGGCCGCGAGGAGATCGCAGACGAGGGCGACCGGCGCCGCGTGGAAATTTCCGCCCGAGACGAGCTCGCCCTCCTCGGCGAAGACCATCGGGTTGTCCGTCGCGGCGTTCATCTCGATCTCGATCACGCGCCGGGCGTGGGCGGCCGCGTCGCGCGCCGCGCCGTGCACCTGCGGCATGCAGCGCAGCGTGTAGGCGTCCTGCACGACCCCGCAGTCGCGGTGGCTCTCCCGGAGCGGCGAGTTCGCGAGGAGCGCCCGGAGGTTCGCGGCCGACGCGACCTGGCCCGGATGCGGGCGCGCCGCGTGGATGCGCGCGTCGAAGGCCTTGTCGGTCCCCTTCAGGACGTCCAGCGTGAGCGCCCCGACGAGGTCGATCGCCTTGAGGAGGTGGAGGAGGCGCGCGAGCGCCAGCGCGCCGAGCGCCGTCGTGAGCTGCGTCCCGTTGATGAGCGCGAGCCCTTCCTTCGCCTCGAGGACCGCCGGCGCGAGGTTCGCCTCGCGCAGCGCGTCCGCGGAGGGCATCCTCCGCCCGCGGAACTCGGCCTCGCCTTCCCCGACGAAGGCGAGCGCGAGGTGCGCGAGCGGCGCGAGGTCGCCCGACGCGCCGACGGACCCCTGTTCGGGGACGACCGGGTGCACCCCCGCCTCGAGGCACGCGAGGACGAGCTCGAGCGTCTTCCTCCGGATGCCGGAGTAGCCCTTCGCGAGGCAGTTCGCGCGCAGGAGCATGAGCGCGCGGACGGCGGGCGAGGCGAGCGCCGGCCCGGTGCCGGCCGCGTGGCTCCGCACGAGGTTGAGCTGCAGCTCGCCGAGCTTCGCGTGCGGGATGACGACGTCGGCGAACTTTCCGAAGCCCGTCGTGACGCCGTAGACGACCCGGTCCTCCGCCACGGCCCTGTCGATGACGGTCCGTGCCGCGTCCACGCGCGCCGCGGCGCGCGGCGCGAGCGCCGCCGCGGATTCGCCGCGGGAGACGAGAGAGAGTTCTTCGAGTGAAAGAGAATCCCCGTCGAGAAGAATGGTGGGTCGCACGATGAGACATTGTGCACCGGGAAAGGGATCCGGGGATCTTCTTAGAAGGTGAATACGGGCTCCGGCCTCGAGTCACCGCGGCGCCGGCTCCGTCGCCCCGGCCCCACTCACCCTTCTAGGAAATCTTCTCTTTCTCTTTCTTTCTCTTTCTTTCTCTTCTCTTACTCAACCTCTCCTCTTCCTCCGGTAGAATTCGCAAGTGACACACATCAAGGGCTCCGCCCTCGCCATCGTCGGCGGCCAGTGGGGAGACGAGGGCAAGGGCAAGGTCGTCGACCTCATCTCCCCCTCGTTCGACCTCGTCGCCCGCTACCAGGGCGGCCACAACGCCGGCCACACCGTGAAGTTCGGCGACCGCCACTTCGCGCTCCGCCTCATCCCGTCCGGCATCTGCCGCCCCGGCGTCATGAACGTCGTCGGCAACGGCCTCGTGATCGACCCGCGGGCGATGCTCTCCGAGATGGACAGCCTGCGCGCCGCCGGCGTCCGCATCGAGGAGAACCTGCTCATCTCGGACCGCGCGCACGTCATCCTGCCGACGCACGCCCTCCTCGACGGCGCGCGCGAGAAGGCGCTCGGCGGCGCGAACATCGGGACGACGTCGCGCGGCATCGGCCCCGCGTACGAGACGAAGGCGAACCGCACCGGCCTGCGCATGGCGGACCTCGTGGATCCTGACCGCTTCCGCGCGCTCGCGCGCCCCGTCCTCACCCACCATGACGCGGTTCTCTCGCACTTCTACGGCGTCGAGCCCGCTCCGATCGAGGAGACGCTCGACACTTACGTGGAATGCGGTAAAAAACTCGCGCGCCACGTCACGGACACGAGCGCCTGGCTGAACGCGCAGCTCGCGGCCGGCAAGAAGCTCCTCTGCGAGGGCGCGCAGGGCGTCATGCTGGACGTGGACCACGGAACCTACCCGTTCGTGACGTCCTCCTCGTGCGCGGCAGGCGGCGCCTGCACGGGCCTGGGGATCCCGCCGTCGGCGCTCGGCGCCGTTGTCGGCGTCATGAAGGCGTACACGACGCGCGTCGGCTCGGGCCCATTCCCGTCCGAGCTCTTCGACGACGTCGGCGAACGGATCCGCGCGCGCGGCAACGAGTTCGGCACCGTGACGGGCCGCCCGCGGCGCGTGGGCTGGTTCGACGCGGTCGTCGCGCGGACCTCGGTCCGCGTGTGCGGCCTCGACGGCATCGCCCTGACGAAGATGGACGTCCTCGACGATCACGAAGAGATCCGCATCGCGACGGGCTACACGATCGGCGGAAAGGCCGTCGCCGAGATCCCGGCGCGCGCCGACCACTACGAACAGGCCCAGCCCGTCTACCGGACGTTCCCCGGATGGAAGACGTCGACCGTCGGGATCGAGAGCTGGGAGGCCCTCCCCGCCCGCGCCCGCGAGTACGTCACGGCTCTCGAGGAGATCGTCGGCGCGAAGGTCGTGATCCTCTCGACCGGCCCGAAACGCGAGGAGACGATCATCCGCGGCGGCACGGTCCTGGACGCCTGGCTCGGAAACGTCCCGGTGGCGCAACGGGGCTGAGGGCGCTTCGGGGACTCCGCCGTCGTCGGATAGACTGCCGTTGGTGAGGGCCGTTAGCTCAGTCGGTTAGAGCACCTGCCTTTTAAGCAGGGGGTCGTCGGTTCGAGTCCGACACGGCTCACCACCTTGTTTCGTTCTTGACCGAAACCCCGAGCCTGTGTCGTAAGATCCAGGCCTCAGCGGTCAAAGGGAACCCAGAACCCGTCCGGAGGACCGACCATGGTCATTTCCCCTGCGAAACGGAGTCTCCGTCTCAGGGCCTCGGCCGAGGCCTTCGAGGTCCTGCGCTCGGCCAAGAGCCCGAGGATCTCCAATGCCGAACTCCTCAAGCACTCGGTGCGGAGCGACCACGAGCCGCACCCGCGCGTCGTGCGCGAGGTGCACCAGGGCCTCAAGGAGGCGCAGGCTGCGCGGCCCGCGGGCGCGCCCTCGGTCCTGAAGAAAATTTCGGGGGTCTTTTCGCGCACGGGCGTCAAGGCGGAGCCGAGCGTCGACGACATCGTCCGCCGGTTCGAGCAGGCTTTCGTCCAGCCGGACTGACGCCGGAGCGAAAAGCCGCTAGAATCCGCCGTTCCTCGGGTGCCCCCATCGTCTAGCGGCCCAGGACGCCACCCTTTCAAGGTGGAGATCGAGGGTTCGAATCCCTCTGGGGGTACCATTCCCACACTTGAGACGTGGTCTCGTGTTTGCCCTCGCCCTCACGGCGGCCGGCGGGGCGTTCGCGGCGTCCCCGGATGAGCGGACGTGTGTCGTGCGTCGCCCGGCGGCTTCCCTCCCTCGCAACTTCAAGCCGCTCTTCGTGGACGTCGCGGTGCCCTGTGGCAACGAGGACTCCGCCGCCGACCGCCTCGCGCTCGTCGCGCAGCCGCCCGTCTCGTCGTCGCTTAGGAGGGTCCGCCGTCGGGTAAAGCCGCACCTCGAGTACTACGGCGGACCGGTCGTATCGAACGCGAAGGTGGTCGCGGTCCGGTGGAATGCGACGGTGCCGGCGGACCATTCAGCCGCCATGGAGGGGTTCTACCGCTCCCTCACGAAGGGCGCGATGTTCGACTGGCTTTCCGAATACGACACCGTCGGCCTGACGGGCTTTGCGGACGGCTTGTCCGGCTCGGACCAGCGCATCGGCCACGGCTCCTTCGCGGGCACGTACACGATGACGCCTTCTCAGGGGGCGACGGTCACCGACTCGCAGATCACCGCCGCGCTCGCGGCGCATGTCGCATCTGGAGCCATCCCGCCCCCCGAGGTGGACCCCCAGGGAAACCCGGTGACGGTCTACATGATCGACTTCCCGGACAGCGTGCAGATCGACGACGGGGCCGGCCTCAGGTCGTGTGTGAATTTCTGCGCGTATCACTCCTCGACGCGGATCAATGGCGTCCGGTCCGCATACGGTGTCCTCCCGGCCATCTCCGGCGGCTGCCTGACCGGCTGCGGCGCACACCCCAACCCGTTCGACATCGCGACGTCGAACGCATCTCACGAGCTCGTCGAAGCGGTAACCGACCCTGCGATCGGCGAGATCGGAGCGACACTGACTCGGCCTGCGGCCTGGTTCGACCCTCAGCCTGACCAGGCCGAGATCGCGGACATTTGCGCTTCCGTGGCAGACAGGGACGAAATGCTCGACGGCTACTGGGTTCAGCGCGAATGGTCCAACCGTTGGAGAGCGTGCATCGTCGCGCCGCCACCCGGCGCGCTGCCCTGACGGCCCATCCTTCATCTGCATCAGGCGCTCAGCCGGCGCGAAGGCGCTAACGTCGGCTGATCGTCCGCATGAAGGAGGGCTGGCACCCATGCCGCTCGCGTTTTCCCGTCTCGCCGTCGCCGTGATCGTCCTCTTCGCCGCCGTTCCCGCCGCCGCGCAGGCCCCGCCCCCGCCCAACCCGTTCTTCGAGGAGTGGACGACGCCGTTCGGGATGCCGCCGTTCGAGCGGATCAAGGCCGAGCACTTCAAGCCGGCCTTCGAAGCCGGGATCGCCGAGCGGAAGAAGGAAGTCGAGGCGATCGCCGCGAACCCCGCGGCCCCGACGTTCGCGAACACGGTGGAGGCGCTCGAGAACGGCGGACTCGCCCTCGCGAAGGTGAGCGACGTCTTCTTCGCGCTGACGGGCGCCGACACGAACGACGCGCTCCAGGCGATCAACAAGGAAGTCGCGCCGAAGCTCTCGGCCCTGCGCGACGACGTCCTTCTGAACGAAAAGCTCTTCGCGCGGGTGAAGGCGGTCTGGGAGGCGCGCGAGAAGCTGCCGCTCACCGTCGAGCAGAAGAAGCTTCTCGAGGAGACCTGGAAGGACTTCGTCCGCGGCGGCGCCAACCTCGCGCCCGAGCAGAAGAAGCGCTTCCGCGAGATCAACCAGGAGCTGTCCGTCCTCGGCCTGAAGTTCGCCGACAACCTCCTGAAGGAGACGAACGGCTTCAGGCTCGTCGTCGACCGCAAGGAAGACCTCGCGGGCCTTCCATCGGCTCTCGTCTCCGCGGCGGCCGACGCCGCAAAGGCCGCGAAGCTCGAGGGCAAGTGGGCGTTCACGCCGCAGGCCCCTTCGATCCTCCCCTTCCTGACGTTCGCGGAGAACCGCGAACTCCGGAAGAAGATCCTCGACGGCTACACGTCGCGCGGCGACCATGGCGACGCCCTCGACAACAAGACGACGCTCTCCCGGATCGCCGCCCTGCGTTCCGAGCGAGCGCGCCTTCTCGGCTTCAAGACCCACGCCGACTTCGTCCTCGAGGAGAACATGGCGAAGACGCCGGCCGGTGTCTACGGGCTCCTCGACCGGGTGTGGACGCCCGCCCTCGCGATGGCCAAGCGAGAACGGGCCGACCTCCAGGCCGCGGTCAAGGCCGGCGGGAAGGACTTCGCGCTCGAGGCCTGGGACTGGCGCTACTACTCGGAGAAGGTCCGGAAGGCGCGCTTCGACCTCGACGACCAGGCGCTCCGCCCGTACTTCCCGATCGACCGCGTGCGCGAAGGCGTGTTCTACGCCGCGAACCGGCTCTACGGCCTCACGTTCACGGAGCGGACCGACGTGCCGAAGTACCATCCGGAGGTCCGCGTCTTCGAGGTCAAGGACGCCGACGGCTCGTTCCTCGCGCTCTACACCGTCGACTACCACCCGCGCCCCGGCAAGCGGAGCGGAGCGTGGTGCGGCCGGATCCGCCGCGGATGGGTCCGCGAGGGCAAGGACGTCCGGCCCATCGTCACGAACGTCACGAACTTCACGCGCCCGGCCGGCGACGCCCCCGCCCTCCTCTCGCTCGAGGAAGTCCGGACTCTCTTCCACGAGTTCGGCCACGCGGTGAACGGCTTCGTCTCGAAGGTCACGTACCGCTCGATGGGGTCCACGTCGCGCGACTTCGTCGAGCTGCCGTCGCAGATCATGGAGAGCTGGGCGCTCGAGCCCGAGGTCCTGAAGGTCTACGCGAAGCACTGGAAGACCGGCGAGTCGATCCCTCTCGATCTCGTGAGGAAGATCGAGAAAGCCGGGACGTACGGCGAGGGGTTCCGGACCACGGAATACCTCGCGGCGTCGTACCTGGACATGGACTGGCACACCCTTCCCGAGCCGAAGGAAATGGAAGCCTCCGCCTTCGAGAAGGCCTCGCTCGGCAGGATCGGCCTGATCCCCGAGATCGTCGTCCGGTACCGGAGCCCCTACTTCCAGCACATCTTCGGCCCCGGCGGCGGCTACTCGGCCGGCTACTACAGCTACATCTGGAGCGACGTCCTCGTGGCCGACGCCTACGACCTGTTCCGCGAGAAGGGGATCTTCGACAAGGCGACGGCGACGTCGTTCCGGAAGAACATCCTCGAAAAGGGCGGGACCGAGGACGCGATGACCCTCTACAAGCGCTTCCGCGGGCGGGAGCCGATCGTCGAGCCGCTCCTCGTCAAGCGGGGGCTCGCGGACCCGAAGCCCTGACGCCGATTCCTGCCGGCCCCGGAGTATCCTCATCGGGCGGGAGGAAAATGCCAGGATGGCTCTCTTCGGCAAGGGCGGGGGCGCGAGCGGCGGGATGAAGCCCGGCTTTCGCGAGATGAAGTGGGGCGACCAGCCGACCAAGCAGATGGAGGTCCTCGACGAGCTCGCTGAGGAGAAGTTCTGCCGCCTCGAGCACGACGACCTCACGTGGAGCGACGCGCCCGTCGACAAGATCATCTACCTCTTCTGGAGCAACCGCCTTTCCGACGTGCACATCGAGATTCCCCCGGCGTCCGCCGACCGGATCCTCAAGGACCTGAACGACGGGTGGGGCCGGCCCGAGCAGCCGAACAAGTTCATCGAGGATTTCCTCTGGAAGAACAAGGCTCATGGCCCGGAAGCGACCGAGGCCCTCTTCAGCCGCAACCCGAACACGCGCGGCGCGACGCTGACGATCTCGAGCAGCTACATCAAGGCGAAGAAAGCGCTCGCGAAGGGCAAGCCGCCGGCGCGCTGAAGCCCGCCGTCAGCGGCCGCAGTCCTCGGTCGCGTTCGCAACGGTCGCCTCGGTCCCGCCGAGCAGCTTCCAGTCCCCGGCCATCGTCGTCGATCCGTCCGTGACGTCCCGGCGGTCCGGGTCCACCCGGGCGCCCCGCACTCCGGGCGGCGCCTGGACGATCGTGTGGAAGCTGACGACCGCTCCCGGCGGGATCACCGCCGTGTCCGGAGCGGCCTCCCCGCTCGCGAGGTAGATGCCCTTGTTGTCCATGATCCGGACCGTGATGACGACGTTGCATGCCGCCTTGTACCCGCCGTTGCGGACCGTCCCGTTCACGCGGACCCCGCCGTTCGGGTCGACGACGCCGTCGTTCCGGACCTCCGTCACGCGCACGCTCGCCGTCGACGCCGGGGGCTCGGGGGTCGCGGCCCCGGCCTCCGGAGTTCCCGCAGGCGCGGGAGTGCCCGCGGGTGCGGGCGTCTCCGTGGACGGCCCGCCGCTGATCGTCACGAGCGAGCCCTTCCCCTTCTGCGCGCCCGCGAGCTTGCGCTCGCGCGCGACGTCCTGGAGCGTGCGCGGCCCCGCGGCCGACGGACGCGGCGAGGGCGTGGGCGTCGGAGCGGGCGACGGCGTCGCCGCGGCGGCCTGCAGGAGGACGAATCCGAGCGCGAGAACGCTCACCGGCACTCCTCCGAGAAATCCAGCACCTCTCCCTCGACGCGCGCGACACGCTGCGAGTTCGTCCGGGCGGGGCCCTCGGCGAGGACGTCGGGAGCCCGTTCCTGCGATCCACGCACGCCGGGCGGCACCTTGAGACGCCCCCCGAACGGCACGGCGTCGCCCGCGGGAACGACCTTGAGGTCCGTCGTCGTCTCCCCCTTCGAGAGGAGGACCCCGTTCTCGTCGAACATGCGGAGGAAGAGGCGCACGCGGCAGACCGGCGAGCGGCCGGTGTTGCGCACCCGGCCGTAGACCGAGAGGAACCCGTCCGCGACGGCTCCGTTGTCCTGGATCTCCTCGACACGCAGCGGCCCCTGCGTCCCGGCGACCGGGGACTCCCCCGCACCCTTCAGCGGCACGAGCTTGCGTTCCCGCGCGACGTCCGCGAGCGAACGCGGTCTCGGCGTCTCCGCCGGGGCCGGCGCGGCCGTGGGCGTGGGGGTGACCGTCGCCGCGGCCGCGGCCGCGAACAGGAGCACCGTGGCCTGGGGGAAGGACATCCCGCTGATTATCCGACAACCACCCTTGCGGCGATCTTCGTCCCGAAAACCTTCTCGAAGAGCTTGCCCTTCTTCTTGAGCGCCCAGAGCTCGAGATCGCACGCGGAACGCGCCCCGAGCGTCAGGTGGGCCTTCTTGCCCCGCAGGACGACGCGGACGCGCGTCACGAGCCCTCGGTGCGTCCGGTCGAGCGCGTCCGCGACCCGGAGCAGCGCGGAGAGCTTCTCGACCACGGGCTTCTTCCACGGGTCGAGCGTCCGGAACGCCTCGTGCGAGGGGTCGGGCGGCGCCTTGCGGTGGTAGCGGGCGACGAGGGCGATCACCTCGACCTCGTCCTGGGTGAAGCCCTTGAGGTCGCCGTGGCGGATCAGGTAGTGCGAGTGGTGGTGGTGGCGGGCGTAGGCGACCGAGAGCCCGAGGTCGTGCAGGAGGGCCGCGTGCTCGAGCCATTCGCGCTCGAGCGCGGTGAGCTGGTGGAGCGCATGCGTCTGGTCGAAGAGCGCGAGGGCGAGGTCGCGGACGCGCTCGGCGTGCCGCGGCGGCGCGCCGGAGCGCGACGCGAGGCGCCGGACGGATTCCTTCCGCACGTTCCGCTCGCCCGGGCGCCGGCGGGCGGGCTGCGGCGACTCGAGGACGAGCGCGTCGCGGAGCGAGCGCTCGGACGCGAGGAGCGTCTCGATCCCGAACGCACGGAACAGCTCCTGGAGGAGGATCGCGCCGGCCGTCACGATGTCCGCGCGGTCCGCGTCGAGGCCGCCGATGCGCGCCTTCTGCTTGAGCGTCGAGGACACGAGGAGGTCCACGACTTTCTTCAGGTCGCGGCGCGAGAGCGACCGGTGGCCGGCGCCGGCGCCCTCGCGGCCGTTCAGGACGGCCGCGATCTCGGCCACCGCGAGGATCGTGCCCGACGTCCCGACCGCAGTCTTGATCCGCGCTTTCGCAACGGGCTTCTCGAGCCGGGCGAGACGCGAACGGACCGCCTTGCGCAGCGCCTTCTCGTCGTGCGGCGAAAGCGGGTCCGACGAGACGAAGAGGTCGGTCAGCCGGACGGCGCCGAGGTCGAGGCTCTCGGCGAGGAGGACCTTCTCCCCCGTCGCGACAACGACCTCCGTCGAGCCGCCCCCGATGTCGAGGACGAGGATAGGGTCGCAGGACGGCGGCAGGTCCGCACGCACGGCCCGCGTGATGAGCCGCGCCTCCTCCTCCCCCGAGATCACGGCGAGCCGGACGCCCGTCTCCCGCCGGGCGCGCCGGACGAACTCGCCGCCGTTCGCGGCCTCGCGGACCGCGCACGTGGCCACGGCGGCGATGGACTCGGCGCCGGCCGCCCGTGCGAGCGCCGCGTACCGCGCGAGGCAGTCGAGGCCGTCCTCCATGGCTTCCTCGGAGAGCGCGCCCTCGGCGAGCGTCTGCTGCCCGAGGCGGACCATCTCCTTCTCGCGCAGGACCTCGAACGCGTGCCCCGGGTCGTCCGGGTCGCGCCGCGCGACGAGGAGCTTGATCGAGTTCGACCCGACGTCGATCGCTGCGAGAACCTTGCCGGCCGCCATCTTCACGCGACCTTATCGCAGCTTCTGTAATCTCGGTTTGAAGATGGCCGCCTTTCCGTCGGACCGGCCGCGCCTCTGGGGGGTGGCCGTCTCGCATTACCAGGTCGAAGGCGGCGACGCCTGCGACTGGACGGCGTGGGAGGAAGCGGGCCGGACGAAGGGCGGGCCCTGCGGGCGCGCGGCGGGCTCCTGGGAGCGCTACGAGGAGGACGCCGACCTCGCCGCCGACGCCGGTGCGAACGCGTTCCGGTTCTCGGTCTCGTGGAGCCGCGTCGAGCCCGCGCGCGGGACGTACGACGCCGCCGCGCTCGCGCGGTACGGCCGGCTCGTGGACCGGCTGCTCGAGCGCGGCCTCGAACCGATCGTCACGCTGCACCACTACACGCACCCGGCCTGGTTCCACGCGGAGACGCCGTGGACGTCTCCCGCGTCGGTCGAGGCCTTCGCCCGCTTCGCCCGGCGCGTCGCCGAGGCGCTCGCGCCGCGTGTGAGGATCTGGGTCACGCTGAACGAGCCGCTCGTCCTCCTCCTCGGCGGATTCCTCGACGGGCAGATTCCTCCGGGTCTCGCGGACGGGCGCGCGGCCGGGCTCGCCCTCGGAAACCTCTACGCGGCGCACGCGGCGGCGGCCGCAACGCTCAAGGACGTCGACGCGCGGGCCGCGGTCGGCCTCGCGCACAACATGATGGATTTCGTGCCGTCGCGTCCGAGGTGGATCCTCGACCGCCTCCTCGCCGCCCACGCGCGGCACCTCTACAACAGGTCCTTCCTCGAGGCGTTCCGGACCGGGACGTGGGACCTCTGGATCCCGCCCTTCACGCGCCTCCACGGCCGGCTTCCGTCCCTGAAGCGCTCGCTCGACTTCGTCGGCGTGAACTTCTACTCGCGCTTCCACGTCGAATGCCCCGCGCCCACGCGCGTCCTGACGCGCTTCTCCTACCGCGACCCCCGCGGCCGCGGCCTCACCGACAACGGCTGGGAGATCGTCCCGGAGTCCTTCGGGCCGCTTCTCGCCGAGGCCGGCGCTCTCGGGCTGCCCGTCCTCGTCACCGAGAACGGCCTCGCGGACGGCGACGACGTCCGCCGCTCTCGGTTCCTCCAGGAACACGTCGCGGCCCTCCTCGACGCGGAGCGCGCGGGCGTGAAGGTCGCGGGGTACCTCCACTGGTCGCTCGTGGACAACTTCGAGTGGCTGGACGGCTACGGCCCGAAGTTCGGCCTCTACGCCCTGGACCACGGGACGCTCGAGCGGCGGCCGCGGCCCTCGGTGGCCGTTTTCCGCGAAATCGGCAAGTCCTTCCTCGCGCAGGAATTGCCGGAAAAGCGTGCACAGAAACCAGTGCACATTTAACAGGAGCCAAACGGGCGATTCACTCGCTCCCCACTTCCGGGCCCCATCTTCCGCGGGCAGGAGGGCTTCCTCATGCTCCTGGCCGACTTCCACATCCACTCAACATGGTCGGACGGGCGGCTCGCCATCCCGGAGATCGTCGACGCGTTCGGGCGCACCGGCCACGACGCCATCGCGATCACGGACCACGTCGTCAACGAAGACTCGCTTCTCGGAAAGATCGCGCACTCCTGCAGGCTCTCGATCACGAAGGACAACTGGGACGCGTACCGCGCCGAGATCGAGCGCGAGACGAAGAGGGCCTGGGACGAGTACCGGATGGTCGTCCTCGCCGGCGTCGAACTGACGCGCAACGCGCTCACGGGCAAGCGGTCGGCCCACGCCCTCGCCCTGAACCTCGAACGCTTCGTCTCCGCCGACGGGCCCGTCGAGGAGATGCTCACGCGTGCCCGGGAGGCAGGCGCCATCACCGTGGCCTGCCACCCGAACGAGCAGTCGGACTGGTTCGCGAACACGTTCTACATCTGGAACCGCCGGAAGGAGCTCGCCGAGCTCGTCGACCTCTGGGAGCTCGCCTGCCGCTGGGACCTCTTCCCGCAGGTTTCCCGCGCGCGCCTCCCGTACCTCGGCAACAGCGACTTCCACGACATGCCCCACCTCTGGGCCTGGAAGACGCTCATGCAGTGCGAAAAGACTCCGGAAGCCGTCGTCGCCACGCTGCGCTCCGGCCTCGGCCTCGGCGTCACGCGCCTCCTCGCCCCCTCCCCGAAGGCCGTGCGCACGCCGAGCGAGACGCAGCCCCTCGAGCCCTGCTCCGTCATTCCGGGCTTCGTCCAGCCCGCAACCGCATGAGGACACCATGACGCTCACGCTCGCCCTTCTCGTCCTCGCCGCCGCGGGCGCACTCATGACGACGTTCCAGACCGGCCTCGTCCTGCGCTTCCTCGGGAGAAAGCGCCCTTTCGCGCCGGGCCCGCGGGAGCGGGCCGCGAGCGCTTTCCGGCCGGCCGGTTCCACGGCGACGCCCCGGGTCTCGGTTCTCAAGCCGCTCTGCGGGCTTGACGACGGCCTCGAACAGAACCTCGCGTCGTTCGCGGCGCTGACGGGCGTCACGTACGAGGTGATTCTCTCGGCCGCCCGTGCGGACGACCCCGCCGTGGCCGTGGCGCGCAAGGTCATCCGGCGCTTCCCGGCGACCGCCTTCCGCCTCGTCGTCGGCGGCGGGACGGGCGTCGCCCTCGCGAACCCCAAGGTCGACCGCCTCGTCGCCGCCTCGCGCGAGGCGCACGGCGAGATCCTCCTCGTCTCGGACTCCAACGTGCGCGTCCACCCCGGTGACGTGGCGCGGATCGCCGCGGCGTTCGACGACCCCGAGGTTGGCTGCGTCTCGAGCCTCTTCACGGGGTCGGAGGCCCGCTCCTTCGGCGCGGTCGTGGAGAGCCTGCACCTCCTCACGTTCGTCCTGCCCGGGGCGATCATCGCCGAGTTCGGCGGCGTGCCGTGCGTGGTGGGAAAGTCGATGGCGCTCTCCCGCAGCGCCCTCGAGGCGATCGGCGGCTTCGCGGCGTTCGTCGACGTCCTCGCCGAGGACCAGGCGATCGGCTGCGCGGTCCGCGACGCAGGTCTCAAGGTCGCGCTCAGCCCGGTCGTCGTCCGGAACGTCACGACACACCGGCCGCTCGAGCGCGCCCTCGCGCGCCAGGTGCGCTGGGGAAAGATCCGCTATTCGTTCTCGAAGCTCACGTACACCGGCGAGCTTCTCCTGAACCCGTTCCCGATCGCACTCCTCGCCTGCGCGGCCGCCGCCCTGCTCGCTCCGCGAGCCCTCCCCCCCGCGGCTCTCCTCGCAGGCGTCCTCCTCCTTCTCCGCCTCTTCCAGGGCTTCGCGCTCGCGCAGGCGACGCACGCGGACCACTCGGCCGGCCAGCTCCTCCTGCTGCCGGTCAAGGACGTCCTCCAGCTCTTCACGCAGGCCGCGCCCTACTTTTCGAAGGAAGTCGACTGGCAGGGCCACCGCGCGCGGCTGGGCCCCGGGACGCTCCTCCTGCCCTCCCGCCACGCCGCGGCCGCGGCCGCCTGACCGGGCCCGGGCCCGTCTTCTTACGAAGTCTTCACGCAGAAGACACGCGGAGAAGACTTCTGAGAATGAGATTGCGTGGCGTCTCGCACGACACGGCTCTCGCCGTCGAGGCAAGGAGGATCTCCATGCATCTTTCCCTTCGCAGAAATCTCCTCTTCTCCCTGGCGTCCGTCGCACTGGCCGCGACCCTCGCGGGCCTGTCGCCCCGCGCGTCCGCGGATCTCACGCTCCGCGTCACGCCGCCTAACAAGGTCCAGCTCCTGCAGAACCAGCGCTTCGACATCCGCGTCGAGGCCACGGCCGACGCCGGGGCGACGGTCACGTCGCTGAAGGTCACGGTCGACGGCATCGACGTGACGAGCCGGGGCGTCTCCTCGGGGTTCGCGCAGTACTCGAACTGGGACTTCCGCTACGCGGAGTTCGGGATTTCCGGCAACCGGGTGATCGCGGCAACGGCGACGAGCTCGAACGGCCAGACCCTCTCGGCCTCGTCGACGGTCACCGTCCGCGCCTGGGACCAGAGCCAGATCCAGCGGCCGTCCGGCGTCGCGACGAACAACCTCGTCGGCATCGGAACGTTCCCCGACGTCGAGGCCGCCGCCGGACGGTCGTCCTTCGCGCGCGCCGCCCGCGAGGTGGGCATCCGCGACGTCTTCGCCGACGCCGACGAGATGCACCTCGGAAAGGTCTCTCCGCTCTTCCACGTTTACCCGAACACGGCCGAGGCCCGGGCGGCCGGCCTCGTGGACGTGCCGGTCAAGAAGGCGAAGAACGTCATCCTCTTCATCGGCGACGGCATGGGCGCCGCGCACCGCACGGCGGCGCGCGTGATGTCGAAGGGTTACACGGCCGGCAAGGCAAACGGCACGCTTGCGATGGACCGTCTGCCGTACAACGGTCTCCACATGACGTCCTCGCTCAACTCGCTCATCACGGACTCCGCCCCCGGCGCCCACAACTACTCCACGGGCAACAAGACGAACAACGGGATGGAAGGCGTATTCCCGGACAACACGGGCCCGAACGACGACAACCCGCGAATCGAGAACCTCTCCGAGTTCTCCTGGCGCATGTTCGGCAAGGTCACCGGGATCGTGTCGAACGCGTTCCTCACGGACGCGACCCCGGCCGCCTTCATCGCGCACACGGCCGACCGCGGCGACGGCACGCTCGTCGCGAACCAGTACTTCGACCAGCGCAACACGAACGGCCTCAAGGTCCTCATGGGCGGCGGGGCCTACCACTTCATCCCGAAGTCCACGACGGGCTCGCGACGCACCGACGAGCGCAACGTCGTCAACGACTTCAAGAACGACGGCTGGACGTACGTCGACACGGCCACCGCGCTCAACGGCTTCGCGCCTGGACCGAACGGCCGCCTCTTCGGACTCTTCAACCTCGACAACATGAACGTCGCTTTCGACATCCTCAAGCAGGGCGATCCCTCGGTCACGGCGACGTTTCCCGACCAGCCTCTCCTGAAAGAACTGACGCAGAAGGCCATCGACACGCTCAAGCAGTACCCGAACGGCTTCTTCCTCATGGTCGAGAGCGCCCACATCGACAAGCAGGCGCACCGCATGGACGCCGAGCGTTCGATCTACGAGGTCATCCAGCTCGACCACGCCGTCCAGGTCGCGATGGACTTCGCCGCCGCCAACGGCGAGACGCTCGTGATCGTCTCGGCCGACCACGAGTGCGCCGGCATGGCGCTTCCGGCCGTCGGCCGCCCGGACAAGAAGGGCACGCAGGATTACGCAAAGTCCTACAACTACGCGAAGGTCGGCGCCGGCGCGAACGACTCGGCGATCTCGAACTTCACGGACTACGTGGTCGGGACGAACGGGTATCCCGTGAGCCCCGAGCCTTCCCGCAGGCTCATCGTGAACTTCGGCGCGGCGCCCGAGCACTACGAGGACTGGACGTACAGCAAGCTGCCGCGCAACTCCTCGGCCACGGAAGGCGGCGGCTTCGACCCGGGGATCGTCTCGGGCGGAAAAGCCGTCGCGAACCCGAACGACCCCAAGAAGAACACGGCCGGCGCGTTCATCGTCTCGGGCGTCCTCGAGACGGGCGCGAGCGGCGGTGACGCGCAGACGCAGGCCGTCCACACGATGTCGGACATTCCGATCTCGGCGATGGGCCCCGGTGCGTCGCAGTTCGCGCGCGTTCAGGACAACACCGAGGCGTTCTTCGAGATCATGAACGCGATGCTCGGGACCTTCCCGATCCCGGCGTCGTTCTGACATGAGACGACTGGTCGCGGCGGCGCTCCTGTGCGCCGCCGCTCCCCTTTCGGCAGCCGACGCCCTTCCCCACCTCACCTGGAACGACTTCTTCGCGAAAGTAGCGTCCACGGGCGCGACGTTCTCGGACCACGTGAAGGAGCTCGACGGCAGGCGTGTCGTGATCCGGGGGTACGCGGTCGTCGACCCGCAGCCGCCCGGCGGGCTCTACCTCACCCGGTTCCCGGAGGGCAAGCTCCACCCGGACGACGAGGACACGCTGCCCTGGGACTCCGTCGGCGTCGTCTGGAAGAAGGGCACGAGACTCCCCTCGATCCCGAAGCAGCCTTCGATCGAGGGCACGCTTCGCCTCGGGAACCGCGATCTCGGCACGGAGACGGTCATCCTCGTCCTCGAGGACGCGGTTCCCCACGTCGATAAGGCGGCGAAGAAGGCGGCGACTACAGCCGCGCGTCCATCCGCATCAGGCGGCCCGCGATGATCCGCATGACCTGGAGCGCGAACATCGGCGTCTGCTGAACGAGAAAGTTGAACCGCCGCTCCGTCACCGGGGCCAGCCGGCAGTCGGTCCTGGCGACCGCCGTGGCGCTGCGGCGGTGTCCCTCGAGCAGAAGCGACATCTCGCCGAAGATCCCACCGGGCCGGACGGTCTCGACGACGTTCCCGTGCACGACGAGGTCGACCTCGCCGTCCTGCACGGCGTACATCGCGTGCCCGAGATCTCCCTCGCGAAAGATCACGTGCCCGGCCGGATACGTCTCGGTTTCCTCCGCGTTGCGGAACAGATCGATCGTTTCGCTCATCGCCCCTCGTCCTCCGTCGTGCCTACAATGTCGGAGATTGCCGTGAGATCCGTGTGAAGGCGCTTCGCACCCTCCTGCTCGCGTTCCTCGCCGCCTCCCCCGCCCGCGGGGACGAGACGTGCGGCCCGCTGTTCGTGATCGCCCGGAGCCTCAACGCGAACGTCGTCCTCTACGAGGCCCGTTTCAGGGCCGACGGCACGCTCGACGCGGAGAAGCCCCTGACGGCCACCTGGCGGCTGGACGCGAAGGACGGCCGCCGCGAGAGCCTGAACTTCGTCGAGCGGATCCGCGCCTACGGCTTCGACCTCTCGCCGCTGGACGACCGCGACCGGTGGCAGGTGAAGGTCCGGGCGCTGCCGACCCGGCCGCTCGTGCTCCACGCGGGAACGGGCTGCCCGTTCGTCACGGCAGACGTCGGAGGCCGGGACGCGATCCTCCGCCGCGTCTACGTGACCGCGACGGGAGGCCTCCTCCCGAAAGTTGCGTCCGTCGAGCTCTCCGGCGTCGACCGGGAGACGGCGCTCCCCGTCACCGAGCGCTTCACGCCCTGAGCCCTGAAAAATGCGGCGGAGCGCGGCCCACCCCGCGCCCCGCCGATGGTCGGGGCTCTAGAAGACGACGCGCACTCCGAACTGCGCCTGCCGCGGGTCGCCGAGGCCGCTCTGTACCGTTCCGTCGAAGTTGAAGAGCAGGGACGTGGACCCGGGGTTCCTCAGGTTCTTGCTGTTGAAGAGGTTGAAGACCTCGAAGATGGGCTCGATCTGCACGTTGCCCGCCATGAAGACGCGGGAGATCCGGAGGTTGAACGAGTTGAACTGGTTGTCCTTCCGGCCGAGGTTGCGCTCCGTGACGCTGCCGTCGGGGTTGATGCGGTCCTGGGGCGTGTTCGCGATCGCGCCCGTCGCCGTGATCGACTGCGGCTGAGCCGAGCGGTACTGCCAGCTGCCGTTCACGTTGATGTCGAGCGGCGCCTTCCAGAGGACGTAGGCGTTGAACCGGTGGCGCTGGTCGCGGTCCGAGTACCCGTACTCCGGGCCCAGGTCCGTGACTTTCGCGTACCGGTACGAGAACGGGTCGCGCTCGTTGTCGTCGTCGGACTTGTCCCACGAGAGGGTGTAGAAGGCCTGGATTTCCCAGTTCGTCGCGTAGCGCTTCTGGAGGCCGAGCGTGATCCCGTTGTAGACGCTGTGGCCCGTCGACTCCACCGTCGTGAGGGACCCGAGGCCGTTCCCCCCGGGAAGCCCGGTCGTCCACGGCCCGACCGTCCCGTTCCCGAGAAGAGGATCGTTGCGGTTGATGAACCGCGCGATGTTGACCGTGTGCGCGTAGTTGTACCGCAGGGAGAGGGCGACGTCCTTCATGACTTCGCGCTCGATCGCGAGGCTGGCCGAGTACGTGCGCGGGTTCGAGAAGTCCTTGCTGTAGACGTAGACGCCGGGCTGGAACGGAGTCGAGGGAAGCGAGGAGAGCGGGATGATGTTCGGATAGGCCGGCACCGGGCCGAGGATGTTCGTGAGCGAGCTGTCCCGGTACACGTCGTAGCCGAGGCTGCCGTTCGTCGACCGCGTGGACGCGAGGTTCAGACCGGGGACGCGCGCCGCGAAGATTCCGCCGTTCGCGCGGACCACGGTCTTGCCGTCCTTCGTCGGGTCCCAGGTGATCCCGAGGCGCGGCTGCCACATCGCGTAGTCCGAGGGAATCTTTCCGTCGGACGGAAACTCCTGCCCGTACGACGTCTTCCCGATGAACGGCGCGAAGAAGACCGACTCGGGCGGCGTGATCGGGTCGGGCTGGATCTGCGCTTCCCAGCGCAGGCCGAAGCTGATCGTGAGGTTCGGGAGGGGCTGCCACTTGTCCTGGATGAAGACCGCGGGCTCTTCCTGGACGATGCTCTGAGTGCCCGCCTGGTCGATCGTGAGACCCGGGCCCGGCACGTGCTGGAGGTAGAGGACGACGGGCCCGGTGATCGACGTGCCCGCGGGGCAGTTTCCCGTGTTGTTCGACGTGCCGTTCGAGCACTCGACGTACTTGCTGTTCTTCGTGAAGTTCAGGAACCCGTTGACCGAGCCGAAGATGATGCGGCCGTTCCCGAACCCGCGGAACGTCTGCGTCGCGTTCGTCCGGTTGTACTCGAGGCCGGCCTTGATCGTGTGGTTGCCCGTGATGTACGTCAGGTTCTCGTTGAACTGCAGCCGCGTGTCGTAATAGTCGACGGGGATGAAGAACGGCATCCCGAACCGGTAGCCCTTCACGAAGTCGACGCCCGTATCCGGGAACGGCCGGCCGCCGCCCGGGACCTGCGGGCCGTCGTACGGACGGGGCCTGTCTTCCCGCGCCCACTGGAACCGGAACTCGTTGAGGACCGAGTTCGTGAGCGTGGACTGGAGCGAGCCGCTCACCGAGTTCGAGTGGTCCTGCTCGATCGCGTTCGAGCTCGTCGCCCACGGGTCGACGTCGAACGTGCCGTTTTCCTGCTCGGACCACGTGTAGTTGTAGCGAACCGTCGCGAGGTGCTTCTCGTTGACGGCCCAGTCGATCTTCCCGAGGAAGACGCGCGCGTCGTTCGTCCGGTCGATCGGTGCGTTCTGGCCGGGCGCTCCGACGGACGCGAAGTACGACACGAGCGCCGGGTCGATGCGGTTCGGGTCGGTCTGCTTCGTCGACTTGCCCTTCTGGTAGTCGAACGCGGTGAAGAAGAAGAGCTTGTCCTTGATGAAGGGCCCGCCGAGCGTGAAGCCCGTCTGCAGCTGGCTGAAGTCGTACTTCTCGGCCGAAGAGCCGTCGGCCTTGACGGCGGCGGACGAGAGGTTGTCGTCCTTGTAGAAGCCGTGCACGCTGCCGTGCATCTCGTTCGTGCCGGACTTCGTCACGACGTTCACGAAGCCCGCCGACGCCCGACCGAACTCGGCGTTCGCGCCGTCCGAGACGACGACGACTTCCTTCACGGCGTCCATGTTGAACGTGAAGGCCGGCCTCTGTCCGCCGCGCTGCTCGCCGAAGAACGGGTTGTTGAAGTCGTTGCCGTCGACGGAGACGTTGTTCTGGATGCCCTTCTGGCCGTTGACCGTGAGCTCGTCGCCGTCGGGGCCCTGCACGATCGAAACGCCGGGCGTCAGCTTCGTGAACTCGAGGAAGTTGCGGCCGTTGTTCGGGAGGCCCCTGATCGCCTCGGTGCCGATCTGGACGGAGCCTTCCGTCCGCGCCGTCTCGATGACCGGCGCCGCGGCCGTCACGGTGATGGCCTCGGCCTTCTGCGAGAGCGTGAGAGGGAGCGTGAGGTTGATCGTCTGGCCGACGCCGAGATCGAAGCCCTCGCGCACGAGCGTCGCGAAGCCTTTCAACGTCGCGGTGACGCGGTACGGCCCGAGCGGGAGCGCCAGGCCCCGGAAACGGCCGTCCGCGCCCGTGACCGCGGTCTTCTCGAAGTTCGTCGCCGTGTTCCGGATCGCGACGGAGACGCCCGGCAGCGGAACGCCCCCGGAGTCGGACACGATGCCTTCGATCACGCCCGTCGTGGCCTGTGACTGGGCGAGAGCGCCGCCGGCCGTCACGACGGCCAGGGCGACGACGAGGGCACGGACCACGTTACGCGAGAGGTTCGTCATCAAAAACCCTCCTGCAAGAGTTGAGGAAAAAGGTATGGGTAGTGGTTCGGTGCTTTCGAGACGCAACCTATTGGGGCTCTTACGCAAAGTCAATGAGGAAAACGTGTAAAGATTCAGTGAAGACTCGGTCGCAACCGAAGTGCGGCGCGAGCAGCATCACGCGCCCGAGACGCGCCCCTCACGCGGATCTGAGGTGCATCCGGCACCTTCCGGGCGATGACGCTGACGCGCTCGGCCGCCCTCGCCGTCCTCGGTTCGGCCGGAGCGTGCGCACTCCTGTGCGGAATTCCGGCCCCCGCTTCCCTCTTCGCCTTTCCCGTCGCCCTCTCGCTGTTCCAGTTCTGCGTCACGCCGCTCCTGACGAACGCCGGCCTCTACCGCTACCACTCCGAGATGCTGAAGGCGACGCTCCGCAACGAACGCACATGGGAGATCCACGGCGGCACGAGCTGGGACTACGTCCGGCTGTTCCGGCTTTCCGAGAGCGGCGCCGTCGCGACGCGCCGCCTGCTCCGCTTCTACCTCGAGGGCCTGCTCGACATCGCGCGGCTCGTCGAGTCCGGCGTCATCTCTCCCGGGACCACCATCACCGGCACGTCGTATTTCTTCAGCGAGAAGAGCGCACGCCGGCTGGGCTTCCGGCTCGAGCCGGCCGGTCCGCGGCTCCGCGCCGTGCTCGTCCTCTACTACCTCGACCTCGTGCTGCTCTACAGCTTCGCCCGGGGCCGGATCGCCTTCCCGAACGTGCTCAAGGCCCGGCGCGCGGCGATTCGCGCCGCGGACCTGGCCGCGCGCCGGCCGGAGATCGAGGCCCTCATTGCGAGGCTCGATCGTCCGCCGGCGGCGCCACGCGCCGCCTCTCGAACCTCTTACCGCCTCCGGAACGCCCAGGCCACCTGCGCGAAGTATCCCGAGGGAAATCCCGCGCGGCCGAGCCCATAGCCGGTCGGCTTGCGGCCGGGCAGATAGGCCGTGCCGAAGAGCCAGTCCCAGACGGCCAGCTTCGTCGCGAAGTTCCGCCCTTGCGCCTCGGGATCGGTCGCGTGATGCCACCGGTGCATCTCCGGGCCGTTCAGGACACGCTGCAGCGCGCCCATCCTCACGTCGAGGTTCGAGTGGATGTACATGCCCCAGATCGCGCTGATCGCGCCCTTGATCGGCGCGACGGCCGGCGCCGCGCCCAGCAGGACGATCGGCGCGAACTCGATCGTCTGGTTCACGAGGATTTCGACCGGGTGCGACCGAACGCCGCTCAGCCAGTCGACCTGCGGCACCGAGTGATGAGCCTCGTGGAACCTCCACAGGAACGGCACGCGGTGTTGCAGCCGATGCATCGCGTAGATGTAGAGGTCGTGCGTCACGACGAAGAACCCAACCTGCCCGAGGACGGGCCAGCCGGACACGAGCGCCAGACGGGAGAAGCCCGTCACCCCGTCGATGGCCGCGATGAGCCGGCCAATCAACACGCCCAGCGCCCAGCTCTGGACGGCGTTGTACCAGACGAAGTCCGTGAAGAACCCGGGGCGAAAGACGCCTTGCCCCGGGTCGTACGGGACCCTGCGCTCGAGGACGAGGAAGGCGATCGCCGCGGCCGCGATCGCCCCGAGGCTCCACGCCTCCGCCGGGCTCAGCTGCACAGCGCCTGCTCGGCCTCCTCGACGAACACCCGGCGCAGCTTCCGACGCGACGAAAGCTCGCTGTCGTAAACGCGCTTGACGCCGTCGCCGAGCGCCTCCTCGACCGTCCGAATGTCGCGGACGAGCCGCTCGAGGCCGACGATCTCGACGGAGGCCGCCTGGTCCGTGCCCCAGAGCGTGCGGTCGAGCGTCACGTGGCGCTCGACGAACGAGGCGCCCATCGCGACGGCCGCCACCGTCGGCGCAAGCCCCGGCTCGTGCCCGGAGTACCCGACCGGCGTGAACGGGTACTTCTGGCGGAGCGCGGGAATCATGCGGAGATTCAGCTCCCCGGCCGGGCAGGGGTAGGTCGACGTCGCATGCGCGACGAGCAGGTTCGTGAGGCCCAGCGAGGCGACCGCCGACTCGATCTCGTCCATCGTCGACATGCCGGTGGAGATCATGAGCGGCTTGCCGGTGTTCTTCATCCTGCGCAGCAGCGCGTGGTCGGTCAGCGAGGCCGACGCAGCCTTGTAGACCGGCGGGTCGAACTGCTCGATGAAGTCGACGGACGGCTCGTCCCAGCAGGACGCGAACCAGGCGATCCCCTTCTCGCGGCAGAAGCGGTCGATCTCGGCATACTCGCGCCATCCGAACTCCACCTTGTGCCGGTACGCGAGGTACGTCATCCGGCCCCACGGCGTGTCGCGCTCGACGTCCCACTGGTCCCGCGGCACGCAAAGCTCCGGCGTGCGCTTCTGGAACTTCACGGCGTCGCAACCCGCGCGGGCCGCGCCGTCGATGATCTGTCGCGCGATGTCGAGGGAGCCGTTGTGGTTGATCCCGATCTCGGCGACGACGTAGACCCCGTGCCCGTCGCCGATCTCGCGATCACGCAGGACGACTTCTCTCTTCGGGTTGCGCGGGACGAACTCCATGGGGGGCTCCTTTCGGGTGCCGCGTCAGCGACGCGGCGTTTCGCGGAGAACGGCGTGGAGGACGAGCTCGGCGAACTCCCGGAAGGCCCCGTGGCCGCCGGGCGCGTGGGTCACGTAGTGGCAGGCTTCGCGGACGGCCTCGAACGCGTCGGCCGGGCAGCCCGCGAGACCGGCCCTCGCGAGGGCCGGAAGGTCGTTCACGTCGTCCCCGATGAAGGCCACCTGGGACGGCGTCAGATCCCGCTTGCGGGCGACGTCCTCGAGGACGCCGGCCTTGTCGAATGCCCCGAGGTGCAGCTCGTGGATTCCGAGCTTTCCCGCACGCCGCGCCGCGATCTCGGACCGCTCCCGGGTCACGATGCCGGTTTCGATTCCCGCCAGCTCGCGCAGGCGCTCGACGCCCATGCCGTCGCGGCGGTCGAACCGGACCATCTCCTCGCCGTACGCGGAGTAGAAGACTCCGCCGTCCGTCAGAACGCCGTCGCAGTCCGTGAGGACGAGCCGGACGCGCGACGCTCGCGCGACGACGTCGGGCGCCACGGCTGCGAAAACACCTCGCGAACGCGACGCGGTCACCACGCGGTAAACCCTCCGTCCACGACGAGGTTCGCGCCCGTCATGTACGCCGACGCGTCGCTCGCCAGGAAGAGGACGGCTCCGGCCGTGTCGTCGGGTCCGGCCATCCGGCCGAGCGGCGTCCGCCGCGCGTAGTTGCCGACGAACCAGCTCTCCTGCCCGTCTTCGACGCCGCCCGGCGAGAGGGCGTTCACGCGCACTCCTTTCGGCCCCCAGTACGCGGCGAGGTAGCGCGTGAAGGCGAGAACGGCCCCTTTCCCCGCCGGGTATGCGGGCGACTTCCAGAACGCACGGGTCCCGTCCGGGCGCACGTACAGCGACTGGTCGGGGCCGACGAGCCCGTACGTGGACGCGATGTTCACGATGCTGCCTGCGCCCCGTTCGGCCATCGCCGCCCCGAAGGCCTGGCACGCGAGGAACGTCCCCGTGACGTTCACCTCGATCATCCGCTGCCACGCCGTGAGCGGATACGACTCGAACCGCGACAGCTCCGTGGCGAGCAACGGATCCTCGAACTTGTCGTTCACTGCCGCGTCGTTGACGAGGACGTCCAGCCGGCCGAACTCTCCGAGAACGGCGTCGCGGAAGGCGAGAAGGCTCCCCCTGCTCGTGACGTCGAGGGCGAGCCCGAGAGCGGGGACGCCGTGCGCCGCGGCGATCTGCCGCGCCAGCGCGTCCGCGGCGTCGCCGTCCACGTCACCGAGCGCGAGCCTCGCGCCGGCCGAGGCCAGAGCGCAGGCGTGGCGCTTTCCGAGAAGCCCCGCGGCCCCCGTCACGACCGCCACGCGGCCCGCGAGCGAGAACCGGTCCGTCACGCTCGCGCCTTCGGCTTCGTGTTGAAGGACGTCGTCCGGCGGAACACGGGCTCGACGGGATCGCCCTTCAGGCGCGCGCGAACGTCGCCCGCCTCCACGGCATCCTTCAGCAGCGGAAAGACCTCGTCGTACGCCGCAAGGAGGTGGGACACCTCGTCTTCCCCGTGCGCCGCGCTCATGTTGTGGAACCCGTGCCAGAGGACTCCCCGCCGGAGCAGCTCCTGCTGAACGAAGCTCTTGAGCTCGAGCGGATTCCCCGCCGAGGCGTCGAACGTGACGATCGTCCGGGCGTCGAGGCCGGCGCAGCGGACGAAGCCGGAGACGCCGTGGAGCTTCGCGAGGCCGTTGACGCCTTCCCGCACGCGCCGTCCCTGCCGCGCGAGCCACGCGGGCACGCCGCGCGTCCGGAGCTCGTGCAGGGTGGCCTGCGCCGCCGCGAGCGAGAGAGCTTCGCCGCCGAACGTCGTGAAGAAGAAGACGTCCCGCTCGAGGAGCGCCATCACGTCGCGCCGTCCGGCGAGGACGGACAGCGGCATCCCGTTCGCGACCGCTTTCGAGTACGTGACGAGATCCGCCGTGACGCCGAAGAGCTCCTGGGCGCCGCCGAGGGCCACGCGGAATCCCGTCCACATCTCGTCGAAGACGAGAAGCGTTCCGTTCGCTTCGCAAAGGGCCTTCAGACGCGCGAGGAAGTTGTCGCGGGGCGCCTCGAAGACCGCCGGCTCGAGGATCACGCAAGCCGTGTCGCCGTCCAGCGCGTCCGCAACGCTCTCGAGGTCGTTGTAGGCGATCGTATGGACGAGGTCCTTCGAGGCCTGCGGGATCCCCCGGTCCCGGTCCGTGACGCCGATGTACCAGTCGTGCCAGCCGTGGTAGCCGCAGCAGACGACCTTGTCGCGGCCCGTGAACGCGCGCGCGAGCCGCACGGCCGCCGACGTCGCGTCCGCGCCCGTCTTGGAGAACCGCACGCTCTCGACGGACGGAACCGCCGCGCGGATCGCCTCGGCGACCTCGACCTCGAGCGGGTGCATGAGCGAAAACGTGATCCCCGATTCGAGCTGCAGCCGGATCGCGTCGTCCACCGCGGGCTCCGCGTAGCCGAGGATGAGCGGTCCCACCCCCATCGTGAAGTCGAGGTAGGTGCTTCCGTCGGCGTCCCACACGCGCGCGCCCTTTCCGCTCACGAGGTACTTCGGCGCGAAGCCGCGGACGTGCTGTCCGGGCCCCTTCGCGAGGGTCTGAGTGCCCGCGGGGATCAGGCCCTGCGCGCGGGCCCACAGGCGGTCCGATTCCGTCGTGACGGGGTCGGCGGCGACGAGCGGAAGGGCGGTGGCGGGCACGGGGCCTCCTTCAGGAACGGCGGGCCAGCGCTTCGCGGACCCGCGAGGCGATCTGGATGGGCTGGAACCCCTCTTCGGCGAGCACGTGGGGCAGGAGCGCCGGCGCGAACCAGCGCGCCGGGAGCGCGAGCGGGAGGACGGGCGCCGGGACGCGGCGTCGCACGAGGAGCTCCGACACGATCGAGAACAGCCCGCCCGTCTCGAAGTGATCCTCGAGCGTGACGAGGAGCGGCGTCTCGGCCGCGGCGGCGAGGATCGCCTCCGCGTCGATCGGTGCGAGCGTCCGGAGGTTCACGAGGCGGCACGAGATGCCCCACTCCCCGAGCAGCTCGGCAGCCCCGACCGCTTCCGTCAGAAGGGTCCCGTACGTCAGGATCGCGGCGTCGGTGCCCTCGCGCACGATCTCCGCGCGGCCGGGCGTGAACGGCGCGTGGGGCACGGCCGCGCGGCGCGTGTTGAAGCGCACGTACCACGGCGAAGGGTCCGCGAGGACGTGAGGCAGCCCGAGCAGGAGGTCCTGCTCGTCCCCGGGGGCGAACACCTTCATCCCGGGAATGCCGCGCATGAGGGCGACGTCCTCGATCGCCTGATGCGTCGGGCCGTTTGCCTCGGACAGGAAACCGGGCACGGCGCCGACGAGCTTGACCGGCAGGCCGGGGATTCCGACGTCGGTCCGGATGAACTCGAAGGCGCGCATCGTGAGGAACGTCGCGAGCGCGTGGGCGACGGGGAGCCGCCCGCGCAGCGCGAGGCCCGCCGACATCCCGACGAGCGTCTGCTCGGCGATGCCGACGTCCACGAAACGTTCCCCCAGCGCCGCGGGAACGCCGCGGATGGCCGCGCGGTTCTCGGCGGTCAGGACGACGATGCGCGGATCGGCCAGCGCGAGATCGCGGAGAAGGGTCTCGTACGTCGCCGCGCTCACCGGACCACCTCGCCCGCGGTCACGAGCCGGGCCTCGTCGGCCCCGTGAAGCTCCTCGACGAGAGCCTCGACCTCCCCCACCGTGAAGTTGCAGAACCAGCGGTCCAAGCGGCCCTCGATCGACGGAAGGCCCTTCCCGCGGACGGTGTCGGCGATGAGGACGCTCGGGCCTCCCGAGCCGTACGGGAACGCCTCGAGCGCGGAAGCGAGGGCGCCAAAGTCGTGGCCGTCGGTTCGGCGAACGGCGCAGCCGAACGCCTCGAATTTCGCGGCGAGCGGCTCGAGCGGCACGAGGTCCTCGGTCCGAAGGTTCGCCTGGAATCCGTTCCGGTCCACGACGAGGAGGACGTTCGAGAGGCGGTGGGCCTTCGCGACGAGGAGCCCTTCCCAGATCGATCCCTCGTTCAGCTCGCCGTCGCCGAGGACGACGACGACACGCGCGCGCGACGCCCTCAGCCGCGCGTCGAGGGCGATGCCGAGGCCGACCGACAAAAGGTGCCCGAGCGAGCCCGAGTGGAACTCCACGCCGGGAATGTTCCGGTTCGGGTGCCAGTAGACGTGCGAACCCGGCTCGAGGTGCCGGGCGAGCCGGGCCGCGGGGAGCCAGCCCCTCTCCACGAAGAGCGCGTAAAGCGCCGGGACGTCATGCCCCTTCGACAGCAGGAGGACGTCCCGGTCCGGATCCTCGAAGCCCGCCCCCAGCTCGAGGAAGTCCTCGTAGAGCGCCACGAGCAGGTCGGTGCAGGAAAGCGACGCTCCGAGGAAGCACCCGCCGTCGGTCGCGAGCCGGATGATCCGCTCGCGCACCCTCAGGGCCTGTCGTTCCCGGGCCTCCGCTCCGCCGTTCACGCGGCCTCCGTCGCGGACCGCGCCTCGGCCGGCGTGATCGTGCGCAGCTCGTGAAGGTGGCGCGCGTACCAGTTCGTCCCGAGGCGGCGGGCGTTGATCGCGCGGAGGGCGGGCCGTTCCGCGAGCAGCTCCAGAACGTCGCGCAGGGTGAAGTGCGGCTTGACGGGATAGAGCGCGGCGTAAACCTCCGCGAGGAACGCGTGGTCTTCGGCGTAGTCGAGCGTGAACCGGTGCGTTGCCGAGAGGTCGAGCTCGGCCTCCCACGCCACGTTCCCCACCCGGAAGCGCTCCGGGTGGTCCCAGAGGAACGGCGTGGTGTGCTCCCGGTCGCACGCGCGCACCGCTTCGCGCCATGCCGTCTCGAGAGCGCCGAGCGGCATGATCTCGACGTCGTTCCCGTCCGGCCACGTCGCGGGGTGGAGGTTGCTCACGTAGTCCCAGCTCTCCTCGTCCGCAAGGAAGAACCCGATGACCCGGTCGATCGCGGCCGGGTCGATGAGCGGGCAGTCGGACGGGATCTTCACAACGTGCTCGGCGCCGAACGCGCGGGCCGCGCGCACGTGGCGGTCGAGGAGATCGGTCGGATGGCCCCGGAAGACCGGCAAGTCATGGGTGCGGCAGAGGGTCTCGATCACGTCGTCCTCGGCGTGCGTCGTCGTCGCGACCACGACGGTGCCCGAGAAGCGGGCTGTGCGGACGCGCTCGACCATCCGCAGCAGGCCGGGCGCGCCCGCCAGCGGCAGGAGAACCTTGCCCGGAAGGCGCGTCGACCCGGTGCGCGCCTGCACGACGGTGACGACGCCGCTCATGCCGAGAGCCTCCGGGCCGCGGGCGCGGCGAGCAGCCCTTCGCAGACGGCCGCGATGTTCGCGGCGGACGTCCGTCCGTTCTGGAGGGGGACGAGCTTCTTCAGCTCCCCGATGTCGAAGTTGGAATGGCATTCCTTGCCGAGGGCGAGGCCGACGAACACACAGGACGAGAACTGCGTGATCAGAACCTCGCAGTTCGCGATCATGTGATTCACGTTTCCGGACGTGAAGACGAGCGCGTCGGGGGCCCATGCGCGGATCTCGCGGGTCGAGCGCTCGTGGTTCTCGTTCGGATGGAGCTTGAAGACGAGCCGACGCCCGTTGGCGATCGTCAGCGCCCGATCGACGAGCGCCCGGCGATCGTCCCGCTTGAACGTCTCGCGGGTGTCGGACGTCGCGACGAGGACGTGGCCGCGATACGGGAATTCGTTCTCGAGATAGGACGCGCAGTCGTCGAAGTTCGGAATCCCCGTGACCTCGATCCACGCGCGCGGAACGCCCTTCGCCGCGAAGAACTCCCGATAGCCCTCGGACGCCACACAGAACTTGTCGTACTTCAGCGAGAGCCCCGTCGTGGAGGTCGATGCGACCCAGAGGGGCAAGTTCGCCTTCCGGACGAGGTGGTACGCGAACGTCTCCGGGTCCGTCATCCCTTCCTGCACGAGCACGAGAGGCTGATTCCGGACGTTCTTCGGGAGGACGAGGTCCGAGCACGTGACGACGAGGTCGTAATCCGCGGCGACGCCGCCCTCGTCGACGGGCAGCGTGTGGCTGCGGAGGTACTCCTCCGTCATCCGGCGCATCGGGCCGCCGAAGATCGTGAAGTCCAGAAGGCCCGCCTTCTGGAGCGACCGCAGCGGCTGGTCGCAGTAGAACGGCGAGTACGCGCAGTCGCACGTCGCCGCGAGCCGCTCGCCGATCTTGTGCATCATGGTCGTCTGGTTCAGGGACCCGCCGATGAGCAGGACCCGCTTTCGCGCCGGTGCCGTCTGCCTCATGGGTGGTGAATATGCGAACGGGAATCGCGAGGGCACGTGAAGCGCACGCGAACGCCGTGTGAAACGTGGGCCCCGCGTCTCCGGCCCGTTCGAGAATTTCGTGTTAAATCGACGTGAGAAGCCGTCGCGCAACCGCGTTCATCACCCATACTCGCGCGTCACCGGAAAAGGAGAGCAGAGGCATGGCTTTGAACGTCGAGACCTCGGGTGTCGTGCGCGTGATCACGCTCGAAGGGAAGCTGGGGACCGAGATCGCGCAGGACCTGAAAACCGAGTTCGACGCCTACCTCGCGGGATCGCCGGGCCCGACGCTTCTCGACATGTCACAGGTGCGCTACATCAGCTCCTACCTGGTCGGCGTCCTCGTCGACATGCGTTCGCGGCTCGCGGCGCGCGGGTACGCGCTGCATTTCGCGGGGATCGACGCGCGGCACCGGCTGGTCCTGACCATCTCCGGCCTCGACGAGCTGTTCGGGTACCACGCGGAGCGCGCGGAGGGAATCGCGGCGCTTGCCGCGTCGGCGAAACCCGCCTGAGCCGCGGACACGGATCAGAGTCGGATCTTCATCGGGCCTGAACGTCACACCCGTACGGTCCCTCTCGTGCCGAACCCACGCGCCCTCCGCCGGAAGATCCAGGAACTCCGGGAAGACGTCTCCGCCGAGGGGGACGCGCTGGCCGCCCGCTGGAAACCCTGGGTCCGGCGCCGCGAGTTCGCGTTCAGCGCGCTCAACCTCGCGCACTATCTCGCGCTGCGCAGGCGGGACCTGAGGAGGCTGCAGGAAGCTCTGATGCCGTGGGGGCTTTCTTCCCTGGGCCGGTGCGAGTCGCGCGTCCTTCCGACGCTGGACGGCGTCCTCGCGAGTCTCGACGCGCTGTGCCGCGAGCAGACGCCGGGCGTCGAGCACCCGGATCCGCGCGCCTATTTCCGGGGCCTGCGTTTCCTCGAGCGCCGCGCCCGCCGGGCGCTCGGCCCCGCTCCGCCCGAGCACCACGTGCGCGTCATGGTGACCCTGCCGGGCGAGGCGGCGACGGAGCCGGGGATCGCAAAAGCGCTGCTGGAGCGCGGAGCTTCCTGCTTCCGGATCAACTGCGCGCACGATGGCGCGGAGGCGTGGGAGGCGATGGGCCGGCACGTGCGCCGCGCCGAGCAGGAAATCGGCCGGCCCGCTCGCATCCTCATGGACCTCGCGGGCCCAAAGCTGCGAATCGCCGCGGTGAGCGAGCGGGCGCGCCTCGAACGAGGCCTGCGGTTCCTTCTCACCCGCGAAGAGCCGGTGCCCGGCGCCTCCCCTGTCGAGGCGAGCTGCGCCGAGCCCGGCGTCGTCGAAACGCTGCGAGTCGGCGAGCGCGTCTTCGTCGACGACGGCAGCGCGGTCGCGACGGTCGTCTCGCTGGAGCCGCGCGGCGCGCTCCTGGAAGTCACCCGGAGCAAGGGAAAGAAGCTCAAACCGGAGAAGGGGCTCAACTTCCCCGACTCGGACCTCCGGGTGCCGTCTCTCGGCTCGAAGGACCTGGCGGATCTCGATTCGATCCTGCGGATCGCTGACCTCGTCGGGTACTCGTTCGTCCGGTCGGCCGACGACGTCGCCCTCCTTCAGGACGAGATGCGGGCCCGGCTTCCCGACGCGTGGCGGTCGAAGGGCATCATTGCGAAGATCGAGACGCCGCTCGCCGTCCGGAACCTCCCGGACATCATCGTTCGCGGCGCAGGTTCCCAGCCGTTCGGCGTCATGATCGCGCGCGGCGACCTCGCGGTGGAGCTCGGGTTCGTCCGCATCGCCGAGATCCAGGAGGAGCTCCTGTGGTTATGCGAGGCGGCGCACGTCCCCGTCATCTGGGCGACGCAAGTGCTCGAGGCCTTCGTGAAGAACGGAATCCCGACGCGGGCCGAGATGACGGACGCAGCGATGGCCACGCGCGCCGAGTGCGTCATGCTCAACAAGGGCCCGTTTGTCGCCGACGCGGTGCACGTCCTTGGCCGCGTGCTCTCGCGGATGGAGGCCCACCAGTTCAAGAAAACCCCGCAGCTACGGGCGTTGCAGGCCTGGCGCTGACGCCGGGGCGACCTGAACCACAGCTTCTGCGGTTTGAAAGAAATGTAAAGAAAAGCTTGGGCACCTTGCCACGGACGAGGATCCTGCCCAGATTGTCTTTAGGAGTCGTCTGTGCGGGCTCCATGCTGGTGTTGCGGGTCGCAAACATCGTACTTCGCAGGTGCCTGCAGTACCTGCGGCCACCGCGTCTGGGTGGATCGCGCGGTTGACCTCCTGATCGCGGCAGGAGCGATCGTCTCTTACCTGATTCTGCGGAAGCTCGAGACCTCCATCCCTTGAATCAGGGAGGCTTCCACGCGCCGCCAGCCGCGTCAGCTCGCCGCCGCGCCTTCGACCTTGTTCCAGGCCGTGGCGATCGCCGCCCGCTCCGCGCCGTACTTCGGCTCGAGCCGGTTCAAGGAGTCGAGGAGGGACGTCACGAACTTCGGGACGCCGTCTAGAAGGTACGGATTCTTCGTCGGATCGGGCACGAGTCGCCGGACGATGCTGCGCGCGTCGCGGCTCACGTCGGGCTCGTTGGCGGGAACGAGCGAAGCGACCGCGATCCCGAGTTCCTTCAGGGGCGCCTCCAGGGCCGGTTCCAAAGGAGACAGCCGTGTGAGTGCCTTCGTTTTCATGGCACGGGTCTATGACGGTCAGGTGAAATCGGTGTGAAGTTCGACGCGCCGCGGCGCGGCCTGCCGCTGCACGCGGACTGAAGACGCCTGTGATCGGATGGACCCATGAAGAAGACGCCGAAGACCATCGGCCTTGTCGCGCACGACAACCGCAAGCGCGACCTCATCGAGTGGGTGAACTGGAACTTCACGATCCTCGTCCGCCACCGCCTCGTCTGCACGGGGACGACCGGAAGGCTCGTCGAGGAAGCGCTGCAGGCGCAGCTCACGGCCGCGAAGAACCCGGCGCCCATGCCGGAAATCACGAAGCTGAAGTCAGGGCCGCTCGGCGGCGACCAGCAGCTCGGCGCGATGATTGCCGAGGGCCGGGTCGACGTCATCGTCTTCTTCTGGGACCCGATGGAGCCGCACCCGCACGACGTCGACGTGAAGGCGTTGCTCCGGATCGCCGTCGTCTACAACATTCCGATCGCCTGCAACCGATCCACGGCGGACTTCATCATTTCGTCTCCCCTGCTCGCGCAGCCCTATTCGCCGATCGTCAAGGACTACTCGGCGCACGTGGACCGGACCGTGCAGTCGGAGTGAGGAGGAGCTCCGCCACGCGGTCGAGGATCCGGCCCGCCACGACCAGCTTCGACGACCTTTCGACGCGCTGAGGCTCGGTGCCCGGCGCGAGAAGGACGACCTCGTTCTCGTCGGCGTCGAAGCCGATTCCCGGCCGCGAAACGTCGTTCGCGACGAGGAGGTCCACGCCCTTTTCGGCGAGCTTCCTCGCCGCGTTCGCGAGGAGGTCCTGCGTCTCGGCGGCGAACCCGACGAGAACGGTCCCCTTGCGGGCAGCGCCGGATGCCTCTCGCAGGACGTCGGGTGTCGGCGCGAGCTCGAGGTTCGGGATGCCCGCGGTTCGCTTGATCTTCTCCCCCGCAGGAACGGCGACCATGAAGTCCGCCGGGGCGGCGGCCATGAGGAGCACGTCGGCCTCCGCGATCTCGGCGAGCACGGCCTCGCGCATCTCCGACGTCCGTTCGACCCGGACGAGACGCGCGCCCGGCGGCGGCGTGAGCGACACGGGGCCGCTCACGAGGACGACGTCCGCGCCGCGCCGCGCGGCCTCGCGCGCGAGCGCGTACCCCATCTTCCCGGAGCTGCGGTTCGAGAGGAACCGGACCGGGTCCACCGGCTCGCGGGTCGGTCCGGCCGTCACGAGGACACGGCGCCCTTCCAACGAGCGCGAGACCACCCCCGCGTCCAGGATCGCGCGAGCGATGCGGGCCGGGGGTGCGAGCCGGCCCGGGCCGACGTCGCCGCAAGCGAGGTCCCCGGCATCGGGCTCGACGACCGTCGCCCCTCGCGACCCGAGAGTCCCGAGGTTCTCCTCGGTCGCGGGGTGGGTCCACATCCACGTGTTCATCGCGGGGGCGAGCACGAGCGCCTTGCGGTGCCCGAGGGCGTACGTCGTGAGGGCGTCGTCGCCGATCCCGTGCGCGAGCTTCGCGAGGACGTCGGCCGTGGCGGGCGCGATCGCGAGGACGTCGGCCCAGCGCGCGAGCGCGATGTGGTCCACCGCTCCGGAAGACGCGTCCCAGAGGTCCGCGACGACCGGATTCTTCGAAAGGACCGCGAGCGTGAGGGGGGTGATGAAGCGCGTGGCCGCGGGTGTCATGAGGACGCGGACCTCGGCGCCGGCTTCCACGAGGGCGCGCACGATCTCGGCGGATTTGTACGCCGAGATTCCCCCGCTGACGCCCAGAACGATGTGAATGGTCACTCCGCCAAACGGCGCCGATTTTCGCACGGCGCGCGCTAGAATCCCGATTGCGGCCCGACCGGCTTCGGCGGGCACGCGGTTCAAGGGTCTGGAATCCCGGGTACGCATCTCACTTCCCCGGAAGGAGACAGCGATGAGCACGGTCCCCGCCTCCGCGGCGCGCGTCACGCCCCGCCACATCCTCGCGAAAAAGGCACGCGGCGAGCCCGTCGTCATGGTGACGGCGTACGACCACCCGTCGGCGAGTGCGGCGGACGCCGCCGGCGTCGACGCGATCCTCGTCGGCGACTCGCTCGGAATGGTCGTGCTCGGTTACGACGACACGCTGCGCGTCACGATGGACGACATGCTGCACCACGCGCGCGCCGTCGCGCGCGCGCGGACGGCCGCCCTCCGCGTCGGCGACATGCCGTTCCTCTCGTACCAGGCCGACGTCGCCGAGGCGGTGCGCAACGCGGGCCGCTTCCTCTCCGACGGGGGCATGGACGCCGTGAAGCTCGAGGGCGGACGCGAGCGCGCGGGGACGGTCCGCGCGATCGTCGAAGCCGGCATCCCCGTCATGGGCCATCTCGGCCTCACGCCCCAATCCATCCGGGCGCTCGGCGGTTACCGGGTCCAGGGCGCCACGGCCGAGGCCGCGCGGCGCGTCCTCGACGACGCCCTCCGGCTGGAGGACGCGGGCTGCTTCGCGATCGTCCTCGAGGCGATTCCGGACCGGGTCGCCGCGCTCGTCACGAGCCGGCTCGCCGTTTCGACGATCGGGATCGGCGCAGGCGCCGCCTGCGACGGCCAGGTCCTCGTCTGGCACGACCTCCTCGGCTGGGAAGAGAGGATCGCGCCACGTTTCGTGAGGCGATACGCCGCGATGGCGGAAGAGGCGCGCGTGGCGCTCGGCCGCTACGGAGCCGAGGTGCGCGAGCGCCGCTTCCCGGCGGCCGAGCACGTCTACCCGATCGCGGATGCCGAGTGGGCGCGGCTCCAGGCCGACCTCGCCGCGCGTCCGCCGGCCGCCCGCCGCCCCGAGTCCGTCGCATGGTGATCGTCCGGACGCCCTTCGAAGCCCGCAGGGAGCGGCGCGCGCTCGGCGGATCAGTCGGGTTCGTGCCCACGATGGGAGCCCTCCACGAGGGGCACCTCTCGCTCGTGCGCCGCGCGCGGGACGAGAACGCGCACGTCGCCGCCAGCGTGTTCGTCAACCCGGCGCAGTTCGGGCCGCGGGAAGACCTCGCGGCCTACCCCCGTGCACTCGAGCGGGATCTCGGCCTCCTCGAGCGGGAGGGCGTCGCCCTCGTCCTCGCGCCGGAGGCCGGCGCGATGTACCCGTCCGGCTTCGAGACGTGGGTCGCGCCGGGCCGCCTCGCCGAGCGCCTCGAAGGCGAACGGCGGCCCGGCCACTTCCGCGGCGTCCTCACGGTCGTCGCGAAGCTCTTCAACGCGATCGAGCCCGACCGCGCCTACTTCGGCCAGAAGGACGCGCAGCAGGCGATCCTCATCCGCCGGATGGCGCGGGATCTCGACTTCGCGGCGGACATCGTCGTCTGCCCGATCGTCCGCGAGCGCGACGGCCTCGCCATGTCCAGCCGGAACGTCTACCTCTCTCGCGAGGAGAGACGGGCGGCGAGCGTGCTCGCGCGGGCGCTCGCAGCGGCCTCCGTCGCCTGGGACGCGGGCGAACGCCGTGGCGACGTTCTCCGCCGCGCGGCGCTCACGGTCCTCGCGACGGAGCCGCTCGCGAATCCCGACTACGTCTCGGCAGCGGATCCGTCCACGCTCCAGGAAATGGACGGTCCAGCCGACCACCTTCTCATCTCCATGGCCGTGCGCTTCGGCGCGACGCGGCTGCTCGACAACGTGGTCCTGCCCCACGGCACGGCGCTCTGAGCGGAGGAACAATGCTTCTCGCGATCGACATCGGCAACACCACGATCACCCTCGGCCTCTACGACGGCGAAACGCCGGGCCCGCGCTGGCGCCTCGAGACGGTCCGGACGCGTCTTGCGGACGAGTACGGCCTCGCGCTTTCTTCGCTCCTCGCGACGGCCGGACTGACGTCCGCGGACGTCGGCAAAGCCGCGATGTCCTCCGTCGTGCCGCCGCTGACCGGGACGTGGACCGAGGTGTGCCGCCGGACGCTGCGCCTCGAACCGCTCGTCGTCGGGGCCGGCGTGAAGACAGGCGTGCGCGTGCTCTACGACGACCCGAAGGCCGTGGGCGCCGACCGGATCGTGAACGCGGTTGCCGTCAAGGAGATGTTCGGCGGGCCCGCCATCGTCGTGGACTTCGGTACGGGGACGACGTTCGATGCGCTTTCCGCCAAGGGCGAGTACCTCGGAGGCGCAATCGCGCCCGGAATCGGCATCGCCGCCGAAGCGCTGCACGCGCGCGCGGCGAAGCTCCCGCGGGTGGATCTCGTGCGCCCGCCGGCGGCGATCGGCCGCAACACCGAGCACGCGATGCAGTCGGGCCTCCTGTTCGGGTACGTGGGGCTCGTCGAGGGGATGGTCGCGCGCTTCCGGGCCGAGCTCGGCGGGAAGGCGAAGGTCGTCGCCACGGGGGGCTATGCCGAGCTCGTCGCGAAGGAGACGAAGGTCCTGACGACGGTCGCGCCGTGGCTCACGCTCGACGGCCTGAGGCTGATCGCCGCGATGAACCGCTGATCGGCAAGTCCTACGCGGCCGCGAACGACCGCCATCCGAAGTAGAGCCCGGTCGCGAGGAGGAACGCACCCGCGACGGCCGTAGACCGCGCGATCCACGGGCCGGAGTGGTCCTTCAGTCGGTGCGCGGCCCTGATGAGGAGCGTGAACCAGGAAAAGACGCCGAGCCCGACGCCCAGCGCGAACCCGCCGGCTCCGGCCGGCGACGGGTCCAGAAGCCGGTGACCGATGAGAAACGAGATGAACAGCGTCCAGTTCACGAACGGGCCTGGATTCGCCGCGCCCTGCAGGAACCCGGTCAGAAACGGCAGGCCCGCTCCGACGGCGCCCGCGGCCGCGCCGGATGGCGTGGCCGACACGGATGCGCCCCGGGCGTCCACGAGAAGCTTGACTCCGGAGGCGACGAGGAAGAGAGCGAGGGGCCCGCGAACCCAGGGGCTCGTGACGACCCTCTCGATCACCCACCCGACTCCGAACCCGATGAGCGCGCACGTGAGGAGGTCCACGCTCGCGCCTCCGAGCGCGACGCCGTACGCCTGACGCTTCTCGCCGAGCAGGCTCCGGCGCAGGCACGTGATGCCGATGGGTCCCGGGGGAATGGCGCCGACGAAGCCACCGACGAACCCGCACACGAGGCCAAGCGGAAACGCCGCGAGCATTCAGGATTCTCTCGAGAGCTGATGAAGATTTGGTTCAGGCCGCGTGTGGGCGGTGCCTCGGCTTTCACCTCTTCAGAAAAGCCTGCACGACCTCGACGACGATGAGCAGAACGATGATCAATTCAAGCGTCGTCAGGCGGCGGTCCCGCGCGACGTCGAGGACGAGCTCGAGCGCTTCCTGCACACTCCGAAGCTTGCGCTCGAGCGCGTCGAACCGGTCGAGCAGATCGAACTCCGCACGCAGGTCGGCGTAGATGCGGTCGAGCGCCGGGTCTTCCCAGGTCGCGTCCGGACGGTCGAACAGATGGAGGACCGAAAGGACCTCGGTGCGGGTGCTGACCGCCTCGCCCACGAAGCGGTGGAGCGGCCGGAGCCAGAACGAAACGGTCCCCCGGGCCTGGAGCCGGTCCACGATCCGCTGTGTCCGCCGTGCGAGTGCTTCCACGATCCCCTCGTAGTACTCCATGGCGGCGCTCTGCGCGACCGTGAGGGAGACGACGCTCGAGCGCTCCGGCGTCAGCGCGTCCACGAAAAGCCGCCCCTCGTGGAAGCCCGTGACCGATCCCGCCTCCTCGAGCACGCCGAACTCCTCGCGCACGACTTCTCCGGTGAGGGCCGGGAAGGCCTTCCGGAGCGTCTCGAGGAACGCGTCCCGCGCCGCGGCCGGCACGTCCCTGAAAACGACCGCTCCGAACGGGTAGACGAACACGTCTCCCCCGCCGGCCGACGGAACCCTCAGGTCGTGCGGCGTGAGCGCGCTCCCCGGGAACGCCGCCGCGGCGTCGCGCAGCGACAGATTCTCGACGAACGCCACGGCCGAAAAGGAGTGGAGGCTGCCCATCGCGCGTCCCTTCCGAGGCTACAGCAAAAAAAAGCCCCCGGGATCGCCCGGGGGCATTCAAGGAGGAGGCGGCGCGTTTGCGAGGCGCGCCGCGGTGTTGGCTTTTAGAAGGCGACCTGGGCCGCGAGGAGAAACTGGTTGTAGCTGTCCGAGAGGACGCCGTTCACCAGGCGGTTGTCCTGCTGGACGATGAAGTAGTCGAGCTTCAGGCTCACGTTCTTGTACTTGTCGTGGCCGAGCGGGAGCCAATGGATGCCGAACGTCCAGGTCTTGATCTGGGAATCCTTCTGCGTGACGCCGTTCGTTCCGTCCTGCGCGTCGAGGTTCGTCGTGATGATGTCGTACCGGCCGCCGAGCTGGAACCGGTCCATGACCGTGTAGAGCGCCTGTGCGTACCAGCCGCTGCGGCGCAGGACGCCGGGCGCGGCCGCCTGGCCGTCCTGGGCGTAGTAGTACTCGGCCTCGGCGACGAGCGGGAGGGCCGCGCCGCCATTGAACCGGGCGTGCCCGCCGACGCGCGACCGGGTCGTGTGCGCCGCGGTCTCGCCGGCGCTCTTGCATCCCGATCCGCCGAAGTTGAGGCCCTTGACGAACTTGAGGTCGACTCGGCCGCAGTAGCTGATCGTGTCGTTCGAGTCGTCGAGCGTGTTCGACGCCGTGCCGTTCGAGATCGAGCCCCAGAGCGTGACGGGCTCGGCGACGTCGCCCTTCACGAAGAAGCCCGTCTCGCGCCGGTCGGAGACGGCCCGGACGATCTGCGAGCGTTCGGGGAAGTCCAGTTCGGACGAGGAGCGGACGCCTTCTTCCGTGAGCGTGATCTTCTTCTGGCCGAGCGAGAGCTCCCAGCCCTTGAAGCCCGTGTACGTGACCGCGAGGTCCTGAAGGATCTTCGCGTCGGTCGTGTTGTTGTTCGTGACAGCGCCCGACGAGACGATCGCCTTGGCCGGGTCGAGCATGACTTCGAACGCCCAGTCCTTGTTCACCTTGCCGTTGAACTTGATCTCGGACCGGCGCAGGCGGAACGTGTTCGAGCCGATGAAGTTCCCGAGCGTCGAGCTCGTCGCGTTGTTCGTGGCGTACGGTGAGTCGTCCGTGATGTACCACCCCTGAAGGAGCAGGCCGAACTTGAGCTCGCCCTCCGTGCCCCAGCGCAGGACGGTCGGCGGCGCCGAGACAGCCGGCTTCGGAACCGGGCGGTTGTAACCCGGCCGGTCGTGCTTGAAGTTGTACATGTCGATCGCGGTCTCGTTCTCGGCGACGACGGTCTCGCCCTTCGGGCCGTTGCCGATCATCGTGACGGCCTTGTTGCCGATCTCGCCGCTCTTCTCCCAGCTCTGGAAGCCCGCGGACGTGTTGAAGACGTAGATCCGGCCGTCCTTCTCGACCTCCTTGTACCAGAGGCCCTGGGCGGCGGCGGGCGCCGCGGCCACCAGGAGCACGGCGCCCACGAGGGCGAGTGCGGCGAAGCGGTTGATCCAGCGGTTCATCGAAGTTCCTCCTTGTCGCGTTTCTCTGACGACGCGGCACTCTCGGCGGAGGTCGTAAAGGAGGCGCGGTTGCAACATGTAGGCCGCGTAAAGATTTTTCTTAGAAGGTGAAGACGCCTAAAGGCAGCGGGTTGCAGCCAGCCTCCCCTCGTCCTTCAAAGAGATTTAACATCGTTTGCACATCGTCCCTGAGTCCTCCGGCAAGACTCCGCCGGTCTTGGGAGAACTTCGAAGGAGGAAATTGATGAACACGCTGAAGAAGGCCGCCGCGGGGGCGCTCGCCCTCGCCCTCTCCGCCACCGTGCTGGCCGAGACCGTCAAGGTCGACGCGGCGATCCCCGCCTACAAGCGGGCGTCCGGGGTTTCGGGCAACCTGAACTCCATCGGCTCGGACACGCTCAACAACCTGATGACGTACTGGGCCGAGGGCTTCAAGAAGGCCTACCCGAACGTCAACATCCAGATCGAGGGCAAGGGCTCCTCGACCGCCCCCCCGGCGCTCACGGAAGGCACCGCCCAGCTCGGGCCGATGTCCCGCGAGATGACGGGCGCCGAGAAGGACAAGTTCGAGGCGAAGTACGGCTACAAGCCGACGCAGATCCGCGTCGCCCTCGACGGCATCGCGATCTACGTGAACAAGGACAACCCCATCAAGCAGCTCACGTTCAAGCAGATCGACGGCATCTTCTCCTCCACGCGCAAGCGCGGCGGGAAGGACATCAAGACCTGGGGAGACCTCGGGCTCACCGGCGAGTGGGCCGCCAAGCCGATCTCGATCTTCGGGCGCAACTCGGCCTCCGGCACGTACGGCTACTTCAAGGAGCACGCGCTCGCCAAGGGCGACTTCAAGAACAGCGTCAAGGAGCAGCCGGGTTCCTCGTCCGTCGTCCAGGGCGTGGCCGAGGACAAGTACGCGATCGGCTATTCCGGCGTCGGCTACACGACGTCCGGCGTGAAGACCGTCCCCCTCTCCGAGGGCGACGCCGGCCCGTTCTACGGCGAGTCATACGAGAACGTGCTCTCCCGCAAGTACCCGCTCTCGCGCTACCTGTACGTCTACACGAACAAGGCGCCCGGCAAGGCGCTCGACCCGCTCGTCAAGGAGTTCGCCGGGTTCGTCCTATCGAAGGAAGGCCAGGAGATCGTCGTCAAGGACGGCTTCTTCCCGCTGACCTCCGCCGTCGTCGCCGAAGAGCTCGCGAAGCTCGCGAAGTAAACGGAACGATCTGATGCGTGCCGCGGCGTTCCCGTGCGCCGCGGCCATTTCCACTAAGCGCGCATGAGCAACAGGACGGCTGCCTCCCGGCGTTTCTGGACACGCGCCAGCGACCGGATCGCGACCGCCGCGATCTCGGGCGGCGGCCTGCTCATGATCGGGAGCCTCGTCCTCATCTTCATCCTCATCGTCTCGGAAACCCTTCCCCTGTTCGCGCCGCCGAAGTCCGCGCTCCTGCGCACCGTGCCCGTCTCCGGTGCGGCCCCGCTGGCGGCCACGGCGGACGAGTACCAGGAAGCCTTCGCGCTCCTCTTTCCGGACGGAACGGTCCGGGCCCTGGACGCGTCCGGCGCGCTCGTGAAGGAGCTGCCCGTCCCGGGCCTCGCGGGAGCGGCCGTCACGGCCGCCGCCCGCTCGATCAAGGGCGAACTCGCCCTCGGCCTCGCCAACGGAACCGCCGTCGTCGCAACGCCCGCGTGGGAGACCGCGTTCGAAGGCGAGAAGCGCCGGCGAAGCGTCTCCCTCTCCGCCCTGCCGCCTCTCGCGCTCGACCCGGCGGGCCGGGCGCTCACCCGGATCGCATTCGTGGCCCGCGACGGCTCGGCCCTCGTCGCGGCGACGGCTTCGCCGGGCACGCTTTTCGTCGGCGTGGCGTCCTCCGAAGCCGCCGACGCCTTCGCACGCGACCTTTCGGCCTCCGCGGCGGGCGAGGAGATCACGGCCCTGTCGTTCCTCGACGGCGGCGCCGTTCTCTGCGCCGGCACGGCATCCGGAAAGGTCCTCACGTTCCCGCTCGAGGACCCGAAGTCGCCCGGGGCGCCCGTTTCGACGGCCGTGCACGCCGGCTCGCCGTCGCCCATCACCGCTCTGGAAACGCTGCTCGGCGGCCAGACGCTCGTCGCCGGCGACGCGAAGGGCCGCGTCACGGGCCTGCTCCGCGTGCGAACCGACTCGGCCGCCGAGGCCCGGACGCTCAACGCCGTCAAGGAGTTCGAGCCGCAGGGCGCCGCGATCACGGCGATCGCGGGTTCCCCGCGCGGCAAGACGTTCGTGACCGGTGACGCCGGGGGCGGCCTCGTCGCGCGCTTCGGGACGAACACGCGCACCCTCGTGAAGACGCGGGCGTCCGGCCCGGTCGCGGCCATCGGCGTCGCGCCGAAGGCCGACGGTTACGTCGCCGTCACGCCGAAGGGAGTCGAGGACTTCTCGCTCGAGGCGCCGCACCCGGAGATCTCGATCGGCGCGCTCTTCGGGAAGGTCCTCTACGAGGGTTACGACAAGCCCGAGTACGTCTGGCAGTCGAGCGGCGGCACGGACGACTTCGAGCCCAAGCTCTCGCTCGTGCCCCTCGTCTTCGGCACGCTCAAGGGGACGTTCTATGCGATGCTGTTCGCCGTCCCGATCGCGCTCGCGGCGGCGCTCTACACGAGCGTCTTCGCGACGCCGCGCGTCAAGCGCTTCGTCAAGCCGATCGTCGAGATCATGGCGGCGCTCCCCTCCGTCGTCCTCGGATTCCTCGCCGGGCTCTGGCTCGCGCCGCTTCTCCAGAAGGCGACGCTCTCGGCCCTTCTCATGGTCCCGATGATTCCGCTCTTCGCGGTGCTCGGCGTCCTCGCCTTCCAGATGCTCCCGTTCGACGTGCGCCAGCGCCTGCACCCCGGGCAGGAGCTTCTCCTCGTCCTGCCGCTCGCGGTCCTCGCGACGGGGTTCGCGGCCGTCGCCGGCCCCTGGGTCGAGAGAATCGTCTTCGCGGGCGACTTCAAGGCCTGGCTCCTCGCCTCGGCGTCCCTCAAGTACGACGCGCGCAGTTCCCTCGTCATCGCGTTCGCGATGGGCTTCGCCGTCATCCCGATCATCTTCACGATTTCCGAAGACGCGCTCTCGAGCGTCCCGGAGCACCTGAAGGCCGCGTCGCTCGCCCTCGGCGCCTCGCCGTGGCAGACGGCGGTCCGCGTGATCCTCCCGACGGCCTCGGCCGGCATCTTCTCGGCCCTCATGGTCGGCTTCGGGCGCGCGGTGGGCGAGACGATGATCGTCCTCATGGCGACGGGCAACACGCCCGTCCTCGAGTGGAACATCTTCAACGGGATGCGCACGCTCGCCGCGAACATCGCGGTCGAGATCCCCGAGGCGCCCCAGGGCGGCTCGCTCTACCGCGTCCTCTTCCTTGCGGCCCTCCTCCTCTTCCTCGTGACCTTCCTCGTCAACACGCTCGCGGAAGTGCTCCGCCAGCGCCTCCGCAAGAAGTACACGGTGATCTGATGTCGGCGCGCGACTTCTTCTTCAAGAAGGGCGAGCCGATGATCTGGCTGGCCGGATCGGGCCTCGCCGTTTCGCTGCTCCTCATCTTCGGGCTTCTCACGCTCGTCGCCGTGCGCGGGCTCGGCTTCTTCTGGCCGCAGCCGCTCGTCCTGATCGAGACCGCGGACGGCAAGCGGGTGCTCGGGGAGATCCTCACGCGCGAGCCGGTGCCCGAGGCGAAGGACGGCGGGCAGCGCATCCGCGTCAAGATCGCGAACCGCGACCTGAACGGCCTCGACTTCCGCTGGATCGAGGAGAAGGAGATCGCGAGGCGCGAGACGCCCCCGAACGCTCTCCTCCTCGAGCGCCAGGAGTACGGGAACTTCCACGGATTCCTGAAGGAGCTCCGGCGCGGCGACGAGGCGATCGGCGGCGCCGACGCCGCGGGCCTGGCCCGCCTCGAGGCCGAGCAAGCGAGGATCCGGCCCGCCTTCGAGGCTCTCCGCCAGACGGAGAAGAAGGAGGTCGGCGCGATCAACGCGGCCCTCGAGCGCGACCGCCTCGCCGTGCGGCGCGCCGAGATGAAGAAGGATCCCGACCTCGAGAAGCTCCACGCCGCGAGCGCGGCGCGCCAGGCCGAGCTCAAGCGCCGCTACGAAGACCTGCGCGAGCGCCTCGAAGCGCAGCGCCGGGAGCTCTCGAAGGTCGTCGCGACGTTCGTGGACGCGAACGGGAAGAGCAAGGTCGTCCCGGTCCGGGACCTCGTGCGGATCGTCGCCCCGAACGGCGCGTCGGTCTGGACGAAGGCCGGCGTCTACCTTTCGCGCCTCGGGGAGTTCGTCCTCGGGGAGCCGCGAGAGTCGAACACCGAGGGCGGCGTCTTCCCCGCCATCTTCGGGACCGTCCTCATGGTCGTCCTGATGACCGCCGTTTCGGTTCCGTTCGGCGTCGTGGCGGCGCTGTACCTCCGCGAGTACGCGAAGCAGGGCCGGTTCGTCCGGCTCGTCCGGATCGCCGTGAACAACCTCGCGGGCGTCCCGTCGATCGTCTTCGGCATCTTCGGGCTCGGCTTCTTCGTCTACGGGATCGGCGGCCGCATCGACCAGCTCTTCTTCGCCGAGGCACTCCCGACGCCGACGTTCGGCACGGGCGGGATCATCTGGTGCGCGCTGACGCTCGCGATCCTGACGGTGCCGGTCGTCGTCGTCGCGACGGAAGAGGCGCTCGCGGCCGTCCCCGCCGGCATGCGGCACGCGTCGCTCGCGCTCGGCGCCACGAAGTGGCAGACGACCTGGCGCGTCGTGCTGCCCGCCGCCGCGCCGGGCATCCTGACCGGCCTCATCCTCGCGATGGCGCGCGGCACCGGCGAGGTCGCGCCGCTCATGATCGTCGGCGTCGTCAAGCTGGCGCCGACGCTGCCGCTCGACGGCGTCTTCCCGTACCTCCACCTCGAGCGGAAGATCATGCACCTCGGCTTCCACCTCTACGACGTCGGCTTCCAGAGCCCGAACGTCGAGGCGGCCATCCCGATGGTCTACACGACCACGATCCTGCTCCTCGCGATCGTCGTCGCCCTGAACCTCACGGCGATCGTGATCCGCAACTCCCTGCGCAAGAAGCTGAAGACCTCCACCTTCTGAGGAAAGAAGAGAGAATGGATACGCTCATGACGTCAAGCGCCCCGGGCCATGAGGCGCAGGCCCCGATCGTTTCCGCTCCGGATCGGTCCGTGGAAGGCCGCCCGGACGTCATCACGTGCCGCAACGTGAACCTCTTCTACGGGGAGAAGCAGGCGCTCTTCGACATCACGATCGGCTGCAAGAAGAACGCGGTGACGGCGTTCATCGGGCCCTCGGGCTGCGGGAAGTCGACGCTTCTCCGCTGCCTGAACCGCATGAACGACCTGATCGACGGCGTGAAGATCACCGGGACGATCGCGATCCACGGCGAGGACATCTACAAGCGCGGCACGGACGTCACGGCGATCCGCAAGCGCTTCGGCATGGTCTTCCAGAAGTCGAACCCGTTTCCGAAGACGATCTTCGAGAACGTCGTCTACGGCCTCCGGATCCAGGGCGAGAACCGCAGGAGCGTCCTCGAGGAGACCGCCGAGCGTTCCCTGCGGAACGCCGCCCTCTGGGACGAGGTCAAGGACCGCCTCGACGACTCGGCGCTCGGCCTCTCCGGCGGCCAGATGCAACGAATCTGCATCGCGCGCGCAATCGCGGTCGAGCCCGAGATCCTCCTCATGGACGAGCCCTGCTCGGCCCTCGACCCGATCGCGACGAGCAAGGTCGAGGAGCTCATCTTCGAGCTCAAGGAGCGCTACACGATCGTCATCGTGACGCACAACATGCAGCAGGCCGCGCGCGTCTCGGACGAGACGGGCTTCTTCATGCTCGGCAAGCTCATCGAGTTCGACAAGACCGAGACGATCTTCACGAAGCCGCGCCAAAAGACAACTGAGGACTACATTACCGGGAGGTTCGGTTGAAGCCCGCGCCCGGGCCCGCCCGCCACCGCATCGCGGTCGTGGAGGACGACGACGATCTCGCCTTCACGCTCACGTACAACCTCAAGAAGGACGGCCGGTACGAGGTCGAGCGCTACGCGGGGGGGCTCGTCGCGATGGACGAGCTTCTCGTCCGCCCGCCGGACCTCGTCGTCCTCGACCTGAACCTGCCGGACGTGGACGGCCTCACGATCTGCCGCGAGCTGAAGAAGCACGAGGAGACACGGAACATCCCGATCCTCATGCTCACGGCGCGCGCCGAGGAGCGCGACAAGCTGCTCGGCTTCGAGCTCGGGGCGGACGACTACGTGACGAAGCCGTTCTCGATGAAGGAGCTCCTCGCCCGCATCGCGGCGCACCTGCGCCGCTCGGCTTCCCCCGAGTCCCCGGACGACGTGTTCGAGGACGGACGCCTGAAGATCGACCGCGCGCGCCACACCGTGGACGTCCGCGGGAAGCAGGTCCACCTCACGAAGAAGGAATTCGACCTCCTCTGGCTTCTCATCCGGAGCGGCGGGCGCGTCGTGTCGCGGGAGACGATCCTCTCGCGCCTCTGGGACTACGCGGCTGACATCGAGACGCGCACGGTGGACGTCCACATCCGCTCCCTCCGCAAGAAGATCGGCGAGGACGTCATCGAGACCGTCGTCGGCGTGGGGTACAAGTTCTCGAAATGAGCCGCTTCTTCCGCCGCGCGGCCCTGCCCGCGCTCGCCGGCCTCGTCCTGGGCGTGCTCTTCGCGCTCGTGCTGGGGCGCGTCCTCGACGGCGCCGTGCGCGAGCGCGGGCGGAGCGAGCTCGCCCTCAAGCTGGACCGCCTCGTTCCCGAGTTCGAGGCGGACCTGAAATCGCGCACGGCCCCCATCGAGCGCGTCCGGCTCGCCGCGCGGCAGGCCGGGGCGCGCCTGACTCTCGTGGAGGGAGACGGCTCCGTCCTCGCCGACAGCGAGGTCGCTCCCGAGCAGATCGGCGCCGTGGAGAATCACGGGTCGCGCCCCGAGATCGTCGCGGCCCGCCGGGACCTCGTCGGCTTCGGCGAGCGCCGGTCGGCGACCGTCCTCGAGCCGTTCGTCTACGTCGCGCGGCGCGTCGGCGAGGAAGCGAACCCGCTCGGCTACATCCGGCTGGCGATCAGCCAGAACGACCTCGACTCCCTCGAGGCGCCGTTCCGCCGGACGCTCATTCAGATCTCCGTCCTGGCCGGCCTCCTGGTCGGCCTCGTCGTCACGTTCATCCGGCAGCGTCACGCTCGCGAGCTCGAGCGCGTGCGCGCCGGCGTCGCCGAAGCCGCCGCCGGCAGGCAGCCCGCGCCGCCGGAGGGCGGCTCGGAGGAGACGCAGGAGGTCTACGTCGCCCTCGCGCGCTTCGCCCGGCTCGTCTCGGCCGAGCGCGCGGGCAGCGAGAAGGCGCGCCTCCTCGCGCGCACCGTGTTCGAGCAGGTCCCCGTCGGCCTTCTCGTCGTGGACCGCTCTCTCGCGCTCCTCGACGCGAACCCGGCCGCCCTCGCGCTCTTCCACGTGCCCGCGGGCGCGCCGCGCGCGGCGCTCGTCGATCTCGTCCGCCACCCCGACGCGCTGCACCTCTTCGAGGCGGGCGTGGCCGCGTCGTCGGCCGAGGCCGCGCCGTCCTCCGCCGTCCTGCGCTTCGGCGGCGAGCTGACGCCCGAGCAGATCCTCGAGATCACCGTCCGCTCGGTCCCCCACCGCGACGCCCACGGCGAGCCGGCCGCGATCGGCGTCGTCAGGGACGTGACGGAGCGCGAGCAGATGGAGACGATGCGGCGCCGGTTCGTGTCCGACGTCTCGCACGAGCTGCGGACGCCCATCGCCGCCATCCGCGCCGCCGTCGAGACGCTCGCCGGCGAGGACGAGCTGCCCGCCGACATCGCGCGCCTCCTCGGCATCCTCGAGCGGCAGTCGTCCGAAATGGAAGCCCTCGTCTCCGACCTGACCGACCTCTCGCAGATCGAGTCGGGGGCCGTGACCCTCCAGCCCGAGCGCATCTCGGTCAGGGCCCTTCTCACGTCCGTCGTCCGCGACCTGCAGTCCGCGGCCGAGGCCCGCAACGTCACGGTTGCCGTCGACACGCCCGAGAGGCTCGCCGTCTCGGGCGACCGCCGCCGCCTCGCGCAGGTCTTCCGGAACCTCGTCGACAACGCGGTGAAGTTCTCCCCCGCCGGCGGCCGCGTGGACGTTCTCGCCGAGGGCGGCGCCCCCGGGCCGGACGGCCTCGCGCCCTGCGTCGTCCACGTCGTGGACCGGGGCATCGGCATCCCGCGCACCGAGCAGGCCCGGATCTTCCAGCGCTTCTACCGCGTCGACCCGTCGCGCGCGAAGTCCGTCCCCGGCACGGGCCTCGGCCTCGCGATCGTCAAGCACATCCTGATCCTCCACGGCGGGTCCATCCGCGTGGAGTCCGAGCCCGGCAAGGGCAGCCGTTTCACCGTTTCGCTGCCGGCCACGACGCCGCGCGAAGCCCCCGCCCCCGAGGAGACGAAATGAAGGAGCACTTTTCCGAACGGCTCGAAACGCTGCGCCGCCAGCTCATCGCGATGGGCGCCGAGGCCGAGCGGCAGATCGCTTCGGCCATCGAGGCGCTCGTCACGGGCGACGCGGCCAAGGCGCGCGCGGTGATCGAGGGCGACAAGGTCGTCGACCAGATGGAGATCAAGATCGACGAGGGCGCGGTCGAGCTGCTCGCGACTCAGCAGCCCGTGGCGGGCGACCTCCGCCTCCTCGTCTCGGCGCTGAAGATCAACGCGGACCTCGAGCGCATCGGCGACCACGCCGTGAACATCGCCGAGGCGGCCGAGCGCATGTCGAAGTCGCGGCCGTTCAAGCCGTGGATCGACATCCCCTACATGGCCGAGATCGCGCGCGGCATGCTCCAGGACTCGCTGGACGCGTTCGTCCGGCGGGACGCGGCCCTCGCGCTCGCGGTCTGCAAGCGGGACGACCTCCTCGACGAGAAGAACAAGTCGATCATCCGCGAGCTGCTCACGTACATGGCCGAGAACCCGACGCTCATCACGGCCTGCATCGAGATCATCGGCATCTCGCGGAACCTCGAGCGCGTGGGCGACCTCGCGACGAACATCGGCGAGGAGACGATCTACATCGCGCAGGGCGACGTCATCAAACACCACATGGGGCAGCGGCCCTCGGAGCCGGCGCCCGACGCCTGATCCGCCTTCCGGGGGTGCGCCGGAGCCGGCGAAGGCCTACGATGTCCCCGTGACGGCCAGCCTGAAGTTCTCCATGGTGCCCGGGACCTACGCGGTCTGCCGCCTGCCGGCGTCCGCGGCCGTTCCCGCCTGGGCCGGGAAAGCGTTCGTTTCGATCACGCGGACCGCCGAGGAGCTGTCGATCGTGTGCGAGGAGCGGAGGCTTCCGGAGGACGTCTTCGGGATCGAGTTCCAGATCGAGCGCGGCTGGGTGCTCCTGAAGCTGCACGGCCCGTTTCCGCTGGACGCGATCGGCGTCCTCTCGTCCGTCGCGAAGCCGCTCGCGGAGGCGGCGATCAGCCTCTTCGCGCTCTCGACGTTCGACACGGACTACATCCTCGTCAAGCGCATCCACGCCAAGCAGGCGATCGCGGCGCTGACGCTGGCCGGGCACACGCTCGTCGAGCCGACATCAGGGGCCTTTCGCCGCTCGTAGCTCCCGGAGGACCCGGTCCGGAGCGGAAACGTCCGGCGCCACAGGAGGCCCCATGCCGCTCGTCCGCATCTCCCTCCGCGAAGGCAAGGCACCCGAATACCGCCGCGCGGTGGCCGACTCCGTGCACGACGCCATGGTCGCGACCATCGGGATCCCGAAGGACGACCGCTTCCAGGTGATCACCGAGCACGGCGAAGGCGGCCTGATCTACGACCCCGGGTATCTGGGGATCAAGCGCTCCGACGACGTCGTCTTCATCCAGATCACACTCAGCACCGGCAGGACCGTCGAGATCAAGAAGGCCCTCTACGCACGGATCGCGGAGAACCTGTCGAAGAGCCCAGGGCTCCGGAAGGAAGACGTCTTCGTGAACCTCGTCGAGGTGGTCAAGGAGAACTGGTCGTTCGGGAACGGCGACGCCCAGTACTCGGGGTGAGAACTTGAGCCCGGAATCAGTCCTCGGCACGATCACCGGCTACTGCCTTTCGATCTTCGGCGCGGGAGCTTTCGTCAGGACCGCTCGCGCGACCGGCTCGCCGGACGACCTTCGAGCCATCCGGAGGCGCCTGATCCTCATCGGGTTCCTGACGTTCGCCGCGGCCGCCCTCTTCCTCCGCCAACCCACGCTCCAAGACTGGGCGCAGTTCGGCTTCCTCTTCTCCGCGATCGCGAACTCGGCCTTCCTGCTGGCGATGTTCCTGCGCCTGCGCGTTCTCAGCCGGGTCTAGAAAACGATCAGTGGGCGTTGCCCACCAGACGGAAAGGCTTGTACCCCTTCTGAACGCCGCGATCGCGGGCCTCGAGGTACTCGACAACGTGAGCGACCAGCTCGCTGGAAACGTCGGCTTCGTCGGCCTGGGCGAATAGCTCGCGAATGGCCGGATCACCTTCGACGGAAACGCCCGGGATCTCACGCGGCAAGGCCCGGATCCGGGTGAGCATTTCTTCGCGCTTCCCGAGGCGCCCCAGACACTCGGCGACTCTCAACTGCGCCGAAAGAACGCGCTGCAGCAAGCCTTCCGCCTGGGCGTCTTCGGCAATCCGAGAGAAGGAGTGCACGGCCTTGAATATCTGCCCGTTCTTCAACTCGATCGACGCGAGACCGTATCGCACGATGAAAACGGCCACCTTGAGGTCGAGCCGGCGCGCGAAGCCCAGAGCCTTCGCGTAGGTAGCCTTAGCCGCATCGAGGTTCCCCAGCTGAACGAGCGCGTAGCCTCTGTTGACGAGGAGCTGGGCGTACGCCGATCCATCCTGTTCGGGGTGAAGGTTCGTGAGGGCGCCATCGAGGAAGCGGATAGCGGCCGCATTCTTTCCGCGCCGGACGAGCAGGGTCCCGAGCGCCGCTTCGGCTCGGCCGATCCAGTTCTCCTGTCCGAAGAGCTGGAATTCGGAGTGCGCGCTCCGCAGAAGTGTCCACGCGTCGCGTTCGTCCATTTCAAAGCTCGCTGCGGAACCCTCGTAGTAGTCCACGAGGGCGAGAGCAAATGAATCCTCGCCCGCCTGAACGAACGACTCGCGGGCAGCACGCGCAATCGCCCGCGCTTCCGAGGGCATGCCCTGGAAGTTCAGCGCGTTCGACTCGAGCAGCTGCGCCTCGCCCACGACCTGCTCGCGGCAGACCGGCTGCGCGGGGCCCTTGTCCTTCAGGAACGGGAGGCTCTTCGACGCCGCCGCGATCGCCTTGGCGAGCTCGACGTACATCGCCGGGTCGCTCGAGACCTTCGGCATCGCGAGCTGCGCCGCGTACAGCAGGGCGTAGCCGCGGCTGGGGTCGGCCTCGATCGCCTGGATCCGCGCCTTCGCCGCTTCGATCCCCTGCTCGCCCGCGAGCTTCACGATCTCGGCTGCGATCACACGTGCGTGGAACGCGCCCCCCACCTCCGGTAGTGCGAACGCCGCCAGCCCGTCTCCGCGCTGATGCAAGCGACCGGCCGTTCCCAGCGCGACCTTCATCTCGCCCTGCAACAGGTACTGCTCCGCCTGAGCGCCCTCGCCCTTCAGTCGCCTGCGAACGCGCGAGTACTCTTTCGCGGCCTCGTGGAACCGCCCGCGCGCCGCCAGGCAGAAGGCGGCCCCGGATACTGCCCGCGCACGGTCCAGTTGCGTCGCAACCTTCGATCCCAACGCGGCCCGGAATTCGCGATGCGCTTCCCGGAACTGGCTCGCCGTGTAGAGCGCCACCGCGCGCGCGTGCCGCGCGCGCAGGGCGCCCCGGGCAAGCCCGTAGCGCTCGAACGTTTCGAGCGCGCGCTCGGCCAGAAGGCGGCCCTCGACGGGACGCCCCTCGTACGACCTCCGCAGCGACTCCCCAGCCTCCACCCAAGCGACGAGGTGCTCGGGCGCGTCGAACCCGGCAAGCGCCTTCCAGGCCGCGGCGAAACTTCCCGCCGCTTCCTTCGGGCGCCCGCAGAAGAGGCGCCAGTTGCCGGTCACGAGGCCGGCCACGGCGGCGAGCTGCGCTCGCGAAACCACCGCGTCGACTTCCTCTTCGCCTTCGGGCGCAGCTTCCTCGATCCGACGAGCGACTGCTGCTGCGAAGGCCGCGAGCTTCTCCGAGGGATCTCCCGTCGCCGCCTCTTCGAGAAGGTGCACGGCAGCCAGGCGAGCCGCCGCGTCGTCGAGCATCAGGCCCAGCCCCGCTCTCGAACCATCCTCCTCGATCGCCGCCTTCAGAACGGACTTCGCTTCATCGAGACGCCCGAGCGCGGTCGCCATCGCCTTCAGTGCCGCTCCTCTCGGTGCCTCAGCCTGCGGCGGGACGGGCCGGGCCGCAAACAGGTCTCCGACGTGGAACGCGAGAGAGTCGCCCGCGCCCGCGAGCCGCTCGTGCAGGCGTTTCGTGCCGTCGCGCTGGTCGCGGCACGGCCGGCAGCGCGCGAGATGCTTCTGGAGAGCCGCCTGCGAGCGGTCGGGCAGGTCGCCGTGGATCGAGCGCAGGAGCGTGGTGTCGTCGGGGTGGGTGGCGCTCATGCTCCGATCGTCTCCTTCAATTTCTTCAGGCAGGCGTTCAGCCGCTTCCACACCTGCTTCGGCGAATGTCCGCTCCGCGCGGCCGTCTCCTTCAGGCTCGCGCCCTCGACGTAGTAACTCGTCAGGAGCCCCCGGCACGTCGCCGAGATGCGTGCAAAGCCGGCCCGGACGATCGCCTTCTCGTCAAGCTTCTCGTCAGCGGCGGGCGTGGCGTCCCAATCGCGCGGCTGCACGAACATTGCGTTCCGTCTCACTCGTCTTTCGAGGAACCTCGAGCAGCGATTGTGGAACACCTGGAACGCATAGTCCTCGGGCGAGGCGATGAGCGCCGGGCTGCGCGCAATTTCGAGCGCGGTTTCCTGCACGAGATCCTCGGCGTCGGTCTCGTCGATGCCGAAACGCGACCGCGCGAGGGCGACGAGCTTGCGCACGAGCTTCCGGTCGAGCACGAGGAACTCGGCGACCTCGAAACCGGAGGACGGTCGGCCCGCGGCAGGACTCACGCGCGAACTCTGCGCTTCGGCGCAATGCCGTTCAAGGGGCGCGAAATTCCCATTGCCGTTGGGGGTCAATCCGGCGATCTCGACGGCACTCGGAGGAATGCCGAACCGGGGCATCACCAGCCGCCTCGTCCAAGTCGAACACAGGCGGGCCGGGGTCAATCCCTCCGGCAGGGATCCACTCTATGGACGAAAGACCCATTCGGAGCAAGATCGAAGCATGTATCGAGGCATGAGACCCGCGCTTCTTCTGACGACCTTCGCGCTCGGGCGCGCCCTCAGCGCCGAGGAGGTCGTCCTCGACGTCGTCAACGGATACACGAAGACGCTGCCTCGGCAGGTCAGGTACGTTACGGGCGACGCGCAACCCCAGAAAGCCGCCTCGAAGGCGGCGGATCTTCAGGGCGGCAAAGTGACGCTCGTCGTAGAAGGAAAGCCGTCAATCCTCACGGTCACGGCGGACGGCTTCGAGCCGTTCAAACTGGACTTGCGCCGACGTCCCTCGTCCATGGGGCTGCGCCCTCTCGCCTCGATTCGACCCACGTTGCCATCCGCCGCCGGGGCGATACTCGGGCCGGGCTCTTCCGTTCGAGTGTTCATCTCGAACTCCCACGATCCGAGGCCTCGTGAAGTCGCGCCGGTCACGGTCGTCGACCAGGGTGTGTCGTTCCAAGCGGAGGCCGGCACATGGCGCGGTGCGCTCGTCGTTGACGGCAGGCACGTCGCTCCCTTCAACTTCTCCGCCGCCCCGGGCGAGTCCCGAACGGTCGACACGCTCTTGCCGTTCGGGCTGAAAACGCGGCTCCTGGCGCCCGTCAAGGAAGACGGCTCACCCGCGGAAGGGGTCGTCGCACGCTGGCACTTCGCAACAGCCGTCAGCGACACGCAAACAGCGCAAGGAAACCGGGCGGCCGCCGGCGCCGAACCCGGCCTCACGCGCCTGTGCGAGGAACTCCTCGACATGGGCACGAAGCGCAGCCCGAGCAACGCGGTTCTTCGCGTCGACGCGCCCTTCGGCGGCTTGCTCAAGGCCTCCCTGTCCCTCGAGTCACCGGGCTTGCGCCGACTCTCCGTTGGCCCTCAAGACATCGCCGCCAACGACACCGGCCAGGCCGCACGGCTCGTCATGAGAGCACTCCCGACAATGAGGGTCACGGTTCCCAAACTAAGACCAGGGGACGATTCGCCCCTCACGGCCACGATCTCCGCGACTGCACCGTCGAACGACGGAGCCACAGCCGGAGCGAAGGCGAAGGCCAACGCTAGCGTCGTCCCGGGAAGTTCCTTCTCGATCCGAGCTCTGGCAGATACAGACCACAGGATCGAGGTCAGAGATGGCCAGGGGCGGATGCAGGGGCTCGCTCGCATCGCGAGGTCGGATCGCGACTGGCCGCAAGACGTGATCAACCGGACTCTTCGACGTGAGGAGCGCACGATCAGCGGGACCGTCCTCTGGGGTGACGCCCCCCTCCGGGGCGCACGAGTCGTTGCGCTCTACCTGAACGAGGGGCCGTCTGTGAAGCCCGGCGAGCCTTCACTCGACAACCTCTCGCTGCCATTCGACAAGGTGTTCGAAGTCGGCGACGAAACGAGCGCCGACGGCCGGTTCTCCTTGACGGTCTTCGTGCCGGGCGTCTACAGCGTGATGGCCTATCACCCCGAACTCAAGTACGCGAAAGGCGGACCTCCCGTCGATCTCAGCGAGGTGAATCGAGGCGAGACGGAGATCAGGATTCGAGACGCGTACATCGTCCTCGAAGTCCGGGACGACGAGTCGGGGGAACCCGTGAAGGGAGCCCTGGCCGTCATACGGAACAAGCCCAAGGGGGGCGAGACCGCTGGCAAGGGCACGTACCGCTTCAAATCAGGCGTCGACGGTCAAATCCGCGTGGCGGACCTCCTGGCCGGGCAACTCGACATTCAGATTACGGCCACCGGCTATCGAAGCGAGCGAGTCGATGCGGCTCCGGCCTCGACGACACCGATCGAGCCCCGGCGCGTGAATCTCCAGAGAGCACCGAGCTGCTCGATTCGGTTTCTGGATGAAGCGGGAGGCCCCTTGGCTGGCGCTCAGGCCTATGCAGTGGGTGCCGAGGCGAGCCAGACCATCTTCCCGTCGTATCAGGACCTCGGCTTAACCGACGACAGTGGTTTCTTGTCTATGGACTCTCCCTCCGGAGGATTTCCTCACCTGCTCGCGCTCGCCACCGGGAAGAAACTGAAGTTCGTACCGTCTTTCTTCACGGTCGGCAGCTGCGCCCAGGCAGACGTCTTCTTCGAGGGCCGGCGAGCATCGATCCTTCCTCAGGTGCGCAGCTCGGAGGGAAAAGCCCTCGCGGGCGTCCAGATCGCCTTCGCGACCGGAGGCGTGTTCCTCCCATGGAATCTCGCCGCGATGATCGGCTCCCTGGACGCCGCGATGCCGGCCCGCTTCATGACCACCGGATCGGCCGGCGAGATCCAGCTGGCCGCCGCGCTGGAGGACGGGCAGTGGCAGGCGTTCGCCTTCAAGGTAGACGGGGGACAAGGCGTCGAGCTGCAGAAGAGGATCGGCTCTTTCGAACTGCCGCTCAGTAGATCCACAACGATCGTCGTAACAGGAGGGAAGAAATGAAATCGCTCGTTTCCATGACTTCGAAGGTCCTCGGCATCGCCATCGCCATCACGATCCTGGGCGCAGGCCCGGCGAACGGCGAATATTTTCAAGGCTGCATGCGGTGCGGCCCGACGGGATGCGTCAACGTCGCAGACCAGAGATTTGGCGGGGAAGGGTGCCAGTCCTACTACGGAATGAACGCCGGCAATTTCGGCATCGTGTGCAACGAGAGCCCCAGCATCTGCTACCGCGACAGCATTTCGATCACGGTGACGGGAAGCAGCCTCGACAACAACATCAACTGCGATATCTGGTCCTGGCTGATGGGCTGGTGCTAGGCCGGGATATGAGAACGACGGGAGCGGACCACCAGGCCATGCTCGAGCCCGCCGATCCCGTCGTTCTCCTGCCTCCTGATGTCGACGGCTCCAGCCACCGCCTGCGAGCGGCGTCCGTCCTCCCCGTCCTCGACCAGAGGAAGACCTCGCACCTCGTCATCTGGGAGGCGGTGGAGCCGGAAGGCCCGATGGGGTTCGAGCCGGATCAGCGCGTCTTCGTCTGCGCCTACGAGGCGGCGGGCGGGGCGCCGTTCATGACGGCCGAGATCTCACCGGGGGTCGAGGCCGAGGAACTCACCTCCCCGCACGACAGCGGGGCGTTCGCAATCGGCCTGGAGAAGGACTCGGGGGAATGGTCGATTCGCAGGCTCGGGCTCTAGATAAAGCACCAAATCGCGCGTTTGCACGCGCGAAAACACCTATCACAAGGCTGGCCTAGCCAGTCAAATTGGGCGAAAGTGGGTTAGGAAATTCACCCGATGGGTGAAACTCCTGCGCCAATCGGCGAGACGCCTGCGCCAATCGGCGAGACGCCCGCGCTGGCGTCCTCCGGCGAATCACCGCCAAAGAAGAACTTTAGAAATTCGAAGAACATGTAATCCATGACGTCCTCCCGGCCCACCCGACCCCATCGGGCGGCCAACTGTTGGTTGATACTGGGCTATCTAACCGTGGGCTATATATACGGACAGGGGCGGGCACACCTTTGACCCCCCTCTTGAAAGATTTATTTTGAGGCACCCGATTCATGGCACCCCGCCCCCTGACTATTGAACGTTGTCTAGAGAAAGATCAGTTTCCGTTGACCACCAGACGGAAAGGCTTGTACCCCTTCTGAACGCCGCGCTCTCGGGCCTCGAGGTACTCGACAACGTGAGCGACCAGTTCGCTGGAAATGTCGGCCTCGTCGGCCTGGGCGAATAGCTCGCGAAGCGCCGCGTCGAACTCAACTGAGAATTCCGGGATCTCGCGGCGAAGAGCCCGAACACGCGTGAGCATTTCCTCGCGCTTCCCGAGGCGTCCAAGGCACTCCGCCGCCCTCAGTTTTGCGGACAACACGTGCGCTTCGAGCCCTTCTTCGTGGGCATCCTCTGCGATCTTCGAGAAAGAATTCAACGCCTTGAGAATCTGGCCGTTCTTGATTTCGATCGAAGCGAGCCCATAACGGATCCCGTGGACAAGCGTCCTCAGGTCGAGCCGCCGAGCGAACCCGAGAGCCTTCGCGTAAGTGGCCCTTGCCGCCTCGAGCTGGCCCAGCTGCAGGAGGCAATACGCACGATTCGCCAGTGTGATGCCGTACGCGACGGCATCCTGCTCCGGATGGAGAGCCGTGAGGGCTCCCTCGAAGAAATAGAGGGCCGACTGGTTCCTGTTGCGAGTGACGAGCAGAGTGCCGAGCGACGCCTCGGCCTTCCCACACCAATTCTCCTGGCCGTAGAGCCTGAATTCGTCAAGGGACGACCTCAGGAGCTTCCACGCGGACTTGTTGTCGCCCTCGAAGTTCGCGGCCGAACCCTCGTAGTAGTCCGCCAGCGCGAGGGCGAAGGAATCCTCCCCCGCATTAACGAGCGACTTGCGAGCATTTCGAGCCGCCTCGCGCGCCTTTGCCGGCAGCCCGAGGAAGTTCAGTGCGTTCGACTCCAGCAGCTGCGCCTCGCCCATGACCTGCTCGCGGCAGACGGGCTGCGCGGGGCCTTTGTCCTTCAGGAACGGGAGGCTCTTCGACGCCGCCGCGATCGCCTTCGCGAGCTCGACGTACATCGCCGGGTCGCTCGAGACCTTCGGCATCGCAAGCTGCGCCGCGTACAGCAGCGCGTAGCCGCGGCTGGGGTCGGCCTCGATCGCGTCGATGCGCGACTTCGCCGCCTCGATCCCCTGCTCGCCCGCGACCTTGACGATCTCGGCCGCGATCTGCTTGCCGTCGAACGACAGGCGCCCGAGGCGGTCGGCGGGGCGGTTCTTCCGCTTGAACTGCGACAGGAACTTCTCGCGCTCGTCGGCCGGCGCGTCGTCGGACGGCAGCTCATCGAAGAACGCGTCGAACTCGTCCTTCATGACGCGGGCGCGCTCGATCGTCTGGATGTCCTCGAGCCTGCCGTTGCAGACCGGGCAGCCCGTCTCGACGTGCTGCTTCACGTACGCGTTCAGCTCCGTCGAGCCCTCGGTGATCAGCTCGAAGAGCTGCCAGTGCTCGGGGCAGGCGGCGAGGGCGTTGAATTCCGCGCTCACGCGAGCACCTTCCGCATCTTGTCGAGGCAGCCCCAGATGCGCTTCCACACGGTCTTCTGCGAGTAGCCCGTCGCCTTCGTCATCTCGGCGAGGCTGTACTCCTGGCCGAAGTAGAGGCGGACGATCTTCTTGCACCGCGGGCCCGCGCTGCGGATGGCCTTGTTGACCATGCGCACGGCCTCGAGGCGCGCCGTGACCTTCTCGCAAGACGGATCGGCGACGTCCATGTCCTCGGGCATCTGCTCCGTGCGCCGCTCGCGCGACGTTGCGATGTTGAGGCACGTGTTGAGGAACGCGATCTTCACGTAGCCGATCGGGTCCTTCACGCGCGGGTCGCGCGCGAGGACGCGCATGTAGACCGTCTGCACCGCGTCTTCCGCTTCCTCGCGGCTGAAGCGGTACTTCCGCATCGCGAGGCTCACGAGCTTCGGGCGCAGGACGTTGTTGAGCGCGTTCCAGTCCCACTCGCCGGGCGTCGTGCCGATGGCCTCGGACGCGACATCGTCACTCGCCGGGAGCTCGTCGGAGAGGACCGCGCGCAGGACTGCGGCCTCGGACAGACTTCCACCGCCCGCGATTGCGGGCTGCATTCCGTCTGTGGGGTCCCATGCAGCCATGAGAACCTCTCCAAAAAGGAGCTTCGCCCGCTACCCCGCGGGTGCTCCGGGTTAATCCTTGCGGAATTGTTTCATAAACCGGGGCGTGTCAAGAGGGAAATCGAAGAGGAAGATTTTCTTAGAATAGTTAATAAATAGAGTTCAGATTCGCTGGTATTTCTCTTCTTCCGCCCTTGCCGCGAAGATCCGGTAACCTCGCTGAAGATGCGGCGAGGCTTCTTTACTCATTCGAGGCTCTTGATCCTCGTCGCCCTTGGCGTCCTGTCGGGCCTTGCCTCCGCCCAGTCGCCTCAGCCTGCGCCCACCGCCGCCGATCCCGCCCGTATCCTCAAGGCGCGCAATGCGATGCGCCCGCTTGGCCGGGAGGCCCGCCTCGGGCCCTGGCGGCTCCTCACAGACGCGGCCATGGGAGAGCTGACGGGCATGGACGCCGTGGCCGAGCGCCTCGCGTCAACCTACACCCCCCGATACGGCCTCGCCGCCGCCCCGGCGCCGGGACAGGTCGTCGTAATCTATTCCAGCGACGACCGTTACAGGAGGTTCGTCGAGTCGGACGGGGCTCCCTCGTTCGCGGCAAGGGGCCATGCGGGCGCCGGGCTCGCCGTGTTCGCACTCGACATCACCCCGGTCCGATCGCGCGCCCGCCTCGTCCACGAGCTCACGCACCTTCTCTCTTCTGCCGCCGTGGGGACGCCGCTCCCTCCCTGGCTCGATGAAGGGCTCGCCGAGGACCTCGCGTGGTGCCGCGTGGACGCAGAGGGCCGGCTCCAGCCGGACACGTTCGATTCGCGCGAGATCCCCGACGCGTGGATCCAGAGCGCCCGGGCCGGGAAGTCGCTTCCGCTCGCGGCGCTCCTCGCCCCCGACACGCGGTTCTTCGCGAACCCGGGCACGCGCCGCGACGCGACGGCGACGAGCGCCATGCTCGTGCGCTGGTGCCTCGGCGACGCCGTGCGGGCCGCGGCGTTCCGGGCGTTTCTGAAGTCCGTCGCGAAGGGCGGCGCGGGAGACGCGGCCGCTCTCGCGGCGGCGCTCGGGACGGGAGCGCCGGAGATGCAGAAGGACTTCCTCGCGTGGGGGCGGCAATTCCCTTCCGGCCCATGACCCGCGTGGGCCTGCAACACTTCCTTGCAGGAAGTGTGTCCATGAACCGGGTTCCGAACGGGCGAAAAGGACGCCGTGTCCTCGCGGCCGCCGCTCTGGCGTCGCTCGCCCTCTTCGGCGCCGTCCGGGCCGACGCCGAGCGGGTCGTGGACGACAGGACGTTCCGGGTCCTCGACGGGCCGCTCGGGCCGGACGTCCGGATCACGACCCCGCCCGTCACGCTCGATGACGGCTCGAGTATCGAGTTCGAGGTTTCCCAGCTCCAGGTCTTCGCGCCCGGCGCGCAGATCGTCGTGCACGGCCGCTTCGGCGACACCCTCGCCCCGGCACCTACCGACCGATGGTTCACGGGGCGCGTCGTCGGCGACCCGTCGTCCGTCGTCGTCCTCGCGCGCGGGCTCACGCTCCGCGGCTTCGTGGTCACCGGCGGGCGGGTCTCGGTTCTCGGGCCGGAGCGCCACCCTTACGGCGACGGCCCTCCCGGCAGGACCTTCGTCCGGACGCTGGATCCCGAGACGGACGTCCCCGACGCGATGCGGACCTTCACGTGCGGGACGGACACTCTGCCCGTTCCCCCCGAGACCAAACCCTCGCCCTCGCTCAACCGGCACGCGCTGAGCAGCGTCATGTACTACGCGGGGATCGCCGTCGAGACGGACTACGAGCTCTATGCGAAGTTCAATTCGACGGTGAATCTCACGAAGTACGTCGGCGACCTATTCGCCTTCGTCTCGGCGGTCTACCAGCGCGACGTCCTCGTGACGCTCCAGGTCAACTATCTCTCCATCTGGACGACGGCCGCCGACCCGTGGAACGCGACGAGCGGCACGTCCGCCGCGCTCGACGAGTTCCTGGCCTACTGGAACGCGAATCGCACGGCCGTTCCCCGGTCGACGGCGCACATGCTTTCCGGGAAGGGGCTCGGCGGCGGCATCGCGTACCTGAGCGTCTTGTGCAACGGCTCGTACGGCTACGGCGTCAGTGCGAGCCTCTCCGGCGTCGCGCCCACGAACATCTCGTACACGTACTGGGACTTCATGGTCGTCGCCCACGAGCTCGGCCACAACTTCAGCTCCCCGCACACGCACTGCTACACGCCGCCCGTGGACCAGTGCTATGCCGGCCAGAGCGGCTGCTACAGCGGCACGACGAGCGTCCCCCCCGAGAAGGGGACGATCATGAGCTACTGCCACCTGCTCTCGGGCGGCTACTCGAACATCAAGATGTTCCTCGGCGTGCCCGGCGAGACGAGCCAGGCCGTCACGGCGCAGATCCGGACTTACGTCGAGGGCCGGCCGAGCTGCTTCGGGACCGTCGCGGGCCCCGTCGTCACGGGCATCGTCCCGGCCTCCGGCCCGGCCGCCGGCGGCACCGCGGTCACGATCTCGGGCACGGGCTTCGTCTCGGGGGCGACCGTGATGATCGGCGGCGTGGCCGCCACGGGCGTCGCGTTCGTGAACGCGACGACACTCAACGCGACGACGGGAGCACACGCGGACGGCGTCGTCGACGTGACCGTGAAGAACCCCTCCAACCAGGGATACACGGCGACGTCGATCTACACGTACGGGACCGGCATTCCGCCGACCCCGACGCCGACACCGACGGCGACCCGGACGCCGACACCGACGGCGACCCGGACGCCGACGCCGACGATCACGCCGACCCTGACGCCGACCGCCACCGCGACCCCGACGCAGACGCCGACGTTCCAGCCCGGCACCCCCACGCCCACGCCGACGTTGACGCCGACGCCCACCCGCACGTTCACGGCCACGGCGACGGCGACGCGCACGTCGACGCGGACTCCGACGCCCACGATTCCGCCGACACCGCCCCCGCCGACTCCCACGCTGACCCCGACGCAGACGCCCACGCCCACGCGTACGCCCACCCCGGGGGCCACGACGTTCTTCACCCTCGCGCCCTGCCGGCTCGTGGACACGCGTGGCGCCGCGGGCCCCCTCGGCGGGCCCGCGCTCGCCGCCGGGGCCTCGCGCACGTTCACGCTCGCCGGCTCGTGCGCCGTCCCGGCCGCCGCGCAGACCGTTTCGGCGAACGTCACGATCGTGAGCCCGGCCGCCGCCGGCGACCTCGTGATCTACCCCGCGACGCTCGTGTCTCCCCCTGCCGTCTCGACGATCAGCTTCCGGGCCGGCAGGACGCGGGCGAACAACACCCACCTCGCGCTCTCGAGCGACGGCACCGGCCGCGTGACCGTGCGGAACAACACGAACGGGTCGCTGAACCTCGTCCTCGACGTGAACGGGTACTACCGGTAGGCGCGCCCAGGGCCGCTGAGATTCGCTCTCCCCGCCTTAGAATGGCGCTTCCCCCTCAGGAGGTGCCCATGGCTCCCGACGCGACGACCGCCGCCGAACGCACCGCTCGTGCCACCGCGCCCGCGGACGCTCCCCTCCTTCGCGACTTCGTCGGCGGCGCGTGGGTCGACTCCCGCGCGACGTCCACGATCGACGTCTACAACCCCGCGACCGGCGCCGTCATCGCGAGGTCTCCGCTCGGGACGCGCGCCGACGTGGACGCGGCCGTCGCCGCTGCGAAGGCGGCGTTTCCCGGATGGCGCGCGACACCCGTCGTGGAACGTGCGCGGGCGATGTTCGCGTTCAAGAACCGGCTCGAGGAGCACTTCGAGGAGATCTCCCGCATCGTGACGACCGAGCACGGGAAGACGCTGGACGAGTCGCGCGGGTCCGTCCGCCGCGGCATCGAGGCCGTCGAGGTCGCATGCGGGATGCCCTCGATGATGATGGGCTACGGCCTCGAAGACATCGCGCGCGGGCTGGACTGCGACGTCCACCGCCAGCCGATGGGCGTCTTCGCGGCAATCGCGCCGTTCAACTTCCCCGCCATGGTTCCACTGTGGTTCCTGCCGTTCGCGGTCGCGACCGGCAACACGTTCGTCGTGAAGCCGTCCGAGCTCGTCCCGCTCTCGCAGAAGCGCATGCATGAGCTCCTCTCGGAGTGCGTCCCGCCCGGAGTCGTGAACCTCGTGAACGGCGGCGTCGACGTCGTGAACGGGCTCTGCGAGCACCCGGACGTTAAGGGCGTCTCGTTCGTGGGATCGACGCCCGTCGCAAAACACGTCTACCGGACGGCCTCGCACGCCGGCAAGCGCGTCCAGGCCCTCGGCGGCGCGAAGAACTTCATCGTCGTGATGCCGGACGCGGACCTCGACAAGTCGATCGGCATCGTTTCGGAGTCCTGCTACGGCTGCGCGGGCGAGCGCTGCCTCGCGGGCTCGATCGTCGTGACCGTCGGCGGCGCGAGCCACCACGCGGACGTCCGCGAGCGCCTCGTCGCGGCCGCGCGGGCGATCCGGGTGGGCGACGGCCTCGAGCCGGGAATCACGATGGGGCCGGTCATCCGGGAGGCGGCGCGGCAGCGCGTTCTCGCGTACGTCGAGAAGGGCCTCGCGGAGGGCGCCGAGCTCGTCCTCGACGGCCGCGGCCACGTCGTCAAGGGCCGCGAGAACGGCTTCTTCCTCGGGCCGACGGTCTTCGACAAGGTCTCGCCGAAGTCCGCGATCGGCCGCGAGGAGATCTTCGGGCCCGTGCTCTCCCTCATGAACGTCCCGGACCTCGCGTCCGCGCTCGCGCTCCTCCACGACCACCCGCAGGCGAACGCGACGTCCATCTTCACGGGGAGCGGGAAGTCCGCGCGGACGTTCGCGTCGCAGGCGCCGCCCTCGATGGTCGGCGTGAACGTGGGCGTCGCGGCGCCGATGTCGTTCTTCCCGTTCGGCGGGGCGAAGGAGAGCTTCTTCGGCGACGTGAAGGCGCACGGCCGCGACGGCATCGCGTTCTACACGGACCAGAAGGTCGTCATCGAGCGTTGGTTCTAGGAAGAGAAGAAGAAGAGAAGATTTCTTAGAAGGTTAAGAGAAGAGACGGGAGGGCCGGGCGAATGAGGAAGGTCACGGTCGGGCTGGTCCAGACGCGCAATCCGGTCTCGGATCCGAAAGCTTCCATCGCTCGGGTCCAGAAGGCGGCGATGGCGGCCACGCTGCCCTTCGTGCACGAGGCCGGGAAGAAGGGCGTGCAGATCCTCGGGCTGCAGGAGATCTTCAACGGCCCGTACTTCTGCCCGTCGCAGGACGCGAAGTGGTACGACGCCGCCGAGCCCGTGCCCGGTCCCACGACCGAGGCGATCGCGAAGGTCGCGAAGAAGTACCGCATGGCGGTCGTCGTGCCCGTCTACGAGCGCGAGGACGCCGGCGTCTACTACAACACCGCGGCCGTCTACGACACGGACGGCGCGTACCTCGGCAAGTACCGCAAGAACCACATCCCGCACACCTCCGGCTTCTGGGAGAAGTACTTCTTCCGGCCGGGCAACATGGGCTACCCCGTCTTCCAGACGCGACACGCGAAGGTCGGCGTCTTCATCTGCTACGACCGCCACTTCCCGGAGGGTGCGCGCGCGCTGGGACTGAACGGCGCCGAGGTCGTCTTCAACCCGTCCGCGACGGTCGCGGGCCTCTCGCAGTACTTGTGGAAGCTCGAGCAGCCCGCGCACGCGGTCGCGAACGGCTATTTCGTGGCGGCGAGCAACCGCGTCGGCACCGAGGCGCCCTGGAACATCGGGCGTTTCTACGGGTCCTCCTACGTCGTCGACCCGCGCGGCAACTTCCTCGCGACCGCGAGCGAGGACAAGGACGAGCTCCTCGTCGCGACCTGCGACCTCGACATGATCGAGGAGGTCCGCCGCACGTGGCAGTTCTTCCGGGACAGGCGGCCCGAGACGTACGGGCCGCTGGTGGCGCTGTGAGACGTTCGAAGAGCACGAAAGATCTTCTTAGAAGGGAAGAAAGATGAATCGGCTGTTGATCCGCGGGGGCCGGATTGTCACGGCGGTCGACGACTACATCGGTGACGTACTCGTAGAGGGCGAAAAGATTTCCGCCGTTTTCGCTCACGGCGCCGCCGTTCCCAACGACGTCGAGACCCTCGACGCGGCCGGCAAGCTCGTGATCCCGGGCGGCATCGACGCGCACACGCACCTCGACATGCCTTTCGGAGGGACGACGTCGGCGGACGACTTCGAGTCCGGGACGATCGCCGCCGCGCACGGCGGGACGACGTCCATCGTGGACTTTGCGATCCAGTACAAGGGCCAGAGGCTGCGCGAGGCCAGGGACGCCTGGATGAAGAAGGCCGAGGGCAAGGCCGCGATCGACTACGGCTTCCACATGATCATCACGGACCTTCCGGACTCCGTCGAGAAGGAGATGGACGTCCTCGTGAAGGAGGGTGTGACGTCGTTCAAGCTCTTCATGGCGTACCGCGGCGTCCTCATGCTGGACGACGGGTCCATCTTCCGCGCGCTGCTCAAGACCGGGGAGAACGGCGGAACGATCTGCATGCACGCCGAGAACGGCGACGTCATCGACGTCCTCGTGAAGCGCGCGCTCGCCGAGGGCCACACGGCACCGAAGTGGCACGCCCTGACGCGGCCTCCGCGCGCCGAGGCCGAGGCCACGTACCGCGCGATCTGCCTCGCCGAGATGGCGAACGTCCCGCTCTACGTCGTCCACCTTTCGGCCGCCGAGGCGCTCGAGAAGATCGCCGAGGCGCGCGGCCGCGGCCTCCCCATGCACGCCGAGACGTGCCCGCAGTACCTCTTCCTCTCGTACGACAACTACGAGGAGCCCGGGTTCGAGGGCGCCAAGTACGTCATGTCGCCGCCGCTCCGCGCGAAGGGCAACGAGGATGCGCTCTGGCGCGGCCTTAAGATGAACGACCTGCAGGCCGTGTCGACGGACCACTGCCCGTTCTGCATGAAGGACCAGAAGGTCCTCGGGAAGGACGACTTCTCGAAGATCCCGAACGGCGCGCCCGGCATCGAAACGCGCATGTCGCTCCTCTGGGACGGCGGCGTCGTGAAGGGACGCATCTCGCCGAACCGCTTCGTCGAGCTGACCTCCACGTCGCCCGCGAAGATCTTCGGCCTCTTCCCCAAGAAGGGGACGATCGCCCCGGGCTCGGACGCCGACATCGTCGTCTTCGACCCGAACCGGAAGGTCACGCTGAGCGCGAAGACGCTCCACCAGCGCGTCGACTACACGCCGTACGAGGGCCGGGTCGTCCAGGGCGCGGCGGACGTCGTGATCTCGCGGGGCGAGATCATCGTGCAGAACGGAACGTTCAAGGGGAAGGCCGGAAGAGGGGATTTTCTTAGAAGGAAGACGCGGGCGTAGCTACTCGACGGGAAATCCCGCGGCGACCCAGGCGTTCGTGCCGCCGACGACGTTGATCGGCTCGGCGCCCTTCCGGTGGAGCAGCAGGCTGCCCGCGACGCTCGACCGGTAGCCGCTCGCGCAGATGATCGCGACGCGGCCCTGGGACGGCAGGACGTCGATCTCGCGGGCAAGCTCGTCGAGCGGGACGGGGATCGCGCCCGGCACGTGACCCGCGGCGTACTCCCCCGGCCGCCTCACGTCGAGGATCCTGAGGCCAGGCTCTTCCTGACGCCGCGCCTTCAGCTCCTCGACGTCGATCTGCTCGAGCCGCGCGACCGGTAAGCCCGCGCGGTCCCACGCGGCGACGCCGCCGTCGAGGTAGCCGGCCACGTTCTCGAGTCCGACGCGCGCGAGGCGCGTCGCGGCCTCGGCGGCGCCCGCCTCGTCCTCCGTGACGAGGACGACGGGCCGGTCCGGCGGGAGCAGCGCCCCCGCCCAGGCCGCGAACTGCCCGGAGAGGCCCACGTGAACGGCGCCCTCGGGGTGGCCGGCTCCGAACGCGGCCGCGGGACGGACGTCCACGAGCGTCGCGCCCGCTTCCGCGAGGCGATGCACTTCGGCGGCGGGAAGCGCCGCGGGGGCGCGCGTCTCGAGCGGCGGCGCGCCCGCGCGGTTCAGCTCGACGTCGCGCGGGAAGTACGCGGGAACTTCCGGGAGGTCGGCGGTCATGAGCCGCACGAAGTCTTCCCTCGGCATCGGGCGGAGCGCGTAGTTCGTCCGGCGCTGCACGCCGATCGTCGAGGAGGTCTCGCTCGAGATGTTCCGGCCGCAGAGGGAGCCCGCGCCGTGCGCCGGGTAGACGGCGACGTCGTCGGGCAGCGTGAGGAGCTTGCCGTGCAGCGAGTCGTACAGCGCGCCGGCCATATCCTGCGGGGTGACGCCGCCCGGCGAGGCGGCGAGATCGGGCCGGCCGACGTCGCCGATGAAGAGCGTGTCGCCCGTGAAGACGAGGCGCGGCTCCGGGTCGAGGACGAGGATCGAGACGCTCTCGGGCGTGTGGCCGGGCGTCTCGAGGAACCGCAGGAGGATGCCGCCGAGCCGGATCTCCTCGCCGTCGCGAACGCCGCGGTGCGGGAACGCCGCGCGGGCCTTGTCGCCGAAGACGATCGTCGCGCCGGTCCGCGCCGCGAGCTCCCGGTGGCCGCTCACGAAGTCCGCGTGGAGGTGCGTCTCGAGGATCCACTTGATCGCGAGGCCCTGCGCGCGCGCCTCGTCCAGGTACTCGTCCACGTCGCGTCGGGGGTCGACGACGGCCGCTTCCCCGCCGTCGCCGATCAGGTACGAAGCGTGCGCGAGGCACCCGAGGTAGAACTGCTTGAAATACATCTGAAAGAAGAGATTATCTCGCTTTCGGAGAGGCATAATTACCGTTCTAAGAAAGCGCCTTGACGGCCTGCATCTGAGCCGACAGCGAGAAGGAAGGCCCTGCGTGAGCACAGTCTCCGAAGCAAAGAATTCCCCGGTCTCTTCCGCCGACGTCCGGGCCAAGCACAAGGAATTCCTCTTCCCGTCGGTCACGAACTACTACAAGGAATCCGTCGTCCTCGAGTCCGGCAAGGGGATGTACCTCAAGGACGCCGACGGGAAGCGTTACCTCGACTTCTTCGGCGGAATCCTCACGGTCTCCGTCGGGCACGCGAACGACAAGGTGAACGCGGCCGTCAAGGCCCAGGTGGACCGCCTCGGCCACGTCTCGACGCTCTACCCGACGCTGCCTATCGTTCAACTCGCCGAGACTCTCGCGCGGATCACGCCGGGCCGGCTCCAGAAATCGACCTTCACGGGCTCGGGCACCGAGGCCGACGAGACCGCCGTCGTGCTCGCCCAGGTCTACACGGGCAGGCTCGAGATCATCGCGCTGCGCCACGGCTACTCCGGGCGCTCGATCCTCGCGCAGTCGCTCACGGCGCACGCCACGTGGCGCGCGGTCCCTACCCAGATCGCCGGGATCAAGCACGCGCCGTCGCCTTACTGCTACCGGTGTCCGCTCAAGCTCACGTACCCCTCGTGCGGGGTCGCCTGCGCGAAGGACCTCGAGGAGCTCATCAAGACGACGACGACGGGCCAGATCGCCGGCTTCCTCGCCGAGCCGATCCAGGGGGTCGGCGGCTTCGTCACGCCCCCGAAGGAGTACTTCGAGATCGCCGTCGGGATCGTCCGGAAATTCGGCGGCGTCTTCATCTGCGACGAAGTGCAGACCGGCTTCGGGCGGACGGGGACACACTGGTACGGCATCTCGCACTGGAACGTCGAGCCCGAGATCATGACGATGGCCAAGGGCGTCGCGAACGGGATGCCGCTCGGCGTCACGATCGCGACGCCGGAGATCGCGGACTCCTTCAAGGCCCTCACGATCTCCACGTTCGGCGGGAACCCCATCTCCTCGACGGCCGCGAACGCGACGATCGCCGTCATGGAGGAGATCGATGCGCCGAAGCGCGCGGCCGAGATGGGCGCGCGCCTGAGGGCCGGGCTCGACGGCCTCAAGAAGAAGTACCCCAAGACGATCGGCGACGTGCGCGGACTGGGGCTCATGCAGGGCCTCGAGCTCGTGGCGGACGAGACGGTGCAGGACCGGACGCCCGCCCCGGAAAAGGCGGCCCGCCTCTTCGAGGAGACGAAGGCCCGCGGCCTCCTGATCGGAAAGGGCGGCCTCTACGGCAACGTCATCCGGATCGCCCCGCCTCTCATCGTCTCCGCGTCCGAGGTGGACGACGCCCTAAGAACGCTCGACGAGTCCCTCGCCGGCTGGGCCTGAATTTCCCGTATTATCCTGAGCATCATTCGCAATACCCTTTTCGCCCGCCGAGTCGTCGTGTGATCGGAACGAAGCTCGCGGACCGGTACGAAATCCTCTCCGAGCTGGGGCGCGGAGGGATGGGAGTCGTCTACCGCGCCAAGGATCCCGTCCTCAACCGCGACGTCGCGGTCAAGCTGATCCCGCCCGGAAACCTCACGAAGGACGCCGAGGAGCGCTTCCAGCGGGAGGCCCAGATCGTCGCGCAGATGGACCACCCGTCCATCGTCCCGATCTACGACCTCGGCCGCCACGAGGGGTCGCTCTTCTTCGTGATGCCGGTGCTCGCGAACACGAACCTCCGCCAGCTTCTCCGAGAGGGCTCGCTCCGGCTCGGCGACGTGCTCGACGTGGGGACGCAGGTCGCGGACGCCCTCGACTACAGCCATACGCGCGGCATCGTCCACCGCGACATCAAGCCCGAGAACATCATGACCTCGCGCGACGACACGGGCCACATCCGCGCGCGCGTGATGGACTTCGGCCTCGCGCTCGCGACGAGCGAGGACCGCCTCACGAAGACCGGGACGCTCGTCGGGACCGTCGTCTACTTCAGCCCCGAGCAGGTCACGTCCCGGTCGTTCGACGGGCGCTCGGACGTCTACGCGCTCGGAACGGTGCTCTACGAGTGCCTCGCCGGAGAGCCGCCGTTCACGGGCGAGGTGCAGTCCGTCCTCTACCGCGTCGTCCACGAGTTGCCGCAGCCGATGCGGAGCGTCGGCGCCGACGTGAGCGAGGAGCTCGAGGCCGCCGTCCTCCAGTGCCTCGCGAAGGACCCGGAGAAGCGGCCGAAGCGCGCCGGGCACCTCGCCGAGGCGCTGCGCCGGTACCGGAGCAAGCTGCGCGAGGAGGACTTCGGGAAGTCGGTCGTCTTCACGGCCAGCCGGATGCTCCCGCGACCCGCCGTCGCGGCACCCTTCATCGGGCGCGAAAAGGAGATGGCCGAGCTGCAGCGCCGGCTCCACGCCGCGCTCGGGGGCGAGTGCGAGTTCGTCGTCCTCGCGGGCGAGCCCGGCATCGGCAAGAGCCGCCTCGTCGAGGAGCTCAAGGCCCTCGCGCGGGCCCGGAAGATCCGCGTCCTCTCGGGGCGCTTCGTCGAGCACGACCGCGCATTCGCCCACCAGGGGTTCTGCGAGCTGATCCAGGACTACTTCCGGTCGAAGGACACGGGCCTCTCGGAGTCCTCGCGTCCCGACTTCACGGACCTCGCGGGCGACCTTCTCGCGCTCTTCCCCGTCCTCTCGGAGATCGGCGAGCTGCGCGCCGCGGCGAGCAGCGACTCGGGAGCCGTCAAGCCCGGAGACGGCCGCAAGGCCGAGGACAAGATCGCGATCTTCGAGCTCATCGCCCGGACCCTCACGCGGATCGCGGGCGGCAAGCCGCTGCTCCTCGCACTCGAGGAGCTGCACGGGGCGCAGCTCTCGATCGAGGCGCTCCAGTACGTCGCGCGCCGCCTCGGCCCGACGCCGACGCTCATCGTCGGGACGTACCGCCAGACGGAGGTCGACAAGCGGCACCCGCTCGTGAAGATGCTCGAGTCGTTCCGCGGCGACCCCCGCTTCGCCGCGCTCACGCTCGGGCCGCTGACGGCGTCCGAGCACCGTGCCCTCGTGGAGCTTTCCGCGGGCGGCGGCAAGCTCACGGACGACCTCGCGACGCGGCTCCTCGCGGCGACGGAGGGCAATCCCCTCTTCACGAAGGAGCTCGTCCGGTCCCTGCTCGACTCCGGCGGCATCGCCCGCGACGACTCCGGCGCCCTGAACCTGTCCGGGGCGACCGGTATCTCGTCCGACGCCCTGCCGGAGACGATCCAGCAGGCGGTCGAAGCGCGGATCGAGCGGCTGCCCGAGGAAGTGCGCGACGTCCTGTCCGTGGCGTCCGTCCTCGGAAAGTCCTTCGACTTCAAGGACCTCGAGACGCTCGCCGAGGACGCCAAGGGTCTCGACGACGCCGTCGACCGCCTCGTAAAGGACGGCCTCCTCGAGGAAGAGCGCGAGTCGCGCGGCGACCGGCTCGCCTTCGCGAGCGGCATCGTGCGCGACGTCCTCTACGGCGCGCTCTCGAGGCGCAAGCGCCGCACGCTCCACCGCTCGTACGCCGACCTCCTCGAGAAGCGCCACCAGGGCCGGCTCGACCGCGTCTACCCCGAGCTCGTCCACCACTTCTCCGAAGGCGACGTGCCCGAGAAGGCCGTCGACTACAGCCTGAAGCTCGCGAAGAAGTCCCTCGACGCCTTCAGCCCCGAGGAGGCCGTGCGGGTCGCGAGGACGGCACTCGACTACCTCTCGGACGAGGAATGGGAAGGCGACAAGTCCCTCGAGGGCGACGCGCGCCTCCTGCTCGCCCAGGCCTCGCGTATGACGGGCCACGCCGACGCCGCCCTCCGCGAGGCGGAGGCGGCCGGGAAGATCTTCGAGCGTGAGAAGCAGCCCGTGAGGGCCGTCGAGGCGGTCCTCTTCGCCGCCGACACGGCCTGGAACGGCCGCAAGGTGGACGAGGCCCGCCGCCTCGTGGAACGCGGCATCGAAGCGGCCTCCGCCGCACAGGACACGACGCACCTGCCGAAGCTGCTCTCCCTCGCGGCGACAGTCGCGAACCTGCGCGGCGACTACGCACGCGCCGCGGCCTACGGCTCGCAGCTCGAGCGGCTCGGCGGCGAGTCGAAGAAGGCTGCCGAGGTCATCGCGTCCGGCGGCCGCCTCGTGGTCGCCATGACGAGCCCCGTGGCGGCGGTCGAGCCCGCGGCGGCGCACATCGTGGAGGAGACCGAGGTCCTCGGCACGGTCTTCGAGACGCTGCTCGCGACCGACGCCGACGGCCGGATCGTGCCTGCTCTCTGCGAGGAGTGGTCCCTCACCGACCACGGGAAGTCGGCCCTGCTGCGACTCCGGCACGGGGTGCGTTTCTCCGACGGCTCCCCCCTGACGGCCACGGCCGTCAAGACCTCCCTCGAGCGTGCCGTCCGCGTCAGGGACAAGGGGATGCCGGCGGCCCTCGCGGCGGTCCGCGGCGCCGCCGAGCACCGGAAAGGCGAGGCCGCCGGCGTCTCGGGGATCCGGGTGGTCTCGGAGGACAAGCTGGAATTCGACTTCGTGGAGCCGCTCCCGATCTTTCCGGCTCTCCTGTCCGACCACGTCGCGGCCGTCGCTCGCGTCGTGCCGGGCGAGAACGGCGCCGAGACCGCGGTCGGGACGGGCCCGTTCGTCATTGCGCAGCGGACCGCGGACCGTATCGTCCTCGAGCGCAACCCGCACTACTGGAAAGACTCTGCGCTCCTGGACGGAATCGAGTTCCGGACCGGGATGAAGGCCTCGGCGATCGTCTCGGGCCTGCGCACCGGAGAAATCGAGCTTGCGCGCGACCTCTCCCCCCAGGACCTCGACGCGATCCTCCGGGAGCCGCGATTGCGCGCAGGGCTCGTCGAGACGCCGAAGAAGGGGACCTACTTCGCGCTGTTCAACTCGAAGAGCAAGCTCGGCGGGAACGTCGCGCTCCGACGCGCCCTCGCGGGCGTGACCCGCAGCCAGGACTTCGTGTGGGCCGCGCTCGGGCGTTTCGCCGTCCCGGCGACGGGGATCCTGCCGCCCGGCATCCTCGGCCACGACGCGGGCCGGCGCCGGCCCCTCATGGCGCGGGACGAGGCGCTCGCCCTCCTCGAGGGCGCCGGCCTGATGCCGCCCATCACCCTCACGGCGGCGGTCCATCCCATCCTGCGCGACCGCCACAAGGCGCTCACGGCGGCGCTCTTCGCGATCTGGGAGGAGCTGGGCATCGAGGTCCGGGTCACCACGACCGACATGAAGTCGTACCTCGAGGCCCAGGCTGCGGCGACGGTCGACCTCCTCATCTCCCGGTGGATGGCGGACTACGAGGACCCGGACGACTTCACGTTCAACCTCTTCCGCTCGGGCGTCGGATACTTCCGGTCCTTCTTTTCGTCGGATGAGACCGACCGCCTTGCCGAGGAGGCGCGGATCGAGAGCCGCCCGGCGATCCGCGAAGGTCTCTACAGGAAACTCGAAGGCCTCCTTCTCGACTCGCCCGTCGTCATTCCGCTCTTCCACGAGGTCGACTACCGGATCGCCGGACCCGGCGTGCGCGGAGTCGCGCTCCGGAGCAGCCCGCCCTTCGTCAACTACCCGGAGATCGGGAAGACGGAAGCGCCGGCCGCCCACGCCGCGCCCGAGTGGGGAGGCGGCGTCGTCCACGTGCCCATCGGCGGCGTCGTGACCGAGTTCGATCCTGCCACGATGGCGATCCTCGAGCAGGCCGAAACGATGCCCCTCGTCTTCGAGACGCTCACCCGCGACCTCGAAGGCGGCCGCGTCGTCCCGTGGCTCGCCTCGGAGGTGATTCCCGAGGAGGGCGGAGCGCGCTTCCGCTTCCGCTTGAGGCGGGGGGTGCGGTTCCACGACGGACGGGCCGTCTCCGCGCGCGACGTCCGCTACACCTTCGAGCGCATCCTCCAGAAAGGGACGAGTGCCGGAAAGTTCCTCCTCGCCCCGATCCGGGGCGCCCAGGGCCTCATCGACGGCAAAGCTTCCGACCTCGAGGGCTTCCACGTCGTCAGCCCTTCGGAGTTCGTCATCGAGCTGGAGAAGCCCCTGGCGTTCTTCCCGGTCCTCGTTTCGTGGCCCGGCGCGGGCATCGTGCCGGAGAGCACCACCGCGATCGGAGAAAGCTGGCGGAAGGGCTGCATCGGAACCGGTCCGTACCGCGTGGCGAGCTTCGAGCCCGGCAAGCGGCTCGAGCTCGAGCGGAACCCCGCCTACTGGCGCGAGGGCTTCCCGAAGAACGACGGCGTCGTCTTCCGTTTCGGCGTGCCCCCCGAGGAGATCCGCAGCGAGTTCCTCGCGGGCCGGTTCTCGATCGCGTCGGACCTCCTCCCCGCCGACGCCGAGGCCCTGCGCCAGGATCCGCGGTTCCGCGCGACCTACCGCGAAAGCCCGAGCCTCGTCACGTACTTCGTTACGTTCAACATCCACAAGGGTGTCTTCGCGGACGCGCGGGCGCGGCGGGCCGTCGCCCAGGGGATCGACGCCGCGGCGATCGTCCGGCGCACGCTCGGCCGGCACGCGATCCCCGCGAACGGCCTCATCCCGCCGGGCCTTCTCGGGTACGTCACGAAACCGAGGAGCCACCCCCAGGCGTCGGGGCAGGTTTCGGGCGCCCACACGGTCTCCCGCGAGACGACCGAGTTCACGGCGGTCGTGAATCCCATCATGTTCGGCGAGTTCGGCGGCTTCACGAAGGAGCTCACGCAGGCCTTCAAGGAGATGGGGTACTCCATCCGCGTCGTGAACAAGACGATGGCGGAGTTCCTCGACGCCCAGCACAACGCGCCGACCGACGTCATGATCGGGCGGTGGATCGCCGACTACCCGGACGCCGACACCTTCGCGCAGGGAGTCCTCCACTCCCGCGAAGGAGTCAACGGCCGCTACTGCGGGATGCCGGCCATCGACGCCCTGACCGAGCGCGCCCGCGGCGAGATCGACCCGCGCACCCGGGAGTCGATCTACCGCGAGGTCGAAGACATCGTGGCCCGCGAGGCGCTCATGATCCCGCTCTTCCACGAGCAGGTGTACCGGTTCGCGCGGCCCGAGGTCGAAGGCCTCTCCGTCGGCTTCGGCCAGCCGATCGTCCTGTACGAGAACCTTTCGATCAAGAGCTAGGGGAATCCGCTACCGAACGCGATCGTTCGCGGGCGTCGGCTCGCTCGCCGCGTAGCCCTCGGCCTCGTAGCCGCCGTGGTACTCGCCGGGGTTCGGCCTCCGGATCTGCGACTGCGGGATCACCCGGTCGCGCCGCAGCCCGCGGAAGTCCTCGAGCGACGTCCAGCCCCGCGCGGCGTTCTTCTCGAGGAACGCAGCCATCCCGTCCTTGAGCGCCCGGATCACGTTCGGGCCGATCGCGTGGTCGAGCATCGCGGCCGTGCAGACCTGAACGGTGCCGCAGCCGAGGAGGAAGTAGTTGAGGGCGTGCGAGAAGTCCGAGACGCCGCCGATGCCCGAGAACGACCGGTCCGGGAACGACTGCGTGAGCTGCGCCATCTTCGCGAGCGCCAGCGGGAGGATCGCCGGGCCGCCGAGGCCGCCCGAGGACGTGTATCCGTCCACGTGCATCTCGAAGTCGAGCGTCTCGGGGTCGACGAGCGGAATGGACGGGAACGTGTTCGACGAGGAAATCGCGTCCGCCCCGCCCCGGAATGCCGCGCCCGCCTCGACCGCGATGTCGCTCGTGGACGGCGTCAGCTTAGCCCAGACGGGCACTTTCGCGACCTCCTTGACGGCTTTCGTGACGGTGGACGTCAGGACGCTGTCCTTCCCGATGTTCGAGCCCATGTCCTCGCGGTCCATGTGCGGGCACGAGAAGTTCAGCTCGAGGGCGTCGACGCCCTCGTCCTGGCAGGTCTTCGCGAGGAGCTGCCAGTTTCCGAGCTCCTTGTCGTTCCCCGAGCCCGCCATGATCGAGGCGACGAGAACCTTTCCGGGGTGCGCCCTCTTGATCCGCGACAGGCGCCCGACCCACCAGTCGAGAGGCTTGTCGGAGATGAGCTCCCAGTTCCACGACGAATGGAGAACGGAGTCGGGCCGGGGCTTCATCGAGATGCGCGGCGACTGCGTGTCCGTCCTCAGGAACTTCGTCTTGGGCCCCGCCACGTTCACGACCGGGTGGAGGCCGATCGTCTTCGTGACGACCCCGCCCCAGCCGGCCTCGAAGGCCCGGAGGATGTTCACGTCGGACTCCGTCGGCGGGGCCGACGCGAGGAGAAACGGGTTTTCGAACCGGATGCCCGTGAAGACGACCGAAAGATCGGCGGCCATCGCGTCCTCCCCTGTGAATCCCGGAAAAGGTGAACCCCCAGCATAAGACGATTGAGACTCGAACGCGAGCGGCGGTACGATTCGCCCATCAGCAGAACCGGACATCCGGGCGAGATCGTCCACGCCGACGGGCGGGTGGAGCTGGCGGACGCGTCCGCCCTCGCGGCGAGCCCGCTCTGGAACGAGGACCTCGCGCCCGTTCCCGTCGCGAGGCGAAACTGGACGACGTACAACTTCGCCGCGCTCTGGATCTCGATGGCGCACTGCATCCCGACGTACATGCTGGCCTCGGGCCTCATGAACTCCGGGATGGACTGGCGGCAGGCGCTCATCACGATCCTCCTCGGGAACACGATCGTCCTCGCGCCGATCCTCCTGAACTCGCACCCGGGCACGAAGTACGGCATTCCCTTCCCCGTCTTCGCGCGCGCGGCCTACGGGACCGCCGGATCGAACCTGCCGGCGCTGATGCGCGCGCTCGTCGCGTGCGGGTGGTTCGGGATCCAGGCGTGGATCGGCGGCGAGGCCCTGCACACGTTCTTCGCGGCGGTGATCCCGGGCTGGCCGACGCTCCTGGGGGCCGGCTTTTCCGGCCACACGACGACGGAATGGCTCTCGTTCCTGATGTTCTGGGGACTCAACGTCTTCGTCATCTACCGCGGGATGGACCTCCTCCGGAAGGTCGAGAACTGGGCGGCGCCGTACGTCCTCGTCGTCACCCTCGTCCTCCTCGTCTGGGCGGTGCGTGAGGCCAAGGGCCTTGGGCCGCTCCTCGCCCAGCCCGGGAAGTTCCGGACGTTCGCGGAGTTCTTCCCCGTCTTCGTCCCGTCGCTCACGGCGATGATCGGTTTCTGGGCGACGCTCTCGCTCAACATGCCCGACTTCACGCGCTTCGGCAGGAGCCAGAAGGAGCAGGTCGTCGGACAGGTCGTCGCGCTCCCGACGACGATGTTCGCGTTCGCGGCGATGGGCGTCCTCATCACGAGCGCGAGCGCCATCATCTTCGGGGAGGCGATCTGGGACCCGGTCAAGCTCGTCGGGAAGTTCACGAATCCGCTCGTCGTCGCGGTCGCGATGTTCTCGGTCGTCGTCGCGACGCTCGCCGTCAACATCGCGGCGAACGTCGTCTCCCCCGCCAACGACTTCGCGAACGCCGTGCCGAAGCTCATCAGCTTCAAGACGGGCGGCCTCATCACGGGGCTCATCGGCATCGCGATGCAGCCCTGGCGCCTTCTCGCGGACCCGAAGGGCTACATCTTCACGTGGCTCCTCGGGTACTCGGGCGGGCTGGGTTCCATCGCGGGCGTCCTCGTGGCCGACTACTGGATCGTCCGGAAGAAGTCGCTCGACTTGAAGGCGCTCTACCTGAAGGACGGTGCGTACGGAGGGTGGAACCCGGCCGCGGTCGTCGCGACGTTCGCGGGCTGCTTCCTCGCGTGGGGAGGCCTCGTCATCCCCTTCCTCAGGCCTCTCTACGACTACGCGTGGTTCGTGGGGTTCTTCGCGGCCGGCGGCCTCTACGCGCTCCTGATGCGCGTCCGCCCGCTCGAACCGCCCCCCGCGGCCTGACGCCGCCTAGAATCGCCCATGCGATTCAAAGCCGCCCTCGCTGCGCTCGCCCTCGCCGCCCTCCCCCTCGCCGCCGACGACCTCGAGACCGCCGTGTCGCGCATGTCGCGCGTCGGCTTCTCTCGCTCGCCGAGCTTCTCCCCCGACGGGAAGACGATTGCCTTCGTCTCGAACCTCAGCGGCCTGCCGCAGGTGTGGACGGTCCCCGCCGCCGGCGGCTTCCCGCGGATGGTCACGTCCTTCGACGACCCGGTAGGAGGCGTCGAGTGGTCTCCGGACGGCGCATGGATCGCGTTCAGCCTCGCGCCCGGCGGCGGCATGAACGCGCAGGTCTACCTCGTGAAGCCCGACGGCACCGGCCTCAAGCGCCTCACGGACGGAGGGAAGGAGACGAACCGGCTCGGGAACTTCCGGCACGACGGGAAGCGGCTGATCCTCGGCTCGAACCGCCGCACGGGAATCGGCATCGACGCCTATATCTACGACGTGGAGGCGGGGCGCCTCGACCTTGTGAGCGAGATCGCGGGCACGGGCGGCATCGAAGACCTCTCGCGCGACGGAAAGCGGGCCCTCCTGAACCGGCTCCGCTATCGCGGAAGCAACGACCTCTTCCTCGTGGACCTCGCGACGAAGAAGGAGACGCTCCTGACGCCGCACGAGGGACCGGGATCCTTCGATGGAGTCTTTTCGCCGGACGGGAAGGTCGTCTGGGTTTCTTCCAATGGGGGAAGAGACCGGCTCGCCTTCGGCAGGATCGTGATTGCGGCGGACGGCAGGCCCGGCCCCATCGAGATCGTCGCGGCGCGCGAGGACGCGGAGCTGCAGTCGTTCGCGATCGACGACAAGGGCGAGAAGGCCGCCCTGGTGTGGAACGTCGCGGGCAGACACGAGATGGTGATCGAAGATCTTCTTCGAATGAAGGTGACGGCAACGCCGAAGCTGCCGGGCGATCTCGTCTCTGGGGTCACGTGGTCGCGCGACGGCAAGGCTCTGGCCATGACCGCTTCGGGCGCCACGGCTCCGGCCGACATCTTCTTACTCGAAGAAATCTCCTCTTCTTCCTCCTCGTCTCCTTCTTCCCGCTTCACCCGCATCACCGAATCGCCCCACCCGGGCGTCGACCTCTCGTCGCTCGTGTCCCCCGAGCTCCTCAAGTTCTCCGCCCACGACGGCGAGCCGCTCTCGGGCTGGCTCTACCGCCCTCGCGGCGCGAAGGGCCCGGGGCCGGTCGTCCTCTCGTTCCACGGCGGCCCCGAGGGGCAGGAAGTCCCGTCGTTCCGGGCCGACTACCAGGCGCTCGTCGCGCACGGCGTCGCCGTCTTCGCGCCGAACGTGCGCGGCTCTTCCGGCTTCGGCAAGCGCTTCGTGAACCTCGACAACGGCGCGTTGCGCGTGAACGCCGTCAAGGACATCGTGTCGTGCGTGGACGCCGTCGTGAAGGCGGGCGTCGCGGACCCCAAGCGCATCGGAATCATGGGCGGCTCGTACGGCGGTTACATGACGATGGCCGGACTCGTCGATTATCCCGACATGTTCGCGGCGGGCGCGGACCTCTTCGGCGTCGTGAACTTCAAGACGTTCTTCAAGCACACCGAGGCGTGGATGGCGGCGATCTCGAAGGTCGAGTACGGCGACCCCGCCACCGAGGGCGACATGCTCGACCGCCTCTCGCCGCTCACGCGGATCGACCGGGTCAAGGCGCCCACGCTCGTCCTCCACGGCGCGAACGACACGAACGTGCCCGTCATCGAGGCCGAGCAGGTCGTCGACAGCCTGAAGAAGCGCGGGATTCCCGTGGAGTACGTCCTCTTCCCAGACGAGGGCCACGGCTTCCAGAAGCTCCCGAACCGGATCAAGGCGAACGTCACGCTCGTGAAGTGGTTCGTGAAGTGGCTCGGGGCGGGACGATGACGGCGCACGCAACGTGACGATCCAGCCCGGCAGGCGCCTCGGGCCGTACGAGGTCCTCGCTCCGCTCGGAGCCGGAGGCATGGGCGAGGTGTACCGGGCGCGCGACACGCGCCTCGGCCGCGAGGTCGCGCTCAAGGTCGTCACCGCGAAGCACGGCGAGGATCCGGGCGCCCTCCGCAGATTCGCGCGGGAAGCGAAGATCGCGGCGCGCCTGACGCACCCGAACGTCTGCACGCTCTTCGACGCGGACACGGACGGTGAAGTCGCGTACTTCGTCATGGAGCTCCTCGAGGGCGAGACGCTCGCCTCGCGCATCGCCCGCGGACCCGTTCCCAAGGAGGAGGCGCTCCGCATCGCGGCCGACGTCGCCCGCGGTCTCGCGCGCGCCCACGAGCTCGGCTTCGTCCACCGCGACCTCAAGCCCCAGAACATTTTCCTCACCCCCACCGGTGCGAAGATCCTCGACTTCGGCCTCGCCCGGTCGGGCCCGGCCGAAGCCGCCGAAGACCAGGAGACCGCTTCGCTCCTCACCGAGGCCGGGCGCATTCTCGGCACCGTCGGCTACATGGCGCCGGAGCAGGTGCGCGGCGAGCCTCCCGCGGCCGCCGCCGACCTGTGGGCGCTCGGCTGCGTTCTCTACGAGTGCCTCTCCGGCCGGCGGACCTTTTCCGGGCGCAGCGCCCAGGAAGCGTTTGCCGCGACGCTCACGAGCCCGCCGGACTGGAGCGCCCTGCCCGCCGGAGTCTCGTCAGCGACGCGCACCGTCCTCCAGCGTCTTCTCGACAAGGATCCGGCGGGGCGCCCCTCGGACGCCGCGGCCGTCGAGCGCGAGCTCTCGGGCGGATCCGCGCCGACTGGGCCCTCGATCGCCCCGGCGCCGCCGCGGCGGCGCAAGGCCCTCGTGACCTTCGCGGTCCTCGTCGTCCTCCTCGCCGCCGCGGCGGCCGTGTGGTTCGTCCGGGAGGGACGTGCGCCGATCGACTCGCTCGCCGTCCTGCCCTTCTCGTCCACGGGGAGCGACGCCGACCTCGCGGACGTGTGCGCGTCGCTGTCGGAAGGGGTGCTCGCGCGGATCTCGCAGGCGCCGAACCTCCGCGTGATGGCCTCGGGCGCCGTCGAGCGTTTCTCGGGGCCGCACGTCGACCCGCTCGCCGCCGCCCGGGAGCTCGGCGTGCGTGCCGTTCTCACCGGGAAGGCAGTCGGACGCGCGGGGCGGGTCGTCGTCTCGACCGAGCTCGTCGACGCACGGGACGGCCGCCGCCTCTGGGGCGAGCGCTACGAGCGGCCCGTCGCCGAGATCGCCTCGCTTCCCGCGGAGATCTCCGCGGCCCTCGCCGCAAGGCTCCGGCTCCGCCTGAGCGGCTCGGACCGAGCGCGGCTCGCGCGGAAGGAGACCGAGAACGGCCCCGCCTACGAGTACTGGCTCAGCGGCCGCCAGCGCGTGTCGCGCCGGACGGAGTCCGATCTCGGAGGCGCCCTCGCGGATTTCCAGAAGGCGATCGACGCCGATCCGCAGTTCGCGCGGGCGTGGGCGGGAGTCGCCCAGGCCTGGGACATCCTCGGCTACACCGGTCGGCGTCCGACACCCGAGGCCTACGAGAGGTCCAAGGCGGCCGCCCGCAAGGCGATCGAGCTCGACCCCGACCTCGCGGACGCCCACGCGGTCCTCGCGCACGCGACGATGCTGACCGGAGACGACAAGGGCGCCGAGCCGGAGTTCAAGAAGGCTCTCGAGCTCGACGCGAACAGCGTCACCGCCCTCCACTGGTATTCGCACCTCCTCGTCAAACAGAAGCGATGGGACGAGTCGCTCGCGCTGAGCAAGCGTCTCCTCGAGCTCGACCCCATGGGCTACTGGAACGTCCACCTGGGCGAGCACTACCGCGCCAAGGGCGAGCGGGCGCTCGCCCTCGAGCAGTTCCGGCGGGCGGTCGAGCTCGACGCGAACCTTCCGAACGCACAGTGGGAGCTGGGGCGGTTCTTGCTCGAGGAAGGCCGCGTCGCCGAAGCGCTTCCACACCTCGAGATCGCCCACCGCCTCGACCCGGAGGCCCCCCAGGCGCGCCTTTCTCTTGCCGACGCCTACGAGAAATCCGGCCGGCCCGCGGACGCTGCGCGGCTGCGCGCCGGGGCTGCTCCGCGTTAGGGCGCGGCCCTCGGCTCGAAGATCGCGTCCGGCAGGCTCGCTTTCTCGTAGTCGAGGTACTCGACGACCGTGGTGCCGGGTCGGAGCCCGTCCACGATCGTCATCTTCGAGAGAGACAGGACACCCCTGACGACTCGGTACTCGTCGAACGTCGTCTCCTTCGCGGTCTTCCCGGATGCCACGAGGAAGACGGCCTTGCGGTAGAGGCCCTCCTTGCCGTCGATCCACACGCGCGCGACCGGATACGTCGGCGAGCGGCCCTTTCGCGCCATGAGGCGCAGGACCGCGCACTCACGCCCGTCGAGGACGTCCGAACGTTCGAACACCGCGTCGTAGTCCTCGGTGAAACGCGTCTTCGACATCTCGGACGCCGAGAAGCCGCCCGAGAGGCGCTGGCTCTTCGGGATCCGGATCGGGTTCTTCGTGCCCGGGAGGATCAGCCACGAGTCGTCGCCCTTCGAGACGACGGCCTTCCCCGCGTCCGCCGGGTCCTGGAACGTCAGGCGTGAATTCCGCCCCTTCGCCTCGACCTTGAACGTGCCCCCGGACGGCGGAGCCCCGGGCTTCGTGACGGTCACGCGCAGCGTGATCACGACCTCCGGCCACGCGTCCTTCACACGGTCCGCGCGGCGCAGCAGCGCCGCGGGATCTTCCGCCGCGGATACGACGGCCAGGAGCAGCGCAGCGGCCCTAAACATGCCCGAGCGCTTCCACAGGGTTCAGGCGCGCCGCGCGGCGGGCGGGCCACCAGGCGGCCACGAGGAGCGTGATCGACATGACCGCGAAGCCGATCCCGTAGGCGAGCGGGATGAAGTCGACGTGCAGGACGTTGCCGCGCGTCGCGCCGGGAGGCGGCGGCAGCATGATCCCCGAGGCGTTCAGCAGGGCCCTCAGCAGCACCGAGAGAGCCGCCCCGATCCCCGATCCGATCAGACCGAGCAGCGCCCCCTCGAGCAGGAACAGGGCGCGTATCGAAGAGCGCTCCATCCCGATGGCGAGGAGGGTCCCGATCTCCCGCGTGCGCTCGAAGACGGACATCGTCATCGTGTTCGCCGTCGCGAGGATCACGACCACCGCGAGGACGAGGCCCATGAAGAAGAAGATCGAGATGTAGAGCAGCTTCACCTGCTTGTAGAACGTGGCCGTGTCCAGCCACGTCTTCAGGGCGACGGGCCGGCCCTGCGCCGCGAGAGCCTTCGGCAGCTCCACCGCTTCGAGCTCCGTGTCGCGGTCGTCCTTGAGAAGCACGACGACGGAGTTCGCCTTCCCCTCGGCCTTCAGGAGGCGGGCGGCGGCGCCGTACGGCATGAAGAGGAGGCGGTCGTCCAGCTCCTTGATCGGGTACGCGAGCACGGCGGCGACGGTCGCGTCCACCGCGTTGATGCCGCCCTCGGGCGTCGTCGTCATGACGGTGACGAGGTCGCCGGCCTTCGCGTCGATCGCGCGGGCGAGCCCGGTGCCGAGCATGATCTCGTCCGCGTCGTTGCGGGTCATGAACGACCCGGAGACGACCGTATCCGCCGCGAGCGACGCCTGCTTTTCGAGCGCCGGGATCGTGCCGGTTCCCAGGTACGCGGCGCTCTTGTCGCCCTTCACCGCGAGGCCGAAGAACGACAGCTTCGGCATGGCCTGCACGACGCGCGGGTCACGGGACAGGAGCCCCGCGAGGCCCGGCCAGTCGTCGAGGAGGATCGTCGAGGCCTCGTCGTCCGTCTTGCCGGCCGCGCGCGGGTCGAGGAGACGGAGGTGGCCGCCGACCCCGCGGATCGTCGCGCTCTTGAGGGCCGAGAACGTCTGGGACACGAACCCCGCCGTCATCGTGACCGCGACGAAGCCCACGACGACGATCGAGCCCGTCAGGAACGTCCGGCGACGGTGGCGCATGAGGTTGCGGGCGGCGAGGAGAACCCAGCGGTTCACGCGCTCACCCCCGCGGCCGCGCGGTCGTCCGCGGTGATCCGCCCGTCCAGGAGACGGATGCGGCGGTCCGCGCGATCGACGATGCGCGGGTCGTGGCTCGAGAAGAGGAACGCGACGCCCCGCTCCTCGTGGATCCGCGCGAAGAGGTCGATGAGCTTTCCGGCGGTCTCCGAGTCGAGCGAGGCGGTCGGCTCGTCGGCAAGCACGAGCGCGGGCTCCCCGACGATCGCGCGCGCGACCGCGACGCGCTGGCGCTGCCCGCCCGAGAGGGCGTCGGGGCGGCGCCCCTCGAGGCCGGCGAGGCCGACGGAGGCGAGCGCGGCCCGCGCCCGCGAGCGGCACGTCTCCTCGGGGAGCTTGCGGATCCAGAGCGCGAGCGCGACGTTCTCTTCGGCCGACAGGACGGGCACGAGCTGGTGCGCCTGGAAGACGAATCCGAGGCGCTCGCGCCTCAGGCGCGCGCGGCCGCGCTCGTCCAGCGTCGAGACGTCCGCCCCCTCGAAGCGCAGCGATCCCCCGTCGGGGCTGTCGAGAAGTCCGAGGAGGTTCAGGAGAGTCGTCTTGCCGCTGCCCGAAGGGCCGGCAAGCACGGCAAAGGACTGCTTCTCGAGCGTCAGCGAGGCGTCGACGACGCCGACGACCCGTTCCTCGCCGAGGCGGTAGGTCTTCGTGAGCCCTTGGGCCTCGAGGATGGACACGGGCGGAGTATAGGGAACGGCCGTGTCAGCGGGCCGCGGCCCGCACGTCGGCGGTGAGCGCCTTCACGTCGATTCCGGCCCCGTAGTACCTCGCGACGATCGTCCCGTTCCCGTCGATGACGGCCGTCTGGAAGCCGTGGAAGATGTCGCCCTTCGCGTCGCGGCCGACGTTCACTTCCCAGTCGCGGACGGCCCGGTCCACGGCGCCTCGGCCGCCGGTCAGGAAGACGATCTCCGAGCGCTTGAACTTGTTCTCCTTCATGTGCTCGCGCAGGCGCTTCGGCGTGTCCACGTCCGGGTCGAACGACAGGGCCACGACGAGCGGGCGGTCCTTCGCGGGCTTCCCCTTCCCCGCCGCCCGCGCGGCCTCGAGACACTCGTCGACGACGAGCGGGCAAGCGCCGGGACAGCTCGTGAAGATGAACGTGAGGAGGATCGGCCGGCCGCGCCCGTCCTTGCCGAGCGTGAAGACCTTCTCGTCCTGCGTGACGAGCGTGAAGTCCGGCGCCTTCTCGCCTCCCCCGTCCTTTCGGGTCGCGGGCTGCGCCGCAGCGCCTCCGGCGAAGAGGAGGGCGGCCGCGAGGACGAGAGGCCGGATCACGGCGCGGCCTTCGGCGCCTCGCCCGCGACGGCCTTGCGGAGGTCTTCGATCACGGCCGGCGGCTCCCAGTCGTTCCCCCGCCGGATGGAGAACACCTTCCCGTCCGGCCTGATCACCGCCGTCGCGAGGCTGTGGACGAACTGCTCGCCGGACTTGAGGTACGTGAGCCCGAAGAAACCCGCGAACTCCTTGATGCGGTCGGGCGTCCCGGTCGCGAACTTCCAGTGGGCGGGCGCGACGCCCTTGACGCCCCTGAGGAAGCGTTCGCGGTACTCCCGGAGCACCTCTGGCGTGTCGTGCTCGGGGTCGAAGCTCACCGAGAGGAGCTGGGTCTTCGCGTAGAGCGCGGGCTCTTTCGCGAGCAACGTCTCCATCTCCGCAAACTGCGCGTTCATGCGCGGGCAGAACTCAGGCAGCGGGCAGCGCGTGAAGATGAACGTGAGCGCGACGGCCTTGCCCCTGAAGTCCGCGAGGGAGAGCGGCTTGCCGTCCTGCCCGGTGAGGACCGTCGCGGGCGCGGCGTCGCCGGGCTTGCCGTACGGGCCCTGCTCGGGAATCGTCTGCGTGGACACCGGCGCGCCGTGGCGCGACACGACGATGCCTTCGAGACGGGAAGCCTTCTCGCCCACGACGAGCTTCGCCTCGATCTCGTCGCCCGGCTTGAGCTCGGCGAGCATCTTCGGCTCGGCGACGTTGAACGGCATCGTCATCGCGTCCATGTAGCCGCGGATCTCCTCGTGCCGGACGATCACGCGGCCTGCACCGGCGTCCACGGAGACGACGACGCCCTTGAGCGGGTACGGCTTTTCGGCGGCGGGCGGCGCGGGCTTCGGGGCCTCGGACCTGCCGCAGCCGAGGGCGGCCACGAGGCCGGCGGCGAGGACGAGCCTTCTCACCATCCGAGCACCATCGCGAAGACGAGGGGCGCCACGATCGCGGCGTCCGACTCGATGATGAACTTCGGGGTGTCGCCCGCGAGCTTGCCCCACGTGATCTTCTCGTTCGGGACCGCGCCGGAATAGCTGCCGTAGCTCGTCGTCGAGTCGCTGATCTGGCAGAAGTACGCCCAGAGCGGGATGCCCTCGCGGCGGAGGTCCTGGTGAAGCATCGGGACGACGCAGATCGGGAAGTCGCCCGCGATGCCGCCGCCGATCTGGAAGAAGCCGACCGGGCTCTTCGGGGCGGTCTGCGTGTACCACTCCGCGAGGAACTGCATGTACTCGATGCCCGTCCTCACCGTGTGGACGTTCTTGACGTCGCCCTCGATGCAGTGCGCCGCGAAGATGTTGCCGAGCGTCGAGTCCTCCCACCCCGGGACGATGATCGGGAGGTTCTTCTGCGCGGCCGCGAGGAGCCACGAGTCCTTGGGGTCGATCTGGTAGGACTCCTTCAGCTTCCCCGAGAGAAGGATGCGATAGAGGAACTCGTGCGGGAACCGGCGCTCCCCCGCGCGGTCGGCGGCCTGCCACTCCTCGAGGACGGCCTTCTCGATGCGGCGGATCGCCTCCTCCTCGGGAATGCAGGTGTCCGTCACGCGGTTGAGGTGCCGCGCGTGGAGGGCCTCCTCCTCGGCCGGGCTGAGCTGACGGTAGTGCGGGATCCGGACGTAGTGGTCGTGCGCGACGAGGTTGAAGACGTCCTCCTCGAGGTTCGCCCCCGTGCACGTGATCGCGTGGACCTTGTCCTGCCGGATCATCTCGGCCAGCGAGAGGCCGATCTCGGCGGTGGACATGGCCCCCGCCATGGTCAGGAACATCTTGCCGCCGCCCGCGAGGAGGCCGTTCCAGGCCTCGGCCGCGTCCACGACCGTCGCGGCGTTGAAGTGGCGGAAATGGTGCTTCACGAACGAGGTGATCGTCATAGGGCCGGAGCATAGGAAGAACGCGTGAAGACGACAAGCGGCATCCCTTAGGATCGGGGGGTGAGCACCGACACGCTTCTCGTCACCGGGGCCGCCGGGTTCATCGGCGCCCGCTTCGTCGACTCCTGCAACGCCCGCGGCGTCCCCGTCGTCAGCGTGGACCGCCGCGAGGCCTTCACGATGCGCCCGGAGCACCGCCGCCTCGACTTCGGGAAGATCCTCGACATCGAGGAGCTGCCCGGCTGGCTCGCGGGCGGACGTCCCGCCCTCGCCGGCATCGTCCACATGGGCGCGATCTCGGCCACCACCGAGCTCGACGAGGGGCTCCTCAAGCGCCTGAACGTCGACTACTCGAAACACCTCTGGACCGAGGCCCGGCGGCTCGGGATCCCGTTCGTCTACGCGTCGAGCGCGGCCGTCTACGGCGACGGCGCCCTCGGCTTCGACGACGACGACGCGCTCGTCCCGAGCCTGAAGCCCCTGAACCCGTACGGCGAGTCCAAGCGACGGTTCGACCTGTGGGCTCTCGAGGAGGCCGCGGCCGGCCGCACGCCGCCGACTTGGGCCGGCTTCCGCTTCTTCAACGTCTACGGGTTTGGCGAGCGGCACAAGGGCCCGCAGGCGAGCGTCGTCCTCCACGGGTACGACCAGGTGAAGGCGAAGGGCGAGATCCGCCTCTTCCGGTCGCACCGGGACGGAATCGCCCACGGCCACCAGTCGCGCGACTTCGTGGACGTCTCGGACACGGTCGAGGCGATGTGGTTCGCGCTGAAGAAGCCGATCGCCGGCGGGATCTACAACGTGGGAACCGGCAAGGCGCGCACGTTCCTGGACCTCGCAAAGGCCGTCTTCGCCTCGCTCGCCGTCTCGGAACGCATCGAATTCGTCGACACGCCCGTGGGCATCCGGGAGCGCTACCAGTACTTCACGGAGGCAAAGATGGACCGCCTGAGAAAGCAGGGCTTCGCGCGCAAGCCGGTCGCCCTCGAGGACGGCGTCGACTGGTACATCCGCCGCCTCGAGAGCGAAAGGGCCTGAGCATCAGCCGGCGGCGTCCTCCGAATGCAGGTCGAGGTTGCCGTCGAGGAATTTGATGTTGAAGCGGAAAAGGTCGATGCGCCACCGCTGCGCTCCGTCGCGGGCAAGATGGAAGTCGTAGCTCCCGACGAACGTCCGAAGGTTACGGCCGCTGACGACCCGCCGGTAGTGATACGCGATGGCGTAGCAGAACGCCGAAGCTTCGTTCCCGTCGATCCGGACGCGGAAGTTTCCCGCCTGGTGATGCACCGACTCGATGGGCGCGAGGCCTTGCGTCCACGCCGACGAAATGTCCCGGGGCGTGAGTCGGGCGGGCTGGCCGCCCGCCAGCGACGTCATGTCGAACGTGACGGTCTCGGCGAAACAGCCTTCGACCGCGGGCCAGTCGCGACGGTCCGTCGCGAGGAAGAGCTCGGTGAGCGTGTCGACCACGGCCTGACGCGCCTCGAGGTCAGCGTTCACCGAAGTCACGCCTTCGGCAGGTTCTTCAGCGCGAAGTCCCAGTTCAGGAGGTTGTCGACGACCGCGGCGACGTAGTCCTTCCGGCGGTTCTGGTAGTCGAGGTAGTACGCGTGCTCCCAGACGTCGAGCGTCAGGAGCGGCGTCGCGGACGTCGTGAGCGGCGTCTCCGCGTTCGGCGTCTTGACGACCTTCAGTTTGCCGCCCTCGGCGACGAGCCACGCCCAGCCGCTCCCGAACTGCCCCATCGCGGCGGCCGAGAACTGCTTGACGAACTCCTCGTGGCTCCCGAACGAGGCCCCGATCAGGTCCGCGATCTGCTTCGGGACCTTCGCGTCGCTCTTGGGGCGCATGCTGTTCCAGTAGAACGTGTGGTTCCAGATCTGCGCCGCGTTGTTGAAGACGGCGGCCTGGTCGGCCTTGCCCGCGGCGCCCTTCACGATCGCCTCGAGGGGCAGGTCGGCCTCGGGCTTGCCGGCCACGAGGTTGTTGAGGTTGTCCACGTAGGCTTTGTGGTGCTTGCCGTAGTGGAAGCCGATCGTGTTCTTCGAGATGAAGGGCTCGAGGGCGGTGTCGGCCCAAGGCAGTGCCGGGAGCGTGATCGGCGTCGCGCCCTTCGCGACCGAGGGCGCGGCCGCGTCCTTGATCGCGAGGCCTGCCGCGGCCACGGCGGCCGTCTTCACGAAGTCCCTGCGGTCGTTCTTTTCGTCAGTCATGGGTCCTCCCGTGTTTCATTCTGCCCCTGTTAGGCTCGCCGCGTGCGGACTCGCGCCCCGAAAACTCCGACCGGCGCCAACCAAATCGCCGACCTCAGGCGCGCGGGCTTGCGCGTCACTCCGGCGCGCCTCGCGGTCCTCGCGGCACTACGTGCAAGGACCGCGCCTGCGAGCCACGCCGACCTTGCCTCGGCGCTCGAAGGCGCCGTGTCGGACCGGGCGACCGTGTACCGGAACCTCGTCGAGCTCGTGAAGGCCGGACTCGCCCGGCGCAGGGACCTCGGCGACCACGTCTGGCGGTTCGAGGCGGCGGGCGCGCGCCCCGGGGGCAAGGACCACCCGCACTTCCTCTGCACGTCCTGCGGCTCCCTCGCCTGCCTCGACACGCTCAAGGTTTCGCTCCGCCGCGGCGTGCGCGTCCCGCGCGCGCTAAAGGACGACGCGGTCGAGATCCTGGTCAAAGGGCTTTGTGACGAATGCCAGGGGAAGAGGGACCGAAGAGAAGAGAAGATTTCTTAGAAGGTGAAGAGGGGGACGGCGGCGCGGCAGGCGCGGCCATCCCTCGCGAGACGCGGCTCGGCAACCGGCCCTATAACCATTCTAAGAAATCCCCCGTATTCTCTTTCCATGAAGCGTGCCCCCACCGCAGCCGCCATCCTCGCGCTGATCGTCTCTCTGGCCTTCTCCTCCCCCACCGCAGCCCAGAGCTTCGCCGTCGAGAAATACAAGCTCGCGAACGGAATGACGGTGATCCTCTACCCGGATCACACGCTGCCCGTCGCGGCGATCAACATCTGGTACCGGGTCGGGAGCAAGGACGAGCCGGCCCGCCGCAGCGGTTTCGCGCACCTCTTCGAGCACCTCATGTTCATGGGGACCGAGCGCGTCCCGAACGGCGAGTTCGACCGGCTCATGGAGGCGTCGGGCGGCTCGAACAACGCCTCGACGACCTCCGACCGGACGAACTACTACTCCTCCGGTCCGGCGTCGCTCCTCCCGACGCTCCTCTGGCTCGACGCCGAACGCCTCGAGGGCCTTCCCCGCGCGATGGACCAGAAGAAGGTCGACCTCCAGCGCGACGTCGTCCTCAACGAGCTGCGCCAGAGCTACGAGAACCAGCCCTACGGGCGCGCCGAGCTCGCGATCCAGCAGATGCTCTATCCCCCGTCGCACCCCTACCACTTCCCCACGATCGGCACCGCGGAGGACCTGAAGGCCGCCGTCGCGGCCGACGTGAAGGATTTCTTCGCGACGTACTACGTCCCCAACAACGCGAGCCTCGTCGTGGCGGGAGACTTCGACCCGGCGGCGATCAAGCCGCTCGTCGAGAAGCTCTTCGGGGGCATCCCGCGCGGCGGCGAGCCGCCGCGCAAGCCCGTGCCGCCCGCGAAGCTCGACGGCGTCAGGCGCGGCGCGATGTACGACAAGGTGCAGCTCCCGCTCGTCGCCTTCGCGTACCACGCGCCGCCCGCGCTGACCCCGGGCGACGCCGATTGCGACCTCCTGGCCTCCGTTCTTTCGGACGGCAAGAGCAGCCGGCTCTACAAGCGCCTCGTGATCGACGACAAGCTCGCGGCATCCGTCTCGGCCTCGAACGCGAGCGCCGCCCTCGGCTCGGTGTTCCGGATCGACGTCCAGGCGCGCGCCGACGCGGACCTCGGGAGAATCGAGAAGGCCGTCGACGAGGAAATCGCGCGGCTCCTCGCCGAGGGGATCAAGCCGGGCGAGCTGGCCCAGCGGAAGGAGACCACCGAGCTCGCGAAGCTCTCGGCTCTCCAGCGCCTCGAGACGCGCGCCGACCTCCTGAACTTCTACGAGGACGCCTGGGGCGACCCCAACGGCTTCAAGCGCGACCTCGACCGCTACAGGAACGCGACGCCGGTTTCCGTCCTTGCGACCGCGAAGCAGGTCCTCACGGCGGACGCCCGCGTCGTCTACCGCGTCCTCCCCGAGCAGCCGAAGCGCGCGCCCTCGGCGCGCGACGCGCGGCCCGCCGACGGCCCGGACGCCGCCTTCCGCCCGACTTCCCCGGAGCGCTTCAAGCTCGCGAACGGGCTCGCCGTGCAGTACTGGAAGACGCCCGACCTGCCGCTCACGCGCATCGCGGCCGTGTTCCGGCCCGAGGGAGCGCTCGACGCGAGCGCCGCGCGCGCGGGCCTCGCGTCCCTCTCCGCCGGCATGCTGGACGAGGGCGCCGGGACGCGCGACGCGCTGGCCTTCGGCGAAGCGGTCGCGAGCCTCGGCGGCAGCTTCTCCACGGGGGCCTCGCGGCAATCGATCCAGGCAAGCCTCACGATCCTCTCGCGCAACGTCGGGCAGGGCGTCCCGCTCCTCGCCGACGCCGTGCGGCGGCCGCGCTTTTCGCCGGCGGACTTCGAGCGCGTCAAACGTCTGACGCTCGACGAGATCTCACAGAGCGAGGACGAGGCGCCCGTCGTGGCCGACCGGGTGGCCGCGCGCGCCCTCTTCGGCGACGCGCACCCGTACGCCTGGCCGGCAGGCGGCACGCCGGCGTCCGTCGGCGCCCTCACGCTCGACGAGGCGAAGGCAGCCCATGCGGCCCTCGTGCGCCCCGACGCCGCGACGCTCCTCGTCGCGAGCAGCCTGCCGGCGGCCGAGATCAAGGCCGCGCTCGAGGCCTCGTTCGGCGACTGGAAGGCGGCCGGCCCGGCGCCGAAGCGGCCCGCGGTGCCCGCGGCCTACGCACCCGCGGAGAGGGGCCTGCGCCTCTACCTCGTGGACCGGCCCGACGCGGCCCAGACGAGCGTGCGTTTCCTCGCGCCCGCCCCGCGCTTCGCGGACCCGTCACGGGTCCCGCTGCGCCTGCTCGGCACAGTCCTCGGCGGCAGCTTCACGAGCCGCCTGAACCAGAACCTTCGCGAGAAGCACGGTTACACATACGGCGCCGGCGCGCGCTTCCAGCAGGGGCCCGTCCTCGGCACGTTCTCGGCCGGGGCCGAGATCACCGCCAAGGACACCGGCGCCGCGATCAGGGAGTTTCTCGCCGAGTTCGACCGTCTCTCGAAGGGCGACGTCACGGACGAGGAGGCCGGAAAGGCGCGCGGCCTCGTGAAGAACGGGGTCGTCGGCGCGTTCTCCGGCCTCTCGGGGATCGTGGGAACCGCGGCGAGCTACGTCGAGATCGGCGTTCCGTTCGAGACTCTCGGCGAGGACCTCGCCGCCATGGCGAAGACGAACACCGCCGCCCTGAACGCTCAGGCGAAGACGGCGTTGCCTCTCGACCGCGCGGTCCTCGTCCTCGTGGGCGACAAGGCGACGATCCTCCCCCAGCTCAAGGAGGCAGGCCTGCCGCCACCGGTCGAGGTCGACAGTTGGGGGGAGAAGAAAGGGAGAAAAGAATAGGAGTTCCTAGAAGGTGAAGAGGGCGGCGCCGGCTTCCCGTGGGTCGCCGCCTCAATGCAAAGGGCGCCGGCTTCCCGGCGCCCTACTAACCTCTGAGAAAATCCGAAAATCTTCTCTTAGATCTTCGATTCCTTGAACGGGACGTGCTTGCGGATCTTGGGGTCGTACTTCTTCACTTCCATCTTGTCCTGATGGATCTTCTTGTTCTTCGTGATCGTGTAGAAGTACCCGGTGCCCGCCGTGGAGACGAGCTTGACCTTCTCGCGCATCGGCTAGACCTTCTTCCCTTCGCGGCGCATCTCGGCCACGACGGCGTCGATACCCTTCTTGTCGATGGTGCGCATGGCGGCCGTCGACACGCGGAGCCGCACCCAGCGGCCTTCGCTCTCCACCCAGAAACGCTGCGAGCGCAGGTTCGGCTTGAAGAGGCGCTTCGTCTTGTTGTTGGCGTGCGACACCTTGTTGCCCGACGTCGCCCGCTTCCCCGTGACCTGACAAATTCCGGACATCTCGAAACTCCTTCGACCCAGAGCCGATGAGCCTACCAGAAGATGGAGAATTCGGCAACCCGCTGAGGACGAGAGGGTTGCGGGCGGAAGAGCTAGATTTGCCGCACATGAGTCGCGCCCGCATCCTCGCCCTCCTGCTCCTCGGCGCTGCCGGCCCCCTCCGCGCCCAGGACCCGTTCGAGATCCAGGTCTACGAATACGAGACCGTCCCGAAGGGCCGGTGGAACCTCGAGACGCATGTGAACTACGTCTCCAAGGGGACGACGGCCTGGGAAGGGCCGATGGCTCCCACGGAGGGACAGTTCCACACGACGTTCGAGCTGACGCGCGGGATCACCGACAACTTCGAGCTCGCCGGCTACCTCCTCTTCGGCTCGTACACGGGCGGCTCGTTCCAGTGGGCGGGCGGGCGCATCCGGCCGCGCGTCAGCGCGCCGAAGGAATGGAACTGGCCGATCGGCGTCTCGCTCAGCGTCGAGATCGGCTTCCCGGTCAAGGTCTTCGAGGAGAACGGAACGACCCTCGAGATCCGGCCGATCCTCGAGAAGAAGCTCGGGGACTGGCAGATCGACTTCAACCCCGTCGTCGGAACGGCGCTGAGCGGGCCGGGCAGGGGCGAGTGGGACTTCGAGCCCGGCCTGCGCGTCGCGTACGAGGCCTCGAAGACGCTGGACCTGTCCGTCGAGTACTACGGCGCGATCCCGTTCTCGGGCGGCGAGTCGGTCCACCAGATCTATCCCGGGGCCGACGTCCATCTCTCCGAAGTCGTCGTCCTGAACGTGGGAGCCGGCTGGGGGCTCACGGACGCGGGGAACCGGTTCGTCTGGAAGATGCGTCTCGGCGTGATGTTCTAGGTCTTCGCCTGCTTCGCCACGGCCTCGGCGGCCTTCTTCGCGGCCTCGGGATCGCCGAGGTACCGGCTGTCCACCTTCCGGAACGAGCCGTCGAGCGTGTAGACGAGCGGGATGCCCGTCGGGATGTTCAGCTCGGGAATGTCCTCGTCGGAAATGCCGTCCAGATGCTTCACGAGGGCGCGCAGGCTGTTGCCGTGCGCCGCGACGAGCACCTGCTCGCCGCGAGCGAGCCGCGGCACGATGGCGTCGTACCAGTACGGGAGGAAACGGTCCACGACGATCGCGAGGCTCTCGGTCGCCGGGAGGATCTCCGGCGGCATTCCCGCGTAACGCGGGTCGAACCGCGGGTGCCCGGGATCGTTCGCATCGAGCGGCGGCGGGGTGATCGCATAGCCGCGGCGCCACTTGAAGAGCTGCTCGTCGCCGTACTTCTGCGCCGTCTCCTTCTTGTTGAGGCCCTGGAGCGCCCCGTAGTGCCGCTCGTTGAGGCGCCACGAGCGCTCGACGGGGAGCCAGATCTGGTCGAGTTCCTCGAGGACGATCTGGAGGGTCAGGATCGCGCGCTTGAGGAGGGACGTGTAACAGCGGTCGAACGCAAAGCCCTCGGCCTTGAGGAGTTTCCCGGCCGCGTGCGCTTCCTCGACGCCTTTCGGAGAGAGGCCGACGTCCACCCAGCCCGTGAAGCGGTTCTCGAGGTTCCAGGTGCTCTCGCCGTGGCGGACGAGAACGAGCTTGTTCGGAAGCGGTGCGCTGCTCATGGCCGAAGCATAAACCGGGCGGTCACCGGCGGCGGGTCCGCCCGACCACGAGCGCCGCGACGAAGATCGCCGCGCCCACGAGGATGATCGCCGCGCCCGGTGCGACGTCGACGGCCACCGACAGGAGCAGCCCCCCCACCACCGAAACGAGCGCGACGGTGATCGAGCCCGCGAGGAGGGCCGGCCAGCGCGCCGCGAGAGCCCGCGCCGCCGCACCGGGCAGGACGAGGAGCGCCGAGACGAGCAGGATGCCGACGACCCTGAGCGCGACGACGACCGCGACCCCGACGAGGACGAGGACGAGAAGCCGCATCGCGCCCGTGTTCACGCCCGCGACCTCGGCGCCCTCCTCGTCCACGGACGCGAGGAGCAGCGGCCGGAAGAAGGCCGCGAGCGCGGCGAGGACCGCCGCCGCCGCGACGCCGAGGACGGCGAGGTCGGCGGGCGCCACGGTCAGGATGTTTCCGAACATGAGGCCGAAGAGGTCGACGTTCGTCTTCACGAAGCCGAGCGCGACGACGCCGAGCGCCATTGCGGCGACCGTGAAGACGCCGACAGCGGAGTCCTCGGTCACGGACGATCCCTGGGCCCGCGCCGTCGCCCCTGCGACGAGGAGGGCGGCCACGAGACCGCCCGCCAGCGGCGGGAAGCCGAAGAGCGTCGCGACCGCGACGCCGCCGAACGCGGCATGCGCGACGCCCGACCCGACGAACGCCAGGCGCCGGAGGACGACGAAGAACGACAAGGCTCCGCACAGGAGAGCCGCGAGCGCGCCGGCGAGGAGCGCACGCTGGAAGAACGGGTACGAGAAGAACTCGATCATGCGTCCACCGGCTCCTCGACGACGACCCCGTCCACCCGGAAGACGGCGTCCGCCCCGCCCATCGCGTCGCTGTCGTGAGTCACGTAGACGACGGTGCGCCCCGCGGCGACCTCTTCGGTGACGAGCCGCCGCAGCGTGGCGAGGCCCGCCGTGTCGAGCGCCGTGTCGGCCTCGTCGAGGACGAGGAGCGGGGGCGCGCCCGCGATCGCCCGGGCGAGGAGGACGCGCTGGCGCTGCCCGCCCGAGAGGAAGCCGACGGGAACGTCGAAGAGTTCCTTCGACAGGCCCGACCTCAGGAGCGCCGCGCGCGCTTCGACCGAAGCGTCGGAGCGATGGCGAAATCCGGGCTCCGGCGATAGAGAAAATGCGACGAGATCCTCAGCCGAGAGCGGCGCGTCGAGCGCGAGCGTCGAGCGCTGAGAGAGGTACCCGATGCGAGGGCGCGGGATCTCCTTCTTCTCGTCACCTTCGAAGAAGACAACTCGACCCGCGCCTGGCCGGATGATTCCGAGGAGGGCCCGGACAATCGTCGTCTTCCCGCCTCCGTTCGGTCCCACGAACGCCGTGCGCTCCCCGGCCGGGATCTCGAAGGAAACGTCCTTCAGGACCTGCCGGGAGCCCAGCGTCACGGAGACTCCTCCGAACCGGACGCCGATGCTCACCGGAGGCCCTCCCGAAACGCGCGCGCATCGAAGCGCAGAAGCTCCGCGTACGTATCGCGGCCGGGGACGCCGCCGATCGGGTCGGCCAGGACGACGCGTACTCCGGCGTCGCCCGCCACCACGCGCGCCGCCGACGGCGGGAACTGGGGCTCGGTGAAGAGCGCCGGGATGCGCCGTTCGCGCACGAGGTCGATGAGCGCGCGGAGCTGGCGCGACGACGGCTCGCGCCCCGGCACGGGCTCGATCGACCCGCCGTTCACGAGGCCGTAGTCGTCGAGGAAATAGGCCCACGAATTGTGCGTGGACACGACCGCTCTGCCGCGCACGGGCGCGAGCGCCGCGGCGACCTCCCGGTCGAGCACGGCAAGCGAACGGCCCGCTTCGGCGGCGCGCGCGCGGTAGCCCTCCACGCCGGAAGGGTCGAGACGGGCGAACGCCTCGGCGAGCGGCGCGAGCGCCGCGGCCGCCCGGCGCGGCGAGAGCCACCAGTGCGGGTCGCTCCCGATCTCGCCGTCGTGGTCGTGTTCTCCCGTGTGCGCGGCCTCCCCGCGGACGCCGACGCTCGCGCCCGCGTCGTGGACGTCCGCCCGCGCCGCGCACGCCGCGACGAGCCTGGCGACCCACGCGTCGTACCCGGCGCCGACCGTGACGACGAGGCGCGCCTTCGCGAGGCGCCTGACGTCGCGGGTTCCGGGCTCGAAGACGTGTGGAGAGACGCCGGGCGGGACGACCGTCACGACGTCCCAGCCGGCGCCCGCCACCTGCGCCGTCAGGCTCGCGAGGGGCGCGATCGTCGCGGCCGCGACGGGGCGCGGCTCGGCGCCCGCGGCGCCCGCGGCGACGGACCCCGCGAGGAGGATGCCCGCCTTCATGCAACGCAATTGCATCTAGACGATTATCCCACGGTTGACCGCGCCGCCGCGACGCGAGACGATGCCGGCGTGAGCTGCAAGGAGCACGGGGAGCACGCCCACCGCCACGGCGACGGCTGCGGCCACAAGGCCGTCCGCCACGGCGACCACGCGGACTACCTCCACGACGGGCACCTGCACGCCCCCCACGAAGGCCACGCCGACGAGCACCGCCTGGACGTGAGCCGAAGGCGCCCCGGCGCCTGCGCGCCGGTCGAGTGCACGTGCCCGGACGGGCACGCGAGCGCCGGCCACGCGGCGGTCCCGCACGGGGACCACGTGGACTACGACGTGAACGGCGCGCTCCACCACCCGCACGGGTCGCACTGCGACCTGCACGGGAAGCTCTAGCTCCTACTCCCTTTCGTCGAAGATCCGCGCGATGTGGAGGCGGAGGGGCCGCTCGAACGTCCAGGACGTCGTCTTCTGGAGCCCGTGCTCGGCCGCCGCCGAGGCGTTCCACGCATCGAGCGCGCTCAGGCGTTCCTTGAACCAGGCCTCGGTCAGGCCGCCGTTCTCCCAGAGCCGGAAGAGCCGCTCGCGCTGGAGGCCGACGTCTCCGATCTCCGGGTGGTGGTTCACGCCCCACACCCGGGGCAGCGCGCTTCCCAAGACATGGGCGAACTCCAGCATCGTGACGGCCTCGCCGGGCCGGGTTCCGCCGGGCTCGCACTCGAACGCGAGAGGGCGCGCGAACCCGTTTCCGGTCGGCAGGAGGTCGTAAAGCCTGCTGTCGAGGACCTTGACCTCGGCGCCGCCGTTTTCGGCGAAGTAGTCGGCGAAGAACGGGTGCGCCCACGCTTCGTCGGTGAGGACGTTCGTGACGATTCCGGCGCTCTTGCCGCCCTTACGCTCCGGGCGCAGCTCGGAGCGCGCCGCGCCCGCCCAGCGCGACAGGATCCCGAAGGAATGGCAGATTCCGAGGAGGGCGGTGCCCTCGGTGCGGATCACGGCGTCGAAGAACCGGAAGAGCGGCGCTTCCCATGCGGGATCCTCGTGGACGCCCTGCGAGCCCGGCGACACGCCGTCGTTTTCCCGCGGATCGAGCGCGCCGGGACCGCCCGTCCCGACGATGAGAGGGAACCGCTCGACGGACGCGGGGATCGCATGCCCCGCGCGCACGTCGTAGCTGAGGACGCGCACGGCGGGAGCGTTCCCGCTCCGCCTCGCGCGCTCGTCGTGCGCGTAGTTGAGGAGGCTCTCGACGATCGAGGCGTGGCCGAGATTCGCGTAACCGTGGTGCATGTCGAGGACCGCGATGTCCACGACGCCGGGCACGGGCGGCGGCTCGTCCGCCGGCGTCGCCACGCGCGCATAGAAGAGCGACAGCCCTTCCGGGACGACGATTTGCGTGCCGGGAGCCGGCGGTCGCTCGGGCGGGAGCCTCACCTCGTTCAGGACTTTTCCTCCTTCAGCGAGCGCGTCATGAGCCGCCGAACGGCGTCGGCCGGCGACGTCTCGCCGGCGAGGATGCCACGGACCATCTCGGAGATCGGCATTTCGACGCCCGCAGCGGCGGCGAGCTCGAGAAGGGCGGGAGCCGTCGCGACGCCCTCGGCCACCTCGCCGCCGAGCGCCGCGATGGCCTCGGGGAGCGTCTTTCCCGACGCGAGCGCGAGACCGACACGCCGGTTACGCGAGAGGTCGCCCGTCGCCGTCAGGATGAGGTCGCCGACGCCCGCGAGGCCGTAGAAGGTCTCGGGGTCGCCGCCCAACTGGGTCCCGAGCCGCCGAATTTCGGCGAGCGCACGCGTGAGCATCGCGGCGCGCGTGTTGTGGCCGAGCCTGAGGCCGTCCACGAGGCCCGCCGCGATCGCGATCACGTTCTTCGCGGCTCCCGCGATCTCGACGCCGAGGACGTCCTTGGACCGGTAGAGGCGCATCGTCGGCGACGACAGGAGCCCCTGCAGGAAGCGGGACGCCTCTGGGTCGGGTGACGCGACGACGGCCGCCGCGGGCAGCGCGCGCGCCACCTCGGCGGCGAACGTGGGCCCCGAGAGCGCCGCGAGGCCGGCGGTCCGGCCCGTCACGAACGTCATGATCTCGGTCGTCCTCCGGCGCGTCCCGATCTCGATCCCTTTCGAGGTCGCGACGAGCGGGACCGCCGGGAGGACGTCCTTCAGGCGCGCGAGCTCGGCGGCCGTCGCCTGGACCGACACGGACCAGAGCACGGCTGCAGCGCCGGGAAACGCGTCCGCCGGATCCGTCGTCACGCGGACCCGCTCCGGGATCGGCGGCGCGCCCTTGAGCGCGGGGTGCTGGCGGGTCGTCCGCAGCCGCTCGACGACGTCGCCGCGCCGGCCGAGCAGCCGGACGTCGTGCCCGGCGTTGGCGGCGTGGACGGCGAGCGCCGTCCCCCACGCGCCCGTGCCCACGATGGCGATCTGCGTCACGAATCCCTCCGTCCGAGGCGGCGTTCGGTGCCCGCGAGGAGCCGCTTGATGTTGGCCCGGTGCGAGACGACGAGGATCAGCGTCACCGTGGCGGCGGCGACGACCTCGGCGTCCGGGGCGTGAATGAGGAGCCGCATCGCGAGCGGCAGGAGGCACGCGGCCGTGATCGAGCCGAGGGAAACGAAGCGCGTCGCCGCGACGACGAGGATGAAGGCCCCCACGACCGCGAGGACCGCTCCCGGGGCGAGGACGCCGAAACTGCCGATCGCAGTCGCGACGCCCTTGCCGCCGCGGAACGAAAACCAGACCGGGAAGACGTGGCCGAGGACCGCGGCGACCGCGGCCGCGCCGAGCCACCGCGAATCGAGCGTGACGGACCGCATGAGGAGGACCGCGGCGACGCCCTTGCCGACGTCGAGGAGCATCGTGCCGACCGCGAGGCCCTTCCCGGCCGTGCGCAAAACGTTCGTCGCGCCCGCGTTGCCCGAGCCCTGCGTCCGCACGTCGACTCCCTTGAAGACGCGCACGAGGACGATCGCGAACGGCACGGAGCCGAGGAGGTACGCGGCGGCCAGCGCGAGGACCTCCCACGTCACGGGCGCCACCCCGTCGACCCGATCAGGTGGTGGCGCAGCATCGAGAGCGCCGCCGAGGTGCTCCAGCGCCGGACCAGCGCGCGGTCGCCCGGCATCAGGAGTCTCTGGTGGAGGCGCGTTCCGCCGGCGTCGTCGAGGGCCAGGTGGACCGTCCCGACCGGCTTTTCGGGGGTGCCGCCCCCCGGCCCCGCGATTCCGGTGACGGAGAGGCCGATCGAAGCGCCGAAGCGGACCCGCGCGCCGAGCGCCATCTCGCGGGCGGTCTCCTCGGAGACCGCGCCGAAGCGCTCGAGCGTTCCGGCCGAGACGCCCACGAGGTCCGCCTTCGCGGCGTTCGCATACGTCACGGCCGAACCGAGGAAGTAGTCCGACGAGCCCGCGACGTCCGTGAGGCGCCCGGCGAGCAGGCCGCCCGTGCAGGACTCCGCCAGCGCAAGCGTCTTCCGTTCCCGGCGCAGGAGGTCCCCGACCACGTCCTCGAGCGTCTCGTCGTCCCGCCCGAAGATCTCGCCCGCGAGCGCCGTCTGGAACGCGGCTTCGATCCCGTCGAGGAGGGCGCCGGCTTCCTCAGGCGCGCCTCGCGCCGCGAAGTGCAGCTGCACCTCGCCGGGCGCCGCGAGGATCGTGATCGGCACGTCCGGATGCGCCGCGTAGACCGGCTTGATGAGCGTTTCGACGACGCTTTCCGGTATCGCGGCCACCTTGAGGATGCGCCGGTGCAGGCCGGCGGCCGCCGTCCGCGCGAGGAGCGGAGCGGCCGCGTCGTCCCACATCGCCTTCAGCTCGTGCGGGACGCCCGGCAGCAGGACGACGATCTTCCCGCCCTGCTCGACGAGGAAGCCCGGCGCGCTCCCGCGGCGGTTCCCGAGAACGGTCGCGCCCTCGATGACGTCCGCCTGCTTCGCGTTCACCTCGGGCATCTCGTAGCCGCGCTTCCGGAAGCGCTCCTTGAGTTTGAGGAGGATCTCCTCGTCCCGCACGAGCGTGCGGCCGAGCACCGCCGCGACGGCTTCCTTCGTGCGGTCGTCGTCGGTCGGGCCGAGGCCTCCGGAGGTCACGAGCAGAGGCGCGCGCTCGAGCGCGGCGGCGATCTCGGCGAGGAGGTCGTCCCAGCCGTCTCCGACGCAGGCCTTCCGGACCGTGGAGATGCCGAGGGCCTCCATTCGGCCCGTCAGGAAGAGCGAATTCGTGTCGAGGCGCGTCGTCCCGAGAAGCTCGCTCCCGACGGCGAGGATCGAGGCCGTGCGCGGGGGGCCCGCGGGCGCCGTCACGCCGTCACCTCGTATGTCTCGAGCCTGCGCGACGTCTCTTCCCACTCCCACAGCTTCGTCTCGAGCGCCTTGCGGGCCGCGTCGCGGGCGGCCGAAACGCCCCGCGCCTTCTCACCGTCCCGGTAGACGTCGGGATCGGCGAGGGAGAGCTCGAGATTCCGGATCTCCTCCTCGAGGCGGGAGATCGCCTCCTCGAGGTCGAAGAGAAGTCTCTGGTTCTTCGCGCGCCGCCTCTCGGCGGCGCGGTCCGAAGAGGAAGAAGAAGAGGGAGATTTCCTGGAAGGTGAAGAGGGCTGCGCCGCAGCGCCGGGCTGCGATCCGGCTTTGCGGGCTGCGCCGGAGCGCGCGTCGGCCGCGCGGGATGCGCCGCCGGCCTCTTCACCTTTCAAAGAAATCTTCTCTCTGTCTTTCTCCTTCTTTCTCTTCACCATCTCCGAGTAGTTCCCGTCGTGGACCTCGACCGCGCCGCCGGGCGCGATCTCGAGGATCTGCGTCGCGATGCGGTCGACGAACCAGCGGTCGTGCGACACGAAGACGATCGCGCCTTCGAACTCGAGGAGCGCGTCCTCGAGCGCCTCACGCGCGTCGAGGTCGAGGTGGTTCGTCGGTTCGTCGAGGAGGAGGAAGTTCGCGCCGCCGAAGACGATCCGCGCGAGGGAGAGACGGCCCTTCTCCCCGCCCGAGAGCGTCGCGATCTTCTGGTAGACCTCGTCGCCCCGGAAGTCGAAGAGCGCGAGAAAGTCGCGCGCCTCGCCCTCCTTCATCGAGGGGTCGAGGTCCATCACGACGTCGAGCGCGGACGCGGCCGGCGAGAGGTCGGCCATCTCCTGGTCGTAGTACCCGACCAGGACGCCCACGCCGGGGACGGTGGAGCCCGAGAGCGGCGGCAGGACGCGCGCGAGGTTCTTGAGGAGCGTCGTCTTGCCGCAGCCGTTCGGCCCCCAGAGCGCCATCCGGTCGCCCCGCCGCAGGAGGAACGAGACGGGCTGCGTGAGGGGACCCGTCTCCGGGTAGCCGGGCACGACTTTCTTCACGTCGAGGACGCGCCCGCCGGAGACCCGCGCCTCCTCGAAACGGATCGAGACGTCGTTCGCGTCCTCGCGCGGCGCCTCGATGCGTTCGAGGCGCGCGAGCATCCTCCGCCGACCCTGGGCCTGCTTCGTCTTCTGGCCCGCGATGTTGCGGCGGATGAACTCCTCGGTCCGCTCGATCATCTGCCGCTGTTTCTCGGCCTCCTTCGCGCGCACGCGGTCGCGATCGGCCTTCAGCTTCCGGTACGTCGCGTAGTCGCCCGGATAGTCCTCGAGCCGGCCGTTGGAAACCTCGACGATGCGGTCCGCGACGGCGTTCAGGAAACGCCGGTCGTGCGAGACGACGAGAGCCGAGAGGTTCGCCGACGTCTTGCGCTCGACGAGCCAGTTCTCGAGGAACTCCATCCCCGAGACGTCGAGGTGGTTCGTGGGCTCGTCGAGGAGGAGCACGGAGGCGTCCGTCAGGAGGAGACGCGCGATCTGGGCGCGGTGCCTCTGCCCGCCCGAGAGTTCGCCGACGTGCCGATCCCAGAGGGCGCGCGGCAGGCCCACGCCGTCGAGCACGCGGTCGATGCGAGAGTCGGCCTCGTAGCCGCCCGCCCTCTCGAAGTGCTCGCGGGCCTCGTCGTGCTCGTGGAGGAGGTCCTGGAGCTTCGCGGCATCCCCGGAGGCGCCGTGGGCCGAGATCGCCTCCTCGAGGCGCCGCATCTCCCGTTCCACCTCGAGCAGCGGTTCCTGCGCCCGCGCGACGAAGGCGCGGAGCGGCTCCTCTCCCTCCGGCTCGACCGCCTGCTCGAGCGAGGCAAACGTCGTCCCGCCTGCGAGATAGCGTTTTCCGCCGTCGGGCTCGACGAGGCCCTGGACGATCTTCAGGACGGTCGACTTCCCCGCCCCGTTCCGCCCGACGAGACCCACGATCCGGCCGGGATCGTGCTGCCACGTGGCGTCCACGAGGACGTCCTTGGCTCCGAAGCTCTTGCGGACGTTTTCCAGCCGGTACAGCACCGCGCGAGGATAAACGAAGGGTCGGGGCGCGCGGTCGAGAACGAGTCGCTCCGGCTGGTACCATCCCGGCTGCAGCGTCGGATTTCGATACGACCGGGGAGGGAAATGGACCGGCACGTCGCCGTCACAGGAGCATCTTCCGGCCTCGGCGAGGCGATCGCCCGGGCCTTCGGCGCCTGCGGCGACCGCCTCACCCTCGTCGCGCGCCGCGCCGGCCGGCTCGAGGCCGTCGCGACCGCCTTCCCCGGGCGCGCTCGCGCCGTCGCATTCGACCTCACGTCCCCGGACCCCGCCGGTTGGCTTCCGGCGACCGAGGCCGCCTTCGGCCCCGTGGACGTCCTCGTGAACGCCGCGGGCTGCCAGGTCATCGCGCCCTTCGCGGACGTTTCACCCGCGGCGGCCGACGAGATGACGGCGTTGAACTTCCGGGCTCCCGTGAGCCTCGTGCGGGCGGTCCTGCCCGGCATGCGACAGCGGGGCTCGGGCGCGATCGTGAACGTCTCGTCGATCGGAGCGGCGGCCCCGCCTCCGTACATGAGCGACTACGTCGCGACGAAGGCCGCGCTCGCCGCGTTCTCCGAGTCGCTTGCCGCCGAGCTGCGCGGCACGGGCGTCGACGTCCTCACCGTCTACCCGGGACCCATGGACACACCCATGGGCGCGTACGGGCTGCGCACGTACGGGAACGCGCCTTCCGCGCGCCTGATGCCGATGGGCGCCCCCGCGGGTCTCGCGCGGTCCGTCGTGCGCGCCGTCGACGGTCACCGCTCGCGCCTCACGTACCCCCGCGGCTACGCGCTCATGCGGTGGCTGCCCGTTCCGACCGCCTTCCTCGTGGGGCGGTTCGGCCCCCGGCCCGTGGTTCAGGAGGCGCGTTGAACCGAGACAAGAGCGATCCCTCCGAAGAGGAAACGTTCGCCCCGACGCCGGACCGGGCGTCCCCCGGCGTTCCCGCGTCGCCCGCGGGGGCCGACGCGCCCCACGACGCGTCGGGCGCGGTCCGTTACGAAATCGAGGGCTTGATCGCCGAGGGCGGCATGGGCTCGGTGTTCCTCGCGCGCGACCCCGCGCTCGGGCGGGAGGTCGCGCTCAAGGTGGCCAAGGGCGACGACCCCACGCGCCGCGCGCGCTTCCTCGACGAGATGCGCATCCTCGGCCAGCTCGAGCACCCGAACGTCGTTCCGCTCCACTCGCTCGTCGTGAACGACCGCGCCCCTTTCTGCACGATGCGCTACGTCCGGGGCCGCACGCTCGCCGACGTGCTCGGCGGCCTGCGCGGGCGCGACCCGGAGACCGTCGCCCGGTACTCCGTCACGCGGCTCGTGCAGGTGCTGCTCCAGGTCACACAGGCGATCGACTTCGCGCATTCGCGCGGCGTGCTCCATCGCGACCTCAAGCCCTCGAACGTCATGCTCGGCGAGCACGGCGAGGTCCAGGTCCTCGACTGGGGTCTCGCGAAGGTGATGGAGCGCGGGGACGGGAAGATCCTCGCTTCGGGCACGGATCACACGCGCGTCGGCGAAGTCGTCGGGACCCCGGGCTACATGTCGCCCGAGCAGGCGTCGTCCATGCCGGTCGACGAGCGCTCCGACGTCTGGGCGCTCGGCGTCATGATGTACGAGGCCCTCACGCTCGAGCGGCCCTTCTCCGGAACGAACCCGATCGCGACGCTGGCGGCCATCCTCCGCGACGACCCGAAGCCGCCCCGCGAGCGCGCGCCGGGCCGCGAAATCCCGGTCGCGCTCGAGCGCACGTGCCTCAAGGCCCTCGCGAAGTCGCCCGACGCCCGCCATGCTTCCGTGCGCGAGCTGCAGGACGAGATGCAGGCGTGGCTCGAGGCCGAGGCGGACAAGGTCAAGCGCCAGGAGAGCGCCGGCCTCCTGGCCCTGCGCGGCCGCGAGATCCTCGGGGACTACCGCCGCCAGAAAGCGGAGATCGCCGCGATCGGGCGCGAGGTGGAGTCCCTGCGCGGCGCCTTTCAGCCCTGGCAGCCCGTGCGTGAGAAGGCGCCGCTCACCTCGGCCGAGGACCGCCTGCGCAATGCGCGCGCCCGGCTCGCGACCACGGGCTCGAACCTCGTCATGACGCTCGCCGGCGCGCTCGGCCACGACGACAGTCACTCCGAGGCGCGGGCGGTCATGGCGGACTACTTCTTCGAGCAGCTCCTCGAGGCCGAGGAGACCCACGACCTCCGGAACGTCCGGTACTTCGGGCAGATCGCGGCCGCCTTCGACGACGGGCGCCACGCGGCCGCGCTGAAGGGCGACGGCTCCCTCGCCCTGGAGTCGGACCCTCCGGGCGCCGAGGTGTGGCTCTACGAGTTCGTGGAGAAGAACCTCAGGCTCGTCCCCGAAAACGAGCGGCTGCTCGGGAAGACGCCTCTCGCCCCCGTGCCGCTTCCGATGGGGAACTACCTCGTCGTCCTCCGCGCGCGGGGCCGCTCGGACACGCGCTACCCCGTCTTCATCTCGCGCGGGCGCGCGTGGGCGGGCCGCGTGCGGATGCTCACGCCTGCCGAGATCGGCGAGGGCTTCGTCCATGTCCCCGCGGGGCCGTACGTCCTCGGCGGCGACGCCGCGCTCACCGGCTGGAGCCTCCCGGGGCGGATCGCCGAGAGCGAGGACTTCTGCATCGGCGTGCATCCCGTCACCATGGGCGAGTACGTCGACTTCCTGAACGACCTCGTCGCGACCGACCCGGCGAAGGCCACGCTCCACTCCCCCAAGAAGGACGTCGGCGGCAGCACCTATCTCGAGGTGGACGAGACGGGCCGCTTCTCGCTCCCGCCGCGCGACCTTCTCGGCGAGGAAATGCATCCGCGCCGGCCGTGCGTGAGCATCACGTGGCATTCCGCCGTCGCCTACGCGGAGTGGCGCTCGGCGCGCGACGGGCGGCCGTACCGCCTCCCGACGGAGTTCGAGTGGGAGAAGGCGGCCCGGGGCGTGGACGGCCGCGCGTTCCCGTGGGGCGACCGGTTCGACGCGAGCTTCTGCAACTCGGGCGAGAGCAACCCGGGCCGCCCGCGGCCCCTTCCGGTCGACTCGTACGAGACGGACGTCTCAGTCTACGGCATGCGCGGAGCCGCGGGCAACGCACGGGACTGGACGGCGACGCTTCTCACGCTCGGATCCGGCGACGCCGCGATGGTGTCGAGCGTCATCCGCGGCGGCGCCGCGGAGTTCGCGGGCTCGACGGAGTTCAGCCACATGAGCCGCGCCGCGTTCCGCTACGTGATCCCCGCGTTCTACCTCAACCCGGCGATCAGCTTCCGGCTCGCGTTCACGCCGGAGCCCGTGAAAGGGGACGACCGATGACGTTCGCACCGTGGACCGACGCCATGCTCGCCGCGACGCGCGGCATGGGAGACCCTCTCGCCGACGCGGCCGTGGCCGCGCTCTACGAGGAGGCCGGCGGCGGCCGTGACGGGCTGAAGAAGCTGAACGACTTCCTGTTCGGCCTCACGTTCGAGGACCAGTTCACGCACGCGCGGCTCCCCGGACCCGTGCACGCGTTCGCCGTCCAGAGCGCGGATCCGCCGCCCTGGGCCCGTCCGGAGCTCGTGAAGGCCGGCCAGGACTTCTTCTACCGGAACGGCCTCGGAGCCACGGTGCTCCTCGTGTGCGCAAGCCTGCCCGAGTGCTACGTGATGCAGAACGGGATCCACGTGCTCGGGATGACGACGTACCTGAAGGACCGCCCGGGCCTGCGCATCCTCGAGACGTCGCAGATGGTCCGCGACGCGATGCTCCCCGGCGGCCTCGAGCCCGGCGCCAAGGGAATCCTGTCCGTCCAGAAGGTGCGCCTCCTCCACGCGGCCGTGCGCCACCTCATTCTCACGACCGCGACGGGCGCCGGCCACGACATGGGCAAGGTCTGGACCGAGGCCCGCTGGAACCCCGAGTGGGGGCACCCGATCTGCCAGGAAGACATGGCGTACACGCTCCAGACGTTCGCGTACGTCGTCCTTCGCGGCCTGAAGACGATGGGGGCGGCCTACACGCCCGAGGAGGCCGAGGCGTTCATCCACTGCTGGAACGTCGTCGGCCATGTGCTCGGCGTCGACCGCAGCCTCCTCCCCGAGCCCGAGCCCGGCGACGGCGGCCCTTCGCGCTTCGCGCGCGCCGAGATGCTCTATCACGCGATCCGCACGCGCCAGGCGGGCCGGACGGACGACGGCGTCGCCATCACCGGCGCGCTCGTCGGATTCGTCGAGAACCTCATCAAGGACAAGGTGCTCCCCGACCTCCCGCTGAAGTTCGTCCGCGACGTGGACCTCGTCCGGCTGCCGCGCCTCATCATGCGGGACCTCCTCGGGAAGGAGACGATGCAGATGCTCGGCGTCGAGCTCTCGGGCGGGAGCGGCGGCGACACGCGGTTCTTCCTTCTCTGCCTCCGCTTCGTCTACGACGTCCTCCAGCGCGTCACGGGCGGCACCTTCCTCGCGCGCGCATCCGAATCGCTCCACATCGCCCTCACGGAGGAGCTTTCGAAGCTCCCGCCGGGATACAAGCAGACGTTCCTGCCGGCCTCGCTCCGGCGCACGGGTCCCGGCGCCCCGCCGGACCCAGTGGACGCGTGACGCGGCGCTTCTTCGCTCCGCTCGGAGCCGCCGCGCTCGCGTTCGCGGGCGCCGCCCGCGCGCAGCAGGCCCCGCCGGCTCCCGCTCCCACTCCGGCGCCCGCGGCGACGCCCGCTCCCGAGGCCACCTATGCCGACACGATCGTCGTGACGGCGAGCAAGACGGCGGAGACCGTGCGGGACGCGCCGGTCGCGGTCAGCGTGATTCCCGCTTCCGAGATCGGCAACGCCGCCACGGAGAGCTACGCGGATCTGCTCCGCGCGGTCCCCGGGATCAACACGGCCCAGACGTCCGCCCGCGACGTCAACCTGACCCCGCGTCTCGCGACGGGGCGCAACGCCCGCGCGACGCTCGCGCTCCTCGACGGGCGGACGATCTACCAGGACTATTTCGGGATGGTGCTGTGGGATCTCCTCCCGATCAACTTCGACGAGGTCAGGCAGGTCGAGGTCGTCCGGGGGCCCGACTCCGCGATGTGGGGCGCGAACGCGATGGGCGGCGTCGTGAACATCATCACAAAGGACCCCGCCGAGATGCTGGGCGTGTCCGGGAAGATCCTCGGCGGCACGCTCGACACGCGCGAGGCCAGCGCTCTCTACGCCGGACAGGACGGCGCCGCGTCGTACAAGATCAGCGGCTCGTACTTCACCCAGGACGCCTGGGAGAGGCCCACGACGCTTCCGGACGGAACGCCGCTGCCGGCGTACGAGAACAAGGGCACGCACCAGTACCGGCTCGACGGGCGCCTCGACCTCGACCAGGGCGACGGCGGGAAGTGGAAGCTCGGAGCCGGGTTCGCCTCCAGCGACGGCGCCATGCTCACCGGCCTCGGCCCGTACGACGCGGAGAACCTCTACCAGGGCCACGCCGCGGCCGAGTACCGCAAGGCGGACTTCCACGCGGCCGCGAACGTGACGCTCCACGACGCGAAGTACGTGGGCTTCCTTTCGCCCGACGTCGTCACGATGAAGAACCAGGCGATCTCGGCCGAAGCGGGAGACCGGCATCTCTTCGGTGAGAAGAACCTCGTCACGTGGGGCGCGACCGCGCGCTACAGCCATTTCGACCTGAGCCTCGTGCCCGACGTCCACCAGCGCACCGACCTCGCGGCCTTCGCCGAGGACGAGATCTTCCTCGCCGAGACCCTGCGCCTGAGGATCGGTGCGCGGTACGACTGGTCCGACACCTACGGCGGGGCGTTCTCCCCGCGCACCGGCCTCATCTTCGAGCCCCACAAGGACCACACGTTCCGGCTGAGCTGGAACCGCGCGTTCATCGCGCCGTCCCTGGTCGAGAACTTCCTGTACTTCCCGAGCAGCGCCATGGCTCCGCTCCCGACGGGCCCGTACGTCTTCCCGATCCTCGCCACGGGCAACGAGGGCCTCGACGCCGAGACGATGAATGCGTTCGAGATCGGTTACACGGGAACGTTCGCGCGGCGCGTGACGGTGACGGTCTCCGCGTACTACAACGTCTCGAAGGACCGTATCTTCTTCGTGCCTGTCGAGTACTACACGTCGTCGGCCCCGCCGCCGGGCTGGCCGCTTCCGCCCTCGGCACTCGACCAGATCCCGCTTCCGAAGACGTTCAGCTACCGGAACCTCGGGCGCATCGTCGACCGCGGAATCGAGTTCTCCGCGGAGGGCCGCATCACGCGTGAGCTCTCGGCTTTCGCGAACTATTCGCTGCAGGCGAACCCGGACGTGAGCGAACAGGGCGCCGGCGCGATCCCCGTGAACCTCCCGTCGCGTCACCGGATCAACGCCGGGTTGAACGCCGCGGCGGGCCCGTTCTTCGGCTCCCTCTCCGTGAACTACACCTCGGCCGCCTACTGGACGGACGTCCAGCCGTACGTCGGGTGGACCGCCCCGTACACGCTCTGGAGCGCGGCGGCCGGCTGGACGTTCTCGAAGAACGTCGCGGTAGCGGTCCGCGCCGTGAACCTCTCGGACGCGCGCGTCCAGCAGCACGTCTTCGGCGACATCCTGCGCCGCCGCGTCACCGCCGAGCTGCGCTTCCACTTCTAGGACGGAGGCCCCGATGGTCCAGATCGACATCCCGGTCGCGTTCGCCCTCGGCTCTCTCCACGCCGACGCCGCGCGCGCCCAGATCGCCGCGGGCGGCCGCGATTCCGTCTGGCGGACGCTTGCGCAGGACCTGCTCTTCTTCGGGGTTTTCGCGAGCTGGCTGCCGGTCCACCTCCTCGTGCGCCACTTCGGCTTCGAGACGTCGCACATGTGGTGGCACGAGGACTCCGTCCTCGCCTATCCGCTCTTCATTCCGGCGTTCATGACGCTCTACCTCGCGACGAACGTCGCGGGCTACGCCGCGGGCGTCGCGCTGGTCCGCGCGGGACGCGTGACCCTGAACCGGCTCGTGATCGCGGCCTGCTGGCTGTTCGCGGCGGCGTGGGTCCTCGGGCAAAGCTCCCGCACGCTCGTCCTCGGCACCTACCGCGAGTGGGCCGCGGGCACGGCGCCTCCGATGTCGTCGGATCCCGGCCTCGTCCGGCTCCTCGTGGTCTTCGGCGTCGTCTTCACGATCGCCCTCGTCCTCTGGTACCGCCGGATCCGGAGCGAGGCCTGAGACCTACTTCCCGACGGCTGCAGGCCAGTTCACGACGACGTTGATCGGCTGCTCGTCCGCGATGGATTCCGGCACGATCGCGAGGAAGCGCGTGCCGTCCGGCGAGACGTCGAATCCCAGCCACGGCGAGCGGCCCGGGATCCGGAAGAGGGCTTTCGGAGTGCCCAGTTCGAGAGTCGGGGACGTCCGGACCGGAACCGACGTCAGGTGCATGTCCCCCGAGAGGTAGAAGAGCTCCCGTCCGTCCGGACTCCAGCGCGGCGAGGTCGCGCCCCGCGTGGATACGCGCGTCTTCTCGCCGGGGCCCGGATTCGGCATCACGTACGCCTCGGCCTGACCCGACTCGCGCGACGTGAGCGCGAGGTATCGGCCGTCGGGCGAGAACCGGGTGTTCGAGCTCAGGTACGTCCCGTCCGCGAGTCTCCGCGGCGCATCGCCGCCCTCGAGCCCGGCTTCCCATAGATCGAACGCGCCCTTCCCGGTCCTCTCGAAGTACGCGATGTGCTTCCCGTCCGGCGAGATGTCTCCGGCGACCTGAAAGCCACCTTCCGGGAGCACGAATTCCTCCTGGCCCGTCGCGACATCCCGGCGCACGAGGCGGGGGTTCGCCCCGCGGACGGCCGAGAAGATGAAGCTCTTCCCCCCGGGCAGCCAGAGGGCAGAGAACTCGCTTTCCGGTGAGGACGTGAGCCGGGTCTCGACGTTTCGCTCGACGTCGTACGACCAGACGTCGAACGTGCCGAGGTCACCCTGGGCGCGGTCGAACAGGATCGGCCGGCGGTCGCGGGAGATCCGCACGCTGTTGACCTTGGCAGCCATGCCGATCGTCCCGGTCGCGCGGCCGGAGCGGTCGAACCAGACGAGGCGATGGGCATCGTCCTGGGGCTCGTAGGCGAGCGAGCCCCCGCGGGACGTCGCAAACGTCCCGGCGCCGGTCGACATGAAGTACCGAACGCGCTCGGCGATCGAGAGCGGAGCGCCCGACAGCGCCCCGCGCCGCGCATCGAACCGCTGGGCGAGGAGGCTGCCTTCCTTCACGAACACGAGATAGCCCGGATCGGAGTACTGGGCCCTCGAAGCGGCCGCGAGCACCACGCGCGGAGGCTTCCCGGGCTCAGCCAGCATGACCCTGCCCCCGCCTTCGAAGCGTGCGTAGAAGAGAAATCTCTCGCCGTCCGGAAGGAACCAGGGCCAGACGATCCGCGTCTCGCCCGCGGCCTTGTCGGGCTTCAGGACGACGCTCGGAGTCCCGCCGGAGGCCGCGACGCGGTAGATCGCGTCTCCCTGAACGCTCGCATAGAGGATGTCCCCATCCCGTCCCCACGTCCCCGCCTTGCCCGCTCCCCCGGCGACCTCGCAGATCGAAACCGGTGCGCCTCCCGCGAGCTCGATACGCTTCAGCTTGTTTTCGGCGAAGAATCCGAGCGAGAGGCCGTCCGGCGACCAGAAGACGGACAGGGCCCCCTCGGTGCCCGCCAGAGAACGCGATTCAAAGCCGGACAGCGCCCGAAGCAGAACGCGCCGCCCGCCCTTCGGATCCCATGCGACGTAGGCAAGCTGAGAACCATCCGGCGAGAAGGCGATCGCCGTCGACTCGACAGGGTTGAAGAAGGAGCCGCCTTCGGGAGGCTGAATCGTGAATTTCACCGCCTTCGCGGGCATGGCGCGCGGTGCGCGTCCCCAGAAAAGCGCGGCCGACGCGCCGAGAACGAGCCCGGCGGCGCACGCTGCCGCGAGTGCGACACGCCCGTGCCCCCGCGTACCGGCGCCGCCGGCGGCAAGGGCCGGCGCCAGGGTCGAGCCCGAGGAGCTTTCCAGCGCGAACGCGAGGTCTTCCGCGGAATGGAATCGCCGTTCCGGCGTCTTCTCGAGGCAGCGCACGACGATCTGCGAGAGCGCCGGCGTCACGTCCGCGAGCGGCGGCGCCTCGTGCCTCAGGATGGCGGTCATCGTCTCGGCCGGAGTCGCGGCACGGAACGGGTGCCTTCCCGCGAGCAGCTCGTAGAGAAGGGTCCCGAAGCTGAAGATGTCCGAACGCCCGTCGACCGGCTCCCCGCGCACCTGCTCCGGCGACATGTAGCCCACGGTCCCGAACACGGCACCCGCTTCGGTGAGCAGCGACCGGGTCCCGGCGGACGAGAGCTCGTCGGCCGCGTCGGCCTTCGGGGAGAGCTTCGCGAGGCCGAAGTCGAGAATCTTCACGCGGCCGTCCTTCGAGACGACGACGTTCTCGGGCTTCAGGTCGCGGTGGACGATCCCCCTCGCGTGCGCCGCCGCGAGGCCTCGCGCGATCTGCGCGGCGACGTCGATCGCCTCGCGCGGGGAGATCTCCCCGGCCTTCATCCGCTCGCGGAGCGTCGCGCCCTCGACGAGTTCCATCACGAGGATGTGGCGGGATGCAGAGGAAGACGAAGAGGGGATTTCTTCGAATGAGTAGATGGCGGCGATTCCGGGATGGTTGAGCGCTGCGAGCAGACGCGCCTCCCTCTCGAACCGCTGCCTCCTCTCTTCACCTTCAAAGAATTCTTCCGGCAGGATCTTGATCGCGACCTCTCTCGCGAGGCGGGGGTCCTTTGCCCGGTAGACCTCTCCCATTCCCCCCGCGCCGAGCGGACCGAGGATTTCGTAAACGCCGAGGCGGCTTCCGGCCTGGAGACTCAATCTCCCGGAAGTCTACCGCTCAGGGCTTGCCGGCGAACGCCGTCCACGACACGAGCGCGCGGACCTGCTGGCTCGTGCGCCGCTGGTCCCCCTGCGGGAAGTGGTTCCGGTGCTCCTGGAACGTGTACTCGGCTCCGACGGCCCAGGCCTTCGAGATCGGCGCGAACGCGGCAGCCTGGCCGACCCGCACTTCGTTCCACACCGTCGGGCCGTTCGCGGTGTAGCTCCAGACGTCCGTGTAGTCGACCCGCAGGACGTCGCGCCCCCGCTGCCTGAGCCGCGCCCCGACGCCGACACCGCCCCCGACTCCCCAGTCGTAGTTGCGGTACGTGGACTTCACCGAATCCTCGGAGGTCTGCACGGCCGTGTAGGCCGACAGGAGCTGCAGGCGCGGGACGAAGTCCCAGCCGGTTCCGGCGGGAATCCGCGACGCGAGCTCGAGGCCGAGCGTCTGGCTGCCGTACGTGAGATCGACGTTGAGGAAGTTGTAGCCGAACGTCACCGCGAGCCCGTTCCGGTCGCCCGGCCCGTCGTCGAGCCTCCAGCCCGCGAGGTTTCCCTCCGCCTGCACGCGCGTGACGAACTCCCTGGCCGTCGTGAACTCTGCGACGAGCCGGAACGTCGAAAAGGGCTTGCCGAGGTCCTTCTCGAACGGATCGCCGTACCGGACGTCCCACCCGACGGTTCCGCGCCCGTCCTTCTTCACCGGCTCGCCGGGGCGTTCGGACCTGACGCCCAGCCAGCCTCCGAGGAGCTCGGCGCGCAGCGACTCCGGCTTCGTGCCCTCCGGGTTCGGGCCCACGCGCCATGCGTCGCCCGAGAGGATCCGCTGGAACGACCGGCCGGGAGACGTCGCGAGCCCCGCGAACTCGTGCAGGAAACGGGAGAAACCCGTGGCCGTGTTGTCGAAGATGAGGTCGGAGAGCCGGTAGGACGTCTCGCCCACGCTCACGCCCGAGAGCGACGAGATGATGAGGTCGTTCGTCGAGGGCCGCGACTTCTCCCCGAAGTATTCCCACGTCAGGCTCCCGAGCGCCGTGAACAGGAACGACTCGTAGAGGTTGAACCCGTTCGCGCGCGCCGCCCCGTAGTAGAGGCCGCCGTGCTGCGGGTGCGACAACATGTTCGTCAGGAACTTGTCGGGGTCGTACGCGAACCCGCGGTTCAGGTTTTCCTTCCACGTCTCCCAGGAGACCATCCCCATTTCCTTCTGGAGGACGAACCGGTTCCAGGCGAGCGGGATGACGTTGAACGCCTGGCTCTCGAGGAGCGCGCCCGTGAAGTCCTTCTTCGGAGCGACCGGAACCTTCAGGGCCGGGGCCTCGGGCGCCGGCGACTCCTGCGGCGCCTCATCTCCGGCCACGGGCGGGGCGGCGAGCGCACAGGCCAGCAGCAGTGCCGCGCGCTTCAAAGAGTCCCGACGACGAACGGCATGGACTCGACGGGCGCTCCGGCGGGTGCGATCGTCCAGCAGGCCGCGAGCCTCTCGAAGAAATCCGCCCTCGGCTTCGCCGTGGGGCCGAGCTCGACGACGAGGAGCGGCTCGCCCGCCACGACCGCGTCGCCCGGCTTCTTCTTCACGCGGAAGCCCGAGGCCGGGTCGATCACGTCTTCCCTCTTCGAGCGGCCGCAGCCGAGCTCGATCGCGAGCATTCCCACCTCGCGCGTCGCGATCCGCGTGACGATCCCGCCCTCGGGCGCCGGCACGTCGCGCCGCGACACGGGCTGCGGCAGGCGCTCGGGATCGTCGCAGACGGTGGCGTCGCCGCCCTGCGCGGCGACGAGCCTGGCGAAAACTTCGAGCGCGCGCCCGTCGGCGAGCGCGGCATTCAGCCTCCGTCGCGCGTCCTTCGGGTTCGTCTCGGCGCCCGCCGCGAGCAGGAGGTCGACGCCGAGCAGCAGCGTGTTCTCCCGCAGGTCCGCCGGGCCTTCGCCCGCGAGCATGCGGATCGACTCCTCGACCTCGTTCGCGTTCCCGACGGCCTCGCCGATCGGTCGGTCCATCGCCGTGAGGTATCCCGACGCCTTGCGCCCCGTCGCGCGCGTCGTGTCCACGAGGGCGCGCCCGAGCTTCTCGGCGTCCCTCGGGTCGGCCATGAAGGCGCCGTTGCCCGTCTTCACGTCGAAGACCACGGCGTGCGCACCCGTCGCGAGCTTCTTGGAGAGGATCGACGCCGTGATGAGGGGGATCGATTCGACCGTTCCCGTCACGTCGCGCAGCGCGTAGAGGCGGCGGTCCGCGGGGGCAATCGAGTCCGTCTGGCCGATGAGAGCGCAGCCGACCGTGTCGAGGAGGCGGTCGAAGTCCGACTTCGGGAGGGCCGTCCTGAATCCCGGGATCGACTCGAGCTTGTCGAGCGTGCCGCCCGTGTGGCCGAGGCCGCGGCCCGACATCATCCCGGCCTTCACGCCCACGGCCGCGAGGAGCGGCGCGAGGACGAGCGTCGCCTTGTCGCCGACGCCACCGGTGGAATGCTTGTCGGACACGAAGCCGTGCCGGGAGAGGTCCCACGTCTCGCCCGAGCGCATCATGGCGAACGTGAGCGCGGCCGTCTCACGAGTCGTCATCCCGCGGATGCAGACCGCCATCAGGAACGCGGCCGCCTGCTCGTCCGTGATCGACCCGGAGGTCACGCCCCCTACGAAATCGGCGATCTCCCCCTCGCCAAGCTCCTGGCCGTCGCGCTTCTTGATGATGGTGCGGACGAAGAGGCTCATTTCCCTGCAGCCGGCGCGGCGAGAGAGGCCGCGATCTTCTTCCGCCAGTCCTCGGCGTCCCGGATGACCTTCGCCTCGTCCAGCGTCGTCACGCGGGTCCCGTTCCAGAGCACGCGTCCCTCGACCATCGTCAGCGTGACGTCGCTCTCCTTCGCGGAGTAGACGAGCGTCGAGTAGAGGTCCCACACGGGGCTCGTGCGCGACTTGCCGAGGTCCACCGCGACGAGGTCCGCCCGCTTGCCGGGTTCGAGAGATCCGATCCGGTCCTCGAGCTTCATCGCGCGCGCGCCCTCGATCGTGGCCATGCGGAGGAGGTCCTTCGCGGGCAGGGCCGTCGGGTCCATCGTCGAGACCTTCGCGAGCTTTCCGGCGAAATCCATCGCCTCCCACATGTCGAGGTCGTTGTTCGAGCCGGCGACGCCGTCCGTCCCGAGCCCCACCGCGATCCCCGCCTTCCGCGCCGCGACGACGGGCGCGACGCCCGACGCGAGCTTCATGTTCGACTCGGGGTTGTGGGCGAGGCCGACCCGGCGCTCGGCGAGGAGCCGCAGGTCGTCCGGGTCCAGCCACACGCCGTGCGCCGCGAGAACGTTCGGCCCGAGGAACCCGATCGAGTCGAGCCACTTCGCGGGCGTCGTCCCGTGCTTGTCGGCGATCTGCTTCTGCTCGTCCCTCGTCTCGGAGAGGTGGATCAGGAGAGGCGCCTGGAACTCGCGCGCGAGGTCGCGCGCCGCGAGGAGCGCCTCCTTCGCGTTCGTGTACGGGGCGTGCGGGGCGATGGCCGCCATCACGCGCGGATGGCCCTTCCACTTCTCGAGGAACGCGCGCGTCATCGTGATCGACTCGGGGAGGTCCTTGTGGTCGGGCACCGGGAAGTCGATCCACGTCTCGCCGAGAACGGCCCGCATCCCGCACTGGTCCACGGCTGCGGCGACGTCCGACTCGAAGTAGTACATGTCCGCGAAGGTCGTCGTCCCGCCGCGCACCATCTCGGCGCAGGCCAGGAGCGTTCCGGCCTTCACGAAGCCCGGGGAGACGTTCCTGCCCTCGGCCGGGAAGATGAACTTCGTGAGCCAGTCCATGAGCGGCAGGTCGTCCGCGATGCCGCGCAGGAGATTCATCGCGGCGTGCGTGTGCGTGTTGACGAGCCCGGGAAGCACGACGGCACGAGGACGGGAGATCTTCTGCTTCGAAAGATAGCGGGAGAGAAGATCGGACGGCGCGCCCACCGCGACGATCGCCCCGCCCTTGATCGCCACGGCGCCCGGGGAGAAGACACGGTCCGTGCCGTCCATCGTGAGAACGTGGGCGGCGGTGACGAGGGTGTCGACCGAGGAGACCGAAGAGGAAGACGGGGATTTCTTGGAAGGCGCGTGAGGGGCGTCGGCAGCGACAGCCGGCGGCGCCGCGAGACAGGCGGCGGTCGCGAGGACGAACGAGACGAGCGCCCTATTCACCTTCAAAGAAATCTCCTCTTTCCCCTCTCTTCTCCTCTTCACCTTCAAAGGAATCTTCCTCTTCTCTTTCCGATCTTTCTCTTTCTCTAGAACTCGAACGCCATCGGCAGGAGCGCCGAGAGGCGCGTGCGCGTCGCGATGCCGCGCGGCGTCGCGATCACGACGTCGATGTCGCGGCACTGATCCCAAAGCACCTGGCGGCACGCGCCGCAGGGCGAGGCGGGAGGTTCGGCGTCCGTCACGACGGCGACGGCCCGGAATCCCTTCGCGCCCTCGGAGATGGCCTTGAACACGGCGTTGCGCTCGGCGCAGACCGTGAGGCCGTAGGACGCGGACTCGACGTTGCAGCCCGTGAAGATCCGGCCGTCCTCGGTGAGGAGGGCCGCCCCGACCTTGAACTTCGAATACGCAGCCGCCGCATTCTCGCGGACCGCCGTCGCGGCGGCCACGAGCCGGGCTTCTTCGTCAGCCGTCATGGGACGGGCGCTCATCCGCGCCCCTTCCCCTTCGCCTTCCGGCGCAGCACTCGCGCAAGCCCCTTCCGGGGAGCCAGGGCGTCCTCCGTCGCGCCGGACCGCCCCTCGCCGAGGGCGCGCACGAGCGCGGTCAGGAGCCGCACGAACTCGCCCTTGACGCGCTGGGTGGTCTCCAGGACCTCGGCGTGGACGAGCGGCCGCTTGAGGACCCCGGCCGCCATGTTCGTGATGCAGGAGATCCCGATGACGCCGACGCTCATCTGGTTCAGCGCGATCACCTCGGGAACGGTGGACATCCCGACGGCGTGCGCGCCCCAGCGCCGGAACGCGCGGATCTCGGCCGGCGTCTCGTAGGACGGGCCGTGAACGCCGACGTAGACGCCCTTCTTCAGGACGATGCGCTCCCTCCTCGCGACCGCGAGCGCGATCGCGCGGAGGTCCTTGCGATAGGCGTCGGACATGTCGGGAAACCGCGGACCGAGGTCCTCCTCGTTCGCGCCCACGAGCGGATTCGTGCCGAACCCGTTGATGTGGTCCTCGATGAGCATGAGGTTCCCGGACCTGAAGGACGTGTCGATGCCGCCGGCGGCGTTCGTGACGATCACCGTCCGGCAGCCGAGGAGGCCGAGGACGCGCGCCGGGAACACCACCGACGCCATCGGATGGCCCTCGTAGAAGTGCACGCGGCCGGAGAGGACGACCGTCGGCACGCCGTGGACCTTCCCGGCGACGAGCGCGCCGGCGTGCCCGACGACCGCCGAGGCCGGGAAGCCCGGGATGTCGCCGTAGGAGATCCGGACGGCGTCGTCCACCCCGTCGGCGAAATCGCCGAGGCCCGAGCCGAGGATGACGCCGACGAGCGGCGGGTGCGGGAGTCGTTCGCGGAGCCACTCCGCGGCGGCAGAAAGCCTGGGGTCCATGCGTCGTTCTCCTAGGACATCAGGATGCCGGCGATCGCGGCGGTCATGAAGCTGACGAGCGAGCCGGCGAGGAGGGCCCGGAAGCCGAGCCGGGCGAGGTCGGACTTGCGCGTGGGCGCGAGGCCGCCGATCCCGCCGATCTGGATGCCGATGGACGAGAAGTTCGCGAAGCCGCAGAGGGCGAACGTCGCGATGATCTTGCCCTTCTCCGACAGCGTCCCGACGACGTCCTTGAACATCGAGAAGGCGAAGAACTCGTTGATGACGGTCTTGTTCGCGATGAGGTTGCCGACGACCGCGGCGTCCTGCTTCGGCGCGCCGAGGATGTACGCGAGCGGCCCGAGGACCCAGCCGAACACCGTCTGGAGGGAGAACGTCGGATACCCGAAGAGGCCGCCGGCCCATCCGAGGAACCCGTTGATCATCGCGATGAGGGCGACGAACGCGATGAGCATCGCCGCGATGTTCAGGACCAGCGTCATGCCCTGCGAGGCGCCTGTCGCGGCCGCGTCGATGAAGTTCGCGTCGTGCTTTTCGATCTGCATCTTGACGGTGCCCATCGTCACGGGGTTCTCCGTCTCGGGCCACATGATCTTCGTGATGAGGAACGTGCCCGGCGCCGCCATGACGGACGCCGTGATGAGGTACTTCAGCGGGGCGCCCATGAGGACGTACGCGAGCATGACGGCGCCCGAGACGTGCGCCATGCCGCCGACCATCATCGTGAAGAGCTCGGAGGTCGTCATCGTGACGATGTACGGCGCGATGAGCACGGGGGCTTCCGTCTGCCCGATGAACACGTTCGCCGCGACGCACAGCGACTCGGCGCCGGAGACCCTCATCGTCTTCTGCATGACCCACGCCATGCCCTTGACGATGATCTGGATGATCCCGAAGTAGTACAGGATCGAGAAGAACGAGCAGATGAAGATGATGATCGGCAGGACCTTGAACGCGAAGATGATTCCCCGGAAGCCGAGGCCCGTCTTCTCGCCCAGCGCGTCCATCGGGCCGGCCAGCCAGCCGAACAGGAAGGACGACCCCTGGTCCGCGTACCCGATCGCGTGCGACACGCCGTTCGAGAACGACTCGAGGCCCTGTTTCCCGGGCTCCCAGTAGAGGACCAGCGCGCCGAACACCATCTGGAGGGCGAACGCCCAGCCGATCGTGCGCCAGCGGATGGCCTTGCGGTTCTTCGACAACGCGAGTGCGACGCCCCACACAACCGCGAGTCCGATCAGTCCGGTGAATCGCTCCACGAGTCCTCCTGTGCCGGGAAGGCGGAAGAATACCCCGTCCCGCGCCCTCAGGGAGCGCGGAATGCGGCGCGATCGGCCTCCATCTGTCTCTTGGAATTCTCGAGAAACGCGCGAAACGTGGCGTCGCCCCGGACGGACGCGAGAAGTGGGTCGGTCGCGTACCAGCCGTAAGGGTTGAAGTTGCCCGCGACGGCCTTCCTCAGCCGCGCGACCGCCGCGGCCGCGTCTCCGCGCACGGCGGCGACGAGGGCCGCGTGGTATTGGACGTGATGGTCGTCGTAGAGGGCTTCGGCCTTCTCGATGAGGCCGTCGGCCTCCGCGAGGGCGCCGCGCCGCGCGGCGAGGACCGCCCGGAGGCTCGTCGCCCGGGTATTCCGCGGCTCCTTTTCGAGCGAGCGGGCGATCTCCGCGTCGGCCTCGGAGTCCCTCCCGAGCCTGAGGAGAGCGTCCGCGATGACGACGTAGTTCACGCTGAAGCCCGGCGACATCTCGGCCGCTCTGCGGGTGAGAGCGAGCGATTCGTCGTATCGGCCCTGATGCAGCCGGACCCAGCCGAGCCCTGCGACGGGCGGCGCCCACTTCGGGTTGAGCTCGGCCGCGCGGGAGAGAGCCACCTGCGCCTCGTCGTCGAGCCCGAGGTGCAGGGCATACCCCACACCCAGCCAGAAATGCGCGATGTCGAGATTCGGCGAGAGCTCGAGGGCCCGGCGCGCCTCGGGGAGCGCCCTTCGACAGTCGAAGTTCTGGTGTTGCGACGACAGGACCAGCACGCGGGCCAGGTGCGCCTCGGCGAGGTAGGGTCCGAATTCAAGCGCCTTCGCGGCCGCCTCTTCGGCGCGGCCGGCAAGAGCGGGGTCCGCGTCGAAGTACTCCTGGCTGTACCGGGCGCACGCGAACGCGAGGCCCGCCCAGGCGGGAGCGTACTTCGGGTCGACGCGCAGCGCCTCGTCGTAGAGCGCGATCGCCCGCGCGTTGTCCGCCTTCGTGTTCGTCCGGAAGGCCGCGAGAGCCTTCTCGTAGAGTGCATACGCGGCCGAGGTGCCCACCGGGGACACTGCAGGCGCCGCCGCGCCCGCCGAGGCGGGACGCGGAGGCTGCTTCCAGAGAAACCAGGCCCCGACCACAAGGGCGCCGGCCGCCGCGGCCGCGAGCGACAAGGGAAGCCACGAGCGCGGCGCACCGTGCCCGTCGCCGGCGAGAGCCTCGACGAGAACGGCTCCGGAGGAGGGTCGGCGTGCAGGGTCGCGCTCGAGGCAGCGGGCCGCGAGCGCCTTCAAGGACGGAACCGCCCTCCACGCGGCTTCCTCGAGACGCGGCGGCTCCCCAAGGATCGCCGCCAGCGTCTCGGCGATGGTGCGGCGATGGAACGGCGCCCGCCCCGTGACCATCTCGCAGATCAGGCAACCGAACGCCCAGACGTCGGTCCTTGCGTCCACGAGGTCGCCGCGCGCCTGCTCGGGGCTCATGTACGCCGGCGTCCCGAGAACCGCGCCGGCAAGCGTGGGCGAAGCCGTCGCCGTCGGCGCCTGCGTTTCGGCGGGCGCCGCCTGTACCGCCTTTGCGAGGCCGAAGTCCAGGAGCTTCACGCGGCCGCCGGGAGTCACTTTGACGTTCGCGGGCTTCAGATCCCGGTGGACGATCCCCGTCGCGTGCGCCGCTTCGAGCGCCTCGGCGACCTGCTTCGCAACAGACAGAGATTCTCCGGGCGAAAGAGGGCCGGAGGCGAGACGCACCGCAAGGTCGTCGCCTTCGACCAACTCCATCACGAGGATGTGGCGGATCGAAGAGGAAGAGGAAGAGGGAACTTCTTCGAACGAGTAGAGAGCGGCGATCCCGGGGTGGTTCAGGCTCGCGAGCATGCGAGCCTCCCGCTCGAAGCGCCCTCTTCTCTCTTCACCTTCAAAGAGCTCTTCCGGCAGCACCTTCAAGGCGACCGCTCGGCCAACGCGAACGTCCCTCGCCCGGTAGACCTCTCCCATCCCTCCCTTGCCGAGCAGGCCCACGATCTCGTAGGCGCCGAGTTTCGTGCCCGCCGCGAGGGTCATTGCGTCTTCTTCAGCGCAGCCGTCCAGTTCGAGACGACGACGACGCCGTCCGGCTCGACCCCCGGCGCGCGGCGGATCACGAGGAACCGCTCGCCGTCGGGCGTCACGCCGTAAGGAAGAAGGTGCCAGGTCAGCTCCCCGCTGAGGTCGAACTGCAGTGGGAAGAGAGGCTGGGGCTCGCCCGCTTCGAGGCGGCCGCCGTCGGGGCGAAGGGCCACCGACATGAGCGTCCCGTTCCGCGCGGCGTAGAAGAGCTCGCGCCCGTTGCGGCTCCAGACCGGCATCTGTCCCCCGTCGACGGAGACCTGCCGCTTCGGGCCGCCGGCTAGCGGCTGGACGTAGACCTCCCGCTGCCCGGACTCGAGCGAGTCGAACGCCGTCCATTTCCCGTCGGCCGAGAGCGCCGGGTGCTCCTCGGAAAACGGGGAATCTCCGCCGACCCGGACGACGTCCTTCGGATCGTCGAGCGACAGGACGGACCGGACGTATCGCGGCGTCTCGACGACGTTCACGAGGATGTGCCGCCCGTCGGGGAGGATCGTCGGGAACGTCTTGTCGCGGTCGGACCGGACGAGAAGCTTCTCGGGCCCGCCGGACGTCGGCCGCGCGAAGAGGTTGTACCAGCCGAACCGGTCCGAGACGTAGGCGAGCCTCTGACCGTCCGGGAACCAGGCCGGATTGAAATCGTCGGTTGGTTCGGTGGTGATGCGTTCGGGCGTTCCGCGGCCCGCGTCGAGGACCCAGATGTCGCCGTTTCCGCCGTGGGCCTTGCTGCGGATCGCGACGGCGACCTTCCGGCCGTCCGGTGAGATCCGGACGTCCGCGTACCCCGCGATTCCCCCGAGCACCCCGATCTCACGCCCCTTGCGGTCCACCCAGACGAGGTGCCGCTGGAGAGCCCAGGAGACGTACGCCACGCGCTTCCCGGCCGCCGACAGGGACATGAAGTTGTCGCCGGTCGCCCACTTGACGTTTTCGAATGCCGGAAAGGGCTCTCCGACCAGATGGAGACTCTTCGGGTCGAACCGCCACGCGAGGACCGCGTCGTCGCGCGCGAAGATCAGGTATCCGTCCGCCCACACGGCGTTCGAGTCCGACGCGAACAGCGGACGGGTCTCCTTCGAGCCGAGAGTCCCGAGGCGAATCCCCTTCTTCGACACGTCCGCGTTCGCCCAGAAATAGACGAAGTGCCGGCCGTCGGGCAGGAAGCAGGCCTGGTTCTGATGAATCTCCCCCGCCGCGGCGTCGAGATCCGTGGCCGGCACGGGCGTCCCGCCGGCCGCGGGAACGGCGTACAGCGGGCCGCCGAAACGTTTCGCGAAGAGGATCGTTCCCGAGGGACTCCAGGCTCCCCAGACCGCGCCTTCGCTGTCACAGACCACCCGCGCGGGCCCGCCGTCCGCGGAGATGCGCTTGAGCTTCCCGTCCGAGAAGAAACCCACCTCCAACCCGTCGGGCGACCAGAACGCGCCGCGCGCGTCCTCCGTCGCCGGGAGGATGCGGACGTCGAGGCTGTCGAGGGAGCGGATCGCGAGCCGGTTCTTGCCGCCGTCGTCCCGGAGCAACAGGAGAAGGCGCCGCGCCTCAGGCGAGACCAGGGCGAATCCGAGGAGGTTCTGGCCCGGCGGCGGAAGGATCTTGAAGCGCGTGAGCTCCCCGGGCACCTGCGGGCTGCGGCCGAGGAACGAAAGCGTGCCGAGAAGGACGGCCAGCGCCGCGATGCCCCATGCGAGCCGCTCGCGCAATGCTCCTCGCGCCCGCGCGGACGGTGGCGGCGCGCCCGCGCCTTTCTCCTCGGCGGCCCACTGGAGCTCCCGGGCGACGTCCGCCGCGCTCTGCCAGCGGTCGTCGGGATCCTTCGCGAGACACGTCCGCACGATCCGGTCCAGAGACGCCGGGATTGCCGCCCGCACGGAAGGAATCGGCGCCGGCTCGGACGTCAGGATCGACGCGATGAGGCTCGCCTGGTTCGAGCCGGAGAACGCCCTCCGGCCCGTCGTCATCTCGTAGAGCGTCGCGCCGAGGGCGAAGATGTCCGTCCGGGCGTCTGCGGCCCGGCCCTGCACCTGCTCGGGCGCCATGTACGGCAGGGTTCCGACGATCGCGCCTTCGACCGTCAAAGCCTTGTCCTGCGTCTCCAGGCCCGACAGCGAGGCATCGATCGGGTCGGGCTCGAGCGACCGGGCGAGCCCGAAGTCGAGCAGCTTGACGCCCGATTTCGTCAGCATCACGTTGCCGGGCTTGAGGTCCCGGTGGACGATCCCCTTACGGTGAGCGACGTCGAGGGCCCGGCCCATCTCCGCGCCGCAGCGCAAGACCTGGTCGAGCGGCAGAGGGCCCTTCTCGAGGCGTGCCGACAGCGTCTCGCCCTCGACGAGCTCCATGACCAGGAGGTGGCGCGATGAAGAGGAAGAGGACGAGGAGGACGAGGGGATTTCTTCGAATGAGTAGATCGCGGCGATTCCGGGATGATTGAGCGCCGCAAGCAGACGAGCCTCCCGCTCGAACCGCTTTCTCCTCTCTTCGCCCTCGAAGAGCTCTTCCGGCAGCACCTTGACCGCGACGTCCCGCCCCAGCCGCGAGTCCCTCGCCCGGTAGACCTCCCCCATGCCGCCCTTGCCGAGCGCGGCAATGACCTCGTAGGGGCCGAGGCGGGTGCCGGGGATCACGTCCTTCAAGGATACCGGCCACCGCGTCGCCGGCCGCGAGCTGCGTTTACGCGCGCCATGATCCCGGACGGGGGACCGCTCATGTTCTCAGACTCCGCGCGTCCCGAACTCTCCCCCGCCACTCGTTCCGGTGCAGGACTCCGTTGACCCACGTCGACTTCGCGAAGATCCACGTCAAGCAGGCGACCCAGACCGGATGCAGCAGCGTCGACAGCAGCCCGAGGCGCAGGCGCACGTCGAGAACTCCGCGCACGAGGAGGACCGCACAGAGAATAGAGAGGGAGAGAGAGATCTCTTCGAGAGTGAATAGGGCGGCGGTCGCGCCGTTGCCCCGCCCCATGGCCCGCTCAATGGCGCCGCCCAGGAGGACCGCGAAGGGCAATTCACCTTCGAAGAGGACCCACGCGAGCGACAGGACGGCCAGCGGCAGGCTGGCGAGAAGCCCGAAGAACCCGTTCTTTTCGAGCCCCTTCGAGATCTCCGCGAAGCCGTGGTACATCCTCAGGCGGATCGAGTCGAGCGCGAAGCCGATCCCGGTGCGGCCGCCTCCCCTCCGCGCGTTGCGGCCGAGCTGGATGTCGTCGATGACCGACGCCTTGAGCGCCTCGTGGCCGCCGATGCGGTCGAAGAGGTCCCGGCGGATCAGGTTGAAGACGCCTCCCCCGCCGCCGAAGTCCCTCGCGGATGGGACGTTCATGAGCCAGCCGGGCAGATAGCAGAACGCGGCGGCAGGGATCGTCGGCACCATCAGCTTCTCGCCGAACCCGCGCGCCTCCATCTGCGGAAGGAGCGTCAGGAAGTCGAGGCGATTCTTCTCGGCGTGCCCGAGCGACCGGGCCAGGAGGTCGGGCGCGAAGACGACGTCCGCGTCCGAGAAGACGAGCCAGTCGCCCGGCTCGGTCGCTCTTGCGGCTCGCGCCCCTTCGTCGAGCGCGTGGGGCTTCCCGAGCCACTCGGGTGGCGGCTCGACGCCGTCCACGACCCGCAGCGTCCCCGGGAACTCGGACTCGAGGGTCCGCAGGATCGAGCGCGTCCCGTCGGACGAGCGATCGTCAACGACGATCACCTCGAACGCGGGGTCGTCCTGCAGGCACTTGCTCCGCGTGGCGGCCTCGATCGCGCGTTGCTCGTCCCGCGCGGGGACGACGATCGAGACGAACGGCGCGCCGCCCTTCCGGCGGGGCGCGGGCGCGAGAGACGGCACGAGAAGCAGCGACAGGGCCGCGTTCACCGCACGGAGAGCCCAGAGCGCGAGGACGACCTTCAGGAGGAGGGCGAGCACGCCCGGCTGTCCCGCGTCACTTCCCGCCTGCCGGCGCGAGGCTCCGGAGGCCATCCGCGAAATTGGAGACGAGGGTCACGTGGTTCGCCTCCAGCGGGTTCGCCGTCCCCTCGCGCAGGAGGACGACGAACCGCTGTCCGTCCGGCGAAACGTCCCACCCGTTGGTGATCCGGCTGCCGATGTCGTACGACTCGAGCTTGAAGAGCGCTTCCTCCTTCCCGAAGACGGGCGCGCCTCCCTCCGCGGTGACGCGGGTCCCGACGATCGACCCGTCCTGGCGGAGGAAGTAGAGGGTCCCGTCCCGCGCCCATCGGGGGTTCGACCCCATCTGATCCGAGACCTGCCAACGCGCGTCCCCACCCGCGGCGCTCCGGAGGAAGACATGCCCGAAACCGCCGTCGGTGGAGTCGTACGCGAGCCAGCGGCCGTCCGGGGAGAAGACGCCCCCTCCGTCGTTCGCGGGGTCGGCCACGACGATCGAGGGTTCTCCATCGGCCAGACCGTCCCGGAGGCGCAGCACGCCGAGATCGAGCTGGGTTCCGGCTCTCGTCACCTGGAAGGCGAGCACCCGCCCGTCGGGCGAAAACCCCGTCACGCCAGGGGTCCCCGCCGTCTTGAAGAGGAGGCGCGGCGACCCCGAGCCGTCGGCGCGCTTCAGGTAGACGCCCCGCATCGTCGCGGGAGCCTCCCCGGGACTCGTGACGAGCCCGAGCGACCGGTCGGACGTGTACGCGATCTCCCGACCGTCGGGGCTCCACACGACCGTCTGGTCGTCGCCTTCGAACGTGAGCTTCGAGAAGGCGTCGCGGCCGACGTCGTAGACCCAGACGTCGCTCTGCGCCCCGCTGCTGATCACGACCGCGACGCGATTTCCGTCGGGCGCGAACCGAGCCCACATGAAGCCCCGCGGCGCGCCCGCCTTCTTTACGACCGTCCCCTTCCGGTCGACGACGGCCAGCCTGTAGATCGTCTCGTTCTCGCCCGTGCGGTACGCGCAGAACCCCGACGCCGACACGTCGAGCTGCGCGCTGCCGTCCGAGGGGGCCTCCCCTCCCGTGGACGACATGACCCTCTCGAGGACCGGCACGGGTCTCCCCGCCGGAGCGAGCCCGCGCGCTTCGAAGGGAAGCGCGTACATCGTCCCTTTCCGCACGAAAAGGACGTGGCCGGAAGGAGCCCAGCGCGGGAACGCGCCTCCCTTGTGGACGACGGTCCTCTTCCCCGTCGCGAGCTCGACCGCCTCGATGATTCCCTCGTCGTAGTCGCTGCCGGAGAGCTGCGTCGCGAAGAGGACGGCCTGTCCGCCGGGAAGGGCCGCGGGCCAACGGTGCGACCGTTCGCGGGCGGCGACGTCCGCCTTCGTCAGGGGCCGTGGGTCTCCCCCGGACGCGTGAACAACCGAGAGGCCGCCGCTCGTCTGCGGCGAAAAAACGATCATGGCGTCCGAGACCCATGCGCCGCCGCGGGGAAGCGGCGCACTGCAGATGGTGGAAGGCGCGCCCCCCGAAACCGGCGCCTTGCGCAGCTTGCCGCGCGCGAAGAACGCGATCCACTTCCCGTCCGGCGAGAAGAACGGGCTCAGGGCGCCGTCCGACTCCGGCACTTCGACGGGGACGAGGCGATCCAGCCTCCTGAGGTAGAGGCGGCCGCGGGAGCCACGGGTCACGTACGCGAACTGGCCGCCGTCGGGCGACACGACGACGGCAGCGCCGCCGCCATCCATCAGGTCGTCGGAGGAAAGGAGGATTTGGCCCTGGACGACCGTCTTCTGATGCGGCGCGCGGGCGCGGAGCGCGAGCGCCCCCGCCGTGACCGCTGCGCCGGCCGCGAAGGCGAGGAGCACGCCCACGGCACGCAACACGGCGCCTCGGCGGGAGGCGCCCGCGGGGCGGAGCGGCAACGCCGCTCCCGACGCGGTGGAAAGCGCCCCGAGATCGAACGCGAGGTCGTGCGCGGAATGGAAGCGCTCCTCCACGCTCTTCTCCATGCAGTGCCGGACGAGGCGCTCGAGTCCGGGCGGGATGCCTGGATTCAGGTCGGCGAGATCGGGCGGCTCCTTCGTCAGGATCCCGCTCATCGTGTCGGCCGGCGAATCCCCCTGGAAAGCCCGCTGGCCCGTGAGCATCTCGTAGAGGATCGCGCCGAATGAGAAGATGTCGCTGCGAGCGTCGGCCGGCTTTCCCCGAACTTGCTCGGGCGACATGTAACCGACCGTCCCCAGGACCACACCCGGGTCCGTGGGTTTCGCCAGTGTGGGCGACCTTGTGTCGTCGGCGCCCGCGTGCGGCGTGTATCGGGCTAGACCGAAGTCCAGGATCTTCACGCGGCCGTCCGTCGTGATGAAGAGGTTCTCAGGCTTCAAGTCCCTGTGGACGATCCCCTTCTCGTGAACCGCAGCAAGTCCCTGCGCGACCTGGAGTCCGAATTCGACGGCTTTCCGCATCGGGAGGGGCCCCGCCAGGAGACGGTCGCGGAGCGTCTCGCCCTCGAGAAGCTCCTGCACGAGGAGATGACGCCCCGAGACTTCTTCGAATGAGTAGACGGCGGCGATGTTCGGGTGGTTGATCGCGGCCAGCGCCTTGGCTTCCCTCTCGAAGCGGGTTCTCCACTCTCTTTCTTCGAAGAAGTCTTCCGGCAAGACCTTCAGGGCCACCACCCGGTCGAGGCGCGGGTCCCTCGCCCGGTAGACCTCCCCCATCCCGCCCGCTCCGAGCGGGCTCACGATCTCGTACGGGCCGATCTTCGTGCCGGCGGCGAGCGTCACGGCCTCCCTCCGCGCGAAGGCCGCGCGACGACTCCGTCGACACCTTCCGCGAGGAGGAGGCCGAAGGAGACCTGGAACTCGCTGATCGTCATGCGCGAGCCGTCGGGCGAAATGCCGAAGGACTCCGAAAGGGAGCCCGGCGTGAAGCCCGCCACGGGCCGCCGCGCCGGCGTCGTATCCCTGCCGGGGATGAAGGGCTGGGCCGTGAGGCCAAGAGTCTCTTTTCGGTCACCCGTCAGGAACACAAGCGAGCCGCCGTCCGGCGTCCAGCGGTGGCGGCCGCGGTTGGCGATCGCGCCCGTCGCGATGGCCTCGAACGGGACGGGCGCGCCGTCGTCGAGGCGCACGGCCCCGATCGCGCTGTTCGCTCCGCCCGAGACGCTCGTCGATCCGTCCGGCCCGCTCACGCTGACGAACGACACGAGACGGCCGTCGGGCGAGATCTCCGGGAGGATCACAGGCCCCGCGACCAGCCGCGTCGCGCCCGTCCCGTCGGGCCGGATCTTCCAGATGCCGCGCTTGTCCGGGTTGCCGGACGAGTAGACGAGCCACTTCCCGTCCGGTGTGGCGGATGCGTTCTCCGCGTCGACTCCGTCGTCCGTGACGCGGCGCGCGCCGCCGCCGTCGCGCGCCGCCATCCAGATCTCGAAGTGCCCGCCACGGTTGGAGCTGAAGATGAGGCTCTTGCCGTCGCGCGTGAACGCAGGGTCGAAGTCGTCGGAGGGGTCTTCCGTCAGACGGTGGACGGCGCCCGTCTTCGTGGAGAGCTCCCAGATGTCCTGGTTTCCGCTCCGGTTGGACGTGAACGCGACCCACTCGCCGTCCGGAGCGTAAATGGGCTGCCGGTCGACGCTGCCGCCCCGGGTGAGCCATCGCTCCTGCGCGCTCCCGCCTCCGAACGGGATTTCGCGGAGGTTGGACCGGAGTGCGACCGAAACGAGGACGAGAGCGCCGTTCCCGAAGACGTCGACGGCCCCGCCGAAGTCGATCCCCGAGAGCACGGCGCGGGAGGTTCCCGTCCGGATGTCTTTCAGGAAGACCTTCGCCGTCCGGGAACGGCTGTTGGCGTCCGACGCGGCGCCGCCCAGGAAGACGATGCGCCGGCCGTCCCCGTTCCAGGCGTATCCGAGAACGGCGCGCGTCTCCGGCGTGTCGACACGAGTCGGCGCCGAGCCGTCGACGGGGAACAGCACGAGTTTCGGCGTGGCCGTTCCGGTCCCCGGGCTCTCGAGAGCGGCGATCGTTCTGCCGTCGGGCGACCAGCGCGGCAGCGCCAGAAGCCGCCCGGGCACCTCTCCGATGGCCCGCTCGTTCGTTCCGTCCAGCGCGATACGACGGAGGGACGAGTCGATCGTGCCGCCCGCCGCGCTCGTCCTGAGGAAGACGATCTCCTTCCCGTCCGGCGACCAGTCGGCGGCCACCGCGGGACCGACGACACGCCGCGCTTCGCCGCCCACGAGGGCAGCCCGGTAGACGGACGACTCGGCGGCGGACGATCGGAGGAAAAGGACGGACGAGCCGTCCGGAGAGACGCGAGGCTGGGAGTCCGGACCCTCGGTGAGCACCGCCTCGGCGCCGCCCACGACCTGCTTGACCCAGACGCGGGGCCGGCCGTCGCGGGAAGAGACGAAGGCAATCGTCCTTCCGTCCGGCGACACCGACGGCTGGCCGTCGCTCCCCGCGTACGTGAGGACCTGGAATTCGGGCGGCGCCGAGGCCTTCGGCCTCAGAACGAACCGCGCCCCGATGGCGCCGAGAATCGCGCCCGCGGCAACCGCCGCCGGAATTGCGAGCCGGACGCGCCGGCCCGCCACCCGGGCGCCCACGGCGCCCATCGCGCCGCTGAGCGCGCCGGACGAGGACGACAGCGTGGAGAGCGCGTACGCGAGGTCGCGCGCGGACTGAAAACGTTCCTCAGGGCTCTTCTCGAGACAGTGGAGGACGAGCCGCTCGAGCGCGGGATCGACGGCTCGGCTCGGGCCGGAGAGATCGGCGGGTTCCTCGCGCAGGATCGCGGTCAGCGTCTCGGGAGGCGTGTCGCGCTTGAACGCGCCCTTGCCCGAGAGCATTTCGTGGAGGATCGCTCCGAAGGCGAAGAGGTCCGACCGGTGGTCGACCGGGAGGCCCTTGACCTGCTCCGGCGACATGTAACCGACCGTGCCCATCACGGTGCCGGGATCGGTGTGGCGCGCGGCCGTGGGCGCGCTCGTCTCGTCCTCGCCGAGCTTCGGCGCGGCCTGTCGGGCGAGGCCGAAGTCGAGGATCTTGACGCGCCCGTCTCTCGTGACGAAGACGTTCTCGGGTTTCAGGTCCCGGTGGACGATCCCCCTGTCGTGAGCGGCGGCGAGCCCCTGAGCCATCTGAAGGGCGAAGTCGACCGCCTTGCGCGGCGCGATCGCGCCGCCCGCCAGCTTCGCGCGGAGCGTCTCTCCCTCGAGCAGCTCCATCACGAGAATGTGGCGCGACGAAGAGGAAGCGGACGAGGGGATTTCTTCGAATGAGTAGATGGCGGCAATTCCGGGATGATTGAGCGCTGCGAGCAGCCTCGCCTCCCGCTCGAACCTCTGCCTCTTCTCTTCACCTTCGAAGAATTCCTCCGGCAGGACCTTGACTGCCACCTCTCTCGCGAGCCTCGCGTCCTTCGCCCGGTAGACCTCCCCCATCCCCCCTGCGCCGATGGGCGCGAGGATTTCGTAGGAGCCGAGTTTCGTCCCGGGCGCGAGCGTCACGGGAACGTCGCGACCCAGATGTCGCCCTCGCTCACGTCCCGGAGGAGGTAGAGGGCCCGCCCGTCGCGGGAGACGCAGAAACGGGTGATCGGGGAGTCCGCGCTTGCGGAGACGAGCAGCCCGGAACCCCCGGTGGAGAGGTCGCGCACGTGAATCTCACCGTGTTCCACGTAGCCGACGTGCCGCCCGTCCGGGAAGAACCGCCCCTGCTCGGCATTCGGCGCGACGACTTCGCACTGGCCGGAGGGCACTCCGCACAGGAGCACTCCGGACGCGGACACGGCGCCCCTGCGCGCAACGAGCAGGCGGCGCCCGTCGGGCGACCAGTCCCAGGCCCACTTTCCCTCGATCTCGAGAGGCGGCGCAGGCGTCGCACCGGGTCCCGGAGACGAGGTGAGCGGGACGACGACGACGTGGCCCGTCGACGGCCTTCCGAGCGCGATCAGGGCTCCGTCCGGCGACGGCACCGGGGCCGCCCAGCTCGCGTCGGGCAGCGCGGGGACACGCGTCAGGTCGCTCCCGTCGGGCTTGATCGTCCAGACGCCGTACGCGCCGCTCCGGTTGGAATAGAAGAAGATTCGCTGTCCGTCCGGCGACCAGCGTGCCCAGCGGTTCCGGAAAGAGTCGCGTGTGATCTGGCGGAGGCTCGTCCCGTTCGCGGGGAGGACGCAGAGGTTTTCGGTGGCTCCCTGCGTCCGCGTCGCGAGGGTCGAGCCGTCGGGCGAAAGCTCGAGGTCCAGGAACATCGCCGAGCCGCGCCGGAGGATGGCCGGAGGACCCGCGGTCGCGAGGGTCGCGGGGTCGAGCGTCACCTTCTCGATCGTCATGAGCTCCGCCGGTGCCGTGAAGGCGACGCGGAAGCGGGCGCGGGCGCCGCGGAAGGAGCCGGGGAAGATGCCGGCCCACGTCGTCGGAAGCGTCACGGGCTCGGGCTCGCCGCGGGTCCGCCCGGACTCCTCGTCGATCGGAACCCGCCAGAGGTTGAAACTCCCCCCGCGGTCGCTTCCGAAGTAGAGCGTCTTGCCGTCGGGCGACCAGAACGGGCTGAGGTCGACGGCGGCGTCGTCGGTCACGGGGACGGCGCTCTCTCCGTCCTTGAGACCCGCAAGCGGGATCGTGTAGACGTCACGCTGGGCGGTGTCGCCCTTGAGGCCCCAGAACGCCACACGCAGCCCGTGGGGCGAGACCGCGGGCTCGACGCCGTCCGTCGAGAGGAGAAGCCTCTTCTGGCCAGAAGCCGCGTTCGCCGCCCAGAGCTTGCTCCGGCTGCGCAAGAGCGGCGAGGTGATCTCCTCGTCCGCGTAGACGATCTCCTTCCCGTCCGGCGTCCAGTCCGGAGAGAAGCCGCCCGTCGTCACGCGGCGCACCGATTCGCCCAGAGCGCCCATCACGAAGAGCCCTCCGCCGTCGCGGTCTGAATGGAAGGCAATGAGGGATCCGTCGGGCGAGAACGCCGGATCCATCTCGTCGACGGAGGAATCCGCGGTGAGGTTGATCGCCTTGTCGCTCCCGACGCGCTGGATCCAGATGTCCCTGTTTCCCGCTGCCGTGCTCACGAACGCGACGGTCTCTCCGTCGGGCGACAAGGCGGGCTTGGTCTCTCCGCCGGGTTGCGACGTCAGTCGCTGGAACGTCGGCCGGAGAGCTCCGCCCGAGGTTCCGCTCCGCACGCGGATCGCGAGAGTCCACGCGGCCCCGGCGGCGAGCCCCGCGACGAGCGCCGCCGCGAGGAAGAGGCGCAGCCGCTTCCGGGGCGACGCCTGCTCCTGAGGCGGGGCGATCCCGAGCGACCCGGACAGCGATTCGCCCAGGAGAGTCTCGAGGTCGAACACGAGGTCCCGCGCCGTCTGGAAACGGAGCGCCGGATCTTTCTCGAGGCAGTGGCGCACGAGGCGGTCGAGGCCCGGCGGAACGAGCTGGTTCGTGAGGACGAGATCGGGGGGCTCTTCCTTGAGGATCGCCGAGAGCGTGTCGATCCCCGAATCCTTGTGGAACGCTCTCTTGCCCGAGAGCATCTCGTAGAGGACCGCTCCGAGGCCGAAGATGTCCGAGCGCGCATCCGCCGCCTGGCCCCGCGCCTGCTCGGGCGACATGTACCCGACGGTCCCGAGGATGCGGCCGGGCTCGGTGTGCCCCTCGTTGGAGATGCCCGCCGGGCCGGAGTCGTCGGACTCGGCGAGCGAGAGTTTCGCGAGCCCGAAGTCGAGGATCTTCACGTGGCCGCTGCGCGTCACGAAGAGGTTTTCGGGCTTGAGGTCCCTGTGGATGATCCCCTTCTCGTGGGCGGCGACGAGGCCCTTCCCAACCTGCATCGCGACGTCGAGAGCTTTTCGTATCGGGAGGCTTCCCGGCTGCAGCGCCTTCCGGAGCGTCTGCCCTTCGAGGAGCTCGGTCACGGCGTAGGCCGTCTCGCCCTCGAGTCCCACGTCGTAGAGGGCGAGGATGTTCGGATGCGAAAGAGCGGCGACGGCCTTCGACTCGCGCTCGAACCGCTCGCGTGCGGACGCGCTCGTCGCGACGCGCGCCGAGAGCACCTTGAGCGCGACCTCGCGGCCCAGCCGCGCGTCCTTCGCCCGGTAGACCTCCCCCATCCCGCCCTCGCCCAGCGGCGCGAGGATCTCGTACGGTCCGAGCTTGGTGCCGGGAGCGAGACTCATCGCGCACCCTCCACGAGAAAGAGATGAGAAGAGGTCCGCCGGCAGGCGTAGGCGTAGCTCTTCAAATCGTCGGTGAACGCGAACGGCCCGATGCTCAGGACGCCGGTGAGGTCGGCGGGCCCAATCGTGCGCACCGGCTCCCGTCTTCCCGTTGCAACGTCCAGCCGCTCGATACGCGCCGGAACTTCGCCGTTTCGGGAGACGAGCACCGAGCGGCCGTCCGCGCTCCACCGGATGACCGCGTCGCCGGGACTCGCGCCCGGCACGGGCCTGGCCTCTCCCCCGTCCACGGGATAGAGGACCAGGGCGCCTCCGCTCGCCTTGACGAGGACCTGTCTGCTGTCCGGAGACACGAATCCCTGGCTCGTGCCTTCCGGCGTGACAGGCAGGGGCTTTCCGCCCCCCACGTCCTGGACGTAGCACCGGACGCCCTTGCCCTCCTCGTGACCGCAAACGAGAACCCGCCGGGTGTCCGGGAAGAACTGTCCGGACTCGTAGCTGACGAGGCCGCCGCGCTCGAGCTTGCGCGGCTCGCCGGCTCCCGTGGGATACAGGACGAGCTGCGGAGGCGTCGTCGGCACGGCCGCAAGCGCCCACTTCCCGTCGCGGGAGAGGTCGAGCGCAGCCCCTTCGCCGAGGCGCACCACGGGCGAGCCATCCGTCCGCCGCAGGCACACCGCATAGTTCACGCCGACGCTCCCGCTCTCCTCCATGAAGAGCAACGTCTTCCCGTCCGACGTCAGCGCCGCCGGATCGGAGAGGTCGAGCCAGGAGAGATCGCGCTCGCGCCCCTGACCGGGAGCGAGCACCGGCATCTCGCGGAAGAAATCGTCCCGCGTCGCGAGCCAGCGACCGTCGGCCCGGATGTCGTGGATCGTGAGCCCGCCCGCGCTCTCGAGCGCGATTCGCCGCTTGCCTCCGAGGGTGACGCCGTAAACGCGGAAGTTGTTGTAGGCGTTTCCCGCGGAGAACATGACCTCGTCTCCGGTCGGCGACCAGGCCAGGCCCTCCTCGCCCCAGTAGCCCTCTGAGAGGATCGTCTTCTTCCCCGCGAGATCCACGACGGCGACTTCGCCGCGGTCGTCGAACTTGAACGGGTGCTGGAAGAACGCAATCCGGTCTCCGCGCGGAGAAAAGCGGAGCTCGCTGAAGTAGCCGCCCGTCTCGGCAAGGACCTTTCCGGCCGGGAATTCCAGCCGGTCCTTTCCGCCGACGTCGCGGATCACGGCGACGTCGCTGCCGTCGGGAGTCCAGTCGGCCTCGCGAACGCCGTCCAGGATTTCCCGCGGCGCGCCGCCTTCCAGCGGCATTCGCGCGAGCGTGCCCTCGAAGAGGCTGTGCCCCTTGTACTGGGCGCGCGTGAGAAGCGCGAGCTCTCCACGGGACGAGATCGAGAGCAGCTGTCCGGCGCCGAGGGAGCGCGGGCTCGCGCCCGGGTAGTCCGTGCGGAGCGCGAAGATCTCCGGCGTGTTTCCGGACGGCGCCGCGCTGTAGACGGCCGTCTTCCCGTCCGGGGCGAGCCGGGCCTTGAAGATCGGCTCCTGCCGGAACGTGAGCTGCGCGAAGGACGCGACGGCGGCGATCGAGCGCTTTCCCTTCCAGTGCCCGGCCGCGTAAGACGCCGCCACGGCGGCGAGGGCGAGGGCAAACGCGGCCGCGGGCGCCCACCGCCGGCCACCCCGGGGCGGCGCCAGTGCCGCCGCGCGGCCGCTCGCGGAGCTCCCGGCCGACGCCTCGAGGTCGAACGCGAGGTCGCGGGCGGACTGGAAGCGCTCCGCCGGGTTCTTCTCGAGGCAGTGCCTCACGAGCCGGTCGAGCTCGGGCGGAATCTTCGCGCCCGAGACGTCCGGTTCCGCGGGCTCCTCCTTGAGGATCGCGTTCATCGTCTCGATCGCCGAGTCGCCCTTGAACGCGCGCCGGCCCGTCAGCATCTCGAAGAGGACGCACCCGAACGCGAAAATGTCCGACCGCGCGTCGGCCGGCAGCCCCCGCACTTGCTCGGGCGCCATGTACCCGACGGTCCCGAGGAGGGTCCCGGCGTCCGTCGCCTTCTCCATCGTGGGCGATTTCGTGTCCTCTCCAGCCGTGACGGCGCGCTGCTTCGCGAGGCCGAAGTCGAGGATCTTCGCGCGCCCGTCCTTCGTGAGGACGACGTTCTCGGGCTTGAGGTCCCGGTGGACGATTCCGCTCTCGTGCGCGGCCGCGAGGCCGCGCGCGATCTGGGCTCCGAGCCCCACGGCTTTCCGGACGGGCAGCGCCCCCGCAGTGATCCGCTCGCGCAGCGTCTCGCCGTCCACGAGCTCCATCACGAGCACGGAGACAGAAGAAGAAGAAGAACTGGGGATTTCTTCGAATGAATAGACGGCCGCGATGTTCGGGTGGTTCAGCGCCGCGAGCAGCTTCGCTTCCCGCTCGAATCGCTGCTTTCTCTCTTCACCTTCCAAGAAATCCACGGGCAGCAGCTTCACTGCGACATCGCGATTGAGGCGAGGGTCCCTGGCCTTGTAGACCTCCCCCATCCCTCCCGCACCGATCTGGCCGAGGATCTCGTACGGGCCGAGCTTCGTACCGGCAACGAGCGTCATCGCGCCGGCCCCGGGAAGTTCATCTTGCGGACGATCGCCTCGTAACGCGCGTTGCCGGCGAGCCCGGGGCTGATTCCGGGTCCGAGGAGCGCGTACGCCATGTTCGGCGTCCGGTCCTCGAAGGCCTTCTCGTACCAGCGCAGCGCCTCGTCCATCTCGCCGAGGGCGCCGTGGATGTCGGAGAAGTTCACCGGGTCGACGTACTGTTTCGCCTCCAGGGCGTGGAGCTCGTCGAGCTTCTGGCGGGCACGCGCAGGCTCGCCGCACAGCGCGTACGTGACGCCCAGCCACGACCGCGACAGCGGCGCGGCGCCGCCCGCGATCCTCCTCTCGGCGATCTCGGCCTGGGCGAGGGCCTCGGGGCACTTTTTCTGGCGCGCCAGGGTCCGGCTCAGCTTGATGTAGCCCCAGGTCCAGTTCGGGTCGATGTCGATCGCGCGGCGAAACATCGTCGCGGCCTGCTCGAGGTCGCCCCGGACCATGTAGTTGATCGCGATGTCGTGGACCGGGCCGGTCGACAGCGGGTCGAGCTCGGCGGCCTTCTTGCAGTGCGCAAGACCCTCGTCGAGGCGGCCCATGGCGGTCAGGAACCACCCGTAGTGACCCTGAACGATGCGGCTGCCCGGGTTGAGCTCGAGAGCGCGCCGGAGCTCGGTCTCCGCACCCGCCCAATCCCACTCGAAGTAGAAGGCGACGAGCCCGAGCGCGGCGTGGGCCTCGGCCTGGTCCGGATCGATCTCGAGCGCGCGGGCGACGGCGGCCCGGGCCTTGCTCGCCGGCTCCGCACGGCCGCTCCCGCGGAGGAAGGCCTGTCGGGTGTAAGCCTCGGCGAGCCCGGCGTAGGCGAGAGCGTAGTCCGGCGCCCTGGCCACCGCCTGCTGGAAGTAGTCGACGCTCTTGTCCATCTCCTGCTGGTTGCCCACGAGGTAGTCGCGCCCCTTCAGGTACAGGCGATAAGCCTCGGGGTCCTCGGTTCGACCGCGGGCGAGTTTCTCCTTCTCTTCCCCGCTCAGCGTGCGGCGCAGCGTCCGCGCGATCGTGGACGCGATCTCGCTCTCGACACGGAGGACGTCGTCCGCGCGTCGGTTGTACTTCTCGCCCCAGAGCTGGGTGTCGTCGCGGACGCTCACGAGCTCGGCGGTGATGGCGAGGTCCGCGCCCCGGACCGCGAGGCTTCCGAGCAGCAGGGCGTCGACACCCAGCTGTCGGCCGATCTCCTTCGGGTCCACCTTCTTGCCCTTGAACGAGAACGCGGACTTTCGCGAGATGACACGGAGACCGGGTAGCCGCGAAAGTGTGCTGATCAGGCTTTCGGAAATCCCGTCGCTCAGGTACTCGATCGATGGGTCGCCCGACGCGTTCTCGAACGGCAGCACGGCCACCGAACCGATCGAGGCGCCGCGGCCGGCCCGGCGGAGGACGAGGAACGCGCCCGCGGCGAGAAGCACGGCGAAGCCGGCCACGCCGAGAAGGACGAGCCTCTTCGACGTGCGGAACGGAGCGGCCGACGCCGGTCTCGTCGGCGAGGTCGGATCGCGCTGCAGCTCGCCGAGGTCCACGGCGAGGTCGTGGGCCGTGGCGTAACGCCGGTCGCGGTCCTTCTCGAGGCAACGCCCGATCAGCCGATCGAGGCCCGCCGGCAGCCCCGGGCGCAGCTCGCCCGGCGGGCGCGGCGTATCGCGCAGGATCGACGAGAGGAGCTCGGCCGACGAATCCCCGCGGAACGGCCTCTGCCCGGTCGCCAGCTCGTAGAGGATGACTCCCAGCGAGAAGATGTCCGTCCGGTGGTCGAGCGGCCGCCCCTGGGCCTGCTCGGGCGACATGTACGGCACCGTCCCCACCACGACGCCCTCCTGGGTCCGCATGTCCGTCGCGAGCGCCGAGTCGACCTGCGCCCCGGCGCCGGACGCGGCAACCTTCGCGAGGCCGAAGTCGAGCACCTTGACGCGCCCACCCTTCGTCACCATGACGTTCGCGGGCTTGAGGTCCCGGTGGACGATCCCCTTCTCGTGTGCCGCCTCGAGCGCCTCGGCGACCTGACGGGCGAGAGAGATGGTTACTTCGAGGGGAAGAGGGCCGGCGGCGGCGCGGGCATCGAGACCTTCGCCCTCGACGAGCTCCATGACGAGGACGTGGCGCGACATTGGAGAGGAAGAGAAAGACGAAGAGGGGATTTCTTCGAATGAGTAGAGGGTGGCGATCCCCGGATGATTCAGGCTCGCGAGCATTTTCGCCTCGCGCTCGAACCGCTGCCTCCTCTCTTCACCTTCAAAGAACTCTTCCGGCAGGACCTTCAGGGCGACCACTCTGTCGACGCGCACGTCCTTCGCCCGGTAGACCTCCCCCATCCCGCCCTTTCCGAGGGGCGAGAGGATCTCGTAGGCGCCGAGCCTCGTGCCCGCAGTGAGCGTCATCGGCGGGAATCCTCGTGCTTTTCGAGGAGCCGCGTCCAGTGGACCAGGAGGCTGAGGGGGGGCGAGCCCTGCTCGTCGGGGACGGTGTTGACGAGGAACTTCTGGTGGTCTCCCGTGGCGTCGTAGGCCGCTCCGTTCAGGCTCGGATGGACCGCGAACAGGAGCGCGGGCGGCCCGGCGCGAAATCCGGGCGTCGAGTCGATCGGGACCGCCATGAGCTTGTTTTCCGGCGTGAGATAGACGAGTTCCTTCCCGTCGCGGCGCCAGTGAGGCTGGCCGCCGCCCGCCGTCGAGATCTGCCAGCGGCCGCCCGGCCCCGGGAACGGCCGGACGTAGACCTCGAACCGCCCGGACTCGTCGGAAGCGTAGGCGAGCCATCGCCCGTCGGGAGAGAACCGGCTGTCGCCCTGGAAGTTCGCCTCCGTCGCGAACGGACGGGCCTTCTTCTCGCCCGTCGTCTCGACGATCCAGAGCTGGTTGTTCCTCTTCCCCTGCGCCTGGACGTTGTCGATCGAGAGAGACCGCCCGTCCGGAGACCAGTCCTCGGGGACCCGGGCGTCGGGCGACTCGAGCAGGATCTCTTCGGCGCTCCCGTCGAGGGACTTCGTCCAGAGATCCTGCCGCGACCCCTTCGCCTTCCGGTCGGACCCGAAGAGAAGCCGGTCGCCGGCGGGAGCCCAAACGGGCGAGAAGTTGTTCCCGCTGCCGAACACGAACTTCGTGCCAGCCCCTCCGGCGACGTCATAGAGCCAGATGTCGGACGTGTTCCTTCCCAGATCGAGCAGGCCGACCGCGATCCTCCGGCCGTCGGGCGAGAGGCGTGGCGCGAACCAGAGACCGGGCTCGCCGACCGTCCCGGCCGGCCGGCCGTTCCGGTCGAACCACGCGAGCTGCGACGGGATGGCGAAGGCCGGGGTCGAGAGGAGGAGGTCGTCCGAGGCCGTGAACTGGGTGTAGCCGTACCAGTTCGTGACGCTCAGGCGCTGGGCGACGGGGGCGGCGTCTCCCCGCACCTCGAGCCGCGCGGGATCCATCTTGACGGCGAGAAGCGCTCCCTCGCTGCCATAGAGAAGGTGTCCCGCGACGAACGACGGATTCGAGGCGATCCCGGCGACCACGGCCTTGTCCGTTTTCCCGTCGAGCGACCCCACCCGGATCGAGTTCGCGGGATCGCCCGTGTTCCCGGACAGGTTGGCGGCCATGTAAAGGAAGTGCCTCCCGTCCGGAAGGAACACGGGGTAGCGATGCGCCGTGACGTGCAGGGAGGCGTCGAGTTTCGTGACCGCCTCCGGCTTCCCGCCCGACGCCGGGACGCGGAAGAGAGGCGACGTCGGCGCCGGACCGAAAACGATCGTGCCGTCGCGGTTCCACGTGCCGCCGACGCCCCGTGCCGCATCGCAGACGGTGAGGGCGGGCCCGCCGGACGGGTCGATCTTCTTCAGGGAACCCTGGGTGAAGTAACCGATGAACCGGCTGTCGGGCGACCAGAAGGGGAAGCTGGCTTCCTCGGCGCCGACGACCGGGTGCGCCGCGGGGGAGCCGAGTGCCCTGACCCAGAGACCGGGCTGCACGCCCGCCTTCCCCGCCGTGAACGCCAGCGTCTTCCCGTCGGGAGAGAGCGCGATCGACTCGACGAACGTCTTCTCGGGAGACGGAATCGCGGCGAAGATCGGCGAGGAGACGCGCGGGGCGCGGCGGACGAATCCGATCGCGAAGACGAGCGCGACGGCCGCGGCTGCGGCCGCGAGCGTCCACGCGAGCTTCTCGCGGTTCTTGCGCCGGGCGGCGACGGGCGCGGGAAGGCCGGCCTGAGATCCGCCTTCGCCGACCCACTGGAGCTGGAGCTTCACGTCGTGCGCCGTCTGGAGGCGATCCTCCGGGTCCTTCGCGAGGCACGTCGCGATGACGCGGTCGAGGGCCGGCGGCGTCATCGGCGAGATGGACGAAGCGGGCGGCGGGCTGTCCTTCAGGATCGAGCCGATCAGGCTTGCCTGGCTCTTGCCGTCGAACGCCTTCTTCCCGGTCGCCATTTCGAAGAGGACAGCCCCGAAGGAGAAGATGTCGCTCCGCGCGTCCGCGTCCCCGCCCTCGAGCTGCTCGGGCGCCATGTACTGGAACGTCCCGAGGATCGTCCCCTTCTGCGTGAGGTGCTGCGGCGACGCCATCGTCGGCATCGACGTGAGGCCCGAGGGCTGCGACTGCGGGGCCAGCGTCTTGGCGAGGCCGAAGTCGAGCAGCTTCACGCCGCCCTTCGTGAGCATGACGTTGCCCGGCTTGAGGTCGCGGTGGACGATCCCCTGGCGGTGCGCCGCCTCGAGGGCGTCCGCGATCTGGACCCCGGCGGAAATCACCTGCTGGAGCGGCAGCGCGCCCTTCGCGAGGCGGCTTGCGAGCGTCTCGCCCTCGATGAGCTCCATGGTCAGGACGCTTCGAGGCGAAGAGGGCGGGGACGAAGAACCGGGGATTTCTTCGAATGAGTAGAGGGTGGCGATCCCTGGATGATTCAGGCTCGCGAGCAGCTTCGCCTCGCGTTCGAAGCGCGACCGGTTCTCTTCGCCTTCCAGGAAATCTTCCGGCAATACCTTCAGTGCGACCACCCGGTCGACGCGCGTGTCCTTGGCCCGATAGACCTCGCCCATCCCGCCGGCGCCCAGCGGCGAGAGGATCTCGTACGGCCCGAGGCGGCTGCCCGCTGCGAGCGTCACGTCACTTCTCCAGCCCCGCGTACCAGTTCAGGACGATCGTCGTCGGAGACATCGAGTCACGCCCAAGCGGGGCGACGGTGAGAAAACGCTTGCCGTCGGCGGTCGGGAGAAAGCGGTTGCGGGCGACGTTGATGTCGAAGCGCCCCTGGAAGAGAACGTGCGGCGTGCCGGCCGTGACGTCGTTTCCCGTCTGGATGTCGACCGCCATCAGCTTCTGGTCAAAGGCCCGGTAGTAAAGCTCCTTGCCGTCGGCTCTCCACTGCGGCTCCCGGCCGCCCGAGGTCGAGATCTGCCACTTGCCCCCCGGGCCCGGAAAGGCCTGGACGTAGATCTCCTGGCGTCCCGACTCGCTGGACTGATACGCGAGGAAGCGGCCATCCGGCGAGAACACGCCGTTGAGTTCCGCGAACGGCGTCTTCAGGAACGGGACCGGTTTCCGGTCGCCGGACAGGGGAATGACCCAGATGTCCCACCCCGTCTCCTTCCCGAGGCTGTGGAAGGCGAGAGTTCGGCCATCGCGGCTCCAGTCGGTGGCGACCTTCGTCTCGTCCGACTTCAGGAGCGGCGTCTCCGCTCCCTGTCCTCCGACCGCCTTCTCGAACAGGTCGTCGCCCACCGTGTACACCATGCGCCGTCCGTCGGGAGACCAGAGGGGACCGAACGCGCCGTCGGTCCCGAACGTGAACCGGGAGCTGACGCCGCGCTTGAGGTCGCGGATCCAGACGTCGGTCTTCGAGCTCCGCGGATCGGCGAGGTCGAACGCGAGCCGGTCGCTGCCCGGAGAAAACGAAGGGTTGTGGTAGTCGCCCGGGTCGCCGACGACCTCGCCCTCCTTGCCGGAGCGGTCCACCCAGAGGAGCCTGTCGCCACGCTCTCCCGTCCTGTACGCGAGCGTCCCGTCGCGCGAGACCGAGAAGAGCGCGAGCCCGACATTGTCCGTGCCGACGTGCTCGGCGAGCGGAATCGGCTCGCCGGTCGTCTTCAGGGCCTTCGCGTCGAACGGCTGGGCGACGAGCGTCTTGTCCCGCACGAAGAGGAGATAGCCGGGCGGTGCGTACGTCACGAGCGTCTGCGCGGGCGCGAGGAGCTTCGTCTCCGCAGAGTCGAGCGTCCCGATCCGGTATGCGCTCTCCTCGGCCTTCTGCCCGATCGCCATGTAGAGGAAGTGCTTCCCGTCCGGGAGGAACTCGGGCCAGCCGACCTGTGCCTCCTTGCGCGAGGCGTCGGGCTTGACGGCGACGACTGGAGTGCCCCCCGCCGCCGATACGCGGTTGATGGGCTGGTTGCCCGTGCCGTCGAAGAGGATGACGCCCTCGGGACTCCAGGAGCCGTCGGCGCCTCCCGGCGCGTCGCAGATCTTCTGCGGCGGGCCTCCCGAAACCTCGACTTTCTTGAGCTTGCCCTCCGCGAAGAACCCGAGGAACCGGCTGTCGGGCGACCAGAAGGGCCGCGTCGTGTCCTCGGTGCCGGCGAGAGGCTGTGCGGTGAGCGAGTTGAGCGGGCGGATCCAGATGCGGCTCTTGCCGGAGGCGTCGGTCGCGTTGTACGCGAGCGTCCGGCCGTCCGGAGACAGGCGCGGCGCGTCGATCGTCGTGATGCCCTCGGGGTTCGCGATCTCGAACCGGACGAGCTTCGTGCGCGTGGGAGCGCGCTTGACGAAACCCACGGCGAGAACCGCCGCCGCCACGGCGGCCGCCGCGGCAAGACTCCACGCGAGGCGCTCGCGACTCTTTCGGCGGTGGGCGACCGGGGCGGGCAGCCCGGCCTGCGAGCCGCCCTCCCCCACCCATTGGAGCTGGAGCCTCACGTCGTGCGCCGTCTGGATCCGGTCCTCGGGGTCCTTCGCGAGGCACGTCGCGATGAGGCGGTCGAGGGCCGGCGGCGTCATCGGCGCGAGCGACGAGGCGGGCGGCGGGCTGTCCTTCAGGATCGAGCCGATCAGGCTCGCCTGGCTCTTCCCGTCGAAGGCCTTCCTCCCGGTCGCCATCTCGTAAAGGACCGCCCCGAGGGCGAAGATGTCGCTCCGCGCGTCGGCCTCTCCCCCTTCGAGCTGCTCGGGCGCCATGTACTGGAACGTCCCGAGGATCGTGCCCTGCTGCGTCAGGTGCTGCGGTGAGGCCATCGTCGGAAGCGACGTGGCGCCGGACGTGTGCCCCGCGGGTGCGAGGACCTTCGCGAGGCCGAAGTCGAGAAGCTTGGCGCCCCCCTTCGTGAGCATGATGTTGCCGGGCTTGAGGTCCCGGTGGACGATCCCCTGCCGGTGGGCCTTGTCGAGGGCGTCCGCGATCTGCATCCCGATCGGCAGGAGCTGGTCGAGAGCGATCGCCCCCTTCGCGAGGCGTGCGGCGAGCGTCTCGCCCTCGATGAGCTCCATGACGAGGATGTGCCGCGAAGAAGAAGGAGAGGGACCGGGGACTTCTTCGAATGAATAGACCGCCGCGATGTTCGGATGGCTCAGCCCCGCGAGCAGCTTCGCTTCCCGTTCGAAGCGCGCCCTGTTCTCTTCACCTTCGAGGAAATCTTCAGGCAGCACCTTCACCGCGACGTCGCGTCCGAGGCGAGGGTCCCGTGCCCGATAGACTTCTCCCATGCCTCCCGCGCCGAGCGGGGACAGGACCTCGTAGGGGCCCAGGCGGATTCCGGCCTCGAGCGTCACGATTCCTCCTCGATCCTTTCTGCGACCCGCTGCTTCGCGTCCGTCACCGGCGGTGCCGCCCCTCGTAGTTCGCGCACAGGTAATGGATCCCGACCATCATGACCTCCTCCCACGCCTTCTCCACTTCCGGGAAACACTCGGGGTCGCATTCGCGAACGGTCTCGAGGAGGCTGTCCAGCCACAGGTCGTACAGGTGGGCGCCGATCGCGAGGTGGCCGGCTCCGTGCTTGACGGCGATGTCCTCGAGGTACGGGTCCGGCCCCTGCTTGGGATCGCGCGCGACGAGGAGGAGATGGTGCAGTGAGACGCGCAGGAGCTCCTTCTGCCGCGTGAAGTTCGTCCCGGCGAACTTCACGGCGACCTCGGGCGACGAGCCCAGGAACCTCCCGTAGAACACGTCGAAGAAGTCGGGCCGCGCCTCGCAGCGCTTGAGGCTGGATTCGAAGACGGCGAGCGTCATCGGGCTCATTTCTTCCCCTCCAGCTCCGCCGTCCAGTTCACGACGAGCGTGAGCGCCTGCGCTTCGCGCTGCTTGCCCTGGCGAACGACCATGAACTTCTTCGCGTCCGCCGCCGAGTCGAAGCGGGCCGCGATGCCCGCGAGGGGCGGTGGCGCGACGAAGAGCTCGGCCGCACGCCCGAAGTCCGGCGTGTCGCCCCGGAACGCCACGGGTACCGAGAACACCTTGTTGCTCTGCATCTCCTGGTAGACGATCTCGCGGCCGCCCTGTCGCCACGCGGGGTACCCGCCCCCCTGCGCCGAGACCTGCCACTTCCGGCCGGGCCCCGGGAAGGGCGTGACGTAGACCTCGGACTTGCCCGACTCGTTCGACTGGTACGCGATCCACTTTCCGTCCGGCGAGAAGACGGCGCCGCCTTCGGAGAACGTGGTCTTGAGGAATACGTAGGGCTTCCTCTCGCCGGTCAGAGGGAGGATCCAGATGTCGAAGTTCGTGTCCTGGCCGAGCTCGGCGAAGGCGAGGAGCTTTCCGTCGGGCGAGAAGCCCGACGGGACCTTGACGGTTTCCGAGGCGTAGAGCAGCTCCTCCGTCGCGGTGCCCTCGACCTGCTTGCGGAACAGCCCCTGCTGCGCGCCGCGGCCCGCGACGTACGTGATCGACCGCCCGTCCGGCGCCCACCGCGGCGCGAGCTCCTCGCCCGGCTCGAACGTGAAGCGCGTCCGGAGATTCCGCGCGACGTCGCAGATCCAGATGTCGTGCGTTCCGAACTTGAAATCGAGTACCGACACGGCGACGTTGCGCCCGTCCGGCGAGATCACGGCCTCGTCGAAGGGCGCATGCTCGGACAGCGGGGCGAGCGTCTTCCCGGCCCGGTCGACCCACTCGAGGTCGGCGCCGAGAACGATGGAGTCCCCGATGTGCGCGACGAGGACGCCGGTCTGCGAGGCGGAGAAGGTGCCCTTCGCCGCGCCGCGGACGATGCTCACGCTCTCGGCCACGGGATGCGGCTCGCCGAGCAGACTCAGGCGCGACGGGTCGAACCGCTGCGCCATGAGCGCGGCGTCGCGCATGAAGAGCAGGTAGCCCGAGGCGTACTCGGCCGCGGCCGGCGAACGAAGGATCGGCTTTGGCTCGCCGCCGTCGACGGATCCGACGAGGATCTGATTCCCCTCGACGGGCGAGGCGCCGCCCAGCCGGGCGAGGAACAGGAAGTGCGCGCCGTCCGGGAGGAAGAACGGCAGCCGGTGCGAGTTGTCGCCCCGCTTGGCGTCCAGTTTCGTGACCTGCCGCGCCTCGCCGCCGTTCTCGGAGACGGCCCAGAGCGGGCCGCCCGACGACGGCGCGAACACGATGACGCCCTTCGGGCTCCATGCGCCGCCCTTCGGGAAGTCCGTCGTCGGACACAAGACCGTCGGGGGGCCGCCCGAAGCCTCGATCTTCTTGAGCTTCTGGTCCGCACCGAAGGCGACGAACCGGCTGTCCGGCGACCAGAACGGGTACTGCGCTCCCTCGGTCCCCGCGAGGGGCTGGGCGGCCGTCGCGTCGAGGGCGCGGACGTAGAGGCGCACCTTCGCGTCCGCGCCGCGCGCCGCGAAGGCGAGTTTCTTCCCGTCGGGAGAAAGCGTCGGCGGGCCCGGCTGCGTCGTGTCGACGGAAAAGACCGTGCCTTCGGGCGCGGGGATCGAGGCGCGATAGACGCGCGCTTCGGGCACCCGCGAGCGCAGCGCGAGAATCGCGGCCACGGCCGCGAAGACGGCGGCAAGCGCCCACCCAACGACGAGAGAGGCTCCGCCCCGCCGTGTCGCCGGCGCCGTCTCCTTCGAGGACACGACACGAATGCCCGAGCTCCCCGCAATGGTCCTTTCGAGCGCGATCCGGGACTCGCCGATCGCCTGCAGGCGCTGTTTCGGGTCGCGCTCGAGGCACCGCTCGAGGAGCACGCGCACGGACGGCGGCGTCGACGGCGGCAGCTGCCCGAAGTCCACGGGCTCGCGCAGGACGGCCGCGAGCGTGTCGCTCACCGTCTCGCCCTGGAACAGCCGCTTGCCCGTGAGCATCTCGAAGAGGACGACGCCGAACGCCCAGACGTCCGCCCGCTTGTCGACCGGTTTGCCCCGCGCCTGCTCGGGCGACATGTAGGCCGCGGTCCCGAGGATCACGCCCGCTGCCGTCGCGCGCGCCGTGAGCGTCGGCGAGTGCGAGATCTCCGGCGACGAGCCGTTCTCGTTCTCGAACGCCTTCGCGAGACCGAAGTCGAGGAGCTTGACCCGACCCTCGGCCGAGACGACGACGTTCGCGGGCTTGAGGTCGCGGTGGACGATCCCCTTCTCGTGTGCGGCCTCCAGCGCCTCGGCGATCTGCCGGGCGAAAGACAGGGATTCTTCGAGGGGAAGAGGCCCACCGGAGATCTTCTTGTCGAGCCCTTCTCCGGCGGCGAGTTCCATCGTCAGGAGGTGCCGGCCGGAGATCTCCTCGAAGGAGTAGATCGCCGCGATGTTCGGGTGGTTGAGCGTGGCGAGCAGCTTCGCTTCCCGCTCGAACCGCTGCTTCCTCTCTTCACCTTCAAAGAGGTCTTCCGGCAGGACCTTGATCGCGACTTCCCGGCTGAGGCGGGAGTCCTTCGCCCGGTAGACCTCCCCCATGCCCCCGGCCCCAAGGAGCCCGAGGACCTCGTAAGCGCCGAGCCGGGTGCCCGCGGCGATCGTCATCGCGAGCCCTTCGCAATCGTCCAGTTCACGACGAGATCCACGAGCGCGTTGGGCTTCTGCCCCTCGCCCACGACGAGGAAGCGCTGGTGATCGGATGTCGCGGAGAACGAAGGAGCCGTGGGGTTGGGGCCCGGGGCGCGAAAGAGCCGCCGGCCCTGGCCGATCTCGAAAGTTTCCCCCCGGGCGGAAACGGGGACCGCCCAGATCATCCCGCTGAGGTCATGGTAGAGGATTTCCTTGCCGTCCGCGCTCCAGAACGCATAGGCCCCTCCGTCGGTCGAGACCTGCCACTTTCGTCCCGCGCGCGGGAACGAGGTGACGTAGACCTCCCACCGGCCCGACTCGTCGGTGCTGTAGGGCAACCACCGGCCGTCCGGGGAGAGAGGGGAATTCACCTCGCTGAACTTCGTCTTCGACAGGGGCTCCGGCTTCCGGGCCCCGTCGAGCGCGAGCGTCTTGACCTCGACTCCGGCGTCCTTGCCCGCCTCGTCGAAGACGAGGGTGCGCCCGCCGGGCGCCCAGGAGACGGGGCCCTTGTCGGCGTCGGACGTGAACAGGGCCTCCTCCTCCGAGGAGCCGTCCAGGGCCTTGCGATAGAGATCGTAGTGCCCCTTGCGGTTCGACGCGAAGATCAGCGCGGAGCCGTCCGGGGACCAGAGCGGCCCCACGTCCTCGGCGGGATCGAACGTGAAGCGCGTGCGCACCCCGCGGGCGACGTCGAAGATCCAGATGTCGTACGTCCCGGTCGCCTGGTCCCGGATGGTGGCCGCGGCCAGCTTCCCATCCGGCGAGAGAAGCGCCTGCCCGAAGTCGGCGGGTTCGCCGAGCGTCCCGTCCGGCTTTCCGTCCCGGGTGAACCACTGGAGCCGCGAGGTCGTCTCGCCGCGCGCGGTCTGGTAGGCCAGAACGCCGTTCTGCGAGGCCGAGAAGACCCCGAGCGCCGTGCCGACCGCCGGCATGAGGATCTTCTCGGCGACCGGCGAGGCCTCGCCCGTGAACGCCAGGCGCGCGGCGTCGAAGGGCCGCGACATCAGCGTCGTCTCGCGCAGGTAGAGGAGGTGGCCCGACGCGTACACCGCCGCAGCAGGCGACCGCAGGAGCACCTTCTCCGCTCCTCCGTCGAGGGACGCCGCGACGACGTAGTGCCCCTCGGACCCGGTCTTCGTCGAGCGCGCGACGTAGAGAAAGTGCTTTCCGTCCGGGAGGAACCGGGGGTGTCGGTGCGAGTCGTCCCCGCGGGACGCGTCGATCTTCGTGATCGCCGTCGTCTCGCCTCCCTTTTCGGAGACCCTGAAGAGAGGCGAGGTCGGGCCGGGGGTGAAGACGATCACACCCGCCGGGCTCCAGGTCCCGCCTTTTCCCTCGGGCGCGCCGCAGATCGTCTGCGGCGAACCGCCCGTGGCCTCGATCGTCTTCAGCTTCCCGGTTGTGAAGAACCCGAGTGAGCCGCCGTCCGGCGACCAGAAGGGGTACATGGCCGCTTCGGTCCCCGAGAGCATCCGGGCCTCGCGGGAGTCGAGCGCGCGCACGTAGAGGTTGACCTTGCCGGCCGCGTCGGCCGCCGTGAACGCGACCTGGCGGCCGTCCGGGGACACGACGACGGGCCCCGGGCCGTTCGCCTCCAGCCAGAAGTTGGTTCCTTCCGGCGGCGGAAGGACGGAACGGTACACGCGCGCCTCGGGGGCGCGAGCGCGCAGCGCGAGCGCCCCTGCCGCGGCCGCGAACGCGGCCGCAAGCACCCAGGGAAGAAAGACCGAGAGATTCTTTTTGCTCCCTCTCTCACGACCCGCTCGCTCCACGCTTGCTACCGCGGGACTCGGCAACGCAGGATTCTCTTCGAAGGGTAATTGGCCGGCTCGGCTCGCCGACACGGCCGTCTCCTCCTCGAGGGCGATGCGCGCATCTCCGATGTCGCGGAGGCGCTGCTTGGGGTCGCGCTGGAGGCACCTGCGCAGCAGCTCATTGACCTTCGAGGAAACCGGCGCGCGAAGCGCACTCCAGTCCGGCTCTCCGCGCAGGATCGCCGCGAGCGTGTCGCTCACGGTCTCGCCTTCGAACGCCTTCTTTCCCGCGAGCATCTCGTAGAGCACGCACCCGAAGGCCCAGACGTCGGTCCGCTTGTCCACCGGCTTGCCGCGTGCCTGCTCGGGCGACATGTACGCCGCCGTCCCGAGGATCACGCCCGCCGCCGTGCCGCGGGCCGTCAGCGTCGGCGAGTACGAGATCGACGGGTTCGACAACGTCGCCTCGCTCTCGAAGATCTTCGCGAGGCCGAAGTCGAGCAGCTTCACGCGACCCTCGGGCGTGATCTTCACGTTCGCGGGCTTCAGATCGCGGTGGACGATGCCCTTCTCGTGCGCCGCCTCGAGCGCCTCGGCGATCTGCCGGGCGAGGGAGAGGGATTCTTCGAGTGAGAGAGAGCCGGAGGCAATGCGCGCCGCAAGGTCCTCCCCCTCGACCAATTCCATCGCGAGCAGGTGACGCGAAGACGAGGGAGAAGAAGAACCGGGGATTTCTTCGAATGAGTAGAGAACGGCGATCCCCGGATTGCTCAGGCTCGCGAGCAGCTTCGCCTCTCGCCCGAACCGCGCCCTTCGCTCTTCATCTTCGAAGAACTCTTCCGGCAGCACCTTCAGCGCGACAACCCTGTCGACGCGGGTGTCCTTTGCCCGGTAGACCTCACCCATCCCCCCGGCCCCGAGGGGCGAGACGATCTCGTAGGGCCCGAGCTTCGTTCCCGCCGCGATCGTCACTTCTTCCCCGTCCCCGCGACGCGCTTGAGCTCGTCGAAGAAATTGAAGACGAAGACGACCTTGTCGTGCCGGACGTCGGACTGGGCATCCGGCGGCTTCAGGATCGCGAAGCGCTTTCCGTCCGGGTGCAGGTCGAATGCGCGAAACGGGCCGGTGGTGGTGTATCGCCCTCCGCTCAGGGGCTGCGGCTTCTCGGCGCGGAACGAAGCCGCGTCCGCCGAGTAGGGAACGGCCATGATCTTCCCGTCCTGTCCGAAGAAGAGCTCGCGGCTCGCCCGCGACCAGGTTGGGAATCCGCCGCCCTCCGTCGAGATCTGCCACTTCCCTCCCGGGCCCGGGAAGGGGCGGACGTAGACCTCGAACCGCCCCGACTCGTTCGACATGTAGGCGAGCCATCTTCCGTCCGGCGAGAATTCCGGCCAGACCTCGACGAACGGCGAGTTGAGGAACACGGTGGGCTTCCCCGGCCTCCAGCCCGAGGCCTCGTCTCCCTCGATCGGGAGGATCACGATGTCCCAGTTCGTCTTGGGATCCTGCTCCATGAACGCCAGAAAGCGCCCCCCGGGATGGAAGGACGTGGAGATCTGCCGGACCTTGCTCTCGGTGAGCCGCTGGACGTCTCCGGTCCCGTCGGATCGCTGCCAGTAGAGGTTCGTCACGGCCTTGTCGGCTCGCGCCGAGGCGAATGCGATGCGCTTGCCGTCCGGCGACCACGCCGCATGCGAATCCTCGGCGAGGTCGAACGTGAAGCGGGACATCGTGTCCCGCGCCCATTCGTACACCCAGACGTCGGTCTGCCCGCCGTCGGTCACGTCCATCGCGACCTTCTGGCCGTCCGGCGAGAAGCGGATGTCGTTCCAGGCGGAGGCCGTGGAGCGGAGCGGCGACGTCTTGCCCTCGCGGTCCATCCAGTGGATCGGCGCCGCCGCACCCACGCTCTTCCCCGGCAGGTACACGAGCGTGCCGCCGTTCGAGAACGCGAAGTTCGAGCCCGCGCTGTTGGGCGTCGAGGCGATGCCCTCGACGACGGGCACCGGCGGCCCGGTCAGCTCGAGCCGCCCGAGATCGAACGGAGCCGCGAAGAGAGTCGACTCGTGGACGTAGACGACGTGCCCGCTCGGGAGGTACCGGCCGTGATATCCGCCGCGTTGGAGGATCTTCCGCGGCCCCTTCGGCAGAGGCTGCACGACGATGTTCGCGTCCTCGAACCCCGAGGACGTCGTCGCGTGCCCCGTATAGAGGATGGCCTTGCCTCCCGGAAGGATCTGGGGCCAGCGCTGGGTGACCTCTCCCTCCTCGAGCTTCGTGAACGGCTCGGGCTTCCCGCCCGCGGCCGGGACCTTCACCAGGGCTACGCTGGGCCCGGAGTTCGGAAGGAACACGATCGTCTCGTCCTCCGTCCAGAAAGCGCCACGGAGGTTCGGAGCGTCGCAGAGAACGACGGCCGCGCCGCCGGTCACGGAAACCTTCTTGAGCTTCCCGTCCGCGAGGAAGCCGATCCACTGGCCGTCGGGCGAGAAGAAGGGCTCCCGCGCACCCTCGGTCCCCGCGAGCGGCGCGGCGGGAAGCTGGTCGAGCCGGCGCACCCAGATCTGCGCCGACCCGCCGCCGGTCTTCTGGGCGACGAATGCGAGGAGCGTCCCGTCCGGCGAAAGCACGGCGGCCGGGCCGAGGTCCGTCACGAGAGAGGCGTCCGCCCCCAGCTCGCTGCTGAGGCGGACGGGCGCCGGCCGCGGCGCCTTCTTCCACGGGGCCCAGAGCGCAAACACGGCGAGCGCGCCGACCGCGGCGCCGATCGCCCACGGGAACGCGCGACGCTCGGGAGACGGAGCCGCGACGGCGACGGCGGAACCCGAATCCGTCGCGGCCTTCATGGCTCCCGAGCTCCCGGCGATCGTCCGTTCGAGCGCGATGCGCGATTCGCCGATCGCCTGGAGCCGCTGCTTCGGGTCGCGCTCGAGGCAACGCTCGAGGAGCACCCGCACGGACGGCGGCGTCGAGGGCGGCAGCTTCCCGAAATCCACCGGGTCGCGCAGGACGGCCGCGAGCGTGTCGCTGACCGTCTCGCCCTGGAAGAGCCGCTTGCCCGTGAGCATCTCGAAGAGAACCACGCCGAACGCCCAGACGTCCGCCCGCTTGTCGACGGGCTTGCCCCGCGCCTGCTCGGGCGACATGTACGCCGCCGTCCCGAGGATCACGCCGGCCGCCGTCGCCCGCGCCGTCAGCGTCGGCGAGAGCGAGATCTCCGGCGACGACCCGTTCTCGTTCTCGAACGCCTTCGCGAGGCCGAAGTCGAGGAGCTTGACCTTCCCCTCCGACGACACGACGACGTTCGCGGGCTTGAGGTCCCGGTGGACAATGCCCCTCTCGTGGGCCGCCTCCAGCGCCTCGGCGATCTGCCGGGCGAGAGAAAGCGATTCTTCGAGTGGAAGAGGGCCCGAGGAGATCTTCTTGTCGAGCGCTTCTCCGGCGGCGAGCTCCATCGTGAGGAGGTGCCGGCCGGAGATTTCCTCGAACGAATAGATCGCCGCGATGTTCGGATGGTTCAGCGTGGCGAGGAGCTTCGCCTCGCGCTCGAAACGCTGTCTTCTCTCTTCACCTTCGAAGAGATCTTCCGGCAGGACCTTGACCGCGACGTCCCGGTTGAGGCGAGGGTCCTTGGCCCGGTAGACCTCCCCCATGCCCCCGGCGCCGAGGAGCGACAGGACCTCGTACGGCCCGAGGCGGGTTCCAGAAGCGATCGTCATATCTTTGACCGGATTCTAGCCGCGAAAGAGTCGCATGTGCGCGGTTCGCGCCCGATGCGAGATGATGCGTCGCATCTTCTTCGGAGGAGGCCGCTCATGACCGTTCCGATGTCTCGCCGGGCGTTCGCCGGATCCCTCGGCGCCGCCGCAGGTGTTGCGTTTCTCGACACTCCCCTCGTGGGCCGCGTCGCCGCGGCTGCGACGAAGCGTCCGCGCCCGGCCGACGCCGTCGTCCTGAGCTCGAACGAGAACCCGTACGGGCCGTCGCCGAAGGCGCTCGAGGCGGCCGCGAAGGCCGCCACGAACCGCTACCCCGACGCGCTCGAGAACGCCGCGGTCGAGGCGATCGCGAAGCATCACGGCGTCGCCCCCGAGCAGGTCCTCCTCGGCTGTGGCTCCTCCGAGATCCTCCAGATGGCCGACGAGGCGTTCAGCGGCCCGGGTAAGAAGGTCGTCGCGGCCGAGCCGACGTTCGAGGCCGTGCTCGCGTACGCGAAGGTCGTCAAGGCCGACGGGATCAAGGTCGCCCTCACGCCCGACTTCCGGCACGACCTCGCGAAGATGGCCGCCGCGTGCGACGCTTCGACCGGCCTCGTCTACGTCTGCAACCCGAACAATCCGACCGCGACGATCGTGACGGGCGACGAGATGGCGGCCTTCGCGTCCGCGGTCCCGGCCTCGGCGGCGATCCTCGTGGACGAGGCCTACCACCACTTCGTGGAGGACCCGCGCTACCGCTCCAGCCTCGAGCTCATCGCGAAGCGCCCGAACGTCGTCGTCGCGCGAACGTTCTCGAAGATCTACGGGATGGCCGGCATGAGGCTCGGGTACGCCGTGTCGTCGAAGGAGACGATCGCCGCGATGGCGCCCTACGCCTCGTGGAGCAACGCCAACGCGGGAGTTCTGGCGGCCGCGGCCGCGAGCCTTGCCGATCCCGACCTCGTCCCGCGGCAGAGGAAGCTCCTCAACGACACGCGGAAGTGGCTCGTGTCGGAGCTCACGAAGCTCGGCTACCGGACGATGCCTTCCGAGGCGAATTTCGTGATGATCGACGTGGGCGGCGACGTCGCGCCTTTCATCCAGGCGTTCCGGGCGAGAAACTTACTCGTCGGGAGGAAGTTCCCCTCCCTCCCGAACTGGCTGCGCGTGACAATCGGAAAACGCGAGGAGGTCGAGGCGTTTCTCGCGGCGCTCCCCGAGGTCGTCCCGGCGCCCGTGCGCGCCGCCTGATCGCTAGCGGAGACCCTCGACGACGTAGAGGGTCGAGCGCTGGAGGATGTACCGCGCCGCCATGCGCTTGCCGTCTTCGCTGAACCGGATCGTCGAGCAGTCGGCGCCGACGTAGCCCGCCGGGCTGACCGTCTTCCACGGCTGGCGCTTTCCGGTCGCGGGGTCCAGCATCCACACGTCGACGGGAAAGGCGCCGGGCCGCGTGACGAAGAACCGGCCGTCGGCGCGCCACTGCGTCAGGACCTCGCCGTCCTCGAGGCCGACGACGCGCCTCGCCGGCGCGTCCGGCTTCGCGAGGTCGAAGATCGACCAGCCGCCCTTCTCGCGCGCGAGAAAGCTCTTGCCGTCCGGACTCAGCAGCGGCCACGTCTCGAGGCCCGTGACGCCTTCGAGAGTGAGGGGCTTGGGCTCCTTGCCGTCGAGAGCCAGCGACCAGACCCGATCCTCCTTTTCGCCCTCCGGCCCGATGAAGATCAGGCTCCGGCCGTCCTTCGAGAACGAAACGGACTTGATGCTGCGGATTCCGTGGGCCGGGATCTCACGCGGAGCGCCCGTTCCGGTCGGATAAAGGACCCACCGCGGAGCCGGCTTCGCGAGCCACGCCACGGCGAGCGTCCCGTCCGGCGAGAGCGCGCCGTAGCCCGCGCTCTTCCCGAGCGGCGTCGCGTGACCTCCCGACGTCGGCCTGAGGAACAGATCGTAGCCGGCGGGATCACCCTCTTCCTCCTCGAAAAGCAGCGTCTTTCCGTCGGCGGAGGTGTCGAGAAGGTAGCTCCACGTCCGCCAGGAAAGGTCGAGCGGCTGCAGCACTCCCTCGGTCTGCGAGAGGAGCCCGCCGCGCATCTCTTCGCGGCTCATGAGAACGCGGCCGTCCGATGCGACGTCGTGGAGATGGAGGCCGCCGGCCTGCGTGAAGATGCCGCGCTCCTTGCCCGAGAGGTCCACGGCGTAGAGCGCGCGATTCAGGATGTGCGTGCCCGCCGTGAACCAGATCTCCTTGCCCTTCCACGCGAGGCCGCGGAGCGTGCCCCACTCCTTCGAGAGGAAGCGGGTCTTCCCCGCCGCGACGTCGAGGACGGCGACGCGCCCCGCGTCGTCGCCCGCGTTCGCGTGGTCGACGTACGCGAGCATCGAGCCGTCCGGCGAGAACCGAAGGTCTCCGATCCACCCCGGCGACTCGACCCTGACCTTGCCCGGCGGATAGTCGAGGAGGGATCGCCCGCCCGTCGCGCGCACGACTGCGAATTCGGACTTCGGCGCCCACGCCGCCTGAAGAACGCCGCCGAGAATCGCCTTCGGAGCGAGGTCGCCGCCGAGAGCCGACCTCGCGAGCGTGCCCTCGAACTGCCACGTGTCCGCGACCTTGCTCTTGAGGCGCAGCACGAGCTCGCCAGCCCGGGAAAGGTCGAGCAGCTGCACGTCGGGCTGGCCGAGGGACCTCTCCTTGGGGTCGACGATCGGCGTCGCGAAGAGCTGCCACGGCTCGCCCTGCCAGCTCGCGTCGTAGATGACGTCCTGGCCGGAGGGTGCGAAGCGCGCTTTCGCGATGCGTCCCTGGCGGAACGAGACCTGGTGGAAGACGGGCTGCTCGTGGCGGCCCAGGTGCACGACTCCCGTCGCCCACGCCCCCAGGCCCACGAGGACCGCGGCGGCGAGCCCGGCGGCCACCCAGCGCGCGCGCCCGCGGGACCGCGCCCCGGCCTTGCCCCCGTCCACGGCGGAGATCGTCGAGATGGAGCCCAGGTCGAACGCGACGTCCTTCATGGACTGGAACCGGTTCTCGGGCGACTTCTCGAGGCAGTGCAGGACGACGCGTTCGAGCGCCGGCGGCATCTGGCCCTTCGTGACGACGAGGGCGGGAGGGTCCTCGTTGAGGATCGCGTTCATCGTCTCGACGCCGCTGGCGCCGCCGAACGCCTTCCGCCCGCAGAGCATCTCGTAGAGCACGGCGCCGAAGCTGAAGATGTCGCTCCGGTGGTCGGCCGGCTCGCCCTTCACCTGCTCCGGGCTCATGTAGCCGACGGTTCCCATGACGACGCCCGCCTCCGTGCGCGCGCCCGAAGGGGCCTCCGTCGGGAGGTTCGTGTGCGGGCCGCTCGGTCCCGCCCACTTCGGGAGCTGCTTGGCGAGGCCGAAGTCCAGGATCTTCACCCGGCCCTCGCGGTTCAGGAGGATGTTCTCCGGCTTCACGTCGCGATGGACGATGCCGCGCAGATGCGCGGCCGCGAGGCCCTCGGCCAGCTGCGAGGCCAGCTCCACGGCCTTCTTCGGAGCCAGCGCGCCCGCCCTCAGCCGGTCCCGGAGCGACTCACCCTCGACCAGCTCCATGACGAGAACGTGCCGAGGCGAAGACGAAGAAGTTGAAGAACCGGAGATTTCTTCGAATGAATAGATCGCCGCGATCGAAGGGTGGTTCAGCGCGGCAAGCAGCTTCGCCTCCCGCTCGAAGCGCGAGCGCGATTCTTCACCCTCCAGGAAATTCTTCGGCAGGATCTTCACCGCGACGTCGCGGTTCAGGCGCGGGTCCCTCGCCCGGTAGACTTCTCCCATACCGCCCGCGCCGATCTGGGCGACGATCTCGTAGTTCCCGAGGCGGGTCCCGGCGGCGAGCGTCATTTCAGGTCGTCCTCCTGTCCCAGCAGCTCCCATCGAAGGAGCGAGAGCGGCACGTTGCCGTTACGGTAGACGAAGTCGTGGAACGCGCGCAGCCGGAACGCGTCGCCCTGCGCGCGCTTTGCCTCGGCGAGCAGCCGCTGCACCTGGAGCTTCCCGATCTGGTACGTGATCGCCTGGCCGGGCGACGACGCGAACGCGGCCGCCTCGGCGCGCGCCGTCTCGGCGTCCATCGGGACGCTCGTTCGAAGGTATTCCGCGGCCTGCGGGATCGTGAACGTCCCGAGCGCGAGCTTCACGTCCACTTCCACGCGCAGCGCCCTGAGGCGCATGTAGTTCGCGACCATCTCGCGCGTCTTGGGAGCGTCCGCGTAGAGCCCCATCGACTGAAGGAGCTCCTCCGAGTAGAACGCGAGCCCTTCGATCGGCCCCGAGTCGTAGAACGCGCGCCGGATCTCGTCGTCGTGGCGCGCCGCGAGCGCGAGCTGGAAGGCGTGGCCCGGAATGCCCTCGTGCGACATGTGCGGGCGGCGGTCCCTCGCCATCGACCCCGCGAAATACCCGAGCTTCGGGGACGGCTTCGGGATCCAGCGGATCGAGGGCTCTCCCGTGCGCGCCGTGTTCGCGAAGAGCGTCCATTCGCCGAAGCCGTCGAGCGCGTCGAGGTACGCCGGCACGGGAAGGTCCACGTAGTGCGGCATCCACGCCGGCACGGAGAGGACCCCCTTCTCCTCGAGGAATCGGCGGATCTCGGCCTCCGCGCGGGTCGTCATCGCGGACTGGGCGGCCTGGTCCGCGGCCATCGGGATCTCCGCCGCGCCCGCGTTCCGCTGTCGTTCGTAGACCTCGAGCGCGACGGCGCGTTCGTACTCCTGCCGGCCCATGAGGAGAAGCTCCTCCGGCGTGAACGGCATGAGGGCGACGTTCCGGAGAAAGAAGACGTATCCGTCGCGGCCGACCGGCTTGCGCTCCGCGAGCAGGGGCAGGCGGGCCTCGAGCCAGACGCGGAACGAGTCCAGCGCCGCGACCGCCGCGCTCGTGGCCCCGGCGACGCGCCCGCGTGCGTCCGGCGCGAGGAGCGGAGAGAGCGCCGCCGTCGACGCCTTCAGCTTCGGCCCTCCGACGCGAAGGTCCTCGATCGCGAGCTTCGCGAACGGCGCCGCGGCCTCGTCGAGCGCCGCGCGCGCCTCGTCGAGCGTCCGCGGGATCGACTCGAGCCGGAGGACGACGTCTTCGCTGCGCTCCTTTTCGAACGGCGGCGGCGAGAGAAGAGCGTCCACGACGGCCGGCAGGGTCTGGTCCACCCAGAACGTGGGGTCCCGGCGCCACGAGCGCTTGACGTCGATCTCCCAGCGAACGCGTGCGAGCGCGGAGCCGATGAGCCGCCGGTCCACCTGCCACGGGACGGGCTTCGACGCGTCGGCGACCTTCACCCAGCGCTCCTCGAAGAGCGCGAGCGTCCTGCGCCGCGTCTCGATGGACTCCAGCGACCAGTCGGGCGTCCAGCCGTGAGGGCGGACGACGCGGCCCACGTCGTCGCGGTCCATCGGCTTCGTGACCGCGCGCCACGCCCAGAAGTCGCGGGAGAGGGCCTGCAGGTCGTCGGCAAGGGCCGGCGCCGCAACGGACAGGGCAAGGGCGAGCGCAGCGGATCTCATTTCGTCTTCACCAGTGAACTCCAGTTCTGGACGAGTGTCAGCGGGGGCGAGGTCTTTTCCGTCACGACCGCGTTGGCGATGAACCTCTGGCCGTCGGGGAAAGGGTCGTACTGCGGGATGTTCGTGCGGCGCAAACCGACGAGGAAGAGCTCGCGGGGCGCGCCCTTTTCGAACGCGGCCCCCGTCTTCACGGGCGCGGCCATCAGCCGCCCGCCCGCTCCGAGGTAGAAGAGCTCCCGTCCGTCCCGGCTCCAGCGCGGCGCACCGCCGCCGCCGGTCGAGATCTGCCACTTCCCGCCGGCTCCCGCGAACGCGCGCACGTAGACCTCCGGACGGCCCGTCTCGCCGGACATGTACGCGACCCAGCGCCCGTCCGGCGAGAAGGCCGTGTCCCGTTCGGAAGCGGGCGTCCGCAGGATTTCGCGCGGCGAGCCGTCCTCGACGGAGAGAACCCACATGTCGTCCAGCGTTTCCTGTGTCGAGTTGTTGAATGCGACGTACCGTCCGTCGGGGGACCAGGCGGTCAGGAACTTCGAGCCGCGACCGAGGAGCGTCCCGGAACCGGCCGGCGGCGCCGGCGACCCGGACCGCGCCGCCCGCGCCACGACGCGCTCGTCGTCTCCGCCCGCCAGAGATTTCTCGTAGATCGCCCACTCGCCCTTGCGGAATCCGCTGTAGGCGATCCTCTTCCCGTCCGGCGAGAACACGGGCGTGTAGTCCTCCCCGGGGTCGAAGGTCCGGCGGACCGGGGGGTCCGAGCCGGCGACGTCGAATGTCCAGACGTCGCGGTTGCTGCTCACGGGGTCGATGACCTCGGAAGCGACGAGCTTCCCGTCGGGCGAGACGCGCGGCGACCAGTAGTTGCCGGTCTCGCCGACGGTGCGCACGACCTTCCCGGAGCGGTCGTAGACGACGAGCTGCGAGTTGCCGATCGTGCCGCCCACGGCATAGACGAGGAGTCCCTGCGCGGAAGCCGCGAAGATGCCCGTGCCGCCATCAGCGAGGTACTCGACCCGAGGCGCGACGACGAAGGGATCCCCGGCCGTCGCGAGGCTCTCGGCGTCGAACGCCTGCGCCATCAGCGAGCCGTTCCAGGAATAGAGGAGGTAGCCCGGGACGTAGATCGCCCGTGTCGCGGACTTCACGAGGACCTTCCGTGTGTCCTCCCCCAGCGCCTGAAGGCACAGCTCGCTCTCGGCGCGGCGCGTGGCCGCGTCGACGCGTTGGACGACGTACAGGAAGTGCCGGCCGTCCGGAAGGAAGTGCGGCCACTGATGAGCGGACTCGCCTCGGGCCTCGTCGAGCTTCGTCGCCTGGACGCGCCCCGCCCGGCCCGGCTCGACGAGAAAGATCCCGCTCAGGAGCGCCGGGGAATACAGGATCCTGCCGTCCTTCGCCGCCGTGCCGCCGCGGCCCGGCCCGCTCGGGGCGAGAAACTCGACGGCGCCGCCGGAGGCCGGCACCGTCGCCAGCCCTGTCGTCTGTCCCATGAACCCGATGTTCCGGCCGTCGACGGTCCAGAACGGGTTGCGCCCGGTCTCCGTGCCGGGGAGGATCGACATCTCGCCGGTCGCAAGAGAACGGACGCAAAGCTGGGTCCTACTCGAGTCGGAGACCATGAAGGCGAGCCGCGTCCCGTCCGGCGAGAGCACCGGCGGCCCGCCGAGCGGATCGAAGGTCCAGCCTTCGGGCGGCAGGAGCGACGCCGTGAGACCCGCCGATGGAGCCGGCGCTTGCGGGGCGCGAGCGCGCAGCGCGACCCGGCCCCCCCCCCCCGGCCGCGGCCGCGAACGCGGCCGCGAGCGCCCAGGAAAGATAGAGCGAAGTTCTGCTCCCGCTCGCAGACGTCGCCGGAGCGGTCCGACCTGCACTGGGGCCTGGCGCCGCGGAATTGAGATTCTCTTCGAAGGGTAATCGGCCGGCGGAGCTGGCCGTGGCGGCGAGCTCTTCGAGGTCCAACCTCGCGTCCGCGATGTCGTGGAGGCGTTGCTTCGCCTCCCGCCTCAGACACTTTCTAAGCAGATCTCTTATCTTCCCCGGCGTGCGCTCCGGCAGCGCCGCCCAGTCCGGCTCCTTCATGAGGACCGCCGCGAGGACGTCGGTGACGGTCTCTCCCTCGAAGGCCCTCTTCCCCGTCAGCATTTCGAACAGCACGCACCCGAACGCCCAGACGTCCGTCCGCTTGTCGACCGGCTTCCCCCGCGCCTGCTCGGGCGACATGTACGCGGCCGTGCCGAGGATCACGCCCGCCGCCGTCGCGCGCGCGGTCAGCGTCGGCGAGTGCGTGACGCCCGCCGAGGAGCCGGAGCCACCGTCCCCCTCGAACATCTTCGCAAGGCCGAAGTCGAGGAGTTTGACGCGGCCATCGGGAGTGACCCGGACGTTCGCGGGCTTGAGGTCGCGATGAATGATCCCCTTCTCGTGCGCGGCCTCGAGGGCCTCGGCGATCTGGCGAGCGAAGGAAAGAGATTCTTCGAGTGGAAGAGGGCCGGCGGCGATCTTCTGGTCGAGCCCTTCGCCTTCGACCAGCTCCATGACGAGCAGGTGGCGGGACGAAGAAGAAGAGGAAGAGGGGACTTCTTCGAATGAGTAGATGGCGGCAATTCCGGGATGGTTGAGCGCTGCGAGCAGCCGCGCCTCCCTCTCGAATCGCGCTCTCCTCTCTTCACCTTCAAAGAACTCTTCCGGCAATACCTTCACCGCGACGTCTCTCGCGAGCCTCGTATCTTTTGCCCGGTAGACCTCTCCCATCCCCCCCGCTCCGAGCGGCGCGAGGATCTCGTAAGGCCCCAGTCGGGCTCCCGGTGAAAGCGTCACGGTGTGAGCGGATTCTAGCTGCGACGGAGACGCCGGCGCTCGGGCCCTATTTCAGGTTCTCGCGGAAGAACCCGAGCGTCGCGGCCCAGGCCTTCGCGGAGGCGCGGGCGTTCGCGCCGTCGCGGCCCGTCTGCTGACGGAGGAAGCCGTGTCCCGCCCCCTCGTACACGTTCGCCGTGTATCGCTTGCCGAGCTTCTTCATCGCTTCCTCGGCGCGAGGGATCGTGGCGTTCACGCGCGCGTCGTCGCCGCCGTAGAACCCGACGACGGGAGCGCCGATCTTCGAGTAGGCCTCCGAGTCCTCGGGCGACGACCCGTAGTAGACGGCCGCTGCGTCCAGCTTCGGCTGCGCGACTGCGTAGCCGAAGCTCGCCGAACCGCCCCAGCAGAACCCGACCGCCCCGACCTTTCCGTTCGCGGCGGGGAGCTTGAGCGCGTACGCGCGCACGGCGTCGAGGCGCGCCACGGCCTCCGCGGGCGTCAGGTTGCGGATGGCCTTCGTCGCGTCGGCCCCGAGCGATTCCGTGCCTCCCCCGTTCGGCCCCATTCCCGAGAGGAGATCCGGCGCGAGGGCGACGAACCCGTCCTTCGCGAGCTGGTCCGCCACGCCGCGCACCCAGTCCGTGAGGCCGAAGATCTCGTGGATCACGATCACGATCCCGGCCTTCTCCTTCTTCTCGGGGTAGACGACCCACGTCAGGAGCTTTCCGCCGCCCGGAAGCGCGACGTCCACCCATTCGCCGTGCCGCGGCGACTTCGCGAGCGCGTCCTTGGCCTGGTCCGCGTCCGGCGGGATCGCCTCGTTGCGCGGCGCGGGCGCGGCAGCGGGCGACGGCCTCGCCGCCGCCTCCTTCGCGTGCTCGGCGTGCGGGTCGGGGGCCTGGGCGACGAGGGGCGAGGTCAAGAATGCCGAGGCGACGAGGAGAGCAAGGCGGGCGGTTTTCATCGGAGTCCCTCCACGAGGAAGAGGTCGGACAGGATGCGGTGGTAGCTGTAGGCGTAGGACGCCACGTCGGGCGTGAGCACGACCGACACGATCTCCACGACGCCCGCGGCGTCGGGCGGCATGAGCTCCTGAGAGGCGTGCTTCTCGCCCGTCGCAAGGTCCAATCGGATCACGTGCGCGGGAAGCTCGCCGCGCCGGTACGCGAAGAGCGACTTGCCGTCGGGCGAGAAACGGATCGGGCGGTCCTCGGCGGCAAGGCCCGGAACGTATTCGGGATCCCCGCCTTCGATCGGGAATCCGTAGAAGAGCCCGTCGGGGCCCTGCGCCACGACGACCCGCGCGTCGGGCGACACGGGGAAGAACCCCATGCCGATGCCCTCCGGCGTAATCGGCCGCGGCGGCTCGCCTTCGAGGCCATGCACGAACAGACGGAGCCCCTCGCGCGGGGCGTTCGCTGCGGCGAGGATCCGCTTCCCGTCCGGGAGCCACCAGGCGCGATGCACGCGCAGGTCGTCCTTCGGGAGTTCGCGCCGCTCGCCCGCCTTCGTGGGCAGGAGGCTGATCCGGCGGCCTTCCGGCGACATGCTCTGCGACGCGACCCATCGCTCGTCCGGTGAGAAGTTGCCCGCCCAGCCCTCCCCGAGATGGACGGCCGGCGAGCCGTCGGTGCGGCGAACGTACACGGCGTGGCGCGCGCCGCCGCCCTCGCCGCTTTCGTCGAACAGGATCTGCCTGCCGTCCTTCGAGATGTCGCGCACGAGGGACCAGTCGAGGAGGGAGAGGTCCCGGTCCCGATCGGAGCCGGGGGGGCGCCCGATGACGCCGACCTTGCCGTTGTCGCTCGTCATGAGGATCCGGCCGTCGGAGGACGCGTCCTGGATCGTCAGCTCGCCCGGTGTCCGCACGAGAAGGCGCTCTTTTCCCGCGAGCGAGACGGACCAGACGGAGCGCGCGACGCCGACGCGCGTGCCCGTGAACCACACGTCCTGCCCGTCGCCCGACCACGCGAGGCCGTACGTCGTGATCCAGTCCGTGGACAGCACGGCGACCTTGCCGGTCCGGTCGACCGTCGCCACCGACCCCTCGTCGTCGCCGAGCGTCGGGTGGTCGAGGAACGCGATGAGATCGCCTTTCGGCGAGACGCGCGGATGGCTGATCCATCCGCCCGTCTCGTAGAGCACCTTTCCGATCGGATACTCGAGTCGCGTCTTCCCCGCGACGGACCGCACGACGGCGAGGTGGGCTCCGTCCGGCCCCCAGTCGGCCCAGTGCACGTTTTCGAGAAGCTCGCGCGGCGCGCCGCCCGCGAGCGGCACCTGCGCGAGCGTGCCGCTCCAGATGAAGCGCCCGGCCCAGTGTCGCTCGAGGGAGATCGCGAGTTGGCCGGTCCGCGAGATCGCGAGGATCTCGGCATCGGGGAGCATGAGCGGACTGGACTCCGGGCTCTCGGGCCGCGTCGAAAAGAGCCGGCACGGCTCGCCTTCCCAGGCGGCGCCGTAGACGACGGTGCGGCCGTCCGGCGCGAACCGTGCCGAGAGGATCGTGCCGCGGCGGAAGCTGAGCCGCTGGAACGTCGGATGCGCGGAGACCGGCTCGGCAACGCCCGCCGTGGATTCCCCGGACAGCTCGCCGAGGCGGTCGCGCAGGCTCGCGAGGTCGCGCGCGAGATCGCGGGTCGACGCGTAGCGCTGTTCGGGATCCTTCGCGAGGCAGCGGTCGATGATCCAGCGGAGCGGCGCCGGCACGCGCGGGTTGAGCTTTCCGACCGGCTCGGGCTCGTCGCGCATGACGGCGACGATCGTCTCGGCGCTCGTGTCGCGCTGAAAGGCACGGCGGCCGGTTGCGAGCTCGTAGAGGATCGTTCCGAGCGAGAACTGGTCGGACCGGAAGTCGACCGGCTTGCCGGACGCCTGCTCGGGAGACATGTACCCGACGGTGCCCATCACCATCCCGGGCATCGTCCCCGTGGCCGTGGCCGCGGACGACAGCTCCTGCGAGCGCGCCTCGGTCAGTTTCGCGAGGCCGAAGTCGAGGATCTTCACCCAGCCGTCGCGCGTCACCATGACGTTCTCGGGTTTCAGGTCGCGATGGACGATCCCGGACGCGTGGGCCTTCGCGAGGCCGTCGGCGATCTGCGCGCCCACCTCGAGGATCCTCTTCGTCGCTGCGGGCTCCGGCGGGAACGCGTGCCGCAGCGTTTCGCCCTCGATCAGCTCCATGACGAGGATGTGCTGCAGGGAGGGAGAAGAAGAGGAAGACGAAGAGGGGATTTCTTCGAAGGAATAGATCGCCGCGACGTTCGGGTGGTTCAGCGCCGCGAGCAACCGTGCTTCCCTTTCGAAGCGGGCTCTCTTTTCTTCACCTTCTAAGAAATCTTCCGGCAATACCTTGACCGCGACGTCTCGGTTGAGCCTCGGGTCCCGCGCCCTGTAGACCTCTCCCATCCCGCCCGCTCCGAGCGGCGCGACGATCTCGTACGCGCCGAGGACGGTTCCCTTCGAAAGAGTCAATTCGTCCCTCCGACGATGGACTGGTAGACGAGAGTGCGGAACCTCTTGTGGAGGTCGTAGTCGCGCGCAGGAATGAGCTGCACGAGAAAGAACGCGACGAGCTTCTCCTGCGGGTCGACGAAGAAGCGCGGGTAGTACGCGCTCCCCCAGCCGTACGCGCCCGCGGAGTCGAGGCGGCCCGCGGGGCCGAGCTTCTCCGTCACCTCGAACCCGAGGCCGAAACCGAGCCGGCCCTCCTCGTAGAGCGCCCCGACGTGGTTCGACGTCGCGAGCGCGACTGTTTTCGGCGAAAGCAGGCGGACGCCGTCGAGCACCCCTCCGTTCAAGAGCATCTGGAGGAAGCGCCCGAAGTCGGCGGCGGTCGAGAGCAGTCCGGCGCCGCCCGAGAAGCACCGGCGAGGCCCTTCCACATACGCCCCCTGCCCTGTGTGTCCCTTCTCGGGAGCCCGCTCGATCTTCCCGGACTCCGTGAGGCCGTACACCGTCGCGAGGCGGTCGCGCTTTTCGGGCGGAAGGAAGAACGACGTGTCCGGCATCTTCAGCGGCCGGAAGATGCGCGTCTCGAAGAACGCGTCGAGACTCTGCCCCGAGGCGGCCTCGACGACGCGACCGAGGACGTCCGTCGAGAAGCCGTACACGAACCGCTCCCCGGGCTGGGCCTCGAACGGCAGGGTCGCGAGACGATCGACGAACGACGCCAGCGTCTCGTCCTTGTCCGAGAGGTACCACCACCACGCGTTCGCGGCCTTGTACCGGTCCTCCAGCGCGCCCGTCCCGTACGAGATTCCCGCCGTGTGCGTCATGAGGTCCCGGACCGTGATCGGACGCTTCGCCGGCACGACCTGCCCGGGCGTCCCGGCGGGCGCGTCCTTCGCGGGCGCGACGTAGACCGTCGTCTTCGCGAAGGACGGGATCCAGCGGGAAACCGGCGCGTCGAGCGTGATCCGGCCCTCCTCGAGGAGCAGGAGCGCCGCGACCGTCGTGACGGCCTTGGACATGGACGCGATGCGGAAGATCGCGTCCGTCGGCATCGGGACCTTCTTCTCGACGTCGAGAGCGCCGAACGCCTCGAAGACCACGGCACGGCCGCCCCGCGCGACGTAGACGACCGCGCCGGCGATCTTGCCGCTGGCGACCGCCTCGCGGAAGGCGGCGTCCACGCGCGCGAGGCGGTCGGGCGCGATTCCCGCAGCATCGGCTCGGGGCCGCGGGTCCTGCGCGAGGACGGGGCGCGAGAGCGCGGCCCCCGCGAGGACGAGTGCGAGGGCCGGAGCCGCGAGACGCCGGCTCATCAGGGAGCCCCTCCAATGGACGTCCAGTTCAGGACGACGACGGCGGGCTGATCCTGCCGGTCGTCCGCGGTCGCGAGCACGAGGAACCGGGTTCCGTCGGGCGCCGGGATGTACTGGGAGCGGTTGTCCGAGATCCCGTTCGCGGGAACGCGCACGGGAAAGAGCACCTTCGGCACGCCCACCTGTACGTCGCCGCCCAAGGTGACGTCGACGGCCATGAGCTTGCGGTCGTTCGAGAGGAAATAGAGCTCCTTTCCGTCCGCGCGCCAGAGAGCCTGATCGCCGCCGTCCGTCGAGATCTGCCATTTCCCGCCCGACGGCGGAAACTTCTGCACGTAGACCTCCGAACGGCCCGTTTCGTCCGAGGAGTACGCGAAGAACCTTCCGTCGGGCGATCCGGAGGCGTGGGCGGTCGCCGCCTGCGGCATGGACAGGAGAGGCGACGGCTTGCGGTCGCCGCCGAGCGGCAGCCTCCAGAGTTGGGCGCGGCCCGTGGCGCCCTGGGACTCGTACACGAGCCACGCCCCGTCCGGGGAGATGAAGTCGCCGTAGTTGTCGAGGGTCGTCGCGAGGAGCGGCTCGTCTCCTCCCGTTCCGTCGAGAGGGCGGCGGTAGAGACCCATGCGCTCCTCCCGGTTCGACGAGAAGTAGAGGTACTTCCCGTCCGGCGAGGCGATGCCCGTGTTGTTGGACTTGGGCCCGAACGTGAGCCGCGTCCACGCGCCGCGCGCAAGGTCCACCTGCCAGAGGTCCGGGAGGTCCGTGCGCCGGTCCGTCACCGTGATCCCGAGACGCTGCCCGCCGACGAGCCAGAACGGTTCCGACATCACGCCGGCCTCACCGACGGTGCCGAGAGGCTTTCCGGACCGGTCGAACCACGTGAGCTTCTGGCGGGGGTTCGCGCGACGCCTGTAGGCGAGCGTGCCGTCCGCGGCGGAAAACGCCGCGAGGCCCGTCCACCCGCTGTCGCCTTCCACGACGATCCCGTCGACGACGAGCCCGGGCTCGCCGGACAGCTTGCGGCCGTCGAACTTCTGTGAATACAGCGCGTTCTCGCGGACGTAGAGGAGGCGGCCCGCTTCGTACTCCGCTTTTCCGCGCGTCGAAACGACGAACGTGTCGTCGGACGAATCGAGAGACGCCACGCGCGTACCCGAGCGCGCCGGGTCGTCGCTCAAGGAAAGAAAGACGAAACGGGCACCGTCCGGAAGGAACTTCGGCCACCGGTGCGTGTAGTCCTTCGGACCGAGCGTCGTCACCCTCTCGGGGATTCCCCCCGACGCGCTCACGCGGTGGAGAGGCACGCGTATGCCGGGAGCGAAGACGATGATCCCCCGCGGAGACCAGCTTCCGCCCCGGCCGTCGGTGACCGGGCAGATCGTCAGCGGCGGCCCCCCGGCCGTGGCGACGCGCGCGAGACGGTCGCCCGTGAAGTAGGCGATGGAAGCGCCGTCCGGCGACCAGAACGGGAATCGGGCGCCTTCGGTGCCCGCCAGGACCTGGGCGCCGATGGTGTCGAACGAGCGCACGTAGAGGCGGTCGACGTCCTTCTCGTCGGTCGCGACGAAGGCGAGCCGCCGGCCGTCGGGCGAGAGCGCCATCGAGTTGCCGAACGTCGCCCCCTCCGGGACGCGCACCTCGAACTGGACGACGGGCGCAGGTGCGCGCGGGACGCGAGCGCGCAGCGCGAGCGCCCCCGCGGCGGCCGCGAACGCGGCCGCGATCGCCCAGGAAAGATAGAGGGATTTTCTGCTCCCTCTCTCACGACTCGTGCGTTCTGCGCCTGCTCCCGTGTGGCTCGGAACCGCCTGTTTTTCTTCGAAGGTGAACGTGCCCGAAGCGCCGGGCGCGCTCATTTCCTCGAGTTCGAGGCGCGCATCCGCGATGTCGTGAAGACGGGCGCGTGCATCCCGCTGCAGACACCTTCTAAGAATTCTTCTTACAGCGGCCGGCGTCTGTTCCGGCAGCGCCGCCCAGTCCGGCTCTCCGCGCAGGATCGCCGCGAGCGTGTCGGAGACGGTCTCGCCCTCGAAGGCGCGCTTGCCCGCCAGCATCTCGTACAGCACGCACCCGAACGCCCAGACGTCCGTCCGCTTGTCTACCGGCTTGCCCCGCGCCTGCTCGGGCGACATGTACGCGGCCGTCCCGAGGATCACGCCCGCCGCCGTGCCGCGCGCCGTCAGTGTCGGCGAGTACGAGATCGACGGGTTCGACAACGTCGCCTCGCTCTCGAAAATCTTCGCGAGGCCGAAATCGAGGAGCTTCACGCGCCCGTCCGGCGTGATCTTCACGTTCGCGGGCTTGAGGTCCCGGTGGACGATCCCCTTCTCGTGCGCCGCCTCGAGCGCCTCGGCGATCTGCCGGGCGAAAGAAAGAGATTCTTCGAGCGGAAGAGGGCCCCGGGCGACGCGCACCGCGAGGTCGTCGCCCTCCACGAGCTCCATCACGAGAAGGTGGCGCGTCGGGGACGACGAGGGAGAGGAGGAGAAAGAAGGGATTTCTTCGAATGAGTAAAGAACGGCGATCCCCGGATGGTTCAGGCTCGCGAGCATGCGAGCCTCGCGCTCGAAGCGCCCTCTCCTCTCTTCACTTTCAAAGAACTCTTCCGGCAGTACTTTCAGCGCGACCGCCCTGTCGACGCGGGTGTCCCTCGCCCGGTAGACCTCTCCCATGCCCCCGGCCCCGAGAGGCGCAAGGATCTCGTAGGGGCCGAGGCGTGTGCCTGAAGAAATCGTCATCTTGGAGTTCGGTCTCAGTATACGGGCGCGCCCGCGAGCCGTCAGCCGCGCAGGATCGCGGAGAGGAAGCTCGCGCCGGCGAGGGGCGGGACGCCGAGGTGCTCGGCGACCGTCGCCCCGAGATCCGCGAACGTCGCGCGCGTCCCGACGTCCGCTCCGGCGCGGACACGCGGTCCCGCGGCGACCATCGGCACGAACTCGCGCGTGTGGTCCGTGGAGACGTCGGACGGGTCGCCGCCGTGGTCCGCCGTGACCATGAGGACGTCCCCCTCGCGGAGGCCCGCGAGCAGGGCGGGAACGAACGAATCGAGCTCCTCGAGGGCGCGCGCGTAGCCCTGCGGGTCGTTCCGGTGGCCGAACTTCGTGTCGAAGTCGTTGAGGTTCGCGAAGACGAAGTCGTCGTCCCGCCCCGAGAGGGCCGCGACCGTCTTCTCGAGCCCGTCGCGATTGGACTCCGTATGGACGGCCTTGGGGACGCCGCGTCCCGAGAACAGGTCCTCGATCTTTCCGATCCCGTAGACGCGCTTGCCCTGCGCCGTCAGCTCGTCGAGCAGCGTCGGGCCGTCCGGCGGGACCGTGTAGTCGTGCCGCCGGTGCGTGCGCGTGAACGAGCCCGGCGCCCCGACGAAGGGCCGCGCGATGACCCGGCCCACGCGGTGCTTGCCGTCGAGCATGTCGCGGGCGATCTCGCACCAGCGGTAGAGCGTCTCGATCGGGACGACGTCCTCGTGCGCCGCGATCTGAAAGACGGAGTCCCCCGAGGTATAGAGGATCGGGCGGCCCGTCTTCATGTGCTCTTCGCCGTACAGCTTGATGACCTCGGTCCCCGAGGCGGGCCGGTTGAGGAGGACCTTCTTCCCGACCGCTTTTTCGAACGGCTCGACGACCTCGGGGGGAAACCCGTCCGGGTAGAGCGGGAACGCGACGGGCACGGTGAGCCCCATGAGCTCCCAGTGGCCGGTCGTCGAGTCCTTCCCCGCGGAAGCCTCCGCGAGGCGGCCGAAGGCGCCCGAGGGCGCAGGCAGCCCGGCGGGCGCCTCGCCGTACATCGTGTGGAGGAGGCCGAGCTTCGTCAGGTGCGGGATGACGGGCCTGCCGTCGCGCAAGATGTGCTGGAGGGTCCGCGCGCCCGCATCGCCGAACGCGGCGGCGTCCGGGGCCTCGCCGACCCCGAGACCGTCGCAGACGACGACGATGGCCCGCCTCTGCACCTAGAGTCCGGCCAGTTTCTGCTGAGCTTCGGTGCGCAGCGGCGAATCCGGGAAGTCCGTCACGAGCCGCTGGTAGAAGCTCTTCGCCTCGACGTTCTGGCCCGTCTTCTCGTAGAGCTTTGCGACCGAGTAGACGAGAACGTCCTTGGGCAGCGGCGCGTCCGCCGAGTCGAGATACCTCTTCGCGACTTCCAGCGCTTCCTTCGAGCGGCCGGCGGCCGACTCGGCGTCGAGCGCAGCGACCGCGGCGACTCCGGCGGCGACCGTGCCCTTTTCGCTCTTCGCGAACGCGCGGGCGGCGTCGAGATTCGTGCCCGTCGCGGCGGAGCCGCCGTCGATCCCGAGCAGCAGCACGGCGGCCGCACGGCCCGACGCGGAAGACGGGCTGTCCTTGACGAGCTCCTGGAACGCGCTCCGGGCGGCGGCGGTACGCTCGGCGGCGTCCTTGTAAACCTTCGCGCCCGGGGCCGGGCTCGGATCGGAGGCGAGCGGCGCGTCGAAGATCGCGAGCGCCGCCGACAGCCGCGAAGCGGCGCGATTGCTCTTCCACTGGAGGCCGCCCCAGATCGCGATCACGACGACGGCGGCCGCCGCCCCGATCGCGATCCATCGGGCGGTCTGGGAACGGTGGCTCGAGACGAAGTCGCGCGCGTCGGTCAGCGCGTGCTCGAGCTGGTCGGTACGGAGCTGGTCTTTCGTCAGTCTGGCCATGGCGGGTTCGGGGCCGCGCGTCAGCAGAACGCGGCGAATGCCGCATCCGGGTGGTCGAGCAGGAAGCCCTCGGTCTCCTTTTCGGGGTCGTAGTCGATCGACGCGCCGTCGAGGCGCGAGTAGGAATAGGGGTCGAGCCACACGACGAGGCCGCCGCCGGCGTCCACGCGCCGGCCGTCCTCGAGCGGGCGCTCCGAGAACGTGATCCGGTAGCCGGAACCGCCGCATCCGAGGACGTGCCGGACGACGAGGCAGGTCCTGCCGGGCTCCCAGCCCTCGGCCCTGAGAGCGGCGAGGGCGCGGTCCGTCACCCGGATGCGGTTCGACTCCTCCACCGGGCTCCTTACCGCTTCTTTCGCTTCGCGGCCTTCTTGGCCTTGCGCTTCGGAGCGGCCCGCTTCGCCCTCTTCGTCTTCTTCACGGCCTTGCGCGCGGGCTTTCTCGCGGCCTTCTTCTTCGGCGCCGCCTTCTTCTTCGCGGCCTTCCGGGCGGCCTTCTTCTTCGGGGCGGCCTTGGCCTTCTTGGCGGCCTTTTTCTTCGGAGCGGCTTTCTTCTTCTTGGGGGCAGCTTTCTTCTTGGGGGCAGCTTTCTTCTTGGGGGCAGCGGCAGGTGCCGGCTTGGCGGCCGGAGACGCGGCGGGTTTGGGCGCCGGAGCGGCGGCCGCGGGCGCCGCGGGAGCGGCCGGCTTCGGAGCCGGTGGAGGCGCGGCCGGGGCGGGAGCAGGCTTCGGGGCGGGCGCGAAGCCCGCGGCCCTCAGGACCTGGTCGGCGTGGCGCTCCGTGTCGACCTTGTCGAACACGTGCTTGACCTTGCCGTCCTTTCCCACGAGGAACGACTTCCGGAGAGGCCCGACGCCCCAGGCGGGGTTCGGGTTCTGGCCCCAGGCGCCGTATTTCTCGTGGACCGCGTGGTCCGCGTCGGTCAGGAGCTCGAACGGAAGGTTGTACTTGGAAGCGAACGCGTTGTGCGAGGCGGCGTCGTCACGCGAGATGCCGAGCACCTCGATGCCGGCCTTGCCGAGGTCGGCCCAGCCGTCGCGCAGGCTGCAGGCCTCCCGCGTGCAGCCCGGCGTGTCGTCCTTCGGGTAGAAGTAGATCAGGACGTCCTTCTGACCGGCGAAATCGTGCAGGGAGATCGTCTTTCCGGACCGCGCCGGAAGCGTGAAATCGGGGGCGATCGACCCGGCGGTGAGGGCCGCGGGAACCATGTTTTCTTCAGACATGAAGGCGATTCCTCCGGCGCCGGAGAATAGCAAAGTAAGCTTGGCCCGTGGCGCCCGCGACCGCTCTCTCCGTGCACGCGGCCGACCCGACGGGGACGGCCGGACTCCAGGGCGATCTCGCGGTTTTCTCCGCGCTCGGGGTCCGGTGCGCCTCCGTCGTTACCGCGATCGCCGCCCGGACGGGCCGGGCCGCGGGCGTCCTCCACGAGGTGCCGGCCGCGGCGGTCCGGGCGCAGCTCGAGTCCCTGGTCGAGGGCCCGCTCCCCTCGGCGGCGAAGGTCGGTTTTCTGTCGAAAACCCCCGTCGTTCGGCTCGTCGCCGCCGACCTCGTCCGGCGGCACATCCCGTTCGTCGTGGACCCCGTCCTCGTCTCGCGGACCGGCCCTCGGCTCCTCGGGGCCCCTTCCTGGGCGGCGTTCCTGAAAGAGCTCCTCCCCTTCGCGGCGCTCGTCACGCCGAACCTCCCGGAAGCGTCCCTGCTCGCCGGCTTTCCGATCCGGGGCGAAGGCGACGCCAAGCGCGCCGCGCGGGCCATCCAGGCGTACGGCCCTCGCGCCGTCCTGATCAAGGGCGGCCACGCGGAAGGCGACGTCGTCGTCGATGGGCTGCTGGACGGCCGGACGTGGCGGGCCTTCCCCTCGCCGCGCCTCGGGGAGTGGGCGGTGCCGGGCGCGGGGGACACGCTCTCGGCGGCCGTCACCGCGCACCTCGCCCGGGGCGAGACGCTGCCGGACGCCGTGGAGCAGGCCCTCCAATACGTGCGAAGGGCGATCGCAGCCGGGTTGTAAAGTCCCGCCCGCGGAGGATTCCATGAAGATTTCCCGACGATCGATCCTCGCGTGCGTCCTCGTCCTCGCGGCGGTTGCCTCGTTCGCTCCTGCCGCCCTCGCGCAGGGAGTCACGCTCTTCCAGAATCACTACCTGAGCGGGCCGCATCAGACGTTCTACGACGACGTGCCCGACCTCAAGTACACCCAGTTCGGCAGCCGCCGCGCGAGTTCGATCGCGGTTCCTCCGGGCTGCACGGCGGTCCTGTACCAGTATCCGCATTACAAGGGCCGCTCGACGGTCTTCAGGGACGACGACAACAACCTCGGGAACACCGCCGTCGGCGAGTACGCCGCATCGTCTCTCCGCGTGAACTGCCGCGGCCACTACCCGGGATGGCAGCCGGAGCCCGAGCCGGAACGCCGGCACGGCGGATGGGAAGGCGGCTGGGGCCATTGGGAGTCGGGCCAGCGCGGCGCGATCCTGTATCGCGATCGCGAGGGCAAGGGACCCCGCGCGTTCTTCGACCGCGACGTCCCGGACCTCGACCGGACGCGCTTCGGCTCGCGGATGGCCAGCTCGATCGACGTGACGCCCGGCTGCATCGTGACGCTCTACGAGCTGCCCGGATACCGCGGCAGGCACACGGATTTCCGCGAGAGGGACAACAACCTGAAGAACACGGCGGTCGGCGAGGACACCGTTTCGTCGCTCAGGGTCCGGTGTCGGTGAGCCCCGCGAAGGACCGCCGTCAGGCGACGAGCCGGTAGCGGTCCCGCGTCTCCTCGACGAGCCTCTCGACGCGGCCCTCGTCCTCGAGGTACATCAGGAAGCCGGCGATCTCGCTGAACGCGAGGAAGACGTTGAGCGTCTTCACGCGCGGGAAGATCGCCGTGACGAGGTCGCGCACCGTCGCCGGACCCTTCGCGAGCTGCCTCAGGATCTGGTCGACGCGCAGGCGGTAGCGCCGGTCGAGCCCGCCCTTGTGGACGTGCCAGTCCGGGATCGGCGCGCCGTGGCCGGTCAGGAGCGTCTCCCCCGCGTTCGTCCGGCCGATCTCCTCGAGCGTCCGGAAGTAGGTCGAGACGCTGTGGAACGGCCGGCCGGGATCGAGCGGATCCTCGTCGATGATCGCGTTCGGCGTGATGTCCTTGAGGACCGTGTCGCCGGTGAAGAGGACGCCCGCCTCGGGGACCTCGAACGTCAGGCTCCCGGGCGTGTGGCCCGGCGTCGAACGCACGAGAACGCTCCAGCCGTCACCGGACAGCGTCTCGCCGCCCCGGAGCTCGTCCCACGCCTCGAGGGGCTTTGCGAAGTGGTCCACGGCGGCGATCGCGGCGACCACCGCGAATCGCGTCGCGACGCCGAAGCCGGAGCGCGCCATGTCGTCGAGGAGGAGCTTCGGGTGCCGCACCTGGCGGAAGTTGTTCCGGTCCAGCGCGCCGCCCCACATCTGCGCGCCCGAGACGTCCGCGACCTTCGATGCGAGGCCGTAGTGGTCGTGGTGCCCGTGCGTGAGGAGGATGCGCTTCACGTCGGCGACCGCGAGGCCGTGCGCCGCGAGCCCCGCCACGAGGACGTCCCACGCGGCGTCGGTGAGCGGGCCGGAGTCGACGATCGTGACGGGATCGCGGAGGATCAGGTGGACGTTGACCGGCCCGACCGGAAACGGGGTCGGGACGGTCAACGTCCGGATGAAGCCGTGATCACGCCCAGAGGTCGTAGGGATACCCGCCACTCTCGTAGACGCGGTCGCTGATCTTCGTGCAGTCGGCGTCGCGGTTCTTCTCGAGCGCCTTGAGGTTCGCGACCATGCGGTGCTTGGCGGCGTTGCAGAACCAGCGGGCGATCTCGATCTCTCCGGCCGCCTTCTCCTCGCCCTTCTTCGCGATGGAGGAGGTCACGCGCGAGAGCGTCGCGATCTGCGCGTAGAGGTCGATGAGGACGTCCGCGATGCGCTCCTGCTGGTACTCGCGGTCGATGACCTTCTTGCCGTGCTTGCGGAGGATCGTCTCGCACGCGTTCGCGAAGACGCCCGCATACCGGCCGACCTGGTCGGCCTCCGGCGCGAGCGACGGGTGGACCTTGGTGAGCTTGTCGTGCGTGATGACGCCCTTCATGCGCTTGTGCGCGTACTCGGTCAGGATGCCGCGCTGGGCGAGCGGGCTCTTGAGGGCGCTCTGGACCTCCTTGAGCGAGTCGCCGAGCTCCTTCATGCCCGAGAGCGCGATCAGGAGGCGGAGGATCTCGTTCGTCCCCTCGAAGATCATGTTGATGCGGCTGTCGCGGAGCGCGCGCCCGTACGGATACTCGTTCATGAAGCCGTTGCCGCCCGCGATCTGGAGGCCGTCGTTGATGTTCTGCCAGAGGACTTCGGTCCCGAACACCTTGCAGCACGCGCCTTCCAGCGAATAGTCGATGTGCCGGTCGACGAGGCTCGCGGTCAGGTAGACCATGGACTCGAGGGCGTACGTCGTCGCCGTCATCTTCGTGATCTTGTGGCGGATCATTTCGAAGTCGGCGATGCGCTGCTTGAACTGCTTGCGCTGCGTCGCGTGCTCGACGGCGAGCTTGATCATCCACTTCGAGCCGCCGACCGAGCCTGCCCCGAGGGACGTGCGGCCCGTGTTCAGCGTCTCGAGGGCGTACTTGAAGCCGTGCCCCTTCTCGCCGATGAGGTTCGCAGCGGGGATCCGGCAGTTCTCGAAGATGATCTGGCACGTCGACGAGGCGCACAGGCCCAGCTTCTTCTCCTCGGGCCCGCGTGTGAGGCCCGGGAGCGTTCCATCCGGGTTCGTGACGACCGCGAAGCAGGAGACTTCCTTGTGGCCGTCCGCGCCGCCCGAGGGAACGCGCGCGAACACGGTGAAGAACGTCGCGAACCCGCCGTTCGAGATCCACTGCTTCGTCCCGTTCAGAACGTAGGTGTCCGTGGCTGCGTCGTACTCGGCGGTCGTCTTGAGCGAGCCCGCGTCCGAGCCGGCCTCGGGCTCCGTGAGGCAGAACGCGCCGACGAGCTTCCCGGACGCGATGTCCGGGAGCCACTTCTTCTTCTGCTCCTCGCTTCCGAACAGGACGACGGGCTTCGTGCCGATCGAGAGGTGGGCGCCGATCACGATGGAGGCCGACGCGTCGAGCGGCGCGACCGTCTCCGTCATCCGGCAGTACGCGGCGGAGCCGAAGCCGCTGCCGCCGTACTCCTCGGGGATCGTCATGCCCATGACGCCGAGCTCGCCCATGGCCTTCACGGCCTCGCGCGGGAAGTGGTGCTCCGCGTCCATCTTCTCGGAGTTCAGGTGCGCGGCGTCGAAGTCGGTCCAGGCGTCCGCGAACGCCCCGACCGTCTCCTTCACGTCGGCCGGAATCTCCGGATACGGGAAGACGAGGTCCTCGGCGATGTGGCCCTGGTAGAGCGATTTGAGGAACGATTCGACTTCGGTGGTGGTCTCGTCTTTGACTGTGGACATGTCGGCTCCTGAGGTGCTGTTTTTCCTAGAAGGTGAATGCGGGCCGAAGCGACCGGCCGCTCTTTCTCACTCGAAGAATCTCTTTCCTGTCCTGGCCATTTCGATGAGCAGCGGGGCGGGCGCGAAACGGCCGCCGTGTTCCGTCGCCAGTCTCTGGAGCGACTCGACGACCGCCTTGGCGCCGAGCGCGTCCGCGTGGGCGCAGAGACCCCCGCGGAACGGCGGGAAGCCCGTGCCGAAGATCATCGCGAGGTCCAGCTTTGCCGGGCTCGCGACGACGCCTTCGGAGAGGCAGTACGCCGCCTCGTTGATCATCGGCAGGACGAGACGGTCCTGGATCTCGGAAGAAGAAAGATTCTTCGAAGGTGAAGAGAGCCCGAGCTCGGCATACACCGCCGGGTCCGGTCCGCCGCGTCTCTCCCCTTCGTAGGAATAGAACCCCTTCTTCGCTTTTCGTCCGATCCTTCCCGCGGCGACGAGCTTGTCGAGCGCCGGGTCCCGAGGCATGCGGTCCGGCCACGTCTTCGAGAGCGTCTCGGAGGCCTTCGCGGCGACGTCGATCCCGACGTCGTCGAGGAGCTCGATCGGGCCGACGGGCATCCCGAACGCGCGCATGGACTTGTCGATCGCCGTGAAGTCGACGCCCTCGAGGACGAGGCGCGCGCCCTCGGCGATGTACGGCCCGAGGATGCGGTTCACGAGGAAGCCCGGCGAGTCCTTCACGACGACCGGCGTCTTCCCCATTCGCTTCGCGAGATCGAAGATCGTCGCCGTGACCTCGGGATCGGTCTTCTGGCCGTAGATGACCTCGACGAGCGGCATCTTGTAGACCGGGTTGAAGAAATGCATGCCGACGACGCGCTCGGGGTGGGCCGCGTTCGCGGCGATCTCCGTGATCGGGAGCGTCGAGGTGTTCGACGCGAAGATCGCGGTGGCCGGGACGACCCTCTCCCATTCGGCGAGGACGGCGTGCTTGACGGCCATCTTCTCGAGCACGGCCTCGATCGTAATGTCGCATGTTTCGAAGCCGGCGTAGTCGAGCGATCCGCCGAGGAGCGACATCTTCCCCGCGAACTCCGCGCGGGTCATGCGGCGTTTCTTCAGCTTTTCCTTCCAGATCCGCGCGGCCTGCGCGTAGCCGAGCGCGAGCGCCTCGGGCTTGATGTCCTTCATGCGGACCGGCAGGCCCTTGTCCGCGGCGAGCTGCGCGATGCCGCCGCCCATGACGCCCGCGCCGAGGACGCCGACACGCCCGATCTTCCGCGGTTTCACGGCGCCGACGCCGAGCGCCTCGACGCCGGTCTCCTTCTTGACCTCTTCCATCCGGAAGAAGAGGCCGACGAGGGCACGCATCGTCGGCGTGCCGATGAGGGTCCCGACGCCCTCGACCTCGTATTCCAGGGCCTTGTCGAACGGCGCTCCGAAGCCTCTCTCGACCACGGAGAGCGCCGCGAGCGGGGCCGGGTAGTGGCCCTTCGTCTCCTTCATGACCGACGCGCGCGCCTTGTTGAAGACGACGCTCTTCGCCGGACCTTCGAGAACCTTCTCCATGAACGTCGGCGCCTTGACGCGCGCCGGCCCGCCGCCGGCTCCCGCGTTCGAGCGCTTCGGCGTCCCGATCTTCTTCCGCGCCCAGGCCTTCGCGACTTCCTCGAGGAGCGGCGCGGGGACGACCTCGTCCACGAGGCCGGCCCTCTTCGCGCGCTTGGCGTCGAGGACCTTGCCCGCGAGGATGACGTCCAGCGCCCCCGCGAGGCCGATCATCCGCGGGAGGCGCGTCGTGCCGCCCCATGCGGGAAGAATCCCGAGCTTGATCTCCGGCAGTCCGATCTGCGTCTTCGGCGAGTCGGACGCGAGGCGCCAGTCCATCGAGAGGACGGTCTCGCAGCCCCCGCCCACACACGCGCCGTCGATCGCGGCGACCGTCGGGAACGGCAGGTTCGCGAGCTTGTTGAACGTGCGGTGCGGGCCCCGGATCATCTCGGGGTCGGAGCCCGCGTCGGCCTTCGCGATCTCGTTCACGTCGGCGCCCGCGATGAAGACGCCGGGCTTGCGCGAGATGAGGACGAGAGCCTTGACGTCGTTCCGCGCCGCGAGGCCGTCGAGCACGCGGTCGAGCTCGAGGATGACGGGACGGGAGTACTTGTTGACCTTTTCTCCCGGCGTGTCGAACTCGAGCACGGCGACGCCGTCGGCCTCGACGGTGAGCCGGAAGGGAGACGGCGCGGGCACGGCGTTCTTCACGGGAACGGTTTCTTCGACGAGGGTCGCCATCACACGGCCTCCAGGATCACCGACGCGCCCTGCCCGCCGCCGACGCAGAGGGTCGCCAGCCCGTGCCGGACCTCGCGCCGCTGCATCTCGAGGAGGAGCGTCAGGATGAGGCGGGTGCCCGTGCAGCCCACGGGGTGTCCGAGGGCGATGGCCCCGCCGTTCACGTTCAGGATGTCCATGGGAATCTCGCCGAGCTCCTTCGAGGCGGCGAACTCCCTGAGGTTCGCGAGCACCTGCGCCGCGAACGCCTCGTTCATCTCGACGAGACCGATGTCCTTCATCGAGAGCCCGGCCTTCTTCAGGGCGAGCGGCGTCGAGCGCGCGGGGCCGAGGCCCATGCGCTCGGGCTCGAGGCCCGCGAAGCCCCAGCTCTTCAGGCGGCCGAGGGGCTTCAGGCCGTGCCGCACGACGAAATCCTCGGAGGCCACGACGACGGCCGCGCCGCCGTCCGTGATCTGCGACGCGTTGCCCGGCGTCACGGTGCCGTACTTGCGGTCGAAGACCGGCTTGAGCTTCGCGAGCGCCTCCATCGTCTGGTTCTCGCGCACGCCGTTGTCGAACGTGAGCACGCGGTCGTAGTCCGGCGGGACCGGGACGGGGACGATCTCGAGGGCCAGCTTCGCCCGCGCCTCGGTCGCCCGCTGGTGCGAGCGCAGCGCGAAGTGGTCCTGCTCTTCCCGCGTGATGCGGCCTTCCTTCGCGAGGATCTCGGCCGTGTCGCCCATCCCGAGGTCGCAGACGGGGTCGTTGAGCCCTTCCTTGAGTCCGATGACCGGATTCAGGAGATCCTTCCACGGCATGCCGGAGAGCGCGCCGAGGCGCTGGCCGGCGGTCTTCGCCATCCCCGCCTTCGCGAACACGCCCTTGACGCTGTCGCGGTAGAGGAACGGGATCTGCGTCATGTTCTCGACGCCGCCCGCGAGGACGACGTCGGCCTCGCCGATCGCGACGAGGCGCGCCGCCTCGACGACGGACTCGATCCCCGACGCGCAGTTGCGCGAGACGGAGTGCGCCGGCCTCTCCTTCGGGACGCCGGCGCGGAGCGCGATGATCCGCGCGATGTTCGCGGCGTCCACCGGCGTCGCAATGTTTCCGAAGATCGACTGGTCGACGGCCGAGGGCTCGATGCCGGACCGGGCCATCGCCTCGACGGCCGCGGCGCGGCCGAGGTCGACCGCCGACACGCGCGTGTAGTCCGTGCCCATGCGCGCGAACGGCGTCCGGGCGCCGCCAACGATGAATGCGGTTTTGCTCACTTGCGGTTACTCCTGTGCCGAGAGGCAAGCCTCTGTTTCCGTGCAAGGGTGATCGCGGCTTCGCCGCGCTCTTCGAATGGTGAATGCGGGCGCGGCTGCGCGGCCGCCGCTCGAGGGGTGCCGGCCCTTCCCGCCGCCTTCTTCACCTTCAAAGAAGTTTTTCTCTTCTCTTCCTCCGAGAAACCTCTGAGCAGCGTCCCCACGAGCTGCTCCGCGTCGGCGCTCGGCTTCCTCTCCCCCGACAGCAGCCACTCCGAGAGGATCTCGTCCGCCGCGCCGAAGAGAATGCGGACGGCGAGCCGCGGGTCGAGGTCCCTGCGGAACTCGCCGCGCGCGATGCCGTCGCGCAGGACGTCGCCGAGGAGACGGAAGTGCTCGACGAGCTTGCTGCGCGAGAAGCGCTCGACGAGCCGCGCGCTCCGGCGAAGCTCGATCTGGAAGACGGACGCGAGGTCGCGGTCCGAGCCGATGAACTGGAAGTGGAGGTCGAGGAGGGCCGTGAGGCGCTCGGCTGCGGGAGCGTCCGATCGCGCGACGGCCCGGCCCTTCTCGAGGACGTCGTCCATCGACTCGTCGAACACGACCCCGAGCAGGTCCTCCTTGTTGCGGAAATAGAGGTAGACCGTGCCCTCGGCGACCTTCGCGTCGGCCGCGATGTCCGCGATGCGGGCCTCGTGGAAGCCCCGTCGTCCGAAGGTGCGGATCGCGGCCTCGAGGATCCGGCGGCGCTTCTCGGGATCGGCGCCCGGGAATGCCTTTTCGGGGGCCGCCGCAAGGGCGGCCGCTTCCGTACCGAGGCCTTCCCGGCCCGATGAATGAGCCATCATTCAGTAGGCTATGACGCGCTGCGCCAGGAAGTCAAGGGCCGATCTTGGACGTCCGGCGGGCCGCTGAAGTCATGGGAATTCGCTGGAAATCCCCGAAGATCCACGCGCCGGCCGGCTCCAGATTCGAGCCAAAGGAGGCCCGGCATGCGGACCCGACGCGCGCTCCCCTTCGCGTTCGTTCTCGCCTTCTCCCCGTTTCTTCCCGGCTGCGCGACGATCCTGAACGGGCCGAACCAGACGATCCACGTGGAAACCGATCCTCCCGGCGCGACCGTCAGGGTCGCGGGCGAGACTCATACGAGCCCGGTCGACCTCGTCCTGAAACGCGCCGCGAAGGGCCTCGTCGTCGTCATCGAGAAAGAGGGCTACGTCACCCGGAAGGTCCCCCTCGAGCGCGGCGCGTCCCCGAACACGTGGATCAACTTCGTGGGTCTCCCGGCGGGGCTGGTCGCCGGCGCCGCGATCGGCGCCCAGAACAGCGAGGGACTCGACGAGATCAGCAGCGGCGCGACGGGCCTCGCGATCGGAGCGCTCGTGGTGCCCGGCGCCATGTTCGCCGTGGACGCCGCGAGCGGGTCGATCCACCGCCTCGACCCGCCGCTCATCGCCGTCAAGCTGGAGCCCGCCCCGCCGCCGGCGGCCCTGCCTTCTACTCCGTGAACAGGGAGAGGCTCTCGGCCGCCGCCCACTCGATCGTCGCGACGCCGTTGGAGACGAGCGTTCCCGCCTCGCCCGCGAGGATCCGCGGGATGTCCTCGAGCGCGCCGATCGCGGCCGTCTTGCCGGTCCGCTCGGCGAAGTCGCGGGCCGCCTCGACCTTCGGACCCATCGAGCCCGACGCGAAGTCGAAGCGCCCGATCGCGGCCGGGGACGCCCGGCGGATCGCTTTCGCCGACGGCGTTCCCCAGCCGACCGACACGGCCGGAACGTCCGTCGCCATCACGAAGAAGTCCGCGTCGAGCTGCTGCGCGAGGAGGGACGCGACGCGGTCCTTGTCGATGACGCACTCCACGCCATGGAGCTTTCCGTCCTCGCCGTACACCGTCGGGATCCCGCCGCCACCCCCGCAGATCACGATCGTCCCCTTCTCGAGGAGCCACTTCACGGGCCGGATCTCGAAGAGCCGCTTGGGCTGCGGCGAGGCGACGACGCGCCGCCACTTTCCGCCGTCGGGCGCGACCGCCCATCCGCGCTCCTTCGCGAGGCGCCTCGCGTCCTCCTCGGAATAGACGGGGCCGATGGGCTTCGTCGGGTTCCGGAACGCCGGGTCGGCCGGGTCGACCTCGACCATCGTGAGGAGCGTCGCGAACGGCTTCTCGAACGGGAGAAGGTTGCCGAGCTCCTGCTCGATCATGTAGCCGATCATTCCCTCGGTCTGCGCGCCGAGGACGTCCAGCGGGAAGTGCGCGGCGTCGAGGCCCGACTCGGCCTGCAGCGCAAGGAGGCCCACCTGCGGGCCGTTGCCGTGGGAGATGACGAGCTCGTGCTCGCGCGCCACCGGCGCGAGCGCCTCCGCGGCCCGGCGCACGTTCGCGCGCTGGTTCTCCGCGGTCATGGGCTCCCCGCGCCGAAGCAGGGCATTCCCTCCGAGAGCGACGACGACCCGCATCCCTTGACCGGACGGCGGCCTAGGCGCCCGAGCCCTCGTACATCTCGTCGATCAGGTGCTTGTAGTGCTGGTCGACGATGCGCCGCTTGACCTTGAGCGTCGGCGTGAGCTCCCCGTCCTCGATCGTGAGGTCCTTCGGGAGGAGCGCGAAGCGGTGGACGAGCTGCTCGTGGGCCTTGCCTTCGTTCCAGCGGTCGATCGCCGTCTGGAACAGCGCGAGGACGCGCGGCTCCTTCACGAGCTGCTCCATCGGGCGCCCGGCGAAGCCGTTCGCTTCCGCCCACGCGGCGAGCTTCTCGAAGTTCGGGATGATGAGGCAGGACAGGAACTTCCTCTTGTCGCCGATGATCACGGGCAGCGAGATGAAGTCCTGGCTCTTGAGGAAGCTCTCGATCGGCGCCGGGGCGATGTTCTTGCCGTTCGAGTTGACGAGGATCTCCTTCTTGCGGTCCGTGATCGCGAGGAAGCCGTCCGCGTCGATGACGCCGATGTCTCCCGTGTGGAACCAGCCCTCGGAGTCGATCGCCTCGGCGGTCTCCTTCGGCTTGTTGTAGTAGCCCTTCATGACGTGCGGCCCGCGCGTGAGGATCTCGCCGTCCGGCGCGATCCGGCATTCGACCCCGGGCAGGATCTTTCCGACCGCGCCGAGGCGCCAGGCCGACGGGCAGTTCACGGCGATGACCGGGCTCGTCTCCGTGAGGCCGTAGCCCTCGTAGATCTCCACGCCGATCGCCCAGAAGAACTCCGCGAGCTCCTTCGCGAGCGGCGCGCCGCCGGAGACCGCGTAGCGGAACCGCGTTCCGAGGGCCGCGCGCACCTTGCGGTACACGAGGCGCTCGAAGACGAAGTGCTGGAGCGCGAGCGCGAAGTCGGGCGTCTGCTTCTTCGCCTTGAGCGCGACGACCTTCTTGCCCACGTCGATGGCCTGCGCGAAGAGCTTCTGCTTGCCCGCCGGCGCCTTGGCGAGGTTCTCCTGGACGCGCGCGTAGATCTTCTCGTAGACGCGCGGAACCGCGCCGAAGAGATGCGGGTGCACCTCGCCCATGTTGTCGCGCAGTTTGTCGATCGACTCCGCGTACGCGATCGTCGCCGCGCGATGGTAGTAGACGTACTCGAGCATCCGCTCGAAGACGTGCGCGAGCGGGAGGAACGAGAGCGCGACACACGAGGAATCGAGCGGCAGGATCGAGCAGCCCGCAAGGACGTTCGAAACGAAGTTCTGCTGCGTGAGCATCGCGCCCTTCGGCTCGCCCGTCGTGCCGGAGGTGTAGATGAACGTCGCGAGGTCGTCCGGCGTGCGCGCGTCGGCCCGCTTCTCGAACGCGGCGGGGTCGGCCGCATGGGCGGCCTTGCCCTTCTCGAGGACGTCGGTGAACGGCTCGACGCCCCCGAGCGTCGACGTGTCGAGGCTGAAGACGTGCTGGAGCGACGCGTTGACCTCGGCCGATGCGGCCCGCGCCGCGAGAACCTTTCGGGCCTGATCCTCGTTCGACGCGAACGCCACCGTCGCGCCGGAATCCTTCAGGAGGTACGTGACCTGATCCGAGACCATCGTCGGGAAGATCGGCACGAGGACCGCGCCGTAACACTGGCAGGCGAAGTCCACGATCGCCCACTCGGGCCGGTTTTCGGACAGGAGCGCGACGCGGCCGCCCGGCTTCACCCCGAGCCCTTCGAACGCACAGGACACCGCCTTGACGCTGTCCATGAACTGCGCGGTCGAGATGGGCGTCCACGCGCCGGACTTCTTGACGAGGAGGAGATCGGGCTTCGGGTTCTTCTCGAGGTTCCTGAAGATGTCGACCAGCGTGCGTGGTGTCATGACGCATCTCCTCCAAATCTTGAGCCGGGAACCCGGATTATAGTGACGTTCCCGTGGCGCTGGCCCTGACTCTTCTCTCCCTGTTCACTCTGGCCGCGCTGGGCCTCTCGGCCTGGTCCGGCTGGACGCTTTCTCACGCCCTCGGCGGCCTCTCCGCGGCCCGCCACATCGTGGTCGCCGTCCCGGCGGTTCTGTTCTCGTTGTTCACGCAGTCGATGGTCCTGTTCTTCTTCATCGGGACCGGCAAGCTCCTCAAGGAGGCCGCCGCAAAGCGGCCCGACGCGGAAGGCCGCGACTACATCCTGAGGCGGGTCAAGGACTTCAAAGCCCGAACGTCCGCCCTCGCGACTTTCGCCCCGCTCTCGGCTCTCGCGGCCGGGCTCCTCGGGGCCGGGGCCCACACGGGCGCAACCCCGGCGTGGCTCCACCTCGCGGCCGCGATCCTGACCGTGCTCCTGCATGCTCAGGCGCTCGTGCGGGAGGTCGTCGCCATGGCGGAAACGAACAAGCTCATGGACGAGGCCGCGACGCTCGTGCCGCCCGCGGCCGGAGGAGACGGCGCATGAAGGTCGCCCTCGTGACCGGCGGAGCGAAACGGCTCGGGTTCGAGTTCGCGAAGGCCCTCGCAAAGAACGGCTACTCGATCGCCCTCTCCTACAGAAGCGATCCCGAAGAAGCGGGTCGCGCCGTCGATTTCCTTAGAAAGGAAGAGGGAGTCCGGGCCGAGGCGTTCCGGATCGATCTCGCGGTCGACGGCGCGCCGATCAAACTATTCGAAGAACTCTTCTCTTCTCCCCTCTTTTCCCCTCCCTCTTCGCCCCCGCGGCTCGACGTCCTCGTCCACGCCGCGTCGCCGTGGATCCCGAAGCCGGTCGCAGCCGTCACGCTCGACGACTGGGAGGCCGTATTCCGCGCCGGACCGCGCGCCGCGTTCTTCCTCGCCCAGGCGGCCGCGCCCGAGCTGGCCCGCTCGTCGGGTTCGATCCTGTTCGTGTCCGACGTCGCCGCGACGCAGGCTTGGCCGACGCACGTTCCGCACGCGGCCGCCAAGGCCGCGATCAACGCCCTCGTCCGCAACCTCGCCGTCGCGCTCGGCCCGAACGTGCGCGTCAACGCGATTGCGCCCGGCGTCGTGATGCCGCCGACCGACATGAGCCGCGAGGCCGTGGACGCGCTCGTCGCGAAGACTCCCCTCGGGCGCCCCGTCGCCGTCGAGGACCTGACCTCGATGGCGGTCGCGATCCTCGAGAACCGCTCCATGACCGGCCAGGTCGTCGCGGTCGACGCGGGCCGGTCCGCCGCCTAGCCGGCGGCCGGGCTCGCCGACGGGCGGTTCCCGCCGCGAGGGCCTAGATTGAATCGAGAGGCCTCCCCTCGCCTCTGGAGGAGTGCTCGATGCAAGCCCTTGCCTCCCTGGCATGTCTCGTCCTTCTGGCCGTGCAGCCCGCGTCCCCCACGACTCCAAAGCTCACTCTCGTCTCGCCGAAGGGCGGCGAGAGCTGGGTTCTCGGCACGACCCAGAACATCGTCTGGACCGCGTCCGGTGTCACGGGCGAGGTCCGGATCAGCCTTCAGCAGGAGGGCTGGAACCTCGGCCGGGGCCTGATCGCCAAGGTGCCGGCTGGCACGGGCTCGTTCGCCTGGACGGTCGGCAAGCTGATGCCGGGCTACACGTCGCTGACGGAAAAGGGCACCGGGTTCCGCATCCGGATCGAGGCGCTGAATCCGACGGTAATCGGAGAGAGCCCGCAACCGTTCGGCATCGCGGAGATGCCTACAGCCCGCCCGAACGTCGCGCTCGCCCCGGGAGCCCTCGCCCCGAAGACCATCACGGTGACGAGCCCGGCTGCCGGCGCCACGTGGCAGCGCACGCAAACGTACGACATCACCTGGCAGCAGTCGGAGAACCTGCTGAAGGAGTTCGCCCGGATCCTGCTGCTGAGAAGCACCGGAGAGATCTCACTCACGATCGAGACCAAGCGACCGCTCCAATCGGGCAGGCACAGCTGGCAGCTCCCGGGCGTGAACGACGTGCCGGCTCTGACCGAGGGTGATTACCGGGTCCGGATCGAGACGGTGAACGGCGAAGCGAAGGGCGACAGCGGCCTCTTTCACGTCGCCAGAACCGTGAAGTTCTCGAATCCGATCCTCCCGGCCACGACGAAGAACGGATCCCACTGGTTCGCGTCGACCGGAAAACAGGAATCTTCGACGTGGGGGCCCGTCGAGCCGGGGGCAGGCACCGTCAAGGTCGGATTCATCAACGACTACAACAAACCAAAACAGGTCAGCGTCACGTACCGGAGCCACATCTTCGTCGATCTCAAGGGCGTGAAGGGCAAGGTGAAGTGGGCGAAACTCAGCTACGAGAAGAACGACGGCACTCCGGACGGCGCGAGGCCGCTCTGGGTCATAACGCAGCCCTGGAACGGGACCTCGATGGACATGTGGAATCACCCTGGCAACGCGGTCAACCTGTCGGATGCCGGCCAGATGAAGGCGATCGTCCAGGGCTGGATCGACGATCCCACGATGAACTTCGGCTTTCTGATGGCCGGCCCGGACGAAAGCATGGCGAGAGCGGCGAAAACCGGACACGTCATGATCCTCTCCAACGTGAGGCTGGACGTCGGGATCGACGCGGTCTACTGAGTCAGCTCGGCGTCTCGAACTCCGCCGCCTCGGCCCGCAGCTTCGCGGCGAAGTCCTTCGCGTAGGCGATCCGCTCCCCCGCGAGCCGGCGGCCGGCCTCCGTCACGAAACGCGCGGCGTCCATCCTCGCGTCGATCTCGTCCGCCATCTCCGCCAGCGTCATCCTCTCGCGCACGCCGGCGACCAGGATCTGCGTCACGCCGTATGCCCCGACGCTCTCGAGCAGCATCGCGTCGTGGACGATCTTCTCCTCCGGCGTCTCGGGCGAGGACTCGAGGCGAGAGAGAGAAGAGACCAGGATTCGGATTTCTTCGAGTGGAAGACGGAGGGAGCGCAGGAGCAGGTCCTCGCGGCTATCCGGGGTGATGCGGCGTGCGGAGGGGAGCCCCGCAAAAGCGCACAGAAGAAACAGCCGGTCGGGATCCGCTCGGGCGCCGTCCGGCGCTTCGCCCCTCCCCTCTTCACCTTCTAAGAAATCCGAAATCCGAATTCTCCTCTCGACAAATCCGTAGTTCGTCATCCCGTCGAGCCCCACGGAGAGCGGACGGACGAAGTCGAGAATGCGCGCCTTCGAGGCGGTATCGAGCACGAGCGCCATGGCATGATCATAAGGAGCCGACGAGGAGGACCCGTGAGCCGTCGTTCCGTGCGTCCGTCTGCCGCCTGCGCCGCCGCCCTCGCCCTCGCCGCCTGCGGAGGGCCAAGAGAGACGCCGAAGGCTCCCGCCCCGGCGCTCACCGTCGCGCTCCTGACGCCGGGGCCGATCTCCGACGCCGGATGGAACGCCGGCGCGTACGAAGGACTCAAGGCCATCGAAAGGGAGCTCGGCGCCGGCGTTTCCCACGTGCAGGTCAAGTCTCCCTCCGAGTTCGAAGAGCAGTTTCGCGCCTACGCGGCCAAGGGGACGAGCCTCGTCTTCGGCCACGGCTTCGAATTCCAGGACGCCGCCGAGCGCGTCGCGAAGGAGTACCCGAAGACCGTCTTCGTGACGACGTCGGGCTCGCGCACGGCTCCGAACCTCGCGCCGATCGTGTTCGAGCTCGAGCAGGCGGCGTACCTCTGCGGTCTCCTCGCCGGACGGACGACGAGGACCGGGAAGGCGGGGATGGTCGGCGGAGTCGAGCTTCCGTCCATCAAATCAACGTTCCTGGCCTTCGAAGGGGGCTTCAAGGCCGCGAACGGTGCCGGCACGGCGACGTCGGTCTTCACGGGCTCGTTCGAGGACGTCGCGGGCGCGAAGGCCGCCTCGCTCGCGCTCGCGGACAAGGGCGCCGATTCCCTGTTCCAGAACGCCGACGCCGCGGCGCTCGGCGTCTTCAAGGCGGCCGAGGAGCGGAAGATCGCGGCGTTCGGCACGAACAAGGACCAGAACGCGCTCTCGCCCTCCATCCTCGCGTCCGCGGTGATCGACATGCCCCGCGCTTTCGTCGAGACGGCCCGACGCGTCAAGGCCGGCACGTTCGACGGCAAGCCGCTGCGCTACGGCCTCGGAAGCGGCGTCGTGTCGTTCGTCCTGTCGCCGACTGCGAACATTCCGCCGGCCGTGCGGGACGAGCTGAAGGCCGCGGAAGAGAAGATCCGGGCGGGAACGCTGGTCGTCCCTCGGGGGAACTTCTGAAGAAGAGAGATTCTGCGGCGGCGCTCCGCGCCGCTGACCAGGGAAGGCGCGCGCCTGCGGCGCGCCGTTGCTTAGAAGGGTGAATGAACGGAGTGTCTGGGTGCGGCAGTGGCGGATCCGCCAGCGAAGTGCCTCTTCAACCTTCTAAGAACTCCCCGTCTTTGTCTTCCTCCTCCGTTCCCGCGCTCGAGCTGCGGCTGATTTCCAAGCGCTTCGGCGAAACACAAGCTCTTTCCGAGGCAAATCTCGTCGTCTTTCAAGGCGAGATCCACGCGCTCCTCGGCGAGAACGGGGCCGGCAAGTCGACGCTCGTCTCGATCGCCGCGGGCCGCCTCGCGGCCGATTCCGGCGAGATCCTGCGCGGCGGGCGGTCCGTCCGGTTCGCGGGGGCGCGGGACGCGCGCGACGCGGGTCTCGCACTCGTGCCGCAACACGACCTCCTCGTCGGAGCCGCGAGCGTCGCCGACAACCTCGCCTTGCTCGATCGCGGCGCCCCGCTCGTCGAGAGCGGGCGGGCGCGCCGGGCGCGCGTGGCGCGGCTCGCGGAGACGTTTGGCCTCGACCTCGGGGACCCCGGCGACCGCGTGGACACGCTGCCCGTGGGCACGCGCCAGCGCATCGAGATCGCGGGCGCGCTCGCCGGCGAACCGGACGTCCTCATCCTCGACGAACCGACGGCCGTCCTCTCCCCGGACGAGACCGCGGCCCTCTTCGCCGCCCTCCGGAAGCAGGCCGACGGCGGCGCCGCGATCGTCCTCATCACCCACCGCCTCGCCGAGGTCTTCGCGGGCGCCGACAGGCTGACGCTCCTCGCGCGGGGGGAGACCGTGAAGACGTGCCGAATCGAGGAGACGACGGCGCAAGAGATCGGCGGCCTCCTGATCGCAGGCTCCGGCACCGAAGAGAGCGAGAACGAAGAAGAAAGAGAGAAGAAGATCTTCTTAGAAGGTGAAGAGGGCGGAGAGCCGGTCGAGGGGCGTCGAGGCGACGCCCGCCGCACCGGCGCGACCCGACCTTCGAAGAACGCGGCGCGGAGCGCCGCCGGGCTCCGCGAAGGCTCGTCAAACCTCAGCTTGTCTCGCTTTGCCCCGCGCGGCTCACAAGGGAAGCAAGAACTTCTTTCTCTTTCCCTCTCCCCCGGCGAGTTGCTCGTCCTCCTCGCCATCGACGGCAACGGAGCCGATTCGATCGCGTCCGCGATCGCCGGGCTGACCCCCTTCACCGGAGAGGTCCGCGTCGGCGGGGCCGCGCTGCCCCCGTCCGGCGACCCGCTCGCATTCCGCGCGGCCGGCGGCGCGTTCGTCCCGGCGGACCGGCGCGACGAGGGGCTCGTCCTCGACCTCGACCTCGCCGAGAACCTCGCGCTGCCCGATCCTCCGGGGCGCCTCCTCCTCAACCGCGCCGCGATGCGGACGCACGCGCTCGAGCGGATGGAGGCGTTCGCGGTGCGCGCGCCTTCGCCGTCGACCCGCGCGGGCGCCCTCTCGGGCGGAAACCAGCAGAAGCTCGTCCTCGCGCGCGAGCTCGCGCGATCGCCCCGGCTCGTGGTCGCGATCCACCCCACGCGCGGCCTCGACCTCGCCGCCTCCGCCGCCGTTCGCGCCCGGCTCGCCGAGGCGTGCGCGGCCGGGGCGTCAGTCCTCGTCGTGACGTCCGATCCCGACGAGGCCTTCGACTACCGCGGCCGCGTCCGCGTCGTGTCGCGCGGTGCGCTCTCCGGCACGATCGCGGACGGCACGCCGCCCGCGGCGCTGGGCCGGCTCATGGCGGGGCTCGGAGCGTGAGCGTCCGGCGGCGCGTCCTCGTTCCCGCCGCCGCCGCGACGACGGCTCTCGCGACGCTGGCCCTTCTCGCCGTCCTCGCGGGCGCCTCTCCCCTCGACGCGCTGCGTGCCCTCGCGCTCGGCAGCCTCGGCTCGCGCGCCGCGATCGGCGAGACGCTCCTGCGCTCCACGGGCATCGTCCTCACCGGAACCGCCGCCTGCCTCGCGCTCAGGGCCGGCGTCCTGAACATCGGCCTCGAGGGCCAGTTCCTCGCGGGCGCGGCCGCCGCCGCTGCCGTCGGCCCGGCGCTCGCGGGAGCGCCGCTCGCCGCGCGTGTGGCGATCCTCCTCGCGGCGGCGCTCGCGGGCGCGCTCTGGGTGCTGCCGGCCGCCGTCCTCGCGGCCAGACGCAACGTGCCGGAAGTCCTCTCGACGATCCTCCTGAACCTGGTCGCGGCGACCGCGGCGGGCGGCCTCGTGCGCGGTGCCCTTCGGGATCCGGCCGGGGACTATCCGCAGAGCCGCGCGCTTCCGGACGCCGTGAGGCTGGAGCCGCTGTTCTCCGGCGGCCGGGCGACGGCCGCGGTCCTCGTCGCGTTCCTCGGGGTGGCGATCCTCGCCGTGCTCGTCTCCGCGACGCCGCTGGGGCTGAAGCTCCGCGCCGTCGGCCTCGCGCCCGCGGCGGCCCGTGCGATCGGGCTCGCGGACGGGAGCCTGAAGATGCTCGCGTTCGCGGGTTCCGGAGCGCTCGCCGGCCTCGCGGGCGGGCTCGAGGTCCTCGGCGTGACGGGGCGTCTGTACGATCCGTTCGCGAGCGGCGTGGGCTACACCGGCCTCGCGGCCGCCCTGCTCGGGCAGGCGCAGCCCGTCTCCTCCGCATTCGCCGGTCTCTTCTTCGCCGCGCTCGGCGCCGGATCGTCCGCGATGCAGCGCGACACCGGCGTGCCCGCGGCGCTCGCGGCGCTCGTCCCCGGCGTCCTCGTCCTCGCCGTGCTCGCTGCACGGGCCCGCGCCGGCAGGAGCGGCTCGTGAGCGGATTCCTCGCGATCACCGTCCTCCTCGCGGCGCCGCTCCTCCTCGCGGCCGCCGGCGAGCTGCTGCTCGAGCGCGCGGGTTCGATCCAGATCGGCGTGGAGGGCACGATGCTGCTCGGCGCGTTCGCGGCCTTCGCGGCTTCGCAGAGAGGCGCGGGCCCTCACGCGGCGCTCGCCGCCGGGATCCTCACGGGGGTCCTCGCGGGGGCCGCCTTCGCGCTCTTCGCCGTGGCCGGGCGCGCCGATCCGGTTCTCGTCGGCACCGCGTGGAACCTCGTCGGCTACGGTGCGACCGCGTTCGGGTACCGCCTCGTGGCGGGCGCGACGGGATCGGTCCTCGAGATCGCGACGCTGCCGCCCGTCCTCCTTGGAATGCCCGCCGCGGTCCTCTTCGCGTTCTTGGCCCCCGTCCTCGTCGAGCTTTTCCTCGCGCGGACGCGCCCCGGCCTCGCCGTGACGGCCGCCGGGGAGAATCCGCTCGCGCTCGACGCGCTCGGCGGCTCGGTCGTGCGCGTCCGCGGCGCCGCGTCGCTCGCCGCCGGCGCTCTCGCGGGCGCAGGGGGAGCCGTCCTCGTCCTCACGGTGTCGCCGACGTTCGTCGAAGGCGTGACGGCCGGCCGCGGATTCCTCGCCCTGGCGCTCGTCGTCTTCGCACGCTGGAAACCGCTGCGCCTGCTCCCGGGCGCGCTGCTCATCGGCGGCGCGACGGCGCTCGCCTACCGGCTCCAGGCCGGGGGCTCGACGGCGATCCCGTACGCCGTCTTCCTCGCGCTTCCCGGGATCCTCGCGCTCGCCGCCCTCGCGGTCGCGCGCGGGCGCGGCGGTGCGCCCCGCGCGCTCGGAACGCCGGCGCCCTGAGCGCTATTGCGGCGGCTGGGAACCGGCCGGGGAGCGCGGAGGGGCGGGCGCCCCGTCCGGTGACATGTCGCCGCGGCGCTCCATCTCACCGCGCCGCCTCTCCTCGCCTCGCTCGCGGCGCCACTCGTCGCGGCGCTCGAGGAGCACCGACCACTGCTGCGACGTGAGGACGGCCTTCTGCTCGAGGAACATCATCGTCACGGACTTTCGGAGCCTCATCCGTGACTGCTCGAGCGCGTCGACCGCCGAAGAGACCTTCTTCGGATCCGCGTCCTTCTTCGCGACGAGCTCCTCGACGTCGATCTGGTTCTTCTCGACGTCGGCCTTGAGGTCCACGAACGACTTCCGGTTGCGGGCGAAAATCTCCTCGAGCTTTTCCTGCTGCTCGGGTGTGAGCTTGAGCATCTGGACGACGCGCGGCCTCTTCCACCACTTGCCCGGAGGCGTCTCGGGCATCTGTGAAAGCGCCGGAAGCGCGAGTGCGGCGCCGAGCGCCGCGGCCAGGGCGAGGCGCATCCTCACAGCGTCTCCTCGGCCGCGAGGCGCGTGAGCGACGAGTCGTCGAGAACGCGGTCGATCGCGCGGAGAAGCTCCTCGTCGGAGCTGTCGACGGACGAAGGCGTCGGGCTGGCGGCCACGGCGCTCTGCACGGCAGGCGGCCGGGACGCGAAGTGGGAAACCGTCGCGGTCGCCACGAGGACGAGCGCGGCCGCGAGGCTCCCGAACGCGAGGAACGGGTGCCGGACGAGCCGCGGGCGGACGCTCGAAACGCGGGCCCTCGGCGCGACGGACGAGCGGATCTCCTCCATGGTGCGCGAAGCCTGCCTGCTCCAGAACGACTCGGGCAGGCCGTCCACGTAGCCCGAGATGGCCCCGCGGTCCAGGAGCCAGGCCTCGCGCAGGCGGGCGACCCGCTCCTGGCACGCGGTGCAGCTCGCGAGGTGCGCCGGGACGGCGGCCGGGCCGCCTTCCTCGGGGAACACGCGCGCGACGATCTCGTCGGCGCTCAGGTGGGGCGTGGCGCTCATCGCAGGTCCTCCAGGCAGACGCGCAGCTTGCGGGCCGCGCGGAAGAGGTGTGACTTGATTGTCCCTTCGTCGAGTCCGGTCGCGTCGCCGATCTCGGCGATGGATTTTTCCTCGTAGTGCTTCATGACGAAGATCGATCGCTGCCGCGGGGACAGGGAGACGAGCGCGACCGCGATGCGGCGGCGGATGTCTCCCGACAGGAGGTCGCGCTCCGGCGACGTGCCGTCCGCCGGGTCGAGCGCGGCAGGGATCTCCGGGCCGTCGTCGTCGTCGAGGTCGCGCAGGTCGGAGAACGACACGACGGGGCGGCGGCGGCGGATGCGGTCGCGCACGGTGTTGATCGCGATGCGGGTGAGCCAGGTCTCGAACGCGGACTCGCCCTTGAACTCGGGGAGCGCGCGGAACGCCTTGACGAACACGTCCTGCGCGACGCAATCGGCGTCGGACGGGTCGCGCAGGAGCGTGAAGACGAAGCGCGTGATCCGCTTCTGGTACGTCTTCACGAAATACTCGAACGCGTCGACGTCCCCTGCCAGGACACGGGCGATGACGTCCGCCTCGGCTGCCAGGCGCTCGGCGCGCGCACGCGGTTCTTCCTCGCGGCGGAGCCCGTCGGTCGCGCTCGCGCGTTCGTCCGCCCGGGGTGGGAAGCTGAGGACCTTCGCCATCGCGTATGCCGTCACGGGAGTTGGACGCCGCCGTACCCGTGCAGGTTTACAAGGATAAGCCCTTGCCGCCCCTTCACTTCCGCCAGGGACGGGCCCGGGCCTTGAAGTCGTCCCAGAGCACGATCCGCCGGCGCAGGGCCGCAACCCAGAAAGCGGCCGCCGCGGGTGTTCGCCCCGGCTCGAAGTACCTGGAAAGAAGCAGCTTGAGGTCCTCCGGCCGGTTCAGGCCCGGACGCGCGAGGTCTCGGCAGCGCCCTAAGAACGGCAGGGGCGCGTCCCCGACGCGGGCTCGGTCCAGGTCGACGAGCCAGAGGCGGGGCCCGGCCTCTCCCCTCGTCACGAGGACGTTGCCGTCCGTGAAGTCCCGGAAGAAGACTCCCGAATCGTGGAGGCGCCGCGCGAGGCGCGCGAGCGCCGTCACGATCTCCTCGAAGCCGTACGGAAGCGATGGCGGAGGCGCGCCGGCACCGTCGCGCGCGAGAAACCACCGGCGAATCTGTTCGGCGCCCTCTAGCCGGCGCGCGACGTACCAGCCCTCGCCGCCGACGCGGCCCACGGCGAGCGGCTCGGGCGTGTCGATTCCGCGCGCGACGAGCGCGTGCGCGGTCTCCCACGATCGAACGGCGCGGTCGCGGCCGCCGCCCGCCGGGACCTTCTTCACGACGGCGTCGATGCGCTCCTCACCGCGCGCGAACGTTGCCTCGAGAACCTCGTGCCGTCCGGGGTGGCGCACTCCGGCCGCCGGAAACGTGACGGAGTCGGCGAGCGTCGTCATGGGAGCCCGAGGAGCTGCGCGACGTCTCCGCCAACCCGCTGCCGGTCGAGGACGACGAGGCGCGAGAGCCGCTCGTCCTTCCAGTACTGCCGCTCGCTCTCGTCCGCCAGGACGAGTGCGCCGGGAGTCCGCTCGAGCCAGTCGGCGAGGTCGCGGTCGGTCTTGAAGTGCTCCGTCTTGCGGCGCAGGACCAGGATCGGGTAGCACCGGTACGTGCCGCCGAAGTACGCGAGCGGCTGGCCCGCGGAGACTCGCGGCCGGATGCGCTCGTAGAACGGCCGGCCGGTCTTCAGGACGTCGAGGGCCGGGAGCACGACGGCGCCGGCGGTGATTTCTCCCGCCGCGACCGCCGCGGCGAGCGCAAGGACGGCCGGCGCGGCCTCGCGGCGGCGGAAGAGGACGAAGAAGGTCCCGATCGCTCCGACGCCGAGCGGAATCGCGACGAGGGTCGCGAGGCCCGAGAACTCCGGCGCCCGGCGCGCCACGACCGGCCCCAGCGCGATCGCCGCGGCGAGGAGGATCCCCGCCACGAGGCCGACGTACCCCCGCACGTATCCGCGCGCCGCGTCCCGCGGGTCGCGCGGGCGGTCGGCCACCGCGACGAGCGCCGCGACGAGAACCGCCGCAAACGGGTACGCGACGAGCAGGTACTTGCCCTGCTTGGCCTGCGACGTCGACAGGAAGACGAAGCAGACTGCGGCGACGGTGGCGGAGAAGCCGAGCTCCGGCCGCTCGCGAAACAGCCCGCGCGGCGCGAGGACGAGCGGCGCGGCGAGCGCGAGAGCCGTCCACGGGAAGAAATCGCTCCACATGCTCTCGAAGTAGAACCACCACGGCTGGATGTGGTCGAACGCCTGGAAGAACCGGTTCCAGTTCTGGTTGACGATCAGGTCGTACGCGTACGCGGGTCCGCCCGCTCGGGCGGCGAAGAAGTACCAGGGGAGGACGAGGAGAAAGAAGATGAAGATGCTTTGGAAGGGGTGCGTGGCCAGCAGCGGCCCCCACGAGCGGCGCAGGGCGCAACGGGCGAGAACCACCAGCCCTACGAGCACCACGGCGAGGGGCCCTTTGGTCAGGACCGCGGCCGCGAGCGTCACGCGCAGGACCCACCGCCAGCGGCGCGCCGAAGCCTTCCGCTCTTCACCTTCTAAGAAAAAAACAGCCAGCAAACTGAGCATCAGCAACCCGGAAAAGAGCGCGTCCACCTGGACGTACTGCCCCTGCCAGAAGACGATCGGCGCGACCGCCGTCGCCGCGCCCGCGATCAGGGCTTCCTTCTCTCCCCCGCGCCGCCCCGCGAGCGCCGCGGCGCCGAAGACGAGGACCGCCGCCGCGAGGGCCGACGGGACGCGCGTGCCGAGCGGCGACACGTCGCCGCCCGTGAACGGCGTCGTCGCGGCGACCGCCCAGTAGAAGAGGATCGGCTTCTCGGAGTACGGTTTTCCGTTCTCGTACGGGAGGAGGAGGCTCTTTCGCTCGAGCATCTCGCGCACGTGCTCGGCGAAGTCGGGCTCGTCCGGCGACCAGAAGTCGCGCCCCGCCGCCGCGAGGAGGCAGAGCGCGGCCGCGGCGGCCGCGATCCACAGGGGTACGGAGAGGCGGGTCGGAGGGGCGGTCACGCGGCCCAACGATACGACGAGCGGCGTTTCGCGCTCCGGGCGACAATGGGGGGCGGAGGCCCTTTCATGGACAACAAGTACCTGCACACGTTCAGCCTCGTCGTCGAAGGCCTCCCCGAGCCGGTCGAGTTCCACATGTTTCACGAGCTCGAGGACGTTGCCGAAGTCACGGATTCCTTCGCGAAATACGTCGCACGCCAGGAGGACGACTTCCTCCCCATCGGCGAGAACGAGGCGGTGCGCGCGAACCGGGTCCTCAGGATCACGCACCTCCGGAGCGAGCGCCAGCCCGACGCGTGAGCGGACGCAACTTCCACGCCTCCCGCCCGTAAACCCGGTGTCGCCACGGGACTGCAGGGAGGAAACGAATGAATCGCGTCACGAGCACCGCCCTTCTCATCCTGCTCGCAGCGCCTTTCGTCGCCCGTGCCGCGACGTTCATCCCGGGCGGCGAGCGCGTTTCCCTCGTGTCGAAGGTGCTGGGAGAGGAGCGGACGCTCCTCGTCGCCGTCCCGGACGGGTACGCCGCGTCGAATCTCCGCTACCCGGTCCTCTACCTCACGGACGCCGAGACGCAGTTCGCCCACACGAGCGCCACTGCCGGCTTTCTGGCCCGGACCGGCTCCATGCCCGGCGTCATCGTCGTGGGCATCGTGAACACCGACCGCTCCCGGGATCTCACGCCGACCCGAGACCCGCAGTTCGCGAACAGCGGGGGCGCAGACCGGTTCCTGGACTTCCTCGAGACGGAGCTCGTTCCGTTCGTCGAGGCGCGCTACCGCACCGCACCCTACCGGATCTTCGCGGGCCACTCGGCCGGCGGGAACTTTGCCTTCCACGCGATGCGGGCCCGGCCGGGCCTGTTCCAGGGGGTCATCGCCGTGAGCCCGTGGCTCGTGTGGGACAAGCGAAAGGGCCTCGCGCCGCTCACCGCGTTCTTCGCCGGGGGCGGCGTACGGACCCGTGCGCTCTTCTTCACCTCCGGCGACGAAGGCGAGGAGATGCGCGACGTCCTCGGACAGGTCTCCGCCGCCCTGAAGTCCTCCTCGCCGAAGGGCCTCCGCTGGTCGAGCGCGCAATTCCCCGGCGAACACCACGACTCGGTCGTCCTCCAGAGCCACTACGCCGGATTCCGGATGATCTTCGACGGCTGGTTGATTCCGAGAGACCCGGAGACCGAGCAGCTGGTGGGTTCGCTGGACGACGTGAAGAAGCGATACGCGGACCTGAGCGAGCGTTTCGGCTTCACGGTAACGCCGCCGGAGGCCTCGGTGAACCGCCTCGGCTACCAGGCGCTCGTGCGGAAGAACCTCCCGGCGGCGCTCGGCTTCTTCCGCTTCAACGCGAGCACCTATCCCGAGTCCCCGAACGTCCACGACAGCCTCGGGGATGCGCTGGAGGCGAGCGGCCAGCTCGAGGAGGCGTTCGCGAGCTTCTCGAGGGCCGCCGAGCTCGGCGAAAAGAGCGCCGACGCGAATACGAAGATCTTCAAGGCAAACGCGGATCGCGTGCGCGTGAAGATCGCGACGCGTGCCTCCGAGACGCCCGCCCGGCGTCAGTGAGCGGGCTTCCGCTTCTTGGCCTTGGCGGAGGCGGCGCCCGCCGGCGCGGGCCCCTTGTCGTCGGTGCCCAGGATCTCGACGCCGAGCGCGTGGCGGCCGGACTCGTGCTTTCCGGCGGTCCGAACGACGCGGCACGTGAACCACTCGTCCGACTGGAGATTCGTGACGTGCAACTCGGTACCCACCGAGACGTTCTCGGTGCAGAGGATGAGCGCCCCGGTGGGGCCCGCGTCCAGTGTGCAGCCGGCCGTCAGCTTGCGCTCGCCGATCCGGACGCCGATCGGGATCACGGCCCTCGCGCGTTCCCCGGTCCGCCGCTCGTCCTTCTTCATCCCGTCAAGTCTAACTCTCCCTGACACCGCAACGGGCGGGGCGCTGGCTTATCGTGGGGCCGGTGGCGAGAAAGGCCCTCCCCGGGCTCCTCCTCTTCGCGGCGGTGGTGACGGCGTTTCTGCCGGCGCTCGCGGGGGGCTTCATCTGGAACGACGACACGTACCTCACCGCGAACCGCACGCTGGACGGCCTCGACGGCCTTCGCCTCATCTGGACGCAACCTCGGGCCAACGAGCAGTACTACCCGATGGTGTTCACGTCGTTCTGGGTCGAGAAGCGCCTCTGGGGCCTCGACCCGTTCGGATATCACCTCGTCAACGTGCTGCTGCACGCCGGTTCGGCCCTCCTGCTCTGGCGGCTCCTCGCGCGCCTCGGGCTGCGTGGCGCGTGGCTCGCGGCCGCCGCGTTCGCGCTCCATCCGATGTGCGTGGAGTCCGTCGCGTGGGTCACCGAGCGCAAGAACACCCTTTCGCTCTTCCTCTCCCTGCTCGCGATGCACGCGTACTTCGAGTCGCGAGATAGGAGGGAAGACGAAGAGAAGACAGGAGATTCTCTTAGAAAGGGTAAGAGACGCGGGTCGCCGCCCCATTCCGACGCAGGTCCGTCCGCACGCGCTCTCACTTTCATAGGATTCTTCTTCTTCGTCCTCGCTCTCCTCGCGAAGACGACCGCAAGCGTGGTTCCCCCAGTTCTCCTCGTCCTCGTCTGGTGGCGGTTCGGGCGCGTGAAGAGAGCCGACGCTGTCCCGCTCGCACCCTGGTTCGCAGCCGGGCTCGCCCTCGGCGCGCACACGGCGTGGCTCGAGCGCACGGCCGTCATGGCCGTCGGCTCGGAGTGGGCGCTGAGCGTCGCCGACCGCCTCGTGCTCGCCGGCCGCACCCTCCTCTTCTATTCGCAGAAAATCCTTCTTCCGCTCGACCTCGCCTTCATTTACCCGCGCTGGAAGGTCGACGCGCACTCACCCCTTCAATGGCTTCCTTCTCTGTGCGTTCTCCTCGCCCTTTTTGTCGCGTGGCGGTTCCGGGCGCGCGCCGGCCGCGGCCCGTTCGCCTTCCTGCTCCTCTTCGGCGGGGTCCTCTTTCCCGCGATGGGTTTCTTCAACGTCTACCCGATGCGCTTCTCGTGGGTCGCGGACCATTTCGCCTATCAGGCCGTCGCGGTCGCTGCGGCATCGATCGTATGCGGAGCCGCCGCGTGGACCGCCGGGTGGAGTGCGAAAGCGACGCGCGCCGCCGCCGCGTTTGCCGTGGCCGCGATCGCCCTCCTCGGGGCTCTCACCTTCCGCCAGGGCCGGATCTACCGCGACGAGGAGGCGCTCTGGAGCGCGACCCTCGTGAAGAACCCGGAGTGCTTCATCTGCCACACGAACTACGGGATCTGGCTCATGGAGAACGGCCGCGATCCCGAGGCCGCCGCGCATCTCGAGGCGTCGTACCGCCTCAAGCCGGACGAGGTCCCCACCCTCCTCAACCTCGCACTGATCGAGGAGCGGCGGGGCCGCACGGAGCGCGCGGCGGCCCTGCTCCGCTCGGCGCTCCGCGTCGATCCCGCGAACACCGCCGCCCTGATCAACCTCGCGAAGGCGGACGCGCGCGCGGGCCGTCTCGACGACGCGATCGCGTCGTACCGCGAAGCGCTGCGCCTCGGGTCCCCCGGGGACCACCTCGCGCACAACGGCCTCGGCGCGGCCCTCATGCGGCAGGGGAAGGAAGCGGAGGCGATCGAGCACTTCCGGGAGGCGCTCCGCCTGAGGCCCGACTACGAGCACGCGCGCGCGAACCTCGAACGCGCGCTCGCGAGCGTACGCCGCTAGAATGCGGCCGAGGGCCCGTAGCTCAGTTGGATAGAGCAGCGGTTTCCTAAACCGCTTGTCGCAGGTTCGATCCCTGTCGGGCCCACCATTTCTTGCCCGCCCCGCCGCGTCACGCGATCACGGAGTGCGCCGGGCACGCGAAGAAGACGAGCGCCACGATCGCGGCCAGGAAAAGGAAACGTTTCATCGCGGGACGCTCCTTCCTCGGGAAAAGATAGGCTCCCGACGCCCGGGGCGCCGCTATTTCACCACGATCCGCGCCGTCCCGCCCTCGGTCACGGTGAACGGCACGGGCGCCGAGCCCGGGCAGGACAGCGTGCCGGACACGGGCGGGAAGTTCGTGAGGTGGGAGAACGAAGAGTAAAGCGAGAGGTCGCCGCGATTCCCCCACACTCGGGTCGCGAGGCGGCCTCGCGGGCCCGTCACGACGCACGCGAGCGGTCCGGCCCTGAGCTTCTCCGGCGCGACGTCCACGTCGAGCGTCCCGCCGGGCGTCAGGGCCACGGCGAGCGTGGGGCCCGGCACGGACACCCCTTCGTACGTGACGGGAGCGTAGCCGCTCCAGCCGCCCGCCACGATCGTGTACGAGCCCGGCTTGAGCGACGGAACCTCGCCCCGGCCCGCGCTGTCGAGGCGCGTGGACGTGTCGAGCACCTCGGCGCCCGTTCCGTCGTAGGCCTTGACCCAGAGCGTCGAGAGCGGCGTTCCGAGGAGGCCGTCGCGGCCGGTCACGTCCAGCCCGTCGCCGCGCGCGAGCGCGACGACGAGGTCGTCCGGCGGGTCGGCCGTGACCGCGCGCGTCTCGACGACGTAGCCCTTGTGCGTCGCGGTGAGCGTCAACGGCCCCGCCTCGAGACCCGTGAACTGGAAGCGGCCCGCGTCGTCCGTCGTCGCGGTGTGGGTCGGCTGGTACGAAGCGTCCGTCCTGGCGGCCTTCACGGTCACGAATGCGTCCCCGAGCGGCGCCTGAGTGCCCGAGGCGACGACGCGCCCCGCGAGCCGGCCCGAAGGCAGCACGATTTCGAGCGTCTGGTCGCCCGCGAGGTCGACCTTCTGCATCGGCGCCTCCCCTCCGCCCGACGGCGCGTACGCGTGCACCTCGTATTTTCCGGCCTTGAGGCCCGTGAGACGGGCCGACCCGGAAGCGTCCGTCGTGCCCTGCCCGAGCGTCGCCGTATCGGCCGCCGCAGGGCGAGCGTTCACGTACACCCCCTCGACGCCCTGCCCGTCCTTCACGACGCGCACGGTTAGAGACACGCCGGCCTCGAACGGCAGCTCCACGTCGAGGACCCCTTCCTCTGGCACGTCGATGGGCCGAGCCACGCTCCGCATCTGCGGAGCGTCGAAATTTCCGGTGCGCGCGTAGACCTGCGCGCGCCCCGCGGGGACGTCGCGCGCCTCGAACCGGCCGTCGGGCAGCTCCTGCGCGGCGACGTAGCCCCTTCCCCCCACCCCGGCGCTCAGCTGCCGCCTCTCCTCGGGCGAGACGCCCGTGATCGTCATGACGACGGTCGCGCCGCCACCCATCACGATGCGGACGTCGTCGCGGACCTGGTCGGCTTCCAGCGTCACGTCCACCGGCTTCGAGCGGCGCCCCGCGCTTCCCGCCGTGAGGGAGAAGCGGCCCGGGACGAGGTGCGCGAAGCGAACACGCCCGTCCGCCCCACTCACGCTCCGCGTGTTGCTCCAGGACTGCCCGCCCGGGCCGATCGCCACCTCGGCGCCCGGCACCGGCTCGCCCCCCGGCGTCACGACCACGGCGGAGATCGAGGCCCCCGGCGACATCTTCAATTCGACCGTGCCGCCCGCCTCGCCTACCTCGACGTTCTCGCTCGCCGAGACGAAGTCGGGGGACGACGCCGTCACGCGCACCTTCCCCGGCGCGAGGGCCTCGAACTCGAACGTGCCGTCCGCGCCGGCAACGACGCGCGAAGGCGCCGACTCCGCCGACACCTCCGCGCCCGCGACGGGCGCTCCGCCGCGCGCCTCGACGACGCGCCCCTTGACCGACGCGCCGCGCGAGAGGCGCACCTCGACGCCTTCCTTCGACTCGCCCTCCTCGACGACGACGCCGCCGACGCGGCCCAGCTGGAAGCCCTTCGCGGCGACGCGCACCTCGAGCGTTCCGGCCGGCGCGTTGTCGAAGGCGAACTCCCCCGCCTCGGACGCGACGTCCTGCCGCGCGGAATCGAACCAGCCCGACCCGCCCGACGAGCGGTCGGCCTGGGCCGTGACCTGGTACGCGGTGACGGGGCGCCCGTCCGGGTCCACGACGCGGCCCGCGAGGCGGCCGGGCCCGTTCACGACGACCTCGACGCGCTCGGCCGGCGGCGTGACGACCGCCTTCGGCGTGCTCGATCCCGTTCCGTAGAGGTAGAGGTTGTAGGCGACGCCGGGCTTCAGGCCCTCGAGGACGAACGAGCCGTCTGCCGCCGTGCGGGCGAAGGCGGAGCTGCGGTCCCGCGTCTCGACGGCCTGCGCGTTGACGTTCTGCGCCGCGACGCCTCCGCCCTTCTTTCCGACGACCCGGCCCGAGACGACGGCCTCCGGCGCGAGCGCGATCGTGAAGGGGTCCGGGCCCTTGCCCTCCGCGATCGTCGCGTCCCTCGTCTCCGTCGCCCAGCCGGTGCGGTACACGGTGAGCACGTACTCGCCCGGCGACAGGCCCGAGAGCCGGAAGCGCCCGTCCGCGCCCGTCGTCGCGCGAGGCCAGCTCCACTGCGGCCCGGCGAGCGAGCGCGGCGGCGTCCCGTACGCGCTCCGGCCGGGCGCGACGAACGCCTGCGCGCCGGCGAGCGGCTCGCCTCCCGCCGTGACGATGCCCGTGACGACGGCGCCGCGCCGGAGCGCGAGGACGACGCCGGCGCGTGTTTCGCCCGGCTTGAGGCCGAGGTCGGCCAGTGCATGCGGTTCGAAGTCCGGGTGGCTTGCGAGCACCCGGACGGTCTCGATGACCGGGACGCGGCGAAGGGTGAACGTCCCGTCCTCGCCCGAGGTGAAGGACGGCGGCAGGCCTGGCGACGCGCGCTGCTCCGAGTCGAATGCGCGAAGGCGGGCGCCGGCCACCGGGCGGCGCTGTTCGTCCACGACGCGGCCGGAGACCGTCGCCGCGGGCCGGAGGAAGACCTCGACCGGCTTTCCGCCCACCTCGAGGGCCGTGACCTGACGCAGGACCGGCGCGTAGCGCGGCGCGATCACGGTGAGGCGGAGGTCGCCGGGCGGCGCGGGCCGGATCACGAAGCTCCCGTCAGCGCCCGCGCGGACCCACCCGCGCCACTTCCCCTGCGCGTCGACGACCGCGCCGGCCACCGGCTTGCGCGTGGTGACGTCGAAGACGCGACCCGCGAGCACGCGCGCCGGAGCGAGGACGAGGCGCAGAGGCTCGTCCTCGCGGCGCGGGAGAGCGACGCCCGTGGCCTCGCGGACGCCGCGCTCGCCGGCGTCCGCAAAGACGTTGGTCCGGCCTGGGCCGAACGCCGCGAGCGTGAAGCGGCCTTCGGCGTCCGTCTCCGCCCACGCGCGCGCCTCGCGCGTGTCGGCGCGGACCACGGCGTGGGCGGCGGGCGTTCCGTCGGCTCCAACGACAACTCCCGCGAGCGGCAGCGCCGGCTTGAGGACGATTGCGACGTCCTTGCGCCCCCCGCGGACGTTCTGCGCCCTCGCCGTCACGGAGCCCGGCTTCCGGGCTTCCACGTCGTTGCCGCTCTCGGCGGCGCCCTCGAAGGCGAACGCGCCGTCGGCTCCGGTCCGCACCGACTCCGGCCCGGTGGGATGCTCGACCTGCACGTCGGCGAGAGGCTTTCCCGCCGCGTCCACGACGCGGCCGGCGAGGGGCACGCCCTTGCGCGCCGCAAACTCGCCCGCGTCGTCGACGTCCGCCGTGTCGAACCGGCCCGCGATCCACGCCGACGCGACGCCGCCGCCCGCGCACGCGAGGCTCACGAGCTTCCCGGCCTCTCCCGGAGCCGCGTCGAAGACGAGGCGGTACTCGCCCTTCGCGTTCGTGACGGCTTTCGCCAGCGCTGCGGGCCGCGGCTCGCGGCGGGCTTCGCGCCGCGCCTGGTCGGCCGGGAGCTCGACCGCCAGCGCCGACACCGTGACGCCGGCGACAGGCTTGTCGTTGAGCGACACGCGGCCCGTGATCTCGCCCGCGGAGACCGGAAGCGCCCAAAGCAGGACGCCAAGAACGAGTTTGTGTCTCATCGGCGGCGCTTCACACGAGGCGGCGGAATCGAGGCATCATAAAGCGCTCCCATGATCAGCACGCCGAAGCTGCTCGAGTACTACGTCCGCGGAATCCTCCAGATGAGCGGTGCGCGCGCCGCGTCCATCTTCATTCCCGCGGGACGGACGGCCTCTTCGGCGCCCCTGCTGATCCACACGGGGGAAGGACCTCCTCTGCCGGAGCTCTCGAGTCTCGAGGACGCGGCGAAGCTCGAGGAGAGCGGCCTCTCCATCGGGGCGTCGAGCCCGGACGGGCCGCGCTTCGCGGGCAGCCGCGATCCGGACGGCCTGATCCTCGCGCTGCCTCCCATCGCGGTCCTTGCAGCGGGAAGCTCGGAGGACGATCTCCGCCCGGCGGGACGCCGGCGGCTCGACGTGGCTCCCGCCGCGGAGGGGCCGCGCGCTGGATGGCTCGGGCTGCGCCTTCCTCCGGGCCCGCAGCCCCCGTTCGAACGTCTCCGGGCGGCCCTCGCCCCGGCGGGTTCGCCGGATCCGTCCGCCGCTCTCTGGTGGAACTGGATCATGTTCCTCGGCGGCGGGCTCGCCGAGCACGCGGCGGAGGTCTCGGCGATGCTCCGCGACCCGGTCAGCGGACTTCCCGCGCGTCCGGCCTTTCAGGTCCTCCTCGATCAGGAAGTCGAATCGGCCCGCGAGCGGCGGCAGCCCCTCGGGCTCCTCGCCGTCAACCCCGACGGCTTCGCTCTCATCAACGAACGGTTCGGGCGCGAGGCCGCCGACGACGCGATCCGGGAGTTCGTGGGGCGCATCCGGTCGGTTCTCCGGGCGTCGGACGTCGTGACGCGCTTCGGCGGCGTCACGTTCACCGTCATCGTTCCCGGCGCCGCGCTCGCCGAGGCCGTCGCGGTCGCCGAGAAGATTCGGGCGGCGTTCCGCGAAAAGGCGTTCCTCGACGGGACGCTTCGGCTCGTCGCGAGCGCGGGCGTCACGGCATTCGAGCCAGGCCGCGTCGAGATCTCGACCCCGGCCGACCTGGTCCGCCGTTCGGACCAGGCTCTGAACACGGCCAAGCGTGCCGGCGGCGACCGGGTCGCCGCGTGGGAGCCCGGCTCCGAGACGGCGCGCGCCGAGAGCTTCGACCGGCTGAGCGGCATCTTCACGGGCCGCATGTCGATCGACTACCGGAACATGGGGCTCCTGTGGGACGCCATGAACATCATGGCACGGTTCGAGAGCGTCGACGCGCTCGCACCGCAGATCGTGGAGCGCATCGACCGTGCCTTTTCGCCGCGCAGCACGGCCCTCGTGGTCCGGGACGAACGTGGGGAGCCGCGGCTCGCCTACGGCCTCGTGCGGCGCGACGAACACGGAAACCTGCTCGAGGTCGTCGAATCCGTCGAGGTGCCGCCCGCAGAAAGAAAGCTGATCCGGGACGCGCAGGAGTCGGGGCGCCCGGCAGAGGCTCCGATCCCCGTTGCGGACCGGCCCGGAGACGACCCTCTCCTCCACGTCATCGCCGTACCGCTCTCTTCGCACGATCGGCCCTTCGGAGCGCTGCTCCTCAAGGCAGAGCGTCCCTTCGAGCTGGCCGACGTGACCTTCCTCGCGGGGCTCGGCCGCCAGGTCGGCGCGGCGCTCGAGCGGATCCATCTCGCGGCCGACGTGAAGCGCACGGACGACGAGCGGCGGCGCCGGCTCGAGGCCGAGCTGGACCGCTACCGTCTTGCTTCCGACCGTCTCCAGTTTCAGTACCGGAGCGGCGTCATGCACGAGCTCCTCGCCCGCGCCCAGCAGGTCGCCGCGACCGACGCGACCGTCCTCGTCGGCGGAGAGAGCGGCACCGGAAAAGAGCTTCTCGCCCGGACGCTGCACGAGATGAGCCCGCGCCGGCAGAAGCCGCTCGTCGTCGTCGACTGCAGCGCGATCGCCGCCACTCTCGCCGACAGCGAGCTCTTCGGGCACGAGGCCGGGGCGTACACCGGCGCCTCGCAGCGTCGCGTCGGGCGGCTCGCCGAGGCAGACGGCGGCACCGTCCTGCTGGACGAGATCGGAGAGCTCCCGCTCGACGTGCAGGGCAAGCTCCTGCGCTTCGTCCAGGAAAAGCAGCTCACCGCCGTCGGAGGGAACCGGGCGCGGAAGGTGGACGTGAGGATCATCGCGGCGAGCAACCGCGATCTCGAGCGCGAGGAAGCGGCCGGCCGTTTCCGGGGCGACCTGTACCACCGGCTCAACGTCGTCAGCCTCGTCGTTCCGCCGCTCCGCGCACGACCCGACGACATCCTGTTCCTCGCCGAGCACTTCCTCGCGAGGTTCTGCACGCTTTATCAGAAGGAGCCGCGGCGGCTTTCGCCGTCGGCAACGGTGGCTCTGCTCCGGTACCCGTGGCCCGGAAACGTCCGCGAGCTGCAACACCGGATCATGCAGGCCGTGATCTTCTGTCCGCGCGAGGAACTCGCTCCGGCGGACCTGGGCCTGCCGAGCGAGGGCGCGGGCGGAGCGATGCCCTCCGCCGCTCCCTTGCCGGCCGCCCCGGTGCGCGACCTGCCGTACGGCTCGCCTGCAGCCGATCCGTGGAAGGCGCTTGGTGACGAGCTCTCTTCTCTCGTGAAGAAGGCGGCGGAGGGAAAGGAGATTCCCGCCCTGCCATTCGGGCGCTGGCTTGCCACAGACTTCGTGCTGGAAGCGGACGCGGCGGCGCAGGGCGTCGCCTACAAGGGCGCGGCGCTCATGGGCGTTCCCGATGCGACCTTCCGCCATCGCCTCCAGAAAGCGAAGAACGAAGTCGAGCTCGGAATGCCGCCGCGCCCGGACTGGTGGAACGGAGTTCGAGCGGCCATCGTGAGGATCGCGTCGGCGCCGAACGCCAACGGCGAGGATCGCCTCGATCGCGCCGAGCGGATCCTGGTCGAGGAGATTCGCTCGGCGGTCCCTTCGGACGCGATCCTTGGCTCGAAGCTCCTCGGGGTCACCGCCCAGACGTTTCGGCGCCGGGCGTAGCTGCTGCCATCCCCCAGTATCGCAACAATAGTTGCGGAACACCAAAAACTGGACGCAAGAAATCCCGCGCAATTGACACGGAATCAATCCTTAGACCAATTGGACAATGGGCCGCTCTGGAGCGGTATTTGATTCTACGAGAATTCTTTAAGCAGATCTCATTGACACCCGGGTCCCTCGCGAACGGGCGGTCATCAAGAGTGATTGTCCGGGCACGACCATTGCTCAGTACAGCCGCAAGTACCTCGACCGAACAAGAGGAGATGCGGCGATGCGAATCGAAAGGGAACAGACAACCAGCCGGTACTTCACGACGGCAGCCTGCTTCGCCATCGCTGTGTCCGCCTGCTTTGCGGGGCACCGGGCCTCGGCGCCGCGAACGACATCGACCATCGTCCAGGGCGCCAGCGCGGCCGAGGCCGCGGCGCTCGTCCGGAGCGTCGGCGGAACGGTTACGCACGACCTAGCGATCATTGATGCCGTCGCGGCGGACCTCACGCCGTCACAGCTGAACACCGTCAAGGCGCGCGGTGCGCGAGTCTACGGCGACGGGGCCGTGCGGGTGGCGGGGTCCTGGTCCAACAGCTGGTATCCCACCCTCATCGGCGCGGCCACTCTCCACTCCCAGGGGATCACCGGCAAGGGCGTCAACGTCGCCGTGCTCGACACGGGGTGGTGGACCGCCAGCCCGATCCTGACGAAGGACACGGCCGGGCACAGCCGGGTCGTGGCCCAGTACAACGCCCTGACGGGCAAGGAAGGGGCGGTTCCAAACGACTCCTACGGTCACGGGACCCACGTCACGAGCGTCATCCTGGGCAGCCAGAAAGCCGACGACGGGAGCAACACGTGGCTGGGCGTCGCTCCCGACGCGGGCTTCGTCGCGATCACGGCATTCGACGGCAAGGGCGCGGGCACATACGCGAACGTGATCCGCGGGCTGAACTGGATTCTGACGAACAGGAACAAGTACGGCATCCGAGTCGTGAACTGCTCCTTCGCGGCCCCGGCGAGATCGCGATACTGGGACGACCCGCTCAACCAGGCGGTCACGAAGCTCTGGCAGGCCGGAGTCGTGGTCGTCGTCTCCGCGGGCAACAAGGGCCCAAACCCGATGACGATCGGCGTCCCCGGCAACAACCCTTACGTCATCACGGTCGGAGCCATGACCGACAGCTACACCCCCTCGAACGCGGCAGACGACAAGCTCGCGTCGTTCTCCTCGACCGGGCCGACGACCGAAGGCTTCGTGAAGCCCGAGATCGTGGCCCCCGGCGGCCACCTCCTCGGCATCATGGAGGAGAAGGATCTCCTCTCGACGACGCACAACCAGTACCTGGCGGCGAACAAGGTCGAGTTCACGATGTCGGGGACGTCTCAGTCGGCGGCCGTCGTCAGCGGCGTCGTCGCGCTCATCCTCCAGTACTACCCGTCGCTCACGCCGGACATGGTCAAGTACCGGATCATGAACACGGCGAACCCGCGCGTGAAGTCGGACGGGACGCTCGCCTACAGCGTCTTCCAGCAGGGCGCGGGCGTCGTGGACGCGTACGACGCCGTCATCGGCAGCAGCAGCTTCGGGAGCGCAAACGCGGGCCTCGACGTCGCCAAGGACGTCGCTGGCACCGCGCACTACGGCGGCCCCGCCCAGCAGTACCCGAACAACGGCGCCTACTACATCTCCGGAATGACCTCCTACGACTGGAACGGCACCTATTCCGGCCCCGCGGGCTACATCTGGTCCAACGGCTACATCTGGAGCAACGGCTACATCTGGTCGAACGGCTACATCTGGAGCAACGGCTACATCTGGTCGAACGGCTACGTCTGGAGCAACGGCTACGTCTGGAGCAACAACCTCACCGAGACCGCGTCCAGCAACGCCTGGGTGAATCAGGAGTAAGGATGCCGGACTCCGGAGTGGCGCCGGAGGCGGCAGCCGCCTCCCGCCCCGTGCTCCTCGTCGTGGACCGGGAGCCCGGGGCCCTCATCGCGCCGAGCCGATACCTCGAGGAGGCGGGCTTCACGGTCCATCGCGCGTCGACGGCCGCGGGGACGCTCGACCTTTTCGCGTTGGTCCGGCCCGACCTCGTCGTCCTCGACTCGCTCCTGCCGGACGAGAGCGGTTTCGCCCTGTGCAAGAAGATTCGCGGCCGCGAAGACGGGCGCGCGCTGCCGATCGTCCTCCTCACCGAGGGGGACGACTACGAATCCATCCAGAGGTCCCATGAAGCCGGGGCCACGGATTCCGCACCTCGGCCGGTCAACTGGTTCGTCCTTGCCGGACGCCTGACGAACCTGCTCGAGGGCGATCGCGCCCGGAAGAATCACGCCCGGGCCGAAGAGCAGATCTGGCAGCTCTCGAACGTGGACGGGCTCACGGGGCTCCCGAACCGCGCCCTGCTCCTGCAGCTCGTCGACCAGGCGCTGGCCCGGCAGCGGAGAGCCGGGCACGTGGTGGCGGCGCTCTACCTCGACATCGACCGCTTTGCGGAGATCAACCAGTCGCTCGGGACTTCCGGCGGGGACACGCTTCTTCTCGAGTTCGCGAAGCGCCTCGAGCGAATCGTGCGCCGCGGCGATACCCTCGGCCACCCGAGCCGCGACCCCGAGGACTCGCTGGCGCGCCTCTCGGGGGACGAGTTCGTCGTCTTCCTGAGCGACCTCGACGACGCCGACGGCGCAGGCCGGGCCGCACGCAGGATCCTCGCGGCCGTATCGGGGGTCTACACCGTCGACCGGCAAGAGGTCTTCGTGACCGCAAGCGCCGGAGTCGCGGTGCACCCGCCCGACGGCGCCGATGCGGAGCGGCTCCTGTCGCACGCCGCGGCCGCCCTCGGACGCGCCAAGAAGAACGGCCGCGGATCGCTCCACTTCTACAGCGAAACGATGAACGAGGCCGTCTCCGCGAGGCTGACCCTCGAGTCCGGCTTGCGCAAGGCCCTCGACCGGAATGAACTCGCCCTTCACTACCAGCCGCTCGTGGACAGCCGCACCGGGAAGGTCTTCGGAAGCGAGGCGCTCCTGAGGTGGAACTCCCCGCAGCTCGGTCAGGTCGGGCCCGCGACGTTCATCCCGATCGCCGAGGAGTGCGGCCTCATCATCCCGATCGGCGCCTGGGTCCTCGAGACCGCGTGCCGCCAGGCCATGCGCTGGCACGAGGAAGGTCTCGACGCGGGCTTGATTTCGGTGAACGTGTCGAGCGTCCAGCTCGCGAGCGAGGACTTCGCCACGACCGTAGCCCGCATCCTCGAAGAGACCGGACTCGCCCCCGGGACCCTCATGCTCGAGTTGACCGAGAGCGCGCTCCTGACGGCCGAAGAAGATGTCATCCCGCGGCTCGCCCGCCTTCGCAGACTCGGCGTGAGCCTCGTCATCGACGACTTCGGAGCCGGGTACACGGCCCTGCGCTTCCTCAAACGCTTCCCCGTGCACGCCCTGAAGATCGACGGCTCGTTCATCAGCGGCATCTCGCCCGACTCCTCCGACTCGGCCATCGTCTCGGCTCTCATCGCCATGTCGAAGGGGCTGCGGCTGACCGTCGTCGCCGAGGGAGTCGAGACCGAGGAGCAGCTCCGGTTCCTGAAGGGCGAGGGCTGCGACCACGCGCAGGGATTTCTCTTCTCCCGAGCCCTTCCCGCCGACGAGTTCGCGGCGCTGGTCCGCAACGGTTCCGGCCGCGAAATCCGGGCCGCGATCATGTAATCTCCATAAAACGAGATGCAGCGGACGATCGCGGAAGCCCCTCGCCGCGCTGCGGCTGCGCGAGCCGCCGTTGTCCTTCTGGCGTTCGTCCTTGCGGCCCGGATCGCGCGCGGAGACGCGCCACGGCAACTCCGTTTCGATCACCTGTCGCTCGAGCAAGGGCTCTCTCAGGGAGCCGTCAACGCGATCGCTCAGGATCCGCTCGGTTTCATGTGGTTCGGGACACAGGACGGACTGAACCGCTGGGACGGCTATAGCTTCACTGTTCTCAAGCGGGACCCGGAGAACAAGTCTTCGATCTCCGCGAACACGATCTGGGCTCTGCACGCGGACCGTGACCGCGCTCTCTGGATCGGCACGGACGGCGGCGGCCTGAACCGCCTCGACCTCCGCACGCTCGTCTTCACGGCCTACCGGAACGACCCGGCGAACCCGGCGAGCCTGAGCAGCGACCGCGTTCGCGCGATCCACGAGGCGCGCGACGGCGTCCTCTGGGTCGGCACGGACGGCGGCGGACTGAACCGATTCGACCGCGCCCTGTCCGCGTTCACGCGTTTCCTGCACGACCCGTCGAACCCCAACAGCCCGAGCGGCGACCGCATTCGTTCGATCGCGGAAGGCAAAGACGGAGCGATCTGGATCGGCTCCGACGGCGGCGGATTGAGCCGCCTCGACCCGAAGACCGGAACGTTCACGCACTTCCGCAACGACCCGGCGAGCCCCGGGAGCCTGAGCAGCGACCGCGTACGCTCCGTCCTCGCCGCGCGCGACGGGACGATCTGGGTCGGGACGTACGCGTCCGGGGTCGACCGGCTGGACCCCGGCAGCGGCGCGTTCACGCACTTCCGCCACTCCCCTTCCAACCCGCGCAGCCTGAGCGACGACAAGGTCTGGGCCCTGCTCCAGGATTCCGACGGGACTCTCTGGATCGGAACCGACGGCGGCCTCAACCTGCGGACGCCCGCCGACGACGGATTCTCGCGCCATCTCCACCGGCCCACAGACCCGGCGAGCCTCGCGGAGAACCGGGTGCTCTCGCTTCTCCAGGACCGCGGCGGCGTGCTCTGGGCGGGCACCCAGACCTCCGGCGTCGACCGGTCGAACCCCGCCGCCGGGTCTTTCGCGCTCCACCGCGCGGACCACGCCGATCCGCGTTCGCTGACGGGAAACACCGTGCAGGCTTTCGCGCCGGGACCTGACGGCGCGCTGTGGGTCGGCACGTACGAGGGGCTGAACCTCCTCGACTCCGGACGCCGTCTCGTTCGAAGCTACCGCCACGACGCGCGGCAACCCGGCAGCCTCGCCGACGACCGCGTCATGTCGCTGCTCGCCGGCCGCAAGGGCGCGCTGTGGGTCGGCACGCTCGAGGGCGGACTCGACCGGCTCGACGCCTCCCGGGGTGCCTTCACCCACTACCGGCACGATCCGGCGAACCCCGCGAGCCTCGGGGCCAATGGGGTGACGAGCCTCCTCGAGGACCGGCAGGGCCAGCTGTGGGTCGGCACGTTTCGGGGCGGCCTGAACCGCTTCCAGCAGTCCACCGAATCGTTCGTCCGCTACCGAAGCGACCCTGCGAACCCCGCGAGCCTGAGCGACGACACGGTCCTCGCCCTCGCCGAGGACGCGGCCGGAACCCTCTGGATCGGAACCGAGCGCGGGGGCCTGAATCGCTTCGACCGAACCTCCGGGGCCTTCGCCCGCTTCAGGCACGACCCGGCCCGGAAGGAGAGCCTGGCCGCAGGGATCGTGTTCTGCATCCACGAGGACGCACGCGGGACACTCTGGATCGGGACTCAGGGCGGCGGGCTCAGCGCCTGGAGCGCCGAGGACCGCAAGGCAAACCGGGTCGTGTTTCGTCATTACGCCGAACGCGACGGCCTGCCGAACGACACGGTCTACGGCATCCTCGAGGACGCCCGCGGGACGCTCTGGCTGAGCACGAACCGCGGGCTCTCGAACTTCGACCCGAAGACAGGCGCCTTCCGGAACTTCGATCGCACGCACGGCCTGCAGAGCAACGAGTTCAACTTCGGCGCCTCGAACCGGGGCCCGGACGGCGCGATGCGATTCGGAGGAAACGAGGGATTCAACGAATTCCATCCGGACCGTATCAGGCTGAACGCGCACGTACCGCCCGTCGTCCTCACGGGTTTCCTCAAGTTCCTCAAGGGGGTTCCCCTGCCGAAGGACCTGAACGAGATCGGCGAGGTCACCCTGAGCCACAGGGACTACGTCGCCTCGTTCGAGTTCGCGGCGCTCGATTTCACCGCGCCCGCCAAGAACCTCTACGCTTACAAGCTCGAGGGGTTCGATCGCGACTGGGTCGACTCGGGGACGAGCCGGCGGGCAACCTACACGAACCTCCCGGCCGGCCGATATACGTTCCGCGTCAAGGGGTCGAACAGCGACGGCGTGTGGAACGAGGCGGGAGCCTCGCTCGGCGTCGTCGTGGTCCCGCCGCCGTGGCGGAGCTGGTGGGCGTACGCGCTCTACGCTCTCGCGATCCTGGCCGCCATGGCGACCTACGTCCGGCGTTCCCGGAGAGAGCTCGAGCGCGAGGCGGAACGCGGCCGCCTCCTCGAGGCCGAGGTCCTCAAGCGGACGAAGGAGCTGGGCGTCCGGAACGAAGAGCTCAAAGAGGCGATCGGCAAGCTCCAGGAATCGAGCCTCACGGACTCTCTCACCGGCCTTCACAACCGCCGCTTCATGATGACCGAGATCGACAAGGAGATCGGCCTCGTCGACCGGTACTACGCCGATCTCTCAAAGGGCCCGGACGCCTCGATCCCGCGGCCCGACTTCGTCCTCCTGATGGTGGATCTCGACGGGCTGAAGCCCGTGAACGACATGTACGGCCACGCGGCCGGGGACAAGGTTCTCCTCCAGATGAAGGACGTCCTCGAGCGCGCCTGCCGGCGCTCGGACACGATCCTCCGGTGGGGCGGAGACGAGTTCCTGATCATCGGACGATTCGCGCAGCCCTCCGTCGCCGAGACGCTCGCCGAGCGCATCCGCTCGCTCGTCGCCGAGCACGTGTTCGACCTCGGGGACGGACATTCGGTCCGGCTCACCTGTTCGATCGGCTTCGCCTTCTTCCCCTTCATTCCGGCCGCTCCGAAGGGCGTCACGTGGGAGCAGGTCGTCATGATCGCGGACCGCGCCCTCTACGTCGCGAAGGCGAGCGGCAAGAACGCCTGGATCGGCATCTTCTCGACGAAGAAGACGCCGCTCGAAAACGTCGCGCCGCTCCTCAACACGCGGCTCGAGATCTTCGTGCTGGACGGCTCCGTGGAGCTGCACACGTCGCTGACGGACCCGGGAAAGCTCGCTCTGGGCCGAACCTAGGCCGCCCCCTCAGAACAGCTTCATCTGCCTCAGTTCTCGGATGCGGTCGCGGAGCTGGGCGGCCTTCTCGAACTCGAGCTCCTTGGCCGCCACCTTCATCTCCTTCTCGAGGTCCGCGATCTCGCGGTCGAGCGAGGGCGCGTCCTTCGCCTTCGGGCGGCGCTCGACGCCGCTCGGCTCGAGGTAGTCGAGGTCCGCCATCTGGAGGAGCGGCGAGTCGAGCGACTTCACGATCGTCTCGGGCACGATGCCGTGTGCCGCGTTCCAGTCGCCCTGGAGCTTCCGCCGGCGCTCGGTCTCGCCCATCGCGCGCTTCATGGAGTCCGTGATCTTGTCGGCGTAGAACACGGCGATGCCGTTCACGTTTCGGGCGGCGCGGCCGGCTGTCTGGATGAGCGACGTCTCGGACCTGAGGAAGCCTTCCTTGTCGGCGTCCAGGACGGCGACGAGGGAAACCTCCGGCAGGTCCAGGCCCTCCCGCAGGAGGTTCACGCCCACGAGGACGTCGAAGACGCCGCGGCGGAAGTCGCCGACGATCTGGACGCGCTCGAGCGTCTCGACGTCGCTGTGGAGGTACCGGACGCGGATTCCGAGCTCGAGGAAGTAGTTCGTGAGGTCCTCGGCCATGCGCTTCGTGAGCGTCGTGACGAGCGTACGCTCGTTCTTCGCGGTCCGCTCCTTCACGCTCGAGAGGAGGTCGTCGACCTGACCCTTCACGGGCCTCACGAAGATCGGCGGGTCGAGAAGGCCGGTCGGGCGCAGCACCTGCTCGACGACCTCGCCGCCCGTTTCCTGGAGTTCGTACGGCGCAGGCGTCGCCGAGACGAAGAGGCGCTGCCCCGTCCTCTCGAGCCACTCCTCGAACTGGAGCGGGCGGTTGTCGAGGGCCGAGGGAAGGCGGAAGCCGTACTCGACGAGCGTCTTCTTCCGGGACTGGTCGCCGTGGTACATCGCGCGCACCTGCGGGACCGTCTGGTGGCTCTCGTCGACGATCGTGAGGTAGTCGGACGGGAAGTAGTCGAGGAGCGTCGGTGGCGGCTCGCCGGGCTTGCGGCCGGACAGGTGGCGCGAGTAGTTCTCGATCCCGGCGCAGTAGCCGATCTCGCGCATCATCTCGAGGTCGAAGCGCGTCCGCTGCTCGAGGCGCTGGGCTTCGAGCAGCTTGTTCTGCTCCTTCAGCTCCTCGAGCCGCACGACGAGCTCGGCCTCGATGGACCCGAGCGCGCGCTTTCGGACCTCCTCGGGCGTGACGTAGTGCGACTTCGGGAAGAGCTCGAAGCGCGGGATCTCCCCGACGTTCCGGCCCGTCACGGTCTCGAAGCGCGTGATCCGCTCGATCTCGTCGCCGAAGAACTCGACCCGGAGGCCCAGCTCCTCGTACGACGGCACGACGTCGAGCACGTCCCCGCGCACGCGGAACGTGCCGCGCGAGAGGTCCATGTTCGTGCGTTCGTACTGGGCCTCGACGAGGCGCTTCAAGTACCACGTCATCCCGTAACGGGCACCCTTCTCGATCTCGATCGCCATCTTCCCGAACGACTCGGGGCTGCCGAGGCCGTAGATGCACGAGACGGAGGCCACGATGAGCACGTCGCGCCGCTCGAAGAGCGCGGCCGTCGCCGCGATCCGGAGCTTGTCGATCTCCTCGTTGATGTCCGTTTCCTTCTCGATGTACGTGTCGGACTGCGGGACGTAGGCCTCGGGCTGGTAGTAGTCGTAGTACGAGACGAAGTACTCGACCCGGTTCTTCGGGAAGAAGGACCGGAACTCCTGATAGAGCTGCGCCGCGAGCGTCTTGTTGTGCGAGAGGACGAGCGTCGGACGGTTCAGCGCCTCGACGACCTTCGCCATCGTGAACGTCTTGCCAGAGCCCGTGACGCCGAGAAGGACCTGCTTCTCCCGCCCCTCGCGGAAACCCGCGACGAGCTGCTCGATCGCGCGCGGCTGGTCGCCCTGCGGCGTGAGCGGGGAGAGGACCTGGAAGTCCGCCACGAAACTATTTCGCCGGAGCCGGAGGCGGCGCCGCGCCGGACGTCTCGAGCCAGACGGTCAGGGAGCGCATCTCGTCTCCGGTCACGCGGCCGTCCGCGAGCGCGCCCGTGACCTGCGACTGCCACGTCTGCACGGCGGCGGGCTTCGCCGTGCCCGCCTTCGCGCGCTCGGCGAACGCGGTGAGCGCCGTCCGGAAACGCTCCTTCTCCGCCGGGGTGACCTCGGGCCCCGCGGCCGCGACGACCTGGTCGCCGATCTTCTCGAAGGCGAGACCCATGAGCCTCTTCGCGTTCGAGAGGACGAAGAGCATCCCGACGATCAGGACGACGGACGCCCCGGCGCAGCCGACGAGGCCCCACTTCAGGCAGCCGTCGCGGCGCGCGCGCCCCGCCTCGTCCTCGAACGGCAGCGTCGTGGGGAGCTTCGGGATCAGCGGCGCCGGAGCCGGCGGAACGGGTTCTTCGGCCATGGTTCCTCCGCGACGCGGGACGGTACCACGCGAACCGTGCGTGCGAGAATGGGCCGTGAGCGCACGCCGCATTGCGGCCCTCGCCGTCCTGCTCGTCCCCGTCCTCCTCGTCGCCGGCCTCGGCGTCGCCGCGGGGTACGGGCTGTCGCGCGCGATCCGCATCCCTCGGGTCTCCGAGCTCGCGACGTACCGGCCCGACATCGTCACGGAGATCCGGGGCGCCGACGGCTCCACGATCGCGCGGTTCGCGATCGAGCGCCGCGTCCTCATCGAGAGGAAGGACATCCCCGAAGTCATGGTGAAGGCGCTCCTCGCGGCCGAGGACGCGCGCTTCTACGACCACAGCGGCATCGACATCGTACGAATCGGCGGCGCCCTCCTGAAGGACATCGCGACGCGCCGCTTGTCACAGGGCGCCTCGACGTTGACCCAGCAGCTCGCGCGCGCGGTGTTCCTCTCGCCCGAGAAGACGATCGCCCGCAAGGTGAACGAGGCCTTCCTGACCGTCGAGATCGAGCGCCAGTTCTCGAAGGACCAGATCCTCACGATGTACCTCAACCAGATCCCGTGGGGGCACGGCAACTACGGCGTCGAGGCGGCATCGCGTTGGTACTTCGGGCACGCCGCGAAGGTCCTGACGCTGCCCGAGGCCGCGCTCCTCGCCGGGATCATCCAGCGCCCGGCGTACTACTCGCCCGTGCGCAACGCCGGGGCCGCAAAGTCGCGCCGCGACTTCGTCCTCCGCCGGATGCGCGAGGAGGGATACATCTCGGAGGACCAGCGTGCGGCCGCCGCCGCGGCCCCGATCGAGGTCTCCAAGGGCACCCGGGAGTCCACGGTGGGGCCTTACTTCTGCGAGGAGATCCGCCAGTACCTCGAAAAGCAGTACGGCGAGAGCGAGCTCTACCGGGAGGGCCTGCGCGTCGATTCGACGCTCGACCCGCGCCTCCAGCGCTGGGCCGAGGACGCACTGCGCTGGGGCCTCCGGCGCCAGGACCGGCGGTCGGGCTTTCGAAGGCCCCGCAATCTCGTGGCCGAGGGCCTCGATCCCGAGACCTGGAAGGATCCGTCGTGGTCCGACGGAGCGTCCGGCGGCTCGCCCGACGTCCTCACGGCCGTCGTGCTCGCGACCTCGAAGACGGGCGCCGAGGTGCGTGTCGGCGACAAGCGCTTCGCGCTTCCGGCCGCGGCCTTCCGCTGGACACGCGCCGAGAATCCCGTCAAGGCCGTCTCGCGCGGCGACGTCATCCAGATCGAGACGCTGACGAGCGACGCGGGCAAGTCCGAGGCGATCGTCGCGCAGGACCCGAACGTCGAGGGCGCCGCGGTCATCCTCGAGAACGCCACGGGCGCCGTGCGGGCGCTCGTCGGGGGCTACGACTTCAACCGCTCGAAGTTCGACCGCGCCGTCCAGGCGCTTCGGCAGGTCGGGTCGGCGTTCAAGCCCGTCGTCTTCCTGACGGCGATCGAGCAGGGCTTCACGCCGGCGGACACGGTCCTGGACGCGCCGATCTCGATCACGATCGACCCGAAGCAGGAGCCCTGGCAGCCGCAGAACTTCGAAAAGAAGTACAACGGGATCATCACGTACCAGTACGCCCTCGAGCACTCGGTCAACCTCGCGACGGTGCGCGTCGACCTGCTCGTCGGGACGAAGACGGTCCTCGAGACGGCGCGGCGCCTCGGGGTCCGGCAGAACCTCCTCGCCTACCCCTCGCTCGCGCTCGGCGCGTTCGAGGTGACGCCGATGGAGATGGCGTCCGCGTACGCCTCCATCGCGGCGGGCGGGCTCGTCTACAAGCCGGCGTTCATCGAAAAGATCCGCAACGCCGACGGAATCACGCTCGAGCAGTGGTCGCCCGAGCCGAAGGAGGCCACGTCGCCCGCCTCGGCGTACGTCCTCCTCGGGATGATGAAGGGCGTCGTGCAGCGCGGGACGGCCGCGTCCGCGGCGAAGCTCGGCCTGAACCTCGCAGGCAAGACGGGCACGACGAACGAGTACTCGGACGCGTGGTTCATCGGCATGACGCCGAAGCACACGATCGCGGTCTGGGTCGGCCACGACACGAGGAAGCCCCTGGCGGGCGGCTCGCACGCGCAGGGCGCCGAGGTCGCGCTCCCGATCTTCACGAAGATCGTCGAGCGGATGAAGGCCGAGGGCGTGGTGACCGCGACAGACGATTTCGAAGCGCCTCAGGGCGTCGTTCTCGTGCCCGTCGACGAGGCAACCGGGTACCGCGCGGCGCCGGGCTGCACGAAGACCGTTCTCATGGCGTTCGTCAACGGGACGCAGCCGACCGAGATGTGCGGCGACCAGCCGCACGCCGTCGCGAACCTCCCGCAGTACCTCCAACGCGCGATCTACGCGCCGAAGCGCGGCGAGACGAAGGGAGACGAGGTCACGCTCACGGACGCCCCGAAGCTCGCGGCCCCGCTCCCAAAGCCGGGGAAAGAGGGCGGCCCGCCGGGCTGAGGGCTACTTCAGGCCTTCGACGACGTAGAGGTCCGACGTCAGGACGCGGCGGTACGTGTAAGCGTACGCGGAGCCGTCGCGGGCGAAGGAAACGGACGGCGCATACGTCACGCTCGCGGGATCGGGAGGCGCGAGGTCCTTCCACGGCCGGCGCGCGAGCGTCGCGACGTCGAGCAGGGTGATCGTGCGCGTCTGCCCCGGGTTCTTCCGAACGTAGAGCGACTTCGAGTCGGCCGTCCACCCGAGAGGATCGTCGTTCTCCGTGCCCGCCAGGGGGCGCGCGGGGCCCCCGTCGAGCGGAAGGAGCGAAAGGACCGAGGTCTCGGCCGACCACGCGACGACCGAGCGGCCGTCCGGCGACATGAGAAACGCCTGGCCGCTCACACCCGGAGGCGAAGCCTCGCGCGGCGCCGCCGGCGGCTCGACGATCCAGAAGCGGTCCTTGCGGTCCGCGTCCGCGCCGTGCAGGAGGATCCGGCGGCCGTCCGGGAAGAACGCAGCGGAGCGCAGCTCGCGGACCTGGTCCGAGGCGACGGCCACCGGCGTCCCGGCGCCGATCGGGGCGATTGCAAGCGCTCGCCCCGATCGGATGAGCACGCGTCCGCCGTCCGGCGACAGTGCGAGAGCTTCGCCGTCCGCGAGGCGCACGGCGGGCGAGCCGTCGGCCTTGCGGAAGAACGCCTGCGGACGCCCTCCGACGGCCTCGCCCGACTCGTTGAAGAGAATTCCCGTCCCTCCCGGAGCGACCGCGACGATCCCCGATCCGTCGAACCAGGAGAGATCGGCCTCCGAGGAGCCGCCCACGCGCCCGAACATGAGCCCGTAGAGGCTCGACGCGTGCTCGAGGAGCATCCGCCCGTCGGGGAACACGTCGTGAACGAAGAGATACCCGGTTGTGCGGTACACGGTGCGCACGCGTCCCGAGAGATCGACCGCGCGGAGCGCGACGTCCTGCCGGTCGGCTCCGCCGAAGTAGAAGACTTCGCGGCCGGACGGGCTCCAGGCGAACCGCCCAGAGAAAACCTCGAAGGGACCCGCGAGCGCCTGCGACTTCCCGGCGCGGTCGACGACGCGCAGGACGGGCTTCTGGTCGCCGTCGACGAACGCGACCCGCGCGCCATCGGGCGAGACGCGGAGCGCCGTGATGCGCGACTCGGAACGGTAGATCGGACGCCCCGGTGGCAGCTCGATCCGGCGTCCACCCGCCTCGCCGATTCGCGCGACCGCGAGCTCCTTGCCGTCTGGCGTCCAGTCGGCGTCCGTGACCTCTTCGAGGAGCGTGCGCGGCGCGCCGCCCGAGAGCGGGACGCGCTGGAGCGTCCCCCAGCCCGAATTGTCCTTCATCCCGTCGGCAGAGAGGACGGCGACCTCACCGGCCGACGAATCCGAGAGGACGGTCGCGCTCGCAAACCCGAGCGGCCGGGACTCGGGACTCTCGGTCCGGACCGTGAAGATCTCGGACGGCGCCCCTCCCCATGCCGCGCCGTAGACGATCGTCCGCCCGTCCGGCGCGAAGCGCGCCCGCAGCACGTTCCCGCGACGGAACGTGAGCCGGTGGAACGTCGGCGGCGCGTCCGGCGGCTTCTTCCACAGCAGCCGTCCTCCGAGGACGCCCGCTCCGAGGCACACCGCGGCCCCGAAGAGCGCCCGGGACGAAGGCCGGCGGATCTCGACCCGGGGCGCGGACGCCAGAGTGGTGCCGGAGGACGCGGTCGAGAACGACTCGAGGTCGAACGCGAGGTCGTGCGCGGAGTGCGCCCGCTCGTCGGGGCTCTTTTCGAGACAGTGGCGGACGATGCGCTCGAGCGCCGGCGGGATCGAGCGGTTCGTGACCGAGAGCTCCTCCGGCTCCTCGCGGAGGATCGCCGAGACCGTGTCCGCCGCCGTGTCGCCGCGGAACGCCTTCCGGCCCGAGAGCATCTCGTAGAGGACCGCGCCGAAGCTGAAGAGGTCGGTCCGATGGTCCGCCGGCAGGCCGCGCAGCTGCTCGGGCGACATGTAGCCGAGCGTCCCGAGCACGGCTCCCGGCTCCGTCCCCTTCGACTGGGTCGGGAGATTGGTGCTGCCGCTGCCGGCGCCGGCGTCGACGAGCTTCGCGAGGCCGAAGTCGAGGATCTTGACGCGCCCGTCCTTCGTGACGAACAGGTTCTCCGGCTTGAGGTCGCGGTGGACGACGCCCTTCCCGTGCGCGGCCGCGAGGCCGCGGGCGATCTGGGCCCCGTAGTCCACCGCCTTCCTCACGGGCAGCGCGCCGCCCGCGAGGCGCGCGCGCAGCGTCTCGCCTTCGAGCAGCTCCATGACGAGGACGGGGCGCAGAGAATTCGGAGAAGAACCGGGGATCTCTTCGAATGAATAGACGGCCGCGATGTTCGGGTGGTTCAGCGCGGCCAGCAGCTTCGCTTCCCTCTCGAAGCGCTCTTTCCGCTCTTCACCTTCCAGGAAATCTTCAGGCAGTACCTTGACCGCGACGTCCCTCGCGAGCTTCGGGTCTCTCGCCCGGTAGACCTCTCCCATCCCGCCCGCGCCGAGCGGGGCGAGGACCTCGTAGGGCCCGAGACGGGTTCCGTTCGCGATCGCCATGAGACGGGGTCGCGATTGTACGGGAGGAGGGGACCGGGGATTTACTGCGAGAGCGGAAGGACCTCGACGATGACGGCGACCGTCACGTCCTTGTGGAGCTTGACGTGCACGGTGTGCGTTCCGAGGCGCTTGATGGGCTCCTCGAGCTCGACGCGCCGCTTGTCGACGGTGATCCCCTTGGCGGCGAGCCCGTCGGCCACTTCCGACGCGGTCACCGAGCCGTAGAGATGGTCGCCCTCGCCCGCCTTCTTGTGGAGGACGATCTTCGTCCCCTCGACGGACTTGGCGACCGCCTCGGCCTGGTCCTTCTCCTTCGCGACGCGGGCGTCGTAGCGCTTCTTCTCCTGCTCGAGGCGCTTCACGTTCCCGGGCGTGGCCGGATAGGCGAGCGCCTTCGGGAGAAGGAAGTTGCGGCCGTATCCGGCGGCGACGGTCACGACGTCGCCCCGGTGCCCGAGGCCCTTCACGTCGTCGGTCAGTACGAGTTTCATCGGGGGCTCCTCATCCAAGTTCGTGAATTCCCGCCGGTCTCAGAAGTCGGGCGGCCCAACCTCGGCCGGAGGCATCCGGTCGAGCCGCGCCCGGACGTCGACGAACTCGTCGAACAGCCCCCCGAGCGCCAGGAGGAAGGGAAACGGCATCTGAAAGACCAGCGCGTAAACGAGCGCCCGGCCCAGAAGGCCGGCTCTTCCCCTGTCGAGAAGAGCGCGGATTATGGCCAGACCACGCAGAAAAAACAAGACGGCGAGCGGCAGCAGGACGTCCACGGCCGGCCGGCGGAGGTCCGGCCCGCCCAGCGCGGCGAGGAGGCCGGCCGGAACGAACACGGCCGCGGCCGCGAGCGGAGTCCGGAACCGGCTGAACGACGGCTCCTGCCAGTCGGCCGCGGCGATGCCGGAGGCCCGGGCGAAGCCGTACACGACGACGGCCGCGTGCCCCATCACGATCGCGAGGACGATGCCCGGCAGCTGGTCGCGCAGGGCCACCCGGAGGATCTCGAAGAGGCGGGCGACCGTCGCGACGGAAGATTCGCCCCACCCGCTGGAACGGTAGTACTCGAGCATCTCGGGCACGGCCGCGGCCCAGCGCGCGGCCGCGACCTCCCCCGGGTCCCGCCCCGTCGCGACGTCCGCGCCGAGAAGCGCCGCGAGGGCGCCGATCCCGGTCACGGCGAAGACGACGAGGAGCGCCCGGTCGCGGCGGAAGCCGCCCTGCCCCGTGACGAAGAGCGCGGCGGCCGGCAGCGCGACGAACGCCGCCGCGATCGCGAACGCGGGCCCCGCGGCGCCGGGCGCGAGGATCGCGCCGAGGACGAGCGCGAGAGGCGGCGCGCAGGCCGGCAGCAGGAACCCCCAGGCGAGGCCCTCCGTCGAGAGCGCGGCGACGCCGAGGCGCCCGGCCGCGAACGGCAGCAGGAAGACGCCGAAGGGCGGCGCCGCCGCGGTCACGGCCGCGGCCAGCGCTGCCCAGAAGGCGGAGAACGACTTCCTAATCAGACACGTACGGGAGCAGCGCCAGATACCGCGCGCGCTTGATCGCCGTCGCGAGCTTGCGCTGGTAGAAGGCGGAGGTCCCGCTGATGCGGCGCGGGAGGATCTTGGCGCGCTCGGGGACGAACCCCGCGAGGGTCTTCACGTCCTTGAAGTCGATGTAGCCGATCTTCTCGACGGTGAACTTGCAGACGCGCTTGCGGCGGACGAAGAACTTCTTCTTGGCGGGCTTGCGGACGGGTGCGGCCATGGCGGACTCCTACTCGCGCCCTTCCGCGGCCTCGGGGGCGGCGGAAGGTGCGGGGGCTGCGGGGGCGGCCATCGGCGCGTCCGACATCTCGGGGCGCGGGCGGCGCGGCTTCGTGTTGCGGGCGACCTTGAGGCCGTGCTTGACCTCTTCGTCGATGCGGACGGTCAGGTAGCGGAGGATGTCCTCCGAGAGGCGCAGCTTGCGCTGGACCTCGGCGACGCAGGCCGACGAGCCGCGGAACAGGAAGTTGTGGTACGTCGCCTCGTTCTTCTTCTTGATCGTGTAGGCGAGGCGGCGGCGGCCCATCGTCTCGTCCTTCTCGATCGTTGCGCCGTGGTCGACGAGGAGCTTGCGGAATTCCTCGACGACGCCCTGGGCTCCGGCCTCGTCCTTCTCGGGGACGACCAGGAAGACCATGTCGTACTGGCGTTGGGTGTTCGGGGTGGCCACGGGGTTTCCTCCTTCTGGATCGCGGCGGGTTTTCCCGTCGCGAGGCGCGGCTGTGGACCTCTGGTCCGGTGCCGAGCCAAGGTTGCAGATCAGTTCGCCGGGGACGATTCCTCGGGCAAACGGTTGAAACGGTTCATGGCGGCGTCGAGGCCGTCTGTGACGATCACGGCGAGCGCGTCGCACGCGGTCGCGATCGCGGCGTCGATGACGGGCCGCTCCTTCTTCGCGAAACGGGACAGCACGTACGTGTCGAGCGGCTCGCCGGGCTGGAAGTTCTCGCCGCGCACGCCGAGGCGCAGGCGCGGAAACTCGTTCGTGCCGAATCCGTCGATCACGTTCTGGAGACCCTTCTGCCCGCCCGAGGACCCGGACCGCCGGATGCGAATGGCCCCGACGGGAAGAGCGGCGTCGTCCGAAACGATGACGAGGTCCTCGAGGGGAATGTTGTACTTGACGGCGAGGCCCTTCACGGACTCTCCCGAAGCGTTCATGTACGTCTGGGGCTTGGCGACGAGCACCGGGCGGTTCCCCACCCGCACGCGCCCGGTGAGCGCGCGGCAGTCGAGGCGGTCGAGGCGCGGCGGCCCGCCGGCGGCCTTCTCCGCGAACGCGTGCACGACGTCGAAGCCGACGTTGTGACGCGTCCCGGAATACCGGTCGCCGGGGTTGCCGAGTCCCACCACGAGGAAGAGGCCGTCCGTGCTTATTTCTTGTCCTTCTTCTCGGCCTTCGGGGCGGCCGCAGCCTTCGCTCCACCCGCGGCAGGCTCGGCGCCCTCCTCGTCCTTCTTGCCCTTCTTGATCACCTCGGGCTCCGTGGACGTGGCGGCGGCGGCCCCCTCGGCGCCCGGAACGGCCGCGACGGCGGCCACGACTTCCTCGGCCTTCGGCACGCCGACGTGGGCGAGAACGCGGTCCGCGTTCTCGAGGACCTTGATCTTGTCGCCGACCTTGAGGTCGGAGACGCGGAACGAGTCGTGGATCTTCATCTCGGAGACGTCGATCTTGATCGACTCCGGGATGTCGGCCGGAAGGCACTCGATGAGGATCTCGTGGGTGACGATGTTCAGGATGCCGCCTTCCTTGACGCCCGCCGCGACCCCCACGACCTCGACGTCGCTCTTGACGCGGAGCTTCTTGTCGAGGAGGACGCGGACGAAGTCCACGTGCAGCATCGCGCGCGTGATCGGGTCGAGCGCGAGGTCGCGGATCATGACGTGCCGCTGATCCTTCGTGCCCTTGAGCTGCAGCTTGAAGATCGCGTTGCCGTGGAGGCCCTTGTTGAGGAGCGTCGCGAGGGTCTTGCGCGGCACCGTGAGGGGGAAGTTCCCCATCTCCTTGGTGCCGCCGTAGAGCACGGCGGGGATGAGGTCCTGGGCCCGGAGGCGGTTCGCGGCGTTCTTTCCGGTGACGTCCCTCTTTTCGACTTCGACGACGATGTCTTCCTGGAGCATGTTTCCTTTCTTCGGGCGCACGGTCGGGAAGGAATTTCCCCGGCGTGCGGTCCGGCCTGTTGGCGGGTCTAGACGAACAACGAGCTGACGGAGGCTCCCTGGTGGATGCGCTGGATCGCCTCGGCGAGGAGCGGGGCGATCGAGAGCGGCGTCAAGAGCGGGCAGCGGGCGAGCTTCTCGTCGAGCGGAAGCGTGTTCGCGCAGAAGATGCGCTCGATCGGGCTGCCGTTGATGCGGTCGATGGCGGGGCCGGAGAGGACGGCGTGGACGCAGCCCGCGAAGATGCGGCGCGCGCCGGAGTCCTTCAGGGCGATGACGGTGTTGATGAGCGTCCCGGCCGTGTCGATGATGTCGTCCACGACGATGACGTTGCGGTCCTTGACGTCGCCGATGACGTGCAGGACCTCGACCTCGTTCTTCCCCTTGCGCCGCTTGTCGACGATCGCGAGACCGGCGCCGAGCCGCTTGGCGAACGCGCGGGCGCGCTCGACGCCGCCGGCGTCCGGCGAGACGACCGTGAGCGGGTCGAGGCTCGAGTCGCGGATCGCGTCGAGCAGGACGGGCGCCGCGAAGAGGTGGTCGACGGGGATGTTGAAGAAGCCCTGGATCTGCGCGGCGTGGAGGTCGATGCACAGCGCGCGGTCGGCGCCCGCGGCCGTGATGAGGTCGGCCGTGAGCTTCGCCGTGATCGGGACGCGGGGCTTGTCCTTGCGGTCCTGCCGCGCGTACCCGTAGTACGGGAGCACGGCGGTCACGCGCGACGCCGAGGAGCGCTTGAAGGCGTCGAGCATGATGAGGAGTTCCATGATGTTGTGGTTCGCCGGGGGGCCCGTGGGCTGGACGATGAAGACGTCCGCGCCGCGCACGTTCTCGTCGATCTGGCAGTAGTTCTCGCCGTCGGAGAAGTTGTAGAGCGTGACCCGGCCCGCCTCGCGCCCGAGGTTGCGGCAGATCTCGCCCGTCAGCGCCGGGTGGGCCCGGCCGCCGAAAACCTTCAGGTCACCGTATGCGAATCGTTCCATCGTCGTTCAGGAGAGTTGGCTGGGGAGGGAGGATTCGAACCTCCGGTAGGCGGTTCCAAAGACCGCTGACTTACCACTTGTCGACTCCCCATCCGGAAGCCTCACGTGGATTGTCGCGCAGGCGGCGTTCATCCGCGTTGCGCGATCCGGACCGGAGCCGCGCGGCGCGCGAACTCGGCCCGGGAAACGGTCTTCACGATCGCCATCCTCGCCTTCGTCTCTCTTCCGAGCCCCTCGAGCGACGTCATCGCCCGCGAGGCCTCTTCTTTCGTCCCGAACGTCCCGAAAACCGTCGATCCGCTCCCGGAAAGCCGGGCGCTCCGCGCACCGGCTCCCGCGAGCGCGGACCGGATGCGGCGCAATTCCCCCCGGAGAGATTCCGCCGCCTGCTCGAGATCGTTCCGCTCCGGCCCGCCACCGGTCTCGGAGCCGGAAACTTTAGTGGCAGAAGGACTTCCCGTCAAGGACCGGACCTTGAGACGCCCGTAAACCTCTGCCGTGGAAAGGGAAAAGGGAGGAAACACGAGGAGGACCCACTCCTGGGGGCCGTCGGGAAGCGGTGTCACGGCATCCCCCCTGCCCCTGCCCCGGGCGCGGCCCCCGAGGAGGAAGAACGGGACGTCGGACCCGAGGGAGGCGGCGATCGCCTGCAGATCGGCCTCGGTTGCGGTGATTTTCCAGAGTTCGGTCAGCGCCCTCAAGGTCGCGGCTGCGTTGGAACTGCCGCCCCCGAGCCCTCCGCCGATGGGGATTTTCTTTGAAAGGTGAATGCGGGCGCCTGCGCGCACCGAGAACCTCTCGCGGAGGGCACGGGCGGCGCGAAGAATGAGATTGCTGTCGTCGGCTGGCAGCTCGGCCCCCTCGATCGTGAGCGAGACCTGCCCGCCGCCTTCTTCACCTTCTAAGAAATCTATCTCCTCTGAAAGGTCCACGGTCTGGAAAACGGTGTCCAGCTCGTGAAAGCCATCCTTGCGCTTTCCCAGCACCCTGAGGTCGCGGTTGATCTTCGCGAACGACGTGACGCGGAGGCCTTCGCGCGCCTCGCTCACAGCGGCGGGACCTCTTCGACCGAGGGCCACGGCCCGTAGCTCTCGAGCGTCAGCACGGCGCGGCCGTCCGGACCGTTCGCCTCGATGCGGCGGGGCACGCCCGAACCGGGCTGAAACGTCACGACCTCGCCGTTCGGAAAACGCATCTGGACGACGTTACCCCTCTCGTCGAGGACGGTAACGGGCGATGGAGGAGCTTCCGGCGTGCCGAGGATGCAGGCGATGAGGTCGGCGGAAAAGAGCCTGCCGGGAAGAGGTGACGAGTCCGGCTCCACGCCGCCCTCCCCTCTTCCCTTCCTGAGCAGTCCCCCTCTTCCTCCCCCGGCGATCGGCGCGGACGCCCGCCATTCGAGCGAGCCGCTCGCGCCGTCCCACCACACGGAGAGCCAGCCGCGGCCGATCGCGCCCACCTTCGGCGAGACCTCGGCCTTGAAGAGAGCCTTGAAGCGGCGGGAGGGATCCCACGCCCTCGCGCGCCCGGCCTCGTAGGCTGCGAGGGCCGAAGAGGAGATTTCTTCGAAAGGTGAGGACGCAGAGGCGGGGGCGGGCACCCCGGCATCACTCGACGCGCGCACGGGCTGCCCGCTGCCGCATCCACCTTCTAAGAAGAAAACAAGCGAAACGAGAACCGAGCCTGCAACCCGCAGCGACGGAGGGCGTCCCGCGGCGCGCGTCCTCACTTCTTCGCGTCGAGACTTTCGGTCTTCCGGAGCTTCTCTTCGAGGCGCTGTCTGACGTCGGGCTCGGGTTTCAGCGTGAGCGCGCGCTTCCAGCTCTCGCGGCCCCTCCGGAGGTCGCCCTTTCTGTTCCAGAGGTCGCCGAGGTGCTCCTCGACGGTCGCGTCGTCCGGGTTCAGCGTCGCGGCGGCGACGAGGTTCTCCTCGGCCTTGTCGAGCTTGTCGAGGCGGAAATAGACCCAGCCGAGCGAATCGAGGTACGCCCCGTTCGAGGGCTCGAGATCGACCGCCTTGCGGATGAGCTCCAGCGCGCGCTGAAGGTTCTCGCCGCGGTCGGCCCACATGTACCCGAGGTAGTTCATACCGGGCGCGTGGTCGGGCCGGACCTTGAGCAGCCTCTCGAACACCGCCTCGGACTCGCCGATCTTCTTGTCCCGCTCCAGCGACGCGGCGAGGCGGAACAGGAGCTCGGGATCGTCCGGCGCTCGCTCGAGCCCGACCCGGGCGGCGTCGGCGGCGCGCCCGTACCGTTCGAGGCGCTGCCAGGCGTCGGCGGCGGCCAGGACGCCGGGCCTGTCCTCGGCGGTCAGCGCGGCGAGGATCTTCTCGCCCTCGGCCTTGTTTTCGGGCTCGGACGAGCGGATGAGGAACTCCGCGTGCGTGGCGCGCACGTTGGGCGTCTTCTTCCCGGGCCCGCTTGCCGCCTCGCGGGCGATGCGCAGGCCGCCGGCCCAGTCTTCCTGGTCGCGCGCGATCTGCGCGAGCAGGTTGAAGGCCTGCGGATTGACGCCGTCGCCGTCCTTCAGCCGCGGCGTCAGGAGCGACGTCGCGCGCGCGTAGTCCTTTCGGAGATAGGCGATGTACGCGAGCTGTCCGTCGATCTGGCCCGCTTCGGGCCCGTCCGCCTTCTTCGCGGCGAGCGCCTTCCTGAGATCCTCGAGCACCTGCTCGGCCTCGGGGAGGCGCCGCGCCTCGAGGAAGTTCATCGCGCGGCGGTAGGCGACCTCGGGGTCGTCCGGCTCGAGCGACTGGAGCCTCCGCAGGATCTCGTCGGCCTTCTCGTTCTCGCGCGTCTCGGAGAGGAGGGCCGCGTACATCCTCAAGGCGTCGCGGTTGCCGGGATCGGCCGCGAGGACCTGCTCGAACGCCTTCCGCGACTCCGGGAAGCGCCTCGCGCGCAGGAGCACCGTGGCGTACTGGGTCTTCGCGGCGAGGTTGCCGGGCTGGCCCTTCATGAACGACTCGAGCAGCGCGGCTTCCTTGTCGAACTGCTTCGAGCGCTCGTACACGCGGAGGAGACCCATCGAAGCGGCGCGGTTCTCGGGGTCCATCCGGAGGAGCGAGCGGTAGACGTCCTCGGCCTTCTCGAACTGGCCGTCGCGCTCCAGCGCTTCCCCGTAGAGGAGGTAGAACGCGGGGCCGGGCGCCCGTTCCGCCACGGCCTCGAGCGCGGCGACCGCGTCCTTCGGCCTGTCGAGCCGGATGGAGGCCTGCGCGAGGGCGACGGCGCCCTGCGGGTCCGGTGGACCGATCTCCGCCGCCTTCTTCAGCTCGGCGGCGGCCTCCTCGAGGCGCGCTTTGTCCTTCGCGGTCGCAAGGAGCACCTGACCGAGGAGGCGGTGGGCTCCGGCGCTCCGGGGCGACAGCTCGACGGCCTTGCGAGCCTCGCGCTCCGCCTCGGGGTAGATCGGAATGTCGCGCAGGAGCTCGCCGTACTCGCGCCGGAGGGCTCCGTCCTCGGGGTCGAGGTCGACCGCCTTGCGAAACTCCTTGACGGCCTGCTCGAACTCGGTGTCCTGGGCGAAGAGCCGGGCCCGCAGGTAATGCTCGGCCGCTTCCTTGCGCTTCGCCTCTTTCGGCGTGAGCGCGGGGCCGGAGGTCTGGGCGCGCGCCGGAAGGGCCGCCGCGGCGGCGAGCAGGAAGGCGACGATCGCGGGAACGCGTCGAACAGGCATCATCGAGGAGTCTAACCCGCAAGAACCGGGCCGCATTCCCGTCCTCAGAAGACGGCCGGCTCTTCGTAGGTCGCGAACACCTCGCGCATGACGTCCGAGATCTCCCCGACGGTCGCGTACGCCTTCACGGCCTCCACGAGCGGCGGCATGACGTTGGCGCCGCCCGCGCAGGCCGCCTTCAGGTCGGCGAGCGCCTGCATCGCCGTCCGCGAATCGCGCGTCCGCCGGACCTCGTTCAGGCTCGCAACCTGTTCTGCAGCCGTCTCCTCGGAGATCACGAGGGTCGACACGTCGTCCTCAGGAAGGGACTCGGTGAACGCGTTCGCGCCGACCATGATCTTGTCCTTCGCGTCGTAGGCGCGCTGGAACCGGTAGGCGGCGTCCATGATCTCCTTCTGCGGGAAGCCGGCCTCGATGGCCTCGACCATGCCGCCGAACGCGTCGATGCGCCGGAAGTAGTCGAAGGCGCCCGCCTCCATCCGGTTCGTGAGCTCCTCGACGTAGTACGAGCCGCCGAGCGGGTCGATCGTGTTCACGACGCCCGTTTCGTGGAGGATGACCTGCTGGGTCCGGACCGCGATCTTTGCGGCGAACTCCGTCGGGAGCGCGAGCGTCTCGTCGAGCGCGTTCGCGTGGAGGGAGTTCGTGCCCCCGAGCACGGCGGCGAGGGACTGCAGCGCGACGCGCGCGACGTTGTTGTACGGCTGCTGCGCCGTGAGAGTGACGCCGGCGGTCTGGGAGTGGAAGCGCATCTTCCAGCTCTCGGCCTTCTTCGCGCCGTACCGGTCGCGCATGACCTTCGCCCAGATCCGGCGGGCCGCCCGGTACTTCGCAATCTCCTCGAAGAAGTCGTTGTGTGCGTTGAAGAAGAAGGAGAGACGCGGCGCGAAGTCGTCGACGTCGAGCCCGGCGTCGATTCCGTACTTCACGTACTCCATGCCGTCGCGGAGCGTGAAGGCGAGCTCCTGGAGCGCGGTCGAGCCGGCCTCGCGGATGTGGTAGCCGGAGATCGAGACGGTATTCCAGCGCGGAACGTGCTTCGCGCAGAACGCGAACTGGTCCGTCACGAGCCGCATCGAGGGGCGCGGCGGGAAGATGTACTCCTTTTGCGCGATGTATTCCTTGAGGATGTCGTTCTGGAGAGTGCCGCCGACCTTCGCCCACGGCGTGCCGTGCTTCTCGGCGACCGCGAGGTACATCGCGAGCGCGATGGGAGCGGTGGAATTGATCGTCATGGACGTCGTCACGGCGCCGAGGTCGATTCCGTCGAAAAGCGCCTCGAAGTCCCGGAGCGTGTCGACCGCCACACCGCATTTCCCGACCTCACCCGCAGCCATGGCGTGGTCGGAGTCGTAGCCGTAGAGCGTCGGGAGGTGGAACGCCGTCGAGAGGCCCGTCTGGCCGTGCGCGAGGAGCTGCTTGAAGCGCTCGTTCGTCTGCCTCGCCGTGCCGAAGCCCGCGAACTGCCGGATCGTCCACGGCTTGCCCCGGTACATCGTGGGCTGGACGCCGCGCGTGTACGGGAACTCGCCCGGCCAGCCGAGGTCACGCGCGTAGTCGAAGCCGCCGAGGTCGTCGGGCGTCGCGAGAGTGTTCACCTCGGCCGACGAGACGGTCGTGAAGTCCTTCCGCCACGCGGGCGTCTTCGCGAACGCGGCCGCGGCCTTCAGCCGCCACGCTTCCTTCGCGGCGCGGATGCGCTCCTGCTCGGGGCTCAGGGGGAGTGCGGCGGTTTCGGGAACCTTGACGCTCATGTCGGGGATTCTATCGGGCCGGGGCCCGCGCACCGAGAGGGAGACTCAGCGGCCGACCGTGGCCATGGCGGCCGCCGGATAGCGCTCCCCGGCCGCGGCCCCGACGGGGAATGCGGCCTCGAGTTCCGCGAGATCGGCCGCCCTGAGGACGAGGTCGGTCGCGTTGAGGTTCTCCTCCAGCCGCTCGCGGGTCTTCGTCCCCACGATCGGCACGACGTCGGCGCCGCGCGAGAGCACCCAGGCGAGCGCGACCTGCGCAGGCGTCGCCTTGCGGCGGCGCGCGAGGTCGGCCACCTTCGCGACGAGCGCGAGGTTCTTCGCGAAATTCCCGCCCTGAAAGCGCGGCGCCAGGCGGCGGTAGTCGCCTTCCGGAAAGTCCGCGAGGCTGCGGTACTTGCCCGAGAGAAACCCGCGCGCGAGCGGACTGTAGGCGACGAATCCGATCCCGAGCTCGCGGCACGCGGGCAGGACGGCCGCCTCGACGTCGCGCGAGAAGAGCGAATACTCGCTCTGGAGTGCGGCGATCGGGTGGACCCGGCTCGCCCTCCGGAGAGTGTCCGCCGACGCCTCGGAGAGTCCGATCCAGCGGACCTTGCCCTCCTTCACGAGGCCCGCCATCGCGCCGACCGTGTCCTCGATCGGCGTCGCGGGGTCGACGCGGTGAAGGGTGTAGAGGTCGATCGTCTCGACGCCGAGGCGCTTGAGGCTCCCCTCGCAGGATGACCGCACGTAGTCCGGCTTCCCGCAGACGCCGCGCTTCGTCGGGTCCGCCGCGTCGCGCACGATGCCGAACTTCGTCGAGAGGACGGCCCGGCCGGGCCGGTCCGCGAGGGCCTTGCCGACGAGCGTCTCGTTCGTGTACGGGCCGTACATGTCGGCCGTGTCGAAGAAATCGACGCCGGCGTCGAGGGCCGCGTGGATCGTGAGGATCGACTCGTCGTCGTTGCGGGTGCCGTAGAACTCGGACATCCCCATACAGCCGAGTCCGATCGCGGAGACGCTGGGACCGTGCGTGCCGAGCGAGCGAACGTCCATGGCCGCCTCCCTGGGGCCGCCGATTATCCCTCCGCCGCCCGCGCCGTCAGAACGGCGTCTTCTGGCGGACCTGCAGCTCGGCGACGCGGGGCGGACGGCGAAGCAGCGCGACACGGCCCTTCCGGACGCCGGCTTCCGCGGGCCACTCGTGCGACAGGAAGAGCGGCATCGACTCCGTGTACCCGTACGCGCCGGCATTCTCGAACGCGAGGAGGTCGCCGCGCCGGGGCATGGGCAGCCGCGCGGACGGGTGCAGGACGTCGAGAGACGTGCAGAGAGGGCCAGAGAGGACGAGAGATTTCTTTGAAGGTGAAGAGGGCGCGGGGGGGCCGCTCGCCTTTTGCCGGATGAGGCGCACGCGGTGCGGGCTGTCGAGGAGAACCGGGCGGAGGAAGTGGTGGACGCCGCCGTCGACGAGGACGTAGTCGACGCCGAGACTCTTCTTGGTTCCGAGAACCTTCGTCACGTACGTTCCGGCCTCGGCGACGAGGAACCGCCCCGGCTCGAACACGAGGCGGGTGGAGTCGAGCAGCCCGCTCGCGCGCGCCTCCCTCGCAACCCGCATCAACCCCCTTCCAAGAAATCCGAGATCCAGGGGTTTCTCTCCCTCCGCGTACGGCACTCCGAAACCCCCGCCGAAGTCGATCGAACGAAGAGGGACCAAGAACCTCCTAGAAAGTGAAAGAGCGAGTTCCAGGACGTTTCGCGTGTTCTCGACGAGAAGGCGCGCATTGAGGACGTTCGAGGCGTTGAAGACCTGGAACCCGCAGATGTCGAGATGGGGAAATTTCCCTTTCGCCCGAAGAATCTTCCCGGCGGTCCGGATGTCGACGCCGAACTTCTTCGCCCCGGGGCCGCCGATGATGACCTTCTTCTCCGCGATCCCCCAGGGCGGATTCAGCCGGAGGCCGACGGAGACCCGCCTTTTGAGGCGCCTGCCGATTCTCTCCAGTTGCTCGAGCTCCCACTCCCCTTCGGCGTGGATGATCGAGACGCGCGCCTTCACGAGCGCTTCGAGGTCGGCGTCCGACTTCGCGGGACCGGTCGAGAGAATTCTCGATGGCGACCAGCCGGCGCGGCGCACGGCGGCGAGCTCGCCCCTCGAAGCCACGTCCGAAGAGAGACCGAATCGTGTCAGAAAGCGAAGAATCCCGAGCGAGGGGTTGGCCTTGACCGCGTACGCGAGCGTGAAGCGCGGACCGAGGGCCGAACGCAGCGCGCGCACGCGCGCCTCGATCACGTCGAAGTCGTAGAGATAAAGAGGCGTCCCGAACCGCCGCGCGGCCCGAAGGAGAACGCCATCGCCGGATGCCCTATTCACCTTCTAAGAAATCTTTCTCTTCTTCTCTTCTCTTCTTCATCGCAGAGCGCTCTCGAGGACCGTCCGTGCGTCCGTCTTCGCGTCGCGGTACTTCACGATCACCGGCGCCGCGAGCGACAGACCGTGGCACTTGCCCCACGAGCCCGGGGCGGGGCGCGCGCCCATGACCACGACGGCTCCTTCCGGCACGACGAGGGGGCGCTCGGGCGTCGACCGGTATTCCTTCTCGTGCACGAGGTCGAAGAGGACGCTCGACGCGGTCAGGATCACGCCCGCCGCGAGCACCGCGCGCCGCCGCACGCACACGCCCTCGTAGACGCCCGCGCCCCCGCCCACGAAGACCTCGTCCTCGAGGACGACCGGCACGGCTCCCGCCGGCTCGAGGACGCCGCCGACCTGCGCCGCCGCCGAGAGATGCACGCGCTTGCCCACCTGCGCGCACGAGCCGACGAGCGCGTGGCTGTCGATCATCGAGCCCTCGTCGACGTATGCACCCACGTTGACGTAGGCCGGGGGCATGACGACGACGCCCTTCGCGAGAAAGGCGCCGCGCCGGAGGGCCGTCCCGCCCGGAACGACGCGCACGCCCTCGGGAAGCGGCGAGCGCGGCGGGAGCGTGTCGCGGTCGCGGAAGTGGAGCGGCCCGGCGGAGGACGGCTCCTCGATGCCGAGCCGGAACGCCGCGAGGATGCCGTCCTTCACCGAGGCGTCGGCGGCCCAGAACCCGTCCGGCCCCGGCGCGGCGGCCCGAACCTCCCCGCGCTCGAGAGCGTCGAGGAGGCGAAACACGTACTCGCGCGTCACGCGGACACCGCCTCGAGGGGCCGTCCGGCCTCGTCCAACAGGCCGGCGGCCTTCAGCGCCGCTTCCATCGGTCCGAAATGCGCCGGCGACAGCGGCACGAGCGGCAGCCGGAGGGCGCCGCCCACGAGCCCCAGCCGCTCCAGCGCCCACTTGACGGGGATCGGATTCGACTCGCGGAAGTTCGCCTTCATGAGAGGCAGGAGCCGTGCCTGCAGGGCCGCGGCGCGCGGCCGGTCGCCTGCGAGCGCGGCGGCGACCAGCTCGACGAGGAGGGCGGGCGCCTCGTTCGAGACCACGGCGATCACGCCGTCGCCGCCGCACGCGACGATCGGGAGGGCGAGCGAATCCTCGCCCGAGAGGACCGCGAACCCGGCGGGCCGCGCCCGCAGGATCTCGCAGGACTGGTCGAGGCTGCCGGACGCCTCTTTCACGCCCGCGATGCGCGGGTCTCTCGCGAGCTCGAGCACGGTCTCGGGAAGCATGTTGAGGCCCGTGCGGCCCGGCACGTTGTACGCGACGACCGGAATCTGGCCCGCGTCCGCCACCGCGGAGAAGTGCGCGACGAGTCCGCGCGGCGTCGGCTTGTTGTAGTAGGGCGTCACGACGAGCAGCGCGTCGGCTCCCGCCGACCGGCAGCGAGCCGCGAGGCGCTGCGCCTTCCGCGTGTCGTTCGAGCCGCATCCCGCGATCACCTGAACGGGGCGCGGCGCCGCGCGCGCCTCCTCGACCGTGATCGCGACGACGCGCTCGTGCTCGTCCACGTCGAGCGTCACGGCCTCGCCCGTGGTTCCGCAAGGCACGAGGCCCGCGACGCCGCCCGTGATCTGCCGGCGCACGAGGCGTCGCAGGCCCGGCTCGTCGAGCGCGCCGTCGTCCCGGAACGGGGTGACGAGGGCCGTGTACACGCCCGAGAAAGACGGAAGATTCTTCGAAGGTGAAGAGCTCATGAGGTCCGCCTTCCGTTTTCGCGTGACGCGTCGGTGCGCGACGCGGCTGCAAAGAAATCGTCGAAGGTCAGGGGGCCTGTCCGGCCGGAAGCGAGCATCCACTCCGCCGAGCGGACGGCGCCCTGCGCGAAGATCGCGCGCGAACGCGCGCGGTGGACGATCTCGACCGTCTCGTCCTCGCCTTCGAAGTAGAGCGTGTGCTCTCCCGGGACGCCTCCCTGCCGCAGCGACGCGATCGGCACGTCCCTTCGGCCAGACGCGTGGGTGACGTCGGCCGCGAGCGCCCTTGCCGTGCCCGAGGGCGCGTCCCTCTTCGCCGAGTGGTGCCGCTCGACGAGGCCCGGGTGGAACTCGCGGAACGGTGCGAGCGCCGCCGCGACCACCGCCGCGCCGCGGCGCATCGCGGCGACGCCGAGGGAGAAGTTCGCGGAGTGGAGGAACGGCACCGAGAGCTCCGTCGCGAGCCGGACCGCCTCACCCGTGTCCCAGCCGGTGGTCCCGGAGAGAACGGGGATTTTCTTCGAAAGGAGGCGAGGCACCAGGCGCGGTGCGGCCTCCGGGGCGGTGAACTCGAACGCGACGTCGCAGGCTTCCGCACCGACGCCCCCCGATGCCCCATTACCTTCCAAGAAATCCCCCTCTTCTCTTCCTCCGAATCTCCCCGTGACCCCGTGCCCGCGAGTGACCAGCACCGCCTCGATCGCCCTTCCCATCTTCCCGTATCCGACGAGCAGCGCTCTCATTCGAAGAACTCCTTGTGCAGGCGGCGGAGCGCCTCCGGCGCGTCGCCCGCGGCGACGACGAACGTCAGGTTCGTGTCCGACGCGCCCTGCGAGATGAGAACGACGTTGACGTCTCCGAGCGCCTGGAACACGCGCCGCGCGATGCCGGCCGTCGTGCGGAGGGCCTTGCCGACGACGGACACGACGGCGAGGTCGGGGAGGACCGACACCTCGGCGAACGCGGAGAGGTCCTTCACGACGGCCCCTAGCGGCGCCTTCGCGTCCACCGTGATCGAGATCGAGACCTCGCTCGTCGCGATGACGTCCACCGGCACGGCGTGCTTCTCGAAGACCGAGAACACCCGGGCCGCGTAGCCGTGCGCGAGGAGCATGCGCGGGTTCCCGACGAACACGGCCGCGACGCCCGTGCGCATCGCGAGCGCGCGGACGCCGGCGCCGGGCGCGTCCTTCAGGACCACGGTGCCCGGCGCGTCCGGCCGGAACGAGTTCTTCACCGCGACAGGGATCCCGCGCGCGACGGCCGGGCGGATCGTGGCCGGGTGCAGGACCTTCGCGCCGAAGAACGCCAGCTCGGCGGCCTCGGCAGCGCTGACCTCCGGCACGAGCCGCGCGGCGGGGACGACGCGCGGGTCGGCCGTGAGAATGCCGTCCACGTCCGTCCAGATCTCGATGGCCCCGACGTCCCGGCCCGCGTCCCGCAGCGCCGCGCCGAAGAGCGCCGCCGAGTAATCCGAGCCACCCCGGCCGAGCGTCGTCGTGACGCCGTCCGGCGTGGCGCCGACGAATCCCCCCGTGACGACGATCCGGCCCCGCTCGAGCTCCGGCAGGACCTTCGCTGCGACGCGCCGCGCCGTCGCCTCCTCGTCGGGCAGGGCGGCCCCGTGCCCGGCGTCCGTCGCGAGGATCTCGCGCGGGTCCACCCAGACCGCGTCGGCGCCCGCCGCGCGCGCCGCGGCGGCGACGAGTCGGGAGGAGATCATCTCTCCCAGGCAGAGAAGCGCATCTGCCGTCCGAAGAGAGACTTCTTCGAGTAGGAAGATGCCGGCGGAGAGCTCTTCGGCCCGCCGGAGCTCGGAGGCCAGCGCGTCGCTCATTGCCGTGAGCTCCGCCGCGGGCAGACCCAGCCCCGCAAGCGCCGCGACGTGACGCTGCGCGAGAGCCTCCCTCGCGCGCTCGGCCTGCGCCCGATCTCTCTCACTCGAAGAACTCTTCAGGCTCACCAGAAGGTCGGTGATCCCCCCCATGGCCGAGACCACGACGACGCACGGGTCTCCCCCGCGCCCCGCCACGAGGCGCGCGACGTCCCGGATCCGCTCGGCCGTTCCGACCGAGGTCCCGCCGAACTTGAGGACGTCGGTCATTCGTTCACCGCGCGGCCGTTCGGGCCGCCAGCCGGCCCTGCGCGAGGAGGAGCTCGGCGTTCAGGAGCGCCGCGCCCGCCGCGCCGCGCACAGTGTTGTGGACGAGGAGAGTGAAGCGCGCATCGTAGACGGGATCGGGCCTGAGGCGGCCGACGGTGACGGTCATGCCGTTCCCGGCCTCCACGTCGCGGATGGGCTGCGGCCGGTCCCGTTCGTCCCGGACGGCGATGGGCTGCGCCGGCGCCGACGGAAGCTTCAGCCGCTGAGGCTCGCCCGAGAATTCCTCGAGGGCGGCCCTCACGTCCGCGAGAGACGCCTTGGCCCTGAGCTTGAGGAAGACCGACTCCGTGTGGCCGTCGCGCACGGGCACCCGGTTCACGGAGACGCTGATCGGGAAGTCCGCATCCACGACGCGCCCGCCCTCGAGCCGGCCGAGGATCTTCTTCGGCTCGCGCTCGATCTTCTCCTCCTCGCCGTCGATGAACGGGATTACGTTCGCGTTCGCGTCGAGCGACGGGACCCCGGGATAGCCCGCGCCGGAGAGCGCCTGCAGCGTCGTGACGGCGACGGCCTCGACACCGAACGCGCGGTGGAGAGGGGCGAGCGCCATCGCGAGCCCCACGACGGAGCAGTTCGGATTCGTCACGATGCCGCCGCCGGACGCGCGAGTCGGCTGGCCGTCGAGGAGGGCGAGATGGTCCGCGTTGACCTCGGGGATCACGAGCGGCACGTCGGGACGCATCCGGAAGGACTTCGTGTTGGACACGACGAGCTTGCCGCGGCCGGCCTGCAGCGGCTCGATCGTGTCGGCGACGGCCGCGTCGAGGCCCGAGAGGAGCACCGGAGAGACGAAGTCCGCGTCGACCTGCGTCACGACGAGGCCGCGGGCCTCCTGCGGGACGTCGCCCGGCAGGATCCAGCGCGTCGCCTCGGCGTACGTCTTCCCGGCGGACCGTTCGGAGGCGGCGACTTCCGCGAGAACGAACTGCGGGTGTCCCTCGAGCAGCGAGACGAGGCGCTGCCCGACGGCGCCGGTCGCGCCGAGGACGGCCACGGGAATGCGGGAATCGGGACGGGACATGGTGGACTCCTTCGAAACGAAAAGGCCCGCCGTTTCCGGCGGGCCCTGGTGTCATCTGGTGATCGCCTCTTGAACCGCGACCTACAGAACGCTCCATCGCCCGCCGCACGGCGGCGTCGTCTTCTTCGCGGTCATCCGCTTTCGGGAGATGGCGGCGGCGTTCATGCGCGCGGAGCGTAGGCGGGCGGCAGACGGGTGTCAAGAGTTCAGCCGCACCTTGTCGTAGCTCCATGAAAGTGTCCCCTCGATAACTCGATAGAAATGTCCCCTTGGAAGAGGGGGCATGGATGGAGGGGATCGTGGGGCTGAGCTTGAAGGAGAGAGCGCGGCTGGTGGAGTTCGAGCAGGTAAAGGCCGGGGGGCAGACGGTGGTAGCGGCAGCCGAGCGACTTTCGATGAGCGTGCGGCAGGGCAAGAGGATCTGGAAGAGGTACCGCACCGAAGGAGCCAAGGGCCTGGTGCACCGGTCTCGAGGGCGGCCGTCGAATCGGACGCTGGACGCCGAGAGCAAGCAGAAGTGCCTTGAGCTGTGCCGGACGCGGCTTTCGGGGTTTGGGCCGACCCTGGCGGCGGAGAAGCTTCTCGAGGTGGGGCTGAGGGTTTCTCACGAGACGCTGCGGCGGTGGCTGATCGTCGCGGGGCTGTGGAAGAGGAAGAAGAAGCGTGGGCCGCATCGAAAGTGGAGGGCGCCCAAGGAGCACTTCGGCGAGCTCGTGCAGATGGACGGCAGCTTCCACGACTGGCTCGAGAGGGGCGACAAGCCGTGTCTGATCGATCTTGTCGACGACGCCACGGCGAAGATGGGCGGCGAGTTCTTCGAGCAGGAGACGACGGAAGGAGCGATGAGGGTTTTGTGGCGGTGGATCGAGCTCTACGGCATCCCTAAGGCGCTTTACACCGACCACAAGAATCTCTACGTGGTTGATCGCGAGCCGACGAAAGATGAGCAGTTGGCCGGCCAGCCTGCGCTTTCGGCCTTCGGCAAGGCCTGTCACAAGCTCGGGGTTCAGATCATTGCGGCCGCCAGCCCTCAGGCCAAGGGCAGGATCGAGAGGCGGCACGGCGTGTTGCAGGACCGTCTCGTCAAGGAGATGCGGCTACGGGGTATCAAAGACCTCCGCGCGGCCAACGCGCTGTTGAGAAACGGATTCCTCGAGGCGATCAATGAGCGGTTCGCTCACAGCGCGGCCAGCCGGATCGACCACCACCGGCCCGTCCCCAAGGGCCTGCGCCTCGAGGACGTGTTCGTCTTCGATGAGCCGCGCACCGTGCAGAACGACTGGACGGTTGTCTGCGACGGTCGTTTCTTCCAGATCACCGGGCCCAGGGCTCGGATGCCGCTTCGCCGCCAGAGAATCGTGGTTCGCAGGCGACTGGATGGGTCCCGGGTGCTGCTTCACCATGGCCGGGCTCTCGAGTTCCACGAAATTCCACAGCGGCCCCATCGCCCGGCGAGACTGATCATCCCGGCCTCTGTCAAGGCACCCAGCCCCACCTGGGCGCCTTCCGAGACTCACCCGTGGAGGAAATCCCTCACCATCGCCGCCCAGGCTTCACGCGAAAGGCGCCTTCGCGTGGCCGCTCCCTGAATCCAGCAACCTCATCGCCACCGTTTTCCACTTTTCCACCGCGCGACGACTACGACGGTTACAGAGGGGACATTTCTAACGAGCTATTTCAGGGGACATTTCTAAGGAGCGTTGACAGAGTTCAGCCGCACCTCAGCGGCGGATCGCCGGCGCGGCCATCACGTCGGAATTCAGCGTCACCTTCACTTCCGGCGCCTACCCGGTGCATTCGTTCGGCGGGCCGCCACCTTCTGCGGCGCCGGCCAGTACGGCGCTCTGCGGTGCCGTCGCTGTTGTACGCGCCACACGGCACGGCGTCCGCCGTCGGGCGGGTCGCGCCGGGTCACTTCCGCCGCGCAGGCGTCGGGGTCGGTGCCTTTCCGGAGGACGTAGGCATCGCGTCGGAGGGCCCTGCCGCCGCGCCGCCACCCGCCGGCTGGGCGCCGGCCATGAGAGGCGCAACGAGTTCGAACTCCACGACGCCCTTTTTTCCGTTCGTCGTCTTGCCGTTTGCGGTCTCGCTCAGGTAGAAGAGCGCGGCGTAATGCCCGGGTCCGAGGCCACGGGCGTCCAGCCAGTCACGGGTGACAAAGGCGTTGAAGTCCTTGTAGGAGAGATTGCTCACGAAGCCCTGGAAGTCACCCGCCGGACGCGTCGAAAGGCTGATCGCCCCGCCACGAGACGGCCCGACGATGTCCACGTGCCATTTCACGCTCTGGTACGGCCGATGGATGACGTAGTCGAAAAGGTTCGGCCAGCCACCGACGGGCCTCTGTGGAACTTGGGCACTCAGGGTGAGGTACAGGTTCGGAACGAGCGCTATTTTCTTTCCCGGCGGCGGGCTCTGCGGTACGGGTGTCGGGATTTCCATTTCCGTAAGCGGGGGCCGCGCCTTCACCGTGACCGTTATCTCCGCCGCGTTGTTCGACGGGTCCGCATCGTACGTCTCCGCCGCGCACCTGATCTTGCGTGATCCGGATTTGTCCGCCTTCCAGACGTAGGACTTGGACCCGACACCCCCGACCGTCCCGACGTTGGCGTTCATGGGCCACGAATGCATGCCGGAGCCGTCGACGGACAGCCCCAGTTGCCAGGTGGTGAAGTCCTTCTTGTCGCCGCCCTGCTTGACGAGGTACAGGCACTCGATCTGCACGTCCTCCCCCTCGAGGAACGTCGTGGTCTCCTGACCGCGCTTGCCGACACCCCCCTCGGAGCCGACGCGGTAAGTGAACACGCCCTTTGCCTGGACATCCCAGCTCACGGGGAGCCCGTAAAGAGGACGGGGAAGCAGCAGCGCAACCCCCAGGGCGCAGACCCGCGCGGCGATTCTCGGGCGGCCTCTCATACGCCTCCTGACTCTCCGGCCATTGGCGTCACCTGACCATCTTCGTGGGCGTCGCTGTCGGGGTTGGCGCCACCTTCCCGCCGAGGGTACGTGCCGCCCCCGAAGGCTCGGCCGTGGCGCCGCCGCCGGACGGCGCGGGATTCGTCACCTTCGAAACGCCCGACGACGCCCCCGCGGGCGGAACGAAGTTCCGGTTCGGTGCGATCACGGGCGCGGCCGCCTTCACGACGAGCTCCATGTCGGCGAAGCCTCCGCACCTCGACAGGCCCGGCGCCTCGTTCCCGGACGTGTAGGCGAAGGTCCGGATGACGTACTTTCCCGGCGCGGCGTAGACGTGTTTCACGGGGGACGGGAGCGAGAGGTGCGCCGCCTTCTGCTTGTCCCCGAAATCGACGTACACCGCACACGGGCCGGTCGACGTGACCGTGATCGTCACCTCGGAGCCGGCCACGGCCGGCGCGGGGCTCGCGGTCACACCCGTGAGCGTGCCCGCGGCTCGCGCGAGCGCCGGCGCGGCGAGCACGGCCATCATGGAAACGCGGACGAGCGTCTTCATCTCCCGCCTCCCCTCAATGGGTCCTAATCTAGGGCGAAACGCTGGTCCCGCAAGGGATTCCTCTTGTCCGGGAACGAAAGGTCGTGGTCCCGGAGCGACGGGCCGGTTTGACCCCCCCGGCACCGCCTTTGATAATCGCCGTCCGCGCCGCGCTCCCGGGCGACCCCAAGACATGACGACAAGCCTCCCCCCCGAACGCCTGAAGGACCTCTACCGCACCATGCTGCTCAACCGCCTGCTCGAGGAGCGGCTGGTGAACCTGTACCGGCAAGGCAAGGTCGTCGGGGGGCTGTACCGCTCGCTCGGGCAGGAGGCGACGTCCGTCGCGACCGCGTTCGCCCTCGAACCCGGCGACCTCCTCGCCCCTCTCATCCGCAACCTGGGCTCGGTCCTCGCGCGCGGGATCCCCGCCCGCGACGTCCTCACGCAGTACCTGGCCCGCGCGACCTCGCCCTCGCACGGCAAGGACGCGAACCTGCACTTCTCGGTGCCGGACAAGGGCGTCTACTCCCCGATCGCGATGCTCGGGACGCTCGTGCCCGTCGTGTCGGGGATGCTCCTCGCCGAGCGGATGAAAGGGAACTCCGTCGTCGGGATGACGTACCTCGGCGACGGCGGGACGTCCGTGGGCGCGTTCCACGAGGGCATCAACTTCGCCGCGGTCCAGAAGCTCCCGCTCGTCCTCGTCGTCGAGTTCAACGGCTGGGCGTACTCGACGCCGTTCGAGAAGCAAAGCGCGGCGAAGACGCTCGCGGACAAGGCGATCGGCTACGGCATCCGGGGCGAGGTCGTGGACGGCAACGACGCGATCGCGGTGTACGAGGTCACGCGCGCGGCCGTCGAGCGCGCCCGCTCCGGCGGCGGGCCGACGCTCCTCGAGTGCAAGACGTACCGGATGAAGGGCCACGCCGAGCATGACGCGCAGGCCTACGTCGACCCGAAGGAGCTAGCCGAGTGGCGGGAGAAGGACCCGCTTCCCCGGCTCGCGCGTGTCCTCGTCGAGTCCGGAACCGCGTCCGCCGCGGACCTGCGGGCCGCGCACGAGGAGATCGGGCGTGCGCTCGACGCGGACGTCGCGTTCGCGGAGGCGTCGCCCTTCCCCGATCCGTCGCTCGCCTTCCGTGGCGTCTGGGCCGACGAGGCCCTCGGCGAGCGGGCACGCGCGGGCGTCTTCACGGGAGGCCTCTGATGGCCGACCCGCGCGTCGCCCGGGGCGGGGTCACGTACACGCTCACTCCGGACGGTTCCGGCGTCGAGACGACGTATCTCGACGCGATCCGGCAGGCTCTCTTCGAGGAGATGGAGCGCGACGAGCGCGTCTTCGTCCTCGGCGAGGACGTAGGGGTCTACGGCGGCGCGTTCAAGGCGACCGAGGGGCTCCTCGAGCGCTTCGGCCCCGCGCGCGTTCTCGACACGCCGCTCGCCGAGGAGGCGATCGTCGGCGCCGCGATCGGCGCCGCGATGCGCGGGCTGCGCCCCGTCGCCGAGATGCAGTTCATCGACTTCATCTCGCGCGCGTTCGACCTCCTGACGAACTTCGCGGCCAAGAACCGGTACCGCACGGGCATCGGCGTCCCGCTCGTCGTCCGCGGCCCCTCGGGCGCCGGCGTCCACGGCGGTCCGTATCACTCGCAGTCGCCCGAGATGTACTTCGTGAAGACCCCGGGCCTCAAGGTCGTCGCTCCGGCGACGGCCGCGGACGCGCGCGCACTCCTGAAGGCCTCCATCCGCGACGACGACCCCGTCATCTTCCTCGAGCACAAGTTCCTCTACCGGCGCGTGCGCGACCGGCTGGTCCCCGGCGAGGACGCCGGAACACTCGGGAAGGCCGCCGTCCGGCGCCCCGGGACGGACCTCACGATCGTGACGTACGGCGCGATGCTCTGGACCGCGCTCGAGGCCGCGCCCGCGCTCGAGGTGGACGGAATCTCGCCCGAAATTCTCGATCTCCGGACGCTCATGCCGTGGGACGAGGACGCCGTCCTGACCTCCGTGAAGAAGACCGGCAAGTGCCTGATCCTCCACGAGGACACGCGCACCGCGGGAATCGGCGCCGAGGTCTCCGCGACGATCACGGAAAAGGCGTTCGAGTGGCTGGACGCCCCGATCCTGCGCGTCACGGCGCCCGACACGCCGGTGCCGTACTCTCCACCCCTGGAGGAGGCGTTCCTCCCCAACACGAAGACCCTGCTGGCGGCCGCGCGGCAGCTGGCGCGCTACTGACTCGAGGAGACCAACATGCCGACGAACGTGATCATGCCGCAGATGGGCGAGTCGATCGCCGAGGGAACGCTCACGAAGTGGCTCAAGAAAGCCGGCGACTCGGTCAAGCGCGACGAGCCCCTGTTCGAGATCTCGACCGACAAGGTCGACGCCGAGATCCCCGCCCCCGCGTCCGGCACGCTCCTCGAGATCCTCGTGCCCGAGGGCCAGACGGTGCCGATCAACACGGTCGTGGCGCTGCTCGCGGAAGCGGGCGAGGTTTCGGCTCCCGCGCCGGCGCCTCCTGCACCGCCGCCTGCGGCGGCGCAGGGAGCGCGGCCTTCGGCCGCGCCCGGAGATTCTTCGAAGGCGGACACCGCGGCTCCTCCCGCGGCACCGGCGCCCCCGCCTGCGGCGGCAGCACCCGCGCCTCCTGAGAAATCCTCCTCTTCGTCCCCCTCTCCTTCTCATCCCCCGGCCCCCGTCGCTCCTCCGCAGCCCGGCGAGTCGAAGGAAGAGCTGCTGAAGCGGCGCTCGTCGCCCGTCGTCCGCGCGATCGCGGAGGACAAGGGCGTCGACATCTCGCAGATCCCCGGCACGGGCATCTCCGGCCGGGTGACGAAGCAGGACATCGAGGCGTTCCTGGCGGGAGCCGGGACCGGGAGAGAAGATTCTTTGAAGGTGGAGAGAGCGGCCGGCCCCGCGGCTCCGCCTGCGCCCGTCGCGGCGCCCTCGCCCGCGCCTTCTCAGAAATCCGAATCTCCCGCTCCCCTCGCCGCACGCCCCGTCGAGGCGCCTCTCGCCGCGCGGCCCGCGTCGACGATCGCCTTCCCCGGCGGCAACGTCACGATCGAGCCCATGTCCGCGATGCGGCGGAAGATCGCGCAGCGCATGGTCGAGTCCAAGCAGACCTCCGCGCACGTCACGACGGTCTTCGAGGTCGACTATTCCGGCATCGCGAAGCTCCGCAACCGCGTGAAGGCGCGCTTCGAGGAGCAGTACGGCACGAAGCTGACCTACCTGCCGTTCCTGCTCCGCGCGGCGATCGCGGCGCTGAAGGCGCGCCCGCTCGTGAACGCGTCGATCGTGGGCGACGACATCGTCTTCCACAAGGAGGTGAACCTCGGGATCGCCGTCGCGCTGGACTGGGGCCTGATCGTGCCCGTCATCCGGCGCGCGGACGACCTCTCGCTCGTGGGCCTCGCGCGTGCGGCGAACGACCTCGCGGCCCGGGCGCGCGCCAAGAAGCTCCTTCCGGACGAGGTCGCCGGCGGGACGTTCACGGTCACGAACCACGGGTCGTTCGGCTCGCTCTTCGCGACGCCCGTCATCAACCAGCCGCAGGTCGCGATCATGGGCGTCGGCACGATCGAGAAGCGCGCGAAGGTCGTCGAGATGCCGGACGGCTCCGACTCGCTCGCGATCAAGACGATGGGATACGTCGCGCTCACCTTCGACCACCGTCTCATCGACGGCTCCGAGGGCGACGCGTTCGTGAACGTCGTGAAGTCGACGCTGGAAGAGGGGACCTGGCCCGAGCTGGAGTAGGCCGCTACTCGAAGTACCCGTTCACGTCCACGATGAGGTGAGCGGTCCCGGCCGCGCCGTTCAGGATCCGGAAGCCGGAGGCGTCGAGCGCGAGGGGGACGATCGTGGCGCCCGCGCGGGTCTGCCCGGCCCCGAAGCTGAGCTGACTCGCGACCGGAAACGTCCCGTCGGCGGCGTAGAGGGTGAAGAAGCCGCCGGTCGTCGGCGCGGTCACTGTCACGTTCATCGAGAGAGCCGCCGCCGTCGGTGGAACGCCGCACTTCTGCGCCGTCCCCACGACGCGCAGTTCGCCCCCCGACAGCACGGGCGCGCCGGCGTCCGGCCCGGACGATTTCCGCGTGTCGATGAGGCGACAGGGAGGCAGCGCGTAGAACGTCAGCTGCAGCACGGGCGGTGGGCACGTGATCGGAGACGTCTGTCCGAGGTTGAACGAGTTCGGGTCGCCCGTGTCGCGGCCCTGGAGGCTCACGACGTGGCTCTTGCCGCACGTGACGCCGAAGCCGAGGGCGACCCGCGAGGGCGTGTACGTCGACCCGAGCGCCGGCGCGGGGTTGGACTGGTCCGGCCGCCAATCGTAGACCACCGAGCCGTCGACGGAAACCTGGAACGAGACCATCTTCTTTCCCGCCGCGAGGTTGATCGTGAACGGCTCGACCACGATCTGGCACGTCCGGGCGTTGTACGTCTTGCAGCCGGCGTGGATCGGGCTCGCGAAGATCAGGGGCGAACGCACCGCGGCCTCGCGCTCCTCGCCCCGCGCCGCGCCGGCGGCGATCGCGGCCGCGAGAACGACGGCAGAACGGACAGGCCTCATCGCCGTCAGGGCACCGTCGTCGGGCAGGTGAACGTCCCGGTGAGGCCGAGGTTGAACGTGTTGACGTCGCCGGTGTCTCTCCCCTGAAGGCTGATCTGGTAGGAATTCCCGCACGTCGCCGCGAAGTCCTGCGTCACGAGGGACGGCGTGTACGTGGTGCCGGACGCGGGCGCCGGGTTCGACTGGTCGGGCCGCCAGTCGTAAATCGTCGTCTGGACGTTTCCGGGGAGCTGGATCGAAACGAGCTTGAACAGCGCCAACTTCGTCCCCGACGAGATGTTGATCGTGAACGGCTCGACGTGGATCTTGCACTGGCCCGGCGCAGCGATGTAGCAGCCCCCGTGAATCGGGCTCGCGAAAATCAGAGGCGACCTCCCCGCGAGCGGTGCCGTTCGGGCCGACGGCTCGGGCTCCCGGGCCTGCTCCTGCGCCCCGAGGCGCGGCGCCGCGGAGGCGAGCGTGAGGGCCGCGAGGATCGTCAGACAGAGGCGTCTCTTCATGGGCAACCTCCAGGTCGGCACGGGTACATTAGGTCGGGCGGCACCGGAACGCCAGCCGGAGCCGTTATTCCGCTCCCTTCCGTGACCCGGCTCACCCTGCGCAGTAGCATGCGCCATGCGCCGGACCGACGTCGTCTCCCTGCTCCCCGAAGGCCGCGTCTCGTGGGACGCGGCCTTCGCGCTGCAGAAGCAGGCCGCCGAGCGCGTGAAAGAGGGCGGGCCGGAGACGCTCTTCCTCCTCGAGCACGCGGACGTCGTCACGGTGGGCCGAAACGCGGGCCTCGGCGAGCTCCTCGTCTCGGAGGATTTCCTCCGGCAGAAGGGCATCGCGCTCCGCGTCGCGGACCGCGGCGGAAAGCTCACGTTCCACGGGCCGGGCCAGCTCGTCGCGTACCCGGTCCTGGACCTCTCCCCCGACCGGCAGGACGTGCGCCGCTACGTCCGCGATCTCGAGGAGGTCCTGATCCGCACGGCGCGCGACTTCGGCGTCGAAGCGGCGCGGAGCCCCGCGCCGGCGAGATGGGCATCCGTGTGGGTGGGCAACGACAAGCTCGCGGCCATCGGCGTCCACCTTTCGCGCTGGATCACGACGCACGGCGTCGCGCTGAACGTCTCGACCGACCTCGCGCGGTTCTCGCTCTTCGTCCCCTGCGGCATCGCGGACGGCGGCGTGACGTCCCTCGCGAAGACGTCCGGCGCGCCGCCCCCGCCGCTCGGGGCGGTAGGGGGCCGGTTCGTGTCTCACTTCGCCGAGGTGTTCGAGAGGGAGATGGTCGAACGGGGAACCCGGCCCTAGCGCGGCCAGAGCCAGCCGAAGAATCCGGCCGTCACGAGGCCGTAGACGAGTCCGTCGAAGACGTTCCGGAACGTCGTCCCCCACGACTTCTTGTACCAGATCGACGCCTGGAGGTGGGCGAGCGCGTACCCGTAAAACGCCGTCGCGCCCGCGAAGCGGAACACCTTCATGTAGTGCGCGCCGGGGCCGAGGGCGCGCCCCGAGATGTAAGCCGCGGTGACGCTGATGAGGATCGCGTACAGGAACCACTGCGCGAGCTGAGCGCCCATTCCTTCGTATGGGCCGAAAACGGTCATCATCGCGCGGGGACCGGCCTTGAACTTCTCCTGGAAGGCCGGATCCTTGAACGCGGCGTGGCTGGCCGGGCACGGCACCATGTAATCGCCGGGCGGGATGTCGAGCTTGCGGACCGCCGCCATGAAGTCGTCCTCGGCCGGCAGCTTCCGGTAATCGGCGGAGTGGTAACCGAGAAACATGTGGATGATCGAGCTCACGACGAACACGGCGGCGGCGGAGAGCAGGATGGGCAGCCAGAGCGACGCGATGGACACCATCGGAGGCCTCCTTGTGCTGAGATCGTTTCTCCCTTGATCCTATCGCGTCCCGGTACACTCGCTCCGTGAGCGCGGACTCCCGCCCCCGTTACGGCGTCACGCCCCGGCCCGAGTGGCTCAAGGTGCGCATGCCGGCCTCCGGGTTCGAGTCCGAGATCACGCGCCTCGTCGAGGACAAGAGCCTGAACACCGTCTGCCAGGAGGCGCGCTGCCCGAACCTCGCGGAGTGCTGGGGCGTGGAGCGCACGGCCACGTTCATGCTCATGGGCGACGTCTGCACGCGGCGCTGCGGGTTCTGCGCGGTCACGCAGGGAATCGGCCGGCCCCTCGATCCCGAGGAGCCGCGGCACGTCGCCGAGGCCGTGCGGACGCTCGGAGTCGCGCACGCCGTCGTGACCTCCGTGAACCGCGACGAGCTGCCGGACGGAGGCGCCGCGCACTTCGCGGCGACGATCCGCGCCATCCGGGCGCTCGCGCCCGGCGTCACGGTCGAGGTCCTCATCCCGGACTTTCTCGGCAGCGCCGCCGCGCTGGGGACCGTCCTCGACGAGGCGCCGGAAGTTCTCAACCACAACACCGAGACCGTCGAGCGCCTCTACCGCCGCGTCCGGCCCGACGCGATCTACGCGCGGTCGCTCGAGCTGCTGAGGCGCGCTGCAGAGAAAAGAGACCGAGAGAAGATTTCTTTGAAAGTGAAGAGCGGGGTCATGGTGGGGCTCGGCGAGACGAGAGAGGAACTCTCGGCGACTCTCCGCGATCTGCGCGCCTCAGGCGTCGACGTCGTGACCGTCGGCCAGTACCTCCAGCCGCACGCGCGAAGGCTGCCCATCGAGCGGTACTACACGCCGCAGGAGTTCGAGGAGATCCGGAAGGAAGGCGAGGAGATGGGCTTCGGAGTCGTGGAGTCGGGGCCGCTCGTCAGGTCGAGCTACCACGCGAGGAGAGCGCTGGACTGATCAGGCCGGGGGAGATTCCGCTCTCCCCCGGACCCCCTTCGGTCATTCCCCGTCGTTCCCGATCGCCTCGACCGGGCAGGAGTCCATGGCCTCCTGGCACTGGGCCTCTTCCTCGGGCGTCGAAGCCTGCTTCGACACGTAGGAGTAGCCCTTCTCTTCCTGCCGGGTGAAGTTGTTCGGGGCCGTCACGCGGCACACGTCGCAGTCGATGCACTGGGTGTCCACGTAGAACTTGCCGGGGGCGTTTTCCGCGTAGCGGTCGTCCTTGTTCGCCATGGGCGCGGAAGATAACACGGCCCGCGCGCGAAGCCCCCTTCCGGATGCATCATTCACCTCATGTCCGGGCGCCGCCTCGTCCGCCTCTTTCCGCTCCCGAACGTCGTCCTCCTGCCCGGAACGACGATTCCGCTGCACGTCTTCGAGCCGCGCTACCGCCGGATGCTCGCGGACGCGCTCGACTCGGACCGGCTGATCGGCATGCAGCTTCTCAAGCCCGGCGACTCCGCCGACGGCGCGCGTCCCGCGGTGTATTCCATCGGCTGCGCGGGCGAGGTCGTTCACCACGAGCCGCTGGAAGACGGGAGCTCGAACCTTCTCCTGCGCGGCGCGTTCCGCTACCGGATCGAATCCGAGCCGCACACCGACGCGCCGTACCGCGTCGCCGAGGTGACGCCGATCGGAATCGCTCCGCTGCCCGCGGCCGACCGCGCCGGACGGACGCCGCGTGACCTCCGGCGGGCTCTCGCGGACGGCGTGCGGCGCCTTGCGGACGGAGTCGGCCGGCCGGCGGCACGCGAGCTGCCCGTCCGCCTGTCCGACGAGGATCTCGTCAACGAGGCGATCGGGCGCCTCGGGCTCGAGCCGGAGGAGACGTACCAGCTCCTCGCGATGAACCGCCTCGAGGAGCGCTACGCCTGGACGCTCGCGCACATCGAAGGCGTCCAGCGGCGGCTGGATTTCCTGTCGCCGTTCCGGCGCCCCGGCGGGGACTCGCGGTGGAACTGACGGCATGAGCCCGTTCCTCGTTTCGCTCGCGATCGGCCGGCTCGTCCCGATTCTCCTCGCGACGACGGCCGTGCTCGTCCTGGCGCGAATCTGCGCGGATCGGTTCGCTTCGAGCGCGCGGATGAACCGCGTGCTCTTCGCCGCGATCCTCTCCGCCGGGCTCGCCGTCCAGGCCCCGTACGGCCTGCGATCCGTGACCCTCTGGCGCGCGGAGCACGCGATCAGCCGCGGGCAGACCGAGCGCGCGGCCCGGTCGATCGAGGCCTTCCGGAATCTCGGCGGAACGCCCGGGGCATGGCGCGGGGCGCGCTGGATGGGCTTCCTCGTCCGGGAGCGGCGCTGGGGGGACGCGCACGACCTCGCCGTCGCGCTGCTCGCCGAGCCGCGGCCCGCCGGCGGGACGGCCAGGGCCGACCTCTCCCTCACGCTCGGGATCTCGCAGTACTACCTCGGCGACGTGCCCGGCGCCGCGGCATCGCTCCGCGCCGCTGCGGGCGCGGATCCCCGTTACGCGTACCTCGCCCGCTACTTCGAGGGGCGTGTCGCGGAGCGGGGCGGCGACGTCCGCGCCGCCGTGGACTCCTACGCGTCGGCCCTCTCGGCCTCGCCGCGCTTCGGCCCCGCGCTGTACCAGATCGTGCGGCTGCTCCTGGCCGCCGGGCGGAAGGACGACGCGGCCGGCGTCGTCGGCCAGGTGCTCGCGGCGTCGAACGATTCCGCCGGAAAAGGAGTTCGAGATTGTCCTTCCGTGACGTGCGCGTCGAGGACGTGCTCGCGGGGACCTTCCTCGCCCTGCTGGCCTCCGTGATCGGCCTGGCATCGCTGCGCGCGTCCTTCGACACCGTCGAGATCTTCTGGTGGGACCTCTGCTTCATCGTCGCGCCGGCGGCGATCCTCGCGTTCCTCGCGGCCGTCCGGTACGGGTTCCGGCTGCGCGGGGCGGCGGGCTTCGCGCCCGTCCTGGGCGTCCTGCGCGACTGGTTCCCGTTCGCGTTCTTTTCGTTCACCTACGAACTGTTCCGGCTTTCGTCCTGGACGACGGTCCTCTCGCGCGACCGCGACGTCGAGCTCCTCCGGATCGACCGGTGGCTCTTCGGCGAGACTCCGGCCGTCTCACTCCAGCAGCTTGCCGGTCCCCTGATGACGGACGTGATGACCGGGGCGTACTCGCTGCACCTCGTCCTGCCGCCGGTCCTGGGCATGCTGCTCTACGCCCGCCAGAAGCGCCTCTTCCGCGAGTTCCTGCTCGCCGTGCTCCTCTCGGGAATCCTCGGCCAGACCGGCTACCTCCTCGTCCCGGCGGTCGGGCCGAAGCGCGCTTTCCCCGAGCTCTTCTCCCGGACCCTGGAGGGGCGCGTCTACGAGCCCGTGACGAGCGCCCTCGAGGCGGTGCGCGCTCCCCGCGACGTGTTCCCGAGCCTGCACGTCGGGATCTCGGCGATCGTGCTCGCATTCGCGTGGCGGCGCAGCCGCCGGCTCGCCGGCGCGCTCGCGCCGCTCGTGCTCCTGAACTGGGTCTCCACGCTCTACCTGCGCTACCACTACTTCATCGACGTCGTCGCGGGCTGGGCGACCGCGTGGGCCTCGATCGCGCTGGCCGGCCGGCTCCTCGCCCTCGAGGACAGAATACGGGCGCGGTGGGCGCCGGCAGCGGCGGCGCCACCCGCCGACACGGGAGGACCCCCATGACGCATCCGATGACGACGACCACCTTCACGCTGGACGGCTACCGCATCGCGCGAACGCTCGGTGTCGTGCGCGGGATCACGGTGCGCTCGCGCTCGATCTTCGGGACGATCGGCGGCTCGCTCCAGACGCTCGTCGGCGGGAACATCTCGCTCTTCACGGAGCTCTGCGAGAAGACCCGCAACGAGGCCTTCGACATGATGCTCGCGCACGCGCGGGACGTGGGCGCGAACGCGGTCGTCGGCGTGCGTTACGACGCCACGGAGCTCATGCAGGGCGTGACCGAGGTGCTCTGCTACGGGACGGCCGTCGTCGTGGCGCCGGAAGCGGGCTCTCCCCCGCCCCCGCCCCTCCCCTGACGGGAGGTCGCTGCCTCAGGCCTTCGACGCCGGCATCGCGCGGTCGTGCGCCCAGCTCTTGATCGCCTTGATCTGCTCGTCCATGGTCCGCGAGAGGGGGACCGTGTCCGTGATCATCTTTGAGAGGTCGTCCTCGGAGAGCTTGCGGCCCTGGTTGTAGGCCTCGATCGCGGCGGCCTGGACGAGGGCCTCGATCTCCGATCCGACGAACCCCTTCGTCGCTTTCGCGAGGAACACGACGTCGAAGAGGCTCGGGTCGCCGCCGACCTTCTTCACGTGGACGTTGAAGATCTGCTTGCGCTCGTTCTCGTTCGGGAGGTCGATGAAGAAGACCTGGTCGAACCGGCCCTTGCGGATGACCTCGGCCGGCAGGAGGTGGATGCGGTTCGCGGTCGCCGCGACGAAGACGAGGCCCTGCTTCTCCTGCATCCACGTGAGGAACGTCGAGAAGATGCGCCCGAGCGAGGCGTCGCCCTGCCCCGCCTCGCGCCCGCCCGTGATCGCCATCTCGATCTCGTCGATCCACAGGAGCGCCGGCGAAAGGGACTCCACCGTGCGCAGCGCCCGCTCGAACGTCTGCTCCGGGTTGTCGGTCCCGAAGACGAGGTTCATGTCGAGGCGGAAGAGCGGAAGGTTCCAGAGCGCGGAGATCGCCTTGACGGAGAGAGACTTGCCGCAGCCCGACATCCCCATCATGAGGATCCCCTTCGGGACCGGCATCCCCGCGTCGAGCGCTTCCTTCGTGAAGAGGTTCTTGCGCTTGACGAGCCACTCCTTGAGGTTCTCGAGCCCCCCGATGTCGGCGAGGGAGAAGCGCGGCGGGACGAACTCCAGGACGCCGTCCTTCCGCGTCGCCTGCTCCTTCTCCGCGAGGACCTCGAAGTACCCCGCTTCGTCGAACACCGGACGCCGCGAGAACACCTTGGAGACGACGTGCTCCGTCTCGTCCGAGGTCAGCCCCTTGAGGGCCATCGCGAGCTTCTTCGCGTCGGTCTCGGCGAGCCCCTTCTCCCCGAAGTAGCGTTTGCCGAGGTGGCTGAGAAGGACGAGGATCTCGGTCTCGTCCGGCAGGTCGAAGTCGAGGACGTAGATCTCCTTCCGGAGGTCGTCGGGGACGACGAGACGGGGCGAGACGAGGATCAGGAACCGGCCCCGGCCCTTGAGGGCCCGGTAGGCGTCCCGGAGCCGGCGGGTGACCTCGGGACGCGGGAGATGGGCCGTCAGGTCCTTCATGAGAACGAACCCGGGAGCGGGGTCCGCGAGGATCGCGTCGAGGGCCTTGATGGGGTCGGTGGTGTCCGGCTTGCGGTCGCCGCCGCCGCCGACGAGCCCGTCCACGCAGGTCCACACCGAGTAGGCCACCGGCTTCTCGTAGAACTTCTGCGCGAGCGCCTGGACGGCGCGCTCGACCCGCCCCTCTTCCCACGAAACGACGTACAGGAGCGGATACCCGCCCAGGAGCGCCCGCCGCAGGCGCTCCGGGCCCCGGACCGGAGTTTCGGCCATGGAACAAATCTAGCAGGCTTCGATACACTACGGTGCGTGAATCCCGAACATCTTGAACTGCTCCAGACCCCCGAATGGAACGAGTGGCGAGCCGCGCGGCCCGCCTTCACCCCCGACTTCACCGACATGCGGCTCCTGAACGCCGACCTCTCGGGGAAGAACCTCTCGGGCGCCGACCTGTCGCGATCGAAGCTGGAAGGCTGCAACCTCGAGGGCGCGAACCTCTCGCGCGTCCACGTGACCGGCGCCTCGTTCAACGGCTCGAAGCTGGACCGCGCGGACCTCTCCGACACCGACCTCGACTACCTTCTTCTCGACCGGGTCTCCTTCGTCGGGGCCATCTTCCGGAACACGACGCTCCGGAGCGCCACGGTCCGAGAGGCCGTGATGAAGGCGGCGGACTTCACCGGCGCCAAGCTCGACGGCACGGATTTCACGGCCACGGACTTCTCGTACGGCCGCCTCCTCTACGCGAACTTCCGGGGCGCCGGAATCGACCGGTGCGTCTTCGAAGGCTGCGACCTCACGCAGGCGATCTTCGACGGCGTCACGTACAAGAAGGGCAACTTCGACAAGGCAAACCTCACGCTCGCGTTCTTCCGCGACGCGAAGCTCACGGGCACGTCCTTCAAGGGCGCGAAGCTCCAGCGGACGGTCCTTCGCGGCTCCGACCTCTCGGGAACGGACTTCACGGGGGCGGACGTCTCCGAAGCCGACTTCGAGCGGTCGATCCTCCAGGCGTCGAACTTCACGGACGCCGTTCTCCGCAAGACGAGCGCCCATCGCGCGGACATGAGGAACGCGCTGTTCGCGAACGCGCAGATGGAGGAGACCGACCTGACGGGCGCGTTCCTCGACAAGATGGACCTCCGCACGCCGCGGATGAAGCTCGTGAACTTCACGGGCGCGCGGCTCATCGAGGCGGTCGGGGCCCGGGCCAACCTCCGGGGCTCGAACTTCACCGAGGCGGACCTCTCCGGCGCGGATCTCCAGGAGGCGAACCTCGAGGGCTGCATCCTGCCGAAGGCGAAGGTCGCGCGCGCGAACCTCCGGAAGGCGAACCTGAAGCGGGGCCGCCTCTCGGAGGCGAACGCCGTCGGCGCCAATCTCTCGGGCGCAAACCTGTTCGGCATCGAGGCCGAGAACGCCGACTTCTCCGCGAGCGACCTCCGCTTCGCCCAGCTCGTGGGCGCCAAGCTCGACGGCGCCCAGTTCAAGCAGGCCAACATCGGAGGCGCGGATTTCACCGAGGCGCGCCTCGGCGGCTCGTCGTTCGTCGGGGCATTCGGCGAAAACGCGAAGTTCACGGGCCAGTTCCACCTCAAGCTCGTCCTCGCCGCGAGCTCGCTGCTCGGCTCGGCGAAGAAGAAGACCGAGCAGATGGAAAAATCCAAGGAGGTCGAGCGGCTCCAGCGCCTCGCGGCTCTCGAGAAGGCGGCGGACGAGCGGGCGAGGGCGATGGGCTACCGCAAGGAAGACGGCGGCAGCGCTTCGAAGTCGTCGGCGAGCCTGACGATGACGGGCACGCGGCCGTCGCCCGGCACACCGAAGAAGGGCTGACCGCTAACGGACGACCGGACCCTTGACGAGCCCGCCGGGGACCGGCGTCGGCTCGGGCGCCTTCGCCTTCTTCGGCTCCTTCGACTTGCCTTCGGCCTCGTCCCGGAGCGCGGCGGCCTCGCGGCGGATCTCGTCGAGCACGGTCTTCTCGACGAGGAGGCGCTCCGGCCGGCCGGTCACCTGGACGGCCACGAGGCCGGCGGCCGACCCGGCGGGTGCCGCGAAGAACGTCGCGGTCCGCGCCGTGCCCTCGGCCTCTCCGGCGAGGTCGACCGTCGCGAGCGCCTTCTCGGGAGCGGCCTTCCCCGGCCTGGCCGGCACGAAGCCGCGCCCCTCGGCCCGGCCGAGCACGGCCGCGAGGCCTTCGGCGTGGAGCGCCGTCACGGGCTTGCCCGCCGACCGCCACGCGCCGTCGACCCGGTCCGCCCCGGCCCGCAGGTCGTCCGAGGAGAACGAGACGCGCCGGAGTGTGAACGTGTCCACGGGAGCGACGCGGCTCTCGCGGTAGGCCGACAGCTCCTTGTCGAGGTCTTCGCGGACCCGGTCGTCGATCACGACGACGAGGGAGCCCACTTTCGCGTACATCCGTCCGCCCGACCCCTCGGCTTTCTCGGCGCCGAAGCCGATCGTCGCGACCTTTTCGGCCCCTTTCTCGAGGACGACGGTCGCGACGGCCGGCGCGAGGCCCACGCGGGGAAGGTCCGCGTCGGTGAGCGACGGGAACTCCAGGACCCGCGCGCCCGCGAGGTCGCCGAGGAGGCGGTCCACGAACGCGTCGGAGGCGAGGTCCGCGACCGGTTTCTCGAGACGCCACCCGCCCGGAGCGCCGGAAGGCGTCTTCGCGCCGCGCGCCACGACGACCGTGTTCGGGCCGCGCGTCACGGCGACGCGCGTGACGTCGCCGACGGGCACGTCGAAGAGCTGCTTGCTGCGGTACTCGTCCACCGGCTTCGTGAGAGCCGCCAGCGGCGCCTGCCTCACCGCGCCGAAGACGGGTCCGGCCGCCGCCGCCACGGCGTCCGTGCCCGGGATCGGGGCGCCGAAGGAGATGACCTTGGTCGACTTGTCGAGAAAAGCGAGCGTCGCCCTGGCCTTCGGGGCGTCGAGGCCCAGCTCCTTCGGGTCGAATGCCGTACGCGTTTCGCCGACGACCTCGAGCCGCCCGAGGTCGGCCACGAGGGCCTCCGCCCCGAACCCGTCCGCCGCGGACGCCGGGGCGTTCGAGACCGTCCAGCGTCCCTTGTCCTTGCGCACGAGCTCGACCTTCGGCAGGTCCGGCCGCTCGAGCGTCACGGAGACGACGTCGTCGGCCTTGAAGTCCGCGAGGCGCTTGGCCGCCTTCGCGCGCTCGGTCGACGTCGGCTGCTTGCTCTCGAAGAGGACGACGAAGGCGAGCAGAGCGACGAAGACCCCGGTCAGGACGAGCAGCTTCTTCGTGGACATCGGACTAGCGGCGCCTCCGCACCCAGATCGCGAGGCCCAGGCCGACGGCCGCGACGGGCAGGAGCAGGAGGACGAAGAACGCGATCAGCCCGACGTCCCGCCGCGAGAGCGTCACGGCGACCTGGTCCGCGTTCTTCGGCGGGATCGCCACGAGCGCCTCGCGCTCGAGCGCCCAGTTCGCGGCCGACGTCAGGAGCAGGCGGTTCGCGGCGTTCGCGATGCCGGCGTTCGAAACCCAGTCGGAGTCCCCGAACACCACGACACGCGCGCGCTTCTTCGATTCGGCCTTGTCCGCCGCGGGCGCCGACTCCGCCGCCGCGACGAGGCACACGGGCCCCTTCACGTCCTTCTCGTCCTTCGCGGGGCGGCCCGTCTTCTGGAGCTCCCGGATGTCCGTCTCGCCCCAGCCGTCCGGAGACGTCTCGACGAGCGGCGTCGCGGTCCAGCCGGGAGCGGGCGAGGCGGCCACGCTCACGGAACGCGCGAGCGGGAAGACCACGGCCGACCCGGTCAGGAGGCGCGTCACGGCGTGCGGGCGGAACGACTTCGCGAAGACCGTCTCGGGCCCCATGAGCGGGAGTGCGTTCTTCGGGTCGAGGACGACGTCGCTGTCGAGCGTCAGGCCCATCGCGCCGAGCAGCGGGTTGAGGCCGAAGTCGGAGAGGGCCGGGCTCCCGGGCGTCAGCTCGACGTCCAGAAGGAAGAGCGCGCGTCCGCCGGCGTCGAAGTAGCGCTTCAGGGCGGCGCGCTCGGGCTCCGTGAACGCCGTGCGCGGCCCCGCGACGACCACGAGATCCGTGCCCGCGGGGACGTCCGCGGCGCCGAGGGACGCCCACTCCTCCACGGTGCAGTTGTCGTTCTTGAACGAGTCGGCCGCCTCCGAGAAGCCGTCGCGCGCGCGCGGCGCGTCGAAACGCCGCTCGCCGTGGCCCGTCGTGAAAACGACCTTCGGGGTCTTCTGCTGCGTGACGGCGAGGATCGCCGACGTGAACTCCTGCTCGCCCTTGAACGCCTTGATCCCGGGCTCGCCGCCCATCCGGGCGCGCGAGTAGTCCATCTCGGCGAGCTGCTCCCCCGTGACGTACTTCTTCCGCTCCCCGGACCGGAAGACGACCGTGCTGCTCTTGACGCCGAATTCGTCGACGAGCTGCTTGGCCCTCACGAGGTTCCGCGTCGGGTCGAGCGTCTCGACCGTGAGCATCGGGCTCGCCGCCTTGTAACGCTTGAGGAGCTCGTCGACCTCGGGGTAGAGCGGCGTCCCGGGCGTCATGAACACCGTGACCTGGACGGGGGCCTTCAGGTCTCTGAGGACGTTGCGGGTCTTCTCCGAGAGGGAATAGAGCCCGCTCCCCGTCCAGTCGAAGCGCGCGTAGCGGCGCGAGCCGATGTAGTTCACGAGGACGAGGATCCCGAGCCCGAGGACGACGGAGAGCGCGAGCGTCGCGCGGAAGGTGTTGCGGGTGGGAGGCGTCTTCACGGCCGTCATCTCAGCGCCCCTTGTTCGCCTCGAGGGCGCGCGTCGAGAGGAACAGGAAGAAGACGACGGTCGACGCGACGTAGAGGAGGCGGCGCGTGTCGACGATCCCGCGCGAGAAGTCGTCCATGTGCTCGAGGAGGTTCAGGTACGACAGGGCGTCGCGGTACGCCGGGTCCGTCACGAAGTCGCGGAAGACGCCGACGATGAAGACGCCGAGGATGAAGACGAACCCGACGATCGCCGCGACGATCTGGTTCTTCGTGAGGGCCGACGCGAACGTGCCCGCGGAGATGAAGAGGGCGCCCACGAGCGCGATGCCCACGTACCCGGACGCGATCGGGCCCCAGTCGAGCGTCCCGAAGCGCGAGAGGAGGACCGGGTAGAGCACCGTCGGGAGCCACAGGAAGAGGAAGAAGCACCAGCCGGCCGCGAACTTGCCGGCCACGACGGTGGCCTCGGAGACGGGCGCGGTGAGGAGCGCCTCGATCGAGCCCGTCTTGCGCTCCTCCGAGAGGAGCCGCATCGCGATGACGGACGAGACGAGCATCATGAAGATCCAGTAGAAGACGCTCGTGAAGAAGAGCGACATGAGCGCCGTCCGCGGCGTCTCCGGCTGGTTCAGCGCGAGGACGATCAGGTAGAACGTGTAGCCCTGGATGAGCAGGAACGCCGTCAGCACGACGTAGGCGAGGGGCGAGACGAAGTAGGAGAAGAACTCTCGCTTCACGATCGCGGTGAAGGCCTTCAGCGCGCTCACTGGGGAGCCTCCGTTCCGAGGGCGGGCGTGTCCGTGCTCGAGTCGACGCCCGGCTGGGTGTCCGCGTCCTCGGAGGCGTCGCGCGACACGAGGCGCACGAAGACGTCCTCGAGCGAGGCCTGGCGCGGCGTGAGCTCGAGGAGCGTCCAGCCGCGCGTGAGGATCTCGCGGAAGACGGGTTCCCGCAGGTCGGCGCCCGGGGCGCCCGCGAGCGAGACGCGCGTCTCGCCGCCCGCGCCGATGCGCGCCGCGCGCGTGACGCCCGGGATCTGGCGCAGCACCGCGTCGGCTTCCGAGACCTCGCCCTTCAGGACGACGGTGACGGCCGGCGCCTGCGACATCTCGTGGCGGAGCGTGTCCGGCGTGCCCGCGGCGACGATGCGCCCGCGGTCGATGATGAGGACGCGGTCGCAGAGGACCTCGACCTCGGGAAGGATGTGCGTCGAGAGGAGGATCGTGTGGTCCTTCTTCAGGTCGCGGATCAGGTCGCGCACCTTGACGATCTGCCTCGGGTCGAGGCCGACGGTGGGCTCGTCGAGGACGAGGACCTTCGGCCCGTGGACGAGCGCGCCCGCGAGCCCGACGCGCTGCCGGTAGCCCTTCGACAGGTTGCCGATGGGCTTCGTCGCGACGTCGTCCACGAAGCACTTCTGGATCGCCTCGTCCACGCGCACCCGGCGCTTCGCGGAGGGCACGCCGCAGAGCGCGGCGCGGAACGCGACGTACTCCCTCACGCGCATCTCCGGGTACAGCGCGAGCGTCTCGGGCAGGTAGCCGAGTTCGCGCTTGGCCTCGAGCGGTTTCTCCGTGACGTCCATGTCCGCGAGGAGCACGCGCCCCGCCGTCGGCGGCAGGAAGCCCGTGATCATGCGCATCGTGGTCGTCTTGCCGGCCCCGTTCGGGCCGAGGAACCCCAGAATCTCGCCCGTCTCGACGCGGAAGCTCACGTCCTCGACGGCAGACGTCCCGTAGTACGACTTGGAAAGTCCCTGAACTTCGAGCATTGCGTTCGGTGTCCTCCGCGAAAGGCCCGGACCGGCGGGGGCCCCCGCCCCCGGGTGCCGGAAGCGCCCCGGAATATAGCAGCCGAGGGCTTAGGATCAGACGCCAGGGAGGCTCGATGTCCCAGCCCGTCGCCAAGGTCGTCGATCTCACGGATCCCACGCTCACGTCCCTCCGCGGGACCTCCGTCGAAGACGCCCGCGCGCGCGTCGCCCGCGGGGACGCCGAGGGAGTCGCCGCCCTCGACGGCTCGTACGCGCTCGTCGGCGTCGACGGAATCGCCGTCCGCCTCGCGCGCTCGATGGACCGGCCGCTGCGCTACTTCCTCGCCAAGGAGGCCGCCGGCCCCGTTCTCGTCGTCGCGGACCGGATCGACGCGATCGCGCGCTGGCTCGCGGACCACGGCCACGCGGACCAGTTCCACCCGAGCTACACGCGCATGGTCCCGGCCCACCACCTCGCCACCGTGCGCCTCGTCGGCTGCCCGGATCCCGAGCCGTCCTACGTGCGGACGTTCACCCCGCAGCGGAACGCCCTGCCGGCCGACCTCGACGCGATCGGGCGCCTCTACGTCTCGGCGCTCGCGGACGAGATCGCGGGCTGGATCGAGCGCGTCCCCGCGCAGGCGCCGCTCGGCGTCTGCTTCTCCGGCGGTATCGACAGCGGCGCCGTCTTCCTCGTGACCCATCACGTCCTCCGGAAGCTCGGCATGAGCCCGGCGCGCCTCAAGGCGTTCACTCTGACGCTCGGCGGCGGGCCCGACCTCGCGCAGGCCCGCGCGTTCCTCGACACGTGTGACATGAGCTTCTTCCTCGAGCCGGTCGAGGCCGACGCCGCGTCGCTCGATCCCTTCGAGGCGGTCCGCGTGATCGAGGACTACAAGCCCCTCGACGTCGAGTCCGCGACGATGGCGATCGCGCTCCTGCGCGGTATCCGCGCGCGCTACCCGGAGTGGACGCACCTCCTCGACGGCGACGGCGGGGACGAGAACCTCAAGGACTACCCGATCGAGGAGAACCCCGAGCTCACGATCCGGAGCGTCGTGAACAACCTGATGCTCTACCAGGAGGGCTGGGGGGTGGGGTCGCTCAAGCACTCGCAGACGTACACCGGCGGCCAGAGCCGCTCGTACGCGCGCACGTACGCCCCCCTCCGACTCTTCGGCTTCACGGGCTTCAGCCCCTTCACGCGGCCGCGCGTCGTCGCGGTGGCGGAGGGGATCCCGTTCGCGGACCTCACGCAGGGCAGCGTCGAGAAGCTCTACGCCCTGAAGGGCGAGATCGTCGGCCGCGGCGTGAAAGCCGTCACGGGCCTGACGATGCCCGTTTTCCCCAAGCGCCGCTTCCAGCACGGCGCCGGCGGCGCGGCCGTCCACGCGCAGCGCTTCCCGTACGGTGAGGCCCGCTACCGCCGCGCCCTGATCGAGGCCTTCGCGGGAGCCGCGTGAGCGCCGTTTTCCCAGAGACGCGCGCGGAACGCGAGCGGTTCATGGCGGCGCGCCGCCCGGCGAAGAACGTCCTCGACCCGCGGCGCCCGTATGGCTTCTTCGTGGAGGACGAGCCCGCCGCGCCGGGCGTGCCGGTGCCGGTCGCGACGATCCTCCTCACGAACCGCGAGTGCACGACCCGCTGCACGATGTGCGACCTCTGGAAGAACACGCTGGACGGCCCGACGCCGCCGGGCGCGATCCCGGAGCAGATCCGCTGGGCGCTCGAGCGGCTGCCCGCGGCGCGCCGGATCAAGCTCTACAACGCCGGAAGCTTCTTCGACCGGGCCGCCGTCCCGCCGGAGGACCACGCCGCGATCGCGGCGCTCGTCCGCGGATTCGAGCGCGTCGTCGTCGAGTGCCACCCGGCGCTCGCGGGCGACGCGTTGCTGCGCTTCCGCGACCTCCTCGCGGGGCCGGAGCTCGAGGTGGCCGTCGGCCTCGAGACGGCGAACGAGGTCGCCCTCGAGAAGATCAACAAGGGGATGACGGTCGAGGAATTCGAGGCGTGCACCCGCCGCCTCGTCTCGCGCGGCCTCCCGGTGCGCAGCTTCGCCCTCGTAGGAGTTCCGTTTCTTAGAAAGGAAGAATGGGCGGAGGCCACGCGCGCGAGCATCGACGTCTCGTTCCGGGCCGGAGCTGAAATCGTCTCGCTCATCCCGACGCGCCTCGGCAACGGGACGCTCGAAGAGCTTCAGCGGACCGGCGATTTCACACCTCCAGCGTTGAGCGATCTCGAACGGGCGATGGAAGATTTCTTCGAAGGTGAAGAGGGGCAGGCCGGCGCAACGGGGATGCTGCTCGCGGACTTGTGGAATGCGCGCGACTTGCCGGCGCCCGCATGCTGCGCCTCCGCCCGCATCGAGCGCCTGCGCGCCATGAACACCTTTCAAAGAAATCTCCCTCTTCCTCCTTCTCTTTCTCCTCTTCCCTGTCCCGTTTGCTCGTGAACGAAGCCTTCGACGTCGCGGTCGTCGGGTCGGGGTTCGCCGGCTCGCTCTTCGCGCTCGTCGCGCGGCGCGCGGGGCGGACGGTGGCGCTCCTCGAGAAGGGCGCCCACCCGCGCTTCGCGATCGGCGAGTCGTCTTCCCCGCTCGCGAACCTCCTCCTCGAGGAGATCGCGGCGCGTTTCGAGCTGCCTCGCCTGCTTCCCCTCACGACGTGGGGGACGTGGCGCCGCACGTACCCGGAGATCACCTGCGGCCTCAAGCGAGGCTTCACCTTCTACGCGCACGAGGAGGGCCGCCGTTTCGCCGGCGCCCCCGACCGGAGCGACCAGCTCCTCGTCGCCGCGAGCCCGAACGACGCCGTCGCCGACACGCACTGGTACCGGCCCGACTTCGACCAGTTCCTCGTGCGCGAGGCCGAGGCCGAGGGCGCGGCCTACCGCGACCGCTCCCGCCTCGCAGCCGTCTCGCGCGAGGGCGACGGCTGGCGGCTCGAGGGCGACCGGCTCGGCGAGCCGTTCTCCATTCGAGCGCGCTTCCTCGTCGACGCCTCGGGCCGCGACGCGGCCCTTTCGGCGGCGCTGAGCTGCGGGGACGCCCCGCCGGCGGGCCTGCCGGCGACGCAGGGGCTGTTCACGCACTTCACGGACGTCAAACGGCTGGACACGCTGCGGGATTTCGCGGGGTTCGCCGCTCCGCCGTACCCCGTCGACGACGCGGCGGTCCACCACGTGTTCCGCGGCGGCTGGATCTGGGTCCTCCGGTTCTCGAACGGCATCACGAGCGCGGGCGTCGCGGCCGAGGACGACCTCGCGCGCGACCTGCGCCTCGAGGAGGGCGAACCGGCCTGGCAGCGCCTGCTCGCGCGCTTCCCGAGCGTCCGCGCCCAGTTCGCGGAAGCCCGCGCCGCGCTGCCCTTCGTTCACGCGCCCCGTCTCGGGTTCCGGCGTGCGCGCGCCGCCGGCGACGGCTGGGCGCTGCTGCCTTCGGCCGCGGCGTTCGCCGACCCGCTCCTCTCGATGGGCTTTCCGCTCGCGCTCCTGGGAATCCAGCGCCTCGGCCTCGCGCTCGCAGGCGACTGGGGCACTCCGCGTTTCGGCAAGCGCGTCCGGGACTACGGAGAGGCCACGCTCGCCGAGGCCGACGCGGCCGCGCGGCTCGTCGGCGCGCTCCATGCAGCCTTCGACGACTTCCCGCTCTTCGCGGAGCTCTCGAAGCTCTATTTCGCGGCCGCGAGCTACTCGGAGTCCGCGCGGCGCCTCGGGAAGGTGAGCCTCGCGAGCTCTTTCCTACTCTCGAAGCACCCCGCCTTCGGGCCGGCCCTCCGCCGCATCTGCGACGCCGCCCGCCGGCCGCTCGACCCGGAATCCCGCCCGCGCCTCCTCGCGGACGTCGCGCGGACGATCGCGCCCTTCGACGTCGCCGGCCTCGGCGACGCCTCGCGCCGCAACTGGTTCCCCGTCGAGGCCGGCGACCTGCGCGCGGGAGCCGCGAAGCTGGAGGCGACGGGAGACGACGTCGCGCGCCTCCTGGCGGCCTCCGGCTTCGCCGCCTAGCGCCTTCGGGCCTTCTTCTTCGGCGTGGGCGTCGGCGCGGGCTTGGGCCTCGGCGTCGGCGCGGGCGCCGCCCGCATCGTGACGGGAGGCGGCAGCGGCCCGTAGACCTCGGGCGGCGGGCCGCCGAAGAACGCGACGAGGCCGGACGCGAGCGACTCGGCGAGCTGCTGGCGGAACGCCTTCGTGACGAGGAGCGCGCGGTCCTCCTCGTTGCCGAGGTTCGCGACCTCGACGAGTGCGCGGTTCGGGACGCGGTTGTACCGCAGGACGGCGGGCACCCACTCGCGCCCGCTCCGGATCACGTGCGTCCTCACCGGCGAGAAGCTGTGGACCGGGAGGCCGCCGTCACGGAGCGCCGCCACGAGGCCCTCGGCGAGCGCCGTCGAGGCGCCCTCGGAGGCGACGCGCTCCTTCTTGTTGAACGAGACGACGGGCTCCTCCTTCACCTCGCGGTACCCGGCGTACGCGGCCCCGGACTTCCCGTAGCGGTCGCGCAGGTAGCGCTCGCCGGGCACGTAGACCATCGCGCCGCGCACGGACGGGTGGAGCGAGTCGGCGTGGAGCGAGAGGAAGACGGTCTTTTCCGGGGCGACTTTCGTCCCGTCGGCCATGGGCCGCCTGAGGAGGCTGTTCGCGAGGTACCAGCGCAGGTTCACGCCGACCGCAGGATCCGCGAGGCCGTACGGCGGCTGCGTGAGGAGCACCTGCCCGCGGCGAGGGCGCAGCCGGTCCTGGTTGGGCACCGTCCAGCCGATCGAGCCGTCCTTCGTCGTCATGACGACGTCGGCGCGCGTCTTCTCGGCGAGGAGCTTCCGGAGGCGGCACGCGACGTCGTAGACGTACGTCGCCTCCCAGACGCCGCCGTGCAGCGTGCCCGTGTCGCGCCCGCCGTGGCCGGCGTCGAGGATCACGCGCACGCCCGCGAGCCCGCGCGCGACCCCGGGCCGCGAGAACTGCGCGGTCTCGGCCTTCTCGCGCGCGCGTTCCACGGACCGGGGATCGTCCTTCGGGAGGAACTCGTCGGCGAGGAACTCGACGGGGATCTTCACGGGGTACCCGACGGGAATCGCGTGGACGTCGGCGATCCCGGAGCGCTCGGCGAGCTTCGCCGCAAGTTCGTTCACGTCGGCGGCGTCGAGGCGGCCCGTGAAGCGCACGACGACGGCGGAATAGAGGGCTTCGCCCTTGCGGAGCCGGTACGTCGCGTAACGGCCCCTCTCGTCCTCGCCAAACACGAGGTTCGGCGGCTCGGTCTCCGGGATCGGCTCGGCGTCACGGAACGGCGGGACGAGGAGCTCCGCGGGAATCCTCACGGTCGCGCCCGGCGGCACGACGCCGCCCGGGAACACGTTCTCCCTCGCGAGGTCGGCGGCCCGCGCCGCGTCGCCCGCGAACCATTCGGCGAGCGACGCGAGGCTCTCCTCCTCGACCGCGATGTGGAGCCAGCCGGCCGTCGCACGGACGTCCGAGGGAAAGAGGGCCTGGACTGCGGCGCGCCGGCTCTCGAGCGAGAGCGCCCCCCACGAGAGCGTCGCCCCGCGGCCCGTGAGCGCCCCCGGCAGCGCGAGGATCCGCTGAGCGGTCGCGTCGTCCTTCGCGAGACGGCGCGCGAACTGGATCGGCGTCTCGCCTTCGAGCGGCCGCGCCTCGACCGTGATCGCCCCGTCCCGGAGCTCGACCGCGAAGTCCCGCGAGACCTCGACGCGCCGCGGGGCGGCCGCGGAGAGGGACGCAGCGGCCCGGAGGAGGAGCGCGGCGGCGGCCGCGGCGGCGAACGCCCGCCGGCCGCTCAACTCAACGCGCCCGGGGGACGCCGGTCCCCGGCCCCGAGAGCCGTCTCGACGACGCGCGAGAGCGCGAAGAGAAGAGGTTCGGCATCGGCGGGACCGACGAACTGCATGCCGACCGGCAGGCCCTCGGCCGAGAAGCCGGCCGGCACGGAGACGGCGGGGAGGCCCGCGAGGCTCGGCGGCACCGTGAAGACGTCCGCGAGGTACATCGCGAGCGGGTCCTCCGTCTTGGCGCCGAAAGCAAACGCGGGCTCGGGCGACGTCGGGCAGAGGATCGCGTCCACCTCGCGGAACGCCGCCGCGAAGTCGCGCGCGAGCAACGCGCGGACTCTCTGGGCGCGGCCGTAGTACGCATCGTGGTAGCCGGACGAGAGCGCGAACGTCCCGAGAAGGATGCGCCGCTTCACCTCCGGCCCGAAGCCGGCCGAGCGCGAGCCGCGGACCATCGCGGTGAGCGACCCCTCGCCGGCGCGCACGCCGTACCGGGCCCCGTCGAAGCGCGCGAGGTTCGAGGACGCCTCGGCCGTGGCCGTGAGGTAGTAGACGGGCACGGCGAACGCCACGCGCGGCACGGAGACCCGCGTGACGGCGGCGCCCGCCGCGCGCAGGGCGTCGGCCGTGCGCGCGAGCGTCTCTGCGACCGCCGGATGCAGGCCGCCCTCGGCGGACTCGGCCTCCGCGAGGAGCCCGATCTTCCGGCCTTTCACGCCGGATTCGAGGCCCGTCTCGGCGTCGGGAACCGGCGTCGCGACCGACGTCGCGTCCTTCGGGTCGACGCCCGCCATGACCGTGAACGCCCGCGCGGCGTCGCGGACGTTCCGGGCGAGCGCGCCCGCCTGGTCGAACGACGACGCGAACGCGATCAGGCCATAGCGCGAGACGCGCCCGTACGTCGGCTTCCAGCCCACGAGTCCGCAGAGCGCGGCCGGCTGGCGCACGGAGCCGCCCGTGTCGGTTCCGATCGCGAGAGGCACCGCGCGCGCCGCGACCGCCGCTGCCGAGCCTCCGGACGAGCCGCCCGGCACGCGCGACGGATCCCAGGGGTTGCGCGCCGGGCCGTACGCCGAGTTCTCGTTCGACGAGCCCATGCCGAACTCGTCGCAGTTCGTCTTGCCGACGACGACCGCGCCCGCGGCGACGAGGCGCGCCACGCAGGTCGCGTCGTCGGGCGCGACGAACCCCGCGAGGATGCGCGAGCCCGCCGTCGACGTGCGGCCGGCGACGTTGATGTTGTCCTTGACGGCGAGCGGCACGCCCGCGAGCGCGAGCCGCTCGCCCGCGGCGACGCGCCGATCCACGGCCTCCGCCTGGCGCAGGGCGGCGGCCTCGTCGATCGAGAGGAACGCCCCGTAGAGGTCGCGCGCCTTCACGGCGCGCGCGAGGGACGCTTCGGCCACGCCCCGCGCCGCCACGCGTCCCGACGACACGGCCTCCGCGAGCGCGGAGAACGGGCCGTCCAGGAGCCCGGCGGCGTCCTCCGTCACGCGTCCCTCGAGACGGCCCGGGGGACGACGAAGTGGCCGTGGGCGAACTCGGGCGCGTTCGTCTCCACGAGCGCGCCCGGCGAACCGCCCTTCGCCTCGTCGGCCCGGAGGGGCGACGGCGGAGACGCGGGCTCCTCCGCGAGGAGCTCGTCGGGAACGGCGCGGAGGGCCTCGAAGTGCTCGACGATGCGCGTGAGCTGCCCGGAGAGGGCGTCGCGCTCGGCGTCGGTCAGCTCGAGCGCGGCGAGGGACGCCACGCGCGACACGAGCGCCGCGTCGATCTTCACTTGCAAATTCTAGCAGCCGCCTTGACGCGGGCGACGCCCGCCCGTACCGTGCTTTGGAGTCGATCCATGCGGCCCTTCCTCCTGTTCCGTCCGGGAGGCGGCGTCCCGGAATCCGTGCGCGCGCCGCTCGAGCGCGCGGGCAGCGACGTGCTCGTCGCGGGCAACGTCGAAGAAGCGGTGTCGCTCGCCGCGTCCTCGCAGCCCGAGGTCGTCCTCGTCGTCCCGCCCGGCACCGTCTCGGAGGCGGCCGCGCTCCTCTCGCGCCTTCCCGAGTCGGGCGTTCGGCCGCCGATCTTCGTCCTCGAGGACGAAGGCGCCCCCCACCGTCCCGCCGCGCTCGAGACGATCGCGCGCGGCCCGTGGAGCCGCGCGACCGCCGCACTCGGCAGCGGCTCCGACGACCCGGCGCCGGCGCTCCTCCTCTCGCGTGTCCAGCTCACCGGCCTCCTCGACCTCTGGGAGCAGGTCGCGGGGGGCGCTTCCGGCTTCGTCGAGCACGCGCTTCGCTCCCTCGCGCTCGCGCTCGACGCCTCCCGCGTGACCCTGTATCGCTGGAAGGCCGGCTCCGCCGAGGCCGCGGTCGAGGGATCCAGCCTCGGCCCCGGAGTCGTCGGGCGGACGGTCGAGATCGTCCGTTACCCCGAGCTCCGCGCGGCCGCCGCCCGGTCGGGCGCGGTCCTCGTCGAGGAGATCGAACGGGATCCGCTGATGGAGGCCGCCAGCCCGTTCCTCTCCGGGCAGGCGAACCGCTCCCTCCTCTGCCAGCTCGTCCCCGGCGACGGGAGCGACCTCTACCTGCACGCGGTGCGCGAGGGGACGCCGTTCGGCCTCGTCGACGTCGCGCTTCTCGCCGCGACCGCGCGAATCCTGCACGCGTCGCTCGCCGTCACGCGCCCCCCCGAACCGCTCGAGAAGGGGCCCGACCGCAAGCGGATGCGGACGGTCCAGCGGATCCTCACGGGCATCCCGGACGCGACGGCGATGGTCGGCCCGTCGGGCGAGATCCTGCTCGTGAACCCTCCTTTCTGCTCGATGACGCGCCGGCTGGACTCCGAGCTCGTGGGGCTCGACATCCGCTCGCTGCTCCGTCCGCTCGCGCCGGAGGACGCCTTCACGACGCTGACGCCTCGGCCCGGCACGCCGGTCACGACGACGCGCGCGCGCCTCGTGACGGCCGCGGGCGAGACGATCCCCGTCGAGGTCCTTTCGATCCCCACGCCCGACGAGACCGCCGGCAAGGCCGGGTGGTCGACGATCACGCTCCGCGACCGGCGCCACGAGGACGCCCGCGAGGCGCGCGAGCAGGCGCTCCAGCGCGACGCCGACGAGACGGGCCGCCAGCTCGAGGCCCTGCAGCAGAGTGTGCGGGAGTCCGACGTCGTGCGCGCGCGGTTCTGGACCGCCGCGGCCCACGAGCTGCGCACCCCGCTCGCGATCGCGCAGAGCTACCTCGAAGTCGTCCTGAGCGACCTCGCCGAAGACCTGCCGGAGCGCCCGACCCAGCTCCTCAAGACCGCGTCCGAGAGCCTCACGCGCCTCGAGCGCCTCATCGCCGACGTCCTCGACGCGGCCGTCAGCGGGCGCGCGCGCTCGACACTCCGGCTCGCCGAGCTGGACCTCGCCGAGGTCCTGCGCGGCCTCGCGCCCGCGCTCTCGGCCGCGGCGTTCAAGCGCGGCGTGCGCCTCTCGGTCGAGATCCCGAAGGGGCTCCCGAAGGTCCCGGGCGACCGCGAGAAGGTCGAGCGGCTCGTCACGAACCTCGTCGACCACTCGCTCCGCCGCGTGCCGCGCGGCGGCCCCGACGTCCGGCTCCTCGCGTCCGCGTCCGACGGCCGGGCGTTCGTCCGGGTCGTCGACCGTGCGCCCACGCTCACGCCCGAGAAGGCGGCCCACCTCTACGACGACGTCGGCTCCGCGCGCGGCGCCGGCGAGTTCGGGCTGTCGGTCGCACGCCGGCTCGCGGACGCGATGGCCGCGGAGCTCTCGGCGCACGCGGAGCCCGACGGCTCGAACGTGAAGAGCGTCGCCTGGACGCTCCCGGCCCCCGACGCGGCCGGGCCGGACGCGTGACGGACGGTTCCGCGCGCGCCTGGCGGCGCCTCGCGCGGCGGGAGGACGTTTCCCTCGCGGCCTCGTGCGCCCACCCGCGCGAGCGCGTGCGCGCGGTCGGCGGCGCGGTTCGGGACGCGTTCCTGGGGCGCGAGGGCGGCGACCTGGACCTCGCCGTGCAGCCCGGGAGCGCCGAAGCGTTCGCGAGGCGTCTCGCGGCGCGCGCCGGCACGCGCGTCGTCGCCGTCGGAGCGGCGCCCCGCCAGATCCTCAAGGTTCCCTTCCGCGGGCGCGAGATCGACGTGTGGGAGGAAGAGGGCGGCCCGGAGGGAGACCTCCTGCGGCGCGACTTCACCGTGAACGCGATCGCGTTCGACCTCCCCGGGGGCACGCTCGCCGCGCCGCCCGGGGCCCTGCGGGACCTTCGGAAGAAGATCCTCCGCGCGCCTCGGCCGGGCGTCTTTCTGGAGGATCCGCTGAGGGCCCTCAGAGCCGCACGGTTTCTCGCGCAGCTGCCGGGATTCCGCGTCGCGCAGGGCGCCGAGGCCGAGATCAGGGCCGCCGGGAGATTTCTTCGAAAGGTGTCGGAAGAGAGGCGGCTCGTCGAGATGGACAAGCTCCTCGCGGCGCCGCCGGCGGGCCGCACGAAGGGCCTCCGCTTTCTCGCGCGCCTCGGCGTCCTGCAAACACTCACTCAGAGCAGCGCGCCGCGAATGCGGCGCGGTATTTCCCTGGTCCGAAGGCTCGAGTCCCCGGACCCCCGTGTCGCACGCGCCCTGTTGCTCTTGCCGCTCGGTCCGAAGAGGGCCGAGGATTTTCTCAGAAGGTGGAAGACCAGCCGGGAGGAGCAGAGGCTCGCGAGCAGGCTCTTCGCTCTCCCGCTGCGGCGTGAGGGGCGAGGTGCCGTCTCGCGCCGGGACGTTGCGGAACTGCTCCGGCTCTCTACCCCTTTCGCAGAAGAATCTCTCTCTTTTCTTCTCGCGGCGGGCGATGCGCGCGTGCGCGACCTGGCGCGCGCTGCCCGGCGCGTCCTGCGCCGCCCGGCTGCGCTCCGCAGGGTCCTCAAGCCCCTCCGCCCTCTTCCACTCGAAGAAATCCGAAGCGCCCTCTCCCTCGCCGAGGGGCCGGAGCTGGGGCGGGCGCTCTCCGAGCTGGACCTCGCCCTCGCCGCCGGGGAGATCCGCGGCGTCCGCGCCGCCCGCGCCTGGCTCGCCGCGCGTGCCCGGGTTGGAAAACGCACGCGCCGGCTGGTACCCTAGAGAGTCCCCTTCGAGGACATTCGAACGATGGACCTGACCGAGCTTCTGAAGTTCGTCACGAAGAAAGAGGCGTCGGACCTTCACCTGAAGCCCGGCCGTCCGCCCCTCCTGCGCGTGAACGGGCGGCTCGTCCCGCTCAAGACGGACCCGCTGCAGCCGAAGGAGATCGAGGACATGGTCCTCCCGATCCTGACGCCGTACCAGCGGGACAAGCTGCAGCAGAACTACGCCGTCGACATCGGCTACGGAATCACGGGCGTCGCGCGCTTCCGCGGCAACATCTACCTCCAGCGCGGCACGTGGACCGCCGTCTTCCGGCGCATCCCGTTCCAGATCCCGCAAGTCGCCGCCCTCAACCTTCCCGACGTCCTCGAGACGTTCGCGGACCTTCCCGCAGGGCTCGTTCTCGTGACCGGGCCGACGGGATCGGGCAAGTCGACGACGCTCGCGGCCCTCGTGAAGCTCATCACGGAACGACACCCCGTCCACGTCGTCACGATCGAGGACCCGATCGAGTACCTCTTCCAGGACAACATGGCCTCGGTCTCGCAGCGCGAGATGGGGACGGACACGATCTCCTTCCAGGAAGCGCTCAAGAACGTGATGCGGCAGGACCCGGACGTGATCATGGTCGGCGAGATGCGCGACTGGGAGACGATGTCGACCGCGATCACGGCGGCCGAGACGGGGCACCTCGTCTTCTCGACGCTGCACACGAACAGCGCCGCTCAGACGATCGACCGCATCATGGACTCCTGCCCGCCCTCGCAGCAGAACCAGGTGCGGCGACAGCTCGCCCTCGTCCTGCGCGCCATCGTTTCGATGCAGCTCATCGAGCGCGTGGACGGAAAGGGGCTGATCCCCGTCGTCGAGGTCCTCGTGGCCTCCCCCAAGATCGCCAAGCAGATCGAGACGGGTGAGACGAAGGAGATCCTCGAAGAGGTCGAATCCAGCGTCGCCTATTTCAAGATGCAGTCGATGAACCAGTCGCTCATCGCGCTCCTCGTGAACGGCGCGATCGACGTCGACGCGGCGATGAAACTCACGACCGACCCGGAAGACCTGTCCCTCAAGCTCCGCAAGCTCTTCCCGAAGATCGAGGAGCGCGGCCGAGGAGGAATCATGGCGTCCGCAAACGACTTCTCCGCGATCACCGAGCTCATGGACATCAAGCGCCTGTACGAAGAGCAGGAAGAGAAGTGGCGGCAGCGGGTCTCGGAAAAGGACGAGGTCATCGCGGCCCTCGAGCACGACATCGAGGAGCGCGAGCGGCAGGTCCAGGCGAAGGCCCAGATGGGTGCGGAGGCCGAAAGCGAGATCCAGAGGCTGCGCGCCGACGCCGAGCGCCAGCGTCAGGAGATGGCGGCGAAGGTCGCCCAGCTCAACGAGCGCATTCGCGACCTGAACCAGAGGCTCCTCGGCACCGGCGGGCAGTCCGCCGTGGCCGCGACGCCCGGGAACCCGCAGGGCTTCTTCAAGCGCTGACGGAGGATCAGCCGCTCACGGGAACGTGCAGCCAGCGCCGCGCGAGCCGTCTCGCGGCAGGCGCCGCGCCCTTCGCCGGCACGATCTTCCAGACGCCCGCCTTTCGCGCCCCAAGGACGAGCCCGAGCTCCCGGAGGCGTTCGCGCCGGAACACGGTGACCCGGAGCCGCGCACCGGGTCCGGCCTCGATCGCCTTCCTTCGAAGGAAATCCTCCGACGCCCGCACCCCGTCGATCGCCACGATCTCGTCGGCCGCGCTCATGCCGGCGCGCATGGCGGCGCCGCCCTCGCGAACCTCGGCCACGACGAGCCTGCCGTTCTCCGTTTTCGTCTTCCAGCCGAAGTCCCCCCGGGTCTTCACGGGGCTCTCGTCGGTCACGCCTTCTTCCGCCTCGGGAACGAGCCTCAGCTCGAGGCCGGCCGCCGGGAGGAGCCGCGCGAGGTCGGCCGTCCCGGTTCCGCGCACGTAGCGGTCGAAGAACCGGCGCGCCTTCGCACGCGACGCGAGCACGCTAGCCGCCGCGTCCTCGACGGCCCCCTCCGGGTAGCCCTTCCCCTTCGAGCCCCAGCGGCGCCAGAGGAGCCTCATGACGTCGTCCAGCCCGCGCCGGCCCGCGGTCGCGCCCCGGATCGTGAGGTCGAGCGCGAGCCCGAGGAGCTGGCCGCGACGGTAGTAGCTCTCGGCGACGTTCACGGAGTTCTCGTCGGGCCGGTAAAAGCGGATCCAGGTGTCGAAGGAAGCCATCTCGGCGCTCTGCACGTCGCGGCCGGGCGTCTCGAGGTGACCCGACCACGACGTCGTCCATTCCTCGAAACCCTGGGCCGGCGTCAGGAGGCCGGCGCGCACGGCGAGAAGGACCTCGTAGTACGACGTGATCCCCTCCATCGCCCAGAGGTCCTTCGTATGGACCTCCTTCGTGTAGTCGAACGGACCGAGCGCCTCGGGTCGGATCCGCTTGACGTTCCAGGCGTGGAAGAGCTCGTGCGAGAACAGCAGCAGCGTGCCGCGGTACGCCTTCGCCGGCTGGAACGCCCACGGATCGACCGCGACGGACTGCGAGGCGCGGTGCTCGAGGCCGCCGCGCGCGCCCGGCGCGAGGTGGGCGAGGAACAGATACCGCTCGTACGGAAGGCCGCCGAAGAGCGACGCGGCCTCCGTGACGAGCTTCTTCAGGTCCTTCACGAGGCGCGCCGCGTCCTCGTTGCCGCTGCCCCAGATCGCGAGCGTGTGCGGGACGCCCTTCACGCGGAAGTCGAACGTGCGGTGCGTGCCGCACTCGAACGGAGAGTCCACGAGCTCGTCGTACGACGCGGCCCGGAACACGCCGCCTCGCGCGGGAAGGGCCATGGAGGTCCTCCAGCCGCGCGGGAGGCGGAAGACCACTTCCTGCGGCTCGTCCTTCCGCCCGTCGACGTAGAAGAACAGGTTCGCGCCGTTGCCGTAGCCGTGCGTGGAGTCGAGGTGCGACGTGCGCACGGTCAGCTCGTGGGCGTAGACGCGGTAAGAGACGAGGACCGAAGAGGAAGAGGAAGATTTCTTAGAAGGTAAAGAGAAACGCCAGGTGTTCTTCGAGATCTTCTCGGCGGCAATGGGGCGTCCGCCGCCGCGCGCGCCGGCGCCCACCCCTCTTTCATTCGAAGAAACCTCCCGGGCTCTCAAATCTCTTACGTGCCGTGAGAACTCGCGAACGAGATAGGAGCCGGGAGTCCAGACGGGCAGAACGAGGTCGACGGTCGACGCGCCCCGCGTGTCGATTTCCATCGTGATCTCGTAGAGGTGGGTCTCGGGCCGCGGCATCGCAACCGTGAAGCGTGTCGTGCGCATGGGGGGATTATGAGTCGAGGAACGCCACGACGCGCCGCGCGAACGCAACGGGCCGCTCGGTCGGAGGAACGTGGCCGCAGCGCGGCATGACCTCCAGCCGGGCGTTCGGGATCGCGCGGGCCATCGCGCGCCCCGTCGCGAGCGGGAAGATGCGGTCGCGGTCGCCCCAGAGGACCAGCGTCTCGTGCGGGATGCGCGCGAGGTCGCGCGGCGAGAAGGCGTCCTCCCCCGCCGCGAGCGAGGCCGCGAGCTTCAGGAGCTGCGGGCGGTTCTTCCGCCGGCCCTTGTACACCGCCGCCGCGAGCGCGACGAGCGGGTGCGCGAGGAAGCGGTTGTTCACGCTCGTCGCGAGGAGCCGGCGCGAGTCCTCGAAGCTGCCGGGCACGAACGAAAGCGACGCCGCGAGCGGGTCGATCGAACGGGCCACCGGAAGCCCGAGGGCGTCCACGAGCACGAGCCGGCGGACGAGACGCGCGTGGCGGCGCACGACGTCCAGCGCGACGGCGCCGCCGAGCGAGTGCCCGAGAAGGTCCACGCGCTCCGGCGCGTCCGGCAGCGCCTCGATTCCGCCGCGGACCGCTTCCGCGAGGAGCCGCACGCGGTAGACGACTCCGGACCCGGAGGGCTTGTCGCTCTTCCCGTGCCCGAGGAGGTCGAACGCGAGGATGCGCCTCTTCCGCGCGAGCATCGCGAGGGACAGGGCCCACTCGCCGTGGTCGGCGCCGATGCCGTGCAGGAGGACGAGCGGCGGCGCCCCGCCGGGGCGCGTCGCGCCGGCGTCGAGACACGCGACCGTCAGGCCTCCCGGGATGCGGAGGCGGCGGAGCCTCAGTACTTCCTCATCAACCCGACGACGACGCCCTGGACCTTCACGTCGCCCTCGGGCGCGTAGATCGGCGCCATCCGGTCGTTCGCGGGCTGCAGGCGGACGCGCCCGTCGCCCTCGTTATAGAAGCGCTTCAGCGTGGCTTCGCCGTTCACGAGCGCCGCGACCATCTCGCCGTTCGCCGCCTTTTCGCGTCGGTTCACGACGACGAAGTCGCCGTCGTGGATGCCGTCGTCGATCATCGAGTGGCCGCTCACGCGCAGGACGTAGTTCTGGCCCTTTCGCGTGAGCGCCTCCGGCACGGAGACGGACTCGCCCTGGGGCTCGACCTCGATGGGCTGGCCGGCCGCAATGCGGCCCGCGAGCGGGATCTCCACCGCGCCCACCGGACGGTCTTCTTCGGCGAGCGCCAGCGACCTCCGCTTGTTCCAGTCGCGTACCAGCACGCCCTTCTCGAGGAGCAGCCGGATGTGCTTCTGGAGCGTGCCGAAAGAGGAGTACCCGAACTCCTCGCAGATCTCGCGCTGCGTGGGCGAAACCCCGTGCTTGGACCGGTAGCGGCGGATGAAGTCGGCTATTTCTTTTTGTCGGGGAGTAAGAGTAAGTGCCATAAATTATTCGGCTCCAAGATAGTTTCGCCTTATTTTCTTAGAATGTGTTGGGTGCGGATGCGCGAACCACACCGGTGTGGCATCGGCCGTGACCTGCCCTCTTCACCTTCCAAGAAAATCTTCTTTTTCCCGGTTCTTTCTTCTCTCCGACGTAAGATAGGCGTAAATAGAATAGTCGTCAAGTGTCTCCTTTGCGCGCAAGCGGTAAGATCCGGGTTCGTGCCCGACTCTGCGAAGCCGACCCTTCCCGCTCCTCCCGCCCGCGGCTCGTTCATGCGCAAAGCGGGACGCTGGACGATCGGGGTCCTCGCGGCGGCGATCGTCCTCTCCGCCGCCGTCCTGTGGCTCTACAACCGCGCCTTCACGTCCGAGCGGCCCGTCGTGCGCGCGTCGCGGCTCACGTCCGGGAACTGGGTGTTCCCGGCGCAGGTCGCCGTGTTCGCGGACCGCGTGGCGCGCTACAAGCCGCGTTTCCTCGGCCACACGGAGGACTCGATCACGCTCCGCCAGATCGCGTCCGTGAAGGTGCATGCCGGACCCGTCTTCGCCGACGTCGTCATCGACACGACGGGCGGTTCCCCGCCGGTCCTGATCCATGGTCTCCGGAAGAAGGACGCCGAGGCGCTCAGCGCCTCGATCGCGTCGGCGCAGTCCACCTTGCCGATGCCGGTGAGGCCCGTCGCGCCCGAAGCCCCGGCCGCGCCACCTCCCGCCACCCGCTGAACCCCGCCGCGGGCGAGTCCCGCGGCGTTTCACACACGAAAGGAACTGGAGGAACCCGAATGAAGAACGTCCTGAAGATGACCGCCCTCGTCCTCTGCTGCGTCGCGCTCGTCGCGTGCAGCCAGAAGGGCCCCGCCGAGGCCGCGCTCACGGCCGCCACCACCGCCGTCGACGGCGTGAAGGCCGAGGCCGCCAAGTACGTGCCCGACCAGGCCAAGAGCCTGATGGCGTCGCTCACGGCCGCCCGCGAGGCGTTCGACAAGGGCGACTACAAGATGGCCCTCGAGGCCGCCACCGCGATCCCGGCCAAGGCCAAGGAAGCCGCGGCCGCCGTCGCCGCCAAGAAGGACGAGCTCACGAAGAGCTTCACGGCGCTCACCGCCTCGCTCCCGGCCACGGTCGAGCAGATCAAGGCCAAAGTCGCCGAGCTCGCGGCGATGAAGAAGCTCCCCAAGGACATGGACAAGGCGAAGGTCGAAGCCGCCAAGACCGGCGTCGAGGCCGCCCAGAAGACGTGGGCCGAGGCGAACGAGGCCTTCAAGGCCGGCAACCTCATGGACGCCGTCAAAAAGGGCAACGACGTCAAGGGCCAGGCCGACCAGCTCCTCGCCGCGCTCAACATCGCGGCCAAGTAGCCGCGCGCTTCCGGATCCCGGGACCCTTCGGCCCGCGGGCGACCGCGGGCCTCTCTTTTTCTTCAGCTCCGGTAGTCCGCGTTGCAGGACACGTAGGCGTGCCCGAGGTCCGAGGCGAGCTTGAAGGCCGTCGCCTTCCCCGCCCCGAGGTCGACGACGACCGGGACGCGCTCCTGCCGGAAGACCTTCGCCGCGTCCTTCTCGCGGTACGCGACGGGGAGGCCGCGGTCGACGAGGACGAGGCGCCCGAGCCGGAGCGAGACCTTCGAGGCCGAGAAGCGCGCCCCGCTGCGCCCCACGGCCGCGAGGATGCGGCCCCAGTTCGGGTCGCCGCCGTTCAGGGCCGTCTTCACGAGCGGCGAGGTGGCGACCGCGTGCGCCGCCGCCTTCGCGTCGGCCTCCGTGCGCGCGCCGGTGATCGAGACGTCGAGGACGCGCGTCGCCCCCTCTCCGTCGCGCACCATGAGCCAGGCGAGCTTCCGGCAGACCGCCGTGACGGCCGCGCGGAGAGGCGCCGCGTCCGCCGCGGATGCCATCTCCGGCCCCCCCATCGCTCCGGAGGCCATGAGGAGCAGCGTGTCGTTCGTCGAGGTGTCGCCGTCCACGGAGATCGCGTGAAAGCTCCGGTCCGCGGCGTGCGTGAGGACGGCCTTCAGGCACGCCGGCGCCGCCGGCGCGTCCGTGGTGACGAACGCGAGCATCGTCGCCATGTTCGGGTGGATCATCCCGGCGCCCTTCGCGATCCCGACGACGCTTCCGCGCCTCCCCTTCCACGTGAACGTCGCGCGCGCGACCTTGGGGCCCGCGTCGGTCGTCATGATGGCGCGGGACGCGGCGTCCACGCCCGAGACGGAGAGCTTCGCCTTGGCCTCGGGCAGCGCCGCGCGGACCTTCTCGTCGGGCAGGACGACGCCGATGACGCCGGTCGAGGAGACGAGGACCTCGCGCTTCGCGACGCCGAGGAGCTTCGCGGCCGCGTCGCGCACGCGCCTCGCGGCCGCCATCCCGGCCTCCCCGGTGACGGCGTTCGCGCATCCGGCGTTCACCACGACCGCGCGCACCCGCCCGCCGCTGGCTCTCAGGTCGGCCCTCCCGAGGACGACCGGAGCCGCCTGGAAGCGGTTCGTCGTGAAAAGGGCCGCGGCGTTCGCGCCGTTCTCGGCGGCGAGCAGGGCGACGTCGGGCAGCGGCTTCTTGCGGACTCCGGCGTAGACGCCGGACGCCCGGAAGCCCTTCGGCAGCCTCACGACGCCCCTCCCGAGAGACGGCGCACCGCCGCCCGGGCCGCGCGCGCGACCTGCCGCGGTGCGGTCCCGCCGGTGACGTCCCGCTTGGCGAGCGCGCGCCGCACGTCGAGCGCCTGGAGGTCCTTGTCCGTGATCTCGCCCTTCGGGCCGAGGGCGAGAAGCGTCACGCCGAGCGCTTCGGCCTCCGCGATCCGCCGGCCGACGATCTCGTGCGCCTCGCGGAACGGGATGCCGCGCTTCGCGAGCGCGTCCGCGAGCTCCGTCGCGAGGAGGCGGTCGTCCGACGCGGCCGCGGCCATCCGGTCGCGGTCGAGGCGCAGGCCCTCGACGAGGGCCGTGACGGCCGCAAGGCAGACGGCGACGACGCCGCGCACGCGGAACACGGGCTCCTTGTCGAGCTGGAGGTCCTTGTCGTAGGCGAGCGGCAGACCCTTGAGGAGGGCGAGGAGCCCCGTGAGCTCGCCGATCGTGCGGCCCGCATGGCCGCGGGCGAGCTCGAGGACGTCGGGGTTCTTCTTCTGCGGCATGCGCGAGGAGCCGGTCGCGAGCGCGTCCGGGAGAGCGGCGAAGCCGAACTCGTCGGATGTGAAGGCGATGAGGTCCTCGGCGAGGCGCGAGAGGTGCACGAAGAGGAGCGCCGCCGCGAAGAGGTACTCCGCGGCCGCGTCGCGGTCCGACACGGCGTCGAGAGAGTTCGCCGTGGGGCGCAGGAAGCCGAGGCTGCGCGCGAGGGCCTCGCGGTCCACGGGGACCGGCGTGCCCGAGAGCGCGCCCGAGCCGAGGGGGCATTCGTCCGCCCTCGAGAAGGCCGCGTCGAAGCGCGAGGCGTCCCGCCGGAGCATCTCGACGTACGCGAGGCACCAGTGCCCGAACGTGACGGGCTCGGCGCGCTTCATGTGCGTGTAGCCGGGCATGGGCGTCGCGGCCTCGGCCTCGGCCCGCCTCGCGAGCGCGAGGGCGAGCGCCCGCGCCGCGACGGCGCCCTCGGCGAGCGCGTCCTTGACGTAGAGCCGGAAGTCCGTCGCGACCTGGTCGTTGCGCGAGCGGCCCGTGTGGAGCTTCCCCGAGAGCGGCCCGACCTTGGCGGCGAGCCGGCCCTCGACGAACGAGTGGACGTCCTCGTCGTCGGCGTCGGCCGGAACGCCCGCCCGCGCGGCCTCGGCCGCGACCTCCTCGAGGGCTGAAACGAGCTTCTTCACCTCGGCCGCGGTGAGGATCCCGGCCGCGCCGAGCGCCTGCGCCCAGCCGATCGAGCCCTGCACGTCCTCGGCGAGGAGCGCCCGGTCGAAGGCGAGGGAGTCGTTGAACGCCTTCAGGGCCTGCGCGGGCGGCTCGGAGAACCGGCCGCCCCAGAGCTGCTTGCGGGCCAAGGTCAGCCTTCCCCGCCGACGACGGCCTGATACGTGCCCGGCTTGAGGTGGAGGCGGCCCTTCGTCGGCAGGCCGAAGAGCCGGATGAACCCTGCGGCGTCCGCCGGCGTGTAGCCGCGCATGTCGAAGGACGCGAGGCTCGTCGAGTAGAGCGCGAACGGCGAGGTGCGCCCGACGACGGACGAGGCGCCCTTGAAGAGCTTCAGCGTGACGTCGCCCGTCACGGTCGGCATGAGGGCGTTCATGAACGCGTCCAGCGCCTCGCGCAGGGGCGAGAACCACTGGCCGAAGTAGACGAGCTCGGCGTAGCGGGCCGCGAGCTTCTCCTTCTCGTGCACGCTGTCGCGGTCGAGCGTGAGCGTCTCGAGCGCGCGGAGCGCCTGCACGAGGAGCGTGCCGCCCGGCGTCTCGTACACGCCGCGCGACTTGATCCCGATGAGGCGGTTCTCGACGAGGTCCACGCGGCCGACGCCGTGCCGGCCCGCGATCGCGTTGAGCGCCTCGATGAGCGCGACGGGCGCGAGCTTCTTCCCGTTGACGGCGACGGGGAGGCCCGCCTCGAACGAGATCACGACGCGCTCGGGCTCGTCCGGCGCCTTTCGCGGATCCGTCGTGAGCTTGAACATCGACTCCTCGGGCTCGAAGCCCGGCTCCTCGAGGGGCCCGCCCTCGTGCGAGATGTGCCAGAGGTTGCGGTCACGCGAGTAGGGGTCCTTCTTCGTGACCGGCACGGGGATGCCGCGCGCCGCGGCGTAGTCGATCGCGTCCTCGCGCGAGCGGATCTCCCATTCGCGCCACGGCGCGATGATCGCGAGGTCCGGCGCGAGCGCCATGTAGGCGAGCTCGAAGCGGACCTGGTCGTTGCCCTTGCCCGTGCATCCGTGGGAAAGCGCGTCGCAGCCCGTCGCGAGCGCGATCTCGACCTGCTTGCGGGCGATGAGGGGCCGCGCCGTCGAGGTCCCGAGGAGGTAGTCGTGCTCGTACACGGCGCCGGCCTTGAGGACCGGGAAGAGGAAGTCCTTCGCGAACTCCTCCTTGGCGTCGATCAGGTGGAACTCCGACGCGCCGGTCTTCTTCGCCTTCTCGGCGAGGCCGGACGTCTCCTCGGCCTGGCCCACGTCGACGGCGACCGCGACGACCTCGCAGCCGTAGTTCTCCTTGAGCCACGGGATGATGACGGACGTGTCGAGGCCGCCCGAGTACGCGAGGCAGGCCTTCTTGATCTTCGGCTTCACGAGCTTTTCTCCTTGCTGGGTGCGGTGGTCTCGGCGAGGACCTCGTCGAGCGCGGCGAGAAACGCCTTCAGCGCCGGCCGCGGAATCACGAAGGGAGGAAGGAGTCGGAGGACGTTCGAGCGGGACGTCCCGACGACGAACCCCTTTCCAAGAAGTCTTTTCTGGATCTCAGCGGCGTCGCGGTCGAGCTCGATGCCCCACATCAGCCCGCGGCCGCGCACGTCCACGATCGCGCCCTTGCTCTTGCGCTTTGCGATCTTGAGCTTCTTCGCGAACCACGCGCCCGTCTCCTGAATCTTCGGGAGCAGCCCGCCGCTCACGATCTCGTCCAGCGTCTCGAGGCCGAGGCGGCAGGCGACGGGATTGCCGCCGAACGTGGTGCCGTGCTGCCCGGCCTTCACGAGCGCCGCAATCTTCGGCCCGACGAGGACCGCCCCGAGCGGGAGGCCGCCGCCGAGCGGCTTGGCGAGCGTGACGAGGTCGGGCGTAACGCCGAGCTCCCGGAAGACGAAGAGGTGCCCGGTCCGCCCGAGCCCGCTCTGGACCTCATCGAGGACGAGCGACGCGCCGACGCGGTCGGCGGCGGCGCGCGCGGCCGCGACGTACTCGGGCGTGAGCGGGATGATGCCGCCCTCTCCCAGGATCGGCTCGAGGAAGATCGCGGACGTGTCCGGCGTGACGGCGGCGTTCAGGGCCGCGACGTCGTTCGGCGGCAGGAAGACCGTCGTCCCGACGAGCGGCTCGAACGGCTTCCGGTAACCCTCGTTGCCCGTCAGGGCCAGGGCGCCCATCGTGCGGCCGTGGAAACCGCCCTCGAGCGCGATCATCCGGCTCCTGCCGGGCGTCGCGAGGCGCGTGAACTTCACGGCGGCTTCGGTGGCCTCGGTCCCCGTGTTGCAGAAGAAGACCTTCGGGAAGCCCGAGAGAGCGACGAGCCTCTCGGCGAGGAGGCCCTGCGCCGGCTGGTAGAAGAGGTTCGAGACGTGGAGGACGCGGCCCGCCTCGTCCTTCAGGGCCTTCACGAGGCGCGGGTGCCTGTACCCGAGCGCGTTCACGGCGATCCCGGCAAGGAGGTCCCAGTAGACCTTCCCGTCCGCGTCGACGAGCTTCGCGCCCTTCCCCGAGCGCGGGTGGAACGACGTGCGCTTGTAAGTCCCGAGGACGTACGCGGCGTCCCGCGCCTCGACGGCGGCGGTGTCTTCAGCCGATGTTTGCAATGCGAGTCCCTCCGATTCCCTCGGCGAGGGCCGAGGCGTGGCGCCCAGGCCCGGCGATGACGACCTGCGAGACGCCGGCCTTGAGCGCCTCGAGACAGGCGACGAGCTTCGGACGCATGCCGCCCGCGACGACGCCCGAGTTCAGGAGCTCCCACGTCGCGTCGGGCCCGAGCCCCTCGATGACTTTTCCGTTCCCGTCGAGGACCCCCTCGACGTCCGTCAGAAAGACGAGCCGCTCGGCCTGGAGCGCCACGGCGAGGGCGGACGCCGCCGAGTCGGCGTTCACGTTCAGGAGCGTTCCTTCGCGGCCGAGCGCGACCGACGCGACGACCGGCAGGAGCTCGGCCCCGAGGATCGCGCGGATGAGCCGCGGATCCGAGAACGTGACGCGCCCGACGTAACCGAAGTCGACGCCGTCCAGGCGGGGGTGGAACTCGGCCCAGAGCGTCTCGCCGTCCGCGCCCGAAACGCCCGCGGCCGTGACGCCGAGGGAGCGCAGCTCGGCGACGAGCGACTTGTTGACGAGGCCGGACAGGATGGACACGACGACGTCCAGCGTCTCGGGGTCCGTGATCCGGAGGCCCCGGTACGTCTTCTTCGGGATCTTCAGGGCCTGCAGCGACGCGTCGATGCGCTTGCCGCCGCCGTGGACCACGACGACGTTCTCGCCGGACGTCCAGCTCGCCGCGATGGCCGCGAGGGCGGCGGCGCGCGGCACGGCGTCCTCGAGGAGGCTTCCCCCCAGCTTCACGACGATCGGGCGGCCGGGGCGGTTCGCGCTCAAGCGAGTCCCTCCGTCTCCGGGAATCCGAAGACACGGTTCATGTTCTGCACGGCCTGCGAGGCCGCGCCCTTGAGAAGGTTGTCGATCACCGAAACGATCACGCCGCGCCGGCCGCCGGACAGGATCGCGAAGCCGATCTCCGCGCGCGGCGTTCCGACGACGCTGGCGAGGTCGGGCAGCTCGCCCGCCGGCCGGACGGACACGAACGGGGCGTCCGCGTACCGCGCGTACGCGCCGGCGACGTCGGCGGGCCCGACACCGGCGCGAAACGTGACGTGCAGCGTCGAGAGGATGCCCCTCACGACCGGCAGGAGGTGCGGGACGAAGACGAACGGGGCGTCCGCGGAAAGGCCGAGCTCCTGGCGCATCTCGGGCTCGTGCCGGTGGCTTCCGACGCCGTACGCCTTGAAGTTCCCGGCCAGCTCGGAGAACGAGAACGCGAGGTCGGACTTCTTCCCCGCGCCCGACACGCCGCTCTTGCTGTCCGCCACGACGGAGGCTCCGGGCTCGAGCAGCTCGAGAACGGGCTTGAGGGCCAGGAGGACGGACGTCGGATAGCACCCGGGGTTCGCGACGAGCCGGGCGCCGGAGAGCTCCGGCCCGCACCACTCCGTCAGGCCGTAGACGGCCTCGGCGAGGAGCGCAGGCGCCGGGTGGTCGAAGCCGTACCACTTCGGGTAGTCCGAGGCGTTCCGCAGGCGGAACGCCCCCGAGACGTCGACCACCCTCGCGCCGAGCGCGAGGATCTCCGCGGCCACCTCGGCCGACGTCTCGTTCGGCGTCGCGAGAAAGACGACGTCGGGCCTGCCCGCCGCGAGGGCCTCGAGTGAGAACACGTCGGCGGAAGGACCCCGTGCGCCGCCCAGCGACGGGTGCAGGCGCGAGAACGGGACCGGCTTTGCGTCCTTCCGGCCGGACGAGAACGCCGACGAGACCGAGGCGCGCGGGTGCCGCGCGAGGATCGCGCAGAGTTCGCCCCCCGAGTAGCCGGTTGCGCCGACGACGGCGGCGCGCACCGCGGACGCGCTCACGGCCGCCCCCTTCGCGTCCGGCGGCCGGCGATCCCGCTCTCGAGGAGCCGTGCGAGCCTCGCCGCGGCGGCCGCCGAGGGCGTCGCGAGGAAGATCGTGTCGTCGCCGGCGATCGACCCCGCCATCCCGTCGAGCCCCGCCTCGTCGATGGCGCGCGCCACGTGGTGTGCGGCCGCCGGCGGGGTCTTCAGGACGACGAGCGTCCCCGCGGCCGCGGCCTCGAGCAGCCATTCGCGGAGCGCACGTTCGAGCTTCTCCTTCGCACGGGCCTCGCGCTCCCCGTCCGGCGCGGGGCCCGCCTCGCCCGGGAGGAGGTATCCGGCGGCCGTCTTCGCGAGGCCGAGGTCCTTGATGTCGCGCGACAGCGTCGGCTGGGCGACCTCGATGCCGCGGCGCGCGAGGCGCTGCTGAAGCTCCTCCTGCGAATGGACCGCCCCGTCCCGGATCACGCGGAGGATTTCGTCGCGGCGCCGCAGGGCGGAGCCGGTAGCATGAGTATTCACAAACGCGAATATTCATTCATTCGTGTCCCGTGTCAACCGCTTTCTTTCGGTGACGGAGGGCACCCCTTCCGGCGGGCCGCGCGGCTAGAATCGAGGGGTGGACACCTCGCACTTCTCGGACACCTACGAGACGGAGCTCGGCCGCCTCCCCGAGAAGCTGCGCCGGTTCTTCCTCTCCCGCGGCGTCCGCACCGAGGACGACGCCCGGGATCTCGCCCAGGAGACGCTCCTGCGCGTCCTGCAGCGGATCTCCCGCGGCGAGCGAATGGACTCGCACGAGGCGTACGCCCTCGGCGTCGCGAAAAACGTCTTCTTCGAGTACTGCCGGCGCGTCGCGAAGGCGAACACGCACGACGGCCTCTCGGGCGCCGTGGACCTCGCCGGCGTCGACGACCCGCTGTCGGACGTCCTGATCTCGAGCCAGGCGCTCCGCTTCCGCAGGGCCCTGCAGCTGCTCCCCGACCGGATGCGCGACCTTCTCGTGAAGCGCTTCGTCGAGGAGGTCCCCTCGCGCACGATCGCCCGCGAGGAGGGCATCACGACGGACGCCGTCGACATGCGCGTGTACCGCGCCAAGCGCGAGCTGAAGAAGCGCATGGACAAGGAGAAGGCCGACAAGGAGCGTGCGCTGCGGGAGGGAACACGCCCTCCGGGAAACGGAGAACCCGGTTGAGCGCGACCGCCCCGGGATCCCCGGAGATCCGCGACTACCTCCTGCGCCGGATGACCGACTCCACGCGCGCAAAATTCGAGGAGGCGTACTTCAAGGACGACCGGCTTCTCGACCGCATCGAGAGCGAGGAGGACCTCCTCGTGGCCGACTACGTCCTCGGCCGCCTCCCGGAGGCCGAGCGCGCCCTCTTCGAGCAGTCCCTGCTCGACACGCCCTACTACCGCGACCGCGTCGAGACGACGCGCGGCATCAAGCTCCAGCTCGCCGAGGAGCGGTTCTTCCGCAAGAAGGCGGCCGCGACGGCCGGCCCGCAGGCGTCCCGCGCCGCGGACGCGCGTCTCTTCCCCGGTGGAACGGGCATCGCCGTCGCATTCGGACTTCTCGCCCTCCTCACGATCGCGTCGCTCGCGTCGGCGTGGTTCCTCAAGTCGGCGCTGGCCCGCACGCGCCGCGAGCTCGCCGAGCGCGCGCCTCACGCCGACGCCGCGGCCCAGGCGGGCGTCGTGCCGCTCGCCCGGACGGTCGTCCTCACGCCCGTGCAGACGGCGGGACCGTCGATCGTGCGCGTGCACCGGCCGACCGGGGGCGCGCTCCTCCTCGTCCTTCCGCGCGCCGCGCTCGCACCTCAGGCGGTCGCCTTCGGCGTCACGCTCGCGGGCGGCGGCCAGACCGCCTGGGACTCCGGCGAGCTGCCCGCGAAGAGCGCCGAGGACGGAGATCTCTCCCTGCGCCTGCCGCCGGGCGTGCCGCCCGCGGGCGGCTACGCGGTCCGGCTGCGTTCGCGCGGCCCCGCGGGCGCCCCGCAGGACAGCTTCCTCGGGACGCTCGATATCGTCGAACGCTGAGCGGCCGAGCGGCTACGTCGCGAGAAGGCCCGCGAGGAAGAGGTCCGCGAACGACTCGCCGACCTCGTCCACCGACGCCCCGCCGCCGGCCCGGTACCAGCGTGCGAGCCAGTTGATCGCGCCCAGGATCGCGAACGTCGCGAGCTTCGGGTCGACGGGCCGGAACACCTTCTTCGCGATCCCGTCGGCGATGACGTCGCGGACGCTTCGCTCGTATGCGTCGCGGGCGCCCACCACGGACGCGCGGCGCTTCGGGTCGAGGGCGTCGAACTGGAGGGCGAGAGCCGTGCCGTGGAACTTGTCGACCATCACGCGCGCGTGCTCGACGACGATCCGGCGGAGGGCCTGGTCGGGCGGAAGCTGGGAGGCCCGCACGCGGCCCGTCACCTCGAGCATCGCCTCGAGCGCCGTCTCGTGGCAGAGGGCGAGGATCTCTTCCTTGTCCTTGAAGTAGTAGTAGAGGCTGCCCCGCGTCAGGAGGAGCTCTTCGGCGATGTCGTCCATCGACGTCCCGTAGAAACCCTTGGCCGCGAAGCTCCTCACCGCGCTCTCGAGGATGCGCGCGCGCTTCGCCCGCCGCTTCGTCTCGACGTGCGGGGAGGGCGGGCGGCGGCGCGAGAGGACGCCGCCCCCGCGGGACTCGGGACGGACCGGCCGCGTCATGGCGGGGAATCTTACCGAGTCGCCGCGCGGGCATGAAAAAGCCCCGCCTTCGGGAGCGGGGCTGACGTGAGAAATGGTCGGGGCGAGAGGATTCGAACCTCCGACCCCACGGTCCCGAACCGTGTGCGCTACCAGGCTGCGCTACGCCCCGAGGAGCGCGGACGATAACACGGGATGTCGATTTCGGGCAGTCCCGTTCGACCAGTAGGAAAGGCCCCCGAGGGGGCGCGAGGAGGCAACCATGGAATACCTGCTGCTCATCTACGAGAACGAGAAGAACTGGGAATCGATGCCGGAGGCCGAGCAAGGCGCCATGTTCGGCGAGTACATGTCCTTCACCGAGGACATCAAGAAGAAGGGCCATTACAAGGGCGGCAACCCGCTCCAGCCCACGGCCACGGCGACGACGGTTCGCGTGAGGGGCGGCAAGACCCTCGCGACGGACGGCCCGTTCGCCGAGACGAAGGAGCAGCTCGGCGGGTACTACCTCGTCGAGGCGAAAGACCTCGACGAGGCGATCGCGATCGCCGCCCGGATTCCGTCGGCCCGCCTGGGCTCGATCGAAGTCCGGCCCATCCAGAAGATGTAAGCGGGCGGCAACCCCGGTCCACGGACGGACGTATCACGTTCGCCCGTGGACCTCGACCGCCTCTTCCGCGATGAGTCCGGACGCATTCTCGCGAGCCTCATCCGGCTCGTCGGGGACTTCGATCGCGCCGAGGAGGCCATGCAGGAGGCGTTCGTGGTCGCCGCGGAGCGCTGGCCGGCCGAGGGCGTCCCGGCGAGTCCCCGCGCATGGATCGTCGGGACCGCGCGCCACAAGGCGCTCGACCGCCTGCGCCGCGAGCGGGTCTTCGCGGGCAAGGCGCCCCTCCTGCGCGAGGAGGAGGCCGTGAACCCGCCCGCCCCGGACGGCCTGCTCGAAGAACTCCCCGACGACCGCCTCCGGCTCGTCTTCACGTGCTCGCACCCGGCGCTGGCGCTGGACGCGCGCGTCGCGCTCACACTGCACACGCTCGGGGGCCTCACGACGGCGGAGATCGCGCGCGCGTTTCTCGTTCCGGAAGGCACGCTGGCCCAGCGCCTCGTCCGCGCCAAGCGGAAGATCAGGGGCGCAGGCATCCCGTACCGGGTGCCCTCGCGCGCCGAGCTCCCCGGGCGCCTCGAGGGCGTCCTCGCGACGCTCTACCTCATCTTCAACGAGGGCTACGCGGCGTCCGCGGGCGAGGCGCTCGTGCGCCGCGACCTCTCCCGTGAGGCGATCCGGCTCGCGCGCCTCCTCGTCGAGCTCCTTCCCGGCGAGCGCGAAGCGCGCGGCCTCCTCGCCCTCATGCTCCTGACGGACGCACGCCGCGACGCCCGGGTGGACGCCGCGGGCGATCTCGTCCTCCTGGAGGACCAGGACCGGCGCCGATGGGACCAAGCGGCGATCGCCGAAGGCCTCGCGCTCCTGCCGGGGGCCCTCGCGGGCTCGCCGCCGGGGCCGTACGCCGTCGAGGCGGCCATCGCGGCGCTCCACGCGCGCGCCGCGACGCCCGCCGAGACGGACTGGCGGCAGATCGCCGCGCTCTACGGAACGCTCCGCCGCGTGCGCCCTTCCCCCGTCGTCGCGCTCAACCGCGCGGTCGCGGTCGCGATGTCGGCCGGTCCCGAAGCGGGGCTCCCGCTCGTCGAGGAGCTCGAGCGCTCCGGCGCCCTCGCGGGCTACCACCTGCTTCCCGCGGCGAAGGCCGACCTCCTGCGCCGGCTGGGCCGGCACTTCGAGGCCGCGGAAAGCTACCGCGTGGCGCTCGCGCTCTCCGGCAACGGCCCGGAGAGGCGTTTCCTGTCCCGGCGGCTCGAGGAAGCGGAGCGCGCCTCCGCTGCTCGCGCCGCGCCGTAACCGCGCGGGTCGGCGGCGGCCGTGAGCGAGCCGTCCCTCTCGAACGCGATCGCGTGGACGCGGCCGATCTTCCCTTCCGTGAACCTGTCGCCGCGCACGTGGACCGCGTGGCCCTTCGCGCGGAGCGCCTCCATCACGTCCCCGGGAAACGCGCCCTGCTCGAGCTCGATGCGGTCCGGAAGGTGCTGGTGGTGGAAGCGCCGCGCCGCGACCGCCTCGCCGAGCGGCTCGCCGCGATGGAGGGCGTTCAGGGCCACCTGCAGGACCGTCGTCGGGATGAGGGAACCCCCGGGGGAACCGAGCGCGAGGCGCGGGCGGCCCTCCTCCAGGACGAGCGTCGGCACCATGGAGGAGAGCGGACGCGCCCCGGCACGCACCGCGTTCGACTCGCCCTGGACGAGTCCGTAGGTGTTCGCGGCGCCGGGCTCGGTCGCGAAGTCGTCCATCTCGTTGTTCAGGAGGACGCCGACGCCGGGCACGACCGTGTGGTTCCCGAGCGTGTCGTTCAGCGTGTACGTGACGGCGACGACGCCGCCGTCGGCCGTCGCCGTCGTGAAGTGCGTCGTCTGATCCGGGTCGCGCGGCCACGCGCCTCCCTCGATCGATGCGGAGGGCGTCGCGCGGACGGGGTCGATCGAGAACCCGAGGGCCGCAAGCCGCGCCGGCGCGAGCAGCGTGGCGAGGGGAACGTCCACACACGCGGGGTCGCCGAGAAACCGGTTGCGGTCCGCGTACGCGCGGCGCTCGGCCTCGGCCACCAGATGAATCGACTCGGCCGCGTCGCGGTCGGCGATCGACCCGCGGACGAACCGGAGCTGGCCGAGGATCGACGCGAGGAGGAAGCCGCCCGAGGAGGGCAGCGGCATCGTGACGAACCGGTATGCCCCGTCGTCGAAAACGAACGGCGGGCGCCATTCGGGCTGGTAGCGCGCGAGGTCCTCCTCGGTGAGGACCCCGCCGGTCGCCTGCACGAAATCCGCGATCCGCCTGCCGATCGCGCCCCGGTGGAAGCCGTCGGCGCCCTTCTCCGCGACGGTCTCGAGCGTCCTCGCGAGGTCCTCCTGCACGAGGAGCGTGCCGGGAGCGAGCGCCCGGCCCTTCGCGAGGAAGATCCGCGAAGCCTCGGCATCGCGGCCGAGGTCGGCTTCGTAGGCGGCGATGATCCGCGTGAGGCCCGGCTGCACGCGGAAGCCGAGGCGCGCGAGGCGTATCGCGGGCGCGAAGAGCCGCCTCCACGGGAGCTTTCCGTACCTTCGGTGCAGCGCCTCGAGCCCGCGTACCGTGCCGGGCGTCCCGACCGCGAGGCCGCCCGTCGTCGACGCGCCTCGACGGGCCTTGCCGTCCGGCTCGAGAAAGGTGTTCCGCCACGTACCGGCGGGCGCCGTCTCGCGGAAGTCGAGCGCCCAGAGCTCGCCCGACGGGGTGCGCCCGACCGCGAAACCGCCTCCCGCGAGGTTGCCCGCGGACGGGTAGGTGACGGCGAGAGCGAGGGCGGTCGCGACGGCGGCATCGACGGCGTTCCCTCCGGCCGCGAGGATCTCCGCTCCGGCGTCCGACGCCTCGGCCGTCGCGGACGAGACGGCGCCCCGCCTCGAGCGTGCGACGGGCGCCGGCCCGAACGGAGCCGACGCGGCCGGTGCGGCGCCGTCCGCGGCGCGCGAGAGACGCGGGGGCGGCAGGAGCGTGACGGCGAGCGCCGCGGCGAGAGCGGCGGCGAGGCGTGCGCGCATGGCGCGCAGACTACCGCAGGGAAACGGAGAGCTTCTTCTGGGCGTCGACGTCGAGAGCGAGTGTGCGCCCTTCGCCCACGGTCAGCGGAACCACCTGGTACTCGCTGACGCTCCGGTCGGTCGCGATGACCCAGACCTTGTACTCGCCCGCTCCGGAGGCGACGTCGACCTCGCCCTCGAGGGTCCCGCCGCCGGACTTGCGGCCGAAGTCGAAGGCGCGGCGCCAGATCTCGACGTCGTTGCGTCGGATCATCACGTAGCCCTGGGCGATCGGCGCCTTGAAAGCGACCCGGAGGCGCACGCGCGGTCCCGCGGCCGCGGGGGCCGGCGGCGGAGGCGGCTCGTGCGCGGGCGGCGCGGCGGCGATCGTCGGCTCGGGCGCCGGGGTGGGCTTCGGCCTCGGCGAGGCCTTCAGCGTCCGGATCTGGCTCTCGGCCTTCTTCTGGGCGGCGCGGCCCTGTTTCTTGATCTCGGCCTGCGCGGCCTCGCGGATCTCCCTCGCCTCGACGTTCCCGGGATCGACGGCGAGAGTGCCGTCCGCCTCGACGACCGCCCGCGCCCAGTCGGAGGCCGCGCGCGCGCGGCGCGCCTCGGCGAGATACGCCCCGGCCTCCGCGGCCCGGCGCTCGTCATCCTGCTTCTTCGCGAGGAGCCGCTCGGACTGCTGCAGCGCGCTGCGCGCGGCGGCCGACTCCGGGGCGAGCCGGACGAGCTCGAGGAACTTCACCCGCGCCTCGGCGGGCTGGCCCGCGCCGAGGAGACGCGTCCCGTCCTCGAGGAGCTTCTTCTTCGCGAGCGTCTCGCGGGCGGCGGCCTCGTCCGCACCGCGTCCCTCGATCGAGGAGGATCGATGCAGGAGGAGACCGACGATCGCGCCACCGGCGAGAATGGCGGCGCCGATCACGAGAAGGACGTAGCGCTTGTTCACGTCCCAGCGCAGCGCCTCCTTCACCTCCTGGAGGTTCCTCGGGATCTGCCTCTTTTCGGCGGCCGTGCCGACGGCCAGCGGTCCGGTCGGCGCGCGCAGCCCGACCGGACCCGTCACGTCGCGGGCGGGCGGGCGCGGACCCGCCGGGCGCGGGACCGTCGAACGAAGCTGGGGAATCGGCGCCGAGACGTCGCGGATCGGCGGCGGTCCCGCCGGCCGGGCCGGAGGCGTCGCGCCCGAGGGGGGATTCGCGGGAGCGGCGAACGCCGGAGGCGGCGGGGGCGGGATGGGACGCGGAAGCGGCGCGACCGGAGCCGCCGGCGTGCGCGGCGGCACCGGCGGGGTCGGCGAGGTCTGCAGCGTGGGAACGCCGCGCACCGGGGTGGGCGGCGGTGCGACGCGCGGCACCGCAGGTCCCGGGAGCGGCGGCACGCCTCGTGGCGGCGTCGGGACCGAGGCCTGCGAAACGGGCGCGGCCGAAGCGACCAGCCCCGGGATCGTCTGGATGCGCTCCGTCGGGCGGTTCTCCTCGTCGGACACCGGGGCGGACGGGGGCGTCACCGCCGGCTTCTTCAGGCCGCGCTGAACGTCCGAGACGAGCGTGCCCGGTGACGACACGGGTTCGGGAATCTCCCGCTCTCTCTTCTTCGCGGCTTCGCGCTCGGCGGGCGACTTCAGCGCGTCCGTGTCGAGGCTCCAGTCCGGGATCGAGCTCTCGAGGTTCGTCGGCGCAGGCCCGACGAGAGCGGGATTGAGATCGCTGCGGCCGCGCCGCGCCAGGTCTTCGAGGCTCGTCGCCCCGCCCCCGAGGCCGGCGGGGCCCTTCGAGACGCCGGCCTGCGGCGGCGGCGGCACCTCGGCCAGCGGCGTCTTCTTCGACTCGACCGTGGACACCGGGCCGAGTTTCTCGGCCTGCGCGACCATCTCGCCGAGGTCCTTGAGCATCTCCATCTCGGCATGCCGCGTGCGGAACTCGGCCAGGGCGGCGTAGAAGTCCTTCCCGCTCTGGAAGCGCGCCGCCGGGTCCTTCGCGAGCGCCCGCGCGAGGATCGGGCCGAATTCGCCCGGGATCGTCGCGTCGTACGTCTCGGGCGGCGGGAAATCCTCGTGGACGATCTTGTACGAAATGGACGTGAGGTTGTCGCCGATGAACGGCTTCCTCTTCGTGAGGAGCTCGTACAGGACGACGCCGAGCGAGAAGAGGTCGCTGCGGCCGTCCACCTCCTCGCCCGTGACCTGCTCGGGCGACATGTAGTTCGGCGTGCCGAGGAACTGGCCGGTCTCCGTGAGGCTGGACGTCTCGATCTTCGCGATCCCGAAGTCCGTGATCTTCACGGTCCCGTCGCTCGTGAGGATGATGATGTTCGCGGGCTTGACGTCGCGGTGGACGATTCCGCGGCGGTGGGCGTAGTCGAGGGCGTCCGCGACGGACATCGCGATTTCCGCGACGCGGTCCCAGGAGAAGGCGACCTTGTCCTTCAGGAGCTGCTTGAGGTTCTTGCCCTCGACGTACTCCATCGCGATGAAGGACGTCTGGGTCTCGACTTCCTCGCCGACGTCGTGAATCGTGACGATGTTCGGGTGCGACAGCGTGCCGGCCGCCTGCGCCTCGCGCATGAACCGTTCGTTGAACTCGCGCTGCTCGTTGTCGTCCTCCGCCGTCGCCCGGATCGTCTTGAGGGCGACGCGCCGCCCGATGACCGGGTCCCGGCCGAGGTAGACGACCCCCATCGCTCCCTTGCCGAGCTCGCGCTCCACCTCGTAACGCGCGAACTTACGCGGCGGGGGGTTCGGCGTGCCTGGTTCGGGCGGCAGACGGCCTCCATGAGCGCGTGGGGCGCAGGGCCGGATTCTACCAGCGGGCCCCGGGCCCGCCGACCCTCGGGCCGCTCAAGACGGGTGTCCGGAGGGTGCGCACAAGGGCCCGGACCTGATGCAATTGCCGGGGCTCGACCCGGGGCTTCCTCTCCCTATAATCGCGCTCCCTTCAAACAGGGATCGGAGGGTTGTTCATGAAGGTTTATCCCGCGTCCGCCATCCACAACGTCGCTGTCGTGGGGCACAACGGCGTCGGCAAGACGACGCTCGTCTCCGCGCTGCTCCACGAAGCCGGCGCCACGCCGCGTTTCGGCCGCGTCGAGGAAGGCAACGCTCCCACGGATTTCGACCCCGAGGAGGTCGAGCGCAAGATCTCGATCGGGCTCGCGGTCGCGTCGCTCGAGTGGAAGAAGAAGAAGATCAACCTGATCGACACGCCGGGGTACGGCATCTTCGTCTCGGAGATGCTCTGCGGCCTGCGCGCCGCCGACGCGGCGATCATCGTCGTCGACGCCGTCGCGGGCGTCGAGGTCCAGACCGAGAAGGCCTGGAAGGTGTGCGACGAGCTCGGCCTCCCGCGCCTCGTCGTCGTGAACCGCATGGACCGTGAACGCGCCGACGGCGGCCGCGTCATGGACCAACTCCAGAAGAAGTTCGGACGCGCGTGCGTCTGCGTCGAGGCCCCCATCGGGCGGGAGAAGGCCTTCCGGGGCGTCATCGACCTCGTCGCAATGCAGGGCTGGCTCACGGACGACGCCGGGAAGACCGCGCCGGGCACGATTCCGGACGAGTTCGCGGCCGACGCCGCCCAGCTCCACGAAACCCTCGTCGAGCTCGTGGCCGAGGGCGACGACAAGCTCATGGAGACGTTCTTCGCGCAGGGCAACCTCACCGAGGAGCAGATGAAGCCCGCGCTCAAGAAGGCGATCCAGGAGCGGAAGATCGCCCCCGTCCTCTTCACGGCGAGCGGCAGCCACGAGACGGGCGTCGAAAAGCTCCTCGACGAGATCGAGGACCTGCTCCCAACCGCCGACGCCTTCACGTCCGTCGCAACGGGCAAGAGCGGCTCGGCCGAGGCGCTTGCGCCCGATCCGGCCGGCCCGGCCGCCGCCTTCGTGTTCAAGACGATCTCCGACCCGTACGCGGGCCGGCTCACGCTCTTCCGCGTCTACTCGGGCACGATCAAGGGAGACGGGACGTACTGGAACGCCTCGCGCGAGCTCGCCGAGCGCTTCGGCCCCGTGTTCTCGCCCCTCGGAAAGACGCTCCAGACGGTCCCCGAGATCCCGGCCGGCGACATCGGCGGCGTCGCGAAGCTGAAGGAGACGCTCACGGGCGACTCCCTCTCGACCAAGGACAAGCCGTTCGTCTTCGACAAGATCGCGTTCCCCGAGGCCGCAATCTCCTTCGCGATCGAGCCGAAGTCCAAGGGCGACGAGGAGAAGATCTCGGTCGCCCTCGCGAAGCTCATCGAAGAGGACCCCTCGCTCCACTTCTCGCGCGACACGGACACGCACGAGTTCCTCCTCTCGGGCGCCGGCCAGCTCCACGTGGAGATCGCCGTCGCACGCATGAAGCGGAAGAGCGGCGTCGAGGTCATCCTCCACCCGCCCAAGGTTCCGTACCGCGAAACGATCACGCGCGCCGCGGAGGCGCACGGCCGCCACAAGAAGCAGACGGGCGGCCACGGACAGTTCGCGGACTGCAAGATCCGGGTCAAGCCGCTCAGCCGCGGCGCGGACTTCGAGTTCTTCGACGACACGTTCGGCGGCTCGATCCCGCGGAACTACATCCCGGCGATCGAAAAGGGCATCCAGGAGATCCGCAAGCGCGGCTTCCTCGCCGGCTTCCCGATGGTCGACTTCCGCGTGGAGGTCTACGACGGCCAGTACCACGACGTCGACTCGTCGGAGATGGCCTTCAAGATCGCCGGCTCGCTCGCGTACAAGGACGCGATGGAGCGGGCGCGGCCGACGATCCTCGAGCCGATCATGAAGGTCGCGATCCAGGCGCCGCAGGAGTACATGGGCGACCTCATGGGCGACCTCACGTCCCGGCGCGGGCGGCCCGCGGGCATGGACCAGGAGGGCGAGGACTCGATCATCCGCGCCGAAGTTCCGCTCGCCGAGATGATCTCGTACGGGTCGATCCTCCGTTCGATCACGCAGGGACGCGGCAGCTTCCACATGGAGATGGACCACTACGAGGAAGTTCCCCGGCCCCTCCAGGAGAAGCTCATCGCCGAGCGCGCCAAGCACCGCAAGGTGGAGGTCGTCGAGGAGTAGGGCGCCGCAAACGCCCTGATCAGCCCGCATCATGGCGGTCGGGCACCCCCCGGCGAGACGCTCTCCTCGGGGGTGTGCCCATGTCGACCGCCACGGCCGGGGAGGGGCTCCTCGGCAGTCTGATCGCGGACGGGACCCTCGCGCGCCCGTCCGCCCCCGCTCCGGATACTCTCTGGTCTCAACGGTTTGCGCAGCGCACGCAGCGCATCACGGCCTCCATGATCCGCGAGCTCCTGAAGCTCACGGAGAAGCCGGACATCATCAGCTTCGCGGGCGGGCTCCCCGCCCCGGAGGTCTTCCCCATCGAGGCGATCCGCGCCGCCACCGAGCGCGTCCTCTCGGACTGGGGCACGTCGGCCCTCCAGTACACGACGACCGAAGGCTACCGCCCCCTCCGCGAGCTCCTCGTCCGGCACATGAGCCGCTACGGCGTCAAGGTCGGCCCCGAGAACGTCCTCATCACGTCCGGCTCGCAGCAGGCGCTCGACCTGATCGGCAAGCTCCTCATCAACCCCGGCGACCGGGTCCTGACCGAGGCGCCGACGTATCTCGGCGCTCTCCAGGCGTTCAATGCCTACCAGGCGGACTATCTTTCCGTCCCGATCGACGACGACGGAATGGACGCCGACGCGCTCGACGAACAGATGCGCGGCGGCCCGAAGTTCATCTACGCGCTCCCGAACTTCCAGAACCCCGCGGGCGTCACGATGAGCCTCCCGCGCCGCCGCCGCCTCGTCGAGCGCGCCTCCGCGCTCGGGATCCCGATCGTCGAGGACGACCCGTACGGCCAGCTCCTCTACGAGGGCGAGCACCTCCCGTCGCTCGTGTCGCTCGACGCCGGGACGCACGGCTGCGCGAACGGCGAGAAGACGTTCACGGGCAACGTCCTCTACCTCTCGACGCTCTCGAAGACGCTCGCGCCCGGCCTGCGCATCGCGTGGGTCGTGGCGCCCGAGGTGGTCATCTCCAAGCTCGTCCAGATCAAGCAGGGCGCGGACCTCCACACGTCCACGTTCTGCCAGTACGTGGCCTACGAGGTCGCGCGCGGCGGCTTCCTCGACCGCCACGTGAAGGTCATCCGCCGCGTCTACGGTGAACGCCGCAACGCGATGCTCCGCGCCCTCGACCGCTACGCCCCTCCCGGGGTCCGCTGGACGAAGCCGGCCGGCGGGCTCTTCCTGTGGGCGACGCTCCCGGAAGGCTTCGACACCGTCAAGCTCCTCGACGAGGCGATCGCCGAGAAGGTGGCCTTCGTGCCGGGCGCCGCGTTCTACCCGACGGGCGGCGGGGAGCGGACGATGCGCCTGAACTTCTCCTACGCGGCCCCCGACGTCATCGACGAGGGAATCAAGCGGCTCTGCCGGGTCGTCGAGAAGGGCGCCGAACGCCTCGGGAGGCGGTGGACGCGCACCGCGCCGGTCGCGGACTAGGGGCTCGCGCGGGGCGGGCGCCCCGCGCAGGGATCACGCCCCGTGAACGCCTTCCTTCGAGGAAACGATGAAGTCCCGGAGCTGCCGGACGTCGTCCGAAGCCGCGGCGAGCGGCTCGAGGCCGGCAAGGAGCGCGGTCTTGTCGTGGCGGTGCTTGTGGAGGATGCGGTAGGCCTTCTGGAGGGCCTCGACGCGCTCCTTCGAGAAGCCCTTCCGTGAGAGGCCCACGGCGTTCACCTTGTAGGCCTTCACGTCGCGGTCCGAGGAGCTCCACACGAACGGCAGGATGTCGCGGTTGATCCCGGAGAAGGCGCCGACGAACGCGTGGCGCCCGACCCTGAGGAACTGGCGAACGGCCGCGTACCCGCCGAGGATGACGTCGTCCTCGACGACGCAGTGGCCCGCGAGCGAAGCGCCGTTGGCGAACACGGTCCGGTTCCCGACCGTGCAGTCGTGCGCGACGTGCGCGTAGGCCATGAAGAGGTTGTCGTCGCCGATGACCGTCGTCTTGTGCCCCGTCACCGTTCCGCGATGGACCGTGCAGAACTCCCGGAACATGTTCCGGTTCCCGATGACGAGCGTCGTCGGCTCGCCCTTGTACTTGAGGTCCTGGGGCGGCCCTCCGAGGGCGGCCTGCGGGCAGATCCGGTTGTCCTCTCCGATCGTCGTCGGGCCTTCGATGACGGCGTGGGCGCCCACCGTCGTGCGGGCGCCGATCGTGACGTTCGGGCCGATGATCGCGTACGGGCCGACGTCGGCGGTGGGATGGACGGAAGCCGTCGGGTCCACGACGGCGGTCGGGTGGATCGGCATCAGGCGGCTCCCGGACGGTTCACGAGGCTCGACATGATCTCGGCCTCCGCACAGAGGGCGCCGTCCACGCGGGCCTCTGCCTTGATCTTCACGAGGCCGAGCCGCGCGCTCACGATCTCGGCGTTGACGATGATCTGGTCCCCCGGGAGGATGGGCCGCCGGAAGCGGGCCTTGTCGACGCCGGACAGGAACATCAGCTTCGCGGACGGGTCCTTCTCCTTCGAGAAGAACAGGCAGCCGGCGACCTGCGCCATGCACTCGATGATCAGGACGCCGGGCATGACCGGGTTCCCGGGGAAATGCCCCTGGAAGAACGGCTCGTTCACGGACACGTTCTTGAGCCCCACGACCTTCGAGCCCACCGCGACGGGGCCCGGCGAGATGTCGAGGATGCGGTCGACGAGCAGGAACGGGTAGCGGTGAGGCAGGAGCCGCTGGATTTCGAGGATGTCGGCCTTCGAAACGAACTCGCTCACGACTCCCCTCCCTTGAGCAGCCCGGCCTTGTCCGCGAGGCGGCGCACGAGGCGGGCGGTCTCCGGCAGCCGCCGGAGCTCGATCCAGGATCTTTGGTAGTCGCGATAACCGAACGCCGGCGAGCCGTGGAGCGCCTGCTTCGGAGGGACGTCGGCGCCGATGCCGCTCTGGGCCTGCACCTGGGCGCCCGCGCCGACCGTGAGGTGCCCCGCGACGCCGACCTGGCCGCCGAGGACGACGCCGTCCTCGAGGACGGCCGAGCCCGCGATGCCGACCTGGGCGCAGATGACGTCGTGGCGGCCGACGATCACGTTGTGGCCGATCTGGACGAGGTTGTCGACTTTCGTGCCGGCGCCCACCGTCGTCGTCTCGAGCGCGGCCCGGTCGATGCACGTGTTCGCGCCGATCTCGACGTCGTCTCCGACCGACACCGTCCCGACCTGCGGGATCTTCACGAGGCCGCGGGCGGTCGTCGCGTAGCCGAAGCCGTCGGCCCCGAGCACGGCGCCGCCGTGAACCTCGACGCGCTCGCCGAGCGTGACGCGGTCGTAGAGGACGACGTGGGGGTGAAGCCACGAGCCGGCGCCGACGCGGCAGCCCGCGCCGACGACGGCGTGCGCCTCGACGACGACTCCCGCCCCGACGACCGTCCCGGCGCCGATCACGGCGTAGGGTCCGATCTCGGCCGACGGGTCCACGGTCGCGCCGGGATCCACGACCGCGGTCGGGTGGATTCCAGGCCGTGCGGTCCGGAGCGGGTGGAAGAGCCGCAGGACGGCGATCAACGCCTGCTGGGGGTCGGCCACTTCGACGACCGTCCGCCCGGGCAGGTCGGACGCGGAGCGCGCGAGAAAGGCGCCCGCGCGGGACGCCGAGGCGCGTTTGAGCGCCTTGGCGTCGATCGCGAAGGACAGCGACTCGGGGCCCGCGTTCTCGAGGGCGCGGACGCCGCTCACCCGAGCTGCGCCATCGCCAACGACTCGGCCGCCGCAGGCCGCGGCCACCTCGGCGACGGTGAACGCAGCCACGCGGCGGTTACTTCTTGGGCGCGGCCGGTGCGGCCGGCTTGGCAGCGGCCGGTGCGGGCGCGGCGGCGGCGGCCGGCTTCGCGGCGGCGGCCTTCGGCGCGGCGATCTGCGAGTTGAATTTCGTGATGACGGCCTCCGTCAGGTCGACGGACTTGTCGTCCGCAAAGAGGAGACCGCTGTTGAACTTGTTGAAGACGAGCTGGTAGCCCTGCTCCCGGGCCACCTCGTTGATGACGGGCATGATCCGCTTCTCGAGGTCGCCGAGTTCCTTGCGCTGGGATTCCTCCAGCTCCTTCTGGGCGTCGTCCTGGAAGCGCTTGAGCTCGACCGCCTTGCCCTGGTACTCCTTCTGGAGCTTCTCCATGGCCTCCTCGGACAGGGCCTTGCCCTGGTCCTGGATTTTCGTCTCGAGGTCGCGAAGATCCTTCTGGCGCTTCGTGAGCTCTTCCTGCTTCGTCTGCTGGAGCTTCTGGACACGGGCCAGGCTCTCCTTGCCGATGGCCGACTCCTGGACGATCCGCTGGACTTCGATGACGCCGATCTTCGATCCGGAGGCGGCCTGAGAGGTGGCGGGGGCCGCAGCCGTCTGCGCGAAGGCCGGGACGGAGGCGACGGCGAGGGCGAGTGCGCCGGCCGCGATCGTGACGATGCGCTTCATGGAATCTGACTCCTTAAGGTGTTTTCCGGGGGCCGGAGGCCGGCCGAGCGCCGGATGATAGCAATTCGAGGGCTCGGATCAGAAAGTCGTCCCGATGGAGAACTGGAAGTCCGTCTTGCTCTCCTCGCCGTTGGCCAGGGGCTTCCCGGTCTGGTCGAGGATGACCTTCGGCTGGAGGTTGATGCCGTAGATGAAGCGCAGGGGGGCCTGGAAGATCGGCAGGAAGATCCGCATCTCGAGGCCGACCGCAGTCCTCATCTTGAGGAGATTCACCGTCTGGCCCTCGATCCAGGTGTTCCCCGCGTCGAAGAACGCCACGAGCTTCAGCGGCTGGGCGAGCTGGTACACGTACTCGAGGTTGAAGACGACGAAACGGTTCCCGCCCAGGAGGGCGCCGTTCTGGTCGAAGAACGCCCGGTTCTCGTCGTCGAGCGGGAAGATCGCTCCGTACTTGAAGGCGCGCACGGACCGGTCGCCGCCGATCCGGTAGCGTTCGAAGATCGGGATCTCGCTGCGCCCGGCCTCGCGCTGAGCCTGGCTGTCGTACGGGAACAGCATCCCGAGCTCGAAGTTCACGGCGAAGTTCGACTTCTTCGTGGCCGGCAGGTAGGCCGTGACGCTGGCGGCGCTCTTCACGAACGAGAAGTCGCCCCCGAGCGCGCCGCCCGCGATCGTCACCGAGGCGCCGTAGCGCAACCCGCGCGTCGGGTCGAAGGGGTCGTTGCGGCTGTCGAAGCGGTAGCCCGGAGTGATCGAGGACGTCTTGCCGGTGTAGTCCGCGAACGCGGGCGGCGTGTAACCCCCGCCCGGAGGAGGAGGCGGCGGGTACACCTGATAGCGGCTCTTCGTGTCCGTGAACCCGTAGAAGAGGGAGACGACGTCCCACACGCCGAGCCCGACGCCGAGCGAAAGGTTCAGGCCTTTCGAGCTCTGGTTCGTGCCGCCGGCGACGTCGCTGTAGTCGAGCGTGCGGTTGAAGATCGCCCCGCCGACGGACATCCGCTGGTCGAGGAACCAGGGCTCGGAGAACGAGACGTCGAAGAAGTTCGACCGGTTGCCGCGCTGGAACTGCAGGCCGAGCGTGTCGCCCCGGCCGAGGAAATTGCGCGTGTTGAACTGGAACTGCCCGAAGAGACCGTCGAGCTGCGAGTAACCGGCGCCGAACTGGACCTCGTTGCGGTTCGTGTCCGTGCCCTTGATCGTGATGTCGACCGTCTTCTTGTCGTTGTTGACCTTGAAGTCGGGGTCTTCCTCGACCTTGAAGTAGCCCAGCTGCGTGACCTTCTGGATGCTCTTCTTGAAGGTCTCCATGTCCATGATGTCGCCTTCGTAGAGCTGCAGCTCCCGGCGCAGGACCTTGTCGCGCGTCGTCTTGTTGCCCTGGAACTCGACGCGTCCGAGCCGGTACTGGTCGCCCTCGGCGATCTTCACCGTGACGTCGACGACGTGATTCGGCTTCTCCGTGAACTCCGGGTTCATGAACACGTAGATGTAGCCCTGGCTGCGGTAGATCGCCTCGATCGACTTCATTCCGTCCGCGAGGATGGCGCGGGAGAGCGGCTTGCCCGTGCGGTACCCGAAGAACTTCTCGAGGATCTCCGGCTTGTAGACCGTGGACCCGTCGACGTTGAGCTTGCCGAAGAACCAGCGGTCGCCCTCGACGATCGGGATCGTGAGCCTCGCGCGGCGCTTGATCTTGTCGGGACGCTTTTCCTTCGGATTCACGACGAAGGTGTCGATGATGGCGTCCTTGACGACGACGTCCTTGTATCCCACGTCCTGGTAGGCCTTGCGGAGGCTCTCGACGTCCTCGTCGTAGCTCGCCTGGTTGAACGTGGACTTGCTGTCGAAGAAACGCCACCAGTGGGCGGTCGCCGTCTTCTTCATTGCGTTGCGCAGCGTCTGGGCGCCGAAGACGGTGTTCCCGGTGAAGTTGATCGACTCGACCTTCATCTTGTCGCCTTCGTCCACGTTGAAGACGACGCGCCGTTGCGCGGCCGAGACGATCTCGAGCTGCGCCTCGACGACGGCGGACCGGAAGCCCTCGGCCTTGTAGCCCTCGAGGAGGACGCCCTTCGCCTTGGCCACGTCCCGCAGGGAGACGGGGGCGCCGATCCGGATCTCGGCCTTGCCTTCCTTGAGCTTGTCCTTGAGCTGCGAGGTCGTGAGCTTCTTGTTGCCGCGAAACTCGAGGTCCGCGATCGTCGGACGTTCGACCACCGTCGCCGTGAGGACGACGCCCTGGGGCGTCTCGTCCTTCTCGAGCGTGACGTCCTCGAAGAGTCCGGAGTCCCAGAGCTTCGAGAAGTTCCGCTTGACGAGCTCGTCGTCGTACGGGTCGCCGGGCTTGAGGCCGAGGTAGAACCCGACGGTCTCGGACGCGGTCGTCTTTCCGCCCTTGACGACGATCTGGACGAGCCGGGGAAGCTTCTGGGCGGCCCCCTTCTCCCCTTCCGACGCGAGCCGGACCGACGGAGCGGCCCCCATGGCGCCCGAGAGCGGCGACTCGGTCTTCGGGCCGAAGGCGGCGTCGGGAGCGGGGGTCGGCGCGGGGGCCGGCTGCGGGGCCTGCGCCCCGGCGGGCCCGGCGAGGAGGAGTGCGCCGAAAAGGCCTGCGCCCGCGAGGGCGCGAATCGAGCGTACGGCACTCCCGGCGGAGGCGCCGGAAAGGAGACAAGGCCTCAAGGCGCTTACCGGCCCGTCCCGACGGGCTCTGGCGCCCGGATCTGGACCCTGAGCTCGTCCCCTTCCACGGTCACTTCGACGCACTCGATAGGCTCTCGGGACGCGATCAGCAATTCCGATACCGCATCCTCGACGTGCCGCTGGATCGTCCGCCGGAGGGGGCGGGCGCCGGAGTGGGCGTCGTGGCCGGAGGCCTTGAGCAGCCAGTCGACCGCGGCCTGGCTCGCGACGAGCTTGAGCCCGCGGTGCCGGAGCGTCTCGGCGACGTCGTCGAGGAGCAGGCGGCCGATCCCGCGCAGCTGCTCGAGACCGAGCGGGTTGAAGACGATGACCTCGTCGATGCGGTTGATGAACTCCGGCGAGAACTCCCTCCGCAGCTCCTTGAGGACCATCTCCTCGACCTCGCGCTGCTCGGGAGCGTTCTTGCCCTCGCCGAAGCCCATGCGGCTTCCGGTCACGAGGTACTTCGTCCCGACGTTCGAGGTCATGATGATGAGCGTGTTCTTGAAGTCGACGACGTTTCCGTACGCATCCGTCAGCTGCCCGTCCTCGAGGATCTGCAGGAGCAGGTTCGCGATGTCCGGATGCGCCTTCTCGATCTCGTCGAGGAGGATCACGGAGTAGGGCTGGCGGCGGATGCGCTCCGTGAGCTGCCCGCCCTCCTCGTGGCCGACGTAGCCCGGAGGCGAGCCGATCAGCTTGGAGACCGCGTGCTTCTCCATGTACTCGGACATGTCGAAGCGCACGAGCGCCTTCTGGTTGTCGAACAGGAACTCGGCGAGCCGGCGCGCGACCTCGGTCTTCCCGACGCCCGAGGGCCCGAGGAAGATGAACGAGCCCATGGGCCGGTTCGGGCTCTTCACGCCGAGCCGCGAGCGGCGGATCGCGCGGCTGATCGCGCCGATCGAGCGGTCCTGCCCGATCACGCGCTTCTTGAGCGTCTCCTCCATGTGGAGGAGCTTCTCGGCCTCTTCCATCTGGAGCGACGTCACGGGGATCCCCGTCCAGCTCGAGATAACGTCCTCGATGTCGGCGCGCGTCACGTCGACGGCCGCGGACTCGTCCTGGGCCGCCGTCTTCGTCCGCTCGATCTCTTCCTTGATCTCGATCTCGCGCTCGCGCAGGAACACGGCGCGCTCGAAGTCCTTCTCGGAGATCGCCTTCTTCATCTCCTTGACGATCCCCTTGATCTCGTTCTCGAGCCGGCGCAGGTTCTGCGTGTCCGCCGTCTTGCGGAGCTTCACCTTCGCGCCGGCCTCGTCGAGGATGTCGATCGCCTTGTCGGGGAAGAAGCGGTCGGGGATGTAGCGGCTCGCCTGGTAGACGGCGGTCTTGATCGCGTCGGGCGTGTAGCGGACGCGGTGGAACTTCTCGTACCGTTCGCGAACGCCTTCCAGGATCTGCAGCGTCTCTTCCTCGTCCGGCGGAGCCACCGTGACGGCCTGGAAGCGCCGGAGGAGCGAGCGGTCCTTCTCGATGTACTTGCGGTACTCCTTGAGCGTCGTCGCGCCGATGCACGAGATCTCGCCGCGCGAGAGCGCCGGCTTGAGGATGTTGGCGGCGTCGAGCGAGCCCTCGGCCGAGCCCGCGCCGATCAGGGAGTGGATCTCGTCGATGAAGACGATGAGGTCCTGGTTCTCCTTCAGCTCCTTGAGGATCCCCTTGAGGCGCTCCTCGAACTGGCCGCGGTACTTCGTGCCCGCCACGATCAGCGAGAGATCGAGCGCGAGGATCTTCCTCTGCGCGAGGAACAGCGGGACGCCGCCCTCGACGATCTTCTGCGCGAGGCCCTCGACGATCGCGGTCTTGCCGACGCCCGGCTCGCCGAGGAGGATCGGGTTGTTCTTCGTGCGGCGCGAGAGGATCTGGACGATCCGCTCGACCTCCGCGTCGCGCCCGACCAGCGGGTCGAACGATCCGGTTTGTGCGAGCGCCGTGAGGTCGCGCGAGTATTCGGCGAGGAACGGGAGCTCCTTCTTCTGCTTGGAGGCCTCGCGCTCCTTGATGAGCGCGATCGTCTCTTCGCGGACGCCGTAGAGGTTGAAGCCGTGCGCCATGAGGATCCGGCCCGCGACGCACGGGTCGACGCGGAGGATGCCGATGAGGAGATGCTCCGTGCCGACGTAGGGGTGCATCATCGACTCCGCCTCGTGCGAGGCGTAGGCGAGGATCTTCTTGGACTCCTCCGAGAGCGGAAGCTCCTGGGTCGAGGAGACGCGCTCGACGAACACGCGGTCGCCTTCGATCTCGTGCCGGATGTCCTCGGGTTTGACGTTGAAGCGCGCGAAGATCTCCTTGATGACGTCCTCGCCCTCCCGGAGGATTCCGAGGAGGATGTGCTCGGACTCGATGACCTTCGAGCCCAGCTTCGAGGACTCGTAACGGGCGAAGAACAGGGCCCGCCGCGCCTTCTCGTTGTATTTCTCGAACATCGTTATGACTGCCGTTTCGGGCCGGAAAAAGGGTCGAGCCGCGCCTACGCGCCGTCGCTCAAGCCTTCTCCTCCCAACGATTTGATGCTAGCACAGCGACGCGCCCATTCCGGGTCGTGCGTGACGACGATCGCGGCCCCGGCGCGCTCCCGGGCGACCGTCGTGAGGAGGTCGAAAACGGCCGCGGCGTGGGCCGCGTCGAGGCTTCCCGTCGGCTCGTCGCAGAGGAGGAGGCGGGGCCGCCTCACGACCGCACGCGCGATGGCGACGCGCTGCCGCTCGCCCCCGGACAGCGTCCGCGGGAGGGCCGACGCACGCGACGAGAGGCCGACGCGATCGAGCACCTCGCGGGCCTCTTTCCGGCCGTCCGCCTCGGACCGGCCGGCCAGAAAGAGCGGCAGCGCGACGTTCTCCTCCGCCGTGAGCTCCGGTAGGAGATGGTGGAACTGGAACACGAACCCGATCGTCGTCCCGCGCAGGGCCGCGCGAGCCTCCGGGGACAGGGAATTCCAGTCGGTCCCGGACACGCGCACGGCGCCCGCGTCGGGCGTGTCGAGCCCGGCGAACAGGTGGAGGAGCGTCGACTTCCCGCAGCCCGACGGTCCCGTGATCGCGAGAAGCTCGCCCGCGCGCACTTCGAGGGAGACGTTCCGGAACACGTCCACGCGCCCGGCGCCGGAGCCGAAACCCTTCGCGAGGCCCTCGGCCGCGAGGAGCGGCGCGCCGTCAGGCGCCACGCAGCGCCTCCACGGGCGAGAGCCGCGCGGCCGTCCGCGCCGGGATCGAGGCCGCGAGGAACGACCAGAGGATCGAGAGGACCCCCACGGCGAGGACGTCCAGGGCCTCGACGCGGAACGGCGCGTGCGCCATCCCGTAGAGCTGCGTGGGCAGAGGCACGAGCCCCGCACGCTCGAGGAGCACCGCGGCTCCCACGCCGAGGGCGAGGCCGCCGAGCGTCCCCGCCGCGCCCACGCAGGCCCCCGCGGTCCGGAACACGCGGCCCACGGCGCGCGGCGAGGCGCCGAGGACCGACAACACGGCCGCGTCGCCGGCGCGCGTCGCCGCGAGCACGGCGGACGTCGCCGCGAGATTGAGGCCCGCGACGATCACGATCAGGAACACCGCCGCGAAGAGGACCGTCCGCTCGATCCGCAGCGCGAGGACGAGGGCGCGGTTCTGCTCTTCCCACGTCGCGACCGCGACCGACGGGCCGAGGGCGGCCTGCACCGCTTCCCCGACCCGGGCCGCGCGGGAGGGTTCCGTCAGGCGCAGTTCGTAACCCGTCGCCCCGTCGGGGCCGAGCGCAAACAGGCGGCGCGCGTCCTCGAGCGGCATCGACGCTTCCGCGGCCCGCCGGCCCGTGGCGGAAGGCGTGACGCCCGCGATCGTCATCGTCGCCACGATCGGCACCGGCCCGAGCGGCGAGAGGCGCGAACGCGAGGAGACGAGCGTGACCGTCTCGCCCGCGACGAGGCCGATCGGACGCGCCTGCGCCACGTCGAGGACGAGCCCCTTCTGCTTCTCGCGCCCCACGACCATCGCCGGCATCGCCTGCGAGCCGAGACTCACCCACACGCGGCCCTTCGCGACGGGCGACACGGAGGCGACGCCCGGTACGGCGGCCAGCTTCCCGGCGATCCGGTCGGCGTCGTGGAACTCCCCGCGCCCCGCGGGCGTCACGAGGAGGTGCGGCGTCTCGGCGAGAAGGCGGTTCCGGATGTTCGTCTGGAAGCCCGAGAGGAGCGCGAGCGACACGACGAGCGCCGCGACGCCGAGCAGGAGCCCGAGGAACGCAGCGAGCGCGACGACGCCCACCTGCGCGTCGCGCCGCGACGCGAGGAGGTATCTCTTGGCAAGAAAGAAAGAGATCAAGAGGGAGAAAGGAAGAGAGAAGGGAAGATTTTCTTAGAAGGTGAATGCGCCCTCGCATCGGCTCCGCGGCCCCTCGCGAGGTTTGTCGCAGCCGGCCTGACTACCTTTCTAAGCATCTTTATCTTTCTCTTTCTCTCTTTCCTCTTTCTTCGGTCTCATCAACGGAAACAGGATCACGTCGCGGATGGAGTGGGAGTTCGTGAAGAGCATCGCGAGGCGGTCGATGCCGACGCCCTCCCCCGCCGTCGGCGGCATCCCGTACGAGAGCGCCTCGACGTAGTCTTCGTCGTACAGCATCGCCTCGTCGTCGCCCTTCGTGCGCTCGGCCACCTGGGCGCGGAACTTCTCGGCCTGCTCGTCCGGGTCGTTCAGCTCGCAGAACCCGTTCGCGACCTCCATGCGCCCGATGAAGAGCTCGAAGCGGTCGGCGGTCGAGGGGTCGCCGGGCTTCGTCTTCGAGAGCGGCGAGATCTCGGCCGGATAGTCGATGATGTAGGTCGGCTGGAGCAGCCGTCGCTCCGCGACGGCCGAGAAGATCTCTGCGAGTAGTTTCCCCTTCGACTCGCCGAACCTCTCGACGTTCTCCACCCCGAAGTGTTCCGCCGTTTTTCTTAGAAGGTGAAGATCAGAAAGGCTCTCGCGGGTGACCGCGATGCGCCCGCCGGTCGGCACGGGACCATTCGCAGAAATCTTCTCTTTCTCCCTGTCCTTCTCCGCCTCTTCCGCGTTCTCCAGGATCGCGTCGACCATCGAGACCCGCTTGAAGGGGGCTTTCAGCAAAATCGTCTCTTCGCCCCACGGCAGCTCGGTCGTGCCGAGGATCTCCTGCGCGGCTCCCGCGAAGAGCTCCTCGGTGAGCGCCATCTGGTCGCGCGCGTCCGCGTACGCCGTGTAGAACTCCAGCATCGTGAACTCGGGGTTGTGCTGCGTCGAGATGCCCTCGTTGCGGAAGTTGCGGTTGATCTCGTAGACCTTCGGGAACCCGCCCACGACGAGCCGCTTGAGGTAGAGCTCGGGCGCGATGCGCAGGAAGAGCTGCAGGTCGAGCGCGTTGTGGTGCGTCACGAAGGGCCGCGCCGCCGCGCCGCCCGCGAGCGTCTGCATCATCGGCGTCTCGACCTCGACGAAGCCGCGTCCGTCGAAGAAGCGCCGGATGTAGGCGACGATCTTCGCGCGCACCTCGAACACCCTGCGCGTCTCCGGCGAGACGACGAGGTCCACGTAGCGCTGGCGGTACTTGCGCTCGACGTCCGTGAGCCCGTGCCACTTGTCGGGGAGCGGCCGGAGCGACTTCGCGAGGAAGTCGAGCGACTCCCCCTTGACCGAGAGCTCTCCCGTGCGCGTCCGGAAGACGACGCCCGCGACGCCCACGTGGTCGCCGAGGTCGAGCTGCTCGAGAAGCTCCCAGTCGCCGGGGCGCAGGAGGTCCTTCTTCAGGTACGACTGGACGCGATGGGCGCCGTCGGAGAGATCGACGAAGATCGCCTTGCCCATCTTGCGGATCGCGAGGATGCGGCCGGGAACCCGCACGCGGCGGTCGGCCTCGGGCTCGGCCTCGAGGGCGGCCGCGTCCCTCGACGACCAGCGCGCGACGACGTCCGAGACGAGGTGCGTGGAGTCCCAGCGGTTCGGGTAGAGGGGCCGGCCGAGCGCCGCGATGCGTTCGCGGTTCGCGCGGCGGTTCGCGATCTGCTCGGGGACGTCCGCCTCGGGGGCTTTCGGCTCTGCGGTTTTTTTCGGGTCCGGAGTCTCAGACATCGAGGCGGATTAAACCACCTCGCCGCGCCCAGGCGCGCTACTCGCCGCCGAGCGAGCTGTAGAGGAGCCAGAGGCCCGCGAAGGCCCTGAGGTGCCGGAACCGCGAGCGCGTGATCTGCTTCCAGGCCGCGCGGTCGTTCTCGGCCGCGAGAAGCGCTTCGCGGAACGTCCGGTCGACCTCCCGCGCGCGGACGAGGCACTTGCCCGCCGGCGCGATCGTGGCGTCCGAGGCCGACGACTCGCCCACCTCCTGCACGAGGTCGCGGAGTTTCTGTGCCTCCTCGTCCATCCGGCACCGGAGGACGGCCCCGTTGAAATAGAGGCGCTCGTGAGCCGTGAGCGGCTCGGAATCCGGCTCGTGGTTCGCGCGATAGACCCGGAGCGCCGCGCGGACCTCCCAGTTCTCGAGGCGCGCCGAGGGGTCCGTCACGGACGGTCCTCCTCCCGAGCGCACCAGGTCCACGGCCGAAAGGAGGCGCCGCGCCGTTTCGCTCGTGACCCGGTCGTTCTCGGCCCTCCACCCGGCGACGCTCCTCGGCACGGGCGTCGATCCGGAGGCTGCGGACTTGCGGCGGCGCACCCCGCTTCCGCTCCGCCCGCCGGCGGATCGGCCCGCGGTCGAGTCGGACCCGATGTCGAGTTCGTCGGCGGCCGCGGGGTCGAGCCGGGCGAGGAGGCGATGGAGCGATTCCTTCAGGCGCTTGACGTCCCGGGGCCGCACGCCGTGCTTGCGGCTGGCCCTCTCGAAGTCCTCCTTGTCCCTGCGGAAGCGCTCGAGGTCCTCGCGGAACTCGGCGCTCATGAACCGCGTGTCCTTCTCGAGGTCCTTCTCCTTCGCGATCACGTCGCGCGAGGCCGCGAGGATGCGCCGCTCCTCCTCCCGGTAGAGGAGCTGGAACTTCTTCTTGAACGCGACGTTCGAGGCGAGGACGGCCTCCATGACCTCGGGCGAGTAGAACGCGGCGCCGAGCCGGTGCTTGAGCGTGCGGAGGTTCTCGAGCGTCTTCTTCTTCGTGAGGTCCTCGAAGCGCTCACAGGCGTCGAGGTCCCGTCGCAGGACGTCCAGGAGCGTCACGACGGCCTGGACCTCCGACGGCGCGATCGGCGGGCGGGCCGTGAGGCCGAGGAGCGCGCCCGAGAGCTTCTCGAGGTCGGCGGCGGGCTTGAGGACGATCTCGCCATCCGCGTCCTTCGCGGTGCCGAGGCGCGTGAGGAGGAAGTCGACCTTGTCCATCTCGTCCGGGCCGAGGCTCGACGCGTAGTAGTAGAACTTCAGGATCGAGAGCAGGAGCTCCTCGTCGCCCGCCTTCACGCGCTCGAAGAACTGCCGGAGCGTGCTCGGGGGAATGAGACGGTCGTCGTCCGCGAGGGTGGCGTGCAGGCCGTCCAGCTCGCCGTCCAGCCGCTGCATTGCGGCCTTCGAGGCGTCCTCGGGCTCGACGCCCTTCGTCTCCTTGATGCGCTTGATCTGTTCGTAGAGCGGCGCGAACGGGACGTCCGGCAGGGGCGCCCCCTTCAGGCTCGTGCGGTGCACGCCCTGCAGGAACTGGTGGAACATCCACAGGGCCTTGAACTTCTCCGAGAGGCGGGCGTACGCCCGGGAAACGCTCTCAGGCTCGCGTTCTGCGTCGCTCACGGTGGCCATCCATTCTACAGGCGTCGTTCCGGGGCCCGGACTTTCCCGATGATATCTTCCGCGCCGTGATCGACCACATCCTGCTCTCCGAAGAGACCATCGCCCGGCGCCTCGATGTCCTCGCGAAGGAGATCGACGCCCGCTACGTCGGCAAGGACCTCCTCGCGGTCGGAGTCCTGAAGGGCTCCGTCTTCTTCCTGACCGACCTTCTGAAGCGCCTCAACGTGCCCGTCGCGGTCGACTTCATGCAGGTGCGCTCCTACGCGGGCACGAGCTCGTCGGGCAACATCCAGCTCCTCAAGGACCTCTCCATGGACGTCGCGGGCAAGGACGTCCTGCTCTTCGAGGACGTCGTCGACACGGGCCTCACGCTCCGCAAGATCCTCGAGCTCCTCTCCTCGCGCAACCCGCGCTCTCTCGGGATCGCCGCCCTCCTCAAGAAGAGGCTGCCCGAGAATCGCGACATCTCCGTGGACTTCCTCGGCTTCGAAATCGGCCCCGAGTTCGTCGTGGGCTACGGGCTCGACCTCGACGAGAAGTACCGAAACCTGCCGCACGTGGCGGTCTGGGACCCGAAAAAATGAGCGACGTCAAGACCATCGCCGTCGACAACGCCCCGAAGGCCATCGGACCGTACGCGCAGGGCATCGCCGCCGGGGGGTTCCTCTTCACCGCCGGGCAGACGCCGCTCGACCCTTCGACGATGAAGCTCGTGGAAGGCGACGTCGCCGCGCAGACGACCCGCGTCCTCGACAACCTCGAGGCCGTGCTCCGCGGCGCGGGCCTGACGTTCGCGGACGTCGTCCGGGCGGGCGTCTTCCTCGTGGACATGGGCGATTTCGCGAAGATGAACGAGGTCTTCGCGGCGCGCTTCGGGAGCCACCGCCCGGCGCGGACGACCGTGCAGGTCGCGGGCCTCCCCGCGAACGCACGGGTGGAGATCGACCTCGTCGCGAAGCTACACTAGGGGTTCGCGCGGCCCGACGGCCGCCGCCAGGAGAACCCCATGAGCCGGTCTTCCGCGATCCTCGTGTTCTCGGCCCTGCTCGCCTTTCCCGCGCTCGCGGACGACGCGACGCCCGCCCCGGCGGCGACGCCTGCGGCTGCGGCGAAGAAGAAGGCCGCGAAGAAGGCGGCGCCGCAGCCCGCGGCGGGCTCCGCGAACATGATCGTCACGAAGGACGCCGAGACCGGTGAGCTGCGCCCGGCCACGCCGGCCGAGCGCGAGAAGCTCCTCGGGCGGCAGCCGCTCGCGGCGCCCGAGCACAGGGTCGTCACGCTGCCCGACGGGTCGCAGATGGTCGAGCTGACCGAGGCCGATCGCTCCTACGCCGTCGCGACGAAGAACCCCGACGGCACGATCTCGCGCACCTGCGTCCACGGAGCCGCGGAGGCCGCGAAGGCCGTCGCGTCGCCCGCTCCCGCAACGGTCGCCGCGCCGGCGCCCAAGACGGATCGCTGAGGACGGCGCCGATGAAGACGCACCTCCTGCGGGCCACCCTCGCCCTCGTGCTCGGGGCCGCCGCGCTTCCGCTCGCCGCGGCCGACTTCCAGATCGTCGTGGCGGACGGCACGGGCGTCGGCTTCAACGACCCGACCCCGGCGACCCCGGTCGGCGGGAACACCGGAACGACGATCGGCGCGCAGCGCCTCATCGTCTTCCAGGAGGCCGCGCGCATCTGGGGCTCTCTCCTTCCGTCCAACGTGACGATCAAGGTCAACTCCAGCTTCTCGGCCCTCACGTGCAGCGCCACGACCGCGGTCCTCGGGTCTGCGGGAGCGACGACGGTCCACGCGAACTTCGCGAACGCGCCCATCGCGAACACCTGGTACAACAAGGCCGAAGCCGACAAGCACAACGGGGTCCCGCTCGGTACGAACCCCGCGGCCATCAACGCTCAATTCAACAGCGAGCTCGGGAAGACCGGCTGCCTGACCGGCACGTTCTTCTACCTCGGCCTCGACAACAACCACGGCTCGAACGTGAACCTCCTCTCGGTTCTCCTCCACGAGTTCGGCCACGGCCTCGGGTTCACTTCGGCGGCGAACTCGAGCGGCAAGTTCATCGGCTCGGGCACGAACCAGTATCCCGGCGCTTACGACCGCTTCCTCTACGACACCGCCGCCGGCAAGACGTGGGACCAGATGGCGACGGACGCCGAGCGCGTGACCTCGGGGACGAACACCGGCAGGCTCGTTTGGAACGGGACGAACACGACCACGTACGCGAAGGCGTACATGAGCCGCAAGGCCAACCTCGTCGTGACGGCGCCCGCCGGCTCCGCGGGGACGTACGCCGTCGGCACCGCCGACTTCGGCGCCTCCCCCGCCGTCGTCTCCGTCTCGGGCCCCGTCGTGATCGCGACGGACGCCGCCGACGGCGCCGGACCGCTGACGACGGACGGTTGCAGTGCGATCACGAACGGCCCGGCTCTCGCCGGAAAGATCGCCCTCGTCGACCGCGGGACGTGCGCGTTCGTCATCAAGGCCAAGAACGTCCAGAACGCCGGCGCGATCGGGATGATCGTCGCCGACTGGGACCCGGCCGCGGGCGTCGCCGGGATGTCCGGAACCGACGCGACGGTCACCATTCCCTCCGTGCGCGTGACCTTCGACGACGGGAACCGGCTGAAGGCGGCGCTCCCGACCGCGGCGACGATCGGCCCCGACCCCACGGTCCTCGCGGGCACGGACGCCACCGGCCGCCTGCTCATGTACGCGCCGAACCCGTTCGAGAGCGGCTCGTCCGTGTCGCATTTCGACACGACCGCCTCCCCGAACCTCCTCATGGAGCCGAACATCAGCGGCGACCTCCCGATCGCCGTCGACGCGACGCTCCCGCTGTTTCGCGACATCGGCTGGTTCGAGGGCTCGACGGCGATCCCGACGACGTGGATTCTTCCTTCGAGCGCCCACGCGCAGGGCGCGAACGGCGCCTTCTACAAGACGGACCTCACCGTCTCGAACACGGGGGCCGCCGCGGCCAACCTGGTCCTGAAGTTCCTCGGCCACGACGCGGACGGCCGAACGGGCGCGGAGGTCACGCGCGTCGTCCCGGCCGGGCAGACCGCCACGTACGCGGACGTCCTTTCCTCGGTCTTCGGTGTCTCGAGCGGCTTCGGCGCGATCCGGGTCAACGCGGACACGAACAACCTCAGGATCGTGAGCCAGACCTCCACGCCGCCGCCCTCCGGCGTCGGCACGTTCGGCCAGGCCGTTCCCGCGGCCACGGGTAACGATTTCGCCACGACGGCGGCGCCGAAGGCCCTGTTCTCCCTGCGGCAGGACGCGGCGTTCCGGACGAACGCCGTCATCGCGAACGCGACGGAGGCCCCGGCGCACGTGGACCTCGCGCTCTACAACTCGTCCGGCGTTCCGATCGGGAGCGGCGCTGCAGACCTCAACCCTCTCGAGATGCGGCAGATCGGCGCCGTCATCACGAGCCTCGGCGGGCCCGACGGCACGAAGGACGCCTTCCTCGTCGTGTCGACGCCGACCGCCGACGCGCGGATCGCGACGTACGCCGCCGTGATCGACCAGAACACGAACGACCCGCGCACGATCCTCCCCGCGACGCTCGGGACGCTCGGGACGAACGGCGCCTGGGTGCTCCCGTCCAGCGCGCACGCGCAGGGCGCGAACAACGCGTTCTACACGACGGACCTCACGATCGGGAACGCCGGGACGACCCCGGCGACCGTGACGCTCAAGTTCCTCGGCCACGACCAGGACGGGAGCGGCGGCCCCGAGGCGGTCCGGACGATCCCGGCGAACTCCGTCGCGACGTATCCCGACGTCCTCGGGTCCGTCTTCGGCGTTTCGAGCGGCTTCGGCGCGATCCTCGTCACGTCGACCTCGTCGAACCTCAAGGTCCTGAGCCAGACGTCGACGCCGCCGCCGAGCCTCGTCGGGACCTTCGGCCAGTCGGTCCCCGCGGCCGGCGCCGCCGACTTCGTGACGCTCGCCGCGCCGAAGACGCTCGTCGGCCTGAGGCAGGACTCGGCGTTCCGGACGAACGCCGTCATCGCGAACGCGACCGCCCTGCCCGCGCATGTCGACCTCGTCCTCCGGTCCGAGGGCGGCGCCGTGATCGGCTCGGGTTCGGCGGACCTGCTCCCGTACGAGATGCGGCAGATCGGCGCCGTCGTCACGGCGCTCGGCGCGCCGGACGGCACGGCCAACGCGGCGCTCGTCGTCTCGACGACCACGGGCGGCGCGCGGATCGCGACCTACGCCGCGATCATCGACCAGAAGACGAACGACCCGAGGACCGTGCTGCCGTAGCCGCTTCGCGGCCCGGGGATTTCCTAGAAGGTGAAGAGAAAGAGGGTCGGCGGAAACGCCGGCCCTTTTTCGTCAGTGGCCTTTCGCGATCTCGCCGAAGGCGCGGAGGGCGCGCTCGACGTCGATGTCGTTGACGTCGGCGTGCGTGACCATCCGGATGGACGTGGCGCCCGCAGCCCCAGCCAGGACTCCGCGCTCCTTGAGCTTCGCCACGACCGTAGCCGAGTCGCCCCATGGACCTTCTAAGAAAAACAACAGAATGTTCGTCTCGACCTCGACAGGATCGATGCGAAGCCCCCGAATCGAGGCGAGCCCCGCCGCGAGCTTCGTCGCCCGCGCGTGGTCCTCCGGCAGGCGGCTGCGCTCCTCCTCGAGCGCGACGAGCGCCGCAGCCGCGATCACGCCCGCCTGGCGCATCCCTCCGCCGAAGAGCTTCCGGACGCGCCGCGCCTCGGCGATGAAGTCCTTCGAGCCCGAGACCGCGCTCCCGACCGGGGCCCTCAGCCCCTTCGAGAAGCACGTCATGACCGAGTCGAAGCCGGCCGCGAGAGACGCTTCCGTGACGCCGAGAGCCGCGGCGGCGTTCCAGAGGCGGGCGCCGTCGAGGTGGACCTTCAACCCGTGCTGCTTCGCGAGCGCGAGGAGCGGATCCGTCGCCTCGCGCGGCGTCACGGTGCCGCCCGCGCCGTTGTGCGTGTTCTCGAGCGCCAGGACGGACGTGCGCGGCAGGTAGTAGACGGATTCCGGCCGGATCCACGTGGCGACGTCGTCCGGCGCGAGACGCCCGCGGACGCCCTCGACCGGGCGCGGAAGGAGGCCGGAGAGCGCGGCCATCCCCGCCATCTCGTAGTGGAAGATGTGGCACCTGCTCTCCAGGATGACCTCGGTTCCGGACGCGCCATGGACGTGCAGCGAGAGCTGGTTTCCCATCGAACCGGTCGGGACGAAGAGCGCCGCCTCGTGCCCGAGGACCTCGGCGGTCTTCTCTTCGAGACGGCGGACGGTCGGGTCTTCTCCGTAGACGTCGTCGCCGACCTCGGCCTCGGCCATGGCCTGGCGCATGCGCGGCGTAGGTTTCGTGACGGTGTCGGAGCGGAAGTCGGAGATCTGGGCGCTCATGCGCCGATCATCCCAGAACGAGCGCGGCGAGGGCGAGGAGGAAACCCAGGAAATCGATCTTGCTCCCGCGCGCCCGAGCGGCGTCGCGGCGGGCATGCCAGGGCGCTCGAAGATTTTCTTCGAATGTGGAAGAGCGCTCGTCGAAGTACCGGGCCTTCGGCGCCACGACCATGACGGAGTAAACCAGCGACGCGAGGAGCACGAAGATCGTCACGGCCCGCCACACGTGGCGTGAGGGCAGAGAGCTGCCCAGCACCTGCACCTCGAGCAGCACTCCGAGGAGCAGCGCGCCCGCAGCCACGAACCGCGCCCGGCCCAGGCGCTCTCTCCCCTCTTCCCCTTCCAAGAAGTTCTTCTGCTCTTTCTCTTTCTCTTCTTCCCCCCGCGTCAGCCAGCCGAAGATCCGGGCGAGGGGGATGCCCACGAAGACGGACAGGCCGAGCGCCACGAGGACGCGGGAAGCCTCCAGCGGAAGGTCGGCGAGGGGCATCGGTCGAGTCTAGCGGGATAATGGGGCCACACATGGGCCTCTACCTCATCGAGACGTACCCGGTCGGGCCGCTCCAGTGCAACTGCGCGATCCTCGCCGACCCCTCGACGCGTGAGGCGGTCGTCGTGGATCCCGGCGACGAGCCGGACCGCATCCTCGAGACGCTCTCCGGCGCCGGACTGAAGGCCATCGCGCTCGTCCACACGCACGCCCACTTCGACCACGTGGGCTGCTCGGGGCTCCTCAAGCGCATCACGGGAGCGCCCATCTTCATGCACGAGGACGACCGGCCGCTGTACCAGAACCTCGACGAGCAGGGAAAGGCGTTCGGAATCCATCTGGAAAAGCCCGGCATCATCGACAAGCTCCTCGTCCACGGCGACCGGATCCCGATCGGTTCGGGCACGCTCCACGTGCTCCACACACCCGGCCATACCCCGGGAAGCCTGTCGTTCCGGATGGAGGGCGCCGAAGGGGACATTCTGTTCTCCGGCGACACGCTCTTCCGGCGCTCGATCGGCCGGACGGACCTCTGGGGCGGCTCCCAGGACCAGATCCTCGACTCGATCAGGCGCGAGCTCCTGACGCTGCCGGGCGGCCTCCGCGTAATCCCGGGCCACGGCCCGGACACGACGATCGCCGAGGAGGGCCGCCGCAATCCCTTCGTGGGCGACCCCGGCTACAAGCCCGCCTGACCTGCTTTATCATTCCCGCACATGAGACTCACGTACGAAGAGAGCGCGGGGCTGCTCCACAAGTTCTGGTCGGGCGAACCGGTGCCGTCTCCGAAGACGGGCAGGCCGATGCGGGCCTTCTTCGTCGAGCGCACGTTCGCGCCGCAGGTCGTCATGATCGGGACGAAGGGCGAGCACTTCCGCTTCGACCAGAAGCCGCGCCAGATCGTCTTCTCGGCGTCGCACATCAAGTCGATGGTCCGCGACGCCAAGGAGCGCGAGAACCCGGTCTGCCCGCAGGACTTCGAGGCGCTCTACGTCAAGCGCATCCCCGCGACGCGCTTCCCCGGCGAGTGGGACTGGACGTTCTGCTGCCCGAAGTGCCTCTCGTTCGGCACGTGGGAGTACACGGACAAGAAGGACGAATCCGCGATCCCGCCGACGAAGAAGAAGGAAGAGGCTCCGCCGTTCCACGACGAGACGATCCCGCTTCCGAAGCGGATGGAGATGGCGAAGACGGGCGACCTCGCGCTCAAGCTCTACGCGTCGATGGCGCAGACCGACTGCACGGCCTGCGGCTACGACTGCGAGGGCTACGCCAAGGCCATCGCGAACGGGACCGAGAAGAACCTCTCGCTCTGCGTGCCGGGCAAGGAAGAGACCGAGGACGTCATCAAGCGGCTCATGGCGGGGACCTACACCTTCGCCTGAGCCTCCGCGAGCATCGCCTCGATGACGGGGCGGCAGCGCTCGCCCTTGCACTCCCCCGTCGTGCAGCCCGTCGCCGCCGCGACGTCCTCGACCGTCCGCGCGCCCCGCGCGATCGCCTCCGTCACGCGCGGACCCCGGATCGTGTTGCAGATGCACACGGGCCGGAACTTCAGCAGCATGAGCTGACGCTTCTCTTCGGTCGTCAGAGGTCGGGCGGCGGACATGCGTTCCCCGTCCGGCATTGTACGGACCGGTGACGACGACGCCCCTGGAGACGGCCGGGACCCTTACCGGCGCCCGGTGAGCCGCGCGAGCTCCGCCTCGCCGTCTGCAACCTCCCGGGCGAGCTCGGAGTCTGCGGGATCCTTGTCCCGCCACGACCGGAGGATGTCCAGGGCTCGGGCGAGGGTCGCGCGGGCGCGCGAGGCGTCCCCGCCCCGCGCCTGGAGGTTCGAGAGACGCGCGAGGCCGCGGGCGAGCCCGAGGTTCGCCCACTTGTCCGCGGGGTCCGCCCGCGCGATCTCTTCCCGAAGGTTCGTCGCCCGTTCACGGAATGCGATCGCGCCCGGCAGGTCTCCCATCTGGCCCAGGCAGGCGCTCACGGAGCCGAGGCTGAACGAAAGGTCCAGCCGAACGAGGGCGCTGTTCGCATCGGCGCGCAGGCGTTCCTCGTCGATCGCCACGGCCTGCTCGTAGAGTCGGAGGGCACCTCCCAGGTCTCCGGCGCGCTGGAGAAGCGACCCGTAGTACTTGCAGCTCAGGGCAAGCTCGCGACGGACCCGGCCCTCCTCCGGCTTCTCCTTCGCGAGCTCCTCGAGGATCGCGTGGGCCGCCCGGCGCTCCTCGAGGGCCCGCGCGAAGTCCTTCGTGCCCGCATGGGCCGACGAGAGCGAGGCGTACGTGGCCGACTGCGCGAGCCGCGCCGCGAAGTCGCCCGGATGCCGGGCGAGGATCTCCTTCTCGATCCGGAGCGCCTCGGCGAACTCCTGCTCGTACGAGTCGTCGACCTGTCCAAGCGCCACGTGCAGATTCGCGAGCTGCAGCCGGTCCGCGTCGGTCGCGAACCGCGAGTCCACCAGGGCCTGCAGCACGCGGATCGCCTTCCGGAAGCTCTCCCGCGCGCCCGCGGCGTCGCCCAGGTTCGAGTTCCCGCCCCCCTGCACGGCGCCGAGCCGCCCGTAGCTCGCCGCGATCTCGCGCTGGAGGTCCGGATTGAGGGATTCCCCCGCCGCGAGCGCGTCCACGTATTCCAGGCCCGTCCGGACGAGCTTCTCGCGGGCCTTCGTCGAGCCCGGGAGCGGGGCGATCGTGTCGTGCAGGTCGAACATCACGGCCCGCGCAAGCTTCCGGAGGTCGTCGAAGCGCCGCACCGCGATGCGCCGCTGCTGGTTCGCGACGAGGAACCCGCCGAGCAGCGCGGCCGCCACCGCGGCGGCGGCCGCGAGACCGGCCCAGTGGCGCCTCACGAACTTGCGGGCGCGGTAGAGCGCGCCCCCGTGGCGCGCGAGAACGGGATAGCCCGCGAGGAACCGGCTGACGTCGCTCCCGAACTGCTCGACCGAGCCGTACCGCTCCTCCGGCTCCTTCCGGAGGGCCTTGAGGACGACGACCTCGACGTCGCTCGGGAGGTCCGGGTTTCGCGAGCGCGGCCGGGCCGGCTCCTCGGCGAGGACGGCGTGCAGGAGCGCGGCCGGCTCGGACGAATCGCCGTACGGCCTTTTCCCCGTGACGAGGACGTAGAGCAGGACGCCGAGGGAGTAGACGTCGGAAAGCGTGGACACGGGCCCGCCGCGGACCTGTTCGGGGCTCGCGTAGGCCGGCGTGAGAGCGTGCCACTCCGTGGCCGTCCGTTCGTCCCCTCCCTCCGGGGTGAGGAGCCGCGCGAGGCCGAAGTCCAGGAGCTTCGGCACTCCGTCCGGCGTCACGAGGATGTTCGACGGCTTCATGTCGCGATGCACGACGAGATTGCGATGGGCGTACTGGACGGCGTCGCACACGAGCAGGAAGAGGCGCAGCCGCTCGTCGAGCGGGCTCCCCTTCCGATCGCAGTACACGTCGATCGGAAGGCCGTCCACGTACTCCATGACGAAGTACGGAAGGCCCCCGTCCGTCGTGCCCCCGTCGAGGAGCGTCGCGATGTTCGGATGAGAGAGAGACGCGAGGATCTGGCGCTCCGCCCGGAACCTCGCCAGGATGGGTCCGGCCTCGAGGCCCGCCTGCACGAGCTTGACGGCCACGTCCCGGTGGAACGCCTCGTCGGCCCTGCGCGCGAGGTACACCGAACCCATGCCGCCGCGCCCGATTTCGCGGATGAGTTCGTAGGGCCCCGCCCGGCGTCCGGCGGCCGCTCCCGGGCCCTCATCCTGGAGGCCGGAGATCGCCTCGCGCACGCCGTCCGTGAAGGCCGGGCCTTCGGCTTCCCGGAGGAGGGCCTCGACTTCCTCTCGAACCTCGGGAGCGCCGCAGGAGCGCCGCAGGAATTCGGCTCGTTCCGTCTCCGGCAGCTCGACCGCTTCGTCGAAGATCTTGCGAGCCTTCTGGAAGAGCTCGGCGTTCACAGGGCCCGCATCTGCCGCCGAAGCCACGCCTCGGCGTGCCGGTAGTCGCGGCTCGCGGTGGCCGGAGAGCAACCAACCACTCTTCCGATTTCCTCGACCGTAAGCCCGGCGAAGACGCGCAGCTCCACGAGGTGTGCCTGCCGCGCGTCGAGCTCCGCCAGCCTGTAGAGAGCCTGGTCGAGGGCCAGGAGGTCAAGAGCACGCGGCGCCACCGCGGCGTCCTCGCTCTCGAGCGGGACCTGGAAGCCGCCGGCGCGTTTTTGGGCGTGCTTCTTGCGGGCGTGGTCCACGAGCACCTGCCGCATCGCCCGGGCTGCAACGCCGAAGAAGTGGCCGCGATCCTGCCACGCAAGGTGCTGGTCCACGAGCTTGACGTAGGCCTCGTGGACGAGCGCCGTAGGCTGCAGCGTGTGATCGGAGCGCTCCTTCCGCATCTGAGACGCCGCGAGGCGCCGCAACTCGCCGTAGACGAGCGGCATGAGCCGCTCCGGGGCGTCGCGGTCCCCGTTCGACCAGGCGCGGAGGAGCCCGGTGACCTCTCCCGGCGAGACCAGCGGGCGCTCTCCACTTTCCGTCATCGTAGACCGGGAGAATTCTCTCAGGAATCGCGAGTGGAATGGCGCGCGATCGCGCATTCCTCGAGTGAGGCCACGTTATGCGTATCAGAACGCTCGCCCTCGTGGGAATGTTGATCCTCGAGGGCCGGATTCTTGCCGGCGACGAGCTGCCCATCGCCAACTGGCCATCCGCGCCCTACTGGAGCCCGACGGCGGCAAGAGAGGCGCGATCGGCGCTCGCGGCGGTCCAGCCGCTGCCGTTCATCGCGCTCACGCCGTGCCGGATCGTCGACACGCGCGGCAACGCACCCCTGACCGGCGGCTTCCTCCCGGCGGCCACGGTCCGCAGCTACACGGTCACGAACGTCTGCGGCATCCCGCCCGGCGCCAAGGCCCTGTCGCTGAACGCGACGGTCGTCCACCCCACCGGTCCCGGCTTCCTGACGCTCTATCCGGAGGGAGGGACGTTCCCGCCGGTCTCGACGCTGAACTACCTCGGCAACGACGTGATCGTGAACGCCGCCGTCGTGCCGCTCAGCGCCACGGGCGGGATCTCGATGGCCCTCGGCGTCTCGGGCGGCGACGTCATCCTCGACACGAACGGCTACTACGCAGCCGTGCCGTCCGTGACGAGCCTGAACGCCCTCAGCGGCGACCTCACGCTGGCTGCGGGCACCAACGTCACGCTGACGCCGTCGGGGAGCACTCTGACGATCTCGGCGGCGGGAGGCGGCGGCGGTGGGGGGACGGTGACGTCGGTCGGGACGGGGTCGGGGCTGACGGGGGGCCCGATCACGACGACGGGAACGGTCTCCGTGGCTCCCCTCGGCATCACGACGGGGATGCTCGCGAACAACGCGGTCACGTCGGCAAAGCTGGCGAACGGCGCCGTGGGCCTCTCGCAGATCGACACGTCGCAGGTCCAGGCGCGGGTGGCGGCGTGCCCGCCGGGCACGACGGTCCGGTCGGTCAACGCGGACGGGACGGTCGTCTGCCGGGCTCCCGTGGTCATCGATCCGATGATCTCCACCGTCGACGGCGCGTCGCTCGCCGGCCAGTACTCGTCGATCGCAATCGGGTCGGACGGCCGCGGCCTCATCAGCTACCACGACGGGCTCAACGGCGACCTCAGGGTGGCCCACTGCTCGGATGCGGCCTGCACGAGTGCCACCACGACAACTCTCGACGCCGCGGGAGTTGTCGGGCAGTGGACTTCGATCACGATCGGCTCCGACGGCCTCGGCCTCATCAGCTACTACGACGTCACGAACGGGAACCTCAAGGTTGCTCACTGCTCGAACACGGCATGCACCAGCGCCACGACTTCCGTGCTCGACAGCGCCGGTAATGTCGGCCTAACATCCTCGATCGCGATTGGGACGGACGGCCTCGGCCTGATCAGCTATCACGGCGCGACCGACGGCGATCTCAAGGTGGCCCATTGCTCGAACGCGGCCTGCTCGGCCGCCACCATCACCTTGCTCGACACTCCGGGCGGTGTCGGCTTGTACACGTCGCTCGCGATTGGTTCCGACGGTCTCGGCCTGATCAGCTACTTCGACAACTCCAACGACGATCTCAAGGTGGCTCACTGCTCGAACACGGCCTGCACCAACGCCACCATTACGACCCTCGACAGCGCGGGTATCGTCGGCTCGTACACGTCGATCACGATCGGAGCGGACGGCCTCGGGCTGATCAGTTACTTCGACAACACGAACAACCACCTTAAGGTAGCGCACTGCTCGAACGTGAGTTGCACAGCCGCGACGATGTCCACCCTCGACAGCGCGGCCGACGTCGGCCGGTACACCTCGATCACGATCGGCGCCGACGGCCTCGGGCTGATCAGCTACGCTGACGCCACCAACAGCCGTCTCAAGGTCGCCCACTGTTCGAACACGGCCTGCACGAGCGCCACGACTTCCATCGTCGCCGGGCCCACGCAACAGACCTCGATCAAGGTCGGCCCCGACGGCCTCGGGCTGATCAGCTACTTCGACAGCGTCGGGTTCGGCAGCCTCAAGGTGGCCCGGATGGGAACCGGCGGCGCGAGCGTCAACGGCCTCACCGGCCCGGTCACGATCTCCGGCGGGGGCGGGACGACCGTGACGTCGAGCGGAAACACGCTGACGATCACCGCGCCGACCGCGCCTCCAGCGTGGGGCCTGACCGGCAACGCCGGAACGACGCCCGGAGCCAACTTCCTTGGCACGACAGACGGCCAGCCGCTCGTGATCCAGGCGGGTGGCGGCGTGGGCGTGAACAAGAGCGCCCCCTCCGCGACACTGGACGTCGCGGGGACGATCAGCGGCGCGAGCAGCAGCGGGACCGGCGTGGTGGGCTCCTCGTCGAACCCGAATTCCACGGGGGTGTACGGGCTGGCCTCGGCGTCCACGGGCTTCTCGATCGGCGTCAGGGGCGACACGGCCTCGACCACCGGCATCGCGATCTGGGGGTATTCCACGCCCACGGCGGCCACCGGCTTCCCAGTCGGAGTGGAGGGCCGGTCGGACTCCCCGATCGGCGTCGGCGTGAACGGCTTCGCAGCCGCCGGGAGCGGCGTGAACTACGGAATTCGTGGCGCGACGAACTCCCCGAGCGGCTGGGCGGGGTACTTCCTCGGGAACGTCAGCGTCATCGGCACCCTGAGCAAGTCCGGGGGATCCTTCCGGATCGACCACCCGCTCGACCCGGAGAACAAGTACCTCTACCACTCGTTCGTCGAATCGCCCGACATGATGAACATCTACAACGGGAACGTGACGACCGACGAAAAGGGTTACGCGACCGTCGAGCTGCCGGCCTGGTTCGAGGCGCTGAACCGGGACTTCCGGTACCAGCTGACGGTGATCGGACAGTTTGCCCAGGCGATCGTGTCGAGCGAAATCGAGACCGGCCGCTTCGTGGTTCGAACGGACAAGCCCGCGGTGAAGGTCTCCTGGCAGGTGACCGGCATCCGCAAGGACGCGTGGGCGGAGAACCACCGGATCCCCGTCGAGGAGGTCAAGCCCGAAGGCGAACGCGGCCGCCTCCTCCACCCGAAGGAGCACGGTCGGCCGGTGGAGGACGGAATCGCGTGGCGGACACCGCTCGCCGCGCTCGAAGGACGGTCGTCGCCCGCCGAGAGGAGCGTTCCATGAGGCGCGCGGCCCTCGCCGTCGCGCTGCTGTCGCGCGCTCTTCTGGCAGAGCGGCCGGACATTGCCGACCAGCCCGCAACCTGGACCGCTCCGCCGTATTGGGCGCCGCCGGCCACCTCGCCGGAAGACGCGACGGCGCGCGCGGCTCTCGCAGGACGCCAGCCTCTCGTCGGTGGGCCCACGGCGCTCCCCTTCATTGCGCTGACCCCCTGCCGGATCGTCGACACGCGCGGCAACGCACCCCTGACCGGCGGCTTCCTCCCGGCGGCCACGGTCCGCAGCTACACGGTCACGAACGTCTGCGGCATCCCGCCCGGCGCCAAGGCCCTGTCGCTGAACGCGACGGTCGTCCACCCCACCGGTCCCGGCTTCCTGGCGCTCTATCCGGAGGGAGGGACGTTCCCGCCGGTCTCGACGCTGAACTACCTCGGCAACGACGTGATCGTGAACGCCGCCGTCGTCCCCCTGAGTGCCACGGGCGGGATCTCGATGGCCCTCGGCGTCTCGGGCGGCGACGTCATCCTCGACACGAACGGGTACTACGCGGCCGTACCCTCGGTTACCAGCCTGAACGCCCTCAGCGGCGACCTCACGCTCGCCGCGGGCACGAACGTGACGCTCACACCCTCCGGCAACACGCTCACGATCGCGGCGACGGGGGGAGGCGGGGGGCCTCCATCCGGGCCCGCTGGCGGAAGCCTGAGCGGCACGTATCCGAATCCGGGGATCGCAGACGCCGCGGTCACCGACGCCAAGATCGCGGGCGTCTCCTGGGGCAAGGTCACGGGGGCTCCGGGCTTCGTCCTCAAGGCCGGGGACACGATGACGGCGTCGCTCAATCTCAATCCCGGAAACATCAACCTCGTCACGGAGCCCTCGACGGCGACGAGCGGCAGCATCCTCAAGAACGGCTTGCGGTTCCTTCACGATTATGGCTCGGTGAATACCTTTGTCGGCCTGAACGCGGGCAATTTCACGATGACCGGCTTCGTCAACACGGTCAGCGGCAACAACGCGCTCGCCAGGAACACCACCGGCAGCTACAACACGGCCAGCGGCGCCTACGCGCTCACCTTCAACACCACCGGCGACTCCAACACGGCCATCGGCGCGTGGGCGCTCTCCTCGAACACCACCGGCCTCGAAAACACGGGCATCGGCTCCAACGTGCTCGGGGCGAACACCACCGGCAGCTCCAACACGGCCAGCGGCGCCTACGCGCTCGACTCGAACACAACCGGCTACGACAACACGGCCAGCGGCCGCGACGCGCTTTACTCGAACACCACCGGCAACGCAAACACGGCCAGCGGCCGCGGCGCGCTTTACTCGAACACCACCGGCAACGCAAACACGGCCAAAGGCTACGGCGCGCTCGCTTTGACCACGACGGGCAGCCAGAACACGGCAGTCGGGTATGTCAGCCTCTACGGCAACACGACGGGGTTCCAGAACACCGCGCTGGGGGACTACGCCGGCTACCGGTCCGGCGCGAGCTCGGGCTACAGCGGCGGAGCGATCACGTTCGTCCCGCTCACGACCGGCAGCTACAACACGTTCCTCGGCCGGGGCACGGGCGCGACAGCGGCCGGCATCTCGAACTGCACGGCGGTCGGCATCGACGCCTATTGCGACGCGAACGACCAGGTCAGGCTCGGCAACATCTTCGTCGGCTCCATCGGAGGGAAGGTCGGCTGGAGCGCCTTGTCCGACGCGCGCGCCAAGCGCGACATCCGCGACCTGTCGGTCGGCCTCGACTTCGTCCTCGGCCTCAGGCCGGTCGAGTACCGGCTGAAGGTCGGGAACGGCCGCACGGACATGGGGTTCCTCGCGCAGGACGTCGAAGCGCTCCTCGGCCGCGGCTACAACGTCGTGACCGCCGGCGGCGATCCGGATCGCACGCTCTCACTCCGCTACACCGACCTCATCGCGCCCCTCGTGAAGGCGATCCAGGAGCAGCAGGCGCTGCTCGACGGGCGGAGCGCACGCATCGACGAGCTGGACCGCCGGCTCGAGGCACGGGACGCCCTCATCGACGATCTCGGCCGTCGGCTCGCGGCGCTGGAGGAGAGGGCGGCGTCCCGGCAGGAGTCGCGCGGCCCGTCCGACCGGCGCACGGGACCTGCGCCCGCTCCCGCTCCCTAGAAGTCCACCGTGTAGCGGATCGACGTCCGGTCCTTGACGCGGTCGAGGTAGACGACGCCGTCGAGGTGATCGCTCTCGTGGAGCACGACGCGCGCGTGGAAGCCCTCGGCCACGTACGTGACGGGCTTTCCGCTCGTGTCGAGCGCGCGAACGCGGATCGACTTCGGCCTCGGGACCTTCGCCGCAAGGAACGGCACCGAGAGGCAGGCCTCGAAGTCCTCCTCCTCGGCCGGGTCGAGGACGTCGAACGACGGGTTCACGAGGATCGTCGGCGGGACCTCGAGGACGTCCTTGCCGCGCTTTTCCCCGTGCACCTCGTAGAGGACGACGCGCAGGCCCGTCGAGACCTGCGGCGCGGCGAGGCCCGTGCCGTGGTACTCGACCATGGTCTCCATCATGTCCTCGAAGAACGGCTTCAGCCGACCCTTCTTGAGGTCCGCGGGCTCGATCTCGGAGGCCCGACGGCGGAGGATCGGCGAGCCGAGCTTTGCGACTTTCAGGATGGCCACGGAGGCATTGTACCGGCCGCTCCGCCTAGAATCCGGCATCCGCAACGTCTTCGTCTTCAACCCCGCCGCCGGCAAGGGCCGCGCGGCCCGCGACCGCGACGCCATCCGCGCCGCGCTGGAGAAGGCGGGCGCGCACGGGACGTTCGTGGAAACCGAGCGCCCCGGCCACGGGATCACGCTGGCCGAGGACGCCGCGCGGGACGGGGCCGAGGCCGTGATCGCGATCGGCGGCGACGGCAGCGTGAACGAAGTCGCGAACGGCCTCCTCCGGATCCCGGAAGCGACGCGTCCGATCTTCGGCGTCGTTCCGGACGGGACCGGCAACGACTACGGGTACCTCCTCGGCCTCCGGCCCGGCGATCTCGACGGTGCGGCGCGCGCGATCGCCGCCGGTGCGACACGCGTCCTCGACGCCGGCGAGGTGAACGGCCGTTTCTTCGCGAACGGCGTCGGCCTCGGGTTCGACGGCGCCGTCGCGGAGACGGCCGCGAAGGTGCGTTACCTGAAGGGCTTCCCCGCCTACCTCTGGTCGGTCTTCAAGGTCCTGAAGTCGTGGGAGAACTTCGAGCTGACGATGACCTGCGACGGCCGCACGATCTCGGGCCGCGCGCTTCTCGCGGCCGTCGCGAACGGCCCCCGCAGCGGCGGCGGCTTTCTTCTCGCGCCTGACGCGAAGGCAGACGACGGGCTCTTCGACGTCTGTCGTCTCGGCAACCTCGGAAGGCTCGAGGCGCTCCGCCACCTGCCGAAGGCGCTCGACGGCTCGCACACGGGGCTGCCCTGGGTGACGATCCTGCGCGCGAAAGAGGTCGTTCTGGCGTCGGACCGGCCGCTCACGGCCCACGTCGACGGGAACCTCCTGACCGGTGTCGCGCACCCCGACCCGCTTCGGATCAGGATCCTTCCACGTGCGCTGCGCGTCTTCGCGCCCGCCGGGGCGCAGGCGGCCAAGCCGGCGAGCGCAAGCGAGCCGGCGAGGCACGCCGAGCGGAAGGTGCGGGAACCCGCATGACGGGTTCCTGCCTAAGAGTAGGAAGTGATGGTGCCCAGGGGCGGAGTTGAACCGCCGACACCGCGATTTTCAGTCGCGTGCTCTACCAACTGAGCTACCTAGGCACTCGGCACCACGCCCGGGCACGCCTCTTGCGGAGGGAATCGCCCCGGACGCCTGCGCGTTATAAGTGGCGCGCCTAGAATAGTCAACCGAAGGGAATCGATGCTGCTTTCTGCTTTCGCTCTGCTCGCACAGATGACTCAGGCGACACCTTCTGCCGGGGGGGGCTCCATGCAAGCCCCCCCCGGAACCCCCCCTGCTACCGGTTCCGCCTACGCCGGCGCCGCCGGCCTCGACGTGATCTGGGCGGCCACCGTGGAGCAGGCCCAGGAGAGCGCGCGGGGGATGAAGGACGGGCGGATCCTGTTCTTCTTCACCGACCCCGACTGCGGCGAGTGCAGCCGCATGCTCAAGATCATCGCGCCGTCCACCTCCTTCTACTCGTTCACGCGCGACAAGGTTCCGGTGCCCGTGCCCATCTCGACGCCCGAGGGCCTCAAGCTCGCGAAGAAGATGCGCGTCGTGGGGGTCCCCACGTGGATCGTCGCGACGCCCGATCTCCTCGAGTGCAGCCGGCAGGAGGGGGTCACGTCGCAGCAGGGCTGGGTCAACACGTTCGTCGCGGGCGAGCGCTCCTGGGCCGAGTTCCGGAAGGCGCAGGCCGCCGAGAACGCCAACCCCGCCGACTCCGCGGCCGTCTTCGAGGTCGCCAGGCAGCTGTTCCAGCGCGGCGCCCGGGAGCAGGCCGAGGGCCGGTTCCGCCGGCTGGCCGCCGACCCCGCCGTTGCTCCGGACATCCGGGAGCAGGCCAACGCCTACGTCGCCTCGATCGATCTCGACGCGGGCCGCTATGACGAAGCGGCCCGCATCCTCGACGAGCTGGCCAAGGGGGCGAAGGACCCCCGGCTCCGGGAGCGCGCCGAGCTCCGCCGCGCCGACGTCGAGATCGCGCGCGGGCGCCGGGACCTCGCGGCGTACCGTCTCCGGGAATTCCAGAAAGCCCATCCCGATTCGCCGCTCGCCGCCGAGGCCCGGCAGCTCCTCGACGCCCTGCAAGGCAAGGCTTCCGCCGCGCCTCTCCCGGCGGCGGCTCCGGCGGCAAAGGAGAAGTGATGTCGCCGATCCGGTCCTTCCTCGCGGCGGGCGCGATCGCCCTCGCCGCCATCCCGGGCCGCGCGCCGGCACAGGGCATTCCCAAGTCGTCCGAGATCGTCGCGCCGAAGCTCGTCGCCGATTCCGACCGGCTCGTCGCCGGCAAGGCGTTCCGTCTGGCCGTCGTGGCCGACATCAAGGCCGGCTGGCACGTGAACAGCCACACGCCGAAGGAAGACTTCCTGATCCCGACCGAGGTCAAGGTCCGGCCTGCCCCCGGCCTCAAGTTCTCCGCAGTCGGATACCCGAAGCAGCTCGAACGCAAGTTCGCCTTCTCCGAGCAGAAGCTCGCCGTGTACGAGGGCCGGACGCTCTTCGTGGTGCCCGGCGCGGTCGACGCGGCGGCGGCCCCGGGCCCGCGCACGATCACGGCCGTCCTCTCGTACCAGCCCTGCAACGACAACCAGTGCCTCCCGCCGGCTGAGCTCACGTCGACCCTGACGATCGAGGTCGTGAAGTCGGGCGAGGCGAAGCCCGCGAACGCGGACGTCTTCGCAGCGCCTTCCGCGGGCGGTGCACACGGGTCTGCGTCGGCGGACGCCGGGGCGGACGGCAGCGCGCCGTCCGGCGGCCCGCCCGGCGGCACCGCCGCCCTGCGCGAGGCGTGGAAGGTCGTCGGCGTCCCGACGATTCTCTTCCTCGGCCCCGACGGGAAGGAGCGCGGCGGCCGCGTCGTCGGGTTCGAGCCGCCCGAGCAGTTCCTCAGCCGGATCGCCGGCGGCTCCACGGAGGAGAGCGGCGGCCTCGCCGGCAAGTCCCTCCCCCTCCTCCTCGGCCTCGTCTTCGTCTCGGGGCTCGCGCTGAACCTCACGCCGTGCGTCTACCCGCTCATCCCGATCACGCTCGGCTTCTTCAGCCGGCAGAGCGGCGGCAGGAAGGGCGGGACGTTCGGGCTCGCGGTCGCCTACGTCCTCGGGATGAGCGTCACGTACTCGGCGCTCGGCGTCTTCGCCGCCCTCTCGGGCTCGCTCTTCGGCGCGTGGCTGCAGAAGCCGGCCGTGATCATCGGGATTGCGGCGATCGTCGTCGCTCTCGCGCTCTCGATGTTCGGGCTCTACGAGATCCAGGCCCCGCACTTCGTCACGGACCGCACCGGCTCGCAGACCGGCGCCCTCGGCGCGCTCACGATGGGCCTCTTCGTCGGCTTCGTCGCGGCCCCCTGCATCGGGCCGTTCGTCCTGTCGCTCCTCACGTACGTCGCGGCGAAGGGCTCGGCGCCGCTCGGCTTCGCGCTCTTCTTCACGCTCGCGATGGGACTCGGCCTGCCGTACCTCGTCCTCGGCACGGTCTCGGGCAGCCTCAAGGCGCTCCCGCGGTCGGGCGAGTGGATGACGGCCGTGCGGAAGGTCTTCGGCTTCGCGCTCCTCGCGCTCGCCGTCTACTTCCTGCGCCCGCTGCTCGCGCCCCGCGTCTACGAGATCGGCGTCGCGCTGCCGCTCCTCGCGGGCGGGATCTGGTTCCTCTTCTTCGAGAAGACCGGCGCCTCCGTCCGCGGCTTCGCGGCCGTGAAGGTCGCCGTCGCCGTGGGCCTCCTCGCGGCCGGCGCCGCGTTCGCGCTCCCGCGCAAGGCGGGGCCCGAGCTGAAGTTCGCGCCGTATTCCGACGCGGCGGTCGCCGCGGCGAAGGCGGCCGGCAAGCCCGTGATGATCGACTTCTATGCGGATTGGTGCCTGCCCTGCAAGGAGCTCGACCACAAGACGTTCACGGACGCCCGGGTGCAGAAGGCGCTCGAGGGCTGGGTGCTGCTGAAGGCAGACCTGACGAGGTGAGAGAAGATCTTCTTAGAAGGTGAATCGGGCGGTTCGCCGCTTCGTGGCGCAGGGGCCGCAGGAACCGCCGAGGCCTCCCTCACCCTTCTAAGAAATCCCCTCTTCCCTCTTCCTCAGCATCGCCTCCGCGGCGGCCGTCTGGGCTTCCTTCTTCGAGCTTCCGGCTCCCGTCGCTCGCTCCCCTTCGCCGTAAGTCACCTCGTAGACGAATCGACGCTCGTGAGCCGGGCCGGATTCCTCGACGAGACGGTAGAGCGGCAGGCCGAGCCCCTCGCCCTGCGCGCGCTCCTGGAGCGCGGTCTTGGGGTCGCGGCGATGAAGACCCCCGAGGTCGAGCGCGGCGATGTCTTCTGCGAAGAGCCTTCGCGCCAGCGCGCGCGCCTCGTCCAGCCCGGCGTCGAGCGCGAGCGCCGCGAAGACGGCCTCGAACGCGTCCGCGAGCCGGGCGTCGCGGTTCCTTCCGCCGGCGCGTTCCTCGCCGGGCGACAGCCGCAGCGCCGAGCCCAGGTCCATCCGGCGCGCGAGGTACGCGAAGTGGTTCTCCGAGACGAGAACGGACCGCGCCTTCGAGAGCGTCCCCTCGGCCTCGAGCGGGAACGCGTCGAAGAGCATCTCGGAGACGAGGTAGTTCAGGATGCTGTCGCCCAGAAACTCGAGCGTCTCGTTGTCTTCGGCGTCGGGATCGTCGTTCGCGTACGACGAGTGCGTGAGCGCCCGGACCAGGAGCCGCCGGTCGCGAAACGCGTGGCCGAGCGCCCGCTCCACGGCGTCGAGCCCGTCCGCCTCGTCGTTCTCCACGCGCGGAGTCTAAGGCGGTCCCGCCTTCTTCACCTCCGCCGGACCCAGGGCAGGCAGAGATTGTTCGAGCAGTGCGCCACCTTGAGGTTCTGGTTCGTGAAGTCGTAGTAGCTGATCAGGGCGAAGCCGTCGGGGCCGATCGTGAGCGACGAGTATCGGCCGACGTGCGCGGGAGAGCTGTTGTCGACGACGGTCGCGGTGCATCCCGCACTCCCGCAATGGGCCACCTTGAGAACGAAGTTCGTCAAATCGAGGTAGCTGACGAGGCCGAAACCGTCGGGACCGATCGTGAGCGACGAGCCGAATCGGCCGACGTCGCCCGAGCCGTCGATCGTGAAGATGCTGGCCGTCGAGCAGAGAAAGTCCGAGCAGGAGGCGGCCTTGAGACGGCCGTTCGTGTTGTCGTAATAGCTGATCGCCGGGCTCCCGTCGCCCCCGGCGGTGATGGACGTGAAGAGCCCCACGTCGCCCGCGCTGTCGAGGGTCGTCACGGTGGCGCTCGTACACGCGGCGTTCGAGCAGTGGGCCACCTTCAGATCGCCGTTCGTCGCGTCGTAATAGCTGATGATGCCTCGCGCGTCGGCCCCGATCGCGATCGAGGAGTGGTTTCCGACGCCTCCGGTGTCGATCGTGGACTTGATGGCCGAGGTACAGCTCAAATTCACGCAGTGCGCCACCTTCAGGCCGCCGTTCGTCGCGTCGAAGTAGCTGATCAGAGCCGCTCCGTCGGCCGCGACCGTGATCGAGGAGTGGAGCCCCACGTCGCCGGCGCTGTCGAGGGTCGTGATCGTGGCGCTCGTGCACGACAGGTTCGAGCAGTGGGCGACCTTGAGGTCGCCGTTCGTGGCGTCGTAATAGCTGATCAGGCCGAGGCTGTCGGCGCCGATCGTGATCGAGGAGGTCAGCCCGACGTCTCCCGCGCTGTCGAGGGTCGTGATGGTGGCGGTCGTGCACAGCGGGTTCGAGCAGTGGGCGACCTTGAGGTCGCCGTTCGTGGCGTCGTAATAGCTGATCAGGCCGAGGCCGTCCCAACCGGTCGTGATCGAGGTGTACTGGCCGACGTCGCCCACGCTGTCGATCGTGGAGATCAGGAAGCCCGCCTGTGGAGAGGATGCGAGGCAGGCCACGGACCCGTCCTGATTGATCGACTGGATCGAGAGCCCGTCCGGGCACCCGCTCGCGACGCGGCCCTGGACCTGCGTCGGGTCGATCTGGGCGAGGCCCACAGAGCCCGGCGCGAGCTTCGCCGACGTGACCGCGTTGTTCGCGAGGAGGCCGGTCGTGATGCCGAGAGGGGCCACCGAGACCGTCCCCGTCGTCGTGATCGGGCCGCCCGTCAGCCCCGAGCCGGTCCCGACCGACGTCACCGTTCCCCCACCCCCGCCCGTCGACGCGATCGTGAGCGTGTTGCCCGAGGGCGTGATCGTTACGTTGCTGCCCGCCGACAGGGTCAGGTCTCCCGCCAGCGTGTTCACGCTCGTCACGCTCGGAACGGTCGCGTAGTACCCGTTGGTGTCGAGAATGACGTCCCCGCCCGACACCCCCAGCGCCATCGAGATCCCGCCCGTCGCGCTGAGCGGTACGACGGCCGCGTTCACGATCACGTCGTGCCCGAGGTAGTTGAGGGTCGAGACGGGCGGGAACGCTCCGCCCTCAGGGTATAGCGTGATGAAACCCGGCCCGGTCGGGTTCACGACCGTCACGTTCAGCGAGATCGCCTGCGCTCCCGGGGGGACGTTGCAGACGCCCGTCAGCGTGTAACTTCGCACCGTGGCGGGCGGCAGGAAGCCCCCGCCGAGGGGCGCCGGGAAGGCCGGCGCGCGCGTGTCGACGAGGCGGCAGGGGAAGAGCGCGATGAACGGCAAGGCCGTGGGTCCGCCGGCCAGAGGCTGGCGGCCAGAGGCAGACGCCTCGGCGCCGCGCGCGGGAGGAAGCCAGTAGGGCGGCGCCTGCCACTGAGCGACCAACGCCGTGTGGTCCGTGGCGTCACGCTCCGTTCCCGCAGCAGACGCAGCCCCAGTGACCAGAATTCCGAACGTGACGAGCAAGCCCGCGGCCAGTCGCATGGACGCCCCCCTCGAGAGCAACTCTTGCCTGTAGGCGAACGAGCGCGTGAAAACGGCTCATTCCGATCGGAGCGCTTTCGGAAGCGCTTCGCTACCCGAGGATCTCGAAGCGAAGCCCGCCGAAGACGGCGGACGCCATCGTCTCGTCCGTGCGGGAGAGGGCGAAAAAGACGGAGGGATCGCTTCGATACTCCGTGTGGCCGGCGTAGTCGCGAACGAGGACCTGGCCGTCCACGGAGACGGTGGCCCGGGCGGAAGCGGGGTCGTAAGCCATCTCCAGTTGCACGAGGCGCGGCGCCGGCGGGAGGCTGAGAGGGGCGCGAAGTCCAGCGATCCCGGTGCGGATCTGCGTGACGGCGATCAGCTCGACGCGGTCTCGGGTCGAGTTGAGGACGGCGACGAAGGCGGGGGCGACGGAACCGTTCTCGACGGCGATGCCGGCCTGTCCCGACTCCGGCCGACAGAGCGCCGACAGCTTCCAGCCCCGGCGAAACGCCCACTCCTTCTGCCGCGCGCTCAGGCGCCTGTAGAGCGTTCCCTGATCGGCGGTGAGATAGCGCATCGCCGTGACGGCGCCGCTCGGGAAATCGCGGATGGCACGCTCCGTCAGCTCACGACGAATGCTGAAACCGGCCATGTCGGGCGTCGCACCCCGAGGAAACTCAATGACGCGCTCCTCCGCGTCGAGCGGGGTCAGCCGATCCCGCAGCCACCATCCTCCGGCGGCGGCCCCCATGACCGCCGTCGCGCCGCCGGCGAGCATCCAGCGCCGCGAGCGGCGCACGACCCAGAGCCGGGCGAGCCAGGAGTCGATCGCGCCCGCCTGGAGCGCGTCGGCGATCTCCCCGGTGAAGGCGGTGACGGGCGCCGGACGGCGCACCGCCTCGTACGCCAGAGCGCGCGCCAGCAGCTTGCCGACTCCGGTCCCGAGGTCCGGGCGCAGCCGGTAGAACGTATCGCCCACGCCCTTCCTCTGAAGCTCCGGCAGGGCAAACGGAGAGGCGGAATCGAACGGGCGCGCTCCGGCCAGCATCTCCCATGCGATGACGCCCAGCGCATAGACGTCGCTCGCGGCCTCGGCCTTGCCCATCAGGTGCTCCGGAGCCATGTAGACGGCGCTGCCCATGAGGTGGGTCGTGGTCTCGGGCGGCCCGCCCGCATCTCCGACCTGGGCGATGCCGAAGTCGATCAGGAGCGGATGCTCGCCGTCCGCGCGCCTCACCAGCAGAATGTTCTCGGGCTTCAGGTCGCGATGGAGCACTCCCTCTGCATGTGCGTAGCCGACGGCCTCACCGATCTCGCGCAGGAGGCGCGCGGCGAACGGAGCGTCGAGAGGCCCGGCGGCGAGCGCCTCGCGCAACGTACGTCCCTCGTGAAACGGGAGGGCCAGAAAGAGGCGCCCGTCCTCGATCTCGCCGGCGTCGATCAGGCTCACGATGCCGGGATGATCCAGTCGCGCCAGCACGCCGGCTTCCTCGCGAAAGCGCCTGCGCATCCAGTCTTCCGAGGACCAGAAATCGTGCAGAAGCTTGACGACGACGCGGCGCCCGGCGACCTGTTCGTCGCAGGCCTCGAAGACCACGCCCGAGCCTCCCCGCCCCAGCACGGATCTCAGCAAGTACCGGCCGGCGATGTGGCGGCCCACCCACGGGTTCTCCCGCTTCGCGCCGCCGCCTTCCAGAAAGTCGCCCGCCCGGCGATGCCATGCGAAGAGTTCGACGAGTTCGGGATCGCCCGAGGCGGCGACGTGGGCCTCCGGGTCGGCCGATTCCAGCGCTTCCGCCAGGCGCCCGGAGAGGTCCTCGAAGCGCCGCCCGATCACGCGGAATTCCCTCGGAGCTGCCCGTACAGCCACGCCCGGGCGGCGAGCCAGTCGCGCTTGACCGTGGCGGGCGAAACCTCGAGGCATTGCGCGACCTCTTCGTTCGACATGCCGCCGAAGTAGCGCAGCTCGATGACGCGCCCCGCACGCGGGTGAGCCTTTTCGAGCTTGCTCAGCGCGAGATCCAGATCGAGCATGTTCTCTTCAATCCGGTCGTCGATGCTCATCGAAACGACGGCGCGCTCGTGTGTCGCGCGGCGCCGGGCGTGATCGACGAGGATCTGGCGCATCAACCGCGAGCACAGCGACAGGAAATGCGCGCGGTCCCGGAGATCGACCGCGTCGAGCGCCACGAACTTCTGCCACGCCTCGTTCACGAGGGCCGTGGGCTGCAACAGATGGCCGGGCCGCTCGTGTCGAAAGTGGGCCTGCGCGATGCGATGAAGCTCCGGGTAGGCCTTTTCGATCAGGCGATCCCCGGCGGTCCGGTCGCCGGATCTGAGTTCGCGCAGAAGGGCGGTGATCTCACCGGGCTGAGACATGAGGATGAGATTCATCATCTTATCGCGGCGGGGACAGGTCCGTCCGCGTGCGTTCGCCCGCCCCGACCCCCGACGCCCGGGGCCTGGTACCGGAGGAGGGGATCGAACCCTCACGACCCTTGCGAGTCCGGGGATTTTAAGTCCCCTGCGTCTGCCATTCCGCCACTCCGGCGAAATCAAGCTTACGACGGAGACCGAATCGTCTTGACAGCGGAGCGGCCCGCCGCCAAATTGCGTCTCAGTCGCCATGAGAAGCAGCGCCCTCCGCATCGACGACGCCCTCGACCTCATCGCCGACGCGCAGGCGGCGGCGTGCGGCATGGACCCGAGGCATCGCATCGTCTACTGGAACGAATCCGCGACGGCGCTCCTCGGCTGGACCTCAGGCGAGGTCCTGGGCAAGAAGTGTTACGACGTCTTCGCGGGGCGGGACGTGTTCGGGAACATCTGCTGCTTCCGGGACTGCGGCGTCGCCGTGGCGTCCTCGCGCGGCGAGGCCGCGGCGCCGTTCGTGATGGACGTGCGGACGCGGGAGGGGACCAAGGCGCGGCTCGTGACGCGCACGATCGCGCTTCCTTCGCCCGGCGCCGCCTATCGCACCCTCGTCCACGTCTTCGAGAACGGCGACGGCGCCGTGCTCGACGCATTGCTCGCGCGCGTCACGTCCGTCGTCGCGCCGCCGGCCGAGCCCGTCTTCGGGCCTCCGGAGGAGCGCATCACGCTCTCGCCCCGCGAGCAGCAGATCCTCGAGCTCCTGGCCGGCGGTTACGGCTCGATCAACATCGCGGCCCGGCTCGGGCTCTCGCACGCTACGGTCCGCAACCACGTTCAGCACCTGCTCCGCAGGCTGGGCGTGCACAGTCAGGTCGAGGCGGTGTCGCTGGCCTTCAGGCGGGGGATGCTGGGCCGGGACGAAGCTGGAGGCGACGGTCGGAGTCGAACCGACGAATGAGGCTTTTGCAGAGCCTTCCCTTAACCACTTGGGTACGTCGCCGTCCCAGAGCCGGACGCGGATCTTAACCGGGACGGGCGCTATTTCGCCATCGTCCGGAGGAGTTCGAAGAGAGACGGGTCGAGGGGCTTCTTCGCCCCGGCCACCGCGTGCAGCGGGGTCGCGGTGATCCGGCCGTCCCGGAGGCCCATCAGGACGCCGCCTGCCCCCTCCATGAGGCTCTGAACCGCGGCAAACCCGAGGCGCGTCGCGAGAAGCCGGTCGTAGGCTCCGGGCGCCCCGCCGCGCTGGACGTGGCCGAGGATCGTGACCCTCAGGTCGAACCCGAGCCGCTTCTTGTGCTCCCGGAAATAGTGCGCGAGGCCCTCGGCGTCGTACGAGGCCCCTTCGGCGACGACGATGATCGCGTGCTTCTTGCCCCGCTCGCGCGACGCGTCGAGCTCGCGCGCGAGCTCCTCCGGGTCGACCGGCACTTCCGGCACGACGACGGACTCCGCGCCGCCCGCGATGCCGGCCATCAGCGCGAGGTACCCGCAGTCGCGGCCCATGACCTCGACGAGAAACGCCCGCTCGTGCGAGGACGCCGTCGTCTTGAGCCGGTCGATCGCCTCGAGCGCGATGTTGAGGGCCGTGTCGACGCCGATCGTGATGTCCGAGCCGTAGAGGTCGTTGTCGATGGTGGACGCGACGCCGACCACCGGGAATCCCAGCTTCTGCAGCTCGTGCGCGCCCGACTGCGAGCCGCTGCCGCCGATCACGACGAGGCCCTCGACCTCGTTCCGGCGCAGGACCTCGATCGCTCCCGCGCGCCCCTCGGGAGTCCGGAATTCGTCGCAGCGGGCGCTGCCGAGGATCGTGCCGCCCTGCTGGATGATGCCGCCGACCGCCCGCGCGCCGAGCGGGACGAGGTCTCCGGCGATCAGGCCCGAGAACCCGTGCCGCGCGCCGATCACGCTCGCCCCCCGCGCGATCCCGGTCCGCACGACGGCCCGGATCGCGGCGTTCATGCCCGGGGCGTCTCCCCCGCTCGTGAGGACGGCGATGCGCTTCATGGCGCGGCGGACTCCTGGCCGGCGGCTCCGGCGAACGGCCATTCTCGCGCGAGACGGGATCTCACGAGGAAGGCCGAGACGCCCGCCACGATGACGAGAAGGCCCGCCGCCTTGAACCCTTTCTCGGGCGAGACGAGGACGAACCCCCACAGCCCAAGGGCGACGAGCGCGGGCAGCGGGTAGAGCCACATCCGGAACGGGCGCTTGAGGCCGGGCTGGGTCCGGCGGAGGACGAGCGCGCCGGCCACCTGCGCGACGAACGGGATGAGGGCCCGGATCGAGATGATCGCCGAGACGACGACCTTCAGGCTCAGGAACGAGAAGATCGCCGCGGCCCCGCCCAGCGCCGCGATCGCGACGAACGGGTAGCCCTCCGTCGGGTGCAGGCGGGCGAAGACCCCGAAGAAGTTGCCGTCGCGCGCCGCGGCCCACAGGATGCGCGAGTACCCGAGTGTGAGCGAGAAGACCGACGCGAACGCCGTCCACAGGATCAGGCCTGTCACGGCCCGCGCGACGGGCCGCCCCGCGAGCAGCTGGACGAAGTCCGCGACCGTGGACTTCGAGGACATCGCCTGGTCCATCGGGAGGACCGAGATGATGCAGACGTTCATGAGGATGTAGAGGACCGCGACCGCGAGGATCGAAATGACGATGACGCGGGGGATCGTCTTCGTGGGCTCGACGATCTCCTCGGCGAGGTAGCAGATGTTGTAGTAGCCGAGGTAGTCGTAGACCGCCAGGATGAGCGCGGCTCCGAGCCCGCCGAGGACGCCGGGCGGAGGGATTCCGGGCGCGGAGACGACCGGTGCCTCCCAGAAGCGCAGCGCCTCCAGCTTCATGTGCGGCAGGCCGAGGACGATCACGATCCCGAGCGTCGCGAGGACGCCGACCCAGAGCACGATCGAGAACTTCCCGATCGCCCCGATCCTTCGCATGAGGAGCAGCGTCACCGCGACGCACAGGAGGGACGCCGCGGGCGCCTCCCAGCCCTCCGGAATCCCGGGGAATACGAACCGCAGGTACCGGGCGAAGCCGATCGCGCCCGACGCCATCGAGAGCGGCGCGGAGAAGACGATCTGGAAGAGGAAGAGGAACGAGACGAGCTTGCCCCAGCGCTCGGGGCCGTACGCCTCGCGCAGGAACGCGTACGACCCGCCGGCCCGGGGCAGCGAGGCCGAAAGCTCGGCCGTCACGAGGCCGTCCGAGATCGCGAGAAGGGCGCCGAGGATCCACGCGAGGAGCGCCCGCCCGCCGCCCATCGCCGCGAGAATCAGCGGAAGCGTCACGAACGGACCGATCCCGACCATGTCGATCACGTTCAGGGCGGTGCCCTGCCAGAGGCCGATTTCCCTCTTCAACCCGCCTTCAGCCGCCGGGGTTGCACTCATGGTCCGGGACAGTAACCCGGCCGCGGCCGGGCGCGCGAATTGCGTAGGATCCCGCGCCCGAACCGTCATGCGCCGTTTCGCCGCCCACCCAGCCGCCGCGCTCCTCGTCGCGGCCCTCCTCGCCCCGATATTCGGGGCTGGTGCCGTGCTGGCCGATGACCTCCGGGACATGGCCGCCGGCAATACCGGCCTCGCGGACAATCCCGAGACGGCGGGGCCGGATCTCTTTGCGCCGCGCCTCTGGGGCGGGGACATCCCCGACATGCCCTCTCTCCTCGTCCTCGACGCGCCCTCCGACGCGGCGCCCGCGGACGCGCCCCGCCCCGTTTCCGCCGCTCCCGCAGCGCACCGCGACCTGTCCCCGTGCCCGCCGGAGCCCCGCGGCCTCGCGGCGCGGGGTCCTCCCGTCCTCCCCTCGTAGCTCTTCCCTTTCACGAAGACGCTGACGAGGCGGCGCCCGGCGCCGCCGGAGGAGACCTTGAAGACCCCGTGCATCCTGCTCGCGTGGGCGCTCGCCGCGCCCGCGTTTTCCGCCCGTGGCGAGGAGCCCGTCCGGGTGACGCTCGCGGGCGCCCTGCGCCTCGCGCGCGAAAACAACCCCGACCTCCTCGCCGCGCGCTCGGACCTCGAGACCGCCCGGGCCCAGCGCGAGACGGCCGTGGCGCTGCCGAACCCCGTCCTCTCGTACTCGACGTCGAAGATCCCGACCGACGGGACGCCGGCCGGCACGGTCTACGGCAACGATTTCTACAGCCGCGCCTACGACACCGTCGTCTCCGCGGGCCAGCTCGTCGAGATCGGCGGTAAGCGCTCGAACAGGCGCGCCTCGGCCGAAGCCGGAGTCGCGTCGGCGGACGCCCGCTTCGCAGACACCGGCCGCCTTCTCGACGCCGCCGTCGTAAAGGCCTACGTCGCGGCAGCAGTCGCGGCGAAGAACGCCGCCCTCGCGCGCGAGTCCGCGGCCTCCTTCGCACGCACCGCCACGCTCGCCCGCGAGCGCGAGGCCGCCGGCGACATCTCCTCCGCCGAACGGGCGCAGGTCGAGATCGCCGCCGGAAGATTCCTCGCGGACGCCGCCCAGGCCGACCTCGGCGCTGCAAACGCGCGGCGCACGCTCGCAGCGCTCCTCAGCCGCCCGTCCGTCGCCCTCGCGGAGGACCTCGACGCGATCGCCGCGGCAGTCGACGAGGCCCCGCTCCCCGCGGACGACGCCTCCGTCCTCGCGAAGCGGCCGGACCTCCTCGCGCTCGACGCCGCGGTCCGGCGCACCGCCGCGGACCTCGCGCTCCAGAAGGCCTTCCGCGTGCCCGACCCGACCCTGCAGGTGCAGTACGAGCGCGAGCCTCCCGACCAAAGGAACACGATCGGTTTCGGGGTGTCGTTCCCGATCCCGCTCTTCAACCGGAACTCCGGCGCGATCCGCGCCGCCTCGGCCGCGGCCGAATCGGCGCGGCGCGACCTCGCGCGCGGCCGGGTGCGCACCGAACAGGACCTCGCGGCGACGCGCGAGGCGCTCGAGATCGCGCGTGAGCGCGCCGGCCGCCTCGCAGGCGAGCTCGTGCCGAAGGCCACCGCGGTCCGGGAGACGGTCCGCTACGCGTACGAACAGGGAGGCGCCTCGCTTCTCGAGCTCCTCGAGGCCGAACGCAACGCCAACGACCTCCTCGTCGCCGCGGCCACTGCAGAGGGAGACCTCGCCGCTGCCCGCGCCGACTACCGCGCCGCGCGCCTCGCCGCCCCGGCCACGGAGAAGAAATGAAAAACATCGTCTGCGCCGTCTTTCTCGCTGCCTTCCTCGCGGGCTGCGGAAAGTCCTCGCCTCCCGCTGCCGACACGCCGGCGCCGCGCGTCGAGGGTGATCTCATCGCCTTCGCGAACGGAGCGCCTCAGCTCTCCGCTGTCGCCCTCGAGCCCCCGGCGCGCGAAGCCCCGCCGCCGGTTTCCGTGACGGGGCGCCTCGCGTGGAACGAGGACGCGACCGTCCGCGTGTTCCCGCCGGTCGCCGGCCGCATCGTCTCGCTGGCGCGCGCCGTCGGCGCGCACGTCGACTCGGGAGCGCTTCTCGCCGAGATTTCCTCGCCCGACTACGGACAGGCGCAGTCTGACGCCGCCCGGAGCGCCGCGGACCTGGCCACCGCAGAGCGGAGCCGGGACCGCGCCGCGCGCCTTTACGAGCGCGGTGCTGTCCCGCGCAAGGACCTGGACGCGGCCGACGCGGACCTCGCGCGCGCCCGTGCCGAGGCGGGGCGCACGTCCGCGCGCCTTGCGCGCTGGGGCGGCGACATAGGCGCTCTCGGCGACCCCGCCCACGGCCCGGACCAGCTCTTCCGGCTCGGGTCTCCCCTGCCCGGCATCGTCGTCGAGCGCAATGCGAATCCCGGGCAGGAAACCCGGCCGGACGCCGCCGCTCCCCTCTTCGTCGTGACGAACCCGAAGAGTCTCTGGGTCTGGCTCGACGTCACGGAGCGCGACCTCGCGCTCCTCGCGCCCGGCGACCGGCTCTCGATTCGCTCGGCCGCCTGGCCGGGCCGCGTCTTCACGGGAAGGCTCGACCTCGTGGGTGACGCGCTCGACCCCGCGACGCGGACGGTCCGGGCACGCGGCGCCGTCGACAATCCCGAGGGCCACCTCAAGGCGGAGATGTACGTCACCGTCGAGGTTTCCGGCAGGTCGGCGCAGCCCGCGACGGTGGTCCCGGCACGCGCGATCCTCACGGACGCCGCCGGGCGCGTCTGCTTCGTCGAGGCGGGCCCGTCGCGGTTCCGGCGGACGCGCGTGACGGTCGGGCCCGAGCGCGGGGGCAAGGTCCCGGTTCTCGCCGGGCTCCCCGAAGGCGCGCGCGTCGTGACGGACGGCAGCCTTCTCCTCTCGTCGCTGTTCGCGTCCGCCGGGGAAAAGAAGTGATCGGCGCCCTCGTCGCATGGTCGCTGCGCCGGCGCGTGATCGTCCTGGCGCTGCTCGTCGTCTTCGTCGCAGCTGGAGTGCTCGCCTTCAAACGCCTCCCTGTCGAGGCGTATCCGGACGTCACGAACGTCCAGGTGCAGATCATCACGCTCTTCGCCGGCCACGCGGCCGAGGAGGTCGAGCGTCTCGTCACGATCCCCGTCGAAAACGAGATGAACGGGATCCCGAAGCGCGCTTCGATGCGCTCGATCTCGATCTTCGGGCTCTCCGTCGTGACGATCGTCTTCGAGGACGACGCGGACCGGGCCTACGTCCGCAACCAGGCCTTCGAGCGCCTCCAGTCCGTCGCCCTCCCCCAAGGCGCGCAGGCGAACCTCTCGCCGGACTCGACGCCCGTCGGCGAGATCTACCGATACACGGTCACGGGCCCGCCCGGCATCTCACCGCTGGAGCTGAAGTCCCTGGAGGACTGGGTCGTCGAGCGCAGGCTCCGGACGGTGCCGGGCGTCGTGGACGTCGTCGGCTTCGGCGGTCCCACGAAGCAGTACCAGGTCAACGTCGACCCGCTCAAGCTGAAATCGTACGGCCTGACGCTGCCTCAGGTCTTCGATGCGCTCGCGAAGGGGAACCGGAACGCGGGGGGCGCCTACATCGAGCACGGCGCGGAGATGTACGTCGTGCGCGGTCTCGGCCTCGTCCAGTCCCCGGCCGACATCGAGGAGATCGCCGTCGTCACGCGGAACGGCACCCCGATCCGCATCCGCGACGTGGGCTCCGTCGGCGTCGGCCCGAGAATTCGCCTCGGGCGCGTCGGAAAGACCGTTGGCTCCTCCGACGAGGACGACGTCGTCCAGGGCATCGTCCTCCTCCGCAAGGGTGAGAACGCCCTCGAGGTTCTCGAGCGGGTCCGGGCGAAAGTGGCCGAGATCAACCGGGGCGGGCTGCCGCCCGGCGTGGCGATCGTCCCGCATTACGACCGCACGGCGCTCATCGACCGCACGCTCCACACCGTGCGCCGGAACATGGCCGAGGGGATCGGGTTCGTCCTCGTCGTGCTCGTCGCGTTCCTCGGCGTCGCGAATGCGCGGTCCGCCCTCGTCGTCGCGGCGGTCGTCCCCCTCTCGCTGCTCGGGGCGTTCCTGCTGCTCGATCTGCGCGGGATCCCCGCGAACCTCATCTCGATGGGGGCGATCGACTTCGGGATCATCGTGGATTCGGCCGTCGTCGTCGTCGAGAACCTCCTGAGGATCCTCGAGGAGCGAGGCAGCAAGGTCCGCTCGCTTTCGGCCGCAATCGTCCAGGCCACGAGCGAGGTCGGCAAGCCGATCCTCTTCTCGAAGGCGATTCTCATCACGGCGTTCCTGCCGCTCTACACGCTGCAGCGCGTGGAGGGAAAGATCTTCCGCCCGATGGCGCTGACGCTGACGTTCGCGCTCCTCTGGGGGACGGCCCTCGCGCTCACGGTCGTCCCGGTCCTCGCGAGCTTCGCCGTGAAGCTCCGTGGCGCCGAACGCGCGCACGAGGAGGCCGAATCCGCGTCGGTCCGGTTCCTGACGCATCTCTACCGGCCCGCGCTCGGCTGGGTGCTCAGCCGCCGGAGGGTCGTCGTCGCCGCCTCGGCCGCGCTTCTCGCCGCGGGGGTCGCGACGGCGCTCCTCATCGGTTCCGAGTTCCTTCCGAAGCTCGACGAGGGCTCTCTCTGGGTCCGCGTGACGATGCCGGGATCGATCTCGCCCACGGAGGCCGGCAAGACGGTCGCGCGCGTGCGTGCCATCCTCGCAGCGTTTCCCGAGGTGAGGACCGTCGTGAGCCAGCTCGGGCGGCCGGACGACGGGACCGACGTGAACGGTTTCGACACCGCGGAGCTCTTCGTCGACCTCTTCCCTCGCGACGCGTGGAAGACCGCGAAGACCCGCGACGCGCTCGCCGACGCCATGAGCCGCCGGCTGGCCGCGATCCCCGGCGTCGAGTTCAACTTCTCGCAGGTCATCGAGGACAACGTGAACGAGGCGATCTCGGGCATCAAGGGCGAACTCGGGATCAAGATCTTCGGAGAGGATCCCGCCGTCCTCCAGGACCTCGCGGACCGGGCCGCCGCCGCCCTCGACGACGTGCCGGGCGCAGCCGACGTCGCCGCCGAGCGCCTTGCCGGCCAGCCGCAGGTCCAGATCTCGGTCGACCGGCCGGCGATCGGGCGCTACGGCCTCTCCGTTTCGGACGTCCAGACGGTCATCGAGACGGCGCTCGGGGGCGCCGTGGCCACGCAGATCCTCGAGGGCGAGAAGACGTTCGACCTCGTCGTTCGCGTCGACCCGGGCGCCGTGACCGGGATCGACTCGATCAGGGCGATCCCGATCCTCGGGCCGAGCGGCGAAAAGCTCACGCTCGGCTCCGTCGCGGACGTGCGCCTCGCGCCGGGCTCCGCCCGCGTCTTCCGCGAGGAGAACTCGCGCCGCATCGCCGTGAAGCTCTCCGTGCGCGGGCGCGATCTCGGGTCCCTCGTCTCGGAGGCGCAAAGGAAGGTCGACGCCGCCGTCAAGCTTCCACCCGGCTACCGCCTCGAGTGGACCGGCGCGTTCGAGAACCAGCAGAGAGCCCTCAGGCGGCTCGCGGTCGTCCTCCCGATCACGCTCGCGGCCATCTTCTTCCTGCTCTTCGCGGCGTTCGACTCGCCGCGCCTTGCGACGCTCATCCTCCTCAACGTCCCGTTCGCGGCGGTCGGAGGGCTCTTCGCGCTCCCGCTCGCGGGCCTCACGCTCTCCGTGTCGGCTCTCGTCGGATTCATCGCGCTGTTCGGAGTCTCCGTCCAGAACGGCGTCCTCCTCGTCGAGCGCATCCGCGAGCTGCGCCACGCGGGCAAGGCGCTGGCCGAGGCCGTCACCGAAGGGGCCCTGACCCGGTTCCGGCCCGTTCTCATGACGGCGGCGATGGCCGCCTTCGGCCTGCTTCCGGCCGCGCTCTCGCACGCCGTCGGCGCCGAGACCCAGCGTCCGTTCGCCGTCGTCATCATCGGCGGTCTCGTCACCGCCACGCTGCTCACGCTCTTCGTCCTGCCCGTCCTCTACGAGCTGTTCGAACGCGAGGAGGAGGAATACTGATGCGTTACGTCCTCGGCTTTTTTCCGCCGGACCGTCTCTTCGCGATCGTGGACGCCCTCTCGGAGTCGCACGCGCATGGACTGACGATCTCCGACGCGCGCGGATTCGGGCAGGAGCACGACGTCTCCCACCCGGAGCACCGCGAGCACCTCGGGGTCGAGATGACGAAGAAGATCCGCGTGGAGATCGTCTGCCGCGATGACGAAGCCGACGTGCTCGTCGACGCGCTTTACCGGGCCGGCCATACGGGCCGTCGAGGCGACGGCAAGGTCTTCGTCCTGCCCGTCCTCGAGGCGCTGCGGGTCAAGACCGGCGAGCGCGGCGAGGCCGCGCTCGGCCCGTCCTCAGGGGAATGAGGGGGCGCCCCGCGCGCTGAGCTCCGTCACACGCGCGAGGCCCCAGGCGTGCACGCCCGCCCATCCGGGAGCGACGGGAGCGTCTTCGACCGCGGCGACCTCCCGTCCCTCGACGAGGAACGCGACGCGGGGGCCGCGGCAGACGAGCGCAAGACGGACGGGCCCCCGGCGCGGGTCGACGCCGGTCGCGGCCTTCTTCTCGCCTCCCGGCCCCAGAAGCAGGGCCTCGCCGTTTCCGCGCAGGAGTCCGAGGACTCCCGAGTCGCGGAAGCCGTCGCCCGGCCGCGCGCGCCGCGCCGCGACGCCGACCCAGTTGTACGCGGAGCCGAGGTCGTCCGTGAGGCGGACCGTGGCGGTCACGGAGCCGTCGGCCCAGGGGCCTTCCGCCGCGAGGACCGTAACGTCCTTCGAAAACGTCCCGATCACGTCGCGGGAGGCGACGCCTCCGCCTCGTGGAAAGCGCACGGCGCCGCCGGAGAAGCTCCAGACGAACTCCCCGGGCTCGACGGCCCGGCCGGCCTCGAACCGGTAGACCGACGCGTCTTCCGCCCCGGCCGCCCGCCACCACGGCGCCTCGAGGCGAGCGTCGACCGCCGGGGGCGCGGGATGGTGCGGCGTGCGCACGACCCAGAGCGGCCGCCCGGCGCCGATCGCCGCGCCGAGGGCGGCTTCGCCGTCCAGGAGCGGCACGGCGGGGCCGGCGGGCCGCTGCGCGGAGAGCGCCCAGTACGACCAGCCGTCCGCGGCGACGACGTCGCCCGCGAGCCCCTGCTCGCGCGCCGTCTCGAGCCCGCGGCTGACCGAGCGCCAGTCGGGCCGTCCCTCCCGGACGACGTTCGATACGGCCGGCGCGAGCGGCGCAAGAAGCAGGAACCCCGCCGCGCCCCGGAGTGCGGAGGGGTGGACGCGCGCCAGCGCCTCCCCGATTCCCCACGAGAGCGGGAGGAGCGCGAAGAGGAAGTACCGCAGCGCCACGAACCAGCCGAGGGCGCCGAGCACGAGGATCGGGCCCCCGACCGTCGCGGCGAGGAGGAGCGCGAGACGCGGCCGCTCGCCGCCCGCGGCCGCGATCCCGAAGAGCGCCACGGCCCAGAGAGCCGCCGCGAGCACCGGCCATTCGAGGCTCGACTCGCGGTACGTGACGAGGCCCGCGAGGACGCCCGGCAGGTGGCCGAAGAGCCCCTTCGGCGCGACGGGCGACGGCGGCCGCGGCCCGAGCCAGAGGAACCAGGCGCCGAGGAAAGCCGCGGACGCAGCGAGCGCGGCGGCCGCGCACGCGGGGAACCGGCGCCCCTCGCGCCGGCCGCGCCACCCGGCGTCGACCCAGAGCGCGAGGAGGGGAAAAAGCGCGAAGTAGAGGGTCGCGACGGAAGCGGCCGCGAGGGCCACGTGGGCGATCCCGGCCCCGCGCACGCCTCGCCGGGCCGCGTCGAGGGCGAGGTCGGCCCCCGCGACGCACGCGAGCGCGAGCGCGTACGGCCGCACCTCCTGGCCATAGTGGACCGAGGCCGGCAGGACGGCGAAGACGGCGGCCGCGCCGAACGCGGCGGCGGCGCGCGCAAAGCCGCCCGCCCGCCGGAGGACGAGAAGCAGCGCCGCGACCGACGCGGCGGCGCTCGCGCCGCGGAGCGCCGCTTCTCCCCCGCCGGCGCGCTCGATCGCCCAGGTGAGGAGGTAGGCGAGCGGCGGGTGCGCGGAGTCCGCACGGAGCGACGCGAACAGCTTCGCGAGCTCCTGCCGGGAGAGGACCGCCTGGATCGCCTCGTCCAGCCAGTAGGACCAGAGACCCCATCCCGCCGAGCGCAGGAACGCCGCCGCGCCGAGGAGGAGCGCGAGCCCCGCGGCGAGGGCCGCGCGCGGGGCCGGACGGACCGGGGAGTCGCCGCTCAGCGCTTCAGGACGTCCTTCGCGATCGTGTTGAGCTGCATGAACGACGTCCCCTCGTAGATCTTCCCGATCTTCGCGTCGCGGTACATCTTCTCGAGCGGGTAGTCCTTCACGTAGCCGTAGCCGCCGAGGAGCTCGAGGCCCTTCGACGTGCACATCTCGGCGACCTCGGAGCCCTTGAGCTTCGCGATCGCGCCCTCGCGCGCGAACGGAAGGCCGGCCTCCTTGAGCCGCGCCGCGTTGTAAACGGCGAGCCGGGCGCACTCGAGCTCCATGTCCATGCGCGCGAGCTCGTGCTGGACGGCCTGGAACTGCGCGAGCGGCTGGCCGAACTGCCGGCGCTCCTTGACGTACGTCGTCGTGTAGTCGAGCGCGGCGCGCGCGATGCCGACCATCTGGGCGCCGATCCCGATCCGTCCCTCGTTGAGCGTCTCGATCGCGATCTTGTAGCCCTCGCCGACGTTGCCGACGACGTTCTCGGCCGGGACTTCGAGATCCTCGAAGGCGAGCGCGAGCGTGGAAGACGCGCGGATGCCGAGCTTGTCTTCCTTCTTGCCCTTCGTGAAGCCCTTCCACTGCGATTCGACGAGGAACGCCGTGATGCCCTTGTACCCCTTCGCCTTGTCGACGTTCGCGAAGACGAGGAAGAGCTCGGCCTCGAGGCCGTTCGTGATCCAGAGCTTCTCGCCGTTCAGGACCCACCGGTCGCCCTTCTGCGCCGCGGTCGTGGCGAGCGCGAAGGCGTCCGATCCCGAGCCGGCCTCCGACAGCGCGTACGAGGCGACCTTCTGCTTCGCGAGCTGGGGGAAGTACTTCCTCTGGATCGCGGGAGACGCCCAGCGCTTGATCGCGTTGTTCACGAGCGTGTTCTGGACGTCCACGACGACCGCGCAGGCGGCGTCCACCCGGGCGAGAGCCTCGATGATCGCGATCGACGTCGTGAAGTTCGCGCCGAGGCCGCCGAACTCCTCGGGGATCTCGATGCCCATGAGGTCGAGGTCGAAGAACTTCCGGATGAGGTCGGGGTCCATCACGTTGTCGCGGTCCATGCGGGCGGACTGCGGGGCGATCGACTCGACCGCGAAGTCGTACACGCCCTCGGCGAGCTCCCGCTCGTGGTCCCCGAGGACGGAGACCGGCGGGATCGCGGGCGTTTCTGTGGCGAGGGACATCGAAGAAATCCTCCGGGTTCGTAGAATATCTGAAAGACGACCGGATGAAGATCTTCCTAGAAAGTGAATGCGGGCAACCCGCTCCCGCAGGCGCTACGAGTCGGCCCCCGGCTCGGGCACCTTCTAGGAAAATCTTCTTCCGAACGAAAAAACGCCGGGGCCGAAGCCCCGGCGTTGCCGTTCAAGCGAGCGTTTGAACCGATCTCAGAACGAGACGCGTCCGCCGAGCTTGAGCTGGTAGCGCGAGCGGAGGCCCTGCGTGGTGTACTGGCGACCTTCGTTGAGCGCGCCCGAGTTGACGGTGTAGATCGGCTTGCCGGTGGCCGCGTCGATTCCCGAGTAGTTGAGCGCCGTGTACGTCTGGTTGGAGACGTAGCGGAGCAGACCCGCGTTGTGGTTGATCAGGTTGATGAGGTTCAGGACGTCGAACGTGAGCTGCACCTGGACGACGGAGATCGGCAGCGTCACGTCGTAGTGGAAGTCGAGCGTGTGGATCCACGGGGCGTCGAGCGCGTTGCGCTCCGCGACGCGGCCGCGGTACTTGTCCAGGCCCGTCATCGACAGGTAGTCGTTCCACTGACCCTCGGTCGGAGCCCCCGCGCCCCTCCACACGACGTCGTTGTAGTTCGCGGGCACGAAGAGGAGGTCGTTGCCCGAGGCGCCGTCCTGGTTCGCGTTGCCTCCCATCAGGATCGAGTACGGCTGCCCCGACTGGGCCGTGAAGATGAGGCCGACGTTGTGGCCGAACGAGCCGGTACGGAACGCCTGCGACGCGACGATGTTGAACCGGTTCGGAACGTCCCAGAAGGAGCGCGTGAGCGCCTGGTTGTAGATATTGCCGTCCGTCGTCTGGAACTGCCAGTTCGAGTACGCCACGCTGGACGTTCCCTCGAACGCGGCCTTGGCGTTCATGTAGGCGTAGGAGCCCATGAAGTAAAGGCCGAAGGGGAAGCGCTTCTCGAGCTGCACGACGAGGTTCTGCTGCTCGCCCTTCGTCGTGTTGTCGAGGTAGATCATGTCCGAGATCTGCGTCGAATACTGCTTGTAGACCGGCGCCCCGTAGAACGTCTTGGTCCCGGACTCGACCCGGCCGAGGTTGTAGTAGAAGACGTCCTGCAGCGTCTTCGTGAACATCGCCTCGACGGTCGCGCGGATCCCGTACGGGAGCTCGCGGTCGTACGCCAGCGTCGAGCGGAGGACCTGCGGGAACTTGAAGTCCGGGTTGATGCCGTTGACCGTGATCGCCGACGTGCCGGGGGGGAAGTTCTTCGGGGGGTTGTTGGGGTCCCCCGTGAACGTGACGTTCGACGCGCTCAGGTTCGTGATCTCGATGCCCGTCGAGCCGTAGTTGTTCGAGATCCAGACGTACGGCGTGCGGCCGGCGAAGACGCCGATGCCGCCGCGGATCTGGTCGTTGCCGGACCCGCTCGGGTTCCAGTTGAAGCCGAGGCGGGGCGAGACCATGATCTGGCCGCTCGGAACGTTGCTCGTGTCGACACCGAAGGTCGACTGGACGAGCGGGTTGTAGCTCGGGCTGTCGGGCAGCTGGGGAATGTCGAGCCTGAGGCCGAGGTTCAGCGTGAGGGTGTTGCTCACCCTCCACTGGTCACCCGCGTAGATCCCCCACTGCCGCGCGTTGAACTGGGTCGGGCGCCGCGGGTCCGCGCCGTTCGCGAACTGGACCTGGTACCGGGCGGCGTTCCCGTTGTTGAGGTCGTTGATCGTGTTGAAGAAGTACGTCCCGTAGACGTCCTGGATGAAGAGGTTCTCGAACTTGAAGAACTCGTTGTGCGTCCCGATCGTGATCGTGTGGTTGCCCTTGATGAGCGTGAAGTCGTCCGTGACCTCGAGGATGTCCTGGTTGAGCGAGTTCGCGCCGGACGAGCGCTCGGTCCCGGCGGCAAGGTTGTACGTCCCGTTGCCGGTGCAGTTGGAGTTCGGGGAGTTGCAGATGTAGACGGACGGGAACTGGACCGGGACCGCCCGGCTGTCCCGCACCGTCTGGTAGCCCACGCGGCCCTGGTTGAACGAATTGGACCCGAAGACGCTGTTGAGCTGCAGGACGCCCGAGTTCGTCTTGTCGGTGATCGTGTACCCGCCCGTCTCGAACGTGTACGTGCTCGAGTTGCGCGCGCCGTTGATGTCGTTCAGGGCGTTGACGTAGTTGTAGCGCAGGGACAGCTGGTGGGCGCTCGAGATGTTCAAGTCGAGCTTGCCGAGCAGGAGGTCGCTGTTCGTGCGGGTGTTGTAGTCGCCGAGGCCGCCCGGGTTGTAGCCGTACTTGTTCGTCAGCACGGCCTTGAACGCGGCGGCGTTCGCCGGGTTGTTGAAGTTGTTGGACGCCGAGCCGTCCGCGGCCCCGTTCGTCGGAGCCGAGGTCTTGTTCCGCTCGGCGCTCCCGAAGAAGAAGAGCGTGTCCTTGATGATCGGCCCGCCGAGGCGCGCGCCGTACTGGTCCGAGGTGAATTCCGCGAGCGGGCTCGAGACCGCGTCGCCGTAAGCCTGCGGGATCTTGCTTCCGACCCAGTTCTGGTTGCGGGACGAGCCGTAGACGGAGCCGTGGAACTCGTTCGTTCCGCTCCTCGTGATCGCGTTGATCGCGCCGCCCGTGAAGCCGCCCTGCTTGACGTCGTAGGGCGAGATCGCGACCTGGATCTCCTGGATCGTGTCGATCGAGATGGGCTGCGTGTCCGTCTGGCCGCCCGGCGTGCCGGTCGAGGAGAGGCCGAAGAGGTCGTTGTTGACCGCGCCGTCGATCTGGATCGTGTTGTATCGGTTGTTCTTGCCGCCGACCGAGATGTTCGTCTGCGTCGGGTCGCTGGCCGCGACGTTGACGTAGGGGCTCGTCTTGGCGAAGTCCTGGAACTGCCGGCGGATCGTCGGCAGCGCCTTGATCTCGTCCTGCGAGACCGCCTGCGTCGACCCCATCCGGTTCGGGCTGATGAGCGGCTCCAGCTCCGCCGTCACGCTGACCGTCTCGGCCCTCGCCGCGAGCTCCATCGCGAACTCGAGTTCGAGCTTCTCGCCGAGGGCGACGACGACGTCCTTCTGCATCTCGGTCTTGAAGCCGCCGATCTTCGCGGTGACCGTGTACGGGCCGCCCACGCGGACGTTGAGGATGTTGAACCGTCCGGTGACCGACGTGACGGCCGCGAAGCGGGTGCCGGTCGGGACGTGGAGGGCCTCCACCGTGACGCCCGGCAGCGGGCTCTTGTCCGACTTGACCGTCACGACACCCTGAAGAGCGGCTGTGGTTTCCTGCCCGAGGGCGGGAACAGCCGACAGAAGGACCGCCACGCACATGGCGAGCGGCAGGAGACGACGCAGTTTGATCATGGGCACACCCCTTCCATCATGTGAAACGAAATCAACCCGGCACGGCCGGGAAAACAGGCTTGGCACGGTAAGATCTTCATGCATCAGGACTCCGCCTGCTCGATAAACGCGTTGCGCCACCCGGCCTCGAGCCGCACGGACGCCGGGTCGCCCTCGGGCGGCGCCCAGGGCGCGGCGTCGCTTCCCGCGGGCGCCACGTAGGGTCCGGCCTTCGCCTCGAAGCCCACGGTCCCCTCGGCGAGGGACACGAACGTGTGCCAGACGCCCGGAGCGACGTCGATGCCGAACGTCTCGCCGGCGGCGTCGAGAACCGCCCGGTCCGCGACGGTTCCGTCGTCGTGGAACGCAAGGAATCCGAGCCGGCCGGACACGACGACCATCGTCTCGGCCTTCGGCGGATGCAGGTGGCGGTGAGGCCGGATGTAGCTCCCGGGCTCGATCGCGTTGAGAAGGCGATGCACAGGATCTTCCATCGCGTGAAGGTTCCGGTTCAGGCGGAGGCGGGGGGACGAAACCGCCGCCTTGCTCAGGCGGTGCAGTGCGATGCGATCCAGTCGCACCACGCCGGCGACCCCGACTTCCATTGGTGCCAGATCCTATATCGACTCCACTAAACTCGGTCAACCGGAGGTTTTGATGACCCAGTCCAACGGATTCTTGGAGAGCGTGAACCGGAACTTCGACGCCGCAGGCACTTTTCTCGACTATCCGCCGGGCCTTCTGGACCAGATCAAGGTCTGTAACAGCGTCTACAAGTTCCGGTTCCCCGTCCGGAAGGAAGGCGGGGGCTACGAAGTCATCGAGGCGTGGCGTGCCGAGCACAGCCACCACAAGCTGCCCGTCAAGGGCGGCATCCGGTACTCCCCCGACGTGAACGAGGACGAGGTGCTCGCGCTCGCGGCCCTCATGACGTTCAAGTGCGCGATCGTCGACGTGCCCTTCGGCGGGGCGAAAGGCGGCATCAAGGTCGATCCGCGCAAGGTCTCTCTCGAGCAGCTCGAACGCATCACGCGCCGATACACGGCCGAGCTCGCCAAGAAGAACTTCATCGGTCCCGGAATCGACGTCCCCGCCCCAGACTACGGCACCGGCCCGCGCGAGATGTCGTGGATCGCGGACACGTACGCCCAGTTCCACCCCGGCGAAATCGACGCGATCGGGTGCGTCACGGGCAAGCCGATCAGCCAGGGCGGCATCCGGGGCCGCAAGGAAGCAACCGGCCGCGGCGTGTTCTTCGGCGTCAAGGAAGCGCTCGCCGACGCCGATCTCCTGAAGACCCTCGGCCTGACGGCCGGCCTCGCCGGCAAGCGCGTCGCGGTCCAGGGGCTCGGCAACGTCGGCTACCACGCCGCGAAGTTCCTCCAGGAGGGCGGCGCCACGATCGTCGCGCTCGCGGAGTGGGAGGGGACGATCGTCGACCCGAAGGGCCTCGACGTGGACGCCGTGGTCAAGCACCGCGCCGCGACGAAGAAGATCACCGGCTTTCCCGGCGCGACGGACCTTGCCGCCGAGGACGTGCTCTACACGGACTGCGACGTGCTGGTCCCGGCGGCGCTCGAGAACGTCATCACGGGCGCGAACGCGGGCCGGGTGAAGGCGAAGATCGTCGCCGAAGGCGCGAACGGCCCGGTCACGGCCGACGGCGACGCCATCCTGCGGGAGAAGGGCGTCGTCGTGATGCCCGACATGTACCTCAATGCGGGCGGTGTCACGGTGAGCTACTTCGAGTGGCTCAAGAACCTCTCACACGTGCGCTTCGGCCGGATGGAGAAGCGCTACGAGGAGATGAGCGCCGCGCGCATGGTCAAGTCGATCGAGAGCGCGACCGGAAAGACCCTCGGGGACGCCGAGCGCAAGCTCCTCATCCACGGAGCGGCCGAGGAGGACCTCGTCAACTCGGGGCTCGAGGAGACGATGAGCGTCGCCTTCCAGCAGATCCGCGACGTCCAGCGCCGCAACCCGAAGGTGCCGGACCTGCGCACGGCCGCCTTCATCTCGGCGATCGACAAGATCGCCGTCAGCTACATGGAGCTCGGGATCTTCCCCTGATCAGTCCAGCGTGAATTCGCGGCGCCAGTCTCCGCTTTCCGCGAGCGGGGGCTGGCCCTCGCGGACGAGGACGTGGTTCTCGAGGACGAGGGCGTCCATCGCGGTCCGCATGAAGCAGCGGTACGCGTCCTCCGGCGAACAGACGATCGGCTCGCCGCGCACGTTGAACGACGTGTTCACGACGACGGGGCAGCCGGTCCGGTCTCGGAACGCCGAGAGGATCGCGTGGTAGACCGGGTTCGTCTCCCGCCGGACGGTCTGGAGACGCGCGGAGTAGTCGACGTGAGTCACGGCGGGGATCGTCGAGCGCGGCACGTTCAGCTTCTCGATCCCCCAGAGCGCGCGCTCGCCGTCCGTCATCTCGCGGCGCCGCTCGCGCGCCACGTCCGCGCAAAGGAGCATGTACGGCGAGTCCCCGTCTAAGTCGAACCACGCCGCGACGTCCTCTCGAAGGACCGAGGGCGCGAACGGGCGGAACGACTCGCGGAACTTGATCTTCAGGTTCATGGCGGACTGCATCGCCGCCGAGCGCGGGTCGCCGAGGATGCTCCGGCCTCCGAGGGCCCGCGGCCCGAACTCCATCCGCCCCTGCAGCAGGCCGACGACCTTCCCCTCCGCCAGCAGCTCCGCGACGGCGTCCGGGAGCGCCTCGCGGGCGACGGTCCGGTACGGGTAGCCCTTCGAAGAGAGCCAGGAAGAGATATCTTCTGAAGGGTAAGAGGGGCCGAGAAACGCGCCCGCCATGCCGTCTTCATAGGGGGGAAGAGAGAGAGAGGAAGAGATTTCTTCGAATGATGAAGAGCGCGGCGCCGCTGGCGCGCTGCCGGCAATGGATGCGCCGCCGTCGCCCGGCCCTATTCCACTCAAAGAAATCTTCCCTTCTTTTCCTCGGTTCCCTCTCCAGGTCCCCCTCTTTTCCGCGCTTTCGCGCGGCATCCCGAGGTGGCGGTGCCAGACCGAGAGCGCCGCGCCCACGGCGCCGCCCGCGTCGCCCGCGGCGGGCTGGATCCAGAGGTCGTCGAAGATCCCCGCCTCGCGGAGCTTCCCGTTCGCGACGCAGTTCAGCGCGACGCCGCCCGCCATGCAGAGGTATCTCGCGCCCGTCGCCCGTTTCGCGTGCCGGGCCATCTTCAGGACGATTTCCTCGGTCACGTCCTGGATCGACCGGGCGAGGTCCATTTCGCGCTGCGTGAGCTTCGACTCGGCCTCGCGCGCCGGCCCACCGAAGAGCCGTTCGAAGCCCGCGCCCGTCATCGTGAGGCCGGTCGCGAACGTGAAGTACTCCATGTTGAGCCGGATCGAGCCGTCGTCGCAGACGTGGACCAGCTTCTCGCGGATCACGTCCGCGTACTCCGGTTCGCCGTAGGGCGCGAGGCCCATCAGCTTGTATTCCCCGCTGTTCACCCTGAAGCCGCAGAAGTAGGTGAACGCCGAGTACAGGAGGCCGACCGAGTGCGGAAACCGCATCTCGGAGATCATGTCGAGCGTGTTTCCACGGCCGAGTCCGACCGAGGACGTGGCCCACTCGCCCACGCCGTCCATCGTGAGGACGGCGGCCTCCTCGAACGGGGACGGATAGAACGCCGAGGCCGCGTGGGACTCGTGGTGGTCGCCGAAGAGGACCTTCCCGTTCCAGCCGAGGTCCTTCCCGAGCCTCTCGCTCATCCAGAGGCGATCCGCGATCCAGAGGGGCATCGCCCTGCGGAACGACGTGAATCCGCGCGGGGCGTACTCGAGGTACGTCTCGAAGAGCCGCTCGAACTTCACGAGCGGCTTGTCGTAGAACGCGACGTGGTCGAGCTTCGCGAGCGGAAGACCCGCCTCCTTCAGGCACCACAGCGCCGCGTTCCGCGGGAAGGCGGCGTCGTGCTTCTTCCGGGTGAAGCGCTCTTCCTGCGCGGCCGCGACGATCTTCCCGTCCACGAGAAGACACGCGGCCGAGTCGTGGTAGTAGGCCGAGAGGCCGAGGATCGCCGCCACTAGAACAGCGTGTAGATGAAGGGCGCGATGACGCTCTTCTCGGCCAGAACGAGGAGAAGCCCGACGAGAACGAGCAGGAACACGATCGGCATGAGCCAGTACTTCTTGCGGTACTTGAGGAACTCCCAGAGCTGCGAGAGGACGTCGCGCTTGCCCATCACCAGATCGACTCGTAGTGCTTCGGGTCGCGGTTCCGTTCCGGATACGGCTCCCACGTGGACGCGGGCGCCGGGCCCCGCCGCCGCAGCTCGTCCCGGCCCAGGAGCCGGAGGAAGAGCGCCAGAGGCGTGAGGACGAGGAAGAACGTCAGGAAGAGGAAGAGAGCCGAGTTCACGCGCCCGAGGACCTTCGCGAACGCGAGCCAGCCGCGGTGCGGCGCGGCGAGCAGGACCGGCGCGGCGGCGGCGAGGAGCAGCAGGGTTCCGCCGAGGGCGGCCAGCACGGCCCCCGCGACCGTCCGATGCCTCCAGAGGAGAACAACGCCCAGGACCGCGAAGGCGCCGCCCACGGTCCAGCCGAATCTGCGGTCGTCGCTCGAGCCGGTCACGTCGTCGAGTTTAGCTGCAACTCCATCGGCCGACTCGAGATCGCGAGGAGTCTCGTAAGCGCCTCGCCGGGCATGGGGCGCCCGATCGCGTAGCCCTGAACGCGGTCACACTCGACGCGTCTCAGGAACTCGAGCTGCGCGGCGTTCTCGACGCCCTCCGCGACGACGACGAGGCCGAGGCTGTGCCCGAGCGCGACGATCGACTGGACAAGTTTCGGCGCCCGCGCGTTCATCTCGGAGGTCCCCAGTTCCCGGACGAACGCCTGGTCGATCTTGAGCTCGTCGATCGGCAGGAGCTGCAGGTACGACAGCGACGAGTAGCCGGTTCCGAAGTCGTCGACGGCCAGCCCGACGCCGAGGTTCTTGAGCCGGCCCAGAAGCGTCATCGTGGCCGCGGCGTCCTTGATGAGGAGCGTCTCGGTGAGCTCCAGACGGATCAGGTTCGCCGGAACGCCGTGCGCCGCCAGGCTCGCCTCGATGATCCCCACGAGGTCGGACCCCGAGAACTGCACGGGAGAGACGTTGACCGACACCGGCACGATCGGCAGACCGGCCGCCCGCCACGACGCGATGCGGCGGCAGACTTCCTCGAAGACCCAGGCGCCGAGCTCGAGAACGAGGCCGCTCTCCTCGGCGATCGGCACGAACCGGGACGGCCGGACCTCGCCCAGAACGGGGTGATTCCAGCGCACGAGCGCCTCCGCGCCTTTCAGGATGCCGGCGAGGTCCGCCTGGGGCTGGAACACGAGGCTCAGCTCGCCGCTGCCGATCGCCCGCCGAAGGTCGTTCTCGAGCCTGAGGCGGTCGCCTCCGCGGAAGGTCTGGCCGGGCTGGAAGAGGTGCCAGCCGCTCCCCGCCTCCTCCTTCGCGGCGTACATGGCCGCGTCCGCATGCATCTGAAGCGCCATCGCGTCGTGCGCGTCGTCCGGATACCGGCTGATACCGACGCTGGCGCCGACGATGACCTCCTCACCGAGGATGTCGAACGGCGCGCGAAGTGACTCGAGCACCCGCCGGGAAAGCTCGACGTAGCCGTCCGCCCCCGGACCGACGCGCATCACGCAGAATTCGTCGCCGCCCATTCGCGCGACGATGTCGCCCTCGTCCACCGCCGCCGCGAGGCGGAGTGACACCTGCGCCAGAAGAGCGTCGCCGCCGCCGTGACCGAACGTGTCGTTCACCCGCTTGAACCTGTCGAGATCCACGAAGAACAGCGTCACCCGTTCGTTGCGGCGCGCGGCGCGCGAGACGGCGGCGCGGAGTGCCTCCTCGAGATAGAGGCGGTTCGGCAGGTTCGTGAGCCGGTCATAGCGTGCCTGGAACGCGAGCTGGTCCGAGAGCTGCCGCTGCTCGATCGCGATGGCCGCGAGGCGCGCCGCATTTTCGAGAAGGGCGATGTCCGAGGTCCCCGGCGCCGCCGGTTCGGGAAGAAGCAGGCTGAGCGTTCCGAAGACGGTCCCGGTCCCCGCTTCGATCGGTACGGACCAGCACGCCTTGACCCCGTGCGAGGCGAAGAGCTCGCGGCCCGACTCCCACAGGGGGTCCCCGGGAACGTCGCGCGTGACGACCGGGCTCCTCATCTCGGCGGCGAGGGCGAGCGGCGGTGCCGTCGAGCCGATCGTGACGGGGCCGGTTCCGCCTCCGAACGGGGTCGCGGCGTCACCCGCCGAGCCGACCGGCAGCACCCCCTGCCTCAAGGGGGCGACGATGCACTGAGAATTCGGCCGGCGGTGCTCGACGAGCGCGGCGAGGCTCGAGAGGATCGACGGGAGCTGTTCACCGCGGGCGATCATCTCGAGAATCCCCGTCCTCTCGATCTCGAAGAGGTCGCGGACCGAAAGCGCGCTCTCCGCGAAGCGTCTGTCCCGCCGCTCGAGGTCGAGGCGCGTCTCCATCTCGGCCGCCCGCGCCGCGAGGATCTCCCGCTCGACGGCGATCCGCGCGTGCTCCGCGGACACGCTCTTGATTCTCGACCGGACCTGTCCGAGAGCGGCCGCGACGAGCGCGGAGAGCCCGACCAGCGCGAGACACGCGGCCGCGACGAGGGCGAGGACGCGCTCTTTCGCGGACTCGGCGCCCTCCTCCTCGAGCGAGAACCCGAGGACGATCGAACCCACGCGCCGGTCCTCGAAGAACACCTCGGCACGCGAAACGTGGGACAGGCCGGGGATCGGGACCGCGTGCGCCGCGTTCAAGTGTCCCGCCGGATCGAGGACGACGGTCGAAACCAGGCGGCGGTCCCTGATGGTCTCGCGGACCGCCGCGAGCGCGCCGTCCGCATCCCGGAACGCGAGCAGCGAGCCGACGGCCCTGGCGGCGCGCGTCGCGTCCGCATCGCAGGCGGCTCCCGCAGCCGCGAGCGCACGCGACTCGGCACCCGCCGACCAGACGAAGAGCGCAACGGACGCCGCCAGGGACACGATCCCGAGGACGGCCGCGGCCCTTCGTTCCCGGACGCCCGACTTCCACCTCACGCGGCGTACTGTAACGCTCGGATGCCCGGCGCCGGCACGTCAGCGGTCGCGGCCCGCGACGTAGTCCGCGAGCGACGCGAGGAGACCGCCGGGCCCTTCGACCTCGGCGGCGGCGGCGTGCGCCTCCTCGAGCGCGCGGTCGCGCTCGCGGAGCGCGCCTTCCAGGCCGAACACGGCCGGATAGGTGAGCTTGTCCTGTGCGGCGTCCTTGCCTGCGGTCTTGCCGAGCGTCGCCGAGTCCTGCGTGACGTCGAGGAGGTCGTCGGCAATCTGGAAGAGGAGGCCGAGCGCGTCCCCGAAGCGGCCGATCGCCGCGAGCACCGCGTCGTCGGCGCCGGCATGCAGCGCCCCGAGCTCGACGGAGAGCCGGATGAGGCGGCCGGTCTTCAGCGCGTGGATCTTCTTGAGGCGCTGGGCGCGCTCCTCGGGAGGCACGGGGCTCCCCGTGGCCGCGAGGTCGAGCGCCTGCCCGCCCGCCATTCCTTCCACGCCGATCGCCCGCGCCGTCATCGCCACGGCCCGCGCGCGCCTCACGGCCCATTCCTCGCCCGCGGGACGCGTCGCGAGAATCTCCATGCCCAGCGTCTGGAGCGCGTCGCCCGCGAGGAGCGCGGTCGCTTCGCCGAACTTCACGTGACAGGTCGGCTGTCCGCGGCGCAGGTCGTCGTCGTCCATGCACGGGAGATCGTCGTGGACGAGCGAATACGTGTGGAGAAGCTCGAGCGCCGCCGCGGCGTCCACCGCGTCCTCCGGCAGCCGTTCCGGGCCGGCCTCGGCGCCCGCGAAGAAGAGCAGCGGACGGAAACGCTTGCCGCCTCCGAGGACGCTGTAGCGCATCGCGGCGACGAGCTCCCGGGGCTCGGTGCCCTCGCGGGGCAGGACGCTCGAGAGGGCCGCCTCGATCCCCCGCCGCCGCGCCTCGAGCACGGCCGGCAGCGCCCGCGAGGGGCGCAGGCCCGTCATCGGGCCGCGTCCTCGTCGTCGTCGTCGTCCTCGTCCCCGTCCTCGAGCTCCTCGTCCAGGGGGCCCGTCGCGAGCCCCTCGGGCGTCTCCTTCAGGACGACGTCGACGCGCTTCTGGATCTCGTCGATGCGCGAGCGGCAGAACCGCGACAGCGCGACCCCCTCCTCGAACAGCTCGAGACTCGCCTCGAGGCCCTTCTCGGGGTCCTCGAGCTCGGACACGATTTCCTGGAGCCGTTCGAGAGCCTTCTCGAACGAGAGGTTCTTCGGCAGGGCCTTCGTCTTGGTCATTCGGTCTCCGTCGAGAGGATTCGGGCGGCGGCGCGACCGCGGGCCAGCCGCAGACGGACGCTGTCGCCGGGGATGAGGGCCGCGGCGTCCGTCACCGGCGACGCCTCCCCCTCCTTCGTCACGATCGCATAGCCGCGCGCGAGGACTCGCAGCGGGCTCAGGGCCTCGAGCCGCGCCACGGCGACGCCGAGCCTCTCGTTCGCGGAGGCCACGCGCGCCGCGATCCGGTCGGCCGCGGCGCGCCGCTCGGCCGCGACGCGGCCGAGGAGGAGGGGAAACGCGGCGCGATCGGCCCAGGCCCGGACGCTCTGCTCGAACCGAAGAATGCGGGAAGAAAGAGAGGAGGGGATTCTCTGAAAGGAAGAGAAGAGGGCGGCGGATGCCGCGCGCGACTCGAGGCGGCCCTCGGAGACGGCCGCGGGGAACCCCGCAAGCGCGGGTGCCGACCTGAGCCGCGCGAGGTCGCGCGCGGCCCTGTCCATCCTCACCTTCAGAGAAATCTTCAAGTCTCTCTTCGCGCGGGCGAGGCGTTCCTCGAATTGCGCGAGCGGGCCGACGACGATCTCGGCGGCCTGCGAGGGCGTGGCCGCCCGGACGTCGGCCGCGAGCTCTGCGAGCGAGACGTCGGTCTCGTGGCCCACGGCGCAGATCACCGGGACGTTCGAGGAGGCCACGGCCCGGACGACCGACTCGTCGTTGAACGCGGCGAGGTCTTCCTTCGAGCCGCCCCCTCGCGCGACGATGACGACGTCGGCCGATCCCGCCACCCGCGAGAACGCCCTCACGGCGCGGACGATCTCCCCCGGCGCCGCCGCGCCCTGGACGGAGGCCGGGTAGAGGGTCACGTGCGCGTTCGGGAAGCGCGCGTCGAGGACCTTCAGGATGTCGCGCAGCGCGGCCCCGTGGCGCGACGTCACGACGCCGATGCGCCGCGGGAGGAGCGGCAGCGGACGTTTCTTGGCGGCGTCGAAGAGCCCTTCGGCGGCGAGTCGCGCCTTCAGCTGCTCGAATGCGAGCTGCAGCGCGCCGACGCCCGAAGGCTGGAGCTCGGAGACGACGAGAGACAGCTTGCCGTAGGGTGCGTACACGTCCGGGTATCCGCGCGCCAGGACGAGAAGTCCTTCTTCTGCTTCGAATGGTAGACGGACGGCCGTGCTCCGCCACATCACGCAAGGCATCAAAGCCCGCTCATCCTTCAAAGAAAAATAAAGATGGCCCGAGCCGGGGCGCTTGATGTCCGCAATCTCGCCCTTCACCCAGACGTCCGGAATTCCGCCCTTCAGGATTCCGTTCATCCGCTCGACCAGTTGCGACACCGTCATCGCCGTCGCGTCCGGCCCGGCGTCCCCGAGCGAGAGCTGCGTCTCGGCGACGCGGCGCGGCGCGGCGCCCCTGAGGGGATAGGCGCGCCCGGGAAAGCGGCTCGACATCGGCCGATTCTAGTCGGCCCGCTCGCCGGCGCGGGCCGCCGCGAAGGGCAGCGTCGCGACGACGAGCGTCGCCATCAGGACCTCGACGTCGCCGAAGTTGTACTCGAACATCCCGGCGGCGAAGAGAGCGGCCATCGCGCCGATCGCCCCGAGCGTGACGCCCCGCGCGGGGTCGCCGCGCGGCGAGCGGCGGAGGATCCGAAGCGCCCCGAGGAAGAACGCCCCGACGAACGCGAGGTACGCGAGCAGGGAGGGGATCCCCGTCTCGGCCGCGATCATGACGAGGTTGTTGTGGAGGTGCCCCGGGATCGGGTTGACGAATCCCGGCACGCGGTACGAGGGATAGAGCGGCTTGACGCGCCCCGGCCCGACGCCCGTGAGCGGGTGATCCGAGATCATGGCGCGGCCCGCCCTCCACATCGCGACGCGGTCGTTCATCGTCACGTCGCGGGGGTTCGTCGCGGACGCCAGCCGGTCCCGCACGGGCAGCGGCATCAGGACGAAGAAGAGCGCGATCGCAATGGGCGCGAGAAGAGCGAGGCGCGGCCGCGCCGCGAGGAGCACCGCGACGACGCCGACCGCGAGGCCCAGGTAGGCGCCACGCGTCAGCGTGAGAGCCATCGCCACGGCGCCGGCGAGGGCGACGGCGACGTCGGCCCACCGGGCCCGCGACGACCCTCCGGAGACTCCGCGCGCTCCGAGAAGCGGCACGAAGACGAGGAGGAGGCCCGCGTACGTCATGTAGACGGAGAGCCCGCCCGCGATCCGGAAGTCGAGGCTCGGCGAGCCGGAGATCCACTCCGCGAAGCCGCGCAGGACGAGGTAGAGCGCGGTCGTGCGCCAGACGTCCACGGCGAGCTTGACGTCCGCCTCGTCGTCGAGGAGCGCCGCCGCGAAGACGACGAGGAGAAACGTTCCGAAGCCCTTGATCTGGAGGAGCGACTTCGACGGGAGCGTCGAGAAGAAGCACGAGACGACGGAGAGGAGGACGAACGCGGCGATGGGCGCGTGGACCGGCGTCGTCCGGCGGAACGGCCCGAGGAAGTCCTCGCCCATCCTCCGCGCCTGCCAGCGCCACGCGACGGCCGATGCGAGGCAGAGCGCGAGACAGACGTTCGCGATGCCGATGCCCGGCACGCATCCGATGCCGAGCAGGAAGAACACGAACGTCGCGCGTTCGAATCCGCTCCGGCGCGCGATCGGTTCGGGGTAGAGCCTCAGGGGAGGGTCAGGCCTCCCGGGCGTCCGCCGGAAGCGCCTCCTCGACGAGCATCACCGGGATGTCCGAAACGATCGGGTAGACGCGCCCGCAGGCGGCGCAGGACAGCCCCTGCGTCACGACCGGTTCCTCGTCCTTCAGGGACTCGCGGTACTTCTCGACGACCGCCTTCGCGACGTCGCCGCGGAGCGTGCACAGGGTCACGGCGGGCCGCGCGTCGCAGGCCGGACACGCGAGGATGTCGAGCAGTTCCTTGTCCACGGCCATGAGGTGATCCTAGCAGGGTTCCGCGGCCCGCCGCGACGCGAGGAACCACACGGCGGCGAGCGCCGCGGTCCCGGCGAACGACGCGGCGGCCCCGGCCGCGACGCCGGCGGCCGCAAAAGCGCGCCACGCCGCCGCAACGCCGTACAGGACGACGGCGGCCGCCTGGGCAAACGGGCCGAGGGCCGCGACGGCCGGGAAAAGCACCGTCGAGTGGTGCAGCCACGACGACGAGGCGCCGAGGAGCGTCGCGGCGAGCGACGCGTCCACGACCGCCGACGGGCGCAGGCGCTTCCCGCTCCGAGCCGCGCCGGCGGCGGCCGCGGCGACGAGGGCGGCCGTCCACCCCGCGACCGCGAGCCCCACCGCCCGGTGGCGGGAGGAACCGGCGCCCTCCGGAAGCGCACGGTCCAGCGATCCGTTGAGCGAGACGTTTCCGCCGTACGTCTCGACCCAGGACGAGGCGAGGATCCGCTTGACCGATCCGGCCGCCCCCGCAGCTCCCGCCCCCCCGAGGAACGGGACGACGAGGATGAACGGGAGGACCGCCGCCGCTCCCGCGGCGAGTGCCGCACGCCACCGGCCGGTGAGAGCGAGGGCGCAGGCGGCGAGGACGCCGAACGGCTTGAGAGCGATCGAAAGACCGAGCAGCGCCCCGCCGCGCCCTTCGAACCCGCGGTCCAGGCGATCGCGGGCAAGGACGAGGAGAAGCAGGACGAACGCGTTCGCCTGGAGGTTCCACTGGGTCGCGGCGAACGGCGCGAAGAGGAGCGCTAGAACGAGGATGCGCGCCGAGCCGCGGGCCACGAGAGCGGCGCTCGCCGCGAGTGCGGCGGCCGAGGCGGCCGCCCAGAGCCACGCGGCCGCCCCGGGCGGCAGGAACGTGAGCGGGACGAGGAGAACCGCAAGCAGCGGCGGGTAGAGGTACGGATAGACGCCCGCGTACGGGTCGTGGCCGGCTCGCAGGGCGTTCGCGGCCTCGAGGTACGCGCGGAAGTCCGTGCCCCGCCCCGTGAGAAGCGGCTCGGCCGCGAACGCGAACGTGACCGCGAACACCGCGAGGACGAGGAGCCGCGTGCGCATGTCCACGACGCGGCCGGTCAGGTGGCCAGCTTCTCCTGGATCGAGGTGATCGTGCGGGCCTTCCCCGTCGCCTCGTCCACGTCCACGATGGCGCCGCAGAGGCGCACGTCGCGGGTCGCCGTCTCCATCGAGCGCGGCGTCTGGTGGAGGAACTTCTCGAGGATGTTCTTCGGGTCGAACCCGATGATCCCCTCGTAGGCGCCCGTCATCCCGGCGTCGCCCTGGTAGGCCGTGCCCTTCGGCAGGATCCGGGCGTCGGCCGTCGGGACGTGCGTGTGCGTGCCGATGACGAGCGACGCGCGCCCGTCGAACCACCACCCGATCGCCTGTTTCTCGGACGTCGCCTCGGCGTGGATGTCGATCAGGACGACCTTCATCTCCGGCCGCTTGGCGCGCATTTCGGCGAGAACCGCGTCGCCGACGCGGAACGGCGAATCCGTGTTCGCCATGAAGACCTGCCCCTGCAGGTTCACGACGCCGACGGGAACGCCGGCAGGCGTCGTCTGGATCGTCCAGCCGCGGCCCGGATTGCCCGGCGGGTAGTTCGCGGGGCGCAGCAGGTTCTCGAGGTCGTCGAGGAGCGGCACGAAGTCCTTCTTGTCCCAGATGTGGTTTCCGGACGTGAAGACGTCGATCGGGAGCTTGGACATGTCGGCGAAGAGCTCGGCCGTCACGCCGAAGCCGCCCGCGGCGTTCTCGATGTTCACGACCGTGAAGTCGACGTGCTCGCGCGCGATCAGCTTCTCGAGCATACCGAGGGCCCGCCGCCCGGGTTTCCCGACCACGTCACCGACGAACAGGAGCTTCACTTTGCGAAGTCCACCGCGCGCGTCTCGCGAATGACCGTGATTTTGATCTGCCCCGGGTACTGGAGCTCCGCTTCGACGCGCTTGGCGATGTCCTTCGACATCCACAGGCACTCGTCGTCCGAGATCTTCTTCGCGTCCACGATCACGCGCAGCTCGCGGCCGGCCTGGATCGCGAACGTGCGCTCGACGCCCTTCATCCCTTCCGTCATCTTCTCGAGCTTCTCGAGGCGCTTGACGTAGGTCTCCAGGATCTCGCGGCGCGCGCCCGGGCGCGCGGCGGAAATCGCGTCGGCGGCGTTCACGAGGACCGCCTCGATCGTGCGCGGCTCGTAGTCGCCGTGGTGGCACTCCATGCCGTGGATGACCGCCTCGGACTCGCCGTACTTCTTGAGGATCTGCCGGCCGAGCTCGAGGTGCGTGCCTTCCTGCTCGCGGTCGACCGCCTTGCCGATGTCGTGGAGGAGCCCCGCCCTCTTCGTGACCGCGACGTCCGCGCCGAGCTCGCTCGCGAGGTGGCAGGCGGCCCAGCCGACTTCCTTGCTGTGCTGCAGGACGCTCTGGCCGTAGCTCGTGCGGTACTTGAGGCGGCCGAGGAGCTTCACGACCTCGGGGTGCAGGTCCGCGATGCCGAACTCGAACGCCGCGGCCTCGCCGGCCGTCTTGACGTCCTGCCAGAGCTCCTCGCGAACCTTCTCGACGACCTCCTCGATGCGGGCCGGGTGGATGCGACCGTCCTGGATGAGGCGCTCCAGGGCGCGGCGCGCGACCTCGCGGCGGATCGGGTCGAACGACGAGAGGAGGATCGCCTCGGGCGTGTCGTCGATGATGATGTCGACGCCGGTCGCGGCCTCGACGGCGCGGATGTTCCGGCCCTCGCGGCCGATGATGCGGCCCTTCATGTCGTCGGACGGCAGGTCGAGGACCGACACGGTCGTCTCGACGACGTGGTCGGACGCCATGCGCTGGATCGTCATGGACAGGAGGCGCTTCGCCTTCCAGTTCGCGCTCTCGACGGCGTCTTCCTCGATGCGGCGCACGAGGCCGGTCGCCTCGAGACGGGCCTCGTTCTCGAGCTCGCGGATCAGGTCGCGCTTGGCCTGCTCCGCCGTGAGGCCGGCGATCGACTCGAGCTTGGCGCGCTGCTCGGCGACGACGGCCTCCGCGGCCTTCTTCGCCTCTTCCTCCAGCTCCTCCATGCGCTTCTCGCGCTTCGTGAGGTTCTGGGCGCGGTTCTCGGAGTCCTGCTCGCGCTTCTCGGCCGTCAGGATCTTCTTGTCCAGCGTCTCTTCCTTCTGGAGGAGCCGCTTCTCCTGGTCGAGGAGCTCGGCGCGCCGCTTGGCGGCCTCGGCCTCCGCGGCCTCGCGGGCCTTGAGCAGCCGCTCCTTGGCATCGAGCTCCGTCTTCTGGGCGGCGGCCTCGGCCTTGCGGACGGCCGCCTCGGCCGCGAGCTTCGCTTCCTCACGGACCTTCTTGGCCTCGAGCTCGGCCTCGGCCCTCGCGAGCGACGCCGTCCCGCGGATCCGCAGGCCCCAGACGACGAAGCCCACGGCAACGACCGCCAGCGCGGCCTCGACGGCGATGGTCAACAGATTAGGACTCACGGGTCTGTCCCCCTCGAAACGTTCGTTTGAGAGGGTGATCCGGAACTAGAGCGCGACGGGATCCTGGAGACGTCCCTCCGGTGCGGCCCAAGAAGAGCCCCCCGCCTCGGCCGTGTGGGAAAGGTCGATTGAACCCGTCAAAAGACAGGGGGAGCCCCCGGGGCAGACCTTTAGTTCCCCCGAAGGGGCGTCACCGGTCGGCCCGATGTCGAAGGCTCCACGATAAATATATCGGTTCAAGGACATATCCCATTCACGCACCGCGCAGGGTGCCGATCGATTCATTGCCGGCCCTCGCCGGAACTGAGGGAGACGTCTTCAGGACCTCGTCGAGCTTTTCCACGAGACGCCCCGCCCGTGCGGCGAGACGGCCCGGATCACCCTCGGAGCCTGACTTGGAACGGAACTGGTAGAACTCGTCGGAAATGTTGAGGGCGGTTAGGATGGCGATCTTCGCGGCGTCGATCGTGGGCGCGTGCTCCGAGACCTCGCGCATCTTCCGGTCGACGAACCCGGCCAGCTCCTTGATGTAGCCGGGATCCCCCGCGGCGCGGACGGAGTACGTCTGCCCGAAGATCTCGACCTGTGTGACGCTGGGTTTCGCCATGATTCCGCTGCAGCATCGAGCTGCGCGGAAAGGATAGCATGCATTCTTACGCCTTACCCGCGCCCGCTCCCTCGTCCAAGGTCCTGAGAACGCGCTCGATCCGCTCTTTCACGGCGTTGCGCTCGTCCTCGTAGCGCGCGAGGAGCATCGCGGCCTCGCCTCCCTCGTCCGCCTTGGCTTTCGCAGCCGCCAGCTCGGATTCGAGCCGGGCGTTCTCGGCGGCGAGCTTCTTCACGACGTCGACGAGCGCCTCGATCCGCTCCTCGATCGCGTCGAGAACGGGCTCGAGGGAGCCTTCGGACTTTTCGTTCTTTCCCTTGGCTTCCTTCACGCGTCCTCCTCAGGCGGGCGCCGGCACGCCGTCGACCTTCACGCCCGGAAGGGCGAGAAGGCGCCGTGCGGCCGCATCGCGCCAGCCGTTCACGTCCTCGCGCGCGAGCGAGCCGCGCGGGGATCCGAACCGCAGGGTCAGGGTCGTCTTCACGAATCCGTCCGGGACGCCGGGGCCGCGGTAACGCCCCTTCGCCTCGACGGCGAGGAGCTCGACCGGCGCGCCGGTCCGGACGGCCGCCTCGATCGCCGCCCAGGGCAGAGCAAGCGCGTGCGTCGCCGTGAGGTCCACCTCGCTGCCGGGGAACTTCGACGGCGGCTCGACGGACGTCTCGGCCGGCGGCAACGCGGCCGCGAGGACGCCGAGGTCGAGGTCGGCGACGACCGGGTCGACGAGATCCCATGAGGCGGCGAGAGCCGGCTCGAGAACGCCGACCCAGCCGCAGGGAACACCCCCGACCTCGATCGAGGCGGCACGCCCCGAGGCGAGAAACGAGGAGAATCGAAGATCTTCTTTGAAGGTAATAGGGGCACGGGGCTCACCCAAGCCTAGCCCCCTCATGAGGGCTTCAGCGATCCCCGCCCCTTCGAAGAAATCCGAATTCGCCGCTTCCGTCTGCGACCAGTGGCGGTTCCTGGCGCCTGCGAGGAGGATCGCGACTCTCGTTCGCTCGATGACCCTTCCGTCCCCGATCGCGTCTTCTCTCTTCTCTCTACCTTCAGAAGAGATCTTCGCTTTCTCTTTCTTCTCCGAATTCCAGCCGAAGCTCGTCCCGACCTCGAAGAGGGCGAGGTCCTTCATGCCGCGCCGCACGTTGTGCTGCGCGCTCTGGAGGAGGCCGATGACGGGAGTGGCGCGGAGAGTCGTGAACGGCTCGCCGAGCGGGTTCTCGACGACGACCGGCGGGCCGGGAGCCGAGGAGGCGAACGGCGCGTTTTCGGCCTCCGAAACGAACGAGTACGTCGCGCACTCGAGGAGGCCCATCCCCGCGAGGAGGTCGCGGGCGCGTTCGGGCACCTGCGCGGCGCGTGAGAGCGTACGCGGCACGAACGGCGCCGGGAGGGTCTCGGGCAGGCGGTCGTAGCCCTCGCACCGGATGACCTCTTCGACGACGTCCTCTTCGCTCGTGAGGTCGATGCGCCAGCTCGGAACGGTCACGTTCACGGCGCCGCCCGCGAGGGCCGGCGCGAGGCCCAGCTCGGCCAGGATCCCGACGACGCGGCCTTCGGGGATCGTCATGCCGAGGAAGCTCGCGAGCCGCGCGAGGCGGAGGGAAAGCGTCGCCGGGGCGGCCCTCTCCGCGCGCACGTCGATCACGCCCTTCGCGACGCTCCCACCGCAGTCGAGGGCGATGAGGCGCGCGGCGCGGGCGAGGCCGTCGAGCGTCGCCTCGGGGTCCGTCCCGCGCTCGAAGCGGTGGGAGGCGTCCGTGTGCATCCCGAGAGAGCGCGCGGTCTTGCGCACCGCCCCCGGATGGAAGTGCGCGCTCTCGAGGAGGATCCGCGTCGTCTTCTCCGAGATCGCCGTCGCGAGACCGCCCATGACGCCCGCGAGGGCGACGGGCCTCTCGGCGTCCGCGATCACGAGATGCTGCGGGCCGAGCTTGCGCTCGACGCCGTCGAGCGTGACGAGCGACTCTCCCGCCTTCCCGCGCCGCACGACGATCGTCGGGAGGCCGTCGGCCCCCTTCGCGAGGGCGTCGAGGTCGAACGCGTGGAGCGGCTGGCCGATGTCCCAGAGCACGTGGTTCGTCGCGTCGACGGGCGTGGAGATCGCGCTCTGGCCGATCGCGGCGAGGCGCGCCGTGACCGAGGCGGAAGCCGGGCGAATGGTCACGCCCTCGATCACACGCGCGGAGTAGCGCGAGCACAGGGAGGGTTCGGCCACGACGACGGCGGCGCGCGTCTCCACGGCCGGCCCCGTTTCGGGGACCGGAACGGACGCCTCGGCGTCCGCGAACGCCCGGCGCATCGCCACGGCCGCCTCGCGCGCGAGGCCGCGGTGGTTCATGCCGTCGGGGCGGTTCGCCGTGATCTCGACGTCGTAGACCGTGGATGCGCCGGAGCCCTCGACGCCCTCGACGATGAAGCCGACGGCCGTCAGGCGGTCGCCGAGCGCCCCCGGGTCCGGCGCGGGGCCCGGCAGGTAAGAGGCGAGCCAGGAATACGCGAACTTCATCTCAGGCCCACACGCGGTCCAGGAACCGCACGTCGTTCTCGAAGAAGAGGCGCAGGTCCGGGACCCCGTGGAGGAGGAACGCGATGCGGTCGATCCCCATTCCGAACGCGAAGCCGGAGAACTTCTCGGGGTCGATGCCGCCGTTCCGGAGCACGTTCGGGTGGACCATCCCGGCCCCCATGATCTCGATCCACCCGGAGCCGGAGCACGGGCGGCACGACGCGCCGTTCGCCGCGCCGGTTCCCCTGCAGAAGACGCACGAGACGGCGACGTCGACGCCCGGCTCGACGAACGGGAAAAACGTCGGACCGAAGCGGATCTTCGTCTCGGGCGAGAAAAGCCGCCGCGAGAACGCGGCGAGCGTGCCCTTGAGGTCCGCGAACGTGATGCCCTCTCCCACCGTCAGTCCTTCCATCTGGTGGAAGACCGGCGAGTGTCGCGGGTCGATGTCGTCCTTGCGGTAGACGCGGCCCGGGATGACGATCCGGATCGGCGGCTTCTGAGACCGCATCGTCCGGATCTGGACCGGCGAGGTGTGCGTGCGCAGCAGAAGGCGGTCGCGTCCTTCCCCGCCGTCCTTTACGAAGAACGTGTCCACGGCGTCGCGCGCCGGGTGGTCGGGCGGGAAGTTCAGCGACTCGAAGTTGTGCCAGTCCGACTCGACCTCGGGGCCGTGCGCGACCTCGTAGCCGAGCGCGAAGAAGGCCTCCTCCATGCGGCGCCGGACCACCGTCAGCGGATGCAGCCGCCCGAGGCGCGGGACGCGCGGGGGGAGCGTGACGTCGACGGCGAGGGCCTTCTGCTTCTGGACTCGTTCGAAGAGCACCGAAGACTCTTCGAGTGAAGAGAGGGCCGCCTCAGCCTCCTTCTTCAGCGAGTTGACGGCGGCGCCGGCAGCAGCCTTCTGGTCCTTCGGGACGTCCCGGAGCTGCTTGAGGAGGGCCGTGATCGCTCCCTGCTGCTGGCCCAGCCACTTGACGTGCAGCGCGCGCACCTCGGCCGGGAGGAGGCCGCTCGTCGCGGCCTTCTCCTGCGCGGTCCTCAACTCTTCGAAGAAGACTCTTCGATTCTCCTCGACCGAAGCGAGCAGATCCGCCACTCGTCGACGCGGATCAGGCGTTCGCGGCTGCGGGAAGCCCGAGCGCGGACTTGGCGGACGCGACGAGCGACGCGAAGCCCTTCGGGTCCTCGACGGCGATCTCGGCGAGAACCTTCCGGTTCACGTCCGAGCCGGCCTTCTTGAGCCCTGCCATGAGCTTGCTGTAGCTCAGGTCGTGGTCACGGGCGGCGGCGTTGATGCGCACGATCCACAGTCCGCGGAATTCGCGCTTCTTCTGCTTGCGGTCTCGCGTCGCGTAGGCGAGCGAACGCTCGACCTGGAGCTCGGCGATGCGGAAGCAGTTGTGCTTGGTTCCGTAGTAGCCCTTCGCGAGCTTGAGCACGCGAACGCGGCGATTCTTCCTCTTGGGTCCACGCTTGACGCGAGGCATGGTCGTATCTCCTTAGTGGTTTCGGATCAGGCGTACGGGAGCATCGAGCGGACGTTCTTCGTGTCCGCTTTCGACACGAGCGTCGACTTCTTCAGCCCCCGCAGCCGGCTCGCGTTCTTCTTCGTGAGGATGTGACGCTTCATCGCGTGGCCGCGCTTGAACTTCCCCGTCGCGGTCTTGTGGAAGCGCTTCGCAGCCCCCCGGTGCGTCTTTCTCTTGCCGGGCATGACGGTCTCCTTCTTTCGATCTCTAGTGCTTCTTGATGGGGCTCAGGATCTGGTGCATGCGGTTCCCCATCATCTCGGTGCCGGACTCGGCGTGCGCCTTGCCCTCGAGGTCCTTGATGAGCCGGTCGAGGACTTTCCGCCCGTTGTCGAGGCGCGACATCTCGCGTCCGCGGAACTGGACCGTCGCCTTCACCTTGTCCCCGTCTTCGAGGAACCGGATGATGTTCCGGAACTTGAAGTCGTAGTCGTGCTCGTCGATGTTCGGCCGGAACTTGATTTCCTTGACCTGGGTGACCTTCTGCTTCTTCTTGGACTCGTGCTCTTTCTTCTTCTTCTCGAACGTGAACTTCCCGTAGTCCATGATCTTGCAGACCGGAGGGTCGGCCTGCTCGGCGATCACGACGACGTCGAGGCCTTCCTCGCGACCCTTCGCCAGCGCGGCCTGGGGCTCGAGGACGCCGAGCTGCTCGCCCGTGGACGAGATCAGCCGGACGCCTTTGAAACGCAGGATGTACTCGTTGATCGGGGAATTCTTGGTCGGGGGGACCCGGGGACCACCTCTGAAGAATGCGATGGGGATTTCCTCCTTACTGTTGGCGACGCGTTGAATGAAATGGCGCTTAAGAGATCTTCTTAGAAGGTGAAGAGGGGGTCGCCGGAGCCTCGGCCGGGGCGTGCCACTGAAGGCTCCTCGTGGCCACCGCGCCCCTCATCATTCGCAGCAATTCTTCGATCTTCTGGTCCTTGAACTCGCCGCCGTGGCGGACGCGGAGGGACACCGTCCCCGCCGCGACTTCCTTCTCGCCGACGATGAGGAGAGCCGGAATCTTCTCCATCTCCCCCAGACGAATCTTGGCGCCGAGCTTCTCGTTGCGAGCGTCGATGCTCGCCCGAATCCCGGCCTCTCTCAACCTTCTAAGAATCTCTTTTTCTCCGTATTCATTGAACTTCTCCGACACCGGAACCACACGCACCTGCTCCGGCGCGAGCCAGAACGGGAAGTCTCCGCCCGTGTGCTCGATGAGGATCCCGAAGAACCGCTCGAGCGAGCCGAGGATCGCGCGGTGGAGGACGACCGGGCGCTTCTTGGACCCGTCCTCGGCCGTGTAGTGCAGGTCGAAGCGCTCCGGGTTCGAGAAGTCGACCTGCAGCGTACCGAGCTGCCAGGCGCGGCCGATCGCGTCCGTGACCTGGAAGTCGAGCTTCGGCCCGTAGAAGGCGCCGTCGCCCGCGTTCAGGAAATAAGACCAGCCGGCCAGCGAGGCGGCGCGCTTCTCGAACGCGTCCTTGAGGGCGTTCTCGGCCTTGTCCCAGTTCTCGATCTCGCCCATGAACTTCTCGGGGCGCGTCCCGAGGCCGACCTTCACCTCTTTGAACGCGAACGTCTCGTAGACCTCGCGGATGAAGTCGAGGAAGCGGTTCATCTCGTCGGCCATCTGGTCGATCGCGGCGAAGATGTGCGAGTCGTCCTGCGCGAACGTGCGGACGCGCGTGAGGCCCTGCGTGACGCCGGACTTCTCGTAGCGGTGCAGGCGCCCGAAGTCCGCGAAGCGCACGGGCAGGTCGCGGTAGGACCACGCCTGCGAGGCGAACATGAGGAAGTGCCCGGGACAGTTCATGGGCTTCACGCCGAACTCGCGCTCGTCGATCGTCGTGAAGTACATGTTGTCGTGGTAGTTCTGGTAGTGCCCGGACGTCTTGAAGAGATCGACGTCGAAGATCTGCGGCGTCACGACCTCCTGGTAACCGTACTTGACGTACAGGTCGCGCATGAAGGCGACGAGGAGGTTGTAGACCGTCGCACCCTTCGGAAGGAAAAACGGCGACGCGGGCGCCCAGTGATGGAACACGAAGAGTCCGAGCTCCTTGCCGAGCTTGCGGTGGTCGCGGGCCCGGGCGGCTTCGAGGCGTTGGAGGTGCTCGTCGAGATCCTTCTGCGTGAGGAACACGGCCCCGTAGATGCGCTGGAGCATCGGGTTCTTCTCGTCGCCCTTCCAGTAGGCGCCGGCGGAGTGCGTGAGCTTGAAGACGCCGAGCTTCCCCGTGGACGGCACGTGCGGGCCGCGGCAGAGGTCGATGAAGTCCTTCTGCTCGTAGCAGGAGAGGCTGCCCTCGGGGATGCCGTCGACGATCTCGACCTTGAGCGGGTCGTTCTGGCCCTGGAAGAGCTTCACGGCCTCGGCCTTCGACATCTCCTTGCGGACGACGACGTTGTCCTCGGCGACGATCTTCCGCATCTCGGCCTCGATCTTCTCGAGGTCCTCCGGGGTGAACGGCCGGCCCGGGTCGAAGTCGTAGTAGAAGCCGTTTTCGATCGCGGGGCCGATCCCGATCTTCACGCCCGGGTAGAGGCGCTTGACCGCGTTCGCGCAGAGATGCGCCGTGGAGTGGCGGTAGAGCTCGAGGGCGTCGGGGTGCTTCGGCGTCACGACCTCGAACGCGCCGGACTCCGTGAGCGGGCGGGAGAGGTCGAGGACGTTGCCCGAGAGCTTGACGCCGAGCGCGTCCTTCGCGAGGCGGGGACCGATCGACTCGGCGACGGCACGGCCCGTGGTGCCCGAGGGCACCTCTCGAACCGAGCCATCGGGCAGCGTCAACCGGATCACGCTCGAACTCACCACGAGAGACACGTCTTCCCCTCTTCCCTTCTCAGAAAATCTTCTTCCGACAGAAGAACCACGATGTCAGGTCGAGGGAGGGTTGGTAGGCGCTAGCGGACTCGAACCGCTGACCCCTTCCGTGTGAAGGAAGTGCTCTACCGACTGAGCTAAGCGCCTTCGAGCTGCCAAACGGCGGCGGCACGGGAGAGACTGCGGATGGTAGGCGCTAGCAGGATCGAACTGCTGACCCCTACCGTGTCAAGGTAGTGCTCTACCACTGAGCTAAGCGCCTGTGCTTGCCGCGTTTGTCTCTCCGAGGGCTGTCGCCGGGGGCCGTTCGCGATGGAACGTCTTTTGAGCCCCGACCTCGACCCGGATCGTCTTCTCCAAAGAGCATTTCCGGCGTTTCGGCCGGAGCCGCGGAGGATAGCACAGCCCCCGCGCGGCTCCTCGCGAAAGACCGTCGCTGAACGCCTCGAGGCGGGACTTGCTCACCGGCCGAGGGTCTCGATCACGAGCCGGGCCGTCTCGGACCCCGAGAAGTTCTGCTGACCCGTCACGAGGTTGCCGTCGCGGACGGCGAACCCGCGCCACATCCCGGCCTGCACGTAGTTCGCGCCCAGCTTCTTCATCTCGTCCTCGATGCGCCACGGCATCACGTGCTTGTCCTTGGGGAGGAGGCCCATGGACCAGACTTCCCGACGTCGATGTCGGCGGCCTTCCGGGTGTTCTTCGTCAGGGCGAGGAGCTCGGGCCTGTGCACGAAGCCGAGCGTCACGAGGTCGTGCGCCGAGTAGCCGCTCGGGTCGCGGGGATCGCTCATCGCGTCCGGTTCGCAGGCTCCGCCCTCGGGGCTGAACACCTCGACCTCGTAGCCGGCCTCGGTGAACTCGTAGTACGGGTGCGTCAGCTCGCTCCACCAGAACCCGACGGGCCAGCCGGTCGACGTCGACACGGCGGGGTTCGAGATCACGATCGCGACGCGCTTCCTCGATTTCGGGTCGAAGACGTTCGGGTCCTTGAGGCTCACGGGTTCTCCTTGGTCCTGGCGTCGGTCAGCGCTTCATGAGGCGGAACGCGATCTCCCGGCCGTGGCCGCGGAACATCGCGAGGTGGATCCAGAGGAGGGCGAAGGGCTCGAGGAGACGGGCTTCGGAAAGCGGGCCCGCGTCCACGGGATCGAAGCCGAGGTCGGCCGCGAGGGAGGCAACCGACTTCTTCGCGTCGGTATCGTCGCCGCAGAAGAGGAGCGACGCGGCGCCCCCCGGGAAGCCCGGATTCGCCATGACGTTGAAGCCGATCGTGTTGAAGGCCTTGACGACCCTTGCACCGGGCGCCGCCTTCGCGATCTCCTCGGCGCCGGACGTCGTGTTCGGGAGCGCGAGGCGCTGGGCGCGGTCCGCAAGCGGATTCGTCGCGTCCACGAGGACCTTGCCGGCGAGAGGCCCGGCCGCCTTCAGGACCGCGCCGGCCGCCTCGTGCGGGACGGCGAGGACCACGACGTCCGCGCCCGCGGCCGCCTCGGCCGCGCCCGCGGCCCGGCTCCCCGGCGCCGCCGCGAGGAGCGCCTTCACGTCGTCGGCCCCGGCGTCGCGCGTCCCGAAGACGACCGTGTGGCCTTTCCGGGCCCAGCCCGTCCCGAGCGCCCCGCCCACGTTTCCCGCTCCGAGGATCGCGATCTTCATGGCTCCCCCTACGCCGCGAACGGCGGGCCGGATTACTATACTTGCTGGTAAATGAAGTCAAGCGCTCCCCCGCCCGCCGCCGGCCCGCGCGGCCGCCCCCGGGACCCGGCGCTCGCGGACCGGATCCTGATGGCCGCGCTCGCGCAGATGGCGGAGCACGGCTACGCGGACATGTCCGTGGACGCGGTGGCCGCGGCCGCGGGCGTCACGAAGCCGACGCTCTACCTGCGCTACGGGAGCAAGGCCGACCTCGCGACGGCGGCGCTCTCCGCGTTCCGGGCCGCCGAGCCCCCGGCCGCAACCGGGCGTACCCGGGCGGACCTCGTCAGCTACCTTGCGAACTTCCGGCGTTCTCTTCTTCGACCGAACGGCCTCGCGATGATCGGAAGCGTCCTCCTGGAAGAGCACCGCACGCCCGACCTGATCGCCCGGTTCCGCGAGCGCGTCGTCGCGCCCCGCCGCGCCGGCCTCAAGGCGATCCTCGAGCGGGGCGTGGCGAAGCGGGAGCTGCGCCGCAGCGCCGACCTCGACGCCGCCGTCAACCTCCTCATCGGCTCCTTCTACGCGCGCTACCTCACGGGTGAAGGTGTCCCGGAAGACTGGCCGAAACGCGTCGTCGCTGCGGTCTGGCCCGGCCTGAGACGCGCCGAACGCTGAGATAGAATCTCGACACACGTGACACGCTGCCCTCAGTGCGACACCGAGGTGCCGGGCTCGGCCCGTTTCTGCCCGGCGTGCGGCCAGGCCGTGTCGGGTTCGCTCTCGCACCTCCCCACCGAGATGGGCTCGGCTCCAAAGCCCGTGACGGCGAAGCCGCCTTCGTCGGTCCGGCGGCTCGTTTCGTCGGGCTCGCTCGACCTCGGCGCGTTCCCCCCCGGCGCGATGCTCGGCGAGCGTTATCGCATCGTCGGGCTGCTCGGGAAGGGCGGGATGGGCGAGGTCTACCGCGCGGACGACCTCAAGCTCGGCCAGACCGTCGCCCTCAAGTTCCTGCCCAAGGCGGTCTCGACGGACGAGAGTCTCCTCGCGCGCTTCCACGCCGAGGTGCGCCTCGCGCGCCAGGTCTCGCACCCGAATGTCTGCCGCATTTACGACATCGGCGAGATCGAAGGCCGCCACTTCCTCTCCATGGAGTACGTGGACGGCGAGGACCTCGCGTCGCTCCTGAAGCGGATCGGGCGCCTCCCCGTCGACAAGGCGGTCGAGATCGCCCGCCAGCTCTGCGCGGGCCTGCACGCCGCGCACGAGAAGGGCGTCCTCCACCGCGACCTCAAGCCCGCGAACGTCATGCTCGACGGGCGCGGGCGCGTCCGGATCACGGACTTCGGCCTCGCGGTGGCCGCCGAAGAAGCGGCCTCGCTGGGGGAGATCTCGGGCACGCCCGCCTACATGGCCCCGGAACAACTCGCGGGCAAGCCCGCCTCGGTCCGGAGCGATCTCTACGCGCTCGGCCTCGTCCTCTACGAGATCGCGACGGGCAGGCGCGCGTTCGACGCGCCGACGCTGGCCGAGATGCGCCGCAAGCACGAGCAGGAGACGCCGACGGCGCCCTCGAACGTCCTCGCGGGGTTCGATCCCGCCGTCGAGCGCGTGATCCTGCGCTGCCTCGAGAAGGACCCGCGCGCGCGGCCCTCGTCGGCCGTGCAGGTCGCGGGGGCGCTCCCGGGGGGCGACCCGCTCGCCGCGGCCCTCGCGGCCGGCGAGACGCCCTCCCCCGAGATGGTCGCGGCGGCCGGAGAGGAAGGGACGCTCGCTGCGGGACCTGCCTGGGCACTCCTCGGCGGCGTGGTCGTACTTCTCGCCGCGGTGCTCCTCATTTCAGGCCTCTCGCGGGACATCGGCCTCGCGCCACCCGAGAAGTCCCGCGATTCGCTCACGGACCGCGCCCGTGAGGTGGCGGTGCGACTCGGCTGGAAGGACACGCCCGCCGACTCCGCGACGGCTTTCAGCCGCGACTACCCGTTCCTCCTGTGGATGGCCAAGAACGGCCCGCCCGGCTGGGCTCGCCAGCTCGCCACCTCCTGGTGGACGCCGGCCTCGTTCCGGTACCGCCAGAGCCCTCGGCCCCTCGTGCCCGTCGATTTCCGGGGGTTTGTCCACTCCGACGACCCCCCGATGACCGTCTCCGGGATGGTCACGGTCGTCCTCGACACGCGCGGACGGCTGCGCCGCTTCCACGCCGTTCCGGGCCAGATTCGGAACGTCTCCGCTCCCCGCGAGGAGCCCCCGTGGAGCGCGCTCTTCACCGAGGCCGGCCTCGAGATCAGGTCCTTCACGCCCTCCGACGCCGCATGGGTGCCGCCCGTCGCTTTCGACACGCTGGCGGGCTGGACGGGAACCCTCCCCGGGAAGCCGGAAGCGGTTTTGAAGGTCGTCGCCGCGGTCCACGAGGGCCGCCCCGTCTACTTCGAGCTGATCGCGCCCTGGAGCGAGGCCGCTCAGGTCACGACCCGACCCGTCTCGCTCCGCGCGAAGGTCTTCGACGTCTCCTTCTCTCTTCTCACTCTCGCGTTCACCGTCGCGGGGCTCTACTTCGCGCGGCGCAACCTCCGGCTCGGACGCGGCGACAAGGCGGGCGCGATCCGCGTGACCCTCGTCGTCTTCGCGCTCATCCTGGCCGGCCATCTCCTCGTGCGCCACATGGCCCTCGCGCCCGGGGCCTTCGATCGTGCGTTCTGGGAGAGCCTCGGCGACAGTCTTCCTGCGGGACTCCTCGTGGGTGTCGTCTATCTCGCCCTGGAGCCGTACTTCCGGCGGCGTTACCCCGAGCTCCTCGTCTCGTGGACCCGGCTCATCTCCGGCAAGGTGCGCGACCCTCTCGTCGGCCGGGACCATCTGTGGGGCGTTCTCGCAGGCCTTTTCGTCTGCCTCGTCGTGAGCGTCGAGAACCTCCCGCCCGCGCTCTTCGCGGCGCCCGGCCAGACGCCGATGCCGGTGGGCAACCTCACCCTCTCCGGCCTCCCCGGCATCGCGGCCCACGTCTTCTTCGCCGCCGCGGACGGTCTCGTCCGCGTCTTCTTCATCGCCGCATCGCTCTTCCTCGGACGGCTCGTCTTCCGCAAGCCCGCGCTCGCCGCCGCCCTGCCGTGGCTCATCCTCTTCGTGGCGTTCGCCGGCCGCGAGAATCCTCTCTTCGAGATGCCGGGGGGAGCCCTCTGCGCGACGGTCTTCGTCGTCCTTCTCTTCCGCGCCGGCCTCCTCGGCCTCGCGGTGGGAATGGGCGTTCTCCAGCTCCTCTCGAACGCGCCGATCACGCCCGACCTCTCCCGCTGGTTCGCCGGCTACGGGCTCTTCTGCCTCGCGATCGTCCTCGCGATCGCGGTCTACGGCTTCTGGGCCGCACGCGGCGGAGCCGTCTTTTCCGGCGCCGCGGCCGACGACTGACCGGGCGCCGGCGAGGGCGCTTTCTTCCTCACCCAGAGCGTCTTCGTCACGCGCGCCACGAGCGTCCCGTCGTCCGCGAGGATCTCGCCGACGTAGACCGGCTCGACCTTCTCCCCCGCGTCCGCGAGCGCCTTCACGCGCGCGATCTCCTCGGGCGGGACGTGGTAACGCCCGGTCACGCGCCCGCGGCCCGGCCGGAGGAACTCGATCTGCACCGCCTTGTCCCAGACGAGGTACCCGGGACCGAGGTTCTTCATCACGATGAACACGAAGAACGGGTCGCACATCGCGTAGAGCGACCCTCCGAAGTGCGTCCCGAAGAGATTCCTGTTCCACCAGTGGAGCTTCATCCGCACTTCGATCGAGTACGGGTCGTCCTTCGGGTAGCTGACCCGTATCCCGGCCCCGAGGAGCGGCGGGTACAGGTTCACGAACCTCATCAGGAATCGGTGCCGGAGCGAAGCCATCGTCTCAGCGCGCGGGGGCCTCGGGGAGCCGCGCCCCGATCGCGGCGAACGGGACGTCGAGGACGGGGTACTCCCGGAAGTCCTTCCAGTCGAAGTGCCACCATTCGAACGCGTAGACGAAGAAGCCTTCCTTCCCCATCTCGTCGGCGAGCAGCTCCCTCCGTGCGAGCGCCTCCTTCGGCCCTTTGTCGTACGTGACGTACGAGCGCTCCGTCATCTCGTCGTACCGCCCGCCCATGTCGGCCTCGAGCCCGGTCTTGAGGTCGTACAGCGTGAGGTCGACGGCGCCGCCCCGGTTGTGCCGCGAGCCGTTCTTCGGGTTCGCGACGAACACCTTCTTGTCGGCCGGCGTCAGGTCCCAGAACTGCTTCGTCACGGACCACGGCCGGTAGCCGTCGAAGACGAGAAGGCCGTAGCCCTTCGCCCTCAGTGCGCGATTCACGCGCGCGAGGGCCTCCGCGGCCGGACGCTGGAGGAAGGCGCGGGCCTCCTTGTAAAAGGGCCGGCCGAATTCGTTGTTCTTGGTCGCGTAGCGCACGTCGAGGCGGATCGTGGGGTCGAGCGTCACGAGCTCGACGAGGTCGGGCGGGCGGAACGCGCGCTCTTCTTTAGGCGGGCCGTCCTGCGCGCCCGCCGGCACGGCGGCGAGCGCGAGGACGAGCCACGGGACGCGGGACAGACTCTTCACCGGGCCGAAGCTACTTCTTGACCTCGAAGTCCTTCGTCGCGGCGACGGCGCCGTCGGCCGAGACTTCCACCTTGTACTTCCCGACGGGCCAGCCCGAGGGCTTCGCGATGTGGAACTCGGTGGCCGCCGGACCGGTCGAGGAGATGTCGCGGCCCTCCTCGTTCACGAGCGTGCCCTTGGCGCCGTAGGTCCAGCGCGCCTTGAGGGCGACCTTGGGCGCGACGCCCTCCGTCGACACGACGGCATAGATCGTGTCCTTCGGCCCGAAGGTCGTCGCGGCGTCCTTGACCTTCTTGTCGTCGCCGAGGGTCTTGCCGAGGTCGACGGACACGACCTTGAACGGCACGGGCGTCGGGATCGCGGTCGGGGCCGGCACCGCGGTCGGGGGCGGCGGCGGCGGTTCCTTCTTTCCGCAGGCCGCGAGCGAGACGGCGGCCGCGAGGACGAGCACGGGCAGGGCGGGGCGGTTTCTCATCGTCTTCTCCTTCGTACTCAGGCGCCGGGAATCTTCAGCTGCTGGCCGGGGTGGATGAGATCGGGGTTCTTGACCGTGTCCTTGTTCGCTTCCCAGATCTCCTTCCAGCGGTTCCCGTCGCCGTAGATCTTCCTGGCGATCTTCGACAGGCTGTCGCCGGCGACGACGGTGTAGGTCCGCGTCACGGCCTCGCCGGCGGGGGCGCCGGCCGTCGAGGAGCTGCCGCTCTTCACGTCCGAGAAATCGGGGTCCTTCTCTTCTTCGTCGGGAAAGCCCATGTCGACACCTCCTGGTGCAGCGAACGTCATATCACGCCCCCCTGCTAACCTTCTGCAGGCACCATGAAGCTCGTCATCCAGATTCCCGCCTGGGACGAGGCGGAGCAGATTGCGGCCGCCCTTGCGGAGCTGCCGAAGACGATCGAGGGCTTCGACTCCGTCGAGACGCTCGTCGTCGACGACGGATCGACGGACGGCACCGCGGAGGCCGCCCGGCGGGCCGGGGCGACCCACGTCTTCCGGCTCCCCGTCCACCGCGGCCTTGCGTTCGCGTGGCGGGCCGGCCTCGACGCCGCGCTGCGCCTCGGCGCGGACGTGATCGTCTCGACGGACGCGGACCGGCAGTACGCCGCCTCGGACGTCGCGGCGCTCGTCGCCCCGATCCTGAAGGGCGAGGCCGAGATCGTGGTGGGCGACCGCGGCGTCGCGACGAAGCCCGATTTCTCCCCCGGCAAGCGCATGACCCAGCGGTTCGGGTCATGGGTCGTCCGGCGGGCCTCCGGCACGGACGTCCCCGACGCGACGTCCGGCTTCCGCGCTCTCACGCGGGAGGCCGCGATGCAGCTCAACGTCTTTTCCCGGATGACGTACACGATCGAGACGCTCATCCAGGCGGGCAACAAGGAAATGGCCGTCGTCTCCGTGCCCGTCCGGACGAACGCCCCCGTGCGGCCGTCCCGGCTCATCCGCCGCACCTCGAACTACGTCCTCGTGCAGGGCGCGAACATCCTCCGGATCACGGCGCTCTACAAGCCGCTGCCGGTCTTCTTCGGATTCGCGGCGCTCCTGACGATCGCAGGCCTCGCGCTCGTCGGGCGGTACGCGTGGTTCGTCGCGACGGCGCAGAACCCGGCGGGCCACATCCAGTCCCTCCTCCTCGCGGCCGTCCTCTTCGTCGCGGCCGTCGTCTGCTTCCTCTCGGGCCTCCTCGCGGATCTCATCTCCATCAACCGCGCCCTCCTCGAGGAGCTCGTGGTGGAAAAGAGAAAGAGGAATACAGAAGAGTGAAGACTTCGGATTTCGGATTTCTTAGAAGGTGAGTAAACGGCCGCGCGCCGCGGATGTGGCTCCGCAAGAAGCGGGCGGCCGCCCCCCGCGCCGCGCCCCTCTTACCCTTTCTGAGAGAATCTTCGGCGTTCTCTTCGTCTTCGGCTTGCTCGCGCTGGCCGTCGTCGCATTCCGCCGCTCTTCAGCAGACCTCTTCTCCCGCCTCTCCTCCGCCGACCCGTGGCTCGTCGCGCTGGGGTTCGTCCTCAACGTCCTCGCCTTCGCGCCCCGCGCTCTCCGGCTGAACCTGCTGCTTCCGCGCGACGAGGAGGTGCCGTTCGGCCGCGCGTGGTCGGTCTCGGGCGCGACGACGTTCCTCCTGCAGGTCATGCCGTTCCGGACCGGTGAGGTCGGGACGTGGGCCGCGCTGCGCTCGGTCCTCGGTGCGACGTGGGCGCGTTCGGCCGCGGTCTTCGCGCTCGTGAAGCTCCTCGACACGGCGACGCTCCTCCTCGCGGGCGTCGCGGGCGCGGCGTGGCTGCTCCTCGCGCGCGGCACGCCCGTCCTGGGCGCCGCGGCGGCCGCGGCGTGCGTCGGCGGCGCCGGACTTCTCCTCGTCCTGCCCGCCGTCTCCGGCCGGCTCGTCGCATGGCTCGTCCCGCGCCTGCCCGAGGGCGGCAGGCGGCGTGCCGTCGCCGGGGAGATCCTCGAGGGCCTCGCCGTGGCGCGCCGCGCGCCGGGACGCTACCTCGGCGCGGCGCTCGCGGCGTTCGCCTTCCTCGCGCTCCACCTCGCCGCGCTCTTCGTGACGGCGAGGGGCCTCGGCCTTCCGCTGCACCCGGCCACGCTCGCCGTCGCGCTCCTCGCGTCCATCACGACCGCAGCGGTGATCCCGTCGCCGGCGGGCACGTTCGGCCCGTACGAATCCGGCTTCGCGGCGGCCGCGGCGCTGGACGGGCTGTCGCTCGCCACGGGCGCGGTCCTCGGCGGCCTCCTGCACCTCCTGACGACGCTCGCGGCGGGAGCGGTGGGGCTGGCGTTCTTCCTCGGGCGGTTGAGAGAGAATCCCCCTCGCGACTAGCGTCGCCGCGCCGGGGGAGGGTCTGCAAAGTGCTTCGAAGGGTGAACAGGCGATTCGCACGGCCGGCAGCCAGCGCGGCATTCATGCTGGCCCTTGCGGCGGCCCTCCCCGCGCATTCTCAGAAATCCTCCCCTCCGAAATCCCCCGTCTCTTCCCCGAAGCAGAAATCTCCTTCTGCCTTCGCAACGCTCGAGGCCGACTACGTCCGCGCGTTCCTGAACCGCTTCCCCGTCGTCGCGACGTACCTCGGCGCCTCCGGGCTCGACCCTGCGTACGCCGCGCTGGACGGAAAGCTTCGCGACTACGCGCCGGCGGCCCTCCTCGCCGAACGCGACGAGTGGCGCGGTTTCGAGGCGCGCCTCGCGAAGGTCGACCGGAAGAAGCTGACGGAATCCGACCGCATCGACGCGGCCGTCATGAAGGCCCATCTCGCCTTCCTGATCCACAACCACGAACGCCGGATCCACGAGAAGGCGCTCGACGTCTTCCTCGAGGAGCCGCTCCGCGGGATCGAGTGGACGCTCCAGGGAATGGAGCCGGCCGCCGGCGGCGCGCGCGGGACGAAGGCCGAATGGGACGCGATCGCCTCCCGCACCGCCGCGGTGCCCGCATACCTGAAAGCGGCTCTCGCGAACGTCCGGCGCGGCGCCTCCGGCGACGCGATCCCGGACCGGCGCCTCGTCGCCGTGTCGGTCGACGCGGCGGCGGCGACGGCGGCCTACTTCGAGAAGACGCTCCCGGAGCGTTCGAAGGAGGCCGGCCCCGCCCTCGACGAGGCCGGCCGCGCGGCTCTCCTCTCGGCGTCCGCAGCCGCCGCGGCCGCGTTCCGCGACTTCCGCAAGGGCCTCGTCGACCTCTTCTACCAGCCCGACGGCAAGACGCTGAAGCCCGCCTTCGACCGCGACCGCTACGCGGCCGGCGAGATCGAATACACCTGGGCGCTCAAGAACAACCTGGGGATCTCCGCGACGCCGCGCGAGCTGCACGCGCGCGGCAAGACCGCCGTCGCGGCGACGCTTTCCGAGATGACGGCCCTCGCCCGCCGCATCGCCCTCTCGCGCCTCTGGGCCGACGCGTCCCTGCCCGCCGTCGTCGCGAAGCTGGAGGACGACATCCCGAAGACCGACGCGGAGATGCTCGCGTCCTACCGGGACGCCTGCCAGCGCCTCGTCGCGTACGGCCGGAAGACGGGCATGTTCGACCTGCCGGCCGACTACCGGCTGGACGTCCTCTACACGCCGCCGCCGCTGCGCGATTCGATCGACGCCGCGTACTACCCCGCCCCCCAGTTCAAGCACGGCGGCGTCGGGCAGTTCTACGTGACGCCGACGGGGAACGATCCCGCCGCGCTGCGCGACCACAACCGGCCCGCGATCGCGTCCACGGCCGCCCACGAGGGCTTTCCCGGACACGACTGGTACTACCAGTTCACGCGCGCGCGCTCGGCGTCGATCCCCGTGATCCGCTGGCTGCTGCCGGGCGGCGTCGAGGACTCGGCGTCGATGTGGGAGGACGCGCTGTCCTCCGAGGGCTGGGCCCTCTATACCGAGCAGTTGATCGGCGAGCCGCGGGACGGGTACCCCGAGGGCTTCTACACGCCGGAGGAACGCCTCATCCAGCTCCAGAACCAGCTCCTGCGCGACGCGCGCGTCGTCGTGGATACGGGCCTGCACTGCGGCTTCATGACGTTCGACGAGGCCGTGGCGTATCTCGCGCGCAACGTGCGCCTCGTGCAAGGCCCCGTCTCCACCGACCCGAAGGTCAACCCGAGCGCCGCCGAACGCGCCGCCGTGGAGGGGATGAAGAAAGCCGCGTTCCGGTACTCCAAGTGGCCGACGCAGGCCATCACGTATCACCTCGGGAAGGCCGAGATCCTCTCCCTGCGGGAGGAATACAGGCGAATCGAGGGGGCGGCGTTCTCGGAGAAGCGCTTCCACGAGGAGTTCCTGTCCGAGGGCCAGATCCCACCCGCTCTCTTCCGGGAGCGACTGCTCGCCCGGGCGCGCGCACGGACCGCGTCGACGGGTGCGCCGAACGCGGCCGACATCGGCATCTCCAGGTAGTCCGGAGACGGAGAAGCGAGGATTTCGCCATGGAACTTCCCGAGCCGGCCGCCCGAGCCCTCGACGAGTTTCTCGCCGCCGCGCGCACGAGCCTGGGCGGCGACCTCTCCTCGGCCGTTCTCTTCGGCAGCGCGGCGGAAGGGGCGCTCCGGCCCGAGTCCGACGTCAACGTCGTCCTCGTCCTGAAGGCGCTTCCGGAGAGAAGCGTCGAGAACCTCCGCGGCGCCCTGCGCCTCGCGCAGGCGGCCGCCCGTCTCGAGGTCATGTTTCTCCTCGAGAGCGAGATCGCGGAGGCCGCCGAGGCGTTCGCGGTCAAGTTCGCGGACATCGCGCGGCGCCGCCGCGTCCTCTTCGGCACCGATCCGTTCGCGGGGCTGAAGGTGCCGGAGGACGCCCTGCGCCGGCGCCTTTCGCAGTCGCTCCTCAACCTCATGCTGCGTCTCCGCGAGGCCTGGGCGCTCCACGGCGCGAGTGACGACGAGGCGGCGCGCTCCGTCTCGAATTTCACGGGCCCGCTGCGCGCGGCCGCGGCGTCGCTCCTCTCGCTGGAAGGCCGCGCCGTCCCCTCGCCGAAGGAAGCCCTGCGGCAGGCCGCCGCAGACCTGCCCGGGGAGGGCTGGCCCGCCCTCGTCGAGAGCCTCTCTGCCGTGCGCGAGCAGCGCCCCCTCGGCCCGGGCGAGGCGGCGCGCATCCTCGGCCGGCTTCCCGAACTCGCCTCTCTCCTGCGCGCGCGCGCCCGCCACGCGTCATGAATCCCTTCACGCTGACCGGCCCGCAGTTCCTGCTGTTCTACGTCGCCTTTGCGGCCGCGACGGTCTGGGTGATCGCGCGCATGCGGAAGAGCGCCGAGAGCGGCGACCCGATGCGGGTCTCGCTCACGGACCCTTACGCGATCGCGTACCTGCGGGGAGGACCGAACGAGACGCTGCGCGTCGCGAGCGTCGCGCTCGTGGACCGCGGCCTGCTCGTCCCGTCGGGAACGACGCTCCAGGCGAAGAAGGGCGCGCATGCGCAGAACGCTCTCGAGGCCGTGCTCCTCGAGAAATTCCGGTCCTTCGGCGAGGCCACCTCGATCTTCAACGACAAGAGTCTCGAGGCGGCGACCGTGCCCGTCCGAAACTCACTGGCGGACCTCGGCCTCCTCCCGGGGCCCGCAGAGAACGCCGCCCGCACCCGCGTCTTCGTCCTCGGTCTCGGAGTCCTCTGGGCCGTTTCCGGCGCACGCCTGCTGCAGGCGTTCTCCCGCGGCCGGCACAACGTCGCCTTCCTGGTCATCCTGTCGATCTTCGCGGCCGTCGCCGCGCTCGCCGCGGCGTTTCCGCGGCGGACCGCGAAGGGCGACCGGCTCCTCGCGGACATCCGGACGCTCTTCTCGGGCCTGAAGGGCCGGGCCGCTTCGCTGCGGCCGCACGCGGGCTCGGCCGAGGTCGCCCTTCTCGCCGCCGTGTTCGGCGTCGGCCTCCTTCCGGCGGCAGGTTTCGCATGGGCGAAGAAGCTCTTTCCGAAGGCGTCGGCGAGCGGGACTGCTTCGTCGTCCTGCGGCTCGTCCTGCGGGTCCTCGTGCGGATCGTCCTGCGGCGGCGGATGCGGAGGCGGCTGCGGCGGGTGCGGAGGCTGACGTGAAGGACTTCGTCGGACTCGGCTGGCGGCCCGCGATCGCGGACCGCATCTTCGCGGCGGCGGACCGGCTGGACGTCGTGGAGGTGATCGCCGAAGACTGGATGAAGCGCCCGGCGCGGGAGGTCCGCGCCCTGCGGACGCTCGGGGCGCGCGTGCCGGTCGTCCTGCACGGCGTCTCGCTCGGCCTCGCCTCGTCCGCTCCCGTCCACCCGAAGCGCCTCGACGCCTTCGCGCGCGTCGTCGAGCTCGCCGAGCCCGTGTCCTGGTCCGAGCACCTCGCGTTCGTGCGCGGCGGCGGGATCGAGATCGGCCACCTCGCCGCTCCGCCGCGGTGTGCGGCCACGATCGAGGGAACGGCGCGCAACGTCGCGCGCGCCCGCGCCGTCGTCGGCAGCGCGCCGCTCCTCGAGAACGTCGCGACGCTGATCGACCCGCCCGGCAGCGACCGCGACGAGGCGACGTTTGTCGCGGACGTCCTCGAGGCCTGCGGCACGGACCTCCTCCTCGACCTCCACAATCTGCACGCGAACGCCAGGAATTTCGGATTCGAAGAGGAAGATTTTCTTAGAAGGATCCCGACGCAGCGCGTGAGGGCGATACATCTGGCGGGGGGCCGGAGCATTGGGGTGCCGGGCCAAGAAGGTGAGACGCGGATCCTCGACGACCACCTCCACGCGGTCCCCGACGTCGTCTTCACCCTCCTCGAATCCGTCGCGGCGGCGGTCCCCCGCCCGCTCACCGTGATCCTCGAGCGCGATGGCGCCTTTCCACTTTTCGAAGAAATCCTCTCGGAGCTCTCCCGTGCCCGAGCCTCGCTCGCCGCGGGCAGGGCTCGCCGGGCGGAGGCGGCCGCGTGAGCCCCGCATTCGAGGCGTATCTCGCGAAAATCTACACCGACGAGGCCGAACGGGCCGCGTTTCTCACGGACCCGCGCGGCCGCGCTGCTGCAGCGCGGCTCTCCCCCGCGGAGGTCGACGCCCTCGCCGCGATCGACCGCGACGGCCTGGTCCTGGCCGCTCAGAGCTTTCAGAGAAAGAGGGATGTACACCGTGCCCACTCTCATCAGAAAGGCTGACGGCGCAGCCGACGTCGCGACGGCACGAGCCCTCTTTGAGGAGTACCAGCAGTCGCTCGGGTTCTCGCTCTGCTTCCAGAACTTCGACGCCGAGCTGGCCGGCTTGCCGGGCGCGTACGCGCCGCCCGAGGGCCGCCTCCTCCTCGCGTTCGCCGGCGACGAGCCTGCGGGCTGCATCGCTCTCAGGAAGATCGGAGAAGAGATCTGCGAGATGAAGAGGCTCTGGGTGAGGCCCGCCTTTCGCGGGTCGGGCCTCGGCCGGCGGCTCGCCGAAAGCCTGATGGCCGAGGCGCGCGCGGCCGGCTATCGCGCCGTGCGCCTCGACACACTGCCTTCGATGGCGGCCGCCCAGGCTCTTTACCTTTCGCTGGGATTCCTGGACATCCCTCCGTACAACGACCACCCCATCGAGGGCACGCGGTTCATGGAGGCGATCCTCCCGCCACCCTGAGGACCGCGCCCGCCGAGTACGCGTTGAACTCGGGCGCGTACATGGACTGGACCGTCGCGGGACCGACCCGGAACGTGCCGGCCATGTTCGCGCGCAGACGGTACTTGAACGTGTACTCGCCCACGGGCAGACGCTCGAAGAAGAAGTTCGTCGCCGAGTCGCGCGTCTCCTCGTACCAGGCGATCCCGAGGTCCCACTTCCACCTCGAGAGGACGTTCTCGGGCTCGAGGCCCGCCGCCCGCGGGTCGCGCAGGTGGACGTATTCGGCCTCGTGCTTGGTCCGGAGCGAGATCTGCACCTCGATCTGGTCCCCGGGCCGGATGACCGCGCCCTCCGCGAGCGGCGTGAGCGTGAACTCCTTCCCGGTGTTCTCGCGCCGGAAGTACTTCCGCGAGACGGCGAAGAAGTCCCCGCGGTCCTCGGCGGGGAGCCTCTCCGTCGAGAAGTGCCAGGCCGCGGACGCGAATACGAACCCCTTCCCTTCCTTCTCGACGACGACCGTCGACGTCGTCTTCGGATCGACCTTCTCGCCGGGAATGACGATGCGGTTGTTCTTGCCCGTGTACTTCTCGGGGTCGAAGGTGAAGGCGACCTTCTGGACGCCGACCGTCACGGTCGCGTCCTCCGGGACGCCGAGCGCGCCCTGTTTCTTCAGGTAGGAGACGAGCGAGTAGATGACCTCCGCCGTCGCGCGCGTCGACTTCCACTGGCTGAGCTTCTTGTTGAGGAGCAGCCACTGGACGAGGCCGTCCATCTTCCCGTTCGCGGGGTCCAGCTCGAGGAGCGTGCGCAGCGCGAACGCCTGCGTCTCGATCGTGTCGTTGTACCAGAGCCACGAGCGGTCCTCGGGCGCCCAGAACGTGCCCTGCTCGTCGTTCGACTTCGCCGAGTCCATCACGGAGTCCCACACGAGCTTCGCGTCGGCGGCCCGGCCCGACCGCTTCAGCGTCAGCGCGAGATACCCCTTCAGGTAGGGCGCGTGCTGCCGCCAGTGCCGGAAGGAGAAGTCGAGCATCTCCTTACGCTCGGCGTCCGTGAAGGCGCCGCCGCTCCACGACACGTCGGGGTACGTCGAGAGGACGTAGTTCAGGAACGTGACGAACTCCCAGCAGCCGTCGTGCACCATGCACGCACGCCAGTCGCTCCGCCAGTGCTGTGCGACGTAGCCCCACGCCCGCGTCGTCACGTCCTTCGGGACGTCCACCCCGAATTCGAGGCCCTTCGCGAAGCCGTGGAGGATGTAGAGCGTCATGTACGGCGACGGCGGGCCCCCCGGGAACCACGGGAACGCGCCGATCGAGGTCTGGGCCTTCTTCAGCCGCGCGAGCGCCGACTCCTGGTTCGCCTTCGCGACGCGCGGATCGAGCACGTTGATCGACCCGTTCTCGCCGGGCCGGTTCCCCTGGGCCGTCGCGAGCCAGGGCGTCTCCTCGAGCGCCATCTTCCGGTTCGGGTCCGTCGCGTCCCACGACTCGAGCGGCGTCGTGCGCTTCGACATCTCCGCCGCCATCTTCGCGACCGCCGGATAGTCCCGGTAGACGCTCGACACGATGCCCGTCGAAAGGAAGCGGTTCAGCGTCTGCTCCGTGCACTCGTACGGGTAGTTCACGAGGTACGGCAGCGCCTGGAGGACCGTGTAGAAGAGCTGGGCGTCCACGGTGACGACCATCTGCTCGTTCACGAGGCTCGGGTCGTCGTTCCTCGCAAGGTCGTCGAAGCGAAGCGTCTTGCGATCCTTGTTCTTGAGCGTGACGAAGCGCGACTGGACGAGGTGCATCCGCCCCGGCAGCACCGGCAGCGGCCGGACCTCGCCGTCCGACAGGTCGCCCGCCGTCGCGACGGCCTTGAAGGCCACCGTCGTCAGGCCCTTCGGCGCCGTGACGGGGAACGAGAGGTTCGTGCCGCCGCCCGCGGGAACCGTGAACGCGCGGGACGCGGCCTCCCCCGCGAGTCCGAACGCCGGGAGGAGGCTCTTCCCCGTCGCCGGGTCCGTGATCTCGAACGCGAGCCTGCCGCTCAGCGGTTTCGCGGACGCGTTGTTCACGACGACCTTGATCTCGGCCCTGTCGCCCTCGCGCAGGAAGCGCGGGACGTACGGCCGGACCATGAGGTCCTTGACGGTCTTCGTCTCGGCGTCCACGGAGCCTCCGCGCAGGTCCTTCGTGACGGCGTGGACGAACACCCTCCACGACGTCACGGAATCCGGCACGGTGAACTCGATCGACGCCGAGCCGTCCGTTCCCGTCAGGAGCTGCGGCTGCCAGAACGCGGTTTCGGAGAAGTTCGACCGGAGCGCCGAAGCGTCGCCGGCCGCGTCCTCGCGCATCGCCCCGTTCTCTTTCTTCTTGGAAAGTGAATCGGTCTCATCGGACCTTCCGTCCTTCGCATCAGCCATCTTGCTTTCCGCGACGGCGCCCACGGCCATCTCCTGGCGCGCGGCAGATTTCAACGCCATGGCCGCCGGAGCGGCGGGCATCGCCTCGTTGTACGCGCGGCCCATCCCGCGGCCCCTGACGCCGGGGCCTCCGATCCCGTAGCCGCTCTCGAACTTCAGCCGGTCCCCGACGAGGATGGGCGGCATGGGCGGCGGCGGGAAGCCGCTGCTCGTGAGCCAGAGCTGCGGCGCCGCGCCGAGCGTTGCGCGCGCCACGAGCGGCGTCGCGCGGTTCGGGAGGAGGAAGAGCGGGCTCTGCGGATGGTGAGGCGTGAAGGAGTCGAGGCTGCGGTCGTACATGTACGCAAGGAGCTCGGCCGCCTCCCTGAGCGGGTGGTCCGGCGTCGCACCCTTCACGGTCACGCGCCACGTCTCGGTCTGGCCCGGGCGCAGGCGGTCGCGGAACGTCGCGAAGGAGACCTTCAGCTCGCGGTCGTCCCACGGCACGAACACGGACTGCATCTGCTGGAGGAACTGGTGGTCGCGCACGGCGGTCAGCGTGACGCCGAGGCCCCCGCGGTCGTCCTCCGTGATGGTCCGCTCGATCACGACCGGGTCGGTGCCCGCCTTCAGGACGCGCCGCTCGATCGGCCGGCCCGCGCGCGCCACGTCGAGGAACATCGTCTGGTCGCGGAGACCCGAGGCGACGAGGAACCGCGCAACCCCGCCGACGGGCACGGAGGAGGACTCGGCCAGAAGGACGACCGGCAGCACGGGAGCCGTCTTGCCGCCGGCGACGAGGAAGTCCTGCGCCATTTCGTACTTCGCGCCGAAGTCGTCGACGGTCGAGTAGCGCAGGCGGTACGCGCCCGAGGAAAGCGCCGGCAACTCCAGCTTCGCCTCGCCCTTCGCGTCGTGGACGAGCGAGCCCGAGGCCTGCTCCGCCCCGTCCTTCCAGGAGTGCAGCCATTCGTCGACGGAGTAGCCCGTCGACCAACGCGGTCGCAGGAGATCGCCGGGGGTCATGATGTCCCCTGCCAGCGCGGCCCCGTTGTCGCGAGACGACGCGCCGATTTCGGATTTCTTAGAAGGTAATTCAGCAGGGAGCACCGCTTTCTCGGGCGACACGAGGCGGAGCAACCGCCACGCTCCCCTGCCGGCACGAGGGGCGCCGTCCAGGTCGGAGCGCACGAACGTCGCTCCTGCCCTATTACCTTCTAAGAAGAATCCTCTTTCTCTCTCTAATCTTGCTTTCACGCCCACGAACCCGAGACGGAAGGACCGGTCGGCCGATCGCGTTTCGCCGCCCTCGTCCGTGACGTCCGCCGACACGCGGTAGCGGTACGTGATCTCCTTCGACTGCCGCTCGTCGGCCTTCGGCGTGAACGTGATCGCGAACGTCCCGTCCGCGCCGAGAGCCGCGTTGCCCGTCGCGACCGTCTCGACGCCGCCCGCGCGCGCCCCCCTCCATCCCCACCACCACCACCACGGGTACTCGGGCTCGCGCGTCGCGCGCCACGCAACGGTCCCGTTCGCGACGGGCAGGCCGAAGTAGTAGCGCGCCTCGCCGCGGAACGTGGCGGGCCGGTTCAGGCGAAGGGCCTCCTTCGCCTCGGCGAGCGTCGCCTCGAACGTCGGGCGCTTGTACTCCTCGACGCGGATCGACGCGGCGCCGCCCCAGTCACAGCGCACGTTCCACGCGCCGAGCGCCCGCCCGGCCGGGAGGGCGAACTCCCCCGCCGCCGAGCCGTACGCGTTCGTCGTCACGGTCTTCGACTCGACGGCCTGGCCGTTCGCGTCCACGAGCGTGATCGAGACCGTCGTCGCAGGGGCCACGCGGAACTTCGCCTGGTCGGCGCGGCCACGGTAGACGACCGCCTTCCAGAGCACCTTCTGGAGCGGCCTGTAGATGCTGCGGTCCGTGTACACGAGAGCCGAGGAGATTTCACCGGACTTGCCCCGCGTCCAGAGCGACATGAAGCTCGCGTCGAGCGCGACGTCGTCGCCGCGCCGCGCCACGAGGAACGTTCCGTTCCGGGAATCCGGGGACGCCTCGAACGAGACCAGACCCTCCGGCCCCGCCTTCGCGTCGGCGATCTTCCGATGGCCCTTCTGCCAGTCGTACTGCCAGAGGGAAACCACCGTCCCGGGCGCGGGGCGCCCCGTTCCGCCCGTGACGGCCCGCGCCTCGACGCCGCCCGACTCCGTCTGCCTCACGGCGAGGACGAGATCGGTCTCGATCATTCCGACGGCGTGCAGCGGTCCCTTGTCCGGATTGAACCCCGGGTCGGCGGACGCGACGACGACGTGCAGGCCCCGGCCGAGCGCCGGCGGCGTCACGAACGTGCGGTGCGCCTTGTAGTCCGTGGTCGCCGGCAAGGCGACTTCGAACGACGCCACGGGCTTCTCCCGCGCGATCAGCTCGTCCAGCTCGCGGCCCTGCGGCAGGAGGTTGTAGTCCTTCGCCCGGCCGATCCGAGCCTCGAGGTCGACGGCGTACGCGCGGAAGTAGAGGGCCGAGAGGTTGCGGTGCGTGACCTCGATCGAGCGGCGCCCGGCGCCGTCGGCCGCCATGGCCGCAATCGACCAGTCGCGCGCCTCGATTTCGCCGACGATCCAGCGGCCGCGTTGCGCACCGAGGGATTTCGGGTATGCCTGGATGGCCTCGAGCGCGAGGGCGCGCGCCCGCACGAAGTTACCCGGCTTGTCCTCGGCGCGCGTGAAGTCCGAGAGCTGCGCCTTTCCCATCGAGAACCACGGGACGCCCGCGTACGCCGGGAGCTTCGCGGCGAGGTCCTTCCGGATGGCGGCCTTGTCGCCCGGGTCCGTCAGCGCCGCGTCCAGCCGGCGCAGGCGCTCGAGGCGCGCCTCGAGCGCGGCCTCTTTCTCCCCCGCGCCCGCGTGCCACGCCTCGAGGTCGTCGAGGATCGCGCCGAGCTTGAGCAGCGGGTGGACGGCCGAGTCTTCGAGCTTCACGAGCCTCGAAACGCCGGGGTCGCCGGCGACGAGGAGCCTCGCGTCGAGCGCGAAGACGCCGTTCGCCTGCTCCGGCCGCCAGCCGGACGTGTCCGCCAGCAGGGCCGTGAACAAGTACGCCGCGGCGTCGCGCAGCGTCCCGCGGATCTCCTTCGGGTAGTTGTTCGGCTCGACGAACTCGGCGACGGCGTTCACGGCGACGCGCCCGAGCGCCTCGCGGTCCTTCCAGACCTCCGTGTACGCGCGAACGGCCTCGGCCTGGATCTCGTCCCGCGTCCACGCCTTGAGGTCCACCGCGCCGGTCGAGGAGACCTTCTCGCGCTTGCCGATCTCCCACCCGTACGCCTGCGCGTACGTGACGAGGGACTGCGCGTAGAAGAGGCGCAGCGTCGTCCTCGGCAGGAGGCCCTTCGGCCAGGGCTGGTCTTTCAGGAACCGGACCGACGTCTCGTAGCCGTGGAGCGCGGTCCGGAGCTGGACCTCCCGGACGAGGGCCTTCGCCTCGTCCGACTCGTCGCCCGCCGCGCGCGCCGCCTCGCGGATCTTCCCGACGGCCGAAGCGGCCTCCTCGAACTTCTGCTCGGAGACGAGCCGGTCCACGTCCTTCCACGTGGCCGGGCCCGTCACGCGGGCCCCCGCGAACGTGAAGGCCACGCGGGCGGACCCGGCGGCGAGAAGGACGGCGGCGGCGAAGAGGGAGATCCGGCGTGCGTGTTTCATGGCGTCTCCGGTGAGTCTATGACCCCGGGGACCCGTGAAGGTTCCCGGTCAGCGCGTCAGACGGAACGCCGCGACGGCTTCGAGCCGGCGGCCGGGGCGCGCGGCGAGGACCTTCTTCGCAGCCCGGCGGACGAGACCCGCCCAGTCCGGCGCCCGGCCCGAACGCGCCGCACGCGTCAGAAGCGCCGTCCAGTCCTCCGGGCGGATGCCGCGCGTCTCGGCGCGGCGCGCCACGAGGATCTCCGCCCACGCCGGCTGCTCGCGCCCGTCCAGCGACGCCGCGACGAACTCCGGGGACGCCCCCCGGCGCAGGGCGAAGAGCAGGCCTGCGCCGGAGACGCCGGTCTTCTCGAGCAACAGGAGCGCGACGCGCCCGCGCGGGCCGTCCTCCAGCTCGCGGAAGACGCCCTCGACGAGCGCGTGGCCCGACGCGAAGAAGTCGAGGTCCTCCTTTTCGACGGCCTCGTCGCGGTCGAACGTTCCGAGCCAGCGGGACCCGCCGGAGACGCCGGGCAGGTGCTCGACGAGAGCGTCCGCGCCGAACTCGAGATACCACGTGCGCCGGCCCGAGCGCTCGGCCGTCTCGAAGCCGAAGAGGTCCGCGGCCTCGAGGACGAAGCGCTCCGTACGGGCGTCGAGATCGGCCGGGACCCGCGCGAGGATTCCGGCCGCCTTCTCGGGCGCGTAACCGTCGCGGTGCAGGTGGTGATAGACGGCCTTCTGCCGCGCCTCCGCCGCGCGCGCCACCTCCGCCGCCAGGTCGTCCACCGGCAGCGGCTTTCCGAGCCGCCGCGCACGCGTGATGCCCGCCTCCACGCCGGCGAGCGAGCGCTCGAGGCCGCCGAGCGGCGACGTAAAGAGGCCGATGCGCTCGTAGAGCGTCGCGAGCTCGCGCCCGAAGCCGTCCGGCGGCCGGAAGTAGACGATCTCGACCGGAGACGTGCGATTGATTCGGTCGAGGCGGCCGATGCGCTGCTCAATGGCCGCAGGGTCCGCGGGCAGGTCGAAGAGGACGAGGCGCCGGCAGAACTCGAAGTTGCGTCCCTCGCCGCCCGCCTCCGTCGAGACGAGGATCGACGGGCCGTCCGCGCGCCGGAACTCCGCCACCTCGACGTCGCCTCGTTCGGGCGTCAGCTCCTCGTGGAAGATCGCGACCCGCTTGCGGGTGGCCGATTCCAGACGCGCCTTGAGGGCCGAAAGCGTCGCGCGTTCGTGGACGAACACGAGCGTCTTGGCCGAGCCGTCCGCGCGCCACGCGGCGTCCTCTCCCGCGATCCACGCGACGCGCGGGTCGTCCGCGTCCGCCGCGTCGTCGCCCGTCAGGCCCTCGGCCGCGGGCACCCGACCGAGGTCGACGGGCCGCGGGACGCGCGGCATGAGGCCGCCGATGTCCACGCGCCGCGTCGCGCTCGTGCAGGGCGGCAGCGGCTCATCCTTTTCGAGGGAGGCGAGGAACGCCTCCTCGCTCGTGTACGCGTCGGGGCGGAGGAGCTCGAGGAGACGGAAGAACCCGTGCGCGTCGGCCTCGAGCGGCGTCGCCGAGAGGAGCAGCACGTGCCTGGCCGCCCTCGTCAGCGGCGCGACGGCGAGATACGCGTCGCTTCCCGCCTCGCCCCGGGCGCGCTCGAGGCGGTGGGCCTCGTCCACGACGAGGAGGTCGAAGCCGGCGGCCTCGGCCTTCGCGGCGAGACCGGTCTCTCCCGCCAGGTCCTCGAGGGCGACGATCGCGTGGCGGTGCGCCTCGAATGGGTTGAATCCCTCGCCATGCTCCCTCGCGACGTCCTCACGGCGCCTGCGGTCGAGGAGCACGAACGTCTGGTGGAACTTGCGGTAGAGCTCGCCGAGCCACTGGACCGTGAGCGTGGACGGCGCGACGACGAGCGCGCGATCCGCGCGATCCGTGCGCAGGAGGCGCGAGAGGACGAGGCAGGCTTCGATGGTCTTGCCGAGGCCGACCTCGTCCGCGAGGAGCCACCGCACGGGGTCGCTCGTCGCGGCCCGCTCGGCCACGTGGAGCTGGTGCGGAAAGATCGCGATCCGTCCGCCGAGGAACGACCCGAGGCCGCGGGCCTGGCGGATCTCCGAGAGGAGGAGGCCGTCGACGCGGTTGCGGAACGCCGCCGCCCGGTCGGTCTGCAGGGCGCCGAGGCGGTCGATCGGGTCGTCCGGCGCCGCGAGCGGCCAGAGCCGCGCGGACGTCACGACCCGCCCGTCCGCGAGACGCGACGTCTCGGCGCCGACCTCGTCGACGACGACCGGTTCCTCCTCGCCGTCGAGGCGCGCCTTCTGCCCCTCGCGCAGCGGCGCCGGACGCAGGGCGTTGTCGTCGGCCGCGAGCGTCAGGCGCGTGTCCGCCGCGGGGAACCACACGACGATCCGCCGCCCGTCCACCTGCTCGACGCGGCCCGGCCCGAGGTCCGGGTTGAACTTGTGGAAGAGCTTGTCGTGTTCGCGAAACGCCGGCACGGGGGCGCCCATGGTGCCGGTTGAAGACGATTCGGGCAAGTGCCGTCGAAGCGGATCTCAAGCGGAAGGGCCCGGGGTCCCGCGATCTGGCCGCGGGGGCGCGGATCTGCGGGGGAGGAGGAGGGATCAGCGAGCAGACGCCGTGCTGAGCTGCCTCTTAAGGTCGCTTTCGTCCCAGTCCGCCGTGGACGCCACGATCTTGCCGTCCACGATCTTCATCTTCGTGGAGCCCTGGATGTTCACCTTCCGGCCCGTCGGCGCCAGCCCGCCGAGGGATCCGCGGTTGGTGCCGTGGGCCGTCCACTTCACGTGGGTCTCGTCTCCGACCTTCGTGATCGACGCGACGTCGACGCGTAGGTCCGGGAACGCCTGGCGAAACCGTTGCAGGAGCCTTTGGCACTCGGCGGCCGTCGCGGGATGCGATGCGATCACCGCGGTGTTCCCCTCGCTCCAGCCCTGTCCGTAGAAGGCGCGGACCACTTTCTCTTCGGCAGGTGTCGGGTGAATCGATTGGGGCAGCCGCGCCGGCGAGGACGTCGTGGGCGACCCGACGAGGGCACGGAGCGGCGCGAGGAGCGCGCTCGCCGCAGCGGCAAAGCCGAGTTTGAGAACGGTGCGCCGCTTCTCCACGAGCCACCTCCCTGCGGACGACGACGAGTAATTCTGGGGAGGCTGAGACTCCGTGTCAAGATGATGCCCGGGCGCCAGCGGCCGGCACGGCGGGATCTTCTGCAAGAATGTGCCGGGGGCGGCACGAAACATGGACCTCGAACCGCATCCGTTCAACACGGGGTTCGCCTGGTCCGAGGTGAAGGGCCCTTTCAGGCGTCTCTCCGCCGCTGAGGCGCAATCCTTCAACGAGCGCGGATACGTCGTACTCGAGGACGTGTTCGACGCCGGGGTGCTCCGTGCTCTCGTCGACGTGATCGACCCCGTCGAAGCTCGCGTCGAGGCGATGCTGAGAGGGCAGCCCGGCCAGAGGATATTCGTCGCCCGGGCCGGGGAGATCACCTTCACGGTCCATCTCGCGAGCCTTTCGCCTCTCGTGCGTGCGTTCTGCTCCGGTCCGGTCTTCCGGGAACTTGCGCACGACCTGGTCGGTCCGGACGTACGGCTTTACTGGGACCAGGCCGTGTACAAGAAGCCGTCGATCTCCGGAGATTTGCCGTGGCATCAGGACAACGGCTATACGTTCGTCGAGCCGCAGCAGACGCTGACGTGCTGGATCGCGCTGACGGACACGACGGAGGAGAACGGGTGTCTCTGGCTCGCGCCCGGCCTCCACCGGTTCGGCACGCTCCGCCACTGGAGGACGGAGCAGGGCTGGTGTTGTCTGAAGGAGCCGCCGGAGACCGCTGCGGCTCCACTGCGTGCCGGGAGCATGGCGGTCTTCTCTGGTGTGACCCCGCATCGAACAGGGCCCAACCTCACCGACCGGGTGCGCAAGGCCTTCATCCTGCAGTTTGCGAAGGACGGCGCATGCACGGTCGCACCGGACCCGGGGACCGGCGAACCAGTCCGCCGTCCCTGCAACGACCCTCGCTGCCAGTTTCCCGTTCTCGCAGGCGGCGAAGCGCCCTCACTCTCCCGATAGAGGACCGTCCGAAACCTCGCTTCGCCCCGACCGCGCGCGCGCGACGGCAGCCTCGAGGTCCCTCAGTGTGGCGTCGGGAGAGACCGACGAGGGGTCGAACGAAACGCGGAACTTCGCCTCGAGGCGGAGGATCAGCTCCACGCGGCCGAGGGAGTCGAGGCCCTGGCCCGCGAGGGGCCTCTCGGGATCGAGGGAGCGCCCGGGCGCATTCAGGACGGATGTCACCTCGCGGGCGAGGTCGTCCAGAATCGTCGGGGAAAGCGCCGCCGGGGTCGCGACGGGCGAGGGCCATTCGTCGACGACGTCCCACGTCCGGTCGAGAAACGCCTGGCGGCAGGCGCCACGACGGATCTTGCCGCTCGTCGTACGCGGCAGTTCGCCCTGCTTCAGGATCTGGACCGCGGACACCGCGACATCCATCTCCGAAGCGACCTCATCCCGGATGCTGCAGAGGAGGACCGCCGTATCGAGGCCAGGCGCGGCTTCGCGCGGCATCTCGCAGGCGACGACGAGCCGCTCGCCCTCCAGGCCGCCGACGGAAAAGGCGGCGCACCTCGTTGGAGACAGCGCGGCGTGACTCCCGCCGGCGCACGCCTCGATGTCCTGGGGATAGTAGTTCCTGCCACCGAGGATCACGAGGTCCTTCAGCCGCCCCGCGACGAAGAGGCGGCCGTCCCGGATCAAGCCGAGGTCTCCCGTGCGAAGGAACAGGCCCGGGCGGCCCGGAAGGCCGTTTTCGAACGCGGCATGGGTCGCCTCGGGCCGTTTCCAGTACCCGCGTGCGACACTGGTCCCTGACAGCCAGATCTCGCCGGTCTCGTCCTCGCCGCATGTGCGAAGCGAGCCCGGGTCGACGACAGCCACCTCGATTCCTCTTGCCGGCGTCCCGCACGATACGAAGCGCCGCGCACCAGGTTCGAATGCCTCGACGCGCACGCCGGATTCGCCGGACACGAGCAGGGTCGACTCCGCGAGCCCGTAGCACGGAAAGAAGGCATCGGCGCGGAAGCCGCATGGCGCAAAGAACGCGGCGAAACGCTGCATGGTTTCCGCACGGACCGGCTCGGACCCGTTGAACGCGATCCGCCACGAACCGAGATCCAACCCCTCGCGCTCTTCGGGCAAGACCATACGCACGCAGTGCGCGAACATCGAATCGGGGGCGCCGCTCGTCGTGGCCCGTGTGCGGCTGATGGCCCGCAGCCAGCGGATCGGCCTCTCGACCGCGTGCTTCGGCGCCATCAGCGTCACGTCGGAACCGAGCGCGATCGGCTGCAGGATCGCGCCGATCAGGCCCATGTCGTGATACGGCGGCAGCCAACTCACGAAGCGCGAGTTCTCGTCGTGGCCCATCGCCTCGGCGATCGCGTGCTGGTTCTCCATCAGGTTCCGGTGCGAGAGTGCGACGCCGGCCGGAGCGCGCGTAGAGCCCGACGTGTACTGCAGCATCGCGATGGCGTCCGGCTCGGCACCGAGGTCGGCGCGCTCGACGCGTAGGGTGAATCGGGAGTCGTCGGTCGCGAGCCACTCGAGCGAAGGCGCAACGTGCGTGTCCGCCGTTTCGTGGCGGCAGGAGCCCAGGTGCGCGGCGTCGGTCAGCGCGAGCGCCGGCCTCGCGTCCTCGACGACGGCGGCCAGCCGGATGTCTGCGCGGCCGCGTCCCGACCGGGGCGGACAGGTGGGCACCGCAATCGCACCCGCGTTGAAGCACCCGAAAAGGGCCGCGATGAAGTCGAGGCCCGGGGGATGCGCGAGAAGGACCGTCCGACCCGCGAGGTCGCGACGCCGGAGGGCGGACGCGATTCCGGCGGCGCGTCCGTAGAGATCAGAGTAGGTCCACGAGACGCTTCGGGTCTCACCGTCCTCGAGGAAGGTGACCGCGGTCTTGCCGGGGCGCTCGACCGCGTGAGCCGCAAGAACGTCGACGAGTGTCGCGAAGCCTGCCCGCACGGCGGGACCTTACCTCTAGCCCAGAGCCTGATCCAGGTCCGCGATCAGGTCGTCCGGGTGCTCGAGGCCGATTGAGGCGCGCAGGAGGTCCTGCGGCGTCGTAGAACCCGGCCCCTCGCTCGTCGCGCGGTGCTCGAGGAGGCTCTCGACGCAGCCGAGCGACGTCGCCCGCACGAAGAGCTTCGCCCTCCCGACCGCCGCGACGGCGGCGTCGCGTCCGCCCTTCACGTGGAAGGACAGCATCCCGCCGAAGCCCGACATCTGCTTCGCCGCCACGGCGTGACCGGGGTGCGACGCCAGGCCCGGATAGTTCACGCGCGAGACCCTCGGGTGCGCCTCGAGGGCGCGCGCGACGGCGAGCGCGTTCGCGCTGTGGGCGTTCATCCGCACGGCCAGCGAGCGCAGCCCGCGCAGGACCAGCCACGCGTTGAACGGCGCGAGCACGGCGCCGAGCAGATGCCTGACGTGCGCGACTTTCGCGAACACGTCGTCCTTCCTGCGGAAGACGAGCGCGCCTCCCTGCACGTCGCTGTGGCCGCCGAAGTACTTCGTCGCCGAATGGAGCGCGACGTCGGCGCCGAGGTCGAGCGGCCGCTGGAGGGCGGGCGTCGCGAACGTGTTGTCGACGAGCGTGAGGGCGCCCGCCCGCTTCGCGAGCGCGGCGATCGCCGCGAGGTCGGCGACCTTCATGAGGGGGTTGGACGGCGACTCCACGAGGACCAGCTTCGTCTCCGGCCGGATCGCCTTCGCGACGGCGGCGAGGTCGTCCATCGCGCAGGATGACGCGGTGAGGCCCCACGCCGGAAAGAACTCCTGCCCGACCGCCCTCCAGCCGTAGTACGCGTCGTCGGGAAGGAGGACGTGCGCGCCGCGCGGAAGCGCCTGGAACAGCGCGACCCCGGCCGCCATGCCCGAGCCGAGGACGAGGGCCCCTTCGCCGCCCTCGAGCGGCGCGAGAGCGTCCTCGAGGAGCGTCTGCATCGGATTCGACTCGCGGATGTACGTGTGGCCGCCGAGAGGAACGCCCGTCTCCCCGCGCTCGAACGTCGTCGAGAGGTAGATGGGAGGCGCGACGGAGCCCGTCCCCGCCTCCGGTCTCCGTCCCGCATGAACCGCCAGCGTCTCGAACCTCATGGGTCCTCCGACGGAGGTGTGGCACCATCCCCGCGTGATGCGGCTCCGGACCTCCGCGTTCCTGCTCGCCACTCTGATCGCGTTGCCCCTCGCCGCGCAAGACCCCACGCCGTCCAAGCTGGACGTCGGCCCGGGACTCAAGCGCGAGCGCGAGCGCCTCTCGAACTACCAGTGGCGCCTCAAGACCGAGATGAGGGTGGACGGGACGCTCCGGATGTTGAAGGTCGAGGACGTCCACCTCGGGCCCGACGGGGGCCTCGTCAAGAAGACGATCAAGTTCGACAAGCCGGCCGAGCCGACTCCGTTCGCCGAGAACGACCCCCGGGCGCGGGTCTACGCGCCGACGACCGGCACCGAGGAAGAGCGCCTCTCGGAGATCGCGCAGGACCTCATGCAGTACTACGCGCGCCTCTCCCCCGAGCGCGTGGCCGAGTGGGCCAAGAACGCCGAGGTTCTTCCACCCGAGGCGGACCACCCCGGCCTCGTGCGCATGCACGGCCGCGGTCTCGGCCGCCCGCTGGACGACGCGGTGCTCTTCTTCGACCCGAAGACGAAGACCGCGGCGCAGATCGAGGTCAAGACGACCGTCGACCCGCGCATCCTGGACATCGCCTTCATCCGCGCGACGTTCGAGCCGCTCCCGCAGGTGCGCCCCGACGTCGCGCCGATCTGGGTGCCGAAACGCGTGTTCCTGAACATGAGGCGCGGCAAGCGCGCCGTCGCCCTGGAGATGGAAACGACCGACTGGCGCCAGTGGCCCTAGCCCCGAAGGGGGCGCGGGGGAAACGCTGGAAGGGTTTCCCCCGCCCTAAAGCTTTGGAACCCCTTCCGGATGGTTCCTCAGGAACACGGTGCTTCCGACGAGCAGGAGCAGAGCCCCGTTCCCGGCGAGGACCCAGGGCGCCGGCATGACGCCGACGAGGAAGCCCGCCGCCAGGTTGCCCAGCGGCATCGCGCCCCGGAACGCGAGCGAGTAGACGCTCACGACGCGCCCGCGCATGGCGTCGTCCACGTTCGTCTGGACGAGCGTCATGAACATGGCGAAGACGATCATGAGCGCCGCGCCCGCGAGGAAGAGCAGCGGAAACGAGAGCCACTTCGTCCGCGAGAGCGCAAAACCGATCATCAGCGCCCCGAACGCCATCTGCATCGCGACCGCGACCGCGCCGCGCCGCTTCACGTGCCCGAAGCCGGCCGCCCCGATCGCGCCGCTCACCGCCCCGAGGCCGAACACCGCGAGAAACGTGGCCAGGACCTTCACGTCGCCCTTGAAGACGTCCTTCGCGAAGACGGGCAGGAACGTGAGGAGCGGGAACGCGCAGAAGCTCCCGATGAACGAGAGGGCGATGAGCCCTCGAAGCGCGCGGTCCCGGTGCGCGCCCGCGAGGCCCGCCTTGAGGTTCTCCATCACGCTGCCGCTGGCCGCGCCCGTGGGGGCCCCGCGCCTGAGCGCGAGGAGCGCCAGGATCACCGCGAAGAACGACAGGCCGTTCAGCCCGAAGCACGCCGCCGCGCCGAGCGTCGCGAACGCCGCGCCCGCGAGGACCGGGCCGATGACGCGCGCGAGGTTGAACTGGATCGAGTTGAGCGCGACCGCGTTCGGAAGGTCTTCCTTGTCCACGAGGGTCGGGACGAGCGCCTGATACGCCGGCCCGCCGAACGACTGCGCGATTCCGACGACGAGGGACAGGACGAGAATCATCCAGACCTGGACGTGGTTCGCATACACGAGAAACGCGAGGAGGAACGCCGTCGTGAGCTGGACGACCTGGGAGAGCAGCAGGATCCGCCGCCGGTCCATCCGGTCCGCGAGAACGCCGCCGACCAGCGAGAAGACGAGGAACGGCGCCTGCTGAAGGCCCTCCGTCCACGCGAGGTACTGCGGATTGCCCGAGATCGTCAGGACGAGCCAGCTCTGGGCGACCGACTGCATCCACGTGCCGACGCTCGACGTGAACGCGCCGGCCCACAGCAGGCTGAAGTCGCGATACGTGAACGCCTTGAAGACTCTCGTCAGCCTGTCGCGCACCGCGAGCACCATACCTCAGCGAATGAGTCTCGTCAGTTTTCCGTGGGCGCCGCGTCCTTCGGAACGCGTTTCTTGAAGACCCACGCCATGGCGACTCCGAGGAGGTAGAGCCCGCACATCGGGAGGGCGAACGCACACTGGGTCGGGATGTCGGGCGTCGGCGTGATGAGAGCCGCGATGATGAAGATGACGAGGACGGCGTACCGGAACTTCGCGAGGAGCCATTTCTCCGTCACGACGCCCATGCGCGCGAGGAAGAAGATCAGGATCGGCGTCTCGAAGACGAGCCCCATCCCGAGAAGGATCTTCGACGTGATGTCGAGGTAGTCGTCGATCTTGATGACGGGCATGAAGTCCTCGCCGGTCGCGACGAGGAACTGCGCCACCATCGGGAATCCGACGGCGTAACCGAAGTAGCCTCCCCCCACGAAGAAGAGGACCGACAGGACGACGAACGGCCAGACCCACCGGCGTTCGTGCTTGTAGAGGCCCGGGGCGATGAAGAGCCAGAGCTGGTAGAGGATCACCGGGCTCGCCACGAACACGCCCGCGAGGAGGGCGATGTTGATGTAGAGCATGAACGGCTCGGTGAGCTGCGTGTACGCGAGCTTCGTCCCGGGCGGCAGCGCGGCGAGGACGGGCTTCGCGAGCCAATTGAAGATCGGCTTCGCCTTCCACCAGCAGACCATGAAGCCGGCGGCCACGGCGAACGCGGACCAGAAGAGGCGCTTGCGGAGATCCTCGAGGTGCTCGAGGAAGGACATCCGCGGGAGGTCTTCCTCCGGATCGCCTCCGGGGCGGCGCGAGGCGTCGGTCACGGGGCGGGCGTCTTCGTCGTCTCGGACGGGCGGGAGATCGTCCCGTCGGACGGGGCGAGCGCGGGCGCGGAATTCTCCGGCTCGGTTTTCGGCGGATCGTCGATCTTCACGGCCGAGGACGCCTTTTCCATCTCGTCCTCGATCGTGCGCTTGAGGTCGTTCGAGGCGCGCTTGAACTCGCCGAGCGCCTTGCCGACCTGCTTGCCGATCTCGGGGAGCTTCTTGGGGCCGAAGAGAAGCAGCGCCAGAACCATGATCATGATCAGTTCCGGCATCCCGAGATTGCCCATCCCGTCCCCTCCTCTGGAGCGCCGATGCTCCGCTCGGCACCGGGCGAAGTCAAGGCGTCGCCCTTCCCCTGCGTGCTAGTCTCATTGCGTCCGGGAGGGTCCCTTCACGTGAACAACAGCCCCGTTTCCCCGCGTTCCCGCTCCATCCGGCATGCCCTCGCCGCCGCCGTCTTCCTCCTCGCGGTCACGGTCGGCGGAGGGATCGCCGGCGGGCGCCTGGGCGCCGTCTCGGACGCGACGAACCCCGGTTTCAAGGAATACTCCGACATCCTTGCCACGGCCCGGGCCTGGTACGCGGACGAAGTCCCGGCAAACAAGCTCGTCTATGCGTCGATCCACGGGATGCTCGGCACGCTCGACCCGCACACGAACTTCCTCGAGCCCGAGGAGTACTCCTCGATGGTCGAGAAGCAGCGCGGGTCTTTCTACGGGCTCGGAATCATCATCAGCAAGCGCAACGGGAAGGTCACGGTCATCACGCCCGTCGAGGGCTCGCCGGCGGACCGTCTCGGCATCCGCGCGGGAGACGTGATCGACAAGGTGGAAGGGCAGCCGATCGACGACCTTCCGGTCGACGCGGTCGTCAAGAAGCTCAAGGGCCCCAAGGGCACCAAGGTGCGCATCACGATCCTCCGGCCGGGCCTCGACGAGCCCCTCCAGATGACCGTCACCCGCGCGGAGATCCCGACGAACTCGGTCTCGTATGCGTTCCTCGTCGAGCCGGGCGTCGGCTACCTCCGCCTGAAGGACTTCACGCACACCTCAGCCCCCGAGCTCGCCGAGAACTGGGACAAGCTCGAAAAGCAGGGAATGAAGAAGCTCGTCCTCGACCTGCGCGGCAACCCGGGCGGCCTCCTCGACCAGGCCATCGCCGTGTCGGACTTCTTCCTCTCGCGCAACGAGAAGGTGGTCGTGACCCGCGGCCGCAACGGCGCCCAGGAGCAGAGCTTCGCGGCGCCCGGGAAGAACACCCACGCCCGGATCCCCGTCGTCGTCCTCGTGAACAAGGGATCGGCCTCCGCTTCGGAGATCGTCGCCGGCGCCCTGCAGGACCACGACCGCGCGGTCATCGTCGGGCAGACGACCTGGGGCAAGGGCCTCGTGCAGTCGGTCTACAACCTCTCGGACGGAGCGGGCCTCGCGCTCACGTCCGCGAAGTACTACACGCCCTCCGGCCGCTGCATCCAGCGCGACTACAAGGACGTCCTCGAGTACCTCTCCCACGAGGACGAGGAGGGCGGCGACGCCGAAGAGACGGGTCCGGCCCGCGACGCGGCGTCGTCTCAGAAGAAGGAGTCCTTCAAGACGGACGCGGGACGCACGGTCTACGGCGGCGGCGGCATCACGCCCGACGTCTTCGTGAAGGCGCCGACGCTCTCGCGCTTCGCGACGACGCTCTATGCGCGCGGGCTCTTCTTCGAGTTCGCGGTCGACTACCTCGCGAAGCACTCGACGGTTCCCCGCGACTTTCCCGTGACCGAGGCCGTCAGGGACGACTTCTTCAAGTTCGTCGACGCAAAGCCGGGCATCCTTCTCGAAAAGAGCGCGAAGGCGACGTACGCCGAGGAGAAGGACCCCCTCGTCGTCGACCGCGCGATCCGCGAGGAAGTCCTGACTGCAAAGTTCGGGCGCGACGCGGGCTACCGGGCCAGCCTCGAGAACGACGTCCAGCTCAAGAAGGCGCTCACCCTCTTCCCCGAGGCCGAGAAGCTCGCGACCGCGCACGAGCAGATGCAGCTCGCGAAGAAGTCCGAGTTGAAGGGTCCCCTGAAGCCGTAGGCCGGATCAGGAGCCACCAGAGGACGAACGGCGCCGCGAAGCAGCCCGCGAGACGCCAGAAGTGGGACGCGGTGGCCCAGAAGTTCCGCGCAAACGGACCGTACGCCGCCGCGCTCCACGCGCCGAGCTTGAGCGCGTAGAAGGACTGCACGGCAGCGACGAGCGCCGCGACGTGCAGGGCGAAGAGCACGACGAGCGAGATCCCGAGCCCCCTCATCGCGCGGTCCCGGAAGAGGCCGGGCGTCGCGGCCGCCAGCGTGAAAAGGATGATGACGTCGAACGTGAGGTCGTCCGCCGGAAGCGACGGCCGGTCGGATCGGGACGTGAAGTCGGCCCGGTCGATCACGACGCGCGCTTCCTCCGCGTAGAGCCGGGTCGCCGCCGGCCGCTCGAGCAGGCGTACGACCGGCTCCGCGAAGCCGGCGAGCAGCCGGTTGTAGGCGGGTGTCCCGGCGCGCCAGAGGCCGAGCCCGAGCGCGAAGCCCAGGGCGGCCCTAAGCGCGAGCTTCAGCACTTTCTCCGCCGCGTAGCTTCCGGCCCCACGCGAGGAAGATCCCGACTGCGAGCAGGATGAGGAGCGTCTGCCAGATCGCCGCGTGGAACAGCTCGAACACGTCGCGCCGGTGGGCGCCGAGCCAGAAGAGCGACACGATCCGGAACAGGTTCACGACCTGGATGACGGCGAGACCCGTCGCGATGCCCGCGGCGCGGGCCTTTGCCGAGGCCGGAAACGCGAGCATCGCGGCGAGGAGGAGGAGCGCCGCCTCGATCCCGTTGCAGCCGTTCTTGACGTCCACCGCGAAGAGCGCCGACCGGATCACCGTGCCGCTCGTGACGACGGGCTCGCCGACCGCGCGGAGGATCCCCGCCGACACCTTCACGAGGAACCCCGTGAACGGCACGACGACGGCGTCGTTGACGGGCTGGATCGCGACGAGCGCGTAGAGCCCCACGAGGAACAGCGCGAACCGGATCAGGAACTTCTTCTGGGCGGGCTGCATGGCGAGCGACGAGGATAAATGAAAAGGCCCGGCAACCGCCGGGCCCCCGCTCTCTTACCTTCTAAGAAAATCTCTTCGTCTTCTTTTCGTCTTCTCTTCTTCAGCGGACGAGGGTGTTGTTGTTCACGATGAAACGCCGGGTGCCGGCCGAGCGCACCGCGCCGTGCACGTCGGAGACCTCGATCAGGAGGTCGTGCTCGGAATTCGAGAGCTTCGTCGTGTCGAGGTAGAAGCGGAAGCGCGCGTTGTTGCGCTGCGGGTAGAAGGGATACGCGAGCGCGACGTCCGGGCTCGCGTAGCCGTAGTCCGCCCAGTCCACTCCCGTGATGGCGTCGATCTGCGGCACGCCGTCGATCAGGATCCGGACCTTTCCGACGTAGTCGAGATCCAGGGCCCATCCGATCACGGGGAAGACGCCTCCGATGAACTTGTAGTTCGTCGGGTCGTCGATGTAGCCGAGCGGCGGCGGGTCGAGCTGGCCCGTCGCGCACTCCATCGTGATCGGGACTTCCTTCAGGAGCACGGCGGTGTTCCGCTTGTCGACGGCCGACACCTGGAGGATGTGCGCGCCCTCCCGGAAGCCCTTCTGCGTCAGGAGGTAGCCGGCGTCCACGAAGAACTGGAAGCCGACGTTCGGGGCCTGCGCGAAGCCCGGATAGAGGACCTCGATGTCGGGACGGTAGTACCCGTAGCAGTCGATCAGGGCGTTCGCGAGGAGGAACTCGCGGTGGCAGTTCACGCGCGAGTTCTTGATCGGCACGCCGTCCAGCGCGACGCGCACTTCCGAGACGCCGCCCGTGTTCTCGAGCGAGGCTTCGAGGGCCCAGCCGTTGACGAACATGAGGATGCGCGGATCGACGATGTCCGTCGGGCCGCCGGACGGGCCGCCCGGCGAGACCGGGAAGCAGTTCCCGAACCAGTTCGCGTTCAGGAGCGGAAACTCGACCGCGCCGAAGGGGCCTGTGTTCGGTGCGTTGTTGAACACCTGCACGCGTACGGTCCCCAGAAAGCCCTTCTGGCCCTGGTCGTCCACGGCCTGGACGGTGACCGTGTGGACGCCGTTCGCGTACCGCGTCGAATCGACGTTCAGGATGAAGCCCGAGACGATCGCGGCGGGGTTGTCCGGGAAGTTCGCGGCGACGTCGGCGCGGTAGATGCCCGTGACGGCCTGCCGCTCGAGCAGCCCGTCGACGAGTACGTCGACGTGGTCGACCTTGCGGTCGTCGAGCGCCCAACCCACGACCGAGAGGACGCCGTTGCCGGACGCCGAGCTGTTCGGGAGCGGGAAGTCCATGTTTCCGAACGGCGCCTGGTTCTTCGTGTTGTCGATCTTGATCGCCTTGGGCGCGAGGAAGTACGTGCAGCCGGTCGTGTCCGTGACCCCGACGTAGATCGTGTGGGATCCGTTCGAGAAGTTCGAGGCCTTGAAGGACGCGAGCCAACCGGGGTTCTGGCCCGGAGTGCCCGCGTACTGCGGGAAGGCCTGGAGAATGTCGGGGCGCGGCAGGTTGATGTTCGCGCCGCCGGCCGCCGTGACGCGGTTCGCGTCGTCGGTGCCGTCAACGTAGACATCGACGTTGGACACAAGGTTGCCGTCCAGCGCGTACCCCTTGACGACCACGTACCCGCTGACGGTCGCTCCGTCCGCCGGAACGTCTACGGCTCCCAGCGTTTGCGAGGGACATCCGAGGGCGCGCCGGACTTCCGCGCTGCGGGCGTCCGCCGGGGGCGCCATGAGCAGGGCCACGGCCGCGACGGTCGCCGAGAGGATCAGGGCCTTCCGAATCATCACGAGCCTCCGTGCGTCGAGAAGAAATTCCAAGGCACGCTCGGACACCGAATCATGAAGAGAGATTGACGCGTATTGAGTCTAACGGGCGCGGAAGGCTCTGTCAAATGAGCGATTTACGCGAGGCTCCCCTACGGCAGGCCGCCCGTCCGGTCGAGGACACGCACGTGCGCGACCGCCGACTCGCCCAGCGCACGCTCGTCATACCCGCCCTCGAGAACGGAGACGATCCTCCCGCCGGCCCAGGTCTCGGCGACCTCCTCGAGGGAGCGCGTCATCCAGGAAAACCCGGCCGTCGTGACCGCCATCCCCCCGAGCGGGTCGCCCTCGTGGGCGTCGAAGCCGGCCGAGATCAGGACGAACTCCGGCTTGAACCTCTCCGCGAGCCTTTCGAGGGCCGCGGAGAAGCCGCCCGCGTACGCGCCGTCGCCCGCCCCGGCGCGCTGCGGCACGTTCACGTTCGCTCCCAGCCCTCGCCCCGCCCCCCGTTCCTCCGCGGCGCCCGTGCCCGGGTAGAACGGATACCGGTGGACCGACAGGTAGGCCACGCGTCCGTCCTCCCAGAAGATCTCCTGCGTCCCGTTCCCGTGGTGGACGTCGAAGTCGGCCACGAGGACGCGCGTCGCACCCGACGTCTCCACGAGGTCACGCGCCGCGACGGCGATCGTGTTGAAGAAACAGAAGCCCATCGCCTGCGCGGCGAGCGCGTGGTGGCCGGGCGGCCGGGCGGCCACGAACACCGACGGCGCCCTCCGTTCCAGGACCGCGTCCACGGCCGCAAGGACGAGCCCCGCCGCCCGATACGCCGCCCCGAACGTCGCAGACGAGATCGGGTTGTCCGGGCAGTCGAACAGCGAAAACGGCGAGGAAGCGCCCGGCGGCGCCGCGTCGCAGGCCGCCTTCAGGCGCGAGACGTAGGAGGGCTCGTGAACGCGTTCGATCGCCTTCTGCGTGCGCGCGGGGTCGGGCGGGGACTCGAACCGTCGCCCTTCCTGGCGCAACGCGTGGATCACGGCCTCGAGCCGGCGCGCGTTCTCGGGGTGGTACGGGCCGGTGTCGTGCTCCAGAAAGACGGAATCGGTGAAGACCGGCACGTCGCGCACGGGACGAGCGTACCGCACGGTGGGCTACGATCCGGCGGTGACCTCCTCCGAAAAGGGCGGGAAAGCGCTGCGGGTCGCGGTGTCCCTCGGCCTGGCCGCCGTCCTTCTCGTGCTGTTCCTCCGGACGCTCGACTTCGCGGCCGTGGGGGCGGCGATCCGGGGGGCGCACGTGGGGTGGCTTGCCGCCGCAACGGCCTGCGGCCTCATCGCGACTCCCCTCTTCCGCTCGTGGCGATGGGGACTGCTCCTCCGGAGGGCGGGGCGCCCCTCGGCCTACGACCTCAACTCGGCGACGTCGATCGGCTTCGCGGCGTCGACCTTGCTGCCCGCCCGCGCCGGCGAGATCGTCCGGCCGGTCGCCCTCGCGCGCCGCGCCGGGCTGCCCGTCGCGCCGTGCCTCGCGTCGATCGCGCTCGAGCGCCTCATCGACCTCGTGACGTGCGTGCTCCTCTTCGTCGTCTACGCGGTCGGCTGGGCGCCTCAGAACATGGGCGGCGAGGCGGCCGGCCGCTTCGCGACCCTCCGCCATTTCGCGCTCCTCTTCGGCGCCGGAACCCTCGCCGGCCTCACCGTCCTCGGCCTGCTCGCCGCGAAGCCCGAGCGCACGGACCGCTTCGTCAGGCCGTTCCTCCGTCCGCTGCCCGGGAAGATCGGCGCGCGGATCGAGGCGATCCTGCTTTCCTTCCTGGACGGACTCGGCGCCCTCGGCACCGTGAAGGACATCGCGGTCGTCGCGGCCGCCTCCCTCGCGCTCTGGACCCTCATCGCCGCCCAGGTCTGGATGACGCTTCTCGCCTTCGACCTCGCGCTCCCCTACCCCGTCTCGTTCTTCGTCATCGCGTGGGCGATCCTCGGCCTCGCGATCCCCACGCCGGGCGGCGTGGGCGGTTACCACACGGCGGTCGCCTACGCGCTGACGGGCTTCTACGGCGTCGGCAAGGACACGGCCGGCGCGTTCGCCCTCGTCTCGCACGCGCTCTCGTTCGTTCCGATCACGCTCCTCGGCCTCGTCTTCCTCCTCGCGGGCGGGCTCAGCCTGAAGGCCCTGCGCGAAGAGGGACGGAAGGAAGAGGACGCCGAGACGCGCGCCGCCGGGGCGAAGCTGGCGGATCAGGACGCTGCCGGAGAGTAGTCGGTTCCCCACACGGCCGGGTGCGACTCGAGCATCTCGACGCCGAGGCGGAAGAAGCCGTCGGCGCCGAGCCCGCCGTGGAACACGACCCGGCAATGGCAGAAGACGCGCGTCCGCACGTTTTCGAGCTCGAACATGTCGCCCATCGGGATGTTGCGGTGGGAGCCCACGAGCGCGCCGTGAGTGTTCACGACGAGTGTCGTGCCTTTGAACCTCTCCCCTTCATGGCGCAGCGCGACCGGAATCCGCACGTCGCTGCGGGGGCTTCGGCGCATTTCTGTCCGAGGACTGGGCTCGGCCACGGACGCTCCTTGGGCCTTCGAACGTGCACCATTCTAGCCCCGGAGCGCCGCGGGGGCTAAATTCGGGGGCATGAGCACCCCAACCGCCTCCCCCGTCCTGCACGGCGCCGCCCGCTTCTCCTTCTGGGACTGGTGGGTCGACCGCAAGACCCGGTGGGTCCGCGACGACGTCCACCAGCTGGACGAGGGCATGTTCCGGGCGCTCGCGGCGGGCACCGGCCTGCCCGCCATCCACCAGCGCTCGACGTTCGCGTTCCGCAACGTCAGGGACGGCGCCGACCGCTTTCTCGGGATGTCGAAAGGCGGCGAGAGGCCGTACGCGCGGATCTACACGCGCCTCGGCAACCCGACGAGCGAGTACCTCGAGCGCGTCCTCTTCCGGCTCGAAGCGCAGCACGTCATCGAAAAGGCGCTCGCCGCCGACGAGACCGAGCCCACGATCGGCTGTCTCATCTTCGGCTCGGGAATGGGCGCGATCTCGACGCTGCTGCTGTCGCTCCTCAAGGCAGGCGATGCGGTCCTCGCCGGCAACATCTACGGCTGCACGGACAGCCTCCTGCGCAACATGTCGAGGTACGGCGTGGAGGCCGTCTTCTGCGACACGGGCAGCGTGGCCGAGGTCGCGAAGACGCTCGAGCTCCATCCGAACGTCGCGGCCGTGTTCCTGGAATCGCCCGAGAACCCGACGCTCCGCCTCTGCGACATCGAGGCCATTTCGCGCCTGACCGAGGCGCGCGGCATCCCGCTCATCGTCGACAACACGTTCTGCTCGCCGTGGCTGCAGCAGCCGTTCCGGCTCGGCGCCGACTTCATCGTCCACTCGCTGACGAAGTTCATCAACGGCCACTCGGCGTCCATCGGCGGCGCCCTGCTCGGGCCGTTCCGGTACCTGAAGACCGACCTCTTCCCCTGGTACAAGGACCTCGGCGCGACGCCCTCGCCGTTCGACTCGTGGGTGAACTCGATGACCGTGCAGTCCCTCGCCGTCCGCCAGAAGGCCCAGAGCGACAGCGCCGCCACGATCGCCGCGTTCCTGCGCACGCACCCGAAGGTCGCGAGCGTCACGTACCCGGGCTTCCACGACTTCCCGCAGAAGGACATCGTCGAGAAGCAGATGCGCGACGGCGGCTCGCTCATCTCGTTCGAGGTGAAGGGCGGCGCCGCAGCCGGCGAGAAGCTGATGAACTACCTCGCCCGCAAGGACGTCCCGATGGAGCTGGCCGTGAGCCTCGGCGGAGCCATCACGTACGTGGAGCAGCCCGCGACGATGACGCACGCGGTCGTCCCCGAAGCCGACCGCCTCGCCCGCGGCATCACGCCGGGCCTGATCCGGATGAGCGTCGGGCTCGAAGGGCCGGACATCCTCATGCAGCACCTCGACACGGGGCTCTTCCTGACGTGATTCCCCATTCGTATGACGTGCGTCATGTCCGGCTCTTGATGCAGGTGCATCGATGATGCAAATTGCCGGGATGAGACAGGATCTCCCCGTGAGCGAAGTCCCCGGCGAATTCCAGAACGCCCTGCTCACGACGCCCCGCCTGCGCCGCGAACAGCGGACGATCGAGGCCATGCTCCACATCTGGTGCGAGGCGCACCCCTTGCACGTCCGCGCGCGCTTCGGCGGGCTCTGTGCGGGGTGCGACTCCCTGCTCGACTACGCGAGCTACCGCCTGCTGAAGTGCCCGTACGGCGAAGAGAAGCCGACGTGCAAGAAGTGCCCGATCCACTGCTACACGAAGGAAAAGCGCGAGCAGATGCACGAGGTCATGCGTTTCGCGGGCCCGCGAATGCTGCTGCGCCACCCGATCCTCGCCTGGCACCACCTGCGCGACGAGAAGCGCGAAGCCCCGTCCCTGAAAAGACAGCAAAAGCCGCTCGGCGCGGTCTAGGAGACGAGCGTCCCATGAACATCGAACTGAACACACACGAGAGCGACTACCTCAAGCACGTGCTCGACGCGGCGCGCAAGTCGCTGATGCACGAGCTCCACCACGCGCAGAGCCACGAGTTCAAGGAAGCCCTGAAGCACCAGCTCGAGCTGAACGAAAAGCTCGTCCAGAAGATCCAGCAGACGCTCGCGGCGACGTAGAAGACCGCCGGGGACAGGCGGCGAAATCCCGGGTCAGCGCCCGAGAAGCGCGTCCCGGCTCGTCTTGGGAAATTCCCTCAGCCGGCGCTCCGGCGGCGCTACCCCCGAAGGCTCGACCAGCGCCTGCGCGCGCTCACCGGTCCGGACCCAGTAGCGGAACGCACGGACCGCGGATCCGTAGGCCCGGTCGTCGCCGCCCTCCTCCACGTACCGCCGGATCTCCTCCGCCGCGGCCTCGGGGCCGCGCTCGGCCTCGGCGAGCGTCGCGTACACGAGCGTGTCCGACCAGCGGTGGCGCGCGTCGTAGATCGTCGAGGGGAGGAGCGGGACCAGAGACAGCGCGGCCGCCGTTCCCGCCAGAAGGCACACGGCGCGCCGCTTTCGCCTCTGAATTTCTTCGAGTGTGAAGAGAAGGAAAAGGCCGGAACCGAGCGCGAGCGGCCCGATCGCTCCGGCCCGGTAGCGTGAGGTGGTCTGGACGAGGAGACACGCCGCGAGCGGAGTGAGGATCCCGACGAGCGTGAGCGCGAATTCATCCTTTCGAAGAACGCGGCGCGTCAGCGCCGCGAAAACCCCGACTCCCCCGATGCCGAGGAGGCATGGAAAGACAGGGAGCATTTCGAGAATCCTCAATCGATCCCTGAAGAAGTAGAAGTTCGCGTTGTCGGGGACCTCGAACCGGTTGAAGAACGTGGCGAGCTTCTTCAGGAGCAGCTTCGGCAATTCGAGCGGCTGCTCCCCGTAGCCCGCGAGGACGAGCCGCGCGGTCTTCGACGTCGAGCCGGCGGCCTCTTCCAGGATCTCCTTCATGCGCGGCGGCGGGTTCGTCGTCGCGTCCGCGCCGAACCCGTTGCCCCACACGATCCCGATCGCCTGCCGCGTGTCGAAGGTCAGCGGCGGCACGCCGGCGGAAACGTTCCGCACGGCGAGAACGCCGAGTGGGATCGCGAGGCCCATTGCGCCGAGGACGAGAACGCGGCGCTGCGCGCCGCCCGGGGATTCGGATTTCTTTGAAAGCGAATACAGAGAGAAGAGGGCCAGAGGAAGGACCGTCTGTTTCATGAGGACGGCGGCGCCGCCCAGGAGCCCGAGGCCGAAGGCGGCGCCTCCGCCGAAGATCATCGGCAGCACGACGAGGAGCGTCGCCAGATGCGCGACGGGGCCGTCGCGGTAGAGAAAGAAGTCGTGGAAGACGAGCGGGCCGTAGCTTCCGTAGAGCACACCCGCACCGATCGACGACCACAAAACCGGGCGGCCGCCTTCCCCTCTTCCCCTTCTAAGAAAATCTTCTCCGAGCCTTTGTACCGCGGCGGCGACCGCCGCCGCGGCAAGGCACGCGAGCAGGAGCTGCAGCAGCCGCGCCGGCAGGAACGGCGACCCGAAGACCTTCCGGAGGACCGCGAGGCCGTAGGGGTACAGCGGCCCCGCGTAGTAGGCGTTCTTCTGGTACCAGCGCTCCCACGCCTCCGGCGGCCCGTACTCCCGCTGCCAGTTGAAGTACGCGCGGTAGGCGGGGACATCGGCCCAGTTGCCGGCCGCGAGACGGGCCGACCACTCGACGTAGGCGTGCTCGTCCGTCTCCGTCCAGAGATGCCAGGAGGCGAGGGGCGTCGCGAGGAGCGCGGCCAGCGCGGCCCCGCGCAGCGCGAAGACGAGCGCAAACACGGCGAGCGGAGCCGCCAGACGCGCGCGTGTCGGAGACGACGGCACGATTGATTCTAGGCGCGCGCGTCGATGGGGTACGGCAACTCACTCTCAGACGCGATCTGGTAAATTCCCGGCCTTCCCGGCCGGCGAGCCCGGCCAAGAAACAGAGTCATGTCGCAGATCTTCAATCGGTCCACGAATGCCATCGCCCGCCTGTCCATCTGGGGAGCGGTGTTCGTCCTCGCCGGCGTCGCGTGGGCGGCGTCCGTCCTGAACCGTTCCGCCTACAACACGAACCAGGGCGTGACGATCAAGCAGCCGATTCCCTTCGGGCACGAGCACCACGTGGCCGGCCTCGGAATCGACTGCCGCTACTGCCATTCGTCCGTCGAGAAGAGCGCCTCGGCCGGCATCCCGCCGACCGCGACGTGCATGAACTGCCACAAGCTCGTGTGGAACGACAGCCCGATGCTCGCGCCGGTGCGCGAGAGCTTCCGGACCGGACAGCCGCTGAACTGGGCGCGCGTCTACGACCTCCCCGACTTCGTCTACTTCGACCACTCGATCCACGTGGCGAAGGGCATCGGCTGCGTCTCCTGCCATGGCCGGGTGGACAAGATGCGCCTCACGTACCAGTACCCGTCGCTCCAGATGGAGTGGTGCCTCGAGTGCCACCGCAACCCGGAAAAGAACCTCCGGCCGAAAGACAGGATCTTCGACCTCGCATGGAAGGCCGACGACCAGGCCGCCCTCGGGGCCGCCCTCAAGAAGGAGTACGGCATCCGCTCCGCCTACGCGCTCACGAACTGCAGCACGTGCCACCGATGACCGACCACACGCACACCCCCGATCTCCGGGATCGCCTCTCCGGGCAGCAGGGCCGCGCCTTCTGGCGAAGCCTCGAGGAGTACGCCGGGACGCCCGAGTTCGCCGAGATGCTCGGCCGCGAGTTCCCGCAGCACGCGTCCGAGTGGGACGAGGGCGTGAGCCGCCGCCGCTTCCTCGAGCTCTCCGCCGCCTCGCTCTCCCTCGCCGGCCTCTCGGCCTGCGTCAAGCAGCCCCGCGAGGGCCTCGTCCCGTACGTGAAGCAGCCCGAGGAGGTCGTCCCCGGCCGCCCGCTCTTCTTCGCGACCTCCGCGACGCTCGGCGGCTACGCGACGGGCCTCCTCGTCGAGAGCCACACGGGCCGCCCGACGAAGGTCGAGGGCAATCCGGACCACCCGGCGAGCCTCGGCGCGACGGACGCGTGCGCCCAGGCGCTCGTCCTCTCCCTCTACGACCCGGACCGCTCCCAGACGATCACGCGCCTCGGCCAGATCCGCACGTGGGCGAACTTCACGGACGAGCTCGCGGCGCGCGTGAAGATACACGCGGCCCTTCAGGGCGACGGCTTCCGCATCCTGACGCAGACCGTCACGTCCCCGACGCTCGCGTCCCAGATCCGCGCGGTCCTCGCGGCGATGCCGAAGGCCCGCTGGCACCAGTGGGAGCCGGCGGGGCGCGACGCAGCCCGCGCGGGCGCCCGCCTCGCCTTCGGCCAGGCCGTCGAAACGCGCCACGACTTCGGCAAGGCCGACGTCGTCCTGACGCTCGACGCGGACCCGTTCGTCTCGGGCCCCGGAGCGCTCGCGGCCGCGCGCGCGTTCGCACGCCGGCGGCGCGAGGCGGCGACCGCCGGCGGCACACCGCCGCGCTACTACGCCGTCGAGTCGACGCCGACCGCGTCGTCCACGCTCGCGGACCACCGCTTCTCCGTGAAGCCGTCCGCGCTCGGCAAGGCGGCGTCCGCCCTTCACGCCGCCCTCACGGGCGGCGCCGCGGCCGCGGACTTCCCGTGGCTCGCCGCGGCCGCGGCCGACCTCAAGGGCGCCGGCGCTCGCGGCCTCGTCGTCGCGGGCGACTACGCCCCGGCCGAGGTCCACGCCCTCGTCCACGCGATCAACGGCGCCCTCGGCGCGATCGGCACGACCGTCCTCCTCACGGGACCGGTCGAGGCCGAGCCCGTCGACCAGCTCGCGTCGATCCGCGATCTCGCCGCCGACCTCAAGGCCGGCAAGGTCGACACGCTCCTGATCCTCGGCGGAAACCCCGTCTTCGACGCCCCCGCGGACCTCGGGTTCGCGGACGCCGTCCAGAAGGCCGCGTTCCGCGTGCACCTGTCGCTCTACGACGACGAGACGAGCGCGTACTGCACGTGGCAGCTGAACGAGGCCCACCCGCTCGAGGCGTGGACGGACGCGCGCGCCTTCGACGGCACGATCTCCATCGCGCAGCCCCTCGTCGAGCCCCTCTACGGCGGCAAGTCCGCCCACGAGGTCCTCGCGGCCGTCCTCGGCCAGCCGTCCGCGAAGGGCGGCGACCTCGTGAAGGCGGCGTGGCAGAAACAGCGTCCCGCGGGATTCGACGCGTTCTGGAGGAAGGCCCTTCACGACGGCCTCGTCGAAGGCACGGCCCTCGCGCCGCTGGCCCTCGCGCCGAAGGCGCCGGCCGCCTCTCCACGGGCCACCCCTGTGCCGGCGGGGTCGTTCGAGCTCGTTCTCAGGCCGGACCCGGGCCTCTTCGACGGCCGGTTCGCGAACAGCGGCTGGCTGCAGGAGATGCCGAAGCCCCTCACGAAGCTCGTGTGGGACAACGTCGCGCACCTCTCGCCGAAGAGCGCGGAAGGGCTCGGCCTGAAGAACGAGGACGTCGTCGAGATCGAGGCGAACGAGCGGAAGATCGAGCTCCCGGTCTGGATCCTCCCGGGCCAGCCCGACGGCGTCGTGACGGTCCACCTCGGCTTCGGGCGCACGCGCGCGGGCCGCGTCGGGAACGGCGTCGGCGTCAACGCATACGCGCTCCGCACGTCGGCGTCGCTCTGGAACGCGACGGCGGCGCTGCGCAAGACCGGCCGCGCGGTAGAGCTCGCCTCGACCCAGCAGCACTTCAACATGGAGGGCCGGCACCTCGTACGGACCGGCACCTACGAGACGTACCGCAAGGACCCGGAGTTCGCGAAGAAGATGGAGGAGGTCCCGGAGATCTCGCTCTACCCGGACTGGAAATACGAGCAGCACGCCTGGGGCCTCGCGGTGAACCTGTCCTCGTGCACGGGCTGCAGCGCATGCGTCGTCGCCTGCCAGGCGGAGAACAACATTCCGACCGTCGGCAAGGACCAGGTCCGTCGCGGCCGCGAGATGCACTGGCTGCGGATCGACCGCTACTACGAGGGGACGCCGGAGGACCCAGCCGCCCACAACCAGCCGGTCATGTGCATGCACTGCGAGAAGGCCCCGTGCGAAGTCGTCTGCCCCGTCGCGGCGACGACCCACAGCGAGGAAGGCATCAACGAGATGACCTACAACCGCTGCATCGGGACCCGGTACTGTTCGAACAACTGCCCCTACAAGGTCCGGCGGTTCAACTTCTACGACTACAACAAGGACAAGCACCTTCCCGTTCTCACGCTTCTCGCGAATCCGAACGTCACGGTCCGCCAGCGCGGCGTCATGGAGAAGTGCAACTACTGCATCCAGCGCGTGAATCGCGCCCGGATCGCGGCCGAGAAGGAGAACCGGCGCGTCCGCGACGGCGAGGTCGTGACGGCATGCCAGCAGGCCTGCCCGACGGAGGCGCTCGTCTTCGGCGACCTCAACGATCCGACGTCGAAGGCCGCGAAGCTGCGCAAGGACCCGCTCGAGTACCCGCTCCTCGCCGAGCTCAACACGCGCCCGCGGACGACGTATCTCGCGAAGCTCACGAATCCAAACCCGAAGCTGGGCGGCGCGCCGGCTGCGACGGAGCACCACGGATGAGCGCGATTCCGGAACGCCCCCCCGTCATCGCGCCGGGCTACACGCCGGCCACCGTCACGGACAAGATCAGCGCCGTCGTCCTCAACAAGACGCCGAAGTGGTGGTTCCTGGGCTTCGCCGTCTCGTTCGTGGCCCTGCAGCTCCTCCTGATGTCGATGGCGAAGCTCCTGCTCCTCGGCGTCGGGGTCTGGGGCATCAACATCCCGGTCGGCTGGGGATTCGCGATCGTGAACTTCGTCTGGTGGATCGGCATCGGCCACGCGGGGACGCTGATCTCCGCGATCCTCCTCCTCCTGCGCCAGTCGTGGCGCACGTCGATCAACCGTTTCGCCGAGGCGATGACTCTCTTCGCCGTCGCGGCCGCCGGCCAGTTCGTCCTCTTCCACACGGGCCGGCAGTGGCTCGCGGCCTACTGGCTCTTCCCGTACCCGAACACGATGGGCCTGTGGCCGCAGTTCCGCAGCCCGCTCATGTGGGACGTCTTCGCCGTTTCGACGTATGCGACCATCTCGGCGCTCTTCTGGTTCGTGGGCCTCATCCCGGATCTCGCGACGCTCCGCGATCGCTCAAAGTCCTGGTTCGGAAAGGTCGCGTACGGGATGCTCGCGATGGGCTGGCGCGGCTCGGCGCGGCACTGGCACAACTACGAGGTCGCGTCGCTCCTCCTCGCGGGCCTCGCGACGCCGCTCGTCGTCTCCGTCCACACGGTCGTAAGCTTCGACTTCTCGGTCGGGATCATCCCGGGCTGGCACGCGACGATCTTCCCGCCCTACTTCGTCGCGGGCGCCATCTACTCCGGCTTCGCGATGGTCATGACGCTCTCGATCCCGCTCCGCAAGCTGTTCGGGCTCGAGGACTTCATCACGATGCGGCACCTGCAGAACATGGCGAAGATCATGCTCGCGACGGGCCTCATCGTGGCATACGGCTACGCGATCGAGATCTTCATGGCCTGGTACAGCGGCAACCCCTTCGAGGCCTTCATGATCAAGAACCGGATCCTGGGACCGTACGGCTGGATCTGGTTCCTGCTCATTCTCTGCAACATCCTGACGCCCCAGCTCCTGTGGCTCCGGAAGGTGCGCAACTCGGTCGCGACGCTCTTCGTCATCTCGATCGTCGTCAACATCGGCATGTGGTTCGAGCGTTTCGTCATCGTCGTGACGAGCCTCCACCGCGACTTCCTTCCGTCCTCGTGGGACATGTACGTGCCGACCCGCTGGGACTGGGCTTTCTACATCGGGTCGCTCGGCCTCTTCTTCTCGCTCATGTTCCTCTTCATCCGCTTCCTGCCCGTCATCTCGATCTTCGAGATGCGCACGATCGCGACGGGAGATCCGGCGGACAAGGCGCCGGAGGTGAAGGCGTGAGCCTCCTGTCGCGCCTCTTCCCCCGCCACGTCGCCCCCGGGGTCGGCAAGCCCGGTCCGCGCGAGGGAGGCGGGGAGCTGCCGCCCCACCTCTACGGCGTCATCGCCGAGTTCGCGGGCTCGCCCGCCCTCGTCCAGGCCGTGCACCGCGCCCGCGCGGAGGGCTACGTCGTCATGGAGGCGTACACGCCGTATCCGATCGAGGAGCTCAACGACGCGATCGGCCACGGCCCTTCGCGCGTGCCGCTCCTCGTCCTGATCGGCGGGATGCTCGGTTTCCTCGGCGGCTTCTTCCTTCAGTACTGGACGGCCGTCGTGGACTACCCGCTCAACGTCGGCGGTCGGCCTCTCAACAGCTGGGTCGCGTTCATCCCGATCACGTTCGAGTGCACGATTCTCGGGGCCGGCATCGCGGCCGTTCTCGGGATGCTCGTGCTGAACGGCCTCCCGATGCCCTACCACCCGGTCTTCGGCGTGGACCGCTTCCAGCTCGCGTCGCGCGACAAATACTTCCTGATGATCCTCGCCCGAGACCCGAAATTCCGGGCCGGCGACACGTTCCGGTTCATGGAGACGCTCGGCGCGGTCCACGTCCAGGACGTGGAGGACTGATGCGGCGCACGCTTCTTCTCCCCCTTCTCGCTCTCGCGCTCGCCGGCTGCCGCAACGACATGCACAACCAGGCCAAGACGAAGCCGCTGCGCGAGTCGCCGTTCTTCGCGGACCACAGCTCGGCCCGGCCGCTTCCCGAGGGCGTCGTCGCACGCGGTTTCCTGCGCGCGGACGCCGCGATCTACCGCGGCGTGGCCGAGGACGGCAAGTTCGTCCTCGACATCCCCGTCCCCGTCACGAGGCCGCTCCTCCTCCGCGGGCGGGAGCGCTTCGACATCTTCTGCTCCCCGTGTCACGGCCGGACGGGCGACGGGCAGGGCATGATCGTCCAGCGCGGATTCAAGAGCCCGAGCACCTTCCACGTCGACCGCCTCCGCAACGAGCGCGCCGGCTACTTCTTCGACGTCATGACGAACGGCTTCGGCCAGATGTCGAGCTACGCGTCCCAGATCACGCCGGAGGACCGCTGGGCGATCGTTGCGTGGATGAAGACCCTCCAGGCCTCACAGAACATGCCGAAAGAATTTCTAGCCAAAGACGACGAGGGAAAGCTCGAAGCTGCTGCGGCCGGCGGAGGGACCGCGTCACCGGCGCAGAAGAGTTTCTTAGAAGGCGAAAGCGGGGCGGCCGCTGCACACCCGGCCCCCGGCGCGGCTCCGGCGACCTCCGCGCCCTATTCACCTTCAAAGAAATCTTCTTCCGAAGGCAGCGAAGCCCGATGACCGAACATCACCCGCTCAAGCTCGCGGCCGCTGATTGGGCGCCGCCCGCCGCCGACATCGCGCGCGTCGGCCGCCGCGCGCTCGTCGTCGGCGCCGTCTTCGCCGCGGCCTCCGCCGCCGGCTTCGTCGCGAACCCGGTGCAGTTCTATCGCTCGTATCTCGTCGCCTTCGGACTCGTCCTCGGCGTCGCGCTCGGCTCGCTCGCGATCCAGGCGCTCCAGCACATGACGGGCGGCGCCTGGGGCCTCGTCATCCGCCGCATCCTCGAAGCCTCGTCGCGCACGCTGCCGCTCGTCGCCCTCTTCGCCGTCCCGCTCTTCTTCGGCCTCCGGCACGTCTACCCGTGGGCCGACCCGGCGTGCGTCGCGACGGACGAGATCCTCCACCACCGCGCCGCGTACATGAACCCCGCGGGCATGGCCCTGCGCCTCGCGCTCTGCTTCGCCGTCTGGGCGGCTTTCGCCCTCGCCCTGAGCCGCCTCTCGAAGAGACAGGACGAGGCGCCCGCCGCCGGACTCGAGCGGCGGATGCAGCTCGTCGCGGCGCCGGCGCTCGCGATCTACTGCCTCCTGATCTCGGTCGCGTCGATCGATCTCCTCATGTCGACCGACGCGCACTGGTTCTCGGCGATCTACGGGATCTACGTCGTGGGCGGGCAGGCGATCTCCGGGATGGCCTTCACGCTCCTCGTCGCGCTCTTCCTCGCGAAGCGCGCGCCGTTCCGCGCCGCGGTCCAGCAGCGCCACGTCCACGACTGGGGCAAGCTCCTCTTCGCCTTCACGATGCTCTGGGCGTACTTCTCCGTCTCCCAGCTCATCATCATCTGGTCGGGGGACCTCCCCGAGGAGATCACGTTCTACAAGGCGCGCGTGACGGGCGGCTGGATGGCCGTCTCGCTCGCGCTCGCGCTCTTCCAGTTCGTCGTCCCGTTCGTGTTCCTCCTCTCGGCGAACTTCAAGAAACATCTCGGCCGGCTCTCCGCGATCGCCGCGCTCCTCCTCCTCATGCGCGGCGTCGACCTGTTCTGGCTCGTCGCGCCCGCCTGGCACCCCGAGGGCCTCTCGATCCACTGGCTGGACGCGGCGCTGCCGGCCGCCCTCTTCGGTCTCTGGCTCGCCGCGTTCGCGCGCGAGCTCGCGAAACGCCCGCTCCTCCCCGTCAACGACCCGGCCCTGCCGGCTGCGATGGAGGTCCACGCGCATGGCTGAGAACCGGGGCGTCGACTCCGAGCTGAACCTCAAGGCCGTCGCCGTCTCCGTCGCCGTCCTCGCGGCCGTGTGCATCGCCGCGTTTGCGCTCATGTGGGGCGTGGCCGTCTGGCAGAAGAAGCGCCTCGTCGCCCAGGACCCGCCGCCGCCCGTCCTCGCCGAGGCGCGCGTCAAGAGCCTGCCGGCCGGAGTGCTCCTGCAGGACGACCCCGAGAAGGACCTGAAGGTCCTCCGCGCCCGGGAGGACGCCGCGCTCGCCGGATGGTCCTGGACGGACGCATCGAAGACCCGGGCCCGCATCCCCGCCGACCGCGCGCTCGAGATCGTGGCCGCGAAGGGCTTCCCGCCCCGCACCGCGCCGCCTGCCGCTCCCGAGGTGAAGAAGTGACCCGTTCCGCACCGCTCGCGCTCGCCCTCGCTCTCGCGCTCTCCGGAGAGCTCCGCGCGACCGCGCAGGGCGCGCCGCCCGCCGAGGCGCCGCTGCCCGCCCCGCCCCTCAAGGACATCGGGTTCGACCAGAAGATCGGCGACCAGGTTCCGCTCGACCTCGCGTTTCGCGACGAGGCGGGCAAGACCGTCCACCTGCGCGACTATCTCGGGAAGAAACCCGTCGTTCTCTCCCTCGTGTACTTCGACTGCCCGATGCTCTGCGGGATGACGACGGACGGCCTCGTGCGGAGCCTGCGCGCCCTGCGCATGAGCGTCGGGACAGAGTTCGACGTCCTCTCCGTCAGCTTCGACCCGCGCGAGACGTCCGAGATGGCGTCGGCGAAGAAGGGCCCCGTCATGCGTCAGTACGGCCGCAAGGGCGGGGCCGAGGGCTGGCACTTCCTCACGGGCGACAAGGCGTCCGTCGACGCCCTCACGAAAGCCGTCGGCTTCCGCTACGTGTGGGACGCCGAGCAGAAGCAGTACGCGCACGCGACCGGCGTTCTCGTCCTGACGCCGCAGGGCCGGATCGCGCGCTACTTCTTCGGCATCGAGTATCCGGCCAAGGACCTCCGCCTCGGCCTCATCGAGGCGTCCGAGGAGAAGCTCGGCAGCGTCGTCGACCAGCTCCTCCTCCTCTGCTACCACTACGACCCGAAGGTGGGCCGCTACACCGCCACGGTGCGCAACTTCCTGCGCGGCGGCGCCGTCCTCACGATCGTCGCGGTCGCCGGGCTCGTCCTCACCCTGCTCAAGCGCGAGAAGCGCCGGACGGGGGCCGCCTGATGCCGAACCTCCCGGACTCCCCGCTCTTCCCCGTGCAGGGCTCCGACATCGCGCGCTCCGTCGACCACCTCATGCTCTTCGCCCTCGGCGGGCTCGTCGTCTTCTCGACGCTCATCGCGGTCCTCGTCCTCGTGTTCATGGTCAAGTACCGCCGCAAGCACGAGGGCGAGATCGGCGAGGACGTCTACGAGACGAACCCGAAGTCCCACGTTCTCGAGCTCGTCTGGTCGGTCATCCCGCTCGGCCTCCTCCTCGTCCTCTTCGGCTGGGGCACGAAGGTCTTCTTCGACCAGAACCGTCCGCCGGCCGGCGCGGCCCAGTACTGGGTCACGGGCCGCCAGTGGATGTGGAAGATCCAGCATCCCAGCGGCCGCCGCGAGATCAACGAGCTGCACGTCCCGGTCGGACAGGCCGTCCAGCTCCGCATGATCTCCGAGGACGTCATCCACGACTTCTTCGTGCCCGCGTTCCGCATCCACGTGGACGTGCTCCCGTCGCGCTACACGACCTACTGGTTCAAGGCGACGAAGACGGGCGAGTTCCACCTCTTCTGCGGGCAGTACTGCGGCGTCGAGCACTCGAAGATGGTCGGCAAGATCGTCGTGATGGAGCCGCGCGCGTACGAGGCCTGGCTCGCGGGCGAGCCGGCCGCCGGCGCGCCGGCCGCCGCCGCGTCGGGCGAGCAGCTCTTCGTCGCGAAGGCGTGCAACACGTGCCACCGCCCGGACAGCTCGGCCCGCGCGCCGGTCCTGAACGGCCTCTTCGGCACGCAGGTCACGCTCCAGGACGGCGCGAAGGTCACCGCGGACGAGAACTACGTCCGGGAGTCCATCCTGAACCCGGGCGCGAAGATCGTGCAGGGCTACCAGCCCGTGATGCCGACCTTCAAGGGCCAGGTCACCGAGGAGGAGCTGATCCAGCTCGTGAACTACGTGAAGACGCTCAAGGCGGCCGAAGGCGCCGCGGAGGCCCGGAAATGACGTCGTCGCCGAATCCGGTGCCCGCCGAGTTCCCGCGCACGCACTACCTGAACGCGGCCTACGGCCTCAAGTCGTGGCTCTGGACACGCGACCACAAGCGCATCGCCCTCCTCTACCTCGTCTCCGTGAGCGTCTTTTTCGCGCTCGGCGGCCTCATGGCGGTCCTCATCCGCATGGAGCTCGCGACGCCCGAGGGCGACTTCTTCCAGCCCGACGTCTACAACCGCCTGTTCACGATGCACGGCGTGTTGATGATCTTCTTCTTCCTGATCCCGGGCATCCCGGCGGTCCTCGGGAACTTCCTGATCCCGCTGATGATCGGCGCGAAGGACCTCGCGTTCCCGCGCATCAACCTGCTCTCGTGGTACCTCTACACGATCGGCGGGGCCTTCACGCTGTGGGCCCTCCTCCACGGCGGCGTCGACACGGGCTGGACGTTCTACACGCCGCTCTCGACGAACTACGTCAACACCTCGGTTCTGCTGGTCGGCCTCGGCATCTTCATCGCCGGCTTCTCGTCGATCCTCACCGGCCTCAATTTCGTCGTGACGATCCACCGGATGCGCGCGCCGGGCCTGACCTGGTTCCGGCTCCCCCTCTTCGTGTGGGGCCACTACGCGACGAGCATCATCCAGATCCTCGGGACGCCCGTCGTCGCGATCGCGATCCTCATGGTCGCGGCCGAGCGCGTCCTCCACATCGGGTTCTTCGACCCGAAGCTCGGCGGCGACCCGGTGCTCTTCCAGCACCTCTTCTGGTTCTACTCGCACCCCGCCGTCTACATCATGATCCTGCCGGCCATGGGCGTGATCTCGGAGCTCGTGGCCGCGTTCTCCCGAAAGCCGATCTTCGGCTACAAGTTCGTCGCGTTCGCCTCCATCGGGATCGCGATCCTCGGCTTCCTCGTGTGGGGCCACCACATGTTCGTGGCCGGCCAGTCCATCTACGCGGGCGTCGTCTTCTCGGTCCTCTCGATGCTCGTCGCGGTCCCGTCGGCCGTGAAGGTCTTCAACTGGACGGCGACGCTCTACAAGGGCTCGATCTCGTGGGACACGCCGATGCTCTACGCGCTCGGCTTCATCGGCCTCTTCACGATCGGCGGCCTCACGGGCGTCATGCTCGCGACGCTCGGGATCGACGCGCACGTGCACGACACGTACTTCATCATCGCCCACTTCCACTACATCATGGTCGGCGGCGCGATCATGGGCTACCTCGGCGGCCTGCACTTCTGGTGGCCGAAGATCACGGGGCGGCTCTACCCCGTCTTCTGGTCGAAGCTGTCCGCTCTCGTGATCTTCATCGGGTTCAACGTCACGTTCTTCCCGCAGTTCATCCTCGGCTACCTCGGAATGCCTCGCCGGTACCACACGTACCCGCCGGAGTTCCAGGTCCTGAACGTCATGTCGTCGGCCGGCGCGACGATTCTCGGCATCGGCTACCTCATGCCGCTCGTCTACTTCGTCTGGTCCATGCGGTACGGCCCGCGCGCGACCGCGAACCCGTGGGGCGCGACCGGCCTCGAGTGGCAGACGACCTCTCCGCCGCCGGTCGAGAACTTCACGTATCCGCCCGTGGTCACGGCTCCGCCCTACACGTACGAGGCGCAGCCCGCGGCCGGAAAGGGGGCCGCCCGTGTCGGTTGAGAGCCACGGCCCCTCGGACCTCGCCCACCACTTCGACAGCTACGAGCAGCAGCGGGAATCCGCGACGCTCGGGATGTGGACGTTCCTCGTCACGGAGATCCTGTTCTTCGGCGGCCTCTTCGCGGCGTACAGCCTCTACCGCTCGCTCTACCCGGAGGCGTTCCGCGCCGCGAGCCACACGCTCGACATCCGGCTCGGCGCGTTCAACACCGCCGTCCTGATCGGGAGCTCGCTCACGATGGCGCTCGCCGTGCGCGGCGGACAGACCGGCAAGCCGAAGACGACGTTCGCGATGCTCCTCGGGACGCTCCTCCTCGGCTCGACGTTCCTCGCCGTGAAGGCGGTCGAGTACGCCGACAAGTTCACGCACCACCACGTGCCCGGGCCCTCGTTCCACTTCGAGGGCCCCGACGCGCCTCACGCGCAGCTCTTCTTCAGCCTCTACTTCGGGATGACCGGCCTCCACGCCCTCCACATGGTCATCGGCGCGGGAATCCTCGTCTTCATGCTGCGCCCGGCGCTGCGCGGCGCCTGGACGCCACGGAACCACAACTTCCTCGAGGGCTTCGGCCTCTACTGGCACTTCGTGGATCTCGTCTGGATCTTCCTCTTCCCGCTCCTCTACCTCATCGGACGGCACCACTGATGGCGCAGCACGAGACCTCCGCCTCCACGTCCGCTCCCGCCCCGCACGTGATGCCCCTGTCGACGTACTTCCTGGTCTTCGCCGCGCTCATGGTCGGTACGGCGGCGACGGTCGGAGCGGCCTACGTCGACCTCGGCTGGGCCAACAACGCCGTCGCCCTCGCGATCGCGATCGCGAAGGCGACGCTCGTCGTCCTCTACTTCATGCACGTGAAGGAGAACACGCGGCTCATCCCCGCCGTGATCTTCTCCGGGCTCTTCATGCTCCTCATCCTGTTCGTCAACCTGCTCGCCGACTACGGCACGCGGGGCTGGGTCGGGGTCGAGGGGCGCTGACGGGGTCTCAGAACCGGAAGCCGATTCCCGCGAGGAAGGCCCCGTGCTCGCAGCCGATCCCGTCGAGGGAGATCGGCGCCGGCGCGATCGGTCCCTTCGCGGACGGCACGTACGTTCCGAAGTCCGCATCTCCGGTCCCGCGATACTGGACGGCGAGGTCCACGTACCACGCGCCGCGGTCCGGATACGCCAGACCCGCCTCGGCGATCCATCCGAGTTTCGAGACCTCGAGGCTCTCCCCGACGTCCGGCGCCGCGGTGAGCCGGTACCACGCGGGACCGGCGCCGACGCGAAGGCCCGGGAACGGGCGCCAGAAGGCGACGAGCGCGACGTCCGTCGACGACCGCCCGATGGAGACGCTCGTGCCGAAGCCGGTCCCCGTCGTCGAGCCGAGCTTCGTGGAGCTGAACGAGACTCCGACGGCGGCGCGCTCGCCGAGGCGGAATCGGATCGACGGGAAGACCGTTGCCGAGAGAAAGTCGCCCGACGAGGACGGCGTGTAGCCCGCCGCCCCGAACGCGGCGTCGACGTCCCTCGACGAGGACGCGAACCCGCCCGCTCCGCCCAGCGTCAACTCCCAGCGCCGCTCGGGCTCCGGGGGCGGCTCGAAGGCCTTCCCCTTCTTCGGCGGCTCCTGGGCGGCCGCCGAGGCGGCCGCGACGAACGCGACCAGCAACAGTGCGTGGATGCGCAAGAGAAAGTCCGTTCTCATACCAGCCTCGCGAACCGGCGGTTCGAGCGCGGGAAATCGACGCCGAGGGCGAACCAGGTCGCGGCCGCGAACAACACGGCCGTTCCGAGCGCCGCGGCGGAAGGTTGCGGCGCGGGCGTGACGACGGTCGCCCTCAGCCCCGTGACGGCGGCGCCCGCCGCCGCGGTACCCGCCGCCATCCACTGGTAGAGGCGCAGGCGCGCGAAGACGGGCGTCTGCGGCTCGCCGCGCCGGGATTCCTCCACGAACCGGCCGATCCCCGCGAGCAGCAGGTAGACGCCGACGATGACGGGCAGCGGGGCGCGCACCGCCCAGAGCCGCGCGCCGAGCAGAGCCGGCACGACGTTCCAGAGGATCGAGTAGAGCGGCGTCGGGTGCAGCGGCACGCCGCCGAGATCCGAGAGCCGGCATACGCGAGAACGGACGTGCACGTACCGGATGCCGACCTCCGGCGGCGCGGGCGCGCCGTGGCAGCAGCCCTGTACGAGGCAACGCACGCGGCCAGCGGCCTGGATCCACGGCGCCGCGACGGCGAACGCTCCGAGGAGCAGCCAGGCGTCGACGCCGAGCGTCAGCCGCGCCGCGAGGCATCCGAGCACGACGCCGATGACGCCCCCGTAGTACCCGTAGGGCCGGAGGAGGCGCGGCGAGCCCTCGATGAACTGCGCCCACAGTCCCGCGCCCGCGAGGCCCGAGAACGCGACGAGAAGGGCCGCGGTCACGGCGCTCTCCCCCGCGAGAGACGCGGCAAGGCCGACGCCGGCCAGAGTCCCCAGAGCGGCCCAGCCGCCGTGGTTGATGACGCGCACCGCGCCGAAGTCCCACTCGCGCCACGAGTTCGCGAGGCGCTCGGAGGCGGCCCGCAGCGCTTCCCACGCGGCCGGCAGCCTCAGGACGAGGGCCGCGGCAACGAGGCCGGAGACGACGTCGGCCACGGTGTGCATCCCGGTCGTGACGCAGCTGAGCGTGATCGCCCACGCCCAGGCCCACGCGAGGGAGCGCGCGCGCCCGAGCCGCGCCGCCCAGACGGGCGCCGCGAGGAAGGCCCAGGCGACGTGGAAGGACGGGAACGCACAGGCCGGCGAGTCGAAGCGGCGTTCCAGCGCAAGGAGCGCGCCGAGCGGCCCCTGCGGCTCGAACGGCCGCGGCGGCGCCGCGACCGGCAGCACGAGCCACAGGAACACGATCAGCGCCGTCGCCGCCCACCCGCGCACCATGAAGCGCCGGAGGTCCGTGCGCGTCGCCGCCGCGAGCGGCGCGAGCGCGACGAAGAGGTACGTCGACGCGTAGACGAGCTCCGTGCTCTCCCAGACAGGCCACGCGGCTTCGCCGGGAACGAGGAGCACGACCGCGTCCGGCGCGACGCCGAGCGCCTGCACCGCCTCGTACAGGACGAGCCACGGCAGGAGGACGAGCGCGTAAGCCGCGGCGCGAGCGGAGGCCGACGGCGGCTCGGCGCCCGGCGCCGGCAGGCTCAGCGCGGGTCGGGGCCGCGGGCCGAAGCGCACGTCGAGCTCCGGGCCCTCGTAACCGAGGACGAGCGCCGCCGAGCCGAGGGCAACCGCGGGCGTGACGAGCCAGAGCCCGGCCGCCGAGCCAGAGCCGATCGCGCAACCCGCGCACACGAGGACGAACCCGAGGTAGATCGGGTGTGCGACGACGGCGTACGGGCCGCGCCCGACGAAGACCGGCGGCGGGTACGCGTTCATCGGGAGCCCGCGCCCAAAGACCGCGAGGGCCGCCGTCGCCCACAGCAGGAGCCCGAGCCCGAAGGCGGCGACGCCCCACCCGACCGGCGACTCCACGGCCGGGAGCCCGACGTTCGGGCCGGCCGCGCGCGCCCAGAGGACGAGGAGCGCGGGGAGAACGACGGCGAAGAACGAGCCGTAAAGGAACTTCCCGGCGCGCTCGTTCATGCGCGGAACCTCACGACTTCGTGGATCGCCCAGCCCTCGACGGCCGGCGCGCCGGCGAATTCGAGAACGCCCCGCGTCCGCCACTTCGTCTCGTGCATGGCGCGCGCGCGACGAAAGAGACGAAGAAGGAGAGAAAGGGGAAGACCCCTCAGAAGGTCGGAGACGCGGCCGGCGCGCAGCGCCAGCCGGCTTGCCGAAGGGAGCCGAACTCTTCCACCTTCAAAAGAAATCTCTTCGTCCGAAACCTCCGCTTCCCGCGCTTCGATCCCGTCCACGAAGACCCATGTGCGTGAGCGCGCCGGCGCCTGCCAGTCGATCCAGACGACCCACCGGTCCGGGGAAAGGAACCGGCCCCAGCGCAGCGTGTCGAGCGGCAGCTTCCAGGGCGGGAGCGTCATCTCGAGTCGCTCGGCGTAGCCGAAGCCGCGGAGCTCGCGCGAACCGATCCGCACGCCGGCCCGCGCGCGCGGGAAGAGGCAGGCCCAGACGACCGATCCGCCGGGGCCGTCGTAGAGCGTCCGAAGGAGCGCGGGCGCGTCCTCCGTCCACGTCCCCTCGATCCCGATGGCCGGCGCCGCCCACACGAGGGAGCCCATTTGCAGGACCGGCTCCGCCCCGGACGTCACGCTCGAGGCTGTCCGCGACTCGTCGGCCCCGCCCGTCAGCGCGGCCGAGTACGAGGCCCGCAGGCGCCGCCACCGGAGCGCCGCGCGATACCCGATGAAGACCTCTCCGTCCTCCCCGACCGCGTCGAGGTACCACTTCGAAAGCTCGAAGGCGGGACGCGGTGACGCTTCCATGCCTCAAACGTGGGGCCTCGTCCGGCTGGAAGTCCTCGGGAATTTTCAGGGAACGACTAGCTATACAGCTGTTCCCGCGGGGGGCGGACGGTCAGATCGTCGGGGTGTTCCCGGGCGATCTTCTGCACCACGAGGCAGTTCCAGCAGACCGGCGCGTGCGTCTTGAACGTCTCCGGGAGCGCCTCCGGCGGAACCTCCGGCCACGCAATGTACCGGCCGTCGGGCGCGCGCAGGCCGGGCCTCTGGTCTGCCCAGGCCACGTCACGGATGGCCTTCCCGCAGCACGCGCACGGCTTGTCCTCGTACCAGCGCGCCACGAGGGTCCGCACGAGGCACTCGCTCGGGCCTTTCTCGATCTGGACGAGGCACTCCTGCCCGCAATCCTTCTTCTCGGGCCAGCGCGAGCACTCGGAGAGCTTGAGATGCGGGTGTCCGGCCAGGGAGCCGGCCGCGGCGCCGAGCGCGGCGACGCGCACGGCCGCGGGTTGCTCGTTCTCCGGGCACGTGATGAGGCGCCGCTGCCTCCAGGCCCACCAGGACCGAAGGAGGACGACACCGCCCGCGACGAGGGCGAAGAGGGCGACCACCAGAACGGCCTGGGTCATGGACATGGAACACCCCCGGGTCAGCTTCGGCTCGGCCGGGGGCCGGCGGCCATGATGCGCCGGAATCAGCCGTCTAGAGGCGGACGCTCCGAAGGCGCAGCGCGTTTCCCACGACCGAGAGCGAGCTGAACGTCATCGCGGCGCTCGCCAGGACCGGCGACAGCAGGAGACCGAACGCCGGGTAGAGCACGCCCGCGGCCACGGGCACTCCGACGACGTTGTAGACGAAGGCGAAGAACAGGTTCTGCCGGATGTTGCGGAGCGTCGCACGCGAGAGGCGCACCGCCTTCGGGAGCGCCGCGACGTCGCCGCCCGCGAGGGTGACCGAGGCGCTCTCGATCGCAACGTCCGAGCCCGTCCCCATCGCGATGCCCACGTCCGCGGCCGCGAGCGCCGGCGCGTCGTTCACGCCGTCGCCCGCCATCGCGACCCGGAGGCCCGCCTTTTTCAGGCGCGAGACCTCGTCCGCCTTGCCCGCAGGGAGCACGCCGGCAACGACCTCCTCGATCCCCGCCTCCGAGGCAACGGCCTTCGCCGTCGCCTCGGCGTCGCCGGTGAGCATCACGACGCGGAGGCCGAGCGCCGAAAGCTCGGCGATCGCGGCCTTCGCGGAGTTCTTGATCGGGTCGGCGGCGGCCAGGAAGCCGGCGGGCTCCCCGTCGACCGCCATGAACAGGATCGTGGCGCCCCTGCGCCTCCAGCTTCCTGCTGCCTCCAGCTGTTCGCGCGGATAGCGTCGCTGAAGAGTTTCTTCGAAGAGTGAGAGAGACCCGAGTTCGACGGACCGTCCATCCACTCTGCCCTGGATGCCCTTTCCGGGCGAGGCCTTGAATTCGGTCGCTGCGGTGAGCGCGAGCCCCCGCGCCTCGGCTGCCCTGATGACGGCCGCCGCGAGGGGGTGTTCGCTCGCGCGCTCCAGCGACGCGGCCACCCGCAGCAATTCACTTTCATCGAAGGCGCCGAAGGCGCGGGTCTCCACGATCTTCGGCTTCCCCTCCGTGATCGTCCCGGTCTTGTCGAGGACGAGCGTGTCGCACTGGCCGAGTGTCTCGAGCGCCGCCGCGTCGCGGAAGAGGACGCCCGACCTCGCGCCGCGCCCGACCCCGACCATGACGGACATCGGCGTCGCGAGGCCGAGAGCGCACGGGCACGCGATGATGAGGACCGCGACGGCGTTCACGAGAGCGTGCGGGAGGCGCGGCTCGGGGCCGAAGAAGCCCCAGGCGACCGCCGTGACCGCCGCGGCCGCGACGACCGCGGGCACGAAGATCCCGGCGACCCGGTCCGCGAGGCGCTGGACGGGCGCCCGGCTCCTCTGGGCCTCTCCCACGAGCGCCACGATCCGCGCGAGCACGGTGTCGGCTCCGACGCGCTCCGCGCGCATGAGGAAGCTGCCCGTGCCGTTGAGCGTCCCGCCCGTGACCTTCGCGCCGGGGGCCTTCTCGACGGGCATCGGCTCGCCGCTCAGCATCGATTCGTCGACGGCGCTCGCGCCCTCCGTCACCGTCCCGTCCACGGGCACGCGCTCGCCGGGGCGCACGCGCAGGACGTCTCCCTTCATCACCTCGTCGAGCGGGATGTCGACCTCGGCGCCCTTCCGCACGACACGCGCCGAGTCGGGCGCAAGCGAGAGCAGCTCCCGGATCGCGCCGGACGTCTTCGCCCGCGCGCGCAGCTCGAGCACCTGCCCGAGGAGGACGAGCGTCACGATGCCCGCCGCCGCCTCGAAGTAGACGTCGTGGGCCGCGGAATGAAGAGGGAGAGAAGAAGAGAGATTTCTTTGAATGGGCAAGAGGGACTGCGCGGTCCTCGCCAGGCTGTACAGATATGCGGCGCCGGTGCCGAGGCCGATGAGCGTGAACATGTTGAAGTTCCGCGTCTTCAGCGACAGCCAGGCTCTTTCGAAGAACGGCTTCCCGCACCAGAGGACGACGGGCGTCGCGAGAGCGAGCTGAACGAGCAGGTTGAGTCCCGGCGGGAGGCGCTCAAAGAGCCGAAGTCCCGCCATCGCACTCATTTCGAAGAGGAACAGCGGAAGGGTCAGCGCGAGCGCGACACGAAAACGCCGCTGCATGTCGTCCAGCTCGGGGTTCCCTTCCTCGCCCGTCGCGACGGCCGGCTCGAGCGCCATGCCGCAGATCGGGCACGCGCCCGGCACGTCCGACACGACCACGGGGTCCATCGGGCAGATCCACTTGGACGAAGAAAGAGAAGAAGGAGATTTCTTAGAAGGTGCATGGGGCTGGGCGGCCGGCATCGCCATAGGCGTGGCCTGGGCCGACGGCAGGGTCAGCGATGGGAGCCCCAGGCCCACCGGCGCCGTCATCGGCTCGAATGTCGCCGCGCTCTTCTCATTCGCAGAAAATCTCTCCGGGTCTCTTCGGAATTTCTCCGCGCAGCTCTTCGCGCAGAAGTACCAGTCCTTGTCGCCCCAGTTAACGGTGGCGGCCGCGCGGGCCGGATCGACCGTCATGCCGCAGACGGGGTCGGTGTGCCGGGTCGTCTGTGAATCCATCGGGTCAGCATTTAACCATCGGCGGCGTCGGCTATATTCCCGGAGTGAGAGGGCTTCCCCGTTTCCTCGGCTATTTCCGCCGCCGGCCCGGCGTCTACGCCGCCGGCTTCGGGACGATGCTCGCGTCGACCGGGCTCTTCCTCGCGATGCCGGGCCTCGTGCGGCGTGCCATCGAGGAGCTCGGCACGGGGGTCACGACGGAGCGGCTCTTCCGGCTTTCCGCGACCATCGTCCTCCTCGCCGTCGGCGACGCGATCGCGCTCTTCCTGACGCGCCGGCTCCTGATCGGCGCCTCGCGCGACATCGAGTACGAGATGCGGCAGGACCTCTTCGCTCACCTCCTGCGCCTGCCGCCCGTGTGGTACCGCCGGAACCGCGTCGGCGACCTCATGAGCCGCGCCGTCAACGACCTCTCCGCCGTCCGGATGCTGCTCGGGCCCGGGATCATGCAGGCGGGGAACACGCTCCTCGTGGGAACGGTGTCCCTCGTCCTCATGTTCCGCGTGTCGCCCGCCCTGACGGGCGTCGCCCTCGCCGTCTTCCCCGTCATCGCGATCGCGACGAAGGTGATGGGCCAGGCGACGCACAAGCGCTTCACGAAGATCCAGGAGTTCTTCAGCGAGATCTCGGCCGAGGCGCAGGAGAACTTCACGGGCCAGCGGCTCGTGCGCGCGTTCGCCCGGGAGGAGCGCGAGGCGGCCCGGTTCGACGCGAACAACCTCGAGTTCCGCCGCCGCAACCTCGGCCTCGCGCGGCTCAACGCCCTCTTCTTCCCCCTCCTGCAGTTCCTCGTCGGCCTCGGCTTTGCTCTCACGCTGTGGGCGGGCGGACGCTTCATCCTCGCGGGCAAACTGTCGGTCGCGCGCTACGTCGAGTTCAACCTCTACATGATTGAACTCATCTGGCCCGCGATCGCCCTCGGCTGGGTCGTGAACCTCTGGCAGCGCGGCGCGGCCTCGTGGAACCGGATGATGGACGTCTGGGATGCGGCTCCCCTGCCCGAAGAGGCCGAGGGCGGAGCGCCGCTCTCGGGCGACGTGGAGTTCCGGAACCTCACGTGGGGCTACGGCGACCGGCCCGTCCTCGAGGGCGTCTCCTTCCGCGTCCCTGCGGGGAGCACGGTCGCGATCGTCGGCCGCACCGGCTCGGGGAAATCCACGCTCCTGAACCTGCTCCTGCGCGTGGACGACCCGCCTGCGGGATCGGTCCTCGTCGGGGGCCGCGACCTCTCGACGGAGCCGCTTCCCCTCGTGCGGCGGAGCCTCGCGGTCGTTCCGCAGGAGACGTTCCTCTTCTCGGACACGCTCGCCGCGAACGTCGCCTTCGCGCGGCCGGATGCGTCCCGTGCCGAGGTCGAGGCCGCGGTCTTCGGAGCCGGCCTCGCCCCCGACGTCGCGCGCTTCCCGAAAGGGCTCGACACCGTCGTGGGCGAGCGCGGGATCACGCTCTCCGGCGGACAGAAACAGCGCACCGCGCTCGCGCGCGCGCTTCTCTCGGACGCCCCGATCCTCGTCCTCGACGACGCGTTCTCCTCCGTCGATACCGAGACGGAGGCGCGCACCCTCCAGGGCCTCCGGGGCGCCGCGGGAGGACGGACCGTCTTCCTCGTCTCGCACCGTCTCTCCACGCTCCGCAACGCGGATTTCCTCGTCGTCCTCGACCACGGGCGCGTCGCCGAGACGGGCACGCACGAGGAGCTGCTCGCCAGGGGCGGCGTCTACGCCGCGATCGCGGAACGGCAGCGCCTCGCCGAAGAGATGGAGGCCGCCTGATGGCCGACCACCACGAGGAAGAGGTCCTCGGGAAGGCCGTCGAGCCGCGCCTCCTGCGCCGTCTCTTCGGCCTCGCGAAACCGTATCGCGCCTACGCGGCCGGCTCGCTCGCGGTGCTTCTCCTCGAGTCTCTCGCGCAGCTCGCCGGCCCCCTCCTGACCGCCGCCGCGATCGACCTCGTCCTCACGCGCGAGCGGACGGGCGCCGGCCCCGCGGCGAAGGGCGTCGACCGTTTCTTCGCCGCCTTCGGGATCGACCTCGCGGCCGGCCACGGCATCGAGTGGATCGCAGCGCTCTCGGTCGCGACGGCGCTCCTCGCGTTCGTCCTCATGATGGTCATGGTCTGGTGGACGTCCACGATGGGGCAGGGCGTCATGTACGACCTGAGGACGCGGATCTTCGGCCACCTCCAGCGCGCGGACGTCGCCGTCTTCGACCGGACGCCCGTCGGGCGCCTCATGACGCGACTCACGACGGACGTCGACGCCCTGAACGAGCTCTTCACGTCCGGCTTCGTCGCGCTCCTCGGCGACGTCGTCGTGCTCGCCGGGATCGTCGGCATCCTCTTCGCGCTCGACCCCTCGCTCGCGGCGATCACGTTCGGGATCCTGCTCCCGATGCTCTGGGTCACGAACTGGTTCCGCAAGGGCGCGCGCGACACCTACCGCGACGTCCGCGTGAAGATCGCGCGGGTGAACGCGTTCCTCCAGGAGCACATCTCCGGGATCGCGATCGTCCAGCTCTTCCGCCGCGAGCGCGTTGCCGCAAAGGCTTTCTCCGAGGTCAACGACGCGCACCGCGCCGCGAACATCGAGTCGATCTTCTACTACTCGGTCTTCTACCCGGCGCTCGACTTCCTCTCGGCGCTCGGCATGGCCTCGATCGTCTGGTACGGCGGCTGGCAGGTCCTGCGGGGGCGGATGACGATCGGCGCCGTCGTCGCGTTCCTCCAGTACAGCAAGCGCTTCTACCGGCCGCTCATGGACCTCTCGGAGAAGTACAACATCCTCCAGGCCGCGATGGCCTCGTCCGAGCGGATCTTCCAGCTCCTCGACGCCGAGCCCGCGATCACCGCGCCGGCGAGCCCTGTCGTCCCGGCCGGGCCGCTGCGCGGGGAGATCGCCTTCGAGGACGTGAGGTTCTCGTACAAGGCGGGCGAGGAGATCCTCAAAGGCGTCTCGTTCCACGTGCCGCCGGGCCAGACGGTCGCGCTCGTCGGCGCGACGGGCGCCGGCAAGTCCACGATCCTGAACGTCCTGCTGCGTTTCTACGACGTGACCTCGGGCCGCGTCCTCGTCGACGGCGAGGACGTGCGCCGCTACCACCCCGTGCGGCTGCGCGAGCACTTCGGGATCGTCCTGCAGGACACGTTCCTCTTCACGGGCACGATCGCGGAGAACGTCTCGTTCTTCGACCCCGACATGCCGCGCGCGCGCATCGAGGAGGCCTGCCGCGAGGTGGGCCTCGGCCCGCTCCTCGCGCGCATCCCGGGAGGGCTCGACGCGAAGCTCACGGAGAGGGGCGGCGGCCTCTCGGTGGGCGAGAAGCAGCTCGTCTCGTTCGCGCGCGCCCTCGCCCGCGACCCGCGAATCCTCATCCTCGACGAGGCGACGTCCTCGGTGGACCCGGAGACCGAGAAGACGATCGAGCGCGCGGTCCAGCGCGTCCTCGCGGGCCGCACGTCGCTCGTCGTCGCCCACCGCCTGTCGACGATCGTGCGTGCCGACCGGATCCTCGTCCTCTCGCACGGCGAGGTGAAGGAATCCGGCACGCACGCCGAGCTCCTCGAGAAGGGCGGTCTCTACGCCCGCCTGTACGCGCTCCAGCTCAAGGACCGCGAAGCGGCCGCCTGAGCGGGACTCCCGGCCGGGACGAAGACCTCTGACGTCTTCGCGCCCGCCGCTATTGCTGCGGCGCCCGTGGGCGGACGTATGCGGGCATCCGTTCACTCCGGGCGATGAACACGCCGTCGAACAGTTTCGCCCAGGGGCCTTCCAGGAATTCGCCGTATCCGAGGAGGCGGGACGGGCGCCCGCTCAGGCGGGCCAGCTCCGGACCCGCGAGAAAGGTGACTCCGGTTTCGCCGCTGCCGGAGAGAGCATCGGCCTTGAGCGTGCCTTGCGGAGCCGCGCCGATCGCCTGGGCGGGCTTTCCCTGGAACCCATACGACCCTTCCTTCGCGACACACGCGAAGGACTTGACGGCTCCGGGGCTCTCCTGGGACAGGAGACTCCCCAGCGAGACGATGCCGCGGTACTCGGCGAGAAGGGCGTGGCGATTCGCCGTCCAGATGATGCTCTTCGTCCGCCGGGGCATGGACCGCATGATCGAGGAGAAATTCTGGAACATGAGCCGGTCCCGCTGGTTCGCGAAGTCCTGGGCCGGGAGTTTCAGAAAGCCCGCATAGCTCGAGAGGAGGAGCCGCCGGCCGACGTCGGCCTCCGGAGTCGCGAGCTCCGCATCTCGGAGGCAGTCCGACAGGCCCGCCCTGAACCGCTCGTCGTAGGGGTGGCTCGCGTCGAAACGCCACTGGTTGAGCCGCTGGATTTCGGCGGTGCAGTGCGTGCGCCGTTCCGGGGGAAGGCGGGTCGTCAGGTCGGCCGCCAGCGCGGTCTGCGCGTAGAGGTTCATCGCCCCTCCGACCTGCCCGTCGATGCCGCTCAGCGTGAGCTCGTGTGCCCGGGCTCTCTCGTGAAGAAAGCGGGCGAGGTCGTCCAGCTCCCCGGAGGTCGCCCAGAGTCCTCCGATCGCATTGAGAAGGTCCGCCATCGAGGCCGAGGAGCTGTCGTACTTCCGTTTGAGGGCCTCGAAGTCGTAGAGCTGGCTCTCGAACACGACGTGCGTGAACCCGCAACGGGTGATCAGCTCCTTGACGAGCGCGGCCTTGAGCTCGATCGGACTCGCGGTTCCGTGCGAGGCTTCTCCCAGGAGAACGGTGGTGGCGGCGCAACCGAGAGCGACCGCCGCTCGAAGATCGGTGCGGCCTGCGACCGAGGATACGGGCCGGGGCTCCTCACCGCAGAGGGTGCCCGTGGAGAGACACGCGAGCAACGCGACCGCGGCGGCCCTGGACATGCTCCGGCGTCCCCCTATCCCGGGCATTCTCGTACACCTCGTCCGCGGGTCAGCGCGGGGGCGGCTCGCCCGCCCAGCGCGCCCGCTCGCGGTCCGCGCGCTCGGCGTCCGCGTGGCGGCCGAGGGCCCGGAGCGCCCGGACGCGCGTGGCCATGAGGTCGAGGTCGAGGGCGGAGAGGGCCTCGGCCTCGGCGCACGCGCCGAGCGCCTCGGCCGGCCGGCCCGCCGTCAGGAGGAGCGCGGCCCGCGCTTTCAGAACCGGGATCCGCGGCACGCCCGCGTCGCTTCCGATCCGGCGCTCGAGCGCGCCGAGCGCGCGCGCCGCGACCTCCGGGGTCCGCGCCGCCCGGGAGAGGTCCTCCACCGTTCGCGCCGCGTCGCCGGGCGCGAGGGCGCCGCGCGCGCGCGCGGCGAGGAGGCGGTCCGCCTGCTCGAGCGCGTCCGTCTCGTCGCCGTAGATCGACAGCAGCGCCAGGCGCTCGAGGCCGGGTGCGCCCGCGGTGTCCGCGAGCGCGAACGCGGCCACGGCCTCCTCCACCCGACCCTGCGCCGCCCGGATCCGTCCTTCCACGTCCGCGGCCTTGGCCGCGTCGGCGCCGGCGGCGCGGGCGCGCGCGAGGTCGGCCTCCGCGTCGGAGACCGCGCCGTCCGCCAGCGCGAAGCGGGCGGCGCGGAGCGCGTACGACGCGAGCGGGTCCTCCTCGAACGCGCGCAGCGCCGCGGCCCGCGCGAGGGCCGGGCGGCCGAGCACGCCGTACATCCCCGCGAGGCCCGCCCAGGCGTCGGCGCCCGTCGGCGGCGCGCCGAGCAGCGGCGGCGCGAAACGCCCGCGCGAGATCTTCTCCTCCAGGAGCCGCGCCGCGTTGTCCTCTCCCGGCTGGTAGAGGTCGCGGGGTGCCTCGAACTCGACGACGGGCCGGTCGTCCGTGTTGACCCGTCCCACGTCCGCGACGAGCGCCTCGAGGTCGGCGCGGCCCAGGAGGTACCGCGCCCAGAAGCCCGCGGGCTCGGGCGGGCCGAAGTGCCGGCGCAGGTCCTCGCGGTAGGCGCCGGCAAGGACCGCTTCCGCCCTGTCGCGCGAGGCCACGATCGGGGACTCGGACCCGAGCAGGACGACGTCGCCGCCGTCCACCCACCACACCTCCGTGTGCGGGAACGAACGCACGAGAGTCGCGAGCACCGTCCGCAGGGTGTCCCAGCGCAGGCCGTAGAGCTGCAGCCACTGCGCGAAGATGCCCCCCTTCTTGAGCGCGCCCCGCGCCGACGCGTAGAAGTCGGCCGTGAACAGGTTCGAGACCCCCGCGCGCCAGAGGTTCGACGGCTCCGAGAGGACGACGTCCCACCGGCGGCCGCCCGCGGCGATCAGGCCTCGGGCGTCCACGGGACGCAGCCGGACCTTCGGGTTCGCGAGGACGGCGTTGTTCACGTGGGCGAAGCGGGCCGCGGCCCTGAACATGGCCGTCTCGAGCTCGGCGACGTCCACGCGCTCGACGCCGGGCGCGCGCGCGGCCGCGTCGGCCGTGACGCCCGAGGCGAAACCGACGACGAGGACGTCGGACGGCGCGGGATGGAGCGCGAGCGGAACGATCGCGACTCCGAGCTGCGTCCCCATGTCTCCCACGTCCGACGCCTCGGGGTGGCCGTTCGAGAGGAGCGTCCGGGTCCGCGGGCCCTGCAGGACGGCGACCGTCGCGTTGCGTCCCTCCTCGAAGAACAGTCGCTCGACGTTGGCGACGCGCCGGCGCTGCTCGAACTCCAGTCGCGTGGCCGCCGGCGTCATGCGCGGGTACGTGTCCGACCTCAGGAAGACCCAGTCCGGCCAGCGCGGAACGAGGAGCACCGCGAGGGCGAGGGCGCCGGCGGACGAAACCGCGGCTGCCCCGGGCCGCTCCCGCGCCGCGGCCAGGGCGAGAAGCCCCGCGCCGAGGCTCGCGAGCGCGCCGATCCGCAGCGTGGTCTGGGAGCCGAACGCGCCGACGAGCACGAACCCCGTCGCGAGACTGCCGGCCAGCGTCCCGGCCGTGTTCACGAGCGAGGCGCGCCCGACCGACGTCCCGACGCCGCCGGGCCGTCCCGCGACGAAGGCGAGGAGGAGCGGCATGCCGGCGCCGGCCACGGACGCGAGGGGCACCAGGAGCGCGGCCGCGAGAGCCGCCTTGAGGCCGAGCGAGGCCCCGAACCCGAGGCCCGGCACCTGCCGTGCGAGGAGCAGCGAGCGCGACACGAACGGGACGGCCGCCATCGCGAGGCCGGCGAAGGCCGCCGACGCGAGCTGAACCCGCCCGAACGAGGCGAGCGTCACGGGCGCGCGCGCGGCGCGCGTCGACGCGGCGAAGCCGCCGATCCCGAGCCCGAGGAGGCACAGGACGAGGACGAGAGAGAACGAGTAGGACGACACGCCGAAGGCGAGCGACAGGAGCCGCGTGAAGACGACCTCGTCGAGCATGAACACGGCGCCGGACGCGAAGAGCCCGGCGAGAAGGGCGACGCGCGCGAACGGGGAGAGCGGCTCCTGTACCGTGGCCGCTCCGCCCTCGGGGAGCGGCGGGGCGAGGAGGCGCGTCGCGGCGAGGAAGGCGACGGCCGCGACCGCGAAATCGGCGGCTGCCGCGCCCCGCATCGTCGCGGCGAGCCCGGCGTTCTCGACGGCCCAGAAGCCCGTGAGCGCAGCACCGCAGACGGCTCCCAGGAGGTTGACCGCGTACAGGAGCGACACGACGCGCGGGGCCCGCGCCGTCCCGCCCGCGAGCGCGCGAGCGAGTGCGGGCAGCGTGCCGCCCATGAGGAACGCGGGGGGGAAGAGGACGGCCCCGGCGAGGACCGCCTTTGCGCCCGAGACCGCCGCGGGCCCGCCGCCGAGCGCGGCCGCGAGGACCGGGAACGCCCGCGCGACGGCCGAGAGCAGCGGCCCCGTCGCGAGCGCGAAGAGCCCGATGCCCGCTTCCAGCGCCGCGTAGAGTCTGAGCGGCGCGCGGGCCCGGTCGGCGAGGGCCCCGAACGCGCGGCTGCCGAGGCCGAGACCGCTCATGAACACGGCGAGGACGAGCCCGACGGCTTCCGCGTTCGCGCCGAACAGGAGCGCGAGGTGCCGCGACCACAGCACCTCGTACGCGAGCCCCGCGGCGCCCGAAACGAAGAAACAGGCGGCGAGAAGGACGGTCATAAAATCCGTCTCAAGAGGAGGCTCATTATGAAGGCCAAAATCTCAGCCGCCGTCCTGTTCCTCGCGGCCGCCGCGGCGCCCGCGGCCGTCGACGCGTACATGACGTTCGTCACGCTCCCGCAGGCCGTCAAGCTCGGCGACGGCTCGGTCCTTCCGGCCGGCAAGTACGACGTCAAGATCGACTACAAGGGCTTCGGAAACTCCGCCGAGTTCCTGTTCCTCCAGGGCGGCGCCCTGAAGGGCAAGTGCCCCGCCGAGGCGCGCGGCTTCCCGTCCCAGGCCCCCGCGGGCGCCGCGGACGCGAACGCCGTGAAGCTGCACGACGTGAAGATCACCGACCCGGCCGCCCAGAAGGGCTACACGGTCAAGACGAATCCGGGCACGGAAAAGGTGTTCCCGAAGGTGGAGACGGGCGACAAGGTCCAGCCCGGCGCCGCCGCGGCATCCTTCTCCTGGGGCGCGCACGGGTTCGCCCCGGGCATCGTGGGCAAGACGGCACCGGCCGGCAGGAGCCTCAAGCTCTCGTTCGACTCGGCCAACAGCGCCGCCGGATTCAGCGCGCTTCTCCCGGCCGTTCAGAAATAGCTCGCGCAGCACGGGGGAACCGGGCCCCGGTTCCCCCGGACCCCCTCCGGGCTACTTGCTCTGCTGCTGCCTCTTCATCATCTCTTCGATCTGCTTGCGCTGCTCGGGCGTGAGGCCCTCCATCGCCTTGCGCATCTCGTCGTTCGCGCCGGGAGGGGCCATGACGCTCGCGGCGCCCATCATCCCTTCCTTCTTGGCGTAGCCGGCCGGGATCTCGAAGAGCGCCGCCTTGAGCGCCTTCCGCTCGACCTTCGTCAGCTCCATCGTGGCGAGCGGCGCCGGGTTGCCTTTCTCGCGCGTGATCATCTTCACGACGAACCCGTCCACGCCCGCGTCGCGCAGGGCTTTCATCATGCCCTCGTCGCTCTGGTTCCCACGGCGCATGAGCCCGCGCATGGACTCGTAGCTCAGGCCCGAGATGTCCTTCGAGGTCCAGAGTTCCTGCTCGGACTTGGCGTCCTCGGCCCGCGTGACGAGAACGTGCTCGCTGGAATACCCGTTGACCGTTTCCTTCCCGAGCTTCTTGACGGACCACGTCTCTTTCGACTTGTCCCGGTACTTCGCGGTCTGCTCCCTCATCTTCTTGAGGTCGATCTCCGCGTAGGACTTCTGCTCGTCGTTGATCATGTACATGATCTCGGGATTCGACGCCTTCATGAGCGTCGTCATCTTGAACGGCATCTGGGCCGTCTGGATGTCGAGTTCCGACCGGGCCCCGGCGCTCGAGACGTAGGCCTTGCCCGTCCCGTTTCCTTCCCTCATCGTGAGCTTCATCGTGAGCTCGCCCTCGAACTGGGCGAGGGCGGGTCCGGCGGCCAGGACGGCTCCGGCCAGCATCGCAAGAACGGGATTCTTCATGCGCTCTCCTTCCGTGTGAGGCCCGGCATCGGGCGCGAGAAGTCTAGCGCAGCGCAGGGCTTCAGCTCGCCCGGAGCGCGACGACCTGGCGGTCCTCGAACGACACGACGACGAGCGTCTGGTCGTCCTCGGGGGGCCGGTTGCGCGTGAAGCTCTTGACCGACTCGAGGAGCGCCTGCTTGAGGACGTCCGCGCCCTTCGTCGCGCGCGAGAGGATCACGCCCTCGAACCGCTCGAAGCCGAACGGCTCGCCGTCGTCGTTCAGCGCCTCGATGAGACCGTCGCTGTAGAGGACGAGGCGGTCCCCGGGCTCGAACCGCACGTCGAACTCGCGGAACGGCTCGCGCCGCCTCACGCCCAGCGGGAAGCCCCAGGACGAGAGCATCTCGAGCTTCTTCTCGCGCGCGCGGAACACGTACGGGTCGAGGTGGCCCGCGGACGCGAACCGCAGCGTCGAGGTCTCGGGGTCGAGGACGCCGTAGAAGAACGTCATGAGCATGCGCTTCGGCGCCGTCTTCATGACGATGTCGTTCAGGACCTCGAGGACGCGGACGGGCGACACGTCGTGCCGCACCTGGACGAGGAGCGCCGCCTTCGTCATCGCCATCACGATGCCGCTCGTGAGGCCGTGCCCGGCCACGTCTCCAAACGCGAGGCCGAGCTTCCCGTCCGGAAGCGGAAGGAAGTCGAAGTAATCGCCGCCGATTTCGGTCGCGGCGCGGTAGGAGGACGCGAGCGAAGCCGACCCGAGCTCCGGGTGCGAAGACGGCAGGAGCGCCGCCTGGATGCGGTTTGCCGCGTCAATCTCGGCCTTGATGCGCTCGCGCTCGACGATGCGCTTCACGTGGGGCGCGAGGTCCTCGTACGCGTACACGATCGTGCGCCCGGACGCGAGGCCGAGGGCCGACACGCCGAGGAGGAGCCCGAGCGGGAGCGCGAGGCCCATCAGCGGCCCCGCGAGCGCCGGGCCCGACGCGACGGCCGCGAGCGGGAGGAAGCTCAGGAGGAGGCCGCCCCCGAACGCCGCCGTCGCGGCGGCGAGGAGATCGGAGAACGCGAAGACGAGGAGGACGACGGCGATCCCGCCGAAGCCCACCATGAGGCTCCGCTCGAACGGCCCGACGGGCGGCGGGAGGACGCCCATGAGCGTCCCGAAGAGCGCCGCGAGCACGGCGCCCACAGCGAGGAGGCGCCTCCTGTGGAAGAAGGCGAGGAAGAAGAGGAGGCCGACGCTCGCGAAGAAGAGAGCGTCGAGCGCCGCCCCCGCGTTCACCGCGAGGGGCCCCCAGATCGCGTTCAACCCGTCGCGCGTGCCGGGCGCGAGGCGCGCCCAGACGGCGCCCGCGCGGAAGGGGAGCGCCGGGACGAGGAGCGCCGCCGCGGCGACGGCGGGCGCGGCGAGGAGGCCGGCGAGAAGCGAGCCGCCGACGGTCGCATTGCGCACGTCGCGCCGGAGGAGCGCGTCGAAGGACGCGAGGCGCTCGCCCCAGCGCTCGCGGGCGAAGCTCTCCCCGACCGACCACGCGAGGAAGACGAGAAGCGAAAGCGGGATGTCGTAGAAGAGGAAGCGGAAGCCCGAAACCGCGAGCGTCGTCGTCCGGTTGTCGATCGACCCGAGGCCGGTGCCGGAGGCCGCCCACGGCGCCGTCAGCAGGTTGTGGACGATCGAGAGCCCGATCGCCGCCGCGAAGAGGGCGGCGCCGGTCCCGACCCCGACCTCGCCCGCGTGGTACTTCCTCAGGAAGACGGCGAGGAGGACGGCGAGGAGGGAGAAGATCCCGGCGAACCTCAGGAACGTCTCGCCGATGCCGGCGTCGTACGCGAAGCGCCGGCCGTCCCGGTACTCCTCGATGAGCGACCAGCCCGCGGGTTTCTCGCCGATGAAGGTGACGTAGAGGTAGCAGACGACGTCGCCCGTCGGGAACGAGGACGGCACCCGGTACCGGAACGTGTGGTCCGCGCGGTTCCTCTGGACGTTCGGCCGCACGTCCTCGAAGACGGGGCTCGGCGCCCCCGCGAAGGCCCGCGACGCGACGAACGCGTCGGCCTTCGCCCGTAGGTCGTCCGCCTTCGGCGACGCCCCCGTCTCCTCGAGGCGGGCCTGTCGCATCGCGGCGACGACGTCTCCCGCCCGCGACACGGTGACGAAGCCATAGGGAGGGTACTTGTCGACGCCGTTGCGCCAGTACGTGACGCGGAACCCGAAGATGCGCGGCCCGAGCACGGGGTCGGACTCGGCCCTCCGCCGGAGTTCGGGCTTGTCACGGAGTTCCTTGTCCAGGAGGGGGGAGTTGTCCAGCGTCGTCACGACGAACGCCTTGTCGACCTCGATCCCCCACCTCCGGGCCTCGGCGTCCGCCACGTCGCGGACCTTTCCCCGCGCGACCGTCAAGCCCCGGGGTTCCGGAGCGTCGTAGAGCGGGACGAGGACCGCCAGGAGGGCAGCACCGGCGATACCGGCGGCCGCGAACGCACCCCTTCGCATGGTCGGGCTGATCATATCGATCGAACGCAATCGCGGCCGGAAGGTTTCGATCCCGGGTCAGCCGCCGGCCACCTTCGGCAGGTGGGACATCGCCTCCTCGACGGCGTCGTCGGGGTATTCGAAGTCCTTGAGCTCGCCGGCGTGGAAGCTCTGGTAGGCGGTCATGTCGAAGTGCCCGTGGCCCGAGAGGTTGAAGGCGATGACCTTCCTCTCCCCCGCCGCCTTGCAGCGGAGCGCCTCGTCGATCGCCGCGCGGATCGCGTGCGCGGATTCGGGGGCCGGGATGATCCCCTCGGCCTTCGAGAAGAGGACCGCGGCCTCGAACGTCTCGAGCTGCCGCGCCGAACGCGCCTCGATGTCGCCGTGGTCGACGAGCGCGCTGACGGACGGCGCCATCCCGTGGTACCGGAGACCGCCCGCGTGGATCCCGGGCGGCACGAACGTGTGCCCGAGCGTGTGCATCTTGACGACCGGAGCCGTCGCGGCCGTGTCGCCGAAATCGAAGGTGTAGCGGCCCTTCGTGAGCGTCGGGCAGGACGCGGGCTCGACGGCGACGATGCGCGTCTTCTTCCCCTGCGTGAGGTTCCGGTGGACGAACGGGTACGCGAAGCCCGCGAAGTTCGACCCGCCGCCCGCGCAGCCGATCACGACGTCCGGGTACTCCCCCGCCATCTCCATCTGCTCGAGCGCCTCGATCCCGATGACCGTCTGGTGCATGAGGACGTGCCCGAGGACGGAGCCGAGGCTGTACTTCTTCGCCCCGCCGCTCGTCGCGGCGACTTCGACGGCCTCGGAGATCGCCATCCCGAGGGAGCCCGGGGAGTCGGGCGACTCGGCGAGGACCCGGCGCCCGAACGACGTCCGGTCCGACGGGCTCGCGAAGACCTGCGCCCCGAAGTTCTCCATGATGTGCCGCCGGTACGGCTTCTGGTGGTACGAGACCTTCACCATGAAGATCTCGAGGTCGAGGTCGAAGAAGTTGCAGGCGAGGGACAGGGCCGAGCCCCACTGCCCGGCGCCGGTCTCCGTCGTCAGAGCCTTCGTCCCGGCTTCCTTGTTGAAGAAGGCCTGCGCCACGGCCGTGTTCGTCTTATGCGAGCCCACCGGGCTCACGCTCTCGTTCTTGAAATAGATGTGGGCCGGCGTGTCGAGCGCCTTCTCGAGGCGCAGCGCCCGGTGCATCGGCGTCGGGCGCCAGAGGCGGTAGATCTCCCGGACGGGCTCCGGGATCTCGATCCAGCGCTCCCCCGAGACCTCCTGCATCACGAGGTTCATCGGGAAGAGGACGGACAGGAAGTCGGGCGTCACGGGCTCGAGCGTCCCGGGGTGCAGCACGGGCGTCGGCGGCACCGGCATGTCCGCGTTCACGTTGTACCAGGCCTTCGGGAGCCGCGCTTCGTCCAGCAGGAAACGTGCGGTCTCGCGCATGGATCCTCCTCCACCGGAAAGGCGGGACGATAACGCAGGAGCGGCCCGACTCCGATATCCTCCCGCCTGCATGGACTCAATCCTCGTCACCGGCGGAGCCGGTTTCATCGGCTCGAACTTCGTCCGCCTCGCTCTCAAGGAGACCCCCGGCCGGGTGGCCGTCGTCGACAAGCTGACGTACTCCGGGCACCGGGCGAGCCTCGCGGACTGCGAGAAGGACCCCCGGTTCTCCTTCGTCGAGGCCGACATCGCGGACGCCGCGGCCATGAAGGCGGCCTTCGCGGCGCACCGCCCCCGCGCCGTCCTGAACTTCGCCGCCGAGACGCACGTCGACCGCTCGATCGACGGCCCGGGCGCCTTCATCCACACGAACGTGACGGGCACGTACGTCCTCCTCGAGGCGTCGCGGGCGCACGCGGCCTCCCTCCCGCCGGGCGAGCGCGAGGCGTTCCGGTTCCTCCACGTCTCGACGGACGAGGTCTACGGCACGCTCGGGCCGACGGGCCTCTTCTCCGAGGACACCCCGTACGCCCCGAACTCCCCGTACGCGGCGTCCAAGGCGGCCGCCGACCACCTCGTGCGCGCCTGGCACGAGACGTACGGCCTCCCGACCCTCCTCACGAACTGCTCGAACAACTACGGGCCGTACCAGTTCCCCGAGAAGCTCATCCCGCTCATGATCCTCAACGCGCTCGAGGGCAAGCCCCTCCCGATCTACGGAGACGGCGGCAACGTGCGCGACTGGCTGCACGTCGACGACCACTGCCGCGGCATCCTGCTCGTGCTCGAGAAGGCGGCGCCGGGGAGCAAGTACAACATCGGCGGCGGCAACGAGCGCACGAACCTGCAGATCGTCGACGCGCTATGCGAAGCCGTTGAGCGCGTGCGGCCGGCCGAAGAGAACCCGAAGATTTCTTTGAAGGGTAAGAAGGGCTACTCGCAGCTCAAAACGTTCGTGCCGGATCGGCCAGGCCATGACCGCCGCTACGCCATCGACGCGTCGAAGATCCGCCGCGAATTGGGCTGGGTCCCCTCTTACTCATTCGAAGAAGGTCTTCTTCGGACCGTGGAGTGGTACGTGAGTCACCCCGAGTGGTGCGCGACCGTGCAGTCCGGGAATTACGGCCGCGAGCGCCTCGGGCTCGCGGCCCCCGCGGACGGAGTCCGCGCGTGAAGGGGATCATCCTCGCCGGCGGCTCGGGCACGCGCCTCTATCCCCTCACCATCGGCCTCTCCAAGCAGCTCTGCCCCGTCTACGACAAGCCGATGGTCTATTACCCGCTCTCGACGCTCATGCTCGCGGGGCTGCGCGACGTCCTCGTGATCACGACGCCGGAGGACCAGGCCTCGTTCATGCGCCTCCTCGGCGACGGCTCGCAGTTCGGGATCCGCATCTCCTACGCGGCTCAGCCGAAGCCCGAGGGCCTCGCGCAGGCGTTCCTGATCGGGAAGGACTTCGTCGGGCAGGACGGCGTCGCCCTCGCGCTCGGCGACAACCTCTTCTACGGGCACGGCCTGCCCGAGATGCTGCAGCGCGCCGCGGGCCGCGCTTCGGGCGCGACGGTGTTCGCGTATCGCGTCCTCGACCCGCAGCGGTACGGCGTCGTCGAGTTCGACGCCCGGGGACGCGCGGTCGGCCTCGAGGAGAAGCCGCCCGCGCCCCGGTCGAACTACGCCGTCACGGGCCTCTACTTCTACGACAACCGCGTGCTCGACGTGGCCGCGAACCTCAAGCCCTCGGCCCGCGGCGAGCTCGAGATCACGGACGTGAACCGCGCGTACCTCGCGACCGGCGACCTCCACGTCGAGATCCTCGGGCGGGGGATGGCGTGGCTCGACACGGGCACCCACGAGGCGCTGCTTCAGGCCTCCAACTTCATCCAGGCCATCGAAGCCCGGCAGGGGCTGAAGGTCGCCTGTCCCGAGGAGATCGCCTGGAACGCCGGATGGATCTCCTCGGAAGACGTCGCCCGGCTCGCCATCCGGATGAACAAGAACGAATACGGTGCGTATCTCCTTCGCATGCTCGAGGAGGCACGTTTGTGAGCCTGACCCCCCGTACGACCCGCCGTCGTCTCTTGCAGACCGCCGCCGCGGCCGCAGCCGGCTCCGCCCTGGGGACGAACCGCCTGCTTTCGGGTGCGGAGCCGAAAACGCTCCTGATCCTCGGGGGAACGCGCTTCCTCGGCCCCGAGGTCGTCGAGGCCGCGAAGAAGAGCGGCTGGAAGATCACGCTCTTCAACAGGGGCAAGTCCCACCCGGACTGGTTCCCGGAGCTGGAGCACCTGCAGGGTGACCGCAACGGCGACCTCAAGTCCCTCGAGGGCCGCGCCTGGGACGCCGTGGTGGACACGTCCGGCTACTTCCCGAGGCAGGTCGCCGCGTCCGCCGGCCTCCTCTCGAAGTCGAAGCAGTACGTCTTCATCTCGTCCATCTCGGTGTTCTCCGACCTCAGCAAGCCGGGCGTCGACGAGAACGGCCCGGTCGGCGAGCTCAAGGACCCGAACGCCGACAAGATCACGGAAGGGAATTACGGGCCCCTCAAGGCCGCCTGCGAGCGGGCGGCGGAGGCCGCGATGCCGGGCCGCGTCACGAACGTCCGTCCCGGCCTCATCGTCGGCCCGAACGACCTCACGGACCGCTTCACGTACTGGCCCGTCCGCGTCGCGAGGGGCGGCGAGGTCCTCGCACCGAACAAGCCGTCCGACTTCGTGCAGTTCATCGACGTGCGCGATCTCGGCACCTGGATCGTGAAGTGCCTCGACGCGAAGACGTTCGGAGTCTTCAACGCGACGGGGAACCCCGTCCCCGTCGGGACGCTCCTCGACACCTGCAAGGCCGTGAGCGGCAGCAATGCGACGTTCACGTGGGCGGACGCCGCGTTCCTCGAGGCGCAGAAGGTGGCCGCGTGGAGCGACCTCCCCTGCTGGCTTCCGCCGACCGGCGAGGAGGCGCACGGGAACGAGGTCTCGAACGCGAAGGCCGTCGGCAAGGGCCTGACGTTCCGGCCGCTCAAGAACACCTGCAGGGACACGCTCGCGTGGTGGAAGACGCTCCCGGCCGAGCGGCAGGTGAAGCTCAAGTCGGGGTTGACGGCCGAGCGCGAGGCCGCGGTCCTCGCGGCGTGGCACGAGGCGCAGGCGAAGAAGGCTCCGAAGGCCGGCTGAAAACGGTGAATCCCCGGAGCCTCCTGTCCCGCTTCGTGCGGGTCGAGCCCGGCGAGGGCCGCGGACTCGTCTGGGCGGCCGCCTCCTTCTTCTTCCTGCTGGGCGGGTACTACATCATCCGGCCGCTCCGCGAGGAGATGGGCGCGTCCTCCGGCGGCGGATTCGCCCTGAACTGGCTGTTCCTCGGCACGCTCGCGGGCACGTTCCTCGTGACGCCGCTCTTCGGCGCGCTCGTCTCGAAGTTCCCGCGCCGCGTCTTCGTTCCCGCGGTCTACCACGCGCTCGCGGCGAGCTTCGTCGCGTTCTACGTCGCGCTGAGCGTCCTCGCGGGCCCGCAGCGGCTCGCGACCGCGCGCTTCTTCTTCGTCTTCGTGAGCACGTTCAACCTCCTCATCGTCTCCGTCTTCTGGGGCTTCCTCGCCGACCTCTTCCGGTCCGAGCAGGCCAAGCGGCTGTTCGGGGCGATCGGCCTCGGCGGCACGCTGGGCGGCATCTCCGGCGGGGTGATCACGGCCAGCCTCGCGAAGGCGCTCGGCCCGGTGTCGCTTCTCCTCGTCGCGGCCGGAATGTTCGAGGCGGCCGTCTTCTGCATGGGCCGGCTCGCGCGCACGTACCGCGTCGACGAGGCCGGCCCTTCCGCCGCCGAGGCCGGGGACGAGCCCTCCGGCGGCCTCCCGCCCGGCACGGGAGCCCTCTCCGGGCTCTCCCTCTTCGCGAAGTCGCGCTACCTGCTCGGCATCGCCGCGTTCCTCCTGCTCTTCACCGTCGGGTCGACGTTCCTCTACCTCGCGCAGGCGCGCATCGTGCGCGCGACGTTCGCCGACGCCGGGTCGCGGACCGCGTTCTTCGCGAAGGCGGACCTCGCCGTCAACGTCCTGACGGCGATCACCCAGCTCTTCTTCACGGGCCGGCTCCTGCCGGCCCTCGGCCTCGGGCCCGCGCTCGCGTTCCTCCCCGTCCTGTCGGCCGCGGGCTTCTTCGCGCTCGGCGGGTCTCCCACGGCCGGGACGCTGTTCGTCGTCCAGGTCGTGCGTCGCGCCGCGGAGTTCGCCCTCGTGAAGCCGGCGCGCGAAGTCCTCTTCACGGTCGTCTCCCGGGAAGAGAAGTACTCGGCCAAGAGCTTCATCGACACGTTCGTCTACCGGAGCGGCGACGCGCTCGGCGCCCTCGCGGACCGGCTCGTGGCCTTCGTCGGGCTCGGGCCGGTGGGGTTCGCGTGGGCGTTCCTCCCCGTGGCGGGCCTGTGGACGTGGAATGCCCTCGCCCTCGGCAGCCGCCAGCGCGCGCTCGCGGAAGACCGGGAGGGCCCGGCGCGCGCGCTCCCCGCCGCCCCTTGATTCAAGTGGCTCATGGCGGCGGCCCGGGCCCGCCCCGACTCTTTGATGGGGAGATTTCTGCAATGAAAGTCCGCGACATCATGTCCACGAAGGTCCAGACGATCGACATGAACGAGAAGGCCGAGAGCGCCTGGAACCTCATGAAGTGGAAGCGCATCCACCACGTCGTCGTCACGGACGGGCCCGGGCAGGTCGTCGGCGTCGTCTCGGCCCGCGACCTCGGCGGCCAGGACCGCGAGGAAGCGCGCAAGATCCGCCCCGTCGCCGCGATGATGACCGCCTACGCCGTCAAGGCCGTTCCCGAAATGCCGGTCCGCCAGGCCGCGAACGTCATGCGCGGCTGGAACATCGGCTGCCTGCCCGTCATCGGCGACGGCAAGCTCGTCGGCATCGTGACGGTGTCGGACCTGCTTCGCATCGTCGCCGAGGGCGCCGACAAGCCGGCCGCGGCCCCGAAGAAAGCGGCCGCGAAGAAAGCGCCCGCGAAGAAAACCGCGAAGAAGAAGGCCGGGAAGCGGACGCGCTGAGCCCGGCGGCGGGCGCCCCGGCCACGCGCCTCCTCGCGCGAGGCGCGACTGATCTATCATTCGCGCCTTCCTCATGAGCGCACAGCCCAGCGGCCCGGACGGAGTCGCTGCTGCGGTCCTCCCTTCGGCCGCGGCAGACGTGGAAGGTGCCGCCCCGGATCCCGGCCACGCCGCGCACGTCGAGGCGAGCCGCCGTTCGATCCTGGCCGCGATCGGCGCCCCCGAGGACGTCACGTTCGTCCGCGGGGTCGGCAACGTCGGAGACCAGCTCATCGCCGCCGGGTCCCGCGCCCTGCTCGCGGGAGTCCTGACGCGCGAAATCGGCCTCGCCGACGTTCCGGGCGCCCGCGGTGAGCTGGCCGTTCTCTGCGGGAGCGGCGCGTGGTCCGGTCCGTACCACGAGCTGATGCCGCCGATCCTCCCGGTCCTCGAGCGGCGGTTCGAGCGCGTCGTCGTCCTGCCGTCCTCCTTCGACGTCTCCGTGCCCGAGGTGCGGCACGTTCTCGAGACGACGCGAGCCACCGTCTTCGCCCGCGAGCGCGACTCCTTCGACGGGATCCGCGGCCTTTGCGACGCGCGGCTCGCGCACGACGGGGCGTTCTACTTCGACTTCGCGCCCTGGCGCCGGAGCGGCCGCGGCGCCCTCGACGCGTTCCGCACGGACCGTGAAGCCGCCCGCGGGCCGCTCCCTCCCGGAAACGTCGACGTCTCCGTCGCCTGCGCGACGCTGGACGAATGGCTGCACACGCTCGCGCGCCACGCCCTCATCCGGACGGACCGCGCGCACGTCCTGATCGCGGCCGCGCTCCTCGGAAAGACGGTCGAATGGGCCGCGTCGAGCACGCGCAAGCTGCCCGCAATCGCCGCATTTGCGCTCGACGGCCGCTTTCCCGTCCGCCGCCTCGACCACCCCGCGTCCCACGGCCGCGCCGCTGCCGTTCCAAGCACGGCGTCCCCTCGCGGAGACGTCCGCGCGCGGCTCGAGGCGGCCGGCCGGCAGAGCCTCGCGGGGCACGCACCGGCCGCCGCGGGGGACGAGCCGCGTGTCACGGTCGTCCTCCTCTCGTGGAACCGGCCCGGGAGCCTTCGAGAAGCCCTCCGGTCGCTGCGCGAGGGGGCGGCCCTCCCGTGGCGCGCGCTCGTCGTCGACAACGGATCCGGCGCCGAGACGCGCGCGATTCTCGCCGACGAGGCCGCGCGCGACGCGCGTGTGACCATCGAGCTTCTCGAGCGGAATGTCGGCACCGCGGCCGGCCGCAACTTCGCGGCCGACCTCGTCGGGACCGAGTACGTCCTCTTCCTCGACGACGACGCGGAGGTCTTTCCGGGCACCCTCGAGCACCTCGTCGAGACGCTCGACCGCGATCCCTCCGCGCTCGCCGCAGCGGCGAACGTCGTCCTTCCCGACGGGACGATCCAGACGTGCGGCGGAGACTTCACCGCCGAGAACGGCGTCGTCCGCTTCGCCCCGATCTCGGCCGGAGAGCCGTTCGAAACGATCGCCGGGGAGCCGGCCTCCCCCTGCCGGTGGACGGGCTGCGCCGCCGTCCTCTACCGGCGGACCGCCCTCGGTCGCTTCCCGCTCGACGCTCACATGGCCGCGTACTACGAGGACAACGACTGGGGCTTCCGCGTCGAGAGCGAGGCTCCGGGCTCGCAGCGTCGCGTCCCTCGTGCGCTCGTCCTCCACCACCACGTGGCCAAGGGCCGCCGCGGGTCGGGCCCGTCCGACGTCGCGCATGCGATCCGCTTCTGCGAGCCCATCGCGCGCTTCTACGAGCGCCACGGCCTCGTCATGGAGGACCTCTTCGGATTCGTCCCCGAGCTCACGGGCCCTGCCGGCAAGGACGTCGCGGCGGCCCGGCTGTTCTGCGAGCTGCTCCTCGCGCGCGGCGCGCACTGGACCGTCGCCACGTGGCTGTCCGGAGGGCTCGACCCGCTCTTCGGGCGCGTGCCTCCCCCGCAGCCGCCGGCCGATCCCATCGTCGTGGACGATTCGCGCGCCGAGCTCCACCGCCTGTGGCGCTCGAAGTGGTACCGGCTCGCGTTGCGTTACTGGACCGCCCGCCGCACCGTCCGCGCGGCGCTCGGCCTCGAGAGCCGCTCGTGAACCGAGTCCGGCTCCTCGAGCCCGAGGTCGGCTCACGCGCGGTGACGTTCCGATGGAGCGTCGAGCCCCCGTCACGGCTGTACCGCCGGACGTCGTTCACGCTGGAGTTCCCCGAGTCCGTGGACCTCGGCGCGATCCCGCCCGCGCTCTGGTGCCGGATCGCGTTGCTGTGCCTGCACCCGCACTGGGCGCTCCTGAGGCCGTGCGAGGTCCGCCTCCCGTTCCGGCTCGAGACCGGCGAGGCGGAAGCGTGGCTGCGTCTCGTGGACGCCGCGGTGGACACGCTCGAGGCGACGCGCGGCACGTCCGACACGGCGCGCGCGGTCTCGCTCGTCGAGGGCGCGCGGCCCGCGCCGCCCTGGCGTCCCGGGCGCGACGCCGGGCGCTGGGCCGCCGCGTTCAGCGGCGGCAAGGACAGCCTCCTGACGGCGGGCCTCCTCGCCGAACTGACGAAGAGCCCGGTCCTCGTCACGACGACGTCCCCTCTCCCGCCGCTGCACGACCACGGCACGGCCCGCCGCCGGTTCGTCCTCGACGAGATCCCGCGGCGCCGCCCGTTCACGCTCGTCGAAGTCGCGTCCGACTTCCGGAGCGCGACGGACAACGACTTTGCCGACCGCCTGGGCTACCCGGTCGCCGTCAGCGAGACGACGGACACGCACCTCTACCTCGCCGCGCTCCTCGCAGCAGGCTTCGCGCAGGGCGCGACGCGCTTCGTCGTCGCGTCCGAGAACGAAGTCCAGGAGAACGTGGAACGGGACGGGCGGACCGTCCAGCACACGCACTTCATGTACGCCGCCTCGACGCTCGCCGCGTTCGACTCCGTCTTCCGGCCGTCGGGCGCCACGATCTCGACGCTGACGGCCGCCCTGCACGCCCACCAGGTGCAGAACCTCCTCGTCACGCGCTACGCGGACCTCCTCGATCTCCAGTACTCCTGCTGGTCCGTGGGCGAACGGGAATCTGCGTGCAGCCGGTGCTCGAAGTGCCTGACGGTCGCGCTCGGCATCCTCGCGGCCGGCGGGCAGCCCGCCGACGCCGGCATCGACCTCGGCGCCCTCCTCGTCGCGAAGGCCGACTTCCGTTTCGAAGCCCCCGGGCCCTCCGCGCTTCCGGGCGACCTCGTCGCGCGGCGGATCCGCGAGCAGAGGGTGCGGGACCTGCGCGCGATCCCGGCGCGGCGCGTCGCTTCGGCGCTCGCGCGGCGCCGCGTCACGGGACTGCTTTCCCCCCGGGGCGCGCGGGCGCTCCTCGCGTGGCGGAGGCTCCGGCGCGGCAACGCCGCCGCACCCGTCGGGGCGGAACCCGGCTGGAGGCCCGGCTATCTCCGCTTCGCCGACCCGCTCCTCGCTCCGCGCCTTTCGGCGATTTACGGAAGCGCCTTCTCCGCCGAGAGCCCGTCCGTCTCCTCGGACGCGCTCGCCCGCTCCACGGCCCTCGCGGAATGGATCACGACTCCGCTGTCAGGAGAACTGGATGCTCGACGAAACGCGTCTTGACCCCCGCGAGATGGATGAGCTCGGCGACCTCGTGCCGGGGCCGGAGCCGGAGCTCGCGCCGGGCCGCGTCGTCCGGGTGTGCGAGACGCGCCTCGACGGCAACGAGCTGAAGTACCTCACGGAGTGCGTGACGTCCAACTGGATCTCCTCGGCCGGACCGTTCGTGCGCCGCTTCGAGGACGCGTTCGCCGCCGCGACGGGTTGCGCCCACGCGGTCTCGTGCTCGTCCGGCACGGCGGCCCTGCACCTCGTCCTCGCGGCGTTGGGCCTCGGCCCCGGCGACGAGGTCGTCGTGCCCGCGTTCAGCATGATCGCGACGGCGAACGCCGTCCGCTACACGGGCGCGACGCCGGTCCTCGCCGACGCCGCGCCGGGCTCGTGCAACGTCTCGGCCGAGACGATCGCGCCGCGCATCACCAGGCGGACGCGGGCGCTCCTCGTCGTCCACACGTACGGCCACCCCGTGGACATGGACCCCATCCGCGCCCTCGCGGACCGCCACGGGCTGCTCGTCGTCGAGGACGCCGCCGAGGCGCACGGCGCCCTTTACCGCGGCCGCCCCGTCGGCAGCCTCGCGGACGCGGCGACGTTCTCCTTCTACGGAAACAAGATCGTCACGACCGGCGAGGGCGGCATGGTCACGACGCAGGACGGGAATCTCGCCCGCGTCGTGAAGCGCCTGCGCGACCACGCGTTCTCGGACGAGCGCCACTTCTGGCACACGTACCTCGGCTACAACTACCGGATGACGAACATGCAGGCCGCCGTCGGCCTCGCGCAGGTCGAGCGGATGCCGGAGCTCGTCGCCGCGCGCCGCGAGAACCGGCGGCGCTACGACGCGCGGCTCGCGGGCATCCCGGGCCTGACGCTCCCGTCCGAGGCGCCGGACGTCGCGAGCGTGTTCTGGATGTACGGCGTCCTCGTCGGGGACGCGTTCGGCCTCTCGCGCGATGCCCTGCGGGCCGCGCTCGCGGCGTGCGGCGTCGAGACGCGGACCTACTTCGTGCCGATCCACGTTCAGCCGGTCCACCGCGCGGCGTACCGCGGTGAGAGCTACCCCGTCGCCGAGGACCTCTGCCGGCGCGGCCTCTATCTCCCCTCGGGCCCGGCTCTGTCCGACGCGGACGTCGATTTCGTCGCCGGCGCGATCGAGAAGGCGCGCCCCGCGCCCGTGCCCGCGCTTGGCTGACGTCGTCTTCGTCGCGGGCCGCGACCCGCGGTCCGAGCTCGACGGCGGGCATTCCGGCTACGTCCGCGCCCACGCAAAGGCTGCCCTGGCCGCCGGCTTCACGCCGCACCTCGTCTGCGTGGGCCCGTCCGCCGAGGTCGCCGCGACGCCGTACGGCGTCGTCCGCCGAGCGGCCTCGCCGGCGCGGCCGTTCCGCCAGTTCATGATCCCGGGCCACGCGCTCGCCCTCCGGCGAGCCGTGTCGTCCGCCGTCGCCGAAACGGGCGCCCGCGTCGTGCACGGATTCGGAGTCTGGACCTGGGCGGCCGCAGCCGCGCGCGACCGCCTCGAGGGGCGCGGCCTCCCGCTCCGCGTGCTCGCGAGCGCGTACACGACGCTGGCCGACGAGACCCTCTCGAAGATCGAGGGCGCCTCGCCCGCCGACGGGGTCGCGCGCAAGGCCGCGTTCCTGCTCGAGCACGCGGCCGCCCTCGCGACGGTGCGCTTCGAGCGGCGCGGGTACCGCGGCGCCGACCTCGTGCTCGTCAACTACGAGTCCGTCCGGCGCCTCCTCGAGGCGCGGCACGGAAAGGGCCTGCGCACGAGGCGCGTCCCGTACGCGTCCGAGAGCGCGTTCGACCCGTCGCGGCCGGATGCCGGCGGCCTGCCGGCGGCGCTGCGCGACCTCGACGCCGCCGCCGGCCCGCTCGTCGTCGCCGTCTCGCGCCATGACCCCCGCAAGGGCGGCGACGTCTTGCTCGAGGCGCTCGCGCTCCTCACGGCGCGCGGCACGCCGTTCCGCGCGTGCCTCGTCGGCGCGGGCCCTCTCCTCGAGAGCCATCGCGCGCTCGCGCGCCGGCTCTCGCTCGGGGACCGCGTGTCGCTTCCCGGATACGTCCCGGACGCCTTCGACGTTCTCTCACGCGGCGACGTCTTCGTCCTGCCGTCGAAGTCGGAGCAGAGCGGCTCGCTCGCGCTCCTCGAGGCGCTCCAGGCCGGCCGCGCGTGCGTTGCGTCGGCTTGCGACGGAATTCCGGAGGACGTCGCGGACGGGCGGGACGCGCTGCTCGTTCCGCCCGGCGACGCGCGCGCCCTCGCGGACGCGCTCGGGCGCCTGCTCGGCGACGCGGACCTGCGCGCACGTCTCGGCCGGGCGGCCCGCGCGACGTTCGAGGCCCGGTTCTCGGCCTGCGCCCTCTCCGGCACACTGGATGCCGTCTACCGCGAGCTCGGGGCCTGACGGGGTGCGGCTCGGGCCGTCAAGGCAGGTCGAGCTTCGGGACGATGCCGTGGCGCTCCGGCGCCGCCTCGCCCTCCGGGCCGAGCGCGAGTGCGGGGAGCTCCCACTCGATGAGGTACTCGAACTCCTTCCGGAAGTCCGAGAGCGAGAGCCCCGCCGTCGCCGCGAACTTCGCGAGCTCGTGGGGGTCCTCGAAATCGTCGCGCCTCAGGCGCAGCATGTAGCGCCGCGCGATCGCGTAGCGCGTCGAGTGGATGTCCACCATCCGGACCTTCGTGCGGCCCGTGGCGGCGTCGACGAGCTCTGCGAACGGGATCGGCACGAAGTGGCCGCCCTGCATCGAGATCATCGCGGCATTCCCGCCCGAGAGGAGGTACTTCGCGGCGCAGTAGCCGAGGTCGCGCGTGTACTCGAGGTCGAACGGGATCGGGTCCGCGCACCTGAGCTCGTACCCGATGTTCTTCGCCGCGATCGTGGTCTTGATCCCGAACGCCTTCAGCCGCTGCTGGACGGCGGCCTTCAGGATCTCGCCGATGTTCACCTCGGCGATCCGGACGTTCCCGTGCGTGTCGCGCTCGACGTCCTCGAGCCCCGTGAGCTCGGACGGGTCGAGGCCCTCGACGAGGCCTTCCGCGATCACGGCGACGCCGTCGCGGCGCCCGTACGAGAGGCGCTTCACGATCGCGCCGACGAGCGTGTCCACGATCGCCTTGAAGCGGATCGAATGCCCGAGGAACTCCTCGGGGATGAGCGTGAGGGTCGCCCCGGCCGCCTTCCCGATCCCGAGCGCGAGGTGGCCCGCCTTGCGTCCCATCGCGATGATGAAGTACCAGCGCGACGTCGTTCGCGCGTCCACCATGAGGTTCTTGACGATCTCGACGCCGTAGTGGCGAGCGGTCTGGTAGCCGAACGTGTCCACGTGCGCGGGGAGGTCGAGGTCGTTGTCGATCGTCTTCGGGACGTGGACGACCTTGATGCGCCCGTCCGCCTTCTCGACGAGCTTCATCGCCGAAAACGCCGTGTCGTCGCCGCCGATCGTGACGAGGCGCGAGACGTTCAGGCGCAGGAGCGAGATCACGGTGTTCTCGAGGTGCTGGGCGTCCTTCGTCGGGTTCGCGCGCGAGATTCCGATGTGCGAGCCGCCGCGGAAGTGGATGCGGCTCACCTCGTCGATCCCGAGGGGAGCGACGTGCTCGATGTCTCCCTTCATGATCCACTCGAACCCGTCGCGGACGCCGATGACGTCCACACCCTCGAGGACGGCGCGAATCGTGGCCGAGCTGATGACGCTGTTGATCCCGGGCGCGGGTCCGCCCCCGACGAGAATGGCGAGGTTCTTCTGCTGGCTCACGGCGAAGCCCCGCACTGATCTTAGACCGCGAAGAAAAAGGCCCGGCTTTCGCCGGGCCGATCTCTTGAATTGGAGCGGGACACGAGGGTCGAACTCGCGACATCTACCTTGGCAAGGTAGCGCTCTACCACTGAGCTAGTCCCGCGGGGGTCGGCTCGCACCGACCGGCGAAAGGTAGACGACCGGGCGACGGGTGTCAAGTCGCCGCGAACGGCCGCCTCAGCGCAGCCGCGGGCGGTTGCGGGGTCCCGGCCCAAGGACGTCGGGACCGGGCCGGCAGGCGAGGGCGTTCTCCTCCGCGCAGGCCCGCTCCAGGAGCTGCTCGGGATCCACCGGACGTCCGGTCGTGGCCGACTCGAAGCTGGCCGCTCGCGACGCGATCTCGCGAACCGGCTTGAAGTGGAGCGCGAACCGTCCGCGGCCCGGCTCCGGAAGCTCGTCCCGCCGGACCTTCGTCGAGAACGCCTCCCGGTACCAACGGGCCGCCTCGCCCGTCTTCCCCGTCTGCTCGAGCATGTCCGCCGAGAAGGCCGCAGCGGCGAACCGGACCGGGCCCGCGGCCGCCTTCCGATGAGCGTTCAGCGCCGACGACAGGGCTTGCTCCGGCTTCCCGTCCAGGCAAAATCGCCACGCCTGGATGAGGTCGACGATCCCCGGATCGCCGGCGTACAGGTCCTTCACGAAGTCGAGCTTCCCGGGGCAGCGGAAATCACCCCTCGGGCTCCGGAACGGCTCGGGCGACTCCGGTGGGCCCGGCGCCGGCGGTGCAAGCTCCGGGGGTGGCGGGACGTCGACTCCGGCGTTCTCACGGGCTGCCGGCGGCGTGGGGCCCAGGGCGCTGGTCTGAAGCGCGCGCGCCGTCGGCGCCAGCTCCACCACCTGGATCGGCGCGGGGGTCGGAACCTCGGTGGGCGCGACCGGGACCTCGGTCGGAGCGGACGGCGGCGCGGTCGCGGTGGCGACGGGTGCCACCGGAGCCGACGGCTTCTGGCTCGAGCCTCTCGCGACGAGGAGGATCGCCGCCGCCCCGATCACCGCCCCGACGATCGCCGGGACGGCCCAGCGGCGAGACGTCGACGGTGACGACGTTCGCGCCGCCACGGTGGCCTCGCTCGTCAGGCTGCGTGGGGCCGGCGTCACGCTGGCCGCCGGGAGGCGCGATCCGGCTCCCGGAGTCGATTGAACGGCGGTGGCGCTCGTGAGGTGTGGCGCCCAGGACGACGTGGGGACGGTCGGCACGTCGGCGGTCGGATGCTCCCCCGTCGGGAGAAACGCCGCCACGGCGTCGGCCAGAGCCCGGCACGACGCGTGGCGCTGTGCCGGGTCCTTGGCGAGGGCCTTCTCGAAGATGGCGTCGAGACCGGCGGGGAGGCCTCGCACACGCGACGAGAGCGGCGGCGCCGACATGGTGACGTGCTGGTTCATCAGGGCGAGCGCGCTTTCCCCGTCGAACGGGGGCCGCCCGGCCAGGAGCTCGTACGAGAGGATGCCCAGCGCGTACCGGTCCGAGGCGGGTGACGCCGGCTTTCCCTGCGCCTGCTCGGGCGCCATGTAGACCGGCGTTCCGACGACCATCCCCGTCGCGGTCAGCCCCGTCGTGGCCTCGAGCATCTTGGCGATTCCGAAGTCGGCGAGGGCGAGCCGGTCTCCCTTTCCGATGAGGACGTTCGCCGGCTTGATGTCCCTGTGCAGGATCCCGGCGGCGTGAGCGGCGTCGAGCGCGTCCCCGAGCTGACGGATCCAGGCCGAGGCGAGGGGGAACGGTACGGGCTGGCCCAGCATCCGGTCCCGCAACGTACCGCCGTCCAGGTACGGCATCACGAGGTACGGGAGCTCGTCCTCCTCGCCGTAGTCGTAGATCGGCAGGATGCCGGGGTGCTCGAGCGACGCGACGAGGCGCGCCTCCTGCGTGAAGCGCGACTGGAACTGCGGGTCCCCGGCCCTGGAACGGTTGATCACCTTGACCGCGACCACGCGACCCAGCTTGGTGTCGGTGGCGCGATAGACGTCCGCCATGCCGCCCTGACCGAGCAGCGTGTCGAGGCGATAGCGCCCGAGCGTCCGGCCGGTCAGGGTCACCCGCTGGCTCCCGGTTCGCTCACGGCGCACCTCCGCGTGAAGAGACGGTGGAACAGGCCGTCAGTTTACGCACCCGCCGCATTTCAGGACGCGCTCAGTAGCCGGTGGCGGGGATCATCGCCACGTAGCTGCCGTCGGACGTGACGTTGTCGTTGACGACGCCGTACGCGAAGAACGAGTCGTTCCCCTCCGTCCGGGTCACGACCGCATACGCCGCCGCCGCCGTCGAGCCCGCCGCCTCCAGCACCCGCGACCACTGCTTCCATTCCCCCGCGAGCAGCGTTGCCGACAGCGTCGATCCGGTCGGCACGCCGGTGGCGGCGTCGAAGAGCCGCACGTTGACGGTGAGCGGAGCGGACGACCCGCCCCCCGCGTGCACGACCGCGAGGTTCGACCGCGCGGCAGCGCCCTGCGTCAGCGCGGGCACGATGGCGGACGTGCGCGATCCGCCGCCGTACGCGATGGCGGGATAGAAGAGGCCGTACGTGCCCGAGCCGGCGGACGGCCCGGGCGTCGTGGTGCGGGCGAGCGCCACGGTGCGGGGCGCGTCGAAGCTGGTGAGCGCGCGGAACTCCACAGACAGCGTTCCGGCCTGAGGTCCCGACGTGCCGTCGGGGATCGCCACGCCCTGCTTGCGGAAGAACGCCAGGACGTCGTCGATCGTCACCTGGCCGCGCGCCGGAACGCTGACGCCCGTGGCGAGCCTGGGGCCGTCGGTGGGTCCGAAGCGGGGCGCCGGGGAGTAGACGAGGTCGACCGGCGTGGCGATCGTCGAGTCGTTCGCGAGCGTCAGCTCGGTCGTGAAGTGCGCGCCGCGATCGCCGTAGACGTCGAGCACGACCGGCACGATCAGCCGCCGGGCCGAGGCGAGCCCGCCGGGCCGGTACAACGGAAGGTACGACCCGTCCGACGTGGCCGCGTCGTTGACGACGCCGTATGCGCTCCAGGCTCCGGTCCCCGAGGTCCGGCGGATCTTCACGTAGCCGAACGACCCTTCGGGCAGGCCGCCCGCGGCGAGGATGTTGTTGATCTGGCCCCACTCGCCCGGTGCCAGGGTCCGGGTCAACGGTCCGCCCGAGGCGACGCCGGCGGCGGAGTAGACCTGGATGGTGAGCTCGATCGGCTGCTCGCTCCGGTGCGGGAGATGGACGAGCCCGAGGTGCGACCTCGACACGTCGGCGACGCTCCGCAGCCCGAACACGGCGCCTTCGTCCTCCGCCGCGTCGACGTCGGACGGAGCGTCGTAGAAGAGGCCATAGGTACCGCCGGCCGCGTCGCCGGTGTAGGTCCGCGCGATGGCGTAGAGGTCGTTCGTGGCCGATCCGACGAGCCCCCCGGCGTCGCCCAGCACGGTGAGCGACCCGGCGACGGGAGCCGCCGGGACGGTGAGCCCCTTGTCCCTCAGGTACGCGATCGCGTCGGCGATCCGGAGCTCGGTGCCGCCGGCGATCTCGACCGCGACGCTCCCGCCTTCCGGTCTGGCCTGGCCGCCGCCGAAGCCCGGCGCGGCCGACAGCTCGAGCCTCGCGGTCGCGGGGCTGGAGCCGCGGTTGCCGATCGTCAGCTCGGTGCGGAACCGCGCTCCGGTGCCGCCGACGAGGTCCAGGACCACCGGCACCGTGCGCACGGACGCCGCCGTCGACGCGAAGAAGAGACCGCTGCCTCCGGTACCGGCCAGGACGCCGTGCCGGAACGGCTTTCCCGCCGTGACCTGGCGCAGCGTCCTCACGACCCGCACGTCCGAACCGGCCGGAAGCCCGGCGTTCTCGCTCCCCCAGCCTCCGTCCCGCTTCATCAGCACGCCGCCCGTCGACGCCCCGGCCACCAGGCGACCGGCGGACACGTCGAGCGAGGTGAAGGACGCCGAGCCGGCGCCGGTCGCGTCGACGAGCCAC
>JBGASW010000010.1:0-49177 GCA_044229475.1 Thermoanaerobaculia bacterium | reverse complement strand
CGATAAAGGCTGCCTCCCTCATTTTCCCAGCAAATTCTGAGACTTAGCGAGCAAGGGAGCGCCTTTCCTGGGACTTCTGAGCGTGCCGAATCAGTGTACGCCTGGAATTCGCGGAGCGGGATTTTCGCGAAAGGCTGTCAAGCGGAAAAAGGCCTTCTAGGACTGGTCCCCTTTGGCAGCCAATCGAGACGGGTTTCGTTTTGACGAAAAGCCGCGGCGCCTGACCGTCACGCCTCGGCTTGGATTGCACTTCCCCCGCTGACGGCCCGCGACGTCACGCCGCTTGCTGCGGCTCGCGCGCGACCACCTGCGCGCGCGGGTACACGTGCTCGGTCGTCGCGCTCTCGCGCAAGCGGCGCGCCGCGCTACCGGCTCTCGACCGCGGCGCGCTGATCGGCTTTCCTCTCGGCGTACCCGGCGCACCATCCGCCCCCGCGCGCGCGAGCTCCGGCGTGCGGGGTGTCGGCGCCGGGCGCTCTGCAGCGCGCGCGCCGGGCGGGGCCCCACGTTCCCCTGCCCGTCACGCGCACTGCATCCACGCGCTGCGCGCGTGGCCGCTGGCCGGTAATGGCCTATTACCGTCCCCGGCACTTTTATTTCCCGCTGCGCTTCGCTCCGCGGGGGCACCCCGCACGCCTCCGGGGCGCTTTCGCGCCCTTCACATAACGCGAGCGCTATGTGCTGAGGGTGCGCGCCGTAGCGCGCACCAACTCGCGCGCGCGGGGGCTTGGCGCCGACGCTTCCTCGAGGCCCGTGGCTTCGACGAGCGGCGCAAAGAATTTTCGCGCGCGCCTTCGGCGCGGGCGCTGTAGGCGCGTCACGCTCCGTGCGTCGCTTCGCGCGCGGCATCTGCGGTGCTCGCTCCGCTGCGACTCCTCGATCCCGCGCGCGGCACGGTTCGCGCCGCGCCCCGAGAGCGGGGAAGAGCACCGGAGAATTTCGCGCGCTGCGCGCTGGCGCGCGCGGCCGGAGGCCGCGCGGTGCCTTCGTGCCCCGCGCGCTCGCCCGGCCTGGCACGAGCGTGCCGCGCGCGTGGGTTGAGGACCGCAGCCCCGTCGAGGACCGCAAACGCACGCGCGCGAAGAGCGCACGCGCAATGACAGGCCTTCAAGCAGCTCGCGCTATTCGCGCGCGCCTTAATGCTTCCGGCGGGTTTACATAGCGCCACGTTATGTAAACGGCCGAGCGCAGCGAGTGCCCGGAGGCGAGAGGGCTGCCCCCGGCCGCGCACGCGCGGCCGGGAAATGAAAAGCACCGGGGACGATAAACGCGTTTATCGGCAAGCGGCCTTTGCAGCGCGCGTGCCGGGAGAAGGGCCGGGGAAGAGGGCCCCGGCACGCGCGCTGCCGCCGCGGCCGGCGCGACCAGCCCCTCTCGCCGGAGCCGCCGGGGGCGTTGTCTCCGGTCGTGCTCTTCGGGCGCGTCCTCTGGGTCGGCGAAGCCTCCTGTCGAGTCGCTAGCGGGCACGGCGCGTGCGCGAGGGTGCGCTCACGCACGCTTGCACCTCGCACGCGCCGTGACCAGCGGGCCAGGAGAGAGGGGGAGTCGAGTCAGGCCTTCAAGTCGCGAGAGCCGCGTGTCGTCCGGGCGATCGCCGTCGCCTTCTTCACGGCCTTCTTCGCGCGCTCGATCTGCACCTTCAGGTCGCGCGAGCCGCGGCTGCGTGGCGCGATCGTGGCCGCCTTCTTCAGCGCAGCCTCGGCCTTCTTCAGCTGAATCGCCAGGTCACGCGGGAAGTGCGCTTCCCGGCCTTTGTTTTCGGGCGTTTCATCCGGCCTCCGCTGAGTGCCGGATCAGTGTACGTCTACCTCAGGGGGCGACGTAAAGTGGTGGAGCTGAACGGGATCGAACCGTCGACCTCCTGAGTGCGATTCAGGCGCTCTCCCAAACTGAGCTACAGCCCCACCCGAGCCGGAGAGGACGCGGAGATTAGCGGGAAGCCGCGGGGCCGTCAAACGGGCCCCGCGAGCTTCAGCTTGGAGTCTCGACGAGCTTGCGCTTGACGGCGCGGAACACGCCCTCGACGAGCGCGTCGTCGAGGCCGAACGTCCGCACGACGAAACGCAGGAGGCGTCCGCGCACCACCGCCTCCTCGGTCACGGTGAGCTTCGTGATCTGCGAGGTCTCGAGCTCGAGCTCGAACGTCCACGTCCCGCCGTAGGAGACGTCCGGCTCGGACGTCCGGACGACGAGCGTGCGCGGCGGGCGGAACGTCTCGATCGTGATCGCGACCGGCGTCCCGACGACTTCGATCGCGGAGGGCGGCGCCGTGGCGACGCCCTGGTCCACGGCGCGCATGTCCGAGCGGTCGACGGGCAGCTGGCGGATCGAGAGGAGCGCGGACCAGACCCGTTCGGGCGGCGCCGCGAACGACTTGCGTCGCGTCAGGACGTGCTGCTGCGGCAGTCCCGCTCCGACCATCGCCATGACGACGACGGCGACGAGGCAGAACGCGAGGAACTTGAGGGCGGCTTTCATGGCGTCACGAGCGCCTTCACGGTCGGATTCTGCTCCCCTGCGCCCGCCGTGAGGAGGTCGTGCAGGCTCGTCCCCTGCAGGACGGCCCGCTCCTCGCGCGCCGCCTTCCCGAAGATGCGGTGCAGGCTCGTGGCGACGGCGTCGGTTCCCCTCGGGACGGCGCGCGCGGCCGACTCGCCGATCGCGCGCGCGACGGCGTAGAGCGAGATCGTTTCCGGGGCCCGCGTGAGCGAGAAGACGCCGCCCTCGCCGGCGGTCACGAGGCCGGCCTGGCGAAGGTCGCGCACGAGCGGCACGACGTCGGCCTCCGGCCGCTCGAGCTCGTGCGCGATCGCCGTGAGCGTGCGCGTCGCGCGGTCGTTCCGCCAGGCGACCGTGAGGACGAGGAGGAGCCGGACGGACTCGTAGAGCCGGCCGCCTTCCTCGGTGCGCTCGGCGAGGGCGTCATGGTCGAGGAACTCGGCGCGGAACTGGATCGCGTGCGCAAGCGAGATTCCGAGGAGGAAGAGGACGAAGACGAATCCCACCGCGACGACGAAGACGATGGCGGCCGTGAGCGGGCCGTAGACGGCGCCCGCGCCCGCCAGCTGCGCGACGCCGCGGGTGATCGCCATCCGGAGCGACGTGATGGTCGCGGCCGCGAACGTCGCACCGGCGAGCGCGGGGCCCCAGCGGACGGCGGCGCCCGGGAGCGTCCGGTAGAGGTAGACGAGAAGGACGAGCGTCAGGAAGGAGCCCAGGGGCCGGAAGCCCGAGAACCCACCCCCGCTCTCGAGGAGGAGCGACGTGAGAACGCCGATCGCGATCGGTCCGAGGATCATGACGGACAGCGCGGTTCCGATCCGGCGGAGCGGGGGCTTCGGCGTGACGGTCGTTCCCCAGAGGGCCTTCGCCGCGCCCTCCACGAGGAAGTACGTCCTCAGGGATGTCACGAGGAAGAAGATCGTGGCCGAGCCGGACACCGACGCGTAGCGCACGAGCGTCTGCAGGTCCGCGACGACCTCGCGGTTCGCCCCGGGCAGGGCGAGGCGGAGGATCCGGTAGATCCCGACGCCCGAGAGCCCGAAGAAGGTGGACGTCAGGACGGTGACCGACGCGATGAGCGGGACCAGGGTGAGTAGCGACGAGTACGCGAGGCTCGACGCGAGGTCGAGCCCGCGCGCGTCCAGAAAGCGGCGCACCGTTCCCCGGCCCACGACGCCGAGCGTCTCCCAGAGGTTCTGCCGCCAGGTGCGGGCGAGCCGGAGCTGCGCCGTCGTCGGGTGCATGCCGCCTCCCATCGTAACCTTCCGCCCGCGCACGGGCTGTGACAAGATTCGGCCTCCCGAAGGAGGGCCTCATGGCCAACAACACCGTCGAAGACGCCGCCCGGGCGGTGGAGCAGAAGATCGACGCGACGCGCGAGGCCGCGGCATCGGGCGCGGGCCGGGTCCGCGAGCGCGTCTCGGAAGTCGCGAACGACGTCAAGGCGCGCGCCTCGGCGCTGCGCGACAAGATCGCGGACACCGAGTGGGAGGACGTGAAGGCGAACGTCGCGGGCTACGTCCGTGACAACCCGGGCAAGTCGGTCGCGATCGCGCTCGGCGTCGGTTTCGCGCTCGGACTTCTCATGCGGCGGAGGGACGACTGATGGACGGCGCGGTCCGGCCGCCCGCTCCGCACGGCGCCTCGCCGGAAGGCCCGGTCGGCGCGCCCGGCGAACCGTTCGGCTTCATCGCCTCGGCCGACTGGCAGAAGACCGTCCTCGAGACCGTCCAGAAGCATCCGATCCCGTGCCTCGTCGGCGCGGCGGCGGTCGGCTTCCTCGTCGGCCGCTACCGCGGCAAGGCCATCGTCGGCGCGCTCGCGGGCGTCGCGGCGAACATGGTGCTCCGCCAGATCGGCGAGTCGTTCGTGGGCGGAGACATCGGCTAGGAGATTCGGATTCGGACGAGGATTCGGATTCGGATTTCCTAGAAGGGTGAGTGAGGCGGGAGCACGCTCACGCGGCCCGCGTACACTCTTCCGATGGAAAAGGCCGCGAAGGCTCATCCGTCGATCCTGACGTTCGCGTCGTCGGCGGGTTGAGCGTGCAAGCTGGGTCAGTCTGACCTGGTGAAACTGCTGGGTGCGCTGCCGCGGGTCCGCGACCCGCGCGCTCTCGTCGGATTCGAAGCCTCCGACGACGCTGCCGTATTCCGCCTCGGGGAGGCCGGCGACGCCGACGCCGAGTGCCTGCTCGCGACGACGGACTTCTTCACGCCCGTCGTCGACTCGCCGTTCGACTTCGGCCGCGTCGCGGCCGCGAACGCGCTCTCGGACGTGTGGGCGATGGGCGGCGAGCCGCTCTTCGCGCTGAACCTCGTCGGCTTCCCGGTGAAGGCGCTCCCGATGGAGGTCCTCGGAGAGATCCTCGCGGGCGGCGCCGCGGTGGCCGGGGACGCGGGGATCCCGATCCTGGGGGGACACAGCACGGATTTCGACGTCCCGGTCTACGGCATGGCCGTGACGGGGCGCGTGAAGGCGTCGCGCCTGCGCCGCAACGTCGGCGCCCGGCCGGGCGACGCGCTCGTCCTGACGAAGGCGCTCGGCACCGGCATCCTCACGTCCGCGCTGCGCGCGCGCGTGCTGCGCGAGGGCTCGATCCGCGCGCTTCTCGGCCGCGGCGAGGGCCCGACTCCTGAGGAGGAGGCGGGCGCGGTCGCCTCGATGGTCCGGCTGAACCGTCCGGCCGCGCGCGCGGCCGACGCCTTCGACGTTTCGGCGTCGACGGACGTCACCGGCTTCGGCCTCCTCGGCCACCTGAGGGAGATGCTCGCGGGCGGCGGCGGGTCGGCCGAGGTCTCCGCCTCGGCGCTGCCCGCCCTCGCGGGCGCGCAGCGTCTCGTCGCGGCGGGCTTCGCGCCCGACGGCTCGCGGCGGAACCTCGCCGCCGCGCGGCCCTTCCTCGACGTTGCGGCCGGCGTCGCCGAGGACGATCTTCTCCTTGCGGCCGACGCCCAGACGTCGGGGGGATTGCTCTTCGCCGTCCGGGAGTCGGAGGCGGAGCCGCTCGTGGCGGCGCTCCGGGCGGCGGGTGACGCTCCCGCGGCGGTCGTGGGACGGTTTTTGGAGGCCGGTACGGGTGCACCTGCGATCCGCGTGGTCGCTTGAAGGAGGCGGAAATGGACGGGACGAAGGACGAAGAGCGCTGGGAAGGGGTCACGTCGGCCGCGAACGAGTCCGAGGCGGCGCTCATCGCGGGATTCCTCGAGAGCCGCGGAATTCCGGCCCGCGTCGTGGACCGCAGTTTCCACCTGACGCCGACCGAGAGCGAGGATCTGTCCGGCGTGGAGGTCGGCGTCCCGGCCTCGCGCGTCGCCGAGGCGCGCGAGGAGCTCGCGCGCCGCGAAAAGGCCTACGACGAGGCGCCTCCCGGATCGGAACTGATCGGTGACGACGAACCGTCCGGCGGCTGACGGCGGCACCGCCGGGCGCGTCCGCTAGAATCCGGCGCCGGAGTCTCATTGCAGCCCGAAAAGATCGGTCGGTACGTCATCCTGCGCACGCTCGGACGGGGCGCGATGGGCGTGGTCTATCTCGCGCGGGACCCGCAGATCGAGCGCGAGCTCGCCCTGAAGACGATCCGCTTCGACGACGCGGAGAAGAGCTTCAGCCAGGACGAGGCCAAGGCCCGCTTCCTGAAGGAGGCGAAGATCTCGGGCCGCCTGCAGCACCCGCACATCGTGACGGTCTTCGACGTCGGCGAGGACCAGGGCGTGCTCTACCTCGCGATGGAGCTCGTGCAGGGCGGAAGCTTTTCGCAGCGACTGGCCGACCCGGCCGGCTTCTCCATCCGCGACCGCGTGCGGGTCGTGGCCGAGGTCGCCGAGGCGCTCGCGCACGCCCACGAGCGCGGCGTCCTGCACCGCGACATCAAGCCCGCGAACATCCTCCTCTCGCCCTCGCTTTCGGCGAAGGTCACGGACTTCGGAATCGGCAAGCTCCTGACGGGCGACACGGAGCTCACGTCTACGGGGCAGATGGTCGGCTCGCCGGCTTACATGTCGCCCGAGCAGATCAAGGGCGACAAGCTGGACGCGCGGACGGACATCTTCTCGCTCGGAGTCGTCCTCTACCAGGCCCTGACGCTGCGAAAGCCGTTCCCCGCCGACACCCTCACCACGCTCGTCTACCAGATCCTCCACGAGGAGCCCGCCGATCCGGCCGCCGTGGCGGGCGACCTGCCCGAGGGCCTGGGGGCGATCGTGAGCCGCTGTCTCGCGAAGGACCGCGCGAACCGCTACGCGGACGCCGCCGAGCTCGCGGACGACCTGCGCGCCGTGCTCGGCTTCTCGCCGGTCGGCTCGACGGCGAACTTCTCGGACAGCCGCGTGAAGCGCGTCCGGTCGACGCCGTCGTCCCCCGCCTCGTCCCCGCCGCCGTCGACGCCGCCTTCGTCACCGCCGGCGTCGCCGTCGCCGAACGCGTCCATGGCGCCCACCGCGGCCATGCCGGTCGTGTCTCCGGGGCCCGTGGGGTCCGCGCCGGCATTGCCGGACTCCGAGTCCCCGACGATCACGACCGGCCGCCGGATGGGCGAGGTCGCGGCGAGAGCCGAGGGACGCGTTCCCCCGCCTGCCGCGAAGAAGCGCGTCTCCCCGGCGACTCTGGGCGCCCTGGGAATCGTGGCCGTCCTCGCCGTCCTCGTCGCCGTCGCGCTCATGAAGGGCGGGGCCAGGGAGGTACAGCCGGGGTCCGAGCCGCCGCCGGTCCCCACGGCCGCCCCCTCGCCTTCGCCGGCCTTGACGGCGCCGCCCGCCGCCCTGCCCGCTCCGTCCACGGGCGGTCCCGCCGTCGCGGTCGTCGAGACTCCGGTTGCGAGCGCCACTCCGGCGGCCCCCGCCGCTCCCACGACCCCGCCGCCTCCGAGAAAGACGAGGCCGAAGCCGACGCCGAGCGAGGCGGCGGCGTCCGCGGCCTCCGCGGCAGCCGCCGCGAAGCCGACCGAGCCGCCGGCCAGGCGCGCCGATCTCACGTACACGATCCGCCGCTTCCTCAAGATCAACGTGTCGCCGAGCCAGGCGCGCGTCTATCTCGACGGAAACTACATCGGGATCTCGGACGACTGGGACGACGCCGGAGGCGGCTCGCTCCTGACGTTCAACCTCGAGGGCCAGCACCGGCTCCGGATCTGCTATCCGGAGCGCCGCGATCTCCTCGTGGACGTCATCGTCCGCTCGACGGCGGCCGACGACAAGGTCACGGTCGAACAGGACCTCCCGAAGGGAACGCCGGACGGCCCGACGGGTCCCGAAGGCAGCTTCCGCCGGCCGAACTACAAGTCGATCGGTGCCGTCCTCTTCAACGTGGAACCGCCGGACGCGATGGTCACGGTGAACGGCAAGGAGTACGGCCCGGCGTCGAAGTGGCAGAAGGAAGAGATGACGTTCGCGAACATGGCCGTCTACCAGGTCGCCCTCTCGGCTCCGGGCTACGAGACGAAGACGGTCCGCGTCCTGATCGCCCCGACGGCCGGCGAGCTCCGCGCGACGGTCAAGGAACGGCTGAAGAAGCAGTAGTCAGATCGGCCCGGAAAGGATCCGGAAGCCGGCCGCCTTCTTGATCGCCTCCTCCAGGCGCCGCGCGAGGAGGGACGTCAGGCCGCCGAGGAGGGGAGCGCCTTCGGGCGCGCCGCTTCCGAGCAGGCGCCGGAAGACGTCGCGCGTGAGGACGTAGACGACCGCGGGCCCGCCGTGCGCGTAGACGTCCGCCGAACGCGGCGCGTCGTCGACGAGGCCCATCTCGCCCACGATCTCGCCGGGCTTGAGGATCGCGAGGGCCTCCTCGCCGGCGCCGGCGATGTCGAGGGAGACGCGGAGCCTGCCCTCGACGAGGAGAAACGCCTCGTGTCCGGTGTCGCCCTTCTTCACGAGCGCCGCGCCCGGCATCACGGTGCGCGCCGTGAGGCCGAGCGCCGGGAGGATCGCCGGGTCGAGACCCGCGGTCTCGAAAAGGTCGCGCGCGCGGGCCAGGTCCAGGTCGGAGTCGAACGTGTGGGCGCGCGTCGGGTCCGGAGGCACGGGCTTGACCGAGAGCCCCTCGAAGAACCGCGCGAGCGAGGCGTTCGTGTCGCGGATCGCGGTCGTCAGGCTCGCGAGTGCGATCCGACGGAACGCTCCGCCCGCGTCGCCGGGGTCGAACGCAAGGGTGCGGGCGTCCTCCGCGGACAGGAAAACGGCCGCGGTCCCCGGTTCCGGCCGGAGCCGGGCGACGCCGGATGCGCCCCCGAGGGCCGCACGGAGGTCGGCGAGGGCGGGGGCCGCGAGGCGCGCGACGGGATGCGGGCCGAACGGCGTCTCCGCGAGGAGCTCGGCCGCGCCCTCCAGGAACAGGAATGCACCGGCCGGCGAACCGCCGTCCCGGATCTCGTCTCCCGCGGCGAAGACTCGTCGGGGCCGCGCCCCCGCGAGGAAATCGGCGTCTTGTGCGCGTCCCACCCCGGGATTATCCGCCGCTCGGTGCACGTGCATCGGTTGACGGGGCGGGGGGCGGGATCTATCGTCCCGGCGCGGCGATGAGCGGTCCCTCTTCGGATTCGGCCCAGGTCCTCAGGCGCACGCCGCTCTGGGAGCGGCACCGCGCGCTGGGCGGCAAGATGGTTCCGTTCGGCGGGTGGGACATGCCCGTGGAGTACTCCGGGCTGTCCGAGGAGCACCGCGCCGTCCGCGAGAGGGCCGGACTCTTCGACGTCTCCCACATGGGCGAGATCCGCGTCAAGGGGCCGAAGGCGTTCGAGGTCGTCCAGCACCTCACGTGCAACGACGTCGCGGCGCTCGACGACGGCAAGGTCCAGTATTCCGCGTTCCTGACGCCGCAGGGGACGTTCGTCGACGATCTCCTGACGTACCGGCTCGCCGCGGACGACTACCTCCTCGTCGTGAACGCGTCGAACACGCCGAAGGACGTCGCGTGGGCGAAGGCCGCCGCGTGCGCGGGCGCTTCCGTCGAGGACGAGTCGCCGATCTGGGCACAGCTCGCGCTCCAGGGGCCCAAGGCGGAGACGATCCTCCAGACGCTCACCGAGACCCCGCTTTCCCGGATCACGTACTACCGCTTCGAGCCCGGCAAGGTCCTCGGCGTTCCCGCGCTTCTCTCGCGCACCGGTTACACGGGCGAGGACGGCTTCGAGCTCTACCTGCACCCGGACCACGCGGGCGACGTGTGGGACGCGATCCTGAAGGCGGGCCGGCCGCACGGAATCCTGCCCGCGGGGCTCGGCGCACGCGACACGCTGCGCCTCGAGGCCTGCCTCGCGCTCTACGGCAACGACATCGACGACGCGCACACGCCGTGGGAAGCGAACCTCGGCTGGATCGTCAAGATGAAGAAGGGCGACTTTCAGGGCCGCGAGGCCCTTGCGAAGCAGAAAGAGGCGGGCGTCGCGCGGAAGCTCGTCGGCTTCGAGGTCACGGGCCGCGGGATCGCCCGGCACGGCTATCCGCTCACGGTGGACGGGGCCGCGGGCGTCGTGACGTCCGGGACGCAGACGCCGACGGTCGGCAAGCCCATCGGCCTCGCCTACGTTCCCGCGGAGAAGACCGCGCCGGGCACCGTCCTGGCGATCGACGTGCGGGGCCGCGGCGTCCCGGCCGTCATCGTTCCGACGCCGTTCTACAGGAGAAGGACATGAGCAACTACCCGGACGACCGCCGCTACACGAGGAGCCACGAGTGGATCCGCGTGGACGGCGACGTCGGCACGATCGGCATCAGCGACCATGCCCAGAAGGAGCTCGGCGAGATCGTGTTCGTCGAGCTGCCGGACGTCGGCGAGATCTTCGACGCCGGGCAGGAGTTCGGGACGATCGAGTCCGTGAAGGCGGTCTCCGAGATCTTCCTGCCCGTCGCCGGCGAGATTCTCGAGACGAACAAGGTCCTCGCCGACGAGCCCGGCGCCGTGAACGAGGACCCGCACGGCGACGGCTGGCTCGTGAAGGTCAAGCTCACGTCCGACGCCGAGGTCGACGCCCTCATGAACGCGGCTGACTACGAGAAATTCGTCGAGGAAGAGGCCAAGGCCTGACCCCGCGGACGTCCGGCGCCGCCTCCCCGGCGTAAAGCGGACAGGGAAGGAACGTTTCGATGCGCTACATCCCGAACAGTCCCGACGAGCGCGCCGAGCTGCTCGCCGCCGTCGGAGCCTCGTCGGTCGACGACCTCTTCGCGACCGTCCCGCGCGCCGTCTATCACCGTGAGGCGCCGCCGCTCCCGCCGCCCGCCTCCGAGATCGAGGTCCGCCGCGACTTCGGCGCCCTCGCCGCCTCGAACGCGTCGCTGTCCGAGTGGACGTCCTTCCTCGGCGCCGGCCTCTACAGCCACCACGCGCCGGCGTTCGTCTCGCAGCTCCTCCTGAGGGGCGAGTTCCTGACGGCCTACACGCCCTACCAGCCCGAAGTCTCGCAGGGGACGCTCACGGCCGTGTACGAGTTCCAGACGCACGTCGCGCTCCTGACGGGCATGGACATCGCGAACGCCTCGATGTACGAAGGGGCGTCCGCCTTCGTCGAGGCGGTGCTCATGGCCGAGCGCCTCACGAAGAGGAAGTCGAAGGTCGTCGTCTCTCAGGGCATCCACCCCGAGTACCTCCGGTGCCTCCGGACGTACCTCGTGAACTTCCCGTTCACGATCGTCGAGGTCCCCGTCGGCGCGGACGGCGCGACCGACGCGGCGGCCCTTGCGGCCGCCGTGGACGACGCGACGTTCGCCGTCGCCGTCCAGTCGCCGAACGCGTTCGGCGTCGTCGAGAGCTGGGACGCTCTCGCGGCCGCGGCCCACGCGAAGAACGCGCTCGCGATCGGCGTCGTGAACGAGATGTTCTCGCTCGCGCTGCTCCAGCCGCCCGGAGCCCGCGGCGTCGACATCGCCTGCGGCGAGGCGGCCTCCTTCGGCGTCCCGCCCTCGTTCGGGGGCCCGCTCGTGGGCTTCCTCGCCTGCCGCGACGCGTTCAAGCGCCAGATCCCCGGGCGTCTCGTCGGCAAGACGGTGGACGCGGACGGCGCCCCCGCGTTCTGCCTGACGCTCTCGACGCGCGAGCAGCACATCCGGCGCGAGAAGGCGACGTCGAACATCTGCACGAACCAGGGCCTCTTCGCGCTCGCCGCGACCATGACGCTCTCGGCGCTCGGCAAGCAGGGCCTCCGCGAGACGGCGCTCCAGTGCCTCGCGAAGGCGGAGTACCTCAAGGCCGGGGTGAAGGCCCTCGCGGGGCCGTTCTCGCTCGCGTTCTCCGGGAAGACCTTCAACGAGTTCGCCCTGCGCTGCGGCCCGGGCGTGGACGCGGTGCTGCGCCGCGCCGAGGAGCACAGGATTCTCGCGGGCGTCCCGTACGCGCGCCTCGACCCGTCGGGCTCCGCGCACGGCGACCTCCTTCTCGTCGCCGTGACCGAGCGTGTCCCGCGCGCCGGGCTCGACGGCTTCCTCGCCGTCCTGAGGAGCTTCTGAGATGAGCGACGCCTCCGATCGTGCCACCCTCGCAGCCGAACCGCCGGCCCGGGCGGACGCGCGCCTCGACCGGCGCCGCCGCTTCGGCTCGCTCTTCGACGCCACCCGCGCCGGCCGCACCGGCGTCCACCTGCCCGCGCTGGACGTACCCGCGGCCGACCCGGCCTCGCTCTACGGCGACGGGCACCGCCCCGAGGTCGCGGGCGAGATCGAGGCGAGCGAGGTGGACGTCGTCCGCCACTTCACGCGCCTCTCGCAGATGAACTTCGCGATCGACACGGCCCTCTATTCCCTCGGCTCGTGCACGATGAAGCACAACCCGCGCATCAACGAGGAGATCGCGCGCCTCGCGGGGTTCAACGACACCCATCCCTACGCGCCCGAGCACCTCGCGCAGGGGAACCTCGAGCTCATGTGGCGCCTCGAGCAGGCGCTCAAGGCGCTCACGGGGTTCGCGCGGGTCACGCTCCAGCCCTCGGCCGGCGCGAACGGCGAGCTGACCGGAGCGCTCATGATCCGGGCGGCGCACGTCAAGGCCGGGAACCCGCGCAAGAACATCCTCGTCCCGGACTCGGCGCACGGGACGAACCCGGCGACCGCCCACTTCGCGGGTTACGACGTCGTCGAGCTCACGTCGAACGCCCACGGCACGCTGGACCTCGCGGAGCTCGCCTCGAAGCTGGACGAGGACGTCGCGGCGCTCATGATCACGGTCCCGAACACGCTCGGCGTCTTCGAGGAGCGGATCCTGGACATCGCGAAGATGGTCCACGACAAGGGCGCGTACCTCTACCTCGACGGCGCGAACTTCAACGCGTTCGTCGGCAAGGTGCGGCCGGCGGACATGGGCGTCGACGTCATGCACATGAACCTGCACAAGACGTTCTCGACTCCGCACGGCGGGGGAGGCCCGGGCGCGGGACCCGTCGGCGTCGCGCCGGCGCTCGTCCCGTTCCTCCCGGTCCCGACCGTCGAGAACGAGGGCGGCGTCTTCCGCCTCGACGTCGACCGCCCGGACACGATCGGGAGGATGCGCACGTTCTACGGGAACTTCGGCGTCCTCGTCCGCGCGCTCACGTACATCGTGTCGTACGGAAACCGCATCCACGAGGTGGCCGAGAACGCCGTCCTGAACGCGAACTACATCCGGAAGAAGCTCGAGCCGTTCTACCACCTCAAGTACGACGCGCCGAGCTATCACGAGGTCGTGTTCGACGACAAGAAGCAGGCCGCGTTCGGGCTCCACAACATCGACGTCGCGAAGAGGCTCATGGACTACGGCTTCCACCCGCCGACGATGTCCTTCCCGCTCATCGTGCCGGGCGCCCTCATGATCGAGCCGACGGAGTCCGAGCCGAAGGAAGAGCTCGACGCGTTCATCGACGCGATGATCGCGATCGCAAAGGAGTGCGAGTCCGCCCCGGAGATCGTCCACGGCGCCCCGCACACGACGCCCGTGCGCCGGCTCGACGAGGCGGGCGCCGCCCGCGAGGCGAGCCGGCCGGGCAGCTTCGCTCCCGTCCTCCGAGCGCCCGTTCGCTGAAAGCAGAGAGAGGGAGAGAGAAAGATTTCTTCGAAAGTGACGAGGGGAGGGAATACGTCGCGTCTGCGCGGCCACCCCTCGCGTGGAGCGCCGTGGCGCCCGCGTTCTTGACCTTCTAAGAAAATCTTCTCTTCTCTCTTTTCTCCGGATTTTCCGAACCAAATAGAATTCTCCGAATGCCTCGTGTCCGCGTCGCGGTCCTGGACGGGCGGCGCCTTGCGCGCGCCCTCGCGGCGGGAGCGCGCGCGGTCTCCCTGCACCGCGAGGCGATCGACCGCATCAACGTCTTTCCGGTCGCCGACCGCGACACGGGCTCGAATCTCGCCGCGACGCTGGACCGCGTTTCTGCGGCAGTCGCCGGCACGCCCGAGAGGAGCCTCGCCGCCGTCGCACGCCGGGCGGCGGACGAGGCGCTCCTCGGGGCGCGCGGCAACTCGGGGGCGATCGTGGCGCAGGCGCTCGAGGGTTTCGCGGAGGCCGTCCGCGGAGACGCCCGTCTTCCGGCGGCGGCGTTCGGGCGCGTCGCCCGGGCGGCGGCAGGCGCCGCGCGCGGGGCCATGGCCCACCCGAAGGAAGGAACGCTCCTCTCGGTGATCGACGCCTGGGCCGACGAAGCGGAGCGGGCGGCGGCCGAGGGCGTCGGCTGGGCGGCCGCGTTCCTCGCCGCGCGGACGGCCGCGCGCGCCGCCCTCGCGCGGACGCCCGAGCAGCTGGCCGTTCTCCGGAAGGCCGGCGTCGTCGACGCGGGAGCGCAGGGGTTCGTCGACCTCCTCGAGGGCGTCGCCTCGGGGTACGCGGTCCGGGGCGTCGCCGCGCCGCCGGTCCCGGCGGATCGCGTGGAGGCCCGGATCCGCGAGGCGAAGGAGACGCTGCTCTTCCGGTGGTGTACGGAGGTGCTCCTGTCGGGTGCCGGGATCGACCGCGAGGCGCTTCGTCGGGCCGCCTCGCCGCTCGGCGACTCGCTCGCCGTGGTCGGGAGCGCGACACGCGTGAGGCTCCACGTGCACGTGAACCGGCCGGACGACGTCTTCGAGGTCGCACGCCGCTTCGGACGCGTCGAGGAGACGAAGACCGAGGACATGCGGGCGCAGCGCGACGCGGCGGGCGGCGGCCGGACGCGCGCGGCCGGGCGGGTCGCGGTCGTGACTGATACGGCCTGCGACCTGCCCGACGTGTTCCTCGAGCGCGAGGAGATCGCGCTCGTGCCGCTGCGGCTCCTCGTCGGGGAGGAGACGTTCCTCGACCGCGTGACGATCACGCCGGCCGAGTTCCACCGCAGGCTGCGCGAGGAGGGGATCACGGCCCGCACGTCGCAGCCGCCGCCGGCCGACTTCCGCGAGGTCTACGGCGCGCTCGCCGGGCACGGGTCGCCCGTCGTCGCGATCCACGTGTCCGGCGCCCTGTCCGGGACGACTTCGGCCGCCCGGCTCGCGGCGGCGTCGCTGGATGGCCGGGCCGGCTTTGCCCCGGTCGAGGTCGTGGACTCGCGGGCCGTGTCCGTCGCCCAGGGGCTCGTCGTCCGGGCTGCCGCCCAGGCGGCCGCACGGGGGGAGAGCCTTGCCGAGGTCGTCCGGGCCGCGGAGGACGCCGCGGCCCGGGTGCGGTTCCTGGCCGCCGTGCCCTCCCTGGACTCGCTCGTCCGGGGGGGCCGGGTGACGGCCGGACAGCGCCGCCTCGCCAACCTGCTGGGGGTGGTTCCGCTCCTGACGCTCGACGCGGCGGGCCGGGCCCGCGCCGGAGGGGCCGCCCGCGGCTTCCCCCGGGCCTGCGTACGGCTCGTCGAGAAGTCCCTGAAGGCCGCAGCAGGGGTCTCGTCGCCGGTTTTCGCCGTGGCCCATGCCGACGCCGCCGAACTGGCCGAGAGGATCGCCCGGGAACTCCTCGCCCGGCGGCCCGGGGCGGAGGAGTACGTCGTGGAGGTCACCCCCGTCCTGGCCGCCCACGCCGGACCGGGCGCCGTGGCCGTCGCGACCCTGGGGGCGCGCCCGCGTTGACGCGCCGGGAAGCGGTTTGATTCGGCTGCACCCTTGACGGATTGAAACGCCGGTCGCCAGACTTGCCTTTGTCTGTAGAATCGGGCCGAAAAGACGACTTGCTCGCTTTCTGGATAGCGACGTGAAGGAGGAACCGGTGTTCAAAGCGATTGGGACCCGGCTGGCGGCGCTCGTGCTCGTCGGCCTCGCGGGCGCCCTTCCGGCGGCCCGACTCGAGGCCGCGGGCTTCGCGCTCTTCGAACAGAGTTCGAAGGGCAATGCGATGGCGGGCGCGTTCACGGCCACCGCCGAAGATCCGTCGGCGATGTTCTACAACCCGGCCGGCAACGCGTTCATCGACGAGACCATCGTGGACGGCAGCATCTTCGGAGTCCTGCGGCCCACGGCGCGGCTCGACGGCTTGAACCCGTTCCCGGGCGAAGGCTACTCGGCGAACATGCACAAGCCGCTCTACTGGTTCGGGAACATGTACTTCGTGACGTCGCTGAGCAAGGACTTCAAGGTGTCGCTGGGCATGTGGTCGCCGAACGGTCTCGGCGTGCCGTGGCAGAACCCGGACACGTTCCGCGGCCGCGTCATCAACCAGCGCACCGACCTCCGCCAGCTCGCCGTGAGCGCGCAGTTCGCGTGGAAGGTCTCGGACGCGATCGCGATCGGCGGCGGGCCCGAGGTCCGTTTCACCGACGTGAAGCTCTCGCGGAACGTGCAGGCCGTGAACCCCTTCACGCAGCGCGTCCAGGACATCGCCCACCTGAGCCTCATCTCGACGGGCACGCCCATCAAGGTGACGTGGACGGCCGGCATGCTCATCAAGCCGTGCGACCGCCTGCGCTTCGGCATCTCGTACCACGCGCACGTCGACGTCGACCTCGAGGGGCCCGCCCAGTTCTCCCAGATCGCCACGGGCAGCCCGCAGTTCGACGCCGCGGTCTCCACGCTGCTGCCGTTCGGCACGAACCCCACGGGGCGCACGACGCTGCAGTTCCCCTCCCTGACGGCTTTCGGCGTCGCGTACGACGTGACCCCGAACCTCACGCTCGCGGTGGACGGCAACTACGTGACCTGGAAGGTGTTCGACCAGACGGTCATCCGCATCGAAGGCCTGCCGGACTCGGTCCTCCCGCACTACTGGGAGAACACCTGGGCCGTCCGCGTGGGCGCGCTCTACAAGGGCAAGAAGGGCTGGCTCGGCGCCGGGTTCGTCTACGACCAGACGCCGCAGCCCGACGCTGACGCCTCGCCGTTCCTGCCGGACAACAACCGCACCGGCGTGACGATCGGCGCCGGCTTCAACGTCCTCCACGGCGTCCAGCTCAACGTCTCGTCGCTCTTCCTGTGGTTCCACGAACGCACCATCACGACGAACAAGGACAACTTCAGCGCCACATACAAGACGTTCGCGATCCTCCCGAGCGTCGGCATGAAGACCACCTTCTGAGGGAGCCAGGAAGAACATGAAGACTCCTCACACCCTCCTCCGCCTCCTCTCCGCGGCCGCCGTCGCGGCCGTCCTCGCGCTTCCCGCCGCCGCCCAGGTGGACCTCAGCAGGCTCGTCTGGATCGGCGACTCCGAAGGTGCCGGCTACTCGGCCAACTGCCTCACGAAGCGCGTCCAGGTCGACTCGCCCGGCGCCGTCATCGCGCGCGCGAACGGCGTGGACTACCAGCAGCCGATCCTCAGCGACTGGGGAACCGGCGGATGCCTGGTCCTCACGTCGCTCGCGCCGTCGTTCGGCACGTGCCCGGGCAACGCGGCGTGCCCGCCGCCCACGACTCTCGGCGTGCCCGAGAACCTCGCCCTCCCGAGGCCGTACAACAACCTCGCGATCGGCGGCTGTGCGATCCACGAGATGCTCTACGCCACGACGGCGGCCGACGTGGCTTCCACGGGCGCGTGCAAGAGCACGATCGACCTCGTCCTGAGGAATTCGGTTCTGAAGATCGGGTCGCAGGTCGACCAGGCGATCGCCCTCAACCCGTCGTTCGTGATCCTCGCGAACTTCGGCAACGACTACCTCGGCGCGGTCCTCTCCGGGACGACGGTCGACGGCGTCACGGTAACGCCGCTCGCCGCGTTCACGGCCGACACGAACGCCGCGCTCGCGAAGCTCTCGGCCCGGCAGAAGAACGGCATCGTCACGAGCGTCGGCAACCTGACCAACTTCCCGTTCACGACGACGCTCCCGCCGTACGTCACGAGCGGCGGCAAGGTCGTCATTGTGAACGGCGCGCCCATCCCGCTCCTCGGGCCGAAGGGCTGCCCCACGGGCGTCCCGGCCTGCCCGATTCCGTCGAACACGATCGTGACGCTCAACGCAGCGGGCTACCTGCCGCTCGGCTTCGGAATCCCGTGCGCGGTGGCGCCGACGCTTCCGAAGTGCAACAACCCGCTCCCGGATTCCCAGAGCGCCGCCGGCCCGGGCGTCCTTCTCTACGCGGACGAGGTTGCGCTCCTCACGCAGCGCATCGCCGACTACAACGCGGCGATCAAGGCGGCGGCCGCAACGTACGGGTACAAGTTCTACGACATCAACGACTGGCTCGTGCGCACGAAGGCCGGCTTCGACTACGGCGGCGCGACGGTGAGCCAGGCCTTCCTGTCGGGCGGCATCGCCTCGTACGACGGCTTCCACCTGACGCCGATCGGCTACGCCCTGCTGGCCGACGACATCATCAAGTTCATCAACGCGAACTTCCCGGGCGCGAACCTCAAGGAGCCGGACCTCTCCACGTACCTCTACGCGGGCGGCACGGCCGGCGGGCTCTCGGGCCCGTTCACCGCGCCTTACGCCTGGGCTCCCATGAACGACGCGGAGAAGGCGACGGCGATCGAGCAGATCTTCACGCTCGATTTCGCCAGCGATCTCGCAGCCATGATCGGGCCGCGCCGCGCCTCCGTGACGCCCGGACCCTCCGCGCCGGTGCAGCGCCACGAGCGCGCGGACCGCACCGACCCGATGCCCTGAACAGGAGGATTGACGTGAAAGCGACCTCTCCCGGATTCCTCGCTCGGCGCGTCGGCGTCAGCCTGATCGCCGTGGCCGCGCTGCTCCTCGGCGCGTGCACCTGCACGACCCCGCCGCCGTTCGCGATCACGGCGCCCGTGAACGGCGACACGCTGTCCGCGGAGGCCTGCAAGGCCGTCACCGTGTCCGTCACGCCGATCGCGGGCGACTACTGCACGTTCCCGCCGAAGGCCTACGAGATCTCGGTCGACGGCGGCGCGCCGCAGACGATCCCGGCGGACAAGACGCCGCTCTCCGCGACGTTCAACAACCTCGGGACCGGCCCGCACACGGCCACCGCGTGGGCGATCGGGCAGAACGGCAAGCGCCGCGAGACCGCGTCCGTGAAGTTCACGTGCGCGCCGCCGCCGCCCCCGCCGCCCGCGCCGGCGCCGCCGCCGCCGCCCCCGCCGGTCGTCGTCGAGGAGCCGGTCGACAAGTACGTCCAGGACATCTTCTTCGACTACGACAAGTCGGAGATCCGGCCGGACTCCCGCGAGAAACTCGAAATGGCCGCGGGCTGGATGAAGAAGCACCCCGATGCCGAGTTCCTCCTCGAGGGCCACTGCGACGAGCGCGGCACCCGCGAGTACAACCTGGCCCTCGGCGACCGCCGCGCGAACGCGACGAAGGATTACCTCGCCTCGCTCGGCGTCGACCCGGCGAAGCTCAAGACGATCTCCTACGGCAAGGAGCGGCCGTTCGTGGAAGGTCACGACGAGTCGGCCTGGTCGAAGAACCGCCGGACGCACTTCGTCCTGACGAAGAAGTAAGCGCCCTTTTTTCAGGTCTTTCCGGCGGCCCGGGTCCTCGGACCCGGGCCGCTTGTCTTTCCGTCGAAGGGTGGGTTAGGCTTGAAGACCGCCAGCGGGTCGGGCCGGGAGGATCGTCAGCCCCCGGTGTCAGGAGCGCCCGCGGTGATTCCAGAACTCTTGGAGTACCAATGATTTCCGCCACCGAAATCCGCCCGGGCATGATCATCATCCACAACGGCGAGCTGCACCGCGCGCACAGCGTCCTGCACAAGACGCCCGGGAACCTCCGCGGATTCGTCCAGGCGAAGCTCCGGAACCTCAAGTCCGGAGCCATGAACGAGCACCGGTTCCGGTCCGAGGACAAGGTCGAGAAGGCCTCCCTCGATACGCACCAGATGCAGTACCTCTACTCGGACTCCGAGGGTCATCACTTCATGAACCAGGAGACCTTCGACCAGATCCGCCTCGACGACGAGGTCGTGGGCGAGTCCATGAAGTACCTGCTCCCCGAGACCGTGATCGAGATCGACTTCTACGACGGCAACCCGGTCTCCGTGGAGCTTCCCACGACGGTGAACCTGAAGATCGTCGAGGTCGAGCCCGGCATGAAGGGCGCGACGGCGTCCGCGTCCTACAAGCCGGCCAAGCTGGAGACGGGACTCATGGTGCAGGTGCCGCAGTTCGTCGAGGCCGGAACGGTCATCAAGATCGACACGCGCGACAACTCTTACCTGGAGCGGGTGAGCTGAGTCTTCTCCTCGCGGCCGCCCTCGCCGGAGCGCTGGGCGCGGCCGGAGAGGTGTCGGCGGCCGGCTCGGAGCCCCCCGTGCTCGTCGCCGTCGCGGGTCACGACGCCAGCGGTCCGGCCGTCGCCGGAGCGGGTGCGGCCCCGTCCCGGGCATGCCCCGTGCGCGACCCGGAGACGGGCGCGTGCTTCCCCTCGGCCGACGCGGCCGACCTCGCGTGGCTGAAACGGCCGGTCGATCCCGCCGCCGTGCGCGCCGAGGACGAGGAGGATCCGGACGAGGGAGCCGAGGACGAGGACGCCGGTCCGGCGCCCGCGGCCGCCGAGAAGCTCTCGCCGGCGCAGCTCGCGTTCTGGAGGGACCTCGCGCGGACGGTCACGGGCCTCGTCGTGAGGAAGAAGAACAGCCGGCCCGCGTCGCTGCCCGAGGAGGAGATCGCGTCGCTCCTCGCATCGGATTTTCCGATCCCGCTCGAGGCGTTCGACCGTGCGAAGTTCCGGGACACGTTCTTCGCCAAGCGCGGCCGCCAGAAGAAACACTACGCGATCGACCTGCCCGCTCCGCGCGGGACGCCGGTCCTCGCCGTGACCGACGGCGTCATCGAGCGCCTCGGGCGCGACCGGAAGGGCGGGAAAGTCGTGTACCTGAGGGACACGACCGGCCGTTACACGTTCTTTTACGCACACCTCGCGAAGCACGAGAAGGGGCTCAGACCGGGGGACCGCGTCGTGAAAGGCCAGCGGCTCGGCGACGTCGGCGCGACCGGCCACGTGATCGGCGGGCCTCACCTGCACTTCGCGATCTTCCGCGACGAGGACGACGTGACCGGCGGCCGGGCCCTCGTCGTGAACCCTTACCTGGTGTTCAGCCCCCTCCTCGCGCCCCGCTGAGGAGACGCGCCGGCCTCCCCGGCTCCGGGCGGCGTCATAATCCCCCGCCGTGGCCGAGGAAATCCGCCGGGACGCCGAGGGCGGCGTAAGGGATCGTTTTCTCTCGGAGTTCGCCCTCGCGCTCGTCGAGGGCGTCCAGCTTCAGGAGTTCCTGGACTGGTCCATCTCGCAGATCGGCCGGATCCTCGAGGTCGACCGCCTCACCCTCTTTCTGTTCGGGGGCGAGGCGGGACCCGCGACGCTCGTCGCGCGCGCGGCCTGGGCCACCGGGGGAGCGCCTCCGCTCGCCTCCCTCGTGCCGCCCGGCGCCGCTCCGAGGATTCCCCCGTCGCTTCGGCGGTTCCAGCCGGTCGTCGCGCCGGACGTGCTCGCGGAGCCCGAGCTGATCGACCAGGTGGACGCGTGCCGGCGGAACGGAATCGTCTCGCTGCTTCTCGTCCCGATCGGAATCGACGGCGTCCTCCGCGGCTTCGTCGGCGCCGCGACCGTCGAGCGGCGGGACTGGTCGCCCGACGACGTCGCGTTCCTCGAGTCGGCGGTCCACCACCTCTCGGCAGCGCTCAAGCAGACCGAGCTCGTCGAGGAGCTGGGCCGCGAGCGCGACCGACTGTCCGTGCTGTTCGACCTCGCGTCGGCGGTCCAGCGCTCGACGACCGTGAAGGACGTCGTCGAGACGGCCCTCGCGGGCCTCCGCGACACGCTCCTCTATCCGATCGCCGTCTTCTCCCTGCTCACGCCCGAGGGCGATGCCCTGACCGGACTGGGCGGGTACGGCGGGAGCCGGGACGGAGACTTCGTGGACCGGATCCCGCTCGCGCCCGAGCTTCCGACGTACTCGTTCCGGGTGCTCGAGAGCGGCCAGCCGATGATCATCGCGGACGTGCGCCTCGAGCCGGAGAGCGCGTCGCGCGAGCGCTTCGTCCGGATCGGGGCGCGCTCCGTGGGGATTTTCCCGATGCGCTCCGCGGGCCAGACCATCGGCGTCATGGCGGTCGCGACACGGGACGAGTCGCGACACATCGAGTTCGACGACGTCGAGACTCTCCAGTCGCTCGCGGATTTCGTGGGCGTCGCCCTCGAGCAGCGCCGCTCGGCCGAGGCCGTCGCGCAGTCCATGCGCGAGGCGCGCAGCCTCGCGGACGCGTCGCGCGCGCTCCTGACGCGCACGGCGAACCGCGAGGTCCTCCTGACGCAGATCCTCGATGCGCTCGCGACCCACTACGGCCGCGACGCGAGCAGCATGCTCCTCGTCGACCGCGACCGGAGGGCGCTCGTGCAGTTCGGGCGTCGGGGAAAGTGGTGGTCCCCGGGCGATCCGGTCTCCGTGATCCCTCTCGACGCGCCCGGACTCATTCCGCTCGCGGCCCGGACCGCACGCGTCGTGAACGTTCCCGACGTCTCGCGCGCCCCGGACTACGTGGTCGGGTGGCCCGAGGCGCGCTCGGAGCTCGTCGTCCCGCTCGTCCTCGACGAGAAGGTGATCGGCGTCTTCGATCTCCAGTCGGGGGAACCGGCGGCGTTCTCGGACGCCGACGCGCGGAACATCGCGGCCTTCGCCGAGCGTGCGGCCCTCGCGTTGCGCCTCGCGGAGCTCGTCGGGGCCTTCGAGCAGCGGACCCGCGTGCTCGAGGCCGTGGCGCGCGCGACGCAGCTCCTGAACTTCCGCCTCCATGCTCCGGACGTCCTCACGTCCGTCGTGGAGGAGACGACGCGGGCATTTCCCGCCGCGGACGGGGCCGTGGCGTGGGTCGCGGATCCGCCGGGCCGGAACCTCTCCGTCGCCGCGGTGTTCGGCGTCGGCGTCATGACGCTCCACGGCGGCGGGTCGGGGCCGCGTCCCGTCGGGCGCCTGCGGAGCGCCGGGCGCGCGTTCCGCGAGAACCGGCCCGTGTTCACGGCGGTGAACGGCCTCGACGAGCTGGCGGAAGGCGATCCGGTCGAGAGCCGCGCGAAGGCGCGCGCCGCGGTCGCGGACGCCGACGTGCGCGCGCTCATGGCCGTGCCGATCCGCGTCGGCGACCAGAGGCTCGGCGTCCTCGAGGTCATGTCGTACCGCACGGGAGCCTTCACGCGCGAGGACGGCGCCACGCTCACGCTCCTCGCCGAGCAGTGCGCGATCGCCTTGCGCAACGCGCGGCTCATCGAGGAGCTCCAGCGGAGTAACCGTCTCAAGGACGACTTCCTCGCGAACCTCTCGCACGAGGTCCGCACGCCGCTCACGGGGATCGTGGGCTGGGCCGAGGTCCTCCTCGACTCGCACGGCGGCGATCCGCCCGTGAAGCGCGCCCTGGAGGCGATTCTCGGACAGTCCGACACGCTCAGCCGCATGCTCGGAGACCTGATCGACCTCTCGCGGATCGACAACTTCGGGCTCGAGCTCCGGCGCGAGCGCGTGCGGCTCTCCGAGACGATTGCGGGCGCACTGGACGCCGTCGCTCCGGGAGCCGCCAAACGGGGCGTCGCGATCCGCTGCCACATCGAGCCCGACCTGCCCGCGATGGAGGGCGATCCGGCGCGCCTCAAGCAGGTCGTCTGGAACCTTCTCGCCAACGGCGTGAAATTCTCGCCGACCGGGGGCACGGTCCATGTGACCGTGGCACGCACCGGGGACGGCGGGATCGAGCTCTCCGTCGAGGACGAGGGCCACGGGATCGACCCGGAATTCCTCCCGCACGTCTTCGAGCGATTCCGGCAGGAAGAGACGTCCTCGAGCCGGCGCTTCGGGGGCCTCGGCGTCGGGCTCTCGATCGCGCGGGCCATCGTGGAGGCGCACGGCGGAACGATCGCCGCCGAGAGCGAAGGCCGCGAGAGGGGGAGCCGGTTCCGAGTCGGGTTTCCGCCCGAGCGGGTCGTCGGGCCGGTCGTCCGCGGGACGGTTCACGGGAGCGGGCGGTGAGTCCGGACCCGCGTTCGCTCGAGGAGCGCCTCCGGCAGGCCGAGGAGCGCATCGCAGCGCTCAACCGGATCGGAATCGCGCTGTCCGCCGAACGCGACCTCGAGAAGCTTCTCGAGACGATCCTCACGGAGTCGCGCCGTTTCTCCGGGTCGGAAGCGGGCTCCCTCTATCTCGCCGAGGACGCAGCCGGCGGCGGACGGCGGCTCCGCTTCAAGCTCGCCCAGAACGACGCCGTCTCGTTCGCCTTCAAGGAGCGCACGGTGCCGGTCGACGAGGGCAGCCTCGCGGGCTGGGTCGCCGTCCACGGAGTCCCGCTCGTCCTCGAGGACGCCTACGCCATCCCGAAGGACGCCCCGTACCGGCACAACGACGCCTTCGACGTCGCGACCGGCTTCCGGACGCGCGCGATGCTCGTCGTCCCCATGAAGGACCATCTCGGGGACCTCGTGGGTGTCCTCCAGCTCATGAACCGGCTCGGGCCCGCCGGCCCGGAGCCGTATCCGGAGGACCTCGTTCCGCTGCTCCTTTCGCTCGCGACGCAGGCGGCGGTCTGCCTGAAGGCGAACCAGCTCACGGCGTCCATCCGCAGGCTCTTCGAGGACTTCGCGCAGGCGGCCATCGTGGCCGTCGAGCAGCGCGACCCGACGACCGCCGGCCACAGCAACCGTGTCGCGGCTCTGACGGTCGAGCTCGCCGGCCTCGTGGACCGGGCGCCGGACGGGCCGTACGCCGCCGTGTCGTTCTCGCGCGAGGAGATGCGCGAAATCTTCACGGCCGCGCTCCTCCACGACTTCGGCAAGATCTCGATCCCCGAGCGCGTCCTCGTCAAGGCGAAGAAGATCGAGGAGGACGGGTTGCGCCGGATCCGCGACCGCTTCGACTACGTCCTCGCCGCATCGGAGTCCGAGGACGCGCGCGCGCTGCTCGAGCGCCTCGCGAAGGACGGCCGGCCCGTGACGGACCGCGACCTGGCCGCGCTCGCGGAGGCGGCCGATGCGCGAAGCCGGGAATTCGAGGCGGCGTTCGAGGAGGTCGCGGCCGCGAACGAGCCGACGATCCTTCCGAAGGACGCACGCGGCGCGCTCGAGCGGCTCGTCGCGCGCACGTGGCGCGACCGGCGCGGCCGGACGGCGACGCTTCTCCTGCCCGAGGAGTTCCGTTTCCTCTCGATCGCGCAGGGCAGCCTCTCGCAGGAGGAGCGGCTCGACGTCGAGAGCCACGTGACGCACACGTGGCGTTTCCTCTCGACGATTCCGTGGACGCCGGACCTCGCGAGGGTGCCCCAGATCGCGTACGCGCACCACGAGAAGCTCGACGGCTCGGGTTACCCGAGGCGCGTCGCCTCCCCGGAGATTCCGCCGGCGGCGCGCGCGCTCACGGTCTGCGACATCTACGACGCGCTCACGGCCTCGGACCGACCGTACAAGAAGGCGATGCCGCACGACCGCGCGCTCGAGGTCCTCGCGGCCGAGGCCGAAAAGGACAAGCTCGACACGTGGCTCGTGAAGGCCTTCATCCAGGGGCGGGTCTGGCTCGCGCTCGGGCGTTGAGGGCGGCGCTCGCCGCCGCGCTCCTTCTCGGAGCGCCGCTTGCGGCAGCCGCTCCCGCGAGGTGGCATTTCACGTTCGGGAAGACGTGGGAGATTTCGATTCTCTTCGAAAGGGAGGAGAAGGGAGACTCGACCCGTCTCCTCGTCTCAGCGCCGGCAGGACGCTTCGTGTTCCTTTCCTCTCAGGATCCCTCCGGTCGCGACTCCACGGAGAGCATTCGCCGCCTCCCGGACGGCGAGACGTTCACCCGCCGCCTCGTGCTTTCCTCATTCAAAGAAATCCCCGCGTGCTCTTCGGTCCGCGCCCCGGACGCGTGCGTCGTCTTCGCCGGCGCCCGCGGCACATTTGCCGCGGGATTCTCCGAGTTCGCGGGAGACCGCGCTCCCGCGGCGCGCGAGAAAGCGTCCGCGCTCGTGTCGCCCGGCATGCGCGACGCGCTCTTCGCTCTCGCCCCGATCCTCCCCGCTTTTCTCGAGTTCGGGTCCTATTCGAAGGACTTCCTCGCGCTCGTCTGGCCCGAGCGCTTCTCCGCGCCGCAGAAGCTCGTCCGCGGCGAGCGAAAGCCCGGCTGCGACTTCGACGCGACGTTCGGCTTCCCGTGCTCGGAGGAGGAGAAGGCCCGCGAGGCCAGGCGCTTCGCGGACGCCGGCGCCGCAACCCGGCCCTGACCGCGCCCCGAACGCCGCCCGCCGGCAATGCGAGAATCCGGGAAGGGCGCATTCGATGACCGGGCCGAACCCCACACCGCCGGGCGACGTGACCGGGCTCCTCCTCGCCTGGAACGGGGGAGACCGCGAGGCGCTCGAGAGGCTCGTCCCCCTCGTCTACGAGGAGCTTCGGAAGCGCGCGCAGCGCGCCCTCGCGAAGGAGCGGCGCGGCCACACGCTCCAGCCCACGGCCCTCGTCCACGAGGCCTACATGCGCCTCGTCGACCAGAACCGCGTGCCCTGGCAGAACCGGTTCCACTTCTACGCCGTCTCGGCGCGGGCGATGCGGCAGGTCCTCGTCGACCACGCCCGCCGCCGCCTCGCCGACAAGCGGGACGGCGGTAAGACGTTCGTTCCCCTCTCGCGGGCGGGCGCCGAGGCCGCGACGCCGCCGCCCAGCCTCGACGTCCTCGCGCTCGACCGCGCGCTCGAGAGGCTCGCGACCCTCGACCCGCGGCAGGCGAAGCTCGTGGAGCTGCGCGTGTACGGCGGCCTCACGATCGACGAGGCCGCCGAGGCGCTCGGCGTCTCGGCGGCGACCGTGAGCCGGGAGTGGCGGCACGCGGAGGCCTGGCTTCACCGCGAGATGGCGGGCTCCGGGGCGCCGTGACTCCCGAGCTCTACGCGCGCGCCAAGGAGATCTTCCTCTCCGCGCAGGAGGCCGCGGAGGAGGAGCGCGGGGCGCTCGTCGCGGACCGCTGCGGCGGCGACGAGGCCCTCCGGCGCGAGGTCGAGGCCCTGCTCGCCTCGGACCGGGCGGGCGCGGGCTTCCTCGACCGGGCCGCGTTGCCGGTCCCGCCGTGGGACGAAGTGGAGCCCGCGCCGCCCACGCGCGTCGGGCCGTATCGCGTCGTCGGCGAGATCGGGCGCGGCGGCATGGGCTCGGTCTACCTCGCCGAGCGGGCGGACGACGCCTACGCCGGGCGCGTCGCGTTGAAGCTCGTCCGGCGCGGGATGGACACCGAGGACATCCTCCGCCGCTTCCGGACGGAGCGGCAGATCCTCGCGTCGCTCCAGCACCCGAACATCGCGCGCCTCCTCGACGGGGGCACGACCGAGGACGGCCGCCCGTACTTCGTGATGGAGTACATCGAGGGGCGGACGCTGACGGAGGACGCGCGGGCCCGCGCGCTTCCGCTGAAGGATCGCCTCACGCTCTTCCGCGTCGTCTGTGCCGCCGTCCAGCACGCGCACCGCAACCTCGTCGTGCACCGGGACCTCAAGCCGTCCAACGTCATGGTCACGGCGGACGGCGCCGTGAAGCTCCTCGATTTCGGGCTTGCGAAGGTCCTCGGGACCGAGGCTCCGGCGCCGGAGCGGACGACGGGGGCCACCGCCATTTTCACGCCCGAGTACGCGTCGCCCGAGCAGCTCGCGGGCCGCGCCATCACGACGTCGACGGACGTCTACTCCCTCGGCGTCGTCCTCTACGAACTCCTCGCCGACGCCCACCCGTACCGCGAGGACGCGGCCTCGCCGGCGCGCCTCTGGCAGGCCGTCTGCGAGACGGACCCACCGCCGCCCTCCGCCGTCGCCGCGCGCACGGGAGGACCGGCCGCGCGCCGGGCGCCCGCGCTCGCGGGCGATCTCGACGCGATCGTCCTGAAGGCGATGCGCAAGGATCCCTCGCGGCGGTACGCGACCGTGGACCAGCTCTCCGACGACCTGCGCCGGCACCTCGAAGGCCTTCCCGTCGAGGCGAGGCCCGAGAGCACGGCCTACCGGCTCGGCAAGTTCGTCCGGCGCCACCGGGCGGCGGCGGCGGCGGCGGCGGTCGCCGCCCTCTCGCTGGCGGTCGGGTTCGGCGTGGCGCTTCACGAGGCGGGGATCGCACGCGCGCACGAGGCGGTCGCGAAGAAACGCCTCGAGGACGTCCGCGCCCTCGCGAACACGCTCCTCTTCGAGCTGAACGAATCGCTCGTGCCGGTTCCCGGCACCACGAAGGCCCGCGAGCTCCTCGTCCGCCGCGGCCTCGAGTACCTTCAGCGTCTCGATCCGAAGTCGGGGCCCGAGGACCTCGCCCTGCAGCGCGACGTCGCGGCGGCCTACCAGAGGCTCGCGGATCTGCAGGGTGGCGGGAACGCGAGCCTCGGCGACGTCGAGGGCGCACGGAAGAGCCTTGCAAAGGCCGTCGAGCTGCGGGAGAGGACGGCCGCATCGCCGGCGGCGACACTCGAGGACCGGCTGAACCTCGCCCGCGCACGTTCGTCCCTGGCGGAAACGCTCGCCCCGAACTCGGAGGAGGCCCTCCGGCTGACCGAGGCCGCGGTGAAGGTGGCCGAAGAGGCCCTGGCCCTCGCGCCCTCGAACGAGAACGTCCGCAAGCGCCTCGCGATCGTCCTCGACACGCGGGCGATGGTCCTCACCCAGCGGAGTGACTTCGAAGGCGCCCTCTCGGTCCGTCGGCGCGAGGCAGAACTCTTCGACCTCCTCGCGGCCAGGCCCGGGGCGACGGACAACGACCGGCGCAATCAGGCGCTCGTCTCGCGGTACCTCGCGAGCCTCTATGACCGGCTTGGTCGGCTCGCGGACGCGGAGCGCGAGAACCGGCGGGCGGTCGAGATCGACGAGGCGCGTCTTGCCGCCGCCCCGCGCAACGCGGAGACGATGGTGGATGCCTCTCACAGCCTCCGATCGCTCGCGACCTTTCTGCGGAGGTCCAACCGGTCGGTCGAGGCGTTGCCGCATGCCGAGAGGGCCGCCGCGCTCGCCGGCGAGGTCGCCGCCAAGGATCCGGCGGATGTGGGCGCGCAGCTTGCGGCGCTCCGGGCGCGGCTGCAGGTCGCCCAGACGCACACGTCGCTCGGGCGCTTCCGCGAGGCGCGCGCGATGATCCTCGATGGGATCGCGAGGCTCGAATCCCTCGCCCGGGCCGGAGTAACGGCCGGGCGCCTTCCCGGCGAGTTCGGGGCTTACCGCTCTGCCCTCGCCGAAACCTGGTTCGCGCAGATGGATGCGGTCCGGGGCGAGGAGAAGGCGGCCGTGCGCCGCGAAGCCGTCGCGGCCTACGAAGCGGCGCGTCGGACGTTCGCCGAGATGGAACGGCTCGGGCAACTCGGCCCGACGGATCGGGTGCTGCGGGACACGACGGTCAGAAGGCTCGCCGAGCTCGCCGAGGCTCGCTAGCGGCGTTCCGGCTCGCGCCGCCGCTGCCACGCGTACACGGCGATGCCGGCCGCGAGGATGACGAGACCGCGCGCGGCGTCCGTCGGCGCGTCGAGTGCAATCGCGGCGGTGAAGACGAGCGACGTGACGACGTAGAAAGCAGGGATCCACGGGTAGCCGGGCGTCTTCCAGGGCGCGTCCGGCTGCCGGCGCCGGTACACGAAGAGAGCCGCGCCGCCGAGCGCGTAGAAGAACGTCGCGGCGAACGAGACGGTCGCGACGAGCTCGTCGAACTTTCCCGACAGCGTCAGCGCGGCGGCGAAGACGGCCTGAAAGGCGAGGCCGAACGCGGGCGTCGCGTGCTTCGGGTGCAGGCGCGCGAACGGGGCGGGGAGCCGGCCGTCCTTCGCCGCGGCCCACGCGATGCGCGGCGCCGGGATGATGTTCGCGGCGAGGGAGCCGAGGACCGAGACGATCACCGCGATCGAGAGCCAGCGCGCGGCGCCGTCGCCGAAGAGGACCTTCACGGCGGTCTCGGCCGCACGCGGCGAGGCGCCGAGTGTGGCCGCGGGCGCCGCGCCGAGGTAGACCGCGTTTGCGCCGAGGTAGAGGAGGGCGACCGCGCCGACGCCGAGGATCAGGCCGCCCGGGATGTCCCGCTTCGGGTTCTTCACCTCGGCGCCGAGCGCCGACAGGTTGATCCACCCGTCGTACGCCCAGAGGACGCCCGCGAGAGCGCCGCCCACGGAGATCGCGAGGGGAGCGTTCATCGGCGGGAACGCGAGGGACGGCCGGACGGCCTTCGCGGCCGTCAGCCCGAAGCCGACGAGCGCGATCACCGAGCCGATCTTCACGACCGTGAGGACGTCGTTCAGCCGGCCGCCTTCCCTGATCCCGAGGACGTTCCAGGCCGAAAGGGCGAACGCCGTCGCGATCGCGACGAGCTGACCCTGCGAGACCGGGAGGCCGAGCGCCGTGAACGCGGGCGCGGCGGTCCCGAGCGCCGGGAAGAACGAGCCGAGGAACTCGGCGAACGCCGTCGAGAGGGCGGCGACCGTCCCCGGCATCACGACGAAGACGAGCGCCCACATGTAGAGGAAGCCCCAGATCGGCCCGAACGTCTCGGAGAGGTACACGTACGGGCCGCCCGCCTCCGGACGCCGCGCGCCGAGTTCGGCGTACGTGAGGCCGGCCGCGGCGGCGTGGACGGCGCCGATCACCCAGACGACGACGATCCACGAGGGGAAAGCGGCCTTGCGGATGACGTTGCCGGCCGAGAGGAAGATCCCGCTCCCGATCATCGAGCCGGCGACGTAGAGGACGCAGTCCGTGAGCCCGAGGGCCCTCACGAGCTGCGTCGCGCCGCGGCGTCCTTCGATCACGCGCGGGGAAGCCTAGCAGGCGTCCCGGAGGGGTAATCTCCGGGCGTGACGGACGGCCCGCCCGCCCCCCGCAGGTACGTCCTGCGCCGCACGGTCGCGAAGAGCTACCGCGTGGACTACGCGTGCGAGCTGAACGAGGAGCAGAAGGCCGTCGTCTTCGCACCCGACGGGCCCACACTCGTCGTCGCGGGCGCCGGCTCGGGCAAGACGCGGACGCTCGTCTACCGCGTCTCGCGCCTCATCGAGGACGGCGCCGACCCGGCCTCGCTCCTCCTCCTCACGTTTACGAACCGCGCGGCGCGCGAGATGAAGCGGCGCGTCGAGGCCCTCATCGGCGCCGACCTCGTGCGCGCGACGGCCGGGACGTTCCATTCGGTCGCCTCGCGGCTCCTCCGTCCGCACGCCGAGCTCCTCGGCTTCAAGCCGAACTTCACGATCCTCGACTCGGAGGACACGAAAGACCTCCTCGAGTCCGCGACGTCCGACGTCGGCGTGCCCGTCACGGAGCGGCGCTTCCCGAAGGGCGACCTCCTGCGCACGATCGTCTCCCTCTGCGTCAACACGGGGCGGAAGCTCGACGACGTCATCACGGAGGAGCATCCGCACTTCCTCCCGCAGATCGACGCGATCCGCACGGTCGTCCACCGCTACCTCGAGCGGAAGGTCCTCGCGAACGGCATGGACTACGACGACCTCCTCCTGAACTGGAAGCGGCTCATGCTCGAGCGCCCGGAGATCCGGCGCTCCTTCGGGCTGAGGTTCAAGCACGTCCTCGTGGACGAATACCAGGACGTGAACCACCTGCAGGCCGACCTCGTGGACCTCGTCGTGAAGGACGTCGAGAAGCCGAACGTCATGGTCGTGGGCGACGACGCGCAGTCCATCTACTCGTTCCGCGGCGCGGACTTCGAGGCCCTGCTCGGCTTCCCCGACCGCCACGCGGGCACGTCGGTCTTTCCGCTGGAGACGAACTACCGCTCGACGCCCGAGATCCTGCGCCTCGCGGACGCCTCGATCGCGCAGAACACGCGGCGGTTCGAGAAGACGCTCAAGCCCGTGCGGCCCTCCGGCGTCCCCGTGGCCGTCGTCGGCGCGTCGGACGTCTCGCAGCAGGCCGAGTTCGTCGCGCAGCGCGTCCTCGAGCTGCGCGACGAGGGGACGCCGCTCCCCGAGATCGCGGTCCTCTATCGCGCGCACCACCAGGCGCTCGAGCTCCAGATCGAGCTCACGCGCCGGGGCATCCCGTACGAGATCCGCTCGGGCCTGCGCTTCTTCGAGCAGCAGCACGTCAAGGACGTCCTCGCGTACCTGCGCCTCCTCGTGAACCCGAAGGAGGAGACGTCGTTCAAGCGCCTCCTCAAGCTTCTCCCCAAGGTCGGCGAACGCACCGCCGCGACGCTCTGGACGGCCGTCGGCGACCTGCCGGATCCCGTCGCGGCTTTCTGCCGGACGGACTTCCGGAAGGCGCCCGCGGGCGCCCAGGGCGGCCTGAGGAAGCTCGCGGCGACCCTGGAGGCGCTGCGCCGCCCGTCCCTCCTCTCCGCTCCGGCCGAGGCAATCCGCTTCGTCGTGGACGACGGCGGGTACTCCGACGTCGCGAAGTCCAAGTTCGACAACCACCAGTCCCGCCTCGACGACCTCGAGGCACTCGCGCAGTTCGCCCTCCCGTACGACGGCGTCGAGAGCTTCCTTCAGGAGGTCACGCTCTTCGGAGAGCCCACGGGCGAGACGACGATCGCAGGGGAGAAGGAGGACGAGCGCCTCGTCCTCTCGTCCGTCCACCAGGCCAAGGGTCTCGAGTGGCGCGCCGTGTTCGTGATCGGGCTCGTCGAGGACCGTTTCCCGAACGTGCGGGCCGCCCGGACGGCCCCGGGCCTCGAGGAGGAGCGCCGCCTCTTCTACGTCGCGGCGACGCGCGCCAAGGACGAGCTCTTCCTGGTCCACCCGCTCGCCGCGTTCGACCGGTACGGCATCGTCGTCGTGACGGAGCCGAGCCGGTTCCTGCGCGAGCTCGCGGACGACCTCTTCGAACGCTGGGTCCTCGAGCCGGGCCCCGCGCTGCCGATGGTGCCGGCCGCGCCTCCCGCCCCGCGCCTCGCCGGGGCGGACGACCCGACGGTGGAGGACGACCCCGAGGACGTGGTGAACTGATGTCCCGCGGGAGCCGGACGGTGCGCTTCGGCGGCCGCATCCTCTACCTGACCGAGGACGCGGCCCTCGTGCGCCGGCAGCTCGCGGGTGAGGACCTCGCCTGGGACGCGAACGACGCCTCCCACGCCCTGCGGGACCAGATCTCGACGGACGAGATCACTCCGGGATGGGTCTGCTTCCACCACGACGAGACCCTCGGCCGCTTCGCGTACCTCGGGGTCACCTGCGCCGAGGGCGGCGCGCGCGTGACGCCGTTCGGCGAAGACGCCGTGCGCACGGGCGGCTTTGCCGTCTCGGTTGCCGGGCGGCGCCGCGGCAAGGGCTCCTCCCGCGAGCAGGCGCCCTACGCCGAGCGCGCGGCCGGCATCCGCCTGCTCGTCGCCGAGAGCTTCGAGCGCATTTACCGGCAGAACGCGATCAACCTCGGGATGCTCGTCACGACGGACTTCTCGGTCCTCGAGAGGGTGCGCCTCGGCGAGGAGATCCCGCTCTCGTTCTTCACGGACGGCGAGGACGCCGTCACTCGCGGGATCATCGAGGCCGGCGGCCTCCTCCCGTACACGCGCCGCCGCCTCGCCGGGTCGGTCTCGCCCCCCGCTCTCGGCGCCCCGCCGCGCCCGATGACACTGGCCGAGAAGATCCTCGCGTCCCACGCGGTCACGGACGCGGCCGAGGGCGCTTCGGGCATCGCGGCGGTCGCGCCGGGCGACGCGGGCTTCGTCCGGGCGGACTGGCGCTTCTCGCACGAGTACGTGACGCCCATGGCCGCGAACGCCTTCGAGGCCGAGCTCGGGTCCGCGGCCCGCGTCGCGGATCCGGAGAGCGTCCTTCTCTTCCGCGACCATCTCGCCCTCCTCGGAGAGGTCATGCCGGAGGAACGGAAGCGGCGCGGCCTCCTTGCGCTCGCGGACGGCCTCGCGGCGCGCCAGGAGGAGTTCGCACGCGCGCAGGGCCTGAAGCTTCACGGCGCGGGCGACGGGATCTGCCACTCCCTGATGCTCGAACGCTACGCCCTGCCCGGGCAGGTCATCGTCGGCTCGGACTCGCACACGACGCACGCGGGCGCGCTCGGCGCTCTCGCGTTCGGGATCGGGACCTCGGAGGTCGCCGGCGCTTGGCTCTCGCGGGACGTGCGCGTGAGCGTCCCGGCGACGATCCGCGTCGAGCTGACGGGTGCGCCGCCGGCCGGCGTCGCGGCCAAGGACGTCATGCTCGCTCTTCTCGCGCACCCGGCCGTCCGGAGCGGCGGCGCGATCGGGAAGATCATCGAGTACGGCGGCGAGGCGGTGCGCGCGATGTCCGTCGACGAGCGGGCGACGCTCACGAACATGGCGGCCGAGGCCGGCGCCTTCTCGGGGATCGTCGCGCCCGACGAGACGGCGGCCCGCTTTCTCGCCGAGCGGCGGGGCCTCCCGCTCGAGGAGGCGCGCCGCGCCTGCGCAGGGCTTGCCTCCGATCCCGGCGCCGTCTACGACTCGGTCCTCACGCTCGACGTCTCGGCGCTCGCTCCGCTCGTCGCGCTGCCGGGAGACCCCGGGAACGGCGTCCGGATCGCCGACCTGCCCGCGCCCGTCCCCATCGACATCGCCTACGGAGGGTCGTGCACGGCCGGCAAGCGGGAGGACATGGAGATGCTCGCAGCCGTGCTCGCCGACGGCCTCGCCAGCGGGCGCCGCGTGGCGCCCGGCGTGCGCTTCTACGTCCAGTTCGGGAGCCGTGACGTGCGCGAATGGTGCCGGGAGAAGGGCTACCTCGACCTCTTCGCGCGTGCGGGAGCCGTCACGATCGAGCCGGGCTGCGGCGCGTGCATCGCGGCGGGCCCTGGTGTTTCGACGCGGCCGGACGAGGTGACCGTCAGCGCGATCAACCGCAACTTTCCGGGCCGGAGCGGGCCGGGGTCCGTGTACCTTGCGAGCCCGTACGTCGTCGCGGCGAGCGCTCTCGCGGGTAGGATTGCGGCGTGGACTCCCGGCGCCTGACCCGAGCCGCTCTCGCCGCGGGCCTGCTCATCGCCGGAGGCGGCTGTCGCTGGGCCTGGAACCTCTGGGCGCGCGGCGACCTGGCCCGCGACGTGAAGTCCCTCCTCGCGCGCGAAGGCATCCTCGTGAAAGACGTGAAGTGCCGGATGTTCGGGACGCTCAACTCGGGCGCGTGCGTTTTCCCGCTGACGGCGGCTCAGTCGACGACGCTCGTGGCCGCTCTGAAGCTCCGTGTTCTCGTCCCGACGGAGCCGATCCGGGAGTTCAAGGGCGGGTGCTCGGACACGTCCCCCTTCGACACGGGGTTCGTCCGGGCTTACCGGTCCTCGGCGCTCCGACCGCCGGAGCTCAAGCTCCGCGACGGCGGGTCGTTCGACTACGTCTACCTGTATCACCATCCGACGTCGGGGACGGCCTGCGTCCAGGCGCTCTACACGCCCGAGGGAGTGGCTCTTCCCGCGAACTCGATGGTCCGCTGAGCGTCAGGGCTTCGGCGCGAGGTCGACGGCGAGCGTCGGCGCGACGGGCCTGACCTCGGGGCGCGCCTTCCAGTCGACGGGGCCGTGCGCGACGCGCCAGACGAGGTTCGGGAGCACGAACCCGCCCCAGGCCTTGTCGAAATAGGCGTACGCGGCGTCCCACTCGGGCCCGTCGCCCCAGCTGCCGTGCGTGAAGACGAGACGGGTCTTCTTCTCGTCCACCTTCGGCTCGATCCGGCAGCCCGGCGCGAAGAAGCTCTTCACTCCCTCTTCCGTCGTCCAAAGCTTCCAGACGGCGTCGACGGGCGCGTCGAGGACGAGCGTGGCCCGGAGGATGCGGTCGGAGGAGGGAGACGAAGACGAAGAGGAAGATTTCTTAGAAGGTGAAGAGGGGGAGGGCGACGGCGGCGCGCCGCCGGGAGTCTGCGGTGCGGCGGGTAACGCCGCCAGCATCGCGGCGACGACGAATGTCGCGGGCATGTTCACTTTCATGGAAATCCCCCTTTCTCGCTCCACGCCCCGGCCGGCTCGCCGGAGAAGGCCCGAAAACTGCGGCGGAACCTTCGGCCGCCCCCGGCGTATTCCACTTTAGACGCAGGGCTCCGCCCGGGAGGCATGGGAAATGTCCAAGTTGTTGAAAATCCTTCTCGGACTGGTCCTTCTGGCCGGGGCGGCCACGGGTGTCTACGCGTTCAGCCGTGGGGGGCGGAAGGCCGACGGCGGAATGAAGCTCGTGGACGCCAAGACGGGGTCGATCGTCGAAAAGGCGGTCGCGGTCGGGCAGATCCAGCCCCGCCAGAAGTTCTCGGTCAAGTCGAAGATCTCGGGCATCGTGCGGGTCTGCCGCGTCCAGGTCGGCGACCGGGTGAAAGCCGGCGACCCGCTCTTCGAGATCGGCCCGGACCCGACGCCGCTCGAGCTGACCGGCGTCGACCGCGCGGTCGAATCCGCGAAGGCGACGTTCCAGCGCGCCCAGCTCGAGTTCGACCGGGCCCAGGAGCTGTACCGGCAGGGGATCACGGCGAAGTCGGACGTGGACCAGAAGCGGGAGAGTTTCGAGCTCGCGAAGGTGGCGCTCAACAAGGCCGAGCAGGACCGCGACCTGACGCGCAAGGGCAGCCTCGCGAAGACGGCCACGACGGGGCTCGAGTCGATCATCCGTGCGCCTGCGGCCGGGACGATCCTGACCCGCCTCGTGAACCCGGGCGACCCCATCGTCCCGCTCACCTCGTATCAGCCGGGCACCGAGATGGCGACGATCGCGGACATGAGCGACCTCATCTTCAAGGGCACGGTGGACGAGATCGACGTCGGCAAGCTCCACGTCGATCTGCCGGCCCGCATCAAGGTGGGCGCCCTCCCGACGGACGTCGTGACGGGCAAGGTCTCCCGCATCGCCCCTCAGGCCCAGCAGAAGGAGGGCGCGACGCTCTTCGACGTCGAGATCGAGCTCGACGCGAATCCGAAGATCACCCTTCGCGCCGGATACTCGGCGAACGCCGACCTCATCATCCGGGAGAAGAAGGACATCCTCACGATTCCCGAGCGCCTCGTCCTCTGGGAGGACGGCGGGAAGAAGAGCTTCGTCGAGATCCCGGACGAGAAGGCCAAGGGCAGCAAGGTCGAGCCGAAGAAGATCGAGGTCAAGCTCGGCATCTCGGACGGAATGAACGTCGAGGTCGTGAGCGGCCTCGCCAAGGGCGACAAGGTGGTTCAGAGGCCGCCCAAGGAGATCTCCTGAAGTGGTCTCGATCTCCGAGGTCCTCCGCCAGTTGTTGAGGGACGTGCGCAGCCAGAAGCTGCGCACGTTCCTGACGGTGTTCGGCATCGTCTGGGGGACCGTCGCCGTGACGCTGCTCCTCGCGTTCGGCACGGGCCTCAAGAAGCAGCTGATCAAGAACACGGCGGGCCTCGGCGACCGGATCTGCATCGCGTGGCCGGGCCTCACGTCGATCCCGTACCAGGGCCTCGGCAAGGGCCGCAGGATCCGCCTCGTCGAGGAGGACGTCGACGCGATCCGCCGCGAGGCCGAGGGCCTCGCCGGCGTCTCGAGCGAGTACCAGACGTCCATGAAGCTCCACCTCGACCTCAAGACGTGGCCCGTGGACGTCTCGGGTGTCTCGCCGGAGTTCGGCCGGATGCGCAACCTGATCCCGGACGCCGGCGGCCGGTTCATCGACCCCGTGGACATGGCCGAGCAGCGGCGCGTCGTCTTCCTCGGCGACAAGCTCGCGAAGAACGTCTTCGGCAAGCCGGAGGACGCGGTCGGGAAGACCGTCATGCTCGGGAGCTCGCCCTTCCTCGTGATCGGCGTCCTCAAGCCGAAGATCCAGGACTCGAGCTACAGCGGGCGCGACAACGACAAGGCCTCGATCCCGGGCACGACGTACCGCGCGCTCACGGGCGAGAAATACGTCAACAACGTGATCTACCAGGCGAGCTCGGCGTTCGACACCGAGCCGCTCACGGCCCGCATCCTCGAGATCCTCGGCAAGCGCAAGAAGTTCGACCCGAAGGACAAGGAAGCCCTCTCCGTGTGGGACACGACGGGGCAGTTCAAGTTCTTCGACACGTTCATGCTCGCCTTCACGGGGTTCCTCGGCATCGTCGGTTCGCTGACGCTCGTCGTCGGCGGCATCGGCGTCTCCAACATCATGAACGTCGTCGTCGAGGAGCGGACGAAGGAGATCGGGATCAAGATGGCCCTCGGGGCGAAGCAGCGCTTCATCCTCGGGCAGTTCCTCCTCGAGACGCTCCTCGTGACGGGCATCGGCGGCGCGATCGGGTTCGCCGTCTCGCTCGGCCTCTGCGCCGTGTTTCCGCGGTTCGGGCTCACGGACTACGTCGGGGTCCCCGAGGTGTCTCCGTTCGTCGCGGCGATCACGATCGGCATCCTCGGGGCGATCGGATTCGTCGCCGGGTGGTTCCCGGCGCGGGAGGCGTCGCGGCTGGATCCGGTCGTGGCGATGAAGCTCTGATGCGAACTCCCGCCGTCGTCCTGACCCTCTTCGCGCAGTCCTCGCGGCTCTCGAAGAAGCGCGCGTTCCTCACAATCGCGGCGATCGCGTGGGGGACGGTCGCGATCCTCCTCCTCCTCTCCTTCGGCGAAGGGCTCAAGCGCCAGATGGACCGCAACCGGCGCTCCACCGGCGAGAACCTCGCCGTCATGTGGCCGAACGAGACGTCGAAGCCCTGGAAAGGCATGCCCCCCGGGCGGGACGTCCGGCTCACGCTCGACGACGTCTCGTTCGTGGCGGACCGGATGCCGGAGCTCCCGGCCGTGATCGGCGAAGTCGTGTCGTGGCGCACCGTCCTCACCTACGGGCGCAAGACGGTGAACGGGCGCGTCCTCGGGACGAACGTCGTCTACGGGGAGGCGCGCAAGCATTACCCGGTCGCGGGCGGACGGTGGCTCACGCCCGGGGACGAGGCCGACAAGCGCCGCGTCATCTTCCTCGGGGACGAGCTGGCCAAGGACATCTTCGGCAAGGACGACCCCGTGGGGAAGACCCTCCTCGTGAACAACTCTCCGTTCACGGTCATCGGCGTCATGCAGCACAAGACGCAGATGGGCGTCTACGGCGGACCCGACGAGAGGCACGCCGTGATCCCGGCGGCGACGTTCAAGGCCCTCTTCGGCCGCGACCGGCTGAACGTCCTCGTGATCCAGTCGAGAACGCCGGAGGAAATGGCGCCGGCGCTCGTCCGCCTGAACGAGATCCTCGGGGCGAAGTACGGCTACGACCCGACCGACGAGCGTGCGCTCTCGACGTGGAACATCGTGAAGACGTCGAAGCAAGGCCAGAACATGATCATCGGGATCCAGATCTTTCTCGGCCTGATCGGCGCCCTGACCCTTCTCATCGGCGGCGTCGGCGTCGCGAACATCATGTACGCCGTCGTGAAGGAGCGGACGCGGGAGATCGGCGTGAAGATGGCCCTCGGCGCGAAGGCGCGCTGGATCACGTGGCCCTTCGTCCTCGAGGGGCTGGTCTACACGCTCGTGGGCGGAGTCGCGGGGATGACGATCGCGACTCTCCTCGTGACCGGCCTCGGCCTCATCCCGGACGGCTCGAACCGCGTTCTCGCGTTCCTCGGCCGTCCGACCCTCTCTCCCGTCATCGCCGCGACGACCGCCGGGATCCTCGGCGCGATCGGCCTCGCGGCCGGCTACTTCCCGGCCCGCCGCGCCGCGGCCATCGACCCCGCGGCGACCCTGCGCTACGAGTAAGACGAAGGAGACCGCATGCCCCGCGACGCCAGGACCACCGTCCCGCCCACCGACGACATCGTCGCCATGGACGACATCCGGAAGGTGTACGACACGGGCAAGGTGAAGGTCGAGGCCCTCAAGGGCGTGAGCTTCACGATCCGGAAGGGCGAGTTCGTCGCCATCGTCGGGCCGTCGGGCTCGGGCAAGTCCACCCTCATGAACCTTCTCGGGTGTCTCGACACGCCCACGAGCGGGTCCTACCGCCTCGCGGGGGAGCCGGTCGCGGGGCTCTCGCGCGACGCGCTCGCCGACGTGAGGAACCGCCGCGTCGGGTTCGTCTTCCAGAACTTCAACCTCCTGCCCCAGATCTCGGCGCTCGAGAACGTCGAGATGCCGATGCTCTTCGGCGGTGTGCCGCCGAAGGAGCGCCGCGCCCGCGCGGCCGAGCTGCTCGCGAAGGTGGGACTCGGCGACCGCCTCGAGCACAGGCCCACGGAGCTGTCCGGCGGCCAGATGCAGCGCGTGGCGGTCGCCCGGGCCCTCGCGATGAAGCCCGACATGCTCCTCGCGGACGAGCCCACCGGGAACCTCGACTCGACGTCCGGCGGGGACATCATGGGCCTCTTCACGGAGCTCTGGAGGGGCGGCGGCACCCTCGTCGTGATCACGCACGACATGAGCCTCGCCCGGCGCGCCGGCCGGGTCATCGAGGTTCACGACGGGCGGATCCTGAAGGACTCCGCGGCCGAGGCGGCCTGAGCCGTCCGCTTACTTGCCGGCTTCGAACGTCTGGACGATCTTTTCGAGGCCGTTCTCGACGGCATCCTCCAGCGTCGAGCCCTTCGCCTTGTGGCGGATCTCGAAGATCGTCTTCCCCGATTTGTCCTTCGCGACGAGCTCGATCCCCACGCCCGGATTCGCCGCCCAGCCGCCCCAGAAGCGGGCGCCGCCGCTCGGCTCCCAGGCGTTGAAGACGTTTCCTTCGATCCGCAGGTCGCCGCCCTCCTTCGCGACCTCCCAGCCGAGCTTCTTGGACTTCTTGATCCACTGCTCCAGGTACTCGGGACCCGACTCCGCCGCGCGCTTGCTCTTCGAGCCCTTGTTCGTGGTGCCCCATGTCTTCAGCGAGACGGTCTTGAACGACTTGAGGTCGACGCCCTCGGTGAAGTAGACCCAGTCGGCCTCCTTCCCCTTCGTCAGCTTGTCGTAGTCCTTCAGGTACTCCTGGGGCTCGTCCTTTTCCTTCGCGTCGTCCGAATCCACGAACTTCTTGGAGCTGGCCGCGGCGGGAACGCTGACGGCGAGCGCGAAGAGCGAGGCGAGCGACAGCAGGGCGAAGCGGCGGGTCGTCTTGGTCATGGTCGGACTCCTCCTCGGGTTGGTTTTTGTCTCGCTGGACAGGGGATTGTAAGAAGAGAGCAAGAGAAGGGGAAGATTCCTGTTATCATTCCCGTCGGAGGCGCGCACTCACATCCGACCCGACGCCATTCCTCTCACCCTTCCCGAGGCCGGGCTCGGCGCGCTCTTCGGTGTCCACGACGAAAACCTGAGGCTTCTCGAAGACGCTTTCGGCGTCGAGATCGCCGCGCGCGGGCGCGAGGTCTCCGTCTCCGGCGACCCCGACGGCACGGCCCTCGCGGCCCGCCTCCTCTCGGACTTCGCGAAGCTCATCGAGCGCGGCTACACGCCGAAGAAGCCCGACCTCGAGGCCGCGATCCGCATCCTGCGCGAGGAGCCGGGCACGTCGCTCGTCGACTTCTTCGAGAACCGGTCCGTCGGCCCGGCGCTCCGCCAGGTCGTCTCGCCGCGCAACGTCCGCCAGCAGGAGTACCTGCAGGCCGTCCTCGAGCACGACATCGTGTTCGCGATCGGGCCGGCCGGCACGGGCAAGACGTACCTCGCCGTCGCGATGGCGGCGGCCGCGCTCCTCGAGAAGAAGATCAAGCGCATCGTCCTCTGCCGCCCCGCCGTCGAGGCGGGCGAGAAGCTCGGCTTCCTCCCGGGCGACCTCGCCGAGAAGGTGAACCCGTACCTGCGCCCGCTGCACGATGCGCTCTACGACATCCTCGGATACGAGAAGGTCGGGCGCATGCTCGAGCGGAACATCATCGAGGTGGCGCCTCTCGCGTTCATGCGCGGCCGCACGCTGAACGACGCGTTCGTGATCCTCGACGAGGCCCAGAACACGACGTCCGAGCAGATGAAGATGTTCCTGACGCGCATGGGATTCGGCAGCCGGGCCGTCGTGACGGGCGACGTCACCCAGATCGACCTCCCGCAGGGAAAGATCTCGGGCCTGAAGGAAGCCGATCGCGTCCTGAACGGCGTCGAGGGCGTCAAGTTCGTCCGCTTCGACCAGCGCGACGTCGTCCGCCACCGCATCGTCCAGTCCGTCGTGACCGCCTACGAGGCCTTCGAGAAGCAGAAGGCCGACGCCGCCGAAGCCGCCGCGGCGAACGGGAACGGCAACGGCCACTCGAACGGCAACGGGAACGGTCACCGGGCCGACTGACGCTTCGGTTTTCGCCGCGGCACATTAAGATTTCTTAGAAGGTGAAGAGAAGAAAGTCGCAAAGGCGGGCGGGCGGAGCCCTCGGCACCGTCGATGTCCTGTGCACGGTGGCGGGCGCGCCGCCGGCGGCGCGGGTGCGCGGCTGGACGCGCACACTCCTTTCGAAGGCGGGCGCGAAGCGCGCCTCCCTCTCGATCCTCCTCTGCGGCGACCGCCGCATGCGCACCCTGAACAGGACGTGGCGCCGCATCGACCGCCCGACCGACGTCTTGTCTTTTCTTCCATTCGCAGAATCTTCATCTTCTCCTTCTTCCTCTTCTTCTCCATTCCTCGGCGACCTCGTGATCGACGTTCCGTACGCGGCCCGGCAGGCGCGCCGGCGGGGGCATCCCGTCGCGCGAGAGGTGCAGATCCTCCTCGCCCACGGCCTCCTCCACCTTCTCGGATACGATCACGAGACGGACGACGGCACGATGTTCCGCCTGCAGAAAAAACTCGTCCTCGCGGCCTTCGGCGGCGGCCCGGACGGCGCGCCGTGACGGGCTTCGCGCTCACCGCAGGCGCCGGCCTGCTCTTCGCGGCGCTTTTCGCGTGCGTCTTCGTCCTCTTCTCGGGCTTCGCCCAGTCGCTCGAGAGCCTCTCCGTCCTCCGCCGGAAGGCGCTCCTCGAGGCGAATCCGCGGCGCTTCGGGACGCTGCTCGCCCCCGAGCACGTGCGCATCTCGCGAATCGCCGTGCGCCTCACGGCCCAGGGCGCCGTCCTCGGCGGCCTCCTCTGCCTCGGCTCGGCGCTGGCGGCGCTCGGCGTCGGCGAGCCGTGGCTCCTGTCCGCCGTCGTGATCCTCCTCGGCTGGATCGTCGCGGAGAGCCTCGTGATCCGCTGGGTCGCCCGGCGGGGCGGCGACGCCCTCCTCGCGGGCTTCGCGTGGCTGATCCCGCTCGTGGACTTTCTCTCGGCGCCGCTCACGCCGCTCCTCTCGCGCCTCGTCGAGGTCGAGGAGGACACTCCGGAGGCGGGCCTCGCGCCGGATGCGGCGAAGGAGGAGGCGACGAAGGACGCCGAGGTGCGCGCGCTCCTCGACGTCGCCCGCGAGGAGGGCCTTCTCGAGAAGCACGAGGAGGAGCTCGTCTCCCGCGCCGTGGACTTCAACGACCGGACCGTGGGGCAGGTGATGACGCCGCGCCCGGACATCGTGTTTGCCGAGGCCGACGCGCCCCTCGACGAGATCGCCGACCTCTTCGTGAGGACGAAGTTCACGCGCCTTCCGCTCGTGGAAGGCTCGATCGACAAGCCCGTCGGGATCGTCCACGTCAAGGACGTCTTCACGGTGCTGCGCCGCCCGGACCCGCCCGCCACCGCGCGTTCGATCGCGCGCGAGGTCTTCTTCGCGCCCGAGTCCCAGACGGTCGCGACGCTTCTCTCCGATTTCCGCAGGCGCCGGCACCCGCTTGCGATCGTGGTGGACGAGTACGGGGTCGTGACGGGCCTCGCGACGCTGGAGGACCTCGTCGAGGAGCTCGTCGGCGAGATCGCGGACGAGCACGAGGACGAGGCGCCGCCCGTGACGGCCCTCGGCGACGGCTCGTGGTCCGTGGCGGGCCGCGTGCGCGTCCCCGAGATCGCGACGCTCTTCGACGTGGACTTTCCGCACGCCGAGTACGACACGGTCGCCGGGCTCGTCTCCGAGAAACTCGGCCGTATCCCGAAGCCCGGCGAGGTGGCGCACGAGGCCGGCCTCTCCTTCACGGTGGAGGAGGCGGACCGCCGCCGGATTCATCGCGTGCGCGTGCGCCGCGAGGCCCCGCCGCACCGCGACGACGGCGGGGCGGGGACCGAGTGAAGACCCTCCGCTCCGGGACGGTCGCCGTCGTCGGGCGCCCGAACGCCGGCAAGTCGACGCTCGTGAACGCGCTCGTCGGGACGAAGGTCGCGATCGTCTCCGACAAGCCTCAGACGACGCGCCGCAACCTCCTCGGAATCCGGAACGACGACGAGGGGCAGATCGTGTTCGTCGACACGCCGGGGCTCCACAAGCCCCTCCACCGGCTGAACAAGTCCATGGTCGCCGAGGCGCAGGACGCCCTGCGTGAGGAGGACGTGCGCCTCCTCGTCGTCGACGTCACCGCGCCGGCGGGCGCGGGGGACCGGTTCGTCCTCGACCTCCTGAGAGCCGCGCCGGCGCCGCGGATCTGCGTCCTGAACAAGGTCGACCTCGTCGCGTCGAAGGAGACGCTCCTGCCGCGCCTCGCCGTTCTCGGCGAGACGGGGATCTTCGACGCGATCGTTCCGGTCTCGGCGCTCACCGGTGAGGGCCTCGACGCCCTCCTGGACGCGCTGAGGCGCCACGTCCCCGAGGGGGACGCGCTCTTCCCGGCGGGCATCTCGACGACGTCCGACGACGCGACGCGGATCGCGGAGACGATCCGTGAGAAGTTCCTCGAACGGACGCGCGAGGAGATCCCGTACGGGCTCGGCGTCCTCGTGGAGGAAGTCCGCCGTGAGGCGGCGAAGAACCTGACGGTCGTGCGCGCGACGATCGTGGTCGACCGCGACGGCCACAAGGGAATCGTCCTCGGCGCAGGCGGGCGCCTCCTGAAGGAGGCGGGCACGGCGGCCCGCCTCGACCTCGAGAAGAATTTCGGCGGCAAGTTCTTCCTCGACCTCGTCGTCGCGGCGCGGCCCGGCTGGCGCGAGGACCCGCGGTTCCTCACGACGCTCACAAGCTGAGCGTTGACGCGGAACGGCCGTTGCCATAAGACTCCGTTCGGAGGACTGCGCCCTGACGACCCCGGAAAAGCCGCCCGCAAGGCCAGACAAGCGCCGCGCACCGCGGCTTCGGCTCGCGAAGGGAACGAAGGCCCAGATCAAGTCGACGGTGCCCGTCGAGCTTCTGGACCTTTCGGCGACCGGCCTCCTGATCGAGCTGCCGTCGGCCTTGCGCCCGGGCTCCACGTGCGACCTCTCCGCCACGCTCGCGGGCATCCCGTTCGCGGCTCTCGTGCGGGTCACGCGCTGCCGCGCGGGCGGATTCGCCGCGGACGAGAAGGGCGCGCGGGTCCTCGTCTACCAGGCGGGGGGCGAGTTCGTGGGCCTGGCCGAGGACCAGATGCTGAACCTCTCGCGCGCGATCGAGAAGATCGGCGGCGCCAAGCTCGCGAGTCAGTCCTCGGCGTTCCTGAAGCGAATCAAGCCGGCCTAGGGAGCCTGCTCTCCGGCCGAGAGGTCGCGCAGCGCGGCCCGGAGGGCCTCCTCGAGCCGGCGCGCGCGGTCGGAGGCCGCCGCGGCGGAGGCATGGGACGCTTCTGCCGCGGCCTTCGCGGCCTGCAGCTCTTCCGTCAGCGCGGCGAGCTGCGCCGCGAGGCCGGCCGAGGCCTCGGTCGCGGCCGCTTCGGCGCTCTCGCGGGCCGCGCGCTCCGCGGCAATGGCGTCCGCGAGGCCCCGGCGGGCGTCCTCCGACTCGGCCCTCAGCGCGGCGATCTGCGAGGACAACGCGTCCGACGCCGCGGCCGCCGCCTCGCGCGCGACGGTCTCGGCGCTGTCCCGCGCGGCGCGCGCCTCGGCCAGCTCGGCCTTCAGCGCGGCGACGGCCACGTGCGCCTCGTTCGCGCGCGACGCCGCGCCCTCCGCGACCGCCCGGAGCACCGCGAACGTCTCCTCGGCCCGGACCGCTGCGACGTCGCGCGCGGCCTTCTCGGCCTCGAGTGCCGTCGCGACCTGGCGGCGTTCGTCGCGCTCGACCTCGAGCGCCTTCTCGAGCGCCTCGACGCGCCGGGCGTCGGCCTTCGCAGCCTCGGACGGCGGCGGCTCTTCACGCTTGAAGGCTCCGGAAATGCGGCCGGCCGCCGCGCGGCGGGCCTCGGCGAGGACGGCGTTGAGCTTGTCGTCGAGCGGCGTGACGGGCGCCGTCGTCTCGGGCCGCGTCCTGGGGCGCTCGCCGGACGTGGACGCGGAGGTCGCCCCGAGGACCGCTTCCGGCCGCGCGGCCGGGGTGGAGATCGAAGCCGCCGCGGGCGCGGCCGCCTGCTCGGCGCGGGCCGCCGACGCGACGGACTTCTGCGAGTCGTCCGAGAGGTCCGCGAACGTGCCTTCGGCCGAGGGCGGGACCCAGTCGGCATCTTCCTCTTCCGCGGCGGCGGACCCGCCCGCAAACGCGAGGACCGGCGTGGCGGCAGGCTGCTCGTCGGGCTCGGGGGCCGGGGCCGAGATCGACACCGCGGGCCCGGGGCTCAGGAACGGCTGCGTCGAGCCTCCGGGGCCCGACGCCGACCCGAGCGACGACTCGGCGGCCGGCACGTCCGCCTCGGCGGGCGGCTGCCAGCCGCGCTGGAGGCGCCGCAGGAGGTCGACGAACGTGAGCTTGGAGGCGAGCTTGAACGTCTCGAGGACGCCCATGCCCTCGGAGGCGACGGCCTCGACGTACGGATACGACTGGAACCCGAGCGACTCCTGGAGGGCTTCCACCGAGAGCGCGCTCGGGAGGTCGCGCTTGTTGTACTGGATCACGACGGGCAGCGACTCGAGCGGGATCTTCTCCTGTGCGAGGTTGTCGCGCAGGTTCTGGTAGCTCTCGAGGTTGTGCGAGAGCATCGACCACTGGGAGTCCACGACGAAGACGAGCCCGTCCACGCCGCGCAGGACGATCCGGCGCGTCTCGTTGTAGAAGACCTGTCCGGGAACGGTGCACACCTGGAAGCGCACCGTGTAGCCCTTGATGTTCCCGAGCTCGATCGGGAGGAGGTCGAAGTAAATGGTCCGGTCCTGTGCCGTCGAAAGGGACAGGAGCTTGCCCGCGCCGCGCTCGAGCCGCTGGTGCAGGATCTTGAGGTTCGTCGTTTTGCCGCAGAGCCCGGGCCCGTAGAAGACGATCTTGGCCGTCAGCTCCTTGGTGGCGTGGTTGAAGAGGGCCATGGTGCCTCCGGGACCGCTTGAGACGCCGTCCGAGTATACGCGCCGGGTATCCTCGACCCGTGACGGTGGACGCCCGGGCCCGGCGGATCGAGGGGACGTTCGCGGGCCTGCCGCTGCGCGGGATGTCCGTCGCGGGTCGCGAGACGTGGTTCCACTTCCCGACGCTCGGCTTCGCGTTCGACCTCGGACGCTCTCCGTGGGAGCTCGTTTCCGTCCCGCACGTCTTCCTGTCGCACGCGCACCTCGACCACGGGGCCGGCCTCGCGTACTGGTTCTCCCAGCGCCGGCTGCTGCGCCTGCCGGGCGGGACGGTCCACACGCACCCCGCCGCCGTGGAGGCCTGGCGGACGATCGTCGCCCTGCACGCCGGGCTCGAGGACGTGACGTACGACGCGCGCCTCGAGGCCATGGCGCCGGGCTCGCGCGTCGCGCTCCGGCGCGACCTCTCGATGGCGTGCTTTTCGGCCGACCACCGCGTCCCGACGCTCGCGTTCGTGGCCTCCGAGGAGCGCCACCGGCTGCTGCCGGAGTTCGGGTCGAAGACGCGCGAGGAGATCAAGATCCTCGCGGCGGAAGGGAGGAACGTCGCGGGGCGCGTCGCGATCCCGCTCGCGGCCTACTCGGGCGACACGGCGGCCGGCATCTTCGAGGCGGCGCCGCCCGAGTTCTTCCGGGCGAAGGTGCTCCTCCTCGAGTGCTCGTTCGTGGAGGAGCGCGACAAGGGCCGCGCGGCGCCGTTCAAGCACCTCCACCTGGACGACATCGCCGAGCGCGCGGACCTCTTCGAGAACGAGGTCGTGCTCCTGACGCACGTGACGCTCCGGACGTCGGCCTCGGAGATCCGCCGCCTCGTGAAAAAGCGCCTGCCCGCGCGGCTCGCGGGCAGGGCGCTGCCGTTCCTGCCGGAGCCGTAAGCGGGATCTTCAGGGCCAGAGGGATCCGTCGGCGAGGGAGGCGAAAAACTCCCGGAGCGGGAGGACGTCGATTCCGTCTTCGGTCCGGATCCGGTCCTTCGAGTCGAGGACGAGGAGCCGCCGGACGAGGCCTCCGAGCCCGGCGATCGCGCGCAGCCCCCGAAGGCCGTCGTCGGGAATGCGACGCGAAGACTTCACCTCGATCGCGAGGTATTTCTTCCTGCGCCGAAGCAGGAAGTCGACCTCCGTCCGGACGGCGTCGGCGGGCGCCCAGTAAGAGACTTCGTCGAAGAGGCCGTCGTACTCGCCGTGCGCCCTGAGGCAGGTCGCGACGAAGCCCTCGAGAAGAGCGCCGCGTTCTGCGGCGTCCACGTCCCCGAGCCCCTTGCGCGCGGCCCGGGCCAGTCCAGGGTCTACCCAGTAGAGCTTCGGATGCCGGCGCTCGCGCACGCGCAGGCGCGACTCGAAAGCGGGCAGCCGGAACGCGAGAAGCGTGTCTTCGAGGATGCCGAGGTACCCGTCGACCGTCGATCGCGAGACGCCGCAGTCCCGGGCGAGGCTCGAGACGTTGACGGTCTGGGCGTGAGCGAGCGCCGCCACCGGTAGGAACCTCGCGAACCCCGGCAGGTTGCGCGCCAGGGCCTCCGCTTGGATCTCTTCCTTCAGGTAAGTCTGGACGTAAGCGCGCAGCGTCGCCTCGCGGTCTTCCGACGACCAGACGATCGGGACGCTCCCGTGGGACAGGACGGCCTCGAGGTCGAAGTCGCGGCCGAGCTCGGAAGGAAGGAGCGGGAACATGTTCTTCCCGAGAGCGCGGCCCGCGAGGAGATTCGTGCCCGCGCGGCGCAATTTCCGGGCGCTGGATCCGGACAGGACGAATTTCAGCCGGTGGTCTTCGATGTGACGCTGGACTTCGTTGAGAAGGGAGGGCAGGCGCTGGACCTCGTCCACCCAGATCCACGCTCCCGGCCGCGCCGTGCGAAGACGCCCGGCGAAGAGGGCCGGATCGGCGAGGAGCGACTGGTAGAGCCCTTCGTCGAAAAGGTCGAAGCGGAGCGCGCGCGGAAACGCCGACTTCACCCAGGTGCTCTTTCCGGTTCCGCGCGGCCCGAGAAGGAAGAAGGACTGTTTCGGCGGGGTCAGCCGCCGCGGGTACAAGGTGCTAGCCACGCCGTCATTTTACGCCGCAAAATGACGGCATGGTATGCAATATCTATATTCGTGTTCCGGCGATCCGCCCGCGATTCGCCGCCCATTCGCCGAGCGCCTGCCGCCACTCCCACGCGTGGCCGGGGGAGACGACGAACTCGGCGACCTCGCCGGACGTCGCGGTGACGCGCAGGACCTTGCTGCGGAGGAACCCGCGCCCGCTCGACAGGCGCTCGTCCGTCTCGAGACGCTGAATTTCCTCGAATGAGTAGGAGCCCGTGCGACCCCACAGGCCTTCCCACGCGAGGCCGGCGGGCGTGAGGGCGACGGTGCCGGGGATGAGCGCGCGGCCGCGCGCTA
>JBGASW010000009.1:0-52482 GCA_044229475.1 Thermoanaerobaculia bacterium | reverse complement strand
CCGATGAACGCGTCCTTGATGTCGACGGCGTTCTCGGCGAAGTCGACGGAGAGCTCGGAGATCCAGTCCTTCGCGATCGTCGCTTTGTAGCCGAGGCGGACGCGGCGGAGGGTGAAGCCGTTCGAAAGGCGGTTGTCGGAGTCACTGTTGAAGAGGCCGTCGAACTGGACGCGGCCGGTGAGACGGAACTTGTAGGCGCCGTCCGCGGTTTCCCACGAGAGCTGGCCCTTGTCCGTCACGGTCTTGAGCTCGATGCCCTTGGACTTCTTGGCCGGCTCGGCGTCCGCGGCCTTCGCGGGCTTGGCGGCGTCCTTCTTCTGGAGCGCCTCGACCTGTTTCTCGAGATCGCGGATTCGTTTTTCGGTGTCCGTGGGCTCCTGCGCCATCACCGGGGCGGCCAGCAGGGCGAGGAGCAGCGGGGTCACGATCGACTTCTTCATGGTCACTCCTACTCGTTTTGGGGCCTTGCCTCGCGGGCGAGGCACATGAACGTATGCCCCTGCTTCGCAAGGCCCGAGCCATCTCGTGCGATTACGTCAAGTCGTGTGGAATGAGCGTGTTGGATCGGGTTCCGGGCCTGCGGACGAAGCGCCCGGCGTGCGGGAACCCGCACGGGCAGTGCGGGCGTCCGCGCGGGCCTGGCGAAAAAAAAGAGGGGAAACGGACAGGAGGTGGTCCGCTTCCCCTTTCGGAGGAGGGGGAGGAGTCGGGATCCGGGTTACTCGCCGACGTTCTTCGCACCCGGCCAGCGGTAGAGATAGGGATTGCCCTTCTCGTCGAGCGGGCGCCGGTCGGCGTCCGTCACGACGGAATTCTCGTAGTCGAGGACGGCGTCGCCGATGAACTTGATCGTTTCGGCGCGGCCCTTGAAGCCCGGCGAGGAGAGGAACAGCTTGCCGTCCTTGTCGCGGCCCTTGTACGACGTGAACCAGGTCTGAAGGATCGAGACCACGCCGGGGAACTTGCGGTCGAGCTCGCCGATGCTGCGCACCGACGCGAACGGCGTGTTGTCCATGACGACGACGACCTTGTCGTCCTTCTCGCCCGTGTCCACGAGGCTCAGCATGCCGATCGCTCGGCCGCGCACGACGGAGCCCGTCGGGACGGACGGACCGAGGACGAGAGCGTCCACGGCGTCGCCGTCTCCGCCCTTGGACTTCAGGAGCACCGAGCGCGGGATGTTGCCGTAGTTGCACGGGTAGCCGAGGTACTGCACGTACCGCGGCCCGCCGTTCTTCTGCTCGAGCTCGATCATCCCGGTCTTCAGCTCGACCATGTACTTCGCGGTCGTGCCGGCGGCGATCTCGATGACGACGTTGACCGAGCCGTCGACGTTGACCGGGTCGTAGCCGGTCCAGAAGTTCTTCTCGCCCTTGAGGACCGAGACCTGCGGCTGGAGAGTCTGCGCCACGGCCGACGCGCCCAGGACCGTCCCGAGCAGCAGCGCGAGGGCGACGACGCCGGACTTGATGAGGTTCTTCTTCATGGTGTGTCAGCTCCTCGTTTCGTTCACGACGGGTCGTCGTTGTTCGCGGCCTTGGGCTTCTTCGCCTTCTTGGGCGCGTCGGCGGGCGCGGCGGGTTTCTCGGCGGGCTTGGCGGCGGCGGTCTCGGCCGGCTTCGGCGCGGCGGCCGCGGCCTCGAAGGCCTTCTCCGCCTTGATCGCGGGGGCCCCCGCGGCCATCACGACGATGTGCGGGCGGCTCTTCTTCTTCGCGTCGTCGTACGCGAGCTTCGGGCTCTTGAGGAGCTCCTCCTGGATCTTCTCGGGAGCGTAGTCGAGGAGGTAGTAGACGCCGCCCCAGGTCGCGCTGCCCGGGTCCACGACCTCGTGGATGAGGTTCGCGGCGTTCACGAGCTGCTCGGGCGTGCGGTCGGAGTTGTGCTTCGTGTAGCGGCCGGACTTGTTGTTGAGCGTCCAGGCGTTCGTGGCCTTGTCGTAGAGGATCTCGCCGCTGATCCGGCCGGGCGCCCCGCCGAGAGCCGAGACGTGGCCGAAGTTCTCGCGCGTCCCCGGCTTGCGCTCGGACTTGTCCTCGGGGCGGAAGAAGCCCTTCTCGTACGTGCGGCCCAGCGGGTGGGCGGCCTCGGGCATGAGGGACACGCGTCCGTTCACGTCGATGACCCAGTTGTACGGCGCCATCTTCACGTCGAGGATGGCCGGGAAGTCCTTGGAGGCGACCTGCAGGTACGGGTTCAGGATGACCTTGTCCGTCTTGTCCGCCTCGTAGTGCTTGATGTAGGCGGGCTGCGAGGGGACCCCGTAAAGCTGGTCGAGCGAGGGCGCGTCCCCGGCGGCGAGCGGCAGCGCCGACAGGAGCAGGCCTCCGAGGAGGGTCTTGAGCGTCTGTCTCATCGCGATGTGACTCCTTGCGTTGTTGAGGCCCGGCTAGTTCGCCGGGACCGGGCGGTTCATGAGCCTGCGGACCTTCGAGCCGCCCCACTTCGCGCCGTCGGGCATGCCGAGAGAGCCCAGCTCGCCCATGACGACCTTGAGGAGGAACTGCTCGCCGGCGGTGTGCGTCTCGGCGACGGCGTAGAAGTCGAGATCTCCGTAGCCGTAGGAAAAGTCGTAGAGGTACGGAGCGCCGCCCTCCTTCGTGGCCCAGCCCTCCATCGAGACGCCGCACGGCTCGGTGCCGGGCAGGACGACGGCGCCCGGGCGGACGCGGTACGACCAGGCCTTCGTGCCGACGAGCTTCGTCGTGGCCGGGAGGCCGAGCTTCAGGAGCTCGGGCATGAACTTCCCGAAGTCTCCGAGCGTCATTCCGCCGAGATCGGCGGGCTTGACGGAGAACGAGGAGCCCTTCTCGACGATCTCGACCAGGCCGCCGCCGGGCGCGGGGCCGACGTTGCCCTCGGCCTCGGTCTTCGTCTTGAGGTCGACGACCGCGAGCGGCGTCGCGAGGGTCTTGAGCGCGTCTTCCTGGATCGCCTTGACCGTGACGGAGACGGTCTCGTCGGGCTTTCCGTCCTTGTACTTCGTCGTGATGCGCACGAGGAAGCCCTTGCTCCAGAGCGCCTGCTCGGGCGTGTCGAAGTACTCCTTGGTGGAGAGCTCGACTTTGAGCGGGTTCTTCTCCTTCTCGGTGACCGTGAACCCCTTCTTGGCGGCGGCGGCCTTCACCTGCGTCCAGATGGCCTTGAACGCCTCTTCCGGCGTCCCCTTGGCCTTGTCGGGGTCGATGAGGAACTTGTACTCGCGTCCGCCGACGTCTTCGAGCTTGGGCGCGGGGTACTTGGCGATCGTGCGGGCGTGGAGCGGCTTGGCCTCGTCGGCGGCCGTCGCCATGCCGGCGGCCGCGACGAGCGTCGCGAGCAGCAGCCGTGAGAGGGCACGGGTCTTCATGAGAATCCTCCTGCGCCCGCCGTCGTGCAAGGCGCGAGCCACACGGGCGAGCGGGCTTAGTCCTTGCAGGAAAGCCGGATACGTGGCGGGCCCGCGCGCGAGGAGTGCGGAAACCCGCACGCGGCGTGCGGCCCCCCGCTCAGTCCGCGGCGGGAGCGAGCCCCAGCGCCTTGAGCCGGTCGTAAAGCGTCCGGCGGGCCATGCCGAGGACGGCGGCGGCCTCCGCGACGTTGCCGCCCGTGTGCTGGAGCACGCGCTCGATGTGGAGCCGCTCCATCTCCTTCATCGTCGCGAGCTCGCCGTCGTGCGGGGCGGACGGCCGCGCGGAGCCGAGGCTGACGTCGAGGGCCTCCAGCCGGTCGCCTTTGAGCAGGATCATCGCCCGCTCGAGCACGTTCGCGAGTTCGCGGATGTTCCCGGGCCACGGGTAACGCAGGAGCTGCGACTCGGCCTCCGGCCCGAGGACGACCTCCGCCTTGCCCATGCGCGCGCAGACGGCGAGGAGGATGTTCCGCGCCAGGAGCGGGATGTCCTCCGACCGCTCGCGCAGGGGAGGGATCTTCAGCGTCAGCGTGCTGACGCGGTAGTAGAGGTCGTCGCGGAACTTCCGTGCGCGCACGGCCTCCTCGAGGTCGAGGTTCGTCGAGGCGAGGAGCCGGATGTCGACGTGCCGGTCCCGCACGTCGCCGAGCCTTCGGAACGTCTTCTCCTCGAGCGCCTTCAGGAGCTTCGGCTGGATGGCGGGGTCCATGTCGCCGATCTCGTCGAGGAAGACGATCCCGCGGTGGCCGACTTCGAGGAGCCCCTGCTTCGGGTTCACGGCGCCCGTGAATGCCCCGCGCTCGTGCCCGAAGAGCTCGGATTCGAGGAGCTCGCGCGAAAGGCCCGCGCAGTTCAGGTTGACGAACGCCTCTTCCCGGCGCGGCCCGTTCGCGTGGAGCCAGCGGGCGAGGACGCCCTTGCCCGAGCCCGTCTCGCCGAGGATGAGGACGGGGCTGTCCCACTCGAGCATGAGGCGGGCGCGTTCCTCCAGCTGCCGGATCGCCGTGCTCGCGCCGAGGAAGGGGTCGAACGAGCCCGGCTGTTCGCGCTGGACGATCTCCTGCTTGCGACGGAGGCGCTGCTGCTGCAGGAGACGCCGCACGAGGACGAGGAGCGCCTTGGACTCCACCGGCTTCGTGAGGAACTGCTCGGCGCCCTCCTTGATCGCCCGGACGGCGAGATCGATCGACCCGTGCGCCGTCAGGATGATGAACGGCGTCTCCTCGCTGACCTTTTTGACCTCCGGGAGGAGTTCGAGCGACGTCCCGTCCGGGAGGCTGTAGTCCGCCACGACGATGTCGTGCTCGACCTCGCGAAAGCGCTCGAGCGCCTTGCGGAGGGTGTCGGCCTCGTCCACGTCGAGGCCGCTCGCGCGCAGGAAGGCCGCGAGCCCGTGCCGCACCGCGGCGTCGTCTTCCACGAGGAGGATCCGCGACTCAGCCACGCGCGCTCTCCGGGAGCTCCATCCTCTGGCGCGGCGCCGGGAGCCGGACGACGACGCGGGCCCCGCCCTCCGGCCGGTTGCTCGCCTCGACGGTGCCGCCGTGCTCCTCGACGACGCGCTTGACGATCGAAAGCCCGAGGCCCGTGCCGCCCTCGCGGCGCGTGAAGAACGGCTCGAAGGCGCGCGCGAGCGCCTCGCCTTCGAAGCCGGGGCCGTCGTCGTCGACGCAGAAGGTCCACCAGTCGTGGCCGGCGGCGCGCATTCGCCGGGCCGTGAGGGCGACGACGCTGCCGCCGGGCGCGTGCTGGAAGGCGTTCTCGAGCAGGTTGCGGAACACCTGGTGCATTCGCCGGGCGTTCAGCGGAAGGACGAGATCCGGGTCCTCGAGATCCACGCGCACGACGCCCGCGGCGGAGGAGGCGAGCGTCTCGCAGGATCGCCAGGCCCCGTCGAGGAGCGCCCGCACGTTGCAGGGCTCTGGATTCAACGTCCTCGGCTCGCCGTAGTCGCGGAGGTCGTTCATGAGGCTCGAGATCCTCTCGGCGCTTTCGCGGAGCGCCGAGACGAACGAGGCGTAGCGTGGGTCCCCGCCGAACGTCGCCTCGAGCGCGTCGAGGTTGATGGAGATCCCGTAGACCGGGTTCCGGATCTCGTGGACGACGCCCCCGACGAGGGCGCGCAGCGACTCTTCGGCCCGGCGCCGCTCCGTGATGTCCGTGCACATCCCCGCGAGCCGCGCCGGGCGGTTCGCCGGATCCCAGGAAACGATCTTCCCGGCGTCGAAGATCCAGACCCACTCGCCGGACCGCGTGCGCACCCTGTATTCGGCCTGGTAGCGGGGAAGGCGGCCCTCGAGGTGGGCGTTCAGCGCGGCCTCGGCCTGACGGCGGTCCTCGGGATGGACCCGGTCGAGGCCGGCTTCGAGCGTCGGGTCGACGGAGCCGGGCTCGAGGCCGAGCATCTCGAACCAGCGCGGGCTGCGGTAGAGGCGGCCCGTCGCGAGGTCCCAGTCCCAGAGGGCCTGCTGCGTTCCCTCCAGCGCGTGGGCGAGGCGTTCCTCGCTCGCGCGAAGATCCGCGAGCGCCTCTTTCAGCGCCGTGATGTCGCGCGAAATCCCCGCGATCCGGTGGATCCGCCCCCACTTGTTGCGCACGGGGGTCAGGACGGTCTGAAAGACGCGCGTGCGCCCGCCGACGAGATGTTCCTCCTCGAACTGCAGCGGCGTCCCCTCGGAGATGACGCGGTCGAGGTGCGGGACGAGCTGCGCCGCGCTCGTCCCCTCGAGACACTTCCACACCGCACGCCCCGCGAAATCGGGATTCAGGAAGCCGATTCCGGCGTTGAGCGGGGGGTTCACGGTCTGGAAAACCAGGGCGCCGTCCTCGGCCACGCCGACCACGTAGATCCAGTCGAAGAGGTTCGGAAAGAGACCCTCGACGCCGTGGTCCGGCTCGTCCCCTGTCGGCCGGGAGCGCGAGTCGGGGCGGCCCTGGTCCGGCGACGGGACGCGGGCGCGGGCGCGGTCGAGCGCCTCTCGGAAACGCCCGGCATCGCTGAAGACCTCGTGGACTCCGGCGCGCAGCATCCGGGTGACGAGGTCCGGCCGGCCCTTCGGAACGCGTGCAAGGACCGGCGCCCCGGGTTGCCTTGCCTGGAGCACGCGGAGGTGCTCGAGGCCCTCGTCGCCGGTCCCGTCCACCCAGACGAGGAGGACGTCCCGCACCCCACGGCGGATTCCCTCCCACTCGAGCTCACCGAAGGCGTCGACGTCGACGATCTCCGGGGCCGGCTCCCCGTCGTCCGCCGCGGCGCGGACGAGTCCTGCGGCGACGCGGGACGGAACGCCCGTCGCGAGGATCCGCCAGGCGGACGCTGCGGTCGCTACGGCCATGGCGGCGTGCCGACTCCTTCCGCCGCCAGTCTGGCCCTCCGGCCGGGTCACGGAAACGGTGCGGTTGAATCAGTCCCGCGGGTCAGGTCCGCGCGCAGCCGGGGCAGAGGCCGCGCAGCGTCACGTCGACGCTCTCGACCGTGTGGCCGGTCGGGAGGCGCTTCTTCGGGAGCGCCGGGAGCGCGTCGAACGGGACGTCGTGGACCACGCCGCAGGACGTGCAGAGGAAGTGGTGGTGCGGGCCGAGGTTCGCGTCGTAGCGCGCCACGGCGTCGTCGAAGACGAGCTCCTCGATGAGGCCGCTCTCCTTGAGGGAGTTGAGGACGTTGTAGACGGAGGCGCGCGAGGTCGTGGGCTGGACGCGGTTCACGGCGGCGCCGACCTCCTCGGCCGTCGGGTGCGTCGGCGTCGAACAGAGGTACTCGAGCACAGCGACGCGCTGCTGCGTCACGCGCAGTCCCTTCTCTCTGAGGCGCCCCTCAAGTGCGGCACGATCCGTCACCAGCTTAGATTAAGTCTAAAGATCAACTAAATCAAGAGAAGGGAAGGGTCAGTTGATCGTCGCGCCGCTCGCGCTCGTGATGAACGGGCGCGCGAGGCGGGACCAGCGCGGCCCCTTGAGGAATTCCTGGTTCCAGCTCCACATCACGCCGACGGCCCGGCCGAGGAGGTCCGTGACCGGGCGCGTGCCGAAGAACCGCGCGTCACGGCTCTCGTCGCGGTTGTCGCCCATGAGGAACACTTCGCCCTCGGGCACGGTGATCGGACCGAACGTGCGGAACGCCGGGCGGTCCGGGAGGACGCGGATCGGGTGCGGGCGCGCCCCGAGCATCTCGGTGCCGAGGAGGACGGTCTCGCCGTCGTCCGCCTTCTGCTCGGGCAGGAAGTCGGTCGGCTGGGCCTTGCCGTTGATGTAGAGCGTCTCGTTGCGCAGCTCCACGACGTCGCCGGGCAGGCCGACGAGGCGCTTGACGAACGGGACGCTCCCGCCGTCGGGGTTGCGCACGACGACGACGTCGCCGCGCAGCGGCGTGCCGGTGCCGAAAAGGCGAATGCGCGAGAACGGCACGCGCATCTGGTAGGCCGATTTCCACACGAAGACGCGGTCCCCTTCGAGGATCGTGGGCTTCATGGACCCCGTCGGAACGACGTACCAGTCGGCCAGAACGGACCGTCCCGTCAGGATGACGGCGGCCATCAGGGCGAGGTGGCGGATGTCCTTGAGGAGGGCGGCGCGCTTTTCCGGAGTGAATGCCATGGGGACGCGGATTCTCGCACAGGGCGTGCCAGGCCTTCCTTCTTCGGGGGTCCGCGCTATCCTCCGCCGCATGTCCGGCTACACCGAACGCCACGCCGCCTCGGGCGTGAAGGCCGCGCTTCCCGGCCTCGAGACCTGGCCGTCGCAGTACGCGGCCGACTACGAGGTCGTGATCACGATCCCGGAGTTCACGTCGATCTGCCCGAAGACGGGGCTTCCGGACTTCGCGACGCTCACGATCACCTACGTGCCCGACCGGCTCTGCGTCGAGCTGAAGTCGCTCAAGGAGTACGTGAACGCGTACCGCTCGCTCGGGATCTTCAACGAGAACGTCGTGAACCGCGTCCTCGAGGACCTCGTGGCGGCGCTCCATCCGCGCCGGATGGCCGTGCGGGGCGTGTTCACGCCCCGCGGCGGCATCCAGACGACCGTCGAGGCCCGCGCGCCGCGCGGCCCCGGCGGTGCGGGGATCACTTCGGAGCGGCCTTCGGCGCCTGGACCGAGCCCGGCACGGTCGATCCGTCGGCCGCGATCCGCCGGTAGACGCTGAGCGCGTTCAGCGTGCTCAGCTCGCGCGGGCAGTAGTCCCCGATCTTCTCGCCGGCCAGCTCGCCGGAGACGCGCGCCTCGGGTGCGTTCTGCTTCCTCTTGGCCGTGAGGAACTGGAGGAGGCTCGTGAGGTACTGGCGCGTCTGCGCGATCGCGGGCGCCGCTTCCGGCGTGGGGTTCCCGCGCGACGCGACGAGGCCGACGGGCTTCAGCGCGTCGAGCCGGTCCAGCGCCGCGGTCCAGCCCTTGATGTCGGAATCCGGGTCCGAGAGCATCGGGCAGCGATCGGGCGTCACGAGGTCGCCGACGAACGCGGTCCGCGTCACAGCGTCGAAGACGTAGAGGTCCGAGCCGGTGTGCGCGTTGCCGGGAGGCACGCCGATCTCGAGGCGGAGCTTGCCGAGGCCGAGGACGATCCGGTCGGCGACGCCGACCACGTTCGGGGTCGGGCTCTTCTGTCGCCCGGCGAAGTCCGCGAGAGTCGCCGCCGAGCGCGCGTTCACGAAGATCGTGACGTCGGCCGGGAAGAACGTCGCGAGGCCTTCGTTCGAGTCCGTGTGGAGGTGGGTCATCGCGATCCATTTCACGGGCTTGTTCTTCGTCGTCTTCGCGATCTCGGCGCGGAGCGCCTTCGCGTCGGCGGCGGTCGAGCCGGTGTCGACGAGGAACACGCCGTCGCCGGCGTCGAACCACGAGCAGATCGTCGTTCCGAAGACGCCGTACCAGAGGCCGACGTCCTTGAACGGCTGTGCGACGGCCGGCGCGGATGCGGCGGGGGATCTCGGGGCGGGCGCGGGCTGCGCGGCGGCGGCGAGGGCCGTGCCGGCGAGCGCGGCGGCGAGGAGGCGGGAGAGGGCGTGATTCATGCGAGCTCCTTGCTGGAGGTGAGGATACGGCCGCGCGAACGTGCGAACGCGCGGCAGGCATCGAGGAAGACCTGGAACAGCGCCCTCTGGCGAGGGTCGGCGACGAGATCCTCGGGGTGCCACTGGACGGCGGCGAGCCACGCCCCCCCCGGGCGCTCGAATGCCTCGACGAGATCGTCCGGCGAGGCCGCGAGCGCGGCGAGCGGCGCGGCGAGGTCCTTGACGGCCTGGTGATGCCGCGAGTTGACGACCGACGTCTGCGCGACGGCGGCGGCGAACGGCGACCGCTCCCCGCCCGCGCGTGGCCGCACGGCGTGCGCGCGGAAGTCGCGCCCGTGCCCGGTCGCGTCGGCGTCGTGGTCGACGCCGCGGCCGCGCTGGGACGGGAGGTCCTGCCAGAGCGTACCGCCGAGGGCGACGTTCACGACCTGCAGGCCGCGGCAGATTCCGAAGACGGGCGCACCCTCGGCCTCGGCGGCCGCGAACGCGGCGAAGTCGTGCGCGTCCCGGTCCGCTCGGACCTCGAGCGTCGCCGTCACCGGGGACTCGCCGTAGCGCACGGGGTCGACGTCAGGCCCGCCCGCGAGGAGAAGGCCGTCGAAGGAGGCCGGCAGCCGCTCGCCGGGCCGTGCGAGGACGATCTCCCCGGGCAACGCTCCCGCCGCGAGGAGAGCACCCCGATACGCCTCGTTGGGCTGGTGGTCGTCGGACGCAAGGACGATCTTCATGGGCGGGACCGGAGGGCGCGCTCCGAGGCGCGCGCCACCCAAGCGGGGCGGCGGGGGATTATAAGGAGGCGATGGGCGCAGAGAGGACAGGAGGCCGCCGCGTGGCGGTGACGGGTCTCGGTGCGGTGACCGCGTTCGGGGCGGGCGTGCCCGCCCTGCGGCAGGGCGCGTGGAGCGGCGCAACCGCGATCGCGGAGGTCACGCTCTTCGACGTCTCGCGTTTCGTCGCGAAGACCGCTGCGGAAGTCCGCCTCGTCCCGGACGATCCCGCCTGCGAAACCGCCGACCGGACGGAGAGGCTCGCGCTTGCCGCCGCGAACGAGGCCCTCGGTCCGCTCGCGGCCCTCGGCCCTGGCGCGGGCGTGGCCGTCGGCACGACGCTCGCGGGCCGCGAGGCCCGCGAGGCGCCCGGGTCCCTTGCGGCGCTCCTCGCCCGCCGGTACGGCGCTCTCGGGCCCGTCGCGACGGTCTCGACGGCGTGCGCCTCCGGCGCTGCGGCGATCGGCCTCGCGTCCGCCTGGATCCGCGAGGGGCGCGCGACGCGCGTCCTCGCGGGCGGCGCCGACGCGCTCTCGCCGTTCGTGTTCTCGGGCTTCGACGCGCTCAGGGCTCTCAGCCCGACGGCGGCGCGGCCCTTCGATTCGGGACGCGACGGCCTGACGCTCGGAGAGGGGGCGGGGTTCCTTCTCCTGGAGGACGAGGGTGCGGCCGTGCGGCGCGGGGCACGCGTCCTCGCGCGCGTCGCGGGCTACGGCTCGGCCGCCGACGCATTCCACATGACGCGGCCCGATCCGGCGGGGTCCGGCCTGTCCCGCGCGTCCCGGGCGGCCCTCGCCGACGCGGGACTCGCGGCCGCCGACGTGGGGTTCGTGAGCGCCCACGGAACGGGGACAGTCTTCAATGACGCGATGGAGGAAGCCGCTCTGGCGCACGTCCTCGGCCCACGAGCAGGATCGGTGCCGGTCCACGGGCTCAAGGGGGCGATCGGCCACACGCTCGGCGCCGCGGGCGCGCTCGAGGCCGTCCTCTGCGTCCTCGTCCTCGGCGCGGACGACGTCCCGCCGACCGCCGGCCACCGCGCCTCCCGCGCGGATTCGCCGCTCCGCGTCGTCTCGGGCGCGCCGCACCGGCCGGCGCGACTTGTGGACGTCGTCCTGTCGACGTCGGCCGCTTTCTCGGGGACGGACGCCGCGCTCGTCCTGGAGCGCGCGTGAGACGTGTCGTCGTCACGCTTGCCGCGACGGTCGAAGAGGGAGGCGGCGCCCTGCGCGACGACTTCGCGGACCGGAACCGTCTCCGGCGCATGGACCGCTTTGGGCGCTCGGGCGTCCTCGCGGGCGCGCGCGTCCTCTCGGCGGCGGGAATCCCCCCCGCCGCCGGCGGGGCGGCGCCGGATCCGCGTTTCGGAGTCGTCGTCGGGACGGCCTTCGGGTGCCGTGACGCGATCGCGCAGCACGAGCGTCTCCTCGATGCGGCGGTGCGCACCGAGGACCTCGCGCCGTCGGTCTTCGCGGCGACGGTCCACAACACCGTGGCAGGCGAGCTCGCGATCGGCTGGGGGCTGGGCGGGCCCTCCGAGACGCTCGTCTCCGGGCGCACGGCCGGGCTCGAGGCCCTCGTCCTTGCCGCCTCGCGCGTCGCGAAGGGCGACGCCGACCGCATCCTCGTCGTCGCGGCGGAGGGAGTCGACAGCGCGACGCGCGAGGCGAACGCCACGCTCGTCGAGTCGTCGGCGGCAGTGCTCGTCGAGGCGGAAGATGAAGAGGAGATTTCTTCGAGTGGAAGAGAGCGTGGAAGGGCGGCGTTCGTCCACGCGGAACTCAGCTTCGACCCTGGCGTTCCGCGGGGCGGCGCGCCTCCGATCGAGCGCCTCGGTGCGACAGGGCTGTGGGAAATCGCGCTCGACGTCGCCCAGCCCTCTTCACCCTCTAAGGAAATCCGAAATCAGCGGTACGTCGTGCGCGATGTCAACGGATCGTGCTGCGCCGTCACCCTCGCGTTCTCTTAAGCAAAGAGATTCTATTTCTTCGTTCTCTCCGCGATGAGCTCGTCGGGCGTCGGGACGGTGGGGATGCCGTCCTTCGGAAGCGCGCCGCCGCGCGCCGCCGCCTCGCGCCAGCGCGCGGCGGCGGCGCGGACGGGGGCGGGGCCGGGGTCGCGCGCGAGGGCCTCGTCGAGCAGCGCCCGGGCGCGCGCGCGGTCCCCGAGCCGGAGCTCCATCTCGCCGAGCTTCGCCGTCGCCTCCGGAAAATCCGGCGCGAGCGCGTGGGCGCGGGACGCCGCCGCGAAGGCCGCCTCGAGCCAGCCCGCGCGGGCCCCGCGCTCGAGCGCGCGCACCTCCGCGAGCGCCGCCCGGGCCTCCCGGTACCTTCCGAAACCACCCGAGCCGAGCCACGGGTCCGGCGGCATCGGCGCAGCGGCCGGAACGGGCGGTCCGCCGTCGGCCGCGAGGACGTCCTCGAGATCGACGGGCACGTACGCCCCGAGCGTGTGGGGAAAGACGGCGACCCACGCGCGGCGGCGCGAGAGGTCGAGGACGACGGAGTGGGCCGCGATCGAGGCGTCGATCGCGTTGCGGTTGCCGTGTCCGAGGTCCTCGCCGCGGGCGCCCGCCCGGTCTCGCAGGATCGCGATGGCCCGCGCCACGTCGAGGGAGGAACCTTCCTGCGAGAGGAGGACGTCCAGCCGCGCGCGCCTCTTCCGCGACGTCGACCCCTCGGGAAGCGCGCGGGCGCGCGCCTTCACGGCCGCGTCCTCGGCCTCATTCGTGGCCGCCAGCCACGCGCCGGAGGTCTCGCGCACGGCGACCGCGGACGGACTCTTTTCGACGACGGCGATCCGTCCCGTCTTCGCGTCCGCGAGGAGGATGAGATCCGAAACGAAGACGCGCGCGGCGCGCAGCCGTGCGACCGCCCCTTCGAACGTCGCCTCGTTCCGGAGGACGTCCGCGAGGAGGAGCGTGACGGGCTCGCCCGAGCCGGCGGTCTCGCCGCCGGCGATCGCCTGCAGCGCGACGCCGATCCCCTCGCGGTTGAAGCCCGTGACGACGCCGAGCGTCCCGGAAAAGCCCACGGAGAGGTACGGGATCTTCCCGTCGGGGCGTACGACGGAGACGAGCTTCTGGCGGTCGAAGACGTCGCCGCCTTCGAAGTCGAAGTTGCGCGCGAGGAGGACGCCGCCGTCCGGTGTCCGCGCGAGAAAGCCCGTGCACGCCCCCGCGAGCGCGGGCGCGTCCACGAACCGCTGCGAGACGTCGTGCAGCGCGTGGAGGTCCAGCATCCGCCGCCACGCGTTCCATCCGGACACGGGCGGCACGGGCTCGTAGCCGTCCGCGAGGCCCGCGATCGAGACGAGGAGATCCGGGGGGATCTCGCCCGGCAGCGCGCGCAGCCGGAACGCCGCGAGCTGCCGGATGAAGGAGCGCTTGAGGCCGCCGGGGATCAGCGCGGCGAACAGCGTTTCGAGGTGCGTTTCCTGCGAGCGGATCCACGGGCGCGTGAGGCGGCCGGACGCGAGGCCGAGGTCGTAGGGCGCTCCCACGAACCGTCCGACGAGGATTCCGCTCTCCGAGCCGGGCGGCACGACGGGCGCGACCCAGGACGAGCCGAGCCGCCGGACCGCGCCGTTCGTCTCGACCCTGGGGTCCGGCGCGGCGGCGGCCGGTGCGCCCGCCGGCCGGGAGGGAGCGCACGCGCCGAGGAGAGCCGCGGCTCCGAGCGCCGCGAGCGCCGCTTCCGCGGCGCTCCTCACTCCTCGCTCTCCCAGAAGCGCGCGAAGCGGTACCACTGCGTCGGATACTCCCGGATCGTCGCCTCCATCCGCGCGACGAACGCCGCGAGCCCGGCGACGACGGCCTCGTGCGCGGCCTCGCCGCGTGCATGCGGGATCCGGATCGGCTCCTCGACGATCGTCCGGTAGCGTCCGTCCTCCTCCTGGAGGACGAAGACGGGAAAGACGGGCGCGCCGGAAGCCTGCGCGATCCGGAAGGGGCCGATCGGGAACGAGGCCGTCTTGCCGAAGAACGGCATCGCGAGTCCCGTGCCCGAGACGTCGCGGTCGCCCTGCATCGCGACGCACATGTTCTGCTCGAGAGCGCGCAGGACCGGAAGGAACCCGAACGGCGAGCGGTCCACGGGGATACCGGTGACGCCGAGCATCTTCCGCGCGTCGCCGCGATGCGTCTCGACGACCGGCGACGGGTCGGGCAGGTACACGACCGCCACCTTCAGCCCGAGCTGCGCGAGGAAGAGGCCGCCGAGCTCGAAGTTGCCGACGTGCGCGGTCAGGAGGATCGCGCCCCTGCCCTCCCGGGATGCCGCGACCAGACGCTCGTCGCCGGAGCGTGCCGCGAGGAGGGAGGCCGGGTCCACGTCGCCCCGGCCGGAGTGCCGGAGGAGGTCGATCCACATCCGCGAATGCCGGGACAACATCTCACGTCCCGCGCGCCCGACCTCGCCGGCGTGGCGCGGAAGGCCGAGAACAGCCGAAAAGTTGTCGAGGATCGCCTCACGGACGGACTCGCGCGCCCAGATCACGCGTTCCACCGTGACGTTCGCCATGCGCGCCACGAAGGCGGGAGGCAGGGTCCGGGCGAGCCACCGGAAGAATGGAAACCACAAGCCGAACGTCGCGTGCGTGAGGCTCGAGACGATCGTGGGCTGCGGGGCGGCTGCGGGCTCGGCCACGCCGCGAGGATGCCACGGAGGCCCGTTCGCGGAGTCCGCCGATACCCCGTCTCGACTCCGGCGTTCGGCTAGGATGGAGGTCCCACCATCCTCGGCAGGAGGCCCCGATGCTCGAGACCATCCGCAAGCAGCTCGGCGAACGCGCCTCGCTCCTCGACTACGAAGCCATGGGCGTCCCCGCTTCGATGCTGCACCTCCCCGGGCCCGATTACGTGGACCGGGTCTTCGTCCCTTCCGACCGCCCCGCCGGCGTCCTCAGGAGCCTCTCCTGGATGTTCGACAAGGGCCGCCTCGCCGGCACCGGCTACCTCTCGATCCTGCCCGTCGACCAGGGCATCGAGCACTCGGGCGCGGCGTCCTTCGCGCCCTCGCCGGAGTACTTCGACCCCGAGAACATCGTGAAGCTGGCCTACGAGGGCGGCTGCAACGCCGTGGCCTCGACGCTCGGCGTGCTCGGCTCGGTCGCGCGCACGTGGGCGCACCGGATCCCGTTCATCGTGAAGATCAACCACAACGAGCTCCTGACGCTCCCGACGTCCTACGACCAGACGATCTTCGCGACCGTCAAGCAGGCCTTCGACATGGGCGCCGCGGGAATCGGGGCCACGATCTACTTCGGGTCGGACAACTCGCGCCGGCAGATCACGGAGATCTCGAACGCCTTCCACCAGGCGCACGACTACGGGATGTTCACGGTCCTGTGGTGCTACCTCCGGAACCCGCAGTTCAAGACGAAGGAGAAGGACTTCCACGTCTCGGCGGACCTTTCCTCTCAGGCGAACCACCTCGGCGTGACGATCGAGGCCGACATCATCAAGCAGAAACAGCCCGAGAACGACGGCGGCTTCCCGGCGCTCCCGTTCGGGAACAAGCCGAACGCCGAGGCCTACGCGAAGCTCGTCCCGGCGCACCCGATCGAGTGGACGCGCTGGCAGGTCGTCAACTGCTACATGGGCCGGGCGGGCCTCATCAACTCCGGCGGCGCGGCGGGCGGCAAGGACGACCTCGGCCAGGCCGTCGCGACGGCCGTCATCAACAAGCGCGCGGGCGGCATGGGCCTCATCTCCGGGCGAAAGGCGTTCCAGAAGCCGATGAAGGAGGGCGTCGCCCTGCTCAACGCGATCCAGGACGTCTACCTCGAGACGAAGGTCACGGTGGCCTGATGCGCCGCCCCGTCGTCCTCATCACGGGCGCGAGCGGCGAGATGGGCCACGGCCTCATCACGCGCCTCGCGGCCGAAGGCACGCGCCCCATCCTCACGCTCGACCTCAAGGCCCTCGACCCGTCGCTCGGGCGCCTCGTCGCGCGCGAGTTCACGGGCTCCGTCCTCGACCGGAGCGTTCTCGAGCGGATCCTCTCCGAGTACGAGATCGACATGATCTTCCACCTCGCGGCGCTTCTCTCGACGCGCGGCGAGTTCACGCCCGTGACGGCGCACCAGGTCAACGTCGAGGGGATGATCAACATGCTGGAGTTCGCCCAGAGCGAGCGCCAGTCGCACGGCCGGCCGGTCACGTTCCTCTACCCGTCCTCCATCGCGGCGTACGGCCTGCCCGACCTCGCGGCCAAGGCGCTGGCCGGGAAGGTCAAGGAGGACGAGTTCAACACGCCGACCACGATGTACGGCTGCAACAAGCTCTACGCCGAGCACCTGGGGCGCTACTACGCGCGGCACTACAAGCAGCTCTCGTCCGAGAACCAGGGCGGACGCGTGGACTTCCGTTGCCTCCGCTTCCCCGGCCTCATCTCGGCCGTCACGGTCCCGTCGGGCGGCACGTCCGACTACGCGCCCGAGATGATCCACGCGGCGGCCGAGGGGAAGCCCTACGCCTGCTTCGTCCGCGAGGACACGCGCATCCCGTTCATGGCGATGCCGGACGGCGTCGACGCACTCCTCCAGCTCGCCTCCGCGCCCGCGGGGACGCTCACGCGGCAGGTCTACAACGTGGGCGCGTTCGCGCCGTCGGCCGGTGAGATCCGCGACCTCGTCCTGAGTTCGTTCCCGGCCGCGCGCGTCACGTTCGAGCCGGACGACAAGCGGCAGGGCATCGTGGACTCGTGGCCCGCGGACGTGGACGACAGCGCCGCGCGCGCGGACTGGGGCTTCTCGCCGAAGTACGGCCTCGAGTCGGCGTTCTCGGAGTACCTCATTCCGACGATCCGCGAGCGCTACCGCCGGGCTTGAGGCCCGGCAGGGCCTGTCCGGCCTTCACGCGTTCCCGTTGACAGAGCCCGGGAAGGGTGTAGGCTAGCGAGAAATAGACCGATCGGTCTAGTCGCTGGATTTCAGCCGAAAAGGGAAGGTGGCCATGCGAGTTGCGAAGAACGACGTGGACGTCAGGATGCAGATTCCGGGTGCCGTGATCCGCCAGCGAACGGACTTCGGCGACGCGAGCGGATTCGGCTCGCTCAGCGGCGAGTGCTTCACGCTCGCCGCGGGTGTCGATACCACGCCCCTCTTTCAGGGGCTGGAAGGCAACCTCTGCCAGTGTCCGCACTGGGGATTCGTCCTGAGCGGCCAGCTCACGACGACCGATGCGAAAGGCGCGCAGGAAACCGTGAAGACGAATGATCTCTTCTACTGGCCGCCCGGCCACAACGTCAGGGTCGACGCCGATGCCGAGATCGTCATGTTCAGTCCGCAGCGTGAACACGGCCACGTGATCGCCCACATGATCGAGAAGGTGAAAGGCTGATTCCCTTTCCGGGAAGAACGCCCGCTGCCCGCCGCCGATGACTCATCCGACCAAGCAGCGCCTGCTCGACGCCGGATTGAAGATGCTCCTGGAGCATGGCTACAACGATCTGGGTGTCCAGGGGCTCCTCGCCGCCACGGGCACTCCAAAGGGCTCCTTCTACCATCACTTCCGGGACAAGGAGGACTTCGCCCTCCAGGTCATCGACCGGTACATGCAGAACGTCCACGCGGCCCTCGACGCCTGCCTTGGCGACGAGGGCCGTCCGCCGCTGGGCCGCGTTCGCCGCTTCTTCGAGCTGACGCAGGAGCACTACCGGAAAGAGGGCTATATGGGCTGCCTCCTGGGGGGACTGGGTCAGGAACTGTCCGGTGTGAACGACACCTTCCGGCGCAAGATCGAGGGCTGCTTCTCCGAGATCGCCCGGCGCCTCGCGGTTTGCCTGGAAGAGGCCCGAAGGAGGGGCGACATCCGGTCCGGCTCGGATACGCGGCGCATGGCGAGCGTTCTCGTTGACTGCTGGGAGGGCGCAGCGCTTCGCAGCAGGCTGCGGGGGAATGCAGCGCCGCTGGACGCCATGCTCGACTTCTACTTCCGGTCGGCCGTCGGAAAATGAGCGCTCGCCTTGCGGCGCCGGCCGGACGTCGTGGGACGCGAACCTGCGCCACGCGCCTCCTCACCGTCCTCCGCCGGGAGCTCGCCCGGGCCGGGTCGCCCGAGCGGGCCGCGGGCGCGCGGGCGTACATGAAGTCCGCGATGCCGTTCCATGGAGTCGGCGCGGTGCCGCTCCGCGCGATCTGCCGGAAGGCGTTCGCCGCGCATCCCGTCGAGGATCCGGAGTCGTGGCGGAAGGACGTCCTCGCGCTCTGGCGCGGCGCGCGGTTCCGCGAGGAGCGATACGCCGCGATCGAGCTGACGGGCGACCGCCGCGCCCGCCCGTTCCAGACGATGGCGTCCCTCCCGATGTACGAGGAGATGATCGTGACGGGCGCGTGGTGGGACCTCGTGGACGCCCTCGCGACGAAGCGCCTCGGCGAGATCCTCCGGAACGAGCCCGCGCCGATGCGGAAGGCGATGCGCGCATGGAGCCGCGGCCCGGACATGTGGAAACGGCGGAGCGCGATCCTCTGCCAGGTCACGTTCAAGAAGGACACCGACCTCGATCTCCTCTTCGGGCTCATCGAGCCGTCGATCGGGTCGAAGGAGTTCTTCCTGAGGAAGGCGATCGGCTGGGCCCTCCGAAGCTACGCGTGGACGGACGAGAGGCCGATCGTCACGTACGTCGAGAAGAACCGCGCCCGCCTCTCGGGCCTCTCGGTCCGCGAGGCGCTGAAGAACGTCCGCTAGCTCTTCAGGAACGAGAGGACGTGCGAGAAGTCCTTCTCGCCGAGTCCCGCCCTGCGCGCGCGCTCGTAGTCGGCCCGTGCGGCCTCGACGACCGGGGCCTTCTCGGGCCCGCCGCCCGCCTCGACCATGAGGCGCAGGTCCTTCTCCATCAGGGAGAGCTGGAAGGCCGGCGGCTCGCCGCCCGCCGCAAGGTGGTCCAGCTTCGCCTTGATGTACGGCGAGACGGACGGGATCGAGAGGAGCCACTCCGTCGTCTCCTTTTCGGGAAGGCCGAGGCGCCTCGCGAGGCCGAGCGCCTCGCCGAACGCCGCGAGCGTGACGCCGAAGAGGAGGTTGTTCACGAGCTTCATCGCGGAGCCCTGCCCGACGGCTCCGAAGTGCAGGACGCCCTTCGCGACGGCTTCGAGAACCGGAGTCGCCTTCCGGAGCTCCGCCGGATCGCCGCCCGCGAGGATCTTGAGCGTTCCATCCGTCGCGGGCTTCACGCTGCCCGCGACGGGGACGTCGCAGAAACGCGCGCCCTTTTCGCGGGCGCGCGCGTCGAACGAACGCGACGCCGCGGGCGTCACCGTCGAGAAGTCCAGCCAGAGCGCCCCGGGTGCGAGGCCCGCGATGAGGCCGTCGGGGCCGGACGCGACCGCCTCGACGGCGGCGGGGTCCGACAGCATCGTGCAGACGACGTCGGCCGCGGCGGCCGCCTCGCGGGGTGTCTTCGCGACGGAGGCGCCGAGCGCCGCGAACGGCGCCGCGCGCCCGGGGTTGCGGTTCCAAACGGTCGTGGGGAGACCGGCGGCGACGATCCGCCGCGCCATGGGGGCGCCCATGGCGCCGAGCCCGAGAAAGGCGACGCGTGTCATGGGACCATCTTAAGATCGCCCGGTGGCGCGGCGCGAGATCTCTCCCGAGGAAGCCCGCTCGCTCGCGGCGATCGTCGGAGAGACGCACCTCCTCGCGGCCGCGGACGAGGTCGCTCCGTACGCGAAGGACTGGACGCGCGACCTCGTCGCCGTTCCGGCCGCCGTCGCCCGGCCGCGCACGACGGAGGAGGTCTCGCGCATCCTCGCGTTCTGCAACGCGCGGGCGATCCCCGTCACGCCGCAGGGCGGCCGCACGGGGATGTCCGGCGGCGCGCTCGCGGTCTTCGGCGGGCTCGGCCTCGCCCTCGACCGCATGACGTCCATCCTCGAGATCGACGCGGACAACTTCGTCGCCGTCGCCGAGCCGGGCGTCGTGACGCAGGCGCTGCAGGAAGCCGTCGAGGGAAGAGGCCTCTACTACCCGCCGGACCCGGCCTCGCGCGGCTCGTGCACGATCGGCGGCAACGTGGCCGAGAACGCCGGCGGCCCGCACGCGGCCAAGTACGGCGTGACGGGGCGCTGGGTGATGGGGCTCGAGGCGGTCTTCGCCGACGGCTCCATCGCGGCCACGGGCGGCAAGACGCGCAAGGACGTCGCGGGCTACGACCTCACGTCGCTCCTCGTCGGGAGCGAAGGGACGCTCGCCGTCGTCACGAAGGCGTGGCTGCGCCTCATCGCGAAGCCGGCCGCGTGGACGACCGTTCTCGCGCCGTTCCCGTCGCTCGAGTCCGCGGCGCAGGCCGTCTTCGAGATCCATCGCCGCGGCCTCGTGCCGTCGGCGTGCGAGGTCGTCGACAGGCCGGCGGTCGAGGTCGCGTCGAGGAAGAAAGGCATTCCCGTGCCGTTTCCCGAGGCGGAGGCGCGCCTCCTCCTCGACTTCGACGCCGCGACGGAGGAGGAGGTCGAGCGCGAGGTGACGGCGGCGGGGGAAATCCTCATCGAGTGCGCGGCGCTCGACGTCGCGGTCGCGGCCGATGAGCCGCGCCGCCGCGCGCTCTGGGACGTGCGCCGCGGAATCGCCGAGGCGATCCACGAGCTCGGCGTCTCCTTCGAGCTGGACCTCGCGGTGCCGCGCTCGGAGCTCGTCGCGCTCGTGACGGGCGTGAGGCGGCGCGCCGCCGAGGCGCACCTCCGGGCCTTCACGTACGGCCACGCGGCCGACGGGAACCTGCACGTGCGCCTCCTTCGCGAGGGGAGCGCCACGTTCGACGAGGCGGCAGTCGAGGCCGTCATGGCCGCGGTCTACGAGGAGACGGTCCGGCTGGGCGGGACGATCACGGGCGAGCACGGCGTCGGCCTGACGCTCCGGAAGTTCCTGCCGCTGCGCCGGCCGCCGGCGTTCCTCGCCGCGATGCGCTCCGTGAAGCACGCGCTCGATCCCAACGGGATCCTGAACCCCGGCAAGCTCGTTCCGGACGCCGCGTGAGCGCGGCCGTCCCGGCGCCGGCCGCGGACCCGCCGGGCCGGTGGCGCGTTCTCGTCCTCCTCGCCGTCGCCGAGTTCCTCGGGATGTCGCTCTGGTTCTCGGCGTCCGCGGTCTCGCCGCTCCTGAGGGCCGAGTGGAACCTGTCGGACTCGGCGGCGACGTGGCTCACGCTCTCCGTCCAGCTCGGCTTCGTCGCGGGGACGCTCGCGAGCGCGATCCTGAACCTGCCGGACGTCTGGGCGCCGCGCCAGCTCGTCGTCGGCGCGAGCCTCCTGGGTGCGGCGGCAAACGCGTGCCTGGCGCTGTATTCACACGGCCCGGTGTCCGCGCTCGTCCTGCGCTTCCTGACGGGCTTCTGGCTCGCGGGGGTCTACCCGCCCGGGATGAAGATCCTCGCGACCTGGTTCAAGGCGCGCCGCGGCCTCGCCCTCGGCGTCCTGATCGGCGCGCTCACGCTCGGAAAAGGCGTCCCGTACCTCGCAAATGCGATCTTCGGCTCGGCATGGCGCTCCACGCTGCTCGCGACGTCGGGCGGCGCCGTCCTCGGCGCGTTGCTCGTGTTTCTCTTCGTCCGGGAAGGGCCGTTCGCGCCGGCGCCCGCGCGGTTCGACCCCAGGCAGGTCACGAAGGTCTTCGCGAACCGCGGCGTCCGCCTCGCGAGCTTCGGGTACTTCGGCCACATGTGGGAGCTCTACGCGATGTGGACGTGGATCCCCGTCATGCTGCGGTCGAGCTTCGCGCTCCGCGGCCTTCCGCACGCGGCGGCCGAAGCCGCGTCGTTTCTCGTGATCGGCTGCGGTGCGGCCGGCTGCGTCGCCGCGGGCCTCGCCGCCGACCGGAAGGGACGGACGCTCGTGACCTCCGCCGCGATGGCCGTCAGCGGCGCCTGCTGCGTCGCGATCGGCTTCTGCTACGGAGGGCCGCCGCTCGTCCTTCTGGCCGTCGCGGCCGTCTGGGGCTTCTCCGTCGTCGCGGACTCCGCGCAGTTTTCGGCAGCGGTGACGGAGCTGGGCGACGTCGCGTACATGGGGACGGCCCTGACGCTCCAGACGTCGATCGGGTTCTTCCTGACGGCCATCTCGATCGACCTCGTTCCGACGTTCCTCCCGGCTCTCTCGTGGAAGTGGGTCTTCGTCCTCCTCGCCCCCGGGCCCGCGCTCGGCGTCCTCGCGATGCTGCGCCTGAGGGGGCTGCCGGAGGCCGTGAAGATCGCGCAGGGCCGGCGCTGACGCGGCCCGGACCCACGCTCCTCCGCTACACTCGCGGGATGCCGACGTCCCCGTTCGAGCCGGTGATCGGGCTCGAGGTGCACGCGCAGCTCAAGACGAAGAGCAAGACGTTCTGCGCATGCCCCGTGACGTTCGGAGCCCCGCCGAACACCGCGGTCTGTCCGGTCTGCCTCGGCTACCCCGGCACGCTGCCGGTCCCGAACCGCGAGATGGTCACGCTCGCGATGCGCGTCGCGCTCGCGGCCGGGTGCACGATCCAGGCGCGGTCCGTCTTCGAGCGCAAGAACTACTTCTACCCGGACCTTCCGAAGGGCTACCAGATCTCGCAGTACGAGCGGCCGCTCGCGACCGGAGGCCGCGTCGCCGTCGAGACGGACGCGGGACGCCGGGAGATCCGGCTGAACCGCATACACCTCGAGGAGGACGCGGGCAAGTCCATGCACGAGGTCCCGTGGGACGACGTGTCGTCGTCCGCCTCGCTCGTCGACCTGAACCGCGCGGGGACGCCGCTCATCGAGATCGTGACCGAGCCCGAGATCGCCTCGCCGGAGGAGGCGTTCGACTACCTCCTGCGGCTCCGCCGCCTCGTGCGCTGGGTGGACGCCTCGGACGGGAACATGGAGGAGGGCTCGCTGCGATGCGACGCGAACGTGTCGCTCCGGCCCCGGGGCGCGGGCGCCCTGGGCGTGAAGGTCGAGATCAAGAACCTCAATTCGATCGCTCACGTGAAGAAGGCTCTCGAGCACGAGATCGCGCGGCAGGCCTCCCTGCTCTCCGCGGGCGGCACGGTCGTGCAGGAGACGCGCCTCTTCGAGCCGGGCACCGGCACGACGAAGACGATGCGGACGAAGGAAGAAGCGATGGACTACCGCTACTTCCCGGACCCCGATCTCGGCGCGCTCGAGGTGGACGCGGCATGGGTCGAGGCCGTGCGCGCCTCGCTGCCCGAGATGCCCGAGCCGCGCGCGGAGCGGCTCGCGACGCAGTACGCGCTGCCGGCCGCGGACGCGGAGCTCCTGTGCTCGTCGCGGCCGCTGGCGGACTGGTACGAGGCGGCCGCCGCCCTCCACCCGTCGAACCCGAAGGCGGTCGCGAACTGGCTCCTGTCGGACCTCCTCGGCCGGATGTCCGACGCGGATCGGCAGGCCGGTCGCGTCCCGGTCTCGCCCGGTCACCTCGCGGCTCTCGTCGCGCTCATCGACGCCGGGACGATCTCCGGGAAGATCGCGAAGGAGATCCTGCCGGACGTCATCGAGACCGGGAAGGCGCCCGTGGATCTCGTGAAGGAGAAGGGCCTCGTCCAGATCTCGGACGAGGGCGCACTCGGGGAGGCCGTTGCGGCGGTGATCGCGGCGAACCCTGAGCAGGTCGCCGCCTACCGCGGCGGGAAGGCCGCGACGTTCGGGTGGTTCGTCGGGCAGGTCATGAAGGCGACGGGCGGCAAGGCGGCTCCCGCGGTGGTGAACCGCCTGCTTAAGGAACGGCTCGGGCCTCCCGCGTGATCGAGTTCTACCGCGTCGCCAAGGAATACCAGGGCCGCCGCGTCCTCAAGGACGTCACGTTTCAGGCGAAGAAGGGCGAGTTCCTGTTCCTGACGGGGCCCTCGGGCGCGGGCAAGACGACGCTCCTCCGGCTGATCTTCCGCGCCGAGGCGCCCACGGAGGGCCAGATCATCGTGAACGGGATGAACGTGAGCGGGATGCCGCCGTCGCGCGTCCCGTCGCTCCGCCGCTCGATGGGCGTCGTGTTCCAGGACTACAAGCTCCTGCCGCGCCGGACGGTCCTCGAGAACGTCACGTACGTCCAGAAGTTCCTCGGCGTGCCGGCGGCCGAGCGCCGGCGGCGGGCCTACCAGACGCTGCGGCTCGTCGAGCTCCACCACCGCATGTCGGCGCTTCCCGAGGAGCTCTCCGGCGGCGAACAGCAGCGCGTCGCGCTCGCCCGCGCGCTCGTGAACGACCCCGTGCTCCTCGTGGCCGACGAGCCGACGGGCAACCTCGACCACCGCCTCGCCGAGGAGGTCATGAAGCTCCTCGTCGAGATCAGCCTGCGCGGGACGACGGTGCTCGTCGCGACGCACGACCAGGACCTCATCCGGGAAACGGGGCGGCGCTGTCTCACGCTGGACGGCGGCCGCGTCGTCGAGGGGCTCGTGGAGGGGGCGCTTCCGCCGCAGGCCGCCCACCGGCGCGAGGAGGCACCGCGGTGAAGGGCGCCGTGTCTCTCGGCGCGCTGTGGAGCGAGACGGCCGAGAGCCTCGTCCGGGCGCGGCGCATGACGTCGCTCTCGGTCGCGCTCATCGCGATCTCGATCGGCCTCGTCGGCGCGTTCTTCCTCGTCGCGGAAAACCTCCGCGGCGTCGTCGAGACGGTGCGGGACGAGTCGGCCGTGACGGTGTTCCTGAGGCCCGGCGTCACGGACGCGGACCGGGCGGACCTCGAGCGCGTCGCGCGGGACTCGCGCCTCGTCGCGAAGACGAAACGCGTGACGCCGGAGCAGGCGCGTGCGCGCTTCTCGGACTGGTGGCGCTCGCTCGCGCCCGCCGCGCGCGCGCTCCCGACGAACCCGTTCCCCGAGTCGCTGGAGCTCGAGCTCGAGCCGTCCGCGGTCACGTCCGAGGCGATCCCGGGCTTCCTGAAGAACCTCGCCGCGCACCGCGCGGTCGAGGAGGTCCAGTTCGACGTGGACTGGATCCGCCGCCTCAGGGGCGCCGTCCAGCTCGCGAAGATCGCGGGTTTCGTCCTCGCGGCGCTCCTGACGCTGGGAGCCGCGTTCACGATCGCGAACGTCGTGCGGCTCACGATCCTCCTCCACCGCGACGAGATCGAGATCCTGCGGCTCGTCGGCGCGCCCGAGCTCCTGATCCGCGGGCCGTTCGTCCTCGGCGGCCTCGCGCAGGGCCTCCTCGGCGCCGCGCTCGCGGTCGCGGGGCTCTGGCTCGTGTACCGCGGCGTCATCGCGTGGGTGGCCGCGACGAAGAACGCGTTCCTCGGCGTCTTCGCCGTGCGGTTCCTGCCGGGGTCGACGTCGCTGCTCCTGCTCGCGTTCGGCGTCGCGGCCGGCGTCGCGGGCGGCCTCCTCGCGGTCCGCCGTAAGAACCTCGCGGGCTAGCCGCCTGACGGGTTTCCAGGATCAGAGATTCGCGAGGAGCGACTCGGGTTCCTCCGGCGGCTCGGGGTCCGGCGTCCGCTCGCCGAGGAGCGCGGCCCAGGGTGCGTAGCGCTCGAAGCGCTCCGTGACGACCTTGATCGTCGCCGTGAGCGGCACCGCGAGGATCGCGCCCGGGACGCCCCACAGGATGCCCCAGAAGAGAAACGCGAAGAGCACGGCGAGCGGGTGCAGGCGCACGCGGCTCCCGACGATGAACGGCGTCAGGACGTTGCCCTCGAGGAACTGGACAACCGAGTAGAAGACGAGAACCTTGACGGGCAGAGCCGCGTCACTCGAGGCGAGGATCGCGACGAGAAACGCGGGCGTCGTCGACATGATGACGCCGACGTACGGGATGAGGACGCACACGCCGGCGAGCGGCCCGAGCACGTAACCGTAGGGGACGCGCAGGACGAGGAGGCCGGCCGTCGTCACGCACGCCGTGATGAGGACGACGAAAACCTCTCCGAGGACGTAGCCCGACAGGACACGGGCGACGCCCTCGGCGAAGTCCTGCGCGGCGCGTCCGCCCTTCAGCCGGAGGATCTTCGCGACGGCGCCGCCGTACTTTTCGCGGTCCTTGAGCATGAAGAACGAGAGCATCGGGACGGCGGCCGCGTAGAGCAGGAGCGACAGGACCGTCTTGACCTGGAGCGCGACGCGCGAAAGAGAGTCGAAGGCGTCCGCCTCGAGGCGGACGGACCGCGTCGTCCGGTCGCCCTCAGGCAGGAGCGAGCGCGTCCTCTCCTCGAGCTGCGCAAAGAGCCCCTGGGCCTTGGACGTGAAGGCGCGGATCTTCGTCTCGTACGACGGAAGGTCGCGCGAGAACGCCTCGATCTGGCCGAGGGCGTTCACGACGAAAAAGACGACGAGCGCCGTGAGAAGCAGGATCACGGCGAGCACCGCGAGCGTGCGCGGAAGGCGGAGCCGCTCCAGGAGCCCGACGAACGGCTGGAGGGCGAAGGAAAGGAACAGGGCGAAGAAGAAGGTCACGAACAGGACCTTGCCCGCCCAGAGGAGCCCGACGACGGCGGCCGTCGCGAGGACGACGAGCGCGCGGGACCGGAACACGCCGCCGGCGCCGGGGCCGGCGCCCGTCGAAAACGTTCCGGTGGAGAAGAGTCCGCTCGATCCCGATTCCACGGCGGCGTCAGTGTAACGCCGCCGTGGCGGGCCGAATCAGGTCCGGCTCAGGGGAAGGTGACGGAAACGACCGCCCGGCGGTTCCGGGTGGCGTCGCCGGCGTCGCCGTCGCCCTTCACCTCGGTCGCGATGCGCGATCCGTCGATCCCGTGCCGCTTCATGAGGTAGTCCTTCGCGGCCTCGGCGCGGGCCTTCGCAAGGGCCGCGCGGTCGCCCTTCTCCCTGGCGTCCGTCCACGCGGACACGGTGCACGTCGCGGCGAGGTTGTTCTTCAGGCGCAGGGCCACGCCGTCCAGAATCGCCTTGGCGATGTTCGTGAGACGGCTCTTGGCCGGATCGAAGAGGATCTCGTCCGTCGTCGAGGTCGCGGGCCGCGCGGCCGGAGCGGTCACGACGGCGGCCTCGGCCGGAGCCGGCGCGGGCGCCACGACGGGCGCGGGCGCGGGCGCGGGTGCCGGGGGCACCGGCTCGGCCGGCGGCGGAGGCTCTTCGGGCAGGACGATCTTGGACTTCGCGGGCTGCAGGACCGGCGGCGCGTAAGCGATCTGGACGAGGCCGCCGATGGGGCTCGGCGACGACCCGTACTTGGACCACTGGTCGATCGCGATGCGGACCGCGCCGGAGGCGGAGAAGTCGCCGAACCAGACGCGCCCGCCGAGGAGCGCCTCGGAGTAGTCGGAGGCCTGGGTCGTTCCGCCGTCGTAGTGGACCCGGTTGATCTCGCCGATGGCCTTGAAGACCTTCGGCACGACGGGGACCGCGATGCCGACGGCGTTCCGCCACTCGTTGGAGAGGGTGTAGCCGCTCGGGAAGCCGCCGGGCGAGGGCGTTCCGCTCCCGATGCTTCCCTTGAGGATGTAGCTCGTCTGGAACGTCACCCAGCCGTACGTGAACGAGGCCCCGAAATCGTAGTCGGCGCGATTCGTCCCGATGGCGTTCACGTCGTTCTCGGACTGCGTGGGGATCGCGATCCCGCCGAAGATCGTGGCGCGCACCGGATCGCGCGGGTTGAGGAGGATCTTCGTCCCGATCCGGACCTTGTCCATCTCGGAGTGGGTGAAGCTCCCGTACAGGGCCCGGCCGTTGATCGTGCCGTGCCAGTTGTACGAGTCGGCGTTGTACCGGTTGCCGCCGGTCCCGATCACGATCTCCCAGCGGTTCGTGAGGCCGTATCCGATGCTGCCGCCGATGCGCTGGAGGTCGTAGCGGAGGGGGTCGTCCGGGTACGTCGGCGAGCCGGGGACCGGCGCCGCCGTCCGGGGCCACATGCTCCACGACAGGCCCAGGGAGAATCTGCCGGCCGCGAGCATGTCCGCGGTCGTGATCTCGAACAGGCCCGTTTCGCCCGAAAGGGTCGGGGCGACCTGCGCCCGCGCCGGAAGGGAGAGCACGAAACACACGGCCGCGGCGAGGGACAGTCGGGTCCGCATCCGTCTCATCGAATCTCCTTTGCCGCCTGCATCGGGCGTGCGTGCCCGGGTTTGGCGGGGACTTGCCTCGAACCGATGCCCAGAAAACGGGAAATTGCCGATTGAGTCTAACCCGTCCCGGCCTTCGAGAGCAAACGAGGGGAAGGACTTAAGGGTCAGAGGAGGGGATTCATCTTCTCGCGGAACCCGCGGGCCGCCGCCGGGCCGCGCAGCGCGCCGATCGCCTCCTCGAGCGTCCGGATCAGGTCGCGCACGACGTCGAGGCCTCGTCCGCGGTCCAGTTCCGCGAGCGCCGCGCGGTACGGGCGCTCGATGGACAGGTCCCCCGGGGCCGCCGCCGCGCCCTCGGCCTCCTGTTTCACCTTCGTGCAGAGGATCTGGAGACTGCGCTTCTCGTCGCCCTTCGAGAGCGCCTGGAACGCGCCGCTTTGCGTCGAGACGGTGGCGACGCTCTGGCCGGTGGCCGCCGGCATGGCCGGCGCCGCGACCGTGGAGAGCGCGCGCACCGGGGCCGGGGCGCCGCCGGCTCGCGCCTTCGAGATCTCGACGAGCTCGGCCGTCACGAGGCCGTAAAGGGTCTTTGCGACGTCGAAGGACGAGAGCTTCAGGCCGCGGGCAATGTCCTCGATCGAGCGCTGGCCGTCCGTCTTCGTCACGACCCGCCACTCGAGGGGCGTCAGCGTGACGGGGCCCGTCATGCCGTCCCGGGAGATGAGGACGGGCACGGAGTCGGTCGCCGGGATCTTGCGGGACAGGATTTTCCATTCGTCGCTGCGGCGGGCGGCCTCGAGCAGCAGGTTCGTGTTCGAGCGCGTGATCGTGTGCGCGTCGCTCTCGACGCCCGGGGAGAACTGGAACGAGCCCTGGTTCCAGAGCGCGAGCGCGTAGATCGCGTCGTCCCCCTCGACGTCGCCGACCTTCGCGTGCGTGATCTGCCCGTTCTGGAGGTAGACGTATCCTTTCTCGGACGCACGCGTCATCGAGAACATGCCCGTCTTGCCGGAGACCGCGACCAGCTGGACGATGTCGGCGAGAGGCAGCTCGTTCAGAGAACCTTGAAAAGACATCAGGTGCCATCCGGACGATAGCAGCCGGGGACGGTCTTCCTCAACACGCGTCAGCCCGCCGGGCGCCGGACGACGACGCGTGCCGCGGCGGTGAGCGCGTCCGGACCGCGCGTGGCGCCTCGACGGGCGACGACGAAGCCGTGCGCGAGTGCCGCTGCGGCGGCGTCCGCCGCGTCGAGCGCGAGGCGCCTCCCGAGGAGCGCCGCCACCATCCGGCGGACCTGTTCCTTCTCGGCGCCGCCCGATCCGGCGACGGCGCGTTTGATCTCCGCGGGCGTGATCTCGGCCGGCGTGAGGCCGGCCCGGGCGAGCGCGAGGAGGAGGACGCCGCGGGCCTCGCCGAGGGCGATGAGGCTCTGCGGGTTGACGCCCGCGAAGACCTTCTCCACGACGGCGGCCTGGGGGGCCTCGCGCACGGCGATCTCGCCGAGTGCGTCGTGGAGGTGGGCGAGGCGCTCGGCGAAGGGCAACGCTGCCGGCGGCCGGATGACGCCGGCCGCGACGAGCCGCGGCGCCGCGGCGAAGTCCACCACGGCCCATCCGGCCGCTCGACTCCCCGGGTCGACGCCGAGAATCTTCAACCTACTCCTGCAGGTATTTTTCGTCGATGTCGCCGTTCGACCAGACCTTCTGCACGTCGTCGTTGTCCTCGACCATCTCGAGGAGCTTGAGGAGCGCGGGTCCCTTGTCGCCGACGTCGATCGTGCTCTGCGGGACCATCTGGATCTCGGCGCCCTGGATCGCGATGTTCTTCGCCTCGACGGCGGCCTTCACGGCGTCGAAGGACGCGGGGTCCGTGAGGATCTCGAACACGTCCGGGTCTTCAGTCTTGAAGTCCTCGGCGCCCGACTCGAGCGCGAGCTCCATGAGGACGTCTTCCTTGACGGCGCTCTTCTCGACGGCGATGACGCCCTTTTTCGTGAACTGGAACGCCACGGCGCCGGCGGCCGCCATGTTGCCGCCGTACTTCGTCAGGAGATGGCGGACCTCGGAAGCCGTCCGGTTCTTGTTGTCCGTCATGACCTCGATGAGGATCGCGGCGCCGCCGGGCCCGTATCCCTCGTACGTGAGCTCCTCGTAGGTGACGCCCTCGAGCTCGCCCGTGCCGCGCTTGATCGCCTTGTCGATGTTGTCCGACGGCATCGACGCCTTCTTGGCGGCAAGGACGGCCGACCTCAGGCGCGGGTTGGAGTCCACGACACCGCCTCCGACCTTGGCGGCCATCGTGATTTCCTTGATCAGCTTCGTGAAGAGGCGCCCGCGCTTGGCGTCGGCGGCGCCCTTCTTGTGCTTGATCGTGCTCCACTTGCTGTGTCCGGACATGGCCTCACCTCAGGCGTGATCGAGCCCCTTCTCCGCGCGAAACCGCGGCGGGACGGGCTCTTCGGGGCCGCAGAGTCTAGCAGGGATGTGCGAGCAGCGAACCGTCTGCCGCCGATGCCGCCAGTCGGACCGCGAGCCGGCGGCCGGGCGCCGCGTCGGCTGCCGGGAGGCGCAGTCCGACGTCGAGATAGTGGTCGGTCAGGCCCCGTCCGCCGCGCAGGACGACGAGATCGGCGACGGTTCCCTCTGCGCGGGCCGCGAAGTCTTTCGCCTTTCGTTCCCCGAGCCGCCGGAGGGCGCGGGTGCGTTCGGTGATCGCGGCGGCGGGCACGCCGGCCACGCGGTGCCACGCGGCTGCGTCCGTCCCGGCGCGAGGGGAAAACGGGAAAACGTGGATCGATGCGAAGGGAAGTTCCTCGACGAAGCGCAGCGTTTCCTCGAACTCCGCGTCCGTCTCGCCGGGGAAACCGGCGATGAGGTCGGTCGCGAGGTGGAGGCGCGGGTTTGCACGGGAGGCCGCGCGGGCGAGGTCGCGATAGCGCGGCGGAACGATTCCCCGGCGCATCCGCCTGAGGACCGAGGCGGAGCCCGACTGGAGCGGAAGGTGGAGGTGCGGGACGACGACACGAGACACGGCGACGCGCGCGGCGAGCTCGACGCCGGCCTCCATCGGCTCGAGCGACGACAGGCGGACACGGCACGCCGGCGGGTCGCGTTCGAGGTCGTCGAGGAGGGCGAGCAGGCCGCCGTCTTTTCCGCCGAACGCCGCGAGATGAATGCCCGTCAGGACGACCTCGGGAACGCCGGCGGCGCCGAGCGCCCGCACGGCGTCCGCGACGTCCCGGAGCGCGGCGCTGCGCTCGGCCCCGCGCAGCTTCGGGACGATGCAGAACGCGCAGCGCCGGCGGCAGCCGTCCTGGATCTTCAGGAACGCGCGCGTGCGCCCGGCGTCGAGGAGCGCGGAGGCGGCCCGTCCCTCGGCGGGCATCGCGAAGAGCGCGGCGCCGCGGCTTCCGTCGTCGCCCGCGATCTTGCCCGCGAGGAGGCCCGCGTCGCGGGCGTCGAGGAGCGCCTCGAGGCCGGCACGCGCGGAGAGCGGGACGACGAGGTCGACTTCTCGCATCGCGGCGAGTCCGCGGGCCGTGTCCTCGGCGAAGCATCCCGAGACCACGAGCGTCGCCGTCGGGCCCTCGCGGCGAAGCCGGCGGACGGCGCGCCTCCCGTCGCGCAGGGCGCGCTCCGTGACCGCGCAGCCGTGGAGGAGCACGACGTCGGCCCCCGCAGGCGAGTCCGCGCGCGCGAAGGGCGCCGCCGCCCAGCCCGCGTCCACGCGGCTGACCTTGCAGCCGAGCGCCTCGACGAAGACGCGCCTTGAGCGGGGATCCGTTGACACGCCCGACATGCGGGCGATAATAGATTTTTCGAAAAATGAAATTCCTGTTGATCGAGTACGAACCGCGGTATCTCGACCGCATCCGGGGATTCCTGCTGACGCAGCCGGACGTCGAGCTCGTCGCGGCGCGGGACGGCGAGGAGGGCCTCGAGGCCTACCGCCGCATCCGGCCGGACCTCGTCCTCGTCTCGTCCGTGCTCCCGAAGATGCGGACGCCGGACGTCATCAAGGGCATGCAGGCCATGGGGCCGACGCCGCCGATCCTCCTCATGATGTCCGGCTACAAGGGGCGCAACCGGCGTGCGGACGCCCAGCGCGTGGGCGCGACGAGCATTCTCGAGAAGCCGTTCACGGAAGAGGTCTTTCAGGCCGAGGTCGCGATGGCGCTCGGCCAGCGCCCCGTTCTCGACATGTCGCCCCCGCCGGGGGTCAGCGATCCCGGTGCGCCGCTCCTGTCGGCGGACGACATTTTCTCGGACGTCCTGACGGGACTCGGCGAGGGCGGCTCGAACGACATCGTGCCCCCTTCCCAGATCGTCACGACCGGCATGCCGCCGCCGCGCCCCTCGTCGGCCACGAATCCGGCGTTTCCGGCTCCGCCGGCCAAACGGCCCTCGTCGCCCGCGGCGGACCCGGTTCTCCAGAAACGCCTCGAGCAGACGCTCTCGGGCCTCATGCCCGCTCCGAGGAAGCCCGTGAGCGGCCCGTTCCCCGCCGCAGACGAGCCGCTCCGTCCCGCCCCGACGGAGCGGACAGCCCGGGTCAACGTCGAGCAGGCGCTCGGCGCGCTCGCACAGTCCGCGTCGGCGTCGTCCGCCCGAACGGCGGAAGCCGCTGCGAACGCCTCGGTGGACAAGCTTCTCAAGGACACGCTCTCGGGGCTGATGCCGATTCCGAAGACGGTCCGCCCGGCGGCGCGCGAGGTTTCCGGCGAAACGCTGCGGCTGAAGACTCCGCCCATCGAGCCGCCGGCCCCGCGGTCCGCGTCGACGCCCTCGGCGCCGGCCCCGGCCGCGTCCGCCCCGGCGCAGACTCCTGCGGCGCCGCCGCGCGTGGCGGCCCCCGCCGCTCCCGCGCGGCGCGTCACGCCTGCGCCGGGCCAGTTCGGGCGTTACCAGCTCCTCGAGAAGATCGGCTCCGGCGGAATGGCCGAGGTCTTCAAGGCCCGCATGCGCGGCGAGGAAGGCTTCGAGAAGATCGTGGCGATCAAACGCATCGTCCCGCACATGGCGGCGAACGACGCGTTCATCACGATGTTCATCGACGAGGCCAAGCTCGCGGCGCAGCTCAACCACAACAACATCACGCACATCTTCGATCTCGGCAAGGTCGACGCGTGGCACTACATCGCGATGGAGTTCGTCGAGGGCAAGGACCTCCGCACGCTCCTGAAGCTCGGCAAGGAGAGGGCGTATCCGCTGCCGCCCGAGCTCGCACTCTTCATCGCGGCCAAGATCGCGAGTGCGCTCGACTACGCGCACCGCCGGCCCGCGCCGGACGGGACCGAGCTGAACCTCGTGCACCGCGACGTCTCGCCGCAGAACATCCTCATCAGCTACGAAGGCGACATCAAGCTCTGCGACTTCGGGATTGCAAAGGCCGCGAGCAAGGTCTCGACGACGATCTCGGGCGCGCTCAAGGGCAAGCTCCAGTACATGTCCCCGGAGCAGGCGTGGGGCAAGCGCGTGGACCGCCGCAGCGACGTCTTCTCGCTCGGCGCCGTCCTCCACGAGATGCTCACGGGGGCGCCGCTCTTCGAGGGCGACACGGACATGTCGATCCTCGAGCGCGTTCGCGAGGGCGAGGTCGAGGCGCCGTCCGCCCGCGGCGTCGGGGTGTCGAAGCGCGTCGACCAGATCGTCCTGAAGGCGCTTGCGAAGAACCCGCAGGACCGGTACCAGAACGCGTCCGAGATGGAGAAGGACCTTCACGCGGTCCTCTACGCGTTCCAGCCCTCGCCCGGACCCGCGGACGTCGCGATCTACCTCCACCGGCTCCTCGAGGCCCCCGAGTCCTCCCCGACGGGCGACGAGATCGACGCGGCGTTCGACGCGGCGCGTGACTCGGTGCCCGCGCCCGCGGCGGCTCCCGTGCTGCAGAAGAAGGGCAAGGGCCTTCTCATCCACCAGACCGGCGAGATGCCGATCCCGTACACGCCTCCGGCTCCCGCGCCGCGCGAGAGCGCGGCCGTGCCGCGGCGGGAGGCGCCGCGCGCGCCCGCCGAGGCTGCGGCGTCGATCCCGGCGGCTGGCGAGTCGAAGAGGAGCCGCACGGGCCTCGTCGCGGGCATCGGCCTGGCGGCCGCCGCACTCGTCGGCGTCGCGCTCTTCATGACGAAGGACAGGTGGTCCGGCCCGAAGGCCGCGGCGCCGGCCCCCGCTCCGAAGACCGAGACCGCGGCCCCCGCTCCGGAGACGGCGCCCGCCCCGGCCCCCGCGTCCGCGGTCGAGGGGCCCCGCGTCGTCGACCCGAAGGCCGTGGAAGCCGAGGCGCGCCGGCTCGCCGCCGAGCGCGAGAAAACCGCAAAGGAAGCGGCCGCCAAGGCGGCGGCCGCGAAGCCGGGAACCGCGTCCGCTCCCGCGGTCCTGACGCTGCAGCCCGCGAGGACCTCGACCGAGGCCCCGAAGGAAGCCGCCGCGAAGGCCCCGGAGCCGCTCCCGGTCGCCGCGCCGCCGGTCGTCGCGGCGCCGCCGGTCGTTGCGGCGCCGCCGAAGCAGGAGCCCGCGGCTGCCGCTCCGATACCGACGGAAGTGTCGGTTCCCGAGAAGGCGCCGGTGATTCCGGCCGCGACGAACGCGCCCGTCAAGGAGGGCGAACTCGTCGGGCCCGGCGAGGGCGTCGTCGAGCCGAAGCTCGTGCGTCTGGGGCCGATGAGCGGGATGCCGATGCAGGCCCGGCAGGTCAAGAGGACTCTCGACGGATCCATCGGGACGCCGGTCCTCATGGCGCTCGTCGACGAGAAGGGCACCGTCGTCGAGATCCGCCTGATCCGGCCCTCGAGCTACAAGTTTGCCGACGACGCGGCCGCGCGCGCCCTGAAGGGTGCGACAATCGAGCCGGCGACCAAGGACGGCGTGAAGGTCAAGATGTGGAAGACCTTCCCGATCGCCGTTCGTCCGTGACCGTTCGCCCGAGGAGTAGCGCATGAGCCTTTCCGAAGAACAGAAGAAGTTCTACGAGCACACGCGGTCGGTCACGAAGGCCGAGATCGATCAGCTCGAGGGCGACATCCAGGCCGAGCTCTCCAAGGTCAAGGAACGGCTGGCCGAGCTGCAGAACGCCCAGAAGGCCGCGCGCCAGATGTACGCAGCCGCGTGCCTCAGACTGGGCATCCCGAACGACCTCGAGGAAGCCGAGGAATCCTGAGCCTCCGGCTCCTCCTCTTGGCGGCCGTCCTTGCCGCCGCCTCTCCCAGTCCCACGCCGCCCCGGCGCATCGTCGCCCTCGCCCCTTCGGCGGCGGAGATCCTCTTCGCTCTCGGCGCGGCGCCGCGCGTCGTGGGCGTCAGCGACTTCGCCCGCGATCTGCCCGGCGCGGCGGGCAAGACGCGGCTCGGCGGCTTCGCGCCGGACCTCGAGCGCGTCGTCGCGCTTGCGCCCGACCTCGTCGTCGTGTCGCGGGACGGGACCGACCGCGCGGCCTGGGAGAAACTCACGGCGATGGGCCTCACCGTGCTCGTGACCTCCGGGACCTCGCTCGACGGCGTGCTCGACGACGTCGTGCACGTCGGCGCGGCGATCGGAGAGCCGGGCAGGGCCGCCTCGCTCGTCAGGGCGCTGAAGGAGCGGATCGCGGCGGCCGAGGCGAAGGGGCGCGCGCACCGCGGGAAGACGGCGCTCGTCCTCGTGTGGCCGGACCCGCCGGTCGTCGCGGGCCGGGCGACGTTCGTCGGCGACGTGCTCGCGCGTGCCGGGTTCACGAACGCCGTCCCGGCTTCCGCCGGCGACTGGCCGCGCGTCTCGCTCGAAACGCTCGCCGCGTGGAACCCGGATCTCGTGGTCCGGCCCGCCACCGCCGAGAACGCCGCGGCGTTCGGCGCGGCGCTTCAAGGCGGCGCGTTCCGCGTCGTGCCCGCGGTGAGGGACGGGCGGGTCGCGACTCTGCCCGGCGACCTCCTCGAACGGCCGGGGCCGCGGCTCGTCGACGCGCTCGAAGCGCTGGCCGCGCTGGGGAGCGCGCCGTGAGGCCGGCCCCGTCCGGCCGCTCCGCGTGGGTGTCGGCGTCGGTCCTTCTCGCGGCCCTCCTTGCCCTCGTCGGCGCTTCTCTCCTCTTCGGAAGCGTGCGGCTCTCGCCCGGAGAGGTCTGGAACGCGCTCTTCGGCGGCGGCGACGCGCAGGCCGTGACGATCGTGCGCGAGCTGCGGCTTCCACGCGCGCTCCTCGGCGCGCTCGTGGGCGGCGCGCTCGCGGTTTCGGGCGCGGCCCTTCAGGCGCTCCTCGGGAACCCGCTGGCCGACCCCTACCTCCTCGGCGTCTCGGGCGGCGCGGCTTGCGGCACTCTCCTCGGCGCGCTCCTCGGCCTCGGCGCGCGCGGCGCGTGGGGAAGCTCGTTCGCGCTGCCGCTCGCGGGCTTCCTCGGCGCGCTCGTGGCGATCCTCGTCGTGGGAGCCGGCGCATCCGTCGGAGGACGTCTGGACCGGGGCCGTCTCCTCCTCTCCGGCGTCGTCGTGAACGCGCTCGCGTCCGCGGTCCTCCTCTTCCTCCTGTCGTTCGGCGACGCGGCGCGCACGCAGTCGTTCGTGTTCTGGATGCTCGGCTCGCTCGCGGGCGCCACGCCCGGCGCCGTCAAGGCGCTCGCCGTCTATGCGGCGCTCGGGCTCGCCCTCCTCCTGCCGCTCGCCCGCGCGTTCGACGCGCTCACGCTCGGCGAGGAGACGGCCGCGACGCTCGGCATCCCGGTCGAGACCGTGAAGCGCATCGCCTACCTCGCAGCCTCCCTCCTCGCCGCCGCCGCGGTCGCGACGACGGGGATCATAGGCTTCGTCGGCCTCCTCGTCCCTCACGCCGTGCGCCGGCTCGCGCCCGGGCACCGCGCCCTCCTCGTCCTGTCGTTCCTTGGAGGCGCGGCGCTCCTCGTCGCGGCCGACGCCCTCTCGCGGTCCCTGTTCGCGCCGGCCGAGATTTCCGTCGGCGCCGTCACGGCCCTCCTCGGCGCGCCCGCGTTCCTCGTCCTCCTGAGGGCCCGCCCGTGACGCCGCGGCTCGAGGCGCGCTCCCTTTCGGCGGGCTACGGGGGGAAGGCCGTCCTCGAGGGTGTCTCGCTCGGCCTCGCGCCCGGCCGCGTGTCGGTCCTCCTCGGAGAAAACGGCTCGGGCAAGTCGACTCTCCTGAAGGCCCTCGCGGGCGTGCTGAAGCCGCGGTCGGGCGAGGTGCGGCTCGCGGGGCGGAGCCTCGGGTCCGTTCCGCGCCGGGAAGCCGCGCGCGCAATCGGCTACCTTCCGCAGGGTTTCGAGCCGCTCTTCCCGATGAAGGCGCGGGATCTCGTCCTTCTCGGCCGCACCCCGCACCTCGGAGCCTTCGGCGTTCCAGGCGCGGGCGACCGTGCCGCGGCGGAGGCCGCGCTCCTCGAGATGGACGCGGCGGCGCTCGGGGACGCGGACATCCGCGCCATGTCGGGCGGCGAGCGCCAGCGCGTGCTCCTCGCCCGCGTCCTCGCGGGAACCCCGTCCGTCCTCCTTCTCGACGAGCCGACGGCGAACCTCGACCCGCGGCACCGGTTCCTCGTCCTCGACGCGATGCGCCGCCGCGCCGCCGAAGGCGCGAGCGTCTTCTTCTCGACACACGAGATCGACGTCGCCTCGGACGGAGCGGACGACGCGGTCCTCCTCGCCGGGGGGCGCGTCCTCGCGGAGGGCCCCGTCGCGACGACGCTCACGGGCCGGCTGCTCTCGGAGCTCTTTGCGGTCTCGGCGCGCGTCGCTCCCGGGGAGGGCGGAAAGCCTCTCGTCTCGTTCGGCCCGCCTCCGGCGCGGTAACATCCCCGTTTGCCCATGTGGTTTCGCAAGGACAAGGGCCCGCGCGCCCCGCGTGACCCCAAGACCGCGGCCTCGCTCGGCGAGGGGCTGTTCCTCAAGTGCGAGGGCTGCCGCGAGACGCTCTATCTCAAGGAGCTGGAGCGAAACGTGCGCGTCTGCCCGAAGTGCGGGTTCCACTTCCGGATGCCGGCAGCCGAGCGGATCAGACTTCTCCTCGGCGACGACGCACAGCCGCTCTTCGAGGGCGTGCGCCCGGTCGACCCGCTGAAGTTCAAGGACGGCAAGCGTTACCGCGACCGCCTGCGGGACACGGAGGCAAAGACGGGGCGGCCGGACGCGATCCAGGCCGCGCAGGGCGAGATCGACGGAGTCCCGGCGGTCGTCGCCGTCCTCGACTACGCGTTCATGGGCGGCTCGATGGGTTCGGTCGTGGGCGAGGTGCTCACGCGCTGCGCCGAGCACGCCCTCAAGGAACGAAAGGCCTACGTGATCGTGAGCGCCTCCGGCGGCGCGCGCATGCAGGAGGGAATCCTCTCGCTCATGCAGATGGGCAAGGTCTCCGCGGCGCTCGCACGCCTCTCGGCCGCGCGGATTCCCTACGTCTCCGTCCTCACGGACCCCACGACGGGCGGCGTCACGGCGTCCTTTGCGATGCTCGGCGACGTGAACATGGCCGAACCGAAGGCGCTCATCGGCTTCGCGGGCCCGCGCGTCATCGAGCAGACGATCCGCCAGACGCTGCCGGAAGGCTTCCAGCGGAGCGAGTTCCTGCAGGACCACGGATTCGTCGACCTCGTCGTCCCGCGGCCCGAGATGCGCGCGACGCTCGCGCGCGTGCTGCGGCTGCTGCAGACGGCCTGATGGCCGAGCCCGGGGGACGAAGATTCGGATTTTCTTAGAAGGTTAGTGGGGCGAGGGGCTTGAGCGCCGTCGTCGCTTCTCCGGGGCTGGCGTGGCTCGACGCTCTCGGCCCGCAGCGCATCCGTCCCGGTCTCTCGCGAACGCTTTCTCTCTTAGCTTCTCTAGGAAATCCCCAATCTTCTTTCTCTTCGATCCTCATCGGAGGGACGAACGGGAAGGGGTCGACCGCCGCCACGATTTCCGCGATCCTCACGGCCGCGGACGTGCCGTGCGGGCTCTACACGTCGCCGCACCTCGTGTCCGTGACCGAACGCGTGCGCCTGCACGACCGCGACGTTTCGGTCGCGGCGCTCGACGCCGCGCTTTCTCTCGTCGCGGCGGTCTCGGCGCCCGGCGACCGCTCGCCGACGTACTTCGAGGCGATGACGGTCGCGGCGTTCGAGCTGTTCCGCCGCGCACGCGTCGCGGTGGCGGTCGTCGAGGTGGGGATCGGCGGGCGGCTCGACGCGACGAACGTGCTCGATCCCGAGGTTTCCGTCGTCACGAACGTCGCGGCGGATCATCTCGACGTCCTCGGACCCGCGCTCGAGGACGTGGCACGCGAGAAGGCCGGCATCTTCCGCAGGGGCCAGCCCGCGCTCGTCGGGGCGGAGGGCACCGAGGAGCGGCCGCGCGCCGTGTTGCACGCCGAGGCCCGCAGGGTCGGCGCGCGCCTCGTCGAGATTCCGCACGCGCCGAACTGGGAGGGCCTCACGACGCTCGCGGGCGCGCACCAGGTGGGAAACGTCTCGCTCGCGGTGGCCGCCGCGCGAGCGGTCGCGCCGCTCGACGACGCCGTGATCGCCCGCGGGCTCGCGGCGACGCGCTGGCGCGCGCGGCTCGAGCGGATCGAGAGCCCCGGGCGGCGACCGCTCCTCGTGGACGGCGCGCACAACCCGCCGGGCGCGGCCGCACTGGCCGCATACCTCGACATGGCGGAACTCTCGGGACAGGTCGACCTCCTCTTCGGCGGGATGGCCGACAAGGACCTCGCCGCGGTCTTCCGGCCGCTGGCCGCGCGCGCGCGCCGGATCGTCCTCGTGGCTCCCGCCTCGCCGCGCGCGGAGGGCGCGGAGAGCCTCGCCGGACGCCTCGGGCGGCCCGACCTCGAGAAGGCGGCATCCGTCGCCGAAGGGCTCGCGCTCCTCGAGGCGGCGGGTGGCTCCGCCCCGATCCTCGTCGCGGGCTCGCTCTATCTTGCCGGCGAGGTGCTCACTCTTCGAGGCTAAGATCCCCGCGTGAGCGAACCCTCCGGGAAGAATCTCGTCCCCGCTTACGACAAGAAGGCCCTCGAGGCCCTGGAAGACGCCCGCCTCGCCGTCTACGCCTCGCGCGCCTCGCGCGCCTCGCGCCGTTACCCCGTTGCCGAAGAGGGGAAGACCTACGACTACCGGACCGAGTACCAGCGGGACCGCGACCGGATCATCCACTCGCGCGCGTTCCGCCGGCTCAAGCACAAGACCCAGGTCTTCATCCCGTTCGAGGGCGACCATTACCGCACGCGGCTCACGCACACGCTCGAGGTCACCCAGGTCGCGCGGACGGTCGCACGTGCCCTCGGCCTGAACGAGGACCTGGCGGAGGCTTGCGCGCTCGGGCACGATCTCGGGCACACGCCGTTCGGCCACTCGGGCGAGAAAGTTCTGAACCGCCTCCTCGCCGGCGGCGATCCCGCACTCCCGCTCGACGGCAAGCTCGCGGCGCAGGTCGGGGCCTTCAAGCACAACTACCAGGCCGTGCGCGTCGTCGACGTCCTCGAGAAACGCTACGAGCATCCGGGCCTGAACCTCACGAACGACACGCGTGAAGGCATCCTCAAGCACACGACGTGGCGGAGGGATTTTCCGTTTCCCGACGTGGACGCCGAGGGGCTCAACCTCTCCTCGGGCGGCCATCTCGAAGGCCAGGCCGTCGCGTGGGCCGACGAGTACGCCCAGCAGGCGCACGACCTCGAAGACGGGCTGAAGCTCGTGGATTTCGAGAAAGTGCTCGGTTTGTCCGTCGCGAAAGCCGTCGTCGAGGCTCTCGGACCGGCATGGACGGGGGCGACGGACCGGACGGTGCGCGAGGGAATGCTGATCCGCGGGATGATCCACCTCCTCGTGACGGACCTGATCACGTCCTCGCGCGCGGCCATCGGGAAGTGGCTCGAGGCGAAGTCCGTCAAGACGCCCGACGATTTCTACGCGCAGCGGAGGAAGCTCCCGGGCTCGCTCGTCGCTCCGTCGAAGACGGGCCAGCGCTTCTACGACGAACTCAAGGAGTTCATCTACCAGCACATCATCCACAGCCATCGCGTCGCGCAGCACGACGGGCGCGCGCAGCTCGTCGTGGCGGCGCTCTTTTCGGCGTGGTACCGGAATCCGCGCCTCCTGCCGGACTACGTTCTCCTGCGCTACCGCGACCTCGCGGGCGTGACGTACCTGAGGGACGTGCCGCTCAAGCGGCTCGAAGCCGAGATCGCGGCGAACTACCTCAGGAAGCCGCTGTTCCTGCGCTCCATCGCGGACCATCTCGCCGGGATGACGGACAGCTACGCGCTCTCGGAGTACGACTCGATGTTCTCGGCGTACCCGCGCCACGCGCCCGGGACGCCGTAAGATCGCGGCTCCGGAGGACCCATGTCGACCGCCGTCCGTCCCGCCGCCCTCCTGAACCGCTCCCTCGCCGAGGCCGATCCCGAGATCGCCCGCATCGTCGCCGCGGAGACGGCGCGCCAGAACGAGGGGATCGAGCTCATCGCCTCGGAGAACTTCACGTCGCGCGCCGTGATGGAAGCCGTCGGCTCTACGCTCACGAACAAGTACGCCGAGGGCTACCCGGGGAAGCGCTACTACGGCGGCTGCGTGCACGTGGACGAGGCCGAGTCCCTCGCGATCGCGCGCGCCAAGACGCTGTTCTCGCCCGGGAACCCGGATGCGGTCCACGCGAACGTCCAGCCGCATGCGGGCTCGCAGGCGAACACGGCCGTGTACGTCGCGTGCCTCAAGCCCGGCGACACGATGATGGGGATGTCGCTCGCGCACGGCGGCCACCTCACGCACGGCCACCCGCTCTCGATCTCGGGGAAGCTCTACCGCATCGTCTCGTACGGCGTCGGCAAGGACACCGAGACGATCGACTGGGACGCCTTCGAGGCGACGGCGAAGGCCGAGAAGCCGAAGCTCATCATCGCGGGAGCGTCCGCGTACCCGCGCACGCTGGACTTCCCGCGCTTCCGCGCCATTGCGGACGCCGTCGGCGCGCTCCTCATGGTCGACATGGCGCACATCGCGGGCCTCGTGGCGGCGGGCGTCCATCCGTCGCCGGTCGGGCACGCGCACTTCGTCACGACGACGACGCACAAGACGCTGCGCGGGCCGCGCTCGGGCCTGATCCTCTGCGTCCCGGAGTGGGCGAAGGAGATCGACAAGGCCGTCTTTCCGGGACTGCAGGGCGGGCCGCTCGAGCACGTCGTCGCGGGCAAGGCAGTCGCGTTCCACGAGGCCGCGACGCCGGAATTCGCGGCCTACCAGAAGCAGGTCGTCGCGAACGCGAAGGTCCTCGCGGCGAGCGTCGCCGCCGAGGGGTTCCGCCTCGTGTCGGGCGGGACCGACAACCACCTCTTCCTCGTGGACGTCGGCAAGAAGGGCCTCACGGGCAAAGTCGCCGAGAAGGCGCTCGACGCGGCCGGGATCACCGTCAACAAGAACGCGATTCCGTTCGACCCGAACCCGCCGATGGTGACGTCGGGCCTGCGCATCGGCACGCCGGCCGTCACGACGCGCGGGATGGGCGAGGGCGAGATGAAGACGATCGGCGGCCTCATCGCCGAGGTCCTCGCCGCGCCCGAGGACGCGGCCGTACAGGCGCGCGTGAAGGCGAAGGTCCGCGACCTGACGGCGGCGTTTCCTCTCTACTGAGTTAGAGTCCCCGGGTTCGTGAGAAGACGGCGGATTCTCGGGATCCTCGGTGGAACCGTGCTCGCGGCGCTCGTCGGAGCGCCGCGCGTCGTCCATGCGCAGCCGAACATCACGGTCTCGGGTTCGTGCGACGGGGCCGGGAACTCGAGCTTCGTGATCAAGAACACCGGCACGGCGATGACCGTGAACTACACGTGGGAGATTCTCCAGAACGGCGTGTTCCTCACGTCGGGCCCGTTCCTGCTCACGGCGGCAGGCACCACGGGTGACACTCTCCAACTGACGATCAACGGCCTCTACGGCAACATCACCGTGAATGTCCGCGACCAGTCCAACGTGCTCGTCGACTCGGCCTCCGCGGTCTGCGTCACCCCGACACCGACGCCGACTCGGACATTCACGCCCACGCCGATTCCGCCGAACGTGACGGTGGCCGGGTCCTGTGATGGCGCCGGGAACTCGATCTTCACGATCAGGAACACCGGCGGGGCGATGACCGTGAACTACACATGGGAGATCTTCCAGAACGGCGTGTTCCTTACCTCGGGCACGTTCAGGCTGACGGCGGCCGGCACCACGGGGGACACGCTGCAACTCACGATCAATGGGCTCTATGGGAACATCACCGTCGGGGTCAAGGACGGCACGGCCGTGACCGTCGCGTCCGCGACCGCTGTCTGCGTGACGCCGACACCGACGCCGACGCGCACGTCGACGCAAACGCCGACGTTCACGATCACGCCGACGTTCACGATCACGCCCACGGCGACGGTCACACCCCCGCGCACACCGACGAGCACAGCGACCGCGACGTCCACGTCGACGCCCACGCCGACTCCCACGCCCACGCCGACCCCGACGCCCACCTCGACGGCAACGCCGACGCCCACTCCCACGCCGACCGCCACGTCTACCCCGACGGCAACGCCGAGTGCCACGCCGACCCCGATCGCGACGTCCACGTTCACGTCCACGCTCACGCCGACACCGACGAGAACGCCGCTGCCTCCCGGCGGGGCCGTCGTCGTCGACCGGCCGAAGCCGGCACCGGGCGGGACGATCTACGCGTCGGGCCAGGTGCCCGTCGCGGGCCGGGCCGCATGCCTCGCACTCGTGCCGAACGGGACGTGGGCGGTTGGAGCGACCTTCGGAGGAACGGCCGTCGTCTCGGCTTTGCTTCCCGGCGGCCCCTCGGCGTCCTTCGCGCATGCGCCCGTCGGGGCGGCGCCCGCCTCGGGTGCGTACGACGTCCTGCTTCTCGACGGCGACTGCGGGGCGTCGTCGCCCGTGATCCTCGCCGCGTTTGCCGCCGGCCCCGACCCCGGCCTCGACATGTCTCTGCCGGACGTCCCGGCGGTCGGAAGCGCGGGCCTCCTCGCGCTTGCGGCGCTCCTCGCCCTCGCGGCGCTGCCGCTCCTCAGGCGCCTCGGCTGATCCGTCCGGCGCGGGTCGTGAAGCGGATCCTGAGCACGTCCCAGTAGGCCTGCGCGCCGCCGAAGAGCGTGACGCGCGAATCCGCCGAGTTGAACCAGAGGACGGGCACCTCGGCGATCGCGTAGCCGAGCTGCCGCGCGAGGAGCAGCGCCTCGACGTCGTACGCGAAGCGGTCCACCTTCGCGCGCGAGAAGATCTCGCGCGCCGCCTCTCGCGTGAACAGCTTGAAGCCGCACTGCGTGTCGCGGATGCCGGGCACGGCGACGAGGCGTACGAGCCGGTTGAACAGCTTGCCCATGGCCTGCCGGAAGAGGGGCTGCTTCTCCTTCACGAGTCCCTCGTCGAGCGCGCGCGATCCGATCGCGACGGGCGCGCCGGCCGCGGCGAGCTTCTCCCACTCGTAAACCGGCGTCGAGAAGTCGGCGTCCGAAACGAGGACGAGCGCGCCGGCCGCCTCGAGGCAGCCCGCCCGCACCGCGGCGCCCTTGCCGCGGTTCTGGGCGAGCCTGAGGACGCGCAGGGACAGCCCGTGCCGGCGCGCGGCCTCCTGGGTCCGCGGCCCCGTGGCGTCCGAGGAGCCGTCGTCCACGACGAGGACCTCGACGCGCGGGCCGGACGCCCGGGCCGAGAGGTACGCCGCGATCGTCCCGAGGGACGCGGGCAGCCGGGCTTCCTCGTTGTACGCCGGGATCACGATCGAGAGGTCGATGGTGTCGCGGGAAGGCGCGGCCTCCTGCCGCGTCCGGGTGTCGAGGGCGCCGGCGCTCATGCGGGAGCGGCCTCGAAGACGAACTGGTAGCCGAAGAGCGTGGGCCAGGCGGCGGCGGAAACCCGGGCTGCGCCGCGGACCACCGCGGCGAGAGGCGGCTTTCCGAGCGCCGGGAGCGCGAGCTCGACGGGCATCGCGGTCGCGGTCTCCCATCGAATCCGGAACCCCGCCTGCTCGAGCAGGGCGCGAGCGCCGGCGCGCGTGTAGAAGCGCAGGTGCGTGCGGTCGAGGATGCCGCGGTCCGCGTAGGGAAACCGTCCGGCCAGCAGCGCCGCACGCACCGTCACGTTCGCGACGTTCGGGAGCGAGACGAGGAGCGTTCCGTCGGGTTTCAGGAGTCGCTTGAGCGTCGCGAGGAGATCTTCCGGGCGGGCCAGATGCTCGAGGACGTCGCCCGCAACGATGACGTCGAACGGCTCTTTCCAGGGTCTGGAGATTCCTTCGAAGATGTCGCCGGTCACGGCGTCGTCGAAGAAGCGGGCGCCTTCCGCAGCCGCGCCCGGATCGAGCTCTAGCCCCGCGAGGTATCGACACGCCGGGCGAATGCGTTCCGCGAAGTGGCCGGCCCCGAACCCGAGGTCGAGAACGGCGAGGCCGCTTCCCCGCGCGAGCACTCTTTCGAGGAGGATGACGTGCGACGACGCCGGAATCTCCTTCCAGGGATACGCCGGCGTTCCCGCGGACGCGGCGCTCACAGGGGCGACCTCTGGGCGATCGGCACGCGGCGCCCGGTGCCGAACGCCTTCGCCGAGACTTTCAGGCCCGGCGCGGCCTGCCGGCGCTTGTACTCGGAGAGGTCCATCATCCGCGCGATCCGCTCCACGAGCGCGCGCGGGGCGCCGGTGGCGCGCGCGGCCGCGTCGAGCGTGAGGTTGCGCTCCACGAGGCCCTCGAGGATCGCGTCGAGGACGGGGTACGGCGGAAGAGAGTCCTGGTCCGTCTGGCCGGGCCGGAGCTCTGCGGACGGCGGCTTCTCGAGCGAGGCGAGCGGAATGAGGTCGCGGCCGGCGCGCGCGTTGAGGTGCCGCGCGAGCGCGTAGACGCGCATCTTCGGGAGGTCCGAGATCGGCGCGAGGCCGCCGCACATGTCGCCGTAGAGGGTGCAGTAGCCGACGGCGAGCTCGCTCTTGTTCCCGGTCGTCAGGACGAGCGCGCCCCGCTTGTTCGAGAAGCCCATCACGAGCAGCCCGCGGAGGCGCGACTGGACGTTCTCCTCCGCGACGTCCTCGGGGCGCCCCTCGAAGACGGGCCGGAGCGCGGCCTTCGCGTCCTCGAAGAGCCCTCCGATCGGCAGCACCTCGAAGCGGATCCCGAGATTTCCGGCGAGCGTGCGCGCGTCCGCGACCGAGCCCTCCGACGAGTACGGGGAAGGCATCCCGAGGCCCGTGACGTTTTCCTTCCCGAGCGCGTCCACGGCGAGCGCCGCGACGAGCGCCGAGTCGATTCCGCCCGAAAGGCCGAGAACGGCCGTCCGGAATCCGCACTTGGCGGCGTAGTCGCGGATCCCGAGGACGAGCGCGCGGCGCAGGGACTCGAGCGGCTCGCCCTCCACGTCGTCGCCGGCGTCCGCCGGCGCGCCGCCCGACACGGCGACGACGCGCGCGCGTCCGCCGGTCCCGCGCACGACGTCCGCGACGAGGAGATCTTCCTCGAAGTGCGCGGCGCGCGCGCCGACACGGCCGCGGTCGTCGAGCACCATCGAGCCTCCGTCGAAGACGAGCTCGTCGTTGCCGCCGACGAGGTTCAGGTACGCCACGCTCACGCCGCCGTCCCGCGCGTAGCGCGCGAGCATCCGTCGCCGCAGCCGCGCTTTCCCTTCGGAGAACGGCGACGCGGAGATCGACACGATGAGCGTCGCTCCCCGCCGAACGAGCGCGTCGCCCGGGTCCTCGTGGTAGAGGCGCCGCGCGCGCCAGAAGTCCTTGTCGTTCCAGAGGTCCTCGCAAACGGGCAGCCCGAGCCGCTCCCCTCGGAAGGGCACGACGGCGCAGCCGGCGCCCGGTTCGAACCAGCGTCCCTCGTCGAAGACGTCGTACGTCGGGAGAAGGGTCTTCTTCGCGAGGACGCGCACGCGCCCGCGGTGGAGGAAAGCCGCGACGTTGTGGAACGGCTTGCCCGTCCGGCTGCGATTCGGGGCAAAGGTCCCGACGAGGAGCGCGGTGCCCTTCGTCCTCTTCGCGAGCGCGGCCAGGGTTCGCGCCGCTTCGCGCTGGAACGACGGGCGCTCGAGGAGGTCGCGCGGCGGGTAGCCGCAGAGCGCGAGTTCCGGCACCGCGGCGAGGTCGGCGCCGGCCTCTTCGGCCCGGGCGAGGACGGCCTCGATCTTCGCGGCGTTGCCCGCGAAATCCCCGATGGTCGAGTCGATCTGGCCAAGGGCGAGCCGCACGCGGCCCCCTACGACTGTCCGGCCGGTTCGAGCGCCTCGACGCCTTCGATCGTCGTGCCGCTGAGCAGGTCCGCGAGAGTGCGCCCGCGGCGGTCGAAGGCGGCGACGAGGAGCGGGACGCCGGCAAGCGCTCCCGTCAGCAGGAAGCCGAGGAACCTCCGGAACGCCGCGGCGAGCGTCGGCGATCCGCCGTCGCGCGCCCGGATGCGAAGGTCCGCGAGCGCCATCCCCGGCGTCGTGCCCCAGACGAAGGGCGCGAGGACGAGGAGGACGAGCGCCGCGAGGAAGAGGAAGGCCGCGAGCGGCACGAACGCCGGCGGCGGGAAGCGCAGGTCGAGGAGGAGCGCGCCCGCGGCAAGCTCGACCGCTCCGACGAGCGCGAGGATCAGCAGGTCCGCGAGCCCTGCCGCGACGCGGCGCGCGAACGCCACGGCGCGGGGGCCTTCGTCGCCGGGCTCGGCTTCGACCTCGTCGGGTCGCGGCGGCGCGAGGATCTCCTCGGCGGGGCGGACCGCCGACCTCGCGCGCTCGTGCGGGGGCTCGGCGGCCGCGCGGGGCTCGTCGCGTGGCGGAACGCCGGCGCGAAGCGGCGTCTCGGCCGCGTCGCCGAACAGGTCCAGCGTCCGCCCGGCCGCCCTCTTCCGTGCACTCTCCGGCTCCGGAGCGAGTGGGTGCTCGGCGAGGGGATCGCGCGGCGGCTCGGCCATCAGCGGCGGCCCGGCCTAGGGCCGGACGGCGAGGTGTTTGATGAGGATCTTCGAGAGAAGGTCGGTGGCGCCGCGCGGGTACTTGCGGGCGAAACGCAGGAGCCGCTGGGCCTCGGCGTCTCCCGGCCGCAGCTCCGTGGCTTCCTTGAGAGAGGCCAGGGCCTTCGCCATGTTCCCGGCCTGCAGGGCCTGGATCGCGGCGTTCACGTACGCGTTCACGAGGTACTCCTCGACGTCCTGGTTCTTCGCGTCGACCTTGCGGGCTTCCCAGAGGAGCTTGATCGCGCTCTCGTAGTCGCCCTCGTTGTACGACCGGACCGCGCTCGAGAGCGCGGCGACCTGTTCGAGAGCTTTCTTGAGACCGGCCGCGGCCTCCGCGTCCTGCGGGCGCGCCTTCACGACGGGGTCGAGGTTCTTGACGGCGTCGATGTAGCGGCTCGACGCGATCGCGGCGAAGCCCGCGACGCGCATCTCGTCGAGCGCGGCGTCGCTCGGCGCAGCCGGCGCGGGGGTCGGCGCCGCGGAAGACTTCATCTTCTCGATGCGGACGAGGGCCTCGTTGTGGCGCGGGTCCGCGTCGGGGATCTTCACGAGGATGCCGATCGCGTCGTCGATCTTGCCCGCGTCGAAGAGCGCCTGCGCCTTCAGGAACGGATCGTCGGCGGGCCGGGCGGGGCCGCCGGCCTTCGGCGGGGCGGAGCCGGCGGCCGGCGCGGGCACCGGGCGGTTGCGGCGCAGGAACCAGTACGTCCCCCCGCCGACGACGGCGAGGAGCACGAGTCCGGCGGCGAGGAGGACGCGCAGGTCGACGCGGCTCCTGACCCTCGGGAGCGTCGCGCGCTCCGGGGCGGAGCCCGAGGCGGACATGCCGTCCTCGAGCGGCGAAACGTCGTCGGCGAACGACGGGGCATGCGGCGCCTCGATCTCGTTTCGCATGAAGTCCGAGTCGGGCGTCGAGGTGGACGCGGGAGCGCCACCCGCCCCCGGCGTCGAGAGGGCGGCCTCGATCTGGTTCAGGTAGCCCCGGGCGGTCGCGTCGTGCTCGGAGAGCGCGAGGACGTCGAGGAACTTGTTGCGCGCCCCCGCGAGGTCGCCCGCCTCGTACGACTGGACGCCCTCGGAGAGAAGCATGTCGATCTTGCGGGCCGTCTCGGCCTGGGCTTCCCGCGCCGAGTCGATTCGCCGCGAAGCTTCCTCGTTCGAGAGGTCGATGAGGAAGACCCGGCTCCAGAGGTCGATCGCCTCCTGCGCGTTGCCCCGGGCGAAGGCCTCGTCGCCCTGCTTCAGGAACTGCATGATGCGCGGGTCGGTCTGGCCGCCCGAGCCGGACAGGGGGCGCGGCGCGGCGGCCGGCTTCGCCTCGGGCGCCGCGGGTGCGTCCGGCGGCTCGGGCTCCGGCGCCGGAGCGGGCATCGGCGGCGGCGCGCCGGGCGCGAAGGACGCCGGAGCCTCCAGCGGTGCGCCGACGAGCGAATTTCCGCTGCCGCCGAGGCTCAGGTCGTCGAGGCCGGCGAACGGGTCGTTGCCGGCGACGGGGGCGAACGAAGGGGGCGGCGGCACGGCGGTCGAGGGCGGCGGCGTCGGAGGAGCGGCCGCGGCCTGGGGCGCGTGCGCGGGCTCGTCGCCGAAGACGAGGTCGTCCATGCCGGCCTGGGGAGCCGACGGGGCCGGCCCGGGGAACGCGTCGCGAAGGGGCGGCGCGGGCGCCGATTTCGGGACGGCCGGCAGCTCGGCCGAGCCCGGCAGCTCCTCGACCGCGCTCTCGAATCCGAGAAACTCCGAGAATCGATTCACGTCCACGGGGGCGCCGGGCGCCGCGGTGCGGAGCGCGTCGAGAAGCGCCCGGGCCGGGGCGAAGCGGCCGTCCATCTTGAGGATGAAGTCGCAGCCCAGCAGGGCCTCGTCGGCCTTGCCGGACTGGGCGAGAGAAAGAGTGTGCCGGAAGGTCTGGAGGACCTTTTCCCGTGCCTCCGCCGAGAGAGCGGCGCTGCCCGCGTACGAAGCCATTCGGCGAATGCTAGCAAGAACCTCCCGCCGACGCGTCGGGTACGATCGCGGCTTCGCGGGAGGCGACATGGCACGGCTCATCGAATGCATCCCGAACGTCAGCGAAGGGCGGCGCGACGAGGTCGTCGCGGCCATCGCCGCGGCGGCCGTGAAAGCGGCGCCCGGCGTCGTGCTCCTCGATCGGACGTCGGACTCCGACCACAACCGCTCCGTCCTCACGTTCCTGGGAGACGGAGAGCCGCTCGTCGCCGCGATGACGGCGCTCGTCGAGGCGTCGCTCGCGGCGATCGACCTCAGGACGCACACGGGCGCGCACCCGCGCCTCGGCGCCGTCGACGTCATCCCGTTCGTCCCCGTGCGCGGCGCCACGAGCGCCGAATGCGTCGAGCTCGCGAAGACGCTCGGGAAGTCGCTCGCCGAGCGCTTCGGCCTGCCCGTCTACCTCTACGAGGACGCCGCGGCGACGCCCGAGCGCCAAAACCTCGCGGCCATCCGCAAGGGGGAGTTCGAGGGGCTCGCGAAGAAGATGGAAGACCCCGCGTGGACGCCCGACTTCGGACCCGCGGCGCCCCATCCGTCCGGGGGCGCCGTCGTCGTCGGCGCGCGTTCGCCGCTCATCGCGTACAACATCAACCTCGCGACCGCCGACCTCGGCGTCGCCGACCGCATCGCGAAGGCGATCCGCCACCTCTCGGGCGGCTACCGCTTCGTGAAGGCGATGGGCGTGAAGCTCGAGGCGCGCGGCCAGGTGCAGGTCTCGATCAACATGACGAACTTCGAGAAGACTCCGCTCCACCGCGTCTTCGAGACGGTGCGTTCCGAGGCCGAGCGGCACGGAGTCGCGGTCGTCGGCTCGGAGATCGTCGGCCTCGTCCCGCAGGCCGCGCTCCTCGCGGCCGCCGGCCACTACCTGCGCCTCGAGGCGGACCCCGGCCCGCAGGTCCTCGAAAACAAGCTCCTCGAAAGGCTTTCATGAAAGCGTTCGCCCTGTGCCTTTTCGCCTCGGCGCTCGCGGCCCCCCTCGCGTCGGCCCCGCCGCTGCTGACGGACGGCATGCGCGCGGACGTCGCGTCGCTCGTCGCGTCGGGGAAAGCCACGTCTGGCGCGTACGAGACGATTCGCGAGCTGCTCGAGGCGGCCGGCCCGCGCCTCGCGGGCTCGCCCGGCGATGTCCTCGCCGTCGCGTGGGCCCAGCGTGCGCTCAGGGCGCGCGGCTTCGTCAACGTTCACACGGAGCCCGTGACGGCGCCGCACTGGGAGCGCGGCGAGGAGAGGGGGGACCTTCTCCTCCCGATCCCGCTCCGCCTCTCGCTCTGCGCGCTCGGCGGCAGCGTCGGGACTCCGCCGGAGGGCGTCGAGGGCGACGTCGTCGAGGCGACGTCGCTGGAGGGCGTCGACGCGCTCGGCGAGAAGGCGAAGGGGAAGATCGTCCTGATCTGGAAGGTCATGGAGCGCGGGAGCGAGGGCTCGGGCTACGGCGCGACGGTGCCGATCCGCTCGAACGGCGCCTCGCGCGCCGCGAAGGGTGGCGCCCTCGCGGTCGTCATCCGGTCGGTGGGCACGTCCGATGCGCGCTTCCCGCACACGGGCGCGCTGAACTACGCGGAGGGCGTCGCGAAGATCCCGGCGGCGGCCCTCGCGGTCCACGACGCGGACCTCCTCCATTCGTACCTGTCGAAGGGGATGCGCGTGCGCCTGAAGATGGCCCTCGGCGCGCGAACGCTCCCCGACGTGCAGACGGCGAACGTCGTGGGCGAGATCCCGGGCCGCGAGAAGCCCGAAGAAATCGTCCTCGTCGGCGGCCACCTCGACTCGTGGGATCTCGGGATGGGCGCCCTCGACGACGGGGCGGGGTGCGGAATCGCGATCGAGTCCGCGCGCCTCGTCGGGAAGCTCCCGCGGCGTCCGCGGCGGACGATCCGCGTCGTCCTCTTCGCGAACGAGGAGAACGGCCTCGCGGGCGGCCGGGCCTACGCGAAGGCCCACGCGGACGAGCTCGGCAGGCACGTCGCGGCCGTCGAGACGGACGCCGGCGCCGGCCGCGTGAAGGGCTTCGCCTGGAGCGCGGGCCCGGCGACGGAGCCGCTCGTGACGGAGCTGGGCGCGGCGCTCGCGCCGTTCGGGCTCGGCGAGGTGAAAAAGGGCGGCGGGGGCGCCGACATCGGCCCGATGCGCGCCGCGGGCGTCCCGATGTTCTCGCCGCTGCAGGACTCCTCGCGCTACTTCGACGTCCACCACACGGCGGACGACACGTTCGACAAGATCGACCGCGAGGAGCTCAACACCGGCGTCTCGACGATCGCGGCCCTCCTCTACACCCTCGCGGAGACGGACGCCCCGATCGAGAAGATCCCGGAGGCCGAGCGTGAGCGCCGGAGGCGCGCGCCCTAGTTGTCGAGGCTAAACAGGTTGTTCACCCTGGATGCCGGTGGACGGTAGCCGAGGGAAGAGTGTAGGCGATGGAAGTTGTAGTGATGGAGCCATCGCGGCAGAGCGTGACGGCGTTTTACTGAGGAAGAGTAAGAGCGTCGA
>JBGASW010000003.1:0-840211 GCA_044229475.1 Thermoanaerobaculia bacterium | reverse complement strand
GATCCAGAGCTGGCCGCGCTGCTCCAGGCCGTGCTCTCCACGCTTCGGCAGTCCACCAAAGCTCCTGTTGGCGGCTCGGCCGGCCCGGCCTAACCCCGGCATGCAGCGGACTCGCTACGCTCGCCGCTGATGCCAGACGTTAGCCGCCCTAAGGAAGAAGCATGGCCCCTACTTGCACTGCGCTCTCGCCAGCCGAACAGAAATGGGTGGCGGAGCAACTCGAGGTGGCCAGCGCTTTCGTGGCCGCGCACTCTCCTACTGACTCAGGCTCTCCAATCACGCTTGGCGCACTCGACCGCGCCTTTTCAGCCTGGCTCGGTCAGGGTATTTCCGAATCGGCTCAAGTGAATGCGGCCATCAACGCCGTTGGCATCGCGTTCGGTTCACTCCTTGTGCGCGACGCTGGGTTTTCCTGGGTCATCGCTACCGACGCTCAGGGTACTGATCTGGCCGTCTGCGCCCTTCCAGGCACAGCCGATGTCCTTCTCTATCCCGCGAACTTCGTCGCGAAGCGTTGGGAGCGTCGCGAGGGCACGTTTATGCAGGCCGCGTTCACGGAAACGGCGCGTCAGGTTCGCGAACTCGCGGCGTCACGTCCTCCAGCAGGCGCCAAGCGTTCCTTGTGGCAGCGCATTACAGGGGGCGGCTAACACCTCATTGCAGCGGACTCGGCGTCAGTCGCTGCGCTCCTTCCTTCTCGCCGCTGAACTCGATATCGTTAGACGGCCGAAGGAGAGAACGTGGCCGACATCCCACTCGAGCAGCTCGAGACCATGTTCAAGAACATGAAGGCAGAAGCTGGCTGGGACACGAGCGGCGACCTCTTGTGGGGCTATTTCTTTACCGACCCAAAGCCGAAGCGTCTCAAGCCTCTTGCAGCGCGCCTCGTGGAGCTGGGCTACCGGCTCGTCTCCATTTACGAAACGGACGACCGTAGCACTCACTTCCTCCATGTTGAGCGCGTCGAGGCGCACACGCCGCAGTCTCTCTTCGCGCTCAATGCCCGGTTCAACTCTCTAGCGGCCGAGTTTGGTGTTGAACGCTACGACGGAATGGACGTCGGGCCCGTGGCGGGTGGCGCTCACTAGCGTCGGCCGACCAAGGCGGCCGTCTAACACCTCATTGCACCGGACTCGGCGTCAGTCGCTCGCGCTCCTTCCTTCTCGCCGGTGAACTCGATATCGTTAGGCGGCCCTTTCGAAGCATGAAGCGAATTGCACGCGTCCTCGTCCTCTCGTTACTCTTGCCGGCCTGTACCCGGAAGGCCGGCCAGACGGTGAAGCGGGAAGGCCAACCCGACATCGTTGTCGTCTCAGCCGAGGATGCCGCCATGAACGCGGCCGTCTTCCGAGCACGGGGCTCGTTGCCCCAGTTCAAGGCGGCCCTTGCTTCTCCACCGGCCGGCTCCAGCGGCTTCGCGGTCAAAGTTGCATTTCCGTACGGCTCGGACGACCGCGAGCACATCTGGCTCGTCGAGCCCTCGTTCTCGAACGGTCAAGTGTCCGGCGTCGTCAATAACGAGCCCGAGTTCGTCTCCACCATCAAGCTCGGGCAGCGCGTATCGCAACCCGAGGGGCGGTTGTCGGACTGGATGTACGTTCGCGAGGGCGTGCTTCAAGGCGGCTACACTATTCGCGCCGCCCTCGAGGCGCTGTCGCCAGCAGAGCGTGAGAATCAAATCCGCGCTATGGGCCTGCGCCTCGAGTAGGTCCGCCTAACACCTCATTGCAGCGGACTCGGCGTCAGTCGCTGGCGCTCCTTCCTTCTCGCCGCTGAACTCGATATCGTTGGGCGGCTAAATCTGCATGATTAGTGGCCGCACCATCTCTGCTTCCCACTTCGGAGCGCCGCCACAACACATCGCGGACCTCTCCTTCCACAAGTGCTTCTTCGACAACTGCAGCCTGGCGCAGCCGCCCGATCCTGAGCGGCGCTCCGTCATTCGGAACGTCTCGCTCGTTCAGTGCAAACAGCGGGCGTCGCTTCTGGCCGGGGCTGTGCTCGACAACGTACTCGTCGACGGGCTGGGCCGTGAAGGGCGCATCCCGCTCTTCCTTGCCGGCGTCGTGTTTCGCCACGTCACGCTCAAGGGTCGCCTCACGTTCTTCAAGGTCCAGGCCAGTCCGTCTGTCAACCACTCGAGCGAGCAGGTCGCACTCTGGCAGGCGGCCAACCGCGCCTTTTACGCCCACACTGACTGGGCGCTCGACATCTCCGAGGCACGCTTTACTTCAGGGCCGGACCTTCACTTCATCCCAGGCGCGCTTGTCCGCATAGATCCGGCATCGCAGGCGCTAGTTTCTCGGCGCGCGCTTTCCGGCATCTCTTTGCCCGGGCTCCCGTGGGCAGGGTCCGCCCTTCGCGTCGCGCTCGAGTGGTTTCTTGCTGATAGCCCCTATGAAGACGTCGTTCTTGTGGCCGCGAAAGGCACCACCTATTTCCAGCGCGACCTGGCTGCAATCAACATGCTTCGTGAGAAGGGCATCGCCGAGCCTCACTAGCAGCGCCGCCCAACAACTCATTGCAGCGGACTCGGCGTCAGTCGCTCGCGCTCCTTCCTTCTCGCCGCTGAACTCGATATCGTTAGGCGGCCCAGAACATGTCCGTTTCACATTCTCGGTACTTCCTCTTAGCTCTAGTTGTGGCCGCGTCCTCACTGGCGGGCGCTTGCCGTCGCAGCGCGTGCACCTTTGTACGCACCGAGGAGGCTGAGTTCTTCCTGGTCCGGGGCGAGTACAGCCTCGTCATTCCGCATCCCTCGTTCATGCAGGCATCGTTTGGCGCTGATTGGGCTTCTCAATCACTTTTCTACTCGTCGAACCGCGCCATTTCGGAAACCGGGCAGCCATTTATCGTCAACTCCGGTACTCCCCGCCAACCTCTAGTCAAGGGCACACCAATACTCATCATCTCGGGCACTGAGTGGCCCGATCTCTATTGCGCGCTCTATTCGCTCGAGCGAAAACAGTTTGTCGGGCTTCATATCAACCTGCAGAAGCACACACTTACGGCAGACGCACCCACCACCCCGTCATACGGGCTTCCGGAAGTACTCCCTAACGGCACACTTACCTTCAAGTAGCCGGCTGTGCGCCGGCCGCCTAACACCTCATTGCAGCGGACTCGGCGTCAGTCGCTAGCGCTCCTTCCTTCTCGCCGCTGAACTCGATATCGTTAGACAGCACACGAGAGGCGAACACTGGACACGCTTCGCATCGCCTTTTCCATCTTGCTCGGAATAGCGGGCATCGCCTTCATCACAAGCAATGTGCGTGGCATCGTCACGGCTCGCCAGCGTGGCTCCTCGTTTTCCCGTATCCCCCTGCTTGGCGGTGCGTTTCTTACCGGCGCCCTGTTGCTCTACCCCGGCCTACGTCTCGGCCCGCTGGCGTCCCTCCCGCTCGTACTCGATCCAGGTTGCTTCCATCTGCTTATCGGAGTGCTGGTGCGCGCGGCCCGGAAAAGCCATTCCTAGCATGTAAAGCCCTAATCGTTCGTGCTGCTCAAGTGGCCGGCTTTCCCGTCCGTCGGTCCGGCGCCGGTTTCGCACCCCGGGCTCGGTTGCCGCGGCTCGCGTTCAAAGGAGGGTGCTGTCTAACACCTCATTGCAGCGGACTCGGTGTCAGTCGCTGCGCTCCTTCCTTCTCGCCGCTGAACTCGATATCGTTAGGCGACCGAACCCATGCTTCAACGCTATCTCTCCAGCCTTCATGAGCGTCGCACCCTGAAGCAGGCCCATTCGCTAACTGAACACCGGAATCACACGTTCGGTATCTGCCCGTTCTGCAACACCGGTCTCGGCAGCCATCCTTTTCACGATCTCGCATCTGCCCGGCCTCACGCGCCCGACTCCCAGTGGCAACTTCTCGAGAGCGCCGTCGCGCGGCACGACTGGGTCAGCGCGGCACGGATTCAAGAGTTTCAAGGCACCGAAGATGCGCTCGTCTTCCACGTTATTCGTTGTCCGGCGTCCTCGCGGGCGGTCGTGGTCAAACTCGACTCTCGCTTCGAACTCCTCGCTGACGATCGGGTCATCACGCAGGAGCTTCTTACGCCGGAGGAGACCGCAGCACTCGAGGCGGTAATCGGCCCAACCTGGTCCAGCACCGAAGAGGTCGTTCGCCGGCTTAGGCCGGGTTCCTAGCATCCGGTGAGGTGTGCGGCCGACACGGCGGTCGCCTAACACCTCATTGCAGCGGACTCATCGTCAGTCGCTCGCGCTCCTTCCTCTTCGCCGCTGAACTCGATATCGTTAGACGGCCCATCGGAGAAAGCGTGTTCGCGAAGCTTCGTTCCTGGCTCGCCGAGAATCGCGAGTGGAACCGCACTCATCGGGAAACCTGGCAGGGCTACACGGTGGCCGCGCCGTTCCAACGTACTCGCCTGCTGCAAGAGCTCTTTGCCGAGGTCGAGAAGCAATGCGCTGGACTCCCACTCACGGTCGCTGAACGGCGCTGGCCACGCGAAGAGACGTTGGCGCTCGAGCTTCACCTCGCGGGTTCCGACCTCACTATTTGGCTCTACCCCGACACGGCAGAAATCAGTTCTACGGCTCGCGGCGAGCTCTTCTGGAGCGAGGAGTGGAGCCATCGCACACCGCAGGAGTTCCTTGCCGCCTTCCGTTCGGCACTCGCAGCAGAGGTCGCTCGGCTCAGTTCTGCGCGCGTCACAGAGGCCGTCTAACACCTCATTGCAGCGGACTCGGCGTCAGTCGCTGGCGCTCCTTCCTTCTCGCCGCTGAACTCGATATCGTTTGGTGGCGCAATGTGGTGGGACAAGGCTTTTTTCGCCCTCCTCGCTCTAGGAGGGCTGTACCAGATCACACTAGGTGTCCGCACCATCCGGAAGGGCCTTAGCACGCGCGCTTGGCCCCAGGTGCCCGCGCAAGTGTTGCGGTCGGCCGTTCACAGGGGTGGCATCTTTAGGTACGAGCCCGATGTTCGGTACAGCTATGCATGCGACGGCGATGAATGGGAAAGCTGGCGCGTTCGTCTCTATCCGTCGCGTTTCCCGCTCGAGGGCCATGCTAGCGAGGTGGTCGCAAGATACACGCCCGGCCAAACGGCCGTCGCATACGTGAATCCCACCGACCCGGACGAAGCCGTACTGGAGCCAGGCGCTCAGTTCTGGTCCGTTAAGTTGTTTCTCATCGGACTCGCGTCTCTTTCAGCCGGCGTCTACTTTCTTGCGCGCGATCTAGGGTTGCTCGCAAGGCACTAGCGCCACCTAACAGCCCGCTGCAGCGGACTCGTAGTCAGTCGCTGCGCTCCTTCCTCCTCGCCGCTGAGCGCGATATCGTTAGGCGGGCAAGCGATCACGCCAGTAGCCTGGGCGCCTCGCGTGGTGGGCGTACGCGACGATGATCACGTCGCTCCCCTCCAGCAGGAACACAACGTCATAGTGAAAGCGGGTCAGTACAAGGCGTCGTGCACCTGCTGCTGCTGCTCGGCCTCGCGCGGGCATTCCGTCCTCAAGCCCTGAAGCGAGTCGTGCGGCCGCAGCCTCGAAGTCTTCCTTGAGCGCTCGGCCGAGCCCCTCACGCTCGTGCTCGTACCACCCAACCGCGGCCTCCGCTTCTTCAGCAGCGGCCGGGTGCAAGCGAACGTGGCGGGTCAAGGCTTCTTTATCCGCCCCTCGAGGCGCTCGCTAACCTCGGCCCAGCCCACTAGCTTCGCCTTCCCAGCCCTAACGTCCGCTATCCGGCGCTGCACTTCTTCGTCCCACGCTTCGGCCGCGCCCGCGTCGGCCGGCCCGTCGAGGCTTGCAGCCAGCTCTGCAGCCAGCCAGGCACGGTCCGCCTCGGGTAGCGTCATCAAGGCCTCGCGCAGTCGAACGGCTGCTTCCGTCATGCCGCGATTCTATCGCGCCCGCCTAACACCTCATTGCAGCGGACTCATCGTCAGTCGCTCGCGCTCCTTCCTCTTCGCCGCTGAACTCGATATCGTTAGGCCCGCGAAGGGGTTGCCTCTGCCTGATATCCTGACTTCGTGAAGGTACGGGAAGTCGAGAAGCTTCTCGAAGCCGACGGATGGCAGCACGTGAGAACGAAGGGCAGTCATCGCCAGTTCAAGCACCCGGTCAAGAAGGGCCTCGTCACTCTGGCCGGGCAAGGCGGCCAGGATCTCGCACCGGGCACTCTTAATAGCGTCCTCAAGCAGGCGGGTCTCAAGAAATGAAATACCTCATCGTTATCGAGCCCACAGAGACCGGCTTCTCGGCGTTTTCGCCCGACCTGGACGGCTGTGTCGCGACGGGCGCGACGCAAGAAGACGTCGAGCGCGTCATGCATGAGGCCATCGAGTTTCATATCGAAGGCATGCGTGCCGAGGGGCTTCCTGTTCCCGAACCGAAGACTCGCGCCACGTACGTAACGGTCGCGGCGTAATACTCGAGCCGCGCGGTGCGCGGGCCTAACAACTCATTGCTGCGGACTCGGCGTCAGTCGCTGCGCTCCTTCCTTCTCGCCGCTGAACTCGATATCGTTGGGCGGCTCAGGGAGAGTAGAATCTCTCGCGGTAAAGTCATGACAGCGCTTCTCGAAAAGGCCCTCGCAGAAATCTCGAAGCTCCCTCCTCCCCAGCAGGAGGAAGTCGCTTCGTGGCTGCTTGCCGAGCTCGAGGATGAGGCGCGTTGGGCCGAGTCGTTCTCTAGCTCCCGCTCCACGCTCGAGAGGCTCGCTGATGCTGCGCTCGCCGAACATCGCTCCGGCCACACTCAGGATCTCGACCCGAAGTCTCGGTGAGGTCGCGTACTACCGCCGCCTTCCGGAAGGCACTCGAGGCGCTTCCTCCCCAGGTTCGTTCACAGGCCCAGCGCGCCTACGCTCTCTTTCGATCCGACCCTAGTCACCCGGGCCTTCGCTTCAAGCCTGTCCACCCTTCGCGCCCCATCTACTCGGTTCGCATAGGCCTTCACTATCGCGCTCTCGGCGTGCGCGAAGGCGACGACATCGTCTGGTTCTGGGTCGGCTCGCATGATGAGTACGAGCGTCTCATCAGCCAGCGCTAGTCGCCGCCCAACAACTCATTGCAGCGGACTCGGCGTCAGTCGCTGGCGCTCCTTCCTTCTCGCCGGTGAACTCGATATCGTTAGGCCGGGCTGGGAACATCTCGGCAACGCTAAGATCATGACGCTCATGAAGGTCCTCGCAGTCTCCGGAAGCCTGCGCGAGGCATCGTCAAACACCTCCCTACTACGCGCACTCGTGCACCTTGCGCCGGCTGCCACCACTGTCCATTTTCCGCCCCCGCTCGACTCACTGCCGTTCTTCAACTCTGACGTCGAGGCGGCAGGTCTTCCCCCGTCCGTTCAGGCGTGGCGTCAGGACATCGGCCTCGCCGACGCCATCGTCATCTCGAGTCCGGAGTACGCACACGGCGTGTCCGGCGTCCTAAAGAACGCACTCGACTGGCTCGTCGGCGGCGTCGAGATCAACGGCAAACCAGTCTCCGTTCTCAACGCGCGGCCGCAGGCGTCCGTCGCGCACGGCGCCCTCGTCGAGACTCTTCGGGTCATGGGCGCGCGTGTCGTGGACCAGACAGCTGTTCCGCTTACGGGTCGCAAACTCGACCACAGTGGCATCGCCGCCGATCCAGAGCTGGCCGCGCTGCTCCAGGCCGTGCTCTCCACGCTTCGGCAGTCCACCAAAGCTCCTGTTGGCGGCTCGGCCGGCCCGGCCTAACCCCGGCATGCAGCGGACTCGCTACGCTCGCCGCTGATGCCAGACGTCAGCCGCCGTATCATCACTGCATTTCGACGCCCGTACTCGACGACGCTCTTCGCCTCCCGGTTCCGGAACGAATCGAGCTCGTTCAGGCCATCTGGGACAGCATCGTCGCGGAATCCGGCTCGGTGGCCTGGTACGAGGCGCGGCAGGCGGGTCTCGGGGGCCGGTTCAGGGCCTCACTCGACCTCGTCGTGAAGGCGCCCGCTAACGTCGCCCATGCTCGACTCTGTTCACCCGGTCCTCATGAGCAGCAACGTATCTGCCTCGACTCGGTTCTACGAGCGCCTCGGGTTTTCCCTCGCGTTTCAGGACGACCCCGCCGACCCGAAATACGCCGCCGTGACACGCGACGGCGTGGAACTGCACTTGCAGTGGCATGACCGGTTTCAGTGGGCCTACCCCAACGACCGTCCCACCGGCCGCTTTCTCGTTCGAGACGTCGACGCGCTTTGCTCCGAACTTCGTGAGACCGGAGCTTTCCCTCCGGAGGCCCTTGTGGATAGCCCCTGGCTGGCGCCCTGGGGCACTCGAGGCCGCCTGACCCATCATTGCGGCGGACTTGCTGCTGTTGTTGTGCTTGGTATCGTCAGGCGTCGAACGAGAGGAAGGCGAAGACATGACACGCGTCCGAGTCGAGGGCTTCACTATCTCGCTTGACGGGTACGGAGCGGGTCCGAATCAGGACATCAGGAACCCCCTTGGCGTGGGCGGGACGGGTTTGCATCAGTGGCTGGTGCCGACCCGCACGTTCCAACGGACCCTGTTCGGCGCCGACGGCGGCACCACGGGGATCGATGACGACTTCGCCGCGCGGGGCTTCCGGAATGTCGGCGCCTGGATTCTCGGAAGAAACATGTTCGGACCGGTCCGCGGGCCCTGGCCCGACATGAACTGGAAAGGCTGGTGGGGGGACAACCCGCCCTATCACGTTCGGACGTTCGTCTTGACTCATCACGCGCGCCCTCCCATCCCGATGGAAGGCGGCACCACGTTCCACTTCGTCACGGGTGGCATTCACGAGGCGCTCGACCGCGCGCGCGAAGCAGCCAACGGGATGGATGTGCGCATCGGCGGCGGACCCGCCACGATCCAGCAGTATCTTCGTGCGGGCCTCGTCGATGAGCTGCACGTCGCGATCTCGCCGGTCCTGCTGGGCGGGGGCGAGCGGCTGTTCGAGGGGATTGACGCGCGCGCCCTGGGGTACGAATGTACTCAGTTCGTCGCGTCGGACAAGGCGGCCCATGTCGTCCTCAGGCGCCAAGGGCACGATGATGCGCGGAAGCGCTGAAGCATCCGTGGGCTCCGCGGAAATGCTCCGGGGGCCCCACGACCTGAGGCTCGTCGGCCGGCTGGAACCCGTCTCGGGTGCCGCGCCGACGCGGTATGAGCCGAAAAGGAGCGAATCGTGAAAGAACGTCCCGTGCTCACCGTGAATCAGTGGCTTGCGTCGGTGCCCGCCGAGCGCAAGGACGCCATCAACGCCGTCCGCAAGGCGGTCAACAAGCACCTTCCCCGGGGCTACGAGGAGACGGTCGACTGGGGCATGCTCGCCTGGGTCGTGCCGCTCGCCACGCTCCCGAACACGCACAACGGCCGTCCGCTGCTGCTCGCGGCGCTCGGCGCGCACACGAAGCGCATGACCCTCTACCTCATGAGCGTCTACGGCGATCCGAAGCTCAGGAGAGAGTTCGAGACCGCCTACAAGAGGACGGGCAAGAAGCTCGACATGGGCGGCTGCTGCGTCCACTTCAAGACGCTCGACGATCTGCCGCTCGACGTCGTCGGCAATACCGTCGCCCGCGTCACCGTCGACCAGTACGTCGAGCGCTACGAGAGCTTGCGCAAGAAGAAGAGCCCGAAGGCGAAGGCAAAGGCGAAAACGAAGGCGAAGGCGAAGGCGAAGAGAGCCTGATGCGTCCCCTTCGATATTCCGTCAACGTCACGCTGGACGGGTGCTGCGATCATCGCGCAATCATCCCGGACGAAGCCCTGCATCGTCACGCGGCCGAGAACCTCGCCCGGGCCGACGCCCTTCTGTTCGGCCGGGTGACCTACGAAATGATGGAGGCGGCGTGGCGGGCGCCGGCGCGGACGGGAGAGCGGCCCGAGTGGATGCAACCCTGGATGGAACCCTTCGCACGGACGATCGACGCGGCGAAGAAGTATGTCGTGTCGAGCACCCTGAACCGGGTCGATTGGAACGCGGAGCTCGTGCGCGGGGACCTTGGGAAGGCCGTTCAGCGGCTGAAGAGCGAGTCGGGCCACGGACTCTTCGTGGGAGGCGTGAAGCTCGCGCTCGCGTTGACGGAGCTGGGGTTGATCGACGAGTACGAGTTCGTCGTGCACCCCAGGCTCGCGGGCCATGGGCCGACGTTGTTCGCGGGGCTGTCGAAGCACGTCGACCTGAAGCTCGTGAGCCGGCTGGAGCTCGGCTCGGGGGCGGTGGCGATGCGGTACGAGGCGAAAAGGTAGCGCCGCCGGCGACTTGCCCTCGGGCGTCTCAAGAAGGCCCGCCCGGGCTCCGGCCCTCAGGCACAATCCGATCATGTCGGAACCCGTCGTCGAGCTCTGGGGCTTCCCCGACCCGGACATCGAGGCCGTGCGCGCCGTCGTGGAACGTACGCTGGGCGTGACGATGGAGCTCCACGAGAGCGCGTCGATCGGGCCGTACTACCACGCGTCGCTGTGCGGCGCGCACGCCGACCTCGTCCTGAGGCCGAACCTCGACGCGTCCTTCGACCAGGAGACGGACGACCCGGACGAATGTCTCGAGGAGCCCGACTTCCCCGACTTCGGGAGCCTGCTCTACGTCGAATGGGCGACACCCGGCCACACCTGCCGCCAGTCCGTCGACGCGCTCGGCGCCGAAGCGCAGATGCTCATCGTCGAATAGCGATCGGAGGTCCCATGCCCGCCTACATCCTGGTCGAGATCGACGTCCACGACGCCGCGGGCTACGCGCGTTACCGCGAGACCGTGATGCCGTCCATCACCGCCTACGGGGGCCGATTCCTCGTGCGGGGCGGCGCGATCGAGACGCTCGAGGGTGACTGGCACCCGCCCCGGCTCGCCATGCTCGAGTTCCCGGACCGCGAAAAGGCCCGCTCGTGGTGGTCGTCGCCGGAGTACGCGGGGCCCAAGGCGATGCGCCTCGCGACGGCGCGCTCGCGGATGATCCTCGTAGACGGGGTCTGACGCGCCTCGATCCCACGCGTCTCACGCATAGAATCCTCTGCACGCGGATGAGTCTCTCTCCCGGAACCCGTCTCGGCCCGTACGAGATCCTCTCGCAGGTCGGCGCGGGCGGCATGGGCGAGGTCTACCGCGCGCGTGACTCGCGCCTGCAGCGCGAGGTGGCCATCAAGGTCCTGCCCCCGGCCGTCGCTGCCGACGCGGACAGGCTTTCGCGCTTCGAGAGAGAGGCTCGGTCCGCCTCGGCCCTCAATCACCCGAACATCGTCACCATTCACGAGATCGGGGAGGCGGGCGCCGTTCGATTCCTCGTGATGGAGCTCGTTTCCGGCTCGACGCTGCAGGAGCTCCTGTCGGGCGGACCCCTGCCGATCCGCCGCCTGCTGCAGATTGCGGCTCAGGTCGCGGAGGGGCTGGCGCGCGCGCATTCCGCGGGAATCGTCCACCGCGATCTCAAGCCCGCGAACCTGATGCTGACTTCCGACGGCGTCGCCAAGATCCTCGACTTCGGCCTCGCCAAGCTCGAGCCTCCCCGTACGGACGCCGAGGTGCTCTCGCAGCTCGATACGGAGCCCGGCCGGACCGAACCCGGAGTCATCGTCGGGACCGTCGGGTACATGTCTCCGGAGCAGGCGAGCGGAGCGCCGGTCGACTTCCGCTCGGATCAGTTCTCCTTCGGAACGATCCTCCACGAGATGGCCACGGGTCAGCGCGCTTTCCTGCGTCCCACGGCGGTCGAGACGTTGGCCGCGATCGTTCGCGAGGAGCCCCGGCCGCTCGGCTCGGTGCGCCCGGACGCGCCCGCGCCTCTTCGATGGGTCGTCGAGCGCTGCCTCTCGAAAGACCCGCGCGAGCGGTACGCCTCGACGGAGGACCTCGCGCGCGATCTCGCCACGCTGCGCGACCGCTTGTCGGAGACGGCCGCGCCAGCCGGCGCCGGTCCTCCTTCATCCCGTCGGCGGGCGCTGGCCGCCGGCTGGGCTCTCGCTCTTCTCTTTCTCGCCCTCCTGGTCGTCTCATCCCTCCGCCGCCGGGAAAGCCCGGCCCTTCCCGCCGGCATCGACGCGACGATCACCCAGCTGACGAACTACGGTGAGAGTGAACGGTCCGGCGCAATCTCGCCCGACGGCCGGCAGTTCGCCTTCGTCTCCGAAAAGGGGGGCTCGCCCGACATCTGGGTCCGTCAGGTCTCGGGAGGAGAGCCCCGGCAAGTCACGCGGGACGACGCGGAAGAGACGGACCTCGTGTACGCGCCGGACGGGGAGTCGCTCTATTACGTGGCATGGGGACCCGACCGGCCGTCGATCTGGCGCATTCCGGTCCTGGGCGGGACGCCGCGCAAGATCGTGGAAACGGCGCGCTATCCCGCGCCCGCGGCGGACGGAAAGCGGCTCGCCTGGGTGCGCACGTTCGTTCCGGACTTTCCCCTCTGGGTGGACCGCGGCTCCATCGAAGTCGGCAACGCGGACGGATCGGGCGCGCGGAAGGTGTACGAAGGCCTCGGCATCGGGGCGGTCTCGTGGTCGCCGGACGGGCGCAGGCTCGCCTTCACGGCGGCCCCGTTCTTCGAAACGCGGAATCTCCACGTCCTGGACGTCGAGAGCGCGCGCGAGGCTCAGATCACGCGCTTCCCGTCGGGCTCCGTGTACTCCCAGGCCTGGCTGCCCGGCAACAGGAACCTCGTCTTTTCCCGGGTGTCGTCCGGCTACGTACTGGCCTCGACGGCCGACCTCGGAATCGTCTCTTACGACGGGACGGTCCAGCGCCGATTGACGCTCGCCGTCAACGCGCGCTTCGTTGGTCCGCGCGTCGCGGCGGACGGCAAGCGCCTGCTCGCGACGATGGAGACCGATCAGCACGAAGTCTGGAGGGTTCCGCTCGGGCCAGACCCGGAAGCCAACGGGCGCGACGCCGTCCGTCTGCTCGACGGCTCCGGAGATCCCTTCTGGACCCAGGTCTCGAAGGACGGCTCGACGCTTCTCTTCAACAGCTCGGCCGCGGGCAGCCGCAATCTCTGGACGATGTCCCTCGACGGCGCCGCCTCCCCCCGCCAGATCACGTTCATGAACAGCAACGCCCTGACACACTCCGCTCTCTCGCCCGATGGCACCCGCGTTGCCTACGCGTCCCATCAGACCGGAATCTCGAAGATCTGGGTGGCCAGCGTCGACGGATCGAACGGAGTGCAGCTGACGGACGGCCTCGCGCAGGACTTCTGGCCGACCTGGTCACCCGACGCCAAATGGATCGCGTTCGGCTCGCTCCGCAGCGGAGATCCACAGCTCTGGAAGGTGCCGAGCACCGGGGGAAAAGCCGAGATGGTAACGCGCGAGGGAGGATTTCGAGGAGAGTGGTCTCCCGTCGACAACCGGATCGTCTACTGGAAGGCCGGTCAGATCCAGGTCTTCGACGCCGACAGCGGCAAGGTCCTGCTCACGGTCCCCGCCGGCGACCTGATGTGGACGCTGCCGGCGTGGAGCCCGGACGGCCGCTCCTTCTCGGCGATTCGGGAAGAACGCCGCGGGAACAGTTCGCTCTGGATTTTCGACGCCCGGACGGGCGCGCGGCGACTGGCCGCCCTCCTTCCGACGGGATTCCACACGTACTTTCGCGCGAGCTGGGGCCGAGGGGGGCAGAGCCTGATCGTCAACCGCGGAAGGACGGCTTCACGCGTCGTCCTCCTGGAAAACTTCTGATCGGGCCGCGGGACGCGGCCTATTTCGTCGCGTCCGGGCGCGAGCCGAGCGTGACCTCGAAGGTCTTCTCGACGGCCTTGCCGTCCTCGACGCGCAGGACGACGAGGTTCACCTTCTCGCCGGGCTTCCGGCCCTGCAGCGCATAGGTGTAGTCGTAGAGGTTGCGGAGCTCCTTGTCGCCGAACTTCACGATCGTGTCGCCGGCCGCGAGGCCGGCCTTCTCCGCGGGCGAGCCGCCCGTGACTCCGGAGAGCTTCACGCCCTTGCCCTCCTCGGAGAAGTCCGGAATGCCGCCGACCCACACGCGGAAGCTGCGCGATCCGCCGCCGGCGGGCGCCCCGCCCTTCACCTCGGCGTAGGCGATGCGCTCCGGCGCCGAGGCGGCCGCCACGATGACGGGTTCGACGAAGTTCACGACGCGGACGATGCCCTCGGCGTCGATCCGGTCGGCGGTGTCGGAGGGCTTGTGGTAGTCGCCGTGCGCGCCGGTGAACACGAAGAGGACGGGCTTCTTCGCGGCGTAGAACGGCGAGTGGTCCGATGGCCCGAAGCCGCCGTCGAGGAGTGCGAGCTTCAGATTCGCGTCCTTGTTGGACGCTTCGACGAAACCCTTCCACGCGGGAGACGTGCCGACGCCCTGCACGTCGAGCTTGTTCTCCCTCAGGCGGCCGACCATGTCGAGGTTGAACATCGAGACGACCGAGTCCCACGGGACGGTCGGGTTCTTCGTGAAGTGCAGGGAACCCAGCGTGCCGAGCTCCTCCGCCGCGAAGGAGATGAAGAGGATCGACCGCGGCAGCGTGGCGCGCTTCGCGGCGAGGCCCCGCGCCGTCTCGAGCAGCGCGGCGACGCCCGACGCGTTGTCGTCGGCGCCGTGGTGGATCTGCGGCCCGCTCGCCGAGGCGAGCGACGTCGTTCCGCCGAGCCCGAGGTGGTCCCAGTGCGCGCCGACGATCACGAACTCGGCGCTCTTCACGGAGTCGGCCCCCTTGAGGACGCCGACGACGTTCGCCGCCCGGACGCGGCGCGGCGTGACGTCGACGTTCGCGGTGGCGCGCGAGCCGGGAACCGCGAACGACGCCGGCTTTTTCGCGTCGTCGATGGCCTTCTGCGCGGCCTCGAGCGTCTTGCCCGAGCCCGCGAGGAGCGCCTCGGCGACGGGCCGGCGGACGGAGACGGCGACGATGCCGGCGTCCGAGAACGCCGCGTCGGTCCGCAGCGCGATGAGGTCGTCGGCCACGTCCTTCGTGAGCGGGCCGGCGGCCACGAGCATGGCCTTCGCGCCTTTTTCGCGCGCGACGGCCGCCTTGAAGCGGAGCGCGGCGAACGGCGAGAACGCGGACTTCTCGTCGTCGCCGTCCGGGCTGTAGCGCAGGACGAGGACGATCTTGTCCTTGACGTCGAGCCCGGCGTAGTCGTCGTACCCGAGGTCCTTGGAGACGATGCCGTAACCCGCGAACACGACGTCGCCCTCGGCGAGGCCCGCGGCGGAGAACGCGAGCGGGCGGAAGTCGTTGCCGGCGGTCCAGGCCTTCTTCGCGCCGGCGGCCGTCTCGAGGCGGTTCTTCGGGCCGAGGTCCACGCCGTCGATGAAGTCGAAGGGCTGGAGCCACGCGCCGTTCGGGCCCGCGGGCGCCAGGCCGATCTTCCTGAACTGCTCGGCCACCCATGCGGCGGCGCGGTCGCCTTCGGCGGTCCCGGCGCGGCGGCCCTTGAGGTCGTCGGAGGCGAGGAACGCGACGTCGGCCTTCACGCGGGCCGCGGCCGGCGAGAGGGCCGGCGCCGGAGCGGGCTGCGCGAGAAGGCGGGCCGAAAGGGCGAGGAGCGCGACAGGAGCGGCGCGGAACGTCTTCATCCGGGGATCTTTACCACGGAACTCCCGCTCCCGCGATAGAGCAACCGCACTCACGGCGCGGACCGTGGGAGCGGCCCTATCTTTGAGGTGATGGACGTCTCGAGGAAGGAAGAGTCGATGGAACTTTCCCGGTTGCTCGAAGAGACGCGCGCGGAGGCCGTCGCGGACGCGATCCAGGGCCTCTCACGCGCCACGCTCCCCCACTACACCGCCAGCCGATCCGAGCAGAACCGCGAGCGCCTCGCCAAGCTGTACGACCTGACGACGGCGTGCGTGGCGACGCGCACGCTGCTCCCGATGATCGAGTACGCGCAGGGCGTGGCCCGCGAGCGCTACAGGGACGGGTTCGACCTCGAGGAGGTCCACACGGCGTTCAACGTGCTCGAGGAGGTCATCTGGCGGCGGATCACGTCCCGGATGGAGCCGCCGCAGTACCCAGAGGCGTTCGGGCTCGTGAGCACGGTGCTCGGCGCGGGCAAGCAGGCGCTCGCGATCGAGTACGTCGCCCTCGTGAGCCAGAACCGCGACGTCCACTCGCTGGACCTCACCGCGCTCTTCAAGGGCACGACCTAGGGAGTCCCGCTCGTGGCGCGCGTCCCCGAGTCCGTCGCCTCGTTCCTGCAGGGAAAGCGCTTCGCCGTCGCCGGCGTCTCGCGCGACGGGAAGCTCCCCGCGAACGCGATCTTCCGGAAGCTGAAGGCGTCCGGCTACGACGTCGTCCCCGTGAACCCGAACGCCGAGACCCTCGAGGGCGTGCCCTCGTACCCGAACCTCGCCGCGATTCCCGGACCGCTGGACGGGCTCGTGATCGCGGCACACCCGGACGTCGCGGCCGGCCTCGTGAAGCAGGCCGCCGCGCGCGGCGTGAAACAGGTCTGGTTCCACCGCTCGTTCGGCGAGGGCAGCGTCTCGGGTGCAGCGCTCGACGCCTGCCGCGCGGCCGGGATCGATCCGATCGTGGGCGGCTGCCCGCTCATGTACTGCGCCCCGGTGGACGTCGCGCACCGCTGCTTCCGCTGGTGGCTCGGCTTCAAGGGCCGCCTGCCCGCGTGACGGGGCGCCGGGTCGCCGTCGCCCTCGGGGCCGTCTTCCTCGCCGCCGCCGCCGCGCTGACGTTCGGAGCGGCGCGTTGGCGCCTTCGGACGCGCGATTTCGACGCGTCCCTCCGGGCCGCGAAGTCCACGGGAGCGCCGCGAACGTTCGACGCGCGCGAGCTCGAGCACCTCCCCGCGCCCGTCCGCCGGTACCTCGCGATCGCCCTGCGCCCGGGCCAGCCCGTGATCGAGTCGGCACGCGTCGCGACCTCGGGCGAGTTCCTCCTCGACGCGGAGAAGAAACGCTGGGCGCCGTTCACCGCGAGCCAGCTCGTCACGGTGGATCCGCCCGGCTTCGACTGGGACGCGCGCATCCGGATGCTGCCGGGCCTCGACGTCTTCGTGCGCGACGCATACCGCGAAGGCGCGGGCGTCCTGAGGGCCGAGGGCGCCGGCCTCGTGACGGTCGCGGACCTTCCCGCGTCGCCGGATCTCGCGCGCGGCGAGCTGCTGCGCTGGCTGGCCGAGGCTCCGTGGTTCCCGACGGCGCTCCTTCCCAGCCAGGGCGTCCGCTGGGAGGCCCTCGCCGAGGACCGCGCAACGGCGACCGTGGTCGACCGCGGCGTGACCGCCCGCGTGGAGTTCCGGTTCGGTCCCGACGGCCTTCCCGCGTCGATCTTCGTCCCCGACCGTCCCCGGACGGTCGGCGCGGCGATCGTGCCGACGCCGTGGGAGGGGACGTGGTCGGCCTACGGTCGCCGAAACGGGATGCGGGTGCCGTCGGCCGGCGAGGTGGCCTGGCTCCTTCCCGAGGGGCGGCTTCCGTACTGGCGAGGCCGCGTGCGGTCGGCCGTCTACACGTTCTCGAACGCGGACGCCGCCCCCGTCGTTCCGCGCTGAAAGGCTACGCCTTCGAGGCGCGGCGCGCGGCCTTTCGCCGGTCGCGCGCGCCCGGCCGCGGGGCCGTCCGCCGTTCGGCGACGCCGCGTCGCTCTCCAATGCGCCGCTCGCGGCGGAGGTACCGCCGGGGTATCGGCTCGAACACCTCGCCGCGGCGGACGAGGTCGCGGATCGTCTCGTGGACTTCCTCGACCGTCGCCGCGACGGCGGAGGCGATCTCGCGCTCGCTCCGCAGGAGGTTGCCCGTCACGACTCCTTCGAGGTACGCCAGGATCCGGGCACGCAGGTTCGTATGGCCCATGGCCGCGGACTATATCGCCGTGCCGTCGTAAGCTGCCCCCCGGAGGTCTCGATGCCCACCCCGATCCGATCCCTCACGCTCGCCGCCGTCGCGCTCGCCCTCGCAGGCTGCGCGTCCGCTCCGCCGGCGGCGCCCGCCCACTACCCGTCGTCGCCCGCGACGCTGCCCTTCTCGGAGGCCGTCCGTGACGGCGATCTTCTCTTCGTGTCGGGACAGATCGGCAATCCGCCGGGCAAGCTCGAGCTCGTGCCCGGCGGCCTGCGCGCCGAGGCCGCGCAGGCGCTCGAGAACATCCGCGCGATCGTCGAGCGACACGGCTCGAGCATGACCCAGGTCGTGAAGTGCACCGTGTTCCTCGCCGACATGAAGGAATGGGGCGACTTCAACGAGGTTTATCGCAAGGCCTTCCCCGGCAAGCTCCCCGCGCGCAGCGCGCTCGGCGCGAACGGTCTCGCGCTCGGCGCGCGCGTCGAGGTGGAGTGCATCGCCCACGTCCCGCAGGAGAAGAGGTAGCCATGTCGAGCGTCCCGCTTCCCCCCGGACCCGTCTCCCTGCCCGACCTCGTGGCCTTCCAGCCGGGAGCCGTCGTGAGCCGCACGCTCGTCAAGACGGGCGGCGGCACCGTGACGGCCTTCGCGTTCGACGCGGGCGAGGCGCTCTCCGAGCACTCGGCGCCTTTCGACGCGCTCGTGATCGGCGTCGAGGGCGAGGCCGAGGTCTCGATCTCGAAGGTCCCGCACCGCGTGAAGGCGGGCGACCTCCTGCGCCTCCCGGCGAACGAACCGCACGGGTTGAAAGCGGTCACGCCTTTCAAGATGATCCTCGTCATGGTGAAAGCGTGACGGTGAAGATCGTGGCGGCCCTCGCGGCCGCGGCGGCGCTGTCGGGCTGCGGCTCGTTCGCGGAACAGGACGACGCTCCCGCGCGGATCGAGGCGGCGCTGCAGGCCTGGGCGAAGACCGAAGGGAAAGAGATGAAGGGGGGCTCCCTGCAGATCTTCGGCCCGAGCGCGCTGCAGAACGGAACGTTCCGTCAGAAGAACCGCCTTCCGGACGGCACGGTCGTGGAGACGCAGGGCACCTTCGAGGCGGAGTGGGACCGCCAGCCCGACGGCTCGTGGCTCGTCGCCCGGATGACGATCAACCCGCCGCCCTTTACGCCGCCGGACGCGGGCTCGGTGCCGTGAGCGCTGGACGCGCGAAGGTCTACGACCACGCGTACTTTCAGACCTGGTATCGCGACCCGAAGAAGGCGATCGTGCGGCGCGCGGACCTCGAGCGGAAGGTCGCGATGGCGCTCGGCGCCGCCGAGCACCTCCTCGGACGCACCGTCGACTCCGTGCTCGACGTCGGCTGCGGCGAAGGATCGTGGCAGCCCATCCTCCGCAGGCTCCGGCCCCGCCTGAAGTACCTCGGCCTCGACACGAGCGAATACGCGATCCGCCGCTACGGCCGCTCGCGGAACCTGCGCGCCGGCTCGTGGGGCCAGCTCTCCGAGCTGCGATTCGGCGGGCCGTTCGACCTCGTCGTCTGCTCCGATGCGCTCCATTACGTGCCCACGAAGGAACTCCTGCGGGGGCTCGGCGGACTGCCCGCGCTCGTCGGCGGCGCCGCGTACCTCGACTTCCTCACGTCGGACGACGACCTCGAGACCGGGCTCGAGGGCGACCTCGTGGGATTCCGGAAGCGCACGGCCGCGTGGTACCGGAAGAAGCTGCGCGCGACGGGCCTCGTCGAGTGCGGCCTCGGGATCTGGGCGGCGGCGGAGCTCGCCCCGGCGCTCACGGCGATGGAGCGCGGGCCAAAGCAGCCCCGTTGACTTACGCCTGACTTGCGTCTAACGTTCCACGTCCCATGGACGGGCGCGGGGACGGGAAGCACGGCGGGCCGCCGGGGCGCGACATGCTCGGCCCGCTCGTGGGCGGCGACCGCGCGAAGGCGTACGTCGGGCCCGGCGCGCACAAGGAAAAGCTGCGCAAGCGCGACTACGCGCGCCCCGCGGCGCGCGTGCGGCGCGCGCGCCCTTACGCCGAGCTGCGCGCGGCGTCGGCGTTCTCGTTCCTGAACGGCGCCTCGCTGCCGGAGGACCTCGCCGACACCGCCGCAGCCCTCGACATCCCCGCGATGGCGCTCATCGACACGAACGGCCTCTCCGGCGCCCCGCGCTTTTGGAAGGCGGCGAAACAGGCGGGCATCAAGGCGCTCGTCGGGGCGGAGGTAGTGCTCGGCAGCGCGCGCTTCGCGCGCGCAGGGGGAGGCGCGCGCTCCGCGCGCGCCCGGGGGATTTCTTCGAAGGGTGAAGAGGGGCATGCGCATCACTCCGCCGATGCCTTGCGAAGCGGCGATTCGCCCCCTCACCCATTCGAAGAAATTCTTCCGGGTCCCCTCGGTCTTGTCCCTCCCCCTCTTCCTCCAGGAGTTTCTCTCCCCCGCCTCACCCTCCTCGCCGAGAACCAGAGGGGTTACCGGAACCTCTGCTCGCTCCTCACCGCCGCGGCCATGGGAAAGCCGAAGGGGCAGGCGGCGGCTGCGTGGGAAGACGTCGCCGCGCACGCGGAGGGGCTGCACGTCCTGACGGGCGGAGAGGAGAGCGCCGTGACGCGCGCGCTCGTCTCGGGCGGCCCCGAGGCGGCCGGCCGGGAGCTGGACCGCCTCGCGTCCCTCTTCCCGGGGCGCGTCCACGTCGAGCTGCAGCGCCACCACCTGCGCGCCGAGGAGCACCAGAACCGCGCGCTGATCGACCTCGCGCGCGCGCGGCGCCTCCCGCTCCTCGCGACGAACGGCGTGCGCTACGCGCGGCGGGAGGGCAAGGACCTCTTCGACGCGCTCACGTGCATCCGCCACCACACGCACCTCGACGCGGCCGGGACGAAGCTGCACGCCGGGCGCGAGCGGCACCTCAAGTCCGCAGCCGACATGCAGGCGCTCTTCTCGGACCTGCCGGGCGTCCTCGAGGAGAGCGCGGCGCTCGCTTCGCGCCTGTCGTTCACGCTCCAGGACCTCGGCTACCGCTTCCCGGAGTACCCGCTTCCGCCGGGCGAGACGCCGTCGTCTTACCTCCGGCGCGTGACGTGGGAGGGCGCGCGCGGGCGCTTCCGTCCGCTCACGACGAAGGCCCAGGCGCAGCTCACGAAGGAGCTGAACCTCATCGAGAAGCTCGACCTCGCGGGCTACTTCCTCATCGTCTGGGACATCGTGAACTTCTGCAGGCGCGAGAAGATCCTCGTTCAGGGGCGCGGCTCGGCCGCGAACAGCGCCGTCTGCTACGCGCTCTCGATCACGGCCGTCGACCCCGTGCGAATGGAGCTCCTCTTCGAGCGCTTCCTCTCGGAGGAACGCGGCGAGTGGCCCGACATCGACCTCGACCTGCCCTCGGGCGACCAGCGGGAGAAGGTCATCCAGCACGTCTACCGGACGTACGGCGCACACGGGGCCGCGATGACGGCGAACGTCATCACGTACCGCGACCGCTCGGCCGCGCGCGAGATGGCCAAGGCCGTGGGCTTTTCGCCGGGCCAGGTCGACACGCTCGCCAAGCACCTCGGGCGGTACAGCTTCGGCGAGTACCGCGACGGGCAGCGGGACCTCTCCGCCGAGATGGCCGCCGCGGGCTTCGACCCGGAGGAGGCGCGCGTGAAGCACTTCGGGTCGCTCTTCATGCGCGTCCAGAACCTGCCGCGGCACCTCGGGCAGCACTCGGGCGGGATGGTCGTGGCGATGGGAAAGCTCTCCGAGGTCGTGCCGCTCGAGCCCGCCGCGATGGAGGGGCGTGTCGTCATCCAGTGGGACAAGGACGACTGCGCGGACCTCGGCATCGTGAAGGTGGACCTCCTCGGCCTCGGGATGCTCGGCGCGATCGAGAGGACGATCCCGATGATCGAGGCGCACGAGGGCGAGAGGGTGGACCTCGCGCACATCCCGCACGACGACCCGGCGGTCTACGCGATGCTGCAGAAGGCCGACACGATCGGCCTCTTCCAGGTGGAGAGCCGCGCGCAGATGGCCTCGCTCCCGCGGCACATGCCCAAGGTCTTCTACGACATCGTCGTCCAGGTCGCGATCATCCGGCCCGGCCCGATCGTGGGCGGGATGGTCCACCCGTTCTTCGACCGGCGCCAGGGCAAGGCGCCCGTCGTGTACCCGCACCCGTGCCTCGAGCCGATCCTCAAGCGCACGCTCGGCGTGCCGCTCTTCCAGGAGCAGCTCCTCAAGATCGCGATGGTCGCCGCCGGCTTCACGGGCGGCGAGGCCGAGGAGCTTCGGCGCGCGATGGGGTTCAAGCGCTCCGAGGAGCGCATGGGGGCGATCGAGGCGCGGCTGAGGTCCGGCATGGAGAAGAACGGGATCACGGGGCCCGCGCAGGACCAGATCGTCAAGTCCATCACGTCCTTCGCGCTCTACGGCTTCCCCGAGTCGCACGCCGCGAGCTTCGCGCTCATCGCGTACGCGAGCGCGTGGCTCAAGGCCCACCACCCGGCGGCGTTCACGGCGTGCCTCCTGAACGCGTGGCCGATGGGCTTCTACCACCCGGCGACGATCGTGAAGGACATCCAGCGAAAGGGCGTCACGGTCCTGCCCATCGACGTGAACTCTTCCGGATGGGAATGCGATTTGGAAAGAGAAGAGAAAGAGAGAGAGAAAGAAGAAGAAAAGATTTCTTTGAAAGTGAATTGGACATGGGCTGCCGGAGAGTCGCGCGACGCATCGCCCTCTTCACCTTCTAAGAAATCTTCCTCTTCTCTTGGTCTTCGTCTCGGGATGCGTTTCATCAAGGGCCTCAAGGAGGCGACGGGGAGAGCCATCGAGGAAGAGCGGAAGAAGAGATCCTTCGAAGATGTTTCGGACCTGCAGCGGAGATGCTCGCTGCGCACCGACGAAATCACGCGCCTTGCGTATGCCGGAGCCCTCTCCTCCCTCGGCATTTCCCGCCGCACCGCGCTCTGGCAGGTGGCCGAGGTTTCCCGCCCGCTCGGGACCCTCTATGAAGATCTTCCTCTTTCTTCCTCCTCGCAGAATTCCCCTCTCCCCGAGATGTCCGCCGTCGAGGAGACGACGGCCGACTACCGCGCGACCGACATGACGGCCGGGCCGCACCTCATCGAGCACCTGAGGCCCCTGCTCTCTTCTCGCTCCATCCTCTCGGCGGCCGAGCTGCGCGACGCGCGCGTGGGCGACCGCGTGAAGGCCGCGGGCGCCGTGATCGTGCGGCAGCGGCCGGGCACCGCGAAGGGCTTCGTGTTCCTGTCGCTCGAGGACGAGAGCGGGATCGTGCAGGCGATCGTCCGGCCCGACCTCTTCAAGGAGAACCGCGCACTCATCGTCGGGTCGGCCGGCCTCGTCGTGGAGGGGCCGCTGCAGAAGGAGGGCGGGAACGTCTCCGTCCGGGCCGAGCGCTTCTGGCCGCTGCCGGCGCTGCCCGGCGTCCCGAGCCACGACTTCCGCTAGGAGCCCCCTCGCGCGAGGCGCACCGCCTCGCGCAGCTTCGCGTCCGCGGCGCCGAGCGCGACGAGGAGGCGACCGGCCTCCAGGCCCGGCGACCCGTCGCCGGCGAGCGCGCGACGCAGGCCCGGGAGCGAGTCCGTGCCGCAGCCCGTCTCGGCCGACGGGCCGATGAGGAGGCTCGAGCGCGCGAAGTCGCGTGCGCCGGGAAGATCACGGAACGCGGCCATCGCGCCGATGACGAGCGGCTCGACTTCCGGCGCGCGTGCGCCGCGAAACGCGATCCCGACGTCGTCCCAGGCGACGGCGGCTTCACGGAAACGCGCCACCGCCGCGAGAAGATCGCGCCGCTCCGGAAACCGCGCGGACCCTGCAGCCGGCAGGCCCTCGATCTCCTTTCTCAGAAAATCCGAAATTTCCGAGAACTTCCACGCGGGCACGGGCGCGTCGGCGAGAACCGAGGACCACACGGAGAGGATCCGCGCGAGCGAAGCCGAGAGGCCCCATCCGGGGTCCAGGAACCGGCGGGCGAGCAGCGGATCGTCGTAGCCCGTGTGGTACATCGCGTACGTGCGCCGCCCGTATCCCACCTGCGCGCCCGGCACGCCTCCCATTCCGACGAACGGCGCCGTGTCGCCGCTGAAGCCCGGCAGCTGGAGCGTCCCGCGCACGGAGAGGAGCGGGCGGCCCGTGGCGGGATCCGGAACCGCGGCAAGGACGTCGTCGAGCGAGCCCGCGAGCCCGGGCGAGACGTCCGCCATGAAGTCCCACGCGCGCGCGGAGGAGTCGACGTAGAGAAACGCCGCGACCTTCCGGGGGAGGTCCGCGAGGCGCTCCTCCACCCAGCGTGTCGAGCCGAGCATCCCGTACTCCTCGCCGTCCCAGAACGCGAAGACGACATCCCGCTCCGGCCGCCAGCCGCCGGCCGAGAAAGCCGCGAGGACGTCCGCGGCCTCGAGCACGGTCGCCGCGCCGGACACGGGGTCGATCGCACCGTGGACCCAGGCGTCCGTGTGCGCGGAGACGACGATCGCCGCCGCCTCGCGGCGCCGACCGGGGAGAGTCGCCAGGAGGTTTCTTAGAGTGGCGCGGCGCTTCGCGCCGCGAACGGAAAGCAACGCTTCGGATCGGCTCGCGCCGACGCGGTAAGGAACGCGGAGCCAGCCGGTCCAAGCTTCGGGGGCAGGCGTCCCCTCGATCTTCGCAAGCAACTCTCTGGCGACGGTCTCGGAAATCGGCAGCGCCGGGATGCGCGGCAGGAGGCCCGGAGTCGCGCAGGCGCGCGCTCCCGCAGGGTCTCCCGGATAGAGGAAGTACCGCAGCATCGAGCCGCGCGGCACCGCCCAGGGGTTCAAATAGGGGCCGTCCGGGAAATCCGGCTTGACGACGCCGAGGTCGCGCCGCTCCGGGTAGAGAAGGAGCGCCGCGGCGCCCGCCTCCTCGGCGAGGAGCGACTTCATCGAGCGGCAGATCCCGCCAGCGCGCGCGAGAACGATCGCGCCCTTCACGGAAACGCCCGCCTTCGCGAGAAGCGCGTAGTCGCCCCGGTCGCCATGGTTCGCGTAGACGACGCGCCCGCGCGCCTCGCCGGAGGGCGCCCACGCGAAGAACGGGGTCTCGCGCGCGCCGTCGGCCGAGTAGGGGTTGCCGGGCAGCGCGCGCTCGGCGAGCTCGAACGCGGGTGCGCCGTCGAGCGCGAGCGACGCTTCGCCCGGCTCGGGCAGGTCGACGTCGAACGCCGAGACGACGACCTCCAGGCCGACCGCGCGCAGCGCGTCGGCGACGGTCTCGGCGACGGACGCCTGCGCCGGGGTGCCGGCGCGGTGCGGGACCGCGGCGAGCGCGCCGATCCGCGCGCCGATGCGCGAGCCGTTCACGAGGCGGCTGGCGCGCGCGGAGCGGTCCGCGTATGGAGAGCGCGCGCACGCGCCGAGCGCGAAGGCGAGCGCCGCGAGAGCGGCCGCCGCGGGCGCGGCGCCGCGCCGCCTCAAGAGCGGCCCGGACGGTCCGGGCGCGAGGTGCGCGACGACGTGTTGCCGCGCCCGAGCCAGTCGCCCGCGACGAGATAGTCCCGCGCCCGGGAGAAGGCGGCGGCGAGCCGGCCGATCTCGCGCGCGACCCCGGAGCGGTCGCCCCGCCGGACGGCGTCGTCGAGGCCCGGCAGCGCCGTGGCGGAGCAGCCCGTCACCTCCGACGGCCCCCAGAGGACGCAGCCGCGGCCGAAGACGCCGCGCGTCCCGAGCGACGCGATCGCGAGGCCCGCGAGGCCGTCGGCCCGCGCGCGGTCCTGCGCGCGGCCGGAGCGGGACCGCGCGTAAACGTCCCACGCGGCCGCGGCCGACTCGAAGGCCGAGAGGTGCGTGTCGAGAGGATTGAGCGCGGCGGGCAGCCAGCCCATCGCGCCGGGGTAGCGCGCCTGGATCTCGCGCAGCTCGCGCTGCGCGAACGCGGACACCTCGCCGAACCGGAACGGGAAGATTCGCGGCGTCGCGAGCGAGCCGGCGAAGAGTACGACGGCTTTCGCGAGCGCCGCGGCGCGGACGGAGCCCGGGTCCGCGATCTTCGAGGCGTACGCCGGCGTGTCGTAGAGCGTGTGGTACGCGCCGTACCAGCGCCCGAACCCGAGCTCGACGGCCGGCACGGCCGTGAACCCGAGGAACGGCGCCACGTCGCTCGAGAAGCCGGGAAGCGCGGGCTGCCCCGCCGAGTCGGCGAGCGTCTTCCCGGGCGAGAGGGGGTCGGCCACGTGCGGCAGGATCTCGTCGAAGACGCCTCTCAGCCCGGGCGTGAGGCTCGCGAAGAGGTCGTTCGCGCGCGCGGCCGAGTCGATGTTGATCGCCGCGGCGACGGGAAGTCCGGACGAGCCGAGGTGCGCCTCGACCCAGGCGGTCGAGCCGAACATCCCCGGCTCCTCGCCGTCCCAGAGCGCGAAGAGAACGCCTCGCGCGGGCCGCCAGCCTCTTTCCGCGAGGCGCGAGAGCACCTCGGCCGTCTCGAGGACGACGGCCGCGCCGGAGCCGGGGTCGACGGCGCCGTGCACCCAGGCGTCGTAGTGCCCCATCACGAGCACCGGCGGCGCCTTCGGGTCGGCGCCGGGGATCGACGCGAGGACGTTGCGCAGCTTCACGCGGACCGTCCGGCCCCGCACGGTGACCCTGACGCGCGCCTTGCCGGGTCCGAGCGCGTACGGCGCGGCGAGCGTCCCCTTCCAGTCCTTCGGCGGGGCGGGCCCCGTCATCTCCCTGAGGAGCGCCTCGGCCGCCTCCGCGGAGATCGCGAGCGCCGGAATCTTCGGCAGGACGTCGACGCCCTGCTCCTTCGCCCGCCGCGGGTCGCCGGGGCGCCGGAAGTACTTCAGGAGCGAGCCGCGCGAGGCCGCGGCCGGGTGCGGCCCAGCGCCCTCCGGATACGCCGGCTTCAGGATCCCCTGGTCCTTCGGCTCGAGGTACACGAGGAGCGCGGCGACGCCGGCACGCTCGGCGGCGGCGACCTTCTCGCCGCGGCAGACTCCCTGGACGTGGACGATCGCGACCTTGCCGCGCGGGTCGACCCCCGCCTTGCGGAGCGTTTCGTAGTCCTCGGCCGCACCGAAGTTCGCGTAGACGAGCGGCGCCTCGAGGTCCGCGTCGGGAGCGTAGGCGAGGAACGGAACCTCGTCCTTGGCGGCGCGCGTCGCGGGATCGCCCGGTACCTCGCGCTCGTGGAGGTCGATCTCGCGCCCGCCGGGGCCGGCGAGCGCGAGGCGCAGGACGACGGGCTCCCAGACGTCCGCGTCGTGCACGTCGCTCCACGGTTTCAGCCCGGCCGACGCGAGGCGGCGCTCGACCTCGGAACCCACCTCGCCGTTCGCCGGCGAGCCCGCGCGGTGCGGCTTCGCGGAGAGCACCTCGATTTGCGTCCCGATGCGCGCCGGCGAGACGAGGCCGGAGGCGTCCTCACCCCATCGGTCGAGGAAGGACCGGTTCGCGCGCCACCAGAGAAAGCCGCCCGCGGCCACGGCGACCGCCACCAGGGCCGCAACCGCGGCCGCACGACGCGAACGCCCGAAGGGAAACACGGTTTATCGTAGCAGGCCGGTCGGCCCCCGCGAGCGCGCGCGTCAGACGGAGCGCATCAGGAGGCACGCGTTCGTGCCGCCGAACCCGAACGAATTCGAGAGCGCCGCGCGGAGGCGCACCTCGCGCGCCGTGTTCGGCGTGTAGTCGAGGTCGCAGTCGGGGTCCGGCGTCGTGTAGTTGATCGTGGGCGGGATGACGCCGTGACGCATCGCGAGCGCGAGGACGCCGGCCTCGTATCCGCCGGCCGCCCCGAGAAGGTGACCCGTCATGGACTTCGTGGACGAGACCGCGAGCTTCCGGGCGTGGTCGCCGAAGACCTTCTTGATCGCCGTCGTCTCGATCTTGTCGCCGTGCGGCGTGGAGGTGCCGTGGGCGTTGATGTACGCGATCTCATCGGGATTCGCGCCGGCGTCCTTGAGCGTGTTGAGCATGACGCGCGAGGGGCCGTCGCCGTCTTCCGACGGGGCGCTGATGTGGAACGCGTCGCCTGACATCCCGTAGCCGGCCAGCTCCGCGTAGATCGTCGCGCCGCGAGCCCTCGCGTGCGCGAGGTCCTCGAGGATCAGGACGCCCGATCCCTCTCCGAGGACGAAACCGTCGCGGTCCTTGTCCCAGGGGCGCGAGGCGCCCTTCGGGTCGTCGTTGCGCGTCGAGAGAGCGCGCATCGCGGCGAACCCGCCGATCGCGAGCGGCGTGACGACGGACTCGGAGCCGCCCGCGATCATCGCGTCCGCGTCGCCGCGGCGGATGATGTTCACGGCGTCGCCGATCGCGTGCGCCGACGTCGCGCAGGCCGTCGCCGTCGCCGTGTTCGGCCCCTTGGCGCCGTTCAGGATCGAGACGAGCCCCGAGCACATGTTCACGATGAGCCCGGGGATGAAGAACGGGCTGATGCGACGCGGCCCCTTCTCGAGGAGCGTCTTGTGGGTCTCCTCGATGAGCGGCAGCCCGCCGATACCCGAACCGATGCAGACGCCGACACGCTCGGCGTTCTCCTCGTTCACGACGAGGCCGGAGTCGGTCATCGCGTCCTTCGACGCCGCCACCGCGTAGTGGATGAACGTGTCGAACTTCTTGATCTCCTTCTTGTCGAGGAAGGCTCCGGGGTCGAAGCCGCGCACCTCGCCCGCGATCCGGCACGCGTATTCCGTGGCGTCGAACCGGGTCAGCGGGCCGATGCCGGAGACCCCGGCCTTGAGGCTCGCCCAGTTCTCGTCCCGCGTCAGGCCGATCGGCGACACGAGGCCGACGCCCGTGACCGCCACGCGGCGCCGCCCGCGGGCGTCGAGGAGAGGAGCGTGCTTTTCCGACACGAAGGGTTGAGTCCGCGCCGCCTCAGGCCGGCTTGGCGTGGGACTCGATGTAGGAGACCGCGTCCTTGACCTTCTGGATCTTCTCGGCGTCCTCGTCCGGGATCTCGATGCCGAACGCTTCCTCGAAGGCCATGACGAGCTCGACCGTGTCGAGCGAGTCCGCGCCGAGGTCGTCCACGAACGACGCCTCGGGCTTCACTTCCTCGGCCTGCACGCCGAGCTGCTCGACGATGATGCCCTTGACCTTTTCTTCCACCGAATTCGCCATCGCGATCCTCCGAAAATCTTCTTCGTGTGAGAGACCGGCATTCTGTACGCTGCCGGGTCACGATTTCAAGCTTGCGGAGTCTAACCGAAGGAGCGGAACGCCGAATTCCGGGGGCAGAACCGACTGTCGCCGATCGGCGCAGCCGCGCGAAACTGCTCGAAAAAGGCGGATTCAGCCGCGAAAACCGCGGTCGCGCGCGAAGACGATCGCCTGGGCGCGCGTCCAGACTCCGAGCTTGTCGAAGAGATTGGACACGTGGTTGCGGACGGTCTTTTCGCTCACGCCGAGGCGTTCCGCGATGTCCGCGTTTCCGAGCCCCTCGGTGAGGAGCCCGAGGATGCCCCGCTCGCGCGCCGTGAGGTCCGCGAAGGGGCCCGCGTCCGTCCGCGCCGCGTGCTCGATCCCCATGAAGTCGCGCACGGCGTCGCAGAAACGCCCCCAGGCCGGCTCGCCCTCGAGAAGAATGTGGTTCTTCGAGTCCAGCTCGACGAACTGGGCGCCGGGGATGAGGGCCGCGACCTGGCGCCCGGCGGAGACCGGCACGGCGGCGTCCTCGCGCGCGTGGAGGACCAGCGTCGGGGCGCTCACCTTCGGGAGGAGCTCCTTGACGTCGACGCTGGCGCGCGCGCGCAGGAGGTCCGCCGCGATCGCCGGCGAGCTGGTCCTCCTGCAGAGCTCGTTGAACCAGTCCATCTGCTCGCTGGTCGCTCCCGGAACGAAACGCGAGGTGAACACCTGGCGGAACGCGGGATTGTCCCGGCCCCAGCCGAGAGCGGCGAGGTCGACGATCGCCTCGTGCTCGCGCTTTCCGGCGGAGTCCCCGCGCAGGGCCCAGCCGCGCGCATAGCCGCCGTACAGGACGAGGCGCGAGACGCGCTCCGGGTGCTTCACCGCGTAGGAGACGGCCGTCGACACGCCCTGCGAGATCCCGAGGAGCGGGAAGGCGCCCTCGGGGAGGGCGGCGTCGACGACGGCCTCGAGATCGCCGAGCCAGCGGTTGCACGAGAGGTCGTCGACGTTCCAGTCGCTCATTCCGCAGCCGCGCTCGTCGTACCGAACGAACCGGAAGTGGTCCGCGAAGAAGCGGAGCCAGTGCCGCCAGACGGGACTCTCCCACTCGTACTCGAGGTGGCTCAGCCAGTTCGAGGCCTTGACGAGCAGCGGACCCGACCCGGTCTCGGCCCAGGCGAGCTGGACTCCGTCCGGCGTGCGGACGAACTGGATGCGCTGGCTCGACCTCTTTTCCATGGCCAACGGGACATTCGTCCCGGCGATCGGCCGCGATCATAGCCAGATCGGGACATTGTTCCCATGGGAGCGGCGGCCCATCGAGGCCATCTTGAGGCCCAGGAGGACACACCATGCTGGACCACAGCTACGACTACCGTTCGAACCTCGAGGCCGCGCGGAAGGTCAACTGGAAGATCGAGGACGTCATCGAGGGACGGACCTTCGACTTCGGAAAGCCGTTCCTGCCGGAGGCCCTCGCGGGCGTCGAGGGCATCCGCTGCCTGAGCCCCCGGGAGAAGCTCAAGCTGAACCAGATCCGCGGCTTCAGCTACCTCTATCTCTTCGGTCTCGTCGAGGAGTACATCCTTCCCGCGGTCATCGAGCACGCCGAGACCCGCACCCACGGCGACGACTACGAGATGCAGGCGCTCCTGCACTTCGCCGAGGAGGAGGCCAAGCACATCCAGCTCTTCAAGTGGTTCGTGCAGGAGTTCGAGAAGGGCTTCGGCACGCCCTGCGGAGGCATCGGGCCGGCGAAGGAGATCGCCGCCGCGATCCTCAACCACTCGCGCCTCGGCGTCTTCCTCGCGACGCTCCAGATCGAGTGGATGACGCAGAAACACTACCTCGAGAGCGTGAAGGACAACGCGGCGGAAGGGCTCGATCCGCTCTTCTGCAGCCTCCTCAAGCACCACTGGCTCGAGGAGAGCCAGCACGCCAAGCTCGACACGCTCATCGTCGACGAGATCGCGCGCAAGCTCGATCCGCTGAGGATCGAGGCGGGGATCGACGACTACATGTCGATCGGCAAGATGCTCGACGGCGGCCTGACCGCGCAGGTCCAGCTCGACCTCGAGAGCCTGCAGAAGGCGATCGGACGCACGCTCTCGGCCGCGGAGAAGGCCGAGATCACCGGGGCCCAGATCAAAGCGTATCGCTGGACGTTCCTCGCGAGCGGCATGACGCACCCGAAGTTCGACAAGAGCCTGCGGGAGCTGAGCGCCCGGGGGCACGAGCGGGTCGGAGATCTCGCGCGGGCCGTCGCCGCCTGACGGAGCCGGGACGGGGAGCGACCTCGGCGAGGCGCTCCCCTCTCGTTCGCGGCCTATCCGATGTGCAGGCCGCCGCTCACGTTGAGCGTCGTCCCCGTCACGTAGGCGGCCGCGTCCGAGGCGAGGAAGACCACGGCGCCGGCCACGTCGTCGCCCGTCCCGAGACGCCCGAGGACGATCTGGCCGACGAGGGCCTTCTTCTGCTCCTCGTTCAGGGCGTCCGTCATGGACGTCTCGATGTATCCGGGCGCGACCGCGTTGACGGTGATCCCGCGCGAGCCGATCTCGCGCGCGAGGGCTTTCGTGAAGCCCACGACGCCGGCTTTCGCGGCCGCGTAGTTCGTCTGGCCGGGATTCCCCATGAGGCCCACGACGGACGTGATGTTCACGATGCGGCCCGCGACCCGCTTCTTGAGCATGGCCTTCGCGGCCTCCTGCGCGCACAGAAAGACGCCGGTCAGGTCGGTCGCGATGACGCGGTCCCACGAGTCCTTCGGCATGCGCAGGATGAGTCCGTCGTCCGTGATCCCCGCGTTGTTCACGAGGACGTCGAGCTTTCCGTGCTTGTCGACGACGGCCTTGAAACCCGCCGTCACCGAGGCGGGGTCGGCGACGTCCAGCCGGAGCGCCTCGGCCGAGCCGCCCCCCGCGGCGATTGCCTGCGCGACGGCCGCGGCCTTGTCCTCGCGGCGCGCGGCCACGACGACGTACGCCCCGGCGGCGGCGAGCGCCTTCGCGATCGACTCCCCGATGCCCTGGGAGCCGCCGGTCACGAGCGCGATCTTTCCGGAAAGGGAAAACGAAACGGCCATCGGCGTTCCTTTCGGTCAATCTTCTATCAGATCGGCAGGACTTGCGCCCGAAACGGCGAGGAAGTCGTCCCCGGCCATCGCGACCTGCACGCCCCGCCGCCCCGCGGAGCAGACGAGCCTCGCGCGTCCGACCGCGCTCTCGTGGGCATAGAGCGGCAGGGCTTTCCTCATCCCGAACGGCGAGCAGCCGCCCTTCACGTAGCCCGTGAGCTTCTCCATGTCCAGGGCGGGGATCATCGAGACCGTCCTGTTGCCCGAGACGCGGGCGAGCTTCTTCAGAGAGAGGCGGGCCGGACCCGGGATCACCGCGGCGAGAGGCCCCGTCCGGTCGCCCTTCGCGACGAGCGTCTTGAAGACGTCGTCCTCCGGAACTCCGAGCTTGGCGGAGACCTCCTCCGCCGTGAAGTCCTCGGGCGCGAAGACGAGGACCTCGTAGAGGGCCTTCTTCGCGTCGAGGACGCGGGTCGCGTTCGTCGTGACCTTCTCGGCCACGTTCAGGCCAGGGCGTCGAGCGCCGCGGCGGTGGACGTCGTCTTCACGGGCCACTCCTTCGCGATGCGCTTCGCGAGGCCCGAGAGGACCGTCCCCGGCCCGACCTCGATCGCGGAGCCGGCCATCCCGGAAAGGCGCTGGACGGACTCGACCCACCGCACGGGCGAGCACACCTGGCGGCGGAGGGCCTCGCGTGCGGCGGCGCCGTCCGTCTCGACGTCCGCGTCGGCGTTGTTCACGACGGGGATCGCGAGCGGGGCGAAGGCCGTGGCGTCGAGGAACGGCGAGAGCGCCTGCTCGGCGGGCTTCATGAGCGCGCAGTGGAACGGCGCCGAGACCGGCAACGGGAGGACACGCTTGGCGCCCCTCGCCTTGAGGATCTCCCCGGCCTTCGCGACGCCCGCGGCCGAGCCCGCGATGACCGTCTGCTCGGGCGAGTTGAAGTTCGCGGCCGAGACGACCTCTCCCGAGGCCGCGGTCGCCTCCGCGCAGGCCTCCACGACGAGCTCGGGGGCGAGGCCGATGACGGCCGACATCGCGCCGCGGCCGGCCGGGACGGCCTCCTGCATGAACGTGCCGCGCCGCCGCACGAGGACGACGGCGTCCTCGAGCGTGAGCGCGCCCGCGGCCACGAGCGCCGCGTACTCTCCGAGCGAGTGCCCCGCCGCGACCGTGGGAACGACGCCCTTCGCCTTGAGGACCGCGAGGACGGCGACGGCGTGGGTGACGATCGCCGGCTGCGTAACGGCGGTCTGCTTGAGGTCCTCGTCGGTGCCTTCCCACGACACCTTCGAGACGACGAGGCCGAGCGGCGCGAGCGCGGCGTCCGCCCGCGCGTAAACCTCGCGCGCTTCCGGGAAGCGCTCGGCGAGGTCCTTGCCCATCCCCGCGAACTGCGAGCCCTGGCCGGGGAAAAGGAACGCGACGCCGTTCACGGCGTCACCAGCGGACGAGGGCCGCGCCCCAGGTCAGCCCGCCGCCGAACGCCGTGATGAGGATGAGGTCGCCGCGCTTGATCCGGCCGTCGCGCGCGTACTCGTCGAGGGCGATCGGAATCGACGCCGCGCTCGTGTTTCCGTACCGCGCGATGTTGTTCATGCACCGCTCGGCGGGGATCTTGAGGCGGTCGGCCGTCGCCGTGAGGATGCGTTCGTTCGCCTGATGCGGGAGCAGCCATGCGACGTCGTTCTCCGTGAACCCGCTCTCGGCGAGGACTTCCTTGCAGACCTCGACCATCGAGCGGATCGCGGCCTTGAACGTGTCCCCGCCCTTCATCTGGATGAACGGGAGGTGCGCCTCGAGCGTCTCGGGCCGGTTCGGGGGATAGGTCGACCCTCCGCCGGGCATCGAGATGAAACACGAGCCCTCTCCGTCCGTCCGGATCGCCGTCGAGAGGACGCCGTGGTCGGACGCCGTCGCCTTGAGGACCGTGGCGCCCGCCCCGTCGCCGAACAGGACGCACGTGCCGCGGTCGGTGTAGTCCACGAAACGCGTCAGGAACTCGGCGCCGATCAGGAGGATGTTCTTCGCCTTCCCTGCCTGCACGAGGCCGTCGGCGACGTGGAGCCCGTAGAGCCACCCCGAGCAGGCCGCGTTGAGGTCGAATGCCGCCGCCTTCTTGGCCCCGAGCTTGTGCTGGACGACGGGCGCGGCGCCCGGGATCGGGTGATCGGGCGTGCAGGTCGCGAGGATGATCGTGTCGAGGTCCATCGGCGCCAGGCCCGCCGCCTCAAGCGCCGGGGTCGCGGCCTTCACGCAGAAATCCGAAAGGACGTCGCCCTCGCTGACCACCCGGCGCTCGCGGATCCCGGTCCGCGACGTGATCCACTCGTCCGACGTCTCGACCATCTTCTCGAGATCGGCGTTCGAGAGGATCCGGTCGGGAACGGCCCGGCCGGTGCCGGCGATGGTGGCGTGGAGCATCGGTTCTCCTCCCTGGCGGAAAGCGCGGATCTTACCGGGTGACGTCGGGCGGCGCGAACGTGATCGCCTTGGCGCGTATCTTGTCGGGAATCCGTCGCTGGACGAAATCGTGCGCGGCCTTGATCGCGTTCCGGACCGCCTTGACGTTCGAGCGCCCGTGCCCGATGAGGCACGCGCCCTTGACGCCGAGAAGCGGCGCTCCCCCGTACTCGCTGTAGTCGAGCCGCTTCTTGAAGGAGCGGAACGCGTCCTTCGAGAGGAGGAACCCCATCGACGCCTGGAGGCTCCGGGTGATCTCCTGCTTGAGCGCCTGCTCGACGAGGTGCGCGAGGCTCTCGGAGACCTTCAGGATCACGTTGCCGGTGAAGCCGTCCGTGACGATGACGTCGACGTCGCCGGAGTAGACGTCGCGTCCCTCGACATTGCCCACGAAGTTCAGGCCGGACTCCTTGAGGAGGCCGAAGACCTCGCGCGTCGTGTCCGTCCCCTTGCCCTCTTCCTCGCCCACGGACATGAGGCCGATCTTCGGCTTCGCGACGCCGAGGACCTCCTGCGCGTAGAAATGGCCCATGAGCGCGAACTCGCGGTAGTGCTCGGGCCGGCAGTTCACGTTCGCGCCGACGTCGAGGAGGACCTGCTTCTTCTTGAGGCCCGGGAGGACGGCGGCGAGCGCGGGCCGGTCGATCCCCTCGACGACTCCCATGATCATCTTCGCGACGACCATCGCAGCGCCCGTGTGGCCCGCCGTGAACATCCCGCTCGCGCGGCCGTCGCGGACGCACTCGGCGGCGATGCGGATGGAGGCGCGCCGCTTCTTGCGGATCGGGGTGATCGAGGGCTCGTCGAAGAGGACGACCTCGTCCGCCTCGACGACGCCCACGCGGCCGCCCGTGTAACCCGTGCGGAGGAGCTCGGACTCGACCTCCTTCCTCCGTCCCACGAGGAGCGTGTCGAGGCCGAAGTCGATCGCCGCGGCGACCGCCCCCTCCACGTTGACGCGGGGGGCGTGGTCGCCCCCCATCGCGTCGACGGCGATCGTCAAGCTACTTCGTGGCCCCGGTCGTGACCTCGCGGCCCTTGTACCAGCCGCAGGCCGCGCACACGCGGTGCGGCAGCTTCTCGACGCCGCAGTTCGGGCAGTTCGACGTCTGCTTGGGCTTCAGGAAGTCGTGCGCGCGGCGCAGGTCGCGGCGCGTCTTGCTGTGTCGGTGCTTTGGGTTCGGCATCGTCGGTCTCCTCTGGTCGGTGCGAGGTCGGAAAGTCCGTTCGTTCTCTTCAGTTCTTTTCGTCGGTTTCGAGGATCGTCTTGAGCGACTTCCACCGCTCGTCGGATGGCGGGGCGCAGTCGCAGGGGGCCGCGTTGCGGTCGGAGCCGCACTGCGGGCAGAGGCCCTTGCAGTCGTCCCGGCAGAGCGCCTTCATCGGCAGCTCGAGCTGGAGCTGCTCCTCGACGAGAGGGTCGAAGGGCACGACGAAGTCCTCGTAATAGAGGACGTCGAGGTCCTCCGCCGAGAGCTCGTCCCCGTCGTCGTCCTCGTTCTTCTCGGCGCCCTTGCCGGCCTTCGCGGCCTTGGCGGGCTTGCCGTCGGCCGGCCTGGCCGCCCGGGGTTTCTCCACCGGCTTGACGTGCGCGGGCATGAAGGTCCAGGAGGCCTCCTCCTTCCGCGCGAACGGCACGGGCGCGAGGCACCGCGCACAGGCGACCACGCCCGAAAACGAGAGGCGTCCGGCCAGGACGAAGCCGAGGTCGACCTTCTCGAGGCGCCCCGTGAACGAGACCGGCGACAGCGAGAGAAGCTCCGGCCTCTCGAGACGTCCGCTCGGGATCTCGAATTCATGAGAAAGATCGACCGGCTCGTCGAAAGCCGTTTCCAGATTCAGGTCCATGCAGGGAGTCTCCTCAGCGAAGAGGAGCCGCGGAATATAACATGGACCGGATGCGCATCGCCGTCGACGCGCGGCCGCTGGAGGAGAGGCCGACGGGCGTCGGACGCTACCTCGAAGGCCTCCTGACCGCCTGGCTGGACGACCGGCACGGGGACGATTTCGTCCTCCTGTCGCCGCGTCCGGTCTTCGTGCCTCCCTCCCTCGAGGGCCGGGTGGCGGTGGTCCCCTCCGCGGCCCTCCCCGGGACGGTCTGGCTCCAGACCGCCGCCGGGATCTCGGCGCGCCGCGCGGGCGCGGACGCGTTCTTCGGCTGCCTCGGCATCGTCCCAATCGCGGGCGGGCCGCCCTCGGTCGCGACGGTCCACGACATGACGCCGCTCCTCTTCCCGGAGTGGCACTCCTGGAAGAACCGGCTCGGCTTCACCCCCTTCATCGCGGGGAGCGTCCGGGCCGCGAGGAGGATCGCGGCCGTTTCGGAACACTCGCGGCGCGACCTCGTCGAACGCTTCCCGGACGCGGCCGCGAAGACCACCGTCGTCCACAACGGCGTCGACGTCTCGGCGGCGCCTGCCCAAGGCCCGCCCCCGAACGAGGGGCGGCCCTACGTGCTGTCTCTCGGCACGCTCGAACCGCGCAAGAACCTCCCGCGCCTCGTCGAGGCGATGGAGTCGATCTGGGACCGCCGGCCCGCGTTCCCCGACCTCGTCCTCGCCGGGACGGAAGGCTGGGGCCTTCCCGGTCTCGGGGAGCGCCTGCGCTCCTCGCGGCACGCCGCGCGCATCCGGCCCGCCGGCTACCTCGCGGGCGGCGAACGCTCCCGCTGGATGGCGGGCGCCCGCGTCTTCGCGTACCCGAGCCTCTACGAGGGCTTCGGCCTGCCGCCGCTCGAGGCGATGGCGCTCGGGACGCCGGTCGTCGCGTCTTCGGCTTCGTCCCTGCCCGAGGTGGTCGGCGACGCGGGCCTCCTCCCCGACCCGGGCGACGCCGCCGCGATCGCCGCGGCGATCGAGCGCGCCCACGACGACGAGGCGTTCCGGGGCTGGGCTGCCGCGAAGGGTCCGGCGCGGGCGGCCACGTTCACGTGGGCGTCCGCCGCGCGGAAGATGCGCGCCCTCTTCGAGGAGGCGCTCTCGTGACGCGGCCCCGCGTTCTCGTGGACGCCCGCAAGGCGGCGGACTTCGGCATCGGCAGCTACATCCGCGGCCTGCTCGGCGGCCTCGTGCGGCAGGAACGGTGGGACCTCTGCGCGACCGTCCACCCGGGCGGCGACGCGCTCCTGCCGCCGGGCGTTTCGCCCGTGGCCTGCGACGCGCGCCACTACTCGATCGCCGAGCTCTTCGCCGTGCGCGGCGCCATCGCGCGCCTGAAGCCCGCCGTCTTCCATGCGCCGCACTACGTCGTGCCGGTCCAGCCGCCGGCGGCCACGGTGGTCACGATCCACGACCTCATGCACCTCACGCGGCCCGAACACGGCGCACCCTGGAAGCGCGCCTACGCGAAGTGGATGGTCGGGCGGGCGATGCGCCTGTCCGCGCGCGTGATCGCGGTTTCGGAGGCGACCCGGGAAGAGATTCTTGCTTTCGGACCCGAGAACGGCGGCAAGGTCGTCGTAATTCCGAATGGCGTAAGAGAAGAGTTCTTCGAATGGGGGAAGAGGGTGGCGGCTGCGCGCGACGAGGCGGCGGCGTCCGAAGGTCAGGTGCCCCGGCCCGATTCACTTTCAAAAGAAATCTCTTCTTTTCTTCTTTTCCTGGGCAACGACAAGCCGCACAAGAACCTCGAGGGCCTCCTGCGCGCGTGGCCGCACGTGCGCGCAGAACACCCGGCGCTGTCGCTCGTCCTCGCGGGGGTCGAACCCGGCCCGCGCGAGCTGCCCGAGGGCGCGAAGGCGGTCGGGTTCGTGCCCGACGCCGACGTGCCCGCCCTCGTGGCGCTCGCCGAGGCGCTCGTCCTCCCCTCCTTTGCCGAGGGCTTCGGACTCCCCGTCCTCGAGGCCCATGCGGCCGGCACGCCCGTCGCCTGCTCGGACCTTCCGGCGCTCCACGAGGCGGGGGGAGAGGCGGCCGTCTTCTTCAACCCGCACGACGCCGCGACGATCGCGAACGCGCTGAACCTGCTGCTCGGGGATGAAGAAAAGAGAAATTTGCTTAGAAAGAAAGGAAGGGGACGGGCAAGGCAGTTCTCGTGGGACGAAGTGGCGGCGCGAACCGCGGACGTCTATGAGGATCTTCTTAGAAGGTCGAGTGGCGCCGGAACGGCCGGAGACGCCCCGACGCCCTTCGAGGGCGCATCGCACCCACACTCATTCGAAGAGAATCGTCCTCCCTCTTCCTCATGAGAGTCGCCCTCGTCCACGACTGGCTGACGGGCACGCGCGGAGGCGAGAAGGTGCTGCTCGAGCTCGTCCGGATGTTCCCGGACGCGCCCGTCTTCACGCTCTTTCACTTCCCGGGCTCGCAGCACCCCGAGATCGAGGCGCGGGAGATCCGGACGACGTTCCTCCAGTCGCTCGTGTCGCCGTCGCGGAACTACCGCCCGCTGCTCCCCCTCTTCTTCGCCGCGGCCGAGTCGTGGGACCTCTCGGGGTACGACCTCGTGATCTCGACGTCTCACTGCGTCGCGAAGAACGCGAAGAAGGACGCCGGAGCCTTCCATCTCTGTTACTGCCACACGCCCGTGCGCTACCTGCACGACCAGTTCGACGAGTACTTCCGCGGGCGGCCCGCGGCGGTCGTGGCCGCGGCGCGGCTCGTGCGCGCCCCGCTCCGGGCCTGGGACGTGGCGACGGTTCCGCGCGTCGACGCGTTCCTCGCGAACTCGGCGAACGTGAAGGACCGGATCGCGCGCCTCTGGCGGCGCGACGCCGCGGTCGTCTCGCCGCCGGTCGACACGGAGTTCTACACGCCGGGCCCCGGCGGGGAGCGGCGCGGGCTCCTGGTCGTCTCGGCCCTCGCCCCCTACAAGAGGCTGGACGACGCGATCGCGGCCGCCAACGTCCGGAAGCTCCCCCTCACGATCGCCGGCTTCGGCCCGGAGAGCCGGCGGCTGGAGGCGATGGCCGGTGAGACGGTGGTTTTCGCCGACACTCCCAACGACACCATGCTCCGCCAGCTCTACCGTTCGGCCGAGGCTGTCCTCATGCCGGGCGAGGAAGACTTCGGGATCGTGCCCCTCGAGGCGCAGGCCTGCGGCACGCCCGTGATCGCCCTCGGGCGGGGCGGAGCGCTCGAGACGGTGCGGGACGGGGAGACGGGCGTCCTCATGCCCGAGCCCGGCGCCGCCTCCCTCCTCGCGGCCTTCGACCGCCTGCGGTCGCTGAGGCTCGACCCTGCCGCCGCCGTCGCGAACGCGGCGCGGTTCTCGCGGGAAGCCTTCCGCGGGCGATTCCGGCGCGCGCTGGACGAGGCGCTCGCACGCCCGGCCGCATCCCCAAGTAAAATGCCGCCCCCGGTGACCGTGTGATCCGCAGACAGACCCGCCGCCTGCAGGCCGTCTTCCTCACGGCGGACGTGCTCGCGACCGTGCTCGCCCTCTGGGCGGCGTGGCTGATCCGTTTCGAGAGCGTGTGGCCGACGCCCAAGGGCGGGCAGCCGTTCGGGAACTACACGCCGCTGATCCCGATCCTCCTCGTCGTCTGGCCCGTCGTCTTCTACTTCCACCGCCTGTACCAGATCCGGCGCGACCGCTCCGCGATCGACGAGGTCCTTTCGATCCTCGTCGCGGCGACGCTCGGGACGATCCTCCTCGTCGGCATCCTCTCCTTCTGGCGCGGCTTCACGTACACGAGCCGCCAGCTCCTCGTCCTGTTCCTCGTCCTCGACATCGTCCTCGTCTCGCTCGCCCGCTTCGGGATCCGCAAGTACCTCGAGACGATGTGGGCGACGGGCGCCGGCGTTCGCCGCGTCCTGATCGTCGGCGCGGGCCACTCGGGCCGCGCGCTCGCGGACAAGCTCCTCGAGCACCCCGCCACCGGCATGAAGCCGGTCGGCTTCGCGGACGACGACCCGGCCAAGCGGCGGGAGAACTATCGCGGCTTGAACATGCTCGGGACGACGGGCGAGGTGCGCGACCTGATCCGCGCGCACGAGGTCGACACCGTGTTCCTCGCGCTGCCCGTCGAGGCGCACCGCACGATGCTCGCGATCCTGAAGGACGTCGGCAACGAGATGATCGACCTGCGCGTCGTGCCGGACCTCTTCCAGTACGTCACGTTCAAGGCCGGCGTCGAGGACTTCGACGGGCTGCCCGTCATCAACCTCACGCAGATGCCGCTCGAGGGCTGGAACTCGCTCGTGAAGCGGACCATGGACGTCGTCCTCTCGGCGTTCGGCCTCGTCGCGCTCGCGGTGCTCTTCCCGTTTATCGCGCTCGCGATCTGGCTCGAGGACCGCGGGCCCGTGTTCTACGCGCAGGAGCGCATGGGCCTCGACGGGCGCCTCTTCCGGATGATCAAGTTCCGTTCGATGCGCGTGGACGCCGAGGACGAGGGCGCCCAGTGGACGCAGGAGAACGACCCGCGGCGGACGCGCGTGGGCGCGTTCCTGCGCAAGACCTCGCTCGACGAGCTGCCGCAGCTCGTGAACGTCTTCACGGGCGACATGTCGCTCGTGGGGCCGCGGCCGGAGCGGCCGGAGTTCGTCAAGGAGTTCAAGGAGAAGTTCCCGCAGTACATGCTCCGCCACCGCGTGCGCGCGGGGATCACGGGCTGGGCGCAGGTCCACGGCTGGCGCGGCAACACGCCGATCGACAAGCGGATCGAGTACGACCTGTACTACATCGAGAACTGGTCCGTCGGCCTCGATGTGAAGATCCTCTGGGCCACCGTCCGGTGGGGCTTCACGCACAAGAACGCGTACTGAGACCGTGTTGCGATAAGCTTCTCCTCGCTTCAGTGAGGAGGAGACCATGAGCCTGACGCGAGCCCTCGCCACGTTCGCCCTGCTGCCGTTTTGTCTCGCGGCCGCGCCTCCCGGGGAGCGGGCCGCGCAGGCCGCCGCGAAACCCGTCGCGCCACCCCCGGACGGCGGCATGGTGGTCGAATCCCACGGCTCGAGTACCCGCACCGCCCTGGCAACCGGCCGCACGCCCCTGATCAGCTTCATCGACAGCCAGGCGCCCTACTGCACCCAGCCGGACCCTCGGCAGGACGCCTGCTTCGTCAACGTCGCCTACACGTCCGTCTCGGCCGCGCCGAACTACATGGTCTACCTGCACATGTTCATCGACGACAAGCTCGTCTTCCGCGCCCAGGGCTTCTTCCAGACGAGCCTGTATGTCAGCGCTTCGAACGCCGGCCTCGGCTTCCGCGTCGCGTGCGGGCCTCCGAGGGACGATCCTTCCGACACGGCCGTCCCGAAGCGGCAGGTCGGAAACTCGTACAGCCTCACGGTGCGGGCGGAGGACTCGGCGACCCTCAAGAGCGCCAACTACGCGACGGTCACGTGCCCTCCCTACAGCCCGTAGCGCTCCATCGCAGAGAAAAAGACGGAATAAATGCCGGAATCGATGCGCGTCGGAATCCTGGCTGCGGCGCTCCTCCCCCTTTCCCTCGCCGCAGGTGCGCCGGAGGAGCGCGGAGCGCAGCCCGCCGCGAATCAAGGCGCGGCTTCTGCGGACGGCGGCATGGTGGTCGAGTCCCACGCGTCCAACACGCGCACCGCTCTGGCCTCGGGCCGCGCGCCGCTGATCGGTTTCATCGACAGTCAGGCGCCCTACTGCACCCAGCCGGACCCGCGCCAGGATTCCTGCTACGTCAACGTCGCCTACACGTCCGTGTCGGCCTCGCCGAACTACATGGTCAACCTGCACACGTTCATCGACAACAAGCTCGTCTTCCGCGCGCAGGGCTTCTTCCAGACGAGCCTGAATATCGACGCCTCGAACGCCGGCCTCGGCTTCCGCGTGGCGTGCGGACCTCCGAGGGACGATCCCGGCGACACCGGCACCCCACCCAAGAGGCAGGTCGGCAACTCGTACAGCCTCACCGTACGAGCCGAAGATTCGGCAGGCCTGAAGAGCGCAAACTACGCGACGGTCACGTGCCCGCCCCATTACACCGCGAACGGCGCCCCCGTGATCGCCGTGACGCCGCCCTCCCTGGCGTCCACGCAGGCCCCGGGCACACAGAGCGTCGCCAAGCTGACGATCGGAAATACGGCGGCGTTTCCGCTCTGGTGGAATCTCCCCGTCTCCCCGACGTCGGGCTGTGGCTCGGCCGGTGTCCCGTGGCTCGCGGCGGGTTTGCCTTCCGGCTCGACGGGCCCGCTCGCGAGCGAGGACGTGCCCGTCACGTTCAACTCGACAGGGCTCGCACCGGGCCACTACGCCGCGCACGTCTGCGTCCAGAGCGGCGACACCTTTTCCCCCCAGATCGACGTTCCCGTCGCCCTGACGGTCACGTGCCCACTCGGCCCGCCGCTTGCGATCACGGCATCTCCCACCGTCGGAGCGGGGTCGCCCGGCCGCGTCGCCTCGGTCCGACCGAACGCGGGAAGCACGTTCACGTGGACGATCACGAACGGAACGATCACGGCGGGCCAGGGGACGAACACGGTGACCTTCACGGCCGGGACCGCGGGCACGCCAGTCGGCCTCGGCGTGACCGAGACGAATCCCGACCCCGCGGTATGCATCGGCGCGGCCGCGACGGCCTCGATTCCCGTCCTCCCGGCCGGAAGCTCGCTCCTCTTCTTCCCGGTCACGCCCTGCCGGCTCGCCGACACGCGCCTCGTCGCGGGCCCGCTCGGCGGTCCCGTACTCGCGCCCTCGGAGGTCCGGCTCCTCAAGGCGACGGCCTCGTGCAACATTCCACCGGGCGCGCTCGGGGTTTCGATGAACGTCACCGTCACGCAGCCCGCAGCCTCCGGCTTCTTCGCCGCCTATCCCGGCACCGCGGCATACCCCGGCACCTCGACCCTGAGCTTCCGGGCCGGCCAGACTCGAGCCGACGCCACGGTCATCGGCCTCGCGACCGACGGCTCCGGGACCTTCCGCATCCTCAACGGCTCGGCCGGCACCGCGCACGTCGTCATCGACGTGAACGGCTACTTCTACTGAGCCGTCCGCCAGGGCGACGAAGAGGAAGAAGAAGAGAAAGAGAAGAGGAAGATTTTCTTAGAAGGTGAAGAGGGCGGGCGGCCCCGCCAATCGCACCGGCCCCGCACCTGCGAAAGGCCCACTCACCCTTCTAAGAAATCGCGGCGGGGCGGCTGGACAGCGCTGACCTGAAACGCTCCAGCTTCTCCCCAAGGTCTTTCTTCTCTTCTTCCGAAGCAGAAAATCCTCCAAACGACTCCCGCACGTACGCCTTGACGATGGCGGCGGCGGGTTCGGCCGCTGCGCGGCCGTAAGCCGCCGCCGCCGCGAGCGTCTCGGCGGGCGCGGACGACGGCGTCAGCGGCGCGCCGCGCCGGTGGAGCGCCTTCTGGAGCCGGCGGTACGCCGCCGACGCCGGCGGGAGGCCTCGCGTGCCGAAGTGCGCGCGGGAGAGGAGCCGCCGCATCGCGAGCGCGGCGAGCGCCGCGGCGAGGGCGATCGTACCCGCGCCCGCCCACACGCGCCCTCCCGTGAGGCGCGCGAGCGCCGTCCCGGCCGCCGAACCGGCGCCCTTCAGCGCCGCGGAGAGCCCGACCGTCGCCTCGCGGAGGCGGCGGAGCATTTCGGCCTGGTCGCTCTGCCCGAACGAGAGGACGAAGCGGTCGTAGAAGAACTCGATCCCGTCCGTGACCTGCCTCAGTCGCGCCGAGAGCGGCACGCGCTCGAGCCGCGGCTGGCCCGCGGCCGGAGTCGGGTCGAACGTGACCCAGCCCTTCTCCGGCCCGCACCAGGCCTCGACCCACGCGTGCACGTTGTTGCCGCGCACGAGGACGTAGCGGCCGAACGCGCCGATCTCCCCGCCGAGGAAGCCCGTCACGAAGCGCGTCGGGATGCCGGCCGAGCGCAGAAGGAGCGCCATGGCGCTCGCGTACGTCTGGCAGTGGCCCGCGCGCCTCACCGTCAGAAACTCCTCCAGGGCGTTCGGCCCGCGTGGCGCGAGGTCGAGCTGATAGCGGAACGGCTCGCGGTGGAAGACGCCCTCCAGCGCCCGCGCGGCCCCCTCCGGATCGGCCGCCGGGTCGATGCCGGCGAACGCGTCGCGCGCGAACGCGCGTACGGTCTCCGAATCCGGCCCGGCGAGGCCGTCTTCCTCCGCGCCGCGGCCGAGGTCGCGCGCGGGACGGCGGTTCGCCGTGACCGTGTATTGCACCGTCGTCTCCGGCTCGAAGCCCAGGCTCACGTTGCGCGCGGCGTCGACGAAGACGAGCGCCCGGCTCGGGCTGCGAAACGAAGTCTCCGACAGCCTCAGGCCGTCCGCGCCGGCCGGCATGGGAAGGGAGCGACTCTGGAGAGGGGTCAGGTCGATCGTCATCGCGGCGCCGCTGCCGGGGCGCGGGCCGAGCGGGACGAGGCCGCTGCGCGTCCCGGGCGGCACGCTCCCGGGGCGCTCGGGCTTCTTCCAGACGCCGCGCTCGAATCGCGTCAGCGCGAGCGTCCGGAGGCGCAGGACCGCGCCGGCGTCCAGCGGCTCCTCGCTCGTGACCCGCAGCATGACGCGGTCGCTGTTCTTCAGGGCTCCGAAGATGTCGGGGTCCACGGTGTCCGAGAAGCCCGTCGTGATCTCACGGCCCGCCTCGCCCCCGCGCACGACGGGAGCCTTCAGGCGCGGCAGGAAGAGAAACAGCGGGACCGCGAGGGCCATCGCGGCGGCGACCGACGACGCGAGGGGCGCGACGCCCGGCAGCGTGCGCGCGGCGCGGTCGCGCTCCCACTCCTCGGGCGCCGCCGCGAGGTCGCGCCAGAGGGCCCACTTCACGAGGACCGTCCACGCGACGCACGACACGAGGCCGACGTACGGGAGGATCGCGACGTGGAACGACGTCGAGACCGACGCGACGAAGAGCATGGCGGACAGGACGAGAGCGACCGAGAGATCGCGTTCCCGGCGGATCGCCGCGAGCTTGAAGACGGTCGTGAAGAGGAGCAGGTGGAGCATCGTCTTCAGGAGCGAACGGCTCCCGTAGCGGGCGTCGAAGTAGACGACGGGCAGGTAGGCGAGGCCGGCGAGGTTCAGGACCCAGTTCGGAAGGCGCGGAACGGAGCCGCCACGCGCGCGCGCGAGGAGGAGCCCGAGCGCGAGGACGTAGACGAGCAGCACGAGCAGCTCGAGCGCGTTCGCGAAGAAGAGCGGCACGGGCGCGAGGAGCGCGAGCGAGCCCACCGCGAGGACGCGCTCGCGCAAGAACGGAAGCGGGAGGACTCCCGCCGCGGCGCCGGGCGCGTCCTTCACGCCGCCCTTCCCTTCGGGCCGGCCCGGAACACGGCGACGCTCGCGGGCAGCGCCCGCGGCGCGGCTGGCCGGTCGGCCGGGACGACGAGCGCGAGCGCGCGCAAGAGGCCGCGGCGGTGCGCGGGCCCCGCTCCCGGGGGCACGAGGACGTCGCCGAGGAGAAGCCCGGTCCGATTCCCGCGCGCGAGGAGCTGCAGGGCAAGCCCCGCCGCTTCGGAAACGGACCGCTCGAACGCGGCGTCCCACGAGGGCGGCGCCCCCGGGGGTCGCGCGACGTCGAGCGCGACGAGCGCGTCGCGGCCTTCCTCCGAAGCGCGCTCCTTGACGATGAACCGGCCCTGCCGCGCCGTCTGGGGCCAGTGAACGTCGCGCGGGTCGTCTCCGAAGCCCGCGTCGCGGAGGTTCCGGATCTCGGGGCCGCGCCCGCGCAGGAAGCTGCGGGGGTCGCCGCCCTCGGCCTGGCGCGGGTCGGGCGGGACCGACCGGACGACCGCGGGCGCCGGGTACACGAGCCGCTCCTCCGTCAGCGGGTGGACGCGCCCCTTGCGGAAGAGGCCGATCGGGTAGCCGCTGTAGACGAGGAGGGACTCGAGCGAGCGCAGGCCGCGCTTCGGAAAGACGAGGTCGACGCCGCGGGCCGTCGTCTCGCCGGGGTTCACCCGTCCGAAGAGGAGCGGCGCGGCGGCGCCGGAGATCTTCACGAGGACCGCGCGGCGCGGCAGGCGGCCCCCGTTCGTGACGCGGAGCGTGAAGCGCGACGGGATTCCGGCGTACAGCTCGGGCGGACCCTCGAGCTCGACCGAGAGGTTCTCGACGTTGCGCCGGGAGACGACGCCCGACACGACGAGCGCGCCGAGGAAGAGCGAGACGAGGATGTAGAGGCCGTTGTTGCCCGTGTTCGTCGCGGCCACGGCGACGACGAGCGTGAGGAGGATGAAGCCCAGGCCGAGATTCGTGACGCGCACGAGGATCCCGGGGTCGAGGAGCTTCCTGAGGCGCGCGCGAAACGTCACGGCATCAGAGGGGGACGGGGATTTCGTCGAGGAGACGCTGGATCGCGTCGCGCTCGCGGCGCCCGCCGCCGCCGTCCCACGCGCCGGGCTGCGACGCGAGCACGCGGTGCGCGAGCGCCGGGACGGCGACGCGCTTCACGTCGTCCGGCGTCGCGTACGGGCGCCCCGCGACGAGGGCGCGCGCCTGCACGGCGCGGAAGAAGCCCTGCGCGCCGCGCGGCGAAACGCCGAGAAGGAGGTCCTTCCCCGTGCGCGTCCTCGCCACGATGGCGAGGATGTAGTCCATGAGCTTGTCCGCGACGGTGACGCGCTCGGTCGCGTCCTGCGCGGCCTTCAGGTCCTCGAGGTTCATCGCGGGCTGGAGCTGCGCGAGGACGCGGTCCGCGCCCCCGGAGATCAGGAGGCGGCGCTCCTCGTCCGGCGCCGGGTAGCCGAGCGAGATCCGGAGGAGGAACCGGTCGAGCTGCGACTCGGGAAGCGGGTACGTCCCGAGGTACTCGACGGGGTTCTGCGTCGCGAGGACGAGGAACGGCTCCGGAAGCGGCCGCGTCACCCCGTCCGAGGACACGGCGCGCTCGTTCATGGCCTGCAGGAGCGCGGACTGCGTCTTCGGCGTCGCGCGGTTGATCTCGTCGGCGAGGAGGACGGGCGTGAAGATCGGCCCCGGGTGGAACTCGAACTCCTGGGCCCGCTGGTTGAAGACCGTCAGGCCCAGGATGTCGCTCGGGAGCGTGTCCGGCGTGAACTGCAGCCGGTGGACGCCGACGCCGAGCGCCTTTCCGAGCGCCGTCGCGAGCGTCGTCTTGCCGACGCCGGGCACGTCCTCGATGAGGAGGTGGCCGCGGGCGAGGAGACAGACGACGGCGTCCTCGACGGCCGCGGCGGGGCCGCGGTACGCGGTTCGGACCGTCGCCACGAGGCGTCCGATCGACGCGACGACCGCGGCGGCTGCGGGAGCGCTCATTTCAACCCCTTCTCGACGGCCCGGCGCAGGTCGTCCGAGGCGCCGAGCTTCATCACGAGCAGTCCGTCCGGAGATTCCACGACCGCGACGCCCGAGAGGCCGACGACCCTCACGGGCCGCGCGTCCGCGAGGACGAGGTTGCCCGCGCCGCCTTCCGAGGCGCCGTCGCCTTCGATCACGTCCGCGCCCGGCCTGCCGCCCCGGAACTCGAACACGGCTTCCCAGGATCCGAGGTCGCTCCAGCCGCACGCCGACGGAATCGTGAGGACGCGCCTCGCCTTTTCCATGACCGCGACGTCGATCGATATGGAGGGGGAAGAAGAGAAAGATTCTTTGAAGGTGGTGTGATCGCCGCTCGCTCGAGCGGCGAATGCGCGGCGGGCCGCGGCGAGGACTTCGGGACAGGTGCGTTGCATCTCCGCGAGGAGGTGTTCCGCCCGGAAGAGAAAGATCCCGGCATTCCACAGGAAGCGGCCGGAGGCGAGGAACTCGGCGGCCTTTGCCGCGTCGGGCTTCTCGACGAACCGGCGAACGACGCGCGCGGCCGGCGCTTCGCCGCGCGCCGTCCTGCCCCCCTGCTCTCCTCCACTCGAAGAAATCTTCTCTCCGGTCTCTTCGTGCTCTTCGAACGTCTCCAGGTAGCCGTATCCCGTCTCGGGACGAGTCGGCGGGATGCCGAGGGTGACGAAGGCGTCCTCTTTCGCGGCGACGGCCGCGCCCTCGCGGAGCGCGGCGAGAAACGCGGGCTCGTCGGCGACAGCCTGATCGGAAGGCAGGACCAGGACGACGGCCCGAGGATCGTCCGCGCATGCCGCGAGCACGGACAGCGCGATCGCGGGCGCCGTGTTGCGGCGCGTCGGCTCGAGAACGAGCCGCGACGCGGGAACCTCGGGCAGTTCGGCCGCGAGGAGCGCGCCGTGCGACGCGCGCCCGGAGACCCAGACGTTCGCGGCGCCCGCGACGGCCGCCGCCCGGCGGTACGTCTCGCGCAGCAGCGAGTCCCTTCCCGTGAGGGCGAGGAACGGCTTGGGCTTCGAGTCCGTCGACCGCGGCCAGAGGCGCGTGCCGCTGCCTCCCGCGAGGATCAGGGCGCGAACGGACGCGTCGGCCATCGAGACATTGTACGGAGGCCGGGGATTCGGAGATTTTCGGATTCGGATTCGGATCTTCTTAGAAGGTGATCCCTGCCGCGCAGCGCTCGAGTTCTGGCGAGCCGGGTGCAGGCGCCCCGGGCTCACTCACCCTTCAAAGAGATCTTCTCTTCTCCGACGATCTGGATCTCAGGTTCGAGCTCGATGCCAAACCTGCCCTTCACGGCCTTCTTCATTTCCGTCATCAAGGCCTTCACGTCCTCCGCCGTCGCGCCGCCCGTGTTCACGATGACGTTCGCGTGGACGGGCGAGATCTCCGCCCCACCCACCCGCCGGCCCTTGAGGCCGCACTCCTCGAGGAGCTTCCCGGCGAAGAGGCCCGGCGGGTTCTTGAAGATCGACCCGGCGTTCGGCTGTTTCGGAAGGGCGTCGCGGCGCCTCGCGGCCACCTCGGCCATCCGCTCGGCGATTTCGGCCGGAGATTTCTTCGAAAGGCGAAAGCGCGCTTCGGCCACCACGTCGTCGCGCTCGCAGAGCGCCGTCCAGCGGTAGCCGTGCGGAATCTCCGTGGCGGCCACGGCCCGCGCCTCGCCCGCGCGCGAGACGAGCGTCGCGGAGACGAGTACGTCGAATATCTCCGAGCCGTAGGAGCCCGCGTTGATCCGCACGGCGCCGCCGACGGACGACGGGATGCCCGAGACGTTCTCGACGCCGGAGAGCCCCGCGTCCCGCGCCGCGACCGCAAGCGCCATCAGGGAGACGCCGCCGCCCGCGACGACCTCTGCTCCCTCGACGCGAACCGCGCGGAAGGTTCCTCCGAGGACGACGACCACTCCCGGGAATCCCGCGTCCGGAACGAGCAGGTTCGAGCCCTTGCCGAGGACGAGGAGCGGCAGCCCCTCCGCCGACGCGAAGCGCAGGACGCGCGCGAGAGCCTCCGCGTCGGCCACCTCGGCGAAGAACCGCGCGGGGCCGCCGATGCGGAGCGTCGTGCGCGCGGCGAGCGGCTCGCCTTCGCGGACGGCGATCCCCGGGCCGCGCAGGGCGTCGGGGATCATCCCTTCAATCATCCCTTCAGGAGGAGACCGGCCGCGACCATCGCGGCCGCGACGGCGCCGCCGAGGAGGTCGTCGGCCATGATCCCGAAACCGCCCGGCAGCCGCTCGAGCCATCCGATCGGGCCCGGTTTCCACACGTCGAGGATGCGGAAGAGAAGGAAGGCGAGGAGGATCGTGCCGATCCGCAGGACCACGGCATCGGGCGGGACGAGCGCGTAGACGGGAAGGAGCGCGAGCGACTGCCCGGCGACCTCGTCCACGACGACCTCGGACGGGTCCTTCACGCCGCGCAGGCGGGCGGTTTCGCCGGAGGCGTGTGTCCCGACGATGGCGACGCCGAGCGCGAAGCCCGCGAGGCCCCAGACCCCCCACAGGAGCACGATCAGGTGCGCGACCGGGATCGTGGCGAGGCTCCCCCACGTCCCGGGAGCGATCGGAAGGAACCCCGCGCCGAACCACGTCGAGACGAGCGTCGTCACGCGCGCCTCCGCGAACACCTCGCGCCAGGGGCGAAGAATTCCTTGCGTTTCGGATTTTCCGGGCCTAATTTCCATCCGTTCCTTCTGCCTGCGGCCTCATCCTAGGCCGTTTCGCCCCAAGAAGATTTTCTTAGAAGGTGAATGCGGGCTGTGCCAAGTGCGCCCGCCTCGCCGTTCCCGCGGCAAGCCGCCCTCATTCACCCTTCTAAGAAATCCGAATTCCGAAATCCGAATCCGAGCCGAATCTCCCTTCTTCCATCCCTATAATCCGCCACGCTTGAAGGAGACCACATGGTCGAAGTGAACAAGGAAAAACTCAAGGCGCTCGAGCAGGCGATGCAGCAGATCGACCGCCAGTTCGGCAAGGGCGCGCTCGTCCGCCTCGGCGACAAGCCGCAGGAGACGATCCAGGCCATCTCCACCGGCTCCATCGGGGTCGACTACGCCCTCGGCATCGGCGGCGTGCCCCGCGGGCGCGTCCTCGAGATCTTCGGGCCCGAGTCCTCGGGCAAGACGACGCTCACGCTCCACATCATCGCGGAGGCGCAGAAGCGCGGCGGCCTCGCGGCGTTCATCGACGCCGAGCACGCGCTCGACCCTGACTACGCCCGCAAGCTGGGCGTCGACGTCGACAACCTCATGGTCTCGCAGCCCGATTCCGGCGAGCAGGCGCTCGAGATCGCCGAGGCCCTCGTGCGCTCGGCGGCCGTGGACGTCGTCGTCGTCGACTCGGTCGCGGCGCTCGTCCCGAAGGCCGAGCTCGAGGGCGAGATGGGCGACGCGATGGTCGGCCTGCAGGCCCGCCTCATGTCGCAGGCGCTCCGGAAGCTGACCGCGGTCGTCTCGAAATCCAAGACCACGCTCATCTTCATCAACCAGATCCGCGAAAAGATCGGCGTCATGTTCGGCAACCCCGAGACGACGACCGGCGGCCGTGCGCTCAAGTTCTACTCGTCCGTGCGCATCGACATCCGCCGCATCAACGCGATCAAGGACGGCGAGAACGTCGTCGGCAGCCGGACGAAGGTCAAGGTCGTCAAGAACAAGGTCGCGCCGCCGTTCAAGGTCGCGGAGTTCGACATCGGCTACGGCGAGGGGATCTCGAAGACCGGCGAGCTCGTCGACCTCGGCATCGAGATGAAGATCGTCGACAAGTCGGGAGCGTGGTTCAGCTACGGCGACCTGCGGATCGGACAGGGCCGCGAAAACACGAAGCAGTTCTTCCGGGACAACCCGGACATCGCGACCGAGATCGAGAAGAAGATCCGGACGAACCTGGGCCTTCCGGCGTCCGACGTCTTCGCCGCGGGACCCGTGACGGTCGCCACACCCCATCCGTCGGCGGAGCCGAAATCCGGCAAAGGATTCGGAAAGAAATGAGCTGAGCCGGCAAACTTTTTCGCGGGGGCTGCGTCCAACGACTGCATGCAGCTCCTGCGTATGCCCGGATCCGTGTCCGCCAGCGGACGATCGCCGTTGACCCGCCGCGCCGCCCTCGAGTTCTGGAGCCGCTCGGTCTCGACGTTCTCGCTCTTCGCGACGAGCGTCGTCGCCCTCACCACGGCCTTTCACGGGGCACCTTTCCCGTTGGACACGGCCCTCGAGGGGCTGGCCCTCGTCGGGGTGCTGCCCGCCGTCTGGGTCGCCCTCGCGCGGCTCGCCGAGAGGCGCTACCTGAGCCGTCCCCCGAAGGCGTTCCTGGCCGCCTCCCTGGGTCTCGATTGCGGTGGATTGCTGCTCGTGGCGGCTGCGATCGCCCTTCTGCAGTCACACGCGCTGGACGCCGGCACGCTGCTGCGCGCCGGGGGCGTGCTCGAGGGCTGCGGGACCGTGCTCCTCGTCGCCTGGTTCGTCGCCGTGCTCGCGGTCGAGCCCAGCGGCGACCACATGCGCGGACTCTGACGAGGTTCCGCCCCTAGAATGCCGGGGTGAAGGTGCACCGGCTTCTCGCGGTCCTCCTTGGGGGTCTGCTCTCCCCCGCAGCCGCGGGGGAGACGCCCCGTCCGTACGTCGTCCCGTGGCTCGCCGTCGGTCCTCGAGACGCGCGCATCGCGCGCATCGCGAACCTGCCGACCGCGGCCCGTTCGGCGAACGCCCCGGGACTCCTGCTCCGTCTGGACGCTGCCGGCTGGGCCGGAGGCCGTGCGGCGGCCGTCGAGGCGTCGCGCGAGCTCGCCGAGCACGCGCACGGCGCCGGCTGGAAGTGGGGCCTGAAGCTGGAACTGCCGGACGCCGCCGTGCCGGCGGACGTGCGTGCGGCCGAGGCGGCGACCGTGGAGGACCTGTGGCCGGGATTGGGAGAGATCCTGAGGGATGCGAAGACCGCGGATCTCGTGACGATTTCCTTCTCGGCGCCTGCGGGCGCCGACTCGAAGGCGCGGGCGTATCTTCTTAGAAAGTGCACCTCGGGCGCGCGCGCGGCCGCCCCGCACGCGCGGATCGTGTTCGAAGCGCCTCCCGGCGCCGCGGGCGACCTCGTGAGCGCCGAGGCCCGTCTCCTCCTTTCGGAAGAAAACACGGCTTATCTCGACTTGATCGCCGTGGCCGGAAACGAACGGACGACTCCCGCCCAGGTCCGAGGCGCCATCGACTCGGTCGCCTTCGGAAAGCCGGGGCTCGTGGACCTCGGCGGCTCCGTCCGCACCCCCGGCGCGGTTCTCGCCGCCGCGACCCGGCTCGCGCCCGAGAACATCCCCTTCGTCACCGTTTCGCCCGCGTGGGCGCCCGCCGACGACGCCATCCTCGAGCGGTTCGGGCGCTTCGTTTCAGGCGATTTCGGGCCCGACACGCGCGCGGCCTCCGTCGCCGCGGCCGACGGCTCGCCGCGCGATGCGTTCCGTGTCGTGTCGGGCGCCGACCTCGGCGGCGTCGTCCTCGTGTCCGGGACCCGCGACGGATCGCCGGCCGACACCGGCGCCTTCACCCTGACGCTGGACGCGACGCCCTACGCCTCCGCCGAGATCCTCGAGCTCGCGACGGGAGCCACGAAGAGGCTCGAGATCCCCGCCTCGGCGGTCCCGGCGCGCCTGACGCTCTCCCTCGCGAAAGGCCCCCTCGCCGTTCGCCTGACCGCGCGGGAGAAGGCGCCGGCCGAGGCTCCGACGGCGGCGGTCGGCGTCACGGCGGCGCGTGGCATCACGGCCGAGGAGATCCTCGCCCGGCACCAGGCGTGGCGCGCCGCGCGCGACGCGCGCTGGAAGACGCTCTCGGCTACGAACTCGCTCTCGATGCGCTTCCGCTTCGCGAACCTTGGCAACACGCTCGACCTCACGCTCGCCGGGCCGTTCTTCTACGAGAAGGGGGCGGGGTTCGACTGGGCGTGGCACGACGCGTACTTCAACGGCGTTCGCTGGAGGGCCAAGACGCTCCCCGAGCTGCCGCTCCTGCAGCCCGAGAAGGTCTCGGACATGCCGCTCGCGCTCACGCTCGACGACGCGTACCGCTACACGCTCATCGGCGAGGACACCGTCAGCGGCGTGGCCTGCTGGTCCCTCGACTTCGAGCCGCGCGTCGCCGTGACGGACAAGCCCTCGTACGCGGGCCGCGTGTGGATCGCCCGGGACGGCTACGGGGCCGTGCGGATCCGCACCCGCCAGCTGAACCTCACGGGCGAGATCCAGGCCGTGGACGAGACGTCGGACTTCACCGACGTCCCGGCGCCCGACGGCGGGCCGCCCCTCCGCTTCCCGACGCGTACGACGGGCCAGTGGATCCTGAAGACGTTCTCCCGCACGACCGTGATCGAGCGCGAGAGCGTCCTCACGGACGTACGCCTCGACGACGCGACGTTCCGCGCCGAGCGCGAGGAGGCTTTCGCGTCGAAGGACACGATGGTCCGCGACACCGAGAAGGGAGTCCGCTACCTCGAGAAGACGAAGGACGGCGGCCGCGAGGTCACGGAAGACCGCAAGCGCGGGCACCTCTTCGGCCTCGCCGGCCTTTTCTACGACGGCTCGTACGACTACCCGCTCCCGCTCCTCGGCGTCTACTGGATCGACCTCGACGCGAGCAAGCGTCACGACCAGGTGCAGGTCCTCTTCGGCGGCGTCCTCCTCGCGGCGTCGTGGAGCCAGCCGCGCCTCTTCGGGTCGCCCGTCGACGTCGGGGTCGACGTCTTCGGCATCGCGGTCCGCGGCACGGACGCCGTCTTCGTCGACGGCGCCGAGGACGAGTCGCAGCGCGTGAAGAGCCGCTCCTTCGCGGCCGCGTTCAAGGCGGGCGTGCCTCTCACGCGCCACCTCAAGCTGACGGGGACGGTGAGCGAGTCGCACCGCGACTTCGCGGCCGACGAAGACGTCACGTCGCCCGCCTTCGCCATCCCGTCGGACCACTGGCTCACGCGCGTCGAGGGCCAGCTCGCGTGGGACTGGCGCGGCTGGGCGCTCACGGGCCGCTGGGCGTGGGGAAAGCGATCGCAGTGGGACGCGTGGGGCTTCGCGGGCAACCCCGACTACTCACCGGACAAGGACTCCTTCACGACGTGGGGCGCCGAGCTGCAGAAGGACTTCCACCTGCCGCGCTTCCAGCGCATCCGGACTTCCGTCGGCTACCTCGGCTCGGACAACACGGACCGCTTCTCGAAGTACACGTTCGGGTTCTACGGCGGCACCTCGCTGAGAGGCTTCCGTTCCGGCGCCCTGCGCGCCGAGGAGGCGATCACCTCGAAATTCGCCTACGGGTACGTGATCGGGAGCGCGTTCCGCCTCGAAGCGATCTACGAGGACGCGCGGGTGACGGACCGGTGCGCCGGCCTCTCCTGGGCCTACTTCAGCGGCGCCGGAATCTCCGGCGAGTTCGTCGGGCCCTGGGCGACGCTGATCCGGTTCGACGCCGGGACTCCCGTCGCGGGCCGGAACCGCGGCTACGGCGGCGTCGTTCTCTCCCTGAACTTCCTGAAGATCTTCTAGCGCAGAAGCAGGCAGTGGACCCCGCCTTCGCCGCTCGGGTAGAGCGGCAGCGGGACGACGGAGATGCCGTTCGCCTCGTAGAGGGCGCGCTGCGCCTCGAACAGATCATTCGGGCTCGCCGTGGCGGCGTCGATCTGCTTCCACGCGTTCTCGATCTCCGTCTGGAGCGCCGCCCACCGAGGCTCCTCCGGCCGCTCCTCCCAGGCGTCGACGAACGACTGGAGCCGGACGACCGCATCGGCGAGCCGCAGCATGGGGCTCGCCTCGCCCGGGGCTGCCGGCCGGTGCTCCGGATAGCGTCCGAGGAGGACGACGGGTCTCCCGTTCGTCCGATCCACGAACTTGCTCACGTTCACGGGCGCCCGGACGGGGTGGTCCTCGAAGGGAAGGCGGACCACGCGATACCCCCGTCCCTCCATCTGGCCCGCGACGAGGTCGTACTCCCTCTGGACGTCCCGCACGAACGCTTCCGGGAACAGCTCGCCCGAGTTCGCGTCGCGCGGCCGCATCACGTACGTGGGAACGAACGCGAGCGCCTCGTGATCGTTGCGGACGGCCGCGACGACCATGTCGGCGTGGAACAGCTCTTCGCTTCCGCGCGACGGGTCGCGAAGCGCGGCCTCCCCGGCGATCACGACCTCGACGCCGAAGAACGCCAACGAGAACGCCCGGCGCGACTCGTCGATCTCCGCCTCCGTCAAGGGCCGGCCCAGGATCTCGCTGCCGGTCAAGCGTTCGAGATAGCGGACGGCGCGGTGGCGCCCGACGAGGAGGCCGACCTTCCCGTCGGGGAGCCAGCTCAACGCGAGGTCGCCGCCCTCGGTATTCACGTCGCCGACGTGCAGGCCGGCGAGGCGGCGTAGGGCGAAGTCCCGGGGGAACTCCCGGACGAGTGTTTCGACGGGCTCGATGTACTGCAGGTCCGTGTCCGCGCCGACGCCCAGGACGAGCCGGCCCGCCGTGTCGAGGCCGAGGATCTCGGCCATGTCCTGGGGGTAGAGGAGGGGACGCGAGACGCGGAAGAAGCGCACGCGGGACCGGATCGCCGCCTCCGGCCAGCCGAGACGCGACTCGAGGTACGAACGGAAATCGGCCTCCTCCTCGCCCGACGCCTCCAGGACGGTCGCGGGGTCGGGGACGGCGACGAAGAACGTGGAGTAAGCCGGCGCCGCGCTCATGCACGCGCCGTGGAGAAGCTCGAAGTCGATGCCGAAGAGACGCCGGCGGAGCTCGACGGCGCGAGGGTTCCGGGCGCCGCGTGACGCGTTCTTCCGGGAGGTGCCGTGGGGCCGAAGCCCGATGACGACCCGGGCGAACGTGCGCCCCGATTCGGGCAGCAGGGCGAAATCCTCTCCCGGCACGGCTGCCGGCCGGAACCGCGCGCCCGGAGCCATGGGCCTCTCGGCGAGGAAGACGGCGAGCGCCGCCGCACCGCCGAGCGTTCCAAGGGCCGCGAGCGCCACGATTCGACGCGTGTCCATCCGCCTGATCCCGTGTCCACCGAGTCTACGCGCGGCCCCGTACAATCCGCCCGCCATGAAGAGCCGCGCGTTCTCCGCCGCACTCGCCCTCGCCGTCGCCGCCCCCGCCGCCCGCGCGGCCGAACCGGTCCGCTGGACCGTCGCAGACGAGGCCCGGATCGCGGCCGAGGCCGCGTCCTGGGCCCCGCCGGACTTCAAGCGCCAGCTCGCGAAGCACGGAAAGAGGCTCATGCAGGGCGTCTCGGACGCCGCCGCCGCCGAGATCCTCGCGCCCGGTGACCCCGCGCACCGCCAGGCCGCGGCCCGGGACACCCGCGCCCTCGCGGCCGCGATCAGGCGCCACTCGGCGTTCGCGGACGTCGCCTATGCGGCCGGCTCGATCGTGCACGCGGCCGCGATGGCCTATGCGCCCGACGCCCCCGGGACGCAGGGCCCTTCGCCGTTTCTCGGTTTCTCCGCCGACCCCTTCGCCGCGCCCGAGGCGCTCGCCGCCGCGCAGCTCCCTGCCGCGACCTCCGCCCAGCGCCGCGCCGCCGCGGTCACGCTGACGGCCCGCCTCCTCGCGTGGACGTGGAAGACGGCCGGAGGCGACGCGTCGATCGTGACGCAGTACCCCGAAGCGAAAGGACCCTACCAGCCGTGACCGCCCGCCTCGCGCTCCTCTCCGTCTCCGACCGCACGGGACTCGTCGACTTCGCCCGCGCCCTCGTCGCGCAAGGGTACGGCCTCCTCTCGACCGGCGGCACGGCGCAGCACCTCTCCTCCGCCGGCCTCGCCGTCACGAACGTCTCGGACCTCACGGGGTTTCCCGAGGTCTTCGGCGGGCGCGTCAAGACGCTCCACCCGAAGCTCTTCGGCGGCATCCTCTTCAACCGCTCCGAGGAGACGCACCGCGCCGAGGCCCGCGAGAACGGCGTCGGCCCGATCGACCTCGTCGCCGTGAACCTCTACCCGTTCGAGGACACCGTCGCGAGGACCGGCTCGACGTTCGCGCAGGCGATCGAGAAGATCGACGTCGGCGGGCCGTCGCTCCTCCGCGCGGCCGCGAAGAACCACGCGCACGTCGGCGTCGTCTGCGACCCGGCGGACTACCCCGCCGTCGCCGCGGAGCTGGCCGCGCACGGCGGCGCCCTGACGGACGAGACGCGGACGAGGCTCGCCGCGAAGGTCTTCCGCCGCACCGCCGCGTACGACGCCGCGATCGCCCGGTGGATCTCCGGGCAGACGGGCGAGCCCTTCCCCGAGCGCCTGTCCCTCTCCTTCGGGCTCGCGTCCTCCCTGCGCTACGGCGAGAACCCGCATCAGAAGGCGTCCCTCTACGCCGACGCCGCGGCCCACCCGGCGGCGCTCTCCCGCTACGTCTTCGTCCAGGGCAAGGAGCTCTCGTACAACAACTTCCTCGACGCGGACGCGGCCCTCTACACGTCGCGCGTGGTCGGGCCGAACGCGCTCACGATCGTCAAGCACCGGATCCCGTCCGGCGCGGCGACCGGCGCGCCCATGGCCGCGGCTTTCGAGGCCGCATGGGCGTCGGACCCGATCGCGGGCTTCGGCGGCGTCGTCGCGTACACCGGGACGCTCGACGCGGCCGCCGCGTCGGCGTTGACCGCGCGCTTCCTCGAGGTCGTCGTCGTGCACGCCGTCACCGAGGACGCGAAGCCCGTCCTCGCGAAGAAGCCGAACCTGCGCGTCCTCACGGTCACGCCGGAGTCCGGCCCGCGCCCGCGCCTCGAGGCGCGGGGCATCGACGGCGGCCTGCTCGTGCAGGAGGGCGACCTCCTCCCGGACGAGGAGGGGTCCTGGAAGGTCGTTACGAAGCGCGCCCCGACCGAGGCCGAACGCCGCGCGATGCGCTTCGCGAACCTCGTCCTGCGCGGCGTCGTGTCGAACGGCATCGTCGTCGCGGGCGAGACGGCGACCTACGGAATCGGAGGCGGCCGCACGAGCCGCGTCGACGCCTGCCGCGACGCCGCCGGCAAGGCCGGCGAGCGCGCGAAGGGCGCCGTGGCGGCGTCGGACGCGTTCTTCCCGTTCCCCGACGGGCTCGAGGTCCTGACGGGCGCGGGCGTCACGGCGGTCATCCAGCCCGGCGGCTCCGTGAAAGACCCCGAGGTCATCGCCGCGGCGGACGCGGCCGGCATCGCGATGGTGTTCACGGGGAAGAGACACTTCAGGCATTGATGTACCCCGCGCTGCTCGCCCTGCTTCTCCTCGCGCCGGCCGGCACCCTCTCGAAGATCCGCGCCGCGTACGCGACGCCAGGTTCCGTGGCCTGCACGTTCGTCCAGACGTACGCCCCCGCCGGCTTCGCCGAGACCGCGCCCGAAACCGGAAAGCTCGTCCTGCAGGCGCCCGACCGCGTGCGCTTCGACTACGACGGTCCGGAGGGCAAGGTCTTCACGTTCGACGGGACGGCCGGGCGCCAGTACGTCGCGGCCGACAGGCAGCTCGTCGTCCGGAAGCTCGCTCCGGCCGACCGCGAGCGGCTCCCCATCGTGTTCCTCGAATCCACCGAGGCGCTCCTCGCGCGCTACGACGCCGCCGAGACCCCCGCGGAAAACGGCCTCGTCGAGATCGTGCTCAGCCCGAAGAAGCCCGGCGGCCTGAGGTCCGTGTCCCTTCTCGCGGCTGCCGCGTCCGGGGAGGTCAAGCGCCTCGTCCTCGTGGACAACGCCGGCAACCGAACGACGTTCACGTTCATGCAGAAAATCCCCGGGGCCAAGCGCCCCGACTCGGACTTCGCCCTCTCCGCGCCGGAGGGAACGAAGATCCTCACGGAGTGATCCCATGGCCGACCCCACGTTCGACGTCGTCTCCGAAGTGAACCTCCCCGAGGCCCAGAACGCCGTCGCGCAGGCCCAGAAAGAGGTCGCCCAGCGCTACGACCTCAAGGGCTCGTCCGCGGCCATCGAGCAGAAGGAACGCGAGCTCACGCTCACCGCCGACACCGACTTCGCCCTCAAGGCCGTGAACGACATCCTCCAGACGAAGCTCGTCAAGCGCGGCGTCTCCCTGAAGGCCCTCGAGTACGGAAAGATCGAGCCGGCCGCGAAGGGCACCGTGCGCCAGGTCGTCACGATCCAGCAGGGCATCGCGACCGAGAAGGCCAAGGAGATCGTCAAGGCGATCAAGGACGCAAAGCTGAAGGTCCAGGTCGCCATCCAGGGCGAGCAGCTGCGGGTTTCGGGCAAGAAGAAGGACGACCTGCAGGCCGTGATCGCCCTTCTCCGCGCCGCGGACTTCGGCATCCCGCTCCAGTTCACGAATTTCCGCGGCTAGAGCATCCTGCTCCCTCCGCCGGGCGTAAACCGGTCGAAAGGGGCGGTAAGATGCGCCCGCGCGTATGAGCCAGACCTCCCTCAAGGACCGCCTTCTCGTCGCGACGCTCCCGGCCGAGGAGCGCGAGAACGGCCGCCGCCTCCTCCGGGCCCTCGCCCCCATCGAGGCGAAGCTCAAGGAGGTCGAGACCGTCCTCATCGACCGGACGCGCTCCGGGATCCCGACGATCGCCCTGATCGGCGATTACCTCGTCGAGGGCGGCGGCAAGCGCATCCGGCCGGCGCTGCTTCTCCTGGGCGCGCACATGCTCGGGTACGAAGGCGACCGCGACGTGCGCTACGGCGCCATGATCGAGTTCATTCACACGGCGACGCTCGTCCACGACGACATCATCGACGACGCCGAGACCCGCCGCGGGCGGACCAGCGTGAACCGCCGCTGGGGCAACGAGCTGACCGTCCTGTTCGGCGACTTCCTCTACATGAAATCCATGGAGATCGCGCTCGAAGAGGGCGATCTGCGCGTCCTCAGGGTCCTCTCGGACGTCACGCTGCGCATGACGGAGGGCGAGATCATCGGCGCCGAGCGGCGCGGGCTGCTCGACCTCACGCTCGAGGGCTACCTCGACATCGTGCGGCGGAAGACCGCCCTGCTCTTCGCGGGCGCCTGCAAGATCCCGTCGTACCTCGTCCCGGACGCCTTCGGAATCGGCAGCGACACGTGGGGGGAGCGCCTCTGGGACTACGGCCTCTCGCTCGGGATCGCGTTCCAGCTGCAGGACGACCTGCTCGATTACACGGCGAACGAGGCCGACCTCGGCAAGCCGGTCCTGTCGGACCTCAAGGAAGGGAAGCTCACGCTTCCGCTCATCCTCTGTCTTCCGCAGGCGACGCGCGCCGAACGGAAGCTCATCGAGACGGTCGTGAAGGAAGAGGGCTTCGACTCCGTGCGGCCCGGGCAGATCCTCGAAATCGTCCACCGCCTCGGCGCGCTCGACCGCGCGCACGGGATGGCCGAAGCCCACGCCGAACGGGCCCGCGAGATCGCGGCTTCTTTCCCCGAGACGGCCTCGCGCGAGGGCTTCCTCCTCGCCGCGGAATACGCCGCGAACCGACGTAAGTAATTAAAAATAAATAAGATAGTTTCTTCGAATGATAATAGGGCAGATGCGAAATCTGCCTAATGCATGCGGTGTCTTCGCCTCATGTGCGCGCCGTAGCCGAAATAAAGAAGGCACCTTCTAAGAATTTCCTTCTTTTTTCTGGTTCTTCTCTTGATTTCGGTTCTCGACAGTCGTACCTTAACCACAACCTATCGTGGGTATGAGCAAAGCACCCCACAGCTTCGGGGACGATCAGGAGAACTCATGATCGAAAAGCTGTTCCGTTCGTTCCGCGCGCCGTTCGGCGCTTCGGGACGCGAGGACTTCACTCTCGAAGAGGAAGTGGCGCTCTACCGCCACCGGGCGGAAGTCGCCCTCGAGGAGGAGCGCTACTCGGACGCGCTCGTCTTCCTCGCGAAGATCCTCCGGCTCAATCCCTACGATCTGCAGGCCCGGATGACCGTGGCCCACACGTACCACTACGCACTGAAGGAGCCCACGAAGGCACTCCTCACGTACGAGAAGGTCATCGCGGCCTCCGGTTACGACGATTCCAACTCCTACTCCGTCGCGGCTCGCGAGGGAATCCAGGAGCTGTCCGGCGCCGTCGACACGTCGGCGCTCCCCCTTCACGACCTCGTCGAGGACGAGGGCGAGGAAACCCCGCACACCGCCGGCCGAGCCAACGCGGCCGGATAGAAGCCCCCCGAATCCCGTTTTTCTCCCTCGCGTCGTCATCGACCCTCCGGGCCGGTGACGACTTCCCGTTTCGGGGCTGGAGTTCGTTGACGGGCTCGCGCACGCCGAGTTAGGATCGAACGTGCACCGGACGGCGGCCTCCTCCCCCCTCAACGCCGCCGCCGTCATCCCCTCCCGCTACGGGGCGGAGCGTTTCCCAGGCAAACCCCTGCACCCGATCGCCGGCGTCCCGATGGTCGTCCGCGTGCTCGAACAGGCGCAGAAGGCCCGCCGCATAGACCTCGTCCTCGTCGCGACGGACGACGAGCGGATTGCACGGACCGTGGAGGCGGCGGGCGGCCGGGCGGTCATGACCGATCCCGCGCTCCCCTCGGGAACGGATCGCGTCTGGGCGGCCGTGAAGGACCTGGACGTCGCCGTCGTGCTGAACGTGCAGGGCGACGAGCCGATGATGGATCCCGAAAACGTCGACCGCGTTGCGGGCTTCCTCCTCGACCACCCCGAGTTCCCGCTCGCGACGGTCGCGCTTCCGATCGACGACCCCACCGAGATCGCGAACCCGAACAACGTGAAGGTCGTGCGCGCCGACGACGGCCGCGCGCTCTACTTCTCCCGCTCGCCCCTCCCGTACCGCCGGCGGCCCGAGCCCGGCCTGAAAACCCTCAAGCACCTCGGGCTCTACGGGTACCGCAAGGACGCGCTCCGGCGCTGGACCGGCCTGCCGCCCCACGCGCTCGAGCGGGCCGAGAGCCTCGAGCAGCTCCGCGCGCTCGCGGCGGGGATGGCGATGGCGGTCCTCGACGCGACGAGCGACTCGATCGGTGTCGATACCGAGGAAGACGCGAGAAGAGTAGAAGAGATACTTCTGAGAATGAAAATGGGCGCTGGCGCGGGCGCCGCTCGCGAGATCGGGCCTGGCCCATCCGCCTCCTCCGTATTCACCTTCAAAGAAAAGCAGCGTGACGAAAGCCGGATCGTCAACCTTCTGGCCACGACGGAGGTCTAGCGTGGGAACCAAATACATCTTCATCACGGGTGGCGTGGTTTCCGGCCTCGGCAAGGGCATCGCGGCGGCCTCGATGGGCGCGCTCCTCGAGGCCCGGGGCTTCAAGGTCACGCTTCAGAAGTTCGACCCGTACCTGAACGTCGACCCCGGCACGATGTCTCCGTTCCAGCACGGCGAGGTCTACGTCACGGACGACGGCGCCGAGACGGACCTCGACCTCGGCCACTACGAGCGCTTCACCTCCGCCGTCACGGGCAAGGCGAACAGCATCACGACCGGCAAGATCTACCAGTCCGTCATCGAGAAGGAGCGGCGCGGCGATTACCTCGGCAAGACGGTCCAGGTCATCCCGCACGTCACGGACGAGATCAAGGACTGCATCCGCCGCGTCGCGGGCGACAACGACGTCGTCCTCGTCGAGATCGGAGGGACCGTCGGCGACATCGAGTCCCTCCCGTTCCTCGAGGCGATCCGCCAGTTCCGGCAGGACGTCGGGCGCGGCAACGCGATCAACGTCCACGTAACCCTGGTCCCGCACATCGCGGGCTCCGACGAGCTGAAGACGAAGCCCACGCAGCACTCCGTCAAGGAGCTGCGCTCGATCGGCATCCAGCCCGACATCCTCCTCTGCCGCGCGGACCGCTCGATCCCCGAGGAGATGAAGAAGAAGATCGCGCTCTTCTGCAACGTGGACGAGCGCGCCGTCATCACGGCGATCGACGTTCCGACGATCTACGAGGTCCCGCTCGCGTTCGCGCGCGAGGGGCTCGACGAGATCCTCCTCGACTACCTCTCCCTCCCCCACTACGACCGCGACCTCACGAAATGGGACACGATCGTCAACCGCGTCAAGAACCCCCAGGACGAGGTCAACGTCGCGTTCGTCGGCAAGTACGTGCAGCTCGGCGACAGCTACAAGTCGCTGAACGAGGCGCTCCACCACGGCGGCATCGCGAACAACGTGAAGGTGAAGATCTCGTTCGTGGATTCCGAGGAGCTCGAGAGCGTGGGCTATCCCGAGACGCTCGCCCGCGCGGACGCGATCCTCGTCGGGCCCGGCTTCGGCCGCCGCGGGATCGAGGGCAAGCTCAAGGCGATCCGCTTCGCGCGCGAGATGAAGGTCCCGTTCTTCGGGATCTGCCTCGGGATGCAGTGCGCCGTCATCGAGTACGCGCGGAACGTCTGCGGGCTGAAGGACGCGAACTCGACCGAGTTCGACACGCTCGCTCCCCACAAGGTCATCTACATGCTGCGCGACCTCCTCGGCGTCGAAGCGCTGGGCGGGACGATGCGCCTCGGCAAGTACCCGTGCGACCTCGGCGAAGGGACGCTCGCCCGGCGCGCCTACGGCGAGCCGCAGATCTGGGAGCGCCACCGCCACCGCTACGAAGTCAACCAGGAATACCTGCCGATGCTGCGCGACGCCGGCCTGACGTTCTGCGGAATGTCGCCGGACAAGAAGTTCGTCGAGATGGTCGAGCTCTCGGACCACCCGTGGTTCCTCGGGTGCCAGTTTCACCCGGAGTTCAAGAGCAAGCCGGCCCAGCCTCACCCGCTCTTCAAGGACTTCGTCCGCGCCGCGCGCGCCCACCGGCTCGCGACGCGCGAGGGTGTGGAAAAGAAGGCGGCCGAGCTGGAAACGCAGGTCGTTGCGCCGGCGAACCTCCCCGCCCCGAACGGCCTCTCGGCCTGAATCTCCCGCGAAGACACGGATCCTGATTCAAATGCCTCATGGCCGGGCCGTGCTCCGCGCCCTATCGCGTTGATGAGGGCATGGGAGGTGGCGCGATGGCAACGCCGCAAATGAGTCCGACCCAAGCCCCGCCCGCGAAGGCGGTGACCCTGCAGCCGATCGTGTTCGCGACGGACTTCTCGCCGGCGTCCAAGGGCGCCCTCGGGAAGGCGATCGAGCTGGCCCGCAAGGAAGGCGCCGAGCTGATCGTCGCGCACGTCTACGAGCCGCCCGCGAGCCTGAGCCATTCCGGCGTCGCGGACGACCTCATCGAGGCCGAGCTCGAGGCGACGATTCGCAAGGACGTCGAGAAACAGCTCGCGCCCGTGCTCGCGGAGGTTCGTGCGGCCGGCGTCAAGGTGCGCGGCGAGATCCTCGCCGGCCATACGGCCAAGGAGCTCGGCCTGCTCGCGGACCGCAACGGAGCGGCGATGATCGTCATCGGAACGCACGGCAGGACGGGCATCAAGAAGCTCGTCATGGGCAGCGTCGCGAGCCAGGTCATCGCGACGGCGCCGTGCCCGGTGCTGACCGTCCACTGAGCCCGCGAAACCGCCCCTGCTAGCATCGAAGCGTGCTTCGACGTCTCGCCGGGGCGGCCCTGCTCGCCGCCGCCGTCGCCGCGTGCGGGCCGTCTCCCGCGCCGCCGGCGCGCACGACGCCGACGGCCGCGGCCGTGCTGCCGCAGCCGCCGGCCGGATCGCTCGAGTTCCTCGTCCTCGGCGACTGGGGGCGCGGCGGCAACCGTGTGCAGCGCCAGGTCGCCGGCGCGATGGCGGAATGGGCCGGAAAGCGCCCGATCCGATTCGTCGTCTCGACAGGCGACAACTTCTACGAAGACGGGGTTTCGTCCGTGACGGACCGGGCCTGGAAGGGCTCGTTCGAAGACGTCTACGCGGCGCCGAGTCTCCTCCGGCTGCCCTGGATCGTCGCGCTCGGCAACCACGACTACCGGGGAAACGTGGAGGCACAGGTCGAATACTCGAAGTCGAGCCCCCGCTGGCGCATGCCGGCGCGCTCGTTCACCGTGCAGGAGACCGCCGGAGACGGAACCCGCGTCGAGTTCTTCGTCATGGACACGACGCCCTTCCTCGCGACCTATCGTTCGTTCCTCTCCCGCACGAAGGTCGCCGGGCAGGAGTCGGCGGCGCAACTCCGGTGGCTCGCCGGCAGCCTCGCGGCCTCGACCGCGGACTGGAAGATCGTCGTCGGGCACCACCCGATCCATTCGTGCGGGCCGCACGGGGACTCGGCCGAGCTCGTCCGCGACGTCCTGCCGGTCCTCGCGCGCTTTCACGTCGCCGTTTACCTGAACGGCCACGAGCACGGACTCCAGCACCTCGAGTCCGGCGGCATTCACTTCCTGACCTCCGGCGGCGGGTCGGAGGCCACGCGCGTTTCTCCCGACGCGAGGACCGTCTGGGCCGAGGCCACCGGCGGGTTCCTGGCGCTCGCGGCGAGCCGCGAGACTCTCCAGGTCAGGGCGGTGAACGGGCTCGGCGCGGTCCGGCACGAGGCCGCGATCCCGCGCCCGGCGCCCGTGCCCTGAATTCGTCAGGCTCTCATTCCCGCTCCGGGCGGCGCGGTTTCCCCACTTGAGATACGATCGCCGCCGCAACACCCCGGAGAGGGCTCACCCGAGCGCTCGTACAAAGAATCAGCGCGCCGCGTGAACGGCGCAGCGGAGGTCGAATGATCCGTCGCGGGCTCGCTCTCTTTCCGGCCGCCCTTCTCGCCCTGGCGCATCCGCTCGCGGCCGGCGTCGGACCCGCGGCCCAGGCGTTCGTTCCGATCACGGCCTGCCGGGCCGTGGACACGCGAGGGCCCGCGGGCCCGAACGGCGGCCCCGCGCTCGGCGCCAACGAAGTGCGGGTCTTCACGATCGCCGGGACGTGCGGCGTCCCCGCGAACGCCCTCGGCCTCGTCGTCAACCTCACCGTCGTGAACCCCGCGGCGGTGGGCTACGCCCAGCTGTTCGCGGGCGACGCTCCCGTGCCGCCGACGACGGTCCTCGGCTTCAACGCCCGCAAGACTCGCGCCGGCTTCGCGTTCGTCGCGCTCGCGTCGGACGGGTCCGGAACGGTCGCGCTCGCGAACGGGTCCACGGGCAGCGCGGACTATCTCCTCGACGTCGAGGGCTACTTCGTCCTCGCCTGCACGAGCCCGATCCTCGTCACGAACCCCGCCACGGCGGCCGGCGCCGTGAACTCCCCGTTCAGCCAGACGTTCACGTCCTCGGGCGGAGTCGGCGCAAAGACCTACACGACGTCCTCGCCGCTCCCGGCCGGCCTGACGCTCGCCGCGAACGGGACGCTCTCGGGCACGCCCACGCAGTCCGGCACCTTCCCGATCACCGTGACCGCCACCGACCAGAACGGCTGCACGGGCACCGGGCCCACTTACACGCTCGTGATCGCCTGCCAGACGATCACCGTGACGAACCCCGGCGTCACGACCGGGACGGCGAACACGCCCTTCAGCCAGACCTTCACCCAGTCGGGCGGCGTCGGGACGGTGACGTTCTCGACGGGGAGCGCCCTCCCGATCGGGATGACGCTCGCGGCCAGCGGCGTTCTCTCGGGCACGCCCACACAGGCCGGCGGCTTCGACATCGTCGTCACGGCCACAGACGCGAACGGCTGTACGGGCGCGGGCGCGACGTACCACCTCGTCATCAACTGCCAGACGATCACCGTGACGAATCCGGCGACGACGACAGGCACGGTCAACGCGGCGTTCAGCCAGACGTTCACGCAGGCCGGCGCGATCGGCTCGGCGACGTTCTCGACCGTGAGCACCCTCCCGGCGGGCCTCGCGCTCGCGGCAAACGGCGTTCTCTCGGGCACGCCCACGCAGAAAGGCACGTTCCCGATCGTGGTCAAGGTCACGGACGGCAACCTCTGCACGGGGACCGGAGCGACCTACAACCTCACGATCAACTGCCAGACGATCGCGGTGTCGAATCCCGCGACGTCGACGGCGACCGCGAACACCCCGTTCAGCCAGACGTTCACGGCCTCGAACACCGTCGGGACCGTGACCTTCACGACGGCGTCGACGCTCCCGGCCGGCCTCACGCTCGCCGCGAACGGCGTCCTCTCCGGCACGCCGACGCAGACCGGCTCGTTCCCGATCGTCGTCACGGCCACCGACGCGAACGGCTGCGCCGGAATCGGCGCCACGTACACGCTCGTCGTGGGCTGCCAGACGTGGTCCATCCTGCCTGCCGCGCTTCCGCAGGCGACGTCGGGCGTCGCGTACACGGCCACGCTGACGCAGTCGGGCGGCATCGGCGCCGTGACGTACGCCGTCACGTCCGGCACGCTCCCCGCGGGCCTCGGGCTCTCGTCGGGCGGCGTCCTTTCCGGCACGACGGCGTTGACGGGCTCGTACCCGTTCACCGTCACGGCCACCGACGCGAACGGCTGCACGGCGACGCGCGACTACCTCCTCGTCGTGTCCTGCCCGTCCACGCCGATCACGCTCTCGCCGGGCTCCCTCGCGGCCGCCCCGGCGAACGCGCCCTTCCCGGCCACTGTCTTCTCGGCGTCGGGCGGAGCGGGCCCCTACACCTTCCAGCTGGCGGGAGCCCTGCCCTCGGGCATGACGTTCTCGACGGACACGCTCTCGGGCACGCCCACGCAGACGGGCTCGTTCCCGATCACGATCTCGGCGACCGACGCGGGCGGCTGCGCGGGCAGCCAGGACTACGTCGTCACGATCACGTGCAACGGCGTGACGATCACCGTCGCGCCCCCGTCGCTCGCGGCCGGGCCGGTCGGCTCCCCGTACGGTCCCATCACGTTCACGGCGTCGGGCGGCACTGCGCCCTACGCGCTCGCCGAGGTCGGCGCCCTGCCTCCGGGCATGACGTACGCGGCCGGCGTCCTCTCCGGCACGCCGACCCAGCCGGGCACGTTCCCCGTCACGGTGACGGCGACGGACGCGAACGGCTGCACGGGACAGACCGTCTACAGCCTCGTGACGACCTGCCCGACGATCGCCGTAACGAATCCGTCGACGACGACCGGAACGGCCGGAGTCGCCTTCAGCCAGCAGTTCTCCCAGTCCGGAGGCAGCGGCACGGCGACGTTCTCGACGACGAGCACGCTGCCGACGGGCCTTACGCTCGCGGCGGACGGCACGCTCTCGGGCACGACGTCGCAGGCGGGCACCTACCCGATCGTCGTCAAGGCAACGGACGCGAACGGCTGCACGGGCACGGGCGCGACCTACACGCTCGTCATCGACTGCCAGACGATCACCGTGACGATCCCCGCGACCACCACCGGGACGGAGGGCAACTCGTTCAGCCAGACGTTCACGGCGAGCGGCATCCTCGGGACGGTCACGTGGTCGACCGCGAGCACGCTGCCTGCCGGTGTGACGCTCAACCCGTCGACCGGAGTCCTCTCCGGCACGCCGACCGAGACGGGCTCTTTCCCGATCGTCGTCAAGGCGACGGACACGAACGGATGCTTCGGGACGTCGGCGACGTACACGCTCGTCCTCACCTGCCCGACGATCACGGTGAGCGGAACGATCCCGGCCCTCGCCTACAACACGGCGATGTCGACGGCGACCTTCTCGCAGAGCGGGACGACCTCGACGATCACGTGGTCGGCCACGGGGCTCCCCGGCGGCGTCGCGATCAACTCCTCGACCGGCGCCGTCACGGGCACGCCCACGGCGACCGGCACGTTCTCGGCCACGATCACGGCGACGGACGCGGGCGGCTGCACGGGCTCGAAGAGCGTGACGGTGACCGTGGCACCGACGGCCCCGTCGCAGTCCTACACGGGCGTCGGGAACACTCAGGTCTATGTGACCGGGGTCGCGGGCGCCCCCGCGACGCCGGCCGTCGCGAGCGGGACCGCTCTTCTGAACGGCGTGCAGCCGCTCGGCGCCACCTGGGTCTCCGCCGCCAGCTGCTCGTCGGGCGGGACGATCGCGACGTTCGACCTGGTCGGCCGCTTCATCTTCACGCCGGACGTCGCCGCCACGTCGGCGACGTGCACGTACACGGTTTCCTCCAACACGGCCGGCACGCCCACGCCCACGACGGCCACCGCGAGCCTGACGTTCACGCTGAGCGGGATGGTCTGGTACGTCGACAACGCGACGGCGTCCGGCACGAACGACGGCCGGTCGAGCACCCCGCTCAAGACCATGGCGGCGGTCGGGACCGCCTCGACCGGCAGCGGCGACTTCATCTACGTCGCGAAGGGCTCCGGCTCGACGACGGGCGCCTACGCGATGAAGACGAGCCAGCGGCTCGTCGGCGCCGGCGCGACGCTCAACGTCCCCACCGTCTCGCCGATCCTCACGGTGGCGGGCAGCGCCGCGAACACGCCGACTCTGTCGGGCACGCTCACGCTCGCGAGCTTCGTCAACGTGAGCGGGATCGACATGGCGACGACGACGTCGCGGGCGATCACGAACTTCAACGGCTCGAGCTACGCGACCGTCACGGGCGTCAGCGTTACCGCCCGGACGATCACGACGACGACCGGGACGGCGATCGACATCCAGGGCACGGGCAACACGGGAGTGATGTCGTTCACGTCCGTCAGCGCCAACGGCGGAACGGCCGGAATCGTCCTCTCCAACTTCACGGGCGGCAGCTTCACCGTGACCGGGGCGGGCGGCGCCTGCGGCCCCGCAGATACGACGTGCTCCGGCGGCACGATCCAGAACATGACCGGAGGCGACGACTCCTCGGCCGTTCCGGTCGGGTCGGGCGTGGTCCTGAACAACGTCGCGAGCGTCTCCCTGACACGCCTGCGGATCCGGTCGAACTCGAACTACGGCCTGCGCGGCACGAGCGTCGCCGGGTTCACGATGGACACGTGCTTCCTCGACGGGACGACCGGGACGAACGGCGCGACGCCGTACAACGACGGGGCGGTCTCCTTCGACAACCTGACGGGATCCGCGACCGTCTCGAACAGCAACATCCAGGGCGGCTTCTCCAACAACTTCCGGCTCGTGAACACGAGCGGGACGCTGAACCGGATCACGTTCTCGAACGTCACGTTCGACGTGAGCGGCGCGAGCCCGGCGAACGACGCGCTCACGATCGAATCCCAGGGCGCCGCGGTCGTGAACGTCACGGTCCAGAACAGCTTCTTCAAGAGCGCCGCAGGCGACCTCTTCCAGCTGAACAACATCGGGACGGGCGCGGACGACCTCGTCTTCACGGGCAACACGCTCACGAACGGCAACAGCGCCATCGCGACGGGCGGGGGCGGCGTGACGATCGGAAGCAACGGCACGGGCAACATTACGTCCAACTTCTCGAACAACACCCTCCGCGACGCCGTGGGCCACGCGATCCTCTTCTTCAAGTCCACGGGCTCCGCCACCGTGACCGGCACGTTCGACAACAACACGATCGGCGTTTCGGGCGCGGCGAACACGGGCTCCGCCGAGGGCGACGGCATCAAGGTGCAGAACGCCGGCCAGGGCACGGTGAAGGTCACGATCACGAACAACCAGATCCGCCAGTACAACGTCTTCGGCATCGAGCTTCTGACGGGAGGCGGCGCGTCCGCCATGCCGGGCGCCCTCAACGCGACGATCACGGGGAACACGATCGCGCAGCCGGGCAACACGGCGGGCACGATCGGGCTTCCGAAGAACGGCATCCACGTGAACGATGGAACGGTTGTCGGAGACACATATCAGGTGTGCGCCGATATCGTCTCGAACTCGATGACGGGGAGCGGGGCCGACGCCGTGCCTCCCACCGGCATCGTCGCCGACTTCCGCCTGCGGCAGCGCCAGGCGACCACGCTCCGCCTGCCGAACTACGCCGGCGCGAACAACGACAACGCGGCCGCCGTGGCGTTCGTGTCCGGCAACAACGGCGGCGCCTCGGGACTCGCGTCGAACACGGTCCCCACCGGCGGCGGCTTCACGGGCGGGGCCGGGAGCTGCCCGTGAGCACATCGTCACAGAGCCAAGGAGGTTTCAATGGCTGAGCCCTTCCTCGCCGAGATCCGGATCATGAGCTTCAGCTTCCCGCCCAAGGGCTGGGCCCTCTGCAACGGCCAGCTCCTGCCGATCAACCAGAACCAGGCTCTCTTCTCGCTGCTCGGCACGACGTACGGCGGCGACGGGCGCGTGAACTTCGCCCTGCCGAACCTCCAGGGGCAGGTCCCGATCCACATGGGGAGTGGGCACACGCTCGGCGAGCGCGGGGGCGAGCAGGCGCACACGCTCACGATCTCGGAGCTGCCGACGCACACGCACGTGGTCGGCGCCTCCTCTCTGGCCCAGGGCGGGACGGCGAGCCCGAGCGGCAGCGTCCTCGGCGGCGCCAACAACGCCTACCACCCGCCCACGAACCTCACCGCGCTCAATCCGGCGAGCCTCCTGAACGTGGGCGGTTCGCAGGCGCACCTCAACATGCAGCCGTTCCTCGTCCTGAACTTCTCGATCGCCCTCCAGGGCATCTTCCCGAGCCAGACCTAGGAGGCATGCAATGGCGCAACCCTACGTCGGCGAGATCCGGATCTTCGCGGGCAACTTCGCTCCCGCGGGCTGGATGTTCTGCGAAGGCCAGCTCCTGCCCATCTCCGAGTACGAGACGCTCTTCAACCTCATCGGCACGACGTACGGCGGCGACGGGCAGTCGACGTTTGCCCTCCCCGACCTGCGCGGGCGCGTGCCGCTCCACTTCGGCAACGGCTTCGTTCTCGCCGAGACGGGGGGCGTCGAGACGGTCACCCTCACGGTCTCCCAGATCCCGTCGCATTCGCATCCCGTCCTGGCGTCCACCTCGCCGGGCGGACAGACGTCGCCGGGCGGCAACGTCCTCGCGGCGTCGTTCAACGTGACGCCCTACATCAACGACGTGCCGAACGGAACGATGAGCGCGAACGCGGTCGGCTCCGTCGGCGGCAGCCAGCCGCACAACAACTTCCAGCCGTACCTCTGCGTCGATTTCATCATTTCCCTGTTCGGGATCTTCCCGAGCCAGACCTGAGGAGAGCCGCATGGATCCCTTCGTCGCCGAGATCCGCATCTTCCCGTTCAACTTCGCCCCGAAGGGCTGGGCGTTCTGCGACGGTCAGATCCTGCCGCTTTCGCAGAACACGGCGCTCTTCTCGCTGCTCGGCACGACGTACGGCGGCGACGGCAAGAGCAACTTCGCCCTGCCGAACATGCAGGGCAACGCCCCGATGCACCCCGGCCAGGGTCCGGGGCTGTCGCTCCACGATCTCGGCGAGACGGGCGGTTCCGAGACGGTCTCGCTCCTCGAGTCCGAGATTCCCTCCCACTCGCACAACCTCAGGGCGGACGTCGTGGATCTCGCCGACACGAACGTGCCTTCTCCCGCGGCGTCGCTCGCCCTCTCGTCCGGAGGAACCCTCTACCAGGGGACCCCGAACACGCAGATGGACGGCCAGATGCTCGCCCCCGCGGGCGGCGACCAGCCGCACAACAACATGCAGCCGTACCTGACGCTCAACTTCTGCATCGCTCTCCAGGGCGTCTATCCGCCGCGGACCTGACGCCGCCGTGACGAAGGTGATCGCGCTGCGCCCGATCCGCCCGGAGGACCGCGACCTCCTCTGCCGGATCTACGGCTCGACGCGCACGGAGGAGCTCGCGCCCGTTCCGTGGACGGACGAGCAGAAGGCCGCCTTCGTCCGCCAGCAGTTCGACGCGCAGACTTCGTACTGGGACGAGCAGTATCCGGAGGCCGAGAGGTTCGTCGTCGAGGTGGACGGCACTCCCGCCGGCCGCCTCTACGTCCAGCGGTGGCCGAAGGAGATCCGCCTCGTCGACATCGCGCTCCTGCCCGACTTCAGGGGGCGTGGCGTGGGCACCGAGCTCATTCAAGGTCTCTTCTCCGAGGCCGCCCGGGACGGAAAACCCGTCACGATCCACGTCGAGATCTTCAACCCTGCGCGCGTCCTCTACGAGCGGCTCGGGTTCGCGCCCAAAGGCGAGCAGGGGATGTACGTCCTGATGGAGTGGAAGCCCGAAGCCGTCGGGGCCGGTGTCAGTTGAAGATGGCCTCGTACCGCATGCCTTCCGCGTCGGGCCCGATCGGCACGAGGAAAATCTCGAGCCTCCCGAGCGCCGCGTGCTCGAGCGGCCAGATGCGCTGCGGGAGAACGGGCGCCCGGGGACCGCGGAAGACCAGCGAAAACGGCTTGCGGCGCGGCGACGGGCTCTCCGGCCGTGCGAGATCCGTGACCTCGGTCAGAACGAGGACGGCGACGCCCTCACCCGCCGCGATGCGGAACTCCTGTCCGACCCTTTCGAAGAAATTCGAGTACGTCAGCTCCCCGAGCATCCATCGGATCGTGGCACAGAACCCGCCTGGAGGCACCCCATGAAGACGACGCGCGCGCAGTTCCTCACGACCCTCGCGACCGGCGTGGCGGCCGCCGCCCTCGGCCCGTCCTCGCTCCTCGGCGCGGGACCGGACGTTCCCGACGGCCGCGCCTTCAAGGCGCTCGTCGGCGAGACCTTCCGGTTCCGCGGGTTCGAGCGCCGCGATCCGGTGGACCTCGTCCTCACGGACTACTCGGAGAGAGCGCTGCGCGGGAGCACCCGGCAGTTCACGCTCACGCTCGTCGCGCCCGGCGGCGAGAGGCTCCGGGAGGCGACGTACACCGTCGACCATCCGAAGGCCGGCACGTTCGAGATGTTCGTGATCCCCGCGGGGTTCGACGCGAAGGCCCAGCCGCTCTACCGAGCGGACTTCAACCTGCTCGTCGCCGTGTCGGGCGCGCCGACGACGGTCCAGCGCCGCTAGATCAGAACGGCCGGAACGCGCGCACCGCGCCGTCCTTCGACCCGTCGTCGAAGAAGACGAGCAGACGCCCGTCCGGCGCGATCGAGAGGTCGACGGGCCTGTCTCCGCGCTCGAACCGGAGCGAGCGGATCACTCCGCCGTCGCGGCTGCGTTCGGAGAGCCCCCCCGGCTTCTCTCCCTCGGCGGGCTCGACCCGCCAGACGTTTCCCTCGGCGTCCACACGGCAGGCCGGCGCGGCGCCCGGGCACGCGGAGGCCTTCGTCGAGGGCGTCCGGACGTCGACCTTCGGATTCGAAGGCACCGCGGCGACGCCCGACACGACGCCGAGGACGACGACGACCTCGGTGTCTTCCGAGAAGGAGAGAGGACCTCCGCGAAAGAGGCCTCCGGGAGTCTCGGCACCGGAGCGAATCGCATCGAAGGCGAGCGGAGGCGGAGGCGCGACGTCCTGGTCGCGCGAAAACGCGGCCTGTCCCTGCGGCTTCACGCTCTCGGTCACGCCCGCGAGGTCGATCCGTAGGGCGAACAGGTCGGCTCCGCTTTCATTGAGGAGACGAATCGGGGCGTCGAGCATCCCTCCGGAAAGCGCGACGGAGTCGAAGACCACCTTCAAGGAATTCTTCGTCCCGGGTACCCGAAGCGCGAAGGGTCCACGAGTTATCGCGCGGCCCCTCGCGTCGAACGACAACGCGAACGTCAGCCCGCGCGAGACCGGCGCCGGCGCGGACACCGCGCGAGCCGCTGCAAGAAGCGCGAGGCCGAGGCCCGCGCACGGGACCATTCGGAGAATCTTCGGCCGAGGGATCTTCATCCCGGCGCCTTTCACTTCACGGTCTCGAAGGTCCCGGCCGCGCGGTCCTTCCGCACGTCGTGCCAGTCGAAATAGCGCCCGTTCATCGCGACGTAGATGCCCGGAGGCAGAATCTGGACGAACGAGATCGCGCTCCCGAGGTTGAAGAGCCCGTCCGAGCTTCCGAACGCCCAGGGCACCATCGCGCCGGTCAGGACGATCGTCTTCGCGGTCGGCTCCTTCGCGAGGACCGCCGCCGTCTCGACCATCGTGTCCGTGCCGTGCGTGATCACGATCCGGTCTTCCGGCGCGCGCCGGCAGGCGTCCGCGATCCGCGCGCGGCAGTCGTCCGTCATGTCGAGGCTGTCGACCATCATCACGGTCTCGACCGTCACGGGCTCGCGGCAGCGGCCGAGGCGAAGCATCTCGTGGATGTGAGTCTCCTTGAAGAAGAGCCGTCCCGTGAGCTCGTCGTACTCCTTGTCGAACGTCCCGCCCGTGACGAGGATGCGGATGGACATGCGCCGTTTCCCTCTCAGGCCTTGTCGCGGTCGCGCCGCACGACGACCTTCTGGCCCCGTATCGTCGCATTCCGGAGTGCCCGGATCACGGTCTCGGCGATCGCTTCAGGCACCTCGACGAGCGAGAAGCGGTCCGCGATCTGGATCGCGCCGATGTCGCGCGGATTCGCCTTCGCTTCGTTCGCGATCGCACCCACGAGGTCCGCCGGACGCATCCCGGCCGCCCGTCCCGCGCCCACGAAGAGGCGCGCCGAAGTCCCGGAATCGCGCCCTCCGAACTTGTAGCGCCCGGGTCCGGCTCCGGCCGCGGGAGACGCCCGGCGCGACGGCGGCGGGACGGCGACAGCCGGAATCTCGGGCTCGTCCTCCCCCGGCGCCCCGGAGGCGCGCTCGATCAGACGCACGGCGGCCGCAGCGACGTCCATCGGGTCGTGATCCTCCGCGAGGGACTCGACGACGACGCGGTAGTGCTCGAGGCCGCCCTCGACGATCGCCTCCTCGAGCGAGGCACGCGTCAGCTCGAGGCGCTTCGCGCGGAGGTCGGCGACCGTCGGGACGTTCGCGACCTCGATCCTCTGTTTTGTGAGGCGCTCGATGTTCTTCAGCTGCCAGTGCTCGCGCGGCTCGGCGAGCGTGATCGCGACGCCTTCGCGCCCCGCGCGCCCGGTCCGGCCGATGCGGTGAACGTAGACCTCGGGCGAGGACGGGACGTCGTAGTTCACGACGTGCGAGAGGTGCGAGATGTCGAGGCCGCGTGCCGCGACATCCGTGGCGACGACGAGCTCGAGCGCGCCCGTGCGGAGCTTCTTCATGACGCGGTCGCGCCCCTCCTGCGAGATGCCGCCGTGGAGCGCCTCCACGCGCATCCCGCGGCCCTTGAGGCTCTCCGTGAGGTCGTCGACCTCGAGGCGGGTGCGGCAGAAGACGAGGGCAGCCGCCGGGCTCTCGAGGTCCAGGATGCGGCCGAGCGCCGCGCGCTTGTGCCCGCGCGCGACGACGTATGCCGTCTGGCGCACCTTCGGCAGCTTGCCGGGCGTGACGCTGTCCTTTGCGATCGTGATGCGCACGGCGTCCTTCAAGTGCTTGGCCGCGATCGCGCCGATGCGCGCCGGGAGCGTCGCCGAGAAGAGCGCCGTCTGGCGCGTCTTCGGCGTCGCCGCGAGGATCGCGTCGAGGTCTTCGGCGAAGCCCATGTCGAGCATCTCGTCCGCTTCGTCGAGGACGAGCGCGACGAGGCCGTCGAGCGCGAGCGACCTGCGGTTCACGTGGTCGAGCGCCCGGCCCGGCGTCGCGACGACGACGTCGACGCCCCGCTTCAAGGCATTGAGCTGCGCCACCATCGACGCGCCGCCGTAAACGGGGAGAACGCGCACGCCGATCTCGCGACCGTACCGGTGAAACGCCTCGGCGAGCTGCATCGCGAGCTCGCGCGTCGGGACGAGGACGAGGGCCATGGGAGCCGTCCCGCGCTTCTCGGCGGCTCCGATTCGGTGGAGGATCGGCAGCGCGAACGCGGCGGTCTTCCCCGTACCGGTGGCCGCCTGCGCGAGCACGTCGCGGCTTTCGAGCATGGGCGGAATCGACGCGCTCTGGATGGGAGTGGGCTCCTCGTACCCCAGGGCCGCGAGGGCCCGGACGAGCCGCGCATCGAGGCCGAGGCCGGCAAAGGAGGGATCGAGCGGCGTCTTCTTCATGCCTCCATTCTGAGGCCGCCCGCCCCGGCGCGCACGGGAGGGAGCCGCGTTCGGTAACATGCTCCGCGTGAAGGTCTTCGCCTCCATCACGCCCCACCTCTCCGTCGGCGACCGTTGCCGGCCGGTCTTCTTCGCCGGACCCTGCGTCCTCGAGTCGCGCGCGCACGCCCTGAAGATGGCGAAGGCGATCAAGCAGGTCTTCGCCGACTGCGGCGCGGCCGACCGCCTCGTCTTCAAGTCCTCCTTCGACAAGGCGAACCGGAGCGCGGGAGCGAGCTTCCGCGGCCCGGGAATTGAGAAGGGCCTGTCGATCCTCTCCGAGGTGAAGGAGAGGACCGACCTCCCGATCCTCACGGACGTCCACGAGCCCGAGCAGTGCGCGATCGCGGCCGAGGTCGCGGACGTCCTGCAGATCCCGGCCTTCCTGTGCCGCCAGACGGATCTCATCGAGGCCGCCGCCGCGACGAAGAAGGCCGTGAACGTGAAGAAAGGCCAGTTCCTCGCGCCGGACGACTGCAAGCAGATCGTCGACAAGTGCCGCGCGAAGGGAAACACGAACGTGACGCTGACCGAGCGCGGGACGACGTTCGGCTACCACAACCTCGTCGTGGACTTCCGCGGGCTCCCGATGATGCGCGCGCTCGGCGTCCCCGTGATCTACGACGCGACGCACTCCCTTCAGCTCCCCGGCGGCCTCGGCAAGGAGACGGGCGGCTCGCGCGAGTACGCCCCGGCCCTCGCCCGCGCCGCCGCGGCGGTCGGGGTGGACGGCTACTTCTTCGAGGTCCACGACGACCCGGCGCACGCGAAATCCGACAGGGCCACGCAGCTCCCGCTCGCCTCGCTGCCCCAGTTCCTGTCGGCGCTTCTGAGCTTCGACCAGCTCCGGCGGGAGACGATCGGGTAGGTTTTTCGCCTCCGGCCCTTGACAGGAGGGCTTCCGCGTCCGTACTGTGTCGGTGTAATGATACACCGAGGCGGTACCCCGTGAGCCGCGGCCTCTCCGTCGATCCCACCGATGCCGTTCCCCTCTGGAAGCAGATCGAGGAGAACGTGCGGCGGCTCGTCGCCTCCGGGGCGCTGAAGCCCGGGGCGGCCGTCCCGTCCGTGCGCGACCTCGCCCGCGAGCTGTCGATCAATCCGGCCACCGTGGCGAAGGGCTACCAGCGTCTCGTGGATGCCGGGATCCTCGCCGTGAAACGGGGCGAGGGCACGTTCGTGGCGGAGAAACCGCCGGCGATATCGCGCGGCGATCGGGACAAGGAGCTGGAGGGCGGCGCGCTGCGCTACGCGTCCCTCGCCGTGACGCTCAGCGCGAGCAACGAGGAAGCGGTGGAGCACGTGAAACGCAGCATCGGATTTCTTAGAAGGAAGAGAGAGGGAGGGGCCGAATGACCACGCAGCAGCGCGGGGACGCGCCGGTGGTGGAGGTTCGGAGCCTCCTGGTGCGCTACGGCGGCAACCCGAAACCCACACTCGAAGAAATCTCCTTCTCCGTTCCCCGCGGCTCCGTGTATGCCCTCCTCGGGCGCAACGGCGCCGGGAAGTCGTCTCTCGTGCGCTGCCTCCTCGGCCAGCAGAAGCCGACGGCGGGCGGCTGCTTCCTCTTCGGCGAGGACGTGTGGAAACGCCGCGCCTCGCTCATGGCGAAAGTCGGCGTCGTCCCCGAGGACCCCGACGCGCCGCCGGCGATGACGGCCCGGCAGCTCTCCGCGTTCTGCGCCAAGCTCTACCCCGTCTGGGACGCGCCGTCCGTGGAGGCGCGCCTCGCGCGGTTCGGCGTCCCGGCCGGGACCCCTTACGGAAGCCTGTCGAAGGGCCAGCGCGCGCTCGTCTCGCTCGCGCTCGCCCTCGCGTCCTCGCCCGACCTGCTCGTCCTCGACGACCCGACGCTCGGCCTCGACGCCGTCGCGCGGCGCGCGTTCTTCGAGGAGCTCGTCGGCGAGCTGGCGGACCGAGGGACGACCGTGCTCCTGACGTCTCACGATCTCGCGGGCGTCGAGAGCATGGCGACGCACGTCGGGTTCCTGAAGGATGGGAAGCTCGCCGTGGACGAGGAGCTCGAGACGCTGAAGGGGCGCTTTCGTCGCTTGCGCTATGCGAACGAGCAGACGGAGGAGCGCACGGAGTACGGCCAGGAGCTCGCGGCCTTCGACGCGGTGCGCGTCAAGGTGCGCGGATGGGGCATAGAGGCGATCGTCTCGAACTACGGAGAGGAGTCGTTCACGCGCTTCTCGTCCCTCGAAGGCGTCGTGGACGCCGAGTCGTCGTCGCTGTCGCTGGAAGAGATCTTCGTCGCGGTCGCTGGCGAAAGCCCCGCAGGGAGGAACGCATGAAAGCCTTCGCCGCCGTCTTCGCGCGGGAGGTCTTCGAGCGCCGAATGGTCTTCCTCGTCGGGTTCTGCTGCGGGATCCCGACGCTCGTCGTCTCGGCCCTTCACGGCTGGAACACCCCGGGTAACGCCGAGGTGCGGCTCCTGGCGGCGTCGGTCGGGGGTCTCGCCCTCGCCGTCGCGCTCGCCCTGCTCTACGGGGGCTCGATGATCCCTGGTGAGACGGCCGAAAGACGGATCTCGTTCTGGTTCTCGCGTCCGATCCCGGCGGCGGCGATCTGGGCCGGCAAGCTCCTCGCGGCCATTTTCGTCAGCCTCTCGGCCGGCTTCCTCGTCTTTCTCCCGGGCTGGCTGACCGGACCCGCTCCGACTCGCGCGTTATGGGGCATCGACCTGCTCGCGGGACAGGCGGCGCTCGCAGCCCTCGCAGTCGTGGCCGGCTGCGTCTTTGCCTCCCACGCCGTCGTCACGGTGGCTCGGCTGAAGTCGCCGTGGGCCCTCCTCGACCTGACTCTCGCAATCACGCTCGCGTTCGCCGCCACCTTCCTCGTCCGGTCGCTGGTTCGGGACCATCTCGGAGACCCGACCTACGGCCTCGAAGCGGGTCCGGCCTGGATCGGCTCCGCCATGCTCGCCGGTGCGGTCGCGCTCGCCTTCCCGCTCGCCACGCTCGCCCAGGTAGCCGCCGGACGGGCGGACGCCCGCCGCGCCCACGGCGCCTTCTCGTTCGTCCTCTGGGCCGTCCTCGGGTCCGGCGTCCTCGCCGTCGGCGCTTTTGCGTGGTGGTGCGCGTCGGCGAGGGCGACCGACCTCCGACAGGTCGCCGGAAACGTCGCGTCGGCTCGACGCGGATCCTGGACCGCCGTCGGCGGCGCCTTGGGAGGCGCGAGGGGAGGCGCGTCGTTCCTCTTCGATACGGCGTCGCTCGCGTCGATCCGCCTCCGGGGCTGCGGCGAGACGTTCTCGCAGAACGGCGCACGCGCAGCGTGGGGCGAGCCCGACTTCGGGATCCTCGACCGGAGGAGCAACCGGATGGAGCTCGTGGTGGCGGATCTCGCCTCGGGCCGCGCCGTCGCGACCGGCATCGTGAGCGCCGACTGGCCGTGGCTGACGCTCTCGCCGAGCGGCCACAGGCTCGCCTCCCTGGCGGGGTTGACGATCTCCGCCTACGACGTATCGGAGCCGGCCAACCCGAAGCAGCTCGCGACTTTCCGCCTCGAGCACGCCATGCCCCGTTTCGCCTTCGTCGACGAGGACACGATCCGAGTCTTCCCGCGGCTCTCCGGCACTACCAAACCGAACCTCGCCGCCATCGACGCCGAGATCAGGGACCTCTCCCTGTCTTCGAAGAAATCCCTCGTCACCGGCCGCCTCGACCTCGAGTCTCTCTCCTGGCTGCGTCTGAGCGCGGACGGGCGATTTCTCGTCGGGACGCGCCGCGCAACAGAAGACGCCTCCGGCCCCCGGACCGTCATGCTCCTCGACGGGCGGACGGGCGCGCGCGTCGCGACGCTCGCGGAGGGGCTCCAAAGCGCGCAGGCGCGCCTCCTCGTCGGCAACCGGATCGTCGTTGCCGGCATCGCCAAGGCAGGGGCACGGGCGCTTTTCTTCGAAGGTGAGAGGGGCTGGAGCGCGCCCGCCCGGACAGTCGAACTGGGTCCCGCGGTGCGCATCACCCTCGGAGGCGAAATCGACACGGGGCGCGTGGCCATTTCCCTCTTCCCTTTCGAAGAGGAAACAAAGGCCCACCCCCGCGCGAAGCTGGTCGTCGTGGACGCGGCGTCGGGCGCGGTTTCCCAACTCGGCGAGGGCCTCGTCCCCGTCGACCGCATGGGCTGGTGGATCGATCCCGTCATGACGCCTCCCGAAGCCGGCGCGCCGTGGACGTCGCTCTTCCTCGACGCCGACGGCCGCCTCGTCCGCCTCGACCCCGCCACGGGCAAGCAGACGGTGCTTCTCGGCAAAGGCAAGTAAACTCGCCTGGCTTGACGACCCCAGCACGGCAGCAGGCCCTCCGCGTCATCGAGATCGAGGCGGGAGCCGTCCGCGCGCTCGCGGACGGCCTCGACGAGGGATTCGACCGCGCCGTCGCCGCCATGAAGTCCACCGCCGGCCGCGTCGTCGTGACGGGCATCGGCAAGAGCGGCATCGTCGGCCAGAAGATCGCCGCGACGCTCGCGTCGACGGGCACCGCGGCGTTCTACCTGCACCCGTCCGAGGCGATCCACGGCGACCTCGGGATGATCCTCGGCGGCGACGTCGTCCTCGCCCTCTCGCACTCGGGCGAGACGGAGGAGGTCGTCGCGCTGATCCCGCACGTGAAGCGCCGCGGCGCGACGCTGGTCGCGATGACGGGACGGAGGGACTCGACCCTCGGAAAGGGCGCGGACGTCGTCGTCTCGATCACGATCCGCGAGGAAGCCTGCCCCCTGAACCTCGCGCCCACCGCCTCCACGACCGCGCAGCTCGTCATGGGCGACGCGCTCGCGATGGCGTTGTCCGTCGAGAAGGGCTTCCAGCCCGAGGACTTCGCCGCGCTCCACCCCGGCGGCAAGCTCGGAAAGCGTTTCCTGAAGGTCTCGGACCTCATGCACGCGGGCGCGGACGTCCCGCTCGTCGCCTCCGCGGCGCCGATGAAGGACGTCGTCTACGAGATGTCCCGGAAGCGCTTCGGCATCACGGGCGTCACGGAAGGCGGGAAGCTCGTGGGCGCCGTCTCGGACGGCGACCTCCGCCGCCTCCTCGAGAAGGACGGCCCGAAGATCATGAACGACTCGGCCGCCGACGCGATGGGCCGGAGCCCGAAGACGATCGCGAAGGACGCCTGGGCCACGGAGGCGCTGCGGATCATGGAGGAACGGAAGATCACGTCCCTCTTCGTGGTGGCCCCGGACGGCCGCCCCGAGGGCATCCTGCACCTGCACGACCTGTGGGGCGTCGAGTCGATTTAGCGTCCCCCCGCGCATATGATGGCGGGAGATGCCCGCGGCGCCGATCGTTCCCGACGACCTCCGGACCAAGCTCTCGCGCATCCGGGGGCTCGTCCTCGACGTGGACGGCGTCCTGACGGACGGCTCGATGACGTTCGACGAGGACGGCCGGGAGACGAAGACGTTCGACGTGAAGGACGGGCTCGGCCTCGTCCTCCTGCGCGACCTCGGGTACAGGATCGGCGTCATCTCGTCCCGGACGTCCCGGGTCGTCTCGCGCCGGTGCGCCGACCTGAAGATCCCCGAGGAATTCGTCCTCCAGGGCGAGCGCGACAAGGCCGCCGCCTTCGACCTCCTCGCGAAGCGCTGGGACCTCGAGGCGTGGGAGATCGCGGCCGTCGGGGACGACCTGCCCGACCTCGGGATGCTCCGCCGAGCCGGCGTGGGCGCCGCGCCGGCCGACGCGATCGCGCTCGTGCGCGACGCCGCCGCCCTGCGCCTCACGAAGCCCGGGGGCGCCGGGGCCGTGCGCGAGATGTGCGACCTCCTGATCGAGGTGCGCCGCGGGGCACGGGGCGACAAGCCTGCCGCCGTGGAACCCGAAAAGACCGCGGAAGACGGCGACGTCATCCCGTTCCCTTTCGGGCGGAACTGACGCCCCGGTCCTGCTAGGCTCGGGGCCACATGCGCTGTCCGTACTGCGGGGAAGGCGACGACCGCGTCGTCGATTCGCGAGAGAGCCGGGAGGGCGCCGTCATCCGCCGGCGGCGCGAGTGCAACGCCTGCCAGAGGCGCTTCACGTCCTACGAGACGGTCGAGGAGATCCCGCTCCTCGTCGTGAAGAAGGACGGTCGGCGCGAGCCCTTCGACCGCAACAAGCTCCTGCGGGGCCTCATGAAGGCCTGCGAGAAGCGGCCCGTCGAGACGAAGACGCTCGAGGAAATCTGCGACGCCGTCGAATCCGAGCTGTCGGCGCGCGAACCGCGCGAGATGACGACGATCGAGCTCGGCGCGAGCATCATGGAGAAGCTCAAGGACCTCGACCAGGTCGCCTACGTCCGGTTCGCGTCGGTCTACCGCCGCTTCGAGGACCTCGGCGACTTCGTGGACGAGCTCAAGGCGCTCCTCGGACGCGCCCCCGGAGGGAAGAAATGAAGAAGCGCGAGATCCCCGTCGGCTTCTTCGTCCGCACGGCCCACGAGCCGCCCGAACGGCCCGCCCTCGTCCCGCCGGTCGACGTCGTGGACCACGGCTCTCTCTGGCGCCTCACGTTCGAGATCCCCGGCACGGACCCCGAGGAGATCTCGGTGGACATCCGCGGGCGGCTCCTGACGCTCCGCGGGACGCGCAAGGCGACGGACCGCGAGTCCGGCGTCTTCCTGCGCGTCGAGCGCGCCGCGGGCGCGTTCGAGCGCGTGCTCGAGCTGCCCGAGGATCCGGATCCCGAAGGCTCCCGCGCCACGTACGCGGACGGGCTCCTCATGCTCGACATTCCGAAGCGTTCGGGCGGCAAGGGCCGGTCGATTCCCATCGTGAAAGGCAAGAAGAGCTGATGAGCTCCGTGGACCCCGGTGCGAACGCGCAGGTCGCGATTCCCGACATCCTTCCGGTCCTGCCGCTGAAGGACGTCGTCCTCTTCCCCTACGTCATCGTGCCGCTCTCCGTGTCGCGCGAGAAGTCGATCGCGGCAGTCGACGCCGCTCTCGCGGAACAGCGCGTCCTCCTCCTCGTCGCGCAACGGGACGCGTCCGTCGAGGAGCCGACGGCGAGCGACCTCTACACGATCGGGACGGCCGCGGCCGTCATGCGGATGCTCAAGCTCCCGGACGGGCGCATCCGCCTCCTCGTGCAGGGGCTGTCGCGCGTCAAGATCGAGTCGATCCTCGCGGACTCCCCGTCGCTCCGGGCGAAGGTCACGCGCATTCCCGAGCCGGACGCCCAGACGCCGCCGCCCGAGGAGGTCGAGGCGCTCGTGAGGAGCGCCAAGGAGTCCCTCGAGAAGACGGTCGCCCTTGGCAAGTCGATCTCGCCCGAAGTGATGGTCGTCGCCGCGGGCCTCGACGAGCCCGCGCGCCTCGCCGACCTCGCAGCCTCGAACCTCGAGCTCAAGATCGACGAGGCCCAGAAGATCCTCGAGACGATCCCGGCCGTCGAGCGACTGAAGACCGTTCTCGAGATCCTTCGGCGCGAGGTGCGCGTCCTGACGGTCCAGCAGGAGATCTCGGGGGCCGCCAAGGGCGAGATCGACAAGAGCCAGCGCGAGTACTTCCTGCGCCAGCAGCTCAAGACGATCCAGCAGGAGCTGGGCGAAACCGAGGACCTCTCCGAGGAGATCGCCGCCTACCGCGCGAAGATCGCCGAGAAGCAGATTCCCGAGGAGGCCGCGCAGGAGATCGAGAAACAGGTCAAGCGCCTCGAGCGCGGCAATCCGGACTCGGCCGAGAACGCGATGCTGCGGACCTATCTCGACTGGCTCGTGAACCTCCCGTGGTCGGTCGTGTCCACCGACAGCCTCGACCTCTCCCGCGCGAAGAAGATCCTCGACGAGGACCACTACGACCTCGAGAAGGTCAAGGAGCGCATCCTCGAGTTCCTCGCCGTGAGGAAGCTCTCCCCCGAGTCGAAGGGGCCGATCCTCTGCTTCGTCGGGCCGCCGGGCGTCGGCAAGACGTCGCTCGGCCGCTCGATCGCCCGGGCCCTCGACCGGAAGTTCCTGCGCCTGTCGCTCGGCGGCGTGCGCGACGAGGCCGAGATCCGCGGGCACCGCCGCACCTACGTGGGCGCGATGCCGGGCCGCATCATCCAGGGTCTCGCGCAGGCCGGAACCTCGAACCCCGTCTACATCCTGGACGAGGTCGACAAGATCGGCGCGGACTTCCGCGGCGACCCGTCGTCGGCCCTGCTCGAGGTCCTCGACCCCGAGCAGAACAAGACGTTCCGCGACCACTACCTCGGCGTGAACTACGACCTCTCGAAGGTCCTCTTCATCACGACCGCGAACGTCCTCGACACGATCCAGCCGGCCTTCCTCGACCGCATGGAGGTGATCCGCCTCTCGGGCTACACGACCGAGGAGAAGCTCGCGATCGCGAAGGCCCACACGGTCCCCAAGCAGAGGAAGGAGAACGGCCTGCCCGACGGCGCCGTGACGTTCAAGGACGACGCGCTCCGCGCGATCATCGAGAACTACACGCGCGAGGCCGGGCTGCGCAGCTTCGAGCGCGAGATCGGCTCGTGCTGCCGCAAGGTGGCGGTCCGCTGGGCTTCGGGCAAGAAAAAGCCCGTCGTCGTGACGCCCCGCGAGGTGAAGGCGTTCCTCGGAATCCCGAAATTCACGCGGGACGAGGCGCTTCGGACCGACCAGGTCGGGACGGCGACGGGCCTCGCGTGGACGGCCGTGGGCGGCGACGTCCTCATCGTCGAGGCGCGGGCCGTCCGCGGCAAGGGCCGCCTCCAGCTGACGGGGCAGCTCGGCGACGTCATGAAGGAATCCGCGCAGGCCGCGCTCACCTTCGCGCGCTCCCGCGCCGACCGGTACGGCCTGGCTCCCGACTACTTCGAGACGCACGACGTCCACATCCACGTGCCCGAGGGCGCGATTCCGAAGGACGGCCCCTCGGCCGGCGTCACGATGGCGACCGCGATGATCTCGGCTTTCGGGGGCACGCGCGTGCGGCGCGACGTCGCGATGACGGGCGAGATCACGCTCCGCGGCGACGTCCTCCCGATCGGCGGCGTCAAGGAGAAGGTCCTCGCGGCCCGCCGCGCGGGCATCGGCACGGTCATCCTGCCGAAGGCCAACAGGCGCGACCTCGCGGAGATCCCGAAGGAGCTCCGCCGCAACCTGAAGTTCGTCTTCGCCGCGAGGGTGGACGACGTCCTCGGGGCCGCGTTCATCGGCCCGGCCGCGGCGAGGAAGAAGACGGCTCCGGGCCGGGCGGCCACGACGGCCGCCGCGAGGAAGCCGGGGAAAGCCGCATGAAGAGACGCTCCGGCCTCCCGCCCGAAGACGCGATCGTCGCCCGCCTCGCGGGCGTGTTCGCGACACGACGACGCGACGTGAAGGTCGGGATCGGCGACGACGCGGCCGTCGTCGTGAGCCCGGACCGGCTCGCGGTCACGACCGACGTCCTCCTCGAGGACCACGACTTCCGCCGGGACGCCGATCCCCGGAGGCTCGGGCGCAAGGCGATGAACGTGAACCTCTCCGACCTCGCCGCGATGGGCGCGCGGCCCCTCTGGGCCGTCCTCGCGCTCGGCCTGCCGAAGAAGACGAAGCCCGAGTGGCTCGACGCGCTCGCGGCCGGCGTGAAGGAGGCGGCTTCCGAGCACGGCGTCGCCGTCGTCGGCGGCGACCTCAGCGCCTCCGACAAGGTCTTCGTGGCGGTCACGGCGATGGGCCACGCGCCCGAGGCTCCGCTCACGCGCGCGGGGGCCGAGCCGGGAGACGCGCTCTTCGTCTCCGGGACGCTCGGCGCGGCCGCTGCGGGCTTCAGGCTCCTCGAGAAGGGGTATCGCCTCTCGGCCGAGCGCGTCGCGCTGGACCCGAAGGGCCGGCGCGTTTCCGCCCCGCGCGCCCAGGAAGTCGCCCGCCTCATCCGGCACCAGATCGACCCCCGTCCCCAGCTCGTGCTCGGCTCGACGCTCGCCTCGGGCTCCCTCGCCTCGGCCGCGATCGACGTCTCGGACGGGCTCGCGCGCGACCTCTACCGCCTCTGCCGGGCCTCCGACGTCGGGGCGACGATCGAGGCGGACCGGCTCCCCGTCGACTCGGCCCTCGCCGACCTCGGGCCGCTCGCGGGCCTCGACCCGCTCGCCGCCGCGCTCTACGGAGGCGAGGACTTCGGCCTCCTCTTCACGGTCCCGAAGAAGAAGCTCGCCGCGGTCGACCGCCTCGCGGGAAGCTTCGCGCTGCGGCGCATCGGGACGATCGACGACGGCGCGGGCGTGCGGCTCGTGCGCGACGGGCGGCGGGCGCCACTGCCCGACGCCGGGTTCGACCACTTTGACGAACCCTGAGGGGTCGTTCAAGGCCCGCTTTCTCCACATGCTCGGGAGGGACTCCCCCCCCGAGGTCGTCGCGGCCTCGTTCGCGATCGGCGTCGCGATCTCCTTCACGCCGCTCATCGGGCTCCACTGGGTGATCGCCCTCCTCCTCGCGTTCGCCCTGAAGCTCAACAAGGTCGACGTCCTGCTCGGGACGCTCGTCGTGAACCCGCTGACCTTGCCCGCGGTCGGCGCGATCGCGCTGCCGATCGGACGCTTCCTGCTCCAGGCGCGGCGCGAGGCCATCGCCCACCTGCCGTGGCACGAGATGTTCCGGCGCTCGTTCTGGACGGCCGCGGGGCCGACGATGCGCGCGGTCGGCGCCCAGATCGCCGTCGGGATGTTCGCGCTCTCGCTCGTCGCGGGCGCACTCACGTACGTCGTGCTCCTGCGGCTCATCAAGCGCCACCGCGCGAAGCTCGCCGCGAAAGCCGCCCCGGACGTCGCGGGCGAGGGCGTCGAGCCGGACTAGGGTGCGGACGCCGGGGCGTCTCGCAGCGTCGCCGTCTCCTGGGCCGCCGCCGAAACCCGGACGGTGAAAAGCACCGAGCCCACCAGAACGGAGTCGCCGTGCCGGACCGCACACGGGCCCTCCGGCTTGCGGCCGTTCACGCTCGTCCCGTTCTTGCTGCCGAGGTCCTCGAGGAGCGCCTCGTTCCCCCTGACGGTGACGCACGCGTGGCGGCGCGAGACGGTGCCGTCGTCGACGAAGACGGCGCACTCCGGGTCGCGGCCGATCACGTTCTCTCCCGCCGCGAGCGGGAACGCGCGCCCGTCCCGCACGAGGGAGAACGCGCTCGCGTGCGCGGCCCGCACGCCCGAATCCGCCGCCTCGCCGGAGAACGCGTAGCCGAAGCCGTGGACCGTGCGCAGGAAGCCGTCGCGATGCCCCTTCTCCCCCATGGCCTCCCGCAGCTCGGCGACGAGGTTCGCGAGGTTCGCCTCCACGACGAACGTGTCCGGCCACAGCGTCTCCTGGAGCTCGGCCTTCGCCATGGCCCGCGGGCGGTTTCTCACGAGGATCTCGAGGAGGTGGAACGCCTTCGGCGACAACGGGACGGGCGCTCCCCCGCGGAAGAGCTGGCGGCTCTCCGGGTCGAAGAGGCAATCGCCGAACCTCAGGGCCACGTGGATCTCTCCGAAGAATACCAATTCCCTGCGAATGACCTGTGAAATCCCCGGGGGCGAGCCCCATGTTGTCCCCATGAGTGGCGCACCGGCCGGGCGGATCCCTTCAGCGGCGGCGATCGCGCTCCTCCTCGCCGGCGCCTTCCGGGTCGCCGGCCAGGAGCCCACGATCCTCGCCGGCGAGGCGTTTACGCGGACCGCCTTCGGGATGACGTTCGAGGTGCCCGCCCGGGACCGCAGCACGGTCGACGAAGTCTTCGCGGGTCTCGGCTGGATCCCGTCCGGCCCGGACGGCAAGACCCTGAACCCCGAGGCCGCGTTCCTCCTCTGGCGGCAGCGCGACGGCGGCGCGCGGCGCCTGAGGGCTGTCCTCGTGGGCCTCTACGACGACGTGCGCTGGAACCGCCGGATCGCGGAGAGCACGGACCTCGTCCTGACGTTCGAGAACACGACGTTCCCGTGGGCCCGGTCCGAGTACGCGAGCGGGGAGCGCCTCGAGAGCGAAGAACTGAACTGGGGCTCGGTACGGGCAGGCGCCGGCCTCGCATTCCGATCGCCTCTCGCGCCGGGTCACGCCGACAACTTCCTCGAAGGGTCCCTCTCTTACGAACCGGGCTTTCTCTACTTTTCGAAGGGCTCGTCGACGGCGACGGATTTCACGCCGCCGTCGAATTCGTACGAGGGGCGCTTCCATCTGCGAGTTCGTGCCGACGCCTTCACGCGCAACCTCCTCGAGCTGCCCCACCGGGGCTGGGCGGCCGGGCTCGACGCCTGGGCCGCCCACCGCGGCGGCTGGCAGGACTGGGGCGGCGGTCCGACGGGGGCGCACGCCGCGGCGTATACCCGTTCGTGGACCGCCCTGAGCGGATACGCCCTCGCGGCGCTCCCGCTGCCCCTCGGGGACCGGAGGCACAGAATCCTCGCGTCCGTGTACGCCGGAACAGGATCGGACCTCGACCGGTTCTCGGCGTTCCGGCTCTCGGGCGGCTCGAACGCCGGGGACTACGAGACGATCACACGGCCCGTCCTCCCGACGGCCGGCCTCGACGAGATCGTCTCGCGCGGCTACGTGATCGCCGGCCTCGAGGCCCGGATGCAGCTCGCCTTCTTTCTCTTCCTCCACCTCAGGGGCACGCTCGCGTCCGTGGACCGGACCGTCCGGGACGCGTCGGGGGCGATCCTCCAGCGCACCGACAGCCCGAACGCCGTCACGATCGGCCTTTCGAGCGGCTTCTTCTGGTCGTCGATGATCGAGCTTTCGTGGTCGCGCAACGCAGCGCTCGAAAGCCGGGAGGGGGACGGCTTCACGTCCGGCCGAGACGGCGTCTACTTCTCATTCACCAGGAGCTTCTGACAAATTGTGCGTCCCGGGGGCGCGCGCCTAGAATCGGCACGGTCACGTGACGCTCCACGCAGGCGATCGCCTCGGTGCGTACGAGATCCTCGCGCCGCTCGGCTCGGGGGGAATGGGCGAAGTCTGGCGCGCGCGCGACACCCGCCTGAAGCGCGAGGTCGCGATCAAGGTCCTGCCGGACTCGCTGGCGTCCGACCCCGTCGCTCGCACGCGGTTCGACCGCGAGGCCCGCGCCGTGGCGGCTCTCTCGCACCCGAACATTCTCGACATCCACGACGTCGGCTCCGAGGGCGGGATCGCCTGGGCCGTGACGGAGCTCCTCGAAGGCCAGACGCTCAAGGCGCGGCTGGACGAGGGCGCACTGCCCTGGAGGCGGGCCGTCGAGGTCGCGCTCGCGCTCGCGGAGGGCCTCGAAGCGGCCCACGCCCGCGGCGTCGTCCACCGCGACATCAAGCCCTCGAACGTGTTCCTCACGTCCGACGGGCGCGTGAAGATCCTCGACTTCGGAATCGCGACGCTCGACGATTCGACGAGCCTCTCGCTGGGCGCGCGCGACGTGACGGAGCCTCACGCGATCGTCGGGACCGCCGGGTACCTTTCCCCCGAGCAGATCCGGCGCGAGGCCGCCGACGCGCGCAGCGACATCTTCTCGCTCGGATGCGTCCTCTACGAGATGGTCACGGGGCGTCGCACGTTCCCGGGCGACACGCCCCCCGAGGCGCTCGTCGCGACGCTGCGCGGCGAGCCGCGCGATCCGGCCGACCTCGTCACCGGTCTCCCTCCCGAGCTGCGCCGCCTGATCCTCCGATGCCTCGAGAAGCGGCCGGACCGCCGGTTCCAGACGGCGGCCGACCTGGCGTTCGCGCTGAAGATCCCTTTCACGGGCTCGGGCGGCGGGCACGAGTTCGTGTCGGCGACGGACGAGACCGAGGTCATCGCTTCGGCGGCGAACGCCAGCCCGAAGCGGCGGGCCGCCTCGGTGGCGGCCGGCGGAGCCCTTTTCGCCTCGGTCCTCGCCGCCGCCGCGTGGATGCTTTTCTTCCGCGGCGCCGGACCCGCGGGCAACGTCCTCGCCGTCCTCCCCTTCACGAACGAAACCGGCGACTCGGCGCACGAGTACCTCTCCGAGGGCGTGACCGATTCGCTGATCGACGCGCTCTCGAAGACCCCCGGGCTCTCCGTCCTCGCGCGGTCGACCGTCTACCTGGTGCCGGACCGGCACGACCCGCGCAAGGCCGGCCGCTTTCTCCATGCGCGCACGGTCCTCGTGGGCCGCGTGAAGCGGCAGGGCGCCGATCTGCACGTCGACGCCGAGCTCGTCGACGTCGCGACCGGGGCGCGCCTCTGGCACAAGATCGTGACGGACCGCGCGGGCGATCCGGTCCCGGCAGCCGCGGACCTCGCCCCGGGCATCGCGCGCACCCTCAGGCCCGCGCTGACGGCCGAAGAGGAAAAGAACGTCGCGGGCCGGCGCCACGAAAACCCGGAAGCGTGGGACCGCGTCCAGCGCGGGCGGTTCTTCCTGAAGAGGCGCACGGAGGAAGGAATCTTCAAGGCGCTCGGGTACTTCCAGGACGCGGCTCTCCTCGAGCCGCGCGAGGCCGACGCGTGGTGCGGCATGGCGGAGGTGTACCACCTCCTCGCGTACTACAGCTACGCCGAGCCCGCCGAACTCGTCCCGAAGGAGCGCGAGGTCGCGGCGAAGGCCGCCGCCCTCGACCCGACGCTCTCGGGCCCGCACGCGATCCTCGCGGACATCCGGTACCTCACCGACCACGACTGGCCGGGCGCGGAGGAGGAGTTCCGGAAAGCGATCGCCCTCAACCCGAGCGACGCCGAGGCGCACCAGTGGTACTCGAATTTCCTCTCGGCGGCGGGCCGCCCCGACGAGGCGCTCGCCGAGATCCTGCGCGCCCGGACGCTCGATCCCCTCAGCGCGGTAATCCAGGCGGACGTCGGGCTCGCGCGCTACTTCGGCGGAGACATGGCGGGCGGCGAGAAGGAGATCCGTCGCGCGATCGAGCTGGACCCGCACGCCTTCCTCCCGCGGCTCTGGGCCTCCCTCCCGCTCCTTGCGCAGAAACGCTACGACGAGGCCCTCGTGGAACTGGGCAAGGCGCGCGAGATCGAGCGCGCCGTGCCGGAGCCGATCGCTTTCTGGGGCTACGCGAGCGCGCTCGCCGGCCGGCCCGCGGACGCCGACGCCGCCCGCCGCGACCTCGACGCCCTCAAGAAAGAGCGCTACGTGGGCGGGTTCCCGTACGCGATCCTGACACTCGGGCAGAAGAAGCGGGAGGAATCGCTCGACTGGCTCGAGAAATCTGCCGCAGCCGGCGACGGCCGCCTCGCGTACCTCGGGGTCGAGCCGGGGTTCGACCCGCTGCGAAGCGATCCGCGTTTCACCGCGGTCGTCCGGCACCTCGCGATCCCGAAGCCGCGCTGAATCAGCCGAAGTCCGCGAGCGCCTTCGCGAGGCGCGGCCCGGGCTTCGGCACGGCCGCGCGGATCTCGGGCACGAGCATCCGCGCGCGCACGCGTGCAGACGGCTCGCGCAGGGCGTACTCGAGGAGGTCTGCCGCCGACGCCTCGTCCGCGGGGTTCGAGCGCACGGCGCGCGCGCGCTCGGCGCCGGCGGCCAGGGTGCGGCCCGACGCCTCGTATCGCTCGGCGAGGAAACGGCGCGCGTCGACGTTCGACGGGGCGTTGACGAGCGCCCACCGCGCCTCGTCCCATGCCTCGGACTCGCGGCCCAGCTTCACGAGGACGCGGGCGTGCGCGAGCCGGACGGACGCAGCGCCGTCGCCGTTCTCCACGGCGTCGTCCCAGGCGTCCTCGGCCTCGACGAGCTTTCCGCGCGCCTCGAGGAACGCCGCCCGGTGGTAGGCGATGGGGTACGAGTCCGGCAGGAGGCGTGCTCCCTCCTCGAACTCGCGCCCGGCCTCCTCGAGGCGCCCGGCCGCCTCGTAGACCTTCGCGAGGCCCCAGTGCCCGTTCTCGTACGTGGAGAAAATCTGGATCGAGCGCTGGTAGCAGCCGATCGCCTCGTCCCACTTCTTCTCGTCCCAGCGCTGTTTCCCGAGGAGCGCCCAGGCGTCGTAATAGCGTGGAAAGATCTCGATGGCGCGCGTGAGGTGGCGGATCGTCGTCTCGCGGTCGCCGCGGAGCTGCGCCTCCCACGCGACGTTGTAGTGGGCCTTCGCCGAGTTCGGGTTCTTCGCGACCATGTCGCGGTACAGCGTCCGGTCGTCCGCCCAGGCCAGATTCCGGACCGCCGCCGCCACGCCGTACGCGAGCACCGCCGCGGCGAGGAGGGCCTCGCGCCACGGAAAGCGCGACGGCCGCGGCACCTCGAGGGCGAGGCCTGCGACGATGCCCACGGCGAGCGCCGCCAGGCCGGCGGACGGAAGGTACGCGAGGCGCTCGGCCCAGATCGTCCCGATCACGAACGGGACGTTCGAGACGGGGAACAGAGACCCGCCGAAGAGAGCGATCCCGAGCGCGGCGAGCGGCCGGCGGCGCCAGAACGCGAGCGCGAGGACGAGGAGGGCGACCACGAAGGCGACGCCCGCCCACGCGCGCCACTCGGCCAGATCCGCGGCGAGCGTCAGGGCGTATGCCGAGTGATCCGCCGCCAGGCGCACCGGCGCGAACGTCTTCAGCGCGTAGAGCCCGGCCAGGGTGAGAGCGTTCGCGACACGGAGCGCGGGCTTCATCGCGACGAGAGGGTTCTCGAGGTCGAAGATCCCCGCCTCGCGCGAGACGAGAAAGCCGTGGATCACGATCACGCGCACGGCGAAGAGAACGACGATCGGGCCGAGGAACCCCGTCAGCGCCCACCGCGCGGAACGCGGGAGCGCCGCCCACGCCTCGCGCGGCGAGCGCCCGCGGCCGCCGCGGAAGAGCTCGCCGAGGAGGACGACGCCCGGCGCCACGATCGCGTTCTCCTTGACGAAGACGGAGAGCAGGAAGACGCCGAGAGTCCCCGCGTACGGCCCGGCCCGGAGCCGCGGGCCCGCCGTCGCCCGGAGCCAGAGGCGCGCGACGGCGAAGACGGCCAGCGCCGCGAGCAGCTCGGCCCGCCCGACGAGGGACGTCACGGCCTCGACGTGGATCGTGAACACGGCGAACAGCGCCCCCGCGGCGATCGCGGCCCGTGAGGCGAAACCCAGCTCGACGAGCCAGGCTGCGAAGAACACGGTCACCGCCGCGTGGAGGGCGATGTTCACCGCGCGGAAGAGCCACGCGCGATTCCCGTGGATCCAGCGCTGGACGCCGTACGTCAGAAGAAGGACCGGCCGGTAGTTCTGGGCCGAGGCGAGCGACCCGCCGAAGTATTGCGTCGTGAAGACTTCGCCGACCTTCGACGGCGAGGCGATGCGGTCGTTGCCCGAGATGATGAGCTTGTCGTCGTACGTGAAGTCTGCGGGCAGTCCGTTCAAGAACGGCAGGATCGCGAGGATCGCGAGGCCGAGTGCGCCGGCCCGGCCGAGGCGGGCGGGGGGGCCGGCGCTCACGCGGGGCGGCGTGCCGGGTCGAGGCGGTCCACGAGGGCGTCGCCGAGGACGTTCGTCCCGAGAACCACGACGAGAATCGCGGCCGCGGGGGCGAGGACGACATGCGGGGCGTCGAGGACGTGCGTGCGCCCGCCCGCCAGCATCGCGCCCCAGGACGGCGCGGGCGGCGGGACGCCGAGGCCGAGGAACGAGAGCGCGGACTCCGCGAGAACGGCCGCCGCGAGGTGGAGCGTCGCCTGTACGAGGAGAGGCGACGCGACGTTCGGGAGGACGTGGACGGCGAGGAGGCGCACCCGCGACGCGCCGGCGGCGCGCGCCGCAGCGACGAAGTCCCTCGTGGACAGGCGTCGCGCCTCCGTGCGCGCGAGGCGGGCGTACGGAACCCACCCGACCGCCGCGAGCGCAACGACGGTGTTCTTCGCGGACGGCCCGAGCACCGCCGCGAGCGCGACGGCGAGGAGGAGGCCGGGGAACGCGAGGACGAGGTCCACGAGCCGCCCGAGCGCCGCGTCCCAGGCGCCGCCGCGCTCGCCCGCGACGAGCCCGAGGGTGGAGCCCATCGCCGCCGAGGCGAGGACGGCCGCGCCCGCGACGCCGAGGGACACCGTCGCGCCGCGCAGGAGTCGCGAGAAGAGGTCGCGCCCGAGCTCGTCGGTCCCGAGTGGCGGTGCGGACGCCGGCGGGACGAGCCGCCGGGTCAGGTCGATCCGCGTCGCCGGCGCGGAAGGGAGGAGCGGTGCGAGCAGGGCCGCCAGGATCGCGAGGCCGAGGACGGCGGCCGCGACCTTCGCGGACGGCCTCACGTGCTCTCCCCCGCCGCGCGGGCGCGGGCGCGCGGGTCGAGCGCCGCGGCGAGCGCGTCCACACTCGCGTTCACGAGGATGAACGTCACGGCAATGAACAGGACGCAGCCCTGCACGAGCGGGTAGTCGCGGCGCTGGATCGACTGGACGAGAAGGCGTCCGACCCCGGGCCACGAGAAGATCGTCTCCGTCACGACGGCGCCCGTCAGGAGCGAGCCGAACTGCAGGCCCGCGACGACGAGCACGGGCGGGAGCGCGTTGCGCCCCGCGTGGCGGAGGATCGCGCGGAGCGGGCGCTCGCCGCGCGCGATCGCGGCCGCGACGTACGGGCGGTCCATCTCGTCGGCGAGGCACGCCCGCACCATCCGGGACAGGAGCGCCGCGAGGGCGAACGCGAGCGTGGCCGCGGGGAGGACGAGCGCGCCGCGGCCGTCGCGCCCCGACACGGGAAGGAGGCCGAGACCGATCGAAAAGACGAGGACGAGGAGCGGCCCCGAGACGTAGTTCGGGGTCGAGACGCCGAGGAGCGACACGGCGCGCAGGACGCCGTCCAGGGGCTTGCCGCGCGCGAGCGCCGACGCCACGCCCGTCGGGACCGCGACGAGGAGCGCCCCGAGGAACGCGGCGAGCGCGAGCTCGGCCGTCGCGGGGACGGCGGCGAGGATCTCCCGGGTGACCTTCCGCTTCGTGAGGATCGACGAGCCGAGGTCCCCGCGCACGGCGCCGGCGAGCCACGACACGTACTGTCCCAGGAGCGGCCGGTCGAGACCGAGGTCTTTCCGCAGGCCCGCCACGTCCGCCGGCGCCGCGCCCTCGCCGAGCATCGCGGCGGCCGGGTCGCCGGGGATCAGGTGGATCAGGAAGAAAACGACCGTCGCCGCGCCCAGCAGGAGCAGCGGGACCTCGAGCAGTCGGCGGAGCGGCGGCACGCGCGGAGTCTAGCGTCCGCGGGCCAACGACGGCGGCATCCCGGGGGATGAGAGGGAAGTCCTTGCGGACGGCGCGCTCACGGGCTGAGAATCGCTGTGCCACACCGCCCGTCAACGCCGCGACACTCTTTGCCGAACAGGAGGAAGACATGCGTCACGTGTTTCTTCACGCCGCCCTCGTTCTCAATCTCGCAACGGGAGTTGCAAGCGCCGCGGAGCCGGCCGAGCAACAGCGCCGGCCTCTCGGCGAGGAGAGCCGTCCCGCCTCGAGGGACGCGCTCGCCACGCCGCACGCCCAGGCCGTCGGAGCCGTTTCACACCTGCTGCTCCCGACCTCCGCGAACGTGAACGGCCAGTTCGGCTCCGTCTACAAGACGAAGGTCAGCATCTTCAACGCGGTGAACGCCACCTACAACATCCGGGCCGGGCTCAGCGTCTCGAACGGAGAGATCTCGCACACGTTCATCCAGATCGGCCCGGGCCAGACGCTGACCTTCAACAACTTCCTCTCGGATGTCTTCGGCTACTACGGCGGCGGCGCGGTCGACCTGGACAGCGGAAACACGAACCTCAAGTTCGTCGTCAATTCCCAGGTATACGTGGACACGGTCAACGGACGGTACACGACCGCCGTACAGTTCGCCGACGACCTCGGGGCCATCATCCCGAGCCGGCCCGGTTACGTCGTCGGCGTCTCCGTCAACTCGGTGCGACGCACGAACATCGGGTGTGCGAGCAACTCGAGCCTCGACCAGACCATCACGTTCCAGGCTTTCGATGCGAACAACTTCGCCATCGGAAACCCGTTCTCCTTCACCCTCGCCGGCTACGGGTGGGCCCAGTACTCGTACACGGGCTCCCTGACGAACGGCGGCATCTACATCACGGCGACACGGAACGCCGTCTGCTTCGGAGTCGAGGTCGACAACACGTCGAACGACGGGACGTATCAGCTCGCGACACCGTTCTGACGTCCGCCCTGCGGTTCACGCCGGAGCGCGGGAGGCGGGACAAAGTCGCCGCCCGCGCTCCGGAACCACGACGCCATGACCTTCAGAAGCTGACGCGCGCGCCGAGCCGCACCGTCGTCGGCGGCGTCCGGAGCACGGGCTGGAGGTAATCCCTGTTGACGGGCTTCGCGGCAGAGTTGTCGTCCTCCTGGAAACCATAGCGCTGGTCGAGAAGGATCGCCTTCTGCGTGTTGAAGAGGTTGAAGACGTCGAGGAGGACGTTGACCTTCACGGGCCCGAGCGCGATCGGATACCCGAGGTGGAGGTCGAGGTCGTAGTTGTCGGGCGCGCGTCCCTCTGCACCACGCGGCGTCATGAAGAACTCGTAGCGGCCGTAGGCGTCCGAGTAGCCGTAGCGCGTGACCGGCGTCCCGGACCGGTAATACCCCGCGGCGCCGACGGAAAGGCCGAACGGGAAGACGTAGTAGCCCGAGACTTTGAACTGGTGGCGCCGGTCGTTCGAGAGCGGCCCGTCGTTCGTGATGTTCTTGAGGTTCTTTCCGTCGGTGAAGAAGTCGTAATAGTCGAAGGCGGCCGAGATGTTCGGGTCGGCGCCGACGTTCGTGAACGGTGAGTAGAGGCCGTCGAAATTGCCCTCGAGTTTCGAATAGATGTACGAGGCCTGGCCCCACCAGCTGTCCGCGAAGCTCTTCGTGACGTCGAGCTGGACGGCTTTGTACGTCCGTCTCGCCTCAGGCGACGCGAACGTTTGCGAGTAGTCGAGCGTGTAGAGCCTCTCCATGATTCCCTTGCCGGGGTTCCCGATGCAGTACGTCCCGTCGTCCGCGCAGAGGAAGTCCTCGATGACCTCGCCGTAATTGCGGTAGATCCCCTTGATCCCGACGACGACGTTCTTCGCGACCTCGCGCTCGGCCCCGAAAACGTACTCGTGGATGTACTGGTTGCGAAGGTTCGGGTCGGACGGTTCCGTGAAGCCCCCGAGAATGTTCGACGTCTGGCCGAGGTCGGCCTCTGCCGCCGGGTCCGGCGTCGTGGACGTCGGGCTGTAGTTGAAGATGCGCGGTTGCCGCTCGTACGAGAACGACCGGATCACGAGGTCCATCGAGAGCTGCTCGTAATAACGTCCATAAGATCCGTAGATCTTCGTCTTGGCGTCCTTCGTCGCATCCCATGCGAACCCGAAGCGGGGCGCGAAGTCGTCCTTGAGGTCGATCTGCGTGACGCCCGACGCGTCGACGATTTCCTGCCGGTCCCACCGCAGGCCGATGTTCACGGTGAGGTTCGGGAGGACCGTCCACTTGTCCTGAAGGTAGAGCGTCGTGACCTTGTGCTCGGGGCTCGCGTTGAGCGCCGAGACCGGGGCGTTCGCGACCGTGGCGTTCGGCGTGGTCCAGTAGAAATGGCTGTAAACGGGCTTGGCGGGGTTCTCGGGGTTCGCGAAGACGTCCACTTGCTGGCCGCCCGAATACCGCTTCAGGACGTCGGCGGACTCCCGCTCGTATTCGACGCCGAATTTCGCCTCGTGAGCTCCGAGGAAGGCCGTCGCCGAGAACGTGAGCATGTCCCGCGTGAAGCTCTTGTTCTGGATGAGGCCGAAGCCGCCGGTCTGGTAGAAGTTGTTCTGCACGTCGCGGTACTGGATGACGTCGCCCGCGGCGGAGGCCGGGCCGACCTCGTTCTTCTCCTGGTGCCGCGCGCCCTGCAGCGTGAAGAGCCACCGCGCCCCGAAAAGGCCCTCGTAGCGGAGGGCGTAGTCGGTCCCGCCAAAGCTCTTCTTCCCGTCGTAGGTGAGGGGGTCGCCATTCAACGAGTGCGTGGCGTCGTTGATCGCTCCGGTGTCGTCGCGCGGATCGAGGAAGACCGTCCCCGTCACGGTCTGGTTCTGGCTGGCCTTGAACGTGAGCTTGCCGGACCCGAGGTCACGCGTGCTCTGCGAGCGCGCCACCTGTCCCGCCCGCGGCCCCTCCGGAAGCGTCGAATCCTGCGTGTTGTCGACGCGGTCGTAGGCGCCGAAGAACCAGAGCCGGTCCTTGAGAATGTATCCGCCGATACCGATGCCGAAGTCCTTCCGGGTGTAGCCCGCAGACGTCGTGTTCGAGACGACCGGCTCCGCGTTCGCCTGCAGGTTGTCGCCGTCGTAGTAGCCGAAGACGTCGCCGTGGAAATCGTTTCCGCCGGACTTCGTGATCACGTTCACGATGCCGCCCGTCGAGCGCCCGAACTCGGCCTCGTAGCCGCCCGTCTTGACGTCCACGGCCTGGATGAACTCGAAGTTGAGCTCCTTGCCCTGGAAGCCGTATTCGGCGCCGGTCGTGTTCACACCGTCGATGTAGAACGAGTTCTCCGCGCCGCTCGACCCGTAGACCGTGATCGTGGCCTGTTCCGTGTTTCCAGGATTCGCATCGGACGAAACTCCCGGAACGACCTGGGCGACCGAGGAGTAGTTGCGGCCCGTCGGAAGGGTCGTGACGGCACGCTGGTCGAGGCTCGTCCCGACGCCGGAGGACGTCAGTTCGATCGCGGAGGCTTCGCTCGTCACCGACGTCTGGACTTTCGTCGCGAGGTGCAGGTCCGCGGAAAGGGACGTGTCGCGTCCGAGGGCCACGACGACGTTCGTCTGCTTTTCCGACGCGAAGCCCGAAATGGCGAAGGTCACGGTGTACGTGCCCGGCGGGAGAAGCGACAGGCGGTACCGCCCCTGCGCGTCCGTCACGGCCCGCCCCGAGCCCTGCAGGGCAGGCGAGGTCGCCTCGACCGTGACACCCGGGAGCGGCACCCCGGCGTCGTCGGCGACGCGGCCCACGATGCTGCTCGTGGTCTGGCCCGTGGCCCGCGAGGCGGCCAGGGCGCACAGGAGGACGAAGGCGAAGCGGCGGAAACCACGCATGGGCTCCTCCTCGTCGGAACTCAAGAAAAAAGAACCCTAGGGTCGGGGCACTCTAGCACGCTAGAGAGACTCAGCCTCAGCGGATCCCGAGCTTCTTCATCTCGTAGAGCAGCGACTGCCGGGAGATGCCGAGGACCTTCGCGGCCTCGGCGCGCCGGCCCGCGGTCGTCTCGAGCGCGGATGTGATCGCCTCGCGGCGCGCGTCGTCGAGACGTTCCTTCCAGCGCCGCCCCGCCGGGCGCGGCGCGGCCCCCTCCCGGATCGCCCGCGGGAGGTGCTCGAGGCCGATGACGCGCTCCGGGGCCGCGAGCGCGAGCGCCGACTCGAGCGCGGCGAGAAGCTCTCGCGCGTTGCCGGGCCAGCGCCAGCGGTCGAGCGCGGCCGCCGCATCCGGCGCGAGCGAAGCCCGGCCGTCGAGCGCGCGGGCGATGAGGCGCGCGCGGTCCCGCGGGCGCTCGCGCAACGGCTTCAGGACGACCTCGTGCCCGGCGATCCGGTAGAAGAGGTCTCCCCGGAACTCGCCGCGGTCCACGAGCGCCGGCAGCTCGCGATGCGTGGCCGCGACGACCCGCAAGTCCACGCGCCGCACGGCCGTCTCGCCCAGCCGCCGGACCTCGCCCTCCTGCAGGACGCGCAGCAGCTTGCCCTGCAGCGGCAGCGGCAGGTCCCCGATCTCGTCGAGGAAGAGCGTCCCCCCCGACGCTTCCTCCACGAGGCCCCGCCGCTCGCGGTCGGCGCCCGAAAAGGCGCCCCGCGCGTGCCCGAAGAGCTCCGACTCGGCGAGCGTCGCCGGAAGAGCGGCAAGGTTCACGGCGACGAACGGCCCGCGACGCCGGGAAAGCCGGTGCGCCTCCTTCGCGACGATTTCCTTGCCCGTTCCGCTCTCGCCGCGTACGAGGAGCGCGAGCGCCGACGGCGCGATCCGCGCGACCTCTTCGAAGACGGCGCGCGTGGACGCGTCCTCGGCGATGAAGTCGGGCCTCGGTGCGCGTGCGCGCGACACGACCCGCACGTCCGGCGCGCGTGCCTCGAGGAAGGACGCGAAGCGCTCTTCCGCCCGGGCGAGGCCCGCCCGCGCCGCAGCGCGCCGTCCGAGACGCGCGAGCGGAGCGCCGGCGGTTCCGGCGAACACCGCGGGGAACCGGCCCGACCACTCCAGGAGGCGCCGCACGGCGACCCCGGCCTCGCGGGTCCCGGCAATACTCTCGAGCGCGGCGAGGGCCGCGTCGCCGGGCGGAGCGCCCGCGGCGAGCGCCGCCTCGGCGGCGAGGAGCGTCCTCTCGCGCGCGTCGACCTCACGCGCCTCGTGCGGCCGACCCAGATCGCGGCACGCCGATGCCAGGAGGCGCCGCCGGCGCGGTTCCGTGCGGGACCTGTTGTCGGGGATCGCGGCCGCCTCGGCGAGGAGTTGCGCCGCCCCCTCGGCGTCCGCAGCGCCGAGGAGGCGTTCCGCCTCGAAGAGGAGGATCTCCCTCCACGCGGGGTGGGCCGCGTCGGCCCCGGCCGCGAGCTCCTTCGCCTCGCGGAACGCGGCGGCCGCAGCGGGCGCGTCGCCGTCGAGCAGGGCGATCTCCTGGGCCGCCGGGATCGCGAAGAGGACCTGGTGGCCGCGTCCCGCGGCGCGCTCGTGGGCAAGGACGCGCTCGAGCACCGGCCGCGCCGCGGCCGCGTCTCCGGACCTCAGGAAGAGGTCGATCCTGTTTCCGAGCGCCGAAAGGTAGCGCGCCTCGTCCCCCGCCGCGGCGTAGAGCTCGAGCGCGTCGTCCAGCTCGCGGGCCGCGACGTCCAGCCGGCCCCCGTCCAGCGCCGCGTGCGCGACGTCGTACGCGGCATCCGCGCGCGCCCGAGTGCCCGAAGCGAGCTCGCCCGCCCGCCGGAACAGCGCGATCGCCTCGCCGGTGCGTCCGAGGTCGTTCGCGAGGTAGCCCGCCGTACGCGCCGCCCGCGCCGCGAGTTCGCGATCCGCGATCCCGCCGACCAGGCGCTCCGCTTCCGCAAGGCCCGCAGCCGCGTCCGCATAACGGTGCGCGCGCTCGTCGAGCTCGGCGCGGAGGAGGAGCGCCTCGACGCGCTCTCCGGCCTCCGCCGCCGGGTCGAGCCGGCGGTCGAGGATCCGGCGGGCTTCCGCATTGCGGCGAAGCTCGACGAGAAGGGCTGCCCGCGCGAGGTCCTCGACGGCATCTCCGCCCGGACAGAGGGCGAGCGAACGCCCGGGCTCGCCGAGCCGCGCGAGCGCCCGTGCGGCCGCGATCCGATCCGCCGCCGGGGCTGATGCCGCGCCGAGGTCGCGCGCGCGGCGCGGGGCGCGCGCGAAGAGGGCGGCCGCGAGCGCACCTCCGTCGACCTTGAGAAGCGCGCGGGCCGCCGCGAGGTCGCGCTCCTCGCCTCGCGCGAGCGCCGCCGTCACGAATCGCGCGGGCGGGAGACCGAGCTTCTCGAGGCGCGCCACGGCGTCGCATCGCGCGGCGTGGGGAACCCGGGCGGCGAAGCGCGCGCGCTCGGCCTCGTCGCGGAAGCGGAACGCGCCCTCGCCCACGCGGACGAGGCGCCCGCTCCGTGCCGCCTCCGCGAGCACCTCGGCAGCCCGGCCGGGAGTCGCGCCGGCCGCGGCCGCCACCTCCGACGAGTCGAATCCGTCCGCGAGAAGGGCGGCCGCCTCCACGATCGGATCGGGTCGCCGCCCCGGCCGGCGCCGTTCGGGCCTGACGGCGCCCGCGCGCGGATCGAAGCGGGCGGCGAGGGACCGCGCCGATTCGAGGAATCGCGCCGGATCAGCCGCGCCGCCCGCCTCGCGCCACGCGTCGAGCGCTGCGGAGAGCGACACGAACGGCAGGTAAACGAGCGAGGCCGCGTCACCCTCCGCGATGCGGAACGAGAGGAGCCCGCGCTCCTCCCACGGGCGAAGCGCGCCCGCGCAGGCCTCGAAGATGCGAAATCCCATGCCCGGCAGCGCCTCGTGGAGAGCACGCCGTGAACGGGAGTCCCAGCGCTCGGCGTCGAGCGCGACGATGGCGACCGCAGGACCGTCGTCGCGCCGCGGCGCCGTTCCCCCGTCCGCGAGCTCCCGGATCTCTCCCGCACGGGGATCGCCGTCCAGCGCCCGCGCGAGGCGTCGGAGGGCCGCGCCGTCCTCCAGGGGCGAGCCCGGCGAGCACTCGACGAAGGAAGGCGTCTCGTCGCTTCGGGCCGCGGCGCGCGCGATCCACGCGGCGGCCGCGCCGACGGCCGCGGCCGCACGCTCCCCGCCCGGACGCTCCACGAACGGACACGGGAACGCGAAGCCCGCGAGGTCGCGCGACGGGGCGACGCCACCCCGTCGCGCGAACTCGGCCGCGAGCGCCTCCGGCCGCCCGTCTCCGTCCAGCGCCCGGAGCGCCGTCACGGCGTCCGCGGCCGCGTCCTCGGGAAGCCCGCGCTCGAGGCCTTCGACGACCGCCGATCTCAGAGCCGCGACGTCTGCGCCCACAGCCGGGCGGCCCGCGAGACGAACGGCCGCGGCCGCGAGTGCGAGCGCGGGAGGCGCCGAGCGCCACGAGGGGACGGGCGGCCGGCCCGGTGCGGGGCGGTCCGGCTCGCCCGGCCACGCCCCAAGGGCGGCGAGGTCCTCCGGCGCGAGGCCGAGGCCGTGGAACCTGAGAAAGCCGAGGAGCGCGGCGAGTCGCGCGAGGAAGGCGCGGCGCCCGGCCGACGCGAGGCGGACCATCGGCGCCGGCTCGGGGCCGGCGAGCGTGAGTCGAAGCCCCTCGGATGCGGGCCGCGCCTGCAGGATCTCCGGCAGGAGGGGGTGCGAAAGCCGCACGAGCGTCGCGCCGCCCGCCGCGAGGTCGCGGCGGGGAACGATCCAACGTCTCCCTCCTGTCGAAGGCACGTCGCGTCCTCCCCGTGGACGGGTGGATCGAAGCTGTCGCAGGCCCGACGATTTCGAATTCCGGGCCTCGCGTCAAGGGCCGCGCCGCCTATCATCGGGAGACCCCATGACTGCGCCCGCCACCCCGCGCCGCGTCCTCCTCCTCGGGGTCGTCTGGCTGGCCTTCGTGTGGGCGGTGGCCCTCGTCGCCGCGCGATCCACGCCGTGGCTGACCGCCCGGACCGGCTGGTCGGAGGAGCTCTCGCGGCGCCTGACGCCTCTCGCGCGGTGGGACTCGGGCTGGTACGTCTCCATCGCCGAAGGAGGCTACGAGGCGCCGCCCGTGCGCGTCGGCCAGGAGACGAATCACGCCTTCTTCCCGCTCTACCCCGCCCTCATGCGCGGCGCCGCGCGGGCGACGGGTCTGGACGTCGCGCGCGCGGGCGCGCTCGTCTCCGCGGCCGCGCTCCTCGGGGCGCTCCTTCTCCTCGCGGCGTGGACGCGAAGGGGTTTCGGAGAGGAGCGCGTGTGGCCCACGCTTCTCGCCTTCCTCGCGTTTCCGACGTCGTTCTTCTTCGCGGCCGTCTACTCCGAGTCGCTGCTGCTGTTCCTGGCTCTCGCCGCGGTTCTCGCCGCCGAAAAAGACCGGGATGGCCTTGCCGCGGCCGCGGGCCTCCTCTCGGGCCTCACCCGGATCTCTGGCCTCGTCCTGGCGCCGGCGCTCTTCCTCGTCTCGTGGCGGAGGAGCCGCGAGCTCGGGCGACCCGCCCCTCGGGCGCTGCTTCGGGCCGGGCTCGTCGGCGCATCGCCACTGGCGGGTTTCGGCCTCTTCTGCCTGTACTTCCACGAACGCTTCGGCGACGCGCTCCTCTTCGTGAAGGCGCAGCACAACTGGTCGCGCGAGGCGAAGACCGTCTTCGACGGCCCGCGCCTCATCCTCGAGGAAGTCTGGCGCGACCTTTCGACCGGCCACATCCTCGCGAAGAGCCCCGTCCGCACGATGGAGGGCGTCTTCCTCCTCCTCTTCCTCTTTCTCGCATGGCGGCTCGCGGCCCGGCGGCTCTGGCCCGAGGCGCTCTACGTCTTCCTGACCGTCGCGATCGTGTTCACGTCCGGGACTCTCGAGAGCGGCGGGCGCTACGTTCTGCCCGCGTTCCCCGCGTTCGCGGTCCTCGGCGGCCTCTCGTCACGCCCCGCGTTCTTCCGCGCTCTCGTCGCGCTCTCTATCGTCGCGCAGGCGGGCTACGTCTGGCTCTACGTCCACTGGCTCTGGGTCGGCTGAACGTCAGGAACGGGCGAGCGGGTTCCAGGCGTCCCAGAAGCCGGGCCACGACTTGCCGACGCACGCGGGGTCGTCGAGCATCGAGCCGGCGGGCAGCGCGAGAGCGAGGACGGCCGCCGACATCGCGACGCGGTGATCTCCGTGCGCGGCGAACGAGGCCGCGCGCGGCGCGCCGCTCCGGCCCGCGATCGACAGCACCGGCGCCCCGTCCGCGTTCTCGCCGGCGCTGGCCGAGGCGCCCGCGCGGGCGAGGAGGTCGACGGCCGCCGCAAGGCGGTCGGACTCCTTGTCACGCAGGCGCGCGACGCCCGAAAGCGTGGACGTTCCGTCCGCGAACGCGAGGGCCGCGGCAAGCGGCAGCGCCGCGTCGGGAGCCGCGTCGACGTCGACGTCCATGGGCCTCAATTCGCGGGCCCCGCCCGGGGGGCCGGCCGCGACCAGCGACTCCTCGCCCCCGGCGGACGTCTCCCACGCGAGCACGCCGCCGGCCCTGACGGCCCACGCGCGGAACTCGGCGTCGGGCTGCTCGGAGTCTCGGGCAAGGCCGCGCACCGTCACGCGTCCGCCCGACACGAGCGCTCCCGCGATCGGGAAGCACGCCGCCGAGTCGTCGCCGGGCACGCGAAAGCGCGCCGGGCGATAGCCGGCGCCGGGAGAGGCGCCGAACCCCTCGAGGACCCGGCGCGTCAGCGCGAGGTAAGCGCCCGAAACGACGGGCCCCGTCACGTCGAGCGTCACGCCGCCCGGGACGAGCGGAGAAACGAGCTGCAGCGCCGAGAGGAACTGCGACGACACGTCTCCGCGGATGGCCACGCGCCCGCCGTGAAGCGTCCCGCCGCGGATCGCCGCGGGAAGAAATCCCTCACGAGCAAGGCATCGGATTTCGCCGCCGAGGGTTCGGATTGCTTCGAATAGAGGGGACATCGGCCGTTCTCGCATGCGAGGGCTGCCGTCGAGAACGAAGCGGCCGGGCACCGCGGCGAGCAGCGCGGCGAGAATGCGCGCGGGCGTCCCCGCATCTCCGACGAGAACGACCAACTCCGGCGCCGAGTCACCGCGGGGACGCAGCGGACCGCGCACCCTCCAACCCACACCTTCAGAGAAAATCTCGGCTCCGAGAAGCCGAAGGGCGGCCGCAAGCGCGCGGGTGTCCGAACTCTCCAGGGGATTCAGCAGCAGACTCTCTCCCGGGGCGCAGGCCGCCGCGAGGAGCGCGCGGTTCGTGACGCTCTTGCTGCCGGGGACGCGGAGCGCGCCCGAGAGCCGGCCGCGAAGGAGAGGGGCGGCGCTCAACGCGGCGGGGAGGCGGGGTCCGCCTCCAGGGCCCCGAACCCGCGGCGGCGCGCGCGCTCGGCGGTCGGTTCCTCGACGATCGCCAGCCGCCCGTCCGGCGCGATCTCGGCGTGCTTGCGCTCCTCGAGCCACGCGGGCAGCACGTGCGTGACGCCGTCGGCCGCGGCGAACGTGCGCCCGACGTGGAAGTGGCCGACGAGGAGCGCGTCGTATCCCTGCGCGCGCGCCTGCCGGCCCTCGGCGCGAAGCGCCTCTTCGGGGAGCCGCTTCTTGTGGCGGAAATTCGATCGGTAGAGCCGCGCCTCGGTCCGCGACACGATTCCGCGCGCGAGCCCGCCCGGGATCACCTCGAGCGCCGCGCGCGCGACGGGATTCTTCGAGATCGTGCGCCAGAAGCGGTACGGGAGGTCGGCCGTGTTCACGCGATCGCCGTGGACGAACGCGTACGTCGCCTCCCCGACCTTGAGCCCGTCCGTCAGGCCGTAGGCCGCGAACGGGGAGGCGTAGGGTGTTCCGGCGACGAAAAAGTCGCGGTTCCCCTCGACGTAGCGCAGCTGAAGTCCCTGCTCGGCGACCGCGGCGAAGCCCTCCAGCGTGCGCCGCAGGAACGGCGTCTCGAGCTTCGGGTGCCCGATGAAGTAATGAAAGATGTCGCCGAGCAGCACCGCCGCCGAGAAACCGCGCTGCCGGACGGACTCGAGAGACGCGAGCAGGTCGTCGGCATCTCCTTCTACCTGGCCGAGATGCGAGTCCGCAAACACGGCTGCGCCGCCTGGGGCCGGCGTCGGCTCGGGGAAACGCGTCACGGTGAGATCTTAACGGCTGAAGGCACTACAGGCACGCGAGTTGCTTCGACGGTCTGCGGTGCACGGCCTTCCATGAACTCCCCCTCGCTTGCTCGCCTCGCGGCGGCTGCCGCGCTGATCGTCGCGTCGACCGCCGCGCGGGCCGCGGACGTGTCGCCGGACGTGGGGCGCGCGCTCGCGGGCGGGACGCGTGTCCCGGTCCTCGTCACGTTCCGCCCCGACGCCGTTCGGCGGCCCGCGGCGCTGCAGGAGTTTGCGTCGGCGGGCCTCGAGATCCACCGCCGGCTCTCGACCGCGCCCGTCGTCGCCGGCGACGCCACGGCGGCGGGCGTCGCCGCGCTCGCGGCGAGGCCCGAGGTGCTTCACGTCGGAATCGACCGCGTCGTGCGCCCCGCGGGACAGGTGGGAACCGCGCAGATCGGCGCGGACCGCCTGCTCGCGATCGGCGTCACCGGCGTCGGCCGGAGCGTCGCCGTCGTCGACAGCGGAATCGACCTCGGCCATCCGGATCTGCGCGCGCCCGGAGGCGCCGCATGGCCCGGTGCGAACATCGTGGACGGCGACGACGACCTGTCGGACTGCAGCGGGCACGGCACCGAGGTCGCGGGCGTTCTCGCGGGCCCGCAGGGCCTCGCGCCCGAGGCCGGCCTCGTCGTCCTCAAGGTCTTCAGGGCGCGCGACGGGTGCTCGTCCGCGCGCGCCTCGGACGTGCTGGCTGCGGTCGAGTGGGCCGTCACGCATGCGCCCGGCACGGATCTCGACGCGATCAACCTCAGCCTCGCCGACGACACGCCCCACAAGGGCTTCTGCGACGCCGAGGATCCTGCCGGCGCCGCGGTCTTCGCCGCCGCGCGGGCCGCGGGCCTCACCGTCGCCGCCGCAGCCGGCAACGAAGGCCGTACGGCCGGGCTCCCGTGGCCCGCCTGCTTCTCGGGCGTCGCGTCCGTCGGAATGGTCTATTCGCAGTCGAGCGGCCCCGTCCAATGGGGAGGAACGGCCGGCTGCATCGACGCGACGACGGGCCCCGACGTCGTCCCGTGCGCGAGCAACACGGGCAGCGCGTTGTCCATCCTCGCGCCCGGAGTCGGGTGGACGACGACCACCCAGGGAGGGGGCCAGACGTCCGCCTTCTCCGGAACCTCGGCCGCGGCCCCAGCGGCGACCGGCGCCCTTCTCCTCGCACGCCAGGCCCGGCCGCTCGCCGATCCCGCGGTCGCGATCGACCTCCTCCGCTCCACGGGCGCGCCCGTGCGCGACCCCCGCACCGGCAGCACGACGCCGCGCGTCGACCTCGGGGCCGCGCTCGCCGCCTCGACGCCCGTCGCGGGCGGCTGCGAGGGGACGCCGATCCCGGACGACGCGCCCGGGGGGCTCGTGTGCGACACGATCGTCTCGTCCTTCGTCGGCAACGTGTCCACGCTCTTTCTCGCGCTCGAGATCGACCATCCCGATCCGACGCAGCTCGTCGTCACGCTCACGGGGCCGGACGGAACGGCCGCGACCGTCCTGGCCCACGGGGGGCACCCCGGCGAGGCCGTTCGCGAAATTTTCGGCCTCACCAAAGGCTCGTTCGAACCGCTCTCCGTCTTCGCGGGCAACACGCTCGAGGGGACGTGGCGGCTCACGGTCACCGACTCGGTGGCGGGAGGCGCGGGCAGGCTCGTCAGATGGGCGCTGTTCGTCGAGCCGTCGATTCCGGAGCCCGAGCCTGATTTTCCCGGCGCGACCTCCTTCGTCGCGACGTCCGCGCACCGGATCGGAAAACTCGGCGCGTTCTACACGACCGATGTGAGGCTGTTCAACACCGACCCCTTCAGGACGCAAGACGTCCGCCTGCGGTTCTCCCCTGCCGGGGGCGCTCCGCGCACCCTCACCGTGACGCTGCCGCCGCTCTCGACCCGCGCCCTCGGGGACGTCGTGCACGACACGTTCCGGATGGACGGCTACGGGCCGCTCTTCCTGGCCGCCCCTCCGGCCGTGGTCGCCGCATCCCGCACGTCCACGACCGCGCCGCGCGGCGGCTCGTTCGGGCTCTCGGTCCCCGCCGACGCCGCCGCCTCGGCTGCGGGGGCGGGCGCGACGCTCGTCCTCGTGCCGTGCTTCAAGGCCACCGGCTTCCGCGTGAACGTCGGGGTGACGGAGGTCTCCGGCCAGACGGCCGCCGTCGAGATCGCCGTGCGCGACTCGTCCGGCACTCTGCGCGCCGTGATTCCGCGCGCCGTGCCGGCGGCGGGCCTCGTGCAGGTCAACGACATCTACGCGCTCACGCGCCTCGCGCCGGACGCCGCCGACCGGATCGAAGTGCGCGTCACCGCCGGCCCGGGCCGCGTCGCCGCGTGGGCGACGCCCGTGGACGACTCCTCGAACGACGGCTCCTTCGTCTCCGCGCACCCGGCGTCCGCGAGCCTTCTCATTCCGGCGGCGGCGCGTTCGGCCGGGCAGTTCGGTGCGCGTTTCGTGACCGACCTGAAGGTCTCGAACGCAGGACTCGATCCCGTGACCGTCCGGGTCGCGTTCTCCCCTCTGTCCGGGCCGGCGCCCGATCCCGCCTTCGTCGTTCTCCGCGGGAGCGAGACGCGCGCGTTCGACGACGTCCTCGGCACGCTGTTCGGCGCCACCGCCGACACCGCGGGAACACTGCGCCTCTCCGCGTCCGGAGGCGGCTTCCTGCATGCGTCCTCGCGCACGTCGACGACGGATCACGGCCGCTCCTACGGCCTCGCGATCGACCCTGCAGCCGGTGCCGCGCTGGCGGGGCCCGGCCGCCAGCTCGCGCTCACGTTCCTGTCGTCCTCTGCAGCCCGCCGGACGAACGTCGGCTTCGTCGAAACGGCCGGACTCGCGACGCGCGTCTCCGCGACGCTGCTCGCCCCGAACGGAGTCCGCGTCGCGACTCGGGACTTCGGTCTCGATCCCCTCGGAGCGGTTCAATGGAACGACGTCTTCGCCGAAATGGAGGCCCCGCCGCTGGCCGACGCGTCGCTCGTCGTCGACGTCGTCTCGGGCGGGAGCGTCGCCGCGTACGCGATCCTCGTCGACAACCGGACGAACGACGCGAGCTACTTCCCCGCTTCGCTCGTTCCGGCGCCCTGACCGGGTTTCGCCGCGAGGACGAGCGCGGAGACTCCAAAGGGCAGCCGTCCTTTCATCCCCAGGATGCGCGCCTCGAGCGAAAGCAAGAAGAAGAAGATTCCTTCGAATGGTCTGGGCGCGAGGCCAAAATCGCTTCGAACGTCCTTGCGAGGAACGCCGCGGGCCTTCGCTCCTGTTACCTTTCTGAGAAATCCGATGGGCCCCGCCAGGAAGAAATTGGCGTAGCTCGTGCGGACCACCGCGAGCCCAGCGCCTTTCAGCAGCCTTTCAAGGCCTCCCGTCGTGTAGCGCCGGAGGGCGCCGACCGCGACGTCGTGCGCGCCCGCGAGCGCGTCGAAAGCCGGGGCCGAGAGCGCGAGCGTCCCGCCCGGCGCGAGAACACGGGCGATCTCGCGCGCGGCGCGGGCGTCGTCCGGAACCATGTAAAGGACGTCCCGGGACAGGACCGCCTCGAAGGCCCCCGCGCGGAACGGCAGAGCCTCGACGGACGCGCAGACGAGCGGCGCGGCCCCGCGGCGCCTCGCGAAACCGAGGGCGCGCAGCGACACGTCCACGCCGACTGCCGGACCGGCCGCGGCGAGGTCCACGAGGTTGCGCCCCGTCCCGCAACCGGCGTCGAGGACGCGGGCGGACCGCGGACACGCGTACAAGCCGGGCGCGATCGCACGCGTGACCTCGCGCATGCCGCGGTACCACCAGTAGGCATCCTCGCGGCGGAACATCACCTCGTATTCGCGGTCGTTCATCCCCACTCGCTGCCTATAATCCGCCCGGTCGTGACCTCGCGCCAGCGTGTGATCGGGATGGGCCTCCTGTGGCTCGTCTGCGTGTGGGCCGTCGCGCTCGTTTCGCCCCATGTCGTGCCGTGGATGACCGGGACCAACCCGTGGACCTGGGACGTCGTCCGCCGCGTCACGCCGCTCACCCGCTGGGATTCGGGCTGGTACGTGAACCTCGCCGAAGCCGGCTACTGGGAGCCCCCGACCCGCGTCGGACAGGAGACGAACCACGCGTTCTTCCCCCTCTACCCCGGCCTCATGCGCCTCCTCGTCCGGACGACGGGGATCGAGACGTCCCTCGCGGGGAACGTCGTCTCCGCCGCCGCGTTCCTCGCGGCGTTGCTCCTCTTCGCGGAGTGGACGAAGCGGCATTACGGCGAGGAGCGCGTCCTGCCCGCGGTGCTCGTCCTGCTCGCGTTCCCGACGTCGTTCTTCTTTGCCTCCGTGTACACCGAGGCGCTCGTCCTCGCGCTCGCCCTCGCGGCCGTCCTGTCGTTCGAGCGCGGCCGGCCGATCGCCGGAGCCGCCGCCGGCGTCCTCGCAGGGCTGACGCGGATCACGGGCCTCGTCCTCGCACCGTACCTCGCGCTCGTCGCGTGGCGCTCGAGCCGCGAGGCCGGGCATTCGGCCGGCCGGGCCGCGGCGCGCGCGGCGTTCGCGGGCGCCTCGCCGCTCGCGGGCTTCGGCATCTTCTGTCTCTATTTCGGACGCCGTTTCGGCGACCCGCTCCTCTTCGTGAAGGCTCAGCACAACTGGAGCGGCCAGTCCAAGTCGATCCTGGACGGGCCGGCCCTCATCTGGCAGGCCGTCGCCGAGGACGTGACGCGCGGCCGCCTGCTCGGAGGCTCGCCCGCACGGACGTTCGAAGGGCTCTATCTCCTTCTCTTCCTCGTCCTCGCCGCGGTCCTCCTCGCGCAGAAGCGGAGGCCGGAGGCCCTCTATGTGGCCTTGACCGTCGCGATCGTCTTCTCGTCCGGCACGTTCGAGAGCGCCGGCCGCTACGTCCTGCCCGCGTTCCCCGCCTTCGCGGCCCTGGCCGGTCTCTCCGCGCGCCGCGGGTTCTTCGGCGCGCTCGTGGCGCTGAGCTCCGTCGCCGGTGCCCTCTACGTGTGGGCCTTCGTCCACTGGTACTGGGCCGGATGAGAAGGAACGTCCTCCTGGCCGCCGCCGCGCTCGCTCTCGCGACACTCGGTTGCCGCCGGCCGCCGGCGCCTTACGGCACGCACACGGCGTTCGTGCCGGTCGTGTTCCGCTCGAACAACCCCGGCCGTCCGCCCTGGGCGCCGAGAGTGACCCTGACGAACACGTCCACGACGTCCGCCGCGGTGCGGCTGACCCGCTGGCCGCCGGACGCACCGGAGGCCGAGCAGAGGCTTTTCGTGCTCGCGCCGGGGCAGACCGTCTCCGTGCCCGGGCGCACCCCCCTTGGCGCCGCCTCCTCTCTGTTCTTCGAGGGAAAATCCCCGTTCCTCGTCCGCGCCGAAATCGTGGACCGGCGCCGGATCGCACCGCCGCTTTCCGTCCCGATCCTGAAGGCGGAAGACCTCGCGCGGCCGGGCGACCGCCTCACCCTCGGGCCGATCGTCGACACGCCCGCGGAACGGAGCCACTTCTGCTTCACGTACCCCGGCGTCGAGCGCGACGCCGTGCCCTTCCGCATCCACCTCCGGCTGACGGCGCCCGGCGGCGGCGCCCTCCTGTGGGAGGGGACGTTCGTCCTCACGGGGCTGCCCCTCGTGATCGACGACCCGTGGAAGCGCTTCCACCTTGCGCCGGGCACCGCGTTCGACGTCGATGTCGCGTTCCTCGGGAGCGCGCGCAGCCGGCCGGTCGCCCGCGGCATGTGGGTCTACGGGATCACCACGGACCGCGCGAGCGGCGCCTCGCGTTTTCTCGAGACGCGGGTCGCCCGCGGCTCAGCGCGCTGACGCGAGCACGGCCTCGATCACCCGGTCCGCCTCCGCGTCCGTGAGGTGCGGGTCGAGCGGGAGCGAGACGACCTCCCGCATCGCGCGCTCGGTGACCGGGAGCGGTCCGCGCGGAAGAGACGCGAACGCGGGCTGCTCGTGCACGGCGCGCGGGTAGTGGACGTCCGTCCCGATCCCCCGCTCGCCGAGACGTGCCCGGAAGGCGTCCCGGTCCGGCACGCGCACGACGTAGAGATGGTGCGCCGGCGATTCGCCCTCCCGGGCCGGGGGCGGGACGCGCACGGCGCCTGCAAGGGCGGCGTCGTAGCGGGCCGCGATCGCCGCACGCCGGCGGTTGCCGGCGGAGAGCTTGCGCAGCCGGACCCGCAACGCCGCCGCCTGGACCTCGTCGAGCCGGCTGTTGTACCCGGGCTCCGCGGCGTCGTTTCGCGTCACGTACCCGTAGACCCTGAGGCGCGCGACGCGATCCGCGACGGCCGCGTCGCCCTCGCCCACGACCGTCACCGCGCCCCCGTCGCCGAGCGCCCCGAGGTTCTTCGTCGGGTAGAAGCTCCACGCCGCGGCGCGGCCGAACGTTCCCGCGGGGCGGCCGTTCCACGCGGCGCCGTGCGCCTGCGCGCAATCCTCGACGAGGAGGACGTCGTTCTGCCGCGCAAAGGCGCCGATCGCCTCGACGTCCGCGACTCGTCCGTAGAGGTGGACCGGGAGGATCGCCTTCGTCCTCGGCGTGACGGCGGCCGCGAGCGCGCCGGCGTCCATCGTGAGGCGATCCTCCTCGACGTCCACGAAGACGGGCGTCGCGCCCGCGCGGAGGATCCCCGTCGCGGTGGGCGCGCACGTCATGGAAACGGTCAGGACCTCGTCGCCCGGCCCGACGCCGAGCGCGCGCAGGGCGAGCGTGATCGCGTCGGTGCCGTTCGCGACTCCGACCGCGCGCGCGGCGCCGCAGAAGGCGGCCCACTCGGACTCGAACGCGGCGACCTCGCTGCCGAGGACGTAGCGCCCGCGGCGTACGGCGGCGAGCACCGCGGCGGAAAGCTCCGGCTCGTCGCCTTCGGCGGCCCGCGCGAGGTCGAGATACGCGACGCCGGTCACGGCGCGCCCGCCGGCGCGTGGGCGACGCCGCGCGGCGTGTCGCGCACGACGTGGATCTCCCACCAGAGTCTCAGGATGTTCACGCCGGTCGCGAAGAGACGGCGGAAGTTGAAGAACTGGGACTTCCCCGCGACGCGGTGGTAGTGGTGAACCGGGAAGTCCACGAACCGGAAGCCCGCGAGCTCGAGCTTCTTCACGAGCTCGAGGCAGATCACCCCGCTCGAGTGCTTCAGCGAGATCGCGCCGAGCGCCGAACGGCGGATGAGGCGGAAGTCGCAGTCCACGTCGCGCACGTGGAACTGGAAGAGGATTCGCATGAGCACGAGGTAGACCTTCCCGATCACGATCCGGTGGAACGGGTCGGAGCGGGCGATCTTGTAGCCGTTCACGACGTCGACGCCTTCCTGCAGGACCGGGAGGAACTTCCTGAGCTCGAAGACGTCGTACTGGCCGTCGCCGTCCGTGTAGAAGACGAGGTCGTTCGCCGCGTTAGAGAAGCCGGAGCGAAGGGCGGCTCCGTAGCCGCGGTTCGTCCCGTGCGGGACGACGCGCAGCTCGGGGTACTTCTCCCTCAGGGCCTCGAGGATCTCGAGGCTGTTGTCCTTCGACCCGTCGTCCACGACGAGGATCTCGAAGGCCCGTCCCGACTCCGTGCCGACGACGTGCGCGGCCGCGACGAGCGATCCGATCGTCGCCGCGTCGTTGAAGCACGGGAAGAACATCGTCAGACTCTCGGGCGCGGCCGTCATGCGGTCCGCCATTGTATCGGGCGCCACGGGTAGACTCGGCGGCCATGAAGATCGCGCTCGGCTCCGACCACGCCGGCTTCGCATACAAGGAGACGATCAAGGCGATGCTGCTCCGCACGGGGCACGACGTGAGGGACTTCGGGACCTCCTCGCCCGACATGGTCGACTATCCCCTCTTCGTGCGGCCCGCGGCCGAGGCCGTCGCAAGCGGCGCGTGCGACCGCGGCATCGTCCTCGGCGGCTCGGGAAACGGCGAGGCCATCGTCGCGAACAAGGTGAAGGGCGTGCGCTGCGCGCTCTGCTGGAGCGAGGCGACCGCGAAGGCCGCCCGCGAGCACAACGACGCGAACGTCCTCTCGCTCGGCGAGCGGATGATCTCCGAGGAAACCGCCCTCGCGGTCGTGCGCGTGTTTCTCGAAACCCCGTTCGACCCGGCGGCCGGCGGCGGCCGCCACGCGCGGCGGATCGCGATGATCGAGTGAGGCGAAACGGGCGCCGGCCTGCTATCGTCCGCCGCCCATGATCGCGCTCTCCGGCATCAACAAGCAGTACGGCCGCCAGGTCCTCTTCGTCGACGCGTCGTTCCAGCTGAACGACGGCGAGAAGATCGGCCTCGTCGGGCCGAACGGCGCCGGCAAGACCACGATCTTCCGCCTCATCACCGGCGAGGAGCACGCGGACGACGGCGACGTCTCCGTGCCGAAGAAGGCCTCGATCGGCTACTTCAAGCAGGAGATCGACGAGATGGCTGGACGGCCCGTTCTCGACGAGGCGATCGCGGGGAGCGGCCGCCTCGGCGATCTCCACCACGAGCTGATCGACCTCGAGCACGCGCTCGCGGACCCGGTGCGGGCGGGCGACATGGAGGAGATCCTCGAGCGGTTCGGCGAGGTGCAGGGCGAGTACCAGCAGCGGGGCGGCTACGAGCTCGAGGCGCGAGCCCGCGAGGTCCTCCACGGCCTGGGCTTCGACGACGAGCGCATCGACGGCGACGTGGGCGCTCTCTCGGGCGGCTGGAAGATGCGCGTCGCGATGGCCAAAGTGCTCCTCGGCAGGCCCGACATCCTCCTCATGGACGAGCCGACGAACCATCTCGACATCGAGTCCATCCTCTGGCTGGAGGGATACCTCAAGGAGTATCCCGGCTCCCTCCTCATGACGTGCCACGACCGGGACTTCATGAACCGCGTCGTCACGAAGGTCGTCGAGATCGACGGCGGCGAGACGATCACTTATTCCGGCAACTACGACTTCTACGAGCGCGAACGACTCCAGCGCGAGTCCCAGCGCGAGGCGGCGTTCGCGCGCCAGCAGGCGATGCTCGCCAAGGAACAGCGCTTCATCGAGCGGTTCCAGACCCACGCCGCGAAGGCCGCGCAGGTCCAGAGCCGCGTCAAGAAGCTCGAGAAGATCGAGACGATCGAGCTCCCGAAGAAACGCGCCGTCGTGCGCTTCGACTTCAAGGCGCCCGCGCGCTCCGGGGACGACGTGGCGATCCTCGAAAAGCTCTCGAAGGCGTACGGCACGCGGCGCCTCTATTCGGACTTCGACTTCCTGGTCCGGCGCGGCGAGCGCTGGTGCGTCATGGGCGTGAACGGCGCCGGGAAGTCCACGCTCCTGAAGATGGTCGCGGGCATGCTCCCGCCGGACGCGGGCTCCGTGCGCGTCGGCGCGAGCGTGAAACTCGGCTATTTCTCGCAGCAGGCGCTCGACGTCCTCGACCCCGAGCTGACGGTGCTCGAGCAGGTCCAGAAGGACTTCCCCGCCGCCGGCATCGGCGTCCTCCGCGCCCTCGTCGGCGCGTTCCAGTTCTCCGGGGACGACGTCGACAAGAAGGTCCGCTTCCTCTCGGGCGGCGAGAAGTCGCGCCTCGTCATGGCGCGCATGCTGTTCGACCCGCCGAATTTCCTCGTCCTCGACGAGCCCACGAACCACCTCGACCTCGCGACGAAGGAGATGCTCGTCGAATCGCTCTCGAAGTTCGAAGGGACGATGCTCTTCGTCTCGCACGACCGCGCGTTCCTCCGCGGGCTCTCGAACCGCGTCCTCGTGCTCTCCGAGAACGACTCGTCCGACCCGCCCCACGCCTACGGCGGCTCGTACGCCGAGTGGGTGTCGCGCACGGGGCACGAGGCGCCCGGCGTCCACGCATAATCGGCCGATGTCCCGCCCGCGGTTCGCGGCCGCCCTGGCGGTCCTCGCCTGCGTCGCCCTCGCGGGCGCCGAGCGGGCGCGCTTTTCCCTCTGGACGACGTCCGACGAGCCGCCGCACCTCGCGGCGGCCCGCGAGTGGCGGTACGGACCGGGGATGGTCTCCAACTTCGAGCATCCCGTCCTCATGAAGGTGATCGCGGGCTCGTTCCTGCCCGCGCAGAAACCCGCTCTCGAGATCGACGAGACCCGTGCGGGCCGCGCGGCGATCCCGTTCGTCCTCGCGCTCCTCGTCGTCGGGACGGGACTCCTCGGCCGCGCCGTCGCCGGCCCGGCGGCCGGCCTCGCGGCGGCGGCCGTGCTCGCAGTCGAGCCGACCTTCCGCGGCCACGGCGCGCTCGTCCAGAGCGACGTTCTCCTGACGCTCTTCCTCGTGGCGGCCGCGTTCGCGCTGGAGAAGGGCGGGGAGGGCGATCGTCGCTGGCTCGCCGCGGGCGGCGTCCTCTACGGCCTCGCGATGGCGTCGAAGTACTCGGCGTTCCCGTTCCTCGCCGTCTTCGCGGCGGTCGCCGTTCTCCGGCTCGGCACGAAGAGCACCGGGAGATTTTCTTCGAAGGGTAAGAGGGGCGCGCCGCAGCGCCTCCCCGCGCGAAGCCGCAAGTGGGAGCGGGCAGCCGGCGCACGCCGCGAGGCGCCCTCTTCACCTTCTAAGAAATTCTTCTCTTCTCTTTCTCTCGTCTTCGTCTATCTCGTCGTCCCCGCTCTTCTCACGCTCGCCCTCGTCCAGCTCCTCGCGTACGCCGGCACGACCGACACCGCGTTCCGGAGGGGCCTGGGCGCCGCGTTCGAAGGCCTGCCGCAGGAGGGCGCCGTCGTCGCCCTCGCGAAGACGTTCCCGAAGTGGATCGCGGGATACGGCGCCGGCCTCCTCTTCGTACAGGGCGTCGCGGGCCCCGGCGAGCGCTTCAACTACTTCTTCGGCGTCGTGCGCGGAACGGGCTCGCTCCTCTACTTCCCCGTCGCGCTCGGAATCAAGCTCACGGCAACGGCCGTCCTCGCGTCGCTCGCCGCCCTCGTCTTTGCCGTCGCGGGCTTCTTCCGCGGCCCGATCTTCCGCCGCCTGCTCGCCGCGCGGGCGGCGCTCCCCGCCGCGCTGGGAGGCGCATACCTGCTCGCCGCCTGCGTCTCGAACGTGAACATCGGCGTCCGACACGCTCTTCCCGCCGTTCCCTTCCTTCTCGTCGCCGCGGCCGCTTCCGGCCGCGCGCTCCTCGCGATGCGCCCGCGGGCGTTCCGCGCCCTCGCCGCGGCCGTGGTGCTCCTGGCCGCGGCCGAGTCGGCCCTCCGCCTCGGGCGCGAGATCTCGTTCGGAAACGTCCTCGTGGGCGGACCGGCCGGCGTTCCGCCGATCCTCTCGGACTCAAACGTCGACTGGGGGCAGGAGCAGGGGCTCGTCTTCGAGCGCGTGAAACGCGGCGACCTCGGAAGGGTCGCGATCGCGTCCCTCCTCGTCGACGAGACGGGAGCGACGCGCGCCGGCATCCTCGGCCTCGCGCTGAGGGCGGACGCCGACGCCGACACGGTGTTCTTCTCCCGGTTCCTCTGGGATCTCGCCGCCGCCATCGAGAAGAACGGCGACGCGTATTCGAAATTCGTCTGGCTGCGGGGGTGGCTGCCTCCGCTGCGGCGCGGGCTCGAGGCGCGCGCGACGTCGGTCGCGCCGTTCGGCGACGCGTACCTTCTCCTGCGTCTCCGGCCCGCTACGGCCGCCCCGCCGCCAGCGCCCGGTTCCACTCCGTGAGCGTCCAGCCGCGCTGACGCGCGACCGCGACCGCGCCCGCGAAGGCCTCGCGCTGCGCCTCCGGCAGGCACGAGAAGTCGCCCGGCGGCTCGGCCATCGCGCGGACGAAGAGGATCCAGGAGTGGCAAGAAGGGGAAGAGGACGAAAGAAGAGAAGATCCCTTCGAAAGGTAAGAGAGGGAGACGGCGGCGCCCGAACCGAGGCGCAGCGCCTCGGCGACCAGCGCGATCGTGCGAGGGTCATTCGAAGAAAGCTTCTCTTCTCTCTTCGTGAGCTCTTCTCCGAGGGAGGCCGCCCGCGCGAAGTCCCTCGTGTCGATCGCCCGGACGAGCTGATCCCGCAGTGCGTCGAAATAGGGATCGGCCCAGCCGGAATCGCCGGGGCGCCAGAAACCCGGGTGCGGCGAAGCGAGCGCGAGGCGAAACGCAGGCGCGGGTGACGGCGATGGCGCGGGCCGGAACGGCGGATCGAGCTGCGGGAGACTGCCGTCCCAGCCGCCCTTCAGGCGCGCGGCGAGCGCGAGCGCGTGGACGCGGATGGGCGACCATGCCGGGGTCAGCGAAAGGTGGTGCGGCGCCGTTGCGCGCAGCACGCCGTCCGCTCCGCGCTCGATCTCGTACGGCGTGCCCGCGGCACGCGATTCGGAGATCGGCTGCGGCGGGACCTGCGAAGAAAGCGCATAGACCGCGGGGAACGGCACGAGCGCACCGAGCGCGTTCACGCAGACGCCTGCCGCGAGGGCGCACGCTCCCCCGGCACGCCATGCACGGCCGCCTCCCGTGAACGCGACCCCGGCCAGGGCTGCGAGGCACGGCAAAGCCGGCACAACGAGGCGCGGTCCCCACCCCGCCTGCCCGTCCCACGCCCACCAGGCGGAAGACGCAAGGAGCAGCGCGAGCGTGGACGCCGCGAGCGCGAGCGCAAGCGGCGCGTCGCGGCGACGCAGCAGCAGGAAACCCGGGATCGCGAGGACCGCGAGCGGCGCGTACCAGAGAAGCCCCTTGTTCGGGAGAAGGGTCAGCCGCAGCAAGCCCGTGAAGAAGGGATACGTGAACGTCTCTCCCCCGTACCCGCCCCCCAGCGTCCCGAATCTTACGAATTCGAAGAGAGACCAGAGAAAGAGAATTCCTATGAAGGTGAAGAGCAGGGGGAATGGCAGCGCAAGGCGAGGAGCCCGAGGCCCATCCCCGCGGACCGCGCGCCTGCGCGCCGCCCGCCCCGCTCTGCCACGATGCGGCTCACCAGCCCCATGACCTTCTAAGAAGTCTTTCTCTGCCTCTTTTCCCTTCCTTCCGACGACCGCACACAGAAGGAGCGGCGCGACGACGATCGCGAGCAGCGTCTTCGTCAGGATGGCGAAGCCGGCCGCGGCGCCGAGGACGACCTGCCAGCGGCGCGCCGCCGGCCCTTCGCGCAGCTCGACGACTGCGAGGACGGAAAGCGCCACGCAGAGCGCCTGCAGGGGCTCGCCGTAGTCGCTCCCCGCATAGCCCCAGAGCGGCGTCGCGAGGACGAGCGCCGCGCCGCCCGCCGCAGCGGGGATCCTGCCGGCGCCGAGAAGGCCGAGCGCCCGCGCCGCCGCCCACGCGCAACCCACCAGGGACAGGATCGGAACGAGGACGAAGAGCGGCGACGTCCGGGATGAGCCCGTCGCGCGCGCAAGCACCGCCGGGACCGCTTCGACGAGGGAGAGGCCCATTCCGTAGCGCGACACCGCGTCCCCGCCGGAGCGCCGGGGCGCGTTCACGAAGTCGCGCGAGACGCCGATCTCGAGAAAGCGCGCCACGGCGGTCCCGGCCGAGAGCATCTCCCTTCCGTCCGGGATCAGGCCGTACGAGCGGCCGTCCACCGTCGTGAGGAGGACGGCAAGGACGCCCACCGCCGCGAGCCCCGCCGCCCGCGGCACATCCTCGGTGTGGACCGTCACGCCCGGATTCTACGAGCGGGCGTTCAGTTCCCGGGCCGGTCGGACAGGCTGTAACAGCCCGGCGTCAGGCACGCGAGGCGGCTCGGCCCGGCCTTCACCGGCGAGTCGGGCGCGACGACGGGCACGACGGAAACGCAGTCCGCGCCAGCCGGCTTGAAGCGCGTCGCGAGCATGATCGTGCGCTGCTCGCCGGCGCCCATCGAGCCGACATCGACGTGACCGACCGCGATCGCTCCCGCCTTCGCGTCGAGGGCGACGCCCTTCGCGGCGGCCGTGCCGCGGTTCGAGACGCGAACCCGGAGTTTGAGCTCCTGTCCGAAGGCCGCGGGGAACGCCGGGTCGACGCTGACCTCGAGAACGCCCACGTCGGGCGCCTGGGCAGGAGCGGGAAACGGCAGGGCGGCCGGGACGAGGATCAGGGCCGCGGCGAGGAGCGTGGCAAACGTCGAGCCGGAGCAGGTGGGATTCCGCATCTCGTCTCCTGTGCTCAAGGTGCTCTCTTCGCGGCCGGCCGTCCACCCCGCCCGGTGGTCCCGACGCGCTAATCGCGCGTCCCGGAGCGCCAGAGGCCCGCTCTTGCCCCTGAGCGACAGATTCCGGGCCCTCACACGGCGTCCCCGGAGCCGCCCGCTGGGGGCTCCGGCTCCGCTTCCCCGCCCCGACGGTACTCGTTCGGCGAGACACCGAACCGGGCCTTGAACCGGCGTGTGAAGTGCGACGGGTCCTTGAAGCCGACGCGATACGCGATCTTCGTGACGGGGTCGTCGCCGGCACGGATGACGCGCGCGGCCTCGAGGAGCCGAGCCTCCATGAGCCAGCTCATCGGGGTCGTGTCGAAGCGCTCCCGGAAGATGCGCTGGAGCGTGCGCAGAGAAACGCCTGCGATTTCCGCGAGCGTCTCGGCCGTGAGGTCCTCGCGCAGGCGGGACGGGAGGCCGAGCTTGAGCCGCTCGATCGGATCGTCGCCGGCCGCGGGCAGCTCGCCTGCCGCAAGAACCGGCGGGGGCGCCGCGGCCCGGAGAACGGCGGCCCTCCGCACGCGCCAGCCCACGGCCACGAAGACCGCGAGCGCACCGAGCGCCACTGCCGCCCAGGGGCGCGCGTCGCGCGCCAGGCGCACGAGAGGCCCCGGCGGCCGCAGCGCCGCCGCCGCCCACACGGCGGGCGACTCGAAGGCCGACCGGCCCCGGAAGTCGACCGACGTGCGCATCGGAGCGGCCTGGCCGGGGCGCATGGCGAGGTCGTTCACCGCGGCCGAGAAGCCGAACGCCGCTCCGGACGCCGGCTTGCCCCCCACCGCCGCCCACGGCACGGCGATCTCGACCCGGTAGCCCGGACTCTTCCCGGGCCCGGCCTCGGGACCGTCCGCGACGGCGACCTCGATCGGCACGTTCATTCCCCAGTCCTTCGGCTGCGGGGCCGCGTCGGCCTCCATCTCCGGGCGCACGGTTCCCGACAGGGCCGACGATCCCTTGAACGTCGTCCGCCGTCCGTCGCGTGAAACCGTGAACTGGTAGTCGTTCGTGTCCATCCGCGGCGCCGCCTCGCCGCGCACGTCGAGAAAGAGCTCGACGGAGTCGGACTTGAGGCCGAGATCGGGGTCCTCGTCCTCCCTCCCGAGCGTGACGTGCGTGGCGTCGCCGATTTCGAACAGCACGCGCAGTGCGGTCTCGTCCCAGGCGAGCCGCAGCGTCGCGGGCGTCGCCCCGACGGCGAACGTCACGGGCGCGACCGGCGACCAGGGGCCGAGGTTGGCGTCCACGGGCGACGGCCTCTCGAGAAACGGGAGCCGCAGCCTCTCCCCGGGACGGGCAGACCCGTCTCCCGCGGCAGCAGCGACTGCCGCGAGCCCTGCGGCGAGGATGACGGCGAGGCGTCGATTCAGGTGCGCGGAGTCTATCCGACGTCTCAGTCTCGGGGAGCCGCGCTCGCCGGCCGGGCGTGGCCCCGGAGCGCCACGGGCCCATCTGGCGCTTCTGGGCATGCGATCAACGCGCCGGGACCACGCGCGGCGGTTGAAAGGGGCTCCCGGCCGGAGCATCTTTCACTCATGACACGCTTTCCCGGCCTTCTCGCCGCCGCCGCTCTTGCCGCCGCCTTCGCCTTCGCCCGGACTCCCGGCGGACCCGCGACGGAGAAGGGCGAGAAACCGGACGTCACGAGCCGGGGCGGGCTCCGAATCGGCTCCGCCCTCGTCCCATGGGGCGGCGGCGCGCCGGTCGAGCTCAAAGCCGCGGACGGGACGCCGGCCGGGCCCCTGGTCTGCGTGTTCAACGCGACCTACGAGATGACGAACCTCGGCGGCGGCGCGACCGGCGCGCCCTTCACGAACCGACTGCGCGTGGACGGAGCCGTCGTCGCGACGAGCTCGGGTCTCGCCCTGAACGCCCGCGAGACGAAGAGCGTCGCGACCTCGCCGTCCCTGCCCGCCGGGATCCACACGATCGAGCTCTCGATCGACGACGATTCGTCCGTCGCCGAATCGCGCGAGGACAACAACAGATTCAAGGTCGTGTACGCCCTCAGGGCGCCGTGCGGTACCGCTCTGAAGAAATAGCTCCGCCTTCAGGAGGGGTCGTCCGAGGCCTCTCGATGACGGTCGATCCAGACCGCCCACGGGACGAAGACGAGAAGCGCAAGGGTCCCGATCGCGACTGCGGCCACGTTCGGCGGCGGCGGCCCGAACGCCGAGCCCGCGTAGAAGAACAGGAGCACGGCCACGAGCGCGGCGAGCGACCAGCGGCCCACGGCGTCCTTCGGACGCGTCGCCTTCGCGTAGAGCCAGACGCCCGCTGCGAACATCGGGAGCTCGACGGCCAGCGTGCCGGGCACCGAGTTCCAGAGCCCCATGCCGACGAAGATCGAGCTGCCGGGCCAGAGGGGGAGGTCCGGACGGTGAACGATCGCATCGCAGATCCAGTGGCTCACGACGCCGAGAGACGAGACCCAGCCGACGGCCGCGCTCCGCGTGAAGAAATGCGCGAGCGCGCCGTAGAGAAGCGCCCAGCCGACCGCCATCGCGAGGCTGTGGGACCACGGGTAGGAGTCGAAGGAGAAGTTCAGGAACGGGTTCGCTCCCCGCTCGATCGTGACGTGCTCGATCCCGAGGAGGAGGAAGACGGGCCAGAGGAGGTCGAGAAGGAACGGAGCCGCGAGGAGCCACCCGAGCGACGCTCGCGGCGCGCCGGCCTTGCTCGCGAACCCCACGGCGGCATGCCCGATGAACATGTGATCCCTCAGCGCACCAGTGCCCGGACGAGCCGGGTCACGTCGGGCGTTCCAAGGCCGGTGACGGGGTCCCAGCCCTTCCCCGCGGCGAAACCGGGCACGCCCGCGTACGTGTTGTCGCCGCGCACGACGTCGCGAAACGGAGCGGACCGGCCCCGCGCGGCCGCGTAAAGGGCCGCGTTCGCCGCGCCGAGGCGAGCCTTCTTCGCGGCGACGCGCTCGGCGTTGACGCGCGCGACGAAGCCGGCCCAGATCGGCGCCGCGACGCTGGTGCCGCCCGCCGCCGTCCACTTTCCACGGACGTAGATCGAGAGGCCGGGATCCGGCGACGCGGCCGCCGCGACGTCGGGAATGCCGCGGCCCGTCACGCCCTTGCGGCGCGCGAAAGCGGCCTTCTGCCAGTCGGGCACCGCGATCAGGCGCGAAAACCCCCCGCCCGTGGCGCCGCGCCCCGGCCCGTCGTTCCACGCCGTCTCGATGAATCCGCGACCGGACGGGAGGAGCTTCGTCCCGCCGACGGACGTGACCTCGGGGACGACGCTCGGGAAATCGACGTGTCGCTGGCCGTCGTACCACCCGTCGTCGGGCAGCTCGTCCGCCGCGCCGGCATCGCCGGACGCGCAGACGAACGTGACCCCGAGGAGCGCGCAGGCCTGGAACAGCTGCCGCGTCTGGTCGTACCGGCGCGACGTCGAGAACCCGTCCTCGGGCATGCCCCACGAGATCGACACCACGCCGGGGCGGCGCGCGTCCGGCGCGTCGAGGACGGCCGCGAGAAAATCCACCCATCCCGTGTCGACGTTCGGGGCCCACCAGAGGTCCATCTCGGCCTCGGGCGCGGTCGCGCGGACCCAGTCCATGTCGAGCGCGACCTCGACGTCGGCGTCGCCCGAGCCGCTTCGATAGTCGTTCTTCGCGCCGGAGACCGAGACCTCCGTGACGTCGGCGGAGGGCAGGCCGTACGCCGAGCAGAACGCGGAGAAGTCCGCGCTCGAGAATCCGCCGCCGAACTCGAGAATCGCGACGCGCTCGCCGCGCCCGCCGGCCTCGACGGATCCTCCGACGCCGTAAGCCGCGTGGATCTCCGCGGGCGTGTAACCGCCGCCGGGTCCCCGGACCGCCGCCGACCCCCGCCGCGCGACGCGCGAGCGCTTCGGCGCGAGGAGCGGCGGGAAACGGCGCGCCGCGGGCAGGTCGTTCAGGCCCGCGACGCCCCGGATCACCGCCGAGAGCGACGCCGGAATCGTCGGGTCCCGCTCGATCCCATAGGCGCGCCGCCGGCCGTCCGCGAGACCCCGCGGCGGCGCGAAAAGGCCGATCGGCGCGTCGAAGGCCCGCGCCACCGCCGCGGCCGGACCGCTCGCCTGCACGGCCGTGCGCGCGCCGGAGACGCCCTCGACCCTCAATCCCGCGTCGTCGAGAAACGAGAGGACCGCGTCGAGGTCCTGGTATCCGGGCGCGACGAGGTCCCGGACCTGGTCCGGCGTGAGGTGGCGGCCGTACGCGGCGCCCTTCGGGTCCGAGACCGCGTGCACGGCCTCGCGCAGGGCGCGCCCGTCCTTCGCGTGGAGGAGGACGCTGATCCTCACGGGCGCGTCGGCGGGGCACGGCCCGACGCGCCGGCAGAGCGTCAGGCGGCGCGACATGTGGCGGGCCAGCGTGAAGCGCTGCACGTCAGGTCCTTTCGACGTCCGACACGAGCTCCCAGACGAGCATCGCGTCCATCAGGTGCCCGGCGACGGTCTGGGTCGGCGCGCTCACGATGAGGCGGTTCCCGGCCCGCTTGAAGAAGCGGACCAGGTCCGTGCCGATCCAGTTCGGGAAGAGCGAGTGCATGACGTGGTGAACGACGACGCCGTGGTCGGCATCCTCGACGTAGGTGCCTCCGTACGCGAGGTAGCCCTTGAAGGCCGCGGCGATCTCCTCCGGAGTCCCGTTCTGGTGGTCGTTCAACGCGAAGCGCGGCCGGTCGACGCGCATGATCTGAAGAGACATGTGCCCGGAGGCGTCGTAAAGACACATTCCCGCCGCGTCGCGTCCCACGGGATACACGACCTGCCCGTCCGACCGGAATTCGATGACGAGGAGCTTCCACGCCCCGACAAGCGACGACGTACTCATTTGGCCCGGGAATCGTACTCCGAGGCCGCGGCGACCGTCCGCAAAAGGGGGCCTCCCCGGGCGGTATGCTCCGTGCAAGGGACGTCTCGAGAGGGCCTCCGGGCCCCGGAGGATTCCGTGAACCCCATCCCCAGACTCGCAATCGCCGGCCTCGCCGTTCTCTTCCTCGCCGCGCCGGGCGCCGCGGACGTCGACGGCGGGCCGAACGTCACGCGCCTCGGCAAGACGGTCATGCGCTGGAGGGACGACTCGGTGCAGATCGTCGTCGGATACCGCCACGCCCAGGCCCATCTCGACCGGAAGTGGATCCTGCTCGACATCGGTCTGACCGTCTGGAGCGGGAAGCCCGTCGAGATCTATCGAGAGGACGTCTGGCTCGTGATGCCCGACGGCAGGCGCCTCCCGATGCCGTCGCAGCGCCGCATGGCCGAGGGAATCCCGGATCTGCGCCGGATGCTCAACGAAGCGAAGGTGCAGCGCGACCCGCTGAACGGCTATTTCCCCGGCGCCGTCCGGGAGGAGCGCCTCGGTTTCTTCGCGATCCCCGGCGAGGACATCGTCTTCGACAAGGTCGCGGTGAACTCGCGGACGCTCGCGTCGGGCGACGTCTACTTCGAGTCTCCGAATGCGACCTGGGCGCCGGGGATCTACACGCTCGTCGTCGAGAACCGGGACGTACACGTCCGTTTGCCGCTCACCCTCGGGATCGACGTACCGCTCGAGCGCCTCCGGTAGCCGTCAGTCCCCTCTCGTCTTCGCGAGCCGCACCCACGCGGCGTTCACGGGCGCGGGCATCTCCGCGTCCGCCCCGCGAATGCTCTTCCAGATCGCCTCGTTGAGCGCAAGATCGGGCGCCGCGTCCTCCCTCGTGAAGTCCCACCCGTTCGACTCGGCCTGCATGGGCGCGCCGTCCGGGTTCATCTCGTAGAACGGGATCTTCGTGTCGCGGTGGACGAAGGGCACGTCGTCCGGTGCGTCCGCGAACGCGTTCGTCATCGGCGTGGCGGAGGCGTCGTGCTGCGACAGCGGCGGGAGGCCGAGGATCAGCTCCATCGTCCGGAGCATCGAGACCGTGGAGTACATCGTCGAGTCCACGAAGCCCTTCCGGCGCGTGTACGGCGAGATCACGAAGCCCACGGTCCGGTGCGCGTCGACGTGGTCCGAGCCGTTCTGCGCGTCGTCCTCGATCACGAAGATCGCGGTCTCCTTCCAGAAGGGCGAGTGCGAGATCGCCTCCACGAGGCGGCCGAGCGCGACGTCGTTCTCGGCCACCATCGCGCGCGGCGTACGTCCGCCTTTCTTCGTCCCGACCGTGTGGTCGTTCCCGAGCCTCAGGATCAGAAGGCGCGGCATCTCTTTCGCCTTCACGAAGCCGCGAAACTCCTTGAGGAATACATCCACCCGCGCGTTGTCGAGGATGTCGGTGTCGAACCCGGGGAAGAAAGGACAGGTGTTTCCCTTCAGGGCCCCGACCGCCCCCTCCTCGAGGCTCAGCGCCGTCGGCGACCACTCGGCGGAGGTGCCGACGAATTCCCCGTAGTTGCGGAGGGTCAGGCCGGCGCGCGCGGCCGCGTCCCACAGGTAGCCGTTCGTCGGGGTGGCGTTCGCGTCGTTCCCCTCGAAGAGGTACGAGAACGCGACGTTGCCGTAGACCGGCGGCCAGACCTTCTCGACGAAGTCCGTGGCGTACGCGCCCATCGACCAGTTGTGGCCGTCCGCCGACACCTCGGCGTCGCAGTAGAGGTTGTCGAGGAGGACGAACTCCTCGGCGAGAGCGTGCGCGTTCGGCGTCACGTCCCGCCCGAAGAGCACGAGGGACGGGTCTCCGTTGCCCTGCGGGAGGTCGCCGAGCACCTGGTCGTACGTCCGGTTCTCGCGGATCACGTAGACGACGTGTTTGATCGGGGAGGGAGCGCCGGGCGCCGCCGGGACCACCGCCGAGGCCTTCGCGGGAGACGCCCCGCGCGCCGCCGGCCTGCGGTTCGCGTAGGTCCGGGCCGTGAGCGCGGCCAGCGTCCTGGCGGAGGGCACGTCGACGCGGGAGACGGAGCCCGGGATCGTGCGCGTCTTCTTCCACGCCATCTTGTCGTCGCCTTTTCGCGTGGGATCCGGCCCGCCCGCGGCGTTGGCCCACGACCAGCCGCCCTTCGCGTTCGCGACCCAGAGCGTCCTGCCGTCGGGCGAAAGCGCGAGCGCGGCCGGGTACCACCCGCTCGGGATGAATCCCCTCGTCCGCGCCGCGCGCACGTCGCCGCCCACGTCCACGACGGCGACGGCGTCGTCGTCCGCGTTCGCGACGAAAAGAGTCCTGCCGTCCGGAGAGAGGGCGAGCGCGTTCGGGGTCGAGCCGTCCGGGAGCGCATCCGCAGACGGCGTGCCGGGGCCGTCCGGCCCGAGTGCCACCGAGATCTGACGCACGATGCTGCGTGAGGCGAGGTCCACGGCGGCGACGAGATTCCGGTTCGACTGGGCCACGAAGAGCGTCCGGCCGTCGCGTGAGAACGCGAGGTCGGACGGGTGGTCGAGCGTCTTCACGTTCGCGACGGCCGCACCGGAGGATGTGTCCAGGAGCGACACGGAGGCCGCGCCCCAGTTCGCGACCGCGAGAAGCGACCCGTCCGGCGACAGCACGGGTCGGTACGGGTGGACGCCGACCGGGACCACCGCCGTCACGGTGCACGATGCGAGGTCGACCCTCACGACGTCGTTCAGGAGGATCCGCGCGGCCCAGAGGCTCTTCCCGTCCGCGGAGGCGGCGAGTCCGGACGGCGCCGCGTCGCGCTTGGCACTCTCGCCGGGTGCGAGCAGGGACAAGGGGGGCTCGGCGGTGAAGCGGTCGTTCTCCAGCCGGTAGACGAGCACGTTCTTCCCGCCCGCGCCCGCGAGGTACACGCGCGTCCCGTCCGGCGACACCGCGAGGCCGAGCCACGACTTCTTGACGGGCTCCTTGGCCAGGACCTTCCCGCTCGACGCATCCAGGAGATGGAGCGACTGGTTGTCGGCCCCGGTGCACGCCGCGACGACCCGCCTTCCGTCCGGCGTCAGGGCCAGCGCGAACGGATAGGGAGCGACCTCGGTCTGCGTCCCCGCCGGCGTCAGCAGCCGGCCGCTCGGAAGGACCGTCTCGCCCGTGGGGAGCCTTCCGGGAACGGGCCGCTCGGCGGCCGGGAGCGAGGCAGGGAGGACGAGGACGAAGCCGAAGAGAAGATTTCTCAGAAGGTCAGGCGGCATGCCGGGAGCGTATCGCGACGGACGTCAGGCAGCCCGGGGTCCTGGTTCTCCCCCCGTCAGGGCCTTGAACCGGTCCTCGGCGCGGAGGCTCGCGAAGTCCGGGTCGATCACGGCTCGCGCCGCGGTGTAGGCGTGACGCTGCGAGGCGGCGCGCTCGAGCGCGTCGAGCGCCCGCTCCTTCTCCCCGAGGAGCGCCCAGGCCGCGGCCACGTAGTAGCGCGTGTACGGGTCGTCCGCTCCCATCCGCAGGCGCTCCTCGTAAGCATCGAGCGCGACGCGGAGAGCGGCCCGGCCCGACTCCGCCCGGCCCAGGGCGACGAGCACGCTTCCGATGTGGACGTGGAGCTCGACGATCACCCGCTCCTTCAGGGCGTGGTCGACGCGCCTCAGGAACGCGAGCTCCCGCCGGCATTCTTCGAGCGCCTCGTCGTACCGACCCTGCAGCGCGAGAGCGACGCCGAGCCGCATGTAGGCGCCGACGATCAGAACACCCTCTCGCCCCGAGAGTCCGCGCTCCTGGAGCTCGATCGCCTGCCGAGCCGCGCGATCGGCGAGCGGGAAGTCGCGGAGGAGCGTCGCCACGTGCGCCAGCTGGAGCGCGTACCAGCCGCCCTGGGGATTCCGCTGGAGGGCCCGCTCGAAGGAGGCCGCGGCCTCCGGGAACATTCCCTTCCCGATGAAGTACGCGCGGCCGAGAGCGGCGTGCGCGCTCCCGTCCTCGGGATCCAGCTCGAGCGCACGGCGGATCGCCTCGAAGCCGCGCTCTTCGCGTCCGAGAGCGACCAGAGTGCCGCCCAGCTCGCGCCATGCCCGCGGGAGCCGCGGCTCGAGGGCGAGGCCCCGCTCGAACGCCTGCACCGCCCGTTCGAGGAGCTCGGGCATGGCGAGGTAGGTCGCCTTCGTGTCGTAGGCGGCGCCGAGCTCGATCCAGGCCCGCGCGTAGTTCGGGTCGAGCGCCACGGCCCGCTCGAAGAAGAGGATGGCGCGGTCCACCGATTCGCGGCTCTCGGCGCGGAGGTTCACGAGCCCCTTGGAGAAGGCCTCGTACGCGTCGATCACGTGCGTCGCGTCGCCCGCGCCCGAGGACGGGCGGGCGGCGACGTGAAAGCCCTCGGCGAGCTGCGTGACGATCCTGTCCTGGAGCTCGAAGAGCTCGCCCATGGCCCCGTCGACCTTCACGGTCGTCAGGACCTCGCCGGACTCGATCTCGCTCGCGCGCGCCGTGATCCGCACGCGGTCCCCGAGGCGCTGGAAGCCGCCCGTCACGACCCACCGGGCGCCGACCTCGCGTCCCAGGCGGGCCGCGAGCTCCGACTCACCGTGCGACGCCTGGCCGGTCAGGCGTTTTTCCACCTCGCAGATGCGCTCGCAACCGATCACCGCAAGTCCCGGGACGGCCTTGAGATCCGCCGTCACCGTCTCCATGATTCCGGTCCGAAGCCACTCGTCCTCCGGGCTCTTCGTGATGTTCGAAAAGGCGACGACCGCGACCGCGTTCGACGGCGGGGCGAACCCGCCCGGCGCCTGGGCGCCCGAAGCCGTCCGCGCCGCGCCGCGCGCCACGGCCTCGAGATCGACCCGCGCGTCGCGCATCGTCGCGTAGCGCCGCTCGCGGTCCTTCTCGAGCATCCGGCCGACGACGGATTCGAGACCCGGCGGGAGGCCGGCCGACGCGCGGGAAAGCGGCGGCGGGTCGGCGTGCAGCACGCGGTCGAGGATCTCGACGGCGTTCAGGCCTTCGAACGGCCGGCGGCCCGCGAGAGTCTCCCAGAGGAGGACGCCGAGCGAGAAGACGTCCGTGCGCGCGTCGACGTCGACGCCGCGCGCCTGCTCGGGCGACATGTACGCGATGGTCCCGACGACCGCGCCCGGGATGGACTGGGTCGGCCCGGCGGGTCCCGCGCTCCACGTCTCTCCCGAGAAGCCCCGTGGCGCGCGCCACGCGGCGAGCCCGAAGTCGAGGACCTTGACGCGGCCCGCCGCGTCGACGATCACGTTCCCGGGCTTCACGTCCCGGTGGACCACGCCGCGCGCGTGCGCGGCCTCGAGCGCGGACGCCACCTGGGACGCGACGTCCAGCGCCTCGGCCGCGGCCAGAGGACCCTCCGCGATCCGCTCGGCCAGCGTGCGGCCCTCGACGTATTCCATCGCAATGAAGGGCACCATCCGGCCCTCACGCTCGATTTCGTCGATCTCGTAGATCACCGCGATGTTCGGGTGACTGAGCTGCGAGGCGAGTCGGGCCTCCCTGAGGAGGCGAGCCGATTCCTCCGCCGTGGGCGCGCCGTGCAGGACCTTGAGGGCCACGGGCCGCCTGAGGCGCATGTCCTCCGCGCGCCAGACCTCCCCCATGCCGCCGGCGCCGAGCCGCGCGTCGATCCGGTAGCGTCCGAATACCTCGCCGATCACCGCCACCATCTTAGGGCGTTCGGAGGCGGCTACGTCCCCGGTCTCGCGCTCGACGGACCACCTATAATCCCCCCGCCGCGCGACCGCCCCTGCCCCGCGTGCGCCCTCATCAAGGAGAGTGAGATGTACGACCTCGTCGTGATCGGCTCGGGACCCGGCGGCTACGTCGCCGCGATCCGCGCCGCCCAGCTCGGACTGAAGACCGCCATCGTCGAGAAGGACGCGAAGGTCGCCGGTGTCGGCCTCGGGGGCACGTGCCTCCACCGCGGCTGCATCCCGACCAAGGCCATGCTGAAGTCCGCGTCGCTCTTCGACGAGACGAAGAACCACGCGGCGTCGTTCGGCGTGAGGACGGCCGGCGTCGAGCTCGACTACCCCGGCGTCGTGAAGTTCCGAGACAAGGTCGTCTTCAAAGGCGCGAGGGGCGTCGAATACCTCATGAAGAAGCACAAGATCGACGTGCACTCGGGCTTCGGGCGACTCGTCGCTGCGAACCGCGTCGCCGTGACGGGCGAAGCCGGCGAGACGACGCTCGAGACGAAGAACGTCCTCATCGCGACCGGCTCCGTCCCGCGGGACCTTCCCCACCTCAAAGCGGACGGTGTATCGATCCTGAACTCCGACCACATCCTGAAGTCCACGTCGATCCCGAAGTCGCTCCTCGTGATCGGCTCCGGCGCCGTGGGCTCCGAGTTCGCGTCGTGCTTCGCGCGTTACGGCTCGAAGACGGTTCTCGTCGAGGTCCTCCCGCGCCTCCTCCCCGTCGAGGACGAAGAGGTGTCGAAGGAGATCGAGAAGGCGTTCAGGAAGAAAGGCATCGCCGTCCACGTGAAGACCGGCGTCGAGTCCGTCACGTCGAACGGCGACGGCTCCGTCACGGTCGCGGCGAAAGGCCCGGACGGCGGGCCGATCTCGTGGTCCGTCGAGAAGGTCCTCCTCGCGGTCGGACGCAAGCCGGTCACCGAGGGCCTCGGACTCGAGGCGCTCGGCGTCGCGGTCGAGCGGGGGTACGTGAGGGTCGACACCCACCAGCGCACGAACGTGCCGGGGGTGTGGGCGATCGGCGACGTCACCCCCACGATCTGGCTCGCGCACGTGGCGTCGGCCGAGGGCATCGTGGCCGCCGAGACGATGGCGGGCCACCCGACGGTGCCCGTGAACCGCGACCAGGTCCCCGGCTGCACGTACTGCGACCCCGAAGTCGCATCGATTGGGCTCACCGAGGCGAAGGCGAAGGAGCGGGGCTACGCGGTCAAGACGGGCAAGTTCCCGTTCGGCGTCCTCGCCAAGACGGCGATGGAGCCGTCGCCGGAAGGCTTCGTGAAGATCGTCTCCGACGCGAAGTACGACGAGATCCTCGGCGTCCACATCGTCGGGCCGCACGCGACCGAGCTCATCGCCGAGGGCGCCGCGATGCTCCGCCTCGAGGCGACCACCGAAGAGATGATCCGGACGATCCACGCGCACCCGACGCTGTCGGAGGCGCTCCACGAGGCTGCGGAGGCCGTTCACGGCCACAACATCCACGGGTAGGACTCTCGGCCGCGTCGGGCTCGCGCTCCTCGGCGTGGGGGCGGCGACCATCGCCGGCCTCGAGCTCGGCGCGAACGCGACGACGGTCGGCTTCGTCTACCTCGTCGTCGTCCTCTTCGCCGCCGCCCGGCTCGGGTTTGCCGCCGCCGTCGCCGCGTCGCTCGCGGCCACGGCCTGCTTCAACCGCTTCTTCCTCCCGCCGATCGGGACGTGGACGATCGCGGACCCGGCGAACTGGGTCGCCCTGACGGTCTTTCTCCTCGCCTCCGTCCTCGTGAGCCGGCTCGTCGCGAACGAGCAGCGCCGCGCCGAGGAGGCCGAGGCGCGGCGAACGGAAATGGAAGCGCTCTACGAGCTGTCCGTCGACCTCTTCGCGGCCACGAACCGCGTCGGCGCCCTCGGGGACGCCGCCGGCCGAGCCCTGAGGTCCATCGGGGCCCGGGGCGGTGCTCTCGTCCTCGCTCCTGCAGCGTCGCCGGGAGGCGAGGTCGTCGTGGCGACCGGCGACCACCGTTTCGACCGCTCGGACCCGCTGCTCGAAAGCGTCGTCCGAAGCGGAGAGACCGCCGAGGTGCCGTCCGCCGACGGCGCCCGCGACGCGTACCTCCCGCTCGCGCTCGGGGGGCGCCCGACCGGCGTCCTCCTCGTCCGCGGAACGCGCGCCGACCGGCACGCGCTCGCTTCCGTCGGCCGGCTCGTCGCCCTCGCCGTCGAGCGCGAGAAGTTCCTTGAGGAGAGAACTCACCTCGAGGCCCTGCGCGAGAGCGACGCGCTCAAGACGTCCCTCCTCCGGGCCGTCTCACACGATCTCCGCACGCCCATCACCGCGCTCCGCCTCGGCCTCGAGCGGCTGCGGCGTTCGCCCGCGGACACGGCCGACGTCGACGCCGTGTCGGCGGAGACCGAGCGCCTCTCCCGGCGCATCGACAACCTGCTCGCGATGGCGCGGCTCGACGCGGGCACGTACGTCCCGAAGCCCGAGCCTGCGCCCCCCGCCGACCTCTTCCGCGCGGCCCTCGAGGCCCTTCCGCTCGTCCTCGCGGGCCGGCCGGTGGGCGTCACGGTGTCTTCCAGCGCGCCCGACGCGCTCGCGGACCCGACTCTCGCCGTCGAGATCCTCACGAACCTTCTCGAGAACGCGGCCCGGGCGTCCCGCGCGGGCGTCCCGCTCGAGCTCGCCGCCGAGCCGCACCCGACCGACCGCAGCCGCGTGCGATTCGAAGTCCGGGACCGCGGCCCCGGTGCATCGGCCGAGGTCAAACGCATCGCCGCTTCCGGCGTGTTCGCGGGCGAGACGGGCGGCGCCGGCCTCGGCCTCGTCATCTCGGCGTCGCTCACGCGCGCTCTCGGGGGGAGCCTCGCGCTCCTCGACCGCCCCGGGGGCGGTACGATCGCGCGGCTGGACCTCCCGGCCGCCCCGGAGGCGACCTCGTGACGCGGACTCTGGCAACGATCCTCGTCGTCGACGACGACCCCGCGATCCGTCGCGGCCTCGCCGCGGAGCTTCAGGCCGCGGGGTACGCGACCCTGGAGGCCGCCGACGGGGAGGAAGGCGCCCGTCGCTTCGCCGAAGGCGAGCCGGACCTCGTTCTGACCGACCTCGCGATGCCGGCGGTCGACGGCTTCGAGCTGATCGCACGCCTCCGAAAAACGGGCAACACGCCCATCCTCGTCCTTTCCGTGCGCGGCGGCGACGCCGACAAGATCCGCGCGCTCGACCTCGGAGCGGACGACTTCGTCGTGAAGCCTTTCTCCGTGCCGGAGCTCCTCGCCCGCGTGCGGGCGCAGCTGCGCCGCCACTCCGACGAAAGCGCGGAGAAGGTGCTCGAGTTCCCGGGGCTCACCCTCGACCGCGAGCGCCGCCGCGTGGTCGTCGAGGGCAAGGAGGTGCGGCTCACCCCGACGGAGCTCTCGATCCTCGAGGTGCTCGCCGCACACGCGGGCAAGCCCGTCACGATCCGCCAGATCATCGGACGGGTGTGGGGAGGCGCGCCGGGCACGACCCCAGACGCGGTGCGCGTCCACGTCGGGTCGCTGCGCAAGAAGATCGAGCCGGATCCCGCGCGCCCCCGTTACGTCGTCACGGAGCCCTGGGTCGGCTACCGCTTCGTCGCCGAGCCGATCTGACGACTGCAACGCCCTTTAGGACATTCTTAGAACTCGTTCCGGACTTCCTTGGCGCGCTTGCGCCACCTTCCAAGCGTGGCGAAGGGCCGCAACGTCCGAAGAGAAGACGGCCTTCGAAAGGCGCGGGAAGAGGCCCTCGCGCGCAGCGCCGCCTCGGCCGCGGTGCTCGCCGCCCTCTTCTTCGAAGGAAACATGGCCCTGGGCCAGACACCGCCCCCGCAGGAATCAGGCGTCGCCGCCGGTTCGACGGTCACGCTGCACGGCTTCGTCGACGCCTACGCGACCTGGAACCCGAACCGGCCGTCCGATCGGAACAACTTCGAGCCGGGCACGGGGACGACGGCCGAGAAGGCGAACCAGTTCGGCCTGAACCTCGCGGCGCTGGACGTCTCGCTCGACGCGAAGCCCGTCGGCTTCCACATCGTCGGCGTCGCCGGAACCGGAACCGACGTCGTCCATGCCGCCGAGCTCCACGTGGACACCTGGCGACACGTGTCCCAGGCCTCCGTGTCGTACAGGCTCGACGCGGGTCGCGGCGTCCTCTTCGAGCTCGGCATCCAGCCCAGCCACATCGGCTACGAGGGCTTCTTCTCGAAGGACAACTGGAACTACACGCGGGGCTGGATGGGCGAGTTCTCGCCGTACTACCAGACCGGCCTCAAAGTCGCGACGAGCTTCGACGACCACTGGTCCGGCCAGCTCTGGCTCCTGAACGGCTGGCAGAACATCGAGGACAACAACGACGGCAAGGCGATCGGGACGCAGATCGCGTACGCGAAGGACGCGCTCGGCCTGACCGTGAACACGTTCTTCGGGCCGGAGCTGGCGAACGATGACGCTCATTGGCGGTCGTTCGTCGATTTCGTCGGGACGCTGAAGATTTCTTCGAAAGTAAACATCGCCGCGAGCGTCGATCTGGGTCGGCAGACTCGCCCGCAGGCCGCAGCCGCCAGCTGGCAGGGCGCGAGCCTCTGGCTCCAATACCTTCTAAGAAAATCTTCGTCTTCCTCTTCCTCTCCCTCCCTCGCTCTCGCCCTGCGCGTCGAGGTCTTCCACGACCCCGACGCCGCGGTTTCTCCCGTCTCTCAGACCCTCTTCGGCTCGACGCTCACGTTCGAGCTGCGCCCCCACCCGCAGGTGATTCTCAAGCTCGAGGGCCGGTACGACAGATCCACCGCCGACGCTTTCGGGGGCCCGGACGGCCCGCTCACGAAGCGCGAAGAGTTTCTCCTCGCCCTCGGCGCCGTCGCCACGTTCTAGGAGAACAGCCGCATGCTCGACGCCCTCTTCCTGCTCCTCACGGCCGCTCTCCTCGCCGCGACGCTCTGGTACGCGAAGCGCTGCGAGGACCTGTGAGGCGTCCATGACCTTCGAGACGGTCCTCGGCCTCGTCCTCGCGGCGGCCGCCCTCGCCTATCTCCTCTATGCGCTCCTTCATCCCGAGGAGCTGTGAGCTGCCCATGCCCGACGTCCTCCTCAAGACCGGCGTCTTCTTCCTCCTCGTCCTCGCGGCCGCGAAGCCCCTCGGGGTGTTCATGGCGAGCGTCTTCGAGGGCAGGAAGACGTTCCTCGACCCGGTCCTCGTTCCCGTCGAGAAGGCGGTCTACCGCCTCGCCGGCGTCGACGCGTCCCGCGACCAGGGCTGGCGCTCCTACGGCGCCGCGATGCTCGTCTTCAACGTCGTCGCGCTCGTCGTCCTGTACGCGCTCCAGCGTCTCCAGGGCGTCCTGCCCTTCTTCAACCCCGACAGGCTCGGCGCGGTCCCGCCCGCGCTCGCGTGGAACACGGCCGTCTCGTTCACGACGAACACGAACTGGCAGGCCTACGCGGGCGAGACGACGATGTCCCATCTCACGCAGATGGCGGGCCTCGCCGTCCAGAACTTCCTCTCGGCGGCGACGGGCATGGCGATCGCCGTTGCCTTCGTGCGCGGCATCGCCCGCGCGGACTCCAGGGGGATCGGGAATTTCTGGCGAGACCTCGTCCGGGCGACGCTGTGGGTCCTCCTCCCGATCAGCCTCGTCGCCGGAGTCGTCCTGATGTCCCAGGGCGTCATCCAGAACTTCCAGCCGACCCGGTCCCTTACGACGCTGGAAGGGGCCATCCAGAAGATCCCCGGCGGGCCGGTCGCCTCGCAGGAGGCCATCAAGATGCTCGGGACGAACGGAGGCGGATTCTTCAACGCGAACTCGGCCCATCCGTTCGAGAACCCGACGCCGTTCACGAACCTTCTGCAGATGGTCCTCATCTTCGCGATCCCGGCGGGCCTCACCGTCACTCTCGGAAGGCTGACGGGCAAGCCGCGGCACGGGTGGGCCGTCTTCTGGGCGATGGGGCTTCTCTTCGCCGGCGGCGCTCTCGTTGCCGGCTGGGCGGAAACGCGCGGCAACCCCGCTCACCACGCCCTCGGCGTGAGCCAGGCGCCCGGGAACATGGAAGGCAAGGAGGTCCGCTTCGGCCCGGTCGACTCGGCCCTCTTCGCGACCGTCACGACCGACGCGTCGTGCGGCGCCGTGAACTCCATGCACGACTCCTTCACGCCGCTCGGCGGCCTCGTCCCCCTCGTGAACATCCAGCTCGGCGAGGTCGTCTTCGGCGGCGTCGGCGCAGGGCTCTACGGGATGCTCCTCTTCGTGGTGCTCTCGGTCTTCATCGCCGGGCTCATGGTCGGGCGCACGCCCGAGTACCTCGGCAAGCGCATCGAGGCTCACGAGGTGAAGCTCGCCATGCTCTCCGTCCTCATCCTGACGTTCTGCATCCTCGTGGGGTCGGCGGCCGGCGCCGCGACGAAAGCGGGCCTCGCGGGCCTGAACAACGCGGGGCCGCACGGCCTCTCGGAGATCCTCTACGCGTACTCGAGCGCCGCCGGAAACAACGGGAGCGCATTCGCCGGCCTGAATGCGAACTCGGATTTCTACGACGTCTCGCTCGGTCTCGCGATGTTCCTCGGCCGTTTCTGGATGATCGTGCCGCTGCTGGGCATCGCAGGGTCCCTCGCGGCCAAGAAGCGCGTCGCGGAGTCGGCCGGAACCTTCCCGGTGGACGGCCCGGTGTTCGTCTTCCTCCTCACGAGCGTCGTCGTCGTCGTCGGCGCCCTCACGTTCTTTCCCGCCCTCTCCCTCGGCCCGATCGTGGAGCACTTCCTGATGGGCGCCGGGAAGCTCTTCTGAGGAAGCCATGACGAATACGCAAACGACCTCCCTCTTCGACCGGGCGATCCTCCGGCGGGCCGCGCGGGACGCGTTCGCGAAGCTCCGCCCCGCGCGGATGATCAAGAACCCGGTGATGTTCATCGTCGAGGTCGGCGCCGTCGCGACCACGCTCTTCCTCGCCCCCGGCCTCGCCCCGAGGGGCCTCTTCGGCTTCCAGCTCCAGATCGTCCTCTGGCTGTGGACCACGGTCCTCTTCGCGAACTTCGCCGAGGCCGTCGCCGAGGGCCGCGGCAAGGCGCAGGCCGACGCGCTCCGGCGGACGAAGTCGGACACGGTCGCCCGCCGTCTCGCCGGCGCCGCCGAGGAGCGCGTGCTCTCCACGTCGCTTCGCAAGGGCGACCGCGTCGTCGTCGAGACCGGCGAAACGATCCCCGGCGACGGGACCGTCGTGGAAGGCATCGCATCCGTGAACGAGTCCGCGATCACCGGCGAGTCCGCGCCCGTGATCCGCGAGGCGGGTGGCGACCGCTCGGCCGTCACCGGGGGGACGACCGTCCTGTCGGACCGCATCGTCGTCGAGATCACCTCCGAGCCCGGCCAGACGTTCCTCGACCGGATGATCCGGCTCGTCGAGGGCGCCGAGCGCCAGAAGACGCCGAACGAGATCGCCCTCGACATCCTTCTGGCGGGCCTGACGATCGTGTTCCTCCTCGCGACCGTCACGCTGCATCCGTTTGCGGCGTACTCGGGCGGCTCCGTCTCCGTGACGGTCCTGATCGCCCTCCTCGTGTGCCTGATCCCGACGACGATCGGCGGGCTCCTGTCCGCGATCGGCATCGCGGGCATGGACCGCGTCCTGACGCACAACATCCTCGCGATGTCGGGCCGGGCGGTCGAGGCGGCGGGCGACGTGAACGTCCTTCTCCTCGACAAGACGGGGACGATCACGCTCGGGAACCGCCAGGCCGTCCGCTTCGTCCCGGCACCCGGCGCGTCGGAGGCGGAGCTCGCCGAGCTCGCGCAGCTCTCCTCCCTCGCCGACGAAACTCCCGAGGGCCGTTCGATCGTCGTCCTCGCGAAGGAGAAGCACGGTCTCAGGGCGCGGGCGCTGCGGGATCTGGGGGCCACGTTCGTCCCGTTCACGGCGAAGACGCGAATGTCCGGCCTCGATTTCGAGAATGGCAGGAAGGTGCGCAAGGGCGCGGCGGACATGGTCGACTCGTTCGTCCGCGGGCTCGGGGGAGCGTTCCCGGAGCAGGTGAGGCAGGACGTGTCCTGCATCGCCGCCGAGGGCGGAACGCCGCTCGTCGTGGCGGACGGCATGCGCGTCCTCGGGACGATCTACCTCAAGGACGTCGTCAAGGGCGGTATGAAGGAGCGCTTCGACAGGCTTCGCGCGATGGGCATCCGGACCGTCATGATCACGGGCGACAACCCGCTGACGGCCGCGACGATCGCCCGCGAGGCGGGCGTCGACGACTTCCTCGCCGAGGCGACGCCGGAGCACAAGCTCGCACTCATCCGCGCCGAGCAGGCGAAGGGCAACCTCGTCGCGATGACGGGCGACGGGACGAACGACGCGCCCGCTCTCGCGCAGGCCGACGTCGGCATGGCGATGAACACGGGGACGCAGGCCGCGAAGGAGGCCGGCAACATGGTCGACCTCGACTCGAACCCCACGAAGCTCATCGAGGTCGTCGAGATCGGCAAGCAGCTCCTCATGACGCGCGGAGCGTTGACGACGTTTTCGATCGCCAACGACGTCGCGAAGTACTTCGCCATCATCCCGGCGCTCTTTCTCGCGACCTACCCTCAGCTGCAGGCGCTGAACGTCATGCGCCTCGCGACGCCGTCGAGCGCGATCCTCTCCGCGGTCATCTTCAACGCGCTCATCATCGTCGTGCTCATTCCCCTCGCTCTGAAGGGCGTGGCGTACCGGCCGCTCGGCGCGGGCCGCATCCTCCGCCGCAATCTCCTGATCTACGGGCTCGGAGGCGTCGGCGTGCCGTTCCTCGGGATCAAGGCGATCGACCTCCTCCTCGTCGCGCTTCACCTGGTTTGAGGCACAAGCGCATGAAAGAGCATCTTCTCGGCTCGATCCGGATGACGATCGTGATGACGGCGCTGCTCGGGTTCGCATACCCCGCCGCCGTCTGGGGCGTGGGGCGGCTCGCACTCCGGGAAGAGGCTGCCGGGGGATTCCTTCGAAGGATCGGAGCGGACGCCGGCGCTCCGCCCGTCGGCTCCGCGCTCATCGGCCAGTTCTTCCACTCGAAGAATCTCTTTCACTCCCGTCCCTCCGCAGCCGGCGACGCCGGATACGACGCGACGCAATCCGGGGGCACGAACCTCGGGCCCACCTCGAAGAAACTCGCCGAGGCGATCGGAGCGGCCGTCGTCGCCGCGCGTCTCGAGAATCCCGCCGCCGCGGCTTCGCCCGTGCCCGCCGACGCGGTCACGTCGTCCGCGTCCGGCCTCGATCCTCACATTTCCCCCGAGTACGCCCTGTGGCAGGTCCCCCGCGTCGCCCGAGAGACCGGCGTCCCGGAGGCCGACCTCGGGCGGATGGTCGCCGCACGCACCGAGGGCCGTTTCCTGGGTCTCTGGGGCGCGCCGCGCGTGAACGTCCTCTGTCTGAACCTCGACCTCGTGGCGCGCGGCGCCGCCCCATAATTCCGGCGTGAAGTCCGATCGCGACGCACGCCCCGATCCCGAGTCTTTCCTGAGGCTCGCGAACCGGGACCCGAGGCGCGGGCACCTGAAGGTCTACATCGGGCAGGCGGCAGGCGTCGGCAAGACCTACAAAATGCTCGACGACGCCCACGCGCTGCGTGGGCGGGGCGTGGACGTGGTCGTCGCCCTCGTCGAGACTCACGGCCGGGCCGAGACCGCCGCGCGCGTCGGCGACCTCGAAGTCGTCCCGCGGCGGCGCGTCGCGTACAAGGGCGCGGACCTCGAGGAGATGGACCTCGACGCGATCCTCGCGCGCCGGCCCGAGGTCGCGGTCGTGGACGAACTCGCGCACACGAACGCGCCCGGCTCGAAGAACGAGAAGCGCTGGCAGGACGTGGAGGATCTCCTCGCGGCCGGGATCTCCGTCGCGACGGCCCTGAACGTCCAGCACCTCGAGGGCGTGCAGGACGTCGTGAAGTCCGCGACCGGCATCGAGATCAAGGAGCGCGTCCCCGACCGCATCATTCGCGAGGCGGATGCCGTCGTAAACGTCGACCTTCCGGGGCCCGAGCTCCGCGACCGTCTGAAGGAAGGCAAGATCTATCCTCCGGCCCAGGCGGCGCAGGCGCTCGAGAACTTCTTTCGCGAGGACAACCTCCGGGCCCTTCGGGAGCTCGCGCTCCGCGAGACCGCCGAGAACGTCGACCACGGGCCCACGGAGGCGGCGCTCTCGGCTGCGACCTCGGGCGCGTTCGCCGCGGCCTCCCCCGCACGCGTCGCCGTCGCGCTGCCGCTCGACCCGCTCGTGGCGCGCGCGCTGATCCGGCGCGGCTCGCGCCTCGCGGGCCGGATGAACACGCGCTGGTACGCGCTCTATGTGCGCCGGAAGCGCGACCGCCCGGAGCGCCTCTCGGGCCGTGAGCACCGCGAGCTGACGGAGAACATCCAGCTCGCGATCTCCCTCGGGGCGACGATCGTCTATCGCGAGGCCGAGGACGTGGCGCGCGCCCTGCTCGACTTCGCGCGCGAGGAGAAGGTGAAGGTGCTGGTGCTCGGCCGGCCGACACGCACGGGAATCACGGGCCGGATCGCGCCGGGGATCGTCTCCCGGGTCCTCGAGGGGGCGCGCGGGCTGGACGTCTTCGTCGTCGACGTCGATCGTGAGGCCGGGGCCTGATCCTCCATCCGCGGCGGCGCGGTCAGACGGCCGCGCGCACGGGGAGCACGATCGCGGGCACGCCGTCGGCCTGCAGGCGGCGCTGGATCGCCATCGCGGTCTCGTTGTGGAGGAGACGCTGGTACCACTCCTCTTTCTTGAAGACGAGCTTCCCGCTGAAGACCATCGAACGCGGGAACTCCCGGGCGGCCTCGCGGCACATCTCGACGACCTTCTCGACGGCTTCCGTCCCGGTCGCGAGGCGCGCGGCCGCGTTCCAGCCGTGCGCGCGGCACCACGCGACGTACTTTTCGAGGTTCGCGCGCGCGTCGGCTTCGAGCCGCTCGAGCTCGTCGCTGCCCTTGAAGTTGCCCGAGTCGACGACCGCCGCCGAGACGAAGAGGAAGTTCTTGTAGTACTTCGGGAAGAGCGAGTGAATGCTCAGGACCTGGTGGAGGCCGTAGCCCGAGAAGCGGTCCACGGTGAGGATCGCCGTCGGGAGCGAGCGGTCGAGGGGCGGCGCGGGCGTCGACGGGGCCGCCGGGCCCGGCAGCGGGACGAGGACGTCGTCGAGCCGCCTGAGGTCGGCCGCCACGCTCCGGTAGTGCCGCCGCACGAGGAAGCACAGCGTGACCGTCGCGCTCGTCACGACCGTCGTCATCCACCCGCCCTCCGCGAACTTCTCGTAGAGGGTGATCGCGAGAATCGTCACGCAGAGGAGCAGCCCGGTTCCGTGGATCGCGAGCAGGCCCTTCCACTGGGGTTCCTTCGCCCGGTCGACGATCCAGTGGCGGGACATCCCGAGCTCCGTGAGCGTGAACGTCAGGAAGACGTTGATCGAGTACATGACGACGAGGGTCGAGATGTTCCCGCGCGTGTAGAGGAGCGCGGCGCCCGCCGCGACTCCCATGACGACGACGCCGTTCTGCGTCACGAGGCGGTCCGAGAGCTGCGCGAACCGGTGGGGCATCCACGAGTCGACCGCCATGTTCCCGAGGACGCGCGGTCCGTCGAGAAAGCCCGTCTGGGCCGCGACGAAGAGGAGCGCCGCCTCCGAGACGAGGAGGACGACGACGAACGCCGTCCCGGCCGCGATCCCGCCGGGCCGGAACGCGCCGAAGAGCGTGTCGAAGAGGACGAAGTTCATCGTCTTCCCCTCCTGGGGGCGCGCCCCGACCAGGAGGTAGCCGAAGAGGATCCCGCCGGCCGTGAACGCGAGGGACAGGGCCATGAGAAGCATCGTCTTCTTGCCCGTCTTCACGCGCGGCTCGCGGAGCATCGTGACTCCGTTCGAGACCGCCTCGATGCCCGTGTACGTGCCGCCGCCCATCGAATAGGCGCGCAGGAGGACGAACGCGAGCGGCCAAAAGCCCATCGTCGACTTCGTCGCGTGCCAGTCGCGCGCCGCGCCGGTGAAGACGCCCGGCAGCGCACCGAGGTGGATCGCGAACGTGTAGAGGATCGTGAACGCGTGCGTGCCGATGAAGACGAGGAAGATCGGCGCGAGGATCGTGACGGACTCCTTGACGCCGCGCAGGTTCAGGACGACGAGGAAGACGAGGACCACGACCTCCGCCGGGAGCTTGTACGGCGCGAGGTGCGGAGGCAGGAAGTTCCAGATCTGGTCGCACCCCGAGGCGATCGAGACGGCGATCGTGAGGACGTAGTCGACGAGGAGCGCGCAGCCCGAAACGACGCCGGCCTTCTCGCCGAGAAGCTTCGTCGCAACGAGGTAGCCGCCGCCACCGCCCGGGAAGTGCTGGATGAGGTTGGAGTACGCGAAGGAAATGACGCCGATCGTCACGGCGGTCATCGCGACGAGGACGATCGCGAGCGAGCGGTGCTCGCCGAGGGCGCGGAACGCCTCGTCGGGGCCGTAGGCCGAGGACGAGAGCCCGTCGGCGCCGAGGCCCACCCACGCGAGGAACGCCACCAGGGACACCCGATGGAAGACGTTCGGGTCCTTGACGTCGCGGGGCTTGCCGAGGAGGACGTGCGAGATTCGGCTGGGATCGGCCATCGTGGGCCGCAGAGGCGGCCCCCTACAGTTTGCGCCGCGCCGCGCCCGCGCGGCGCCTTTCTTTAGGGATTCTTTAGACCTTTCTCCGGACTTCCTCGGGTCGCGAGTCCCAACGTGTTGTACGTGAAGGATTCCGCCCAGCCGGCTGCGCACGCGGGCGCCACCGCCGCCCTGATCGCGGCCTCGCTCGTGAGCCTCGCGGGAGGCGCGATCCTCGCCGTCCCGCTCCACGGGATCGCGCGCTTCGCCGTCGGCGTCGGAGGGTTCGCGGGGTACGTCGCCCTCTTCGCGCGCGCCCTCCGGAGGCTGGGTCTCCCGGGCGCGCCGATCCTCCTGCCATAGGGCAGCTGCATCAGTTGACGGACCGCGGGTCGTGCGGCACCATCGGGCGACTGAGACTTAGTCTCAGAATCCAAAGCCCCACGGGAGACCATGCAGACCCTCGCCCGCCACCTCGGTGTCATGGGAACCGCGCTCGCGCTGACGGTCTCGGCGCCGACGCGCGGCCGCGCGCTCGACGCGAGCGAGGCGGCGGTGCGCGCGGTCGAGGTGGCCGAAAGGCTCCTCTCCACGTGGCGCGCCGACACTCCCCTCGCCCGGCTGAACGCGGCGGCGCCGGGCGAGCTGCACGAGACGCCTGCCGCGCTCTTCGGGCTGCTGAAAAAGGTCTTTGAATGGGAAGAGAAGACGGGCGGCGCGTTCGACCCGACGGTCGCGCCCCTCGTGAGCGCGTGGGGGCTCAGGTCGGGAGGCCGCATCCCCGGCGCTCGGGAGCTGCTCGACGCCCGCCGCGCCACGAGTACGTCCCTCTTTTCATTCGAGGAGTCCTCTTCTTCCGTTTCCCGCCGCCATGCCGCGGCCGGCATCGACGAGGGAGCCTGGGGCAAGGGCTGGGCTCTCGACCGGGCGGCCGAAGCGGCGAGAGCCGCAGGGGCCACGGCAGTCGTTCTCGATCTCGGCGGCCAGGTCCTCTCGTCCGGAGACGAAACCTCCGTCGCCGTCGCGCATCCGCGCGACCGGGCGCGCACCGTCGCGACGATCCGGCTCAAGGACGCCTCGGCCTCGACGTCCGGCAACTCCGAGCGCGGCCTCGCCGTCGACGGGCGCCGCGTCGGCCACATCCTCGACCCGCGCACCGGCGAGCCGGCCCCGGACTTCGGCTCCGTGACCGTCGTCGCGCCGGACGGTCTCACGGCCGACGTCCTCTCGACGGCGTTCTTCGTCCTCGGGCCGGAACAGGGCCTGGCGCTGTCGGCACGACTTCGTGCGGACGGAGTGGCTCATGAAACGCTTTTTTTCCTGGAAGGTGAAGAGGGGCTCCCGCTTCGGGTTTCCATGTCGCCCGGGATGAGGCGCCTCGTTTCTCTTTCTCATTCAAAGAAATCTTCTGAAGGAGTTGTCCCTTGATTCGACAGCACTCGCCGCGCGGTGCCGCCGCGGCCGTCCGTCTTTCTCTCTTACTCAGCATTCTTCTCTTCTCTTCTCCCCTTCTCGCCGACGAGCCTCCCAGGTCGTCCGACCCGGCCGCGGAGCAGCGGATGAAGGACCTCGAGCAGAAGCTCGACGTCCTCACGAAAGAGATCGAGGCGATGCGGCTCGGCGAGGCGCCCTCCGCAGCCCCGGCGCCTGCGCCCGGCGCCGCTCCCGCGCCTGCCCTCGACTCGGCCTCGCGCTACGGCCTCGGCCCGGCCGCCTCCCGCGTTTATGCGCGGAAAGGCGTCTCGATCGGCGGCTACGGCGAGGTCCTGTACCAGAACTTCGCGTCGTCTAAGCAGGATGGGACGCCGTCCGGCGTCACGGACACGATCGACCTCGCCCGCGCCGTCCTCTACTTCGGCTACAAGTTCGACGACCACTTCGTCTTCAACTCCGAGGTGGAGTTCGCCCACGCCGTCGCGGGATCCGACAAGGAGGGCGAGGTCGAGGTCGAGTTCGCCTACGTGGACTGGCTCAGCCACTCGAGCGCCATCCGCGCCCGGGCGGGCCTCCTGCTGATCCCGATGGGGTTCATCAACGAGCTGCACGAGCCACCCTCCTTCCTCGGCGCCCGGCGCCCCGACGTCGAGCGGTTCATCCTGCCGGCGACCTGGCGGGAGCTCGGCCTCGGAGGCTACGGCGAGGCAGGCCCGCTCGCATACCGGCTCTACGTCGTGAACGGCCTGAACTCCGGAGGCTTCACGGCGGACGAGGGCATCCGCGAGGGCCGCCAGGAAGGCTCGCTCGCCAAGGCGCAGGACTTCGCACTCACCGGTCGGCTGGACTTCGTGGGCGTCAACGGCCTCGTTGCGGGCGCGTCGTTCTTCACGGGCTGTTCGGGCCAGGGCCGGACGACGGCGAACGGCGAGACCGTCTGCGGCCGCACGACCGTCTGGGACGTCCATGCCGACTTCCGGTGGCGCGGACTCTCGTTGCGCGCCCTCTTCGCCGGCTCGACGATCGGCGACGCGGCGACCCTGAATGCGCTGAACGGCCTCTCGGGAGACGAGGGCGTCGGCAGCCGTCAGCGCGGCTGGTACGCCGAGGCCGGCTTCGACGTCCTCACGCTCGGGCCGCGCACGAAGCTCTCGCTCACGCCGTTCGTCCGCTACGAGGAGTGGGACACGCAGGCGTCCGTGCCGGACGGGTTCTCCCGCAACCCGGAGAACGACGCGAGCCAGTGGACGGCCGGCGTCGTCTTCAAGCCGATTCCGCAGGTCGTCGTGAAACTCGACGGACAATGGCGGAAGAACGCCGCGTCGACGGGCGTCAACCAGATCAACGTCGCGCTGGGGTATGAGTTTTGAGAAGAAGAAAAGAGAAGAAAGAAGAGTTTCCTAGAAAGGAAGAGGAGCGCGGCCATAGCCTCGCGAGGCGAGCGCCGACGGCGCGCAGCCGCCCTTTCCCTCTTACCCTCAAAGAAATCTCTCTCTCTCTTCTCTTCGTCGTCTTCCTCTCGTTCCCGGTCTTCGCGAAGAGCTTCCTCACCCAGGAGGAAGCTCTCCGCCTCGCGTTCCCGAAGGGCGCGGTCGTGACGCGGAAGACGGCGTTCCTGTCCGATGCGGACCGCGCCGAGGTCGCGCGCCGCTCGGGCGGCGCGCCGCCTCCCGGGCTCGTCGCGTTTTACGCCGCGACGCTGGACGGAAAGGACGCGGGCACCGCGTACTTCGACACGCACGTCGTCCGCACACTCCCCGAGACGATTCTCGTGGCCGTGGACCCGAAGGGCGCGATCACGCGCGTCGAGGTCCTCTCCTTCTCCGAGCCCGAGGAATACCTCCCGCGCGGGACGTGGTACGGGCAGTTCCCCGGGAAGACGCTCGGCGACGAGCTCTCGGAGAAGAGGGGCCTCCGGACCGTGACGGGCGCGACGATCACGGTGCGCGTCACGGTCGAGGCGGCGCGGCGCGTCCTTGCGCTGGACGCGTTTCTCAAGGAGAAATCCCGCCGATGAAGCGCTGGGCCGCGGTCCTGAACCATCTCGCGTGCCTTTTCGTGGGCCTCTCCGGCGTCGCGTACGGGATCATGAAGTATTTCATGGCCGGCGCGGACCCGGATTCGCGCGTCGGGCACCCGTGGCAGCAGCCGATGCTGAAAGTTCACGTCCTGACGGCGCCCTTCCTGATCTTCGCGCTCGGCCTCGTCTTCAGCGGGCATGCGCTCAAGCGCCTGCGGGAGGGAGAGGACCCGGGCCGCGCGAGTGGCGCGGGCATCCTCGGCCTCGCGGCGCCGCTCGTCCTGACGGGCCCTCTGATCCAGGTGCTGACGGGCGACACCGCGCGGCAGTGGACCGGCTGGATCCACGCCGCGCTCGGCGTCGTCTACGTGCTCGCATACGCCGCTCATCTCCTCAAGAAGCGACCGGTGGGCGCCTCGGGGAACGCATGAGCGCGCGGCCTCGCCTCCTCCCCGATGCGGCGGTTCCCCCGCTGATGACGGCCTGCGCCTGCACGGGCCGCACCTTCGAAGAGGTCGAGCGCCGGATGCACCGCGAGCGCCTCTCCGCGGTCGAGGCCGAGCGCCTCACGGGGTGCGGCTCCCTCTGCACGGCGTGTCTCCCCGACCTTCGCGCATACTTGGCCCGGATTTCCGGCCTCGAGCCCCAAACAAGGATGGAGTGAACGATGAAAGGCGACCCCAAGGTCATCGAAATCCTCAACGACGTTCTGTGCGCCGAGCTCACGGCCGTCAACCAGTACTTCATCCACGGAATGATGTGCGGGAACTGGCGTTACCAGACCCTCGCCAAGCACGGCCGCGACGAGTCCATCGACGAGATGAAGCACGCGCAGAAGCTGATCGAGCGGATCCTCTACCTCGACGGCGTCCCGAACATGCAGAAGTACATGAAGATCAACGTCGGCCAGACGGTGCCCGAACAGCACGCCTTCGACCTCGAGGTCGAGCGCACCGCCGTCGCGCGCCTGAACGCGGGGCTCGAGATCTGCCGGGCGTCGGGCGACAACGGCTCGCGGATGCTCCTGGAGGAGATCCTGAAGGAGGAGGAGGAGCACATCGACTGGCTCGAGGCCCAGCTTCAGCAGATCTCGGACCTCGGCCTCCCGAACTACCTCGCGAACCAGGCGGAGAGCTAGCCCCCCGTCTTCACTCTCCCGTCTGGTTCTTCTGCGCGAGGGCCGTCATGCCCGAGAGCCCGCCCAGGCCCATCGTCTCGACGGCGCTCGACGGGACGATGACCATGGAGCCCTTCTCCTTGATCGCCTCGTAGAGCATGTTCATCGCGCGCAGGTGGAGCGCGAGCGGGTGGTCCTTGTAGGCGTCCCCGGCCTCGACGAAGCGCGCCGAGATCTCCGTCTCCGCGGTGCCGAGGATGATGCGGGCCTGGCGCTCGCGCTCCGCCTGCGCCTGGCGCGACATCGCGTCCTCGAGGTCCGCCGGGATCCTCACGTCCCGGATCTCGACCGACTGGACCGTGATTCCCCAGGGGTTGGTCTTCTCGTCGAGGATCGTCTGGAGCTGCTTACCGAGCTGCTCGCGCTCCGTGATCATCTCGGCGAGCTGATGCCGGCCGATCGTCTCGCGAAGCGCCGTCTGAGCCGAGAGCGCGACGGCGTCGAGGTAGTCCGCCACCTCGAGGACCGACTTCTGGGCGTCCCAGACGGTCCAGAAGACGATCGCGTCCACGTTCACGGGAACCGTGTCCTTCGTGAGAGCCGACTCGGCCGAGACGTCCGTCACGCGGACGCGCTGGTCCACGAGCTGCGTGATCTCGTCGACGACCGGGATCAGGACGAAGAGTCCCGGCCCCTTGAGGCCCTGGAACTTTCCGAAACGCAGGACGACGGCGCGCTCCCACTGGTTCGCAACCTTGAGCGCGAACAGCAGGAAGACGCCGAGGAGGATCCCGCCGAAGATCGGGAGGGGGGACTTCATGGCGGCCCCCACCCCGATGCCGGCGAGCAGCGCGACGACGAACGCCAGCAGGCTCACGCCGCTCACGTAACGGCGCGCCTGGATGTCCTTCTCGCTCTGCCGCTGGCGGCGCTCCGAGGGCGTCGAACGACGCGCCTCGGCGGCGGCTCGCGCCTCCTGGATCTTTTCGGTCACCCGCGGAACGATCGTGGGCACCATGGTCGTTACCTCCTGCCGGCCTCTTCGGTGCGTTCGAGGAGGGCTTCGGCGAATTCTTCGTGCGTGAACCCCTGGGTGGCCGCGGTCGTCAGGAACTGGTCGACGAGGCGCTCCAGGGCCTTCCGGCGCTCGGCGGTCTTCTTCTCGGGCTTGCGAGCGGAGACGAACGTGCCGGTCCCCTGCTGCGTCTCGACGATCCCGCGGATCTCCATCTCGCGGTAGGCGCGCGCGATCGTGTTCAGGTTCACGGAGAGGTCCACGGCGAGCGCCCGGACCGTCGGGAGCTGGACGCCCGGCTTCAGCCGCCCGTCCGCGACGGCGAGAAGGACCTGGTCGATGACCTGCCGGTAGAACGGCACGCCGGACGACGGGTCGAGGCGGAACGGGAGGCTCGCCACGTCCCTAATGTACTAGTCTACTAGTACAATGTCAAGGGCCGGCTCACGCGACGTCGGCGAGCGTCGTCCGCTCGAGCTTCGCGGAGACCAGGTCCCGGATCTCCTTGAAGACCTTGAGGAGCCTCTTCTCGCGCTCCACAGGGGTGGATTCGTAGAAATACGTGCTGACGGACTCGGTGGGAGCCAGGGCCCCGTCCAGGAGCCGGACGACTTCGGCCAGGGTGATCTTCGACGCCGGGCGCCCGAGCCGGTAGCCGCCGTGCGGCCCCTTCTGGCTCTTCACGAGGCCCGCGCGCTTGAGAGCCATCAGGAGCTGCTCGAGGAACTTCGCGGGCAGCCCCTGCGCCTCGGCGATGGCCGAGACGGCGACGTACCCCTCGCCCTCCGCCCGCGCGAGATGGATGAGCGCGAGAAGCGCGTATTCGCTGCGGCGGGTGAGCTTCACGGCGGCATTCTCTCGCGCCAATAGTACTTGACTTAGTTAGTGGGATAAATAATATAAAGAAAGAGAAGATTTTCTTAGAGGGTAAGAGGGGCATGGAACCGAACGCTCAGAGCCTGCCGCGTCGCGGCAACCGCCCCGCCGCCCAGAGGGCGCACCACCCGGGACGCCTCCTCGTGCGCGCCGCCGCGGCGGCTGCTCTTCTCTTCACCTTCAAAGAAATCTCTCTCTTCTCTTCCCCTTCTCCCCGGTCTTCGCTTCTCGCGGCCCCTCCGGCGACGACCCTCCTGAACGTCTCGTACGACCCCACGCGGGAGCTCTACGAGGAGATCAACGCCGCGTTCCGGAAGAGATGGGAGCCCGCCCACGGGCCGCTGACGATCAACCAGTCGCACGGCGGTTCGGGCAAGCAGGCCCGCGCGGTCATCGACGGGCTCGAGGCGGACGTCGTGACGCTCGCGCTCGCGGGCGACATCGACGCGATCGCCGAGAAGAGCGGCCTCCTTCCGGCCGCGTGGCAGTCCCGCCTGCCGCAGAACAGCGCCCCGTACACGTCGACCATCGTCTTCGTCGTCCGCAAAGGCAATCCAAAGGGAATTCGCGACTGGGGCGACCTCGCGCGGCCGGGCGTTGCCGTGATCACCCCGAACCCGAAGACATCGGGCGGCGCGCGCTGGAACCATCTCGCCGCGTGGGGCTGGGCGCTCCGACAGAAGGGCGCCAGCGAGGCGACGGCGCGCGAGTTCCTCGCGCGCTTCTACAAGAACGTCCCCGTCCTCGACGCCGGTGCACGGGGCTCGACCGTCACCTTTGCCGAGCGCGGCATCGGCGACGTCCTCGTCGCGTGGGAGAACGAGGCGTTCCTCCTCACGAAGGACGTCGGGAAGACCCGGTTCGAGATCGTCGTGCCGTCGGTCTCGATCCTCGCCGAGCCGCCGGTCGCCCTCGTGGACAGGAACGCCGAGAAGCGCGGCACGCGCGCCGCGGCGCAGGCCTATCTCGAGTTCCTCTTCACGGATGCGGGGCAGGAGATCGTCGCGAAGCACCACTACCGCCCGCGCTCGGCGTCGGTCGCCGCGCGCTACGCCGCGACGTTCCCGAAAGTCGCGCTCTTCACGATCGACGAGGCGTTCGGCGGCTGGAAGAAGGCGCAGAGAGCCCACTTCGACGACGGCGGCATCTTCGACGCCGTGACGGCCGCAACGCAGGGCGCGCGGTGACGACGACGCGCCGGCACGGAATCCTCCCCGGCTTCGCGCCGGCGCTCTCCCTGGCCTCGCTCTACGTGGGCCTCGTCGTCGTCCTCCCCCTCGCCGCGCTCGCGCTCAAGGCCGCGAGCCTCACGGGCGCGGACTTCCTGCGAATCGTCACGGCCCCGCGCGCCCTCGCGGCCTACCGGCTGAGCTTCGGCGCGGCGCTCCTCGCCGCGCTCCTGAACGCCGTCTTCGGCCTCCTCGTCGCGTGGGTCCTCGCGCGCTACCGCTTCCGCGGCCGCGCGCTCCTCGACGCGTTCGTGGACCTTCCGTTCGCCCTCCCGACGGCCGTCGCGGGCCTCACGCTCACGGCGCTCTACTCGGGCCAGGGGTGGATCGGCCGGTTCCTCGAGCCGATCGGCCTGAAGGTCGCGTTCGCGCCGGCCGGCGTCGTCCTCGCCCTGACGTTCGTCGGCCTGCCCTTCGTCGTGCGCGCCGTCCAGCCCGTCCTCGAGGACCTCGACCCCGAGCTCGAGGAGGCCGCGGGCGTCCTCGGGGCCTCGCGGCTGCAGGCCTTCCTTCGCGTCGTCCTCCCGAACCTCCTCCCGCCCCTCCTCACGGGGTTCACGCTCGCGTTCGCGCGCGCACTCGGGGAATACGGCTCGATCGTATTCATCTCGGGCAACCTCCCGCTGAAGACCGAGATCGCGCCTCTCCTGATCGTCACGAAGCTGGAGCAGTTCGACGAGGCCGGCGCCACGGCGATCGCGGTCGTCCTCCTCCTCGCGTCGTTCACGCTCGTCTTCGCCGCGAACGCCCTCCAGCGCTGGACGCGCCGGCTCGCCGGAGCGTCGGCGATGGCGGCGAGCCGCGGGTTCCGCCCCGCGCCGACGCTCGCCGAGCGGCCCGCCGTCCGCCGGGCCCTCGTCGCGGCCGCCCTCGCGTTCCTCGGCCTCTTCGTCTTCCTCCCGCTCGCGTCGGTTTTTGCCCAGGCCCTGCGGAAGGGCCCGGCCGCGTACCTCGCCGCGATCGCCGAGCCGAACGCCGTCGCCGCGATCCGGCTCACGCTCCTCACGGCGGCGATGGTCGTGCCGTTCCACCTCGTGTTCGGCCTCCTGACCGCGTGGTGCGTCGCGAAGTTCCGGTTCCGCGGCAAGGGCCTCCTCGTCACGCTCGTCGACCTTCCGTTCGCGGTCTCCCCGGTCATCGGCGGGCTCGTCTTCGTCCTCCTCTTCGGCCGTCGCGGGCTCCTCGGGCCGTTCCTCGCCCTCCACGACTGGAAGGTGATCTACGCGGTGCCCGGCATCGTCCTCGCGACGATCTTCGTGACGTTTCCGTTCGTGACCCGCGAAGTCCTCGCCGTGATGGAGGCGCAGGGCAACGCCGAGGAGGAGGCCGCGCTCACGCTCGGCGCGAACGGGTGGCAGACGTTCTTCCGCGTGACGCTCCCGAAGGTGCGCTGGGGGCTCCTCTACGGCGTCGTCCTCTGCAACGCGCGCGCGATGGGAGAGTTCGGCGCCGTGTCGGTCGTCTCGGGGCACATCCGCGGGGTCACGAACACGATCCCGCTGCACGTCGAGATCCTCTACAACGAGTACGACATGACGGGCGCCTTCGCCGTCGCGTCCCTGCTGACGTTTCTCGCGATCGTGACGCTCGCCGTCAAGAAGGTCGAAGAAGCCCGGGCGGCCTCGCGATGAGCGTCGAGGTCCGGAACCTCGCCCGCCGCTTCACGGACGACGGCCCTCCCGCCGTCGCCGACGTGTCGTTCACGGCGCCCACGGGCGCGATCACCGCCGTCCTCGGCCCCTCGGGTGCGGGCAAGTCGACGGTCCTCCGGATCATCGCGGGCCTCGAGGAGCCGGACGCGGGCCGCGTCCTCCTTTCGGGCGAAGACGTCACGGCGACGCCCGTCCAGAAGCGGGGCGTCGGGTTCGTGTTCCAGGGCTATGCCCTCTTCGGCCACCTGACCGTGCGCGAGAACGTGGCCTTCGGCCTTCGCGTCCGCCGCGTTCCGCGGCGGGAGGCCTTCGCGAGGGCCGACGCGCTTCTCGCGCGCGTCCAGCTCGAGGGGCTCGGCGCGCGCCGCCCGAACGAGCTCTCGGGCGGCCAGCGCCAGCGCGTCGCGTTCGCGCGCGCGCTGGCCGTGAACCCGCGCGTCCTCCTCCTCGACGAGCCGTTCGGCGCGCTCGACGCGGGCGTCCGGCTCGAGCTCGGCGAGTGGCTCCTGAGGCTCCACGACGAGACCGGCCTGACCACGCTCCTCGTCACGCACGACCAGCCCGAGGCGTTCGCGCTCGCGTCGCACCTCGTCGTCCTCTTCGACGGGAAGGTCGCGCAGGCCGGGACGCCGGCCGAGCTGCGGGCGAATTCGGCCGACGACCGCCTGGCCGCTTTCCTGCGCGTCGTGCGCCGCTCCCCCGCCGCCGGCTGACCCGCCGGGTTACCCTTCCGGCGTGGAGGCGTGATGCCGAAGTCCGGGCCGCTCGATCCGGAGTCCCTCCGCCTGGAGGAGAACCGCTCCCGCAAGGCGAACTGGAAGCGGTGGGGTCCGTACCTCGCCGAGCGCCAGTGGGGCACGGTGCGCGAGGACTACGGCGCCGAGGGCCAGCCGTGGACGTATTTCCCGCACGACCACGCGCGCTCCCGCGCGTACCGCTGGGGGGAGGACGGGATCGCGGGCTTCTCCGACCGCCACGGCCTGATCTGCCTCGCGCCCACGCTCTGGAACGGGCGCGATCCGATCCTCAAGGAGCGCCTCTTCGGCCTCTCCGGGCCCGAGGGCAACCACGGCGAAGACGCGAAGGAGTACTGGTTCACCCTCGACGCGACGCCCACGCACGCGTACATGCGGATGCTCTACAAGTACCCGCAGAGGGAGTTCCCGTACCGCGCGCTCGTCGAGGAGAACGCGCGCCGGACCCGGCTGGATCCCGAGTTCGAGCTCCTCGACACGGGCGTCTTCGAGGAGAGCCGCTACTGGGACGTCTTCGTCACGTACGCGAAGGCCTCTCCCGAGGACCTGCTCGTGACGATCGAGGCCGTAAACCGCGGCCCCGAAGCGGCCCCGCTCCACGTCCTTCCGACGATCTGGTTCCGGAACACGTGGTCCTGGGGGCTCGACGCGCGCCTGCCGCGGCTCGCGGCGGCGGCGCCCCCGGACGGCGCCGTGGCGATCGCGGCGCACCACCCGTACTACGGCGACCGGACGCTCTACGTGGAAGGCGCTCCGGACCTGCTCTTCACCGACAACATCACGAACGCGGCACTCCTCTTCGGCGCCGAGAACGAAGGCCGCTTCGTCAAGGACGCCTTTCACGCACGTGTCGTCCAGGGCGTCGAGGACGCCGTGAACCCCGCCGGCTACGGGACGAAGGCAGCCGCCTGGTTCCGGTTCGACGTCCCCGCCGGAGAGTCGCGCAAGGTGCGCCTGCGCCTCTCGGACCGTGCGCTCGCCGCGCCGTTCGGCGAGGACTTCGACCGGACGGTCGCGGCGCGCCGGAGCGAGGCGGACGCCTTCTATGCCCGCGTGATCCCCCCGGAGCTCTCCGCAGACGCGAAGAACGTCATGCGTCAGTCGCTCGCCGGGATGCTCTGGTCCAAGCAGTACTACGGCTACGACGTGGCGCGCTGGCTCAAGGGCGACCCGGGCCAGCCGGCGCCTCCGCCCGGGCGCGAGCAGGGGCGCAACGCGGGCTGGAGGCACCTCTTCAACGCGGACGTCCTCTCGATGCCGGACAAGTGGGAGTACCCCTGGTACGCCGCGTGGGACCTCGCCTTCCACACGATCCCGCTCGCGCTCGTGGACCCGGACTTCGCCAAGGACCAGCTCATCCTCCTCCTGCGCGAGTGGTACATGCATCCGAACGGGCAGCTCCCCGCCTACGAGTGGAAGTTCGAGGACGTCAACCCGCCCGTCCACGCATGGGCCGCGTTGCGCGTCTACAAGATCGACGAGAAGCGTTCCGGCACGCCCGACCGCGAGTTTCTCGCACGCGTCTTCCACAAGCTGCTCCTGAACTTCACCTGGTGGGTGAACCGCAAGGACGAGAACGGGAACAACGTCTTCCAGGGCGGCTTCCTCGGCCTCGACAACATCGGGCTCTTCGACCGCAGCAAGCCGCTGCCGCTCGGCGCGACGCTCGAGCAGTCCGACGCCACGAGCTGGATGGGGATGTACTGCCTGAACATGGGCACGATCGCGCTCGAGCTCGCGCGCGCGGACAGGGCCTACGAGGACATCGCCTCGAAGTTCTTCGAGCACTTCATGTACATCTCGAAGGCGATGAACGCCCCGGAGCACGGGAGCGGGCTCTGGGACGAGGCGGACGGGTTCTTCTACGACGTTCTCCGCCTCGCCGACGGCCACGGGATCCCCATGCGGATCCAGTCCATGGTCGGCCTCATCCCCCTCTTCGCCGTCGCGACGCTCGAACCGTACGTCCTCGAGGCGTTCCCCGGCTTCCGCCGCCGGATGCAGTGGTTCCTCGACCACGGCTCGGCGTACGGCGCCAAGGTCGAGACGCAGGCGACGGCCGCCGGAACCCGCCGCCTCCTGTCGCTCGTCGGACGGGAGCGCCTCCGGCGGATCCTGGAGCCGCTCCTGGATCCGGACGGCTTCCTGTCCGACCACGGAGTCCGGTCGCTGTCCCGGGCCCACCGCGACCGGCCGTTCGTGGTTCCGTGGGACGGCCGCGAGCTGCGCGTCGACTACGAGCCGGCCGAGTCGCGCACGAGCCTCTTCGGCGGAAACTCGAACTGGCGCGGCCCCGTCTGGTTCCCGGTGAACTTCCTCCTGATCGAGTCGCTCCAGAAGTTCCACCATTTCTTCGGCGATTCCTTCACGGTGGAGTTTCCGAAGGGCTCCGGACGCGAACTCACCCTTTGGCAGGTCGCCGACGAGCTTTCCCGCCGTCTGACCGGGATCTTCCTCGCGGGGCCCGACGGCCGGCGGCCCGCCTACGGCGGGACCGCGGTGTTCCAGACGGACCCCCACTGGAAGGACCTTCTCCTTTTCCACGAGTACTTCAACGGCGACGACGGCGCCGGGCTCGGCGCCTCCCACCAGACCGGCTGGACGGGCCTCGTGGCGAAGCTCCTCCAGCAGGCCGGGGACGGCCGGCCCCGTCCCCGGGAATAAACGGCCCTCCGGGAGGCATTCAGGGGGAGCCCGCGCCCGTTCGTTTCGAGACCGAGTCTCCGATCCAGTCGCAATCTCAGATCCGTAGTGATATGAAGAGACCGCAACCCGAGCGAATAAAAGGAGGCCTCATGAATCGTCGTCAGTTCGCCGCCACCCTCGGTGCCGCCGTCGCCGGCCTCGTCGCCGGCAAGACCCTCCTCGCGGAGGACAAGCCTGCCGACAAGCCGGCCAAGCACGCCTGCAAGGGCCTGAACTCCTGCAAGGGCCAGGGGGGCTGCGCCACGAAGGAGAACAGCTGCGCGGGCCAGAACGCGTGCAAGGGCAAGGGCGGCTGCGCCACCGCCGCCAAGCACGACTGCGCCGGCAAGAACGAGTGCAAGGGCCAGGGCGGCTGCAAGTCCGGCGACAACAAGTGCGCCGGCAAGAACTCGTGCAAGGGCAAGGGCGGCTGCGCCAGCCCGATGAAGAACGCGAAGAAGAAGGACGCCCCCAAGGCGAGCTGATCCGGCGACGTTCATGGGCGACCGCTTTGGACTGCCCGACCTCGGGGTGGGGGTCGGGCTCCGCACCGTCCACTTCGGGCACATCCTTTCGAAGGAGCCCGACGTGGATTTCTACGAAGCCCTCACCGAGAACTTCCTCGACACGGGCGGGCGCCCGCTCCACGTCCTCGACCGGGTCGCGGAGCGGACGCCCGTCGTCCTCCATGGGGTCTCGATGTCGATCGGCGGGACGGATCCCCTCGACTTCGACTACCTCCGGAAGGTCAAGGCGCTCGCGGTCCGGACGCGGGCTCACTGGGTCTCGGACCACCTCTGCTTTACCGGCGTCATGGGCCGCAACACGCACGACCTGCTTCCCCTCCCCTACACCGAGGAGACCCTGAAGCACGTCACGCGGCGGGCGAAGACCGTATCGGACTTCCTCGAGCGGCCGCTCGTCCTCGAGAACCCGTCCTCGTATGTCGAGTTCCGCGCGTCGACGATCCCGGAGTGGACGTTTTTCGACCGGCTCCTCCGCGACGCGGACTGCGGAATGCTCCTCGACGTCAACAACGTCTACGTGAGCTCCGTGAACCACGGGTTCGACCCCGTCGCGTACCTCGACGCCCTTCCGCACGACCGCGTCGTCCAGTACCACCTTGCCGGCCACACGGACAAGGGGACGTATCTCCTCGACACGCACAGCGCGCGCGTGAAGGACGAGGTCTGGAGCCTCTTCCGCCACGCGAACTCCCTCACGGGCCCGCGTGCGACGCTCCTCGAGTGGGACGAGGACATCCCGGACTTCGAGACCGTCCACGCGGAGGCGAGGAAGGCGCTCGCCCACCGGCCCGCGCTCGCACGGAGCGCCTCCGAAGATCCCGTCCGGTCGGGCGCCCGTGGCTGATCTCCGCACGCTCGAGCGCTGGATGCAGGCCGCGATCGTGCACCCGGGCACGATCGAGGAGGCCGTGCGCCACCGCTCCGCGACACGCCACCTTCCACGGCGCGAGGCCGAGCGCGCCATCCTGCCCTCGAAGACGATGGCGCCCCTCGAGCGCCTCGCCGTCTACCAGGGCATGTACCCGCTGCGGATGCACGACGCGCTCGCGGCCGACTACCCGGGCCTGCGGGAGTTCCTCGGGCACCACGGGTTCGAGCATTTCGTGGCCGACTACGTGGCGGTCCACCCGTCCCGGAGCTACACCCTCAACCGACTGGGCGACCACGTCCCGGAGTTCGTGAGGACGTGGCACCACGCCAAGCGCGCGTTCCTCGCCGACCTCGCGCGTCTCGAGCTCGCGATCACCGAGGCCTTCGACGCGGAGGAAGACGCCCCCGCGGCGCCTCCCGTGCACGTGGACGCCGACTGGGAGCGCCGCCGGTTCGGCATCGCGCCGACGCTGCGGCTCCTGGCCTTCCGCCACGCCGCCGGGCCCGCGCTCGCCGCCCTCAGGGCGGGCCGAAGGGCCTCGACGCGCCCGAAGGCGTCATGGGTCGCCGTCCACCGCCGAAGCTTCGTCGTCTACCGGCTGGACCTGACCCGCGGGGAGTTCCACCTGCTGTCTGCGCTCGCCGCCGGCCAGCCGCTCGGGAAGGCTCTGCGTCTCGCGGCCCGCAAGGCCGGCGGGGCGCTGTCCCCCGCCGCGGTCCGCAAAGCGTTTCGCGTCTGGACGTCCGAAGGGATCATCCGGAACTGAAGGCTCAGGGCCTCGGCTTCGGCGGCGGCAGCTCGCAGGCCACGACCTCGGATCTGAACCCCGCGCGGGAGTGCGAGCCGTCGCAGAAGGGCTTGTTCTCCGAGTGGCCGCAGCGGCAGAGCCCGATCGCCGTGCGGCCCGAAAGCCCGAACGGCCGTCCGGCGGCGTCCTCGAGCGTGACGGGTCCGCTCACGAGCAGCGAGCCGTTGTTGCGGACGGTGATCTTGACGTCGCTCACGGGGCCTCCGATCAGGTCTTCTTCTTCTTTTCGGCTTTCTCGGCCGTCAGAAATCTCTGGCGCGCGCCCTTGAGGAACTCGATCGCCAGCGCCGGGCCGTCCCAGCCCTCCATCGTGACGCCCTTGTCGAACCCGGGGCGCGACACGACGAGAGTCGGAAAGCCGCGCAGCCCGTATCGGTCGGCGAGCTTCAGCATCTCGGGCGCGTTCTTTCCCGTCTCGCGGGACACGTCCCGCACGATGATCGGAACGTAGTCCTTCGCGATCTGGTCGGCGACCGCCTTCTGCGAGAAGACCTGCCGATCGAGGAGGTGGCAGGGCCCGCACCAGTCGGCCGTGAAGTAGTAGAGGACGAGCTTTCCCGCCTTCTTCGCCTCGGCCTCCCCCGCGACGATGGGGCGCCACTTGACGAGACTCGGCGACGCCGAGTGCGCGCGGCCGGCGGCCGCCAGGAACGCCACTGCGACGACGAGCGCGCCCATCGGGCGCCGGAAAACGGGGGTTCCTGTCATTCCCGGATGTTAGCGCGGCGGCGCGGCGGCGGCGCCCGCATCCGACCCGTCCGAGATCTCGGAGCTGAGCTCCCGGAAGCTCCTCGGCCATTCGGACGGCGGCCGGCGCAGGGCGTCCTCCATCGCGCGCGTCCGGATGCCGCGGGCTGCCTCGGCGAGGAGAACCGCGGCGAATGCGTCCTGGCCGCGATCGCGCGCGCGGAGGGCCTGCACGAGCACGACCGCGGGGGCGCGCCGGACGCGGTCCGGGAGCCCCTCGGCGAAGGCGTACGCGGCATCGTCCTGTCCCGACAGGCGCAGGCCCTCGAGACGGAGGGCGGCGGTGTATCCCGACGGCAGGAGCGCGAAGAGCGTCTCCGCGATCCGGGCCGCACGGTCCGGCCGGCCGATGTCGAGGTTCCGGAGCGCCTGGTCCGCAAGGCCCGCGTAGAAGGCCGGGTTGTACGTTCCCGGCCGCTCTCCGCGGGGCCGCGTGAAGCTCATGAAGAGGTGCGGCCAGCGGAACGGCGAGGTCAGGTAGACCTCGAGCGGCGTCCGCGTCGTGATCATCGGCGACGGCGGCGGTACGTCGGGAACGGCGTCCGGGTGCGAAGCCAGCCACGGCGGGCGCGCGAGCCTCTGCCGGCGCTCCGCGTCGCCGAGGTTCTCGAGCCGCGCCCCGAGGAGAAACGGATGGACGCGCAGGGCCGAGAACGCCGAGTCGGACGCCGCGGGCACGTGGCGCCAGAGACGGAAGACGCCGTTCTCGACGGGAGGCGGCTGGAAGGATTTCGGATACTCGGCGTAGAGCTCGGGCGAGACGCGCGCGAAGCCCGTGGACCAGAGGTACGCGAACGCCGAGGCCTCGGTCTGGAACGTCCCGAGCGCGTTCACGCCGACGCCGAGGACGGAGAGCGCGACGCCCGTGGCCCTCCCGGCTCGCGAGGACGCCGCCGCGCCCGCAGCGCCTGCCAGGAGGGGGACGAGCGGGACGAGGAAGCGCGGCCCCCATCCTCCCGTCCCGTCCCACGCCCACCAGCGCGCGTACACGCCCACGAACGCCCCGAGGAGGACGAGGACGGCGACGGCCTCCGCGCGCACGGTGCGTCGGCGCAGCGCGCGTGCGAGCGCCCAGAGGGCGAGAAGCGCGAGCGGGAAATAGAGCAGCAGCCCCTTGTTCGCTCCCACGAGCAGGCGCCACGCGCCGTCGAAGAACGGGTGCGCGAACCTCTGGTCGCCGTACGAGGCCAGCGGGCGGCCGAAACGCACGACCTCCAGCGCGAGCCAGGTCGCGAGCGGTCCGGCCGCGCCCGCGGCCGCGGCGACCACCGTCCGGGCGCGCGCCCGGCCCTGGCCCTCGCCGGCGAGGACGAGCGGGAGGAGCGCGAGGGGTGCGAAGACCACGTTGACGCCCTTCGCGAGGACGAGAGCGCCCGCCGCAAATCCCGCGCCCGCCGCGAGCCTCTCCGCCTGCGGCGACGGCGTGCGCGACGCGGCGCTCGCGAGGACGAACGCGAACACGAGGCAGACGGCCTGCAGCGGCTCGGAGTATCCGGTCGCCGTGTAGGCCCACAGCGGCGACGCGAGCGCGGCCGCGAAGACCGCGAGCGCCTGTCCGAAGGCCCCCGCGCCGAACGCGCCCGCCGCGAGTCCCGCGCCCGCCGCGGCAGCCGTCACGAGGAGGACCTGCAGGAGGACGAAGAGCGTCTGGGAGGTGCGGACCCCGAACCGCGCCTCCCACGGCCCGGCCAGGGCCGCCAGCGGAGCCTCGAGAAGCGGGAGACCCATTCCGTACGGCGAGACGGCGTCGCCTGCGGGGCGGGAGACGCTGAAGCGCTGGTTGCGCGAGATCCCGATCTCTCCCGTCGTCGCGATCGAGATCGCCGTGTAGAGCATCTGCTGCTCGTCGGTGACGGTCCCGAACGTCCGTTCCTCGGCCGTCGCGGCGAGCAGGAGGAACGCCGCCGCGACGCACGCGGCGAGGCGGCGGCTCACCGGCGGTCCTCTCCCCCGTGGACCGGCAAGGCGGGACGCGGCGCCCCGGCGAGGGCGCGACGAACCGCCACGGCCGGGTCGGTCTCGACGGCGAAGTAGGCGCCGCCTTCACGCCCGAACCCCTCGTCCGCGATGCGGCGCGTGGCCGCGAGCAGCGGGTCGAAGAAGCCGGAGCGATTGTAGAGGACGATCGGCCGCGCGTGGTGCCCGAGCTGGCGCCAGGTCACGATCTCGAAGAACTCGTCGAGCGTGCCGTATCCGCCGGGCAGGGCGAGAAAGCCGTCCGCCATGTCGGCCATGAGCGCCTTGCGCTCGTGCATCGTGTTCACGACCTCGAGACGCGTGAGGCCGCCGTGCGCGACCTCTTTCGCGAAGAGGCCCGCGGGAATCACGCCGTACGCGATGCCGCCCTCCTCGAGCACCGCGTCCGCGAGGACGCCCATGAGCCCCACGCGCCCGCCCCCGAAGACGAGGCCGGCGCCCGCGCGGACGATCTCGCGGCCCACCGCCGAGGCCTCGTCGGCGTAGGCCGTCGAGACGCCGGCGCGCGCCCCGCAGAACACGGCGAGCATGGGACGATCGAAAGGCGGGGCCATCTCCCCGGATGATGCCCGATCCCGCGTCGCCTGCTAAGGTCCGTCCGTGGAATCTTCCGATCGGCTCGACCCCGCCCGGGCCGCCCTGCGGACCGCCCTGCTGCGCCATCGCCCGGCGGACGACCGCGAGGCGGGCGACCGCGCCGCGATCCTCGCGCTCGTAGAGAACGAGCCCGGCTGCTTCGCCCGGACGACTTTCGCGCCGGGGCACGTCACGGGCAGCGGCTTCGTCGTGCACGCCGCCACCCGGCGCGTGCTCCTGCACCACCACCGCCGGCTCGACGCGTGGCTCCAGATGGGCGGCCACGACGAGGGCGAGAGCGATCCGCGGGCGACGGCGCTCCGCGAGAGCGCCGAGGAGTCGGGCCTGACGGACCTCGTCCTCCTCTCGCCCGAGATTCTCGACGTCGACATCCACCCGATCCCCGCGGGAAAGGGCGAGCCCCCCCACCTCCACCACGACGTGCGCTACGCGCTCGCGACGCGCGCGCCCGACGCGATCCGCCGGGACGACGCCGAGTCGATCGCTCTGCGCTGGTTCACGCTCGACGAGGCTGCGGCCGCGATGGCCGACCCCGACGCGGCCCGCGCGCTCGACCGGATCGCGCGGCTGCTGGACGGCGTTTCGTCCGGCCGGTAAGAGCCGTCAGCGCCCTTCGAGCGCGTCGGCGTTCCTGTCTTCGAAGGCCGCCGCGTCGGCGTACATCTCCTCGATGACGTCGCGATACTTCGAGGCGACGACGCGGCGCTTGATCTTCATCGTCGGCGTCAGCTCGCCGCCCTCGATCGAGAAGTCCTCCGTGAGGAGGCGGAAGGCGCGGATCTGTCGCTCGTGCGGCTCGTCGCCGTTCAGGATCTCGATCGCCTGCTTGAACAGCGCGAGCACCTTCGGCTCCTCCACGAGCTCCTGGCGGGTCCGGTAGGAGACGTTCGCCCCCGCCGCCCAGCCCTCGAGCTTCTCGAAGTTCGGCACGATGAGAGCCGACAGAAACTTCTGCCTGTCGCCGATCAGGACGGCCGAGGAGACGAAGCGAACCGCCTTGAGCGCGGCCTCGATCGGGGCCGGCGCGATGTTCTTGCCGTAGGCGTTGATCAGGATTTCCTTCTTGCGGTCGGTGAGCGTGAGGAAGCCGTCGAGGTCGAACGAGCCGATGTCGCCGGTGAGGAACCAGCCGTCGGCGTCGAAGACGCTGGCCGTCTCCTCCTTCTTCCGCCAGTAGCCGCCGTCCATGACGTTCGGCCCTTTCGCGAGGACCTCGCCGTCCGGAGCGATCTTGAGCGTGACGCCCGGAATCGCGCGGCCGACGGTGCCGAGACGCCACTCGCCCGGCCGGTTGCACGAGAGGACGGGGCTCGTCTCCGTGAGGCCGTAGCCCTCGTAGACCTCGACGCCCGCCGCCCAGAAGAACGCCGCGACGTCGTGCGCGAGGGGTGCGCCCCCCGAGATCGCGAACAGGAACCGGCCGCCGAGCCGGGCCTTGATCTTCCCGAAGACGAGGCGGTCCGCGATCCGGTACTTGAGCCGGAGGAAGAACGGCGGCTTCTCGCCGGACTCCACGGCCCGGAGGTGCATCGCGCCGATCCGCACGCCCCATTCGAAGATCGCGCGCCGCAGGGCCGGGGCGGCGTCCACGGCGTTCCGGACGCGCGCGAGCATCTTCTCGTAGACGCGCGGGACGGCGGCGAAGCAGTGCGGCCGGATCTCGGCGAAGTTCTCGGAGAGCTTGTCGATCGATTCCGCGTACGCGATCGTGGTCGCCCGCGAGAAGAACAGGTAGTCGACCATCCGCTCGAAGACGTGCGAGAGCGGCAGGAAGGAGAGCGCGACCATGTCGGGCGTGACGTCGAAGAGCGTCGAGCAGGTCGCGACGTTCGCGACGAAGTTCCCGTGGGTCAGGATGGCGCCCTTCGGTTCGCCCGTCGTGCCCGACGTGTAGATCATCGTCGCGAGGTCGGTCGGGAGGAGGGACGAGGCCCGCTCCTCCCACGCCTCGGGGTCCGCGGCGAGGGCCGAGAGCCCCTTCTGGACCACGGTCTCGAACGGGACGGCACGCCCCGCGCTCCACGGAACCTGCTCGAGGACGACGACGTGCCGGAGTTCCGGGCAGCGGTCGCGCACGTCGAGCACCTTCTGGAGTTCGATCGCGTTCGAGACGACGACGACCTTCGCGAGCGAGTCCCGGAGGATGTACTCGACCTGGGGCGCGAGGTACGAGGTGTAGATCGGGACGGTCAGCGCTCCCAGCGAGAGCGTCGCGAAGTCCGTCATGGGCCATTCGGGCCTGTTCTCCGAGAGAATCGCGACGCGATCCTCACGGTCGACGCCGAGGAGGGCGAGCCCGAGCGCCAGACCCTTCGTCCGCTCCTCGAACTCGCCTGCGGAGACGGGCTTCCAGGCTCCGTCCACCTTCGAGACCAGGAGCTCCGCCTTCCCGCTCGCCGCGGCGTGACGGAAGTAATCGACGAGTGTCTGCGCAGGAAGGGCTTCGATCACGTGCGTGTGCCGGGCATTATGCCGAATCGCCGCGCTCCTCCGCTCACAGGACGGTGAGCCCCACGGAAAGGACGTCCGCGCAGCCCGACCGGATCTCGTCGAGGACGGCCGGCCCCGGGCCCTGGTCGACCTGGATCCGGGCGCAGGCGGCCTCGGCGCCGGCGAAGACGACGTTCTCGGTCTGCTGGACGTTGATGCCGGCCGCCTTCAGCACGCCGAAGACGTGCGCGAGGACGCCGACGCGGTCCCGGTGGCGGACCGTCAGGAGGTGGGTCGCCGGCGTGCGGCTCGCGAGGTTGACCGCGTTCGGAATCGCGCCGCTCGCCGCGAACGCCGCGACGATGCGCACGGTCTCGGCCGCGATCGCGTTCTGAGCCTGGTCCGTCGACGCGCCGACGTGGTGCGAGCCGACGACGCCGGGGAGCCGCACGATGTCGTCCTCGAACGGGCCGCTCCCCCCGGCGGGCTCCTTTTCGAAGACGTCGAGACCGGCCCGGACCCCGCGCTCCGAGATCGCCCGGCGCAGGGCGGCCGCGTCCATGATCTCGCCTCGGCTCGTGTTCACGAAGAAGGCTCCCGGCTTCAGCGCCTCGAAGAACTTCGCGTCCAGGAAGCCCTTCGTCTCCTTCGTGAGGGCGCAATGGACCGACACGGCGTCCGAAGCCGCCGCGAGCGCGTGGATCGAGTCGGCGCGCGACACGCCGAGGCGCTCGGCGTGGTCGTCGTCGAGCGATCGGCTCCAGGCGACGACGGGCATCCCGAACGCCTGGGCGCGCGTCACGACCTCGAGGCCGATCGCCCCGAGGCCGATCACGCCGAGCGTCCGGCCCGCGAGGCCCTTCGCCTTGCCGTACTCGGCCTTGTTCCACACGCCGTTCCGGAGGTCGACGGCCTGGTCCACGAGGCGCCGGTCGAGAGCGAGAAGAAGCCCCCAGGCCAGCTCCGCGACCGCGATCGCGTTCTTGCCCGGGCAGTTCGAGACGGCGACGGCGCGCGCGGACGCGGCCGCGAGGTCGATCGTGTTCACGCCCGCTCCCGCCCGCACGATCAGGGAGAGCCCGGAGGCCCTGTCGATCTCGGCCGCGGTCACCTTCGTCGAACGGACGACGAGGACGTCCGCCCTCGACTCCGCGAGGCGGGCGCCGAGCGTCTCGCCCTCGAGCTTCGGCTCGTAGAGGACCTCGCAGCCGATCGCCTTCAACCCGTCGAGACCGGACTCTTCGAACTTGTCGGCGACCAGGACCTTCATGTTCCCCTCGGCCCTTGGGCTCAGAAGCGGTGGACGAAAAGGCCCGAGCGCAGCTTCGGCTCGAACCACGTGGATTTCGGCGGCATCGTGACGCCCGCGTCCGCGATCGCCATGACGTCCGAGATCTGCGTCGGGTACATCGCGAACGCGACGGCGCCGCGGCCCGAGCGCACGCGCTCCTCGAGCTCCGACGTGCCGCGGATCCCGCCGACGAAGTCGATGCGCGGGTCCGTGCGCGGATCGCCGATGCCGAGGACGGGCTTGAGGAGACGATCCTGCAGAAGAGAGACGTCCAGCCGAGAGACCGGATCGTTTCCGGTCGCCGGCTCGCGCGGGGTCAGGGTCTGCCAATTTTCTTCGAGGTAAAGAGAGAAGGTCCCGCGGCGGCGCGGCTCGGGCGATTCGGCGGGCTGCACGTCGAACCGTTCCCTTACCCTTCGAAGAAAATCTTCTTTCCCCATCCCCCCAAGATCCTTCACGACACGGTTGTACGGGAGGATCGCGAGCTGGCGGTCCGGGAAGATCGCCGCCGGGAACCAGTTCACCGGATGGTCGTCGGCGAGCGGGCCCTTCGCGGCCAGCGTCGCGCGCGCGCGCGAGGCGCTCGCGCAGCGGTGGTGGCCGTCGGCCACGTACAGGAGCGGCACCGCCGCGAACGCCGAGACGAAGAACGCGACGTCCGCCTCCGGGACGAGCCACAGCGTGTGCCGGACCGCGTCGGGCGCCTCGAAATCGAACTCGGGCGCCTGGGCCGTCACGGCCGCCACGCGCGCGTCGACCGCGTCGACGGCCCGGCACGTCAGGAAGACGGGCTCGGCGTGGGCGGACTGCGTGAGCAGGTGGCGGACACGGTCGTCCTCCTTGTCCTTGCGCGTCTTCTCGTGCTTGCGGATCACGTCCGCGTCGTAGTCGTCCACGGAGCACGCAGCCACGAAGCCGTCCTGAGACCGGCCCCGCCACGTCTGGCGGTAGATCAGGAGCCGCGGGACGGGGTCCTCGACGAGCGTCCCGTCGGCGTAGAAGCCGTCGAGGTTCTCCCTCCCCTTTGCGTAGACCTCGTCGGCGTGAATGTCGGTCGCCTCGGGGAGGTCGATCTCGGGACGGCAGACGTGGAGAAACGACACGGGATTGCCCTCCGCGAGGGCGCGGGCCTCCTTCGTGTCGACGACGTCGTAGGGCACGGAGGCGACGCGCGCGGCGAGCGCCTTCGGCGGGCGGCCGGAACGGAACGGTCGGATGCGAGCCATGGGAGGAGAGTATCAACGGGAGGCCCCCGCCGGTGGCCTCCGGAGGGCCGGACTTGCGCCGGGTGCTAGACTTTTTCGATCGATCGGACCCCGGTCAGGTGAAAGGAACGCGCGGAATGAAACTGTACGTCGGCAACCTCTCCTACGGCGTGAACGATGCTTCCCTCCGGGCCCTCTTCGAGGCGTACGGCGCGGTGGAGTCCGCCACCGTCGTCGCCGACCGCGACTCGGGCCGTTCCAAGGGCTTCGGCTTCGTGGAGATGAGCGACGCGGACGCCCAGAAGGCGATCCAGGCGCTCAACGGCTCCCAGCACGACGGCCGCACGATCCGCGTGAACGAGGCGCGCCCGAAGACCGACGCGCCCCGCGGGCCGAGGGGCCCCCGCTGATCCTTACGGGCGCGCCCGGCGGCGCCCCGCATTCGGTCAAGAGAATCCTGACGGCCGCGATCCTCCCGATCGCGGCCTTTTTTCTCCTGGCCGGAGCCGGGCCCTCCGGCGACGACCTCGTCTTCACCGGGGCGCGGGTCCTCGACGGTTCGGGCGCTCCCTGGTTCCGTGCCGACGTCGCCGTCGCGGGCGGGCGGGTCGCAGCCGTCGGCTCGCTGCCCGAGGCCCGCCTCTCCCGCGCCGCGCGGCGGATCGACGCGTCCGGGCTTTACCTCGCGCCCGGCTTCATCGACCTCCTCGGGCAGTCCGAGTACAACGTCCTCGTCGACCCGAGGGCCGCCTCGAAGATCACGCAGGGCATCACGACGGAGGTCACGGGCGAAGGCGACGCGATCGCCCCGAACGACGAGAAGATGTTCCGGGAGGCCGAACCGACGTGGAAGCGCTACGGCGTCCGCGCGGACTTCTTCACGCTCGCGGACTACTTCGCGCGCCTCGCGAAGGCCCCGCCCACGATCAACCTCGGGACGTTCGTGGGGAGCGGCGGGCTGCGCCAGCTCGTCGTCGGCGGCGAGAACCGCCGCGCGACGCCGGCCGAAGTCGCGCGCATGGCCGCGGAGGTCGAAAAGGCGATGCAGGACGGCGCCCTCGGCCTCTCGTCGTCCCTCCAGTACGTGCCCGACATCTACAACTCCGCCGACGAAATCGTCGCGATGGCGAGGGCGGCCGCGAAGCACGGCGGCGTGTACTTCGTGCACCAGCGCTCCGAGAGCAACGCGATCGACGCGTCGCTCGACGAGGTCTTCCGGATCGCGCGCGAGGCGAAGATCCCGGCGAACGTCTGGCACCTGAAGACGGCCTACAAGCGCAACTGGGGTCGGATGCCCGCCGTTCTCGCGCGCCTCGAAGCGGCGCGCGCCGAAGGGCTCGACGTCGCCGCGAACCAGTACCCGTGGACCGCGGCCTCGAACCCGCTCTCCTCGTGCCTTCCGCCGTGGATGCGCGAGGGCGGGAACGAGAAGCTCCTCGCGCGCCTGAAGGACCCGGCCCTGCGCGAGAAGGCGAAGGCGGACATGGGCCGGGACGCGGACGACTGGCAGAACCAGTACTTCGGCAGCGGCGGGCCGTCGCGGATCATCGTCTCGGCGGTGCTCACGCCGGCGCTCAAGGCGCTCGAAGGCAGGACGATCGAGGAGATCGCGGCCGCCCGGAAGAAGGACGCGCGCGACGCCCTGATGGACGTCGTCCTCGAGGACGGCGGCCACTCGTCCTGCATCTTCTTCTGCATGGACGAGGAGGACGTGAAGACGGCGCTGAAGCACCGCCTCGTGTCCTTCTGCACCGACTCGGGCGCGTCCGCGACCGACGGCATCTTCTCGGAGGAGAAGTCCCACCCGCGCGGCTGGGCCTCCGCCGCGCGCATCCTCGGAACGTACGTGCGGGACGAGAAGGTCCTGCCGCTCGAGGACGCCGTCCGGAAGATGACGTCGTTCGCGGCGGCGCGCGCGGGCCTGAAGGACCGCGGCCTTCTCCGGGAAGGCTTTCCCGCCGATCTCGTCGCGTTCGACCTCGCGAAGGTGAGGGCGGTCTCGACCTACGCGGACCCGCTCCGTTACTCCGAGGGTTTCCCCTACGTGGCCGTGAACGGCGTTCTCGTCGTGGACGGGAGCCGGATCACCTCGGAGCGCCCAGGACGGGCGCTCCGAGGGCCCGGGTTCGCGCGCTGACGGGGCGCTACCGGGCGGGAACGGGCGCCGCCGCTCCGGTCGCCGGGAGGGGCACCCGCTGCCACTTCTTCATGAGGTCGACGACGATGTCGCCGATTCGGAGGAGGTTTTCCTGGCTCGATCCGCCGAGGTGCGGCGTCATGAGGACGTTCGGCGCCGCGAGGAGCGGGCTGTTCGGATCGGGCGGGTCGCTCAGGTAGACGTCCGTCGCGTAGGCGCGGACCTTGCCGGACGCGAGGGCGGCCGCGAGGTCGGCCTCGACGACGATCGAGCCGCGGGCCGTGTTCACGAGGATGACGCCGTCTTTCATCTTCGCGATCGTGTGCTCGTTCACGAGTCCGCGCGTCTCGGCCGTGGCCGGGACGTGGAAGCTGATGAAGTCGGCCCGCCTGAAGAGCTCGTCGAGGTCGTCCACGAGCTCGGCGAGCGCGTGGTTCGCGATCTGCGGGTCGTACGCGAGGACCTTCATCCCGAAGGCCTGCGCGCGGCGGGCGACCTCGGTGCCGATCAGGCCGGCGCCCACGAGGCCGAGCGTCTTGCCGAAGAGCTCGGTGCGCTTGAGCTCCTTCTTGAGGAAGCGGCCGCCCTTGAGCCCGACGTGCCCCTCGACGACCCGGCTCGGGACCGCGAGCATGAGCGCCAGCGTGAGCTCCGCCACGGCGACCGAAGACGCGCGCGGCGTGTTCTTCACGTCGATGCCGCGCTCGCGGCAGGCCTGGATGTCGACGTTGTCGAGGCCGACGCCGCCCCGGATCACGAGCTTGAGGTTCGGCGCGTTCGCCAGGTAGTCGCGCGTGACCTTCGTCTTCGAGCGCACGAGGACGACGTCGGCCTCCTTGAGGCGCGCGGCGTCGGTGAGGACCTCGCCGAACGGGGCGAGGCGTTTGGGAAGCGATTCGTCGAACGAATCGGCGAGCAGGATCTTCATGTGGGCCTCCAACCTTCGGGCACGCCCCGCCTCGGGCGGGCGGACGCGTCCCTCTACATGCTGGGGACCGGACGCATGTGCGGCCATGATGAACCCGTATCAGGGGCCGCGACGGCCCCGGGTCAGCGCGTCGCGGGCGGGCTTCCCCGGCCCTCCGCCCACGCGAGAAGGCGAGCGGCGTCCGGGTCGCGCGGCGAGAGCTGGACCGCCTCCCGGAGCCACGGCAGCGAGCGCGCCGTCTCCCCGCGGCCGAGATAGCCGGCCGCGGAACGGACGAGGAGGCGCGGGACCATCGGCGGGACCGCCGGGAGCCCCAGGACGCGGCGGAGCCACCAGGGAGAAACCGACGCGGCCGCATCCGGGGGCGGGGTTCCTTCCGTGACGCCGCCCGCCAGCCAGGGGCGGCCGAGCTCGGCCCCCGCGACGTTCCGCGCGGCGAGCCACGCGTGGCCGGCCACCGGCGCAAGGGCGGGGACCGTCGAGACGCGCACGGGCCCCGCGGCCGGCCACACGACTCCCGCGGGCGGACGGAGCGCTTCGACGTAGCCGTCCCAGGCTCCCGGCGCGATCAGGACGCCCGGGAGGTTCACCAGCGCTCCCGCGACGAACGCGGCGCGCACCGCGCCCGCCGCGGCGAGAGCCGCGGGTGCGGCGAGAAGCGGAAGCACCGGCAGCAGGTGCCGCGGGCCCCACGCGGTGCCGCCCTCCCAGCTCCACCAGCGCGCGACGACGAGAAGGTGCACGAGCGGCGCCCCCGCGCAGAGCCACACGGCCGCGCGCGGCGCGAGCCTGAGGCCCACGACGCCCGCCACGACGACCGGAGCGAAGAGGAGAAGGCCACGGCCCGGCGAGAGGAGGAGACCGAAGAGGCCGGTCCCGATCGGCGTCGTGAAGCGGAGCATCTCCTCGCCGTAACCGGCCTCGACGAACGATCCGTAGAGAAGCCGGTTGGCCGCGGCGTGGAGGCACAGGGCGGCCGCGAGGATCGCCATCGCGCGGAGGGCCCGCCCGCCTGAGCGAAGGGCCCGGGCGTCGAGGACGACGACGAGGATCAGGACCGGCGTCGTCGCCCACAGGATCGGTTTGAGAAGACACGCGCCCGCCCACGGAACGGCGGCGAGGGAGGGCGAGCGGTCCGAGAGAAGGAGCGCGGCTCCCCAGGCGAGACCCGCGGCCGCGAACGGCTCGACGAAGGAATCCGCCGCGTACGGCCAGAGAAACGTCCCGGCGACGAACGCCGCCTCCCAGGGCCCCGTCGCGCCGGGCTTGAGGGCGCGCACGAGTTGCCCGAACGCGAGACCGGCGAGCAGGACCCCGGCCGACCACGTGAGCGCCGCAAGCGCATCGACGCCCGCGGCGCCGATCGTCCGGCGGATCGGCCACGCGGCGCCCAGGCCGGGCAGCGGCAGGAGGGACGGGAACAGGCCGTATTTCGAGTGGTGCGGCGGCGCGACCTCGGGAGTCGTCGCGTCGGCCGGAGGCATCCGGCCGAAGCCGAACCCGCCCTGCACGAAGAGCCCCAGCGATTCCGAAACGACTTCCGCCCCGTCGGCCGTCGCCACCGCTCTCCCGATGTACGGCAGGGCGACGACGACGACGAGCGCGAGGAGAGAAAGGTGCCTCGGTCGCGAGGCCGGGCCTTCAGCCATTGGGGCGGCGCAGCGTGTCGACGGCCTCCGCGAGCGCCGGCGGGACCGCCGGAGCGTCCTCCTCCGTCTCGCGCGGCTTCGGATCGCCTTCGCCCGGAGCGAGGAAGAGATTGCTCTCGACACCGTGCTGCTTCGTGTACATGTCCCAGTACCGCCCGCGGGCGGCGAAGAGCGTCTCGTGCGTGCCGTGCTCGACGACGAGGCCGTTCTCGACGACGAGGATCTGGTCCGCGCGGCGGATCGTCGACAGGCGGTGGGCGATCACGAACGTCGTCCGGCCCTTCATGAGGTAAGACAGCCCCTGCTGGATGAGGGCCTCGGACTCGGAGTCGAGGCTGGACGTCGCCTCGTCGAGGATCAGGATGCGCGGGTCCGCGAGGATCGCGCGCGCGATCGAGACGCGCTGGCGCTGCCCGCCGGACAGCTTGACGCCGCGCTCGCCGACGATCGTGTCGTATTTCTTCTCGAAGCCCTCGGCGAACTCGTCCACGCGCGCGATCCGGCAGGCCTCGAGGATCTGCTCTTCCGGGGCGTCGGGACGAGAGAACGCGACGTTTTCCCGGATCGTCCCGTCGAAGAGGAACGTCTCCTGCAGGACGACGCCCAGAGCCGTGCGGTACGAGTCCAGCCGCACGGTCGAGAGGTCGACGCCGTCCACGAGGACGCGGCCGCCCGTGGGGCCGTGGAAGGCGGCGACGAGGCCGATGATCGTGGACTTGCCCGATCCGGACGGGCCGACGAGGGCGGTGACCGTGCCGGGCGCGGCGCGGAACGAGACGCCGTGGAGGACTTCCTTGCCCTCGTCGTAGGCGAACCGGACGTCCTCGAACACGAGGTCGCCCGCGATCGCGGCGAGGGACGTCGTGCGCCGGGGATCGGCGTCCTCGGGCTTCTCGGCGAGGATCTCGCGCGTGCGCTCGAGGCCGGCGAGGGCCTCGGTGAGCTGCGTCCCGATCGCGACGATCTGGAAGATCGGGGCCACGAGGAACCCGAGGAAGACCGTGTACGTGAAGAAGCCGCCGAGCGTGAGCGTTCCGGCGAGGATCTGGCGCGCGCCGACGAACATCACGACGGCGCCCACGATGCCGAGGAGCACGGTCGACGAGAGGCTCATGACGCTCGTCGAGGTCAGCGTCTTCAGGACGTTGTCGAGGAGGCGCTGCACGCCGGCCGCGAACGTCTTCTCCTCGCGCTCCTCGGCGTGATAGCCCTTGACGACCCTTACGCCGCCGAGCGACTCGGAGAGGCGCCCTGCGACCTCCGCGTGGAGCTTGGCGCGCTCGCGGAAGATCGGCCGGATGGTCCCGAACGCCTTGTTCAGGACGACGCCGAACCCCACGAGGAACGCGAAGGCCATGAGCGTCATCGTCGCGCTGATCTTGAAGAGGACGACGAGCGCGATCGCGGCCGTGAGCAGGCCGCCCGCGAACTCGACGAGGCCCGTCCCGATGAGGTTCCGGACGCCTTCGACGTCGCTCATGATCCGCGAGACGAGCGCGCCGGTCTTGTTCGCGTCGAAATACGCGACGGGGAGCCGCCCGACGTGCGCCTGCACCTTGCGCCGCAGCTCCGCGATGAGCCGCTGCGCGGCCTTGGACAGGAGCTGGGTCAGCGAGAACGACGTGACGCCCTGGATCAGCGTCGCCGTGACGACCGCGGCGAGGAGAGGCAGCAGCATCTCCGTGTGGCGCTTGCCGATCACGTCGTCGATCAGGAACTTCGTCGAGGCGGGGAGGACGAGACCCGAGACGCGGTTGACCGCCATGAGGACCATCCCGAGCGCCAGGATCCCCTTTCGCGGCGCGACGAGCGCCTTGATGTCGGGCACCAGGGCCCGGAGGCGCTCGACCTTCGGCGGCTTCGGCCCCTCGTTGCGGAGCTTGCCTCCCGCCCGCTCGGGGTTCGGGAGGCGGCCCATCGGGCTCTTTATCGCGGCCACGCGGCCTCTTCTTCCGTGAACGCGATGCCGCGCGCCGCGAGGCCCGAGACGAACGCGTCCCACAGCTTCGCGTCACGGCCGAGGTTCTCGGGGGGATGGACTCCGGGCGCGCGGAACTCGCCCCCGGCGAGAAGGTGCGCCCCGATCACGCACGGATAGCCCGTCGTGCGCGCCATCGACGTCGCCCCCGTCTTCGGGTCGGTGCGGTCGAAGAGGCCGTGGACGAGACGGAAGCTCGCGCCGCCGCGCGACCCGTGCGACTCGACCCGCAGCACCGTGAACTCCTCCTCGCCGGGCTTCCTCTTCCACTGCGGGAAGATGAGCGCCTCCGCGACGGCGCGCGGGGCCACCCGGGCTCCCGCGACGTCGACGAGCTCGTCGGAGAAGAATCCGGCCTCCCTCAGGAAGCGCGCCTTCTCCGCGTGGCCCGGCCAGCGCAGCGTCCGCTCGCAGAGGTTCTTCGCCTTCACCGTCGTCAGGACCGTGCGCAGGCCGTCGCTCAGGAAGCCCTCGAGCGTGCCCATACCCGGCGCCTCGAACGGCTGGACGTCGGACAGCGCCGGCTTCGTGACGACGCGCCCGTCCACGACGAGGCGGGCCGGGCGCGTGTACTCCTCGAGGACGTCCGTGGGCGAGAAGACGGCGCAGTACTCCCACGGCGGCACCCGCTTCACGGGGAGGCCGCCCACCGAGATCACGATCGAGTCGACCGCGTCGAAACGCGCCGCGGCCCGGCCGCAGGCGAGGTTGGAGAGGCCCGGCGACACGCCGCAGTCCACGATCGCGGCGGCGCCCTTCGCCTTCGCGAGCGCGTCGAGCACGAGGGGATCCTCCGGGGCGAAGGAGATGTCCGAGACCGGCTTGCCGCAGTCGAGGACCGTCTTGAGCATCGCGTGGCCGAGGAAGCCCGGCACCGCGCCCACGACGACGTCCGCGCCCGCGACCGCCTCCGCGAGGACGGACGGGCTGGAAAGGTCCGCACGCTTCGTCGAGAGGCGCGGGACTCCCGCGAGCGCGCCGAGCGCGGCCTCGCTGAAGTCGAGGGCGGTCACGTCGAACCCGTCCTCCGCGAGCGTCCGCGCCACGAAACCACCGACGAGCCCGGCGCCGAGGACGACGACCTTCTTCATGGCGTCATCTTGCCACGCGCTTCGTGAGGAGCAGGTTCATCCACGCCTGGGTGCGCGTCCGGCAGGCCTCGAGAATCTCGGCCGGCCCGAGCGGGCGACGGTCCTTTTCGGGCACGCCGACGTCTTCGAACGAGAAGCCGAGGCCTTCCAGGTCGGCGAGGAGACGCGCCGGGTCGGCCCCCGCCCGTTCGAGCGCCACGGGCCAGAGCTCCAGGAACAACGAGACGCCCGGAAGCGCGAGGAGCCCGCGCCCTCCCGCGACGACGAGAGCCTCGGCGCCCTGGACGTCGACCTTCACGAGAACTCCCGCCGGGAAGCCGCGGGCGTCGCCGGCGAAGCCGTCGAGGGTCACGGCTGCGACGTCGATCGAGCGGCCTGACGACGTGCGAACGGAGGCGGCCTCGAACGCGTGCGCTCCGAAGTTCGCGTCGTCCAGGTGGAGCCGCGCGGAGCCGGGACGGCTCGAGACGGCGGCGTTGAACAGCCGCACGTTCGTGAACCCGTTTTCGGCGACGTTCCGTGCGAGCAGCTCGAAGTTCCGGGGCTCGGGCTCGAACGCGTACACGGCGCCCGACGGCCCCACGGCGCGCGCCGCCAGCAGCGTGTAGTAGCCGATGTTCGCGCCGACGTCGAAGACGCACATCCCCTCCCGGGCGCGGGCCCGGAACGCGGCGGTCTCGGCCGGCTCCCAGACCCCCTCGCCGACGAGGCGCGTCGCGATCACGCGGTCGCGGGTGTCCACCCACATGGGCATGCCGTTCACGACGATCCGACGCTCGCCGCTCCGGAACACGAGGCCGTGCAGGAACGCCCACGCGCGCCGCGCGCCGGGCACGCGCGCGACGCCGGCGCGGTCGAGCGCCGCGACGAGCCGGGCGAGCGGGCGCTGGAGAAGGGTCCCCGGGAGCATCGACCGGCGATTATGGGTCCGCGAGCGCCCCGCCCGGGCGTCCCGCGCCCCTCGCCTATCATTCCACCGTGGATCTGTCCGCGCCGTTCTCGCAGGAGCGCCTCGACCGCGTCGGGACGCTGTCGAGGGAAACGCTCGTCGTTTCGCCGACGTTCCGCGAGGCCGAGACGATCGCCGACCACGTCGCGGCCGTGTTCCACGTGCTGCCCGAGGTGACGCTCCTCATCGTCGACGACGAGTCGCCGGACGGAACTGCGGACGCCGTCGAGGCGCTGCGCGCGCGCCACCCGCGCCTTCACCTGCTCCGCAGAAAACCGCCGCGGAGCTTCACGGGCTCTTACAAGGACGGAATCTCCTGGGCGATCGAGCACGGCTTCAGCCGCGTCGTGTCGATGGACGCGGACGGCTCGCACGCCGCGGATTTTCTGCCGCTCCTCATCGACATGTCCCACGACGCCGATCTCGTCGTCGGATCGCGGTACCTCTATGGCGTGAGCGTCCTCAACTGGCCCATGCGTCGGGTCTTCCTTTCGGCATTCGCGAGCGTCTACTCGCGCCTCATCACGGGCGTGCCGTGCGACGACCTGACGAGCGGCTTCTGCTGCTATCGGGTCGACATGCTCGAGAAGATCGGCTACCGCGACATCCGGTCCTCGGGCTACGCGTACCAGATCGAGATGAAGTACCGGATCTGGCGGGCCTCGGGCCAGCTCGCCGAGACGAACATCCTCTTCGTCGAGCGGCGCAAGGGCACGTCGAAGATCTCGTCGGGGCGCGTCCTCGAGGGGGTCGCGCGCCCGTTCTGGTGCCGGCTGTTCCTTCCCGGGGGGCCCGCGGACCCGAAGACCCCGATCAAACGCGGCTGGGAGTCGTGGCACGAGTGGGGTTCGCCCCTTTGAGCGCGATCGACCGCGCTCCCCTGCTGCTCAAGCTCCTCGCGTTTCGCTCGTTCCACCGGTTCGGCTCCCCGCGCCTCCTGCCGATCAACCTCACGGTGAGCGTGACGTACACCTGCCCGTCGCGGTGCAAGACCTGCGACATCTGGCAGAAGAAGGTCCCCGACTTCACGCTCGAGGAATACGAGAAGACGTTCCGCTCGATGGAGGGCGTGCCGATCTGGGTGACCGTCTCCGGGGGCGACCAGTTCGTCCGCTCCGACCTGCCCGAGCTCTTCGGGCTCATCCGCCGGATCCTGAGGCCGAAGATCATCAACCTCCCGATGAACGGGCTCCTCACGAAGCAGATCGAGAAGCAGATGCCCGGCATCGTCGAGGCCACGAAGGGCTCGAAGCTGATCGTGAACCTCTCGCTCGACGAGGTCGGGACGCGACACGACGAGATCCGGGGTGCGCGGGACAACTGGGAAAAGATGATGAAGGCGCGCGCGCTCGTCCTCGAGCTCCAGAGGAAGAACCCGCACGTCACCGTCGGGATCCACACCGTCGTGAGCAGCCAGAACGTGGCGCGGATCCCCGAAATCCACGCGGAGCTGAAGAAGCTGAACCCCGATTCCTACATCACCGAGGTCGCGGAGGAACGCGTCGAGCTCGGGACGATGGGCAAGGACATCACGCCGTCGGCCGCGGAATACGCCGCCGCCGCCGACTACCTCATCGCGGAAATGCGCCGGAACCGCCTCCGGCATCCGATGGGCCGCCTCGTCGAGAGCTTCCGCCTCGAGTACTACGAGCTCGTGAAGGAGTACCTCGAGCGCCGCGAGCAGATCATCCCGTGCTACGCCGGCTGGGCTTCCGCCCAGATCGCCCCCGACGGCTACGTCTGGGGCTGCTGCATCCGGGCCGAGTCGGTCGGGGGCCTTCGGGAAAACGGCTACGATTTCGGCAAGGTGTGGTTCTCACCCGAGGCCGGCCGGTTCCGGAAGAGCGTCTACAACCGCGAATGCGCCTGCCCGCTCGCGAACGCGAGCTACACGAACATGCTCGTGTCGCCGCGGTCGCTCGTGCGCGTCGCGCGCAACTGGATCGCGTGACGCGGGAGGACCGGCCCCCGCGGCGCGCCGCGGCGAACGTCGCCGCATTCGGGCTGGCTCTGGTCCCGGCCGTTCTCTGCATCTCGTTCGGCGCATTCCGAGCGCCGCTCTGGCTCGACGAGATCCTCTACTTCTATCTCCAGGACGATTTCGCGCTCCGGGCGGCCGAGATCGGCCGCCCGGCCTCCTCGCTCGCTCCGTACTTCGGCAACTTCTTCTTCTGCGACCTTCAGCGGCTGTTCCAGGGCCTCCTCGGGCCTCTCGGGCTGAGCGTTCAGTCGCACCCCGAGGCGACCCTCCGCCTGCTCCCGCTGGCGGCGTTTCTCGGCGCGTGCGCGATCTTCTACCGCTCGTTCCTCAGGCAATCGGGCCGCCTCGACGCCGTCCTCGGGACGCTCGCGTTCTCGTCCATGCCTCTCGTCCTTCACTACGCGTTCGAGGCGCGCGTCTACGTGTTCACCGCATTCCTCGTCGTCCTCCTGCTCTCGCTCCTCCCGCGCGCCGACGAAGGGGTGGTCCCCGGGCGCACGGTCGCGCTGGCCGCCCTCGGCCTGGTGACGGCTCACTCGCATCTCTGGACCGTCTGCCTCTTCGCCGCCCTGGCGGCCGACGGGGCCCTGCGCCTCGCCCGGAGCCGCGGACCGACGCCTCAGGCGCTCGCCCGGCTTGCCGCCTCCCTGCCGGCGCTCGGACTGATCGTCGCCGAATACGCCTTCATGAAGTTCACCGACCCGGGCCGGCCGCAGTACCCGCCGTTCCGCCCCCAGCCCCTGCGTCTGACGCTGGAGGAGCTCTTCGTCTCGAACTTCTCGGGCCCGCTGCATCTGCAGTACTACGTGTTCAACCAGCCGTCCGGGAAGATCCTGGTCTGGGCGGGCGCCTTCCTCCTCGTCGCGATCGCGATTCTCGCGTGGCGCCACGGCGACCGGGAGCGGCGACGGGACATCCTGACCGCCGCGGCCGCGCTCGCCCTCTGCGCGTTCCTTGCGGTCACGTTCGGCTTCTTTCAGCACGCCCGCTACCACCTCCCGCTGCTCGCGGCCCTGCTCTTCGCTTTCGGCCCGCCCCGCGGGTCCGTCCCGCGCGGCCTGCTCGCAGGCCTCGTCCTCGTCAACCTGCTGCTCCTGCCCGACAACCTCGAGGAAATGGACCGCAAGTCGGACGGCCGGAGACTCGCCGCCCACGTCGCCAGGCGGTTCCCGGACCGCTCACGAGTGGGGGTCGTGTTCCAGAACGTCCCGACCGGCGGGTACCCGTTCCCGTCGCACTCGATCGCGGCGGACTTCTACATGAACTTCCTGCACCCGAACGAGCGGCCCGTTTCCCTGTACGAGCTTCCGGAGCTGAACTCCGTCAACGGGCGCAGGGGCGTCTACCCGTTCTTCGCGTCCGACCCTTCCCTCCTCGCCCGCACCCTGAAGTCCCGGCCCGAGATCTGGCGCAGCCGGCTTCCTTTGCTTCCCGCAAACCTCGTCCTCGTCAACCCCATCTGGGGGCTCGAGGAGAGCCAGATCCAGCTCGCAGACTTTCTGAAGATCGTGCGGGAGAGCCCCTACCGGAGAAGCGGCTCCTCGTTCATGATGTTCGGGTTCCCTCACCTGTTCATGATCGAGCTTCCCGCGGCGCCCGAGGGAAAGTAGGAGCACATGACGGACCTGAAACCGGAGCCCCCCTTCGTGAGCCGGGACGACGTGGACCTCGGCACGGTCAGTTTCGCGGTTCTCTTCCTCGAGCTCTCCCTGATCCGGTGGATCTCCGGGTACATCATCAATTTCGGCTACTTCACGAACTTCATCCTGCTGGGCGCGTTTCTCGGGATCGGGCTCGGGTGCCTCGCGGCCCGGAGGACCGAGACGCTCATCCGGTACTTCACGGCGATCCTTCTCGCGACGACGGGGATCGTCTACGCGTTCCAGGTCCGGATCATCGAGCTCCCCGCGACGCGCTCCGTCGTCTTCTGGGCGGAGGCGCCGTCCTCGGACATCCACCGGACGGCCATCCCGACCTACCTGCTCGTCCCGATCCTCTTCGCCCTGACGACCCTGCTCTTCGCCGCGCTCGCGACCCCGATGGGCGTCCTCTTCGGCCGTCTCCCGCGCCTGCGCGCCTATACGGTCAACATCGTCGGCAGCCTCCTCGGAATCGGGGCCTTCGCCCTCTGCTCCCTCCTCTGGGCTCCCCCGGTCGTCTGGTTCGGCGTGTGCCTCCTGGCTTCCGTTCCCGTGCTCGCCGGGACGCCGCGGCGCGGGTGGGCCCTCCAGGGACTCGCGGCCGCGGGCGCGCTCGGAATCGTCGCGATGATGGGGCGCGGCGACACCTGGGGTCCCTACTACCGCCAGAACCTCAAGAAGATCGACGACAAGACGTTCCTGCTGGCGGGCAACGGCGTCTACGGGATCGGGATCCACGAGCCCTCGGAATCCGCGATCTACCACCACCTCTACGACTCGCCCTACGGAGAGATCCTCGCTCCGTTTCGAGACGCCCCTCCCCGCTACCGCTCGGCGCTCGTGATCGGATGCGGCGCCGGGAACGAGACGGCGTACGCCATCCGTCACGGCGTCGACGAGATCGACGCGGTCGACATCAACCCGTGGGTCATCGAGATCGGCCGGCAATTCCACCCGGAGAAGCCCTTTTCGTCGCCGCGCGTGACGACCCACGTCGCCGACGGACGGGCCTTCATCCGGCACAGCACCCGGAAGTACGACCTGATCGTCTACGGGCTTCCGGACTCCACGTTCAACCTCAGCGACCGCACGAACCTCCGGATGGAGAGCTTCCTGTTCACCGTGGAGGCGTTTCGCGAGATCCGCGCCCACCTCACGGAGCACGGCGTCTTCGTGCTCTACAACTACTACCGTCTGCCCTGGGTCGTGCAGAAGATCGAGGGAATGCTGCGGGAAGCGTTCGACCGGGACCCCGCGGTCTTCCGGGTCCAGACCGAGCGCGGCGGGTGGGGCTTTCCGGCGATCCTGGCGGCGGGGCCCGGTCTTCCGCACCTCGCGTCCCGGAAGCCGCCGGCGCCAAACGAGCCGACCCTCGCGCGGGACGACTGGCCGTTCGTCTATCTGTTCGAGCCGAACGTGCCGCCGCACTATCTCGTCTCGCTGGGAATCGTCGCGCTCGTCTCCCTTCTCTCCGTCGTCCTCGGGCTGCGGCTCGCGGGGCCGTCCCCGCCGGGCGAGCGGGAGCTTCCGGGTCATCTCGCGGCGTTCTTCTTCATGGGCGCCGCGTTCCTGCTCCTCGAGACCCGAAGCGTCGCGACCTTCGGGTTGTTCTTCGGCTCGACCTGGGCCACGAACGCGGTCGTCTTCGCCGCCATCCACGTGAGCGTCCTTCTCGCGATCTGGGTCGCGGCCCGCTTCCCCCGCATCCCGAGGCTCGGACTCTTCGGCGCGCTCAGCGCGTCCCTGCTCGTCTCGTGGGTCGTGCCGCTCGACGCCCTCCTCACGCGGGACTACTTCTGGCGGGCGCTCGTGGTGAGCTCCGTGGCGTTCCTTCCGATCTTCTGCGCGAACGTCCTCTTTGCGACGTTCTTCCGCAACGCGCGCGAGGGAGCCAAGAGCTACGCCCTGAATCTCCTCGGCGGGATGCTCGGGGGAATGCTCGAGTACTCGTCGCTCCTGCTCGGGTACCGGGCCCTGATCGGCCTCGCCGGCGTCCTCTATCTCCTCGCGCTCCTCGCGGTCCTTCGAGCCGAGTCGGGCTCGGCCGCGGCGACGGCGCCGGCGTAGACTGCCGACGATGCGCGTCGTCGCCGGCGTCACGGCCTGCAACGAGGAGCAGACGATCGGCCCTCTGCTCGAGGCGCTGCTCGCGGCCCGCCCGTTCGACGCGCCGATCGAAGCGGTCACGGTCGTCTCGAGCGCGTGCCGCGACCGAACCGACGAGATCGTGCGCGACTTCGCGGCCCGAGACGCGCGCGTCGCCCTGATCGCCGAGGCCGAGCGCCGCGGCAAGGCCGCCGCGATCAACTCGTTCCTCGCGGCGCGCCCGCCCGGAACGGACGTGACGATCATCGCGAGCGCCGACGTCCTCCCGGAGCCGGGTGCGACGGAACGGATCGTCGCGGCCTTCGCCGACCCTGCCGTCGGAATGGCGGGCGGGAGGCCGGTTCCGCGGAACGAGGGACGGGCGCTCCTCGACCGGATGGCGCGGCTCATGTGGCACCTTCACGACTGCGTCGCGCGGCGCAGCCCGAAGCTCGGCGAGCTCGTCGCCGTTCGCTCCGCGCTCGTCGAGTCGCTCGACGCCGCGAGCCCCGTCGACGAGTCCTCTCTCGAGGCCGCCGTGCGGGAGCGCGGAGGCCGGCTCGCCTACGTGCCCGACGCGGTCATCGGGAACCGCGGTCCCGCGACGTATCGAGAGTGGATGTCACAGCGCCGCCGTATCGCGTTCGGCCACCTCTGGCTGAAGCACCGCACGGGCTACAGGGTCTCCACGGGGTCCGGAGCGTCCGTCCTCCCGATCTGGCTCGCCGAAGTGCTTCCCCATCCCTCCCGCTGGCTGCCCGGGCTCGCGCTCGCCGGCACGGAGGCCCTGGCCCGGCTCGAGGCCTGGCGCGATTACCGCGGCGGTGAAAAGAACTACACCGTCTGGTCGATCGCGGCGAGCACGAAGGCGGGCTCCGGCGCGCCTCCGTCGTGAGGGCGCGCGCGCGGACGTGGGGCCTCGCCCTCCTCGCCGGGGTGGCCGCGTTCGCTCTCTGGTGGCGCCTGTTCGACGGCCCCCGGGTCGCGTCCCTGGCGCTGCGCGCGAGCCCGGGCCTCGTCCTCGCCGGTTTCGCGCTCATGGGCGCCGCCCAGTTCCTGAGACTGCTGCGCTGGCACGCGCTCCTCAACCGGCTCGGCCGCGTGCCGCTCCCGCGGACGTTTCACTTGCTCTACGCGAGCGAGCTTCTGAACAACGTCCTGCCGGTCAAGGTCGGGGACCTCGGACGCGCCGTCGCCCTCGCGGGGCGCAGCCCGGGATTCACGGTCGGCTCGGCCGCCGCGTCGATGGTCGTCGACCGCCTCTGGGGAATCGCCACGCGGCTCCTCGCGCTGCCGCTCCTACTCGTCATCCCCTCGCGGCTCCCCGCGAGCCTGCGCGTGTCGATCGGGATCTTCGCGGCCCTGCTCGTTCTCGCGGTTGCGGCGCTCTTCGTCTGGGGACGCCACGGCGAGACGCTCGCCCGGACCGGCGCGCCGCTCCTCCGCTTCGTTCCGGCGCCCGCGCGTGACGCCACCGCCCGGACGCTGCGCGCTTTCGCGGACTCATCCGTGGAGGTCGGAATGCGGCCCGGCCTCGCGGCGGCCCTTGCGGCGCTCTCCGCCGGGTCGCTCCTCGCGCAGGCGGCGGGCCTCGCGCTGCTCTTCCGCGCGGCCGGCCATCCCGTCCCCTTCGCCGTGGCCGTGGCCGGAACGGCCCTCCTCGACCTCCTCGCGGTCGTCCCGGCGCCGCCCGCCGGGGTCGGGACCACCGAGTGGTACGCGACGCTCATCTTCGCCACGGCGCTCGGCCAGCCCGTGGACGCCACGGCGGCCGCCGCGCTCCTCTATCACGCAGCGTGGCTCCTGATCGTGTTCGTCGCGGGCGCTGCGTCGCTCCCGGCGGTCGCCGAAATGCTGCCCCGCCGCGCGCCGGAGACGCCGGCATGACGACCGTGGTCGTGGGAGCGGACGGATTCGTCGGGGGCGCTCTCGCCTCGGCCCTCGGAGCCGCGCCCGTCGTTTTCCGCGCCCCCCGCACTTCCGCCGAGATCCCCGTTGAAGACGCGGGGGCGGTTCTCGCCGCGGCCCGGGTCGTCGTGAACGCTTCCGGCGTGCGCGTCCGCCCGGGCCTCGGCCCCGCGGACTACAGGCGGACGCACGCGGAGGCCGTTCAACGGCTCGTCGCGCGCCTCTCGCCGGGAGCGCTTCTCGTCCAGGTGTCGAGCGCGTCCGTCCTCGGCCGGAGCCCGGCCGCCTCGCCGAGGAACGACGAAGCGGGGTCGCCCGAGACGTTCGGCTGCCCGGACTACGCCGTCGCCAAGCGCGACGCCGAGCGCGCGGCGCGCGCCGCCGCCGCCGCACGCGGCGTGTGCCTCGCGATCCTCAGGCCCGCGATCCTCTACGGCCGCGAGCCCGACGGGATGCTCGGGACCCTCGGCGCGATCGCCGGCCACGGTCTCCTGCTCCGGCTCGCGCCCGCGCGGCATCGCCACCACCTCTGCGCGCTGCCGCTCCTCGTCGAAGCCGTCCGCACCGTCGCGCGGCGCGGAGAGGCGATCGAGCCGCCGCTCACCGTCGCCGACCCCTTCTTCGTCACGAGCGGCGAGGTCGCCGCGATCGGCCGAGAGCTCCATCGTCCCCGGTTCTCCCTGCCCTTCCCCGCGGGCGCCGCGGGAGAGGTCCTGCGCCGGCTCCCGCGCTCCTCGTCGCCGCGACTCGACCTGCGGACCTGGGGAGAGATCCTCTGTATCCTCGCGCTCGACACCGTGTACGACCCGTCCGAGACGTACCGCCTCCTCGAGATCGACGCTTCGCGCTTCTCGCGCGCGCGAACGTGGGAGCGGCTCGCGCGGGGCCTCGAGGCGGAGACGTGACGCCCCGCCACGCACTCGTGATCGCGCCTCACGGCGCCGTCGGAAACGCGGTGGCCGGAGAGTTGCGGCGCCGCGGCGCGCGCGTGACCGGCGCCGGCCGCACGCCGCCGGATCCCGGCGTCGTCGACTCGTTTCTCCCCCTGGACCTCGCGTCCGCCGACTGGCCCCGCCTCCTCGCGGAAGCGTCCGGAGACGGCCCGCTCGACGCAATCGTCTACGCGGCCGGATCCGGAGCCTTCGGACTCGCCGGCTCCATTCCGGAAGACCAGGGACGCGCCGTGTTCGAGATCAACTTCTGGGCGCTCACGGAGGCGGCGCGGGCGGCCGCGGCGCGCTGGACGCGCGACGGGACGCCCGGCACGTTTCTCGCCGTCCTCTCGATCGCGGGCCGCCGCGCCGTTCCCTTCGAGTCCTACTACGGCGCCTCGAAGGCGGCCGCGCTCCGTTTCCTCGAGGTGCTCGATCTCGAGACGCCCGAGTCGATCCGGTTCGTCGCCGCGGCTCCCGGCCTGATCCGCTCGCCGTTTCGTTCCCGCGCGGCCTGGCACGGAATGGCCGAACCGCCCGCGACGGGCGGCGCGTCGCCCGGGGAGACGGCCGTCGCGCTCTGCGCCCTCCTCGAAGGCTCGCGGGAGAGCCGCGTCATCGGATGGCGCGAACGCGCCATCGACCTCGCCGACCGCTTCGCGCCGGGGCTCTACGACCGCCTCGTCCTGCGGCCGCGCATCGCGCGGGGACACCGGCCGTGACGGTCGCCGTGACCGGCGCGACCGGGTTCATCGGCGGCCACGTCGCGCGCACGCTCGCCGCACGCGGCGTTCCCGTCATCGCGCTGCATCGCCACGCCACGCCCCCGGCGCCCCGTCCCGGGATCACGTGGACGACCTTCGAGGACTTCGAGACCGGAGGAGAGCCCGTCGACGCCCTCGTCCACGTCGCCGCGGTCCGCCACCGCCACGGTGTCCCCCCCGAGGAGTACGGCCGGCAGAACGTCGCGCTCACCGCGCGCTTCCTCGCAGCGGCGAAGGGCCGCGTCGGCCGCTTCGTCGACGTCTCGTCGATCGCCGTGTTCGGCTGGCCGCCGGATCCCCCGATCGACGAGACGCGCCCGTTCGCCCCCGTGGGCCCGTACGGCCGCAGCAAGGTCGAGACCGAGCGGATGGTCCGGGAATCGGGCCTGCCGTACGCGATCGTACGGCCGTCGATCACGTACGGGCCCGGGGACACGAACGGGATGATCGACAAGCTCTTCCGCCTCGTGAAGGCCGGCCGTTACCGGATCGTCGGGAGCGGGTCGAGCCGCGTCCAGCTCGTCTACGCCGAAGACCTCGCCAATGCGATCGCCGAGACGGCGCTCCGCCCGGGCCTCGACGGGGCCGAGTTCATCTGCACCTATCGCGAGCCGATCACCATCCGCGCCCTGTCGACGCTCACCGCGGACATCGCGGGCCGCTCCCTCCCCGCCCTCGGCGTTCCCCTCGGCGTCGCGCGCGCCGCCGGAATCGCCTTCGAGACTCTCGAGAAGCTCGGTGTCCGCTTCCCCGGCGGAGAGCCGCCCGTCACGCGCGAAAAACTGCAGACCGTGACCGTCGACCGGGCCTATCGCATCGACCGGATGCGTGGACTCCTCGGCTGGGAGCCCCCGACGTCCTACGAAACGGGCCTGCGCCTCACGGCGGCCGCGCTCGCGGAGGCAGGCGCGTGACGAGCGCCGGCGGACTCGTTCCCCTCGCGCCGCCGGCCCGCCGCGACGTGGGCCTCGGGACCGCGTACGAGCGATGGGCCGTGTACGAGCTCCTCGGGAAGTGGTTCACCGACGAGACTCCCGCGACGGCCCTCGAGGGCCCCGTGGACGGGATGGCCGGGATTCCCGGCCTGCACCTCCTGCCCGCCGCGGCCCGCGGAACCCGCGTCACCGTGATCGTCCCGGACGCCGAAGGCGCGGAGGTCGTGAGAGGCGTGTACCGCACGGTCGGGCTCGAGGACCGCCTCGACGCGCGCGCCGGCGTGGCGTGGCCGGACGAGACGTTCGACCTCGTCCTCACGTACAACGCCCTCCCGTCGGTGCCCGACTGGAAACGCTACCTCGCCGAGGCCGCCGCGCGCGCCCGCCGTCAGCTCGTCGTCTCCGTCACGCATCCGGCGTCGTACGGCGTTTTCCTGCGGAAGGCGCTGCGCCTCGTGCAGCCCGGCGAGAAGCCCCTCGAGCTCTTCGACCATCCCTCCACTTCCCGGCGCACCCTCGAGCCCGAGCTCCGGACGCACGGCCGGATCACGGGCGACGCCTTCGTCGATTGCCCCTGGTGGCCGGACCTCTTCGTCGAGACGGGAGAAACCCTGTTCACGGGCACGCTGAGCCGCCTCCCCTTCGGATCGCGTTTCCGCCGCGGCCCCGCTTCCGCAGCGCCCGCGACTCCGGGAGAGGAGCCGTTTCTCTACGGGCCCGGCCGTTTCCCGTTCCTCGGAGGCGCGGGCTGGCGCGAGGAGCTCGAGCCCGCGCTCCGCCGCCATCCGAACCTGGACGGCGGACGCTTTCCGTCACTGGCGGGTCTGCTCGCCCACCATCGCGTTCGCCGCGTGACCCGGCCCTGAGTCCGCGGCGCCCGGAGCCTGCGGACCGCGGCGGAGGTGGATCACGCGGGCCCGCGGATAGCCGTCCGCCACGAAGGCGCCGGCAACTGCGTATCGCCGCTCGCCGACGAGCACCTCGAGAAACGCCGCGATCTGTTCGCGCGACCGCGCGACGTCCCACAGGGGCTGGACGACCCAGACGTCGGCCGGGGCCTCGCGGTCGGCCCAGGTCCGGAAGACCTCGGGCCGGATCTCGAGAATGCGGGAGAGAAGCGGCGCGCCGCCGTTGAAGTACCGGTAGGTCCCGTGGTCTCCCTGAACCGCTCGCAGGTCCGGAAGCTCGAAGAGCGGGATCCGTGCTCCGCCCGGGTGGACGTCGTTGAGGTAGAAGTCGAGCCCGATCGTGTGGTGGGGCGCGGGGTAGCCCGAGATCACGCCGTGCTGCACGACCACGGCGGTCGTGGAGCGGTCCCCTCCCTTCGCGATGACGCCGGCGATTTCCGCGTCGTTCGACTTGGCCCTGATCGCCGCCGCCGTCGACGGGAGGAGGACCGCCTCCGCCGCCGCAAACAGCAGCGCGAGAAGAAGTCTCCGGCGGTTCGTGAGGGAGCGTGCGACCGCCCAGAAGAGAACCGCGAAGAGCGGCACCTGGTAGCGGCCGTGGACGAAATACCCGAAACCGACGGCGAGCGCGACCGAGATCGCGAGAGCGAAGAGCGCGACGGCGGCGGCGCTCCGCGCGCCGAACGCTCCTTCCGCCTCGGGCTCGCGGAGCGCCCCGATCACGAGAACACCCAGGAGCACGAGGCAACCGGCGACGAAGGCCCGGGTGAGCGGTTCCTGGAAAGCGGACTGGACCTGCAGAGGCCCCTCGAAGATGGACAGCCCGGTCTGCAGAAGGGTTCCGCCGAGCGGCTGTCGGGCGAAGAGCGCGAACAGCGGCTCGGGCGGCTGCGTCGCCTTCATGAAACCGTACTCGAGGAAAATCGTCGCGAGCGCCGGCACGCTCGCCGCCAGCAGCACGCGGGCGAGCGGCGTCGCGCGGCGGCGGCGAACGACCTCGACCGCCGCCCTCGCGAAGAGCGCCGCGAAGAGGCACAGCGTCCACAGGTGGAGCCGCGCGACCACGACGCCGAGGAACGCAACGGCCAGGATCGCGGGAACCGTGACCCGCGCCGCCGTCTTCTCGATCCGCTCCAGGAGGAGCACCGCGAGAAACGAGACGAGCGCATAGACGCGGGCTTCGAACGCGTAGTAGAGGAACACGGGGGCGGCGGCAAACAGGAACGCACCCAGAGTCCCGCTGCCGGGAAGCTCCCGGCGACGCGCCCGGACGCCGACGAGGACGACGGTCGCCGCATACGCGGCTACGGAGAGGGACCTGACGAGCCACTCGGGGCTCGACTCGAACCGGACCAGCCCCGTCGCGGCGAGAAGGGACTGAAACACCTTCTGGACGTCGCAATAGAAGAAATTCGAGAAGTAGGGCGCCACCGCCGACCCGGACCGCCCGATCTCCGCGGCCCGCAGGGCAAAGTCGGACTGCAGACGGGCGTACGTGATCTCGTCCAGCCAGAGCGAGGCGGCTCCGGCGCCGAGGGCGAGCACCGCGGCAAGGGGCGCGAAGACCACCCCGGCCGCGAGGCCGAGGCGGAGCGGGGCGGCGACGGCGTTCCGCTCGCTCAACGCGGCGATTCTAACCGGCGGCGGGGGGCGGTTCGACGGCCGGCCCCCCGCTCGAGCTCAGTGCGGCGCGACGCGCGCGTTGTGTTTCTTGCGGGTGATCGCGTTGCTGTCTCGGTTCGCCTCGTTCTGGAGGTGCGCGCGCTCCTTCTTCGTGACGACGCCGTCGGACTTCGCGCGAGCCTCGTCGGCGTTCAGCTTCGCCTCGCGCTGTTCGAGCCGGGACGCCTCGGCCGGCGTGAGCTGGCCCGACTGGATCCCCTGCGCGATGCGCTGCTGCTGCTGCGCCTCGCGCCTGTCGAGGTTCGGCGTCTGGTTGCTCTGGGCGGCGGCCGTCCCCGCCGCCGCGAGAAAGACGAGAGAGAGAAGGGAAAGAGAAGAGGAAGAGGAAGATTCTCTTAGAAAGTACATGGGGTTCTCGCCTCCTTCACGCGCTTCGACGGGGCGCCTCGCCGGCGGGTTGGCGGCTCCAGCGTGACGCCGCGCACGGGTTATTCACCTTCAAAGAAAATCTTCCTCCACCGTCTCCCGATGCGAGGCCCTCGAGGCGCAGAGAGGGAAAAAAAAGGAAAGGCCCGGTCTCTCGACCGGGCCTTCCAGGAAACGATCGGGACCAGAGAGGTCAGTACATCCCGCCCATGCCGCCGCCGCCGCCCATGCCGCCGCCGGCCGGAGCCTTTTCCTTCTCCTTGATCTCGGAGACCATGGCTTCGGTCGTGAGCATGAGGCCGGCGATCGACGCCGCGTTCTGGAGCGCCGACTTCGTGACCTTCGCCGGGTCGACGATGCCCGCCTTGAGCATGTCCTCCGTCTTCTCGGTCGCGGCGTTGAAGCCGATGAAGCCGCCCTTCTCCTTCAGCTCCTTCACGATCACCGAGCCCTCGAGCCCGGCGTTCGCGATGATCTGACGAGCGGGCTCCTCGAGCGCGCGCTTGACGATGTTGATGCCGATCTGGATGTCGCCGTGCTCCTTGAGCTTGTCGACCTCCGCGATCGCGCGCAGGAGCGCGACGCCGCCGCCCGGGACGATGCCGTCCTCGACGGCCGCCTTCGTCGCGTGCATGGCGTCCTCCACGCGGGCCTTCTTCTCCTTCATCTCGGTCTCGGTGGCCGCGCCGACCTTGATGATCGCGACGCCGCCGACGAGCTTCGCGAGCCGCTCCTGGAGCTTCTCGCGGTCGTAGTCCGAGGTCGTCTCCTCGATCTGCGCCCGGATCTGCTTCACGCGGCCCGTGATCGCCTCGCGGCGCTTCTTGTCGCCCGTGTCGACCACGATCGTCGTGTTGTCCTTGTCGACCGTGACCTTCTTGGCCTCGCCGAGGTCCTCCCACTTCACGGACTCGAGCTTGATCCCGAGGTCCTCGGAGATCATCTTGCCGCCCGTGAGGATCGCGATGTCCTCGAGCATGGCCTTGCGGCGGTCGCCGAAGCCGGGGGCCTTGACGGCGGCGACGTGCAGCGTGCCGCGGAGCTTGTTCACGACGAGCGTCGCGAGCGCCTCGCCCTCGACCTCTTCCGCGATGATGAGGAAGGGACGGTTCTGCTTGGCGACCTGCTCGAGGATCGGGAGAAGGTCCTTCATGGACGAGATCTTCTTCTCGTAGATGAGGATCTTCGCGCCCTCGAGGACGCCTTCCATGCGCTCGGCATCCGTGACGAAGTACGGCGAGAGGTAGCCGCGGTCGAACTGCATGCCCTCGACGACCTCGAGGGTCGTGTCGAGGCCCTTGGCCTCCTCGACCGTGATGACGCCGTCCTTGCCGACCTTGTCCATCGCCTGCGCGATGATGCCGCCGATCTCCACGTCGCCGTTCGCCGAGATCGTGCCGACGTGGGCGATCTCCTTGGCGTCGACGGTCTTCTTCATCGCGTTGATCGAATCGACCGCCTTCTTGACGGCGAGGTCGATGCCGCGCTTGATCTCCATCGGGTTGCCGCCCGCGGTGACCATCTTGATGCCCTCGCGGTAGATCGCCTGCGCGAGGACCGTGGCCGTCGTCGTGCCGTCGCCGGCGATGTCCGAGGTCTTGGAGGCGACCTCGCGGACCATCTGGGCGCCCATGTTCTCGAGCGCGTTGTCGAGCTCGATCTCCTTGGCGACCGTGACGCCGTCTTTCGTGATCGTCGGCGAGCCGAACTTCTTGTCGATGACGACGTTCCGGCCCTTGGGCCCGAGCGTGACCTTGACCGCGTCGGCCAGCTTGTTGACGCCGCGGAGGATGTTCTGGCGGGCGTCTTCGCCGTAGGTGATGTTCTTGGCAGCCATGGTGTGTGTGTCTCCCTTACTTCGTCTCGACGATCGCGAGAACCTCGTCCTCACGGAGGATCAGGTACTCGGTCTCTTCGATCTTGATCTCGGTGCCGGCGTACTTGCCGATGAGGATGCGGTCGCCCTTCTTGACGTCGAGGGGAACGCGCTTGCCGTTGTCGTCGAACTTGCCTTCGCCGACGGCCTCGACCTTGGCCTCCATCGGCTTCTCCTTGGCCGTGTCGGGAATGATGATCCCGCCGCGAACCTGCTCCTTGGGCTCGACGCGCTTGACCAGAATCCGGTCGTACAGGGGACGGACCTTCATGAGTGACTCCTTTCCATTGAGAGACGGTGAGGGCGATGCCCTCGACTTGATTCGGATGCTCGCGGGGGTCCTGTTAGCAGAGCCGCGCCACGAGTGCTAAGCACGATATGCACGAAGACAGGATCTGTCAAGGATCCTGTTAGATTCTATGTAAACTGTTGAATCTAAGTTTGTTGGAGGGTATTCTAAGGGCCGATCGAGGCGCGTTCAGCCCTTCGAGAACTCGGCAAGGGTGGCTGCCAGAAACGCCTTCTGAGCATCCTCGAGTTCCGGGAAGACGGGCAACGCGAGGGTTTCCTTCGCGGCCCGCTCGGACTCAGGGAAGTCGCCCGCCTTGCGACCCAGCGACGCAAAGCACTCCTGCAGGTGCAGCGGCACCGGGTAGTAGATGGCGCAGCCGATGCCCTTGGCCGCCAGCTGATCCTTCAAAGAATCTCTTCTCCCCCCGCCCACCCGAACCACGAACTGGTTGAAGACGTGGTACCGGCCCGCGGCCTCGTGCGGGAACTTCAGGCCGCCCCTCTCGAACGGGAGGCCGCCGGCCTCGAGGTAGCGCCGCTCGATGTCCTTCGAGTTCGCCCGCCGGGCCTCGGCCCAGCCGTCGAGGTGCGGCAGCTTCACGTGGAGGACCGCGGCCTGGAGCGCATCGAGGCGGAAGTTGCCGCCCACGAACTTGTGGTGATAGCGGCTCGTCTCGCCGTGCATGCGCATCGCCTTGAGGTTCGCGGCGAGCGCGTCGTCGGACGTCGTGACCATGCCGCCGTCGCCGAAGCCGCCGAGGTTCTTGGACGGGAAGAACGAGAACGCGCAGGAATCGCCGAGCGCGCCGGCCTTCACGCCCTTGTACCCGGCGCCGAGGGACTGGCACGCGTCCTCGAGGACGTGGATCCCCTTCTTCTTCGCGATCTCCCGGATCGGGTCCATGTCCGCGCACTGGCCGTAGAGGTGAACGGGCTGGATCGCCTTCGTCTTCGCGGTCAGGGCCTTCTCGAGCTTCGCCGGGTCGAGGTTGAACGTGTCGGGGTCGATGTCGACGAAGACGGGCCGCGCCCCGAGGCGCGCGACGGCGCCCGCGGATGCGAAGAACGTGTAGGGCGACGTCACGACGTCGTCGCCCGGCCCGACCCCGAGCGCCATCATGACCGCGAGCTGCGCGTCGGTGCCGGACGACATGCCGATCGCGTGCCGGGCGCCGACGTAGGCGGCGACGGCCTTCTCGAAGGCCTCGACGCGGGGACCGAGGATGAAGCCCTGGCTTTCGTAGACCTCCGCGGTCACGCGGAGCATCTCGTCCTTCAGGGTGGCGTACTGCTTCTTGAGGTCGAGGAGGGGGACGGGGGTGGCAGGAGGTGCGCTGATCGTCGTCACGCGTCTACGCTACACCAGACGGGCCTAGACGAGCCCGCGACTCACCAGCTCGGACTTGGCCCACGCGTAGACGACCGGCGCCAGGACGACGCCCGGTATGCCGAACGCCGCCTCCATGACGAGGATCGCGAGGAGCGTCTCCCATGCGGACGCGCCGATGCGCCCACCCACGATCTTCGCGTTCAGGAAGTATTCGAGCTTGTGGATCACGAGAAGGAACGCGAGCGCCGCCACGCCCGCCCACGGCGAGACCCCGAGCGAGACGATGACGATCACGGTGTTGGAAACGAGGTTCCCGGCGACCGGGACGAGCCCGCACAGGAACGTGATCGCGACGAGCGTCCCGGGAAGAGGCAAGCGTACGCCGAAGAGCGGCTCGGCCGCGAAGAGGAAGACGGCCGTCAACGCCGTGTTCACGGCCGAAATCTCGATCTGCGCCTTCGCGACGGACCGGAAGCACTCGCCGAAGCGCCGGAGGCGCTCGGAGAGCGCGGCCGCAAGCGGGCCCGGGCTCTCTGCAGGCCCGTGGAAGAACACGAGGACGCCGACCACGGAACCGAGAAGCGCGTGCAGGAGCCCGCGCGCGCCCACCGAGCCCGCGTGGCGAAGCGCGCCTGCGTTCTCGCGCAACCAGCCGGCGACCGCCTCCGTGGACCCGCCGTGCGCCGGGAGCGGGAGCGACACGCCCGAGGCCTCGAGCGTCTCCCTCAGGCGCGCGAGCGTCTCGCCCATCTTCTCGAGGACCGCCGGCAGATCCCCGACCCGGCCGCGGACGAAGCCCCACAGAAGGACGATCGCGAGCGTCACGAGGCCCGCTGCGACGAGGCCGAGGGTGGCCGCGGCGAGCGCGCGGGCAAGGCCGTGCGAGACGCGCCCGCCGCGCAGGCGCCGCGCCATCGACTGCAGGAGCGCCCAGGCGAGAAATCCGGCGAGGAGCGCCGGGACGAGGTGCAGGAGCAGCGCGGCGAGGAGCGCGAGCGCCGCGAGCACGTACGACGTCCGCTCGTACGGAGCCGTCGAAGAGGCCTGCACGTCGACGGTCATCGGGCCGGATTATCCGCCGCGGGCCGGAAGCCGGCGGCGAGCCGGTCGAACTCCGCCACGAGCGCGTCGCGCTCGGCCCGGAGCCGGGCGATCCCGCCCGGCGCGACGAGGAGCGCCAGCAGCTCCCGCGCCTGCTGCTCGCGCCACTGGGCGTACTCGAGGAAGAGAAGAGAAGAGATTCCTGCGAAAGGAAGAACGGCAAGGCTGAGCGGCGCGGCGAGCGGGCCGGCTGCGTACCAGGCCGCCGCGGCCCAGAGGGCCAGAAAGAGAGGGAAAAGGACGGCGCCCGCGAGGAGCTTGTAGAGCGCGATCTGGTCGCGCTCCCTCGCGGCGCCGGGCACGCGGTTCGCGACGAATCCGCACAGGCGGTACGGAACCCACCAGGCGGCGACGCCGACGACGGCGACGGGGAACCCGAGGACGATCACGGCGAGGGCCTTGAGCACATTCCACAGGATCGTCGAGGCCCTGGGCGGGTCGTCGAGAGAAGAGAAAGACAGAGAGATTCTCCGTAGAAGGTGGTCGAGGGCGCGGGCGCGACGCGCGAGGGATGCCACCTCGCCGGGATGAGTCTTCTCCAGCGCACCGCGCGCCTCCAGCAGCAGCTGTCGGACGCGCAACGAGCTCTCCATCTGCGCATTCCCCTCTTCACCTTCGAAGAAATCTCCTCGGATCTTCTCCCCGTAGAGCGCATCCACCGCCGCGACGATTTCATGGTCCTTCCAGTCGTCCGCGTTCAGCGTCACGTCCCCGAGCGCGGCGCCCATCGCGTCCGTCCACGCCTCCACCGTCGGATCGGCCGGCGGCGCAACGGGCGCGCCCACCTTCACGAGGACGTTGGAACGGAAGATCTCTTTCTCCTCGAACCAGAGGCCGACGGGAAGGACGACCGGGGATTTCTTCGAAAGCAGGAGGACGCGGGCGGCGCCGGTGCGCAATTCGGAGAGTCGGGGATCCGAGTGGGATCGGCCCTCAGGGAAGATCAGGACGCATGCGCCTCGCGTCAGTTCGGAGGCGAGCCTTTCGAAGGCTGCGCTGTTCCTCTCTTCCCCTTTCAAAGACATCCCCGGTTCCCCCTCTCCCTTCCTGACGACCGGCACGCAGCCGAGGAGGTGGAGGATCGACCGGAGCACCGGGATCTTCCAGAGCGTGGACTTCGCGACGAAAACGACGGGGCGCGGAAGGGCCTTCAGGACGACCATGGGATCCACGAGGCCGTTGTTGTGGTTCGCGATCAGGAGGACCGGCCCCTCGCGCGGGACGTGTTCCAGCCCCGACACCTCGATCCGCCGGTAGAAGAGCCCGACGAGGGCGCGGACGAGCGCGAAAACGGCGGCCTTCACGGCGCCTGCGCGTCGCGCGGGAACTTCACCTTCAGGAACGTCCCGATCGCGAGCGCGAGGACCGCGAAGAGGACGCCGACGCCGGCGCGGTAGCCCGCCGGACTCCGGTCCGGGAACAGCGCGAGCGTTCCCGCCCATACGAACGGGCCGAGAACCGACGCCGCCTCGCCCGCGAGCGTGAAGAAGCCGAAGAACTCCGTCATGCGCTCCTTCGGAACGAGCGCGACGAGGCCGAGGCGCCCGGTGACCTTGATGCCGCCGAGGCCGACGCCGGCGAGGACTCCGACGGCCGTGAACGCCCCCGGGTCGCGGACGAGCAGCGCGAGTGCGAACACGAGCACCCAGTTGAACAGCGCGACGAGCGTCGCCGTGCGGATCGTGACGCGCTGGCAGAGCCAGCCGTAGAGCAGGCCTCCGAAGACGGCGACGGCCGTCGCGACGAGGAGCAGCACCTGCACCTGCCCGTCCGAAAGGCCCACGGCGAACTTCGAGTACGTCGCCATCTGGATCTGGATCGTGTGGATGACGTCGACGTAGAGGAAGTTCGAGACGAGAAACCAGAGCAGCGCGGGCGTCTTCGGCAATGAGCGGATGGTTCGGAGGACTTCTGAGAAGGGAGAAGAGGAAGATCTCTTAGAAGGTGAAGAGGGAACCGATGCGCGCTCTGGGGCGCGCGCGGCCTCGCGGCTGGAGGCCGCCCTCGGCAGGCGCGCGAAGAACAGCAGCGGGACGGCCGCGGCGAGCCACAGCAGCGCCGTCGGCAGGTAGGCATTCCGCCTCACCCAGGCGTCACCCACATTCGAAGAGACAGGAGCGACCGAAATCGCGTCGCAGATCGCCCGAATCGCGTCGGGCATCTGCGCGCGAATGCTCCCCGAAACGAACGGCAGGACGAGAAACATTCCAAGGAGCGACCCGACGTACCCCGCGGCCACGCCGAACCCCGACACGCGCCCTGCGTTCGACGCGTCCGACACGTCCGGCAGCATCGCGTTGTAGAAGACATACGCGCACTGGAACGCGACGTTCGCGAGCGCGAAGAGAACGAGGACCTGCGCGACGGGCCCCGGCGCCGCGACGAGGGCCGTGCACGCGACGCCCGCGAGGACGAACGGCACGAGGAGCCGGCGCTTGCCCTTGCGGTCCGCGAGGTTCCCGAGAAACGGCGCCGCCACCGCGACGGCGGCCATCGAGAGCCCGAACGCGAGCGAGAACTTCTCGTTCCCGCGCGGAACCCGTCCCGCGACGTCGAGCGGCAGGTGGAGCGAGAGGAGGTTCATCGCGAACGCCGTCGCGCCGAGCTCGTAGAGGCTCCAGGCGGTGACCGTCGACCCGCGGCTCTTCACGTGATGCGGTATCGCGCCGCCGGCGGCCTTTTCGGGCGGAAGAGCAGAATCCACGCCACGCCCGCGACGAAGCCCCCGACGTGCGCCCAGAACGCCACGCCGCCCTGCTCGGCTCCCGCGCGGCCGACCGACGCGAGCTGTGAGGAGCCCATCCAGAACTGCAGCAGGAACCAGCCCAGGAGATAGAGGCCCGCGGGGATCTCGACGAGCGGAAAGAGGACGAAGAGCGGAATCACCGTGACGACGCGCGCCCGCGGATAGAGAACGAAGTACGCGCCGAGCACGCCCGCGATCGCGCCGGAGGCGCCGAGGTTCGGGATCGTGGACGCGGTCGAGAGGAACGCCTGCAGAAGCGTCGCGCTGGCGCCGCACGCGAGGTAGAAGATCAGGAAACGCGCGTGCCCGAGGGCGTCCTCGACGTTGTCGCCGAAGATCCAGAGGAAGAGCATGTTCCCGGCGAGGTGCAGGAATCCGCCGTGGAGGAACATCGCCGTGAAGATCGTCACGACGGAAGCGCCGGTCGTCCACCCCGCGAACTGCTCGGGATGGAAGAACCTCGCCGGGACGAACGCGAAGGTGTTCACGAACGCGTCGAGGCGGTCCCCCTGGAGAATCTCGAGGACGAAGGCCGCGACGTTCGCGACGACGAGCAGGCGCGTCAAGAACGGAACCGTCCTGGACGGGATCGTGTCGCGAAGCGGAATCAAGAGGCGCCCATCATACGGGCGCGCCGGGCTCCTACTTCCGCTTGCGGTTGAGGAGCTCCTTGAGGTCCTTGCCGGCGCGGAAGCGCGCGACCTTGGCCGCGCCGATCCGGATCGCCGCCTTCGTCCGCGGGTTGACGCCCGTGCGGGCCTTGCGGTCGGCCACGTGGAAGACGCCGAGGCCCGGGAGCGCCACGCGCTCGCCCTTCTTGAGGATCCCCGTGATCGCGTTGACGACCGAGTCGAGAGCCGCCGCGGCGTCCTTGCGCGTGAGGCTCGTGTCGTTGGCGATCGCTTCCACGATGTCGGCTTTGCCCGCCATGGGGATCCTCCTGCGATTCCGGAGAACGAAAATCGCCGGCAATCTAGGGCGCGCGGTTTCCCTTGTCAACGACGCATGCGCGTCATGAGGATGGCGCTGAACCCGTCGACCGTCGCGCCCGGCAGGACGCGCACGAGCCCGGACACGTCCGTCCGCTCCGCGAGCGGCCCCGACGAATCCAAGGCGGGCCGGACCCGCGCCACGTCCGTTCGGTCGGCCAGGGCCGCGTCCACGACGTGCTCGTTCTCCTCGGGCTCGAGCGAGCACGTCACGTAGAGGAGCGAGCCCCCCGGCGCGAGGAGCGCCAGGGCTGCGTCGAGCAGGCGGCGCTGGGTCGCGGCGAACCCCGCGAGGTCGCCCGGGCCGAGGCGGAGCCGGATCTCCGGGTTCTTGCGCAGCGTCCCCGTGCCCGAGCACGGCGCGTCGAGAAGGACGGCGCCGAACCGTTCCCGTGGAAGCGGCGGGACGCCCGCATCGGCCCGGACCACGAGGACCTCGTCGCGGCGGCCCGCGGCCGCGAGGTTCGCGGCGAGCCGCGCGGCGCGCGAGGCCGTTCGCTCGAGCGCGACGACGCGACGGGCGCGCCCCGAAGCGAGAAGAGCGCGCGCCTTGCCGCCCGGCGCCGCCGCGAGGTCGACGGCCACCCCCGACTCGGGCAGGAGGGCGGCGAGCGCCTGCGCCGCCACGTCGACGACGGCGAGCGCGCCCCCCGAGACGAGCGGGTGCGCCGCCGCGCTGCCGCCCGTCACCGTGAGCGCGAGAGGGGCCCAGGGCGACCGCTCCGCCGTCACGCCGTCCGCCGCGAGCGCGGCGAGGATCTCGTCGACCGAGCCTGCGCGCGGATCGGCAAGGAGGTCCGTCGGCGTGTCGACGTCGTCCGCCTCCATCGTCGCACGTGCGGCCGGCTCCCCGAACGCCGCGACCCAGCGCCTCACGAGCCATTCCGGGTGCGACGTCTCGAGCGCGAGGCGCGTGAGCGGATCGGCGCCGGGCGGAAGGCGCACCGCGCCGGGCCTCGCCTCGCGTTCGGCGACGCGCCGCAGGACGGCGTTCACGAGCCCGGCCGCCTTCGGCGCGAAGACGCGGACCGCCGCCACGGTCTCCCCGACCGCCGCGTGAGCGGGCACGCGGTCCATGAGAAGAAGCTGTGCCGCCCCGAGCCGCAGGGCGGCAAGGACCGGCGAGTCGAGCGAGGCGGCAGGCTGCTTGAGGTGCCGCTGGACGACGTGGTCGAGCCGGATCGCCCCGCGCAGGGTCTTCTTGACGAGGGCCCGGAGGAAGTCGCGGTCGCGCGTGTCGAGCTCGCGTCCGCGCGCATCGAGAAGAGGGGCCGCGTGGGCGCCCTTGTCGACGCGCAGGAGGACACCGAGCGCGAGCTCGCGCGCGGAACGCGGGGCGGTCATTCGCCCCAGGTCTCGCCGGCCGCCACGCGCTCGCCGCGGACGAAGTCGGCCGCGGAGAGTGCCTTGCGGCCCTCGGCCTGCAGCGTCGCGACCGCGACCGCCCCCTCGCCGCAGGCAACGACGACACGGCTTCCGGCTTCGAGGACGTCTCCCGTCCGCGCTCCAGGCCGGCCCGCTTCGAGAGAGAGGCCCGCCAGCTTCACCCGAGTTTTTCTTCGAGTGGTAAAGAGCCCGGGCCAGGGGGTGAAGGCTCGCGCACGGCGGACCAGCTCTGCCGCGGGGCGCGTCCAGTCGACCCGCGCATCCTCCCGGGCGATCTTCGGACAGTACGTGGCTCGTGCCTCGTCCTGTGGGACAGGCACCGGAGTTCTGCCCTCTTCACCTTCGAGGGAATTCAACGTCTCGACCAGCGCATCAGCTCCCATCGCTGCGAGCCGCGCGCCCAGGGAAGCAGAATCCTCCTCTTCCCCGATCTCCGTTTCCCGCGTCGTGTAGACGGGGCCCGTGTCCATCCCGGCCTCCATCTTCATGATCGAGACGCCCGTCTTCTCGTCGCCGGCGAGGATCGACGCCTGGACCGGAGAGGCCCCCCGCCAGCGCGGGAGAAGGCTTCCGTGGACGTTCAGGCAGCCGAGGCGGGGCAGGTCGAGCACCCTCTGGGCGAGGATCTTCCCGTACGCGGCCACGACGAAAACGTCGGCATGCGCCTCGGCGAGCCGCGCGAAGGCAGCGTCGTCCTTCAGCGTAGGAGGCTGGAAAACGTGCATTCCCAGCGACTTCGCGAGCGCCGCGACGGGAGGATCCGTAATCTCCGCCTTCCTCCCGACGGGCTTTCCGGGCTGCGAGACGACGAGGACGACGTCGTGGCCGGCCGACCTCAACGCCTCGAGCGTCGGGACCGCGAAAGTCGGCGAGCCGAAAAAAACAGTGCGCACGCGCAGAGTGTATAGACACGAAACGCAGTTTTCCCTCTAGAATCCGGGCATTCCCTCGCGGGAACCAAGTTACGAGAAAGGACGGAATCACATGGCTGGAATGACCAAGTCGCAGATCGCGGAGCACATGGCGGAGAAGACGGGGCTTACGAAGAAGAACGCGGCGCTCTTCCTCGAGGAGCTCGCGAACCTCGCCTACAAGCAGGCGAAGAACACCTTCACGTTCCCCGGCGTCGGCAAGCTCGTGCTCGTGAACCGGAAGGCCCGCATGGGTCGCAACCCGGCGACGGGCGAGGCGATCAAGATCCCGGCCAAGCGCGTCGTGAAGTTCCGCGTCGCGAAGGCCGCCAAGGACGCGATCCTCGGCGCGAAGAAGTAGCGCGGAGGGGTTCGGGGAACCCGCGCTTCGGGTTCCCCGATTCCCGCGGCCGCAGGCCGCGGAGCAGAAATCCCCCGGAGCCGGCCGCGATCAGCTCCTGCGGTTGCGGTCGATCTCTTCGAAGTAGTCCGTCGGGACCAGGATCTCGCGGCTGCGGCTGCCCCCCGCCGGCGGACCCACGATCCCGTCGCGCTCACGAGCCGGGCCGCCTCGTCGTACATCGGGTCGTTGTCGCCTTCCCCGCTGCGCGCGCCGGCCGCCGCCGACTGCGCCTCGCGGTCTTCGATCACGCTCGCGTCGTAGATCGGCTTGCCCTGCTTCTTGAGGAAGCGGCAGATCTCCTTCGTCTCGTCCCCGCCGATGAACCCGCCGTGCACGCGCTGCAGGTACGACGTACCGGACGCGAGGAACAGCATGTCACCGGCCCCGAGGAGGGCCTCGGCCCCCATCGAGTCCAGGATCGTCCGGGAGTCGATCTTCGTCCGGGTCGTGTAGGAGATGCGGCACGGGAGGTTCGCCTTGATGGTGCCCGTGATGACGTCCACGGACGGCCGCTGCGTCGCGAGGATGAGGTGCACGCCGACGGCCCGCGCCTTCTGCGCGAGGCGGGCGACCGACTCCTCGATCTCGCGCGGCGCCGTCATCATGAGGTCCGCGAGCTCGTCGATCACGATCACGATGTAGGGCATCGGCGAGACCACGCCGGACTCGTCGGCCTTCAGCTTCTCGCCGAGCTTCTCGCGCACTTCCGCGAGAGCCTTCGGGTCCCGGATCGCGGCGTTGTACTGCTCGATGTTCCGCACCCCGGGCCACTCGGAGAGCAGCTTGTACCGGCCCTCCATCTCGTCCACGGCCCACTTCAGCGCGTTTGCGGCCTTCTTCGGGTCCGTGATGACCGGAACGAGGAGGTGCGGAAGGTCCTCGTAGTCCTTCATGTCGTTCATCTTCGGGTCGACGAAGATGAACTTGACCTCGTCCGGGCGCGCCTTGAAGAGGATCGACGTGATCATGCCGCCCACGCCGACGCTCTTTCCCGCGCCCGTCTGGCCCGCGACGAGAAGGTGCGGCATGCGGGCGAGGTCCGCCACGACCGGTTCGCCGTGCACGTCGATCCCGAGCGCGATCGTGAGGAGAGACGGCGAACGGCGGAACTTCTCGCTCTCGACGACCTCGCGGAGCGCGATGATGTCGCGGTTCCGGTTCGGGACTTCGATCCCGATCGCCGCGCGGCCGGGCATGCGCTCGATCCGGACCTTCTCGGCCGCGAGGGCGAGCGCGAGGTCGTTCTCGAGCGAGGCGACCTGCGAGACCTTGACGCCCGCCGACGGCTTGAACTCGTACGTCGTGACGACGGGCCCCGGCGTGTAGGCGTCGACGACGCCCTCGACACCGAACTCGAGGCACTTGGCCGCGATGAGCTCCATCGTCTGGCGGTACTCCTCGCGGTCGCGCTCCCGGTCGCGCTTCGGCGCCGCGCGCAGGAGCTTTTCGGGCGGGAACACCCAGCCGGAGGCGTCGCGCGACTTCGGGAACGGAAGGACGCGCTGCGGCACGTCCGGCTTCTTCGCCATCTGGGCGGGCCGCGCAACGGGCCGCAGCGCGGGCCCGTCGGGCGTCGCCTTGCGGATCGAGAACTTCCCGGCGCCCGCTTTCTCCTTCACGCGCAGCGCCGAGACGGACGGGATATAGACGACCTCGGCCTCCGGCTCGGGCGGGCGCGCCGGGGGCTTCTCCGTCTCCTCTTTCGCCCTCTCGAGGTGCTTCTTGACGACTTCACGGCGCTGCTGTTCGCGGCTCGCGAGCTCGCGGCGGCGCTGGCGCTCGAGAACCAGGCCGCGCCACCAGCCCGAAGCGCGCACCGAGGCGCCCGAAACGCCCTCGCCGAGCGAGAGCGACGTCGCGAGGAGGAGGCCGATCAGGAACGCGGCGACGAGGAGGATCGCGGCGCCGGGCGGATTGAGCGCCGCGACGAGGCCCGAGCCGAGGAGGTCGCCCACGAAGCCGCCCGCATCGAGGCCGCCGCCGAACGCCTGCGGCTTGCCGAACGCGAGGTGCGCGAGCGGCGCGGCCGTCAGGACCACGATCGCGAGGCCGAGGCCCTTGGTGCCGGCGGCCTCGAGCGGCCTGCCACGGAAGCGCGACCAGCCGAGCGCGAGGAGCGCGAGCGGCGCGACGAAGGCCGCGAGGCCGAAGAACTGGAGGCTGCCGTCCGCGAACGACGCGCCGACGCGGCCCGCCCAGTTGCGCGGCCGGATCCCGGAGTCGTTCACGGCCGAGAAGAGCGACGGGTCGTTCGGGTGGTACGACACGAGGGCCGCGACGAGCAGCAGGCCCGCGGCCGCGAGGAGGATCCCGAGAAACTCGTCTCGCCGGCGCGCGAGCGCGCTCGGCGGCTCGGCGGCGCGGGTTGCCATCAGCGAACTCCGCCGGCGAGCGTCGCGAGGGTCGCCCCGCCGACGGACCCGCTCTCGAGGCGCCCCCCGAACACGAGGAGCGTGGCGCCGAGAAGGGCGCAATAGGCGATGAAGGGGGTCAAGCGCATCGCGACGATCACCTTCATGAGAAATCCCACGGCGAAATACCCCACGACCGCCGAAACGAGCATCCCGGCCCCGTAAGCAGGGAGCGAAGAGCCGTCGGAGAGCGGCCCCGTGTGATGGCGGTACGCGTGCAGGTTCTCGACGGCCGCGGCCGCGAGGATCGTCGGGATCGACAGCAGGAACGAGAACTCGGCAGCCGCGCGGCGCGAGAGGCCGCAGAACAGACCCGTCGCGATCGTATTACCGGAGCGCGAGAACCCGTGGAAGATCGCCGAGAGCGACTGGAGCGCGCCCACGAGCGCCGCGTCGCGCGGGCGCATCTCGTCGAGCGTCCGACCGCCCTCGCCGAGGCGCGTGCCGAACCGCTGCGCGACGAGGAGGAGGACCGCCATCGCGAGGAGCGCTCCTCCCATCATCCGGAACGCTCCCATGTTCTCGACCGCGAGGCTCTTCAGCGGAAGCGTCACGGCGCCCGTGAGTGCGACGGCGAGGATCAGCAATCCCGCGAGCTTCCATGCGGCGCGGCGCGACGCCGGGTCGGACGAGGCGAGCCCGGCGAACGTCCGCCCGAGACGTTCGCGGAAGAAGACGACGACCGCGGCGAGCGTCCCGACGTGAAGAAGCACGTCGAAGAGGATCCCGGGCTGCGCGAAGCCGGGCAGGAACCGCTGCGCCAGCGCGAGATGGGCGGTCGACGAGACCGGCAGGAACTCGGTCAGACCCTGGACGGCGCCCAGCAGCACCGCCTGGCCCACGGACACGGACATCGACGAATTTTAGCGCACGGGAGCGCCCAGGGAGAGGGAAAGCCTCCGGAAAACGTCGAGGCCGAGCGTTTCGGCGCGCGCCGTCGGAGGCAGGCCGGCCTCGGCCACGGCGCCCGCGGCGCGCTCGCGTCCCCAGAGCGGCGTCAGCGCGTTCACGAGCGTCTTGCGGCGCGACGTGAAGCCGGCCGATGCGACCTTAAGCGCCGCGTCGATGCCCGCACCGGGAGGGTGCGGGACGAGCTCGACGACGCTCGAAAGGACCTTCGGCGGCGGCGAGAACTCGCCGCGGCCGACGTCGAAGAGCTTCCTCGCGGACGCGTGGGCGCCGACGTCCAGCGTCAGGAACCCGTACGCGTCGCCCCCGGGAGGCGAGACGAGCCGGTCGGCGACCTCCCTCTGGATCATCACGACGAGGCGCGAGTAGAGATCGGGCCGGCGCACGAACGCGCGGATCATCGGCGTGGCGCTCTCGTACGGGAGATTCCCGACGAGCGGCACCGGAGGCGTCGCGCCGATGCGCTCGAGGGCGGCACCGACGTCCGCGTGCAGCGCGTCCTCCGTCTCGACGAACAGCGTCCGCTCGGAGTGGTCCGCCGAGAGCCGGGCGGCGAGCGGCGGGTCGATCTCGAACGCGAGGACCCGCACGCCGCGGTCGAGGAGGGGAACCGTGAGGGCGCCGCGCCCCGGACCGATCTCGACGACGGTCTCCCCCTCCCCGGCGCCGAGGGCGTCGAGAATTTTCCGGACCGTCCCCGCGTTGACGAGGAAATGCTGACCCCATCGCGGGCGGGGGCGCGCCGCGCTTGACGCTCTCACGACGCTGACCCTACCATCGAAATCCGCTCCGGCCGCCCGGCCGGAGCCACGCCAGAAAGGAACGTCCCACCATGGCCGGAAACGTCCAGGAGCTCACCGAAAGCTCGTTCGAATCGACCGTCCTCAAGAGCGCCAAGCCCGTCCTCGTGGATTTCTGGGCCGTCTGGTGCGGCCCCTGCCGCCAGGTCGCGCCCATCGTCGAGTCGCTCGCCACGAAATGGGGCGACAAGGTCACCGTGACGAAGCTGAACGTCGACGACGTTCCCTCCGTCGCCGAGCGCTACGGAATCATGTCGATTCCGACGCTCATGCTCTTCAAAGGCGGCCAGATCGTCGAGCGCGTCGTCGGGGTGTCGCCGCAGGCCTCGCTCGAGAAGAAGTTCGAGCCGCACCTGAACTGAGCTGTCCCGGGGGAACCCGGCCTCGGGTTCCCCCGAACCCCCTCCGCGGCAGACGGCCTAGTTCTTCTTCTCTTCGACGGGCCCCGGCATGATCTTCCGCGCGATCGGGCCGTCGGGCGAGTCCACGTAGAGGATCCGGAGCCGCGCGCCGCGGCGGGGGCGGGCGGTGATGTCCGTCCCCGAGTCGATCCGGAATGCCCTCCCCGGCTGGCCGACCTCCGACAGCATGATGTAGGCGCCCGCCTCGTACCTCAGACAGGAGCCCGCCGCCTTGTGCAACTCCGGCGTAGGGGTCGGAGTCGGCGTCGGGACGGCCGTCGGAGCGGGCGTCGGGGCCGGCGTCGACGTCGCCTTTCCCTTCTTCTTCGTGGCCGCTGAGCCTGGTCCCGCGAGAACGGCCGCGATCACGAGCGACGCGGCGAGCGTGCGCAGGGGCGGCGTTCCCGTCATTCCCGGAAGAATAGCTCCGGCATCCGGCTTGCTCACAACCGGATTTGGAGCTCCAAGGTGCCGTTCCGGCGCCCCGCCCGAGGCTCGGGCCGCGACCGGTCGGCGAAGCCAGGAACCGGCGAGAAGGGACACGCGACACGATGACGACGCCGAGCAACACCGCCACGCCGCCCCCGGCCGCGCCGGGCCTCGACCCGGCCGCGCTCACGGAGCGCATCCGGGAGAAGTCGCTCACCGTGGGCGCCCTGCTGACCGAGATCCGAAAGGTGATCGTCGGCCAGAGCGCTCTCGTCGAGCGCCTCGTGATCGGGCTCCTCGCCGACGGCCACCTGCTTCTCGAGGGCGTGCCGGGCCTCGCGAAGACGCTCGCCGTCAAGACGCTCGCGCGCGGGCTCGACGCCTCCTTCTCGCGCGTCCAGTTCACGCCCGACCTCCTGCCCGCCGACCTCGTCGGCACGCTCGTGTTCAACCCGAAAACGCAGGAGTTCGTCGCCCGGCGCGGACCGATCTTCGCGAACGTCGTCCTCGCCGACGAGATCAACCGCGCGCCCGCGAAGGTCCAGTCGGCCCTCCTCGAGGCCATGCAGGAGCGCCAGGTCACCGTGGGCGACACGACGGCGCCGCTTCCCGACCCGTTCCTCGTCCTCGCGACGCAGAACCCGATCGAGCAGGAAGGCACGTATCCCCTGCCCGAGGCTCAGGTCGACCGGTTCCTCATGAAGCTGAAGGTCGGCTACCCGACGAAGGCCGAGGAGCGCCAGATCCTCGAGCGGATGGGCGAGACGACCGAGGCGGCCGCCTCGGCGTCCGTCCGCCCCATCCTCACGCCGGAGGCGATCCGCGAGCTGCGCGTCCTCGTGCGCGGCATCTACGCGGACGAGCGCATCAAAGGCTACCTCGTCGAGCTCGTCGCCGCGACGCGCGAGCCGAAGGCCTACGGGCTCCCCGACCTCGCCGACTTCATCTCGTACGGCGCGTCGCCGCGCGCGACGCTTGCCCTCCTCGGAGCGGCGCGCGGCCGCGCGTTCCTCGCGGGGCGCGGCTACGTCATTCCCGAAGACGTCAAGGACGTCGCCCCGGACGTCCTGCGCCACCGCGTTCTGCTCTCGTACGAGGCCGAGGCCGAGAACGTGTCGAGCGACCAGGTCGTCAAGCGGATCCTCGAGCGCGTCGAAGTTCCCTGAGGCCGCCGACGCCGCATGCTGCCCCGCGAGATCGTCAAGAAGCTCCACCGCATCCGGATCCGCACGAACCGGCTGGTCGAGGCGGGCGTGGGCGGGGAGTACCACTCGGTCTTCCGCGGGCGCGGGATGGAGTTCTCCGAGGTCCGCGAGTACGTGCCCGGCGACGACGTGCGGACGATCGACTGGAACGTGACGGCGCGGACCGGCGTCCCGCACGTGAAGAAGTTCGTCGAGGAGCGCGATCTCACGGTCCTCCTCCTCCTCGACCTCTCCGCCTCGCAGGGCTTCGGCTCGAAGTACCTCACGAAGCGCGAGCTCATGGCCGAGATCGCGGCCCTGCTCTCCTTCGCGGCCGTCAAGAACAACGACCGGGTCGGGGCGCTCCTCTTCACGGACCGGCTCGAGCGCTACCACCCGCCGCGCAAGGGCGTCGACCACGCGCTCGCGATCACGCGCGACGCGCTCTCGCTCGAGCCCGGAGGCGCCGGCACCGACATCGCGCTCGCGCTCCGGAGCGCGGCCGGCCTCCTCAAGCAGCGATCGGTCGTGTTCCTGCTCTCGGACTTCCTCGCGGCCGGGTACGAGAAGGCGCTCAAGACTCTCAACAAGCGGCACGACGTCGTCGCGATCCCGGTCTCCGACCCGCGCGAGCGCGAGATCCCGGCCTCGGGGCTCGTGCGCCTGCGCGATGCCGAGACGGGCGAGGCGCGCGTCTTCGACGCGTCCGACCCCGCGTTCCGAGAGGCGTGGGGGCTTCGCCCCGCCGAGCTTCCCGAGCCCGCGCCGATCTTCCGCGCCGCGGGAATCGATTCCATCCCGCTCCGCACGGACGCGTCGTACGAGCTTCCCCTCGTGCGCTTCTTCAAGGAGCGCGAGAAGCGCAAGGCGGCGGGAAGATGAAGAGAATTCTCCTTGCTCCCGAGCGCACCCGCGCGGCACTCGCGACGGGCGTCCTTCTCGCAGCGGGTTTCGGCGTGTTTTCTTCGAGTGCTGAAGAGGGGGGCTTGCCAGCAGGCACGGCCGGTGCGGCGGCCGAGGCGCCCTCTTCACCTTCTAAGAAGATCTTCTCTTCCGCGGTTGCAGACAAGACCTCCGTCTCAATCGGGGATCGGGTCGTCGTGACGTACTCGGCCAAGCTGCCGGCGGGCGCGACGCTCTCTCTGGATTCACTGGTCACACCTGCTCCCGAGGAGGGTGCGAGGCCGCCGGGCGGGGCCGTCCTCGAGTTCGAACTTCCCTCCGAACCTACTCTCAAGAAATCCGGGGATTTCTTCGAATGGTCGCAGTCGGTCGCGCTGTTCCCCTTCGTGGCGGGAACCGTGCAGGTGCCCGGGCCTCACTACACGTTCGAAGAATCTTCTTCCGGCCGCCGCCTCGACGTGCGCCCGCCCTCGGTGGAGCTGACCGTGGCGTCGCGTCTCCCGAAGGATCAGAAGCCCGAGCAGATCGCCCCGAAGGCCGACAAGGGAATCCGCATCCCCCCGATCCCCGCAAAGTTCTGGGCGGCTCTCGGCGCGGTCGTGGCGCTCGCCGCCGGCCTCGTCTGGTGGGGAATCCTGCGCCGCCGGCGCCAGGGCGACCTCGGCGTGCCCGCCTCTCCGCCCGTGCCGCCCGGCGAAGAGCTGCGCCTCGAGCTCGACCGCCTCGCTCCCGCCGTCGACACGCTCGGCGACGACGCGCGCGGCTTCTACTCGGAGCTCACGCACGCCGTGAAGCGCTACCTCGAGCGGACGACGGGCGACCCCGTCCTCGAATGGACGACGTTCGAGACCGTCCGCCGCTTCCGCGAGAAGGGCTTCGACCTGCCGGCCGACGTCGCGCTGCCCGAGCTTCTCGCGTCGGCCGACCGCGTCAAGTTCGGGAAGGGCGCTGCCACGCGGGACGACGCACGCGAGGGGCTCGCCCGCGCCCGCCGCCTGCACGACCACGTCGAAGCGCGCGAGGCGGCGCGCCGCGCGGCCGAAGCGGCGGCCGCTGCGAGCGCGAAGAGGAAGGCGTCGTGACGATCCCCGCCGCCCTCCGCGACTTCGTGGCCAGCCACGTCCCGCCGGGCCTCTCGTTCAAGGACCCGCTCTTCCTTCTCCTGCTCGTCCTCGTCCCGGTCGCCATCGCCCTGAAGATCCTGCGCGAGAGGCGCGGCGACGGCGCTCTCGTCGTCTCGACGCTCGCCCCGGTCGCGCGCGTCGTCCCGTCGTGGCGGGTCCGCCTGCGCCACCTGCCGTTCGCGCTCGCGCTCGTCGGCTACGCGGGACTCGTCGTCTCTCTCGCGCGCCCGCGCCTCGGCCTCGAACGCACGGAGTCGTGGACCGAGGGCGTCGACATCTTCGTCGCGCTCGACGCCTCGGGCTCGATGGCGGCCGAAGACTTCAAGCCGAAGAACCGCTTCCACGTCGCAAAGGCCTGCACGCGGGCGTTCATCGAGGGTCGCCCCAACGACCGAGTGGGCCTCCTGGTCTTCGCGGGCCGCTCGCGCACCGTGAGTCCGCTCACCACCGACCGCGTCATGGTCCTCGACCGCCTCGGAGGCCTCAAGCTCGGGGACCAGGGCGACGGCACCGCGATCGGACTCGCGCTCGGCAACGCGCTCGCGCGCCTCAAGCCCTCGAAGGCGAAGTCGCGCGTGATCGTCCTCGTGACGGACGGCGGCAACAACGCGGGAGAGATCGACCCGGACACCGCCGCCGGCGTCGCCAAGGCGCTCGGCGTGAGGGTCTACACCGTCGGCGTCGGGACGAACACCGGGCCCGTCGAGATCCCGATCCCGATGAAGGACCCCGAAACGGGCCGGGTGGTGGAACGCCGGATCCGGGCGAACGTGGACGTGGACGAGGCGCTCCTGCAGCGCATCGCGAAGGAGACGGGCGCCCGCTACTTCCGCGCGACCGACTCGCAGGGCCTCGCGGACACCTTCGCGACGATCGACAGGCTCGAGAAGACCGAGATCAAGACGACGCGTTACACGCGTTTCCGCGAGGTCTTCCCCGAGGTCGCGCGGCCCGCGGCCCTCTGTCTCGCGCTCTCGGCGCTCGGGGCGCTTCTCCTCTTCCCGGTGGCGCCCCGATGAACGCTCTCCGCGGCCTCCTTGCCGCCTTTTCATCGCCGTACGCGCTCCTCGTGGGCGCGGGAGCGGCGCTCGCCTTCGGCGTCCTCCTCTTCTGGGCCGCCGGCCGCCGCGCGGCCCGCGCGGCTTCCCTCGTCTCGCCGGAGCTGGCCGCGAAAGCCCGCCTCGCGCCGCCCGCCTCGACGCCCGCGCTCGCGGCCGTCCTCGCGGTCCTCGTCGCGCTCTCGCTCGGCGCCGCGTTCGCACGCCCGCACTGGGGCGACACACAGGAGCGCGCCGAGCGCCGCGGAGCCGACGTCGTCCTCGTCCTCGACACGTCGGCGTCCATGCGGGCGGCGGACGTCTCGCCGTCGCGCTTCGCGCTCGCCCGCCAGGCCGCGCAGTCCCTCGTCGCGCGCCTCGGCAGCGACCGCGTCGCGCTCGTCTCGTGCGAGGGCGACGCACAGGCGCTCGTGCCGCTCACGCTCGACGCGGCCGCCGTCGGCCTCTTCCTGGACGCAATCGAGCCCGGCATGGGCGCCAAGCCCGGCACGTCGATCGCGGCGGGCATCGCGGCGGCGGCCGAGCTGTTCCCTCCGGGCGTCGGCGGCGGCCGTCACCTCGTCTTCTTCTCGGACGGAGAGGACCTCGAGGGCGGCGTCGACGCCGCGATCGGCCGTGCGAAGGCGGAAGGGATCACGATCCACGCCGTCTTCGTCGGCGCCGTGTCCGGGACGGGAGCGCCCGTTCCCGAGGTGGACGCCGCGGGCCGCACGAGCGGCTACAAGTCCGACGCCGGCGGCCAGCCGGTCCTCTCGAAGCCCGACCCGGATCTCCTCCGCCGCCTCGCCGCCGAGACGGGCGGGTCGTACACCGCCGTCACGTCGCTCCGGACCGACCTCGAGGGTGTGGCCCGCCAGATCGACCTCGGCGCGCGCCGCCCGATGTCCGAGGTCCTTCTCACGATGCGCGAGGAGCGCTTCCAGATCCCGCTCGCCGTCGCGGTGGCGGCGCTCGGGCTCCTGCTGCTCGGGGTCGGAGCGGGGAGGAAGAGAAAAGAGAAAAGAAGATTTCTTAGAAAGGTAAGAGGCGCCGAGACCGTGGCCACGGCGGCCCTGCTCGTGATGGGTACGGCGCCCCGCGCGGCGGCTCAATCGGCGCCCGCCGTGCCGGTATCCGCGGCGCCGCAGCAGGCTGCTCCTTCTCCCTCTTCACCTTCTAAGAACTCTTCGCCCTCTTCGGACCCTGCCGCTGCCACCTCGGGCTCCCCAGAGGAGCCGGCTCCCCTCCCTCTTTCAAAGAAGATCTTCTCTTCCCCCCGTTCCTCGGCCCAGAAGGGGCAGAAAGCGCTCGACGAGAAGAAGACCGACGAGGCCCTGACGCACTTCCAGGAGGAGATCGCGCTCGACCCGAAGGACCCGACGGGCGCGTACAACCTCGGCACCGCGCATTCGAAGGCGGGGCGCGTTCCCGAGGCGCTCGCGTCGCTCGAAAGAGCGCGCAAGGAAGGGAGCGGCGCGCTCGCGGCCGACGCCGCGTACAACGAGGGCCAGGCGCTCTTCCGCGAGAAGCAGTACGAGAAGGCGGCCGCGGCCTTCCGGGACGCGCTGCGGCGCCGCCCGGGCGACGGGGACGCCGCGTGGAACTACGAGCTCTGCGTCCGCCGGGCCGAGGAGCAGAAGAAGCAGCAGGAGCAGCAGAAGAAGGACCAGCAGAAGAACGAGAAGAAGGACAAGAAGGACCAGCAGGGCAAGGACGACAAGCAGAAGCAGGAGCCGCAGCAGGCCGGCAAGGACGAGGAGAAGCGCCGCCAGGATCGTGAGTTCGAGCAGAAGGCGAACATGTCGCGTGAGAAGGCGGAGCAGCTCCTCTCCGCCATCGAGCGCTCGGACCTCGACGAGCAGAAGAAGAAGATCGCCGAGCAGCGCAGCCGGCGGAAGGTCGCGAGGGACTGGTGAGGCGCACTCTCGCCGCCGCGTCCGCCGCGACGCTTCTCGCATTCGGTGTGCCCACGCGCCTCGACGCCGCCGACGACGTCTCCGTGCAGGTGAACGTGGACAAGGCACGGCCGTCCGCGGACGAGTTCGTGCACCTCACGTACACGTTCACGGGGGGCGGGCTCTCCGGCACGCTGCGCGTCCCCTCGCCGATCCCGCTCCGGAACCTGTCCGTCGCCGGCGGCCCGTCCCGCTCGGAGCAGGTCTCCTACGTGAACGGCGTGTTCAGCCGGACGCTCTCGATCACGTACGTCCTGCGGCCCCTGGGGCCCGGGCCCGCCGAGATCGGGGAGACGTCGTTCGGGTTCGGCGACAAGACCGTGAAGGCGGCGAGTTATCTCCTCGAAGTCGGAGCGGCTCGGCCTGCGAGCTCCTCGCCGCGCGCGGCGCAGCAGGAGTCCGAGCCCGAGGACCCGCTCTCCCAGTTCTTCCGCCGGCGCGACGCGGGGGGAGTCCCCCGAGCCGAGCGCGGCGCGCGCCCCTTCGTCGAATTCCGCGTCACGGCGGACAAGACGACGGCGTATGTCGGCGAGGAGATCACGCTGACGTACGAGCTCCTCACCCAGGCCGACGTCCAGGGGCTCGAGTACATCGAGCCGCCGAAGTTCCCGGGGCTCTGGGCAGAGGACCTCGAGAAGCCGGAGCGGCCGGAGGGCCGCCGCGACGTCGTCGACGGGCGCACCGTGATGCGCTTCACGCTCCTCAAGAAAGCCGTGTCCGGCCTGACGCCGGGCGCCGTCACGCTGCCCGAGGCCAAGATCCGCACGAGCGTCCGCGTGGGCCCCGACCCGTTCGGAGATCCGTTCGGGTTCTTCCCGAGGCCGCAGGTGCTGGACCTCGTGGCCAAGCCCGTCAACCTGAAGATCCTCGCGGTCCCCGGCCGTCCCGACTTCAAGGGACCCGTGGGTCGTTTCGAGCTCACGGCGAAGATCGACCGGACGCGCGTCGCGGCCGGTGACGCCGCCACGTTCAAGGTGCGGCTTTCCGGGACGGGGAACCTCCGCACGGCGTCCGAGCCTCCCCGACTGGAGGTGGCGGGCGCGAAGGTCTACCCCCCGAGCACGAAAACGGACCCGTCGCACCTCGGGCGAACGCAGACCTCGACCGAGTGGAGCTGGGTCCTCGTGCCCACCGCGAAGGGGAGCGTCACGATTCCGCCTGTATCCGTCGACGTCTTCGACCCCGTCGAGAAGCGCGTCGTCGCGAAGGCGACCCAGCCCGTCACGCTCGTCGTGGAGGCCGGACCCGCCGGCGCGGAGACCTCTCCCGTTCCCGCGTCCACCGCTTCGGCGGAGACGACCCTCCCCGGTGCGCCGCCGCGCCCCCTGCCCGCGGCGGCGCCCGAGCCGACGCCCGCCCTCGCCGCCGTGGACATGTCACGCGGCACCGTGACCCTGCCTCTCTGGGCCGTCGGCGCGATCCCCGGGGCCGCCCTCGCGGCCGCCGGCGCGTTCGCCTTCGCGCGCCGGCGGCGCCGGCGCGACGCCTTCCGGCAGGCCCTCGCTCCCGAGCCGGGCGAGACCAAGGAGCGCGCCGCCGCCCGCGTGGACCGCGCGCTGCGCGAAGTGCTCGCGCGCCGCCACGGCGTCTCCGAGACGCTCGGAGCCTCCGAACTCCTCGCGGCGCTCAGGGACCGCGGCCTCCCGGAAGCCCGGCTGGCCGACGTGAAGGCGCTCCTCGACGACGTCGATTTCCTCCGGTTCGCGCCACAACTCGGCGAGTACGACGCTCGAATCCGCGAGGTCCGCGAGCGCGCCGCGCGCGTCCTGCCGCTCGTCGCCTGACCGGCCCGACTCGGCGCGGCGCCCGATGGGCGTAAAATCGCCGGAAACCTTGAGCCGGAACGCGCGGGTCATCTCCCCGAAGCTGCTGACGCGCTACATGGAGCGTCACCGCCTCCTCGACGAGACGAGCGGGACGGCACCCGAGCGCTTCCTCGTCACCCTCGTGAACCGGGCGATGGAGTTCGTGCCGTCCGAGACGTGTGCGCTCCTGCTGGACGACCCCGTCTCGAAGGAGGACGACCGCTCGCGCAACGAGCTCACGATCATCGTCCTCGCGGGAGAGGGAAAGGACGGCGTCGTGGGCCGGAAGGTGCGGCCGGTGGACGGGATCGCCGGCTTCGTCTACGCCCGCGGCGAGCGCACCTGCGTGAACGAGGTCGGGGGCGCGTACGCGTTCTCCCGCGAGACGGACGGACTCCTCGCGCGGGACGTCCTGAACGTCCTCGCCGTGCCCGTCGTGATCGAGAACCACGTCTGCGGCTCGCTCATTCTCCTGAACCGGCAGAGCGAGCCCGCGTTCACGCCCCGCGACGAGCGCCTCATGGAGCTCTTCGGCGACACGCTCTCGCTCGCACTCCAGAACCTGCTCGACGAGCGCCGCGCGCGCGAGGTCGCGCGCCGCGACTCCCTCACGTCGCTCTACAACGACCGCTACTTCCACCGGAAGCTCCAGCGCGAGATCGACCGGCTCGCGGAGGCGAAGGAGGGGAACCTCGCCCTCCTCTTCCTCGACTGCGACCACCTGAAGCGCGTCAACGACCTGCACGGCCACCTCGCCGGCAGCCAGGTCCTGCGCGAGGTTTCGTTCATCCTTCAGAGAACGCTCGCGGACACCGTGTCGCTCGCGTGCCGCTACGGCGGCGACGAGTTCACCGTCATCCTCCTCGAGGCGACGCGAAAGAGGGCGATGGAGATCGCCGAGTCGGTTCGGAAGGCGATCAACGACTGGGTCTTCCTGCCGATGTCGATCGGGCCCGGCGAGCCCGCGCTGAACCTGAAGAACGTGATCTCGATGTCGATCGGCGTCGCGACCTGGCGGGAGAACGTGAACCCCGCGCTTTCCGCTCCCGAGCAGAAGAACGAGCTCCTCAAGCTCGCGGACGCGGCGCTCTACATGGCCAAGACCCGGGGCAAGAACTGCGTCGTCGGAGCGGGCGACGACGAGCCCGGAGAGGACTCGCTGGCGGTCATCCTCAAGACCTGATCCCGGAGCGATAACCCGAGTCCTGTCATACGGTTCGCGAGTGCATCGAGGCGGGTTATCATGCTCGCATGGCTTCTCACGTCTCCCCCCGCCTGATCTCGAACCTCGGACCGAAACAGGTCCTCGACTCCCTCTCGAGCCACATGCTCGTGGATGGGTATCACGTCGTGATGGACCTCAAGCGCTCGCACGGCAACTTCATCTACGACTCGCTCCACGAAGTCGAGGTCCTGGACTTCTACTCTCACTTCGCGACGTGCCCGATCGGCTACGCGCACCCGAAGGTGACGACTCCCGAGTTCCTCGACGAGCTCGCCTGGGCCGCCGTCACGAAGCCGGCGAACAGCGACATCTACACCGAGCAGATGGCCCTCTTCGTCGAGACCTTCGCGCGCCTCGCCGTGCCGGAATCGCACGCGAAGCACATGTTCTTCGTCGAGGGCGGTGCCCTTGCGAACGAGAACGCGCTCAAGGCCGCATTCGACTGGAAGGTTCGCCGCAACTTCCGCAAGGGCCATCGCCGGGAGGTCGGCGCGAAGGTCCTCCACTTCGAGCAGGCGTTCCACGGGCGGACGGGCTACACCCTCTCCCTCACGAACACGTCCGACCCGCGGAAGACGATGTACTTCCCGAAGTTCGACTGGCCGCGCGTCGTGAACCCGAAGCTCGCGTTCCCGCTCACGCCCGAGTCGCTCGCCCGGACGGCCGCCGTCGAGGAGCTCGCGATCCGCCAGATCCACCAGGCTCTCGCGGAGAACCCGGACGACGTCGCGGCGCTCATCATGGAGCCGATCCAGGGCGAGGGCGGCGACAATCACTTCCGTCCCGAGTTTCTCAAGCGCCTCCGGACGATCTGCGACGAGAACGACTTGCTGTTCATCCTCGACGAGGTGCAGACGGGCATGGGCCTCACGGGGTCCATGTGGGCCTTCCAGGGGCTCGGCGTCGAGCCGGACATGTTCACGTTCGGCAAGAAGACGCAGGTCTGCGGCTTCGCCTCGAACGACCGGATCATGGAAGAGCCCGAGAACGTCTTCAACGTCTCCTCCCGAATCAATTCGACGTGGGGCGGAAACCTCGTCGACATGGTGCGCTGCCGCAAGTACCTCGAGATCATGGTCGAGGAGAACCTCGTCGAGAACGCGAAGACGACGGGCGAGTTCCTCCTCGGCAAGCTCGTCGAGCTCGGCGCCGAGTTCCCCGGGAAGATGACGAACATCCGCGGACGGGGGCTCTTCATCGCGTTCGACCTGCCGGACGGCAAGACGCGCGGCGACGTCCTCTCGTGCTGGCTGAAGAAGCACCACGTCATGGCGCTCACATCCGGCGAGCGCGCGATCCGCCTGCGCCCTCCGCTCACGCTCACGAAGGACGAGGCCGCACTCGGCGTCCAGCGCCTGCGCGCGGCGCTGACCGAGATTCTTGGTTGAAGAAGAGAACGAAGAAGAGAAGAGAAGATTTCTTCTGAAGGAACAAGAGACGCCGCCGGCCCTGCATGGCGCCGCTTCGTGCGCCGTCTCCCTCTTTACCTTCTAAGCAGTCTCTTTTTCTTCTCCTTCTTCATCTTCATCCCTCTTCCGCAAATAATCCTCCTCCGCTGGCGTGATCCGTCGACGACCGCGTTCATCCGCGCGCGCCAGGAACGGCTGCGCCGCGAGGGAAAGAGCGACTCCATCGACCGCCGGCCCGTCCCGCTCTCGCAGATCTCCCCCGCCCTCGTCGCCGCGGTCGTCGCCGCCGAGGACGCGCGTTTCTTCGAGCACCATGGGATCGACTGGATCGCGGTCGCGGAGGCGCGCGCGTACAATCGCCGGCACGCGAAGGACCGCCGCCCGCGCGTCCACGGCGCCTCGACGATCACGCAGCAGCTCGCGAAGAACCTCTGGCTGTCCGGAGAGCGGACCTGGTGGCGCAAGGCCCGCGAGGCCTCGATCGCGCTCGTCCTCGACGCCTGCGTCCCGAAGAAGCGGATCCTCGAGGTCTACCTTTCGGCCATCGAGTGGGGGGAGCGCACGTGGGGCTGCGAGGCAGCGGCGCGCTCGCTCTTTCAGGTACCCGCCTCCCGCCTGAACGCCCAGCAGGCCGCGGCGATGGCCGCCATGATTCCATCCCCCGGCCGGCGTGGCGCCATCCGCTAGAATCGCCCCAATGAACGCAAGACATGTCGTGGCGCTGCGCGGCGCCGCAGTCGCGCTCGGCGCGGCGCTCGCCCTCGGCTGCAAACCGAAGCCCGCGGAGATCCGCGTGACTCCGGCGAAGCTCACCTTCTACGGGCCCGGCCGCTCGCAGACCGTCAAGTTCGAGGTCGTCGACAAGAAGGGCCGGCCTCTCCCCGGCATTCCCGTCACCTGGACGAGCGACAAACCCAAGATCGCCAGCGTCGACGCGAACGGCCTCGTGCGCTCCCTCGCTCCCGGCCGCACGACCCTCACCGCGGCGGCGCAGGCCGTCACGGGCAACGCCTCCGTGGAAGTCGTGGACGTCGCCTCGATGGCCGTGTCCCCGAACCGCATGACGCTCGTCGGCCCGCCCGGGACGAAAATGGCGCTCCTGGTGGAGATCAAGGACGCCAAGGGCAACGCCGTGAACCTCAAGCCGAAGTGGATGTCGGGCGATCCGAAGATCGCGACGGTCGATGCGAACGGAATCGTGACGTCGGCCGGCGAGGGGCGGACGACGATCATCGCGAGCCTCGGGAACGACCAGAGCTCCGCGTCGGACGTCCGGGTGCTGCACCGTGACATCGGAACGTTCGAGATCAGTCCCCTCACGCTGATCCTCAAGATCGGCGAGACCCAGCGCATCAACGCGACCGTCCGCGACGTGAGCGGGATGGCGATCGAGGACGCGGCGCTCGCGTGGACGAGCTCGGAGCCCAAGGTCGCGGCGGTCTCGAACGGCGCCGTCGTCGGGCTCGCGCGGGGCACCGCGGTCATCACCGTCGCGACGTCTTCCCGAACCCTGACGGCGACCGCGATCGTGAACTGAGGCGTCGCCTGAGAATCACGCACCTCGCCGCCGAGTGCGTCCCGTTCGCGAAGACGGGCGGGCTCGGCGACGTGGTGGGCGCCCTCCCGAAGGCCCTCGCGTCCGGCGGAAACGACGTCGACGTGTTTCTTCCGTTCCACCTCGAGGCGGCCGAGTGGTATCGCAAGCGCCGCGCGTGGCCCGAGGAGGCGATGCCGTCCTTCGACGTCTCGATCCTCGGCCTGCCGTATCGCGTCGGCCTCCTCTGGGACCTCCTTCCCGGGACGACCGTGCCGATCTACTTCGTCGCGCACGACCCGCTGTTCCACCGCCGTCAGATCTACGCCCCGAACGAGCGCGGGCAGGACGACGGCCTCTGGCGCTTCGCGCTCTTCGTCCGCGCGTCGATCGAGGCGCTGAAGCGGCTCGGACGCAAGCCCCGGATCCTGCACGTCCACGACTGGCATCCCGCGCTCGGGGCGATGCTCGCGGCGTGGAGCAACTGGCGGGACCGCTGGTTCGACGACGTCGCGACCGTCCTCACGATCCACAACCTCGGCTACCAGGGCGTCTACGGCCGCGACCAGTTCCCGGCCCTCGGCCTGCCGGCCGAGGCCTGGTCGAGCGGCGGCGTCGAGTTCGGCGGAAACGTCAACCTCCTGAAGGGCGCGATCGTCGCGGCCGACATGATCACGGCCGTCTCGCCCACGTACGCCGACGAGATCCGCACGCCGGAGGGCGGCTTCGGCCTCGACGCGATCCTCAGGGCGCGAGGCGACCGGGTCGTCGGGATCCTGAACGGGATCGACCGGGGGACCTGGAATCCCGCCACGGACGCGCACCTCGCGGCCCGGTACGCCGCGTACGACCTCTCGGGGAAGGCCGCGTGCCGCGCCGACCTCTGCCGCCTGGCGGGCTTCGACCCGTCCGACTCCGGCTTCCTCGTCGGCGCGATCGGCCGCCTCACGGACCAGAAGGGCTTCGACCTCCTCCTCGAGTCCGCTCCCGAGCTGATCCGGCGGGGCGTGAGGATCGTGATGCTCGGATCCGGCGAGCCGGCGTACGAGGGCTCGATGAGGCTCCTCGAGGCGCGCCATCCGGGGCACTTCAAGGCGTTCGTCGGATACGACGAGGCGCTCTCGCACCGGATCGAAGCCGGCGCCGACGCGTTCGTGATGCCGTCGCGCTTCGAGCCGTGCGGCCTCTCCCAGATGTACGCGCTCGCGTACGGTACTCCGCCGATCGTCCGGCGCACGGGCGGCCTCGCGGACTCGGTCGTCCCGTACGACGGCTTCAACCTCGACCGGGCGACGGGGTTCGCGTTCGACGCACCGGCGCCGCACGCGCTCGCGGCCGAGATCCTGCGCGCCCAGCACGTCTTCTTCCAGCCCGACCGCTGGCGGCGGATCGTCGAGAACGGGATGGCGCAGGACTTCTCGTGGGACCGCTCCGCGGAGCGCTACGAGGCGGTCTACCGCCGGGCGTGCGAGGTCCGCGGACTGCCCTGGTAGGTCAGCGCGAGACGGCCGCGCGCGCGGCCGCGGCGAGCTCGTCGGCCTCCGGGCCGCCCTCGGTCCAGGGAACGCGCTTGCGGATCGGCGGCGACGCACGGGGAGGAGCCTTCACGACGGCGCGGAGCGTGAGGAGCGGGGCTTCCTCGGAGGCGAGCCCGTCCTCCTCGAGCTCCTGCTCGAAGTATTCGGCGGCGGCGCGCAGGAGCTCGTAGTCCGTCTCCTCCGCGAGGCGGCCGAGGTTGCAGCGCACCGTCTTCGTCGCGACGTCGACCTCGAAGTAGCGGAAGGACGACGCGGGCGACGCGGCCGTCACGCGTCCGCCCGGCGCCGGGCTCGTGAACCGCAGCGCGGGGCGGCCCGCGAAACCGATCTCGTGGATCTCCGCGCGGCCGGCCGTCTCGAGGGTCAGGACGAGGTCGCTCCGGAAGAGGCCGCGCAGAACCCAGGCCGAGCGCCGCGTGCCCTCGGCCTTCAGCTCCGCCTTTGCGACGTCGCAGACGCGGTTGCCGCGGCCGTCGACGATGCGCTCGAGCGTGACCTTCGGCGGTTCCGCCGCTCGCGCGACCGAGGAGAAGAGAAAGAGAAGAAAGAAGACTTTCTTGGAAAGGAAGAGAGGGCCGCCGGTCTTCATCGGATCGGGTTCTCCGGCACGATCGCGGGGAACGGTGGAAGGTCCAGCGGCAGGTGGGCGAGGGCGCGCCACGAGGCGAGGTCGCCGGCGGGCGCCGGATCCGGCGCGAGGACGACGGTGCGTTGAGCGACCGGCGGGACGTCGCCTCGGAATGCGACCGTCACGGAGAAGAGCGCATTGCGCGCGTTCAGGCCGAAAGTGTCCCTCGGCAGAGAGGGAGCGCCGTCCGGCGCGACCTTGAGCAGGGTCACGAGGTCGCGTCGCTCGTTCGCGTCGAACGTCCCCGCCGTGATCTCCGAAAGGCTCGTCCTCACCGTACGGCTCGAAAGATCCGTCAGGATGAAATCGAGGCTTCCTCCCGGCGCACGCACCTTCTGCCGCGATCCCCCGCACGGGTCGTCCGCCGCGGCCGCGGGATCCTCGAAGCCGCCCGCCGACCACATCTCGAACACGGCACGGGCCGACGCAACCCGATGAAAGGGCCGGTCCTCCTCCAGGTGCCTCTCGTCCACGAAGCCGAAGGCCGACTCGACCACGTACTTCGCGCCGCCCGGCATCGTCACGAGGAGGAGGTTCCGGTACGGCCACACTTCGCGCTCCTTCTCGGAGAACCCTTCGTATCGCACGACCACCCAGCGCGCGCGGAAGAGCGGCGGCGAGTCGGGCGCTGCCGACTTCTCGCGCGCGACGTAGCTCGCGTCCCCCTGCAAGTAAGCCTTGCCCCGGAAGGCGTCGAACCAGTCGGGAGTCTGGCACTCCGCTCGCATCGCGGCCGAAGCCGCCCAGAACGCGAGCAGAATCCCCCGCGCGCTCATAGATCTTTCTCTTGAACTCCCATCTCCTGCATTGCCGCCACGAGCGCCGCGTGGACGCCGGGCGAGCCGGCGAGGATGTTCCCGCGCGTCCGCCAGGTGTCCCCGCCGTCGAAGTCCGAAATGCGGCCGCCGGCCTCCGTCACGACGAGCGCGCCCGCCGCCGAGTCCCACGGCGAGAGACCGAACTCGAAGAACCCGTCGAAGATCCCGGCGCCGACGTACGCGAGGTCCAGCGCCGCGCTCCCCGCCCGCCGCATGGATCGCACCTTGAGGAAGAGCTCGCGGAAGATCGCGAGATAGCGGTCGATCTTGTGCGCCTGCCGGAACGGGAAGCCCGTCGCGAGCGCCGCACTGCGCAGGTCCGGCCGCGGCGGCACCCGGAGCCGGTGCCCGTTGCGGAACGCGCCCGATCCGAGCTCGGCGGTGAAGAGGTCGTTCTTGACGGGGTCCCAGACGACGCCGGCCTCGATCTCGCCGAGGAGGCCGCCCCGCGTCCGCGCGATCGAGACGGCCCAGTGCGGGAACCCGCGCACGAAGTTCGCGGTGCCGTCGAGGGGGTCCACGATCCAGGACGGCGCGGTTTCGTCGACCCCCGAGAGGCCCGTCTCCTCGCCGAGGAAGCGGTCGGAGGGAAACGCGGCGAGGACGGCGCTCCGGATGACGGCCTCGCTCTCCCGGTCCGCGATCGACACGACGTCGTTCGCGGCCTTCTCCTCGACGGAGGCGGGGTCGAGCCGGCCGAAGTGCCCGACGAGCACCTCCCCGGCAACGCGGGCGGCCGCAGTCGCGACGTCGAGAGCGCTCTTCATGCGAAGTCCCGGCACACCTAGAATGATGTTCTCATGAGCGCCGCGCGGCCTCGCATCGTGATCGTCGGCGGCGGCTTCGGGGGCCTCTACACGGCGCGAGCGCTGCGCGGCGCCGCGGCAGACGTGACGCTCGTCGACCGGCGCAACTTCCACCTCTTCCAGCCGCTTCTCTACCAGGTCGCGACGGGAGCGCTCTCCCCCGCGAACATCGCGGCACCGCTGCGGTCGATCGTCCGGCACCAGCGCAACACGCGCGTCCTCCTCGAAGACGTGCGCGGGTTCGACCTGGCGCGGCGCGCGGCGCTCACGGACGCCGGGGAGATCCCGTACGACGTCCTCGTCGTCGCGTCCGGCGCGTCGCACGCCTACTTCGGCCACGACGAGTGGGAACGGTGGGCGCCGGGCCTCAAGACGATCGAGGACGCCACGGAAATGCGGCGCCGCATCCTCCTCGCCTTCGAACGGGCCGAGATCACCGCCGATGCGGCCCGCCGGAGGGCCCTCCTCACGTTCGTCATCGTCGGGGCGGGCCCGACGGGAGCCGAGCTCGCCGGCGCCGTGGCCGAGATCGCCCGGCGCACCCTGCGGGACGACTTCCGGACGATCGACCCCGCCGATTCCCGGATCCTTCTCGTCGAGGCCGGGCCCCGCGTCCTGTCCTCTTATGCGGAGGACCTCTCTTCGAAGGCGCAGGCTGCCCTCGCGTCGCTCGGTGTCGACGTACGGCTCGGGACGGCCGTGACGGACGTGCGGGACGGCGCGGTGGTCGTCGTCCGCGACGGCCGTCCGGAGACGATCGAGGCCTCCACCGTTCTCTGGGCCGCGGGCGTCGCGGCCTCCCCCCTCGGGGCCGCGCTCACCCGGTCCGCAGGCGGCGAAACCGACCGCGCGGGCCGCGTGCGCGTCGCGCCCGATCTGACGCTGCCCGGTCACCCGGAGATTTTCGTGATCGGCGACCTCATGACGCTGCCCGGCGCGGACGGCAGACCCCTGCCGGGCGTTGCCCCGGTGGCGATGCAGCAGGGCCGCCACGTCGCGCGATCGATCCTCGCGCGGCTCGAGGGCCGGCCAGGGCCGGGCGATTTCGAGTACCGCGACAGGGGGAGCATGGCCACCCTCGGGCGGGGGCGCGCGGTCGCCGACCTCGGCTTCGTCCGCTTCGCGGGGTACGCGGCGTGGCTCGCCTGGCTCTTCATTCACCTCATGTATCTCGTGCAGTTCGGGAATCGCGTCCTGATCCTCGTCCAGTGGGCCTGGAGCTACCTGACGTGGAACCGCTCGGCGCGCCTCATCACGGGGAGACACCCATGACGAACACCCTCGCCGCCGTCCTCTTCGCCGCTGCGGCCGCAACCCCCACACCGGCCCCCGAGTCGCACTTCGCCTACGACCCGAAGGCCTCGATCGACGCCGTGACGACGGGAGTCGAGACGCGGGGCGACGTCGTGATCCAGGACCTGACGTACGCGAGCCCGAAGGGCGGACGGGTCCCCGCGTACCTCGTCGTTCCGGCCGGAAGGGGCCCGTTCGCGGCCGTCCTCTGGGGGCACTGGTACTGGGGAAATTCGCCGATGAAAAGCCGGAGGCAGTTTCTCGACGAGGCCGTCGTTCTCGCGCGCTCCGGCGTCGTCTCCCTTCTGACGGACGGGCCCGTCGCCCGCCCGGGCCACGTCGCCGACCGGACTCCCCTCAACGAGAAGCAGTTCGACGACCTCGTCCAGCAGGTCGTCGACATGCGTCGCGGGGCGGACCTCCTTCTCGCGCGGCCCGAGGTCGACCCGCGCCGCCTCGCGTACGTCGGCCACAGCTACAACGCGACGGTCGGCGCGATCCTCTCGGGCGTCGACCGCCGTTTCAAGGCATTCGTCCTCATGGCGGGCGCGCTGTCGGACCAGGTCGACCTGCACACCGCCGAGTACCGGAAGTACCGGGACAAGGTGGGGCCCGTCCGCTTCGACGCGTTCATGGCCCTCCACGCGTGGGCCGACCCCGGCCCCTACGTCGCGAAGGCGGCGCCGGCGAAGGTCCTCCTGCAGTATGCGACGCAGGAGGACTTCCTGACGCCGGCGCGGGCGAAGGAGTACGCCGCGAACGTGAGCGAGCCGAAGACGCTCAAGATCTACGACGCGCCGCACGCCCTGAACGCCGAGGCGCGCCGCGACCGCCTCGCGTTCCTGTCGGAGGTTTTCGCCGTGAAGCCTCCGGACCCGGCGGCTGTCGCGAACGTCCCCGACCTCGTCCAGCCTCCGCCGCCGAAGCCCTGACGACGCCGGCCGCGAGGACCCTGGAGACGAATCGGACGATCGGGGGATAATGTGCGGGCATCAACCCATCCGCAGGAGATCCCGGGCTTCGGGCTGCACACGATGCCCGCCCCCGAGAACCCGGACAAGAGAAGGAGGCCTTGAAATGCGTCTCACCGCGAAAGGCTCTCGCACCGGAGCCCTGCTCTTTTCGCCGCTTGCCCTGGTACTTGGATGCGGGCGCGCGCCGGACGCGCCCAAGGTCCCGACAGCGACGGCGACTTCGGCATTGAACAACTACACGGATGTCGGCATTACGATCACGCGGGATGCAACGGGAAAACCCGTGCCCGACAAGGACCCCCTTCCGCTCTCCAAGAAGGAGTTGCATCGCGCCCACTGGAAATACTGCGGGGCGGGGCTCCTCAACGTCCACATGACCGACGAATCGGACGATCCGTTCGACGGCTCTTGGGAGCGCTGGAGCGAGAGCGAGTGCAAGCACATTCGCTCGCCAAAAATTCATCCGAAAGCCCGCGAGAAGGATCAGGCGACCGCGACGAAACCCTACAAGCGATACAAGTACACGATTTCGCTGCTCGTTGACGGCCAATACATCCCCAACGACCCGGAGATCGAGATCGACCGCTAGTTCTAGTGCCGCTTGACGATCGAGTCGAGGATCATCAGGAACGCGTTCTGCTGGTTCGGCTCGTGCTTGTTGATCACGGCGAGGCAGAAGCCGTCCGGGAAGAGCTGGTGGAGCTCGTTCGCGTCGCGCGTCGAGAGGATGACCATCCGCCGCGGCGCGACGCCGCGCTCCTTCGCGAGCTCGAACATCTTCCGCCCGCCGAAGAGCGGCAGCTCGAGGTCGACCAGGAGGAGCGACACGTCCGGGCCGCACGCCTCGAGCGCCTTGAGCGGGTCCTGGTAGGTCTCCACGGTGATGGCGGGTCCGTAGCGCGTCACGAGCAAGGCGCGCCAGACCTCGGCGAAGAGCTCCTCGTGCTCGACGATGATGATCCGCTTCGGCTTGCCCGCAGCGACCGGGACCTCCGAAGAGACCGGCTTGAGGTACGCCCCGGAGTCCTCGCGCGAGCTCATCGTGCCGGCCCGGGAGCGCGGGAGTAGACCTCCCGACCGCCCACCCAGGTCTTTTCCACCCGGCCCTTCAGGGTGCGCGCGAGCCACGGAGAATTCTTCGAGCGGCTCTGAAAGCCGTCGGGCGTCACCGGCGTCGACTTCGTCGTCGAGAAGAGGACGACGTCGGCGGGAGCGCCCTCGGCGAGCGTCCCGTACGGGAGGCCGAACGTCCGGGACGGGGCCGTCGACAGAACTTCGACGAGGCGGAGGAGCGTGATCGCGCGCGGAACGAGGAGCCCGTCGACGAGCGCGGGCAGCGCCGTCTCGAGGCCGGTCACGCCGAACGGGGCGTCGGCGAACTCGACGTTCTTCTCGTCCTCGTGGTGAGGCGCGTGGTCCGTGGCGACGCAGTCGATCGTCCCCTCGACGAGCGCCGCGACGAGGGCGTTCCGGTCGGCCTCGGATCTCAGCGGCGGGTTCATCTTGAAGCGCGTGTCGTAGCCGGAGCGCGCGACGTCCTCGTCCGTGAGGAGGAGGTGATGCGGCGTGACCTCGCACGTCACCGGGACGCCGGCCTTGCGGGCCGCGCGGATCGCCTCGAGGCCCTCACGCGTCGAGACGTGCGCGACGTGCAGGCGGGCGCCCGTGAGCGCCGCGAGCTGGACGTCGCGGGCGACCATCGCGCTCTCGCCGACGTTCGGCCAGCCCGCGAGCCCGAGTCGCGTCGAGGCCCAGCCTTCGTTCATCACGCCCGGCCCCACGAGTGCGGCGTCCTCCTCGTGTACGACGACGGGCAGGCCGAACATCGAGGCGTACTCGAGGGCACGGCGCATGAGGTTCCCGTTCGCGATCGGCTTGCCGTCGTCGGAGATCGCAACGATCCCCTCGGCCTTCATCGAGCCGATTTCCGAGAGCTCCACGCCCTTGAGGCCCTTCGAGACGGCGCCGATCGGGAAGACGCGGACGACGCCGGTCTCCCGGGCGCGCCGGACGACGAACGCCACGGTCGGCGCGTCGTCCGGGACGGGATCGGTGTTCGCCATCGCGCACACGGTCGTGAAGCCGCCCGCCGCCGCGGCCCGCGTGCCGCTCGCGATCGTCTCCTTGTACTCGAAGCCGGGCTCCCGGAGGTGCGTGTGGAGGTCCACGAAGCCGGGAGCGACGACGAACCCCGCCGCCTCGACGACGTCCGCGCCCTTGGCGGGAATCTTCTCGTCCACCTTGGCGACGACGCCGTCCCGGATCAGGACGTCGAGCGTCTGGTCGAGGTTGCGCGAGGGATCGACGACGCGCCCGCCGCGCAGGAGGACCGCTTCACCGCTCATTCGTCGTCTCCGCTCGCGCCGATCAGGAGATAGAGGACCGCCATGCGCACGGCGACGCCGTTCTCGACCTGGTCGAGAATCACGGAATCGGGTCCGTCCGCGACGGCCGAGTCGATCTCCACGCCGCGGTTCATGGGGCCGGGGTGCATCACGATCGCGTCCTTCTTGGCCAGCTTGCGGCGCTCCGGCGTCAGGCCGAACTGCTCGTAGTACTCGCGGTCCGAGGGGAACCCGAGCCCGCCGCCGCGCTCCTTCTGGACGCGCAGGATCATCACGACGTCGGCTCCCTCGATCGCCTCCTCGATGCGGGTGGAGATCCGGGCGCCCGTGCGCTCGATCTCGGGAGGCAGGAGTGTCCGCGGGCCGGAGAGCGTGACGCCCGCTCCCATCTTCGTCAGGAGCGCGACGTTCGACCGCGCGACACGGCTGTGCGTCACGTCTCCGCAGATCGCGACGCGCAGGCCCGCGAGCGTCCCCTTCGCGCGGCGGATCGTGAAGGCGTCGAGCAGCGCCTGTGTGGGATGTTCGTGCGTCCCGTCACCGGCGTTGATGACGGCACATGGGAGGTTGCGTGCCAGGAGATGCGGCGCCCCGGAGCGCGAATGGCGGATCACGATGGCGTCCGGAGCCATCGCCATGAGGTTGCGCCCGGTGTCGAGGAGCGTCTCACCCTTGGCGACGGACGTCCCGACGGCCGAGAGCGCGATCGAGTCGGCCGAGAGGCGCCGCTCGGCGATCTCGAAGGAGAACCGCGTCCGCGTGGAGTTCTCGAAAAAGAGGTTCGCAACGAGCTTCCCGCGCAGCGTCGGCACCTTCTTGATCGCCCGCTGGTTGATCTCCCGCATGGACTCGGCGGTGTCGAGGACGAGGCGGATGTCGTCCTCGGTGATCCCGTCGATGTCGAGGAGGTCCTTCTTCGAAAGGGCGCGACGGGGCGATGCGGGGACGGCGGAATCGGGACGCTTCGTCACGCCGCCGGGGCTCCTACTTCTTCCTCGGGCGCCGGCGCGCCGAGGGCGACTTCGCGGGCGCGGCCTTCGGGGCGGCCTTCGGCGAGGGCTTTGCGGCCTCGCGGTCGAGGAGCCACACGTCGTCCTCGCCGTCGGTCTCCTTGAAGGTCACGGAGACGATCTCGGTCGTGGACGTCGCGATCTTCTTCCCGATGTACTGGGCCTCGATCGGCAGCTCGCGGCGGCCACGGTCCACGAGGACGGCGAGGAGGATCTTGCGCGGGCGCCCGAAGTCGAGGATGGCGTCCATCGCGGCCCTCACGGTGCGTCCCGTGAAGAGCACGTCGTCGCACAGGATCACGTTCCGCCCCTCGACCTTGAACGGGATCTCGGTCTTCTTGAGAACCGGCGAGGACGCGACGGTCGTCAGGTCGTCGCGGTAGAGCGTGATGTCGAGGAGACCGACCGGGACCTTCACGCCCTCGGTGCGCTGGATCTCGGAAGCGAGGCGCTGCGCGAGCGGGACGCCGCGCGTCCGGATCCCGATGAGAACGAAGCCTTCGGTGCCCCCCTCGGCCTCGACGACCTCGTGGGACATGCGCGAAATCGCACGCGCCATCCCGACGGCGTCGAGCAGGCGGACTTTGCGGTAGGTCCCCGCGGCCTCTCCCATGGGCGGGCGGACACTACCAATGCGCTCCCGCGCCGTCAACGGTGCTCAAAACGGCCAGGGAGAAGGCGGAAGCAGCAGCTCGCGCTCGCGGCGCGCCAGGAGGCGCGGCTGCGGCGAGCCCGTCGCCACGATCGCGTCCTCGAGCGCGCCGCGGCGGCCGAAGTACACGTCGGCGACGTACGCGCGCTGAAGAACGAGCGACGGAGAAAGAGGCCAGAGACGAGGCGCCACCAGAGCCGCCGCGGCCGCGATCGTCACGCCCGCGCAAAACGCAACGGCGCGTTTCTTCGAATGAGAGGACAGGAGGGCCGCCGCAGCCGCGAGGACGAGGAGAAGGGGCACGACGAACGCCACCCCGCGCATCGCCGGGACGAGGTGGAAGAGGTTCGGCGCCCCGAGCCCCTTTCCATAGAAATCTCCTCCGAACGTCCCTCCCCAGGGGAGAGCGAAGCCGGGAGGGACGAAGGGAAACGCGAGCGTCGTCCCGACGCACGCGAGCACGGACGCCCCTGCGAGGCCCGCCTCCAACGCGCCCCCCTCGCGGAACGCGAGCGGGAAGACGAGGAACGGCAGCGCCGCGACGAGGTAGCGCGGCCCGACGGTGAAGCCGCCGTGCCAGTTCGGGTAGCCCGCGTAGAGGACGAGGAGCGAGAGCGGAACGAGGGCGAGCGCGAGACCGCCCTCCCGCGGGACGCGGCCGCGCGCCGCCGGGAACGCCCAGGGCCAGAGGAGGAGGAGCGGGACGAAGACGAACAACCCCTTCGACGGGTCGAGGAGGAGCCGGAGGAGCACGGAGGGAGACGGCAGGCCGACGCCGAACAGGCCCGAGGCGGCGAGGCCGCGGAAGGCCGCCGCGCGCTCGAACCCGGACGAGAGGGCGAACGGACTGCCGAAGCACACCGTGTCGTAGGCCGCGAGGACCAGCGCGGGGGGAGCTCCTCCGGCGGCGATCGCGAGGAGCCGCCTCGGCGACACGGCAGCCGCGCACAGGACGATCACGGCGGCCGGGACGGCCGCCGGGTATTCCGACAGAACGGCGAGGCCGAGAAGCGCGCCCCCGAGGACGTCGCGGCGCCCGCGCGAGCCGGAGCCCGGGGCGAAGAACGCCGCCCAGGCGCCGAACAGGCACGCCGCGACGAGCGCGTGGGAGAAGAGGAGCAGTCCGTACGCGAAGAGCGGCGTCGCAAAGAGGAGGACCGCCGCGGCGAAGCGGGCCCGTGCCGGCGTCGCGCCGAAGCGCACCGCCGCCCCCGCGAGGACGAGCGCGAGAAGGATCGCGGGCAGCGTCGCCGCGAGGAGCCGCATGAGCGTGAGCGAGAGACGCAGGGATCCCGGCGCGGGCGGACCGGCGATGAGGCGCGCCGCGAGGGCGCCCGGCAACGCCACGAGCGCGGCCCCCGGCGCCTTGTTCGAGTAGACGCGGCCGTCCTTCTCCGAAACGTCCTCGAATGCCGGGCCGAGGAGCGGCAGGACGCCCGAGATCTCGGGCGTCCTGCGTTCGACGAGAGAAGCCGCGAATGCCCAGCGCGACACTTCGTTTGGCGAGAGGAAATGCGGGAAGACCGGAACCACGAGAACGGCGAGCAGCGCGTAGAGGAGAACGGGCGCGCTCGCTCGATTCCGCACGCGAAAGTGTACCCTCGGCGGCGCCGTGGACGTCGCCGATTTCGACTTCGAGCTCCCGCCCGAGGCCATCGCCCAGCGCCCCGCCCTGCGCGGCACCGCGCGGCTCATGACGCTCGACCGGGCCACGGGCGCCTTCGCCCACCGATCCGTCGCCGATCTCCCGGGCCTGCTCGCCGCAGGCGACGTCCTCGTGCTCAACGACACGAAGGTCATTCCCGCGCGCATCTTCGGCACGGACGAAAAGGGAAGAAGAACGGAGTTTCTGCTGGTAGAAAGACTCGGAAACGAAGAGGGAAGAGAAGAGGGGATTTCTTCGAAGGTTGAAGAGGGTGAGCTCTGGCTCTGCCTCGCCAAGCCGGGGAGGCGGGTGAAGACAGGGAGGAGATTTTTCTTCGATGGTGATTGGGTGGCCGAAGCAGCGGCCCCCGGCGGCATGACAGGCGCGGCCGGGGCGCCTCCCCACGCCGGACCGGAAGGACATTCACCTTCTAAGAAAAGCGCCCCTCCCCCGCGCGCCGAAGGTGGCCTCTACGCCATGCGGTTCACGAAGCACGGGAGCAAAGGGGACTCCTCTCTTCTCTCCGATCTCTCCGTCCTTGGCTCCGCTCCCCTTCCCCCCTACATCCACCGCCCCGGCGGCCTCGCCGACGCGCAGGACCGCCTCGACTACCAGACCGTCTTCGCGCGCGAGCCCGGCGCGATCGCAGCGCCGACGGCCGGACTCCATTTCACGGAGTCCATGCTCGCGGAGACTGCCGCGCGCGGCGTCACGATCGCCCGCCTGACGCTCCACGTCGGGCTCGGGACGTTCAAGCCCGTCAAGTCGGACCGCGTCGAGGACCACCGGATGGACTTCGAGCGGGCGTTCATCCCCGAGGACTCCGCGGCCGCCGTCAACCGCGCGAAGGACGAGGGACGGCGCGTCGTCGCGGTCGGCACGACGAGCGTCCGGACGCTCGAGGCCTCCGCGCGCCTCCACGGCGGGCGCGTCGCGCCCGGCGCGTTCGAGACGGATCTCTTCCTCGTTCCAGGGGCGGAATTCCGCGTCGTGGACGGGCTCCTCACGAACTTCCACCTCCCGCGCTCCACGCTCCTGATGCTCCTCTCGGCGTTCGCGGGCCGGGAGCGCGTGCTTGCCGCCTATTCGGAGGCGGTCCGGGCCGGCTACCGCTTCTTCAGCTACGGCGATGCTATGTTCGTCTCGTGACCGAACCGCAAACCGGCCCGCGCTCGCGCCTGGCCGTGCTGTCCCTCGCGGCTCTGGGAGTCGTGTACGGTGACATCGGAACGAGCCCGCTCTACGCGCTGCGCGAGTCGCTGAGCCCGGCCGAGCACGGCCTCGCCCTGAACCCGGAGAACGTCCTCGGCGTCCTTTCGCTCATCGTCTGGTCGCTCGTCCTCCTCGTCGCGGTCAAGTACGTCTGGATCGTCCTCAGGGCCGACAACGAGGGAGAGGGCGGCATCCTGGCGCTCATGACGCTCGTCAGCCGCTGTCTCCGCAGGGACGATCCGCGCCGGCACGTCGTCATCGTTCTCGGCCTCTTCGGTGCGGCGCTTCTCTATGGCGACGGGCTCATCACGCCGGCCATCTCGGTCCTCTCCGCGGCCGAGGGCCTGAAGGCGCGCAGCCCGGCCCTCGCTCCCTTCGTCGTGCCGTTCGCCGTCGTCGTTCTCGTCGTCCTCTTCTCGGTCCAGAAGAAGGGGACGGGCCGGATCGGGACGTTCTTCGGGCCCGTCATGCTCGTCTGGTTCGGGACGCTCGCGGCCCTCGGCGCGCGGGAGATCCTGCACGCGCCCGGGGTCCTCCTCGCCTTCGACCCGATGCACGCCGTGCGTTTCTTCGCGCACAACGGGCTGAAGGGGTTCCTCGTCCTTGGATCGGTCGTCCTCGTCGTGACGGGCGGCGAGGCCGTCTACGCCGACATGGGGCATTTCGGCGCACGGCCGATCCGCATCGCGTGGTTCACGATCGTCCTGCCCGCGCTCCTCCTCAACTACTTCGGCCAGGGCGCGCTCCTCCTGCGCGAACCGGCCGCCCTCGAGAACCCCCTCTTCGCGATGGTTCCGCCGTGGGCGGTCCTCCCGATGGTCGCGCTCGCGACGGCCGCGACGACGATCGCCTCCCAGGCGCTCATCTCCGGCGTCTTCTCCCTGACGCACCAGGCCGTCCAGCTCCGCTTCCTCCCGCGCCTTCAGGTTCTCCACACGTCGGCGACCGAACGCGGGCAGATCTACCTCCCCGCGATGAACGCGGCGCTGCTCGTGGGCTGCGTCTTCTTCGTCGTCTCCTTCGGCTCGTCGAGCCGGCTCGCGGGCGCATACGGTGTCGCCGTCACCGCCACGATGCTGCTCACGACGCTGCTCTTCACCGTCCTTCTGGCGGCGGGCTGGCACGCCGCCCGCTGGAAGATCGCCCTCTTCGCGGCCGTCTTCCTCACGGCGGAGGGGGCGTTCTTCGCCGCGAACCTCGCAAAGCTGTGGCACGGAGGCTGGATCCCGCTTCTTCTCGGCGCGGGGATCTACTCACTCATGGCGACCTGGAAACAGGGCCAGCGCGTCCTCCTCGAGGCGCTGCGCCGGACCTCCTCGGCGTTCCTGAAGCCGATCGAGGAGCACATCCTCGACGTCCGCCGCGAGAAGCCGCCGCGCCTCGACCACCCCGCCGTCTACATGGAGCGCTTCCACGACCTCGTGCCGCCGGCGCTGATCCTCAACTGGCAGCACAACCGGGCGCTGCACGACCCGATCCTCCTGCTCACCGTCGAAACCGCCGACGTCCCGCGCGTCCCGCCGTCCGAGCGGCGGCGCGTCGAAGACCTGGGAGAAGGGTTCTTCCGGGTCCTCCTCAGGTGGGGGTTCATGGAGGAGCCGGACGTGCCCGAGGGCCTGAAGGGCCTCGTCCTCGCCGGAAAGCCCCTCGACCCCGACACGATCAGCTACGTGCTCGGCAAGGACGCCATCATCTCGACGGATCGCGCGAGCGGGATGGCGCGCTGGCGCGAGCGGCTCTTCTCCTGGATGCGCCGCAACGAGGGCCGCGCGACGGCCTTCTACCGGATCCCGCCCGCGCGGGCGATCGAGTTCGGGATCCAGGTCGAAATCTGAGGCCGCCCGCGGATCGGCTAGTCTCCTCCCGGTGAGCCGCGCCTTCTCCCGCCGCCGTTTTCTCGCCTCCGGCTCCGCCCTCGCGGCGGCGCCGCTGCTCCCGGCCTTCGCGGACGGTCCGGCGCCGTCGGGCGCAACCGCTCCGCCACTGCCCCCGGAGCTCCCGCGCGAGACCTACCGCGAACGGCAGGAGCGCGCGCTCGCGGCCGCGAAGGCGGCCGGCCTCGATGCGCTCGTCGCCGTGCCGTCGACGAGCATGGCCTGGCTTTGCGGCGCCGACCCGGGACGGAGCGAACGGGTCATGGCGCTCGTTCTGAGACCGAAGGTTCCCTCGGCGTTCGTGACGCCGTTCTTCGAGGAAGAACGCGTCCGCTGTGACGCGGTCGTCGGACGGACGGCCGTCTGGCAGGAGCACGAAGACCCGGTCAGGCTGCTCGCCGCGCTTCTCACCGGCGCCCGGCGGATCGGCATCGAGGGGACGACCGACTTCCACACGGCGTCGCGCCTCCGGGACGCCACGGGAGCCCGCCTCGTGGACGCCGCCGGCCTGTTCGACGGCCTGCGCGCCGTCAAGTCCGACGCGGAGAAGGCGATCCTGAGGGACGCCGCGGCGCGCATGGTCGCCGCGATCGCGGCCACGCATGCGCGGCTCGCGGCCGGCATGACGGAGCGCGAGGTCGGCGAGGTCCTGTCCGGCGAGCTCCGCCGCCTCGGCGTGCGCGGCGGCGCACTCGTGCAGTTCGGCGCGTCCGCCGCGCTGCCGCACGGGGGCCCAGGCGACGCGCGCCTCGAGAAGGGCGACGTCGTCCTGATCGACGGCGGCTGCCGCGTGCGCGGCTATACCTCCGACATCACGCGGACGGTGGCCTTTGGCTCCGCGTCGGACGAGGTCCGGAAGGTCTACGCGGCAGTGGATGCCGCCCAGCGCGCGGCGTTCGCCGCCTTCCGCGCGGGTGCCATCCCCGAGGACGTCGACCGCTCCGCCCGCAAGGTGATCGAGGATGCCGGCTACGGCGCTTTCTTCACGCACCGTCTCGGGCACGGCCTCGGGATGGACGGCCACGAGGCCCCGTATCTGGTCCAGGGCAACCGCGTTCCTCTCGCCCTCGGCAACGTCTGCACGCTCGAGCCCGGTATCTACCTACCCGGAAGACTCGGCGTGAGGATCGAAGACGACGTCTTCGCGACTGCGGACGGATGCGAGGCGCTGTCCGTCCGCCCGTCCGGGCTCGTCGTCCTGCCCGCCTGACCGTCCGCGAGGGGATGCGCGCGTCCGGATGGCGCCCTAGATTGGGGAAAAGGGAGGTCCGCCATGATTTCCCACCTTCCCGCCGCCGGACTCGCCGACCGCCAGGGCCATTTCCGCGAGGTCCGTCGGCTCTCGGAGCTGGAGACACCCCGCCCGGCTGCGGCGGAAGGGCCGTGGATCGCGCTTTCGCGGGAGCTCGGCTCGGGGGGAGGCGAGCTCGCCCGCCTCCTCGGCGAAGCGCTCGGCTGGCGCGTCTACGACCGCGAGATCCTCTCGGCGGTCGCCGAGGAGACGCACCGCGAGACGTTCGCCTTGGAGCGCTTCGACGAGAAAGGCGTCCGCGAGGTGGGTGAATACATCGCTCCCCTGATCCTCCACGACGATCCCGGCCAGGCGCGCGTGCTGGACGGGCTGAGGCACGTGATCCTGCGAATCGGCCGGGAAGGCCGGGCGATCCTCGTGGGGCGGGGAGCGAATTTCCTTCTCGCCCCGGCCGGCGGGTTGAGGGTCCGTACCGTCGGCCCCCCGGCCCAGCGCGCCGAAGCGCTGGCCCGGGCGGAAGGCATCGAGGTTTCCGAGGCCCGCCGGCGCGTCGCGGAGAGCGACGCCGCCCAGCGCGCTTTCGTGCGGCAGGCCTTCCAGCACGAGATCGAGGACCCCGCGGGGTACGACCTCGTGCTCAGCCCGCTCAATCTCGGTCTCCCCGCCGCGGCCGCCGCCGTCCTCGCAGCGGCCCGGACGAAGCTCGGGCTTTAGAAAGACGATTGGCTCGGAGGGGGTATGAGGGGGAACCGGCCCTGGTTCCCCCTCAAGAAAATCAGTACGCCTGCAGGTAGCGGTCCACTTCCCAGCCGTGGACCTGGGCGATGTACTGCTGCCACTCGGTCCGCTTGGCCTCGACGAACTTGTCGTAGATGTGCTCGCCGAGCGCATCCTTGAGAAGGTCGTCCTTCTCGAGACAGTCGAGCGCCTCGGCGAGGCTGCCCGGGAGGACGTCGATCTTCAGGCGCTTCTTCTCGCGGGCCGACATCTCGAAGATGTTCTGGTTCACGGGCTCGCCCGCCTCGAGCTTGTTCTTGACGCCATCGAGACCGGCCGCGAGCATGACCGTAAACGCGAGGTACGGGTTGCAGGACGGGTCCGGCATGCGGACCTCGCAGCGGGTCCCCATCCCGCGCCGCGCGGGGATGCGGACCATCGGCGAACGGTTGCGCTCCGACCACGCCACGTTGACGGGCGCCTCGTAGCCGGGCACGAGACGCTTGTACGAGTTCACGAGCGGGTTCGTGATCGCGGCGATGGCGCGGGCGTGCTTCAGGATGCCGCCGATGTAGTTCATCGCGAGGCCGGAGAGCTGGTACTTCGCCTTCGGGTCGTAGAACGCGTTCTTCATGGACGCGCCCGAGCCCGTGATGAGCGACTGGTGAACGTGCATCCCCGAGCCGTTGACGCCGAAGATCGGCTTCGGCATGAACGTCGCGTGGAGGCCGTGGTCGAGGGCCACCTTCTTGACGACGAGCTTGAACGTCGCGACCTGGTCGGCCGTCGTCACGGCGTCGCCGTACTTGAAGTCGATCTCGTGCTGGCCGGGGGCGACCTCGTGGTGCGCCGCCTCGACCTCGAAGCCCATCGCCTCGAGGGCGACGACGATGTCGCGACGGGCTTCCTCGCCCCGGTCGACGGGAGTGAGGTCGAAGTAGCCGCCCTGGTCGTGGGTGTCGACGACCGGGTCGCCGTTCGCGTCCCGCGTGAAGAGGAAGAACTCGGCTTCCGGCCCCGTCATGAGCGTGTAGCCCATCGCCTTCGCCTTCTCGACCTGGCGCTTGAGCGTCTGGCGGGGGCAGCCCGCGAAGGGCTTGCCGTCGGGAGTGATGACGTCGCAGACGAGGCGCGCCACCTTCCCGTTGGGGTGCGACCACGGGAAGATCCGGAAGGTGTCGAGGTCGGGCACGAGGCCCATGTCCGACTCCTCGATCCGCGTGAAGCCCTCGATCGAGGAGCCGTCGAACTGGATCTCGCCCTCGAGCGCCTTCTCGAACTGCGTGCGCGGGACCTCGACGTTCTTGATGATTCCGAGGATGTCCGTGAACTGCAGACGCAGGAAACGGACCCCTTCCTTGTCGCAAATCTTCAGGATTTCGGCTGCCTTAAGTGCCATCTCGTTCCCCCTGCGTTTTTCCGATTTCGGCTCGCGCCGGGCGGAGAATCAGTTCAATGCGCCAGAAAGTCAATCGAAAACGGGCGATTTGCACACCGTTCGGTGCATGAAATCGCATCTCATACCGATCAGTCCGAATTTTTCGGAAGTTGAATACGAGCCCCCGCCGCGCGCCGGAGCGCCCCCGCAGCGAACGTAGGTCCGGACGCGCCGGGCCGCCATGCACCTTCGAAGAAATCTCCCGTTCCCCCGTCTCCCGATCTCTAAACTCCCCGCTCATGAAGACGCGTGCGGACGCCTGGGCCCTCCTGACCGAGTTCACCGCTTCGCAGCCGCTCCGCCGGCATGCGCTCGCCGTCGAGGCGACGATGCGCGCGCTCGCCCGATCGACGGGCGTCGCGGACCCCGCCGAGATCGAGACGTGGGGCCTCGTCGGGATGCTCCACGACTTCGACTACGAGAAATTCCCCACGGAGCAGGACCACGTCTGGCGCGGCATGGAGATCCTGCGCGAGCGCGGCTGGCCCGAGCCCGTCATCAAGGCGATCGGCGGCCACGCGTTCTACACGAACATCCCGCGCGAGACGCCGATGGAGAAGGCGATCCTTGCCGCCGACGAGCTGACGGGTTTCTGTGGCGCGTGCGCGCTGATCCGGCCCAGCAAGAAGATCGCGGACGTGCCCGTCGAGTCGGTCCTCAAGCGCCTCAAGGAGAAGTCGTTCGCGCGCTCCGTCGACCGCACGTACGTCACGCGCGGTGCCGAGGAGTGGGGCGCGCCGCTCCCGGATCTCGTGGCCCTCGTCCTCGCCGCGCAGGTTCCGATCGCGGACCGCCTCGGCCTCGGCGGCGCGCCCGCGGCGGACCTGCCTGACTCTCCCGCGCCGCCGGAGCCTCCCGCGCCGTGACGGCATGCGCGGAGCTGCGCGTGCGGGCTCCGTTCGACGGCAAGGCGCTGTTCGGATTCTTCGCGGCGCGCTCGCTGCTCGGAGTCGAGAGAGTCGAAGAGAATTCCTATGAAAGGGCATTCACGCAGGCGGGGCGCGCCGGAACGCTGCGAGTCGCGCTCCGGCGCCGCGGACGGTCGCATTCACTTTCGCTGGAATTCCCTCCTTGGGCGAAACCCGATGATCTGACGGCGCGCGTTTCGCGCCTGTTCGACCTCTCCGCAAACCCCCGCGCCATCGGCCGCGTGCTCGCCGCCGACCCGCTCCTCGCGCCGCTCGTCGCGCGGCGGCCCGGCCTGCGCGTCCCGGGCGTTTGGGACCCGTTCGAAGTCGCCGTCCGCGCGGTGCTCGGGCAGCAGATTTCCGTCGCGGGCGCGCGCACGCTCGCGGGGAGGCTCGTGGCGCTCTGCGGGCGTCCGTTGCCGAAGCGCCTCGCGCGCCCCGGGCTCACGCACGTCTTTCCGTCCCCCGCCGCCGTCGCGGACGCGGACGTCGCGCGTGTCGGGCTCCCCCGCGCCCGTGCCGCGGCCCTCAGGGCCTTCGCCCGCGCCGTCGCGGACGGCTCGTTCGTCCTCGGGGCTCCGAAAGGCCTCCAGGACTTCGAGGAGCGCCTCACGGCGCTGCCCGGGTTCGGGCCGTGGACGGCGCACGTCGTCGCCCTGCGAGCGCTCGGCGAGGGCGACGCCTTTCCGGACGGCGACCTCGGTCTCGTCAGGGCGATGGAGCGCGCGGGCGTGAAGAGAGGCCGGATCGCCGCGCGCGCCGAGCGCTGGCGGCCCTACCGCGCGTACGCGACGCTCCACCTCTGGGCGTCGCTCGCGGACGGGAAAGGCGGCGCATGAAGAGGGAGAAAGAGAAAGAGATTCTTAGAAGGGTAAGAGTGCCGACACCCGCGGGTGCGGTCGTGCTCGTCCTGCGCGGCAGTGCGCTCGCCGGCCTGGCCTTCGAGGACCGCTGGAGGGGATTGAGCGTCTCGCTCGCACGGAGGTTCGGCAAATTCACCTTCAAAGAAAATTTGCAGGCCGAAACTGTCGCCGAGGCGCTGAGGCGTTACTTCGCCGGCGACCTCCACGCTCTCGATCCCATAGAGGTCGACACGGGCGGCACGGCCTTTCAGGAGTCCGTCTGGCGGGCTCTCAGGCGCATCCCCGCCGGCACGACATGGACGTACGCCCGTCTCGCGCGCGAGATCGGCCGACCGACCGCGACGCGCGCCGTGGCGGCCGCGAACGGGGCGAACCCCGTCTCGATCGTGATCCCCTGCCACCGCGTCATCGGGTCGGACGGGAGCCTCACGGGCTACGGCGGCGGCCTCCCCCGCAAGCGGTGGCTGCTCGTTCACGAAGGAGCCTTGCTGCTCTGAACCGTCCGCCATTGGATAATGGCGGGCTGCCATGACGCCCCTCCTCGTCGAGAACGCCCTCGTGATCGGGATGACGCGCCCCGCGGACGTCGTCCCGGGCGGCGCGCTGTTCGTCGAGGACGGCGCCATCGCCGCGCGCGACGCCGAGGCCCAGACGCGCGCACGCTCTTACGCGGCCGCGGGACGGCCCTTCCAGCGGCTGAACGCGAAGGGAATGTGGGTCCTGCCCGGCTTCGTCCAGACGCACGTCCACCTCTGCCAGACGCTCCTGCGCAACGGCCCCGACGGCCTCCAGCTGCTCCCGTGGCTCTCGACGCACGTCTGGCCGGGCGAGGCCGCGCACGACGAGGCGACGCTGGAGGTCTCGGCGCGGCTCGGCCTTGCCGAGCTCCTCTCCGGCGGGACGACGTCCGTCCTCGACATGGCGACGGCGTACCACACGGACGCGGTCTTCCGCGCCGCGGCGGCCGCGGGCCTTCGCGTCACGAGCGGCAACGCCCTCATGGACGATCCCGGGACGAATCCGGCCGGCCTCTTTCGCGACACGCGGGCAGCCCTGGCGGAGACCGAGCGCCTCGCAAAGGCCTGGCACGGCGGAAACGGCGGCCGGCTGCGCGTCGCGTTCTGTCCCCGGTTCGCCGTCTCGTGCACGGACCGCCTCCTGCGCGAGGTCGGCGAGCGCGCGAAGGCGGAGGGCTTCCTCGTCCACACGCACGCCTCCGAGAACCTCGACGAGATCGCCCTCGTCGCCCAGCGCACGGGACGGCGGAACGTCCGCTACCTCGACGACGCCGGCATTTCCGGCGCGCACGTCGTGCTCGCGCACGTCGTCCACGCCGACGCCGACGAGCGGACGCTCCTCGCCTCGCGCGGCACGACCGTCGCGCACTGCCCGTCGTCGAACCTCAAGCTGGGCTCCGGCATCTGCCCCGTGCCCGAGTACCGCGCGCAGGGCATCCGCGTCACGCTCGGTGCCGACGGCGCTCCCTGCAACGACCGGCTCGACGCCTTCACGGAGATGCGCCTCGCAGCCCTCCTTCCCAAGGTGCGGCTCGGGCCCGCGGCGCTCCCGGCGTGGGACGTCGTGCGGATGGCGACGGCCGAGGGCGCCGAGGCGCTCGGCCTGAACGCGGGGACGCTCGAGACGGGCCGCCGGGCCGACTTCGTGCTCCTCGACCCGCACTCGGGCTTCGCCGGCCCCGTCTCGTGGCGCGAGGACCCCTACGGGCCTATCGTGTACAGCATGGACCGGTCCCACGTCGCCGCCACCTACGTCGACGGCGAGGCCCGGTACGTCCGCGGGGAGGCCTTCCCGCTGAAGCCCTCCGCCGCCGAGATCGACACCGCCGTCGCCGCGCTCAAGTCGCGCCGGCGGCCCTGAGGGAGGCACGCCATGGCCGGAAAGAAGTCCCCGCCGCTTCTCAAGACGATCGTCGTCGGCACCGACTTTTCCGTGTGCGCGGCGCGCGCCCTCTCGTTCGCGGTCTCGCTCGCGTCTTCGCAGGGCGCGAAGGTCCACGTCGTGCACGTCCTCGTCGAGCCCGTGCAGGCTTTCGACGTCGCCGGCGCCCTCCCCTACCTCGACGTCTCGACGCAGAAGGAGTGGGAGGACGCGACGAAGAAGCGCCTCGCCGCCGCGGTCGCCTCGGCCGAGAAGCGCGGGGTCGACGCCTCGAGCGAGTTTCTCTGGGGCCGACCCTCCGACGCGATCATCGACTCCGCGAAGAGGGCGAAGGCCTCGCTCGTCGTCCTCGGAACGCACGGGCGCAACGCGCTCGAGAAGCTGCTGATCGGGTCGACGGCCGAGCGCGTCGTCCGCCTCTGCCCGGTCCCCGTCCTCACGGTGCGCGAGAAGCGCTGACCCGCGTCAGGTCTTCGACGCGATCATCCGCTCGGCCGACGCCGAGACGATGCCGAGGATCGAGAGCTGGGGATTGACTCCGAGCGACGTCGGGAAGACGGAGCCGTCGAAGACCCAGAGGTTCGCGAGCTGGTGGTGGCGGAGGTTTCCGTCCACGACGGAGTCCGCCGGATCCGCCCCCGCCGCGCAGCCGCCCATCTGGTGCGCCGTGAAGACGCCGAGGAGGTTCGGGCCGATGGGCCGCTCGTCGATGACACGGAGGTCGCGCTCCTCCCGGATCACGACAGGATCCTTGTGCAGCGTCCTCACCTCGCGCGCGCCCGCGGCGAGCTGGATGCGCGCCGAGACCTTCATCGCCTCGCGCATCGCCTCGGCGTGAGCGGGGCCGAGCGAGTAGCGGATCGACAGGCGCCTTCCGCCTTCGCGGAGCGACACGGTCCCGCCCTCGTCCTCCGCGAGAAACCCGTCGCGCAGGAGCGCGATGATCGCGTTCGTCTTCGCGAGCGTCTTCATCCCGTCGCGGTGGGCCGCGCCGAACCCCGGGAGCGCGAGCGACGCGAGCATCGGGTGGAGCGGCGGCACCTCGAGGAAGAAGCCGATCTTCGCCGGGCGCTCGACGAAGGCGTGAGAGGCGACGGACTGGGGAGCGCCGTAGAAGGGGTCGATGCGCCGGTCGAAGAGCGCGACGGTCGCGACGACGGGATGGAGGAACGTGCGTTTGCCGACGCGGCCGTGCGGGTCCGGCAGGCCCGAGCGCAGGAGGAGCGCCGGCGAGTTGATCGCGCCGCCCGCCACGACGAACCGCGCCGCCATGACCGTCACGCGGCGGCCCGAGGGCCGGTCCGTCATGCCGTCGAGGACGTCGGCCTCGACGGCCGTGATGCGCTCGCGGCGCGCGTCGAGGACAAGGCGCACGGCGCGGCAGTCGGCGTACACGCGCGCGCCCTTGCCGCCCGCGTCGGGCAGGTACGTGAGCGCCATCCCCCGCTTCGCGTTCGTCGGGCAACCCATCCCGCAGTAGCCCGTGTGGAGGCACGACATGACGTTGCGCCGAACGAGCTCCGTCGCGATCCCGAGCTTTCCCGCGCCCTCGAGGAGAACGGCGTTGTTTTCGTTCACCTCCGAGACGTCGACCTGCCGGATGGAGAGACGGCTCTCGACCTCGTCCCAGTGCGGGCCGAATCGCTCCGTGGTGAAGTCGGAAAGCCCGTGGCGCTCGCGCCAGAGGGCGAGCGTCCGCTCCGGAGTCCGGAAGCACGTCGTCCAGTTCACGAGGGTGCCGCCGCCGACGCCACGCCCCTGGAGGATCGTGATCCCAAGGTCGTCCGTCGCGCGGTTGCCGTGGTCCTGGTAGAGCTTCGGGTAGGCCTCGGCCTCCTGCATGTGGAAGTCGGCTTTCCTCGTGAAGAAGCCCCCCTCCTCGAGGAGGATCACGCGCGCCCCGGACGCCGCGAGGCGTGCGGCGGCGATCGCGCCGCCCGGACCGGAGCCCACGACGCAGACGTCGGCCGAGAGCGCGAGGTCCGAGCCGATCTCATGGCCGCGCATGAGGTTCGGGATCGGGCGGTCCGCGAAGAGGTTCTTCATTCCCCATCCGCGAAGGGCAGCTCCGGGGGCCCCGGGTACCCCGTCGCGGGCCAGCTCTCGGGCGCCGCGTAGTAGCACGCGCATGCGAGCCGCTTCATCGCCTGGTAGCCGGATCGGAAGACCGCGACGCGCGATCCGGCCCAAACCGCGAGACGCGCGTCCTGCATGCGCGCGGGCGACGCCGTGAACGTCTCGTAACCGGTCCGCGTCAACGCTCCCGTCAGGGCGCTCTCGAAGAGGTGAAGGACGCGCCGGAACTCCATCTGGACGGGGTCCGGCCACTGCGCCATCACCGCGTCCGCGCGGCCCGCGACGTCCACGGCGTCCGTCGACGGCGAATCCCCGTCCACCGCGACCACGCGTTCGGCGACGGCCGCGAAAATCGCATACTCGTTCTCGGAAAGGACGAGAAGAGGGTTGCGCGGCTTCGCCGCGCGAAGAGTCCTTCGAAAGGCGAGGAAGGCCGTGCCTCCGACAACCAGCAGCGCGCCACCGAGGATGCCCTTCTTGAGAAATCCCCGCCTCGTCTCCACCGGTTTCTCTACCTTCTAAGAAATCCCCCGGCCGGCGCGGAGCGCCGGCTGCAGAATCTCCCGGTCTTCACCCGTTCGGGACGTCCCAGAGGTCCTTTACCGCGGGGTGGTCCCACGCGATGCGCCATTCGTCCGGATCCTTGACGTCGAACGTGCGCGTGACGATGTAGAAGAGCGCACACGGGTTCGTGAGGGCGCGATAGCCGTGCGCGACGCCCTCGGGGATGCGGACGAGAAGGTCCTGTCCGTCCCCCGCGACGAGGACCTGGGTCGCGCCGTACGTCGGCGAGTCCTTCCGGACGTCGAAGAGGACGAATTTCGCCTTGTACGGGTGCGGGCAGTACCACACGTCCTGCTGCTTGAGGTGGTAATGCAGGCCCTTGACGTGGTTTTCGGCGTTCACGATCGTGAAGTTGATCTGGGCGACGGGAACGTCCCGGAAGAACTCGGCGAGCGCCTCGCTCCCCGGGTGGTCGGCCTTCGCGCGGTAGATCTCCTGGAAGAAGCCCCGGTCGTCCACGAAGCGCGGCACACGGTGGACCTGGACGCCCTGGATCGGGGTCTTCGCTCCGTAGGACTTGACCGCCGTGCGGTATTCCTCGGCGATTGCGGACGGCGGCAGCACGGGTGTCGGCGGAACGGTCATGCGGATCCTCTGAGACGGATTCTATGGTGTTATCGTCCGGGCGTTCCGTACGACTCGAGATCGGGAAGAGGAGGTCGACACGTGGCCCAGAATTCCCTGTTCGCGACGAAGTCCGTCGCGCAGCTGCTCGCGGAAGGCTCCGACGAGGGCGAGCACAGCCTCAAACGCGCGCTCGGGCGCTGGTCGCTCGTCGCGATCGGCATCGGGGCCATCATCGGCGCCGGCATCTTCGTCATGACGGGCATCGGCGCCCACGGCTCCCTGAACGAAGACGGCACCGTAAAGATCCTTGGCGCGGGGCCCGCGCTCGCCCTGTCGTTCGTCCTCGCGGGAATCGCGTGCGTCTTCGCGGGGCTCTGCTACGCGGAGTTCGCCTCGATGATCCCGCTCGCGGGCTCGGCGTACACCTACGCGTACGCGACGCTCGGCGAGCTCTTTGCCTGGATCATCGGCTGGGACCTCGTCCTCGAATACATGATGGGCGCCGCAACCGTGTCGGTCGGATGGTCCGGCTATTGCGTGAAATTCCTGAAGTTGTTCGGGATCCACCTGCCGGAGTGGATGACGAACGACTGGATCACGTACAGCCGCGGCGCTGCGGCCGCGCTCGCGGGCGGGCATCCCTGGCCGGCTCCGCCGACGATCGCGGGCATCCCGATCGTCTTCAACCTCCTCGCGCTCGGCGCGGTCCTGCTCGTGACGGCCGTCCTCGCACGCGGCATCCAGGAGTCCGCGAAGTTCAACGCCGGCATCGTCGCCACGAAGACCGCCGTCGTCGTGATGGTCATCATCGTGGGCGCCTTCTTCGTGAAGGCCGCGAACTGGGGAACGGGCTGGTCCGACTTCGCGCCGAACGGCTTTGCGGGCATCGCCTCGGGGGCCGCGTACATCTTCTTCGCGTACATCGGCTTCGACGCGATCTCGACGACGGCGCAGGAGGCGAAGAACCCGCAGAAGGACATGCCCTTCGGGATCATCGGCTCGCTGGCCGTCTGCACGGTCCTCTACATCGCGGTCGCGCTCGTCCTGACGGGCATGGTCCACTGGTCGAAGATCGACCTCAAGGCGCCGATCGCGCAGGCCTTCGAGAGCTACGGCCTCGGCTGGGCGGTCTTCCTCATCACGGGCGGCGCGCTCGCCGGCCTGACGTCCGTCATGCTCGTCATGCTCCTCGGCCAGACGCGCGTCTTCTTCGCGATGTCGCGCGACGGCCTGCTCCCGACGAAGATCTTCGGCGAGGTCCACACGCGGTTCCGGACGCCCTTCAAGATGACGTGGATCGTCGGCATCGTCTGCGCCCTGCTCGGCGCCTTCACGCCGATCGACGACCTCGGGCAGATGGTCAACATCGGAACGCTCCTCGCGTTCGTGATCGTCTGCGCGGCCGTCGTCATCCTCCGGCGCACGAACCCCGGCGCGAACCGCCCGTTCCGGACGCCGTTTGTGCCGGCCGTCCCGATCCTCGGAGCCGTCTTCTGCCTCTACCTCATGCTGAACCTCGGCTGGCACACCTGGGCCCGCCTCGTGATCTGGCTCGCGATCGGCCTCGTGATCTTCTTCGCCTACAGCCGCAAGAACTCGCATCTGACGGCCGGAGGCACGAACTGACGTGAAGCGCGCGGCGCTCCTGGTCCTCCTGGTCGGAGCGCCGCTCGTCCTCGCCCTCTTCCCGGCTCTCCGCCGCCGCATCGCGCACAAGGCGCGCTTCCTGCTGCTCCTGTGGTCGGGGGCGGTGCTGTTCTTCGGGCTGATCGGGGGACCGGGGAGAAAGAGCTTCTTAGAAAGTGAATGGGGCTGGGACGCGGGCACGCTCTGGCCGCTGTTTGGCGCGGCGTTGTTCGCCGCCGCGTTCGTGTCCGTGTTCCGAGACTTCCGCCTCTCTTCACCTTCTAAGAAATCTTCGTCTTCGTCTTCCTCTTCCTGATCTCTCCTACTCGAGCGCGATGCGGTCGACCGCGACCCCGAGGGCGCGGACGTCGTCGCCCTTGCCGAGCGCCTTCGGGACTTCCGTGGCCGCGTGGATCTCGATCCGCGCGCACTCCGGGCCGGAGAGGAACCCTGCCGCGGCCGGCGCGAGCGGCGCCGAGACCTCGGCGAGGCCCGACCCCACACGCACCGCGGCCGCGAACACCCCGTTGACGTAAATCGCGGCGTCCTTCGGCGCCGCGACCGCGCGCGCGCGCAGCACGACCCGCGCCGGCGTGAAGCCGGGCTGCGGCGCCCACGCAAGGGACGCAGACCCTTTCGTCCAGCGGAGGTCGAGGCCGGTGTCCGCGATCTTCTCCCGCTGCCAGAAACCCTCCGGGTCGTAGCGGCCGTCGTCCGGCGCCCCGAGATCCGCCACGACGCGGGCCCCCTGCCGCATCCACGCGTGCTCGGGGGGACGCGAGAACGTGGACTCGAGAAACGTGAAGCAGCCCTTCGCGGGGCGCGACGTGCCGGGCGAGGGCGGAAGGTCCACGGTGCGGTCGCACGTGATCACGTATTCCGCGGGCCCTGGCATCGGACCGTAGACGGGGCGGTCGAGAATCGCAAAGTCGAACGGACCGGGCTCGATCACGCGCGACAGGAGGATCCTCCCCGTGCCCGCCTCCGAGACGGTGAGGGTCGTCGGTCCGCCCGCGTCCGGCCTCTCGCCCGACAGAGTCGCGGAGAGCGGGCCCTGGTCCTGTGCGACGAGGAGGCGCGCGGAGGGCCCCGCCCACCGGAACGAATGCTTCCCGGGCGCGCTCTCCTTCGGCCCGAATCCCGGGCCGAAGAGCGGCGGCGCAGGGTCGCGCACCGCGACGACGAGGAGGCGCCTGTTGCCGAGCATCTCGGCGACGCGTCCTCCGCGCAGCCAGGTCTTCCAGAGCGGGTCTCGACGGTCCGGCGGCTCGGGCTCGGCCGTGAAGTCCGCGAGACGGACCAGGCGCCTGTTCGTCTGGCGTGGCGCCGAGGCGATCTCCGTGTCGGTGTACCCCCACGCGACGAGCCGGCCTTCCCAGCGCTCGGTCCTGAGGAAGGCATGAAAATCCTCGTCCGCGACGATCGTCTCGCGGCCCGGATGGACCCACCGCTCGAGCGCCCGGATCGCGGCGATCGGCGGGGTCTCCTCGTGCGCGCTCGCCACGACGTCGGGCCACGCTTCCCGGGCGTAGAGGCCCGCACCGAGCACCGCCGCGCCGAAGGCGAGCGGCCCCTTTCTCAGAACGGCCTCGAGGCCCGCACCCACGGCGAGCGCGAGCACGACGGCGAACGGGACCGAGTAGCGCGACATGGCGCGGCTGTGCAGGAACCAGAGCGACAGGAACGTCGGAACGAGGATCACGAGGAGGTCCACCACGCCCCGGCGCCGCCTGAGGAGCAGCGCGACGAGCCCGATTGCCGCGAGAAGGAACACGGCGGCCGCGCGTCTCGGCGAGAGGAAGTCGCGCACGAGAAACGAGTCCGCGAACGTTCCGAACGTGCCGGTTGCGAAGGCGTGCGCGCGGAAGCCTGCGCGCTCGGAAAGGGACGCCACGAGGCCGGCCCAGCCGCCCGCCTGCGCGAAGAGCCAGGCGGCCCAGGCGGCCGTCCCGGCCGCGCCGGCGCCGAGGAAAGAGAGCACCGCGTCGCGGCGGTCCCAGCGTTGGGCAAGACGGCCGATCCCGAGAAGCAGCGCCGGCCCGAACGCGAGGACGAGGTGCGGCCGCACGCCCGCCCCGGCGGCGGCGAGGAGGCCCGCGGCGATGCACAGGAGGCGCGCACGGCGTGCGGCGATCATCTCGCGCCAGCGCGTCTGGTTCGGGGATCGGCGCTCGTCGGCGAGCGCGAGGCACGCGAGAGCGCCGAGGAAGAAGGCCGTGGCCGGGGTGTCCGAGAACGCGCGGCCGCCGTTCACCCAGACGACGGGAAGCGCCGCCGCGAAGACGACGCCCGACAGCGCCGCCCACCCGCCGACCGTGCGGCAGCCCCAGGTCCAGAGCGCGAAGAATCCCGCGGCTGCGAGGATCGTCGACGCCGTCGCGAGGGCGTTGAACGGCGTCACGCAGAAAGGCAGGAACGCACGTCCGAGAAGGATCCACACCGGGAACCCGGGCGCCTGCGGCGACAGGTCGAACAGGTCGAAGTGCGTCACGGCGCCCGCGAAGACGGCTTCGTCGATCTCACCCGGCGAGGCGGCGATCGCGAAGAAGCGCGAGGCGGCGACGCCGCCGAGGATGATCCACACGAGTACCTGCGGTGGCCGCCGCCGCCGCTCGCCGGCCCGCCCGATCCGACCTCTCACGCCGAGGAGTGTTCCATTTTTCGGCCCGCTTCGAAACCGCTACAATGCAGGGGATGTCGTTCCGGCAGCCCGCGGGATGACCGTTCCCCGCATCCTCCCTCGCGCCGAGCACCCCATTTCGCGCGGATACATCGATCCCGACGCCCTTCGGGTGCTCTACCGGCTGCATCGCGCCGGCTTCAAGGCGTACCTCGTGGGCGGATCGGTTCGCGACCTCATGACGGGCCGTACGCCGAAGGACTTCGACATCGGCACGGACGCGAAGCCGCAGGAAGTCCGGCGCCTCTTCCGGAACTCGCGCGTGATCGGGAGGCGGTTCCGCCTCGTCCACATCCTCTTCGAGGGAGGCAAGCTCGTCGAGGTTTCCACGTTCCGGAAGACGCCCGACGCCGTCCAGGGCGAACAGGGGCAGGAGGGCGACGAAGACCTCCTGATCCGCTCCGACAACACGTTCGGGACGCCCGAGGAGGACGCGGTCCGCCGCGACTTCACGATCAACGGGCTCTTCTACGACATCGCGACCTACGCCGTCCTCGACTACGTCGGCGGAGTCGACGACCTCGCCGCCCGCGTCGTCCGAACGATCGGCGATCCGCGCCTCCGGTTCCGCGAGGACCCCGTGCGGATGCTCCGGGCGTGCGAGTTCGCGGCGCGCCTCTCTTTCGAGATGGCTCCCGACCTGCGCACCGCCATCGACGAGCTCCGCCGCGAGGTGACGAAGAGCGCGGCTCCGCGCGTCACCGAGGAGCTCCTCGACCCGCTTCGGCGCGGCTGGGGGCACGACACGTACCGCCTCTGGTCGGAAACCGGACTCTTCGGCTCGCTCCTTCCCGAGATGGACGTCGAGGCGGGGGTGCGCGCGCCCGAAGGCCCGGTGAAGGACGGATTCTGGGCGATGCTCCGGGAGGCCGACGCGCGCACCGGCGGCGGCGAACGACTCGACGACGCGGCGCTCCTCGGCATGCTCTTCCTCCCCGTCGTGCTCGCGGCCGTCAGGCGCCGCGGGCGCCCGGGCACGAGCGCCGGGCCCGAGCAGATCCTCCTCGTCCTCGAGGACGCCGTGAACCCGCTCGCGATCCGGATGTCGCTCCCGAACCACACGACGCACACCCTCAAGCAGGCGCTCTACACGATGGGGCGGCTCACGTCGACGCGGCCGGCCGAGCCCGCCGCGCGCCGCATCGTGGGCCGCCCGTACTTTCCCGCGGCGGTGACGCTGCTCTCCCTCTACGCGAAGGCGACGAACCGCTACCGCGAGGCCGCCGCTGCGTGGGAAGAGGTCGTCACACGGGGATCCGGGACCCGCGTCCTGCAGGGGACCCCGTTCCCGGACGCCCTCGTGCCGCCGCCCGACCCCGGGCCGCTTGCGGCGGGCGCCGGCTTCGCCGGCCCGCGGCCACGGCCTGATCCCTCAGCGCGCGCGGCGTTCGAGCCAGTCCGCGAGATCCGATTCCACGCGCGAATAGTCGCCGCGCACGGTCCCGCGCATGGCCTCCTCGACGGGCGTTCCGTCTCCGAGGTGGTCGAGCAGGTGGCCGATCGCGCCTGGCCCGCGCGTGTCACGCAGCATCTCGACCGCGGCGAGGGCCACGACGTAGCTGGTCCGCACCTGTCCGGCCGAGAAGCGCCGGAACGAGCCCTCGAGCGACGACAGGCCGAACGTCTTCTCGCGCCTCCACGCGTCGAGGAGCGCGGCGGCCCAGGGTCCGGCCGTCTTCCCCTCCTCGACCTGCGCGAGACCCTCGTGGAGCCAGACCGGAGCGCGCCCGCCGGTCCGCGCGGCGACGAAGGCGTGCGTCATCTCGTGCTTGAGCACGGCCATGAGCTGCGGCGTGACGCCCGTGAGGCCCTGCGCAGGGACACGGACCTTTCCGTCGAAGAGTCCGCCGGACCAGTCCGGCGCCTGCGTCGCGAGCCGCCAGTCCCGCTCGGCGTAGACGACGACCTCGACCTTGCGGGGCGGAGCCGACCCGAGGTCCTGCACGAGTTCCGCATACGCGCGCTCGAGCGCCGCGAGAAGGGAACGCTCGACGCCGGGCTCGAGCCGCTGGCCGTCGTAGACGAGGAGGATGCTCGAGCTCGCGCGCTCGGAGAACCGCTCCTCGACGCGTCCCTGCTGTGCGGCCACGGACGCGGTCGCGAGACACACCAGGGCCGCAAACGCCAAGGGGGTTCTCGCGCGGCACGGCATGCGTTCATGATAGGCCGATGAAGAGGAAGAATTTTCTTCGAGTGGTCCCGAGCGCGGGCGCGCGGATCGCCGCGCTTCTCGCACTGTTCGTCGGGGTCGCGCCGCAGGGGGCCGCCGCCGAAGAAGCGAAGAGGCAGACCACCGCCGAGCCATCTCCCTCTTCACCTCCGAAGAAATCTCCCTCTACCTCTTCGGCCCTCTCTTCAGCCCTCGCCCGCATCGCCGAAACGGCAGTCAGGGATGGAAGGACTGCCGGCATCTCATTCGTGGTGACGAAGGGCGGCGCCGTCCTCGCCTCCGGGGCGTACGGGTTCGCGGATCTCGAGAACCGTGTGCCCGCGTCCGTCGGCACGGTCTATGCGATCGGCTCGCTCACGAAGACGTTCACGGCCGCGGCCGTCCTCGCCCTCGCCGACGACGGGAAGCTCTCGCTCGACGATCCGATCGGGACGTTCGTCCCGTCCTTCCCCGAGCCCGGCCGGAGCGCCACCGTCCGCCAGCTCCTGAACCACACGTCGGGAATCAGGAGCATGACGAGCCTCGGCCCGCGCTACTGGGCGCAGGCGGGGCGGGAGATCGAACCGGCGGACCTCGTCGCGATCTTCGCGAACGAGCCGCCCGATTTCCCGCCGGGAACGGCGTACCGGTACAGCAATTCCGGATACGTCCTCCTCGGCCTCGTCGTGGAGAAGGCGTCCGGGATGCCTTGGGGCAGCTTCGTGACGAAGCGTTTCGTCGTCCCGCTCGGCCTCTCCGGGACGCGCGACGGACAGACGGCCGCGCTCGTTCCCGGCCGCGCCCGCGCCTATTCGCGAACGAAGGCCGGCGGTTTCGAGAACGCCTGGCACGTGAGCCTGACGCAGGGCTACGCCGCCGGCGCGCTCCTCTCCACCGCTCCGGACGTCGCGGCATGGATCCGCCGGCTCTCCGCCGAGCCGCCCGTGAACGCCGCCTCGGCCCGCGCGATGACGACGCCCGGCGTCCTGCCGGACGGCAAGCCTCTCTCCTACGGGTACGGCATCGGCATCGACACGTTCGCAGGCCGGAGGCGCCTCTTCCACGGCGGCGGACTGCCGGGCTTCGACGCGTGGGCCGCGTACGTCCCCGGCGACGACCTCGCGGTCGCGGTCCTCTGCAACACGGACGGCGACGCCGCGATGGAGGTCGCCGACGCGATGGCGGGCCTCGTCCTCGGCGCGCCCGGCGCGAGGACGCAGCGGCCCTGAGCCGGACTCAGCGGTCGAAGACGCGAAGCTCGATCGAGACGACGTCGTCGAGGCCGCGCCCGGGCGCCGCGACGAGGCGCGGCGCGGCGCCGGAGACGTCCAGGGAAGGAGAAAGAGCGGAAGAAGAGATTTCTGCGAAGGAGAATACGGAAAGAGCTCCGCTGCTCGAGGCCACAACGACGACGGCCGCCGCGGAAGCCTCCGGAGCCTGGATGAGCCGCGAAAGCGACAGGCTGTCGCTTCCGGCAATGGCGCGGAGCTCCGCAAGGTCGTATTTCTTCGAAGGTGAAGACGGGCTGATCACTTCGAGCGCCTGCGGCCCCTGAACCGAGGCCTCCTCTTTCACCTTCATAGAAAAGCCACCGTCACGACCTGTCCCAAGCGTCACAGGCGCGGCGAGGGCGGCGGTCTCCCGCTGCCTTCCGAAGATCGAGATCTCTCCGGCGGCGCTCTTCCCGTCTTCCCGCCACTCGAGCGTCTGCGGCGAGAGCGACATCGCGACCGCGACCGCCGCGCCGGCGGCCGGCGAGAAGCACGTCGCCGCGGCCGTGCCGCCCGTCCAGTGGCCGGCCGGCGCTTTCTTGAGCGTCATGCGGCAGTCGGGCCGCTCGCGGACGTCCCGCTCCGTGAAGACCGCGAGGGCTTCCGGCTCGCGCCACTTGCCGCGCACGCCCGCGAGGTCCCGCGGCTCGTACACGCGGACCGCGACGACCGCGCCGGCTGCTTCGAGCTTCAGGAAGCGCTGGAGGAACGGGGCGTCGGGGCGCGCGGACTTCGCGGCCTCGAGATAGAACACCGGCGCGTCGGCCGCGATCCTGTTCTTCGGAACGGCGGCGACTGAGAAACGGATGCTCGCGGAGGGGTCGCGCGACACGAAGACGCCCGGGAGGAGGCCCGCGACCTCGGAGACCGCGGGCGAGGGCTCGGCCGCCGGCGTGAGGGCGGCGGGAAGCATCAGCGCGGCGGCGAGCGCCGCGCGCAGGCTCACTCCTCGTCCTCCTCCTCGATCTTGCCGGCGCGCTTCTCGGAAACCCGCCGCATCGAGTGGTCGAGAATACGCTTCCTCAGGCGGATGGACTTCGGCGTGACCTCGACGAGCTCGTCGTCCTCGATCCACTCGATCGCGAGCTCGAGCGGCATGAGGCGCGGCGGCGTGAGGCGGATCGCGAAGTCCGAGCCCGACGACCGCATGTTCGTGAGGTGCTTCTTGACGCAGGGGTTCACGACGAGGTCGTTGGGACGGGCGCTTTCGCCGCAGATCATCCCGCCGTAGACCTCGACGCCGGGCGGAAGGAACAGCGTCGAGCGCTCCTCGAGCCGCTCGAGGGAATGCGCCGTCGTCTCGCCGGCCTCCTTGCACACCATGGCGCCGCGGCCGCGGCCCGTCACCTCGCCCTTGTAGGGCTCGTAGCCGTGGAAGTTGTGGTACAGGAGGCCCTCGCCCTTCGTGTCCGTCATGAACTCGTTGCGATAGCCGAAGAGGCCGCGCGTCGGGATGTGGAAGTCGATCCTCACGCGTCCGGAGCCGTGGTTCGTCATGTTCGTCATCTCGGCCTTGCGCTGGCCGAGCTTCTCGATGACGGTTCCCATCGCGGTCTCGGGGACGTCGACGACGAGGTGCTCGATCGGCTCGCACTGTTTTCCGTCGATCTCCTTCAGGATGACCTGCGGGCGCGAGAGGGCGAATTCGAAGCCCTCGCGGCGCATCGTCTCGACCGTGATCGCGAGGTGGAGCTCGCCACGGCCGGAGACGCGGAACGCGTCGGGGCTGTCCGTCTCCTCGACGCGCATCGCCACGTTCGTGCGGAGCTCCTTCTGGAGGCGCTCGCCGATGTTGCGGCTCGTGACGTACTTGCCCTCGCGGCCCGCGAACGGCGAGTCGTTGACCCGGAACATCATGGAGACGGTCGGCTCGTCGACGTTGATGGGCGCGAGCGCGACGGGGTTCTCGAGGTCGGCCAGCGTCTCGCCGATCGTCACCTCGTCGATGCCCGAGATGACGACGAGGTCGCCGGCCTGCGCCTCCTCGACCTCGGCGCGCCGGAGGCCCTCGAACGCCATGACCTTCGCGACCTTGCCCTTCGTGATGGTCCCGTCGAGCTTGCAGACCGAGACCTGCTGCCCGGGCCGGATCGTCCCGTTCACGATGCGGCCGATGAGGAGCCGGCCGAGGTAGTTGTCGTAGTCCAGCGAGGCCACGAGGAGCTGGAGCGGAGCGGCGGGGTTGCCTCCGGGCTCGGGCACCTCGACGAGGATCGCATCCAGGAGAGGCCTGACATCCGACTCGGCGTGGTCCACCTCGCGCCGCGCGAACCCGTGCTTGGCGGACGTGTACACGATCGGGAAGTCGAGCTGTTCGTCCGTAGCGCCGAGGTCCACCATGAGGTCGAAGACCTCGTCGATGACCTGGTGCGGGCGCGCGTCCGGGCGGTCGATCTTGTTCACGACGACGATCGGCTTGAGGCCGAGCTCGAACGCCTTGCGGAGGACGAAGCGCGTCTGCGGCATCGTGCCCTCCGCCGCGTCCACGACGAGGAGGACCGCGTCCACCATCTTGAGGACGCGCTCGACCTCGCCGCCGAAGTCGCTGTGCCCCGGCGTATCGACGATGTTGATCTTCGTCCCGTGGTACCGGATCGAGGTGTTCTTCGCGAGGATCGTGATTCCGCGCTCTTTCTCGAGGTCGTTGCTGTCCATGATCCGCTCGGTGCCCGAGACGGCCTCGTTCGCGCGGAACGTTCCGGACTGCTTCAGGAGACAGTCCACGAGCGTGGTCTTGCCATGGTCGACGTGCGCGATGATCGCGATGTTTCGGATTCCGGACATGGGGCCTGCTTTCCGAGCGCGGGGCCGGGCGGCGGCCTCTTCGCGGGGCTGTGCAGGATATCAGAGAAGACGGGAGAGAAGATTTTCTTCGAATGAGTAAGAGCGCGATACGCTTTGCGCGTTCCATGACGAGAGCCGCGCGGCTTGCGCTCACCTTCATAGAAATCTCCCTCTGTGTCTTTCTCACGGTCCTCCTCGGCCGCGGATTCCAGGCGAGGGGCCTGCCGGACCTCAAGCCCTGGCATCGCGCCGACCTCGGCGACGTCCGGGCCGGCGAGCTGCCCGAAACGGCGACGCTCGCCGATTTCCTGAAGCGCGAGGACGCGGTCTTCGCTGCGCTCAAGGAGAAGGTGCTCTCCGCCGTCCCCGAAGCGGACCGCACGGCCGGGAACCGGTATCTCGCGGGCGGCCCTCTCGACCCGACGCGTCTCGGCGCCGCGGACGGCAACCGGACGTTCGAGTGCGTTCCCGAGAAGATCGGCGGCGGCGCGCTGCTCCTCCACGGCCTCACGGACGGGCCCTACAGCCTCAGGCCGATCGCCGAGACGCTCCGCAGGCTCGGCTACTACACCCTCGCGCCGCGCATGCCCGGCCACGGCACCGCGCCCGCAGGCCTCATGTCCGCGGAGTGGCCGGACTGGATGAGCGTCGTCCGCCTCGCGGCGCGGCACGTGCGCGCGACGGCGGGCGCCGGCAGGCCGTTCGTCGTCGTCGGTTACTCGAACGGCGGCGCGCTCGCCGTCAAGTACGCGCAGGACGTCCTCGAGGGCTCGGGCCTCCCGCGGCCGGACCGCATCGTCCTGATGTCGCCGATGATCGGCGTGACGCCCTTCGCGGGCTTCGCGCGCGTCGCGATGCTCCTCCACCGCATCCCGTACTTCGAGAAGAACGCGTGGCTCGACGTCGTCCCCGAATACAACCCGTACAAGTACAACTCGTTTCCCGCGAACGCCGGGCTGCAGACGTACCGGCTCACGCAGGCGCTGAACGCGCAGACCAACCGCCTCGCGGCGGGCGGCCGGCTCAAGGACCTCGCGCCCGTCCTCGCGTTCCAGTCGCTCGTCGACGCGACCGTCTCGACGGAGGCGATCGTCCACCGGTTCTTCGACCGGCTGCCCGCGAACGGGAGCGAGCTCGTCCTCTTCGACGTCAGCCGGGAGAGCACGCTCGCCCCTTTCATCACGCCGCCGGAGGAGAAGCTCCTCACGGACCTGAGGGCGCGGACCGACCTCCCGTACCGCCTCACGGCGGTCACGAACGCCCGGAGGGACACGCGCGACGTCGTGGCCCGGTCCTGGGGGCCCGGACCGGCGCGATTCGAGGAGGCGGCGCTCGGCCTCGCGTGGCCTCCGGACGTCTTCTCGCTCTCGCACGTCGCGATCCCGTTCCCGGAGAGCGACGACCTTTACGGCCGCCTCGCGGAGCCTCCGCCGACGTTCGGCATCCGGCTCGGGCGCATCGGGCCGCGCGGCGAACGCGCGGTCCTCACCGTCCCGTTCGATCAGTGGATGCGCCTGACGTGGAACCCGTTCTTCCCGTACCTCGCCGAGCGCGTCTCGGCCTGGGCGGCTATTTCTTCTTCAGCGCGCTGACGAGCCAGGGCACGAAGTCCTTCCCGGGAAGCGCGAGATCGACGTTCATCGAGACGTCGCCCTCGGGGCGCCGCTGGAAGAGCATCCGCGCGCGCGTGCCCGACTCGTAGTTCACGAGCTCGCGCGAGAGCAGCCGGACTCCGTCGGGCAGAAGCTCGACGTCGAAGGCTCCCACCACCCCGTTCGAGAACAGCCAGGTCGCCACGTACTTCCGCTTCTCGCGGTCGTAGGCGAACCAGCCTTCCTCCTCCAGGGTCTCCTCGGCCCCCCCCTCGTCGGCGGCGATGAAGGTGCTTCCCCGGACGACGAAGAACGCGCCCGAGAGCTCGGGGCCAAAACGCGCGACGCGTCCGCCGATCCGGGGGCCGAGGTTCGCGCTTCCCGCCCAGGATCCGGTCAGGAAAGCGAGCTCCTGGAATGGCTTCCAGGCGGGAGCGGCCGCCGCGGCGGTCCCCGTTGGCTGGGGCGCCGTCGCCCCCGCCGGGGTCGGCGCCGGGACGGCGGCCGGCGTGGCTGCCGGGGGCGCGCTCGTCTGTCCCGCGGCGGTCGCCGCGAGGAACATCAAGCCCATCAGCCACTTCGAGCTCACGCTCGTCTGCATCGAACTCCCGCTCTCCGTGAAAAGCCCGGTGAATTATAGACTCGCGGAGGCCGGAACCTCCCGAGACCCGTTTTCGTTTCGAACGGAGAGGACCGATGGCGACAGCCCCCCACCCCGATGCCGAGCTCGTCGCGCGCTGCAAACGCGGAGACGACGGCGCCTGGGCGGACCTCGTGGCGGCCTACGGCAAGAAGATCTACGGCATCGCCTGGCACATGACGTACGACCGTGCGGAAGCCGAGGAGCTGACCCAGGAATGCTTCCTGAAGGTCTGGCAGAACCTCGACCGTTACGAGCCCACCGAGGCGTCGCTCCTCGCGTGGATCGCGGCCCTCTCGCGCAACCTCTGCATCGACCACTACCGCCGGCGGCGCCGCGAGAAGGGGTTCTCGTTCGTGTCGGACGACGCGGTCTCGACGCTCCTCCCCTCCACGGACGACCCGCAGGCCGACGCGGTGCGGCGCGAGCGCGTCCGCCTCCTGCTCGACGCCATCGCCGAGCTTCCGGACGAACTCGCGGAGGTCGTGATCCTCCGCGACCTCGACGGCCTCGACTACCGTGAGATCGGCGACCTCCTGAAGCTCGCCGACGGAACGGTGAAGTCGCGTTTGAACCGCGCGAGAATCGAGCTCGCGCGCGTCGTGCGCGCACGCGTCGGCGCCGGGAACGACGGCCGGTCCCTCTACACGCCGTTCGGCCCCCGCGCAGACGCGCTGACGGGAGGGGCGCGATGACCGCCGCCGCCTGCCGTACGTTCGAGCAGCGCCTCCTCGCGGCGCTCGACGGCGCGCCGGATGCCGCGTCATCCACCGCCCGGGCCTGCGCCGCGGCGGACGCCCACGCCGTCACGTGCCCGGATTGCGCCGTTCTCGCGGCGCTCGTCGCGGGCCAGGCCGATGCCTGCGCGTTCCTCGCGCGGCCGGCCGCATCGGAGTCGTTCCTCGCGCGCCTCGCGGACGAGCCCGAGGACACCGAACGCCGCGAGGCGGCCACCGAGGTCCTCGCGTTCCTGGCGCCCGGCGCTCTCGCGAAGCCCGAGCCCTCGCCCGCGCTCCTTGCGCGTCTCGAGGCTCTCCCGGGCGCGTCCGCCGCGGCTTCCGTCCCGTCCAACGTCCGGCGCGGCGCCTTCGGGCGGCTGCGCCCGATCCTCACGGACTGGCGATTCGCGGTCACCGCCGCCTACGCGGCGTCGATCCTGGTCTTCGCCCTCCTCAACGTGGATCCGATGGCCGCCGCGCGCGGCGCCGCGACCGACTTGACGGCCGCGGGCGAGCGCGCGCTCACCGACGCGCGCGTCGCCGCGGTGAAGCGTGTCGAGGACAGCGCGATCGGGCGCTACGCGGCGCCGCTCACGAAGCGCCTCGACTACCGCGTCTACCGCGCGTTCGTCGCGGGCCGCGCCCGCGCGACGGCGTATTCCCAGCTCGTCTTCGAGAGGTTGTTCGGCGGCTCCGTCGAGACCGTGCAGTCCGCGGCCGCGCCCGCGCCGGAACCTTCTCCACGCATCCGACGTTCCTGAAGGCAAGGTGAGAACGATGAACGACACGAGCCAGACCCCCCAAGCCCCTCCCGCGGCATTCCCCGCCTCGGCGCCGCCTCCCCCGCCGCCGGTCGCATTCGGCCCGGCCGCGCCGGCCCAGGCGACGCTTCCGCCCGGCGTGAAGAACCCCGGCGCCGCGGGGATTCTCGGGATCATTCCGGGCCTCGGCCACCTCTACCTCGGCCTCATGCAGCGCGGCGCTGTGCTGTTCGGCGTCTGGGTGCTCCTGATCACGGTCGCGAGCCACGGCCAGGCGCGCGGCCCGTTCCCCGGGATCCTGATTCCCTTCTGGATGATCTTCTCGATCATCGACGCCGTGCAGCAGGCCAAGGCGATCAACGCCACCGGCTCGCCCGTGCCCGGGATCCTCGGCGAGGACAGGCCCGTCAAGGTGAACGGCAGCCTCACGGCCGGCATCCTCCTCGTCCTGGTCGGCGGGTTCCTGCTCCTCAGCAACTTCGTGACGATCGACCTGTCGTTCCTCGTCGACTGGTGGCCCGCGCTCCTCGTCCTCTTCGGTGCGTGGCAGATCTTCAGCTACTGGAAGGGCAAGCAGGACGAGACGAAGAACGAAGCCGGCTAGTCCCCGAGGGACGTCACGAGGACGATCGTCTTCGCGAGGATCTCCCCGGTCCGCGGGTCGAGGATGCGGTCCTCGATCGCGATCTCGAGGGCCCCGTCGGCGCGGTTCCACCGCGCCGAACGGCTTTGCTGGCCCGCCGCCTTCGCGACGACCGACGGGTCGCCCTTGATCGCGCCGGAGCGCATCCCGTCCTTCAGGTCGGCCTCGAGGTTTCTCACGGCGAAGATGAACCGGGCGCCCTTCACCTCCCGCTCGTAGAACGCGACCGCCTCGTCGAGCGTCTTCGGCGTCGTCAGGACGACGACCTTCAGCTTCTCGAGGCTCTTTTTGATCTGCTTCTTCTCCGCGCTCGAGCGCGACGTGTCCGCGTCGAGCTGGGCGAGGGCGGCCTTCGTCTCGGCGGCCGCGCGGCTCGCGTAGATCTCCGTGAAGACCTGGTCGACGGCGCCGTCCGGAGGAAGCGGCACGCCGGCGACCGGCGACGCGGCGAGGAAGAGGAGGAACGGGAGGAGCGGCGTCATGTCCTTATTCTAGGATCCTGCCCGTTCCTTCACGACGATCTGCTCGGGCTGGCCGTTCACGTAGCGCAGGGAGCATTCCGCAAAGCCCTCGCACGTGACGCAGATGCCGTCCCGGTCGCCCTTGAAGTCGACCGGCTTGCAGATGTTCACGCCGGGGACGACGAGCTTCCGGAGCTCCTCCTCGAACTCGAGCGTGCGCGGCGGCGGGTCGCCGCCCTGTCGCGCGCGGCGCAGCTCCTCGACGCGCGGGAAGAGGTCGCGGTTGCGCCTCTCGAGCGCCACGTCCGCGCGCACCGCTCCCGCGGTCTTCACGGCGACGACCGCGGACTGCGCGGCCCTTCGCGCCTTGAACCGGCCGTGGTGGCGGACCCAGAAGAAGAGGAATCCGGCGGCGGACCCTGCGACGTGGACGAGGCCAAGGCCGAAGTGGCCTCCAAGGACGAGCTTCCCGAAATCCCACAGGAGAAACGCGAGCGCGAGCCACGCGAGCCATTTCACCTTCACGGGGATCACGAAGAACATGAGGAACTCCATGTCCGGGAAGAGCCACGCATACGCGAAGAGCATCGAGATGCCCGTCAGGGCTCCGCCCGACGCGAGAGCGTTCCCGGTCACGAGCGCCGCGAGCGAGCCGCCGAGCGTCGCGACGAGCCAGAACGCCGTGAACTCCCCGGTCCCCCACTCCGCCTCCAGCGCCGACCCGAGGATGTAGAGGATCAGCGTCCCGAAGAACAGGTCCATCGGGCCGGCGTTCAGGAACTGGTACGTGACGAACGTCCAGGGCTGCGTGAGGGCAACCCCGGGCCGGAACGCGAAGAGCGACAGCGTGCGCTCGGGGTCCGCGGTCCTCAGGAAGAAGAAGATGAAGTGCAGGCCGCAGAGCGGGAGCGTGAGCCCGAGCTTCGGCGCGAAAAGGTCCCGTCCGGTCGTCATCCACGCCTCCCGAACCGCTTCTCGATCTCGCCGTGCACGAACGACAGCACGATCGGCCTCCCGTGCGGACAGGTCCACGGGTCGCGGCAGTCCGCGAGGTCCGCGAGAAGGCGCGCCGCCTCGGCCGGCGCGAGCCGGTGGTTGATCGTGATCGCGCCCCGGCACGCGAGGGACGCCGCGAGCGCCTCGCGCCGAAGGGCGGGCGCCGCCGCGGATCCGTCCGGCAGCGCCGCGAGGCGGTCGAGGAAGTCGCGCAGGGCGGCAACGACGGCCGAGGCGCGCATGTCCGCGGGCGCGGCCGTCACGAGGAACGTCCGGCCCGACAGCTCCGAGACCGCGAAGCCGGCCGAGGCGAGGAGTTCGTCCTCGCGTCCGAGGAGCGCCGCTTCCTCCGGCTTCGCCTCGAACGTGAGCGGAGTCAGCAACGCCTGGGAAGCGGGAGACGCCGCCTCGAGCTTCGCGAGAAAGCGCTCGTAGCGCACGCGCTCGTGCGCGACGTGCTGATCCACGAGGACCAACCCCTCCTCGCTCTCGGCGACGAGGAAGGAGTCGCGGTACTGGCCCAAAAGGCGAAGCGTGCCGAGAGGAGACGAAGAGACCGAAAAAGAGATTTCTTCTGAATAGGAAGAGGGGGATAGGCCCGGTGCGATCGCGTCGAGCAGCGTCCGCGTGTCGGCGCCGTAGCGCCCGAAGCCCGAGGCGCCCGAGCCGTAGCGCGCCGCCCCCTCGCCGAGCCAGCCGGCCGCCCCTTCCTCTCTTCCCCTTTCAAAGAAATCCCCTCTTCTCTCTTCTCTCTCTCTTCCTCCGAACGCTTCCCCTTCAACGGCAACAGAACCCTTCCCTCCCGTCAGCGCCGCCACGAGGCCGCGGTGGACGAGCGCGTGGACGACGTTCGGCTCGCGGAAGCGCACCTCGAGCTTCTGGGGGTGGACGTTCACGTCGCAGGCGGCGGGGTCGCACGCCAGGAAGAGCGCGAAGCCCGTGTGGCGATCCGAGCGCAGGACCTCGCGCGCGGCGAGGGCGGCCGCGTGGGAGGCGGTCGCGTCCTTGATCGCGCGGCCGTTCACGAAGAGCCACTGGTTCCCGCGCGAGGCGAACGTCACGTCCGGCGGCGTCACGGCGCCCGAGAGCGACATGCCGCCGTGCGCGAACGCGACCGGAAGCGGCGGGAGCGGGAGCGCGTCACCGAGCACCTCGCGGAAGCGCGCGGCGGCGTCCGCGGCGGCGGGAAGGTCGAGGAGCAGGCGGTCCCCGGCGCGAAGCGAGAAGGCGACGGAGGGGTTCGCGAGCGCGAGCGTCGTGAGCGCCCGGACGACGGCCCTCAGCTCGCCCTCGGCGCTCTTGAGGAACTTCCGGCGCGCGGGAACCGCCCCGAAGAGGTCCTCCACGACGACCCGCGTGCCCTTCGGGTGGCGCGCGGGGCGGACGGTCGGGGCCGCGCCGCGGTCCGCGACGACCTCGGTCCCGAGGCCCGAGGCGTCGGGGGACGTCGTGAGGACGAGGCGCGAGACCGAGGCGATCGACGGCAGCGCCTCGCCCCGGAACCCCATCGTCGAAACGCGCGTGAGGTCCTCGAAGGAACGGATCTTCGACGTCGCGTGGCGTTCGAGCGCGAGGGCCGCGTCCTCGGGGCCCATCCCCGACCCGTCGTCGAGGACCGAGATCCGCGCGACGCCGCCGCCCTCGACCTCGACGGTGACGCGCCGCGCACCCGCGTCGAGCGCGTTCTCGACGAGCTCCTTGACCGCGGACGCGGGCCGCTCGACGACCTCGCCCGCGGCGATCTGGTCGACGAGGGCGGAGGGAAGGACGCGAACGGGACCCGGCACGGGCCGGGATGTTAGCGGTTCCTCAGGACCGTGACGGCCCTCTCCACGTCGAGGAGCTCCCGCGGCAGGTCGCACGAGAGGCACTCGGGGCCCTTTTCGGTCACGAGGACGTCGTCCTCGATCCTCACGCCCGTGTTCCACCACTTCGCGTCGACGCCTTCCATCTTCGCGGGGATGTAGATCCCGGGCTCCACCGTGAGGACCATCCCGGGCTTCAGCTTCGTCGCGAAGGACATGCTGGCGGCGAAACGGTCCTTTGGGTCGGGCCACGTGCCGGGCTCGTAGCTCCCCGCGTCGTGGACGTCGAGGCCGAGCCAGTGGCCGGTTCCGTGCGGGAGGAACTTCGCGAACGAGCGGTCCTTCACGAGCTCCTCGCGCGTCCCCTTGAGGAGCCCGAGCTTCACGAGGCCGTCGACCGTGACGGCGATCGCCGCGTCCTGGATCTCGTGGTACGCCGCGCCCACGACCGCTTTCGCGATCCCGGCCTTCTGCGCCGCGAGGACGATCTCGTAGAGCGCCTTCTGCTCCGGAGAGAACTTCCCGTCCACGGGGTAGGTCCGCGTCACGTCGGCCGCATACATCCCGTACTCGCAGGCCGTGTCGTTCACGACGATCTCGCCCGCCTGCATCGTCCGGTTCGCGTCCGGATAGTGGAAGATGACGGAGTTCGGCCCGGAGCCGACGATCGGCGGGTACGCCATGCGCACGCCGCCGCCCGCGAGGCACGCGGAGACCTGTGCCGCCTTCAGGACGCCCTCGTTCGTTCCCGGGGCCGCGAGCGCCATCGCGGCGCGGTGGCCGCGCACGGACAACGTGACGGCTTCCCGGATGAGAGCGAGCTCCGCCGCGTCTTTCACGAGGCGCATCTGACCCGCGAGTACGGAGACGTCGGTCGCGGGAAGGCCCTCCGTCCCGGCGTGGGCCATCCGGTTCCAGCCCGTCAGGAGCCTCTCGCGGAACTTCTCGTCGCCCGCGTCGAGGTAGAAGAGCGCCTTCGCCCCCCGCAGCGCCTCGCGCGATTCCTTCTCGAAGTCCGCGACCGGGAACGCGGCGTCCGCGCCGTACGTCTTCTTCGCGCCGTCGACCCCCGCGCGGCGGCCGGTCCACTGCTCGGCCCGCCACTCGTTCGGGCGCACGAAGAGGAGGTAGCGTTTCCCCTCGGGAGCCGACGGGCGCAGGACCGCGATCGCGTCGGGCTCGGGGAACCCCGTGAGGTACCAGAAGTTCGAGTCGGCCCGGTAGGCGTCCCCGACTTCCACGGGCGGCTCGGCCGGGCCCCGCAGGACGACGACGGCGTCCTTGGGCAGCTTCGCGACGAGGGCGGCCCGGTGGGCCGCGAACCATTCGGGGCCGGGCGCGGCGGGGCCGGCAAGGGCGGACGATGAAACAAGCAGGGCCGCGGCGAGCGTCGCGAAGCGCATGGGTTCCTCCGGAGCGCGGAGTTTAGCCGCGAATCCGTCTCAGGCGCGGGCGCCGCCCTTGACGCGCTCGATCAGGGCGAGCGCCTCGGGCAGGTCGCGTGCAAGGCGGACCTTGTGCCGCGCCTCGACCTCGGCCTTCCTGAGCGCGCCCTCGGGCTGGGGGCGCAGGCCCGTGATGACGGCCATGCAGCGGTGCGCCCGGAGGAGGTCGAGCGCGCTCTCGAGCGCGACGAGGCCCGTCGAATCGAGCGCGGGGACGCCGTCCATGCGCAGCACGACCGCCCGCGCGTTCTTGTCGACGACCCCGAGCGCGGCCATGGCCTTCTGCGCGGCCCCGAAGAACAGCGGCCCGTCGATGTCGTAGACGACGACGCCCGCCGGAAGCGGGCCTGTCGACTCGTGGGAGCCGCCCTCGAGGACGCGCGTCTCGGTCACCTCGGCCATGCGGCGCATGAAGAGCAGCGCGGCGAGGACGACGCCCACGGACACGGACACGACCATGTCGATGGCCACCGTCAGGACGAAGCAGGTCAGGAGGATCGCGACGTCGCTCTTCGGCGCGACGCGCACGGTGTGGGCGAAGAACCGGGCCTCCGACATGTTCCAGGCCACGAGGAGGAGCAGCGCGGCGAGCGAGGCCATCGGGATGTACCCCATGGCGGGTGCGAGGACGAGCACCGCGACGAGAACCGTGGCCGCGTGCACCATCGAAGCGACGGGCGACCGGCCGCCCGAACGGATGTTCGTGGCCGTGCGCGCGATCGCGCCCGTTGCGGGGATGCCCCCGAAGAACGGCGTCACGACGTTTCCGACCCCCAGCGCGAAGAGCTCGGCATCCGGGTCGTGCTTCGTGCGCGCCATTCCGTCCGCGACGACGGCCGAGAGGAGCGACTCGATCGCCGCGAGCATCGCGATCGCGAACGCTCCCCGCGAAGCGGCCCGGAGCATCGCGAGCGTGAGGCCGGAGGGCTCTCCGTCCGGCACGGCGGCGTTCCACGGGAGCATGGGCAGCGGCGGCATCCGCGGTATGCCGTGCACCGTGACGCCGCCGATGACCGACGTGAACCGCGTCGCGATCGTGGAAACGGAGAAGCCCGGAACGTAGTGCGGGAGCGCGAGCGCGAGGACGGCCGCGAACGGGAGGGCGACGAGGGGCGCCGGGATCCGTTTCGTGAACCGCGGAAGGCCGAGGAGGAGCGCGAGCGTCGCGAGCCCGACGACGAGTTCCGGCCACGCGGCCGTCGCGCGCGCCCGCCACATCGCCTCGATCCTCTCGAAGAAATGCTCGGGATTGGAGGAGAGCTTGAGGCCCAGGAGGTCCTTGACCTGCAGCGTCGCGATCACGGTCGCGATCCCCGCCGTGAATCCCGTCGTCACGGGGTGGGGGATGAACTCGATGAGCTTGCCGAGCCGGAGGAGGCCGAACGCGATCAGCATGATCCCGGCGAGAAGGCCTGCCATGAAGAGGCCCGCGGCGCCGAAGCGCGCATAGATGGGAGCGAGGATGACGACGAACGCCGCCGTCGGCCCCGTGACCTGGGTGCGGGAGCCGCCGAGGAGGGCGACGACGAATCCCCCGACGATCGCCGTGTAGAGCCCGTACTGCGGGGGCGCTCCGATGGCGATCGAGAGGGCCATCGAAAGCGGCAGAGCGACCGTCCCGACGACGGCCCCCGCGAGGGCGTCGCGGCGAAAATCGGCGGCGGTGTACCCCTCCCGGAGGACGGCACGGAGGGCGGCGGCAGGCAGCCTCCAGAGGGACGGCGCCTCGGAGCCGGCCAGGTAGCGGGTCAGGGCCATCGACCCCCCACGATACCAGCCCGAAAGGGCTCATTCCGGAGAACATTCCGGCCCGGGCTCTCGTATACGGGAGCGAGGTTTCGCATGTCCAAGAAGCTCAAATGGATCCTCTCGGCCGCCGGAATCGTGGTCCTTGCCGGAGGGGGCGTCGTTTTCGCATCCCGCGGCAAGGACAAGGGCAAGGGTCCGGATCAGCCGCCCTTCCGGCTCGGGAAGGTCCAGGCCGAGGACCTCCAGGTCAGCGTCCGGGAGGTCGGCGTCGTCGACCCCGAGACGAAGGTCGACGTCAAATCGGTCGTCTCGGGTCGCGTCGTGTCCCTCAAGGTCCGCGACGGAGCCGTCGTGCACGCCGGCGACGTCCTCGCCGAGGTCGAGCCGGACGTGACCCAGGCCCAGTCCCTCTCCGACGTCCGGGCGGGTGTGACGCAGGCGGAAGTCGCCCTCAGGGACGCGGAGCGCCAGCTCGCCTCCCAGGAGCGCCTCTTCAAGGAAGGGCTCATCGGCAGCGAGTCGCTCAAGGACTTCGTCACGAGGCGGGACCTCGCGTCCGAGAACGTCAAGGCCGCCCGTCAGCGCTACCAGATCGTCGAGGGTCACGGAATCCCGATCTCGGGCGACGCGGTGACGCAGCGCGCCCGCGTCACGGCCCCGATGTCGGGCGTCGTGATCACGAAGGGCGTCGAGCTCGGGGAGACCGTCACGTCCGGCGTGTCGTCGTTCAACGCCGGGACGGTCCTGTTCACGGTCGCGGATCTCAAGACGCTGCTGATCAAGGTGAACCTCAACGAGGTCGACATCGCGAAGGTCAAGGTCGGCCAGTCCGTCCGGATCACGCTCGACGCCTACCCGCAGAAGAACTTCTCGGGACGGGTCCGGTTCGTGGCTCCCGCCGCGAAGCTCCAGGACAAGATCAAGGTCTTCCCGGTCGAGATCGCCCTCGACGAGCTGGGCGACGCGTACCGCACCGGCATGAGCGCGAACGTCGAGATCCTCGGCGAGAAGAAGGACAAGGCCGTCTCGATCCCCCTCGAGGCCCTGCAGAGGCGCGAGGGCAAGACCGTCGTCTACCGCCTGAAGGACAACCTCGCGCCGAAGCAGATCGCCGCCGCCAAGGAAGGCCTCGGGGGCCGCGGCAAGTACATCTGGCTCTCGGACCACTGGAAGGACTACTACGAGGTCGTCCCCGTGACGGCCGGCATCGCGACGCTCGAGCGTGTCGAGATCGTCTCGGGTCTCAAGGGCACCGAGCAGGTCGCCCTCGAGGACCCGACGAAGAAGAAGATCGAGAAGGACGATGACAACTGACCGGGCGATCATCGAGACGGCCGGCCTCACGAAGGTCTTCGGGTCGAACGGAATGGCCGTCCACGCGCTCCGCGGGATCGACCTGACCGTCGCGCGCGGAGAGTTCGTCGCCCTCGTCGGCCCCTCGGGATCGGGTAAGTCGACGCTCATGGCGATCATCGGCTGCCTCGACTCGCCCACGGACGGCACGTACGCCCTCGACGGCGTCGCGGTGCAGGGCCTCTCGGGCACGGCCCTCGCGCGCATCCGGAACGAGAAGATCGGCTTCGTCTTCCAGAGCTACAACCTCCTTCCGAAGGCGTCGATCGTCCGCAACGTCGAGCTCCCGCTCCTCTACGCGGGCATGTCGCGCAAGGACCGCCGCCGCCGCGCCCTCGAGCTGCTCGAGCAGGTCGGGATCCCCGAGAAGGCGAACGTCCTCCCCGCGCAGCTCTCGGGCGGCCAGAAACAGCGCGTCGCGATCGCACGCGCCCTCGCGAACACGCCGGCGCTTCTCCTCGCGGACGAGCCGACGGGGGCGCTCGACTCGAAGACGGGCGAGGAGGTCCTCGGACTCTTCCAGCAGCTGAACCGGCAGGGCAACACCGTCGTCCTCGTCACGCACGACCCGCACATCGCCTCCCTCGCCCAGCGCAAGGTCGAGCTGCGCGACGGCCTCGTCGTCGCACCCGAGCAGAAGGCGGCCTGATGTTCTCGGGCGCCTTCCGCGAGCGCTTCTTCGGGGCCTGGGTCGAGATCCGCGAAAACCTCGGCCGCTCGACGCTCCAGACCCTCGGCGTCGTCCTCGGCGTCGCGTCGGTCCTCGGCGGGTTCTCGATCTCGGACAGCCAGCGGAAGCGCTCGGACGAGCGCTGGGTGAAGCTCGGCGGCATGGACCGGCTGAACGTCCAGCCGTCGCAGGCGGTCAAGGACGGCCAGCCGACCGCGCTCCAGACGGCGAACCTCGGCCTCCGCAACGAGGACGCCGTCGAGGGCGACGCGCTGGACCAGAAAGCGACGTCCGGGGTCGCGCAGCAGAAGAACGCGCGCGCGCGCGTCCGCTCGGCGTTCGCGGACCAGGACCGCCAGATCACGGGGATCGGCGGCGACTACCTCGCGCTGAACGGCTACACGGTGGAGAAGGGGCGCGGTTTCGCCGCCGACGACTTCGAAAAGGGCCAGGCCGTCGCGATCCTCGGCGCCGAGGCCGTTTCCACGTTCTTTCCCACCGGCGACGCCGTCGGGCAGACGATCCGTGTCGGGGACATCCCCGTCGTCGTCGTCGGCACGTTCGCGGAGAAGGTCTTCCGCTTTCGCGAGAACCAGGGAAACCAGTTCTGGTGGCGCAACCGGATCATCGCGGTGCCCGCCACGCTCGTCGCCCAGCGCATGAGCGGCGATCGCTGGCAGCGCGTCGACCGCGTCGTCTTCCGGATGCGCGACCTGAACGTCGGCGAGAAGCTCACGGAAGGCCTGACGGGCCTCCTCCTCGGGAACCACCGCCAGCAGGAGGACTTCCGGATCGACGACATCGCCGCGCGCATCCGCAAGCGGCGGAGCCAGGGCGACGTCTACAACATCATCTTCATGCTCTCGGGGATCCTGTCGCTTATCGGCGGCGGCATGGTCAACGTGAACATCCAGATGGCGAGCCTCAAGGAGCGCGTCCGCGAGGTCGGCGTGAAAATGGCGATCGGCGCCTCGGGCCCGGAGATCTTCAAGGGCTTCATGACCGAGGCCCTCGTCCTGACGGTCTTCGGCGCCGTGGCCGGGCTCCTCGGCGGCATCGCCTTCTCGAAGGCGATCACGTCGTTCCTCCAGATCCCGCTCTACATGCAGCCCGCGAGCTTCCTGTGGGCCTTCGTGCTCGCGGCCGGGTTCGGCTTCCTCTTCGCCCTCTACCCCGCGTGGAAGGCGAGCCGCCTCTCCCCGATGGAAGCGCTGCGGTATGAGTAGCGTGGCCCTTGCCGTGGCGCCGCCGGTCGTCGCCGAGCGGCGTCTCTCGTGGGGCGCCAAGATCGGCATCCTCTGGGAGGTCGTGATCGGCGGGTTCATCGAGCTGTGGGCGCACAAGGTGCGCTCGCTCCTCACGCTCACGCTCCTCATGCTCGGCGTCTTCGCGCTCGTCGTCATGACCTCCGTCCTCGACGGCGTCATGGACAAGGTCTCGATCGGCTTCTCGGGGATGAGCTGGGACGGCACGGTCGCGATCCAGCCCAAGGCGCCCGAGACGACGGAGGAGCAGAAGCGCTTCGCGATGAGCCCGGGCCTCCGGTACGAGGACCTCTCCCGCGTGGCGGCGCCGCATCCGGCCGCGGTCGCGTTCCTGCCGCGCGCGACGAAGTCCACGCGGATCCGGACCGCCGGCGGCCCCGAGCGAATCTGGGTCACGGGCCTGACCCCCGACTACGCCCTCCTCATGAACCGGCCGATCGCCTCCGGCCGCGGCCTCACCGAGGACGACCGCAAGCGGCGCAGCGCCGTCGCCGTCGTCGGCTCGACGCTCGGCGTCAAGCTCTTCGGAGGCGCGGACCCCGTCGGCCGCGACGTCCTCGTGGACGGGATCCCGTTCCGGATCGTCGGCCTCCAGGCCCCGGTCCAGATCTTCAACGAGGAGCTCTGGATCGACTCGAACGGCCTCATGATCCCTCTCGAGACGTACATGGACCGCATGGACGCGAGCCACAAGCTCACGAGCGTCGCCGTGAAGCTTCGCAAGCGGTCCGACCTCGACGAGGTCCGGGCGCTCGTCCTCGGCCGGACGAAGCAGGCCCACCACGGGATCGAGGACGTCGAGATCAAGGACCTCGAGTCCGAGGCCGCGAAGTCCTACGCGGGCTTCCTCGAGCAGATGTACGGCTGGCGCGTCGTTCTCTCGAGCCTCGCGGCGACCGTGCTTCTCGTCGGCGGCGTCGGCGTCCTCTCCGTCATGCTCATCTCGTTCTCGGACCGCCGGTACGAGATCGGGCTGCGCAAGTCGCTCGGCGCGTCGGACGGCGAGATCTTCGTGCAGTTCCTCCTCGAGGCCTGCGTCCTCGCGGCGCTCGGCGCGTTGCTCGGAACGATCGGCGGCGCCGTCCTGTGCAAGGCGCTCTCGTCGAAGTTCCCGTACGGGCTCGTCGTCAACCCGATGGGCCTCGTGACGGCGTGGGCGGTCGCGCTCGGCCTCGCTCTCGTCTTCGGCCTCTACCCCGCGATCCGCGCCTCGCGCCTCTCGCCCATGGAGGCGATGCGCTGACGCGGCCCCGCTCCGCGCGCCGCTAAGATGCGGACGTGAAGCGCCCCAAGAACGTCCATCCCGCGACCCCGGCCGCGCGGCGCGCGGCCGCCACCCTCAGGAAGGGAGAGCTCGTCGCGTTCCCGACGGAGACCGTCTACGGCCTCGGGGCGAACGCGCTGGACGCGAAGGCGGTCGCGAAGATCTTCGCCAAGAAAGGCCGCCCGCACGACAACCCGGTGATCGTGCACGTGAGCGACAGGAAGATGCTTAGAAGGGTAATTGGGCGAATGCCGCCGCTCGCCACGCGACTGGCAGCCCGGTTCTGGCCGGGGCCTCTCACTCTCATCCTTTCTAAGAAATCTTCTATCCCCTCCTCGGTCACCGCCGGCCTCGACACCGTCGCGGTCCGGATGCCGGAGGGCCTCGCGCGCGACCTCGTCCGCCTCGCGGGCGTACCGATCGCGGCCCCCAGCGCGAACCTTTCCGGCCGCCCGAGCCCGACGACGGCCGCGCACGTCGCCGAGGATTTCCCGGACGTCTACGTCCTCGACGGCGGCCCGACGGCGCACGGCGTCGAGTCCACGGTTCTCGCACTGGAGCCACACCCGGTCGTGCTGAGGCAAGGCGCCCTGAGCGAAGAGTTGCTTAGAAAGGTGATTCCCGGACTTGGCGCAGCGGCGAAGCGCGCGAGGGCGGGGGGCGGCGCGCGCCACGGGCAGCGCGCCGCCGCCCCCTCCCCCGCCGTCAGCCCGGGCACGAAGTACACCCACTACGCACCGAGCCGTCCGCTCATTCTCTTTCTAAGAAAATCTTCTCTTCTTTCCTACTCTCGCGCGCATCCGAAGGCGCTCGTGCTGTCTCTCGGTTCTTCCCCCGAGGAGATGGCGAAGAACCTCTTCGCCGCGCTGCGCACGCGCCGCAAGGGGACGGAGCTTCTCGTCCTCGCCGTCCCCCGCCGCGGCGTCGGCCGCGCGGTCATGGACCGCCTTACGCGCGCCGCGACGCGGATCGTCCCCTAGCCGGACGCCGCCACGAACGCGCTCGGGAAGCGCGCGAGCATTGCCGTCGCGTGGACGACCTCCCGCAGATCCACGCACTCCCCGATCTTGTGCGTGTTCTGCTCGATGCCCGGGCCGATGCCGAGCATGGCCGGATGCTTCACGGCGCCCGAGACGACCCAGCGCTTCCTCTCTGGGACCGCGATCGACGTGTCGTCCTTCGGCACCGGGAACCCGACGCCGTCCGTGGAGAAGATCCACCGGTCGACGCGCGGCTCCTTGCGGAGCGTGCCGCGCACGCCGCCCTCCGGAACGTGCGGCGACACGACGCCGCGATACGCCGCGACGGCGGCCTGGACCGCCGGGTGCTCCTCGGGCGTGAGCCAGCCCATGTAGACCTGCGGGTTGTGGAGGACGAAGCCGGTCCACGTCGGCTCGTCGTACGTCGGCACCGTGACGGTGACGGTCAACCCCGCGGCCCGCGCCGCGGCCACGGCGGTGAGCCCCTCCACGTCGGCGACGGCCTTCTCGGGCGTCTCGCCGATCGTGAGTCGCCGGTCGAACCGGAAGACGAACCGCTCGGGGACCGCGCAGTCGCTCGGCGTGTCGAGGCGCGCCCACGAGGCCGTGCGCGTGCCGTGGCCGAGGAACGGGTGGTCGAGGAAGCCGTCGCGGGCGTCGTAGCGCTTCGCGGCCTCCGCGAGGATCGGCCCGGCCCACTCCAGCGGGTTCTTCCCTTCCCACGGCATCGAGCCGTGGCAGGACTTCCCGGTGACGGACACCTCGATCTGCATGCGGCCGCGCTGGCCGCGGTAGATGCCGAGGGCGCCCTTGGCGGAATCGCCCGTGCCCTCCGTGAGGATGACGGCGTCCGGAACGAGCTCCGGCCCGGCGCCCGGCAGGACCTTCTTCACGAGGTACTGCGGCCCGCCGCCGTCGTTGTCCTCCTCGGCGACGGTGGCGTACGAACGGACGATCGCGCCCTTCAGCGCGCCGAGCGGGGCGAGCTCGAGCAGGATCTTCGTCGCGACGACCTGCGTCACGACGCCCGAGAGCTGGTCGGCCCCGCCGCGCCCGAAGACGAGGTGTTCCCACTCCGACGAGGGCGGAAGATGCCCCAGCTCGGCTTCGAGGAAGTCCCGGCGAACGGCGGCGGCGTCGAAGAGTCCTTCGAAAGCGTCGATCCCGCCCGTCTTCTCCCTCCAGGCGGATCTCAGGGGACGCACCGTGTCGGTGTGACCGTCGAAGTAGACGACTCTCTTGTCCTTCGCAGGAATTCCGTCCGAGGGGTCTTCGACCGTCCAGACCAGGTTGCCGTAGCCGTCGAAGCCCACGTCCTCGGGCCGGCGGACCGCGCCAATCTCGAGGATCGCCTTCTTCAAGACGTCGAGGCGGGGCTTCTCGTGGTTCGAGAGCCCGCAGCTCGGGTCGCCGCCGGCGTCCTTGGGACGGTCGACATAGTCGGCGGGAATCCGGATCACGTCCTTGAGGATCTTCGCCGCGATTGGCCGGTACTTTTCCGCCAGCTCCGCGACCCGCTTGTCGAGCTCGTTCATCGTGTTCGTCTCCTTGCTCACAGGGCCTCCAGCCGGCGGGCCAGGTCCGGGACCTTCGCCGCCGCGAGGAGCGCCATCACGACGTAGACCTTCCAGTTCGCCTCGCGCGCGACGTTCACGACGTGCTTCGCCATGACGCCGGGCGAGACCTCCGCCCCGATGTCCGCGGGCAGGCAGTGCATGTAGAGGGCGTCGCCGCCCTTCGTCGCCTTCATCCGCCGCTCGTCGCAGATCCAGTCCTTGTGCCCGGCGTTGCGGGCGAGCGCTTCCTTCTCGATCTCCCCCATCCTCTTCGTGTCGCGCGCGCGGTTCGCGTCGACGCGCTGGAGCATGAGGTCGTGGGGACCCCAGCTCTTCGGATAGACGACGTCGGCGCCCTCGAACGCCTCGTCCATGGAGGACGTCGTCCGGAAGGACCCGCCGGAGGTCGCGGCGTGCGCCGCCGCGGAAGCGAGGCACGGGTCCATGAGGCGGTAGCCCTCCGGGTGCGCGAGCGTCACGTGCGCGCCGAAGCGCGTCATGAGCATGATGAGCCCCTGCGGCACCGAGAGCGGCTTCGCGTAGCTGGGCGAGTAGGCCCACGACACCGCGATGCGCTTGCCGGCGAGGCCCTCCGGGAACTTCTCGCGCAGCCAGCAGAGATCCGCGAGCGTCTGCGTCGGATGGTCGATGTCGCACTGCAGGTTGACGACCGGCACGCTCCTCGGGTCGCCCGTGGCCGCGAGATAGTCGTCGATGCCCTTCTTCACGTCCCGCATGAAGGCGTTGCCCTCGCCGAGGATCAGGTCGTGCCGCACCCCGAGCGCGTGCGCGTTCATCCCGAGCATCGCGCCCGTCTCGGCCGCGGTCTCGCCGTGCGAGACCTGGGTGGACGAGCCGTCCACGATGACGGGGTGCATCCCGAGCCGTGCCGAGGCGCCCGCCCAGGCGGACTTCGTCCGCGTGGAGTTGTCGAAGAACATCGCGTACGCGAGCTCGTGCGGGAGAAGCGCCGCCTTCTTGCCCGCGCGGTCCAGCGCGGCGAAGCGCTCGGCGACGGCGAGGAGGGCCGAGAGCTCCTCCGCCGAGGCGTCGTCCGTCAGGAGGAGGCTCCGGCCGCGGAGGCGCTCCGCGGCGGCGGGGTCGATGGTGGCGGTCTTCGTCATGTCGATCTCTCCAATGAAGAAACGTCCGGAAACGTCGCGGTCAGCCAGGAAACGGCGCCCGCGGCGAAGAGGCCGGCCGCGAGCGCGCGCAGCGCATGGTAATGGCCCACGGGCACGACGTGGCCGTCGAGGACGTCCGGGCGGAGGACGCGCGCCGCCGAGGGCGCATCGCCACCGGGAGCGAAGACGAGCTCGGCGGCTCCGTCGGAGAAGACGGCCGTGCCGTCCGTCCCGACGAGGAGCTCCACCTCATGCCCGCCCCACCGCCCGCGCGCCACCGTCGCGCCGCCCTCACGCCGCAGGAAGAAACCCGGGCGCGGAGCGTCCGCGAGGAACGAGGCGAGGGACGAGAAGAGGCGGGGCTTCTCGATGTACGGACCGCCGTCCTCCGGGCAGAAGACGTCGCAGTTTCCGCAGTCGTTGCACGCGTCGGCCCAGTTCGCGATCTGGTGCGGCGACGACTTCGCGCCTCCGAGCGCCAGCGTCTTCTCACCGGCCGGGACGAGACGGCCGCCCTCGACGACGAGGTCGCGGTACGCGACCTTCCGCGGCGGCGCTTCGTACGTGAAGTTCGCGTCGTTCGGGCAGACGGGAACGCACTTGTCGCAGTTGATGCAGTCGAAGAGGTGGAGGTGCGACCCGATCTTCCGCGGCGGCGTGCCCGTCCGGGCGGCCGTGTAGTGCGCGTCGCCGAGGGAGGCGGCCGCCGCGCGGCGGTGATTCACGAGGGACGCCTCGAGGGCGCCGCCGCCCTCGACCCCCGCCCGCTTCCGGATGAACTCGTCCCGCGTCGCGGCGCCCGCGTCGCGCATCGCGCCCGCGAGGGCCTCGGCCTGCCGGTGGAGGCGCTTGTAGCCGCCCGGGCGCAGGAGGTCCGTGCAGCTCGTGACGGGCACGAAGCCGCAGGCGACGGCGCCGGCCACGTTCGCCGCGTCCACCCCGGCCGAGAAGGACAACGGAAGCTCCGCGCCCAGCTCCTCGCGGAGCCTCAGCCCCACCGCGAGCGCGAGGACGTGCAGCGGCTCGCCGGATAGGTACGCCTCGTCGCCGGGCATGAAGTCTCCCGCGTTGGCGACGACGAGCGTATTCGTCACCTTGAACCCGAAGCCGAGCCCGAGGCGCGCGGCTTCCGCCGAGAGGCCGCGAGCGATCGCGAGCGCGCCCTCCCAGTGGAGGTCCTTCTCGAACGCGGAGCGGCGGAGGGCCACGTGCCGGTAGCCGAGCCGTCCGTGGAGGATCTCCTCGACCTCCTCGTAGCCGAGCAGCGTCGGGTTGAGCTTCACGATCGTGTGGAGGCCCCGTTCGGCGAGGAGATGGCGGCCGATCGCGTCGATCTCCCCGGCCGGACAGCCGTGGAACGTCGAGAGCGTGACCGAGTCCGAAAGCCGGGCGGGGCAGGGGACGTCAGCGAAGCGCCGCAACGATCCGGGGAGCTCGCGGCGCAGCACGGCGCGCTCCTCGTCGAGGATCACGCCCGCGTCGCGGATGCCGTCGAAGAATGCGGACATCTTCGGCGAGCGAATGCCCTCGAGGTCGTAGCCGACGGAGACGTCGAAGATCACGTCGCGCTCGTTCTCCGGGATTCCGCACAGCTCGCCGAGGATCGCGACAAGGAGCCGGGCCTTCGCGTATTCGCGCAGCGAATCCTCGACCAGGAGCTCCTGCGACCACTCCACGTTGAATCCGACGGTCCGCATGTCGATGCACGGGCGCGGGATCACGAGGTGGTCGTTCACCTGGACGGTCTTGAGCTCGAGGATGCGCCCGCCCGCGAGATACGAGAGCGCGATGTTCTGGGCGAGCTGCGTCTGCGGGCCGGCGGCGGGCCCCAGGGGCGTCGCGGCGCGGCTGCCATGGAACCGCGCGGACAGGTCGAGGCCCGGCACGCCCCGGTAGACGTGGCGGACGGGAAGGTCGTAGACCGCCCCCTTCGGAAGCTCCTCCGCGGCGCGGCGCACGAGAACGGAGAGCGGGAGAGGACGGAGCACGCTCACGCCATTCGCCCCCAGAGTCGCGCCGCTTCCTCGCGCGCGCGTGCGCGAATGCGCGCCGCGTCGACGCGCAGCGGGACCCGGTCGCGCACCGCGACCTCGCCGTTCACGACGACGTCGCGGACGTGGCGGGTGCCGAGACCGAACAGGACGTGTCCCGCGAGGTTCCCCGCCGAGAGCGGGGTCGGCGGCTCGTAGTCGAGAACGACCCAGTCGCCGGGCCTCTCCCCCAGCGTCAGGTCGGCGACGCGCTGGCTGTTCGCGAGGAGGGCGACGGCGTCGATCCCGTCCGCAGGCCCGTACGCCTCCCGGCCGCGCAGGTGCGCGGCGCGTGCTTCCGCGAAGACGTCCATGTCCATACCGTCCGTGCCCAGCGCGACGTGCGAGCCGAGCGTCTTCGGGTCCGCGTACCCGACGGCGTTCTGCATGTTGCTGCGCGGGTTGTGGACGATCCACGCGCCGGCCGCCGCCGCGCGCGCGCGCTCGGCGGCCGACAGGTGGACGCCGTGCGCGAGGAGCGTCTTCGGCCCGAGGGCGCCGGCCTTCTCGAGGCGCTCGAACGAGCCCGCGTCGCAGCGGTCCTCCGCGGCGTGCACGTGCAGCCAGCGTCCCGTCCGTTTCGCGAGGTCCGCGGCGGAGGCGAGCGTCGCGTCCGAGACCGTGAAGCCGGCGTGGAGGCCCACCATCGCGGGAAGTCCGGCCCGGATCGCACGCTCGCACTCGGCGAGGCCCGCGCGCGCCCCGTCGGCGCCGTGGCGATCCGTCGCGCCGTAGCAGAGGGCGGCCTTGACGCCGGAGGACCGCGAGGCCCGCGCGAGGACGTCGAGGGAGTCGCCGATGAACGACGGGGACTCGTGGTGGTCGATCACCGCCGTGACGCCCGAAAGCACCGCGTCGAGCAAGGCGAGGTCCGCCGAGGCCTCGAGCGATTTCTCGTCGAGCGCGGCGTCGAGCCGCCACCAGACCTTCTCGAGGATCTCCCGGAAGGAGCGCGGCGGCTCGCCGGGCCCCGGCATCCCGCACGCGAGCGCGGAGTAGAGGTGCGTGTGGGCGATCGCGAGACCGGGCAGGACGAGACAGCCCGACGCGTCGAGCGTCCGCCGCGCCCCGGTCCCGAGGACCACGTCGCGCCGCTCGACCGATGGGCGGTCGAGCGTGACGACGGTGCCCCCCGTGATCGCGAGGGCGCCCGCGCCGGTTTCGCCGGCGGCAGACTCCGTCACCAGCCGCGCACCTCGCGGAGCCGGCGGTCGACGTCGCCGGCGAGTCCGGCCTCGTGGGCCCACCAGTTCCCGGACCGCTGGGCATCGAGCTCCGCGACGGTCTTCCCCTGCTGCTCCACCCACGTGAAGTACTTCAGGTTGTGCCACCTCTCGCGGCTCTCGCTCGTCCCTTCCGAGATCCAGTCCAGCTTCTGCCCGTGGAAGATGGACTCGAGATGAGCCTCGGCCTTCTCGCGCGTGAGTGCGCCCGTCGTCTTCTCGAGGCGGCGCAGGACCGACGGGTACCGGTCGAGGCCGTCCGTCGCGACCGTGACGACGGCGTCGTCCTTCCCGAGGCCGAGCCACTTCGCGGTCTTGATCGCCCCGAGGATGTTGCAGACGCCGCTGACGCCGAGAAGCGTGGAGAGCCGGTGCGCGGCTTCCCCGAGCCCGCCGGTCTCGGCGAGGAAATCGCGTCCCTCGGGCTCGGCGACCAGCTGCAGGCCGAGGAGGCACTCCTGGTCGTCGATCGCCATCACGGCGTCCATGTTCATGACGTTGTGGATCCACGTCACGTGCTTGTCGCCGATCCCCTCGATCGCGTGCGCGCCGTAGCCGTTCCGCGAGATCGTCGGGCACTGGATCGGCTCGAGGCCTACGATGCGCGTCCCGAAGCGCGCCTTCAGGAGGTCGCCTGCCGCGATCGTGCCCGAAGAGCCCATGGCCGATACGAACGCCGCGGGCCGGCCCGCGCCCAGCGCCTCGACGGCCTCTGCGGCGGCCGCGCCCGTGACGTTGTAATGCCAGCGGTAGTTCGCCATCTCCTCGAACTGGTTCATCACGCGGATCTTCGGGTCCGCCCGGAGCCGCTTGCACTCGTCGTAGATCTCCTTGACGTTGCTCTCCGAGCCCGGCGTCTTGATCGCGCGCGCGCCGTAGGCGGCGATCTTCTCGAAGCGCTCCGCGCTCATCTCCTCCGGGAGGATGACGACCGACTCGTAGCCCATGCGCGGCCCTACCCACGAGCCGCCGATGCCGTAGTTGCCCGTCGAGGGCCAGACGAGCGTCGACGTCCCGGGCGTGACGTCGCCCGCGAGCTGGTGCTCCATGAGGACCGAGTACGTGGCCCCCACCTTGTGCGCGCCCGTCGGGAAGTCCTTCGCGTAGAGGAGGACGATCGGCGCCGGGACGCCCGTGAGCGCCTCGGGCAGCCGCAGCGCGCGGACGCGGCCGCCCTCGTCGTGCCAGGTGATGTTGAACAGGTTGACGGGATCGAGCGGCGCTTCGCGCGCGGCCGTCTGCGCGCGTTTCCGGAGTTCCGCGGGCAGCAGGCCGGGTTCGCGCATTTCGGCGTAGGTCGGGCCGTGAATCATTTCTTCTCCAGTGCGCGCCGGACCGCGTCGAGGTCCGGCGGAATGCGTGTCGGGGGACCGACCGAGCGCATGGCTCCCCGCGTGTCTTTCAGGCCGTTGCCGGTCGCGACGTGGAGGACGCGCTCCCCGCGGCGGACGAGGCCCTTCTCGAGCGCCGCCTCGAGGCCGGCGAGCGCGGCGACTCCCGTGGGCTCGGCGAAGACGCCCGTCGCGCGGGCGAGGCGCGGGATCCACGCGAGGATCGCCTCGTCGCGCGCGGTCACGATGGCGCCGCCCGAGGCACGCACGGCGCGCAGGGCCTTGATGCCGTTGCGCGGCGCGCCGACGTTGATGGAATCGGCGAGCGTCGCCGCGTCCACGGGGTCGATCCGCTCGTCGCCGCGGGCGAAGGTCATCGCGAGCGGCGCGGCGCCCTCGGCCTGGACGGCGAGGATCCGCGGCAGGCGGTCGACGACGCCGTGGGTCTTCATCTCGAGGAGGCCCTTCCAGATCCCCGCCGTCGTGCAGCCGTCCCCGAGCGCGACCGTCACGACGTCGGGCAGCCTCTCGCGCATCTGCTCGGCGATCTCGAGGCCGCACGTCTTCTTCCCCTCGACGAGGTACGGGTTGATCGCGCAGTTGCGGTTGTACCAGCCGAACTCCTCGACCGCGGCCTGGCAGACGCGGAACGCGTCCTCGTACGGCCCCTCGACGAGGAAGACCTTCGCCCCGTAGACGAGGAGCTGGGCGACCTTGGCCTCGGGCGCGGTGGCCGGAACGAAGATGAACGCGTTCATTCCCGCCTCGGCCGCGAAGCCCGCGAGGGACGAGGCCGCGTTGCCGGTCGACGAGCACGTGATCTCGTTCCGGCCGAGCCACCGTGCGCGCAGGACGCCCACCGAGCTCGCGCGGTCCTTGAAGGAAGCCGTGGGGTTTCGCCCGTCGTCCTTGACGAAGAAGGCGCCGAGTCCGAGCTCCTTCGCGAGGACCGGCGACTCGACGACCGGGGTGAAGCCGACCTGCAGGCGCGGAGGCGGAAGCGCGGCCGCGTCGTCCGGCACGGGAAGGAGGGCGCGGTAACGCCAGAGCGAGAGATCGCGGTTGGCCGCGAGCGCCTCCCTGCCGAACGTCCGCGCGACGAGGTCGTGGTCGTACTCGACGTCGAGGATCCCCTCGATCCCGCAGCGCGGGCACGTGTACTCGACCTCGCCGTGCGCGTAGACGGCCGCGCAGAGGACGCACCTGAGACCGGTCACCTTCGGCAGCAGAGGACTCACGCCGTCACCTCTTCAGCGCCCGCGCGGCCGCGGAGTCCTTCATGGGCAGTGTGAACCGGCGGACGCCGTCGAAGGCGAAGAGCGCCCCCGCGACCGCGGGCGCGGTGGGGACGAGGCCGATCTCGCCCACTCCCTTCGCGCCGAACGGGCCGTCGGGCTGGGGATCCTCGACGAGGATCACGTCGACCTCCGGCATGTCCTGCGCCCGCAGGACGCCCACGTCGCGGATGCGGAACGACGTCGGCATGCCGTCCTTGCAGACCATCTCCTCCGTGAGCGCGTAGCCGAGGCCCATGTGGACCGAGCCCTCGATCTGCCCCTCGCAGAGCTTCGGGTTGATGGCGCGCCCCACGTCGTGGGCGGCGACGACCTTCGCGACGCGGCCCTTCTCGTCCAGCACGACGACCTGCGTCGCGAAGCTGAACGCCGAGTGGAGCTTCATGGGTTTCCCGGGCGGCGGCTCGTGCCCGAGCTTCGTCGTGTCGTCCACGAGCGTCTCGCCGACGTAGACGGTCCCGGCGAGATCCGCCAGCGTTTTCCCGGAATCGAGGTCGGCCTTCAGCTTCTTCGCCGCGTCGACGACGGCGCGCCCGCCGAGGTACGTCGCCCGCGAGCCGGTCGTCTGGCCGACTTCCATCGGGAAGCGCGTGTCGACCTTCGCACGGAAGACCGAAGGGGGAAGGCCCGTCGTCTCGCACGCGCACTGGATGAGCACCGTAAGGAGGCCCTGGCCCATCTCCGTATAGCCGTTGTGGATGCTCACGGAACCGTCGGAGCCGACGACGAGCCGCGCCCGCCCCCACTCCTTCATGCCGTTCCCGATCCCCGTGTTCTTGATGCCGCACGCGATGCCCGCGCGGCCTCCGCTCGCGTCCCAGACCTTCTTCACGGCGAGGAGCGTCTTCTTGAGGCCGACGGACGCGGTGAGCGTCTGGCCGCAAGACCAGTCGTCGCCCGCCTCGAGCGCGTTCCGCCACCGGATCTCCCAGCGGTCGACGCCGGCCTTTTCGGCCAGCATGTCGAGGGCACCCTCCATCGCGAAGTGGGCCTGGTTCGCGCCGAAGCCGCGCATCGCGCCGCAGGGCGGGTTGTTCGTGTAGACGGCCAGCGCCTCGACGTCGAGATTCGGGCACCGGTACGGCCCGGCCGCGTGGCCGGCCGCGCGCTCGAGTACCTTGCCCCCGACCGACGCGTACGCGCCCGAGTCGCCGAGCATCCGGGCGCGGACGGCCGTGAGCCGGCCCTCCGCGTCGCACCCGACCCGGTAGTGCATCCGGATCGGATGGCGTTTGGGGTGGAGACGCATGGACTCCTCGCGCGAGAGGACGAGACGCACGGGCCGCCCCGTTACGATCGAGAGGAGCGCCGTCTGCGCCTGGACGGACATGTCCTCCTTGCCGCCGAACGCGCCTCCGTTCGGGACGAGGACGACGTGGACCTCCTCCTCGGGCAGTCCGAGGAAGCCCGCGACCTGGCGCCGGTCGTCGAAGATGCCCTGCCCCTGCGTGTACAGGGTCAGGCGCGCCTTCGGGTTCTGGCCCGCGGTGTCTCCCGGCGCGGCGAGGCAGGCCTCGGGCTCGATGTACAGGTGCTCGATGCGCTGGGTCTGCCACGTGCCCTCGACGACGTGCGCCGAGGCGGCGAGCGCCGCGTCCGCGTCGCCGAGCGTCACGACCGAGCGCGACAGGAGGTTGCCCTCGGGACCCACGCGCGGCGCGCCGTCACGCAAGGCCTCGTCGGGGTCGGTCACGGGGGGCAGGACCTCGTACGTGACGTCGACGAGCGCCGCCGCCGCACGGGCCGTGCGCGCGTCCACGGCCGCCACCGCCGCCAGGACGTCGCCGACGTAGTGCGTCTCCTCGCCCTCGGCCACGAAGCCGGGCCAGTCCGGGTGGATCAGGCCGTAGAAGCGCTGCCCGGGGACGTCCTTCGCCGTCACGATCGCCATCACTCCCGGGTGGCGCGCCGCACGCGACGTGTCGACGGCGACGACGCGGGCGCGCGCGTGGGGCGAGAGCGCGAGGGCGCCGTGCAGCATCCCGGGAAACGCCATGTCCGCGACGTACGGCCGGGCGCCGAGCGCGAGCTCCTCGGCCTCGTACCGGTCGAGGCTCGTGCCGACGCGGCCCGAGTCGTCCGCCGGCTCGAGCGCTTCGCCGCGCCTGAGGCGCGCCGCCGCGTGGAACGCGTCCACGATCTTGACGTAGCCCGTGCACCGGCAGAGGTGCGGGTCGAGCTTCTTCCGGATCTCCTCGTCCGTCGGGTCCGGGTTTGCGTCGAGAACGCTCTTCATCCTCAGGGCGATTCCCGGAATGCAGAAGCCGCACTGGACGCCCGCCGTCCGCGCGAAGGCCTCGCCGTAGACGTGGCGCTCGGCCTCGGGCACGCCCTCCAGCGTCAGGACGCTCTTCCCCGCGGCCGTCCGCGCCGGCACGGCGCACGCCGTCTTCGGGTGGCCCTCCACGAGGACGAGGCACGCGCCGCACTGGCCCTGCGGCGAGCAGCCGTCCTTCGGCGACGTGACGCCCGCGTGGTCGCGGAGCAGCTCGAGGAGTGAAGCGTCGGCCGCGACGTCGAAGCCCCGGGCGGCGCCGTTGAGCGTCAGCTCGACGTGCACAGGCCCATTATCCACGCCGGGGCCGGGCGGACGGTCCCTCCCGGCGCACGTATGCTCTTCCCGTGACGCCGCTTCCCGGGGGGCCCCCTTGAACCCGTGGCGGGGCCTCTCCGGCCTCCCTCGCGCCCTGTGGGTGCTGGCGGGCGCCTCTCTCGTGAACAGGTCGGGGACGATGTTCCTGCCGTTCCTTGTCCTCTACCTGACGAGCGAGCGAGGCTTCACGCCCGGCGCCGCGGGCCTCGTCTTCGCCGTCTTCGGCGCGGGATCGCTGGCGATCGCACCCGTCGCGGGACGGCTCGCGGACCGGATCGGGGCCGTGCGCCTGATGCGCATCGCGCTCATGGCCTCGGGCGCCCTCCTTCTCCTCGTCCCTTTCGCGCGCGGGATGCCGGCGATCACCGTGCTCACGCTTCTCATCGCGCTCACGGGCGAGATGTTCCGCCCCGCCAGCCTGAGCGTCGTCTCCCACCTCGCGGCGCCCGACCAGCGCAAGGCGGCGTTCGCCCTCCAACGCCTCGCCGTCAACCTCGGGATGAGCGTCGGGCCCGCGGCGGGCGGCTTCCTCGCGGCGGTGTCGTGGCCCGCGCTCTTCATCGTGGACGGCGTGACTTCTCTGCTCGCCGCGGCCACCCTGATCTTCTTTTTTCCGCGCAACGCGCTGCCGGCCGCCGAGCCCTCGAGCGGCGCCGCTGCGTCCCGCCGCGAAGGCCTCCGCGACCCGGCCCTCGTGTTCTTCCTCGTGGCTCTCGTGCCGGTCTGCATCGTCTTCTTCCAGCACGAGTCCTCGATGTCCGTCTTCCTCGTGCGCGACGTCGGCCTCGCCGTCTGGATCTTCGGCCTCCTGCACACCGTGAACACGCTCCTGATCGTCTTCGTCGAGGTCCCTCTCAACCTCGCGATGGCCCACTGGCCGCACCGCCGATCCCTCGTCCTGGGCTCCGTCCTCGTCGCGGCCGGGTTCGGGGCGCTCGCGTGGGCCCGGTCGCTGCCCGCGGTCGTCGCGACCGTCGTCGTCTGGACCTTCGGCGAGATGATCCTCGTCCCGTCGATGTCCTCCTGGGTCGCGGACGTCGCGCCGCCGGACAAGCGCGGTGCCTACATGGGCCTGTACACGATGGCGTTCAGTTTCGCGCTCGTCCTGGGCGGGCCGCTCGGCACGACGCTCCTCGAGCACGGCGGCGGGCGTACGCTCTGGCTCACGATGCTCGCGCTCGGGCTCCTCTCGGCCGCGCTCTTCACGCGCGTGAAAGAGCCGGGGAGGGCGGCCGCATGACGGAAGCCTGGACGCACCGCGAGGGCCGCGTAAACGGGATCCGGCTCCACTGGGTCGAGCAGGGCGCCGGGCCGCTCGTCGTCCCCCTCCACGGCTTTCCCGAGTTCTGGTACGCGTGGCGGCACCAGATCCCGGCGCTCGCGGCCGCGGGCTTCCGCGCCGTCGCGCCGGACCTGCGCGGGTACAACCTGTCCGAGAAGCCGCCCGGCGTGCGCGCCTACCGGATCGAAGCGCTGCTCGGCGATCTCGAGGGCCTCGTCGCGCTTCTCGCCGGCGAACAGGGCGAGTCGCGCGCGCACGTCGTCGGCCACGACTGGGGCGGCGCGTTCGCCTGGTACGCGCCGCTCTTCATTCCGGAGCGGCTCCTCTCCCTCACGCTCCTCAACGCCCCGCACCCCCTCGCGTTCCGGCGCGAGCTGAGGTCGAGTCCCGCTCAGCGGAAGAAGTCCTCCTACGTCTTTCTCTTCCAGCTGCCCTGGCTTCCCGAGCGGCGGATCCGCGCCGGCGACTTCGCGATCCTCGGGAAGATGCTGCGGCGCGACCCCGTGACGCCGGGCGCCTTCCCGGACGAGGACGTCCGCCTCTACACGGAAGCCCTTGCGCAGCCCGGCGCGCTCACGTCCGCCGTGAACTACTACCGGGCGGCGCTGCGCTATCCGCCGCGGGCGCGCGGCCGCACGTGGCCGCAAGGCCTGAAGACGCTCCTCATCTGGGGCGAGCGCGACCGTTACCTCGGCCCCGGGCTTCTCGAGGGCCTCGATCGCTGGGTGCCGAACCTCACGATCGAGCGCATCCCCGACGCGAGCCACTGGGTGCAGGCCGACGCGCCCGCAAGGGTGAACGAGTTCCTGATCCGGTTCCTGGCCGGGATCACGCCCGCGCGAAGTCGATGAAGCCGTGCTCGACGTCGGTCGAGAGCAGCTTCACCCGCACCCGCTCTCCGACTTCGAGCCCCTCGTCGCCGCGCACGACTTTGCCCTCGACCGGCGGCGCGAAGATCCGCACCCAGGTGCCCTTGTCCGACGCGCCCGTCACGATGCCGTTGAAGCGCTCGCCGACCCGGTTCTGAAGCAGGAGCGCCGCCGCGGCCTTCCGGACGAGGCGCTCGACCTTGTTCGCGGCGTCCTCCTGGTCCGTGCAGTGCCGGGCGAGGCTCGCGAGTTCGCCGTTGCCGTAGGGGCTCGGCCTTCCCGCGAGCGCGGCCTTCAGGATCCGCTGCGTGATGACGTCGGGGTACCGCCGGTTCGGCGCCGTCGAGTGCGTGTAGTCCCGCACCGCGAGGCCGAAGTGCCCGATGGGCGTCCGCCCCGGAACCTCCAGGACGTACTCCCCCGCGCCCATGAGCTTCACGATCACGAGCGAGAGGTCCGGGAAGCGCATCGGATCCCGCCGCCGCTGCTCCTTGAGAAACGTCTCGAGGGCCTTCGCGTCGGGCTCCGGCGGAAGGCTGAACCCGTGCTCGGAGGCGACCGTCACGATCCGGAGCCAGCGCTCGGGCGAGCGCACGACGCGCCGCAGCGACGGGTAACCCTTGTCCTCGAGGAACCGCGCCGTCACGCCGTTCGCCGCGATCATGAAGTCCTCGATGAGCTGTCGCGGCTCGTTCTGCTGGTCGACCCTGAGGTCCGTGATCGTCTCGCCGTCGAAGACCGCACGCGCCTCGATCGTCTCGAGGTCGAGCGCGCCCTCCTCGTAGCGGCGCGCGCGCAGCTTCTGCGCGGCCGTCTCCTGCAGGCGGATCTGCGCGTCGACGCCGGGGACCTTCGCCATCGCCTCGGGCATCGGGCCCCGGCCGTCGCGCCAGGCGTCGACGGAATCGTACGCGAGTTTCGCCTTGTTGCGGACGACCGCCCGGTAGACGTCCGTGCCGTGCGGCGCGCCGCCGCCGTCCACGACGTACTCGATGACGACGGCCAGCCGGTCCACGTCCGGGTTCAGGGACGTGAGGTCCGTCGAGAGCTTCTCCGGGAGCATCGGGAAGACGCCACCGGCCGTGTAGACCGAGGTCGTGTTGTGGGCCGCGCGCTCGTCGAGCGGGGTCCCCTTCTTCACGAGCGCGTCGACGTCCGCGATCGCGACCAGGACCCTGATCTCGCCGTTCGGGAGCGCCTCGGCAACGGACAGCTGGTCGAGGTCGCGGCTGTCGTCGTTGTCGATCGAGGCCCAGAGGAGGGACCTGAGGTCTCGCAGCCCGTCCGCTCTCGCGGGGGCAGGTTCCGTGATCGCCCCGAGCTGCTCGAGGGCGGACTTCGGAAAATCGGGGGTGAGCCCCTTCTCCCGCATGGCACGGCGGGCGATCTCGTGGAGGTCGGAACGGTGGCGACGCGGCCGGTCGTTCATGACGCGATCTTCCCACGCGCCGAAACCTCGATGCGCCCGCGGCGTACAACCCCCGATGAAGATCGCCTTTGCCGCACTCGCGCTCGTTCTCACGCTCCCGGCCCCCGCGGCGGATGACCTCCGGATCGAGCCCGTCAAGGCCGCCCTCAAGGCCGAGAAGTGGGACGCGGCCGTCGAGGCCGGCGAGAAGCTCGTCCGGGAGGCGCCCGAGAGCGCCGAGGCGCACCTGTGGCTGGGCCGGGCCTACGGCCAGAAGGCGCTCAAGTCGTCGCTCTTCTCGCAGATGGGCTGGGCGAAGAAGTGCAAGGCCTCGTTCGAGAAGGCGGTCGCGCTCGACCCGAAGAACGTCGACGCCCGCGTGGACCTCCTTCAGTACTACGCGAACGCGCCCGGCATCGCGGGCGGCGGCATGGACAAGGCGCGCGCCCAGCAGAAGGCGCTCGACGGGATCGACCCCGTGCGCGGCGCCCAGATGAGCGGCTTCATCCTCCTCAAGGAGAAGAAGCCCGCCGAGGCCGAGGCCGAGTACCGGCGCGCCGTCTCCCTGGCGCCGGAGAACGGCTCGGCGCACTGGCGCCTCGGCCGCGTCCTCGAGCGCGGCGGCAAGAAGGACGACGCGAGGGCCTCCTACAAGGAAGCCCTCCGCCTCGACCCGACGCTCGAGGGAGCGAAGAGGGACCTCGAGCGTCTCGGCGGCTGACTACTTCCTCAGCGCCGCCTGCGCCGCCGCGAGGCGCGCGATCGGAATGCGGAACGGGGAGCACGAGACGTAGTCGAGGCCCGTCCGGTGGAAGAACTCGACGGACGACGGGTCGCCGCCGTGCTCGCCGCAGATCCCGACCTTGAGGCCGGGCCGCGTCCCGCGGCCCAGCTCGGTCCCCATCTTCACGAGCTTGCCGACGCCGCCCTGGTCCAGCCTCTCGAACGGGTCGGACGGGAGGATCTCGCGCCGCACGTAGTCCGGCAGGAACTTTCCGGCGTCGTCGCGCGACAGACCGAACGTCGTCTGCGTGAGGTCGTTCGTCCCGAAGCTGAAGAACTCGGCCTCGCGGGCGATCTCGTCGGCCGTCACGGCGGCGCGCGGCAGCTCGATCATCGTCCCGACGAGGAAGTCCACGGTGACGCCCTCGGCCTCGAAGACCTTCTTCGCAACGTCGCGCACGACCTTCGCCTGGTCCGCGAGCTCGTGCACGTGCGAGACGAGCGGGATCATGATCTCCGGCTTCACCTCGATCCCCTCCTTCTTCACGCGGCAGGCGGCCTCGAGGATGGCACGCGTCTGCATCTTCGTGATCTCGGGGAACGTGATCCCGAGGCGGCAGCCCCGGTGGCCGAGCATCGGGTTCATCTCGGAGAGGTCGGCGACCTTGCGCGCGATGAGGCGCGGGTCGACGCCCGTCTGGCGCGCGACGGACTCGCGCTCCTTCTCGCCGTGCGGGAGGAACTCGTGGAGCGGCGGGTCGAGCGTGCGGATCGTGACCGGCCGCGGGCCCATCGCCCGGAACAGGCCGATGAAGTCCTCGCGCTGCATCGGGAGGATCTTGTCGAGCGCCTTCTCGCGGTCCTCGGTCTTGTCCGCGAGGATCATCTCGCGCACGGCCGTGATGCGCTCGCCGCCGAAGAACATGTGCTCCGTGCGGCAGAGGCCGATGCCCTCGGCTCCGAAGGCGACGGCGTTCAGGGCCTGGTCCGGCTGGTCGGCGTTCGCCCGCACCTTCAGGCGCCGCGCCTTGTCCGCCCACTCCATGAGCGTCGCGAAGCGGCGGTACACCTCGCTCTTCGCGGGGTCCAGCGACTTGTCGAGGAGGACCTGGAGGACCTCCGACGGCTTCGTCGCGATGCGGCCCTCGAGGACCTCGCCGGTCGACCCGTCGATCGACACCCAGTCGCCCTCCTGGACCATCTTCGTGTCGCCCGACTTCTGCGTGACGATCATCTGGCCCGTCTGGTGCTCGATGCGGAGGACCTCGCACCCGACGATGCAGACCTTTCCCATCTGACGCGCGACGAGCGCCGCGTGCGACGTCATGCCGCCGCGCGCCGTGAGGATCCCCTCGGCCGCGTTCATGCCCTTGATGTCCTCGGGGCTCGTCTCCTCGCGCACGAGGAGCACCTTCTCGCCGCGCTCGGCCCACTCGAAGGCGTCGTGCGCCGTGAAGACGACGCGGCCCGTCGCCGCGCCGGGGCCCGCGTTGAGCCCCTTGGCGAGGAGGCGGCCCCCGGCGAGCGCTTCGTTCTTGGCGGCCGGGTCGAAGATCGGGCGCAGGAGCTGGTTCAGCGAGTCGGGGTTCACGCGCAGGACGGCCTGCTCGGACGTGATGCGCTTCTCCTCGACCATCTCGACGGCGATGCGCACCTCGGCGAAGCCCGTGCGCTTGCCCGTCCGCGTCTGCAGCATCCAGAGCTTGCCGCGCTCGACCGTGAACTCGATGTCCTGCATGTCGCCGTAGTGGTCCTCGAGCGTCTTGCGGATGCCGAGGAGCTGCTTGTAGATCTCGGGCATCTTGGCGTCGAGCGTCGCGATCTTCTGCGGCGTCCTCACGCCCGCCACGACGTCCTCGCCCTGCGCGTTGATGAGGTACTCGCCGTAGAAGATGTTCTCGCCCGTGGACGGGTCGCGGGTGAAGGCGACGCCGGTGCCGCAGTCCTCGCCGAGGTTGCCGAACACCATCGACTGCACGTTCACGGCCGTGCCCCAGCTCTCGGGGATGCCGTTGAGGTGCCGGTAGACGATCGCGCGCTCGTTCATCCACGAGCCGAACACGGCGCCGATGGCGCCCCAGAGCTGCTCCATCGGGTCGTCGGGGAACGTCTGGCCGGTGCGGTAGCGGATCTCGGCCTTGAAGTCGCGCACGAGCTCCTGCAGCGCCGAGACGGAAAGCTCCGTGTCGAGCTTGACGTTGTAGGCGATCTTCTTCTTCTCGAGGATCACTTCGAAGGGGTCGCGCTCGCGCTTGTCAAGGGGCTTGAGGTTCAGGACGACGTCGCCGTACATGGCCACGAACCGGCGGTAGCAGTCCCACGCGAACCGCGGATTCCCCGAGACTTGCGCCAAGCCTTCGACCGTCCGGTCGTTCAGGCCGAGGTTCAGGATCGTGTCCATCATCCCCGGCATCGAGGCGCGGGCGCCGGACCGCACGGACACGGTCAGCGGGTTTTTCGGGTCGCCGAACTTCCGGCCCAGCGCCTTCTCCACGCCTGCCAGGTGCTCGGCCACCTCGTCGCGCAAACCACTGGGGTAGCTCTGGTTGTTGGCGTAGTAGTGGGTGCAGACCTCGGTCGTGATCGTGAAGCCAGGAGGCACCGGGAGGCCGAGCCGGGCCATCTCGGCGAGGTTCGCCCCCTTGCCGCCGAGGAGGTTCTTCTGGTCGCCCTTGCCCTCGGCCGTGCCGGCCCCGAAGGCGTAAACGTGCTTGAGACCCGCCAGTGCCGTCGACTTCGTCGTCGCCATACCGCCGCCCTCGCCCGCCGGGTCTTTCGGGCCTCCCGAGGGAGCGCCCGTTGCGACAAAGTCGCACCTTTGACCCGCGCCGGAATCCGGGTTTAGCATAAGGCGCTGTTCGCGGACGAACATTGATGCAGACGAAGGTCGAAGGCCTCGCGCCCCTCGAAGGGTGGGATCGGCGTCCCAAGCCGTCCGCGCCGGAGCTGGAGCTGCCGGCGCGCCCCGTCTGGGACTGGGCCGAGCTCAACGCGAAGTTCCGGCCGCGCCTCGTCGCCGCCGGCGTCATCCGCTTCGGCCTCTCCGAGGACGACTGCGAGGCCGCCGCGCAGCGCGTGTTCCTGAAGGCGCTCGCGATGAACCCGCGCGTCCGCGACCCGAAGGCGTTCCTGAGGGCCGCGTTCCTCGAGCAGTGCTTCCGCCTCCTCGGCCAGAGGGACGAACCATGAAGCGCGACGAGATTTTCGAAGCGCTCGTGGACTCGGACATCGCGCCCGCGGTCCCGCGCGAGGAGTTCGGGCGGACGCTGCCGTTCGTGAGGACGCGCGTCCCCCTGGAAGACATCTACCGCCTCTCGGTCGAGGCCGAGAAGCCCGCCGAGCTCGTCCTCAAGGCCGCGCGCTCCGGACCCGACGAGCTCGCCGCCGCGATGCGCGCGCTCGACGGCAAGCCCTACCGCGGCTTCGCGCTGCTGTACGCGGCGCAGAAGGGGACGGCTCTCCTCGGCATCGACGCGAAGCGCGCCCTGGCCCTCGCGAAGGCCGTGGAAGAAGAAGCATCGTCTTTAGTCGCGGCCAACCGCGAAGCGCGCGCCACGACGCCGTCGCCACGGCAGGCCGTGCAGGCCGAGGCTCATCTCCTCGAATCGCAGGCCCTTCTCATCATGGGTGACCCGACCGCTGCGAGAACGGCCGTGGACTCCGCAAGGCCGCTCTTCGTCGAAGCAGGCGACCTCGGCTTCGGTGCCGCGCTCTGCGACTACTTCGAAGGTGAAGCCGCCACGTTCGGCCGCGACTACGCGGCGGCCGAAGAGCTGATCCGGTCCGCTCTGAAGACCTTCGAAGAATTCGGCCAGGACCATTTCCTCGCGAGGTCGGAAGCGGCGATCGGGAACATCCTGGCGACCCAGGGCAGCCAAGTGGAAGCGCTGGAGTATTTCGAGCGGGCCGTCATGCACTTCGACCCGGACAAGGACGCGCGCGCGCTCACGATGACACTGAACAACCGGGCCACGTCTCTTGCCCAGATCGGGCGTTTTGACGACGCCCGAGCCACCTACGCAAAGGCTCTCACTCTCGCTCTTCGCAACGACTTCGTCACTCACCTTCGCTACATTCGGACCGGCCTTGCGGAGCTCGACTTCCTGCGCGGTCAGTACGCGCGCGCTCTTCGCGCGTTCCGCGAGATTGCGGCGGAGTCCGCCACCAACGGTTCCGCTACCGACGTACTCTTCTCGCGTCTCTACGTCGCCGAGTGCCTCGGCCGGACCGGACAGTTCGACGCGATGGCGGCAGAAATCGAAGCGCTCCGCCACGACCGCAGGCAGACGGTCTTCAGCCCGTCGCCCGCTCTCGGCGAGCTGTTCGTCTGCCTCGACCAGGGCACGATCGACGCCGACCTCGTCGCCCACGTCCGCGAGTACATGCAGGACGAGGAGAACGGCGTCGAGCGCGCGTACCAGCCCCTGCGCCTCGTGGGTTGATCCCGCACAGAGCCGCTTTCATCCCCTTTTTCTGAGCATCTTCGCGGCCGCCTTCGGGCGGCCGACGCCTTTTTGACCGCCAGGGGGGTCAAAGGGTCGTGTCCCGCCTGTCTTAGTGAGTGAAGGCAGGAGAGTTGTCCTGCCGCGGGGTACGAAGGACAGAGGAGGACATATGGACTTTCTTTTCTCGCTCATCGATTTCTTCAGAATCGGACCGATCCAGGGCTGAACGGTCTCTCGAGATTCCTCACGAACGGAGTCACGACATGTTGAACGCACAACTGCCGAAGGAAGAGCCGGCCGGTGATGTCACCCTGTCGCTGACGCTTCACGCACCGCACCCGATCCTCGTCTCGAACACGGACGAGCCGGGCAAGGTTCTGCTGCACCTCGATATCCGGAACAAGGCCCAGCAGCCGTGGGAGGGGAGCACCAGCACGGGTCCCCTCCTCGAGCTGGTCCTCCTGGACTCCGAGGGCCGCGAGCGCGCACGCCAGACGCGGCAGTGCCGCATGCTCGCTTATCCCACCCGCCTGGAGCCCGGCAGGGGGTTCAACCTCCCCCTCTACGTTCCCCTGCCCGGGCTCTCTTCTTCGGGCGAGGACTTCCGCATCGAGATCCGCATGGTCCCCGGCCGCGAGCTCCTCACCGGCCACCTGCGCGTCCAGCCGCGCTGAGGAGGACGTCATGAAACCCGACGCGACCTCCGCGGACGAAAGCGTTCCCTTCGACGAGACGGCCGTGACCCGCGGCCGCCACAAGTGCTACTTCTGCGACGCGGAGAAATCCGACGAGTGGAAGTTCCTCGCGAAGCTGAACACCTTCATCTGCAGAGCCTGCCTGAACTACATCGAGGGGACGGGCACAGCGGAACGCAAGGCGGGCTGAGCCGAGTCTTCGTTGTTCGTCCCGTTCCGGCGTCCACGGCCGCATCCGTTTGACCTCCCGCCCATCTTTTCGGCAACATCCGCACGCCGTGAGCGCGTCCCTTGCCGCCGCCCCTTCCGCCTTCATCGGCATCCCGACGCAGCGCCCGACGTCCTGGTGGCTCGAGACGCTGAAGAAGCGCGCCGAGCGGATGTACGACGAGCACCTCGACCTGTCGAAGCCCGTCACGTTCGAGTCCGACGAGGAGCGCCTCGCGTGCATCAAGTTCTTCAACGCGGCGTACCGCGCCGAAGAGTCGGGCCTCGCCGGCGCGCACAAGCTCGCCGAAGAAGTCCGCGCGTGGGATCCCGAGCTCGCCGAGTGCCTCATCCTCTACGGCAACGAGGAGGGCTGGCACAAGGAGCTCCTCGACGAGTTCCTCGCGCACATCGGCAGCGGCCCGACCGAGATGGGGCGCATGGTGAAGGGGTTCTACACGTCGTACGCGAAGGCCGAGCGCATGGAAACGATCATGCTCACGAACCTCATGTTCGAGACGATCGGCGCGACGACGTACCGGCTCTCGCTCCGCAACGTGAAGCAGCCGCTCGTGCGGCAGGTCCTCACGATCCTCACCCGCGACGAGTCCTTCCACGTGCCGCTGAACGTCCACTTCATCCGGGAGATCCTGAAGCACCACCCCGAGCGGAGCCGGACGCGCCTGAAGGCGATCTACCAGGTGGTCTTCCACTCGCTCGTCCTCATGTCGCTCGGGAGCCGGAAGGTCGCGCGGGACTTCGACCGGATCACCTGGAAGGAGCTCACGAAGGCCTACGTCGAGAACCTCGGCCGCCTCTTCGTGAACGAGCCCGACCTCGACTTCTCCCCGCCGCGGCACCTCCTGGCTGCCTTCGGGATGTCCCGGGCGGGGCTGAGGGAGACGGAGGGCCCGAGCGCCGTCTCGATCGCGGCCGCCGAGGCCGCCGCGCGGCGGGAAGACGTGAAGGTCGACGCGCTGTAACGAGACGCGTTCTTAGTAGGCCATTTGCACCATGGCCTGCCGGGGACCACCTCCACTAGCCTCCCGGTCCATGTACAGGATCGTCCGCCGGCAGCAGTTCTCGGACACGACCTTCCTCTGGGACGTTCACGCGCCCGACGTCGCGAAGGCGGCCCAGCCGGGCCACTTCGTGATGGTCCGCCTGCGCGAGGGCGGCGAGCGCATCCCGCTGACCGTGGCGGACTTCGACCGCGAGTGGGGGACCATCACGATGGTCGTCCAGGCCGTCGGCAAGACCACGCGCGAGATGCTCCAAGACTTCGCCGAGGGCGACACGTTCCCCGACTTCGTCGGGCCCCTCGGCCTCCCCTCCCACGTCCACAAGGCGGGCCACGTCGTCCTCGTGGGCGGCGGGCTCGGCGTCGCGCCCGTTTTCCCGCAGCTGCGCGCCTTCAAGGAGGCCGGCAACCGGATCACCGGGATCATCGGCTTCCGCTCCAAGGACCTCGTCTTCTGGGAGCAGAAGTTCAAGGAGTACTGCGACGACCTGATCGTCTGCACGGACGACGGCTCGTACGGGCGCCCCGGCTTCGTGACGGCCGCGCTCAAGGACGTCCTCGAAAAGGAGAAGGTCGACGAGATCGTCGCGATCGGGCCGCTCCCGATGATGCGCGCCTGCTGCGACACGAGCCGGCCGTTCGGCGTCAAGACGATGGTGAGCCTGAACGCGATCATGGTGGACGGCACCGGCATGTGCGGGTCGTGCCGCGTCACGGTGGACGGAAAGGTGAAGTTCGCGTGCGTCGAGGGTCCGGACTTCGACGGCCATCTGGTCGACTTCAAGGAGCTCGCCTTCCGGCAGAGCCGCTTCAAGACGCAGGAGGTCGAGGCCCAGAAGGACTTCGACAAGGTCTGCTCGTACGAAGAGCAGCTCTTCGAGCTCGAGAAGCGCAACTGGAAGAAGCTCAAGGAACTTCCGCCCCACGCCACGAAGATGCCCGAGCGCGACCACGTCGAGCGCTCCGGGAACTTCCTCGAGGTGAACCTCGGGTACCGGATGGTGGACGCGCTGCAGGAGGCCGAGCGCTGCATCCAGTGCGTGCGGCCGACGTGCATCGAGGGCTGCCCCGTCTCGATCGACATCCCCCGCTTCATCCGCCACATCCTCGTGCGCGACCTCGCGGGGGCCCTCTCCGTGATCCAGGAGACGAACCTCTTCGCGTCGATCTGCGGACGCGTGTGCCCGCAGGAGAGCCAGTGCGAGGCGCAGTGCATCCTCGTTAAGGGCAAGATGGAGTCCGTCGCGATCGGGCGCCTCGAGCGCTTCGTCGGCGACAACGCCCCGGCCTTCGTCTGGTCGAAGCCCGGGAACGCGGGAACGCTCGGCAAGGTCGCGATCGTGGGCTCGGGCCCGGCGGGCCTCGCCTGCGCGGGCGACCTCGCGAAGGCGGGCGCCGAGGTCACGATCTACGAGGCGCTGCACGTCATCGGCGGCGTCCTGCGCTACGGAATCCCGAGCTTCCGCCTGCCGCGCACGACGATCGAGCGCGAGGTCAAGAACCTCGAGGCCCTCGGCGTGAAGTTCGAGACGAACAAGGTCATCGGCAAGACGTTCACGATCCCGCAGCTCCAGACGGAGATGGGCTACGACGCCGTCTTCATCGGGACGGGCGCGGGCGCGCCCAGCTTCCTCGGGATTCCCGGCGAGTTCGCGGGCTCGGTCTACAGCGCGAACGAATTCCTCACGCGCGTGAACCTCATGGGCGGCGACCGCTTCCCGTACGAGGACACGCCCGTGACGCCGGGCCGCCGCGTCGTCGTCCTCGGCGCCGGCAACACGGCGATGGACTGCCTGCGCGTCTCGCGCCGCCTCGGCGCCGCGGAGGTCAAGTGCGTCTACCGGCGCACCGAGGCCGAGGCTCCCGCGCGCATCGAGGAGATCCGCCACGCCAAGGAGGAGGGGATCACCTTCCACTGGCTCAGGAGCCCGCTCCGCATCGAGACGGACGAGGCCGGCGACGTGAAGGCCATCGTCACGCAGGTGATGGAGCTCGGCCCGCCGGACAAGTCCGGCCGGCGCCGCCCCGTCCCCGTCGAGGGCGAGACCGAGACGTTCCTCTGCGACACGGTCATCTACGCGCTCGGGACGAAGGCGAACCCCGTCATCGCGCGCTCGACCCCGGGCCTCGAAACGCGGGACGAGGGCTACATCAACGCAGACGCGAAGACACAGGCCGCGAACCTGCCCGGCGTCTTCGCGGGCGGCGACATCGTGACCGGCGGCGCGACCGTCATCCTCGCGCTCGGCGCCGGGCGCCGCGCGGCCAAGGCGATCACGCAGTACCTGAAGACGAAGGAGTGGCCGGTCGTCCTCGCCGACGAGCCCGCGCCAGCCCCGAAGAAGGCGAAGACGACCGAGGAGACGGACGCCGTGAAGACCTGCCCGAAGTGCCGCCAGCCCCTCGAGGGCGAGGAGGAGTACGTCTGCTGCGCGGGCCTCACGCTCACGTGGACGTGCGACGGATGCCAGAAGGTCTACGAGGGCTTCGCGTTCCCGTACGGCCTCTGCCCGGCCTGCGGCGGCACGCTCTCGCACGGGCACGACGTGAAGCTCGACAACGAGCGGGCCGTCGAGGCCCTTCGGCACGCGTTCGAGATCGAGCTCGGCGGCCTCGCGTTCTATGCGCACGGCGCGGAGACGACGCAGGACCCCGCCCTCAAGGCGCTCTTCACGAGCCTCTCCGAAATGGAGCGCGGGCACATGGAGACGCTCTCGCGCCGCTACCACGTGCCTGAGCCGGACACGGCCGCGCCGGGCCTCTCGGCCGCGCGCGTCGCCGTCTACGCCGAGGCCGGCCAGAAGACCGAGACCGGCGAGGACCTCCTGAAGCTCGCCGTCCACCTCGAGAGGCGCGCCCGGAACTTCTTCCTCGAGAGGGGCCGCGAGCTCGAGCCCGGCTCGGACGAGTGGAAGCTCTACCGCGAGATGGAGGCCGAGGAGCGCGAGCACACGGACCTGCTCACGACCGCGCTCGTGCGGTACACGGCGGGCAAGGCCGTCCTCGTCTGATCACCTGGGGCGGAGGGGCTCCAGCACTCCGCCCTTCTTCAGCCTCCACGCCCCCTTCGGGACGTCGCCGAGGTCCTGCGTCGAGCCGTCCGGCCACCTGACCGTCACGTGCGCGGACGCGGCCGTCCCGAGGCCGAAGTGCAGCGGCAGCCACGAGCCGCTCGCGTACGACGGGGCGACGTAGAACTCCTTCATCTTCGCCCCCGCCGTGACGCGCGTTCCGAGGACGGTCCTCCGGTCCGCGCCCGCGACCGGAAGGATCTCCAGGGCGTTCCCTCCCGCCGCCGTGTTCTTCAGGACGATCGCGGCCACGTCGATCGGGTTGAAGACGAGGTCTTCCTTCCCGTCCCCGTCGAGGTCCCCCGCCGAGAGTCCGCGCCCCACGATCACGAGTCGCCCGAGGTCACCCGCCTCCGCGGAGACGTCCCGGAACGTCATCGTCCCGGGCGCGCTCTCGTTGTGGAAGAGGAACTGCCGCTGGGCGTAGCTCTTCTCTCCCACCGCGAAGTTCTTGGCCTTGGGGTTGAACCAGCCGCCGAGAACCGTGTAGAAGCGCGAGAGGATCTGGCCGCTCGAGACGGCGAGGTCGTCCTTCCCGTCGTTGTCCCAGTCGAGCGCCACGGTCCCCCACTTCGAAAGCGGCAGGACGGGGTCGTGGTCGCCGCCGAACGCCTCGCGCTCGCTCTCGGCGAACGTCGCGCCCTCGACGTTGCGGTAGAGCGTGTTCGGCTCGTTCGCGTAGTTCGTGACGTAGAGGTCGGGGCGGCCGTCGCCGTCGAAGTCGGTCGCGACGAGACCCATGCCGCTGCGCGTCTTCCGCCCGAAGGCCGTGACGCTCCCCTCTTCCGGGAAGCCCGTGCCCGTCTCGTCCGAAACGTCGCGGAAGATGCCGCCGCCCTCGTTGTGAAAGAGCGAGTTCCGCCACTGGTCGTTCGCCACGTAGAAGTCGGTCTTCCCGTCGCCGTCGAAGTCGAGCGCGACGGCGCCGATCGTCTTGCTCCCCGGGTCGCGGGTGCCGCTCGCGTCCGTCACGTCCGCGAACTTCCAGCCGCCGAGGTTCCGGAGCATCTGGTTGTCCTGGCCCTTGTACTCGTCGGGCGTCATGAAGGACGTCGCGGGCGCCTTCGACTCGCGGAGGGAGTCCGTCTCGAGGTAGTTGCCGAGGTAGACGTCGGGCAGCCCGTCCCCGTCGATGTCGAGGGCCATGAGGCCGATCGTGAACTTCCCGCCCTCGAGCCCGGTGTTCTCCATCTTCTCGAACGTGCCGTCACCCTTGTTCCGGAAAACGAGGTTCGGGTCGCCCGCGTTCCCGATGACGAGATCGGGGAAGCCGTCGTTGTCGAGGTCGGCCCACATCGCGCTCACGCCCCAGCCGCAGGCGACGACCCCGGATCTCTCGGTGACGTCCTCGAACGTGCCGTTCCCGCGGTTCCGGAACATGCGCGTGCAGTCCTTGAGCTCCTGCGTCTTTCCGTGCTTGCGCCACTTCGAGCCGCTCTTCACCTGCTGGACGAGGAGGAGGTCCAGCCAGCCGTCGCCGTCGAAGTCCGCGAGCGCCGCGCCCCCGCCCATCGTCGGGATGAGCTTGCCGTCCATGATGTCGCCGTGGAACCGGAACTTCACGCCGGACGCCTTCGTCACGTCCGTGAAGAGGCCTCCCGTGACGTTCTTCCTCACCGACGGCTCGCCCGGGAAGAAGATCGAGCAGGCGATCAGGAAGCCGACGGCGACGGCGACGGCCGCGATCGCGGAAATGCGGAACAGTTTCACGGCCACGCTCACCTGATCGGAGTATAGGATTCACCGGAGGTACGGACGGAGGGCACGTCATGGGCGAGAAAGTCGGCGTCACGCTCAACGGTCAGAAGGTCGACGGCTGGCTCGCGAAGCCGGCGGCCGGCAAGGGGCCGGCGGTCGTCGTGATCCAGGAGTGGTGGGGGCTCGTGCCGCACGTCAAGGACGTGACGGAGCGCTTCGCGAAGGAGGGCTTCGTTGCCTTCGCACCCGACCTCTACCACGGCAAGACGACGACCTCGCCCGACGAGGCCGGTCGCCTCCTCATGGAGCTGGACGTCGAACGCGCGGGCCGGGAGATCGCCGGCGCGGGCGCGTTCCTCCTCAAGCGGCCCGAGTGTGCGTCGAAGACGTTCGGCGTCGTCGGCTTCTGCATGGGGGGCGCGCTCGCGCAGTATGCGGCGACGTCGAACCCCAACGTGGGCGCCACGGTGAGCTTCTACGGGGGCTTCAAGAAGGTCCCGCTGGACTGGAAGCACCTCGCGTCCCCGCTGCTTCTCATCTATGGCGGCAAGGACACGGGCGTCCCCGCCTCCGACGCGAAGCCCCTCGAGGAGAAGCTCAGGGCGATGGGCAAGGACGTCGAGACCGTCGTCTATCCCGACGCCGGCCACGCGTTCTTTAACGACTCGCGCGCGAACGTCTACGACCCGAAGGCGTCCGTGGACGCCTGGAAGAGGACTCTGGCGCTCCTTCGCCGGGCCTTGGTCTAGGCCGCCCTCCCGGGCGAGACGCCGTCTCTCTAGAATGGGGCCATGGCCGCCCTCGAGCATCGCACCGTCTGCAACCGCGACTGCCCCGACGCCTGCGGCCTGATCGCGACCGTCGAGGACGGAAAACTCGTCGCCCTCGGCGGAGACCCGTCCCACCCGGTCACGAAGGGCTTCCTCTGCTACCGGACCTCGCGCTTCCCCGAGATGCAGAACGGGCCGCTTCGCCTCACGACGCCCCTGATCAGGAAGACCGGCGTGCTCGCCCCCGCCACGTGGGAGGAGGCGCTCGGCTTCGTCGCGGACCGGCTCCTCGCCATCCGGAAGGAGTCGGGACCCGCTGCGATCCTCCACTACCGCTCGGGCGGCTCGCTCGGCGTCGTGAAGTCGGTCGTCGACCTCTTCTTCGAGGCCCTCGGCCCCGTGAGCGGCAAGCGCGGCGACATCTGCTCCGGCGCGGGCGACGCGGCGCAGGTCATCGACTTCGGGCGCGAGGAAGCGCACGACATCTTCGACGTCGCGAATGCCCGGAACGTGATCCTCTGGGGCAAGAATCCCGCGGTCTCGAACGTCCACCTGCAGCCGATCCTCCGCGAGGCGAAGCGCAAGGGCGCGCGCATCCTCCTCGTCGACCCGATACGTCACAAGAGCGAAAAGCTCGCGGACCGGACGATCCTCCCGCGTCCCGGCGGCGATTTCGACCTCGCGATGGGCGTGGCCGCACGGCTGTTCGAGACGGGCGGGATCGACTCGGCCGCGCCCTCGTACTGCGACCACTTCGACGCATTTCGCGCGCTCGCCCTCTCCCGGACCGCGGCGGCGTGGGCCGGAGCCGCCGGCGTCGCGCCGGACGACGTCGATGCGCTCGCCGCCGCGCTCGCGGCCCGGCCGTGCTCGATCCAGGTCGGCTGGGGCATGGGCCGGCGGATGAACGGCGCCGGGATCGTCCGCGCGCTCGACGCCCTCGGCGCCGTGACCGGGAATCTCGGCATCCCGGGCGGCGGCGTTTTCTTCTCCGCCGTGCGCCGGGCCCCGTTCGACTTCTCGTTTCTCTCGAAGTCCCACCCGCGGACGTTTCCGGAGCCGCTCCTCGGAGAGGCCATCCTGGCCGCGCAGGACCCGCCGATCCGCGCCGTGTGGGTCACCGCGGGAAACCCCGTCGCCATGCTCCCCGATTCGGCCACCGTCGCGCGGGCGCTCGAGACGCGGGAGCTCGTCGTCGTCGTCGATCCGTTCCTCACGGACACGGCCCGGCGGGCGACGGTCGTCTTCCCCACGACGACGCTCGTCGAGGACGACGACCTTCTCGGCTCGTACGGCCACCACTGGATCGGCGCCTCGACGCCGGTCGTCGCGCCGCCGGCGGGCGTCCTGACCGACCTCGAGATCGTCCAGGCGCTCGCCCGCGCCATCGACGAGAGGACCGAAGAGCACGAAGAGAAGATTTCTTTGAAAGTAAGAGGGACCGCCCGCGAATGGAAGAAACGGCTGCTCTCGCGAGTGGAGGCCGCGGGCGTCACGCTGGAGCAGCTCGAGCGCGCATCGGTTCGACATCCCTTCGCAGAAGAGGTCCTCTTCGGAGACCGCAGATTTGCCACGCCTTCCGGGAAGGTGAACCTCGTCCATGAACTGCCGACCGCTCCGCCGGAGGAGCCCGCGTTCCCCCTCTGGCTGTTCTCGAACTCGACGGAGCAGTCGCAGAGCTCGCAGTGGGCGATGCCCGAGCCGGACCTCCTCCACGCGACGTGCCACCCTTCCGCCGCGCCCGGCTTTGCCGACGGAGAGGTGATCCGCCTCGAAAGCGCGGTCGGCGCGATCCGCGTGCGGCTGCGGTTCGATCCGGCGCAGCGCCCGGACGTCGTGCTCGTCCCAAAGGGCGGCAGCTTCGACCGCGGGAACTGCGCGAACGCCCTCGTCCGGGCGCGCCTCACGGACGCCGGAGAGGGTGCCGCGTACTTGGACTGCCGCGTGAGGTTCGCGAAGGCCTGACGCCTACAGGCCGCAACGGCGGCGGACGAAGGCCGTCAGAGGCTCCTTGGCCGCGTCCTCTCCCACGCCGAGCGTGTGCAGAGCCTCGTGGATGAGGACCGCAGCGGCTTCCCGCCGGTCGTGGGCCGCGACCGCGCCGAACGTCCGCGCACAGACGCGCACACGAGTGTCCCCGGCCACGGACCATGCCGCCGTGCCGCTGTACCGGCAGGGACCCTCGGTGCTCCCCAGGAACGTCAGCCGCGCGAAGTGCGAAGAAGGGCTCCGCTCGCCGGCCTCGAGGCGACGGGCCACGGGCCGGCCCGTGAAGTCCGGCAGTTCCTCGAAGATTCCGCGGCAGGCGCTGGTCCCGAGGCGCTCGGCGGCGAGGGAGCTGGCCGGCGTGACGGCCTGGGCGAGCGCGCCTTTCGGGACGGCCCGCGCCGCGAACGACGGCCGCGGCGGCTCCGGCCCGGCCGATGACCCCTTCGTCCCGGACACGAGGAGAACCGCGATCGCGAGAGCTGAAACCCTCATGCGTCACCTCCGAAACAGAGACGCAGTCCGCGCGGCTGGGTTCCGCCCCTACGATCGCGGCGCTCAAGGCGAACGGGACGTTCGTCGTCTCGAACCCGCAGACGAATGCATTCATGCTGGAGCGCGGCGCCGCCGGCGGCTACCAGGACTACCAGCTCCGGAAGTCGCGCGAGGTACAGAGTCTGAAGGTCGAGAGCCTCCGGAATCCGCTGAAGAACGTGCGAACGATCGAGTCGCCTCTCTTCGTCATGAAAGAGGGGCGCGCCGTCCTCGACCGGCGCTAGGCGCCGGCCGCCTTCTTCAGGATCTCGCGCGCGATCACGAGGCGCTGGATCTCGGACGTGCCCTCGCCGATCGTGCAGAGCTTGGCGTCGCGGAAGTACTTCTCGGCGCCGAAGTCCTTGGTGAAGCCGTACCCCCCGTGGATCTGGACCGCGAGGTTCGAGACGCGGACGGAGACCTCGGAGGCGTAGAGCTTCGCCATCGCGGACTCCTTCGTCGTCATCCTCCCGGCGTCCTTCATCCACCCGGCCCGGTAGATCAGGAGGCGCGCGGCGTCGATCTCGGTCGCCATGTCGGCGAGGTAGTTCTGGATCGTCTGGAACTCGGAGATCGCCTTGCCGAACTGCTTCCGCTGCTGCGCGTAGGCGCGCGCGCCCTCGAAAGCCCCCTCGGCAATCCCGAGCGCGAGCGCCGCGATCGAGATGCGGCCGCCGTCGAGGACTTTCATGGCCTGGACGAACCCTTCGCCCGGAGCGCCGATCAGGTTCTCCGCCGGGATGCGGCAGTCCTCCATGACGAGAGTCGCCGTGTCGGAGGCGCGCATCCCGAGCTTGTTCTCCTTCTTCCCGGCGTGGATGCCCTTCTGGTGCAGGTCCACGACGAACGCGGAGATCCGGTTCCGGCCGGCGGCCTTGTCCGTGACGGCCAGCAGCACCGCAACGTCGCCGACGGACGCGTGCGTGATGAAGTTCTTCGACCCGTTCAGGACCCACGAGTCGCCGTCCTTCACGGCCGTGGTCTTCGCGCCGCCGCTGTCGGAGCCGGCCTCGGCCTCCGTGAGGCCCCAGGCGCCGATGAGTTTCCCCTGCGCGAGCGGCGTGACCCACCTCCGCCTCTGCGCCTCGCTGCCGAAAAGCCAGAGGTGGTTCGTGCAGAGACTGTTGTGCGCCGCGACCCCGAGGCCGATCGATCCGTCCACGCGCGAGATTTCGTCGACGACGTGGATGTAGTCGAGGTACGAGAGGCCCGCGCCTCCGTATTCCTCGGGCACGAGGACGCCGAGCATCCCGAGCTCGCCGAGCTTCGCCATTACGCCACGAGGAAACGTCTGGGCCTCGTCCCACTCCATCACGTGGGGCGCGATCTCGGTGCGCGCGAAGTCGCGGACCATCGCGCGAACGGCTTCCTGCTCTTCGGTGAGGGCGAATCCGAATCCGGTGACGGGCGGGGCGGAAGCGACGGGGGCGGCCATGGGGACTCCTGCCGACGCGACTGTGTTTGACAGAGGCGTCAAATTTCCAGGAACCTTAGCATCAATGCCCGCGCGGCGATAGGCGGGCGACGGCCGACACGAGGCGGTCGACCTCGTCCGGCGTCGTGTAGCAGGCGGCCCCCGCGCGGACGAGGCCGTCGGCCCCGTGGCCGAGCTTCTCGACGAGCGTCGTCGCATAGAAGTCGCCGTTCGAAACGTAGACGCCGTGCGGGACGAGAGCACGGGCAACCGCCGCCGAATCCCAGCCCTCCACGGTGAAGCCGACGGTGGGCGTGCGCGGGGCGCCGGGCGGCGGGCCGTAGAGCGTGACGCCGGGAACCTGCGAGAGACCGTTCCACATCCGCGACAGGAGCTCTTCCCCGCGCGCGTGAAGAGCGGCAAACGTCCGCGCGAGTCGCGACCGGCGGTCTCCGCCGCCTCCGGCGAGCGAGGCCAGGAAGTCGACGGCGGCGCCGCAGCCGGCGATGCCCTCGTGGTTCTGGGTGCCCGTTTCGAGACGGTCCGGCGCGTTCTCGGGGGCGGGGCGCAGTTTCGGGGCGTCGAGCGCCTCGAGGAGAGCGCGCTTCCCCCACAGGACGCCCGCGTGCGGCCCGTAGAACTTGTACGGCGAGCAGGCGAGGAAGTCCGCGCCGAGCGCCTTGACGTCCACGAGCGCGTGCGGCGCGTAGTGGACGGCGTCCACGAACGCGAGGGAGCCGTTCGCGCGCGCGAGGGCGGCCACGCGCGCGACGTCGTTGATCGTCCCGACCGCGTTCGACGCCGCGCCGACCGCGACGAGGCGGGTTTTCTTCGTCAGGAGCCGGCCGAGGGCGCCGAGGTCGAGCCTCGCCTCCCCCGGCACGAGCGGCGCCGCCTTCACGACGACGCCGAAGTCCCTCTCGAGAGCGCGCCACGGGTCGACGTTCGCATGGTGGTCCAGCTCCGTCACGACGACCTCGTCGCCGGGCTGCCAGCCGCGCGCGAGGGCGCGCGACAGGTGAAACGTCAGCGTCGTCATGTTCGCGCCGAAGACGATCTCGGACGGGTCGCCGCCGAGGAAGTCCGCGAGGGCGGCGCGCGACGCCGTGATCATCGCGTCCGTCTCGACGCTCGTCGGGTAGACCCAGTGCGTGTTCGCGTTGTGGCGGAGGAGATAGTCCGTCATCGCGTCCGCGACGGCGCGCGGTACCTGCGTGCCGCCCGGGCCGTCGAAGAAGGCGACGGGGGCCCCGCCTTCGCGGCGCTCGAGGGCCGGGAAGTGCGGGCGGATCGAGACGACGGAGGCGACGTCGGCGGAGGTCGCGGCGGACGGCATGGCCGCGATTATCCGCCCGCGGCGCCGTCCTGTTCGCCGAAGACCTCGGCCTCGAACGTCGAGACCGTCGTCCGCGGATCGCGCCATGCGTCGGCGGGAAGGCCCGCCTTCCGGCACGAGTGCGCGAGGAACGCGGGAACGTCCCACCCCCACTCCACGGGCACCTGCGGCAGGAGGAGACCGCGGTGGGGGCCGCGCTCGACGAGCAGGCCGTGGACGCCGATCCTCACGTCGCGAAGCGGATCGGCCACGGGCTCGAACAGCGTGAGAACCGAGATCTCGAGCCGGAGGTGCGCGAGCTCGTCCGGCGTCGCGGGCGGAAAGCGGGGGTCTTCGAGGAGCCCGTGGACCGCGTTGGCTTCCACGTCCGCCCAGAGTGGACGCACGGGCTCGACGCTTCCTATGCACCCGCGCAGCTGCCCGTCCCGCTTCCACGTCACGAAGCACATCCCCGGCTCGGCGAGACGGCCCGAGGGAAGAGAGGGAAGAATTCCAGCGAAAGGAATTCCGAGGGCCCTCGCCGCGGCGCCGCGCGCCCGCACGAGAAGGTCCCGCCGCTGCTCCGGCGAGAGGCGCAAACCGTCATCTCTTCTCATTCGAAGAAATCCTCGGGCGCCCGTAGGGCGCTCTTTCTCACGGAACCTGCGCGACCTCGGCCCCCGGATAGTAATGCGCGAGGATCTCGCGGTACGTCCGCCCCGAAAGCGCCATGCCGAACGCGCCCGTCTGGCAGAGGCCGACGCCGTGGCCCCAGCCGCGGCCGTAGAAGGTGAAGACGCGCTCGCCGTCCTCGTCCCGGCCCGCGACGACGTTGAAGAGGCTCTCGGGGAGGCCGAGCGCGAAACGGATCTCGAGTCCCGTGAGCGTGACCGTGCCCTTCGCCGTCGCGACGGCGACGGTGCGCGCGCGCCCGGAGACGCCGCGCGACGTCACGGCGATCCCCGCCGGGTCCGCCGCCGTGCGCGTCCCCTCGCGCTCGCGAATCTTCGCGCCCAGGTCCTTCGCGGTGAACCGGCGCGTCCAGTGCTCCCAGGCCGACTCGCGGTCGTACGCGCCGGCCGCGGGCGCGGGCGGGAAGACGACGCCGAGCGCCTTGCCGTCCCGGACGAAAACACGGACGCGGTCGCCGGGGAAGAACCGGTGCGATGCAACCTGGATCAGCGCCTCGTTGCCGCCTTCGAAGAGCACCGAAGATTTCTTTGAAAGTGAATACGAAGACCGTCCCTTGGCGCCCTTCACCTCGATTCCGGTGTCGTCGCTCTTCGTGATTCGGCCTTCGACGTCCTCGAAGTCGCCCATCCTGGAGAGCAGGACGGCATAGATGCCGGCGGCTTCCTCGGGCTTCAGGGCGCGGTCGGTCGGGAGCGCACTCCCGCCGCCCAGCTGGAACCGCTGCAGCGCAGCGAACGACGCCTTCGCCTTTTCCGACCAATTCGAAGGCAATTCTCCTCGATCGCTCTCCTCGCTCAGCACCGCGGTGTCGAAGCCCGCAGCGGATGCGATCTCCAGATAGACGGCGGGCACCGAGAGGGGATGGGGACGCGACGCCCCATGCGCGGCGACCCCGAGCCTCCGCTGGAGCGCTTCACGCGCCTTCTGAGGAATCTTCGCTCCTTCTCCCGCTCCCTCTCCCTCTTCGAAACTCGCGGCGAGCGCGCGGCCGCGCGCTCCGAGCAGCGTGACGGTCCCCTTCTTCGCCACGGCGGAGGACTCGAGCAGGACCGGCGTCTCGCCGAAGCACGCGACCGACGCGAGATACGGGGCGTCCACCTTCGCGTAGCCGGCCATGACGTCGGGCGCGTTCTCCGTGCGCCCGCCGCACGTGGACGTGAAGAGGGCGTCGGCGACCGCGCCCTTCCAGAGGAGGACCTCCCCGGCCGTCTCCTCGACGGCGCGCGTCGAGAGCGGGTTCTCGGCCGAAGCCCCCGAGTAAACCTGGCAGCGCGGGGTCGCGCAGAGGTCGTAGCCCTCGGCCGCGAACTGCCCGCGGTGCTTCGCCGCGTACGAGCGCGCCGCGACGGCCTGCGCCTTGAGGGCCTCGACCTCGTCGTACACGCGCGGTCCCATCTCGGCCGGGACGACGCCTTTCAGGTAGTCCTCGAGACCGACCCGGTTGATGACGTGCAGCGTCCCCCGAACGGTTGCGCGCAGGGCGAGCCGGCCGCGGTACGTCGCGTCGGCCCACGGCACGAGCGCCCCGTTTGCAGGGGCGATCTCGACGGGCGAGGGCCAGTCGGAGCTAACGCCGTCGTCCGTGACGCGCAGTCCTCCGTTCGCGGGCGCGACGACGAGGGGACCCCGTCGGCGCTCGACGCGCTCCCCCGCGGCAAGCACCCAGTCTCCCGCCGGAAACGCCGCCGAGGAGCGGTCCACCGCGAGGCTCACGTTCAGCGCGGGCGAGGGCAGCGGCAGGAGGCGCGGAGCCGACGCGGGCGTCGGAACGGGACTCGGGACGGGAGTCGGCGGGACCGCCGGCGTGGCGGCAAGGGGCGCGACGACGGGAGCGGACGGCGAAGCGCAGCCCCCCAGGGCGGCGACGATCGCCAGCACGGCGGAGAGGGCGAGCCTCTTCACGGCAGGGGCGGCTCCTTCGCCTCGTCCGCCGGCCACAGCGCGACGAACGCGCCCGTCACCGAAAGGTCGTAAGCGAACCCGGCGCCCATCTGCAGGAGGATGAACGCTCCGCTCACGAGGACCGGGGCCCAGGCGCCCGCGTCCGTCCAGCCGGCCGCGAACGTGAGGACGATCCGCGGGAAGACGAACGCGAGGCCGACGGCCATCGCGCCGCCGACCGTCAGGAGGTAGAGCGTCGCGGCGCGGCCCGGAGACGCCCTCACGAGCGCGATGGCGCGCCCCGCCGCCGCCAGGGCGTCGAGACCCTCGATCGCGAGCACGCGGCCGGCGACGAGATAAACGACGCGCAGAGCCGCCGAGGCGACGATCCCGACGAGGGCGAGGACCACGAAGAGGAGGGCGAAAAGGACGACGAGGCCGGAGCGGCCGGCCTCGACCGCCACGAACGCGCCGACGAGAGGCAGGACGATCAGAAGGACGGCGAACGACGCGACGAGCGCGTACAGGTTCACGAGCGCGAAGAAGCCCCCGAAGAGGCGCCCCGCCGAGCCGAAGAACAGCGGGCCGAGCATCGGGTGGCGGAACGCCGACAGCGGCGCGCCCTCACCCGCGCGCCTGTCGATCTCCGCGAGGCTCCCCGTGACGCCGGCGCGGATCCACGCGGCGAGAGCCGTCAGGAGAAGGAGTCCGACGAGAACGGCCAAAAGGGCGAGCACGACGGCGCCCGGTGCAGCGAAAAGCAGGCCCCGCAGACCTTCCAGGAGATCCGAAAGAGCCCCCGGCCCGCGTTCGGCCATCCGCGCAGCCGACGCGAACGCGCGGCCGAACCAGAACGCCGCGACGAAGGCCGCGGCCACGATCGACGCGGCGACGATCCCGCCGAACGCGAGCGGCGCGAGGAGGAGGCCGGGATTGGCGACGACCTGCGAGACCCCGCGTCCGAACGCCGCGGGCGCGGACCGCGTGCGGGGAGCGGGGGCACCCGTTTCAGGCACTCCAGGCCCGCTGCTTCTTGCGGTAGTCGTCGCCTTCGATGAGGACGGGGACGCACATCTCGTGCAGCCGGCTGCGGACGAGGACCCCGACGCGGCTCTCGAGCGTCTCCTCCCCCGCGGTCCGGGGCGCGTCGCCGTAGTTCGAGGTCACGATCGTGATGCGCTGGCGGTTGTAGCGCGTGTTGATGAGGCCGTACAGGACGTCGCGCACCCAGTCGGTCGGGCGCTGGGCGCCGAGCTCGTCGAGCACGAGGATCTCGGCCTCGCGGTACGGGGCGAGGACGTCGTCGGCGCTGTCGGGGTTCGTCTTCGAGAACGTCGCCTTGATGCGCTCGAGGAGGTCCGAGAAGTCGCAGAAAACGCCCTTCGCGCCGCACTCCTCGATCAGGCGCCTCAGGATCGCCGTGGCGAGGTGCGTCTTGCCGACGCCGACCGTGCCGATGAAGAGAAGCCCGTAGCGGACGGACTTCCACTCCTCGACGAACTTCACCGACTTCATCTTCGCCACGCGCTGCGACGGGGGCGCGTCCTTGTGGACGATGTAGTTCTCGAGGGTGCAGTTCCGGTATCGCTCGGGGATCTGCGCGGCCCTCAGGCGCGCCTCGGCGAGGTCTCCGAGGCGGCACCGGCAGGCGACGACCCGGCCCTCGGGCGTCTCGACCACGCCGAAGCCCTTGCAGAGGACGCAGGGTTCGGGAGCGGCGACGGTGGACATCAGTTCAGGAACGCCTTGAGCGCGCGGCTCTTCAAGGACCGCTTGATGCGGGCGATGGCCTGCGCCTCGATCTGACGCACGCGCTCCCGCGAGAGATGCAATTCCTCTCCGATCTCCTGCAGCGTCATGGGCTCGCGTTCGCCCTCCGTGCCGTCCTCGGGGATCCCGAAGCGGCGGCACAGGATCGCCCGCTCCTTCTTCGGGAGCGCATCGAGGAGCGTGCGCGTCTGGTCGATCGACGAGCGCCGGAGGAGCTGCTCGTCCGCGGCGGCGACGCTCGTCTGCTCGAGCGTGTCCCCGAGCGTGCGGTCCTCCTCGAGGCCGAAGACGCCGGAGAGCGACTCCGAGCTGCGGGTCATCCCCATGAGGTTCTCGGCGTCGATCACCTTCAAGCCCGCCTCCGCCGCGATTTCGTCCATCGTCGGCTCGCGGCCGAGCGCGCGCGTGAGCGCTTCCTTGACCCTCCCGAGGCGCGAGTGGAGCGTCGCCTGCTTGTGCGGGAGGCGGATCGCGCCCCACTGCTCGGAGAGGGCGTTCGAAATCGCCTGGCGCACCCACCACACGGCGTACGTGATGAACTTGACGCCGCGCTCGGGGTCGAACCGCCTCGCGGCCTGGATGAGCCCGATGTTCCCCTCGTTGATCAGGTCGAGAAACGAGACCTCGGGCGAGTGGAAGCGCTTCGCGTACGAGACGACGAACCGCAGGTTTCCGCGCACGAGCTCGTCCACGGCCTCCTTGCGCGCCTCTTCGGGCGTGGAAAGGTCCTGGATGATCCGCCCGAGCTCCCGCTCGCGCTCCGCCGCGAGGATCGGGTAGCGGGAGATGTCGTCCAGGTACTTCCGGAGGACCTTGGAGTCGTCGTCGGGGCGCAGCCTTGAAGTCACCGGCCGGTGATTATCACCTCTCCGGAGGAGGCGCGGTATCCCTCAGTCGTACTTGAGGACGATGGCCCCCCGGGGCCGCACGGCGAGGGCCTTGTCGTCCTTCGGGCCGGCCCCGGCGCGCGCGGCGTGGTCCTTTGCGACCGCCCGGATGGCCTCCATGAGCCGCCCGACCTCGCCCTCCATCCGGGCGAGGCGGGACTTGAGATCGAGGATGACCTCGACGCCCGCGAGGTTCACGCCCAGCTCGCGCGTGAGCGTGAGGATGATCTCGAGGCGCTCGACGGTGTCGGCGTCGTACAGGCGCGTGTTCCCCGACGAGCGCGCGGGCCGGATGAGGCCCTCGCGCTCGTAGAGGCGCAGCGTCTGCGGATGCACGCCGAAGCGTTTCGCGACGACGCCGATGAAGACGTAGCCCTCCTCGCGGTCCATGGGGCGTTACTTCTTCTCCTCCACGACCTCGGCGTCGATGACGTCCTCTTTCCCGGCGCCGGCCGGGCCGCCGGGCGCTCCACCCTCGGAGGCGCCGCCGGCCGGCGGAGGAGTCTGCTTGTAGAGGGCCTCCGCGATCTTGTAGCTCGCCTTCTGGAGCTCCTGGGCCGCCTTCTTGAGGGCCTCGGCGTCGCCGGACTGGCTCTCGAGGACCTTCTTCGCATCGGCGACCGCGGCCGTCACGGCGTCCTTCTCGGCCGCCGGCACCTTGTCGCCGCTCTCCTCGAGGATCTTCTCCGTCTGGTAGACGAGCGCGTCGAGCCCGTTCTTGGCTTCGATGGCCTCGCGGCGCTTCTTGTCCTCGCCCGAGTGCGCCTGGGCGTCCTTCACGAGCTTTTCGACCTCGTTCTTGTCGAGGCCCGAAGAGGACGTGATCGTGATCTTCTGTTCCTTGCCGGTGCCGCGGTCCTTCGCCGAGACGTTCAGGATGCCGTTCGCGTCGATGTCGAACGTGACCTCGATCTGAGGAAGACCGCGCGGCGCCGGCGGGATGCCGATCAGCGAGAAGACGCCGAGCAGCTTGTTGTCGCCCGCCATCTCGCGCTCGCCCTGCAGGACCTTGATTTCGACGGACGTCTGCCCGTCGGAGGCCGTCGAGAAGACCTCGCTCTTCTTGGCGGGAATCGTCGTGTTGCGCTCGATGAGCTTCGTCATGACGCCACCCAGCGTCTCGACGCCGAGCGAGAGAGGCGTCACGTCGAGGAGGAGCAGGTCCTTGACGTCGCCCGCGAGAACGCCGCCCTGGATGGCCGCGCCGATCGCGACGACCTCGTCGGGGTTCACGCTCTTGTTGGGCTCCTTGCCGAAGAAGTCCTTCACGATCTGCTGGATCTTCGGCATGCGGGTCTGGCCGCCCACGAGGACGATCTCGTCGATCTTCGAGGCGTCGACCCCCGCGTCCTTGAGCGCCTGCTTGCAGGGTCCCACGGACCTCTGGAGGATGTCGTCCACGAGAGACTCGAGCTTCGCGCGCGTGAGCTTGAGCGTGAGGTGCTTCGGGCCGGAGGCGTCCGCCGTGATGAACGGCAGATTCACCTCGGTCTCGACGGTCGTCGAGAGCTCGATCTTCGCCTTCTCCGCGGCCTCCTTGAGGCGCTGGACCGCCATCGGGTCCTTCGAGAGGTCGATCCCCTGGTCCTTCTTGAACTCGGCCTCGAGCCACTCGACGATGCGCTGGTCGATGTTGTCGCCGCCGAGGTGCGTGTCCCCGTTCGTGGACTTGACCTCGACGACGCCGTCGCCGACCTCGAGGATCGAGATGTCGAACGTTCCGCCTCCAAAGTCGTAGACGGCGATGAGCTCGTTCTTCTTCTTGTCGAGGCCGTACGCGAGCGCCGCCGCCGTCGGCTCGTTCACGAGGCGCTCCACCTTGAGGCCCGCGATCTGGCCGGCGTCCTTCGTGGCCTGGCGCTGCGCGTCGTTGAAGTACGCGGGCACCGTGATGACCGCGCGATCCACCTTCTCGCCCAGGTAGGCCTCGGCGGCCTCCTTGAGCTTCGTGAGGATCATCGCGGAGATCTCGGGGGGAGAAAGCTCCTTGCCCCCGGCCAAAACCCGCGCGTCGCCGTTCGAGGAACGGACGACCTTGTAGGGCACCATCTTCATCTCGTCGTTGACCTCGTCGAAGCGGCGCCCCATGAACCGCTTGATCGAGTAGACCGTGTTCTCCGGGTTCGTCACGGACTGGCGCTTGGCGACCTGGCCGACGAGACGCTCGCCCGTCTTCGCGTATCCGACGACGGACGGCGTCGTCCGCCCGCCCTCGCTGTTCGCGACGACTTCCGCGGTGCCTCCTTCGAGAACGGCCACGACGCTGTTCGTCGTGCCGAGATCGATGCCGATGATCTTGCTCATTTGACCTGGACTCCTCTGGCTCGCCCGGCGAGCCGACGGGTAAGATAGGATCTTAGCGTGTTGTTGTCAAGTCTCGAAAGACACACACCTACAGCCGCGCGTTAGATCAGTCAACTCATTCAACTACAGTAATTTCCCGTGTCGAGTGAGGCGCGAGCTCCTGTTCCTTCGTCTCCCTCAGGACGAGCGTCCTGGAAAAGAGGAGGTCCGGGTCGGTGTGCCCGTCGGCGTCGAACCCGACGAGATAGAACTTCTCACCTTGCACGATGTAGCGGTACTTGGTGCCCCAGGGGTCCTCGAGGTCTCGCATGCGGAGGATCTGGGAGGCGACGAGGGAATCCAGCCCGTCCGGAAGCCGCCCGGAGATCAGCGTGTACGTGTCGACGCCTTCGGCGAGCCGCCGCAGCTTGAGGAGCGAGAGGGATTTCTCGTAGCCGCCGACGACGGCGTCGCGCCGCGGCGGCGCCGTCACGAGGTTGAGAGGGTTCTTCGATTGCATCCTCACGGCGAACGCGAGGACGAGCGCGAGACCCACCCCCGCGATGACGTTCAGATCGAGCGGGGCGCGCGGCACCCGTGCGGCCGGGACTCCGACGGTCGCCCCCGCCTCGTCGGGCGCCTCGACGGCTCGCGGCATCGCCTCCTCGACGAGGCCGCGGCTCACGAGGTCGAAGAACGCCTTGCAACCGTCGAACTCCGAGAGGAAGGCGAGCTCGTTGATCTCCGCGACCGTCCGCTGGCCGTCGACGAGCTCGTAGACGGACCACTCCGCTCGCGAGACGCGGATCGGCTCGGGGCGCCTGTCCCGGGCGCGGCGCGCGACGGTCGAGTCCTCGACGACCTCGACCTCGTCCTCGTCCTCGGCGGGGATGACGGGCTGGGCGACCGGCACCTTTTGGTAGACGAGGTCGAGCGACCAGACGACCTTCTCGACGATGGGCCACTCGTCGAGCATCCGGGCGCCTTCCATGAGGAGGCGCTCGACCGAGATCGGCGTCGTGGACTCGGGGTCGTAATCGACGTGGTCCGTCTGCTCGAAGACGTAGTCCCCGTCCGTCCACCGGAAGAGGCCGTAGACGATGCGCCGGATCTGGATGTCGAGGCCGTCGCTCAGGTCCTGAGCGGAGCAGAAGCCGTTGCGGAGCAGGATGAACCCGAGGCGCTGGAGAGTCTGGGCCTGCATCTCGAGCGCGCGCTGGAGCGCCTCGGGCGAGAGGCGGCGCGTCTTCACGAGGACGGTGCCGAGCCGCGTGTCGAGCCGCTGCGCCGAGGATTCGGCCGCGACGAGCTGCCCGTCGACAAAGCCGAGCGTGACCGTGTCGCCGGGGCTCCGCACGGAGAGGAGGCCGGTCTTGTGCTGCAGCGCGATGAGCTGGAGGATGTCCGCCAGCGAAAAATCGCGAAGAGTGCCTTCGAGCGCCATCGTCAGGCCTTCCGGGGGGACGTGAACGCCCCGACGAGCCATCCCGCGAGGGCGACGGCGCACCAGAATGCGACCGCGAGTACGCCGCCGGAAAGCGTGGGACGCGGGAGCACGGCGAGGCGCGGGCCCCAGAACGCCGCGAGGAGGCCGAAGGCGAACAAGCCGAATGCGAGGGACGCGAGCGGGAGTCTGGAGTCGAGAAACGCCGCCGCTCCCGGGAAGACGGCGTTCAGGATGCCGCGGAGGCGCTCCTCGAAGGACTTGCGCCGCCGCACGTCGTCGAGCTTCTGGAGCTTCGTCTCGATCGCGACGCCGTCCTTTTTCAGATAGACGTGGATGCACTGCGAACAGAGGAGCGCGCTCTCGGCCGAGGGCTTGCAGAGGCGGCAGAAGGCGCGGCCGCACTTTTGGCATTCCGACGCGTAGCCGCGGCCGCGCTTGCGGAAGGAGTCGAGCGCCCATGCCGCCGCGACCGCGACGAGGAACGCGACGACGAGCGGGACGCGGAGTCCGCCGAACGGGTCCCACGAGCGGAAATGGCCCAGGAGGCGCCGGCTGCGCCCGACGCGCTCCATCTCCTCGATCTTCCGGCGCGCCTCGTCGGTCGAGTACCCGATCGAGACGACCTTCACGAGCGTGGGCGTGTCCTGGAAGCGCTGGACGGCGGGGGCGTCGAGGGCCCGGGCCTCCTGGAGCGTCTGGGCCGCCTCCACGGTGCGGAACGTCTCGGCGTAGAGGAGCGCAAGGTTGTACCGCGCCGCGATCGAGCGCGGATCGCGCTTCAGGGCCTGCTGGTAATCCTCCTGCGACGAGCCGAGGTCGCCGTCGACGAACCGGATGTTTCCCCGGTTCACGAGACAGCGGGTGTCGCGCGGCGCGAGCTGCGCGCCCGCGGTGTACTCGAAAGTCGCGCGGTCGTTCTGGCCGAGAGACTGGTAGAGGCGGCCGAGCAGGAATCGGATGTCCACGTCGTCCGGGGCGATGTTCTTCGCGGCCTCGAGGTTGTCGAGGACGCGCTGGTCGTAGCGCGCCTCCTGCAGGGCCTCGGCGCCGCGAAGGATCGGCGACGAGGAAATCGCGAACTCGTAGGCGAATCGGTCCAGGGCCGGGAACAGGGCGACCAGGACGACGAGGGCGCCCGAGAGCGCGATCTTCTGGTCGAGCGACGCGTAGCCGAACACGAGGACGAAGAGAAAGAGCGAGAGCCAGACCACGTCGAGGCCGAGAAGCAGCGGCAGCACGAGCACACCGAGGACGAGGGCGACCGTCGCGCGGCCGCGCAGGAAGCCGCCCGCCGTTTCCTTCAGGTCGTGAACGAGCCGCCCGCCGTGCCGGACGAGCAGGATCACGAGGGCGGCGAGCGTCGCCGCGGCCACCGTCCCGAGGACCAGCAGGACGGCTCGCGCGAGGTTGACGCGGCGCGACTCGCCGTCGGCAACGGTCGCGCGCAGCGCGCCCGCGAGGCCGCTCACGATTTCGCCGGGCTCGCGGGCCCGGAACGCCAGGCCGAGGCGTGCCCAGCGCGGCTCGGGCAGGTCGGGATCGAGGCGTATCGCGGCCGCGAAGGCCTCACGGGCGAGCGTGGGTTTCCCGGCCACGAGCTGGCGCCGCCCGAGAAGCGTGGCCGAGAGCGCGAGGTCCGTCATGCGCCGGATCTCGATCTTCTGGGCGTGCTTGAGGATCTCGTCGACCTTGCGGCGCGCGAGCGCCGTGTCGCCCTCTTCCTGCGCCGCGAGCCAGCCGAACCACTGGCCGCGGACCTGCTTGCGAAAGGCCGTCTCCGTGCTTTCGCCCGGCGCCATCAGGACCTGGGCGTCGAGCGCCGGCGCGGCTCCGAGAGCGAGAAAAGCGCAGGCAGCCAGAGCCGCGCACACCCGCGGGCGGACGAGCCCGGCCGGGTCCGCGGGAGTTCTCAGCCGCGCCTCGCCGCCGGCGGCGGGACCGGACCCTTGGGACGGGCGCCGGCCGCGAGCCGCGTGAAGACGAGCTGTAACTCCCCGAGGATTCCCTCGAGCGCGTCGGTCTCCTCGAAGGAGAGCTGGCCGCGCGTCTTCTCCCTCACGGCGAGGAGGGCGTCGACGATCTGGCGGGCGCCTGCCACGTTCGGCTGGCGGCGGCCGGCGGCGTCGGGGACTCCTTCCAGATAGACGAGTCCGGTCTGGGCGAGCATGTCGAGCAGGGCGAGGAACGCCGGGCTCGTGGGCGTCGCGGAAGCGGGCGCGGCCGGCTCCGTGGGCCCGGAGGCGGGGGCCGCCGCGGGCACGGCGGGCTCGGGCGCCGACGCCTCGGCCGGCACGTCGTCGCGAACCTCGCCCTCCGCGGTGAAGAGGCGGCGGTCCACGACCTTGATGGTCTTCGGGTTTTCGGACATAGAACCCCTCGGGTCGTCGTATTTTACGGGACGCGAGCGGGAGGTCAGCCTCGATGCAGAAAAATCTTCCAGTCGGGGACCCCGGCGACGCCGCGGCGGCGCTCGTCCGCCTCATGGAAAGGCTCCGGCGGGAGTGTCCCTGGGACCGGAAACAGACGTTCCAGACCCTGTCGGGCTACCTCCTCGAGGAGTGCCACGAGGTCCTCGACGCGCTGCAGCGCGAGGATTTCGGCGAACTGGAGGGCGAGCTCGGCGACCTTCTCTTCGAGATCGTCTTCCTCGCCGAGCTCGGCCGGGAGCGCGGCGACTTCGACTTCACGTCGCTCGCCCGCCGCATCCACGACAAGATGGTCGCGCGCCACCCCCACGTCTTCGGCGAGGCGAGCGTCCGCGACGCCGAGGGCGTGCGCGTCCAGTGGGAGGAGCTGAAGCGCAAGGAGCGCGAGAAGGACGGCCGGCCGCCCTCCCCCTTCGACGGAGTGCCCCGTGCGCTCCCGGCACTCCTCAAGGCGGTGCGCCTCACGTCGCGCGCCGCCGACCTCGGCTTCGACTGGGAGCGGGACGCCGACGTCCTCGCGAAGCTGGACGAGGAGGTCGCCGAGTTCAAGGCCGAGCTCTCGGCGCCCGCGGATGCGGATGCGGCCGTCCACAAGGACCGCGTCACGGGAGAGATCGGCGACCTCCTCTTCACCGTCGTCAACGTCGCTCGCCGTCACGGCGTCGACCCCGAGGCCGCGCTGCAGGGCACGAACGACAAGTTCCGGCGGCGGTTCGAGGAGGTGGCGCGGCGCGCACGCGCTGCAGGGAAGGAAATCAAGGGCACGCCGCTGACCGAACTCGACGCTCTCTGGGATCAGGTCAAGTCCGAAGAGCACGAGAAGATTTCTTAGAAGGTTAAGAGGGGAAACCGCGCGCAAGGGGCTGCCCATGGCGGCGACGCCGCGGCGCGCCCGATTCACCTTCTAAGAAGAATTCTCTCTTCCTCCTGCTCTTCCTCTTCCTACGGAACCAGCTCGGAGACCTTGACGAGCCTCGCCCCGGCGCTCCTCTCCGAAGCCAATCTCTTCTCCAGAAAAGCCAGCGTCTCCTTGTGCGGGTGGCCGATCACGATGGCCTCGCCCTTCTTCGCCGCGACCTGGAGCGTACGCTCCCACGCCGCGTCCAGCGCCTCCGGGGCGCCGCCCTTCGCGCTCGTCTCCGCCGCGACGTCGTCGAGGAACACGTCCCGCGCGAGGAACGGCACGTGCATCGCCGCCGCCTCCGTCCCGACGACCGAGGCACCTGTCGTCCGCGAGTCGAGGAAGAAGAGCCCCTTTTCCTTCACGACGCCGAGGACCGCGCGCACGACGCGCGCGTCCGTCGTCGCCTTCGAGCCCTGGTGGTTGTTGACCCCGAGGGCGCCGGGTGTCCGCGCGAGCGCCTGAAGCAGCTTCGCGCGGATCACGTCGTCCGTGTCGCGCGCGCCGATCGCCTCCGCTTCGGACGGGCCCGCCTCGGGCTCCATCGGGAGGTGGACGAGGAGGTCCCACCCCTTCTCCTTCGCGAGCGCCACCGCACGCGTGGCGAACGGCGCGCTCGGAATCACGGCGACCGAGAGGGGTGCGTTCCAGCCCGTGAGCGCGTCGAGCGCGTGCGCGTCGTAGCCGAGGTCGTCGAGCACGACGGCGACCACGCCGGCCCCGGCGCGCGGGTCGACCGACTCGAAGTCGGCCGGCATGCGGGCCGCAGGCGCCTTCCGGGGCGCCGCGGGCCCCGGCGCGCCGGCGGCGGGCGACCTCGAGGGAGCGGGGGCGGGCCGCTCGGGCGCGCGGCACCCGCGCAGGGCCCACGTGACCGCCGCTCCGCACGCGACGGCGAAGACGAGCAGCACCGCCGTGCGGAAGCCTCCGCCGGAGTTCCTACCCTTGCCGGACCGGGACGTCACGCCGCCGCTTTGAGCCGGCCGGACTCCCCGAGGATCTTGAGCCCGCGCTTGAGGATCAGGTCGCCCTTGCCGGTGCTCTCGTCCGGCGGCCCGTGGAAGACGCGGTCGTCGGGCTGGAGGCCCTTGGGACAGAGGGCCTTGCCGGCCAGCGTGTGGATCTTCCCGACCGAGAGCTTCAGCGATCCGCCGCTCGAGAGCTTCACGACCTGCGCCGTGAAACCCATGCCGACGGTCGTCTCGCCCACGAGCCGGACGGGCAGGTTCTCGGCGCCCTTGACGGTGTCGACGCCGGGGTCGGCGTCGGCGGTCTCTTCGTCTTCCTTCTTCGCCTTCTCCTCGCGGACGAGCTTCGGCGCGGGCGCGGCCGCCCGGACCGTGGCCTCGCGCAGCGCCGACGCGAAGAGCTCGGCCGGACCGGCCGTGCCGCTGTCCACGAGGACGACGAGGCGGCTCTCGTGGACGCGGTCGCCGGGCTCGGCGCGGAACGTCTTCGTCTCGATCCGGCGGCCCTTGAGCTCTCCGAGCGGGCCCGCCGCCACGAACAGCGCGGCGGCGCGCGCGGCCTCCTCGAAGCTGCCGGTCGCGTTGTTGCGCACGTCGAGGACGAGCGCGTGGGTGCGGTCGAGCGGCTCGAGGATCTTCCGGATCGCCGCCGCGGCGCCCGGGGCGAAGGACGGAATCCTCACGACGGTCTCCCCGTCCACGCGCTGCGCCGACGGCGTCGCCGGCGCCCAGCTCGCGCGCACGATGTCGATCGTCCGGTGGCGCGGCTTGCCTTCGCGCACGACCTCGAGCCGCACGCGGCCCCCGGCCTTGCCGGAGAGCTTCGCGTCCAGCTCCCAGAGCGGCATGTTCCGGGTGAGCTGGCCGTCCACTTTCTCGACGACGTCGTCGCTCTTCACGCCGGCCGCGGCGGCGGGGCTCCCGTCGACCGCCGCCACGACGACCGGGTAGCCGAAGCGCCGGGCGAGGACGAGGCCGGTGTCGACGACGTCCTTCTTCTCTTTCGAGGCCTCCCAGGCCGCGAACGCCGCCATCTTGTCCGGCGGCACGTACTCGGAGAACGGGTCGAGGGCCTCGGTCATGCCCGAGAACGCGCCCGAGAGGAGCGGCTTGAGCTCGACCGGCTCGACGTAGTTGGACCTCACGAGCCCGAGAACCTCCGTGAAGAGGCCGAGCGGGCGGTAGAGGGTATCGTTCTTCTCCTGGGCCTTCTCGTCCGCGCCCATCCCGGGGAGGACCACGAAGAGCGCGAGGAGGAGGGACGCGGAGGCGACGAGGCCGGCGACGCGGGATTTGCTCACGGCCGGATGATACGCGTCTCAGCGGAGCCAGGTTGCGGGGTCGGCCGAGGTGCGGTTGTCGCGGATCTCGAAGTAGAGGCCGGCGGGCTCGTCCTCCGGCGACTCGCCGAGGATGCCGACGCGGTCGCCGATCGAGACCCGCTCCCCGCGCCCGATCGTCCCCGTCGCGAGGCGCCCGTAAAGCGTGAAGACGCCGTCCCCGTGGTCGACGACGACGAGGTTCCCGTAGCCCTTGAGCCACTGGGCGTACACGACCTCACCCGAGAACGTGGTGCGGACCGGCGTGCCCGTCGGCGCCCCGATCGTCCACCCCGACGAACGCAGGAACGTCTTGGGGAACTTCGGGTTCGCGATGCGGCCGAACGGCACGACGACCGTTCCCTTGAGCGGCCAGTCCAGCGCCCCGCGGTACTTGCGGATCGACGCCGCGCCCGGCGCGAGCGCGCGCCCGCGCCCCTCGAGGAGGTCGAGGAGAGCCGCGAGCCGCTCGGACTTGTCCTCGAGCGTCGAGACCTGCTTCTGCTCGACGCGGGCCGTCTCGTGCACCTGCGCGAGGAGCGCGGCCTTGCGCGCGCGGGCCGCTGCGAACGCGACTTCCTTCTTCCGGCTCTCGGCCAGCAGGTCCGCGAGATCGCGCTTCCGGACGGCGAGCTCCTCCTCGCGTGCGGCGAGCGTCGCGGCCGCTTCCTCGTGGCGCGCGAGGAGCGAGGCGTCGCGCCGGGCGAGGTGCGTCAGAAGGCGCAGTCCGCTCAGAAACGACCCCGCCGAGTCCGCCGCCGCAAGCGGCCGCAGATACCCGAGGCGCCCGAGGCGGTAGAGCGCCGCCATGCGCGTCCCGAGGTCGGAGCGCCGTGCCTCGGCCTCCCTCTGCGCCACGTCGCGGTCCGCCGCCGCACGGGTCGCCTCGCGCTCGGCCTCGGCCTTGCGCAGGTCGAGGACGCGCCGCTCGCCCGTCTGGATCTGGAGGTCGAGGTCGGCCGTCTCGAGCTGCCCCTTGAGGTCGGCCTCGCGCTTCTTCGACGACTCGAACCGGTTCTTCAGCTCGGCGAGCCGGCGCCGCAGCTCCGCGAGCTCGCGCTTGCGTTCCTCGACGCCGAGCGACGCCGCGGGCTTCTCCGGCGCGGCCGCGGTCTCCGCGGCGGGCGGCGGCTCCGGGACGGGCTCCTGGGCCGCCGCGCGCGGCAGCGCCAGCGCGGCGGCGAGAAGCGGGGCGGCGAGGCGCGGCCTCAGAACAGCGGGACCCCGTCGAGCTTGTCGCGCGCGGGCACGCCGAGCGCGTGGAGGATCGTGGCCGGGACGTCCGCGATGCCGGGCGCCTTCCCGGAAGGGAGCGGCCGGTTCGCGAAGAGGATGCCCGGCACGAGCGCCGGGTCGAGCGAGCAGTGGTCGCCGGACCAGACCTGCGCGTTGTCCTCGAACATCTCCTTCGTGACGACGCCGAGGCTGCCCTGCCAGCCGATGCGGTAACCGATCGCGTTCGTGACGAAGAGGTCGGGGATCACGTCCGCGTCGAACGAGCCGTAGGCCTCCTCGCGCGTGAAGATCCGCGAGACGGCGCGCTGTCCCGTCTTCGGGTCGACGAGCGTCGCGAGCTTCCTCTTGATCTCCTCGCGCACGGCTTCGTACTCGGCCCCCGGCGCCACGATGCCCTTGCCCTCGCGGCCCTTGAGGTTGACGTAGATGTCGCCGAGGCCCATTGCGTAGGCCCGGGTCTTCGACCAGTCCACGTTCGGCCAGAACTCGCCCTGTCCGAACAGGGCCTCGAGATCCGCCTGCTTGCCGTCGCTGCCGGTCAGGACCATGAAGCCGTTCTCGACGAGCCAGGTGTTGTAGTTCACGGACCGGCGCCACGTCGCGAAACCGTGGTCCGAGAGGACGAGAAGGACGTCCTCGGGCGCGAGCTTCTTCATCGCGTCGCCCACGAGTCCGTCCATCTGCTCGTACGTCTTCTCCATGAACGGCGCCCACTTTGCGGCCTTCTCGGCGTCGTACGCGGGATGTCCGGAGTCGAGGAAGCGCCAGAAGCAATGCCCCACGCGGTCGGGGAATTCGTAGATCTGGACGAAGAGACCGACCTCCTTCTCGTCGAGGAAGTCGTTCATCATCTTCCGGAACGGCACGATCGTCTGCGCGACGTCCTCGAGGAAGGCCCCCTCGTCGATCGTCTCCTCGCTCATGGACCACGTGTCGATCTGCCAGCCCATCGTCTTGTAGGCCCCGTATCGAGACGCGAGCCTCTTCGCGAGCGCGCCGGGCGCCGTGATCTTGACCGAAGGCGGCAGGTCCGACGGGTTGAAGTGGATCGGTGAGAGGTAGAGCTTGATCTCCGGGGCGATCGCGGCGAGGTGGAAGCGCCCGATCCCCGTCATCGTGACGAGGGAGTTGAACGGGAACTTGAAGACGACCCACCCCGACCACTCCCCGACCTTGAGCGTCACGGCGTCCGAGCCCTTCGGCGCGACCGTCAGGCTCCCGCCGTCCGCCGCGACAGTGAGCGTCATGGGCGTCTTGATGACGGGCGGCTCGGGGAAGAGCTTGTTGTACGGGCCGAAGACCTCCGTCTCAATCGTCCCCTTGTTCGACTCGAGGCGGACGAGCTCGACGGAGAACTCGTTCTTGTTCTTGGGGGCGAAGAACGGATCGGACGTGTAGAACGACGGCGTTCCGATGCGCCCGCGCACGTCCGGCACGCCGAGGCCCGAGAGGAGCCGGCCGTTGTCGTAGTCCACGGCCGGGAACGTCACCGGTACGTGCATGACGACCGAGTGGATCCCCTTCTTGCCCGCGAGCTCCCAGAAAGGCGTCCCGCGGCGGTTGTTCGTGGCGAAGGGAATCTGGGTCGGGAGAAGAGAAGAGATTCGGATTCCTATGAAAGTGAATAGGGCCGCGGCAACACACGCGGCGACCACGATCCCCGCGCCGATGCCCTTCACGCGCCTTCTAAGAAGAATCTTCAACACGCCGGCGACGAGGACGAACGCCAGCAGGCTGAGCACCGCCGGAACGGCGAACCGGTTCATCTTTCCGAGCAGAAAATCCTTCTTCCCCTCTTCCGCAATGGCGAACTCGGGGCGGTAGGTCTTCGGGTTCCGCTTCAGGAAGTCGAAGATCATCGTCCGGCCGGGGGAAAGCCCGGTCGAGAACGTGGACCACGAGACGGGCGTCTGCGCCGGGATCGTCGGCAGGAGCTTCGAGAAACCGCCCTTCTTCGCGAGCGCCGCGAGATTCGGGAGCTTGCCCTCGTCGATCAGCTTCTTCACGAGCGCGTGGTCGGCGCCGTCGAACCCGAGGACGACGACGCGCGGCGCGGCCGCGTCCGCGTGCGGCGCGGCGAGGAGCGAGACGATCGGCAGAAGAGCGGCGAGGGCGGCGAGCCCGGCCGGGCGGACGCTAGACTGCGGGGTCTTGAACGGCATGGGGCATTCTAGCTGCGAGCGCAGGCGCTCCCGCGCCTCGGAATTACTTGGAAGGGCCCTCTCCTTCGCGGCCGTTCTTCTCGGCGCGGGCTGCGGACCCTCTTCACCTTCGAAGAATCCCTCCGATTCTCTGGTCGTCGCAATCGAGTCGTCTCCCCTCCACTTCGACCCGCGCGTCGGCACGGACCAGGCCTCGTGGCGGACGCACGACGTCCTCTACGACGCGCTCCTCAGGAAGGGCGCCGGCGGAGAGTTCCTGCCGGACCTCGCCGAGAGCTGGTCGACGGAGGACGCCGTCACGTGGCGCTTCCGCCTGAGAAGCGGCGTGAAGTTCCACGACGGCCGGCCCTGCGAGGCCGAGGACGTCGCGTTCACCTATCGCAGCCTCCTCGCGGACGGCTTCGCGAGCGGCAAGAAAGAGCCGCTCCGGATCATCGAGTCGATCGAGACGCCCTCGCCTCTCGACGTCGTCTTCCGGTTGAAACGGCCCTACGCGTCCTTCCCGCTTCAGCTCCTCCTCGGCATCCTCCCCCGAGGGACGACGCCGCGCGACGCCGACGCCGCGCCCGTCGGGACGGGCCCCTGGCGGTTCGTCGAGGCGCGCGCGGACGACCGCGTGGTCTTCACGCGCTTCGCCGGCGCCGTGGGCGGCGACGCGAAGCTGGCCCGCCTCGTGATGCGCGTCGTCCCGGACGCGACGACGCGCGCGCTCGAGCTCCTCAACGGCTCCCTCGACCTCTCGCTCAACAACCTTCCGCCCGACCTCCTTCCGCGCCTCGCGGAGAGCCCGCGCCTCGCGGTCACGATCCGGCCCGGCTCGACGTACGCGTACCTCGCGTTCAACTTCCGCGACCCCGTGCTCGGGAACGCCAAGGTGCGACGGGCGCTCGCCCTCGCGCTCGACCGCGGCGCGATCGCGCACGGCCTCTTCCGCGACACGGTCGAGCTGACGGAAACGCTCCTCCCGCCCGGCCACTGGGCGCGGCTCGACGGCCTCCCGCCGCTCGCCCGCGACCTCCCCGCCGCGCGCCGCCTCCTCGACGAGGCGGGCTTCCCCGACCCCGGCGGCGGCCGGCCGCGGCTGACGGTCGCGTACAAGACGTCCACCGACGAGACGTCGATCCTGCAGGCGACCGCGATCGCCGCACAGTGGAAGGAGGCCGGCGTCGAGACGAGGATCCGGTCGAACGACTTCGCCACGTTCTACCAGGACGTCGTGAGGGGGAACTTCCAGCTCTTCTCGCTGCGCTGGCAGGGCATCGTCGACCCCGACCATTACCACGAGGTCTTCCTCTCGACGTCGGTCCCGCCGAAGGGATGGAACCGCGGGTTCTACGCCGACCCCGACGTCGACCGCTGGATCGAGGAGGCGCGCCGCACCGCCGACCGCGCGACGCGCAAGGCTCTCTATGCCGAGATCCAGCGCCGCGCGGCCGAGTCCCTCCCCTACGTCTCGCTCTACACGATGAAGGCCGTCGCGGTCCACGCGCGGGACCTCACGGGCCTCGACACGATGCACGAGACGGCGGACTTCACGTTCCTGAGGAACGTGGGCCGGACACAGGCGCCCTAGGCCGCCGACTCGAACTCGTCCGAGATCGCGTCCCAAACCTCCGCGGGCTTCGTCTGGACGACGAGGTGCGGGGCGTCGAGCTCCGCGACGCTCGCGAACGGCACGCCCTCGAGGAGCGCCTTCGTCCGCTCCGGCGACACGAGGCGGTCGCGCGAACCGAGGATCGCGAGGACCGGCGGCGCGAGGAGCGGCGCGATCTCCTCGGCCGTCGCGGCGAACGCCGCTCGGAGCCTCGCCTCGAGCACTTCCTTCGGGAGGGCGCGGATCCCGTCGAGCGCTGCCTGCCCGAGCGCCCGGTCGCCGTCCGCGAGGACCATCGCCGCGGCCGTCGCCGGCATCCCGCGCCAGCTCGCCGCGGACGCGGCGAGGCCGGCGGGCAGGGCCACGGGCATCTCGACGAGCGGGTTGCAGAGCGCAAGGAGCGACACCTTCTGGCCAAGCCGCGCCGCGAGCCGGACGGCGATCGGGCCCGAGTACGACTCCGCGACGAGGACGAATCCCTCGAGGCGCTTGAGCTCCGCCTCGAGCGTCGTCGCGAGGCCGTCGAGCGACTGGCTCCCGAGCGTCGGAAGCGGGACGGGCACGCACCGCGCCCAGGGCGGCGCGAGCGCGACGAAGGCGTCGTAGAGCGCGGTCGATCCGTGCAGCCCCGGCAGGAGGACGACGTCCGTCTTCACGTTCCGGGCGGAGATCTTCTCACTTGTAGCGCTCCGCCATCCGCCGGATCGTGTTCACGTTCCGGAGCGTCGTCGGCTCCCCGAGCGCGTTCTCGAGCTGCCGGCCCGTGATCGCGGGCCGGGCCTGGTGGTGCTTCGAGAGCCACCAGAAGTCCCGCCCCCGGACGTGGAAGCGGTCGGCTGGAGATTCGAGCACCCGGAGACGCTCGACGCCTGCGGCGTCGAGATTCTTCGAAAGGAATCCCACCAGGTGGGTCGGGAACGCGGCCACGTCCCGTTCCGCGAAGGGCCGCTGCGCAGCGAGATCGGCGATCTCGCCTGCCGTCCGGACGAAGGTCGGAACCTCGTAGCCGAGCGCCCTCTCGAGCCCCGCCGCGATCTTCACGTCGAGGCCCTTCACACCCTTCGAAGAAAAAACGACGTTCCCGCTCGCGATGAAGCTCTCGACGTCCGCGAGGCCCATCGACTCGAAGATCTTCCTGAGCGCGTCCATCTTCACGACGCGCCCGCCGACGTTCACGGCCCGGAGGAAAGCGACGAAGCGCGGCATCAGTCCGGCGACGGAGGCGTAGGCGCCTCACCCTTCCGGGCCCCGAAGACCGTTCGACCTGCGACGGCGGCGAGGACGATCGCGCCGCCGAGCGCGGCCCACGTCGAGGGGCGCTCGCCGAGGCCGAGGAACGCCCACAGGGGGTTGAACATCGGCTCGAGCATTCCGAGAAGCGACGCCTCGGCCGCGGGGACGGTCTTCAACCCTCCCACGAAGAGGACGTAGCTGATGCCGAGCTGGACGACGCCGAGGAAAAGGACGAGGAGGGCTCCTTTCGCGTCCAGCCCCAGGTGCCCCCACGCGAACGGGAGCGCGAGCGCGGCCGCCGCGAGATTGCCCGCGATGACGGACGGGATGGCGTCGCCCGACGCGTCTCGGCGGAGCATGAGGATCGTGAGGCCGAAAAACAGCCCGGACGCGACGGCCATCAGGTTGCCGGCGAGCGCCCCGGGGTCCAGCCGGCCCACGAAGAAGAGCGACATCCCCGAGAGCGCGACGGCGACCGCCGCCGCGTCGACCTTCCGGAACGGCTCCTTGAGGAGAAACGGCCCGAGCGCGAGGACGTAGAGCGGACCCGTGTACTGCAGGAAGATCGCGTTCGCGGCCGTCGTCATCTTCGTCGCGGACACGAACGTCAGGATCATGAGCGCGTAGACGACCACCGTGGAGGGCGCCGCGTGCCGCCAACGCGCGCGCGACGGACGGAAGACGGCGAGGAGAAAGACCCCGGCGACGAACGAGCGCCAGAAGACGACGCCGACGGCGGAGAGCGGCACGAGCTTGATCGCGAGGCCGCCCGTCGACCAGAGGATCGCCGCGGCCGCGATCAGGAGGGCGCCTCGGCGGGGCCCGCCGGCCGTCACGCCGGCTTGCGGCGGATCGCCGCGATCGAGACGTCGTCGTCGATCGGAACGCGGCCGAGGAACCGGTCGAGGTCGGCCGTGAGCGCCCCGACGAGCTCGCCGGGCCGCGCGCCGGCCTTGCGGGCCGCGACCTCCTCGATGCGCGCGTCGCCGTAGTCGCCGCCGCTCTCGCCGCGCGCCTCGGGCAGGCCGTCGGAATGGAAGAGCAGCGTCTCGCCGGGCGCGAGGGCCGTCGACAGGGGCGTCCACTCGGTCGTCTTCTTGATGCCGAGAGGATACGACCCCTTTCCGATCCGTTCGACGACGCGGCCCCCGGCGTCCAGGCGGAGGACCGCCGGGTGGCCCGCGACGATCGCGGTGAACGTCCCGTCGGCTTCGAGGAGGCCGCAGATCCCCGCGAAGAAGGACCGTGAGCTGCCCGTCTCGCAGAGGACCCGGTTGAGCGACGCGGCCATGGCGGAGGGAGAGGCGTCGACGCCGAGCTGCGTCCGGAAGGCCGCGTGCGTCACGGCCATCACGAGGCCCGCCGCCATCCCGTGCCCCGACGCGTCTCCGAACAGGATCGCGACGCGCCCGCCGGGGAGCGGCTCGAAGGCGAAAAGGTCGCCGCCGACCGTGTTCGCGACGCGGCTCTCGCCCGCGAGCTCGAAGCACCCGATCTCGGGCAGCGGCCGCGGGACGAGCTGCGCCTGCAGCGCGCGCGCCATCACGAGCTCGTCCTTGAAGTGAAGCTTGTCGACGAGCTCCATGGCGAGGAGGAACATCAGCGCGAGGACCGCGACGAGGAGGCCGATGAACGCGAGGCCCGACGGCCGGTCGCCGAACGTGTTCTCGAGGAGGGCGAGGAGGACGAGGACGAGGGCGACGGCGAAGACGATGCGCCGGGGCGGGGCGAGGCGGCGCGTGAGGCCGTAGACGACCGCGTTCGCCTTCAGGAGCCCGCGCCGGAAGCGGCGCGGCTCGGCCTCGATCTCGGCGCGATGGTCCTCGAAGAACGCCTCGCGCGCCTTCCGCCAGTCGACCGACCACATCCCGAGGACCTCGTCCGGGTCGAAGGAGTGGGCGGTTTCCTCGGTGAGCTTCTTCCAGTCGGCGGGCATGGCTCTGTCCCTCTTACGGACTCGCGGGCTCGCGGGTTCTCCCGGCGGGCGCGGCGAGCTCCGGCAGCGCGCCGAGCGACTCGATCCGCTGCCCCCCGCCGTAACGGTACCCCACGAACCGCACGGGAGCCCGGCGGGCGGCCTCCTCGTCGAACCGCGAGTCGCCCACGAAGACGCAGGCCTCGAGGGGCGCGCCGGTCCTCGAGGCCGCGAGGCGCACGACGGCGGGGTCCGGCTTCCCCGCCCCCGCCTCGTCGGCTCCCGTGACGGCGTCCACGAGGCCGAGGAGGCCCTGCGCTTCGAGGATGCGGCCGGCGAGAGGCCGGTTCGTGTTCGTCGCGACGGACGTCGCCACGCCCCTCCTCCGCAGCTCCCGGAGGACGTCGGCGGCCTCCGGGTTCGGGCGGATGCGGTCGAGCCGGGCCTCGAAGAAGCGGGCGTACGCGGCGTCGATCTCGGCGACCGTCCGCTCGGGCATGTAGGCGTCGCGGTCGGCTGCCGTGCCGTTGCCGTAGATCGTGTCGAACGCCGCCCGGGAGATCGCCGGGTGTCCGAAATGCGCGAGCGTCTCGTTGTAGACGGCGAACCAGGCGTCCTCGCTGAACACGAGAACGCCGTCCATGTCGAAGAGGACGGCCCGCACCGGGGCCCCGTGAGAGGAGCGCACTCCCCGTAATCTTCACACGGGCGGCTAGAATCCACCGCTCATGCAGAAATTCGACCTTTTCGTCCTCGGGACGGGTCCGGCCGGGCAGCGCGCGGCCGTGCAGGCCGCCAAGCTCGGCAAGAAGGTCGGGATCTGCGAGAAGCGCGAGATGGTGGGCGGTGTCTGCGTGAACACGGGGACGATCCCGTCCAAGACGTTCCGCGAAGCCGTCCTCTACCTGAGCGGGATCGCCCAGCGCGCGAACTACGGCGCGGCCTACACCGTGAAGGACGACGTCACGATGGAGGACCTGCTTTTCCGCTGCAACCAGGTCATCACGCGAGAGATCGACGTCATCCGCGCCCAGATGAAGCGCAACGGGATCGCGCTTCTCGGCGGGGCGGCGACGTTCACGGGACCGCACACGCTCACCGTGACCGGCTCGGCAGGCGCCGTCGAGGTCGAGGCGGAGAACGTCGTGATCGCCGTCGGGACGAAGCCGGCGCCGCCGCCCGTGCCCGTCGACGGCGAGACCGTGATCGATTCCGACGGCATCCTGACTCTGAAGAGGCTGCCGAAGTCGCTCATCGTCATCGGTGCGGGCGTCATCGGCGTCGAGTACGCCTCGATGTTCGCGGCGCTCGGAATCGACGTCACGATCGTCGACAAGCGGCCCGTCCTCCTTGACTTCGTCGACGACGAGATCGCCGAGGCTCTGTCGTACTTCCTGCGCAAGCTGGACTGCACGCTCCGCCTCGGCGAGGAGGTCGACACCGTGCACGTCGAGAGGCCCGGGCACGTCGCCGCGACGCTGAAGTCGGGCAAAAAGCTCGGGGCGGACCTCCTGCTCTACTCCGTCGGCCGCGTCGGCGCGACGGCCTCGCTGAACCTCGCCGCCGCCGGCCTCGAGGCGGACGACCGCGGCCGCCTGAAGGTGGACGAGTGCTACCGCACGGCGGTGCCCCACATCTACGCCGTCGGCGACATCATCGGCTTCCCGGCGCTCGCCTCCACGTCGTCGGAGCAGGGGCGCCTCGCCTCCTGCCACGCGTTCGGCGTCCCGTGCATGTCGCTCCCCCACCTCTTCCCGTACGGGATCTATTCCGTCCCCGAGATCTCGATGGTCGGGAAGACGGAGGAGGAGCTCACGAAGGAGGCGGTCCCCTACGAGACGGGCGTCGCGCACTACCGGGAGATCGCGCGGGGCGCCATCGTGGGCGACGACATCGGGCTCCTGAAGATCCTCGTCCACCGCGAGACGCGGCTCCTCCTCGGCGTCCACATCCTCGGCACGGCCGCGACGGAGCTCATCCACATCGGGCAGAGCTTCCTCGCGCTCGGCGGAACGCTCGACGTCCTCGTGGACACCGTCTTCAACTACCCGACCTTCGCCGAGTGCTACAAGGTCGCCGCGCTGGACGCGTACAACAAGCTGCGGGTGGACGCGGCAGGCTAGAAGAGACCGATCAAGCCTGGCGCAGGAAGCGGGCGCCCGCGGCGGCGAGCGCGACCCCCAGGAGGATCAGGGCCCATTCCGACAGGGTCGGGACGTCCGCCCCCCCGAGCAGGTCCGCCGACGAGCTGTTGTTCGTCGTGACGGGGTCGAACTGGTCGGCCGTGACGGATGCGACGTTTCTCACGGGCTGGAGCCGCACGGGGAGGTTGACCGTTATCCAGATCGTCGCAGTCCCGCCGTTCTGCAGGGTTCCGAGGGCGCAGGTCACCGTCATGCCCGTGGTGCAGGCGCCCTGTGTCGCCGTCGCCGAGAAGACCGTCAGCCCGGCGGGTAGGGGGTCGGTCACGACGACGTTCGTCGCCGCGGACGGGCCGTGGTTCGTGACGTCGAGCCGGAACGTCGCCGTGCCGCCGGGCGTGGCCGGAGACGCGAGCGTCTTCACGACGGCGAGGTCGGCCGCGACGGAGGTCGACGCGCTCGAGGTGTCGTTCGCCGGATTCGGGTCCGGCGTGGCCGACGACACCGTCGCCGTGTTCACGATCGGGCTCGGCGCCGTGTAGTTCGCCGGGATCCCGAACGTCGCCGTGATCGTGCGCGAGGCGCCCACGGCGATCGTTCCCAGCGCGCACGGGAACGGCGTCGCGCAGGCACCGGAGTTCGAGACGAACGTGAGGTTCGGCGGCGTCGGGTCGGAGACGACGACGGCCGAGGCGTCCGAGGGGCCGTTGTTCGTCACGACGAGCGAGTAGACGACGTTGTTGCCCGGGATCCCGTTCGCGGGGCCCGTCTTGACGATCGCGAGGTCCGCGGAGGCGCCGACCGGGACGACGTCCGTCCCCGTGTTGTTTCCCGGCGTCACGTCGCCGCCCCCGCCCACCGAAGCCGAGTTCGTGATGCTCCCCGCTGCCGACTGGAGCACGTTCACGGTAACGGTGACCGGGGGCCAGGCCGAGCCGGCCGCGAGGACGTCGGCACGCGAGCACGAGACGTTCGGCGCCGTCACCGTGCAGCCCCACCCGGAGCCCGTGGCGGCGGTCGGCGTGAGGCCCGCGGGCAGCGTATCCGTCACGGTCACGGGCGCGTTCGTCGGCCCCGTTCCGACGTTCGAGACCGTCAGCGAGAACGTCCCCGTCGCGCCCCTGACGAAGGAAGCCGGCGAGTGGGTCTTCGCGATCGTGAGATCCGCGACGACGCCGACGCCGCCCGAGGCGCTCGCGGAGTCGTTCGCCGGGTTCGGGTCCAGCTCCGTCTGGCCGGTCTTCGTCGCGGTGTTCGTGAACGCGCCGGGGGCGAGCGCCGTGACCGTGAGGGTGAGGGTGGCCGAGGCGCCGTTCGCGAGCGTGCCGACCGTCCAGACGCCCGTCGCGGACACGTACGCCCCCTGCGACGTCGCGGCCGAGACGAAGCCGAGATTCGCCGGCGGGGCGTCCGTCACGACGACCCCGTTCGCCGTCGACGGGCCGTTGTTCGTCGCCGTCACGGTGAACGTGAAGCTCTGCGCGACGAGCGGCGCCGGGTTCGACACGGTCTTCAGGACGCCGACGTCCGCGACCGGGATGACGGTCGTGGGCGCCGTCGCGGAGTTGTCGCCGGGGTTCGGGTCGGACTCGCTCGCCGTGACGCTCGCCGTGTTCGCGATCGACGGCACCGCCGCCGCGGACACCGAGACGACGATCGAGATCGTCGCGCTGTTGCCCGCGGGCAGCGCCCCGAGGAGGCAGACGACGGTGGTCGTGCCGGCGCAGCCGCCCTGGCTGGCCGACGCGGAGACGAAGGAAACACCCGCCGGCAGCGGGTCCGTGACCGTCACGCCCGTCGCGTCGTTCGGCCCCCGGTTCGTCACGACGAGCGTGTACGTGAGGTCCTGTCCGGCGCGGACCGGATCGGGCGAGTCGGACTTGAGGATGCCGAGGTCGGCCAGCAGCGGGCCGCCGCCGCCGGCGACGACGCCCGCGACCGCGCTGTCGTTGGACGTGTTCGGGTCGAGCTCGTTCTCACCGGTCTTCCGGGCGGTGTTCACGTACGTCCCGTTGGCCGTCACGGTCGCGGTGATCGCAAGTGTCGCGGAAGCGCCGTTCGCGAGGTTGCCGATCGTCCAGACGCCGGTGCCCGGGACGTAGCCTCCGACCGAGGGCGCCGCGCTCACGAACGTGAGACCGGCGGGCAGCGCGTCCGTCACCGCGACGCCGGTCGCGTTGGAGGGGCCCGCGTTGAGAACCCGCACGGTGAACGTGACGTTCGTGCCGGCCGTCGGCGTCGGATTGTCGACCGTCTTCTGGACCTGGATGTCCGCGACGGAGGGCGGACCGTTCACGACGGCCGAGCCCGAGTTGTTGGACGCGTTCGGGTCCGTCTGGTCCCCGGCCGTCTTCGTCGCCGTGTTCACGATCGTCCCGGGCTGCATGACCGTCGCGACGATCGCAAGCGTGGCGGACGCGCCGTTCGCGACGCTCCCGACGGTCCAGACGCCCGTCGCGGCCGTGTAGGCGCCCTGCGACGGCGCCGCGGAGACGAACGCGAGGCCCGACGGCAGGAGGTCCGTCACGGCAACCCCCGACGCGTCGCTCGGGCCGAGGTCGGACACGGTGATCGTGAACGTCACGTTTGTGCCGACGGCCGGGGCCGGATTGCTGACGGTCTTCGTCACGGCGACGTCGGCGACGCCGTTCGGGACGAGGACCGTCGCGGTCGAAGTGTTGTTCCCGGGCGTCGGATCGGGCGTCGGCGACGAGACGGTCGCCGTGTTGACGATCGGCGCAGGAGCCGGGTAGCCGGATGGGATGGAATACGTGCTCGTGATCGTGCTCGTCGCCCCGGCGGCGAGCGGCCCGAGGCTGCAGGGGAAGGCGGTCGCGCACGCGCCCGCGTTCGAGACGAACGTCAGGCCCGCGGGCGCCGGGTCCGCGACCGACACGGCCTGCGCGTCGGAGGGACCGTTGTTCGTGACGACCGTCGTGAAGACGACGTTCGCGCCGCCCGGAATCGCCGTCGCCGGGCCGGTCTTGGCGATCGACAGGTCCGCGGACGGGGACGCGGTGCCCGTGGACGTCGAGGTGTTGTTGCCCGGAACCGGGTCCGGCGTCGCCGCCGTCACCGTCGCCGTGTTCGAGATGGAAGTTCCGGACAGGACCGCCGGGCTCAGTTTCACGGTGAGCGTGAAGACGCCGGACGCCAGCGGCGCGAGCGACGCGATCGAGCACGAGACGGTTCCGCCCGAGCCGACGGCGGGCGTGACGCACGCCCAGCCGCCGGGAGACGCGAGCGAAACGAACGTCGTCCCGGCGGGCAGCGTGTCGGACAGGGCCACCGTGACCGCCGTGGACGGGCCCCCGTTCGTCACGGTGAGCGTGTATGCCGCATTCTGGCCCGGGACGAGCGTCGCCGGGCCGGTCTTGACGACCGAGAGGTCCGCCGACGGCGCGAGCGTGTCGGTGTCCGTCGCGGAGTTGTTGCCCGGGTTCGGATCGGTCACGCCGGCGGGCACGGACACGGTCGCCGTGTTCGCGAGCGAGCCCGTCGCCGAGGGGGAGATCGTGGCGACGAGCGTGTACGTCGCCGTGCCGCCGGCGAGGAGCGAGACCGTCGAGGCGATGTTTCCGCTGCCGCTCGCGGCGCCGCAGCTCGATCCGGGGGTCGCGACGCACGTCCACGTCGCCGACGTGACGGCCGCCGGAAGCGCGTCCGCGACGGGCGCATTCACGACCGCGCTCGGCCCGGCGTTCGAGACGGCAATCGTGTAAGTCGTCGTCGTCCCGGGGACCGCCGTCGGCGTGCCGTCCGTCTTCGTGATCGACAAGTCGGCCGAGAGGACGTCGAGATGGGCGCTGGCTCCCGACGGGTTCGAGCCGATCGTCGTGACGAGCCCGCCCACGGCGATCACGTTGTCGTATCCGCCCGCGAGCGCCGTGGTCACGGGCACGGTGATCGTGCAGCCACCCGCGGGAATCGAGGCCCCGCTCTTGTACGTGACGCTCGGGCCGCCGGCGGCCGCGACGACGTTCACGGATGCACACGAGCCGCCGACGGTCGCCGGAGTGCCGAGGACGAGATTCGCCGGCAGCGTGTCGACGAAATCCGACGCGAGGGTCAATGCGACCGCGTTCGTGTTGCCGAGCGAGAGGGTGAGGGTCGAGCTCGAGCCGAGCGGGATCGAGGCCGGTGCGAAGGCCTTGGCGATGGTGGGCAGGGCGAGCACCTGAAGGGTCGCGGACGCCGCGACCGTGTTGCTGCCGACGGTCGTCTGGACCGCGCCAACCGCAATCGGATTCACGTACGACCGCACGGTGGAGGACGTCACGTCGACCTGGATCGAGCAGCCGCCGTTCGCGGGCAGGGCTCCCCCGCTCTTGTACGTCAGGGTCGTGGCGCCCGCGTTCGCGACCACGCTGGCGGCCGTGCAGCCGCTTCCGAGGAGGAGATTCGGCGGCGTCGCGATGACGAGTCCCGGCCCCGGGAACGTGTCCACGAGGTCGGCCGTCAGCGTCGCGGCCGACAAGTTGCCGTTCGAGATCGTGAGGGAGAGCTTCGAGACGCCGCCCGAGCCGATGACGGCCGGCGTGAACGACTTCGCGACGCTCGGCGGCTGGAACGGGTTGACGAACAGGCGGTCCGTGGCGGGCGCCGCATTGTTTCCGCCGCTCGTCTGAAGGGCGTTCGCCGGGATCGTGTTCACGTACGGCCCGCCCGGAACGTTGGACGTGACGTCCACGCGGACCGTGCAGCCGCCCGGCTGGATGCTGCCGCCCGTGAGCGTGACGCTCGAGGCCGCCGTCGAGACGGCGCCGCCGCTGCACGTCGTCGACGCGTTCGGCGACGCGGCGACAGAGACGCTGCCCGGCAGGGTGTCGGTCAGCGGGCTCGTGAGCGTGAGCGCCGACGCGTTCGCGTTTCCGAGGGTGATCGTCAGCGTCGACGTGCCGCCCGGGTTGATCGTCCCGGGACTGAACGACTTCAGCACCGTGGGAGGCGTGAGGGTCTTCACGACGAGGCCGGCCACCGCGGGCTGCGTGGGGCTTCCGCCGTCGGTGACGAGAGCGGACGCAGCGATCGTGTTCGTGTAAGAGCCCGCGACGTTCGACGTGACGTCCACGATGATCGTGCAGCCGCCCGCCGGAATCGTGGAGGCGTTCGCGTACGTGACGAGGCCTGCCGCGGCGCTCACCGCGCCGGGGCACGTTCCGCGGACGTTCGGGACGGCCGCCACCGTGACGCCCGCCGGGAGGGTGTCGTTCAGGTCGGCGGAAAGCGTCAGGGCCGAGCCGTTCGGGTTCCCGAGCGCGATCGTGAGCGCGGACGTGTCGCCCGTGAAGATCGTGGACGGCGAGAAGCCCTTCGCGATCGTCGGGGGCGCGAGGGCGCCGGGCCCGACGGCGAGGCTCGCGCTGGCCGGTGCCTGGTTGACGCCCGCGCTCGTGGAGAGCTGCCCGGCCGCGACGACGTTCGTGTAGACGCCGGGAACCAACGACGTGACGTCCACCGAGATCGTGCAGCCGCCGGCCGGAATCGGAGCGGCGTTCGCGTACGTGATGCCCGCGGCGCCGACCGCCGCGGTGACGCCCCCCGTGCAGGTCTTCACGACGTTCGGTATCGCCGCGACGAAGACGTTCCCGGGCAGCGCGTCCGTGAACAGCGCCGAGAGCGTGATCGCGCTCGCGTTCGTGTTCCCGAGCGTCAGCGTCAGCGTGGACGTCCCGCCGGCGGCGATCGAGACCGGATTGAACGCCTTGGCAACCGTCGGCGGTGCGTTCACGGTGAGCGTCGCCTGCGCGGGGCCCGTGTTGGAGAGGCCCTCGTTCGTGACGATGCTCGAGGCGGGAATGTTGTTGATGTAGACGCCCGGCGTGTTCGAGACGACGGTCGCGAAGAACGTGCAGCTCGTCCCGGCCGCGATCGTCGCACCCGTCACGGAGAGCGTGCCGCCGCCGGCGGTGGCCGCCACGACTCCGCCGCCCGTCGTCGCGCACGTGCCGCCCGTCGCGGGCGTCGACGCGATCGCGACGCCCGCGGGGAGCGTGTCGACGAGCGAGACCCCGGTGAGCGGAACGCCCGAGCCGTTCGTGATCGTCACCGTCAGGACCGTCGTCTGGCCCGGGTTCCGCGTCGGGTTCGCGAACGCCTTGCTGACGGTGGGCTTCGTCACGACGAAGAGCGTGGCGTTCGCGGCGGTCTGGTTCGGAATGCCCTCGTCGGTCGTGACGGAGTTCGCCGGGATCGTGTTGTTGTAGGCGCCCAGCGTGTTCGACACGACGTCGACCGTGATCGAGCAGTTCGTGCCCGGCGCGATCGTGCCCTGCGTGAACGTGACCGAGCCGCTCGACCCGCCGTTGGCCGTGTTCACGACCGCGAGGCCGCCCGGACCGGTCCCGGCGCAGGTCGTCGTCGCGTTCGGGGTTGCCGCGACGAAGACGCCGTTCGGGAGCGTGTCCGTGTAGGTGACGCCGTGGAGCGTGAGCGGCGTCGGCGCTCCCGGATCGAACGAGCTCACGAGGCTCATCTGGAGGGTCGAGACCTGCCCAACCGCCACCCAGGCCGGCGAGAAGGCCTTGAGGACGTTCAGGCCCTGCAGCGTGGACAGCGTCGCGGACGTTCCCGTCGGGTTCGTGTAACCCTGGTTGCTGACGACGGCGCCGGCCGGAATCGTGTTTGTGAGGTTCAGGAAACGCGTCGAAGTCGTCGTCACGGTCACCTGGCACGTCTGCCCGGCCGCGAGCGTCGCGCCGGTGAGGCGCACCTTTCCGTCCCCGGCGAGCGCGGTCACGATCCCGCCCGCGCACGTGGTGCCGGCGGCCGGCACGGAATAGACCACGATGCCGACCGGGAACGTGTCCGTGAACCCGACGCCCGTGATCGTCGAGGCCGAGGGGTTGATGACGTCGATCTGGAGGATGGACGGCTGCCCGCCCGTCACGACGACCGGATTGAACGACTTGTTGATGTTGATCTGGGCGGCCGCGACCGTCAGGTTCGCGGTGACGGCAGCCGTGTTGGATGCGCCCTCGGCGCTCGTGATCTTTCCGACCGGAACGGTGTCGCTCCACGGGCCCGCGCCGCTCGTGACGACGTCGAACGAGAAGTCGCAGGCCGCGCCGGCATTGAGCGTCGCGCCGAGGAGCTGCGCCCGCGCGATTCCCGGGGTGACGACCAGCGTCGGCGAGCCGGCGCAGTTCGTGGCCGCGTTCGCCGGGTTCGCGACGGTCAGGCCGGCGCTGAACGTGTTGTCGTCCACGGCGACGTTCGTCAGGGCGCCGCTGGACGCATTCGTGATCGTCAGCTTCACGCGGGAGACGCCACCGGACGTGACGGAAGCAGGCGTGAAGGTCTTCGCCCCCGTGATGCCCGTGTTGATGGTGAGGTTGGCCGAGACCGCCGCGGGAATCACGACACCCTGCGCGTTCGTGAAGTCCACAGGGTTGATCGTGTTCGTCTTCACGCCCACCACCGACCCCGTCACCCTCACCGTGATCGCACAGGTCGCCTCCTGCGAGGCGACGGGCCGCGCCGGCACCGTCCCTCCGGTCAGCTTCACGACGACGTCGTTCGGGAAGGCCTGCAGCGAGCCACCGCACGTGTTCGTCGCCGCCGGGTTTGCCGCGAGCGTGACGCCCGCCGGCAGGTTGTCGGTCAGGGAGACGCCCGTCAGCGGTGTCACGGTCCGGTTGAAGAGCGTGATCGTGAGCGTCGACTGCTGGCCCTGCGCGATCGACGCCGGCGCGAACGCCTTCGTGACCGCGCCGGACGCGAACGAGACGACGTTCACGCTGCCCGCGTTGACGTTCCCCACGCCGCCTGCGGGCCCCGTGCCCGTGATCGTGCCGATCGGAATCGAGTTCGTGAAGGTCAGGCCCGTCGGCGCGGTCGCCGGCAGCTGGGCCCAGATGCTGATCGTGCACACTCCCGGGCTCGCGCCTACGCCGGCGACGATCGTGCCGCCCGTCCAGAGGAGGCCCGCGTCCGCGGCCGTGGGCGCCGCTCCCGTGTCGACGCCCGCGGCGTCCGTGCCCGTGAACGTCCCGCCGGTGCAGCCCGGCGCCGGAGCCGTGAAGAAGCCGCTCCCGGCGTCGAAGAGCGTCATCTGGTTCGTGCCGTTCTTCGGGAGGACGTCCTTGAACGTCACACCGGTGACCGGCCCACCCGAGAAGTTGTTGATCGTCACCGTGAACTGCGTCCACTGCCCCGGCGCCACGTTCGCCACCGTGACCGTCTTGGCGACCGTGAGCTGCGCGTTCGCCGTGAGCGTCGCGGTGACAGGCCCGGGGCTCGCGAAGCTCTTCGGGTTCACAACGGCATTCGCCGGCACGGTGTTCACGTGGGCGCCGTCCACCGTCGACGTCATGGAGATCGTGAGCGTGCAGTTCCCGCCGGGGCCGGCCTTCGCTCCGACGAGCGAGATCGTCTGGTCGACGAGGTTCGGCGGAGCCGTCAGCGTCCCGTTCACCGCTCCCGTCCCGGTGCAGACGACGGCCGGGTTCGGCGCGGCGGGAACGCTCGTCGCGTCCATGATCTTCAGCGTCGTGCCAGTGAGGTTGTCCGTGAAGCTCGTGATGTCGAGCGCGTTCGCGGTGCTCGCGTTGCTGATCCGTAGCGTCATGACCGAGGGCTGTCCGGCCGGGATGTTCAGTGTGCCGAAGCTCTTCGTGACGCCGATCGGAGTGTTGACGGTGAGGGCCTGGCTGAATGCCGGGCTCGTGAGGCCCCGGGTGTTCCCGATCGCGCCGGCGCCGACCAGGTTCGTGAACACCTGGGACGTCGGCACGAGCGCCGGAACGACCACCTTCACCGTGATCGTGCACGTGCCGCTGCGCCCGATCGTGCCGCCGGCGAGCGTCACCGACGTGTCGTTCGGGGCGGGCGCGGGCGAGAGGCTGCCGTTCACGAAGCCCGTGCCCGAGCAGCTCGTGGAGGCGCCCGCGGGGTTCGCGACGACCATGCCCGCCGGGAACGTGTCGGTGAAGCTCGTGAGCGGGATCGTCGCGCCGGCGTTCGGGTTCGTGAGCGTGATCGTGAGGGTCACTGGATCGCCCGCGATCGCGGGCGACGGCGCGAAGGCCTTGCTTCCCGTCGGGTTGTTGAGCGTGTTGACGGAAAGCGTGGCGTTCGCGGGTGTCGTGTTGAAGACGTCGACGCCGCTCTCCTTCGCGGTGTAGCCGCTCGTCGTCGCGTTCGGCGTCGTGTTCGCCGGGATCGTGGCGACGTGGTTGCCCGTGGTCGTCGCCGTCACGTCGAGCTGGAAGAAACACTGCCCATCCACGACACCGGTGCCCGCCGGGATCGTCCCCGCCGTCAGGAACACCGTGGACGTGCCCGGGGTCGCCGCGCTCACCGTGAATCCGCACGTGTTCGTGATGTTCGCCGGGCTCGCGATCGTGATCGCGGCCGGCAGGACCTCCGTGACGGCCGCCGCAGTCAGCGGGACCAGCGAGCTGTTCGCGATCGTGATCCGGTACTGGGAGACGTCGCCGGGATTGATCGTCGCGGGCGTGAACTGGTGGTTGATGGTCGTGGACGCCAGCGCCGGGCCGGAGCACAGCCCGGCGCTCACGAGGAGCGCACGAAGGAGCCATACCGGACGTTCAATCGACGTACGCAGGATTCTCACGGACGAGCCGCGACGCTATCCGACCCGACGCCGGGACTCAAGCACCAACTTGCATCAGACCGCGGGGTCAATCGAGCGCCGCCGCGAAGCTCCTCACGATCTCCCCCGCCGGCTGGACGGACGAGATCGTCGCGACGCTCTTCCCGGCCTGCCAGCAGTCGGCCGACGTCGCGCCCTTCATCGACGCGCCCTTGAGCCGGTAGAACGACGTGAGCGTGTACCACGCGCGGATCCAGTGCTTCGTCGTCCGGCCCTTGAGCATGAGCCGGCCGATCGGGCCCGCCTTCGTCCCCATCCGCTCGATGAAAGGCGTGTTGATGACCGCGAGAGGGACGCCCGTGACACGCTCGGTCGGGACGATGTCCTCCTCGTCCGCTTCGAGAATCGCGTTCTTGTAGTCCGCGTGCGCCGTGCACTCGGTGGCCGCGATGAAGCGCGTGCCGCACTGGACGCCCGCGTACCCGAGGTCGAGCATGGCGCGGAACTCCTTCGGGCTGCCGACGCCGCCGGCGCACACGAGCGGAAGCTTCAGGTCCGCGATCTCGGCGTAGAGCTCTTCGGGGCTCTTTTTCCCGAGGTGCCCCCCGGCCCGGCGGTTCACGCAGATGAGGCCGTCCACGCCCTCGGCGGCCGCCTTTTCGGCCCAGCGCCGGTCGATCACGTCGTGGTAGACGACGCCGCCCGCGCTCTTCACGCGGTCCACGACCCAGCGCGGGTTTCCGAGCGCCGTCACGAAAAAGCGCACCCCCTCCTCGAGCGCCACGTCCACGTAGTCCGACATCCGCTTGGCGTAGACGGACCCCATCGACTTCTCCGTCAGAACGTTGAGCCCGACAGGCTTCTGCGTGAGGGCCCGGATCTCGCGCATCCCCGCGCGGAACTCGCGCTTGTGCACGTAGACGAGGGAGAGCGGCTGAACGACGCCGATCCCGCCCGCCTCCGAGACGGCCGCGACGAGCTCGGGGTTCGAGCAGGGGTACATCGCGCCGCAGATGAGCGGGACCTCGATCCCGAGGGCCTCGGTCAGCGCCGTCTTCACGCCTTCACCGGACCCGCGAGCCACACGGCCCGCCCCTTCGCGACGACGTCGCCCGCCTCGTTCGTGAGGACGCTCTCCACGAGGACCTCCTTCTCGACGATCTCCGTGAAGACCGGCGCGTCGCACGCGGCGGTGATCGTGCCGCGCGCCTTCCTGAGAAATTCGCATTCGACGCGGACGAGGATCGTCCGCATCCCGTCGGGCAGGCCGTAGCCCAGCGCGAGCCCCGTCGTCATCTCCGCGAGGTTCGTGAGGGCGATCGCGTGGACGGATGTCAGGTGATTGCGCACGCCGCGGCGGTCGCGCATGGAAATCACGGCGCGGCCGGGCTGGAGCACGCGGATCTGCGGTCTCACGCTCCCCGAGTATGGGATCGCAAGGCCGAAGATGCGCGAGAAGAGCCACGGCCCGCCCGGCAGGTCGCGAAACCGGGTCCACCACGCGCGCAGATCCTTCGGGGTCGCGGCCATCCGGGCCGGGATTCTAGGAGAAGAAGAGGAAGAAGAATTTTCTTCGAATGAGGAAGAGGGATGGCAAGCTTCAGGGGAGGCCACCCCTGCGACCCCGCCTTCGTTCCTCGATCGCGCGAATCCTTCTCATCGCCCTTGCGCCCTTCGCGCTCGACGGCTGCGTCTCGATCGGAGTCTCGCGGGCCGACCTTCCGGCCCCTCCCGATCCCGGCGCTCCGCCCTCGGGCGCCGTCACCGTCGCCATCTACGAGAGGCCGGCCGACCGCGAAGCCGACCGCCACGCCACCTTCCCTGTCCTGTCGGAGCTCGTCCGCCTGGAGAAGAAGGGCGAAACGCTGGTCGCACGCTCGATGAACGCGACGTGGACCGTACAGGACCTGCCGCCCGGCCCCTACCGCCTCCGCGTCACGAAGCGGATCGACGACCTCGGAAACGTCGTCGCGCTCGAAAACCCCGGCGACAAGGCCTTCGACGTGCTCGCGGGCGAGCGCGCCGTCGTCTCCGTCGTCCTCAAGAAGGTGCCCGTCTTCTGGATCGTCGTCCTGGCGCTCACGGTCGTCGCCCTCGTGGTCCTCGCGATCATCGGCGTCCACAAGGGCGACCTCCCCAAGCCCCCGCCGCTGCCGCCGCTCCCGCCCGTCGCGATCGTGATTCCTCTCGGATCGCAGGGGGGCGAGGGCGGGACCGCCGCGCCGGCGCCCGCCGCCGTCGACGTCTTCCCCGCCCCGGGATCCGTCGTCGCCGCGCGGCGCGTCACCGTGACGTTCCTTCTCTCGATGCCGCTCGTGACCGGAGGCATCGAGGACCACGCCGTCCTCGCCGTCGGGACGTCCTCCGGCGACGTCCCGGGCGCGACGTCCTACCTCCCGGACGAGCAGCTTCTCACCTTCACGCCGTCGCAGGACTTCGTCGCCGGCGAGGAGGTCACGGTGACGCTGGACCTCTCGAAGCTCCGCGGCGAGACCGGCCGCACGGGCAGCGGCCGGTTCTCGACGTCGTTCAAGGTCGCGCCATGAGGGTTGTCACGGTGAACGTCGGCCTCCCGCGCGACGTCGCGTTCGGCGAGCGCCGGATGCGCACGGCCATCCTCAAGGAGCCGACGAACGGCGCGGTCCCGCTCCGGCGCCTCGGATTCGAGGGCGACGCGCAGGCGGACCTGACCGTGCACGGCGGCCCCGACAAGGCGGCCTACCTCTACCCGCTCGAACACTACGCCTACTGGGCGGACGTCCTCGGACGGAAGGACCTCGCGCCCGGCGCGTTCGGCGAGAACCTCACGACGGAGGGCCTCCTCGAGACGGACGTCCGGATCGGGGACGTCTACGAGATCGGGACGGCGCGCGTCCTCGTCACGCAGCCGCGGACGCCGTGCGCGAAGCTCGGCGCGAAGTTCGGGTCCATGACGTTCGTGAGGACGTTCGCGACGGCCGGGCGGCCCGGCTTCTACCTGCGCGTCCTCCAGGAGGGGATGGTCGAGGCGGGCGACGCGATCGCCCGGGTCTCGACCGATCCGAGACGGCCGACGGTCGCCGAGGTTTACGACGGGGCCTCGGGCTAGAGAGCGGCGATCGCCTCGCGGGCGCGCCTGCGCCACGCGGCGTTCGGCAGCGGCCCGGAGGCCGCGGCGAGGTTGTCCTCGAGGTGCGCCGGCTTCGACGTGGCCGGGATCGCGCACGTGACGGCCGGGTCCGCGAGGATCCACTTCAGGAAGATCTGCGCCCACGACGCGCACCCCGCCTCGGCGGCCCATCCGGGCAGCGGCGTCTTCAGCGCGCGGCGCAGGGCCCCGCCGCCGCCGAAGGGCCGGTTCGCGATGACGGCGACGCCCAGGTCCGCCGCGAGCGGCAGCAGGGCTTCCCCGGCTTCGGGCTCGGCGGCCGAGTAGTTGACCTGGAGGAAGTCCGTTCTTTCCTTCTTGAGGACGCGTGCGAGCTCGCCGTGCGCGGCCGCGGTGTAGTGCGTGACGCCGGTGTAGCGCACGCGCCCCTCGGACTTCCACGCGCGGATCGACGCGAGCTGCGTGTCGAGGTCGAGGAGGTTGTGGACCTGCATGAGGTCCACCTTCCCGAGCAGGCGCCGCGAGCGCTCCATCTGCTCGAGGCCGGAGCTCTTCCCCCGCGTCCAGACCTTCGTCGCGACGAAGAGCGATGGCAGGAGCTTCGCCTCGGCCGCGAGCGCTCCGAGCACGCCCTCGGCGCGCCCGTACATCGGCGACGTGTCCACGAGGCGCCCGCCCCGCGCGGCGAAGAGGGCGAGGACCTCGGCCAGGGGCCGCCGCATCTCGGCTCCGGGGCCGACGTCGAACGTCTCCCACGTCCCGAGGCCGACCGGGGTCAGCCACTCGCCCGTCGAAGGGATCGACCGCATCACGACGCGATCTTAGCGGCGGGCGCGCCGCGCCTGTAGACTTCGTCCGGAGTCGACATGGCGCGCTGGGAACGTAAGGAAATCGCTCTCCGGACGACGGCGACGGGGCACGTGCTCACGGCGCCGGTCTTCCGGTGCCACGGCCGCAGCGAGCGCCCGCTCGCGTACATCCAGGCGAACGTCCACGGCGGCGAGTTGCAGGGCAACGCGGCCATCCTCGCCCTTTTCGACCTCCTCGAGAAGGAGAGCCCGCGCGGCAGCATCGTCCTCGTCCCGCGCGTGAACCCGGTCTCGGCGAACCAGCAGGTCGGCGACTACGTCGCGGGCGTCTACGACTTCGGGTCCGGCCACAACTTCAATCGCGGCTACGTGAACCTCACGGGTCCCTCGCGGGGCAGCTCGGCCTGCTACGTCGACGTCGACGCCTTCGCGGCGGTCCACCGCGACGCGACGCTCGCCGAGATCCGCGACGGCTTTCGCGAGGCCCTGCGCGGCGCCCTCGGAGCCGTGCGCGAAGGCTCCGGCCCCTGGGGCATCGAGAACCGCCTCGAGCAGGCGCTCGCGATCCAGGAGCTGGCCCTCGATGCCGACGTCGTCCTCGACCTGCATACGGGCGACCGCGCGCCGCGCTACCTCTACGCGCCCGCGGGCGCGACGGCCGCGACGCGGGCGTTCGGGATCCCCTTCGTCCTCGAGGTGCCGCCCCAGTTCGGCGGCGCGCTCGACGAGGCCGCCTTCGTCCCGTGGAACGACCTCTCGGAGGCCTTCCGCCGGCTGAACCGCACGGACGTCCGCCGTTTCGTCGACGGCTTCACCGTCGAGCTCGGCTCGATGAATGCGTTCTCCATGGCGCAGGGAGCCGAGGACGCGCGGCGGATCGCGTCGGCGCTTCGCTACTACGGGGTCCTCGACGGCGAGCCCGACGAGCCGCCCTACCGGATCGTCTGCTGCAACGTGGGCGACTACCGTTCGATCTACGCGCCCGCCGCCGGTCTCGTGGACCAGGCGATCTCCCCCGGGACGCCCGTCCGCAAGGGCGACCTCCTCGCCCGGATGGTCGACCCGTCACGCTGCACGGCGATGCCGCCGCGCTCCGCGGACGCCGTCGTCGAGGTGCGCGCGCCGGAGGACGGCGTCGTGATCCTCTTCCACGCGTTCGCGTCCATCCCGAAGGGCGCACGGCTGCTCTCGATGATGACGAACGTGAGGCAGCTCTAGCGGAGGTAGCCGAGGCTCCGGAGGTTCTCGACGTACTCCTTCGGGTCGACGCTCGGCGGCGCGCCCGCGCGCCGGCGGCCCCACGAGGCGACGGTCTCGGATGTCGCCGCGCCTGCGGCGAGGAGGTCGGCCCGGACCTTCCCCGCGACGTCGCGGGCGGCCGGCACGCCGAGCACGGCGAGGACCGTCGGCGCCACGTCCGCCGGCTCGATCGTTCCCCCGGCCCCTGCGCGCGCGAGAGGCCCCTGGAGCGCGACGAGGCCGCCCGGCTCGCGCCGGCCCGCGTCGAGGACGAAAACGGCGAGGTCCGCTCCGGCGACGAGCGCCGGGTCCGCGAGAAACGCGCGCACCGCCGCCGTCTCGGCCGTGAGGGCCTCGGCCAGGACGACGCGGTCCGCCGCGCTCCGCTCCGGCGCCGCGAGCGCCGACGACAGGATGTCCGGCCCGGGAAGGTAGACGAGCGAGAGGCGCGGCTTTTCCCGCGCGGCGGCGTCACGGAACGCCGCGATCGCGAACGCGTCGAGGCCTTTGGCGTCCTCGACGAGCCTCTCGAGAGAGCCGGGCTCCGGCGCGAGCCGCGGCGCGAGGCGGGCCGCCCGCTCGGCGGCCTCGGCGGGCCAGCCCTCGCCCGCGAGCGTCGCGCCCGCGCGGGCCGCGAAGAAGAGGTGGTTGCCGAGGACCGTGCCGCCGCCGCCGGCCGCGGGATACGTCGTCCACCAGTTGACGGTGAGCGACGCGACGCCCGCGCGGCTCGCGACCTCCCAAGCGGCGGGGGCGCGGCGCGCCGCGGCTGTCACGGACTCGAGGCGGGCCAGGTGCAGCGCCGGGAGAATGCGGCCGAGGTAGAGACCCGCGCCCGCGAGAGGGCGAACGGGCGCACCGACGCCCGCGACGCGCACGAGGTCGAGCGACCCGATCCCGTGCCGGCGCGCCGTCTCCCCCGTCGCGACGGTCGTCCAGAACGCCGCCGGGTCGCGCACGGACTTCACGTACGAGGCGCGAACGCCGCCGGAGAGGGGCGGCGCCGCCGTCCACCCGTCCACCGCGACGACGACGACGCGCCGCGCGTTCGCGGCGACGACGAGCGGGCCGTCCGGCGGCGCTGCGGGCCGGAGCGCGAGGACCGCCGCCACCGCGAGGAGCGCAAAGGCGGCGGCGAGAAAACCCGCGAGCCGGCCGCGGCGCGAGGTCGGGAGCAGGAGGCGGCCCGAGGCCGCAAAGACGGTGAAGGCGAGGCCGCGCGCGACGCGCACGGCGATGAGGACGGCGAGGGCGACGGCGGCGAGAACCGCGACGACCCCCGGCAGGCCGGCCGTCTCGAGCGCGGGCCGCGCCGCGGCCACGCCGGCGACGCCGGCGAGAATGCCGAAGGCGACCGCGACCTCGGTGGACGCCTCCTCCGCGTCGCCGCGCAGGCGGCCCCGGAGGAGCGCGAGACCGACGAGCCCGGCGACGAGAAGCGTCGCGAGCGCCGCCGCGCCCGCGAAGAGCCAGAGGAACAGGACCGCCGCGTCGCGGAAGGTCAGCGCCGACGAGACCGCGTGCAGGACCGCGCCCGCGAGGGCGACCGCCGCGGCGAGGAACAACGCGCCGGTCGCGGCGCCGAGCAGGAGCGCCCGCGTGCGGCTGCGCGCCGCGAGAGCGCCCTTGAGGACCGCCCCCTCGACGCCGCGGTCGAGATAGCCCTTCTCGCGCAGGCGCTCACGCGCGGCGTCGAGGGAAAGAGGGGATCTCTCTTCCATCCCCCCGACTTTAGCGCTTGCGGTCCCTCAGCATCACGGCGAATTCCCGCAGCAGCTCCGCCTTCTTCCCGAAGGGCTTCAGGGAGTCGAGCGCGTGGACCGTGAGCTCGGCGACGAGCGTGCGCGCGCCCTTCACGCCGACGTGGCGCACGAACGTGGGCGCCGGGGCGCGGCGGGCGGACTTGCCGGTCTCGGCCGCGTCGCCCTCGGCCTCGAGGAGGTCGTCGACGATCTGGAACGCGAGGCCGACGTTGCGCGCGTACGAGCGCAGCGCCGCGAGCTCCTTCTCGCGCGCGCCGCCGGCGACCGCGCCGAACTCGGCCGAGGCCACGAAGAGGGCGCCCGTCTTGCGGGCGTGAATCGTCTCGAGGCGGTCGAACGTCGCGTCGGAAGCGGCCGTCTTCAGGTCCAGCGCCTGGCCCGACGCGAGGCCGAGCAGGCCCGACGCGTCCGCGAGACGCGAGACGAGGTCGAGCGCGGTTCCGGGCGGCAGCCCGGCGCCGCGCCGCGGGTGGAGCCCGGCCTCGGCGAGAGTCCCGAACGCGCGCACGAGGAGCGTGACCGCGGCGAGGATCGCGATGCTCTCGCCGTGCGACCGGTGGAGGGCCGGGCGGCCCCGGCGGGTCGTCGCGTCGTCCATCGACGGAAGGTCGTCGAGGACGAGCGACGCTGCGTGGACCATCTCGATCGCGGCGCCCGCGTCGACGAGCTTCTCGCGCGGCGCGCCGAAGAGGTCGCCGGCGAGGACGACGAGCGCCGGACGGACGCGCTTGCCGGGCGACAGCAGGGCCTCGCGCACCGCGGGCGGGAGGGGGTCGAGCGGGTCAGGCTCCCCGAGCGGCGGCGCGAGGAGGCCGGGGAGGCGCGCGTCGACCGCGACGCGCACCTGGGCCAGCAGGTCCGCGAGGGCAGAGGGGGGCACGGGGGGTGCGGTCACGGCGCACTCCGAGCACGAACGGTCGACGCACCCCCCGATTGCTTCAGAAGCTCGCCAGCGCGTCCTTCTCGTTCGGGAACACGTCGAACACGGTGATGAGCTGGGTCACCGTGAGGACGTCGCTGATCTTCGGGGGCAGGTTCTGGAGCTTCAGCTTCGCGCCCTTGTGCGTCGCCGTGGTGTAGCAGCCCACGAGCTCGCCGACGCCCGACGAGTCGATCGTCGTGACGTCCTTCATGTCGACGAGGATCTTCGTCGCCCCGCCGTTGACCGCCGCGTGGATCGCCTCGCGCATCTGGAGGTCGCCCGCGCCGATCGTGATCTTTCCGTGCAGCTCGATGATCTTGACGTCGCCGACGTCCCGGGTGGTCACCGAAGTCTTCATGGTGTATGCACTCCCTTCTTCGTTTCGGAATCCAGTCTCTTCTTCATGGAGAGGATCGTCCCGCCGTTCTCGCCTCGCGAGAACGTCACCTCGTCCATGAACGTCTTCATGTAGAAGATACCGCGGCCGGAGGTCTTCATCTGGTTCTCCGGCGCGAGAGGGTCGGCCACCGCCGTCGCCTCGAAACCCTGCCCCTCGTCGCCGACGACGATCTCGATCGTCTCGGCGCCGCCGGCGAGCGACAGATAGACGCGCTTGGCCGGATCCTGCCGGTTGCCGTGCTTGATCGCGTTCGCGAGCGCCTCCCGGAGCGCGACCCCCATCCAGTGCTCGGCGTCCGTCCCGACTCCGCGCGCCTTGCACACGTGCTCGAGCACGGCTTGCGCCAGCTCGAGGTTCTCGTAGCGGCTCGAAAGCCAGAGGACGATGGGGCCCGGCGGCGGATTGCTCATCGCAAGTTGCAAGGGTCGCGCTGTTAAGCTGGCCCCGATGTGTCACCTCTCCCGTTCGCTGAAACCGGGCGCATGATACGCGACGCCGTCTCGACCGGGAAAGGGAGGGCCCCGCACCGGTTCCCGGCGTTCCTGGCGGCCGCCGCCGCCCTCGCCGGCGCCCTGACGGCGGCCCCGGCGACCCCGCTCGCACAGCGGCTGCCCGAAGCCGTCGCCGAGGCCCAGAAACTGGTCGAGAAGGTCCGGGGCGTCCCGTTCCGGGGAGCCGTCGCCTCCGCCCTCCTCCCCGAAAAGGACCTCGCGAAGATCCTCGGGAAGAAGATCGTCGAGGACCTCCCGGTTCCGTTCCCGCGCTATGCGGCCTCGCTCGCCGCCGTCGGCTTCCTCGACCCGGAGGCCGGCCTCGAGGAGAAGCTCACGAAGCTCTACGCGCGGCAGGTGGCGGGTTTCTACGACCCGGAGGTCAAGAAGTTCTTCATCGTCCCCGAGCGCACGGCCGAGGCGGCCGCCGTCTCGCCGGCCCTCGGGCTCTCGACGGGGACGCTGCTCGAGGACGCGCTCCTCGCGCACGAGCTCACCCACGCGCTCCAGGACCGCCGCCTCGACCTCGTTCCGCGCATGAAGGCGCTCAAGGAGTCTTCCGACGCCCTCCTCGCGCTGGAGGCGTTCCTCGAAGGCGAGGCCACCGTCGTCATGATGGACGCGCTCCTCGCGAAGCTCCCGCCCGAGACGAAGGACCTGTTCGGAGCGGACACGCTCTCGAACATGCTCTCGGGCCTCGCGGCCGGCACGACGAGCGTCGACGGCTCCGAGGGCGTGCCGGACTTCTTCGTGAAGGAGATGCTCTTCCCTTACGTGTCCGGCACCGCCTGGATCGAGGCGAAGCGCGCGGGAGCCGGCTGGACGCCTGTCGACGCGGCCTACAAGTCGCCGCCGACGACGACCGCCGAGATCCTCCACCCCGAGCGCACCGCCGCGCGGGCCCTCCTCGCGCCGGCAGACCGCCCCGCGCCCGCCGACCTCCCACAGGGGATGAAGGTCCTGTACGGGGACAGCTTCGGCGAGTGGATGCTCGCGACGCTGCTCGAGCGTGCCGGGGCGGCGGACGCGAAGGCCCTCGCCGCGGAGTGGCAGGACGACCGCATCCTCTTCTTCGAGCCGAAGACGTCGCCGGGCGAGGTCCGGCCCGTCGGGTTCGTCTGGCGGATCCGCGTCTCCTCTCCCGAGGCCGCGCACCGCCTCGCGGCGGCGCTCGCGCCTCTCTACGAGCGGCCCGACGGCCGCCCCGTCGCGTCCGTCACCGCGGCCGGCGACCGCGTCGAGGTCGTGCGCGGGCGGCCGCAGGCGCCGAAGCGCGTCAGCTCCCCTGCAGGAACTTCAGGGCCGCCGGCAGGAAGATGAAGAGCTGCACGGCGTCGAACGTCCCGTGCGCGAGCATCGGGGCGACGACGCTGCCCGTCCGGGCGAACGCGATCGCGAGCACGGACGTGATCGCGAGCAGCCCCACGAAGAAGAACGGCTCCCCGTAGCCCGCGTGGGCGAGGAGGAACAGGATCGAGGCCGGGATCGCCCCGAGCCGGCGCTGGAGGAACGCGCGGAAGTGGAACTCCTCCAGCGTCATGGCGGAGATCACGATCAGCAGCCGCTCGACGGCCGGGCGGCTCGCGAGCCAGCCGACGAGCGGCGGAATGGCGCGCTGCTGCTGGACGTCGACCAGGCTCAGGAAGACGGCCGCGACGACGGCCACCACGATCGTCAGCGTCCAGCCGATGAGGCCGAGGGCGACGCCGGCCGCGGCCTCCGGGCCGGGCTGCTTCGACTCGAGCGCGAGGAACGCCCTGAGGGGCGGACGGCCCGCGAGGAGCCACCACGAAGCGAGGAAGACCGCGAGGACCCCCTGCACGAGGAAGACCTGCGTGATCTTCAGGGTCGAGACGTCCGGCGGGCGGCCGCCCGCGGCGGCGGGCAGGAGCGTCGTCGCGACGAGGAGGAGGAACAGCAGTCCGAGCGCGGCGCGCTTCCTCCAGGGCGTCGGGAACGCGTCGCGCCGGAACGCACCCTTCCGGTCGGCCATCCACACGATTCCGACGAGGAGCGGAACTCCCGCCCCGAAAAGGAGGTTGCGTGCGAGAGAGGTCACGTGCGTGGCCCGGCCGGGCGGGACTCTAGCAAAGCCCCGCCCGCGCGGGTTCCGTCCGTCAGGCTTTCGGCCCGCCCGGCCTGAGGACGACGGGCCGCGCGGCGGGCCGGCCGAACAGGTATCCCTGCCCCCACTCGACGCCGAGCGCCTCGAGGCTCGCGAGCTCGGCGGGGTCCTCGATGCCCTCGGCGATCAGCTCGGCGTCGATGCGCCGGGCGAGCGCGGCGAGCGAGCCCACGATCTCGCGCTTGATCCGGTCGACGTGGAGGCCCGAGACGAGCGTGTGCGCGACCTTCACGTACTCCGGGCGCAGCTGCACGATCGACTCGAGGCCCGAGTAGCCCGACCCCGCGTCGTCGATCGCAAACCCGAAGCCGGCGGCCCTGAGCCGCGCCACGACCTCGCGGAACGCCGGGTAGTTGAAGACGACCTCCTTCTCGGACAGCTCGAGGACGACGTCGCCGTGCGCGCGCGTCATCTCCGCGAGGTTGCGGTCGTCGAGAAACACCGAGTGCGTCAGGAGGCGCGAGGACGCGTTCACGAAGAGGCGCTTGCCGCGCGCGACGCGCGGGAGCGAGGAGAACACGGTCTCGACGCAGAGGCTCTCGAGCTCGAGGAGGAGGTCGCCCTCCCGGGCCACCGCGAAGAGGTCGTCCGGCATCTCGAGCTCGTGGTCCTGCGGACCGCGGATGAGCGCCTCGTACCCGAGGACCTCGCCCGTCTTCACGGCCACGATCGGCTGGAAGACGGCGCGCAGCTTCTTGCCGGAGAGGATCGCCTTGAGGCGCTCGACGAACGACTTCTTCTCGCCGCTCTCGCGGGCGTCCGCGAGGCGCGAGGCCTCCGCGAGCGCGCGCATGAGGTTGCGCGCCGGCCTGACGCGCGGGTCGTCGGGCACCGCGAGCGCGGTTGCGTGCACGTGCATGAGGTCGACCGACGAGCGCCCGAGCGCCTGCTTCATGCGCCGCACGACGCCGACGCGAAGGCGCGCGGCCTCGGTCTCGAGCGTCCCGCCCTTGCGGCTCGGCGTCCGGCGCGCGAGGTCGAAGAGCACGAAGACGCCGTCGGAGCCGTTGAACGACATCGAAAGGAAGCCCGGCGCGAACGGCGAGGACGCGAGGTCCTCGCGCAGGCTCGCGGCCGTGACGCGCAGGATGCGGTCGTAGAGCTCCCAGCCGTAGAGGCTCTCGACGCCGGCGAAGCGCCCGAGCTGCACGTAGACGACGCCGAGGTTCGCGACACGCTCTCCCTTGAGGTCCGCGAAGGGGTGCAGCGTGAGCCCCGTGACGGGGTCGTGGAGAAGCGACTCGAGCCGCAGTTTCTCGATCTCGGGGTGGGCGGCCGCCTCGGGCGGCGCCTGGCGCGACACGATTCTCAGCGGCCCGCGCGGGTGGGTCGGCTTCATCGCACTCCCTTCGCGGCGGCGCGCCCCGTCAGGACGCGCGCGCGCGCCCTCAGGTCCTCCGCCCGGAACGGTTTCGTGAGGTGGTCCGTGCCGCCGACCTGCATCGCCGTGATGCGGTCGGCGACCTCGCCGCGCCCCGTCAGGAACAGGACGGGCAGCGCCGCCGTGACCGGCTGGCGCCGCAGGATGTCGCAGATCTCCCAACCCGTGAGGCCGGGCATGTTCACGTCGAGGACGACGAGGTCGGGCGGCGTGCGCAGCACCGTCCGCAGGAAGGCCGCGGCGTCGCTCGTGCCGTCCACCTCGAAACCGTCGTGGACGAGGACGGCCATCACGGCCTCGACCATCGCGGGGTCGTCGTCGAGGACGAAGACGCGCGGGGTCATGCGCGGCCCTCGCGCGACAGCGGGAACATGATCGTTACCTCGAGCCCGTGCCCCTGCTCGGAGAGGAGCGAGATCTTCCCGCCGTTCTGGTCGAGGAGCTCCTTCGTGACCCCGAGCCCGATCCCGCGCCCCGGGATGCCGGCCGCGACGGCCGCGGGGCTGCGCCAGGACGGGGTGAACGCGAGCTTCTGCTCCTCGGGCGACATTCCGGACCCCGTGTCGCTGATCACGACGAAGGCGTGCTGTGAGACGACGCTCGCCCTCACGCGCACCTGCCCGCCCGACGGCGTGTACTTGACCGCGTTGTCGAGGACGTTGCGGAACGCGCGCTGGAGGGCCACCGGATCGGCGAAGACCGGGATCTCGGGCGCTTCCGCGACGAACTCGAGGCGGATGCGGCTCCCGTGCGCGGCGCGGTAGGACTCGACGAGCGTCGAGAGGATCGCGACGAGCTCCGACCGGCTCGAGGCCGCAGGGGCCGGCGGCGCCGGCGCCGCGGCGCTCGCGCGCGGCGGGACGCCCACGAGCGACTCCATGAGAGAGAGTTCGCGCGCGAGAGCCGCGAGGTGCTCGGCCTGGGGCAGCTCGCCGCGCCGGGCGCTCTCGCCGACGAGGTCGGTGTAGACGCGCAGGACCGTCACCGGCGACTTGAGATCGTGCAGGATCTCGGCGCGCGTGTCCCGACGGGGCACCGCGGCGACCCGGCGCTCGCCGCTCTCCTCCTTCGCCTCCCTTGCTTCCTTCGCGGCGGCGGGCGCCGCGGCCTTTCCGGCCGACCGGCTCGCGGCCTCGAGCGCGATGAACGCGGCGAGCGGCCAGAGGGCGCGCAGCGCGAGCGGGCGCGCCGCCGCGAGGGACGCCGGCGTGTGGAGCGCGACGAGGAGCGCGAGGCCGCCGTAAACGCCCACGAGGAGGAATCGGCCCGCCTCCCGCGACGCGAGCGACGCGCACGCGAGAAGGACGAGGAGGAGCGGGAAGAGGTCGCTCGCGGCGCCGCCGGTCCGCTCGAGGGCGAAGAGGGTGAGCCCGAGCGGCGCGAGGAGCCGGAGCGGCTCGGCAAAGGCGCCGAGGACGCGCGCGGCCCCGTCGCCCGTGAGCGCGGCGCCCGCGAGGAGCGCGGCTGCGGCGATGCCGGCGAGAACCGGAACGTCGGCCGGCGCGGCGGCGCCCGCAGCGAGGAAGACGAGGAGGGACAGGGACAGGAGGGCCGGGGCCAGGAAGCCTCCGGCCGCCGCGGCTCTCAGCGGGGCGCGACCGTCCAGGGCGTCCTCCGCGCCGTCCGGCGCTCAGTGCACATACGCGCAACCCACCCGGACGCGCCCGTCCGGCAACGCGACGGAGCTCACCCTGCGCATCGCGATCGGGTGAGGCTCGCCCGAGAAGCGCTGGAGGATCTCGCCCTCGAGGCGGTCCGGCGTCTTCACGGCGCCCGTCACGAACGACATTCCGCCGAAGGAGATGTCCTGCACCTCGGCGTGGAGCGGCCGCTTCGCCTTCGGGGGGCCCACCTTCAGCGTGAGGCCCGGAACAGCGAAGCGCGGGTACCGGCGCGTGTGCTCGAAGGGCTTCCCGTTCTGCCGCTTCGAGGCGTACAGCCGGATGTCGCTCATCTTGAGGAGGAAATCGAGAAGCCGGCCGTCCGTCGGAAACGTCGCGACGCCGTAGTTGAGCCCGACCTTCATCCCGAGGCGCAGCGGAAGGCGGATGGCCGAAACGCGATGGCGGATGCGCTCGGCGACCGCGAGGCTGTGGACGACGTCGCTGTTCGGGAGGACGGCCACGAACTCGTCCCCGCCGTACCGGCAGCCGGCGTCCACGACGCGCAGCGACTCGCGGATCGCCTTCGCGGTGCGGACGAGGATCCCGTCGCCAACCGGGTGGCCGAGCCGGTCGTTGATCGACTTGAACCCCGCGAGATCCATCATGAGGACCGAAACGACGCCGCCCGCGCGCTCGGCGCGTGAGACCTCGCGCTCGAGGTGGTCCAGGAGGAACCGGCGGTTGTAGAGGCCGGTCAGCGGGTCCGTGATCGCGTTCACGCGCAGCGCGGCGATCTCGTGGTCCGAGACGATGCGCGGCTCCTTGACGAGGCCGAGGCGCGTGTGGAACTCGTGCAGGAGCGCGGTCTGGAGCGAGAGGCCTTTTCCCGCGGCGGCCGCGAGGCGCCGGAAGGTCGCGGTGACGCGCGCCCAGATGCGCGGGACGTCCTCGGCCGGGATCGTCACGCCCGTCCACTCGACGAGAAGCAGCCGCAGCATCTCGGTCTTCGAGATTCCCTCGCACGCGGCGCCAAGCTCGCGTTCGAAGCGGTCCTCGGAGAAAACGCGCGAGCGGCCCAGGCGCGCGAGCCGCGCGACCCTCGAGGCGAGCGCCTCTTCGGTGCGCTCCACGCGTTCGGCGCTCACGGCCGGCGGCCCCGGACGCCGCCGAGCAGGCCGCGCGTCTCGGCACGGCCGAGGTCCTCCGCGGCGCGCGCGACTTCGGCGACCGCCTCGCCGACCGGGAAGACGAGCATGAGCTGCCCGCCGTGAAGGAGGTCGACGAGCTCGCTGTCCGTCCGCGCCCACACGACGCGGCGGTCCGCGACCAGCAGGCGCACGGACGCGAGCCCGTCCAGGGTTGCGTCGAGGCGCTTCAGGGTCTCGACGACGCGCCGCACCTGGGGCAGGCCGAACCCGGCCGCGCGCAGGCGCGAGGCGAGGCGCAGCTTCACGACGTCCGTGAACGAGTAACGCCTGCGCGTGCCGTAACCGGACGCCGCCGTCACCGACGGGCGCAGGAACCCGCGGCGATCCCACCAGTCCAGCTGGCGGGCTGTGAGCCCCGTCAACTTCGCGACCTCGGCGGTCGAGAAGGAAGACTGGAGGATCCGGCGATTGAATTTCACGTGTGTATTTCAATCATACCCGAAAAATGCCGAATTGGCCGCGGAAGGGGCCAGAACATCAAGAGTTTCTTCGAAAGAAAAGAGCGGCCGCGAAGCCGCGGCCGCCCCCTCTTCATCGGGATCTGAACCTCCGGGTCGTTACTCGATGACGTGGATGTTCTTCTTCGCGCACATCTCCTTGAGGATCTTCGGCCACACGGTCACGCTGACCTCCCCGAGGTGCGCCTTGCGCAGGAGGAGCATGAGCACGCGCGACTGGCCGATGCCGCCGCCGATCGAGAGCGGCAGCGTCCCGTTCACGATGCCCTGGTGGTACGGGAACTTCAGGAAATGCTCCTGGTGCGTGAGCGCGAGCTGTTTCTTCAGCGTCTCGGCGTTCACGCGGATGCCCATCGACGAGAGCTCGTGGCGGCGTTTCGTGATCGGGTTCCAGACGAGGATGTCGCCGTTGAGCCCGTGCATCGTGCGGCCGTCCTTCGCGTGCGTCTGGGTGACCCAGTCGTCGTAGTCGGCGGCACGCATCTCGTGCGGGTAGCCGTCCTTCAGGGTCCAGCCGATCCCGTAGATGAAGACGGCCGGGTGCTCCTGCAGGATCGCCGTCTCGCGCTGCTTGCGCGGAAGATCCGGGTACATGTCGAGGATGTCCTCCGCGTGGAGGAACACGAGCCTGTCGGGCAGCGTCGGGAGCTTCCTCTTCTTGAGGCCCGGGAACGTCTCGAGCGCGAAGTCCTCCGCGCCCTTGATGACGCGCCAGATCCCCTCGACGGTCGCCGTCAGGAAGTCGAGGCTCCTCTGCTCGGGCGTGATGACCTTCTCCCAGTCCCACTGGTCGACGTACGCGCTGTGGTCGTGGTCGAGGAAGTAGTCCTTGCGCACGGCGCGCATGTCGGTCACGAGGCCCTCGCCGGGCTTCATCCCGAACTGCGCGAGCGCCACGCGTTTCCACTTCGTGGCGGCCTGGACGACCTGCGCCTCGATGGGGTTCTTGCCGTTGTCGTTCGAGATGTGGAACGTGACGGGGCCGCGCGAACCGTCGCGGTCGAGGTAGTCGTTCACACCGCTTTCGGCGTCGACGATGAGCGGCACTTCGACGCGCATGAGGCCCAGCTCGCGGCAGAGGCCGTCCTCGATGACCCTCTTGACGGCCGTGATCGCGCGCTGCGTCTCCTTTGGGTCGAGGAGGGGCATGTAGTCGTTCGGGAGGACCTTCTCGAGCTCGGCGTAGTTCCCGATCCCGGGACCCGCGAGGTCGGCCTTCTTGTCGAGGGCGACGGTCTTCTTCGCGGGGACTTCGGTCTTGTGCTTCATGCGCACGTCCTTTCTCCGGGGAGCGCCGCCGGACGTGCGACACACGGATCACGGGCGGACGGCCGGACCCCGACGCGTCCCCGAGGGGACGAGTTCCAGAAAGAACATGGGGCCGCCCGCGGCGGCCCGCGACTGATGCGGACGCATCAGGGGCTGGCACGGTCCCTGCTCAGCCGAAGCGCCCCACGCCGAAAAGGCGGGAAGAAGAGAGAAGAGGACGATCTTCTTAGAAAGAGGTCGCACGTGATGCGCATTCCTCGTGTCCGCCGGGCCGGTGCCGGAGCCTCGGCGTCCCCATCCTCATCGTTCAAAGCTCTTCTCTTCGGTCTTCTCTTTCTCGCCTCGGCGGCGGCCGGCCCGCCGGCCTCCGCCGCCCCCGGCGACCTCGTCCGGACCGTGCGCTACAAGATCTCCGCCGGCGACCTCTTCACGGGCGAGGCGGCCGCCGCCGAGTACAAGCGCGAGCACGGCGTCGACGCCGAGTACCTGAACGCGGTCGGCTGGCTCGCCCGCGGCGCGCCGCTCCTCGGCAAGACCGACAAGGCCTGGAGATACGTCGCCGAGGTGCGGAGGGAGATCCCGGAGGAGAAGGACGGCCTCACGGTTCCGCTCGGCGCGGCGATCGAGACGGAGGGCCGCCTCCGGGCGGCGCGTGACGGGCGCGGAGCGGCGCTGAAATTCCTCGAGGCCGAGTACGCGCGCGCGAAGGACACCGAGCTGCGTTGCCGGATCCGCAAGAACGTCAACCTCCTCTCTCTCGAAGGCCAGCCCGCGCCGGAGATGACCGCGACGGTCCCGAAGGGCCGGCCTGCCGTCCTCTTCTTCTGGGCCCACTGGTGCGGCGACTGCAAGGCGCAGGCGCCGGCCCTCGGACGCGTCCTCGAGAAGTACCGCGCGAAGGGCCTCGCGATGGTCGCTCCGACGCGCCTCTTCGGCACGGGCGCGGAGAACAAGCCCGCGACGCCGGCCGAAGAGAAAGCCTGGATCGAGAAGGTGTGGACGGAGTCGTACGGGATGCTCGGCGGCGTGCCCACGCCGATCGACACGGAGACGATGGTCCGCTGGGGCGTGTCGTCGAACCCGACGCTTGCGCTCGTGGACCGAAAGGGCCTCGTCCGCCTCTACACACCGACACGCCTCTCGGAAGAGGAGCTCTCCCGGCGGGTGGAAGAGCTCCTCGCGGAGTAGCGGACCGGTCTACGCCGGGTCGCCCGCCGCGAGGCGCTCGAGCTCGGCCCACCGCGCGTAGAGGCGGTCGACCTCGTCCTGCTTTTCCTCGAGAGCGGCGAGGATCGCGACGAGCTTCAGCGCGTCGCTCGCGTGGTCCGGATGCTCGCTCTCGTCGCGCAGTGCGTCGCGGGCGGCTTCCGCCGCCTGGACGCGCGCCTCGATCCCGTCGAGCTCCCTCTGCTCGTTGAAGCCGACCCGGCGCTTCCGCGCGGAGGGCTTCGCGGCGGTGCGGCGCGCCGGGGCGGCGCCCTTCCGCTCCGCGAACCACGCTTCCCACTGGTCGAGGCCGGCGAGCGCCGTGAGCGTCCCTTCGCCCTTCTCGTCCTTCCCGAACGCGAGGATGCGGTTCGTGACGCGGTCCAGGAAGTACCGGTCGTGCGTCACGAGGATGACGGCACCCGGGAAGTCCGCGAGGCAGTCCTCGAGGACCTGGAGCGTCGCGAGGTCGAGGTCGTTCGTGGGCTCGTCGAGGACGAGGAGGTTCGTCTTCTTCAGCATGAGCCGCGCGAGGAGCAGCCGGCTCTGCTCGCCGCCCGAGAGGCGGCCGACCTTCATGTCCCTCTGCTCTTCCTTGAACAGGAAGCGGTCGAGGTAGCTCCGGATGTGGACGAGCGCGCCGCGGTACTCGACGTGGTCGCCCTCGGGGCAGATCGTTCTGGCGACCGTCGAGTCCGGGTCGAGGCTCTCGCGGCCCTGCTCGAACGTGACCGGCTGGAGGTTCTCCGCGCGGAAGACCTCGCCCGTGTCGGGCCGCTCCGTGCCGAGCAGGATCCGGAGCAGCGTCGACTTGCCGCAGCCGTTCGGCCCGAGGAGGCCGATCCGGCTGTGCGGCGTCACGAGGAGGTCGAGTTGCGAGAAGAGGACGTTCGCGCCGTAGGCCTTGCCGATGCCCTTCGCCTCGATGAGGCGCTTCGGGTTCTTTCCGGACGACTCGAAGTCGAGGCGGACGTTCTGCGAGCGGTTCCGCTCCGCGAGCTGCCCGACCTCGGTCTCCAGCGCGCCCGCCCTCTGGATGCGCGCCTGCTGCTTCGTCGAGCGCGCCTTCGCGCCGCGGAGGAGCCACTCCGTCTCGCGCCGGAGCTGGTTCCGGAGCGAGAGCTCGCGCTGCGCGTCGGTCGCGAGGCGCTCTTCCTTCACGCGGAGGTACGTCGCGTAGTCGCCCCGGACGTCGAGGAGGCCGTTTGCGTTCCGGCGGTCGAGCTCGAGGATGCGGTTCGCGACGCGCTGCAGGAACACCCGGTCGTGCGTCACCGTGAGCGTCGCGAACGGCGCGCGGGCGAGGAGCTCCTCGAGCCAGAGGATCGCGTCGACGTCGAGGTGGTTCGTGGGCTCGTCGAGAAGGAGGAGGTCGGGCTTCCTGACGAGCTCGCGCGCGAGCGCGACGCGCTTCTTCCACCCGCCGGAGAGCGTCGCGACGGGCGTCGCGGCCGAGCGGCCCTCGGTCGCGAGCGAGAGCCGCGCGATGTACTCGTCGGCCGCGAACCCGGCTTCCCAGTCTTCCTCGCCGGCGTGGCCGCCCGCGGCGCCCTCGAGCACCGCCTCCCGGATCGTCGCGCCCTCGCGGAACACGGGCATCTGGGACAGGTATCCGATGCGCAGCCCCCTCTGGGCCGAGCGCGTGCCCTCGTCCGGCGGGATCTCGCCCGCGAGGATGGCGAGCAGCGTGGACTTGCCCGCGCCGTTCGGGCCGATGAGGCCGATGCGGTCGCCCGAGTCCACGGAGCACCCGATCCCCTCGAACAGGGGATGGGAGCCGAAGGCCTTCGTGAGACCCGTCGTGGTGAGGAGGATTCCCATGGGGAGGGGAGAGTGGCGGGGCCGACGGGGCTCGAACCCGCGACCTCAGGCGTGACAGGCCTGCGCTCTAACCAACTGAGCTACGACCCCGATTTTTTCGTCCCTTCGCAGGTGCGCGACGGGAGGACGCGGAGTATACAGAGGTCGTGACGGGCTGCAAGCGCGCCTCGACCCTCCTCCTGGCCGTCCTCTGGGCCGCTCCGGCGCCGGGCGCAGAGGGAATGCGGATCCTGACGTTCGTGCCCGGCGTCGTACAGGGACGGCTCCCGGTCACGGTCGACCTCGGGTCCGCGCCACCCCCGGCGGAGCTCCTCCTCGACGGCAAGAGCGTCTGCCGCGTGATGAGCCGCCGCCAGACGTGCACCGTGGACCTCGGACCCGCTCCCCGCGTGCGCCTCCTCGAGCTCGTGCGCCGCGGGAGCGCAGGCCCGGCCGAGCGCGTGCGCCGCTGGGTGAACAAGCCTTCCGTCGCGCACGCCGAGGTCCTGCCCCGCACCGACTGCGTGAAGGCGAGCGGGCCGTGCACGCTGTCCGTCGCGTGGTCGCACGAGCAGGATCTCGACCCCGCTCTCCTCAGCGTCTCGATCGACGGGAAGAAGGAGTACGAGGGGCCCCCGAAGAACGTCCCGATCCCCTTCGCGGCCGAGCGGCCGGTGCGGGTCGTCGCCGTCGACCTCTCCTTCATCGACGGCCAGCGTGCGTCCGAGACCCTTCTCGTCGGGAGCGGCACGTCGAGCGCCGTCGAGGCTCCGCTCAACGCCGTCGTCGTGTCGACCCGGGGCAAGGAGGGCGCCGCGCGGACCGCGCCTGCCACGCTCGGTGGCCGCGTCGTCCGCGCCGCCGAACCCGGCGAGAGCGACCTCCTCTTCTTCGTCGCGCCCTCGGCGGTCCCGAAGCTCCTCGCCCTGGAGGCGGGGGCGCAGAAGTCGTTCTCCAAGACGAACTCGAGGCTCGCAAAGCTCCTCGACGGCGTCACGCACGTCATCCACTTCTCCCCGCTCGCGACGCGCGCGTCCTATCGCACCGCCGCGGAAGTCTCGGACCGGCTCTTCCGCCTCCAGGGGTTCGACTGCACGCCGGGCTCGGGACATAGGCAGCTGATACTCCCCTGCGTCGACGCGAGCGTCCTCACGGGCGGCCAGTACCGCCTCGCGGCCACCGTCACGTCGGGTGCATTCGTGCGCGCCGCCACGCCGAGGCGGCGCGTCGCCGTCGTCGTCCTCGGCGACGGGGAGAGCAGCCCCGACGAGAGCGCCTTCGGGCCCGCCGAGGCGCGCGCGTACCTCTCGGAGATCTTCGTCCCGCTCGCGGTCTGGCGCGTCGGCAAGGCGGAGGGCGGCGCCTGGGGCGAGGGCCGCCGCGTCACGACTCCGCAGGAATTCGTGGACGCGTTTGCCCAGCTGCGCGCCGAGCTCGACGCGCAGAAGATCTGCTGGGTCGCCGAGGACCTCGACCCCGCGTCCTTCCGTCTCGCGGCGGGAGACGAAGGGCTCGTCCTCGCGGGCCGCGGCGCCGGCGCCGCGCCGCTCGCCGTGGCGTCGGCCGCGGAGCCCGAGGAGCCGGGCACGCGCGTCGCGTCGGCCGCGGCGACGCCCGGGAAGGGGCCCTCGAAGAAGAGCGTCACGGCCTCACAGGACGTCGGCCTCGTGAATCTCGACGCGTTCGTCGCGGACGGGAAGGGCCGGCGCGTCACGGGCCTCAAGGCCTCGGACTTCACGCTCCGGGTCGGCGGAAAGCCGGTCGCGATCACGAACTTCTCCGAGTACGCGCCGCCCGCCGCCGCGCCCGCCGGGGCCACGTCCACCGCCCCCGCCGCCCCCGCCGCCCCCGCCGCGCCGGCCGCCGCGCCCGCGGAGCGCCCGAAGCGCCGCGTCGTCCTCTTCGTCGACCGCCTGACGCTCGGCGACCAGCGCCGCAGCGCGCGTTTCTTCGGCTCGCTGAAGGACTTCGTCGTCCGCACGATCCAGCCCGGTGACGAGGCGGCCGTCCTCACGTTCGACGAGTCGCTTGCGACGCGCGTCCCGTTCACGGGCGACACCTTCGCCGTCCTCAAGGCGCTCGACGCCCTCGCGAAGGAGAGCGCGCGCCCTCCGGCCGCCCTCACCGGCGTCGAGACGAGCGAGAAGCTCGTCGCGGAGATCGCGCAGGCCGAGCGCGAGATGGCGCAGCGCGAATCCGGACGAGGCGGCATCGCCACGGCGACGATTCCGACGGAAGCGGTCGCGCCGCAGGCGGCGCCGATCAGCGGGACGGTCCTCGCCGAGATGCGCGGTCTCGCGGCGCAGGAGTGGGGCCGGACGAAGAACAAGGCCGCCGCGCTCAAAGCCGTCCTCTCGGCGCTCGGAGGGCTCGACGGCCGGCGCGTCCTCGTCGTGGCGTCGCACCGGCTGTCTCGGTGGTCCGGCATGGAGTACTTCCTCACGAAACGGCTGGACGTCGACGTACAGGTCCCGCCGGAGGCCCGCGAGTTCGACGCGCGCCAGATCCTCGTCGACCTCTCCGAGGCCGCGAACGGATACGGCGTCACGCTCCACGGCCTCTACCCCGAAGCGGGCGGAGACTTCGACCTCTCCGTCATGCAGGCTTCGGTACCGCAGTTCACGGGGCAGCCGATGAACGGGCGGCGCGGGATCTGGATCGACGCGAATGAGAGCGAGGGCCTCCACCTCGCCGTGGATCCCACGGGCGGAGTCGTCGGCTTCGGCGCCGAGCAGGCCGGCGACGCCCTCGCGGGCGCGGCCACCGACCTCGAGTCGTTCTACTCGCTGGGATTCCCGGTCGAGGGCATCGCGGCCGGCAAGCCTCTCGAGATCGACCTCAAGGTGTCGACGCCGGGCGTGAAAGTGCGGACGCGCCGCGCCGTCGCCCTCCGGAGCCCCGTGGATCGCGCCACCGACCGCACCGTGTCGAACCTCTTCAGCACGGTCGCGGCGCCGGGGTTCCCGATCCAGGCGCGCGTGACCTCGTCCACGCCCGCCGAGAAGGGCCGCGTGAAGGTCGCGTACGAGGTGACGATCCCGGCCTCGGGCCTCGCCCTCCTCCCCGCGGCGAACGCACGCGTCGCGAAGATCGCGGCCTTCGTCGCGCTCCTCGACAAGGGCGACGTCACCCAGGCCGCGCCGGTGCGCCAGGAGTTCAAGACGGGCGAGGACGCCTTCGCGGACGCCGAGGGGATCTTCACGTTCACGGGCTCGGCCGTCGTCAACCCGGGCGCCGTGATCTCGATCGGCATCCTCGACGAGGCGACGCAGGAATCCGGTTACGCCCGCATCGAGGTGCCGGGGGCGGCGAAGAAATAGCGCGCGCCTGATACAGCCGCTCCCTTGCAAACGCGCCTCGGCAGGCGCCATCGTCAGTCTGGATGCTGACGTTCCTGACGCTCCTCCTCGGAATCGTCTGGGGACCGCGGGAAGTCGAGCTCAGCGCGCCGGCCGGAACGGCGGCGGTCGAGCTCTTTCTCGACGGGGAGAGCGTCGCGCGGCGCACCGCGCCGCCCTGGACTCTCGCCGTGGATTTCGGCTCCGCACCCGCTCCGCACCATCTCGACGCCGTCGCCCGCGACGCGAGGGGCGTCGAGCTCGGCCGCGTGCGCCAGCGCGTAAACCTCCCGAAGCCCGAGGCCGAGGCGGTTCTCGCCCTCCTTCCCGGCAAGGGCGGAAAGGGGCGCGTCGCCGCCCTTCGCTGGGAGGGTGCCGTGGGGAAACCTCGCGCGATCACCCTGAACTTCGACGGCAAGCCTCTGGCCGCACTCGACCCCGAGCACTTCGACTTGCCCGCGTACGTCCCCGAACGTCTCCATTTCCTGCAGGCCGTCATCGAATTCGAGAAGGGCGCGCGCGCCGAGGCTGAGATCACGTTCGGGGGACGCGATCGCGACGAGACCTCGCGCGCGCTCACGGCAATCTCCCTGCGCGTCCCGCGGGGAAAGCTCCCGGGGGTGGAAGCCATGTCCGGGTGGCTCATCGCGGACGGCGAGCCTCTGCGCGTCGTCGCGGCGGAGGGTGGCGAGGCGTCGATCGTCTTCGTCCTCGACGCGGACTCTCCTCCCGCATTCCGAGAGCTCGCGGACTGGTCGATCCTCCCCACCAGGGCGGGCATGTTCTTCAGTCAGCCCGAAGTGCGCATGCTCCTCGCCTACGGCACGGAGGAGTTCGGTGCACGGACCGCGTACGACGCCTTCCCCCGCTCGTTCCCCGCGTACCTGGGAAAGGGCCTCCTCCACGCCCTCGCGGAGGTCTTTCCGCCGGGAGGCAGTCTCACCTGTCCGCGCGTCGCGGATGCCACGACGGCGGCGGGTCTCCTCGCGGCATCCTGGTCGCACCCCCGGGCCGTCGTCGTCGTCCTGACCGGGAATCTCGACGCGAGCGTGCTCTCCGCCGCCCAGGCCCGCTCGTATCTTTCGGACCTCGGCGTCCCCGTCGTCGTATGGACCGCCGCGTCCGCGGCGCCCGAGGCCGCAGCCCGATGGGGCGATGCCCGCCCGGTGAAGACCCTTTCCGACGTGCGCGCTGCGGTCAAGGAGCTGGAGGGCGCGGTACGGGAGCAGCGGATCGTCTGGGTCGAGGGCGCACACCTTCCGCAGGCGATTTTCGTCACCGCGGCCGCTCCCGCGGGCGTGGTGGTCGCGAGGTGACACGCTTCCCGTGCTGACATTCCTGACCCTCCTCCTCGGCGTGGTCTGGGGGCAGCAGACCCTCGAGCTGAACGCTCCGGCCGGGACGGCGGCCGTGGAGATCTTCCTCGACGGCAACAGCCTCGCCCGGCGGCATCGGCCCCCGTGGACGTTCCTCGTGGATCTCGGTCCCGCGCCCGCGCCCCATCACCTCGACGCCGTCGCGTTCGACGCCCGCGGGACCGAGATCGGCCGCGTGCGCCAGAAGCTGAACGTTCCCCGGCGCGATGCCGAGGCGACGCTCGCGCTCCTGCCGGGCAAGGGCGGGACCGGCCGCGCCGCGCGCCTCGACTGGGAGTCGCTCGTGCACCCGGCGCCCCTCCGCGTGACGGTGAGCTTCGACGGCCGGCCCCTCGCGTTCACGGATCCCCGCCGCATCGAGCTCCCGCCGTTCGTGCCCGAGCAGGTGCACTTTCTCCGCGCCGTCGTGCAGCTCGAGCGCGGCTTCCGCGCGGAGGCCGAGATCACGTTCGGCGGGCGCGCGCGCGACGAGACGTCCCGGGAACTCACGGCGGTCGCTCTCCGGGTCGCCGGCAGCGCGCGGACCGCGCCCGATGCGATGGCCGGCTGGCTCGCCGCCGACGGCGCGCCGCTCGCCGTCGCCGCGGTGGAAGCCGGCGAGGGCCGCGTCGTGTTCGTCCTCGACGCACACGCTCCCGATGCGTTCTCGCGCCTCTTCGCGACTCTCCTCTTCAGCGACGCCCTCTCCAGGTTGAGAGGCAACCCGGAGGTCCGGACCGTGTTCGCGTACAAGAGCGCGGTCGCCGGCTCGCGCGCCGGGTACGACGTCTACCCACGCTCGTTCCCTCTCCACATGCAGGACGGCCTCCTGCGCGCCCTCGCGGAACAGGAGCCGCCCTCCGAGGCTTTCGAGAAGTGCCCCCGCACGGCGGACGCCGCGACGGCCGCCGGGCTCACCGCCGCGGCGTGGTCGCATCCGAGGGCCGTCGTCGTCGTCCTGTCCGGCGATCCCGACGCGAGCATCCTCCCGGCCCCCTATGCACGCTCGTTTCTGCGGGACCTGGGCGTTCCGGTCTTCGTCTGGGTCGTCGCGCCCGGCTCGCGCGACGCGGCCGCGGTCTGGGGCGGCGGCCGCACCCTGAGGACGCGCGCCGAGCTCCGCGCCGCCGTGAAGGAGCTGGAGACCGCGCTCGCCGAGCAGCGGATCGTCTGGGTGGAAGGCACGCACCTCCCCCAGTCGATCGCGGCCACATCCGCCGCGCCGAAGGGCGTCACCGTCGCGAGGTGATCACCCCGGGGGCCGGATCGTCGAGGCGTCCGCGGGCCGCAACTCGGAGCACGCGTTCGGCTCGACCGTCCACATCGCGTTGGCGACGCGCCAGGCGCCGTCCACCTTCACGAAGTCGAACACGTCGATTCCGCAGTGGCTCGTCTTGCCGTCGATCCAGAATTCGTAGGGCGCCCAGACCGCCGCGATGCCGCCGCGGACGTGGACGGTGGGCGACCAGTACCGCTCGCGGTGCGTCCGCGCGTCGACCTTCGACGGATCCACCCACGACGCGTTCGACCGCGACGTCATGGCCCAGCCGCCGCCCTCGGCGCGGGCCCGGTACGTCATCCCGTCCGGCGTCTGCATCGCCGCCATCGCCGCGACGTCCTGGGAGGAGATCGCGTGCATGTAACGGTCGAGCAGCGCGAGCACCGCGGCCTCCTCGGCCGGCGGGTCCCCGGCGCGGATAGCGGGCGGAGGCGCGGAGGTACACGCGGAGAGAGCCAGGATCGACATCAAGCAGAAGATCCGTTTCATGTGAGTTCCTCGATCGTGTGCTGGTGGGAGGTGCCGGGATCGAACCGGCGACCTGCTGCGTGTAAAGCAGACGCTCTACCGCTGAGCTAACCTCCCGGCTCCAGTTTACGCGGGGAACAACGCGGGCGGAGCCGGTCATTAACCCCGGGGAGACGTGATGGAACGCTACAACCTCGTCGTCATCGGCGGCGGATCCGGCGGCCTCGTCGTCGCCGCCGGCGGTGCGGGACTCGGGGCGCGCGTCGCGCTCGTCGAGAAGCACGTCCTCCCCTACGAGCCGGCGGGCCGGGCGCCCGTCCAGGGCATGGGGGGCGACTGCCTGCAGTACGGCTGCGTCCCGTCCAAGGCGCTCCTCGCCGCCGCGAAGGCCGTCCACGCCGCGCGCGGCGCCGGGCGTTTCGGCATCCGCGGCGCGGGCGATCCGGGAGTCCAGGACCTCGGGCCCGTGATGAAATGGGTGCGCTCGGTGCAGGCCGAGATCGCGCCGAACGACTGCGTCGAGCGCTTCGGGAGCCTCGGCGTCGACGTCCTCCTCGGCGCGGGCCGCCTGAAGTCGGCCCACGAGGTCGAGGTGAACGGGACGACGGTGTGGGGCCGGAACGTCGTCGTCGCGACGGGCTCGCGCGCGCGCATCCCGGACGCGCCCGGCCTCGCCGAGGCCGGCTTCCTCACGAACGAGAGCGTCTTCGATCTCCGCGCTCTCCCGAAACGCCTCCTCGTGATCGGAGGCGGCCCGATCGGCGTCGAGCTCGGCCAGGCGTTCCAGCGCCTCGGATCCCGCGTCACGATCGTGTCGTCTTCCGCGCACGTCTGCCCGAAGGAGGACGCCGACGTCGCGGCCGTCCTCGCGGCCGGCCTGCGCGAGGAGGGCGTCGTGATCCACGACGAGGCTTCGGCCTCGTCGGTCACCGTGCGCGGCGGCGCGAAGGTCGTGACCGTCAGGAAGAAGGACGGGACGACGTTCGACGTGGAGACGGACGCGATCCTCGTCGCGGCCGGCCGCCGCCCGAACGTGGGCGGCCTCGGCCTCGAGGCGGCGGGCGTCGCGTTCTCGGACAAGGGCATCGTGACGGATGCGAAGTGCCGGACGAACGTGCGGTCGGTCTGGGCGATCGGCGACGTCGCGGGCCCGTACCTCTTCACGCACTGGGCGGGCTACCAGGCCGGGATCGTCCTCCGAAACACGCTCTCCCCTGTCGCGCTCGCGAAGTGCGACGTGGCCAACACGCCCTGGGTCACGTACTCGGACCCCGAGGTCGCCCGCGTCGGGCTCTCGGAGGAGGACGCGAAAGCGCAGGGGATTCCGCACCGCGTCTTCCGCGCGGGATTCGCCCACAACGACCGCGCGATCTGCGACGGCACCGGCGGCGCGAACTTCATGAAGGCCGTCGTGGACCCGAAGGGCCGCATCCTCGGCGCTGCGATCGTCCACCCGCACGCGGGCGACCTCCTCGGCGAGGTCGTCCTCGCCAAGAAAAACGGGCTCCCCCTCTCGGCGCTCGGGTCCGTCATCCACGCGTACCCGTCGCTCTCCGAGATCCACGGCGCCGTCGCGCGGGACGCGCTGAAGACGTCGCTCACGCCCGGCCGCAAGGCGCTCCTCGTGAAGCTCGCGGCGTTCCTGAGGCGGTAGCCGCGTGCAGGAGCTGCTCCGGAGCTTCCAGGGCTGGGTCGTGGGCCTCGGGCCACTCGGCTGGGTGCTCTACGCGCTCGTCTACGCCTTCTGCTGCGTGCTCTTCGTGCCGGCGTCGATCCTGACGCTCGGAGCGGGCGCGCTCTACGGCCTCGGGACCGGCACGGCGGTCGTTCTCGCGGGCGCGACGCTGGGTGCGACGCTCTCGTTCCTTCTCGCGAAGACGGTTCTCCGGAAGAAGATCGAAAGGATGACTGCGGGGAACGCGAAGTTCGCGGCGCTGGACAAGGCGATCGCCAGGGAGGGCGCGAAGATCGTCTTCCTCGTGCGGCTCTCGCCCGTCTTCCCGTTCACGTACATCAACTACGCGTTCGGGCTCACGGGCGTGAAGACCTGGCCCTACGTCCTCGCGTCCTTCGTCGGGATGATCCCGGGCACCTTCGCCTACGTGTACCTCGGCGCCGCAGCGGCGACGGCAGCATCCGGGGGGACGGACGCGACGAGGAAGGCGCTCCAGATCGGCGGCGCCGTCGCCGCGGTCGCCGTGTCGATCTTCGTCGCACGCGTCGCCGCGAAGGCGATCAAGGGCGCGGGCGTCGGCGAGGCCGCGACCCCGCCGGCGCCCGACGCGGAGTGATTCGGACCCTCAGGGCTTCTTCGTCGGCGCGAGCTGGATCGCGCCCGGATTCACCTGGACCGCACCGGGCGAAGCCGAGCCGGCGATCGAGACGTTCTGCACGGACTGGTTGTTCGTCTCGTCCTTCTCGGCCACCTTGCCGTTCGGATCCACCGTGACCGTGATCTCGTACGAACCCGGGGGCAGGTCCATCCGGAGAGCGCGCCAGCCGTAGCCGGAGACCTGCTGCGCGTTGCCGGAGCCCTTGATCGGCGCGACGCTCGGGCCGTGGCCGGCCTGGAAGCCGGCGATGTGGTAGAAGAAACTCCCGTTCGGGAAGTTCGGGCCGCAGATCGTGGGGTCCTGTTTCGTCCCCTCCTTCTTGCACGTCGCCTTCACGTCGAGCGGACCCGTCCAGTCGGCGTCCCCTCCGTTCATCACGAAGATGTACTGGCCGTCGGCGAAGGCCCTGAAGTCGGGCTTCGGAAGCTGCGCGGCGGCGGCGCCGGCCGCCGTCTGGCCGGCGGGCGCGGGTCCGGTCGCCGGCTTCTTGCTCTGGTCCGATGCGGCGGCCGTGAGCGCGGTTCCAAGGATCAGGACGGCGAGGATGGTCTTCTTCACGGGCTCTCCTTCTTTTTGCGTCTCGGTCTCACGGGGAATCTACGGGTTTTGCGGACGTTGGCAAGGACGCCGCGTGGTCTCGCCACGCCAGAAGCCTGTTCCGAGGCGTCAGCCGGCCTACTTGACGCTGTCCGACAGGATCGAGACGGTCCGGATCGAACCGGGAATGTGGCCGACGTCGTCCAGGAGAAGCGGCGTCGCCGGGGCGGCTCCGTCCCACTCGAAGACCGAGAGGGAGCCGTTCCGCTGCCGGATCTCGTCCATCCGCGCGAGCGGCCGGCCGAGAAGCAGCGCCATGAGGATGCGGTTGAACCTCCCGTGGGCGACGACGAGCGGCGCCCGCGTGCCGGCCGCCTTCAGGCGGCCGAGAAACCGTTCGGCCCTCGTCGCGGCCATCGCCGGAGACTCGCCGCCCGACGGCGCGAGGTCCGTCTCCCCCGCCCGCCAGCGCGCGCGCACGGCCGAAACCTCCATCTCGAGAGTGGCGTCGAACGGCCGCCCGGACCAGACCCCCCAGTCGAACTCCTTGAGGTCCGCGTCGATCGAGAGCGGAAGGCCGTGCGGCGCCGCGACGATCGACGCCGTCTCCTTCGCCCGCACCATCGGGCTCGCCCACGCGGCGTCGATCGGCTCCTCCGCGAGCCGGATCGCGAGCGCCTCGGCCTGGCGCCGCCCGCGCGCCGAGAGCGGCGTGTCGAAACGCGAGCCTTGCAGGGAGCCTGCGAAGTTGCCTTCGCTCTCGCCGTGCCGCACGAGCCGGATCAGCATGTTGGCGGCGGATTCTATGCCGGGAGACGCCCTCGCCTATCATCCGCTCCGGATGGCCCGCTCCGCGCGCGACTTCCCGCTCGTCTCGGCCGCCCTCGACGACCCGGCGATCCGCGCGCTCTTCACGGAGCGCTTCCTCGTCGCGACCGAGATCTACGACGCCCTCGTGGACGCGGCGTGCTGGAAGCTGCTCGGCGACGTCGGCGCGCGGCCCGCGCCCGGGGAAGAGAGAGACGAAGAGAGTCTTCTTGCTCAATACCCCGAGCGAGCCCGGCCGGTTCTCCGATACACGATCGAGAAGCTGACGGACGCGGGATTTCTTCTTAGAAGGTCGGGTGGCGCCTCCGCAGCGGGAGTTGCCTCGACGCCGCCCGACGCCACTGCCCCTCTTCACCTTCTAAGAGAATCCGAATCCGAATTCTTCATCTCTCAATCCGGGAGGGAGCCCGGCGGGGTCGGGGCCCTCGCCGCCGAGCTCGCGGCCGTCGAGCCGGACGCCGCCGTCGGCGCCGAGATCGTCTCGCTCCTCGCCGACGAGGGCGCCGCGTTCCTCCGCGGCGAGAAGACGGGCGAGGAGATCCTGTTCTCCCCCGTGCGGCTGCCGCTCTGGATCCGCTACTTCTCGAACGCGAACGTCCTGTACGCCATCAACAACACGCTCGGCGCGGAAACGCTGACGCGCGTGCTGCCCGCATCGGGCGCCGAGGTCCTGGAGATCGGCGGCGGCTGCGGAAGCGCCGCGGAGGCCGCGCTCTCCCGGCTCGGAACGCGCGTGGCGCGCTGGCGCTTCACGGAGCTCGTGCCGACGTTCGCGCGCCGCGGCGAGCGCGCCGCCCGCGCGGCCGCCGCGCCCGGGACGCTCGTCGAGGCCGCAAAGCTCGACATGACGAAGCCCTGGGCGGAGCAGGGCGTCGCCCCCGGCTCCTTCGACGCCGTCTACTCCGTGAACTGCTTCCACGTCGCGCCCGACCTCGGCTTCGTCCTCGCCGAGGCGAAGGCGGCGCTGAAGCCGGGCGGCGTCGTCGTCGTCTCGGAGTGCGTAAAGCCGGGCGCGCACCCGCCGCCGTCCTACGTGGACTTCGTCTTCGACTTCCTCGTGAGCTTCACGGACGTGAGGACGGACCCCGTCCTGCGCCCGAACCACGGCTTCCTGTCGCCGGCCGCGTGGCGCGCGTCCTTCGCCGCCGCGGGATTCCGCGGCGTGGAGGTCCTGCCGGACGTGGACGCCGTCGCCGCGCGCTTTCCGAAGTTCTTCGTGGGCGCGCTCGTCGCGCGCTCCTGACGGCTCACTTCTTCGGCTTCTTCGTCTCCACCGGGCGCAGCGTGCCGCGCTTCACGAAGGAGGCGATGTCCTCCACGACGTCGCGGTCCACGTGCCCGGTCTTCTCGTACTCGGCGGGCGCGCTCGGCCCTTCGCCCGCCACGAACAGGTGGTTCAGCTTCGGGTACGACCGGAACGCCGCCCGCGACACGTCCTTGAGGGCGCGCTGCCACCCCGCGAAGTCCTTCATGCTCACCTGGTAGTCGCGCCCGCCCTGCAGGACGAGGACGGGGAGGCCGAGGCCGGACAGCGTGAGCGCCGGGGTCTGGGTCTTGAGCTCGAGCCAGTACGACGGCGGGGCCCCGAAGATCGTGGCCGTCCCCGGCGGCATCGGCCGGCCCGCGTAGAGGTCCGCGAGCGCGTCGGCCTCCCGGCGGAGCGCCGGGGCCGTCGCCCGCTGCGACTCGCTCGCGCGCGGGCCCGAGAGGGCCTCGATCTGGTCCCGCACGACTTCCCACATCGGGCGCGACGGCGCCGCGAGGAGGATCACGCCGGCGGTCCGGTCGTCGAGGAGCGCGATCCGGGGAGCGAGGAGCCCGCCGAGACTGTGGCCGAGCAGGAAGACCTTCGCCGCGTCGACGCCCGGCGCCGCACGCAGGACGCCGAGCGCGGCGACCGCGTCGTCGAGGACCTCGTCCTTGAGCGTCATGTCGCGCGTGCCCGCGAGCTCCTTCGCGAACGCCTTCGTCCGCTTCTCGTACCGGAGGACGGCGATCCCGCGCGAGGCGAGGCCCTGCGCGAGGTCCTGGAAGACGCGCGTCCCGCCGACGGTCTCGTCGCGGTCGTGCGGCCCCGAGCCATGGACGAGGACGACGCCCGGGAACGGCCCCTCGCCCTTCGGCATCGACAGCGTCGCCGGCAGCGTCACGAGTCCCGCGGCGACGGAGGTCTCGCGCTCGGAAAACGCCGCGGGCGTCACGTAGTCCGGCGCCGTCCACTCGCGCCTCGCCGCGGATTCCGGCGCGAGGAACATCCCCGCGAGGCGACCGTCCGGCCGGATCGTGAGGCGCAGCTCGGCCTTCTGCTTCTCGAACGTGCAGGCCGCGAACGCGAGCGTGAACTCGCCCGCGAACGACGTCCGGGGCTCCGCGCACCCGCGCAGGGCGCCCGCGCGCTTCAGCGTGTCGGCCCAGAAGACGCGCAGGGCCGCGTCGGGCAGAGCCGCTTTCATGCGCTCGTCGAAACGCGACTCGAGGGCGGCGAAATCCCCGAGCTTGAGCTCGGAGGCGACCTGCCGGGCGACGTCGGCCGCCGCCGCCGCCGGGAGGACCGAGACGTCCTCCGACCTGCCGCCGCGCGCGGAGGACTGGGCGAAGGCCGACGGGGCGGCGGCCAGGAGGCCCAGGAGGAGTGCGAAGCGCATGAATCAGTTTACTCATGGAGCGCTCCCGATTCCTTCTGATACTGTCCGCGGTCGCCATGAAAATTCACGAATATCAAGCGAAAGAAGTTCTCCGCGGGTTCGGCGTCGCTACCCCCCGCGGCCGCGTGACGGACTCGCCGGAAGAGGCGGGACGGATCGCGAAAGAGTTCGGCGGGCGCGCCGTCGTCAAGGCGCAGATCCACGCGGGCGGCCGCGGCAAGGGCGGCGGCGTCAAGGTCGCGAAGAGCCCCGAGGAGGCCGAGGCCCTCGCCCGGAAGATCCTCGGGATGCAGCTCGTGACGCACCAGACGGGGCCGGCCGGGCAGAAGGTCAAGAAGGTCCTCGTCGAGGAGGCCCTGGACATCGCGCAGGAGCTCTACATCGGGATCACGCTCGACCGCGCGATCGGCAAGCCCGTCATGATGGTGAGCAAGCAGGGCGGCATGGAGATCGAGGTCGTCGCCGCGAAGGACCCCTCCGCGATCGTCAAGGAGCCCTTCGAGCCGTCGTGGGGCCTCCAGCCCTACCAGGCGCGCAAGCTCGCGGACGCGCTCGGCCTCACGGGCGAGACGCACAAGAAGGCCGTCGGCTTCCTGATCGCGCTCGCGAAGGCGTACGTCGCGACCGACGCGTCGCTCGCCGAAATCAATCCGCTCCTCATCACGGGGGCGGGCGACGTCCTCGCGCTCGACGCGAAGATGAACTTCGACGACAACGCGCTCTTCCGCCACACGGCGATCCGCGAGTACCGCGACCTCGACGAGGAGGATCCTCTCGAGGTCGAGGCCTCGAAGTTCGGGCTCAACTACATCAAGCTCGACGGCAACGTCGGCTGCATGGTGAACGGCGCCGGCCTCGCGATGGCGACGATGGACATCATCCAGTACGCGGGCGGCAAGCCCGCGAACTTCCTGGACGTCGGCGGCGGCGCGAACGAGGAGCAAGTCAAGAACGCGATGCGGATCATCCTGTCCGACGCGAACGTGAAGGCCGTCCTCATCAACATCTTCGGCGGCATCATGCGGTGCGACATCATCGCGACCGGCGTCGTGAACGCGGTCAAGGAGATCGGCATCAAGGTTCCCGTCGTCGTGCGCCTCGAGGGCACGAACGTCGAGGAGGGGAAGGCGATCCTCAAGAGCTCCGGCCTCGCGGTCATCCCCGCCGACGGCATGAAGGACGCGGCCGAGAAGGTCATCGCGTCGCTCGGGAAGGCGGCCTGACATGGGTGCGAACTGGATCTCGCCGGATACGAAACTCGTCGTGCAGGGCCTCACGGGCCGCGAGGGCCGCTTCCACGCGCTCGCGAGCCGCGATTACGGCACGAAGGTCGTCGCGGGCGTCACGCCGGGCAAGGGCGGAACGGCCGTCGACGGCATCCCCGTGTTCGACTCGGTCGCCGCCGCCGTCAAGGCGACGGGCGCGAACGCCTCGATGGTCTTCGTGCCGCCGCCGGCCTGCGCGGACGCGATCATGGAGGCGTCCGACGCGGGCGTTGCGCTCATCGTCGCGATCACGGAGGGCGTCCCCGTCAACGACATGATCAAGGCGAAGGAATACCTCGCCAGGGGCACGAGCCGGCTCATCGGTCCGAACTGCCCCGGCATCATCCGCCCGTCCGCCAAGGTCAAGATCGGCATCATGCCGGCGCGCATCCACAAGGCCGGGTTCGTCGGCGTCGTCTCCCGCTCGGGGACGCTCACGTACGAGGCCGTCGGCCAGACCACGTCGCTCGGCTTCGGGCAGTCGACCTGCATCGGCATCGGCGGCGACCCGATCAACGGCACGAACTTCATCGACGCGCTCGAGCTCTTCCGCGACGATCCCGAGACGCAGGCCGTCATCATGATCGGCGAGATCGGGGGCAGCGCCGAGGAAGAGGCCGCCGCGTGGATCAAGGCGCACCTCGGCAAGCCCGTCGTGTCGTTCATCGCGGGCCGCACGGCGCCTCCCGGGCGCCGCATGGGCCATGCGGGCGCGATCATCTCGGGCGGCAAGGGCACGGCCGGCGAAAAGGTCGAGGCGCTCAAGGCGGCCGGCGTCCACGTCGCCGACTCCCCCGCTCTCATGGGCGAGACGCTGAAGAAGGCGCTCGGCAAGTAGCCCTCGGCTCCGGAAGTGGAATCGTCAGGGGCGCCTTCGGGCGCCCTTTTCGTTGACGGATTCAGCCGCGGGCCACGAACTCCTCGGGTGAGAGGACGCGGCCCGGGAAGGCCTTCGCGAGCCTCCGATCCGAGCTCACCAGCGGCATTCCGAGGCGCTCCGCCACGACGACGAACTCGGCGTCGTAGGCGGAGATCCCCCCTTTCTCCGCGAGCCTCAGGCACGCCTCCGTCTCCTCTTCCAGGTCGGTATCCGTAACGAGACGATCAGCCTCCTCGAAGGCACCCAGGGCTCCGGAAAGACTCAGCTTGCCCGCGCGCATCGTCGTGACCAGGGCGTTGCGGAGTTCGGACCGCCAAAGACGCGGCGCGACCCACTGCGAGTCGAAATCCAGAACCGCGAGCGCGGCCTCCGTTCGTTCGCCAGGCACGACGGCGTAAGCGATCAGGTTCGTATCGACGACGATCACGGCCGCCCTTCCCGCTTCGCTCGCTCGATCAGCGCGTCCGTCATGATCGGACGGGAGCCGAGCCGTTTATGGAGGCGGCGGAGGTCCGCGATGACCTCCTCCGAGGAGCGTCTCCGACGCGCGATCGTGCTTTCGAGGCGGGAGAGCGCCTCCTGATTCAGGCTCCGCCGGTTCTGTTTCGCTTCTTCTTTGAGCTGATCCACGAGCTCTTCGGGAACGTTCTTCAGGGTGAGCGTCGCCATGGCCGCCTCCCGCATCCATTATGGATCCGTTTTGGATTCAATGGAAGTGGGCGCCCGCCCGCTACGCCCCGAACTGCCTCAGGTGGTGGTCGAGGTGCTTGTACATGAGGACGCCCCACTCTTCGCCCGTCAGGCGGCCGAAGAAGGAGTGCACCCGCCCGTCCGCCGCGGCGGCGCCGGCTTCGCCGAAGCGCTTCGCAATCTCGACGAGCCGCGCCTTCTCCCGTGCGAAGTCCCGCGAGTCGGAGACGACGAACGTCGGGTCTGTCGGAGAGTTCTTCGAGAGGGGCTCCGTTCCATGAAGGAACTTCTTCTTGACGAACGGGGCGAGCACCTTGCCGATGAAGGCCTGCGTCTTCGGCACGTCGCCGGCGGCGACCTCCAGCGCGATCGCGCAGTGCGCACACATCTGCGCGACGTCCATCTTCCCCCAGAGGTGAGCCGCGTCCGGCCGCAGCCCGTCGAGGCGGTCGAGGAGCCCCCGGCGGTTCGACACCTCGAAGAAATTCTTCATTGCCGCGAGCCTATGCAAGGACCGCGGGCGAAGGCAAGCGCCCGTGCTCCCGCGTATACTCCCCGGCCGCATGGAAAAAACATTCGCGATCATCAAGCCGGACGCCGTCGAATCGAAGAACGCCGGGAAGATCCTCTCGCGCATCGAAGCCGAGGGCTTCCGGGTCGTCGCCTTCAAACGCCACAACATCACGAAGGCCGAAGCCGAGTCGTTTTACGGAGAGCACGCGGCCAAGGGCTTCTTCTCCGCCCTCGTCGCCTACATGACGTCGGGGCCCGTCTACGTCGCCGTCCTCGAGCGCGCGGGCGCCATCGCCCACTGGCGCGCCACGATGGGCGCGACGGACCCGGGCAAGGCCGACGCCGGCACGATCCGCAAGGAGTTCGGCCAGTCGATCGAGCGCAACGCCGTCCACGGCTCGGCGAACCCCGCCGACGCCGCCCGCGAGGTGACGTTCTTCTTCCCGGCCATCGACCTCCTCTGAGACCTCCGCCCGCGAGATGTAACGCGCGTCACACTTCCGGATGTTCGGGGCCGCCGCTGGCGGCCCCTTTGCTTTTCGCGTTGTAGAAAGGCGCCGGCGCTCCTCCGCACTTCCCCTTGGAAAGATCAGATCCGGCGCCCGAAACTATGCTGATACAGAGACTTCCGCTGCACCAGATGCTCCTCGCGCCCACCTTGATGCTGGGCGCCGGGGTGTCCGCGCAGGTCTCCAAGCCGGCAAAAACGACCAGTTCGGTGTCCGTCGGCTACGTAATGGTGCCCTTCGTCCTCACGGACCTGAAGGGAAAGCCGGTCGCGGACCTGCAGGAGAAGGACGTCACGCTCCTCGTGGACGGCCAGCCCGTCCTGACGGATCTCTTCTCCCGCAGCGACGATGCCCCCGTCTCGTTCACGATCCTGCTCGACGCCTCGGGCTCGATGGGCCTCGTGGGAAAGATGGAGGGGGCGCGCGCCGCCGTGCGCGCGCTCGTCGCCCAGAAGCTGCCGGGAGACGACTTTTCGCTCTACGCCTTCTCCTCGGGTGCCGTCCGCGAGGTCGTGCCCTTCACCGCGGACACGGCGAAGCTCCTCGCGGCGATGGATGCCGTGACGCCTCACGGGCGCACCGCGTTCTACGACGCGCTCGCCCGGATGCCCGACCGCACGCTCCTCGGGCGGAACGGATCGCGCGCGATCCTCCTTCTCACCGACGGGATCGACAACGCGTCCGAGCTCACCCGGGACGATCTCGCGACGCTCCTCGAGGGCGTGGACGTCCCCGTCTACCCGATCGGCCTGCGCTCGCCCGGCGCGCGGGTGACGCCGCCGCCCGGAATCACACCCGAGGCGATGCTGAACCTGGACGTCCTCGGGCACGTCGCGCGCCTCTCCGGCGGGATCCTCTCGATCGTCGACGAGGCCGCCCAGCTGCCGGCCGCGATCGCGCGCGTCGAAAAGGACCTGCGCACGCAGTATCTCGTGGGCTTCACGCCCACGGGCGCCGGGCCGGTCCGATACCGGCGCATCTCGCTGAAACTTTCGGGCCCCGCACGACCCGTCCGCGTGAGGGCGGGCTATCGGGGCACACTGCCACCCATCAAGGGCGGCTGAACAACGAACAAGGAGGACTCATGAAGGTTCCCGTCACTCTCCTCGCGGCCGCCGTCGGCCTGTCGCTCGTCGGTTGTGCGACGACGACCGACATCGACAAAAAGATCGCCGAGTCGCAGCAGAAGACCGACAAGAAGATCGAGTCGGTCGAAACGCAGGTCGAGCAGCTGCAGGAAGGCCAGAAGGCCCAGGGCGGCAAGATCGACGAGCAGGGCAAGCAGATCGAGCAGCTCGGCCAGTCCGCCAAGGACGCGCTCGCGCGCGCCCAGGAAGCCCGCGTCCTCGCGAAGGGCAAGATCGTCTTCCAGCAGTCGTTCGCCGAGGACCGTGTCCGCTTCAAGGTCAATTCCTTCGAGCTGACGAAGGAAGCGAAGTCCGCTCTCGACGAGTTCGCGGTGAAGGTCCTCGCGCTCGACAAGGGCGTGTACCTCGAGATCCAGGGCCACACGGACGACACGGGCGGCACGGACTACAACGACCAGCTCGGCCAGCAGCGCGCCGAGGCCGTCCGCCGCTACCTCGCCCGCCAGCACAAGCTCCCGCTCGGCCGCATGTCGACGATCTCCTACGGCGACACCCTTCCCGTCGAGAGCAACAAGACGGCCGTCGGCCGCTCCAAGAACCGCCGCGTCGTGATCGTCGTCCTCGAATAGCCGAAGACCGGGAAACCGGGACCGAAGAACGAGGATTCTGCAGCGGGCCCTTCGGGCCCGCTGTTTTCTTAGAAGGGTGTGTTTGCGCTGCGCGCCCGAGTCACCGCACAGCCGCGACGGCGCGCTGCGCCCGCTCCCACACCTTCTAAGAAGATCTTCTCTTCTTCCCCCTCTTCCTCAAATCATCCAGCAGCTTGAGGAAGTCGCCGGGAGGTTCCGCGTCCAGCGAGACCGCCTTGCCTTCCTCGGTCTTCCACCCGAGGTGGCCGGCGTGGAGCGCCTGGCGCGGGAAGGGGACGGGGAACGGCTTGGCCTTGCGGTCGCGGTAGACGGAGTCGCCGACGAGGACGTGCCCCGCGTTCGCGAAGTGAATGCGGATCTGGTGCGTGCGACCGGTCTTCAGGCGCGCCTCGACGAGCGTCGCGATCCCGAAGCGCTCGAGCACCGTCCATTCCGTGATCGCCTTCAGGCCCTTCTCGCCGGCCTTCACGACGCCTCGGCGCCGCTCACCCGGCTCGGCAACGAGGTCCTTGTCGAACGTGCCCGCGTCCCCGACGAGGTCGCCCTCGACGACCGCCCGGTATCGCCGGTCCATCGTGTGCGCGCGGAGCTGCGCCTGCAGCCCGATCAGGCCGCGACGGCTGCGCGCGAAGACGAGGATGCCGGAGGTCTCCTTGTCGAGCCGGTGCACGATGGACACGTACGTCCGCGCGCCGCCGCCGTGCCTCTTCTGGACGTAGGTGGAGACCCGCGCCAGCAGCGTGTCCTTCTCCTTCGCCTCGGTCGGGTGCGTGAGGAGGCCCGACGGCTTCAAGACCGCGATCGCGTCGTCGTCCTCGTACAGAACCTTCAGGGCCGTCGCGACGCGGCGCTCGATGCGGCGGTCGCGGTCCCACCGGACTTCCGCTCCGGCGGCGACAAAGGCACCGGGGTCGTTCACGACGGCGCCGTCCACCGTGACCTGCCCTTCCAGGACGGCGCGCTTCAGCCGGGCGCCCGAAAACTCGGGATAGCGGGCCCGGAGCGCCGGGACGATGCGGGAGTCCATGCCCCATCGTCGCATGCCGCGCCGGTTAGACTCGCCCCATGGACGACCGGACCGTCTTCGCGCGCCGCCGCGCGCGCTTCTTCGACGCGATGAAAGAAGGCGTCGCGATCCTCTTCGCAACCCCCGAAGCCCCCTTCGGGCACGACGTCCACTACCGCTACCGCCCCGATCCCGACCTCTTCTACCTGACGGGCTTCGCCGAACCGGGCGCGACCGCGGTCCTCGACGCGGACGCGAGGACCTTCACGCTGTTCGTCCTCCCGCGGGACCGCGAGCGCGAAACGTGGGAGGGCCGCCGGGCCGGGCCCGAGGGCGCCGTGAAGACGTTCGGAGCGGACCAGGCGTTTCCCGCCGCGGAGCGCGAAAGGCGCCTCCCCGATCTCGTCCGCAAGGCGCGCGTCCTCCACCACGCCCTCGGCCTCTCGGGCGCGAACGACCGGCTCGTCGCCGGCCTCCTCGCGCGCTTCCGCCGCGAGGCACGCCACCCGAAACGGGGCCCCGTGACGATCTCCGACCCGACGGACCTCCTCCACGCGATGCGCCTCCTGAAGTCGCCCGAGGAGATCGCGCTCCTCGAGCGGGCGGCCGCGATCGCCGCCTCCGCGCACCGGGACGCGCAGCGGACCGCGCGGCCCGGCCGGTACGAGTACGAGATCGAGGCGGCCGTCGACCGGCGATTCCGGGCCATGGGCGCGAGCGGCCCCGCCTATCCGACGATCGTCGCCTCGGGAGAGAACGCGACGATCCTCCACTACGTCGAGAACTCGAGGCGCCTCGCCGCGGGCGACCTCGTCCTCGTGGACGCCGGCTGCGAGTTCGGCGGCTACGCCTCCGACGTGACGCGGACGTTCCCGGCTTCGGGACGGTTCACGCGACCCCAGAAGGCGCTCTACGGCGCCGTTCTCGCCGCCCAGCGCGCCGCGATCGCCGCTGTGCGTCCCGGCGCACCGTGGGACGCGCCGCACGAGGCGGCACGAGCCGTCCTCCTCGACGCGCTGCTGCACCTCGGCCTCCTCAAGGGCCGGCGCGAGGCGCTCAAGAAGAAGAACGCCGCACAGCGCTTCGCGCTCCACCACACGTCGCACTGGCTCGGCCTCGACGTGCACGACCGCGGCCGATACCGCGACGAGCGCGGGCGGCCGCGGTCTCTGGAGCCGGGCATGGTGCTGACCGTCGAGCCGGGCCTTTACGTGCGGCCCGACGAGACGCGCGTCCCGAAGGAGTACCTCGGGCTCGGCATCCGCATCGAGGACGACGTCCTCGTGACGGAATCCGGGGCGCGTATCCTGACGGAGGACGCCCCGAAAGCCTGCTGACCGTGCTTCGCTTCCTGCCGTTCGTCCTCAAGAACCTGCTGCGCAAGAAGACGCGGACCGTCCTCACCGTCGGGTCGATCCTGCTGCCCGTCTTCCTCGTCGCGTTCATGGCGACGTTCCTCAGGACGCTCAACCTCCCCGACCCCGCGCGCGAGCGCGGCCTCTACCGTCTCGTGACGCGGCACAAGGTCGGCCTCACGACGTCCCTCCCGTACGCGGTCGTGAACCGGATCGCCGCGCTCGAGGGCGTCCGCGCGATCACCCCGATCGACCGCTTCGCCGGCCTCTACCGCGACGCGAGCGCGGGGAACGTCTTTCCGCGCTTCGCCGTCGACCCCCAGACCTTTCTCGACGTCTTCGACGACGCGAAGATCGTGCAGGGCTCCGCGGACGCGTGGAAACGCGACCGGACGGGTGGCCTCGTCGGCGTCGCCCTCGTGAAGAAGTACGGCTGGAGGGTCGGCGACCGCGTGACGATCACGGGCACGCTCTACCCCGTCGACCTCACGTTCACGATCCAGGGCGTCTACAGCCTCCCGTACGAGAACTCGGCGAGCATCTTCTTCCACCGCGCGTACCTCGAAGAGGCCTGGCCGCCCTTCCGCGGCACCGTCTCGACCCTCTGGACCCGCTGCACGGACGCGGCCTGCGCCGAGCGGCTGCCGAAGGAGGTGGACGCGTTCTTCGAGAACTCGCCGAACCCGACGAAGACCGAGAGCGAGAACGCCTTCACGCTGGGGTTCGTCTCGCTGCTCGGGAACGTCCAGCTTCTCCTGACCGCGATGGGCGTCATCATCATCGGCGTCGTCGTCGTGATCGCGGCGAACACGGTCGCTCTCAACGTGCGCGAGCGCGTCGTCGAGGTCGCGGTCCTCAGGACGCTCGGCTTCTCCCGGCCGCGGATCGTGGGCCTCGTCATGAGCGAGAGCCTCGCGCTCGCAGGAGCCGGCGGGGTTCTCGGGTTCCTCGCGTTCCTCGCGGCGTTCTCCCGCCTCAAGGGCGCGCTCATGGAGACGCGGATGGCTCCGTTCGCGGCCGGGATGAAGATCTTCCCCGAGGTCGTCGCGCTCGCGGGTCTCGTCGCGCTCGCCGTGGGCGTCTTCTCGGCGATCGTCCCGGCCGTGATGGCCGCGCGGCGGCCCATCGTGGAGGGCCTGCGCGCATCCTGAGCCGGACCGTTCAGAGCCAGCGGCGCGTGCGGCCGAGGAACGCGCGGTATTCCTCCCCGAACCTGCGGGTCAGGTAGGCCTCCTCGCGGTCGATCACGAGGCGCCGGAGCGCGAGCCACACGAACGGAAGGACGGCGAGGAGCCACGGCGTGTTCGCGACGAGCGCGAGGCCCGCAACGAAGCCCGAAAGGCCGACGTACATCGGGTTGCGGGAGACGCGGTACGGCCCCCACGTCACGAGCGCGCTCACCGGATGGTTCGGATGCGGCGTCGTCCTCGCGCGCACGAACGTCAAGAACGCCCAGCCGCCGAACGCGAGGCCGAGGAGCGAGAGCGCCGCTCCCGCCCAAACCGCCTCCCGCTCGAGGCGCAGCGGGACGAGCCGGACCGGGGCGAGCCACCGCATGAGGTATCCCGCGCCGATCCCGAGCCCGAAGAGGACGGGCGGGATCACGGGGACGTTCGCGTGGTCCTCGGCGGACACGGCGCGCCGGCCTACTTCGCCAGACCGAACCGCGTCAGGAGGAACGCCTCGTCGAGCGCAATCTCGTGCAGGAAGTCGTACCGGCCCGACGCGCCGCCGTGCCCGGCGGCCATGTTGGTCTTGAGGAGGAGCGGGTTCGCGTCCGTCTTCAGCGTGCGCAGGCGCGCGACGTACTTCGCGGGCTCGTGGTAGAAGACCTGGCTGTCGTTGAACGACGTCTTGACGAGCATCGCCGGGTACGCGCCCTTCCTGAGGTTCGTGTACGGGCAGTACGTCTTGATGAAGTCGTACTCGTCCTTCTTCGCCGGATTGCCCCACTCCTCGTACTCGCCGACCGTGAGCGGCAGCGTGGCGTCGCTCATCGTGTTCAGGACGTCGACGAACGGCACGTGCGCGATGACCGCCGAGAAGAGGTCGGGCCGCATGTTCACGACGGCGCCCATGAGGAGCCCGCCCGCGCTGCCGCCCTCGGCGGCGAGGCGGTCCTTCGCGGCGATCTTTTCGGCGACGAGATGCTCGCCGGCCGCGATGAAGTCCGTGAACGTGTTCATCTTGTTCTTCATGCGCCCGGCGTCGTGCCAGGCCTTCCCCATCTCGCCGCCGCCGCGGATGTGCGCGATCGCGTAGACGAAGCCCCGGTCGAGGAGCGGGAGCCGGTCGGACCGGAACGAGACGCCGATCGGGATGCCGTACGAGCCGTAGCCGTAGAGGAGCGTCGGGAACGGCCCGTCCTTGAGCGTGCGGGCCTTGCCCTCGGCCGTCTTCGAGCGCCAGACGACCGAGAGCGGGATCTTCGTGCCGTCCGCGGCCGTCGCCCAGAGCCGCGCCGACGCATAGTGCGTCCGGTCGTAGCCCGGGACCTCCCACTCCTTCAGGAGCGTCGCCTTCCGCGCGTCCATGTCGTAGTCGAAGACGGACTGCGGCGTCACGAACGACTGGTAGCCGTAGCGGAAGACCTTCGTGTCCCAGACGCGGTTGGTCTCGGAGCTCGCGGTGTAGACGGGCTCCGGGAACGACACGACGTGGGAGTCGCCCGTCGCGAAGCTCCTCACGGTGAACCGCGGCAGCCCGTTCGCCCGCTCCTCGAGGACGAGGTGGTCCTTGAAGAGGTCGATCCGCGTCAGCATGACGTCGGCGCGGTGCGGGACGAGCTCCTTCCAGTTCGCGCGTCCCGGCGCGGCGACGGGCGCCGTCACGAGCCGGAAGTTGCGCCCGCCGGAGTTCGTCCGGATGTAGAAGAGGTCGCCCCGGTGCTCGACGTAGTACTCGTGGTCCTGCTCGCGCGGGGCGACGAGCGTCCACTCGCCCTCGGGCGCGTCGGCCTTCAGCAGGCGGGCCTCCGAGGTCGTGTGGCTGGAGCTCTCCATCACGATCCACGCGCGGCTCCTCGTGCGGCCGACGCCGACGTTGAACCGTTCGTCCTTCTCCTCGTAGATCAGGGCGTCGGCGGACGCGGGCGTTCCGACCCGGTGCCGGTAGACGCGGTGCGAGCGCTTCGTCGTCTCGTCCTCGACCGAGTAGAAGAGCGTCTTCCCGTCCGCCGCCCACGCGATGCTCGTGACGCGCAGCATCCGCTCGGGCAGGAGCGCGCCCGTCTTCAGGTCCTTCACGGCGAGCGTGTACTGGCGGAAGCCCGTGTCGTCCGTCGAGTACGCGAGGAGGTTCCCGTCGTCCGAGGGGCGGAACGCGCCGAGGGACATGAACTTCTTCCCCTCGGCGAGCGCGTTCAGGTCGAGGAGGACCTGCTCGGCGCCGTCCGCCGCGGGCTTCCGGCAGTGGATCCGGTACTGCTTCCCCTTCTCCGTGCGGTAGTAGTAGAGGAACGCGCCGTCGCGGTAGGGGACGGACAGGTCCGTCTCCTTCACGTGGGAGAGCATCTCGTCGTAGAGCGCCTTCTGGAGCGGCTCCGTCGGCTTGAGGACCGCGTCGGTGTACGCGTTCTCGGCCTCGAGGTAGGCCGCGACCTGAGGGTTCGACTTCTCCCGCAGCCAGAAGTACGGGTCGGGCCGCGGGTCGCCGTGCAGGAGGTGGACCTTCTCCACCTTCTTGGCCACTGGTGGAGTGGGCGGAACCGATGCCGTCTGGGCGGGGGTGTTGGTGGTGGCGATCGTCATGGCGGCGAGGACGAGGCGCAGGGACGCAGTGCGCACGGGGGCCTCCTGTCCGAAGGAGGCGAGGTTACCTCAGGCGCCGGGCAGGCCCTTGATCTGCATCTCCATCGCCTCGAGGCCCTCGAGGACGCGCATCGTCTGCACGCAGCGGTCGCACTCCCCCGGCGCCTGCGGACAGGGCTTTTCGGGGCAGAACGGCTCCTTCGCCGCCATGAGGAGGCCCTCGACGACGGTCTTGACGCGCGCGCGCACGGGAGACGTGGAAGGCTCGCGGAGCAGGCGGATCAGCTCCATCTCGGCAGGACTGAGCATCGCGACGACGGGCTGGTTTCCCTGGCTCACGGGCGGCCTCCTTGAGACGAGATCTTAGCCGCCGGGCCGGAAGGCGGAACGAAGCAGATGAATCAGGGTCGGTTGCTACAGCCGCCGAAGCACCTCGCCGCTGCCCATGCCGCCGCCGACGCACCTGCTCGTGACGCCGAGCGCGGCGCCCCTCCGACGCAGCTGGTGGACCATGTCCACGACCTGACGCGCGCCCGTCGCCCCCACCGGGTGCCCGAGGGAGATGCCGCTGCCCCACTGGTTCGTGCGCTCGGCCTTGAGCCCGGGCAGGAAGTGGTACGCCGCGGCGACGACTGCCGCGAACGCTTCGTTGATCTCGAGGTAGTCCACCTCGGAAAGGTCGACGCCGGCTCGCTTCAGGAGCGGGGGAATGACCTTGAATGCTCCCTCGCCCATGAGCTCACGCTCGACGCCGACGTTGTGATACGCGACGATCTCGGCGAGGGGCTCGAGCCCGAGCTCGCGGGCGCGCTCCTCGCTGGCGAGCAGCACCACCGCGGCTCCGTCGTTGAGTGTCGAGGCGTTGGCCGAGGTGATCGTGCCGCCGTCGCGCTTGAAGTACGGCTTGGCAGCCGCCAGCTGCTCGTGGGTCACCGGCCGCGGCCCCTCGTCCCGGGCCACGACGGCCGGTGCGCCGCGCTTCTGAGGCACTTCGACGGGCACCACGTAGTCCGCGAAGGCTCCCTTCTCCCACGCGTCGACGGCCGCATGGTGGCTGCGGTAGGCCACCTGGTCCTGCTCTTCCCGCGTCACGCCGTACTTCGCCACCAGGCGCTCGGTGAGGAGGCCCATCAGCTCGCCGCTGCCCACGTACGCGTCGGTAAGGGCGCCGAACAGGCCGTCGACCAGGGTCATGTCGCCGTACATCTGGTTCTTCGTGCGGCCGGCAAAGAGGTAACGAGGCACGTTGCTCATGGACTCGACCCCGCCGGCGATGCCGAGCGAGACCTCCCCGAGCAGGATGCGCCTGCACAGGCTGTGGATCGCAGCGCCGCCGGAGGCGCAGTTTTCCTGGTAGGTGGTCCCGGGCACGGTCGGCGGCACGCCTGCCAGTTCCGCGGCGGTCTTGGCCACGTTGGGGCAGCGCGGATCCTGCATGACCCATCCCATGCACGTGTACTCGACTGCAGCCGGGTCGATTCCGGCCGAGCCGATCAGAGCCTTGATGGCGTGGGTGGCAATCTGCTGGGCCTGGAAACCGGCCAGGCCTCCTCCGATGGCACCGATCGGCGTGCGCACCGCTTTGACGATGACGACTTTGTTCGGCACGTTGATCTCCGCAGGGAGGAGGCGCGGCGTCGCACCGCGCCTCCATCCGTTATCTCAGAACGTGACCTGGGCCCGGAGCACCAGCCTTCTCGGGCCGACCCAGGCCGACGGCTCGAAGTTCTGGCCCGGGAAGAGCACCATCGACGAGTAGTACTCCACGGCGTCGTCGTTGAGTGCGTTCAGAAGCTGCAGGCCGAGGTCCAGGTTCACGCCCTTGCCCAAATTGAAGGTCTTCTGCAGGCCGAGGTCGAGAATGGCCTGGCTCGGCAGCCGGAGGCTGTCGCTCGCGTCCGCCGTGACCGTGATGACCGTGCCGGTCGTCGGCCCGATGACGTTGGCGAGCCGCTGGTAGGGTCGGCCGCTCTGCCAGTTGAAGACGCCGCTCGCTCGGAGGCCCCAGCCGAGATCGACGTTCGACTGGACCCGGAACATGTGGGTCCGGTCGCCCTCCTGCAGGTGGTAGGCGTTGTACCAGTCGTTGGGATCGGACCCCTCGTCGCTGCTGAACACAGGCAATCCCTGACCCAGGGAGCCGTTGTAGTGAGGCCTGGGGTTGATCCCCTCCGTCTTCGAATAGGTGTAGGACGCCATCAGGTCCCAGCCCTTGCTGTAGCGCTTCTTGAAGGTCAGGACGGCGCCCCGGTAGTACATGTGGTAGGTGTCGCCGGGCGCGAGTGACCCGGGCCCGGGTCCGTTGCCCTTGTGAAGCGTCGGGTTCTTGGTGAGCTCGCAGAGCGGGATCTGCTCCTTGACGTTCGTCGTCCAGGGGTCGTCCCACAGGAACTGCTTGCACACGCCGTCGTTTTCGATCTGCCAGCCGATCATGTCGTCGGTGTGCTTGTAGATGAACTGCGCCCCGACGGCGAATTCGCTGCCGATCTGGTGGTCGTAGGACACCGCGAACTGATCCGAGAAGGGGTTCTTGACCCCGGGGGCGAGCAGCTGGTCGGGCGGCGGGGCCGCCACGGACGAGACGCGGAACTGGTACGGATAAACGAACCAGACTTCCGAGTTGCCCCGTCCCGGCGGCGGGTAATACCACGCGGACGAGACCGGCCCGTCCCAGAAGCGTCCGTAGAACCCCCGAAGCACGGACCTTCCGTCCTTCGTCGGCTGCCAGGCGAAGCCGATGCGCGGCGCGAAATTACTCCAGTGGATCATGTCCGCGGACGGGAGCATCACGTCCGTCGGGTTTCCGGCGAGGTCGAGCTTCGGGTAGGACGGAATCTTGCCCTTCTGATCGTCGAAGCGCACGCCCAAGTCGAGCGTCAGCCGGTTGCTGATCTTCCACGAATCCGTCAGGAACGCCCCCCACGTCGTGGTCTCGGCCCCGTAGATGAGGGGCGGCAGGATCTGGTACCGGAATTCCCAGTACTTGTCCGCGAAGCCCGGGCTCGGCGGCTGCCTCCACCGGAAGGTGGACTTGGCTGCGTTCCTCTGGCCGGCGCCCTCGTTGTACTGGACGCCGAACTTGAACTCGTGGCTCCCCTTGATGAAGTCGCTCGCGAACTGCGACAGGACCGCGTCGGCCTGCGTGTAGTTCTCCTTGCGGCCGCTGAACCAGAAGATCCCGCCTTTGTTGAGGGCCGGGCCCGGGTAGATGGCCTCCTGGAGCCACTCTTCGTTGCTGCCCGTGCGCGAGGCCATGTCCTGGTTCTTGCTCCAGTACCCGCCGCGAAGGTTGAGGAGCGTGCTGGGAGCCAGGATCCCGGTGTAGTCCCCCGTGATCATGTTGATGTCGATGTCGTACGTCACGACGGCCGAAAGCGCCGTGTACATGTCCGGCGCGGGTACGGTCTTCTGGTTCGCCGTGTGTCCGCGAACGTCGACGTGATGGCCATCGGCGATCTGCCAGGAGAGCTTCCCGTCGTAGCGGTAGTCCGTCGTGCCGGAGCCGTCGATCCCCGCGACGCCGTTGGGACCCACGATGTTGATCTTGTCCCACTGGCCGGCGCCGAAGAACCAGAGCTTGTCGCGGAGAATCGGCCCCCCGAGGGTCGCACGGGCGTCGTAGTAGTCGTCGATGGTGTACGTGCCCGCAGGATCCCAGAGGCGGTAGGAATAGAGCGTCGACGGGTCGAGCTTGACGTTCGAACCGGTGAGGGAGTTGTTCGTCCAGTAGCCGCCGGCCGAGCCGTGGAAGGCGTTCGTCCCGGACTTCGTGACCATGTTGTAGACGTTGCCCGCCGTGCTGCCGTACTCCGCCCCGGCCCCGAAGCCCTTGAGCGAGGTCTCCTGAACGATCTCCGGGTTGATCAACCAGCCCAGCCAGCCGCCCTCGGGGGACGCCAGGTTGAGGCCGTCGATGTTCCACTGCTGGGACGTGACGTTGCCGCCGTACGCCGCGAGCAAGGGGTTTCCCTCGTTGGGCGCGCTCACGGTCGGAGCCACCGCGATGATGTCGGTGAAGTTGTTGCGCGTGGGAAGGGACTGGACGAACTGGGAGTCGTAGTTGACGGCCACGCCCGAGCTGACAACGTCCACCAGCGGTGCCGTGGCGGTCACGGTCAGGCTTTCCGAGACGGTTTGCAGCTGCATCCGGATCCTCACGGAGGCCACGGCGTCGATCGACACCCGGACGTCCTTCACCTGTTGCGTCTTGAAGCCCGGGACCGCGGCAGACACCGCATACCGGCCGACGGGCAGGGCGCCGTATCGGAAGGCTCCCTTCGCGTCCGTCGTAGCGATGCGCTCGGCTCCCGGGATCGGGTCACCTGTGAGCTTCACCGTGGCGCCCGGGAGCGGCTGGCCCTCCGAATCGATCACTTCCCCGTGGATCGATCCGGTAATCTGAGCGAATCCGCTGGCGGATGCGAGCAACAGGACACTTAGAATGAAGCACTTCGCTGTCTTAGACATCAACGGTCCCTCCTCCCTGCCCTCCATAAGTTGACCGGCCTCCCGGTATAGTTTTAATATCTGATACCCTCAAACGCGTACTTGTCAAGGGAAATCGAGGCAGGAAGGAAGGCCCGATTTGAAGGCTCGACAGAGACCGGAAACGACGACGGCAACCCCCGCTCGACCCCGGCGTCGGGCGAGCCGGCGCGACGAGATCCTGCGGCGCGCCGCACACCTGATCCTGGAGCAGGGATTCGAGATGATCTCGCTGGTGGACGTCGCACGCGCCTGCGAGATCAGCAAAGCCGGGCTTTACTACCACTTCAACAGCAAGCAGGAGCTGCTCGCCGCGATCATCAGCTACGCCCAGGACATCCACGAGGACGTGATCCGGAACCAGCTCACCGACAGCGCCGCGGACGCCGCCGACGACCTGCGCCGTCTGATCCACTCCCACGCCGTCATGATGACCCGCGAGGACGACGCGGCTTTCGCGATCCTCGCCGTGGACGAAATGCGGTCGCTGCTGCCGGCCGACCGGGAGCGAGTCGCCCGCCGCAAGCGCTTCTACCTCGGCCTCATTCGCGAGCGCCTGGAGCGGCTCGCGGCGGCCGGCAAGTTGCGCAACGTCGACATCACCGCCGCCACTCACACGCTGGCCGGCATGGTCCTGTGGCTGCCCAAGTGGTATCGACAGCCGGGCAGACTGTCGGCCGCGCAGATGGCGGACGAAATCACCGAGCTCGCCATGCACGCCGTGCTGCCGGATTGAGCGGACGACGCCGCTGGGCGGTCCTCGCCGCCGTCGCCGCGGGGGTGATCGCGAGCGCCACTCTCGCCTTCCTCTTTCTGCGTGGTTCCAGGCCGACGGCGCACCGGGCGGCCGCCTCCAACGTCATTCTCATCACCCTCGACACTTTCCGGTCCGACCGTCTCTCGTGCTATGGCTCGAGGATCGTCGACACGCCGAACATCGACGCGTTCGCGGCCGAGGGCGTCCGCTTCACGAACGCCGCGAGCACGGTGCCCCTCACCCTCCCGGCGCACGCGTCGATCATGACGGGCCTCTACCCGCCCGGCCATGGCGTCCGCGAGAACGTAGGCACCGTTCTCGACGGGCGCATCCCCACGCTCGCGGAACTGCTCGGCAAGAGCGGATGGACCACGGGCGGCTTCGTGAGCGCGTTCGTGCTCGACCACCGATGGGGGATCGGCCGCGGCTTCGACCGCTACTTCGACGATTTCGATCTCGGCGGGCTGGGGACGGCGAACGTGGCGAACGTGGGTCTGGTTCGGCGCGACGGCGCCGATACCGTCGCGGCCGCACTGAACTGGCTCGACAAGAGACCGGCCGGCCGCCCCTTCTTCCTCTGGCTCCACCTCTTTGACCCCCACGATCCGTACGTTCCGAAGGAGCCGTTCAAGTCCCGTTATCCGGGACGGCCGTACGACGCCGTGGTGGCCTATACGGACTCGCTCGTCGGCGACTTCCGGCGCGCCCTCGACGAGCGCCACCTCCTCAAGGACTCGCTCGTCATCCTCACGAGTGACCACGGCGAGGGGCTCGGCGACCACGGCGAGACGTTCCACGGCTTCCTCGTCTACGACACGACGATCCACGCCGCGCTGATCGTCAGGCCTCCCGGAGGCGTCCGCGGAGGGCGCGTTGTCGACCGGACGGTGAGTCACGTCGACCTCCTGCCCACGATCCTCGACCTCGTGGGGCTGAAGGCGCCCGAGAACGTCCACGGACGGAGCCTCGCGCCTCTCGTCGCCGGCCGGGACGTACCCTGGGATCGACCGGTCTACTCCGAGTCCCTGTACCCGCTGTTGCACTACGGATGGGCCCCCCTCCGTGCCCTCCGCGCCGGCCGTTTCAAGCTCATCGACGTCCCGCGGCCCGAGCTGTACGACGTCGCGCAGGATCCCACCGAGGAGCAGAACCTTCACAGCGTGGATCCGAATCGAGCTCGGGAGTTGACCGCCGACCTCGGCAGACTGCGCCACCGCATCGAGAGCGGGAAGCTCCCTGCCGGCAACGCACCCGAGATCGACCAGCGCGCCGTCGCCCGGCTGCGGTCACTCGGCTACCTGGCCGGCGGGGGTGGCGTCGCCGTCGGGAAGGAAAGCGAGCGGGTCCGCGCCGATCCCAAGGACCGCCTGCAGCTCCACCAGAAGATCGTGGATGCCCAGAGCCGGATCTCCCACCGGGAATACGACGCCGCCGGACGACTCCTGGAGCAGGTCCTCGCAGAGGACGCGGAGATCGTCGACGCGCACCAGATGCTGGGCCAGATCGCGGCCGAGCGCCGCCGCCCGCGGGACGCCATCCGCCATTTCAAGCGGGCCCTCGAGCTGAACCCCATGCACGAACAATCGCTGTTCGACCTGGCCGCCGAGTACGCCGATCTCGGCCGCTGGGACGAGGCGCTCGCCGGCTTCCGGCGGGTCCTCGAGCTCAAGGGCGCGGACGCGCGCGCCTCGCTCGCCATCGCCGACGTCTACGTCAGGCTCAAGCGGTTCGACGAGGCCGCCGACGTGCTCGATAAGGCCTCCCAGAGCGGTGAATCGGCGCCTTTCTTCGCCAACAAGATGGGGGAAGTGCGCGTCGAGCAGGGCCGTGACGACGAGGCCGTGCCTCAGTTCGAACGCGCGGTCGCCCTCGACGACGGCTTCGCCCTCCCCCACTTCAACCTCGGCTTTCTTCGCGAGAAACGCGGCGAGGGTCGACTCGCCGCCGAGCAGTACGCGCGGGCCCTCGAGCTCGAACCGGCGTTCTTCCGGGCGCAGTTCAACCTCGGCCGGCTCCACGCCGCGATGGGTGACGTGGAGCGGGCCAGGCAGTCGTGGGAAGCGTTTCTCCGGTCCAACCCCGGTTCCGTCCAGGGGCGCTACTACTTCGCCAAACTGCTGATGGACACGGGCGGCGATCTCGTGCGCGCCGAGAATCTGGCCCGGGAAGGAATCGCGCTCGATCCCGGGCATGCGGAAGGACCTCTCGGCTACTACGTTCTCGCCGACCTGCTGAACCGCAGGGGCCGCGCGGCAGAGGCGCGCGCGGCGGCGGCCACGGGTCGCAGGATCGAGGAGGCGGTGAAACGATGACTCCGGGAGGAGGCACCCGATGAAGACCCTCGCATCATTCTTGGCTCTCGTCCTTCTGGGTGCCGCTGAAGTCGGACGGGCGGAGCTACCGACCGTCGTCGCCGAAGACTGGCTGCTCGTCACGAACGCCGCGGAGACGCCCGAAGGTCTGATCTTCGACCGTGACGGCAATCTCTACATGGTCCTCGTGGGCAACGGCAGCGTTCTCCGGTCCGCTCCTCCGTACAAGACGGTGACGACCGTGTACGGGCCGTCGAAGAGCCGGTTCGCCACGGTCAAGATCCACAAGGACGGGCGCCTGTTCCTCTGCGATCTGGGCGAGAAGGCCGGTTATCGCGGAGACGCCACCGGCCGGATCGTCGCGATGCGGCCCGACGGCACCGGGATGGAGGTCATCGTCCCGGCCGGGCGCTTCACGCCGGACGACATGGTGTTCGACGGCAAGGGCGGCTTCTATTTCACGGATTTCAAGGACTACACGGACGCCGCCAACGTCGCGAATGGCGCGGTGTACTACGTCTCTCCGGACTTCAAGACGATCACGCCGGTTCTCAAGAACCTGGCCTCCCCCAACGGGGTCGCGCTGGGCAGGAATGGGAAGACGCTCTGGGTCACGGAGACGTTCCATCAGCAGCTGCACCGCCTCGACCTCGGAGCCGACGGCGTCACGATGAACCTCTACGGCCACATGATTCCGTACCGTTTCAACGGGTTCGGCGGGCCCGACTCGGCGATGATCGACGCCGACGACAACGTCTACGTCGCGTATTTCGGCGCCGGCAAGGTCATTGTCTTCAACGCGCTCGGCAACCTGATCGGCCAGGTCCTGCTACCGGGAAGCGACAAGGGCGCGATGCTCGCGACCACCACGATGGCGATCCTTCCCGGGACCGACGAGCTGATCATCGGATCCGGAGACTTCGGCGGCCGCGGCGCCCGGATCTTCAAGGCCAAGGCGTTCGGAAAGTCCTGGGGCGGCGCCTACCAGTTCCAGAAGTAGCCGGAGGGGCTCAGCCGTCGAGGCCGAAGGCGCGCTTCAGGCCGCGCAGCGTTTCCTGATGCTGCGTCCAACCCCGGCCGCCGATCATGCCGCCGTCGACCACCAGGTCGTGGCCGTTCACGAAGGTCGAGTCGTCGCTGGCGAGGAACACGGCCGCCAGGGCGACGTCGTCGGTCAGCCCGGCCCGCGGAATGGGCTGCACCCTGCCGAGACCGGACTTGACCGTCTCCGCCGACCTCTCGGCCTCTTCCGCCGCCATTCCCAACGCCTTCCCGAAAATGCCGGTCGGGATGAAGCCGGGCGAAATCGAGTTCACCCGCACGCCGCCCTCCCCGAGCTGCATCGCGACGCAGCGCGTCAGGTGGACGACCGCGGCCTTGGCCGCGGAATAAACCAGGGACGAGGAATAGCCCGCGCGATGCGCGGCCACGGAGCCGTTGTTGATGATGCTGCCCGATTTCTGCCTCAGCATCGCGGGCGCCGCGTGCTTCATCCCGAGCACGACCGAGCGCACCAGCACGGCCATCGCCGCGTCGAAGCCCGCGACCGGAATCTCCTCGATGCCGCCGACCGGCCCCGGCCCGCCGGCGTTGTTGAACAGGCAGTCGATGCGCCCGTGCTTCTCCAGCGCGAACGCGATCAGCGCTTCCACCTCCGCCTCGAGCGTGACGTCGGTTCTCACGAAGTCGCAGGCTCCGCCCAGGGCTCTCGCGATCGCCCGGCCCTCGGCCTCGCGCCGTCCCGCGATCACCAGCTTCGCTCCCTCGGCCGCGAAGATCTCCGCGGTGCGCTTGCCGATGCCGCTCGTGGCGCCGGTGATGACGCAGACCTTGTCCTTGAGCCGGCTCATGGTCGACACACGCTCAGTACAGCAGGATGCCCAGCGGAATCACGACGATCAGGGCGACGAGCGTCGCGAGGACGTGGCCGACGAAGATGTGCTTGTAGGCCTGGCGATGAGTCAGCCCGGCGACCGCGAGCATCGTGATCACGGCGCCATTGTGCGGCATCGCATCGAAGCACCCCGCGGACATGACCACGATCCGGTGGACCAGATGCGGGCTGAGGCCCAGCGCCAGGTATTTCGGCGCCAGCGTCTCGAGGACGATTCCCATGCCGCCGGAGGCGGAGCCCGTGATCGCCGCCATGATGTTCGTGGCGATCGAGAGCGAGACGATCGGATGCATCGGAAGGGTCAGGAGCCAGGCGGACACGACGCGGAATCCGGCCGTCGCCGCGATGGCCATCCCGTACCCGACGTCGGCGCACGTGTTGACGATCGGGACGACCGTGTTCGCGGCGCCCCGGGTGATCGTGTCGACGACGTTCGGAATGAAACGCCAGAAGAGGAGCATCGTGACGAGGATGCCGATGCCGAGCGCGTAGATCACGTCCACTTTCACGGCGGGGACGTTCAGGAAGATCAGGACGGCGGCCATCGGGAGCAGGCTCAGCCCGGCATGCGGCGTCCCCCGCTCGGGGGCCGCCGGGCCCGCAGCGCCGGCCGGCGGAACGTAGTGCTCCCCTTCCCGTTTGAATTTGCGTACGCAATACCTCATGTAGAGGACGTTGATCGCGAAGACGACGAACGCGCCGAGGAGACCGAGCACCGGCGCCGAGGCGGGCGTCGAGCTCATGTACTTCGTCGGCATGAGGTTCTGGATCTGCGGCGTCCCCGGGAGCATCGTCATCGTCATGGACGCCGCGCCAAAGACGAACGACAGCATGAAGAGATGCCAGGGGATGTCCGCTTCCTGCCAGAGATGCCGCGCGATGGGGAGCACCGTGAAGATGACGACGAAGAGACTCACGCCGCCGTACGTCAAGGCCATGGGAACCAGGGCGAAGGCCACGAGGACGCGCAGCGGCGTCTCAGCGCTGCCCCCGATGAGCCTCAGGATCGCCTGGGCGATGGAGCGGGCCGCGCCGCTGTCTTCCATGAACTTCCCGAAGAGCGTGCCCATCAGGAAGATGAGATAGAAGCGCCGGGCATAGTTCGTGAACCCGGTCATGTACGGCCCGGTGAGGGTCTCGAGGACGTTCAGATTCGAGAACAGCGCGGCGATGATGGCCGCCAGCGGCGCGAGGACGATGATGTGCCACCCGCGCAGGGCGAGCGTGATGATGAAGACTAGGGAGACGACGATGCCCAGCGTGCTCAGGGTGTTCGCGTCCACGCTCGTCCCTTCAGGGTCTCGACGCCGTCAGGGCCGGGCCGCCGTCGCCCACGACGCCAGCAGCTTCTCGTAGAGGTCGCAGAACTCGGGACGGATGCCGGAGCTGGCGCGGATCGTGTCGCCGAACTCGAGGAAGTCCTCCGACCCACTCTTGTAGCGAGGCCACGCAGGCAGTTTGCCTCCGTTCGGATCGCCGGTGATCGCGAAGCGCACGAAGGCCGCGCTCATCGCGCCGGCGAGCTCATGGTCGTAGGGTTTCCGCGGCATCCACGGGATCGCGTTGAGGGTGTCCCACACGTACGGAATCTCCATAGCGTGGTGGGCTCCGAGCTTCTCGCCTCCCGGCGCCTGCGGCACGCGGCTGAAGAGGTACACGTAGGCCGGGCTGCCCGCGCGCGTCGTCCGCTCCGCAATGAACCGCGTCGGGCCGACGTAGTACCAGTCGGGGCTATAACGGTCCACCGCCGCGGCCGCCTCGGCGTCCGTCGTCGCCGGGTAGAGCTTGAGCACCTGATCGGCGAACGGGCCCCAGACGGCCCGTATTACCTTTCGGAAGTCGTCGAGGGTGGGGTTGGGCCAGTATTGGCGCAGGGTCGTCCACTCGTCCTTGTTGAAGCCGATGAGGACGGGCACCTTGTGCTGCTCGCCCCGGTCGAAGATCTTCGCGGTCGCCCTCGGAAACACCCAGCCGTCCACGTTGGGCGCGTTACCCGTGAGCTTCCGGGTGCGGAGCCAGGCGCGGCGGAGATCCTCCGGGGACACTGCGCGCATGGCCGCGAGGACGTCCTTCGACCCCGCCACTCCGAGCGCCTCCTCGAAGCTCTTGCCCAACGCCTCCGCCTCGCCGAGCGGGCGGAAGTCGCTCACCGCGTAGCCCCCACTCTCGATCACGGCGCGGTGGAAGAGACCGCGCGCCAGCGGCGTTGCCAGGAGGTAGGTGATGTTGGTGCCGCCGGCCGACTCGCCGAAGACCGTCACCCGCCCCGGGTCCCCGCCGAAGGCCGCCGCGTTCTGCTGCACCCACTTCAGCGCGGCGATCTGGTCGAGGAGCGCGTAGTTGCCGGACGAGCCGTGTCCGGACTCGGCGGTCAGCGCCGGGTGGGCGAGGAAGCCGAACAGGTTGAGGCGGTAGTTGAACGAGACGACCACCACTCCCTTGCGCGCGAGGTTCGCTCCGTCGGTCTGAAGCCCCACGGCCGTTCCGACGGCGTTCGCGCCGCCGTGAATCCAGACCATCACGGGCTTGAGGTCCTTGCCGCCCAGGTTCGCAGTCCAAACGTTGAGGAACAGGCAGTTCTCGCTGCTTGGCCCGGGGAGCGGAACCAGTTTCGGGTCCTGGCCGAGCGTCTCGGCGATGTACCGGTAGAAGTAGTTGCCCTCGACTTCCTGGACGCAGGACGGGCCGAACTTCGTGGCCTGCTGCACGCCCGGCCGCGGCGTGATCGGCGCCGGCGCCTTCCAGCGCAGCTCTCCGACGGGAGGCGCCGCGTAAGGAATCCCCCGGAAGACCGCCTCGGAGCCGCCCTTGCCGACGTACTCGCCGACGAGACGCTCGCCGTTCGCGACGACGGTCGGCGCCGCAGGCGCCGAGGCTTGCGGAGAAGCGGGCGGAGCGGTCGAGCAGGCGAGGGACCCGATCACGAGCACCGCGCCCGCGGCGGACCGCCAAACGGCGTACGGTTTTTCCAACGGACGCGAGTTCTGGAAACGGCTGGGGTCTGACACGTTGGATCTCCTCCTCCGAACGAGCATTGCAGGGCGGCCGGCTCCGAGGTCACGCCAAGACTAGGACGTCACGGCCGCCGGGAAGGCCTCCGCGGCGGCTTTCGCGATGTTCGTGGCGACTTCCATTCCCGAGTCGAAGGTCCGCGCGCCGGTGAGGTCGGCGATCTCCTCGTACCGCGCCGCGACGTCCTCAGCGGTGGCGTTCGGGCCCAGGACGACGCCGCGGGCCTCGACGATGGCGACTCGGGCGAAGTAGGACCCGCCGGCCTCGATGATGTGGCCGTTCGGGCTGCCCTCGCTGCAGAGATAGACGACGGCCGGCACGACGCGCTCGGGCGGCACGGCGTTGAGCACCTCGGGAGGCCACAGGCCGCCCGTCATCCGGGTCGCCGCGGTCGGCGCGATGCAGTTGACCTTGATGCCGTACTTCTTCGCTTCGAGCTTGAGCGTGTTCATGAAACCGACGACGCCCAGCTTTGCGGCGGCGTAGTTCGTCTGACCGAAGTTCCCGTACAGGCCCGAGGAGGACGTCGTGAAGACGATGCGTCCGTAGCCCTTGTCCTTCATGAGCGGGAACGCCGCCTTGGTCATGTTGACGCTGCCCATGAGGTGGACGTCCACGACCTTCTGGAAGTCGTCGAGTTCCAGCTTCGCGAACGTCTTGTCGCGAAGAATGCCGGCGTTGTTGACGAGAATGTCCACCGATCCGAAGCGGCTCGCGGCCTCGTCCACCATTCTCTGCGCCGCCGACCGGTCCGCCACGCTGTCATGGTTCGCGACGGCGATTCCGCCGGCCGCCGTGATCTCGTCCGCCACCGCCTGAGCCAGTCCCGCGGAACCACTCGTACCGTCCAGAGCCCCGCCCAGGTCGTTCACGATCACCTTGGCGCCCCGCCGCGCGAGCTCCAGCGCGTAGCACCTTCCGAGGCCGCCGCCCGCCCCCGTCACGATCGCGACTCGTCCATCGAATCGAATGCTCACTCTTCTTTCCTTTCAGCTGGCGCCGTCGGCCATTCCACACCGGGTGAGCCGGCGCCCGCGCGTCTCGTCTATCCGGTGGTTTTCTATAACTTGACCGGCCCACCGGTACACTTATATATTAGCCCGTAATCGGAATCGCGAGTCAAGCTCCATTCGACTCGACCTTCGAAGCGAACCGGGAGGATGTTGTGACGGAAGCAAACAGCAAGGTCATGAGCGTCAAGGACGCCATCAGCCGATTCGTCCACGACGGCGACCAGCTGGTGATCGGAAACTACACCGTCGGTTCCTGCGCGGAACTGGTCTACGAGGTGGCCCGGCAAGAGAAGAAGGGCCTGGCGCTCTTTTCGCAATCCGGCATTTTCGACGTGGAAATCCTCATCGGCGCGGGCTGCGTGAGCAAACTCGTCACGGCGTACGTGATGCGCGCCGGCGGCAAGAAGGGCGGCTCTGCGGCGGAACGGGCGCTGAAGGCGGGGACCCTGCAGCTCGAGGACTACACGAACTTCGACTACAACGCGAGGCTGGTCGCCGGCATGCACGGCATGACCTTCATGCCGGTCCTCGAAGGGGTCATGGCCACCGACCTCTTCCGGAAAAGGGGCTTCATGGGCGAAAACAAGTTTCGCGTCATCGAGTGCCCGTACACCGGCAAGAAAATCCTGACCGTGCCCGCGGCCAATCCCGACGTCTGCATCGTCCACGTGCAGCGTGCCGACAAGTTCGGCAACGCCCAATACTGGGGCGCGCTGGGAAGCATCGCGGCGGCCGCGCTCGCGAGCAAGCACATCATCGTCTCCTGCGAAGAGATCGTTGACCACGAGATCGTTCAGTCGAGCCCGGCCCTCACCCTGATTCCCGCCTATCGCGTCAACGCCGTGGTGGAGGTTCCCTGGGGCGCGCATCCCACCGAGGTGCTCGGCTACTACAACCTCGATTCCGCGATGTACGGCGTGTTCACGCAGGCCGATTCCACCGCCGACGGGCTGAAGGCCTGGATGGACGAATGGGTGTACGGCTGTGAGAACCGCGCGGCCTACATCGACCGGTACGTCGCCAAGTTCGGCAGCGGCGCGCTCGATTCCCTCAAGGCGAAGCCCTACTACTCCGCGCCGGCGAACTACGGCGCGGCCGTGACGTCCCGCTGGGACCGCGACGGCCGGGAGATCTTCACGGGACTCACCCTGCCCGAAATGGAGACGATCCTGAAAGAGAGGGGGCAGCTCTATGAGTAAGCCGTACACCCTGCAGGAGCTGTTGATCATCGCCGCCGCCAAGGAAATCCACGATCACGAAAACGTGATCCTCGGCATCGGGATCCCGACGACCGCCGGCGCACTGGCCAAAGCGCTCTACGCGCCCAACGCGACGCTCATGATGGAGTCCGGGATCGTCGACTTTCAGCCCCTGCTGCCCCTGAACCACATCGCCGACGCACACGCGTGCCGGGGCTTCTCGTACGGCACGGACCTGTTTTCCACCTTCACGATGACCTACCGCGGCTTCGTGGACGTCTGCTTTCTCGGCGTCGGACAGATCGACAAGTTCGGCAACGTCAACACGACCGTGATCGGCGACTACGACAAGCCGACCCTTCGTCTGCCGGGCTCGGGGGGCGCCCCCGACTTCTTCTCCTACGCGAAGAGAACCGTCCTCACGATGCTGGGCGGAACCTTCGTGAACAAGCTGGATTACTTCACGTCGCCCGGACATCTCGACGGTGGGGACAGCCGCGAGAAGTCCGGCCTCTTCCCGAAGGGATCCGGCCCTTCCATGGTGCTGACCACGAAGGGCGTCTTTCGATTCGACCCCGTGACCAAGGAGATCTACCTGGCGCAGGTTCACCCGAAGGTCACCGTGGAGGACGTGAAACGGGACGTGCCCTGGGACCTGAAGGTCGCCCCTGATCTTTCCGTGACGCCGCGGCCGACGGACGAAGAGATCGCCTTCATCCGCAATTTCGCTCCCAACGTGTCCATGAGCCGCGAACTCATGCTGGAGCTGACGCTGGCGAACGTGACGAGGAAGATGAAGACGGCGGGAGCGATTCGCTGACGAATCAGGCCCGGCAGAGCGCCGCGAGCGCGCGCGAGGCGCGGTCGATCTTGCGGAAGACCGGGATGCCGCCGCGCTGGAGGACCATCACGAAGTCGTCGTAGAGGCGGCCCGAGTCGACGTTCACGACGACGGGCTTCTGCGTCGCGCGGAAGAGGCGCAGGAGCTCCTGCGCGAGGGACGACTTCGAGAACAGGTTCTCCGCGTGCGCGCCGAACGGGTCCGGCGCGAGGATGTCGAGCGCGGGCGTGACCGGAATCGGCGAGACGAGGAGCATGTCCACTCCCGGGTCGTCGAGCATCGCCGCCGCCGCCTCGACGAACGCGGGCGTGTCGGCCATCGGCGTCGCGTCCACCGGGTTCGCCGCGTGGGCGATCCCGGGCAGGCACGCCTTGAGGCGCGCGAGCGTCGCGGGCATCAGGGCCGAAGGCACGAGGCCGTAGAGCTTGTCGAGGACGGCCGAGCACTCGAAGCCCGCGTTCGAGAGCACCGCGAGGCGGCGCCCGGCGGCGGGCCGGCCGGCGAGCATCGTGTGGACCTTCGTGTAGTCCTCGAACATGTCGAGCGTCTGTGCGACCTGGACGCCGGCGCCCTCGAGGAGCGCCTTCGCGACGGCGTAGTCGCCCGCGAGCGAGGCCGTGTGGCTCTTGGCGGCCTCGGCGCCGAGCGGCGTCTGCCCCGCCTTGAAGACGACGACCCGACGTCCTTGGGCGGCGACGCGCCGCGCCGCTTCCACGAAGCGCTCGCCGTCGCCGGGCGCGAAGCCCTCGACGTAGAAGACGAGGAGGCGGACGCTCGGATCGTCGGCGAAGTACGTGAGGAAGTCCGCCGCCGTGAGGTCCATCTGGTTGCCGTACGAGATGGACGCGCGCGGGAAGACGATGCCGTCGAGGTTGCTCGTCAGGGACACGAGGTACGCGCCGCTCTGCGACACCGCGACGAGCGAGTCGCCGGGCGCGTCGTGGAACGGCAGCTTGTACTGCGGCAGGAAGAACGTGTTGTACTGCCCCTTCGACACGATCCCGAGGCAGTTGCCGCCCACGAGGACCGGCCCGCCGTCGGGGCGCGCGTGGCCGTCGGCGAGCGCCTTGCGGAGCGCCGCCTCGAGGTCGCCGCGGCCCGCCTCGCCGAACCCCCCGGGGATCAGGATGATCGACTCGGCTTTTCCGTCCGCGAGCGCGGCGACGACGCCGGGCGCGGCGGGCGCCGGCACGGACACGACCGCGAGGTCGACCTTCTGCGGGAGGTCCGCCACGGACGCGACGCACGGAACGCCGTCGATCGTCTTCTCCTTCGGGTGGACGGCCCAGAGCTTCCCGTACGCGACGCCTTCGGACTGCTTGAGGTTCTTCAGGATGATGCGGCCGGGGTTCGGGCCGGACGCGGATGCGCCGATGACGACGGCGCTGCGGGGAGAGAGAAGAGAAGAGATCTTGCCAAGGGGGCGCGACGCGCGTTCCGCGCGTCGCGACGAGAAACGCGCCTTGCCGTCTGCGGCCACCCAGCGCCCGTCCGCACACAGCAAGATGGGATTCACTTCGAGTTCTTCGAGAGTGGGATTGCCGAGAGAGTTCGAGGGGGAGAAAGAGAAGAGAAGATTCTTAGAAAGTGTTTCCAGCAGCAAGGCCACCGCATCGAGCTCGAGGGGCGCCTTCGCTCGGGCTCTATTACCTTCGAAGAAAATCTTCAGCGCCGGAGACTTCTCGACCGCGGCCTGGAGGCCTTGCTTCACTTCCCCCGGTCTGAGGATCGCGGTCGTGTGACCCGCGGCGAGACTTCCGTACCACTCGGTGAGAAGGCCTCCGAGCCCGAAGACGAGAACCGGACCGAACGCGGCGTCGTTCTTGTACGAGAGGAGTGCTTCGGCGGCCGGAGTGCCGGAGGCGGGGACGAGTTTCTCGACGACGAGGATGCCGAGGCGCTCCGCGCCGGGAGCACGCAGGGCGACGTCGTCCCAGATCTTCTTCGCGGCAGCGAGAACGGAAGAGGAAGACTTCTTCGAAAGTGAGAGTCCGCCGACGTCCGACTTGTGGGCGAGATCCGGCGAGGCGATCTTGAGGACGACTTCGCCCGCAGCGTCTTCCTTCCCTAGCCCTTCTAAGAAATCTTCCAACTGCCTTTCGGCTTTCTCCGGCACGCCAGGCAAGAAGATGTGCCTCGGCACCTCGAAGCCCGCGGACTTCAGGAGCGCGTAGACCTCGTGCTCGAGGAGGGCCCTCGGCGTCATGCGCCCGGGTATCCCCGCATCTGGAGCTGCATCGCCTCGAGGCCTTCCAGCATACGGGTCACCTGGACGCACTGGTCGCAGTTCGCGTGAACGCTCGCGCAGGGCACGCCGTCCGCCATGTGCTCGGGGCACTTCGGCTCGCGGGCGAGTTCGATGAGGCCCTCGACGAGCGCGTTCACGCGCGTCCTCAGGGCGGACTCGGGGACTTCGCGCAGCGCGTTCACGAGGCGCCATTCGGCAGGCGTCAGGCTGTGCGTCGTGTTGTGTTCCATGTCCCCCTCCGTCAGTGGCCGGGCGTCGTGACGGACTTTACGCCCCAGGCGAACGCTTCTTCGTTGAGCGGGATGAGCGCGCACTTGTCCTTCAGGGCCTGCTTGAGCGCCGTCCGGAACGTGTCCTCCGGGAAGAGGCCCGTCGCGGCGCACAGCGCGCCGAGGGCGACGACGTTCTTGACCATCGCCTTGCCGAGGTCGACCGCGATCTCGGTGAAGGGAACGCCGACGAGCTTCACGCCGTCCGCGACCTTCGGGACGTCGTGGATGACCGAGCTGTCGTACACGATCGTCCCGCCGGGCACGACGTCCGGCGCGAACTTCGCGAGGCTCGGCGCGTTGAAGGCGACGAGGATGTGCGGGTGCGGCGAGGCCGGGGAGAGGACCTCGTCCTCGGCCACGTGGACGTCCGCGTAGGACGTGCCGCCGCGTGACTCGGGGCCGTAGCTCGGGATGTGCGTCGCGTCGAAGCCCTCGGAGATCGCGGCCCGCGCGATGAGCATCGCGGCCGTCTGTGCGCCGTCGCCGCCCGCGCCCGCGAGCTTGAGCGCGACGTCCCTGCCGCCGAGGTGCTCGGGGAAGCCCTTCGCGAAGCGGGGCGGCTTCTCCGCGGAGGCGCCGACGAGGCTCGCGACACGCGCGCCGTCGAAGTTCGGGGCGGGCGCCTTCGCGTGCGGCTCGACGACGACGTCCTTCTTCACGCCGAGCGGGAAGACCGGGAGCATGGACTCCTTGACCCAGTGTTCCGTCTCCTCGGGCGTCAGCCCGAGGTGCGTCGGGCACTCCGCGAGGACCTCGACGAAGGCGAACCCGCGGCCCTCGACCTGCATCCGGAGGCCCTTCGTGATCGCCTTCTTGGCCTTGATGCGCTGTTTCGCGTCGTACAGGGCCACCCGCTCGACGTACACGGGCCCGTCCAGCCCGGCGATGAGCTCGGCCATCTTCATCGGCTGGCCCATGAAGGCCGAGCGGCCGTCCGGGCTCGTCGAGCTCTTCTGGCCCATGAGCGTCGTCGGCGCCATCTGGCCGCCCGTCATGCCGTAGATCGCGTTGTTCACGAAGATGACCGTGATCGGGATGCCGAGCTGCGCCGTCGAGACGATCTCCGCGAGGCCGATCGACGCGAGGTCGCCGTCGCCCTGGTAGCTCACGACGATCGACTCCGGGTTCGCGAGCTTGTGGCCGATCGCGACGGCCGGGGCGCGGCCGTGGGCGGCCTGCGTGTTGCCGACGTCGAAGTAGTAATAGAGAAAGACGGAGCAGCCGACGGGCGAGACCGCGACCATGCGGTCCTGGACGCCGAGCTCCTCGATGGCCTCGGCCAGGAACTTGTGCGCGAGGCCGTGGCCGCAGCCCGGGCAGTAGTGCGTCGCGTGCGCCTTGAGGCCCTGGCCGCCGGAGTGCCGCTCGAAGTTCTCGTAGAAGACGCTCACGCGGTCACCTCCTCGCGGGCCTGGACCGCCTTCACGACCTCGGAGGCCTGAGGCAGGACGCCGCCCATGTGGCGGACGGACTCGATCGGGGGACACGCGAGGCCGGCGTGCGAGAGGGCGAGCCTGAGCTCGTCCTCGAGCTGGCCCGCCGACGCCTCGACGACGACGACGCGCCGCGCCTTCGGGAGGAGCGGCTTCAGCGCGTCGATCGGGAACGGCCACACGGAGACGGGCCGGAAGAGCCCGGCCTTGACGCCCTGCCGCCTCAGCGCCTCGACGGCGCCCTTCGCCATGCGGGCGGGCGTGCCGATCGAGACGACGAGGACGTCCGCGTCGTCGCAGAGGAAGAGATCGGCGCGCTGCTCGGCGGCCTCGATGCGCGCGTACTTCTCGTTGAGGTGGACGTTGAAGGTCTCGAGGTCCTTCTCGTCGAGGTAGATCGACGAGATCAGGTTGCCGCGGTGCGCCGCGTCGCCGAAGACGGCCCACTCGGGAAGGCCCGGCTTGACCATCGCCTCGGGGAGGACGACCTTTCCGGTCATCTGGCCGAGGTAGCCGTCCGCGAGGAGGATCACGGGGTTGCGGTACTTGAAGGAGAGCTCGAAGGCGAGGCGCGAGAGGTCGAGCATCTCCTGCGGCGTCGAGGCCGCGAGGACGATCGCGTGCGTGTTGCCGTGGCCGAGGCCGCGGCAGGCGAGCTTCACGTCGGACTGCTCGGGCGCGATGTTCCCGAGGCCCGGACCGCCGCGCATGACGTCGACGAAGACGCCCGGGACCTCGGACCCGATCATGTAGGAGATGCCTTCGAGCATCAGCGAGAAGCCCGGCGAGGACGTGAACGTCATGCACGGGAGGCCCGCGCCGCCGCAGCCGTACATCATGTTGACGGTCGCGACCTCGCTGACGGCCTGCAGGAACACGCCGTCGAGGCGCGGCAGCAGCTTCGCCATCAGCTCGGCGCCTTCCGTCGAGGGCGTGATCGGGTAGCCGTAGACGTGCCGGCAGCCCGCGAGGAGCGCGCCGACCGCGGCCGCGTAGTTGCCCTTCAGCACGAGCGGCTCGGTCTTCGGGAGAGGGACGATCTCGGGCGGAATCGCCACGGGCTTCGGCCGCGCGGAGAGCTTGTCGCCGAAGAGCTTGGCCGGGTCCTGCAGTTCGAAATCCTCGCCGCTCTTCGCCTTCGCCTCGGGCCGGAGCCCGTAGGGCTCGGGGCACGCGTCGATGCACAGGCCGCAGGCGTTGCAATGGTCGAGGTTCAGCACGACGGGCACGAGGCCCGTGAGCGGGTTGATCTCGTGGCCCACTTCGATGCAGTGCTTGGCGCACGCTTCGATGCAACGGCCGCAGCCTTTGCAGAACTCCTCGAGGAGGAAGGGCTTCGGTCGTTCGCGAACGGGGGCCGGACTGGCCATGGAGGACCCTCCGGCACGAAATTTGACGGCCTCCGCAACTTTTCCGCCAGAGAGCAGATGAATCAGGGTCTCAAGTCATTCAGTACGAAGTACCTGCGCCTCCTCCGCCGAAACCGCCGCCGCCCCCCGAGAATCCCGGCTCGTCGGCGGGCTTCGCGGCCGGCGCGTGGGCGGCCAGGACGGGCGCGAGCTCGACGGCACGGAAGGCCGTTTCGTCCCCGAACAGGGGATCCGCGGTGAAGCCCCGCCGCTCGCCGCCGGAGCCGCGGGAGAGCCAGCGGTTCAGCGCGAGCGCGCCGCCGATGAGGAGCGCTCCCGCCCCCGCGAGGACCACGCGCACGTCGAGGGCGTGGACGTACGCGCGCAGCGTCACGAGCGAGAGGGCAAGGAGGACGAGGCCCGTGTCGAGGAGGATCTTCCGGCGCCGCACGACGCCGCGCAGAAGCACCGCGAGCGGCACGAGGGCGGTCGCGAGGATGGCCGCGGCACGCGCGCCGTCGCCCGGCCAGGATTCCGGCAGGGACCGCGCGTGCCTTCCGAGTTGCTCGATCGTCCGGTGGTCGAGCGACCAGAAGTTCACGGCCGCGTAGACCGCCGCGATCCCGCAGACGACAAGGCCCCACGCGCAGGCGCGGTGCGAGGGCGCCCACGAGGGCTGGTCGGTGAAGCGCCCGGCGACGGCGCTCAGGGCGACGCCGCCCGCGATCCAGAGCAGACGCCCGTGTGGCGCACGCGCGAGGAGGACGAAGAGGGCGCCTGCGGCGAAACCCGCGTAGACGGCGTTGCCCCAGCGGAAGGCGCCCACGGCAAGGAGGAGCACCGCGCCAAGAAGGACGAGATTCGGGCCATCGGGTTCGGAGAGATGAAGATTTTCTTCGAATAGAAGGAAGAGGGCTCCGATCAGGAGGACGATGCCCCAGAAACTCGCTGCCTCGACGCCTCCCCGGAGAGCCATGGCGGGCGACCGCGCCTGCAGGTCGGCCGCGATGACGAATCCGACTCCGAGGACCGCGCACAGGACCCACGCGGAGGATCCGCTCGGCCGGACGGTGAGGGCGAAGAACGCGGCGAACGCGAGGAGGATGAAGCTGCCGAAGACGAAGGTGAGGATCCGCCACAGCGGGGCGGGAAGCGTCCGCGGCTCGGGATAGCGGCGGGAGATTTCTTCGAACGCGCCCTCGCCGATCCCGCCCGCTCTTTTCCAGCCGCGGGCCGCGGCGCGGACCTCTTCGACGCGCTCAGCCGCGACCCATTCCCTTTTCAAGGAATCCTCATGCGGCGGTGGGCGAAGAAGATCGTCGCGAGCGCGGCCCCGCCGAGCATCGCCATGAGAAGGAACCGTGCCTCGAAGCCTCCTCCTCCCAGACCCTGCGAGAACACGGCGCGCATCGACCCGAGGTACGCCGCGAGAACGGCCTGCGCGAACGGCAGCGTGCGCTTCCATCGGTACGCCGCCGCCGCAACGGCGGCCGAAACGCCGAGGAGCGCGACGAGCCACACCCCCCAGTCGAGCTCCGATCCGAAGACGCCCGACAGGAGGCCGCCGAAGACGAGGAGGGCGCCGGCGTTTACCCAGACGTCCCCGAAGTGGGCCTTCTTCTCCGCGCTGGCCGTCGCGACGCCGACGGCCGCGAAGAGTGCGCCCGTCGCGAGCGCTTCCCACCGGAGCCGCACGACGTCCCCCGGGCCGAGCGACGCGTGCGCGACGCTGAGCGCAAGGCCGCGCCACGCCGCGAAGGACGCGAGCGAGAGCGAGAGGAGCATCCGCGAGTCGAACCGGTACGCGAGGGCGCCGTAGAAGAGCGCCACGACGAGGAGATGGAGCGGCCACGCGGGGCCGAGCAGGCGCGTCTGCGCTTCCACCCACGCGAGGTCGGCGGCCGCGAGGAGCGCGCCGAGGAGGAGGACGTAGTCGAACGCGGGATGCGAGGGAGCGGCCTCGCCCCACGTCGGAGGCGCGGCCTTCCGCCAGGCCCACGCGAGACACGCGCCCGCCGCGAGGCCGACAGCTCCGGCGATCGCCGATGGGCCGATCCGGTCGACGTTCTCCTTCAGGAAGAGTCCGACGCCCGAGACGAGGAGCAGGACTCCGAGGTAGAACGCGGCACGCAGCTCGGCACGGACCGACACCAGCTCGCCCCGTGCCACCCGCCCCGGCCGCTCGCCCTCCTCGGCGGTCAGGACGCCCGCGGCGCGCAGCGCGGCGACGGCTTCGGCGACCTCGGGGCAGGCGCTCATCGGCGGCCCAGCATACGGCCGAAGCCGTTCTCCTGCGCTACAGTAGGGGTGTATGGCACTCAGGATCGTCGTCGTGGGCGCCGGGGGGCAGCTCGGACAGGCGCTCGTGCGCGAGCTGCGAAAGACGGGCCACGAAGTCGCCGCCCTGACCCGCGCCGCGCTCGACGTGACGCAGCGGTTCGCGGTCCTCGACCGCGTCGCGAAGCTCCAGCCCGAGGTCATCGTGAACGCGACCGTCCTCGGCGTCGACGCTTCCGAGGACGACCCGAAACTGGCGCTCGCCGTGAACGCGTTCGCGGTCCGGAGCCTCGCGGACGTCGCCCGCTCCGCGAACGCGGCGCTCGTCCAGTACTCGTCCGACTACGTGTTCGACGGCACGGCGACCCAGCCGTACCGCGAGACGGACAAGCCGAACCCCGTGAACGTCTACGGCGCGACGAAGCTCCTCGGCGAGATCTACGCGCAGAACGTTCCCCGCGGGTACGTGATCCGGGTCGAGGCCCTCTTCGGGACGCCCGGGAGCAAGGGAACGATCGACAAGATGATCGCGGAGGCGAAGCAGGGCCGGACGATCACGGCGTTCTACGACCGCAAGGTCTCCCCCGTCCACGTGGACGACGTGGCGGCCGCGACGCGCCGGCTCGTCGAGAAGAAGGCGACGGCGGGGATCTACCACTGCGTGAACTCGGGGTTCGCGACGTGGCACGAGATCGCGCTCGAGATCGTGCGCCTCGCCGCGAGCCCGTCCAACGTGATCCCCGCTTCGCTCGAGCGCTCGGGCCTCCGCACGGCGCGCCCGCTCTTCTCGGCGCTGTCGAACGAGAAGCTCGCGAACGCCGGGATCGACCTCGCGCCCTGGCAGTCCGCGCTCGAGCGCGCGGTCCGCGAGGCGCCGGCGCCGGCGAAGCCGGCCTCGGGCGTCCGGCCGCGGGCCTAGCGTTCGGCTCTCGCCCCCGCTGCCTCCAGCTTCGCCATTCGTTGCTCCAGCGCCCTGAGGCCGGCCTCAGCGGCCTCGGCCCTGCGCCTCATGTTCTGAAGCTCGATCAGGACCATGACAGGGACGTTGGCCATGACCGTCGGCGAGATCGTCCCGAGCTGGCCGGCGGAGTCGATCACCACCGGCAGCGCGTCGTTAAGCGCAGTCGTCGTGCCCCGGATGCCCGCGATGAAGGTCGCCGTCTGACTCCCTGCGGTCCCGATGCGGACAACACCGTTGTCCCCAGCGACTCCCTGGTGACTGAGGAAGACGTTGTTGCTGCCTGACACAACGTTCAACCCAGCTGCAGATCCGAGCGCGACATTGCCTGACCCTACCGTGTTGTTCTGGAGTGCGCCCGAGCCCACCGCGACGTTCGTGGGTCCCGAGGTATTTGAGGCCATCGCCATGTCCCCTATGGCGACGTTGCTCGCACCCGTCGTGTTCAGGAAAAGCGTCCCCCTGCCGATGGCCGTGTTGTAGGACGCCGTGGTGTTCGAACGAAGACTGAAGAATCCCATCGCCGTATTGAAGTTCCCCGAGGTATTCGCGGAAAGCGCCGCCGATCCGACCGCGCTATTGGCGCCTCCAGTCGAGTTCGAATTCAAGGCCCCGGAACCCACCCCGGTGTTCTCCGCTCCGCTGCTCAGCGCCGTCAGGGAACTTGTTCCATAAGCCGTGTTGGAAATCCCCGAGGCCCCGACCGGCAGCGAGTCGAACCCGAGTCCGACATTCCCGGTGGCACTATCTCCGTGCAGAAAATCCAGGCTTCCCGCCGTGGCACGCGGGGAGATGCCCATCTCGAGTTTCCCTGCAACGGTCACGTTCACCCCGTCGCTCGTCAGAGCATCGTTCGGAATCCACGCCGTCCCGTTGCTTCTGAGCGTCTGCCCCGAGGCTCCCGGCGGAAGCTGGCCGCCCGGCCCGCCCGTCGCCGAAATCGTCAGGTTGTTGCCCGCGGGCGTCAGCGTGACGTTCGCGCCCGGCAGGAGGGTGACGTCACCGATCAGCGCATTCAACGACGTGACGCCCGGCGCGATGGCGTAGTAGCCGTTCGTGTCGAGAACGAGGTCGCCTCCGGAAACGCCGAACGCCACGGAAACGCTTCCGTCGGGGCTCAGGGGAACAACGGCGGCGTTCGCCACCCTGTCCGCCGCCTTGAAATTGAGCGTCGACACCGGAGGGACCGGCTGCCCCTTCTCCCAGAGGGTTAGAAAGCCCGGGCCGACGGGATCGACGGCGGTCGCATTGAGAGAGATCGCCTTCGCGCCCGCCGGGATGCCACAGACGCCCACAAGCGCGTAGCTCCGGACGGTTGCGGCCGGCAGAAACCCGCCCGACAACGGAGCCCCATTACCCCGCGTGTCCACGAGCCGACACGGAGCGACTGAGAAAAACGGGAGGGGAACCGGAGCCGCGAGGGCCCCTCGCGCCGGACTCGATTCGCTCCTTGACTCCACCTGACGAGCCGGAGCCCAGAAGGGCGGCGACGGCCACGTTCCGAGGAGCGGCTCTTCCGCACGAACGGACAGGAAGCTCAGGAGCAGCAGTGCGGCGAGTGACGCGCGGACGATTCGCATGGAGAACCCCTTTCCGATCAATCGAGGCCGGGGTCGAACGAAGGCTATCTTCCCGCAACCACCACGAACGCCCAGTTCGCCGCGAGGGCGAGCCCGAGGGCGGCGCCCGCCCAGCGCGGCGGCGCGGCGTCCGGGACACCCGACCCGCGTAGCGCCCGGACGAGCGCAACGAAGCCTCCGGCGAAGAAGACCACCACGCCGAGCGTCACGAGCGGGTTCCACGCGAGGGCCGCGCCGGGGTCGAGGCGCGCGATCGCGAGCAGCGCGCGCGTCCCGCCGCACGTCGGGCACGGAACGCCCGTGAACGCCTTGAAGGCGCACGGGGCCGTGCCCGCGGCGAGGTCGCGCGCGAACGGGACGGCGGCGGCGCAGGCGAGCGCCGCGCCGCCCCAGAGAAACGCGAGCTGGCGTCCGGGAGCCACGCCTACCGGTTGAAGGCGGAGAAGAGAGCCGCCCCGGCGAAGATCATCCCGATCGCGGCGCAGCCGCAGCACAGGACGACCGGCAGCAGGATCCCCATCAGCGCCTTGCCCTGGTTCGCCTTGTGGAGCTGCTGGACGCCCAGCATCATCAGGTAGATCCGCCAGACGAGCGCCACGAGCCCGCCGACGAACGGGATCACGTAGGCGATGTGCGCGATCGACGAGTACGACACGACGCGGAACGTCCCCTCGAACTGCGACCTCGAGCCCGCGAGCGCCCCCACGATCATGAACGACACGTGGAAGATCGCGCTGCCGATGAAGAGCCCGATCACGATGAAGATCGGCGCGAGGATGATGTTCGCGAGGAGGCCGCCGCCGCCCATTCCCATCGCCCCGAAGCGGCTGTACTGGGCCGGCAGCATCTTCATCAGCCCGGCTCCGAACATCGTGCTCCAGACGGCGTTGAAGATGGCGCCGATCCACGCGATGACGAGCGCAAAGAGCAGCGGGCGCGTGTAGTCGCCCGTCTCGCGCGTGCGCGCCCAGGCCTGGTCGGGCGCCGTGATGAAGAGCTTGGCCGTGTCGAAGAACGACTCGGGCCCGATCGCCTGCGTCTCCCAGGCGAGGCCGGGACCCGAGGGCATGACGGGCGGCGGGCCCTGCGGCGGCGGCGGGGGCGGGGGCGGATATCCGGATCCAGGCGGCGGAACGCTCGACATGGAGTCCTCCTCTCGATTGGTCGGTCTGATCCTATCGCTGCTAGGCTCGGGAAACGTCAAGTCGAGGAGAACGCATGTCACGCCTTCGAATCCAGGTTCTCGCCGCCGTCCTGACCGCCCTCGCCCTCGCACCTGCCGCGCGCGCCGCCGACTCTCCCGCCGCGCCGGCCCCAGCGGCCGCGAAGAAGGCGTTCGGCGTCGACGATCTCTGGGCTGTCAAGAGGGTCGGGGCGCCCGTCCTCTCGGCCGACGGCGCGCGCGCCGCCTACGCGGTGACGGCGTACGAGGGCGACGAGATGAAAGCGAACGCGGACCTCTGGCTCGTGGACGTCGCCTCGGGCGCCTCGCGCCGCCTCACCGCAAACAAGGCCTCCGACACGTCGCCGGCCTTCAGCCCGGACGGAAAGCGCCTCGCGTTCCTCTCGAAGCGCGACGGCGACGCCGCGGCCCAGCTCTACGTCCTGCCGCTCGACGGCGGCGAAGCCGACCGCCTCACGGAGATGCCGACCGCCGTCGCGAACCCGAGGTGGTTCCCGGACGGCACGAAGATCGCGTTCCTCGCGAACGTCGTCGCCGGCGCGGAGTCGCCGGAGGAGACGAAGAAGGCGCTCGAGAAGCGCGAGAAGAACCCCGTCAAGGCGAAGACGAGCGAGAACCGGCTCTACCGCTACTGGGACCACTGGCTCACGGACGGCGAGTACCCGCACCTCTTCGTCGTGGACGTCGCGACGAAGAAGGTCACGGACCTCACGCCCGGCAGCAAGCGCTACTTCGGTCTCGACGAGGGCGGAAGCTACTCGATCGCGCCCGACGGCCAATCGCTCGTCTTCGCCGCGAACAGCACGTCCGAGCCGTACACGACGCTCAACTGGGACCTGTTCCTCGTTCCCGCCGCCGGCGGCGAGGTGAAGAACCTCACGCCCGCCCGCGAGGGCGAGGACGTGAACCCGGTCTTCTCGCCGGACGGCAAGACGATCGCGTTCGGCACGCAGCTCAAGGCCGACGGCTGGCCCGACTACACGCGCCTCGCGCTCCTCGACGTCGCGACGGGCAGGGTCGCGCTCCTGACCGACGGCTGGGAGAACTCCTGCGCCGGCTGGGCGTTCGCGAAGGACGGGAAGTCGATCGTCTTCACCGCGGAGGTTCGCGCGCGGACGAACCTGTACGCGGTGCCCCTGGCGGGCGGCGTTCCGCGCGTCGTCTGGAAGGGCGGAACGGCCGCGGCGCCGTCCGTCACGCCGGGCGGCGAGGTCGTCTTCCAGCGGCACGACCTGAACCACCCGCCCGAGATCGCGGCGGTGAAGCTCGACGGGACGGGCTTCCGGATGCTCACGCGCGTGAACGACGCGCTCGCGGACTCGTGGAACCTCGGCGCGGTCGAGGACGTCACGTTCAAGGGCGCCGCCGGCGACGAGGTCCAGATGTTCGTCGTCGCGCCGCCCGGAGCCGACGCCGGGAAGAAATACCCGCTCGTCCAGCTCATCCACGGCGGGCCGGTCGGGACGTTCGGGGACGCGTTCTCGTTCCGCTGGCACCCGCACGCGTTCGCGGCGCCGGGCTATCTCGTCGCGATGGTGAACTTCCACGGCTCGTCGAGCTTCGGGCAGAAGTGGGTCGAGTCGATTCTCGGCGCGCATCCGGACAAGCCGTTCACGGACGTCATGAAGGCGACCGACCTCCTCATCGCGCAGGGCCGCGTGGATCCGGCGCGCATGGCCGCGGCCGGCGGCTCGTACGGCGGCTTCCTCGTGAACTGGATCGCGGGCCACACGGACCGCTTCAAGTGCCTCGTCTCGCACGCGGGCGTCTACGACCTCATGGCGCAGTTCGCGTCGGACGCGACGTACGGGCGGCACCACTCCTACGGCGGCTCCCCCTTCACGAACCGCGACGCCGTGGAGAAGTGGAGTCCGAACCGCTACGCGGCGGCGTTCAAGACGCCCGTCCTCATCCTGCACGGCGAGCGTGACTACCGCGTCCCGATCGGGCAGGGCCTCGAGTTCTACGGCACGCTCACGGCCAAGGGCGTCCCGGCGCGCCTCGTCTACTTCCCGGACGAGAACCACTGGGTCCTCAAGGGCCCGAACGCAAAGCTCTGGTACTCCGAGGTCCTCGGGTGGTTCGGCCGCTGGATGAAGTAGGCCCGTGAAGTACACGACCCTCGGCCGTACGGGCGTCACGGTCTCACGCCTCGCGCTCGGGTGCATGTCCTACGGGACGCCCGCGTGGCGCCCGTGGGTGCTCACGGAGGAGCAGGCCCAGCCGTTCTTCCGCCGCGCGCTCGAGGCCGGGATCAACTTCTTCGACACCGCCGACATGTACTCGCTCGGGGCGAGCGAGGAGGTTACGGGCCGCGCGCTCCGGACGTACGGGCGGATGGAGGAGATCGTCCTCGCGACGAAGGTCCACTTCCCGATGACGGACGGCCCGAACATGGGCGGCCTCTCGAGGAAGCACGTCGTGCAGGGTTGCGAGGCGAGCCTCAGGCGCCTCGGCGTCGAGACGATCGACCTCTACCAGATCCACCGCTGGGACGGCTCCGTGCCGATCGACGAGACGCTCGCGGCGCTCGACCAGCTCGTGGCGCAGGGCAAGGTCCGCTACATCGGAGCGAGCTCGGGCCCCGCGTACAAGCTCGCGAAGGCGCTCGCGCTCTCGGACGCCCGCGGATGGTCCCGCTTCGCCGCCATGCAGAACCACTACAACCTCCTCTACCGCGAGGAGGAGCGCGAGATGCTGCCGCTCTGCCGCGAGGAGGGTGTCGCCGTGATCCCGTGGTCCCCGCTCGCGCGCGGCCTCCTCGCCGGCACGCGCGACAGCGCGCGGGCGGCCGCGACGACCGCCCGCGGCGCCACGGACGACTACACGGGGAGGCTCTACGACTCCCCGTCCGACCCCGACGTGATCGCGGCCGTCCGGAAGGTCGCGGCCGCGCGGGGGTGTCCGCCCGCAGAGGTTGCGCTCGCGTGGCTCCTCTCGCGGCCCGGCGTGACGGCACCCATCGTGGGCGCCACGAAGCTCGAGCACCTCGAGGCGGCGCTCAAGGCCGTCGACACGGTCCTCACGGACGAGGAGATCGCGGCAGTCGAGACGCCGTATCAGCCGCACGGCGTCCGCGGATTCCGCTGAGGCGCCCGGGCGGGCCGCGTCCGTTCGTGATCCAATAACGCGGCCGGCAATCACGCGATGACGTTCCCGTCCGCCTCTCTCTGGGCTCTCGCCGCGGCCGCCCTCGCCCTGGGGGCGTGGCTGCTCCATCGGTATCGCGTCTCCCGCCTCGTCCGCCGCGAGCGCGAGCTCACGCGCGAGCTGAGGGAGAAAACGCTGGAGCTGAAGGAGAAGACGGCCGAGCTCGAGCAGTCGAACGCTCTCCTCGCCGAGACCTCCCTCACGGACAAGCTCACCGGCCTCAAGAACCCGCGCTTCGTCGAGGCGGCGATCGGGACGCTCCTCGCGCCGGCGCGCAAGCCCGTGCGGGACCCCGAACAGCGGACCGAGTGCGTCGCGATCCTGCTCGCCGACGTCGACGGGCTCGACGACGTCAACGACGCCTTCGGCGGCGAGGGCGGCGACGCGGTCCTCCAGGCCGTCGCCGACGCGATCTCCGCCTCCGTGCGCGGCGGTACCGTCGTCGCCCGCTGGAGCGGCGACGAGTTCCTCGTCGTCGCGCGCGTGCGGTTCGGCGGCGAGGCCGGCGCCCTCGCCGTGCGCCTCAGGCAGGCCGTCGCCTCGTGGGTGAAGGCCGGCCCCGGCGAAGGCGCGAAGCCCGTGACGGTCTCGATCGGGTTCTCGGTCGAGCCGCTCGTGCGGGCGCGGCCGCACCTCGCGTCCTTCCGCGACCACCTCGCGCTCGCGGCCGGCGCGCTCCGGCGCGCGAAGGCCGCCGGGGGCAACCTCGCGTGCGGCTGGCGCGTGAACGACGAGGCTCTCGAAGCGGCGATTTCCCTCCACGGCGAGCCGGGAGCCTTGCGCGTCCTCCGGAAGCCGGACGAGGCCGAGACCGCGGGCCTCATCTCGCTCGCGCTCGAGCACCGCGAGGGCTGACGCCGTCAGCCCGGCATCAGGAGGATCTTCCCGGCCGTGCCGCGCCCCTCGAGCGCCCGGTGGGCGTCGGCGGCGCCCGCGAGCGGAAGCTCCCGGTCGATCCGGAGCGGGAGCGAACCGTCCTTCACCCATCCGAGGACGTCCGCGGCCCGCGCGAGCAGCTCGTCCCGCGAGGCGACGTACGCGAAGAGCGACGGCCGCGTCAGGAAGAGCGAGCCCTTCGCGTTGAGGATCTGCGGGTCGATGGCCGGGGCCGCCCCGCTCGACTGGCCGAAGAGCGCCATCGTCCCGCGCGGAGCGAGGACGTCGAGGCCCTTCTCGAACGTCGTCTTTCCCACGGAGTCGAAGACGGCCGCGACGCCCCGGCCGCCCGTCAGCCGCTTCGTCTCGGCCACGAAATCCTGCTCCGTGTAGAGGATGACCTCGTCGGCGCCCGCCGCCCGGGCGAGGGCGGCCTTCTCCGGCGTCGAGACGGTGCCGATGACCCGGGCGCCGCGCTTCTTCGCGATCGTGCAGAGGAGGAGCCCGACGCCGCCGGCCGCGGCGTGGACGAGACACGTGTCGCCGGGCCCGAGCGGGCGCGTCGACGTCGCGAGGTAGTGCGCCGTCATGCCCTGCAGCATCGCGGCGGCGGCCTGCCGCGTCGTGACGCCGTCCGGCACGCGCACGAGGCGCGCCGCGGCGACGAGGGCGCGCTCAGCGTACGCCCCCTGCGCGTTCACGGTCGCGACGCGGTCCCCGGGCGCGACCTCCGTCACGCCGGGCCCGACCGCCTCGACGACGCCGGCGGCCTCGCCGCCGGGCGTGAACGGGTACGCGGCCGGCTTGTAGACGCCCGTGCGGAAGTAGACCTCGATGAAGTTGACGCCGGCGGCCTCGACCCTGACGAGCGCCTCGCCGGCCTTCGGCGTCGGATCGGGGACGTCTTCGACCCGGAGAGCCTCGGGTCCGCCGGGCGCGTGGACGCGGATGGCTTTCATGCCGGAAGTCTACGGCGGGCGTCACTAGAATCGTGGCCTGACGTCCGGCCCCAGCCCCTTCCTCCGCCATCCGCTCGCGACCGGTCTCGGGATCACCGGCGCGATCCTCCTCTGTACCGAGATCGGCCTTCGCCTCGCGTCGCCCGAGATCTGGCGGTTCGTCGCCGAGGCCCGAACGCTGCACCGGTACGACCCCGCGTGGGTCGTGAGGCTCGCGCCTTCCGAGCGGGCGCGCTTCGTCCTCCATCGCCCGGACGGCTCCGCGTTCTACGACTTCGAGGTCGAGACGGACGCGCTCGCGTGCCGGACGTCCGGCGTGCGGACCGGGGCGGCGCCCCCGTCGTACGTCCACGCCCTCGGTGACTCGTTCACGATGGGCTGGGGCGTCGCGGCCCAGGACGCTTGGCCCGCGCGGCTGGACGCGCTCCTCGGCGGGCGCGGCGAGGTCGTGAACCTCGGCGTCGACGGCTTCGGGGCGATCGCGGCGACCGGGCGATCGCGCGAGACCTGGCCCGCGCGGCCGCCCCGCGCCGCCGTCTACCTGTTCTCACCGAACGACTTCGACGACGACGCGCGCGCCTCCGCCGAGGCGGGGCGCGGCCCGCTCGTCCACGCGGGAAAGCGCGGCTTCGACGCCCTGAGGCGGCGGGTGTGGCTCGCCAACGCGCCGTTCGTCGCCGTCTGGTGGCGCCGCTTCCGCCCGGCCCTCGCGGCCGAGCCCGCCCCGCCGGCTGCGGGCGGCGTCCTTTCCGAGGCCGCGCCTCCGGCCGCCTCAGAGCTCGAGCCGCCGGAGGCGACCGCAGCCGCCGTTCTTTCCTACCGGGACCTCGCCGCCTCACGAGGCGTCCGGTTCCTCCTCGTCGCCCTCGACGCGCCCGAGAGCCGCCGGATGGTCGCGTTCGCGCGCGCCCGCGGAATCGACGCCCGCATCCTCGCCGCAGCGCCCTCGCTCTTCCTCGCCGAGGGCCACCTGAACGAAGAGGGAAACCGCCAGCTCGCCGTGTACGTGGCGCGCGCCCTCACCGAGCCGCGGGCCCCCTCGTCGAGCGCAGGCGGCCGCGTGCCTGGCGTCAGCGCCGGCGGGGGATGAACGGGGGGGAGCCGACGACGGCTCCGCCGCTCTTGACGATCGCGAAGGAGTCCCGCACGGCGCCGTCCGCGCGCACGAAGCGCACGTCGAGGCGGCCGGCGTCCACGTCGATCAGGAGCGAGCCTCGCTCGGAGAGGCTGCGGAGCATCGCCGGGTGGTTCAAGGGTCCGGTGCCGAGCTGTCCGCCGCTCCCCGCGACGACGTAGACCGTTCCCGCATGCGGCGTCCGCGCGGCCGGTTTGCGGTACGGCCCCGTTCCCGCCGGGTCTCCCGTGCCGCCGTCCTTCTTCATCCCGGGCGCCAACGTCGTGGAGTTTCCGTAGTGCCCGTCGAGGAGGAAGGAGCGCTCGTAGACGTGGGAGTGCCCGCAGAGGACGAGGTCCACGCCCCCGGCCTCGAGGATCGGGTTCACGTAGCGGCGCATCTCGACGAGCTCCGTTTCCGTGTCGGAGTCGTGGGTGCCCTTCGTGTACGGCGGGTGGTGCCAGTACGCGACGATCCAGGTCTGTCTCGTCGCGGCGAGGTCGGCCGCGAGCCACGTGAGCATCGGGCTCCCGGGAAAGCGGCTCACGTCGTACGCGTCGAGACACACGAAGTGCACGTTCCCCGCGTCGAAGGAGTAGTACGCCTCGCTGCCGGACGCGACGCCCCCGGCCTCCGCCGCGGTCGGGAGCCGGAAGACGTCGAAGTAGACGCCCTTGCCCGTGTTGCCGTTCGCCGAGCCGCCGTCGTGGTTGCCGAACGCCGGCCAGAGCGGCATGGACGCGAGCTCCGCGGGATACGTCCCGAAGACCGCGGCCTGGTACTCGGCGTCGGTGCCCGCGACGTAGGCGTTGTCGCCGAGCATGAGCCAGAGGTCCGCCGGCCGTCCGTCCGCGGCCGCGCGGTAGGCGTCGCGAACGGCGCGCGCGTTCGCGTCGGCCGTGCCCGAGTCGCCGACGGCCCAGATCCGGAGCGGCTCGGCGGCACCGGGCGGCGGCGGGGTGACGAAGGAAGCCGGGGCGGCGGGCGCCAGCACTCCCGAAGCGGTCCCGACGGCGTAATAGTAGCGCGTCCGGGGGGCGAGGCCGGCCACCGCGATCGCGTGTTCGGTGGCGGGAGAGGCGTTCGAGAACGCGACGGAGAGGGCCCCGGGGCTCGTGCCCACGAAGACGCGCCCGTCCACGGGTACGTCCGTGCGCCAGCAGACGACGACGGACGTGCTCGTCGCGGTCTGAAGGTACGGTCCGCGCGTGACGGCCAGCGCGAGCGCGGAATGAGCCGCGAGGGAGAGCCCGGCGAGGACGGCGCGCGCGCAGCCCCGCACTATTCGAACCAGCCGTTGACGTCCACGACGACGTCCAGCGGAGCCGCTGCCGAACTCGTGATCCTGAAGGAGCCGGAAGCGTCGGAGGCGAGGCCCACGACGGCGTTGTTCGCGCGCGTCTGGCCGGCGCGGAAGGCGACCGTCACCGTTCCCGGCGGCGCCGGAAGGTCGCCGGCGTAGAGGACGATCTGCCCGCCCGCGAACGTGTTCGTGACGGTGACGTTCGCGGAGACCGATCGGGCGGTCGCGGGGACGCCGCACACGCCGGCCGCCACGAAGGTCCGCGTGGCCCCGGCGCCGAGTGACGGCCCGCCGCCCGGGCCGGCGGGCTTTCGGGTGTCCAGGGCGCGGCACGGAGAGAGCGGGCGGAACGTCGTCGCGACGGGCGCGGCGGTCAGGTTCGCGGCGCCCGTGCTCGCGTTCCAGTACGAGCCGCTCGGACTCGTCTCGAGTTTCACCGCGCGGACGAGGTAGGCCGGGTTCCCCCCGGGCGCCGCCGCGTCGACGAAAGACGTTCCCGCCACGAGAGAGGGCGTGAGGCGCGTGAACGGGCCCGACGCGCCGGCTCCCCGGTAGACGTGGTATCCGGCGACCGCATCGGCGGATGCCGTCCAGGAGATCGTCGCGCTTCCGCCTCCGCCGGCGGCCGTCACGTTCGCCGCGGGGGCCACGACGTGCATCCGGAGGGTCGGATCTCCCATGAGGGCGACGTGCACCGAGGGACCGTATCCGTAGAAATATGTTCCCGAGTTGTTCTGCGTCAGGCGCGCCGCGTACCCGATGGTCTCGCCCATCGCCATGTGGTGCACGTGCCACGCGGGCCGTCCGGCCCACGCGCACGTGAGGCCGTAGGTCGTCGTCGCGAGCGGCGCGCGCAGGAAGTCGTTCGAAACGTCCCAGTCCCCGAAGTAGCTTCCGAACAGGAACGTGAACGCGGTCTTCGTGTCGGTGGCGACGAAGTTGGACGTCGAGCCCACGCCGCCCGCCCCGGTGTAGTTCCCGCCGCCGCAACCGTAGGCCCAGAGGTATCCGTTCGCTCCGAGCGTCGAGAACCAGTCGAGGGCGAAGACGTTCGCAGGCCCGAAGAACGCCGAGAACGCGCGCCAGCCCGTCGAGGCGAACGCCTCGCCTCCGAACGCGCCGAAGTTGTCGTCGATGAGGCCCCGCGCGGGGAGCGTCCAGGCCTTGACCCGGAAGCCGTGGTCCTTGTTCAGATACTGGCGGAGGAGGTCGACTTCGGTTTTCGGGGCGAACGCGGGCATGTTCGCGAGATCGACCCGGCCGACGGCGAGCTCGATCGTCCCGCCGGGGGCGTAGCTCTGGTCGAACTTGCCGTCCCCCGCGACGTTGTTCTGCCGGCCGGTCCCGCCGAGGTTCTGTGTGTCCGTCCAGGCGCCGTCCATGTCGCCGTAGTAGAGGTCCGCGGGCCAGGCTCCGACGTGGTCCGGGTGCCCGTCGGGCGCGAGGCTGCCCGAGTACGGGACCGGAACGTGCCCGAAGAGGAAGACGCTCGTCACGCGGGTCGGATCCGCATCGTAGTCGGCCTTGACGAGGGCCTTGACGGACGGGACCGTCGCACTGCGCGCGACGTCGTGCCTCAGGACCGTCCAGCCGTCGCCGGCGAGATCCGCCTGGAGGCGCGCGAGCTCGGCGGCGAGAGCCGGGGCCACGGAGGAGTCGACGACGAGGACCACCTTTCCGCGGTCCTCGACGAGCGGAACTTCGATCCCCGTCGCGAGGTATCCGGTGCCCGTGACCGACGCGCTCCGGACCACCTCGTACTCGTATCTCGTCCCGACGACCACTCCGTTGTCCACGTAACCGGTCGCCGAACCGGCGAGCGTCGCCACGGCCGTCCCCCAGGAGGCGACGCCCCAGGCCTTCCGGTAGACCGTGTGCGCCGTCGCGCCGGCGAACGCGGGCCAGGTGAGCGTGATCCTCGGCGGTGCACTCTGGACGGCGGCCGTCACCTGGACCGCGTAGTCAGACGTCGCCTGCGCGGCGGCGCGCCCGGAAGGCAGGGCGAGGGCCCCGCCCCAGACGAGAATCCCCGCCAGCAAGGGCCCCGCGAGCCTGCGATGCTCCATCTCTCTGCAGTGAAATCGTCTCACAGCGGTCGCGGGGCCGCGCGTAACATGGCCTGCGACGGAGTCTCCGGGAGGGAGCGTCCATGACCACACGGATCGAAAAGGACACGATGGGCGAGATCGCCGTCCCGGCGGACCGGTACTGGGGCGCGCAGACGCAGCGCTCGCTCGAGAACTTCGAGATCGGCGAGATCCGGTTCACCCGCCCGCTGATCCGCGCGTTCGGCCTCCTCAAGCGCGCCGCCGCCGAGGTGAACCGCGACCTCGGCCTCCTCCCGCAGGAGAAGGCGGCGCTCGTCTCGGCCGCCGCACAGGAGGTGGCCGACGGAAAGCTCGACGCGCACTTCCCGCTCGTGGTCTTCCAGACGGGCAGCGGGACGCAGACGAACATGAACGTGAACGAGGTCATCGCGAACCGCGCGATCGACCTCGCGGGCGGCGTCGTCGGCTCGAAGAACCCGATCCACCCGAACGACGACGTGAACATGTCGCAGTCGTCGAACGACACGTTTCCGGCGGCGATGTCGATCGCCGCCGTCTGCGAGATCGAAGAGCGCCTCCTTCCCGAGGTGCGGGACCTGCGCGGCGTCCTCGACGCGAAGTCGAAGGCGTTCCACGACGTCGTGAAGATCGGCCGTACGCACCTCATGGACGCGGTGCCCCTCACGCTCGGGCAGGAGATCTCCGGCTGGGTCGCGCAGCTCGACCACGGGATGGCCCACGTCGCGCAGGCGCTCCCCCACCTCCTCGAGCTCGCGATCGGCGGGACGGCCGTGGGAACGGGCCTGAACACGCACCCCGAGTACGCGGAGCGCGTCGCGCACCGTGTCGCGACGCTCACGGGGCACCCGTTCGTCACGGCCCCGAACAAGTTCGAGGCTCTCGCGGCGCACGACGCGCTCGCGTTCGCGTCCGGCGCGCTCCGGACCCTCGCGGGCTCCCTCATGAAGATCGCGAACGACGTGCGCTGGCTCGCCTCGGGCCCGCGCTCCGGGATCGGCGAGATCCGGATCCCGGAGAACGAGCCGGGCTCGTCGATCATGCCGGGCAAGGTCAACCCGACGCAGGCCGAGGCGCTCACGATGGTCGTCGCGCAGGTCTACGGCAACGACGCGGCCGTCGCGTTCGCGGCCAGCCAGGGCAACTTCGAGCTCCACGTCCTGAAGCCCGTGATGATCCACAACGTCCTCGAGTCCGTGCGCCTCCTTGCGGACGGCTGCCGGAGCTTCCGCCTGCACTGCGCCGGGGGAATCGAGCCGGATCGCGCGCGGATCGCGGATCTCGTCGCGCGGTCTCTGATGCTCGTCACGGCGCTCAACCCGCACATCGGGTACGACAAGGCGGCCGCGATCGCGAAGAAGGCGCACGAGGAAGGCACGACGCTCCGGGAAGCCGCGCTCGCGCTCGGCACCGTGACCGCGGAAGAGTTCGACCGATGGATCGACCCGTCGAAGATGACCGGCCCCGGCTGACGCGTGCGGCGGGGCTCGCTCTCGCGGTTCTGGCGGCTCTCGCCGCCGGCGACCAGACCGGCCCTTCGTTCACCGTCGCCGCTCCACAAGCCATGGTCACGGGCCGCGTGCGGCTCGAGGCCTTCGCGCAGGATGCGCGCGTCGAGAGCGTGCGGTGGGAGGTCGACGACTGGGCGCGCACGACGGCGCGCCCGTTCGCGCTCGAGTTCGACCTCGGCCCGGTTCCCCGCGAAGCGACGGTGACCGCGGTCGCGCTCGACGCGGCGCGACAGGCTCTCTACCGACGGCAGGCCGTCCTGAACCCGGGCGGCCGGCGCCTCGTCCTCGAGTTCCTCTCCCCGCTCGACGGCGGGAAGGCGAGTGGCCCGACCCCGGTGCTCGTGCGCGCGTCGGCGCCGCCGGGCGACTCCCTCGAGTCCGTCGTGCTCGACGCCCCCGGCGGCCCCGTGCCGCTCGCGGGCGACGACCCCTTCACCGCGACCGTCGATCTCCCGGCCGACACCGCGCCGCTCACGGCGCGCGTGAAGACGGCCCGCGGGCGGACGGCCGAGCGCACGATCCTCCTGAACGGGCGCGGCCTCGCCGCGGCGACCGACGCGCACGTCGTCGAGCAGACGGTGGCGGTCACGCGAGGCGGCGAGCCGCTCACGGGGCTCGGACCGGCGGACTTCGCCGTGAAGGACGACCGCGGCAAATGCGAGGTCCGCGAGGTGCGCTTCCTCCGCGACGCGCCGCTCGTGATCGGCCTCTCGATCGACACGTCGATGTCGCTCCAGTACACCGAGGCGCTGCGGACGGCTGCGGCCGGGTCCTTCCTCGCCCGGACCATCCGCGCCGGCGACGTCGCGTTCCTTCAGCGCTTCGGCGTGGCCGTCTCGGAGGTCGTTCCGTGGACGGGCGACCGCTCGCTCCTCGAGAAGAGCGTCCTCGAGCTCGGTTACGACGGCGTGCCCGGCACGCTCCTCCACACGGCGGTTCTCCGCGCGCTCTACGCGTTCCAGGGCGGCCAGGGGGCGCGCGCCCTCGTCCTCGTGACCGACGGCAACGCGTTCGAGGACGACGTCGAGGAACGGGACGCGGTCGCCCACGCGCGGCAGTCGGGCGTCAAGATCTACGCGCTCGGCCTGCCGTACACGGAGGAGATCCACACGCCGGTCTCCGTCACGGCGCCCGACGGCAGCGTCACGGTGACCGACAAGGTCTCGCTTCGGACGTATCCGCCGAACGTCGAGGTCCTCCGGCGCCTCACGGACGCGACCGGCGGCCGCACGTACGCCGTGAAGAAGGAGAAGGACCTCCCCCGCATCTTCGCCGCGATCGAGCGCGACCTCCGGTCGCAGTACCTCGTCTCGTACGTGAGCAACGCGAAGAGGAAGGGCGTCTTCCACCCCGTCGAGGTCCGCGCCTCGCGCGGCACCGTTACGACGGCGGCGGGATTCTTCTACTGAGAGACCGGGTTTGAAGATTTTCTTAGAGAGTTAAGAGGGGCGCGCGCCTTCCGGGCCGCCGTTTCTCTTCATTCGAAGAAATCCCCCGTGTCCCTCTAACATCCTCGCATGTCCGACAGCTCCGGGGGCCGCGGGGCGTATCCACGCTACGTCCTCCTCGTCCTCGTCCTCGTCTACGTCTTCAATTTCCTCGACCGGCAGATCGTCTCGATCCTCGCCGAGCGCATCAAGGCCGACCTCGGCGTCACGGACGCGCAGCTGGGATTCCTCTACGGAACGGTCTTCGCGGTCTTCTTCGCCGTCTTCGGGATCCCGCTCGGCCGCCTCGCGGACGCCTGGGACCGGCGCCGGCTCATCGCGTGGGGCGCGGCGTTCTGGAGCCTCATGACGGCGCTCTCGGGCTTCGCGAAGAGCTTCCCCCAGCTCGCGCTCGCGCGGATGGGCGTCGGCGTGGGCGAGGCCAGCGCGGCGCCTGCCGCGTACTCGCTCCTCTCGGACTGGTTCCCGAAGGAGAAGCGCGCGACGGTCCTCGGCCTCTACTCGAGCGGTATCTACATCGGCGCGGGCCTCGGCCTCGGGATCGGCGGCCTCGTCGTCGACCGGTGGGACGCGGCGTTCCCCTCGGGCGCGGGCCCGCTCGGCCTGCGCGGCTGGCAGGCCGCGTTCCTCGCCGTCGGCCTGCCCGGCCTCGTCCTCGCCGCCTGGGTGCGCAGCCTCCGCGAGCCCGCCCGCGCCGCGGCGCACCCGCCGCTCACGGCGACGCCCGTGCGGACGTTCCTCCGCGAATCGGCCTCGGTGCTCCCGCCGTTCACGCTCTTCACGCTCGCTGCGGCGGGCGCCGGCGCGGCGGGCGTCCTCGTCAACGTCGCGGCCTCTGCCGCGCTCGGCGGCCTCGCGTGGCTCCTCACGGCCGCGCTCGGAAACCCCGCGCAGTGGATCGCGCTCGCCGCCGGCTTTTACGCCGTCTTCTCGTGGGCGCAGGCGCTGCGCCTGACGAGCCGCGAGGACTTCGACCTCGTCTTCAAGAACCGCGCGCTCGTCCTCGCGAACCTCGGCTTCGGCCTCGTCGCCTTCGGGACGTACGGGACGAGCTTCTGGATCGCGCCGTACTTCGTGCGGGTCCACCACCTGAACCTCGCGAAGACGGGCCTCCTCCTCGGCGGCATCTCGGCCGCCGGAGGTTGGCTCGGCGCGACCTGCGGCGGGCTCCTCGCGGACGCGTGGGGCAAGCGGCGCGCGGACGGCCGCCTCCTCGTCGGCGCGGCCTCGGCCCTCGTTCCGATCCCGCTCGCGCTCGGGATGCTGGCGGCCCCTTCGCTCGCGCCCGCGGCCGCGCTCGCGCTCCCGATCACCGTCCTCACCGCTCTCTGGGTCGCGCCCGCGACGACGACGGCGCAGGAGCTGGTTCCTCCGCGGCTCAGGGGCACGGCGAGCGCCGTGCTCCTCCTGCACACGACGTTCCTCGGCCTCGCCCTCGGGCCGTACACGATCGGACGCCTCAGCGTTTACGCCGGCAGCCTGAAGGCCGCGCTGGCCCTCGCGCTCCCGGTCAACCTCGCGGCGGGGCTGCTGCTCCTCCTCGCAGCCCGCGCACTGCCCCGCCCCTCGGCGTCGTAAGATCCCGCCCCATGAAAAGACTCGCACCCGCCCTGGCCCTCGCCCTTGTGTTCGCCACCTCTGCCGTGAAGGGAGAAACCCCCGTGAAGAATCCGACGGTCGTGATGAAGACCTCGATGGGCTCGATCACGATCGAGCTCGACGCCGCCAAGGCGCCCGAGACCGTGAAGAACTTCCTCGCCTACGTGAACGCGAAGCACTACGACGGCACGGTGTTCCACCGCGTCATCGACGGCTTCATGATCCAGGGCGGCGGCTTCGCGGTCGACAAGACGCAGAAGAAGACGAACGCCCCCATCAAGAACGAGTCGTCGAACGGCCTCCAGAACAAGGTCGGGACGCTCGCGATGGCGCGCACGGGCGACCCGAACAGCGCGACGGCGCAGTTCTTCATCAACGTGAAGGACAACGGGTTCCTCGACAAGGCCCAGTCGCAGGACGGCTACGGCTACTGCGTCTTCGGCAAGGTCACGGACGGCATGGACGTCGTGAACAAGATCAAGGCGACGCCAACCTCGAACCAGGGCGGCGCGTTCGTCAACGCCCCCGTCACCCCGGTCGTCATCGAATCGGTCCGCGTCCAGCCCTGACGCGCCGGGCGCGTCCGCGTGTCGACCCTCCCGCCTCCCTACGGCTACGTCCCGCCGCCTCCACGGCGGCGGGGCGGCCCCATCGTCTTGCCCGTCCTCCTCGGGCTGCTGGCGGGATGGCTCGTCTTCACGCTCATGCAGCGGACGCCCGGCGGCGGCGCCGCCCCGCCGCGGCTAAAGGGGGCTCCCGCCGAGGCGCGGCCCGTGACCGCGCGCGGCGACCTCGCCTCCGACGAAAAGGCCACGATCGAGCTCTTCGAGCGCTGCAGCCCGTCCGTCGTCTACATCACGAGCCTCGCCCGCCGTCCGGTCAGCTTCTTCGAGATGACGGAGGTCCCGCAGGGCTCCGGTTCCGGCTTCGTGTGGGACCGGCAGGGCCACATCGTCACGAATTTCCACGTGATCCAGGACGCCTCGTCCCTCGTCGTGACGCTCGCGGACCAGTCCGACTGGAAGGCGACGGTCGTCGGTGTCGAGCCCGACAAGGACCTCGCGGTCCTGCGCATCGGCGCGCCCGAGGCGAAGCTCCCGCCGATCCTCGTCGGGACGAGCCGCGACCTGAAGGTCGGGCAGAAGGTCTTCGCGATCGGAAACCCGTTCGGCCTCGACGAGACGCTCACGACGGGCATCGTGAGCGCGCTCGGGCGGACGATCGAGTCCGTCACGGGCCGGAAAATCCAGGGCGTCGTCCAGACGGACGCGGCGATCAACCCCGGGAACTCGGGCGGGCCGCTCCTCGACAGCGCGGGCCGCCTCATCGGCGTCAACACCCAGATCGCGAGCCCCTCGGGTGCGAGCGCCGGCATCGGCTTCGCGGTCCCGGCCGACACCGTGAACGAAGTCGTCCCGCAGCTCATCGCGCACGGGCGCGTCATCCGGCCGCGCCTCGGCATCACGCCCGCGCAGGAAGGCGTCGTCCGGCGGCTCGGCCTCACGGGGGTGCTCGTCCTCGAGGTGCAGGAAGGCACCGGCGCCGCGAAAGCAGGCCTCCGCGGCACGCGGCGGGAACGGGACGGATCGATCGCCCTCGGCGACGTCGTCGTCGGCGTCGCGGGGAAGCGGGTCGCGAGCTACGACGACCTCGTCTCCGCGCTCGAGAAGCAGAAGATCGGCGACACCGTGCCCGTGCGCGTCCTCCGGGACGGCCGCGAGATCACGGTCGACGTCACGCTCTCGGCGTCGCGCTGAGCCGAAACGTCTCCCGCACCTCGCCGAGCGGAGCGCCGCCCGGACCGAAGGTTCGCTCCGTGAACCGCGCCTCTCCGTCTGCGCCCACGACGAGGACGGTCGAGGCGCGCGTCCCGTAGTCCGGAAGGACGACGAAAGCGGCCGAGAGAGCGCGCTCCCAGGCGAGCGGGAGTCCCGTTTCCGGCAGCGCGCCGTCCGGTGCCAGGGCGCGATTCCTTAGAAGGGCGAGAAGGCTCGCTTCGAGCTCGGGCGGCGCCGCCTCGGTCGCGACGGCCGCCGCGAGCCGCTCCCGCGCCGCGGCGACCTTCGGCCAAGGCGTCTCGAGGAGGTGGTTCGAGAGGCCGTAGACGCCCGGAGAGAGAGCGACCGGGCCTCTTTCCTCGGCATTCGAGAAGGACCAGAGCTCCCCGCCGTCCGAGACGAGGAGATTGAATCCTTCGAAGGTGTCTGCATTCCAGGCGAGGCGTGAAAGAAAAGCCGCCGGCCCTTCTTCCTTTCTAAGAAAATCTCCGACGAGGTTTCCCCGCGACGGAGCGTCACCCTTCCGCGGCGCCGTCGCGTCGCGGAAGTTCGTGAGCGCCGCGAAGCGCCCCGAGCGCGTCACGCCCATCCACGTGCCGCCGCCTCGAAGATCGCGGCCCGCGAGGACGTCCGGCGCATCCCTCCACCAGGCCGCGGCGGCGGCGGGACGCGCGAAGAACTCGTCGCGGTTCGCGGCGACGGCAAGGCGTACGGAGGGCGAGGCCTTCCACGCCAGGACGATCAGGCACATCGGCGCATTCTCAACGGGCCCTCGCGGAGGCCGAGAGCACGGTCACCTCGCGCCGCGCGGCGAGCGTCGCGTCTCCGCCTCGCACGCGGCCCGTCGAGACGACGCGCAGGCGGCCGTCCGGCAGCTCTTCCGTCGCGACGGCGATCTCCCCGCGCTCGACGCGGAGCGTCGCGGACGGCAGGCCGCCGCGCGCGAGGAGCGCCCCGCGCGCCCAGTCCGTGCCCGAGCGCGCGAGCTCCGCGGCGTAGGCGGCGTTCGCGCGGCGCCTCGACGAGGAGAGGTCCGTGACGAGGACGGTCGCGAGGACGCCGAGGACGAGCCCGAAGACCGTCAGGATCCCGAGGACGAGGAGGAGGGAGCTTCCCCGCGCGCGCCGCCTCACCGCGCGGGCTCCGTCGGGCGCCCGCAGGCGATCGCGACGAGCTCCGGGCCGGAGCCGTCGTTCCACGCGAAGAGCAGCCGGCCGTTCTCGAGCTCGTCCGGCTCGAGCGCGAGCGTCCCCGGCAGGTCCCACGTCGTCGTGGCCCGGACGACCTCGCCGTCGGGCTTCCGGCGCTCGGTCGCGCGCTCGGCCCGCCCGTCCCCGAACGTCCATGTCACGTCCGGGTCCTCGTCGCGCGCCGGCGGGAAGCGCAGGCGGAACGCCGCGGCCGGGAACGGCGGCGAGACGAGGGCGCCCGAAGAGCGGCCCGCGTCGCCGCCGAGCCGTTCGACGAGGAGCGGCCACGTGTCGATGCCGAGGCTGCGCGCGTTGAGGCCCGCCTGCTGCCGGAGCAGGCCGAGGGCGACCGGCAGGAGCGCAAAGAGCAGAACGAGGCCGATCATGACGACGACGCACATCTCGACGAGGGAGAAGCCGCGGCGGGTCACGGCGGCGAGACCCCGCGGAAGACGAAGCCTTCCTCGACGAGGCGCTTCTTCCCGCCGACGCCCCACCCGATGTCGAGCGTCACGCGGTACAGGCCGTCCACGTCCGTCTGCCGGACGGCGAGGACGGGCGCGCGCGCGTCCAGCGCGTCCACGAAGGCGCCCGGCCCGACGAACGTGCGCCTGTCCTTCGGAAAGAGGTCGTGCCGGAACGCCGTGCGGAGGTAGACCCACTCGCTCGCGAGCGCGCGGGCCGCGCGGTCGTGGTCGCGCCGGTCCGCCTCCAGCGCGCGCCGCCGCGCGAGGAAGCTCGCGCCGAGCGTCAGGACGATTCCGAGGATCGCGAGCGACACGAGCGCCTCGAGGAGAAACACACCGCGGGAGCGCGGCGCCGCCACGGCCGACCTCAGCGCACGAACGAGGCGAGCTTCTTGGCGGCCCGATCGGCCGCGTCTGCAGCGGCCTGCCCCTCGGCCTCGGTGTTCGAGGCGCTGACCTCGGCGCTCCCGTTGCGCCCGGTGACGTCGATCGTCTTCACGGCGGCCCCGGCCTCGCCGACGAGCGTGAGGACGACCGAGCATTCCGCGTCGTACGTGACGACGACGGTCTCCGTCCGCACGGGCACGCCGCCGGGGGTCTGCTGCCGGTCGTACACGCGGCCCTCGTGCCGCTGGATGGTGCACGGCGACATCAGGGCGCCGATGTAGACGTCGCCCGGGTATTCCCTGCGGAACGCGGCCGAGATCTCGCCGGCGGCGGCGACGTCCGCGAGGTGCGCGCCGGAGAGCCGCGCGTCCACGATGGCGCCGAGCCCGCGGTCGCTCGCGGCCGAGAGCAGCCGCGGGACGAAGCGCTCGATCTCGGGTCCCGGGCCCCTGGCTTCCACGAGGACGAGGCGCTTCTTCGCGCCGCCGGCGGATGGCGGCGGCGCGGACGAGCCGGAGGCGCAGCCGTAGAGGACCGAAGCGGCGGAAAGGGCCAGGACGACACGTGCGGCTCGGGGCGCGGCGCTCGGGCGTTTCATGGCAGCGCAGTGTACGCCCGCGCGACGACGTCTCCGCGGCGCTGCACGAGGGACACGTCGAGCGTGCGCGGCGCGGCGTCGGGCGCGACGCATACGAGGACCCATCGCCCCGCGAGAGCGCGCGCGACGCGCTCCACGGCCTGGCCCGCGAACAGGTTCGTCTTCGCGTACGTCCCGCCCGTCGCCTGCGAGGCGACCTGGAGAGCCGTCTCGAGCGTGTGCCAGTCCGAGTCCGACGTGTCGAGCATGAACACGTTCGCCCGCGCGCGCATGAGCGCGCCGAGCGCGCGGTCGTAGAGGACGCCCTCGATCGGAGCGCGGTTCGCGAAGAAGCCCCAGCCCGCGAAGACGACGGCCTTGGCGCCCGGAATCGGGGCGAGCGCCATGGCGACGAGCTCCAGCGCGCGCTCGACGTGCGCGGCTTTCCGCGCCTCGGCGAAGTCGAGATTCGCCGCCAGAGACGGATACGGAGAGATCCTGACGTCGCGGTCGCGGCTCGAGCCGAGGCCGAGCCGGAACGCTTCGTCGAGGGTGGCCCGGTCGTTTGTGAAGTCCGTGAGGACCGTCAGGTGGGAAAAGAAGCCCACCACTGCGACACGGTCCGCCGGCTTCAGGCGGTCGAGGAGGCGGTGGAGCTCCTGCTTCACGCGCATGAGGCCCTTCGTGCGCTGCCGGCCGAGGTCGCCCTCCACGAAGAGGACGATGAGCCGTCCCGGCGGATAGGGAGCGGGTGCCGGCGCGGACGCCGACGCGCCGTCCCCCGGCGGGGGCATGGCGACCGGGCCCTCCGGCGTGCCCGCCGCCACGAACTCGACGGACTCGACCTCGAGCGGCCTGCCGTCCGCCGTGACGCGGAAGTCCGACGCCACGAGATCCGTGATCGGGTCGCCCCGCTTGTCCGTCACGTACGCGTCGACGACGAGCCTCACGACCTGCTCGGTCCTCACGATGCGCGCCGCGGGCTTCTCCTCGTCCGCGGCGGACGCGGAGGCTGCGAGCGCGAAAAGCCCGAGGAGGGCGGCCCGGCGCACGGAAGGATTCTCCTCCCGTATGCTCCGCCCGTGAACGCCGCCGTGCCCCCTCCGACGGATCTCCTCGTCGTCGGCGCCGGCCCGGCCGGCCTCGCGTGTGCGCTCGAGGCGACGCGCGCCGGCCTCACGCACGTCGTCCTCGAGAAGGGCGCGCTGCTCAACACGCTCGTGAACTGGCCGGTCCACGTCGTCTTCTTCTCGACGCCCGAGCTCCTCGAGATCGGCGACCACCCGTTCGTCTCGGCCGGGCCGAAACCCACGCGGCGGGAAGGCCTCGACTACTACCGCAAGGTCGCCGAGCGCGAGCGGCTCGACGTGCGCCTCGGAGCGCCCGTCACCTCGCTGACGAAGGCCGACGGGATCTTCGCCGCCGCAACGCCGAAGGGCACGTTCACGGCCCGCGCGGCCGTCGTCGCGACCGGGTTCTTCGACACGCCGAACCTCCTCGGCGTCCCCGGCGAGGATCTCCCGAAGGTCTCGCACTACTACCGCGAGCCCTACGCCCACGCCCGGACGGACGTCCTCGTCGTGGGCGGCAAGAACTCGGCCGTCGAGGCCGCGCTCGACCTCCACCGGCACGGCGCCCGCGTGACGATGGCGGTCCGGGGCCCGGCGCTCGGGGCGAGCGTCAAGTACTGGCTCAAGCCGGACGTCGAGAACCGCATCCGCGAGGGCTCGATCCGCGCGTTCTTCGAGACGACGGTCGCGCGGATCGACGAGGAATCGGTCACGCTCCTCGGCAGTGGGGGCACGACGGAGCTCCCGAACGACTTCGTCTACGCGCTGACCGGCTATCGCCCCGACTTCTCGTTCCTCACCGCCGCCGGCGTCGGCATCACCGGGGACCTCGAGGTCGTCCACGACGCCGGGACGATGGAGACGGGCGTGCCGGGCCTCTACGTCGCGGGCGTCGTGGCGGCCGGACGGCACATCGGCCGGCTCTTCATCGAGAACGGCCGCGCCCACGCCGCGTGGATCGTCGGTCACGTTCTCGCGCAGCGCGGCGCGACGGGAAGGCCGGTCGTCCCGGGGATCCGCCGCTTCCAGGACGGAGACTGACCATGGCCGTCGGTCGAGTCGGAGCCGTTCTGGCCCTCGCGGCGGCCGGCGCCGCCGCGGTCCTCGTCACCCCCGCCGTGAAGCGGACGATCGCCCTCGGCGACCGGGCCAAGGGGGCCCCGGTCTCGTTCCTCGCGGGCCGCGGCTTCACGCTCGAGCTGCCGACGGGCCGCTGGTACGAGGCGCGCGTTCCGCGGTTCGAGCTCACCGACGGCGGAGACCCGGCGGACCCCAACCGCCCGGCGCTCGAGCACCGGCTCCTGCGCGCGGGCGAGCCGGCCCAGCTCGCCGTCATCTCGTGGACGCTCCTGGGCGGAGGCAGCCTCGACCTCGACAACGCCGCCGCGCTCGTCTCGGAGGGATCGGCGCGGCGCCTCGAAAAGTGGAAGCTCCTCGGCGTCGCGCCTCTGCCCGGGCGTGGAGCGACGCGCGTCCTGCACGCGACGGCCCTTCTCGAGGGGCGGGACGTGGAGCTCCTCTGGGGTCTCTACCCGAACGGCCCGACCGTCTATGGCGTGCTCGTCGCCGCGGAGACGTCCGCCTTCGTGAGGCTGCGCCGCGAGATGGAAGGCATCCTCGCCTCCGTCCGCGCGTTCGACGCGCCCGGATCCGGCTGAGCCCGGCGGAGCGGTCGTTCACCTTTCCGCGGTCTTCGGCGCCTCCGGCGCCACGTCGGGCGCGTCCGGGAACGGGTTGACCTTGTTCTCGACCGGCGGCAGCGTCTTCAGGAAGTCGTAGATCGCGCCGAGGTCCTCGTCCGTCGCCCCGGACAGGGCGAGCCAGGGCATGACCGTGTTGCGGCCCTTCGACGCGACCGGGGCCGCGTCGCCCGTCAGCCCCGCGAAGGAGCGGAAGCGTCCGATGAACTCCTCCTTCGTCGCGCGGCCGACGTACGCGTCCTTGTGCGGCGTCAGGTTCGGCGTCACGTTGCGGCCCCACGGACCCGTGAACAGCCTTCCCCCGGTGTACTCACGCCCGGGGATGGGCGCGCCGGGGCGCGTCTCGGGCGTGTGACAGCCCAGGCAACCCCCGATCACGGTGAGGTACTTCCCGTATCCGATGTGGTCCGTCTTCGGGTCCGGCGTGACGACCGGCCCGGCCACCGGCTTGGGCGCGCTCTTGACGAGAAGGTTCACCGGGAAGTCGATCTTCTTCGCCGGAACCGCGTTCCGGATCGGACGCAGCGTCCGGAGATACAGGACGATCGCGCGCGCGTCCTCGTCGCTCATCTCGTGGTACGCGGCGTACGGCATCATCGGGAAAAGCGTGTTGCCGTCGCGGTCGACGCCTTCGCGAATCGCGCGCAGGATCTCGCCGTCCGTCCACTTCCCGATCCCCGTCTCCGGATCAGGCGTGATGTTGCGGGCGTAGAGGACGCCGGGGATCCCGAACTCCTTCGTGAAGGCGAATCCGCCCTTCCCCTCGGTGCCGGGAATGCGCGGCAGCCCGAACCGGTCGAACTTCGCGTCGGAGTGGCACAGCAGGCAGTCCACGACGTGCATCGCGAGGTACTCGCCGCGCGCGAGGCGCGCGGGCGTCGCCTCGATCTTCTCGGCGGACGCGGGCCGCTGGGCGGGCTTTTTCGCGGCGAGATACGCGATCCCGGCTCCCACGATCACGGCGAGGACGCTCAGGACGAGAACGAGTCCCTTTATCAATCGCTTCATGCGCGAAGGATACGACGATCCGGCGCCGTTTCAGCGCCCGAGCGGCAGGCGCAGGAAGACGAGGTCTTCGACCTTCTCGGACGGGAGCACGCCGTCCGGGCCGAAGGCGTCGACCTGGCTGTTCGCCACGTAGACGTAGTCGTCGCCGACCGCCGTCCCGCCCACGGGCACCCGGTACGACGGGTGAGCGCAGTCGAGGATTTCCATCCCCGTGAAGGAGTTCCCGTCGGGTTCGAGCGTCCAGCGGCCCACGCGCCCCACGCTGACGGTGCCCTGGACGCCGACGAGCGCGTTGCGATGGAAGACGAGCCCGTCGAGGCCGGCCGGCCACGGGCCCGGCGGCTGGTCGAGGAGCGTCGCCGCCCCCGTCGCGGCGTCTAGGCGGTACACGCCGCGCGCGAGGTCGCTGACCCAGACGCGCGCGCCGTCCGCCGAGAACGCGACGGATTTCGGCGCGACGAACGCGCCAGCCGCCGCGGCGACCGCGAGCTCCTCGGCGCCGGCTTTGAGGACGTGGATCTCTCCGGACGCCGTGTCCGTGACCCAGACGTTGCCGGCTGCGTCCACCGCGAGCCCGCCGAACTGATGCGGCGGTCTCGTCAGGGGCGACCAGCGGCCGAGGATCGCGCCGGTCGCGAGGTCGAACGCAACGAGCTGCGAGCGCCCGTAGTCCTCGGGACGGAACCCCTCCATCGCCGGGTCGCCGGCCGTCACGGCCCACAGGCGGCGGCGCGCGGTGTCGACCTTCAGGCCGAGAACGGCGTCGAGGGCCGTGCCGTCCGAGCCCGCGAAGTCGGCCATCGCGGCCGGCGCGCCGGCGGCGCCCGGCGTCACGCGCACGATCTTCCGTTTTCGCAGGCTCGCCACGTAGAAGACCTTCGCGGCGGCGTCCCATGCGAGGTCGGCGGGGACGAGGTCGCGCGCCCCGAGCGTGAACGCGACCGCCGAGCGGTGCGTCTTCGGCGCCTGCGCGCGGATCACGGCGAGCGCGTCGTTGAATCGCGGGTCGGACGCGATGCCCTCGAACGACTTCGGTCGCGGGACGAGGCAGCTGTTGAGCCGCCATACCTGGTCCAGCCACTCGAGCGCGGCCGGGGCGTTGCCCGCGTGCGCCCAGGCCGTCGCCGCGAGGTATGCGGCCGCGTCGTCCTTCGTGTTGAACGCGAATGCGCGCTGGAAGCCGTCGCCCGAGGTTTCCCACTGCCGGCGCCCGAAGTCGAGGTGACCTCCCGCGTAGCCGTTCGCGATCGCGGCCGCCTTCTGCGCGCCGAGCTTCGAGGCCGGCGGGGCCGCCGGCGCGGAGGCCGTCGAAGCGCCGCCGAGCGAGCAACCCGACGCCGCGAGAAGCAGCGCCGCGGCAGCCGCGGCCCGCGCGCCCTCAGCCCTCGTCGACGTCATCCCCGCCATTCTCCCAGAGGTCGCGCTGCGCGGCCGACGCCCGGCTCTTCTTCGGGGGCGGCGGGGCCTCGGGCCCGGGCGCGTCGAGGACCGAGGGGTCGTCGTTCGCGGGCGCGTTCACGCGGCGCGACACCGCGAACGCCTCCATCTCCTCGGCCCCGAGCGGCGCGAGCAGCGGCGCGAGCGCCGCGGGGTCCCGCGCATCCGGGTCCAGCCACAGGTCCTCGCCCTCGGGCGTGAGGATGACGGGCATCCGGTCGTGCACACTCGCCACGAGCGCGTTCGGCCGGGTCGTGAGGATCGCGAACGACTTGAGCGGCGGGCCGCTCGCGGGCGTCCACGTGTCGAAGATCCCCGCGAACGCGAACGGGCGCCGCGACTTCAGGCGCAGGGCGAAGGGCTCGCGGCCCCGGTCGCCCTTCTTCCACTCGAAGAATCCGTCCGCCGGGACGAGCGCGCGGCTCCGGCGGAACGGCTCTCTGAACGTGGGCTTCGTCGCCGCGGTCTCGGCGCGCGCGTTGATCGGGCGGCCCGCGTCCTCCGGGCTCGCCGCCCACGACGGGACGAGACCCCACCGCATGGGCTCGAGGATGCGCGCGCCCTCCCCCTTCGCGTCGAAGCGAACGACGGGAAGGTCCTGTCCCGGCGCCGCGTTCCAGCGCGGGACGAGCGGGACGCGCTCACCGCGCAGGCGGAAGCGCGACGCGAGGACGTCGGCGGGTGTGACGAGCCAGTATCGGCCGCACACGGCGTCACTCCGCCGCGGCGGCGCGGTCTTCCGGCGTGTCGAGGCGCGTGCCCTCCGGCTCGGCCGGGAGTGGCCGGTAGGTGCCCGTCGCCGGCGAGTGGCGGTCCCACCAGCGCTCGGCGTCCGCCCGAGACCAGAGGCCCGCCGACGACGTCGCCGCGAGACGCTCTTCGAGGACGAGGGCGCTCTCGGGACGGTCCCCGGGATCCTTGGCAAGGCAGTCGAGCAGCACGGCTTCGAGGTCGGCCGGGATCGGCGTCGCGACGCGCCGCGAGGGCGGCACGGGCGGCGTGGAGGTGTGGTCGTGCAGCGTCTCGAGCGCCGTCTTGCGGTCGAACACCGTCTGGGCCGTGAGGAGGAAGTAGCCGACGCAGCCCAGGGCGTAGAGGTCCGCGCGTCCGTCCACGTCCCTGCCGAGCGCCATCTCGGGCGGCATGTAGGCCGGCGTCCCGGCGATGAGCCCCGTCTGGGTGAGATTCACCCCTCCGCTCGCCGAGACGTCCTTCACGAGGCCGAAGTCGACGACCTTCACGAAGTCCGCCTCGCCGCCGTAGCGGCAGAGGAAGATGTTGCCGGGCTTGATGTCGCGGTGCACGAGCCCCGCGCCGTGCGCCTCGGCGAGCGAGCGGCACGCCTGCCGGAGGACGGACACGACCCGCTCGGGCGCGAGCGCCCCGTGGCGCTCGACGAGCCGGTCGAGCGTGTAGCCGTCGAGAAGCTCCATGACGTAGTAGAAAGCGCCGTCGTCCGACCGGCCGAAGTCGTAGAGCTGGACCGTATGGGGCGAGCGCAGGCCGGCCGTCGCCTTCGCCTCGCGCTCGAAACGCGCCATGAGCTCGCGTGCGATTCCGCCGTCGCGCCCGCGCACGAGCTTGATCGCGGCGTCGCGCGCGAGCATGCGGTGCTCGGCGCGCCAGACTTCGCCCATGCCGCCGCGCCCGAGCGGCGCGACGAGCCTGTAGCTCCCGAGTTCCTCGGCCTTCCCGGCCTGCGCCGAGAGTTGGTACACGATCCGCGACCCGATGATCGCGATGATGGCGGCGATGGCCGTCGGCAGGAACATCGCGACCGCGAAGGACCCCGAAGGGGCCGGTCGATAGCCGAGCGCGATCCCGACGAGCAGCCCGATCGGGTCCATGAGCGCGGTCGCGACCGTCGCGAGGACGGTCTTCCCGCGCGTGGACGGTACGAGGAGCGGGAACGCCATGATCAGGACGGCCACGGACGAGAACCCCTTCGGCAGGACTCCAGGGTTGTCGGGCACGGAGTGGTAGACCGCTGCGAGCAGGAACCCGACGAGCACCTCGTAGACGAGCGCGCGGTCGAGCAGCTCGGCGGGGTCGAGGCCCGCGCGGCGCGTCACCGCGTACATGCCGAGCGACACGACGACGACGGAGACCTGACCGAAGGGCACGATGCCGGGGAACGCGGCCACTCCGGCGCGCGCCACGACCAGCCGCTCCACGACCGCGAACGCGAGGACGCTCCCCGCCATGAGGAGCGCGACGGTGCCGAGGCGCCGGACACCCGCCGCAAGGAGGTCGGGCGGCAGCGTCTCGCGCACCGCGCGCGAGGACGGGCTCGAACCGGCGGGCGTCTCTTCTTTCCGGCACCGGGGCATGGCCTATTCTGAACCGATGCCGGAGCTTCCGGACGTCGTCGTCTACGCCGAACACCTCGAGCGCCGCCTGAAGGGCCGGACGCTTCGCAAGGTCCGCCTCGCGAGCCCGTTCGTCCTGCGGTCGGTGACTCCCCCACTGACGGACATCGAGGGCCGTGCGATTCGTGGGGTGTCCCGGCTCGGAAAACGTCTCGTGTTTTCTCTTGAAGGGGAAGAAGGCGGCGCGGAGCTCTTCCTGGTCCTCCATCTCATGGTGTCGGGTCGGCTGCGCTGGAAGACGGCCGGCACCCCCATTCCCATTCCAAAGAAAATCGGTCTTCTCTCTTTTCTCTTCGATCACGGAACTCTCCTCCTCACGGAAGCGAGTCCCAAGAAGAGAGCCTGGGTGCGCGTCGTCGCGGGCCGCGAAGCGCTTCTCGCCCTCGACCCCGGCGGCCTCGAGCCGCTGGAGGCGTCGCGCGATGCGTTCGTCGCGCGCCTGCGCACGGAGAACCACACGTTGAAGCGCGCGCTCACGGACCCGACGCTCTTCTCCGGGATCGGCAACGCCTACTCGGACGAGATCCTCCACGCGGCGCGGCTCTCCCCCGTCGCCCTCACGTCGCGCCTCGCGGGCGAGGAGGCCGACCGCCTCTTCGACGCGACGCGGACGACGCTCCTCGACTGGACGGAGCGCCTGAGGCGGGAGACGGGAGAGACGTTCCCCGAGAAGGTCACGGCCTTCCGCGAGGGCATGGCCGTCCACGGAAAGTTCGGCCGGCCCTGTCCGCGCTGCGGGACGGCCGTCCAGCGCATCGTCTACGCTGCGAACGAGACGAACTACTGCCCCGCCTGCCAGACCGGCGGGAAGCTCCTCGCGGACCGCTCCCTCTCGCGCCTCCTGCGCGGCGACTGGCCGAAGAGCCTCGAGGAGATGGAGGAGCGGATCGAGCGGTCCCGCTCCTAGCGCCTCCCCTCGCGCGGCGCCGGCGCCACGGCCGGGACGCCCTGCTCGGCGACGGTCCTGTTGAAATCCGCGAGGTCCGTGTCGAGGACGGACTGGAGCTGCCTCTTCAGGTCGGCGAGCCGGACCTCGAGCTGGCCGAAGTAGGCGACGGAAGACGCGAGGGGAGCGCCTTCGCCGCTTCCCGCGACGCTCGCGACGCCCACGAACTGGTGGTCGAGCTGCGGCGGGAAGTTCAGGACGTCCTGCTCGCTCTTGACCTTCGGGTTCACGAGCTGCTCCTCGATGGCCGTGAGCTTTTCCGAAAGCGCCTTGCCCTTCTCGGCGAGCGGCTCCTTCTTGCCGAGGCGCGCCGCGCGCTCGGAGACGTCCTTCACCTGCTTCTTCACGTCGCGGCACGTGAGCGCCGCCTCGTGCGTCTCCGAGAGCCTGTCCCGCACGCTCGCGAGGAACACGGACTGCTTCTTGAGGTCCGCCGCCGAGGCCTTGACCATCGGGTTCGCGACGGCCTCGATCGTTTCGGCCAAGACGGTCCCGCCCTGCTTCACGCGCGCCGTGTACGTGCCCGGTGCGACGAGCGGGCCGGCACGCGGGCCCCAGATGATCGCCTTCGGCACGAGCGACGGCTTGAGCATGCGGAGATCCCAGGACAGCCGGTTGAGGCCCTGCTTGAGCTCGAGGGGCTTCTCCGCCTCGTCCTCGGCGGGCGCGTCCTCCGCCTCCTTCCTTTCCGAGGTGAACGTCCGCAGCACGGTCTCGCCGTCGAGGATCTCGAGGGTGAGCGCGTCCTTCGGGCCGGGCTTCTTCGGCGGCGCGTCCTTCAGCCAGACGTCGAGAATCGCGCCGGCGGGCGGGTTCTGCCCGACGCCGCGCGGGGGGCCGCCCTCGCCGCGGCCGGCCGACCCGAAGCGGACGGCGGGGCGCGGCTTGAAGACGTGGACCGCCTTCTTCTCGACGCCGTCGGCCCACTGCCGGAGCGGCGAGAGGTCGTCCAGGATCCAGAACGCGCGGCCCTGCGTCGCGACAACGAGGTCGCCGTCCTTGATCGTGAGATCCGTGATGGGGACCACCGGCAGATTCCGTGAAAACGGCTGCCACGCGGCGCCGCCGTCGAGGGACACGTAGAGGCCGCGCTCGGTGCCCGCGAAGACGAGCCCCTTGCGCACGGGGTCCTCGCGCACGGCGCGCGTGAACGCGCCGTCCGGGATGCCGTTCACGAGCTTCGTCCACGTCTTCCCGTAATCGCTCGTCCGGTAGAGGTACGGCCGCGCGTCGTCGTGCTTGTACATCGTCGCGGCGATCCACGCGGCGCCGGCGTCGTGCGGCGAAACCTCGATGGAGTTGACCTGGATGCGCTCCGGAAGCCCCTTCGGCGTCACGTTCGCCCAGTTCTTCCCGCCGTCGCGCGTGAGCTGCACGAGCCCGTCGTCCGTCCCCGCCCAGATCGTCCCGGCCTCGGCCGGCGACTCCGCGAGCGCGAAGATCGTGCCGTACACCTCGACGCCCGTGTTGTCGAACGTGATCGGCCCGCCGGAGTACCCCTGCGTCGCCTTCTCGTTCCGCGTGAGGTCGGGGCTGACCTCGGTCCACGTCGCGCCCTCGTCCGTGCTCCTGAGAAGGACCTGGGAGGCGTGGTAGAGCGTGCGGGAGTCGTGCCGCGAGATCAGGATCGGCGCGTTCCACTGGAACCGGTACTTCAGGTCCTTCGGCGCCTGCCCGATCGCGAGCTGCGGCCACGCGACGACGTTGCGTTCCTCGCCCGTCCGGCCGTCGAAGCGGCCGATCGCGCCGCCGTAGCAGCCCGCGAAGGACACGTCCGGGTCGTCCGGCTTCGGGGCGATCCAGCCGCTCTCGCAGCCGCCGACCGGATGCCAGTCGGACGGGCCGATGCCGCCGCCGCGCGTGCGGGAGAGAATCTCGACCGTCGTGTTGTCCTGCTGCGCGCCGTAGACGCGGTACGGGAAACGGGCGTCCGCGACGACCCGGTAGAACTGCGCCGTGGGCTGGTTCAGGACCGACGACCAGCTCCGGCCGCCGTTGAACGTCACGGCCGCGCCGCCGTCGTTGCCCTCGATCATCCGCTGCGGGTCGTCCGGGTCGATCCAGAGGTCGTGGTTGTCGCCGTGCGGGGTGCGGATCGCGTCAAACGTCTTGCCGCCGTCGCCCGAGCGGAAGAACCCGACGTTCAGGACGTAGACCGCGTCCGCGTTCTTCGGGTCGGCGACCACGTGCGAGTAGTACCAGGCCCGCTGGCGGAGCTTGTTCTCGTCGTTGACCTTCTTCCACGTCTCGCCGCCGTCGTCCGTGCGGAAGACGCCGCCCTTCGCGGCTTCGACGACGGCCCACGCGCGCTCGGGCCGCGCGGGCGAGACCGCGATCCCGACCCGGCCGACGACGCCCTCGGGCAGGCCGCCCGAGAGCTTCTTCCACGTGTCTCCCCCGTCCGTGGTCTTCCACACGCCGCCGCCCGGGCCGCCGCTCTCGAGCGACCACGGCTTGCGCCCCACCTGCCAGAAGCCGGCCCAGAGGATGCGCGGGTTCGTCGCGTCCATGACGAGGTCGGACGCTCCGGTCTTCTCGTCGACAAAGAGGACCTTCTTCCACGTCTTCCCGCCGTCCGCCGACCGGAAGATGCCGCGGTCCGGGTTCGGCCCCCACGTGTGTCCGAGGGCCGCCACGTAGACGAGGTCCGGATTCGACGGATGGACGCGCACGCGCGGGATCTGCTGCGTGTCGCCCAACCCCACGTTCGTCCACGTCTTTCCGGAGTCGACGGATTTCCACACGCCGTCGCCTGCCGAGGTGTTCCCGCGGATGCAGCCCTCGCCCATTCCGGCGTACACCACGTTCGGGTCGGACGGCGCCACCGCGAGCGCGCCGACGGAGCCCGTTCTGAAGAACTTGTCGGAGACGGGCTCCCAGCTCGAGCCGCCGTCCGTCGTCTTCCACACGCCGCCGCCCGTGCCGCCGAAGTAGAACGTGAGCGGCTGTCCGGGCACGCCCGCCACGGCCGTGACGCGCCCGCCGCGGAACGGGCCGATGTTGCGGAACTGAAGGCCCTGGAGCTTGTCGGAAAGAGATTTCTCTGCTTCGGAAGAAGAAGAAGAAGAAGAGGAAGAGGAAGAGGAAGAGGAAGACAAAGATTTCTTAGAAGGTGATTTGGGCTGTTCCTCGGGCGCCGCCACCGCCACCATGGCAACCAGAAGCGCCGCCGCGCACACATTCGAGAGCCTCATGCCTCTTCCCCCTTCAAAGAAAATCCGAATCCCCGGTTCTTCTCTTCTCTTTCTCAAACCATATCAGTCGTCAGCCGCCGGGCGCGCGCCACTCGTAGTCGCGCACGTCCCGCGCGCGCCACGCGACGAACGCCGCGACGAGGATCGTGCCGACGCCGCCGGAGACGACGGCGAACGAGGCGCCCATTGCCGCCGACGCGAAAAGGCTCGCGACGAAGCCCGCCTCAAGCTCGCCGAGCTGAGGCCCGCCCATGAAGAAGATCATGTTGACGCCCGTCATCCGGCCGCGGAGCGCGTCGGGCGTCACGAGCTGCCTCACGGTCTGCCGCACGACCGTCGAGATCGTGTCCGTCAGCCCGACGAGCGCGAGCGCCGCGAACGTGAGCGCGAAGCTTCGCGACAAGCCGAACACGATCGTGACCGCGCCGTACGCGGCCACCGCCCACAGGAACACGCGCCCCTGCCGCCGCGGCAGGCCGCGGACCGACGTCCACACGGACGAGGCGAGCGCCCCGATGCCGGGAGCGGCGCGCAGCCAGCCGTAGCCCGCCGGCCCGACGAGGAGGATCTGGTCCGCGAAGATGGGAAGCAGGGACATCGAGCCCGCGAAGAACGTCGCGAAGAAGTCGAGCGTCATCGTCCAGACGAGGATCGGCGTCGTGAACACGAAGCGCAGGCCCTCCCGCAGGGACTCGATCGGGTGCGCCGGCGCGCCTTCCGCGCGCTCGACGCGGCCGGAGGCCCGGAGCGTCGCGAGCGTGGCGAGCACCCCGGCGAAGGACGCCGCGTTCAGGAGGTAGACGAGCGCGAGGCCCGCCGTGTGCGGGTGGGCGCTTCCCGCGGCGGGCGACGCGTGCGCCGAGCCCGCGAGGATCAGGCCCGTGAGGGCGGGCCCGCCGATCGCCGCGACCTGGAAGGCCGAGAGGAGGATCGCGAGCGCGCCGGGAAGGTCGCGCTCGGGGACGAGGCGCGGGACGAGCGACTGGCGAGCCGGGTTGTCGAAAGCGCCCGCCGCGGACGTCGCCGCCGTCAGGGCGTAGACGAGTCCGACGGTGTCCCGGCCGAGGAGCGTCGCCGCGCCGAGGGCCAGGGCGACGAGCGTCATCGCGGACTGCGTCGCGAGCATCACGCGGCGGCGGTCGTGGCGGTCGGCGACGAGGCCGCCGACGAGCGAGAGCGTCACGATGGGGACGACGCGCACGAGGCCCACGAGGCCGAGCGCGAGCGGCGAGCGCGTGAGCACCCAGACGTGCCAGTCGATCGCGACGTTCTGCATCTGCGACCCGACGAGCGAGAGGAGCTGCGTGATCGCGAGCCGGCGGAAGTCGCGGTGCTTCAGCGCGTCGTACGGGCGCGGAGGCGGGGGCACGAAGGGAGTCTACGGGCGGCGGGTCAGACCGTCTTCAGCCAGTCCGAGACGTCCGCGACCATCCGGTCCCACGACGGCGAGACGTAGAGGACGGGCTGGTACTGCGTCGGGTCGTACGGCCGCGTCGACGCGTCCGCGAAGTCCAGCGGGCGCAGCTCCGCTTCCGTCGTCATGCGCTCCATCTCCCCGAACGACGAGAGGACGCCCGCTCCGTAGGTCCGGAGGGCGCCGCCCTCTTCGACGAGCCCGAACTCGAGCGTGTACCAGTAGACGAGCTCGAGGCGTTTCATTCCCTCGTCGCTCGCGCGCGCGGCCGCTTCGCCGAAGAGGCGTGACAGCCGGACGATGTCGGGGTGGAACAGGCTCGCGGCGTGGCCGACGAGCTCGTGGATGACGTCCGGCTCCGGCGTGTAGAAGGGCACGGAGTGGTGGCGCATGTACTGCGTCGACAGGAACACGCCCTGCGCCATCGCCGAGAGAAAGCCGCGGCCCTGGATCAGGCCCGCGACGGGAAGCATGCGGAAGCCCGAGCGCGCGAGCGTGGGGTTCACGTCCGCGAGCTGGGGGACGGCCGTCCGGTCGAGGGAGAGCACCTTCGAGCTCTCGATCCACTCGCGGCACGCGTACGTCTCGTGGAGGGGCCCCAGCCGTTCCCAGGTGAGACGCCAGACCGCCTGCTCCTCGGGTGTGTAGTCGACGCGCGGAATCGGCTCTCCCGCCTTGTAGCGCAGCGCGTGGAGCGCGATCTCGTTGCGTCGCGCCCGGTACACGGGGTCCTTGAATCCCGGGTGGTCGCGGTCGAGGCGGACGATCTCGCCTTCCGCGGCGAGGACTTCCGAGAGGTCTTTCACGGCCGGGCGCTCATCGCCGGCCATCGTAATGCGAAAACCCATCCTTCGCGACGGAGTCTCGGGCTACCGGCTCATCGGGATGTAGGACCCGTCGGAGTTGTGCTGGTCGTTCAGGATGCCGTAGGCGACCCACCGGGACGCGCCCGCGAGCCGCTCGATCCTCGCGAACCCGGCCAACGCGCCGCGCGCGCCGAGCGGCTGGTTGAACTGCCTCCACTCCCCCGGCGCGAGCGTCGCGGTGTCGGGGTCGGCGAGGGCCGCGCCGTCCGCCCCGAAGTACGTGACCTTCAGCGTGATCGCGTCCGCCGCGTCGCCCCGGTTGACGACCGCGAGGTTCGACCGCTGGACGGCGTTCTGCTGCAGGCCGTTGATGTACGCGAGCGCGGTCGCGCTCTCGCCGTGCGTGAGGCCCGGGTAGAAGAGGCCGAACGTGCCGCCGCCCGCCGCGTTCGTGAACGTCCGCGCGCCCGCCGCCAGAGAGGAGGCCGGCGTTCCGTTCGGCGCCTTGACCCGCAGCGCTCCGCCCACGTTGCCGGAGGAAGGAATCTGAAGACCGAGACTTCTCAGAAAAGCCATGGAGTCGGGCAGGATCCTCTGCTCGCCGGGCTGGAGCGTCAGCGCCGCGGAGCCCGAGCCGGACGCCGAGAGCTGCGGCGAACCCGTGTACGTGAGCGTGAGGGGCATCGGCTCGGTCGTGAAATTCGTCAGCGTCAGCTCGCTCCGGTAGCCCGCGGCCGCCAGGACGATCGGGACGAGGCGGTCGGCGCCGGAGACGTCGCCGGGCACGAGCGCCGGAACGAAGCTGCCGTCCGATGTCGTCGCGTCGTTCAGGACGCCGTACGCCGTGAACGGGCCGGCTCCGGAGATTTTCGTGACGACGGCGCGGCCCGAGTCCGCCTGCCCGAGGAGCGGCTGGTTGATCTGCGTCCAGCCCCAGCCCGGCAACGTCTGGTCGGAGGGCCCCGTCAGGGCCTCGCCGTTCGGGCCCTGGAGCGCGACGCGCAGGGTGACGGGATCGGGTCCTGCGTTCACGAGCGCGAGGTTCGAGCGCTGCGCCGCGCTCTGCTGGAGGCCGAAGACCGTGGCCGTCGTCGCGGACGCCGACGCCCCGGTATAGAAGAGGCCGAACGTGCCGCCGGCGCCCGGCGTGGACGTCCGGCCGCCGATGAAGACCTCGTCCGCCGCCGCCCCCGGATAGATCGCGCGCAGCGTTCCGATCCGCGTCCCGTCCGCCGGGAGAGGCAGTCCCGCCGACGTCAGGAAGGAGATCGCGTCGGGGACGACCCGGACCTCGCCCGGCTGGAGGGTGACGCTCGCGTAACCCGAGCCCCCGCCCGCAGACCCCGTGTACTGCAGGAGGACCGTCGTGGGCGACGCGGCCCGGGAGATGAGCGTGAGCTCGGTCGTGTAGTGGGCCCCGCCCGCGCCGACGACGTCGAGGACGACGGGGAGGAAGAGCTCGGGCCCGGTCGCGACGCTGCCCTGGGGGATGCGGACGTTCACGGTGCGCGTCGCTTCGGCGAAGAGGCCGGCCGCGTCCGTCGCGCGGAATTTCACCGTGTACGTCCCGGGAACCGCGAACGCGTGGGACGCGGACGCGCCCGCCGCCGTCCTCCCGTCGCCGAAGTCCCACGTCAGGGTCAGGACGTCGCCGGCGTCGGGATCCGTCGCGACGCCGTGGAAGCTCGCCGGGAGACCCGCGTCGAGCGTCGGCGTCGCGGCCGGCACGTCGATCGCCGCCGACGGCGGCTGGTCCGGCGGCAGCGCCACCAGCGAGATCTCCCAGATGGCGCGCCCGAAAGTCGCGAGGCGCATCTTCGACCCGTCCGGCAGGATCGAGATCGCCGAGAGCGGAACGTTCGGGAGGCCCGTCCCGTAGCGCGCCCAGGTTCCGCCGCGGTCGGGCGACCGGTAGACGCCGACGTACGACACGGCCCAGAGGACGTTCGGGTCGAGCGGATCCTGCTCCATCTGCGCGACCGGAAGGTCCGGGAGGCCGTTGGGCTTGCCAGTGCGCGAGATCGCGCTCCATGTCGCGCCGCCGTCCGTAGATGCAAACACGCGCTCGACCCCCGCCGTCGCGAGCGCGCTGGCCACCCAGAGATTGCGCGGGTTCGTCCGGTCGAACCGGATCGACGAGAGCGTGTTCACGGGCAGCGTCCCCGCCGGGGAAAACGTGGCGCCGCCGTCCGAGGACAGGAGGACCTTCCCAGAATTCGCGGCGACGCCGACGATCTTCGAGTCGATCGGGCTGAGCGCGAAGTCGCGCACGGACGCGATCCCGGGGATCGTGCCCGTCCCCAGGCCCTTCCAGGTTCCCCCGCCGTCGAGCGACTCCCACAGGCGAAGCGTCGTCGACGTCAGGACGTGCTCGGGAGAGGCGGGATCCTGGACGAGCCTCGTCAAGAAGGTCGAAGTGTCGCCGGTCCCGGGCGTGATGCTGACTCCGCCGAAGAGATTCCCGCCGTCGGTCGAGCGATAGAACCTCTCGTTCTGCACGCTGCCGAGGAGGATCTGGGGGTTCGTCGGATGGAGGAGGCATCCAAACCCGTCTCCCCCGATGACCTGCGTCCACGACCCGTCGGCCTTGCGCAGGCTCGTGCCGTTGTCCTGAGCGCCGCCCATCACGACGCCGGGCGCCGCGGGGCTCTGGCAGACCGAAAAGAACTGGAACGTCACGAGTCCCCGGTTCAGGCTCGCGTACGAAGCGCCGCCGTCCGTCGTCGAGAACAGCCCCCCGTCGCAGCCGAGATAGAGCGTCGACCCGTCCGGAGCCCAGAGATGGAAATGCTGGTCCGCGTGGACGTATGGCGCGGCCGGCCTTCCGTTGGTCCAGGCCGAGACGCGTTTCCACGTGGCGCCTCCGTCGGTCGACTTGTAGTTGTCGAGGCCGCCGACCCACACCGTCCGGGCGTCCCTCGGGTCGACGCTGAGGGCGGCCGCGTAGTACATCTGCCCGTTCGGGAGGTCCTTGAGGGCGTCGGCTGCGCCGAGCGCAGACCACGAGTCTCCCCCGTCGGTGGACTTCGCGACGTCGAAGAGGTCGCCGTACGTCAGGTCGTCGGAGCAGCCGTTCGCGTCGACGGAGCCCTTCGCGATCAACGCGTACACGACTGCCGGGTCCGAGGGCGCGAACGCGAGCTCGACGCGCGACCGTTTGACCGGCGGCCCGGAGCCGGGCAGGTTGACGTTTTCGTCCCACGTCGCGCCGCCGTCCGTCGACTTCCAGAGACGGCCCGGCCGGTACGTCGAGCTCGCGGGCACGACACAGGCCCCGCCCTGAAAGGATTCGACGCCCCGCCGGAACGTCGCGGCGAGCAGGAGGGACGGGTTCGCGGGCGACACGGCGAGGGCGTTCGCCCATGCGTCGCCCGCGGCGGCCAGCGTCTTCGTCCACGTGTCGCCCCCGTCCGTGGAACGCAGGAGCCCCTTGTCGGTCCCGGCGAGGAGGACGCGCGGGTTCGCCGGATCCACGCGGATGAACCAGAACTCGCCGCCCGGAGAGGACGCGGAGAGCGTCCACGTGTCGCCCCCGTCCGTTGAAACGAGAAGACCCGGTCCCGGCACGTCGTTGCCGAGAGACTGACGGCCCGAGCCGCCTCCCGCGTAGATCCGCTTCGGGTCGGACGGGGCGATCGCGATCGCCCCGATCGGCGTCGGCCCGATGTCGTCCGTGAGCGGCGCCCACGTCGCGCCCGCATCCCGGGACCGCCAGACGCCGCCGCCCGCGGGACCGACGAAGATCGTCCGGGGCTCGGACGGATGGATCGCGATGGCGTTGATCAGGCCCGAGTCCGTGAGCCCGGGGAACGCTCCGTTGAAGTTCCCTTGAGGCGCGTCGGCGGGCCCGAGCGACACCCACGTGGGGCCGGCTGCAAGAGGCGACCGCCGCGCGCGCTCGAGCTCGGCCCGCCTCTCGGCCGATCCGATCACGGCGGCCCGGCGGAAGACCTCGCTGCGCGCCGCGCCGTGCATTTCCCGGAAGCGCTCCTCGGCCTTCCGCGCGCGCTCGAGGCGCTCGGCGAACTCGCCCTTCGCGCTCTCGTCGCCCGCCGCGGCGCGCACGCCGGGGAACAGGAACAGCATGGCCAGCGGGACGGCGAGAGGGACGCGGCGCATGGAACCTCCAGAGGCGACTCAGTCTCTCCCTGTCGTAGCATCGCGGTCAATCCTCGGAGGTCACGCATGAATCGGACGCCCGCGGCATGAACCTCACCGTAATCGACTGGGCCATCGTCTTCGCGTACTTCGCCCTCTCGATCGGGATCGGCTTCGCCTTCACAAAGAAGGGCGGCGAGTCGCTCGAGGAGTACTTCGTCGCCGGCCGCAAGGTGCCGTGGTGGCTCGCGGGCGCCGCGATGATCGCGACGACGTTCGCGGCCGACACGCCGCTCGTCGTGACGGGCCTCGTCGCCGCGCACGGCGTCGCGGGCAACTGGATCTGGTGGAACTTCGTGATGTCCGGGACGCTCACGGTGTTCCTCTACGCGCGCCTCTGGCGCCGCGCGAAGGTCATGACGGACGTCGAGTTCGCAGAGATCCGCTACAGCGGGAAGCCCGCGACGTTCCTGCGCGGCTTCCGCGCGCTCTATCTCGCGCTCCCGATCAATCTCATCATCCTCGGCTGGGTCACGCTCGCGATGGTCAAGATCCTCCAGATCTCGCTGGGGATCCGTCCGCTCTGGGCCGTCGGCCTCTGCTTCGTGATCACGGTCGGCTACTCAGCGGCGGCCGGAATGTGGGCCGTTCTCTGGACCGACCTCGTCCAGCTCGTCATCAAGATGACCGCCGTCATCCTCCTCGCGTATTTCGCGGTGAAGAAGGTCGGCGGAATCGTGGCGCTCGAGGAAGGGCTCGCGAAGCACTTCGGCTCCGTCGACGCCGCGATCTCCTTCCTCCCGCCCGCGGGGTCGGCGTGGATGCCCGCGATCGCACTCTTCACGTTCCTCGGCGTGCAGTGGTGGGCCGCGTGGTACCCCGGCGCCGAGCCCGGCGGCGGCGGCTACGTCGCGCAGCGCATTTTCTCGGCAAAGACCGAGCGCGACGGCATCCTCGCGACGCTGTTCTTCAACGTCGGCCATTACGCGCTCCGGCCGTGGCCGTGGATCCTCACGGGCCTCGCGACGGTGCTCCTCTACCCCGCCGGCGTCCTCGTGAACGGCAATCCGGACCACGAAGCGGCGTACGTCCAGGCGATGGTCGACCTCATGCCGGCCGGCTGGAAGGGCTTCATGCTCGCCGGCTTCGCGGCCGCGTACATGTCGACCGTGGGGACACATCTGAATTGGGGGGCTTCGTATCTGGTCGGGGACGTCTACAAGAGATTCCTGAGAAGGGGTGCGAGCGAGAAGCACTACGTCGCTGTCTCGCGTTGGACGACGGTCTTGCTGTTCCTGCTGTCCATCGTCGTGACGCTCAACCTCTCGTCCATCGAAGGTGCCTGGCGGTTCCTCCTCGCGCTCGGGAGCGGGACGGGTCTCGTCCTGATCCTCCGCTGGTACTGGTGGCGCGTCAACGCGTGGAGCGAGATCTCCGCGATGGTGACGTCCATGGCCGTCTCGCTCGCGGCCTTCGCGTTCGTCCCGAAGGGGACGGGGCCGGGCGGGGAGTTCGAGCAGCAGGCGATCGTGATGCTCGTGACGGTCGTCGCGACGACGCTGGTCTGGCTGGCCGTGACGTTCCTGACCGCGCCCGAGCCCGACGCGACGCTCGACGCCTTCTACACACGCGTGCGGCCCGGCGGGCCGGGCTGGGCGCGCGTCTCGGCACGGCTCGGCTTCGGCCGCGAGCCGATCCCGGGCGGCGCGATGTCCTTCCTGAACTGGGGCCTCGGGATCCTCCTCGTGTACACGGCCCTGTTCGGGATCGGCAAGATCGTGTTCGGACGGATCCTCACCGGCTTCGAGCTCCTCGACGTCGCTGTCGTCGCCTTCGTGCTCATCATGTGGAACCTGAAGCGGGAAGAGAAAAAGCGCGCGGCCGGCGGTGACGCCGCCCTCTGACGGGCGGCGCGCGGCGTTTCGCGCCGCCGCCGCGACCGCCCTCGCGGCCCTCGCGGCGGCGGCCGCGGGCCTGCCGCTCGCGGCCCCGGGCGTGGTCGAGGAGTGGTCGTTCCGCTGGGCGTTCGACCGCGGCCAGCCGTGGATCGCGCCGGATGTCCTTGCGTCGATGCCGACGCGGCCGTTCGCCGCGGTCCCGTACGCGTTCGGGCGCGCCCTCGCGCCCGACTCCTTCGCAGGGGAGAAAGTCGTCCTCCTCGCCCTGCTGGCTCTCACCGCGCTCGCCGCCGCCGCCCTCCTCGTCCGCCTCGTGCCGGACCCGGCCGCTGCCGCGGCAGGCGCCGCCCTCGCCGCCCTCGCGCCCGCCGACACGTCGCTCTTCCACGCGCGCGACCTCCCGCACCGTGCGGCGGTCGCGCTCACGCTCGCCGCCATCCTCCTCCTCGCGCGCGCCGTCGAGCGGCCGCGGCCCGCGCGCATCGCCGTGATGGCGGCGTGCGCGGCAGGCGCGCTGCTCGTCTACGAGAGCCCGCTGCTCGTCCTCCTCGCCGCGCCGGCGCTCGTGCCGCTCCTGGCGGATGGCCGGCGCCCGTCGCGCGCAGTCCTCGCCGCCTGGTACGCCGTCCCCGCGGCCCTTCTCGTCCGCTGGGCCGCGATCTCCCCGCGCGGAGGCGACTACACGGCGCGGCTCTTCGCGGCCGGAGCCGAGTCCCTCACCCAACGTGCGGTCGCGACGGTGGGCGCCGCCGCCCGAATGGGCACGGCCGAGCTCGCCGCGCCATTCGACGCGGGGAGCCGGGCGTGGGTGTCGTTCGCCCTCGGGGACGCCGCCGCCGCGATCGCCGCGGCCGCCGCCCTCGCGTTCACGTGGCGCGCTCCCGCGGCGCGGCGCGTGTTTCCGTCGGGTCGCGCCCTCCTCGCCGGTCTCGTCTTCGTCGTCCTCGGCGTCCTTCCGTTCGCGGTCGCGCCCGCGCTCCGCCACGAGGACCGCCGCGTGCATCTCCTCGGCTCGGTGGGCGCGGCCGTCGTCTTCACGGCCGCGCTCGGCAGGCTGCGCCCACGCGCGCTGCGCGCCGGCTGCGCGCTCGCCGTACTCGTCCTCGGCGTGTCCGCCGGGCGGGCCCGCCGCGCCGAGGCCCTCGGGACGTCGGAGCGCGTCGGCAACATCGTCCGGTCGCTCGCCGAGGGCGCGCCCTCGCCGCCACCGGGTTCGGCTCTTCTCCTGCTCGACGCGGATGGTCCGCCGCGCGCGGAGGACGTCCTCGGGCTGACACTCACGGACGTCCACCTCGCCGACGCCCTCCGGGTCGTCCACCGGCAGGCGGATCTCCTCGTCTACGTCTACGGCCGCGACCTGCGTTACCGCTGGAACGGGACGCCGGAGGCCCGAGCGGACGGCCTGGAGGTGCGCTGGGGCGACGCGTCCTCGGCGCTCGTCCCGTGGGAGAAGGTCGCCGTGTTCCACGAGGACCCGAGCGGAGGCGTGACGCGGCTGGACGAGCTCCCGCGCGGCGCGTTTCCGTTCACGGCCCCGCCGGACCTCGGGCGGCTCGTCCCGCGGACGGGGCCGACGCCGCCGCGCCTTGCGACGCTCTGCCCTCAGCGCACGAGGTGAAACTTCGTCTGGCGCGGGAGGACCCACGCGATCGTCCCGTCGTCGGCGATCGCCGCGTCCTCCTCTTGCATCATCGAGACGGGCTGGCCGCCCCACTCGGGCACGGGCGTCGTCGCCTGCAGCTCGATCGAGAACCACGTCGAGGGGACGATCTTCACGTCGCCGCGCCCGGGAATCGCCGTCTGGCGGTCCCACAGGCCCACGATCGGGCCCGCGCCGTGGCCGTGGTCGCCGATCGGGTGCGAGTAGACCGAACCCTCGAGGCCTTCGGCTTTCGCGGCCGCGAGCGCGTCGAGGAGCACCTCGTTGCCGGTCCGGCCCGGCTTCATCCGCGCGAGGACGAGGTCCTGCAGGCGGTTCGAGTTCGCGAGCGCCTTCCTCAGGCCCTCGGGCGCGTCCGTCTCGCCCTCCTTGAGGACGTACGCCATGTGCTGCGTGTCGGTGTTGAGCCCCATCGCCCGGATGCCGAAGTCGCAGTGCAGGACGTCGCCCCGCCGGATCACGACGGGCTTCGTCTCGGCGAGGCTGCTCTTGGCCGTGACGCCCGGCCGCTGGACGTCGACCGTCGGCGGGAACCACTCGCCCAGCCCCATGTCGTTCACGCGCTGGCGCATCCACCAGACGACGTCCTCGGTCGTCGTCACGCCCGGCGTGATGACCTCGGCCGAGAACGCCTTCGCGATGATCCCGTGCGCGATCGCCATCATCCGCCGGTACGTCGGGAGCATGCCGGGCACTCGCGTCTCGATGACCTCGAGAGGGAGGAGCTCGGCGCGGACGATCTTCTCCTTCCACGGGCCGAGCGCCTCCTCCAGCTCCTCGCGGTCGCCCGCGGAGAGGCCGTCGGAGAACGCGTGCGTCCTCGAAATATCCACGGCGATGTTCGCGGGCTTCTTCTCGTCCACGAGCTTGCGGAGCAGCGCCCACTGGGCGTTGCCCCAGAGCTCGCGGTTCTCGACCTCGGGGTCGCGGTACACCGTGTAGAGGCCGCCGTTCGAGCCGCCGCCAAGGGCGAGGCGCTCGACGCCCTTGTCGCCGCCGCGGTCGAAGAAGACGAGGATCGTCCGGCGGCGCGCGGCCATCGTCGACGGCGAGACGAGCGAGAAGAAGACCGGGTCTTCGTGGTACTCGCGGCACACGACGAGCCACATCGCGACGCCGTGCTTTCTCATGAGCGCCGGCACGACCTTCTCGAGCCGCTCCTTCACCCACTCCTGCCGAATCGCGTGCTGCTCGCGCATGGGCGGCAGCCTCTCGACGACGGCGGCCGGCGCCGCGAGCGAAAGCAAGAGAAGAAAGGAGAGATTTCTGCGAATGAAAGAGATTGGGGGCACGCCGTCACCTCGCCGTTTCGCGGACGCGAGTGTAACGGCGTCGGGGCCCCTTCAGGCGCGCGAGCGGCCCTCGGCCGCGAGCGCGCCCCCCACCGCCGCGGCGCCCGCGAGGGCGAACGCGGCGGCCTTCAGGGCCGACGGCTCCGCGAAGAGGCCCGTGAAGTCCGAGATCGGGAGACGGTTCACGGCGAAGTACCAGACGGCCGTGTAGACGCCGAGGAATAGCTTGCCCCCGCCGGTGAGGGAGCCGAATCCCGCGGCGAGGCCCGCCGTGAAGACGAGGCCCGACAGGAACGCGGCTCCCGCGGCCGGGCTCTCGGCCGCGGCGCGGACCGCGCACGGCAGGCCGAACGCGAGGACGAAGACCACGTTCGCGCCCGTCTTCCACAGGACCGGCGACGCCGGAACGCCCGGCTGCGCGAAGACGAGGCCGCGCGTTCCGGCGAGGTCCTCGCGCCCTGCGACTTCGGACACGGCGAGCGCGAGGAGCAGGAGCATCCCGGCCGCACCGAGCGGGAAAGCCGCGCCGGGCAGGAAGGGAGCCGCGAGCGCGGCGGCCAGGAGCGGCCACTTCAGGAGCGAGCCCGAATCCCACGTGAGCCGCGCCTCCGCGAGGACGGCGCGCAGCGCAGAGGGGTCGGGCGCCTCGAATGTGGCCAGCGCGGCCACCGGGGACGCGTCCTCGGCCGCCGCCGCGGCCGGCGCAGGACTCTCGCGTCCGCGCCTCCGGCCCGAGCGCGCGGGGTCGAAGCGGTCGAAGAAGAAAAGGGAGGCGCCGAGCGGGAGGAGCGCGGCCACGAGGGACACGAGGCGCCAGGCCGTCTCGGCCGGATCCTGCTTCACGCCGGGCCAGGGGACGCGGAGGAACGGCTTGTCGTGAAAAATGAGGCCGCTCGAAACCGAGACGGCGCCCGGCATCGACTTCGAGACGCGCCAGTCGAGCGTCGCCATCCCGAGCGGGTCGACGCGCGGCGCGCGCACGACTCGGCCCCTGCCGTCGCGCGTGTTCACCCCGCTCACGAGGATCGCGAACGCGAAGAACCAGATCACGTAGCCCGCGCGAGAGCGCAGGACGGGCGCGACGTCGAACAGGACCGCAACCGACGCGGTGAGGAGGAGCGCCGGGAGGATGAACAGCGCCCAGGTCGCCGCGAAGTCCAGCGGGTGAAACGCCCCGACGCCCCACCTCAGGAACGCGACGAGAGCGGCGCCGACGGCGAGAAGCGACAGGACGCCGAGGTAGAGGACGTGCGCGGCGGCCTTTCCCGCAAGGTAGGCGGCGTCCGGAAGCGGCGTCGCGGCGAGGATCGCGCCGACGCCGCGCTCTCGGTCGCGACGGATCGAGCCGGCGACGAGGTAGAACCCTACGAGCGACGCCCAGAGGCTCGCCACGATCGAGGCGGCCCATGCGAGGTAGCCCGAGGAGTACTCGGGGGCGAGGTCCCGGCCGTCCGCCATCTTCCACGCGAGCGACGTGGCGCGGCCCGACGGATCCGGGATCCAGAAGACGGAAGCGGCGCCGAGGAGGAGGACGGCGACGAGCGTCGCGGGCGCGCGCAGGCGCATCCGCGTCTCGACGGCGGCCTGTGCCGCGACCGCACGCCAGAACCCGCTCACGCCGCTCGCGCCCCCTCCAGGCTCGAAAGGAGATAGGCGTCCTCGAGCGTGGGCTCGACGGGCCGCGCGGCGTCGACGTCCGAATGACTCCCGACGTACCGCACGTGAACTCCGTCAGCGCGGCGGACCATGCCCGAGACCGGTACGCGGGCCTGGACGGACGCGACGGACGCGGCCGGGACGACGGCCGTGAAGACGCGGCCCGCCGCGCGCCCGAGGAGCTCCTCGGGCGTCGCGATCCCGCGCAGCCGCCCGCCCGAGAGCATCGCGATCTTCGAGGCGACCGCTTCGACGTCCGAAACGATGTGCGTCGAGAGGATCACGACGCGCCCGTGGGCGACCTCCGCGAGGAGGTTCCGGAAGCGCACGCGCTCCTCCGGATCGAGGCCGACCGTCGGCTCGTCCACGATCAAGAGCTTCGGGTCGCCGAGGAGGGCCTGCGCGATGCCGACGCGCTGGCGCATTCCGCCGGAGAAGCCGCCGAGCCGGCGGTCCGCGGCCCCGTGGAGGTTCACGAGTGTCAGGAGGTCTCCCACGCGCGACGCCAGCGCCGCGCCCGAGAGGCCCTTGAGGCGTCCGAGGTAGAGGAGGAACTCGCGGGCCGTGAGGCGCTCGTACACGCCGAAGTCCTGAGGGAGGTAGCCGAGGACGCGCCGCGCGGCGAAGGGGTCCCGGACCGCGTCCCGTCCCTGCCAGCGGAACGTCCCGGCGCTCGGCTTCGTGACGGTCGCAAGGATCGAAAGAAGCGTCGTCTTCCCGGCGCCGTTCGGGCCTAGGAGGCCGAGGACGCCCTCCTCCATGTCGAACGAGACGTCCGACAGCGCCGCCGGCCCGGAGCGGTACGTCTTCGAAAGGCCGCGGACTTCGAGCATGGCTCCCCCGCCGCTGAAAACGGACGCGGGGAGAAGAAGGTTCCGGGCTCAGGCCGCGCGGGTCGCCGCGGCGTTCTCGGGCACGAACGTCATCGCCCGCTCGGCGAGCGCCGTGATCGTGAGCGAGGGGTTCACGCCGGGGTTTGCCGAGATCGCCGAGCCGTCCACGACCCAGAGGCCGTCGTACCCGAAGACGCGGTTCTTCGCGTCGATGACGCCGCCCGCGGGCGTCTCTCCCATGCAGCAGCCGCCGAGGATGTGCGCCGTCGTCGGGATCCCGAGGAGCGTCTCCGTCAGGAGGCTCTGCGCGGTGCCGCCGAGCTTCTCCTCGACGCGCCGCGCGAGCTCCGTCGCCTCGGGCAGCCACGCTTTCGCCTGCGGCCCCGTCCCGGCGTCCGTCGCGAGCCCGTGGCGGAATCCGTTGCGCAGGCCGCGGCCGAGCTTCATCCGGAGCGTTCCGTCCGCGGTCCGCATGTAGAGGAGGATCATCGTGTGCTTCGCCCAGTCGGGCGTCGCCCACGCCTTCAGCGTCTTGCCCGGCTGGCGGAAGAGGACGCCGAGCGCGCTCGCGAAGCGCTCGGCGACCGTGGCGCCGGGCGCGTGCGGCATCGCGAGCAGGCGGAAGAATCCCGAGCCTGCGGGATAGTGCACGGGCTCGAGGTGCGAGTGCTCGTCGGTCTCGAGGATCGACCCGATCGCGACGCCCTTCGAGAGGTCGTCCTTCGGGCTCACGACGCCCATGAGCACCTCGGAGTTCGTCCGCACGAACTCGCCGAGCCGGTCCGAGAGTTTCGGAAGGCCCTCCGGACTCTCCTTGAGCTTCAGGAGAAGCTCGACGGTCCCGATGACGCCGCCCGCGAACACGACGTGCCGCGCCGTCAGCGTCGTCTTCTTCCTGAGGAACGGGAGCGGCTCGCGGCCGCGCCGCACGGTCAGCTCGTAGCCGCCGCCCTCGAGCGGCCTGACCCACGTGACCTCGGCGTCGGACTCGATCCGCGCGCCCCTCTTCTCGGCGAGCCAGAGGTAGTTCTTGTCGAGCGTGTTCTTGGCGCCGGTCCGGCAGCCGATCATGCAGGCGCCGGTGGACTTGCAGCCCGTGCGGTCGGGCCCTTCCCCGCCGAAGTACGGGTCCGGGACCGTGACGCCCGGCTCGCCGAAGAAGACGGCGACGTCCGTCGGATGCCAGGAGTCGCCCTTCCCGATGTCCTCGCCGACCTGCTTCAGCACCCGGTCCTGGAGCGCCGTGAACGGGACGCGCGCCGTGCCGAGCATCCGCTTCGCGGTCGCATAGTGGGGCGCGAGCTCGGCCTTCCAGTCCGCGAGGGAACCCCAGCTCGGCAGGCCGAAGAACTCGTCGGCGGGGACGGGCAGCGTGTTCGCGTACACGAGCGACCCGCCGCCGACGCCGACGCCCGAGAGCGCCGTCACGTGCTTGAGGAACGTCATCTTGAAGATGCCGCGGAACCCGAGACCGGGGAGCCAGAGCCACTTCGGGAGGTTCCAGTTCGTCTTCGGGAAGTCCTCGGGCGCGAAGCGCTGCCCCTTCTCGAGGACGACGACGCGCCAGCCCTTCTCGGCGAGGCGCAGCGCCGACACGCTCCCGCCAAAGCCGGAGCCCACGACGGCAAAATCGGTGTCGAAGTCGCGCGCCACGTGGTGAGTCTATCGCCCGGGCACGCCGGTGAGATCGGCTCTCTCCTCCGGGTGGACGGCGCAGCGAATCGAGGAGAAGAGAGAGATTTCCTCGAAGGTCACGAGGCGAGGCGCCCCCGATGCCAGAACCGGGACGTTCGCGCCGATCGACCCGTCGGCGGAAAGAAGCTCCAGCGTGTGGAGGCGACCGTCCGCCGCACGAAACGCGACGTCGCCGCCCGCTGCAAGGGAAATCACTTTCGAAGAGAATCCCCCGTCCCCCACGCTCACGTCCATCGCCGCCGCCAGTCGTCGCGCGCCGCCGGCCGCCGCACGCTCTCTTTCACTCGAAGAAATCCTCGTGCTCTTCGGACGCAGCACGTCCTCGAGAAGACCGCCCACGCGCGCCGCCGGGGGCGGCGTCCCGAACGACCACAGCGTCACGAGAACGAACGCCGAGATCCCGAACTTCGCGATCGAGAGGAGCAGCGACTCGACGAGCACGGGCACGAGACGCGGCGTTCCGCGCCGGAAGAACGCCGCGAAGACTCCGGGCGGAATCACGGCGTAGCTCAGGAGAATCGCGGCGTTCGGCTCCCAGCGGTGCCGCCAGACGGGACCGGCCGCGAACGCGAAGACGAGGAGCGCGGCCCCGAGGACCGCCGCGCGTTCTCCCGCCGTGAGAGCGCGGACCCGCGGGTGAAGGGCGAGCGGCACGGCGCGGATTCTCGCAGGAGCGCGTGCTAGGCTGGAGACGGAGACCGAGGCTCATCATGGGAAGAATCCTCATCGTCGCCGCCGCCGTCGTCTTCGCGATCTGGTACTTCCGGCACAAGCCGGCCGAACCGGTCACGACGTCCGAGTCCTCCCCGGCCGTCTCCGCGGGCCCGGGCTGCATCCAGGAGGCTGAGAACGCGAGCCGCCTCCTCGCGGACGCCTCGCGCCTCCTCGCGAACATGCCGGTGGACGCGAACGCGTGGTCCGACGCGGAGAACCGCACGACGCAGGCGATCTCGCGCGCCGAGTCCGCCTGCTCGGGAGGCAGCACCGAGGCCGAGCGCTCCGCGCTCGCCGACGCGCGCGAGGCGCTCTCTCTGATCCGCACCTCCCTCTCCGAGGCCGCCGGCGCCGCGAAGGGCTCCGGCGGGTTCCAGGGTGCGCTGCGACAGGAGCAGATCGACAGCCGGCTCTCGTCCGCGAGGGCGAAGCTCGGCCTGCGGTAGATCAACCTACTCGACGTACTTGTAGCCGGTCCCCGTGTCGAAGACGACGATCCGCTCGCCGCGATCGACCTTCCCTTCCGCGACCAGCTTTTTGACGGCCTCCCAGGCGGCGCCACCCTCGGGCGCGGCGAAGAGGCCCTCGCGCGAGGCGAGCTCGAGGACGCCGCGGCGCATCTCGTCGTCCGTCACGGTCACCGCCTCGCCCTTCGAGGCGCGCAGAATCTTCAGGATCAGGTAGTCCGCGTACGCCTTCGGGACGCGCAGGCCGCTCGCGTACGTGTGCGCATTCTCGAAACGCACGGACACGTCCTTTCCCTCCGCGAGCGCCTTCGGGATCGGCGCGCAGCCCTCGGCCTGCACGGAGACCATCCGCGGGCGCTCCGGGCCGATCCATCCGAGCGCCTCCATCTCGTCGAACGCCTTCCACATCCCGATGAGCCCCGTGCCGCCGCCCGTCGGGTAGACGACGACGTCCGGAAGCGTCCAGCCGAGCTGCTCGGCGATCTCGTAGCCCATCGTCTTCTTGCCCTCGACGCGGTACGGCTCTTTGAGCGTCGAGACGTCGAACCAGCCTTCGGCCTCCTTGCGCTCTCCGACGATCCTTCCGCAGTCGTCGATGAGGCCGTCCACGAGATCGACCTTCGCGCCGTACGCCTCGCACTCGATCCGGAAGACCTTCGGCGTGTCCTTCGGCATGAAGACGTGGCACTCGAGGCCCGCCTTCGCGGCGTACGCCGCGGCGGCTCCGCCCGCGTTGCCCGCGGTCGGGAGCGCGATCTTCTTCGCGCCGAGCGCCTTGGCCATCGTGACCGCCGCGCCGAGCCCGCGCGCCTTGAACGAGCCCGTCGGGTTGCCGGCCTCTTCCTTGACCCAGAGATTCGCGAGGCGGTGGGCGGCGCCGAGGCGATCCGCCCGGAGCAGCGGCGTGCCGCCTTCTCCGAGCGTCACGATCTCGCCCGCCGAGCGGGCCGGCATCACTTCGTGCCAGCGCCACATGCCGGGCGGCCGCGCGTCCAGGTCGTCGCGCCGGAACGGCGCGAGGTCGTATGCGGCGAAGAGCGAGCCCGCACAGCCCGGAGCCGTGCAGACGTTGAGGAGCGGCCCGACGTCGTACGTCGCACCGCACTTCGTGCAGGCGAGATGGGAGAGCCGCGAGAACGTCACGCCGTCACTGAGCGACGATGCCGATCGCCTTGCCGGTCGCGCAGTCGATCCGCAGGAGCTGCTGCGTCGTCATGCCGTACTTCCCGCCGCCGAAGACTCCCGCGTCCACCCCGTAGTCGCCCTTCCCGCCGGCGGAACGGCGCAGGAGGAGCTCGGTCTTGTCGCGCGGGTCGACCATGGGGTTGCGGCAGACCCCGTCCGCCTTCGGCTCCTCGGCCTTGCCGATCCCCGAGCGCGCCACCATGAAGTGGTCCGGGGTGTCGAGCGGAACGCCGACGACCGGCCCGGACATGTCGCGGCTCGTGGACGCGCAGCCGGCGAGGGAAAGAGCGAGAACGGCAAGCGACCTCTTCATGACGGCTCCTATCGGGTCTCGGTGACCTTGTGAATGCCGCGCGGGCGGTCCGGGTCGAGGCCGCGGGCCCGCGCCGCGTGGAAGGCGAGAAGCTGTCCGGGGAGGATCGAGACGAGCGGGGCGAGAAGCTCGGGCACCCGGGGCACGCCGAGCGCGGAGCCGCGCGGCGGGCCGATCGCGAGGACGGGGCTCCCGCGCCGCCGGAGCTCGCGGCCGAGCGCCTCCACCTCGTGCGCGGGGCGCGAGCCGGGCGGCGAGACGAGCACGACGGGCAGGTCCCGCTCGGCCATCGCGATCGGGCCGTGCTGGAAGTCCGCGGCCGAGTAGGGCTCCGCGAGAAGGAGCGCGAGCTCCTTGAGCTTGAGCGCGATCTCGCAGGCCGTCGGGTAGTGCAGCCCGCGCCCGATCACGACCGCGCGCTGCGCGCGGGCGAGCGATCCGGCCGCGGCCTCGGCCTCGGGCTCGACGCCGAGGGCCTCGGCCATGCGGCCGGGGATCGCTGCGAGAGCCGCGAGATCCTTCTTCCGGCCTGCCATCGACAGGACGAGGAGCGCCACGGCCGCGAGCTGCGCCGTGTAGGTCTTCGTCGCGGCGACGCTGCGCTCGACGCCCGCGTGGAGCGGGAGCACCCACTCGGCCGCGCGCGCAAGCGGGCTCGCCGGGTCGTTCACGATCGCGAGCGTCGGGGCCCCGGCGCGGCGAGCCGCGGCGACGGTCTCCACGACGTCCGGCGACCGGCCCGACTGCGAGATCCCGATCACGAGAGCGCCCTTCACGCGCGGCGGCCGGCCGTAGAGCGTGACGAGGGACGGCGCCGCGAGTGCGACGGGCAGCCGGTGGACGATCCCGAACGCGTACTGCGCAAAGCGGGCCGCGTTGTCCGACGTGCCGCGGGCCGCGACGAGGATCCACGAGAGGTCGGCCTTGGCGAGACGCGCCGCGAGCGACGCCGTGCGCCGCCCCTCCCGCGCGAGGACGCGCGCCACGGCGTGCGGCTGCTCGCCGATCTCGGCCCTGAGAACGGAGCGCGCGGAGCGAGGCATCGTGCGAGGATAGCGCGGAGGCAGGCCGTGTTCGGACGCGAGCGCAAGACACCGCGGCGCCGGACGCCGCGTTTCCTGAGGCCGGTGCTGCGCCCGATGGCGTTCCGCGTCCTCCCCCGCGAACTCGGGCCCCGGCGCGTGGGCCGCCTCGCGGCCGTCCTGCCCGAAGGCGTGCGCGATCCCGGGTTCGAGGTCCTGCTCCGGAGGATCGACGCCTCGCCGATCCACCGTGGGAACACGGTCGCGCTCTACTTCGACGGCTCGAAGGCGTTCGCGGCGATGTGCGCGGCAATTGGAGAGGCACGGGAGGAAGTTCTCCTCGAGGCTTACATCCTCAAGGATGACGCGGCCGGCCGCGCGCTCGCCGGCGCCCTCGCGGGCGCGGCCCGCCGCGGCGTCGCGGTGCGCGTCCTCGCCGACGCGTTCGGCTCGAGCGCGACCCGTCGTTCGTTCTGGCGGGAGCTCGAGGGACTCGGCATCCGCGTGCGCCTCTACCACCCGCTCTTCCCGTTCCTCTGGTACCACCCCTACCGGGACCACCGCAAGATCCTCGCGGTGGACCGCCGTGTCGCCTTCACGGGCGGCATGAACATCGGGGAGGAATACGGCTCCTCGGTCCCTCCCGCGAAGCACGGCGAGACGTGGCGCGACACTCACGCGCGGCTCGAGGGCCCCGTCGCATGGGAGATGGCCGTCGTCTTCCGCGAGGGCTGGGACCGGGCCGGCGGCGCGCCGTTCGAGATCCCGCCGCTCGCGCTCCCTCCGGACGATGCGCCCACGCCGCCGGGCGCGTCCATCCTCGTCCTCGACTCGGCGCCGGGGCGCGGACACGAGGAGACGGCCTCGGTCCTCTCCGCGGCGATCGCGGCCTCGCGCGAGCGCTTCTGGCTCACGAACGCGTACTTCGCCCCGCGCCGCGACGCGCTTCCCCTGCTCGCGGAGGCGGCCCGAAGGGGCGTCGACGTCCGCCTCCTGCTTCCCGGCGTCAGCGACGTCCCGCTCGTGCGCCACGCGGGCCACGGGTCCTACCGGCACCTCCTGAGCCGGGGCGTGAGGATCTTCGAGTACCGCACGGCCGTCCTGCACGCGAAGTCCTTCGTGGCGGACGGGTTCCTCTCGATGGTCGGCTCGACGAACATGGACTTCCGGTCGTTTCACTTCAATGCCGAGTGCAACGTCGTCCTGCTCGACGCCGCGACCGCGGGGACGCTCGAGAAGCAGTTCACGGCCGATCTCGAGGACGCGACGGAAATCACGCTCCCGGATTGGGACCGCCGCACGCGAGCCCACCGGGCGGGCGACGCGCTGGCGCGGATGCTTTCGCCCGTGCTCTGATGGCCTGAGCGGAGGACGATGATGGCGAACTCCCCGAGAACGGCCTTCGTGCCGTCCCGGACCACGATCCTCGTGCTCTGGGTCCTCTCGCTCCTTCCCGCCGCCGGCCTCGTCGGGCTCGTCGTGCGGAACGACGCGCGAAAGGCGGACTTCCTGCGCCGCGCGCGGGGCCGGGCCGACGGCACCGTGATCCGCCTCGTCGAGCAGCGTGGGAAACACATCCAGTTCTATCCCGTCGTCGCCTTCACGACCGCCGACGGCCGGCGCCTCGAGTTCAAGTCGATCTACTCCGACTACCTCGCCTTCGGCGAGAAGCACTATCCCCTCGGCGGCCGCGTCTCGGTCGCCTACGTCCCGGAGGACCCCGCGCGCGCGGAGATCGACGCACCCGCGCTGCACGTGAAGGACTCCGGGCTGTTCGTCGTGGGCGGCGGGATCTACGCCGGACTCATGACGCTCGTCTTCGGCCTCGTGGCGCTCCTCACGAAGAAGAAGAGACCCGGTTCGAGCCTCCCGGCGGAGCCGCTCGCTCCGTCCTGAACGCGGGCCGGCGCTGAGTATCATCGGCCCGTGAAACGCCGGGTCTTCTCGCTTGCGGCCGCCGCCGTCCTCGCGGGCGCTTCCGCGTCCGCGCAGACCATCACGACGGTCGCCGGCACGGGCGACACCGCCTTCTCTCCGGACGGCTCCCCGGCGGCGACGTCGTCGCTCGCGCTCGCGACCGACAACGTCGCCAACATCGTCTTCGACTCCGACGGGAACCTGACGTTTTCCGAGAGCCGCGCCTGCCGCGTGCGCCGGATCGCCCGAAAGACGGGCCTCCTCGAAACCGTCGCCGGAAGCGGCGCGTGCGGCTACTCGGGGGACGGCGGTCCCGCGAAGGAGGCCCGCCTGAGGGCTCCCGCAGAGATCGCGTTCGACGCCAAAGGCAACCTCTTCGTCGCGGACGCCGGGAACAACCTCGTGCGCCGCGTCGACCGCAAGACGGGAGTCATCACGACGGTCGCGGGCAACCGGCTCCCGAACTACGACGGCGACGGCGTCGCGACGGAGGTCGCGATCGGGCGGCCGAGCGGCCTCGTGTTCGACCGGAAGGGGCGCCTCGTGATTTCGGAGGTGTACGGGTCGCGGATCCGCCGTCTCGACTTCGCCACCGGGAAGACCGAGACGATCGCGGGAAAGAACGACCTGATGTTCACGGCGGGACCCGCTCGCGCGACCGGCTTCACGTGGCCCAACGGCCCGCGCTACGACCACAGCGGAGCGCTCTTCTTCGCGGCGTCCGGGAACAACCAGGTGCTCCGGCTCGACCCGAAGGGCGAGACCCTCACCGCCTTCGCCGGCAACGGGCTCGTGGGCCTCAAGGGAGACGGCGGCCCCGCGACGGAGGCCGTCCTCAACGCGCCGGCCGCGCTCGCCGTCGACGGGGCGGGGAACGTCTTCATCGCGGACACGGGGAACAACGTGGTGCGGCGCGTCGACGCGAAGACCGGCATCATCACGCTCGTCGCCGGCACGGGTGCCGAGGAGTTCTCGGGAGACGGAGGCCCGGCGGCCGCGGCGGCCCTGTCGGACCCGCTCGGCCTCGGCCTCGACGGCAAGGGCAACCTCTACGTGATCGACGCCCGGAATTACCGGATCCGCAGGATCGACGGCGTCGCGCGCTGAGCCGGTGACCGTTTCCCCCCGGGGCCGGGCGTGGCAATCTCCGCCCATGTCGCGCCGCGCCCTCGCCGCCTCCCTCGCCGCCGCATGGCTCTCCGGTTGCACGGCGGGTCCTTCCGCCTCGCCCCCATCGCCCGGCCCGGTTCCCGGAGCCGGGCGCGTCGTCGCGATCTCGTTCGACGGCCTCGGCGGCGTGCGCCTGAACGAGCTCCTCGCCGCCGGCACGCTCGACGCGGGCGGGTTCGCGGCCTTCGCCGCGCGCGGCGTCCTCGCGGGGCGCGCCCTGGACGTGACGCCGTCGTTGACTCCCGTCGCGCACATCTCCGCGATCACGGGCGCGCCGCCCGCGAAGACGGGCATCGTCGCAAACCAGTTCCGCGAGCCCGGCTCCCCGTTCGGCACGCAGACGAGCGGCTTTGCGGCCTCGATCGGCAGCGAGACGCTGTGGGAGGCCGCGCGCCGGCAGGGTCGCCGCGTGGGCGTCATCACGTACCCCGGCGCGGACGCCGCCACCGAGGGCCGCCGCGGCGACTTCGGACTGGTCTGGCCCGAGAAGCCCGCACGGGACTCGGCATTCGTGAGCGTCCCGGGCGACGCCTGGACCGACGCAGCCGCCGCGCCGAAGTCGTTCTCGCCCCCGCGCGCGGCGCGGGTCGCCGTGCAGACTCCCGCCGGCGCGGCGACGCTTCGCCTCGTCGCGACCGACACGACCGACGACGCGACCGCGAACTACGACCTCGTTTTCGTGTCCCGCGAGGACGGCGCGGCTCCCACCCGGCTCGGCGCGGTCGCCGTGCACGGCTGGTTCGCGATCTCCTTGCCGGGCGCGCGCGGGTCCTTCATGGCGTGGTGCCGCCTCGAAGAGCTCGACCCGTCGCTCGCGCGCGCGGAACTCTACGTCGGCGCGTTCAACGCCGTGCCGGGCTACCCGGAGGACTACCGTCGCCGCCTCGAAGAGGCGATCGGCGGCTGGCCCGGCGTTCCCGACTACGCGTTCGTGCGGCCTCCCCGCGGGGACTATGCCGCGCACGAGGAACAGGCCGCGCGCCTCTCGGAGTACCTCACGAAGGCGATCCTCTTCACGATCCGCAGCGAGCGCTTCGACCTTCTCGTCGGCTACCAGCCGCTCGTGGACGAGATCGAGCACGCGCTCGAGCCCGGGCCGTACGGGGGCTCGAAGGAGGCCGTCGTCCGCGCGTTCCGCACGGCCGACCGTGCCGCCGCGGCGATTCTCGCGGCGCTCGGCCCGCGCGACTCGTTCCTCTTCTTCAGCGACCACGGGATCGTCCCGCTCGAGGCGGGCCTGAACATCGAGAAGTACCTCCTCGAAAAGGGCTGGACGCCGGTCGGCCCCAAGGGCCCGAGGGACGGCGACAGGCGCGTGCAGATCTGCGCGACGAGCGGCATCGCGCACGTCTACCTCGACCCCGCGCTCGCTCCCGCCGCGCACGCGGCGGCCGCCGCTGCGCTCCTTGCCGACCTCCAGGGGCTCGGCCAGTTGAAGGACGGCCTCGTCGACGAAATCGTCCCCCGCGCCGACCTCGCGCGTCTCGGCCTCGACCATCCGCGTTCGGGCGACGTCGTCGTTCTCCTCAAGCCCGGAACCGACTTCTGGCGCGGCGGCGCACAGATCCTCGGCAAGCCCGGCAACCGCGGAGGGCACGGCTACCGCGCGGCCTATCCCATCCTCGACGCGTCGTTCGGCATGATCGGCCCCGGCATCGCGCCCGCCCGGCCCGAGACCGTCTCCCTCCTCGAGGTCGCCGCGCGCGCCGCGAATGCGCTCGGGATCGACCCTCCCCGCGGTGCCGCCCCCGCCGGGCGCTAGGATCGGGGCCTGATGGAGAACGCGCGCGTCGAACCGGCCCCGATCGCGTGGGCGAGCCTCTCGGACGTCGGCCGCGTCCGGCCCGCGAACGAAGACTACGTCGGTGACCCCGAACGGCTCGCCCCGCTCGTCGGCGGAGCCCGGCGCCTCGCCGCGCGCGGCGCGCTCTTCGCCGTGGCGGACGGGATGGGCGGCCACGCACGCGGCGAGATCGCGAGCAAGCTGGCGATCGACGTCCTCTACGCGACGTTCTACAACTCTCCCGGCGATCCCGTGGAGATGTTCAAGAAGGCGATCCTCACGGCGAACACCGCCGTGCGCCGCGCGGGCGTGCTCGCGAGGCCCGAGAAGAGCGGCGACGGCGAGGACGCCCGGACGCTGCCGCGCATGGGCACGACGCTCGTGGCCGCGCTCGTCCTCGGGAGGTGGGTCCTCATCGGGAACATCGGGGACAGCCGCGCGTACCTCATGAACGACGGCCGCCTCGAGCAGGTCAGCCGCGACCACTCGTACCTCGCCGAGGAGATCCGGCGCGGCCTCGTGCCGCCCGACGCCGCGGAGACCTCGCCGTACCGGCACCTCATCACCCGTTCGCTCGGCACGAAGGACGAGGTGGAGGTCGACCTGTTCTGGCGCCCGTGGCCGGACGGGTCGACTCTGCTCCTCGCCACGGACGGGCTCCACGGATGCGTGGAGGAGCTCGAGATGGAGACGATCCTCGCGTCCCGTCCGCCCGACGTCGCGGTGAAGGAGCTCGTCAAGGCCGCCCTGGAGGCCGGGGCGCCCGACAACGTCTCGGTCGTCGTCGTCCACAAGCCCGTGTTCTCGCGGAAGAAGGAGCGCGCGTGAAGCTCTTCGCGGGCACGAGCGGGTTCAGCTACGACGGGTGGACGGGTTCGTTCTACCCCGAGGACACGCCCGCCGACGGGCGCCTCGCGTACTACGCGGCGAAGCTTCCCGCGGTCGAGATCAACAACACGTTCTACCGGATGCCCAAGCCCGAGCTCCTCGCGAGCTGGGCCGCCCAGGTTCCCGCGGACTTCCGGTTCGCGCTCAAGGCCTCGCAGCGCATCACGCACATCAAGCGCCTCAAGGAGGTCGACGGTGAGGTCAAGTTCCTCCTCGGCGCCGCGCGCCAGCTCGGCGACAAGCTCGGTCCGATCCTCTACGGCCTGCCGCCGAATCTCAAGAAGGACGTCCCGCGCCTCGCGGCGTTCCTCGCACTCCTGCCGTCCGACGCGAAGGCCGCGTTCGAATTCCGCAACCCGACGTGGCTCGACGCGGAGGTCTACGCGCTCCTGAAGTCGGCCGGCGCGGCGCTCTGCGTCGCCGACGACGAAAAGGGCACGACGCCGCTCGAGGCGACGGCGCCGTGGGGGTACGTCCGGCTGCGGCGCGAGGATTACGGGGAGAAGGACCTCGCGGCATGGGCGGAGCGCGTGCGCGCCGCCGGCTGGACCGAGGCGTACGTCTTCTTCAAGCACGAGGAGGAGGGCGCCGCCCCGGCCCTCGCGGCCCGCTTCGCGGAGGTCGCCGGATGAAGGTCGCCACCTGGAACGTCAACGGGATCCGCGCGCGCGAGCTGCAGGTCCTGGAATTCCTCGACACGCACGCGCCGGACGTCGTCTGCCTGCAGGAGTTGAAGGCCGCGCCCGAGCAGATGCCGATCTCGCTCGCGGCGCCCGCGGGCTACGCGTCCTACTGGCACGGCCACAAGGGATACTCGGGCGTCGGGCTCCTCCTGAAGACCGCGACGTTCGGCGAGACGGCCGGCTTCTCGCATCCCGACTTCGACCACGAGACGCGGATCGTCGAGGCGGCGACGCCGAAGTTCTCCGTGGCGTCCGTCTACGTCCCGAACGGCGGCAAGGACTACGCCGCGAAGCTCGCGTTCCTCGAGGCGATGGCGGACTGGGCGCACGCGGCGAAGGAGGCGGGCCGGCCGCTCCTCGTCTGCGGCGACCTGAACGTCGCGCCCACGGACCGGGACGTCCACGCGAAAGAGCGCAAGGCGAACGCGATCGGCCAGAGGCCGGACGAGCGGGCGCTCCTCGGGAAGGTCGTCGCCGAGGGTCTCGTGGACGTCGGCCGCGCGCTCGACCCCGACAACGACGAGCTGTTCACGTACTGGGCCCCGTGGCGCGAGATGCGCAAGCGCAACATCGGCTGGCGGATCGACTTCGTCCTCGCGAGCACGGACCTCGCGAAGACGGCGACGGCCGCGCGCGTGTACCCCGGGTTCGGCACCAGCGACCACGCCCCGCTCGTCGTCGACTTTGCCTGAGCCCGGCTAGACTGGGACATGGCGCCGCCGCGGGTGAGACTCACGACGAGTCCCGGCTGGGAGGTCGTGCGCGACCGGCCCCGGCGAGCCGCCGCCCGGGCCGCCGCGGACGACCCCTTCGTCGCGCGCGCCCTCGCGACGCGGCGCCTCTCCCTCGCACGTGCGGCGCGCGTGCGCCCGCGCCGGAGTGCGCCCGCGGCCCCCGGCCGCGCCGCGGCGACGGTCGAAGGCCCCGAGTCCGAGGGCTTCGTCGCGGTCGTCCGCCACGCTTCCGGCGCGTTGACCTTCCACCGGACGGTCTCGTTCGCGGGCGGCGAGCACGTCTTCGACGTTCCGCTGCCGGCCCCGGCGCGCCGCGGCCCGGCCGGGACGGTCGCCCTCTTCTTCCTGCGCGTCGCCCGCGCCGCTGCGGGCACGGCGCTGCCCTTTCTCGCGCGGGCGTGGGAGCGGCGCCGCTTCGCCGCCGTTCGCGCTCCCCTCGGCCTCGTGCGCATCGTCCGCCGCGGAACGTCCCTCGTCTCGGCGCGGGTGAAGGGGCCGCTGCCGCCGGCGCCCGGGAAATGTCTCCTCCTCCTGCATGGCACGTTCTCGCACGCCACGGCCGCGTTCGGGGACCTCGCGAAGGACCCGGCCGCGTTCGACGCGCTCGCCGCCGCGTACGGCGGCCGCGTGTACGCGTTCAACCATCTCACGGTGGGCCGTGCGCCCGGCGACAACGTGAAGGATCTGCAGGAGATCGTCGCCGGCACGCGCGTCGACGCCGTGACGCACTCGCGCGGCGGGCTCGTCCTGCGCGCCCTCGCCGCCCGCAGGGGCGCGCCGACGATCGGCCGCGCCTTCCTCGTCGCGACGCCGTCCGAGGGAACGCCGCTCGCGTCGCCGGCCCGATGGGACGAGATGGCCGCCTGGGTCGCGAACCTCGCCGAGGCGCTGCCCGCCGGAGCTCTCGCCTTCGGCCTGGATTTCGCGGTGGAGGCGCTGGTCTGGATCGCGCGGCGCGCAGGCGGCGCGCTGCCCGGCCTCGCCGCGATGGATCCGGCGGGTGAGTTCCTCGCGGCCCTCAACGCCAGGCCCGCGGACCGGGTCACGTACGGCGCCGCCGTCGCGCGCTTCACGCCGGGCGGGAGCCTCGCGAAGCGCCTCCTCGACGCGGGCGCCGAGGCGATCTTCCGCGCGCCGAACGACCTCGTCGTCCCGACGGAAGGCGGCCTCTCCCTCGGCCGCCGGCGCATCGACGAGACACGGGTCGTGCGATTCGACGGCGGCGTCCACCACTTGAATCTCTTTGCTCAGAAAGAGGCGAGAGAGGGATTGAAGATTTTCTTAGAAGGTGAAGAGGGGACTGGCACCGCCCATGCGCACGAAAAACGCCGGAGCGGGCCGCGGGGACGCGGCCGAAGCGACGGCCGCCTCCCCAAGCCCTATTCACCTTCAAAGAAATCTTCCTCTTCTCCTCTTCCCTCTTCCGCGCGCAGCGCGCAGAGATTCGACATCCTCCTCGTCGACGGCACGCCGCCGCGCCTCGTCGCGTCGTGGGCGGGTGCGCGCGTCGTCGAGCCCTTCGAGACGCGGGGCGGCGTCGCGGGCGAGCGGATGCGGAAGATCATCGCGCTCCACGAGCGCGTGCTGCGTGCACTCGACGGGCGCGGCGCGGGGCCGCTGCCGAAGGCCGCCGAGCTCCACGCGTACGGCGCGGTCCTCTTCGAGACGCTGTTCCCGGGCGAGGTCCGCCGCCTCTGGGACGCCGCGCGGGGCGCGTCCGCGCGCCCGCTCGAGCTCGCGTTCACGTCCGCACTCGACTGGATCGCCGACAAGCCGTGGGAGCTCGCGTGGGACCCTTCGCGCCGGCGCTTCCTCTCGGACGACGCCGTCCTCGTACGGAACGTCTTCGGCGCCATCCCGCCGGAGGCGCCCGCGGCGCGGCAGGGCCCGCTGCGCGTCCTCGTCGCCGTCGCTCAGCCGCGCGACGCGACGCCGGTCTCGGCGCGGCTCGAGACGGCCGCAATCCGCTCGGCGTTCGCGCCGCTCGTGAAATCCGGCCACGCCGTCCTCGACGTCCTTCCGGCGGCGACGCCGTCGGGCCTGCACCGGAAGCTCGGGGCCGCGCGCGTCGACGTCCTCCACTTCGTGGGCCACGGCGCGTGGGACGAGAGGGAAGGCACGGGCGCGCTCCTCCTCGTGGACGGCCGCGGACGCGGGACCTGGCTCGACGCGGACCGGCTGCGGCGCCTCCTCTGCGGGCGCGGCCTCAAGCTCGTGGTCCTGAACGCGTGCGAGACGGGCCGCGGCGGACGGAACGACTTCCTCCGCGGCGTCGCGCCCGCGCTCCTCGCGGGCGGGATCCCGGCTGTCGTCGCGAACCAGTACAAGGTCCTCGACACCTCCGCGACGGCGTTCGCCCGCCATCTCGTGTGGGCGCTCGCGCGCGGCCACGCTCTCGGCGAGGCGGCGCGGGAGGCGCGCGTCGCCGTGGCCGTCGCGCGCTCCGCCGAGCCGATGGACTGGGCGGTGCCCGTCCTCTACGCGCGCGACACGTCGTTCGTCCTGTGCCGGCCGGCGCGCCGCAAGGCAGCCGAGGGGTCGAGACACTCCTAGGCATGCGGGGAATGCGTGCGCCCCTCGCCGCGAGCGCGGCCTTCGTTCTACTTGCGCCTGCCGCGCCGGCCCGGGCGGCGGTCGCCGTGGCCGTCGACCCGAACGCCGATCGCCACCCCGTCAGCCCCCTGATCTACGGCATGAACTACGGGACGGCGGCGCAGATGTCGCGGCTGAAAGTCCCCGTGCGCCGCTGGGGCGGGAACTCGACGACGCGCTACAACTGGGAGAACGACACGCACAACAGCGCGAGCGACTGGTTCTTCTTCAATTACGCAGGCAGCGCGAACCCCGCGAACCTCCCGAACGGCTCGGACGCGGACGTCTTCGTGGACGAGATCCGGGCCGCGGGCGGCGAGGCGCTCGTCACGGTCCCGCTCATCGGCTGGACGCCCATCGACCGGACGCGTCGCTGGGGTTTTTCCGTCGCGAAGTACGGCGCGCAGCAGCAGACGGAGTGCTCCGCGACCGGAAACGCCTCCTGGTGCAACCCCGATGCCGGCAACGGCGTGAAGCCGAACAGCGCGAACGTCACGGGCAACGATCCGGCGGACACGTCGAAGCCGATCGACGCCACGTTCGTGACGCGCTGGATGGCGCACCTCGCAGGCCGCACCGGGACCGCCGCCGCCGGCGGGGTGCGCCTCTGGGCGCTGGACAACGAGCCCATGCTCTGGAACTCGACGCACCGCGACGTCCACCCGGCCGGAACGACGTACGACGAACTCTGGGCGAAGACGGCGGCGATCGGCGCCGCGATGAAGGCGCAGGATCCCGGCGCGAAGCTCCTCGGCCCCGCGCTCTGGGGCTGGTGCGCGTACTTCTACTCCGGCGCGGACGGCTGCGGCCCGGGTCCCGATCGCGCGGCCCACGGGGGTCAGGACTTCCTCCCCTGGTACCTCGACCAGGCCAAGGCGTGGGAGGTCTCGAACGGAAAGCGCCTCCTCGACACCCTCGACGTCCACTACTACCCGCAGGCGAACGGCGTCGCGCTCACGAACGACGAGTCCTCCGCGACGGCGGCGCTCCGCCTGCGCACGCTCAAGAGCCTGTACGACCCGACGTACCTCGACGAGTCCTGGATCGGCACGGACGTCGGCCAGGCCGTGTATCTGATCCCGCGGATGACGGCGTGGATCGCGGCGCACTACCCCGGCACGAAGCTCGCGATCAGCGAGTACAACTGGGGCTCGGACGCCGGGATCAGCGGGGCGCTCGCCCAGGCCGAGGCGCTCGCGATCTTCGGACGGGAGGGCGTGGACCTCGCGACGCGCTGGGTCGCGCCGGCCGACGGCTCGCTCACGGAGGACGCGTTCCTTCTCTACCGGAACTACGACGGCGCGGGAGCGCAGGTGGCGGGCGACTCGGTGCGCGCGACGAGCGCGAACGTGGACCTCGTCGGCGCGTACGCCCAGCGCGGGGGCGCGGGCGGGAACACCCTCTACCTGCTCCTCTTCAACAAGGACGTCTCCGCGCAGAGCGTCCCGGCCACGGTCGCCGGCGGTCTCTCGGGCTCCGCGTCCCTTTTCCGATTCACGGGCTCGTCGCGCCTCGCGGCGGCCGGCAGCGCGGCGCCGTCGGGCGGGACTCTCACGCTGACGCTTCCCGCGCGCTCGGCGACGCTCGCGGTCGTCGCCCTCCCCGTGACGACGCCGCCTCCGGCGGCCACGTCGTTCCACGCCGCGACGCCCTGCCGTTTCCTCGACACGCGCGCCGCGGCCGGCCCCGCGCTCGCGGCGAACGTCCGCCGCGAGTTCGTCCTGACCGGCACCTGCGGGATCCCGGCGACGGCCGCGGCCGTGTCCGCGAACGTCACGGTCACGGCGCCGTCCTCCGCGGGCAGCCTCGTGGCCTTTCCCGCCGATCTCACGTCGGCGCCGGGCACGAACACGCTGAGCTTCGGCGCCGGCCAGACGCGCGCGAACAACGCGATGCTCCTCCTCGCGCGCGACGCCTCCGGCCGCTGTGCGTTCACGCCCGCGATGCCGTCCGGCGCCGTGCACCTCGTCGTCGACGTCAACGGGTGGTGGGAGTAGAGCCGTCCGGGTTTACCCTCAGGGCGGGACGCGGGCGCCGAGCTCGGGAATCACACGTTCTCGCCCGATCCGCCACGTCCTCCTCGTCCACGCGAACCGGCTCAACGCGGACACCGTGCCGCAGTGGGCCGCCGTTCTCCGCGCGCGGGGCTACGCGTTCACGACGCTCGCGCGCGCCCCCGAGGACCCGGCGTACGCCACGCCCGACTCCTTCGTGGGCAAGCCCGGCTTCTCGTGGCTCCACCGCTGGCTCTTCGGAAAGGCGGACGCCACGCGCCTGAAGGAGGAGCCGGACCCGCCGCCCTTCGTCATGGATGCGTACGCGGCGATCGAGAAGAGGCGCGCCGCCCGCTGAACCGGGCCCGGTGCGCCGGCGAGGTCAGTCCTCTTCGTCGGCGTCCTTCGACCGCGCACGCGCTTTCGCGACGGCCTGCCTGAAACGCGGGTCTTTCCGGATCGAATCGAGGTCCGCGTCGCTGCGCATGTGGTCCGCGCCGTCGAAGCCGGCGTCGATTGCGGCGAAGAGGTGGTCGAAAGCCCTGTTCGTGTCGCCGGAGCGCGCTTCGGCGCACGCGAGGTTGTAGAGCGTCGTCGGCCTGCGGTACCCGAGGCCGAGCGCCTTGCCGAACGATTCGGCAGCCGCCTCGGGGCGGTCCCCCATGAGCTGCGCGTAGCCGAGGTTGTACCAGGCGATCCCGAGCGTCGGGTGGGCCTTCGCGACCTTCTCGTAGCGCGGAATCTCGCCCCGCCACGCCGCGCGGGCCGTGTTCGGGAGGAAGTGGCCCATGAAGCCCTCGACCCCGGCGTCGAGAGACAGGTCCTCCGCGAGTCTGACGAGCTCGGTGAAGCGCTTCTCGTCCTGGATGCTCTCGAGGTCGTCGTCCCGCTCCATGTGCCGCGCGTCGGTGTAGCCCTGCTCGATCGCCTTCTGGAGCGCGTCGAGCGCCTCGGGCTTCTTCCCGGCGCGCGCGAGCGCGCACGCGGCGTTGTACGTCGAGGCCGCGACGCGGTTCCCGGCCGCCGCGGAGGCGAGGAACGCCTTCTCGGCCAGGTCGTACCGGCCGGCGTTCAGGAGGTCCATGCCGGCCCGGTACAGCGCCGGGCCGTCCTTGGCGCCGGCTGCGACGAGGCTCTCGTAGCGAGCGGCCGCGGCCGACCCGGAGCGGTTCGATCCCGCTTCTGCGGGGGCGGCCACGCTGAAGACGAGGGCGGCGACGAAGGCGGCGGCCAGGACCCTGACGGGCTGCGGATGGCTCTTCATGGGAAGAGATACGCACCGGGCGGGAAAGGGTTCCGGACGCTACCTCGCCGCGAGGAGCTTCTGGACCCGGGCCGTGAACATCGCGAACATCCTCTGGCCCGTCCCCGTGTTCTTCGCGACCCACTCGGCGTTCTGGAAGGCCACCGGGGAGACGTCGCGGCGGAGCTCGTCGAGGTAGGGCGCAACCCGGGCGAACAGGAAGATCCCCTCGCCGGCCGACTCCATGAAGTAATCGGCGTTCACGATGCCGTGCTTCACGGTGCCGTAGACCATCTCCCAGTACGTCGTCGTCTGGCGCCACGGCGCGTTCAGCGGGTGGTCGAACTTCGTGACCGCAAGGACGTCCTCGTAGGTCTTGGGCCAGAAGTCGCGGTTGATCGCGTTGCGCGATTCGCGCATGACGGCCTCGCGGCGCAGCTCGTACGCCCGGAACGCGAGCTCGGCGTCGTTATGGTCGGGAGTTTCCTTGCTCATGCCCCGACTCTAGCGCAGGACGAGGCGGCGTCTCGGCCGGTCAGCCCCGCATCGGCGTGTAGCCCGTGCAAAAGTGCTCGACCATCTTGAGGTCCACGGTGGGGCGCGGCGTCTGCCCGTTCGACCGGAGCCGGAAGATCTCGAACCGCACGCCGGGCTTCGACACGGGCCGGACGCTCAGGCGGTGGATGGCGTCCGGCGTGATCGCGTACGAGCCGCACTCCTCGCAGTCCACCGAGAACCCGACGAGGGACGACGCGAAGAGCGTGTGCTCGTCGCTGATGGACGCCGGAAAGTTGCAGAGGAAGCACTTCTCGGGCGCAGGCGCCGGGGCAGGAGCGGGCGTCTCGGCCATCGGCGGAGATCTTACGCCGGGAGCCGTGTAGGCTTGCGCCCCATGAGACGTCCCGACCCCGGCCTCGTTTTCGTCCTCCCCCTGCTCGCTTTCGCCCTCACGCGGCCGTCGCGCGCCCGAGGGGCCGATCCGGGCGAAAGGCCGCCGTACCCGCCCACGCGCACGACACAGGCATCCGAGGTCCTTCACGGGGTCACGGTCATGGACCCCTACCGGTGGCTCGAGGACGAGAAGAGCCCCGAGGTCCAGGCCTGGATGAAGGCGCAGGACGACTTCACGCGCCGGACACTCGCGTCCCTGCCGGAGCGCGCCGCGATCGCCGCGCGGCTCAAGGAGCTGCTCTACGTCGACAGCCTCGGGGCCCCGATCCACCGCGGCACGCGCCATTTCTTCTCCCGGCGGCACGCGGACCGCGAGAAGTCGATCGTGTACTGGAAGGAAGGCGCAGGCGGCGCCGAGAACGTCCTCTTGGACCCGAACGGCTGGTCCGCGGACGGCAGCGCCGGGCTCGGTGCCTGGAGCGTCTCGTGGGACGGCGCCCGCGTCGCCTACGGCAAGAAGGTCAACAATTCCGACGAGGCGACGCTCTACGTGATGGACGTTGCGACCGGAAAGGTCTCCGACGTCGACGTGATCGAGGGCGCGAAGTACGCGTCGGCCTCGTGGACTCCCGACGGCGCCGCCTTCTACTACACGAAGCTCCCCGTCGATCCGAAGATCCCCGCCTCAGAGCGGCCGGGCTGGGCGGACGTCCGCCTGCACCGGATCGGGACCGACCCGAAGACCGACACGGTCGTGAAAGCGAAGCTCGGAGACCCGACCGCGTTCCAGAACGTCCACATCACGCGCGACGGGCGCTTCCTCTTCCTCGTGGTCGCGCACGGCTGGACGTCGACCGAGATCTGGTTCCGCGACCTCGAGACGGACCCGGCCGCGACGGCATGGACGCCGCTGGCCACGGGCGCCAGGGCGCACTTCGACGTCGAGACGTTCGGCCGGACGCTCTTCGTCTCGACGGACGACGGCGCGCCGAAGGGCCGCGTGTTCGCCGTGGACCCCGCGAAGCCTGCCCGCGCGGCGTGGAAGGAAATCGTCCCCGAGCGCAGGGACGCGGCACTCCAGAGCTTCCACGTCGTCGGCGGAAAGCTCGCCCTCGACTACCTGAAGAGCGCGTCGAGCCTCCTCGAGATCCGAAATCTCGACGGAACGCTTCTGCGCGAAGTCCCGCTGCCCGGCATCGGGTCCGCGAGCAACCTTTCGGGACGGGACGACGAGGACGAGGCGTACTTCTCGTTCACGTCCTTCACGACGCCGACGTCGATCTACAAGACGTCGGTCAAGTCGGGCGCGACGTCGCTGTACTTCCAGGTGAAGGTGCCGGCGGACGTGTCGCCCTACACGGTCACGCAGGTTTTCTATCCGTCGAAGGACGGCACGCGCGTCTCGATGTTCATCGTCCATCGCAAGGACTTCCATCGCGACGGGACGGCACGCGCGATGCTCGAGGGCTACGGCGGCTTCCTCGTGTCCTTCACGCCCAATTTCAGCGGAACGCTTTTCCCGTGGCTCGAGAGGGGCGGGATCTACGCCGTCCCGAACCTCCGGGGCGGCGGCGAGTACGGCGAGGAGTGGCACGAGGCCGGAATGCTCCTGAAGAAGCAAAACGTCTTCGACGACTTCGCGGCCGCGGCGGCGTATCTCGCGAGGGAGAAGTGGACGTCCCCGGAGCGCCTCGTCCTGCGCGGCGGCTCGAACGGCGGACTCCTCCTCGGCGCGATGGTCGCGCAGCATCCCGGGCTCTTCCGCGTCGCGCTCTGCGGAGTGCCGCTCCTCGACATGGTGCGGTACCACCTCTTCGGCTCGGGGAAGACGTGGATCTCCGAGTACGGCTCGGCCGACGACGCGGCGCAGTTCAAGGCGCTCCACGCCTACTCGCCGTACCACCACCTCAGGGCCGGGACGAAGTACCCCTCCGTCCTGCTCCTGTCCGCGGACAGCGACGACCGCGTGGACCCGATGCACGCGCGAAAGTTCGCGGCCGCCCTGCAGGCGGCCTCGACGGGCGGCCCCGTCCTCCTCCGGATCGAGAAGCACGCGGGGCACGGCGGCGCCGACCTCGTGAAGGCCGCCGTCGAGGAGCGGGCCGACGAGTACGCGTTCGCCCTCTCGGAGACCCCGGGCGCCATCCCGGCGCCGTCGGTGAATCACTGAGGTGACCGACGACGTCCGGACCCTCGCCGCGGAGGTCGCGCGCCGGCGCACCTTCGCGATCATCTCGCACCCGGACGCGGGCAAGACGACGCTCACGGAGAAGCTGCTCCTCTACGGCGGCGCCATCCACCTCGCGGGCTCCGTGAAGACGCGCAAGAACCAGCGCCACACGACGAGCGACTGGATGGAGCTCGAGCGGCAGCGCGGGATCTCCATCACGACGAGCGTCCTGCAGTTCCCCTACCAGGGGCACCACGTGAACCTCCTCGACACGCCGGGCCACAACGACTTCTCCGAGGACACGTACCGCACGCTGGCGGCGGCCGACGCGGCCGTCATGCTCATCGACAGCGCGAAAGGCGTCGAGCCGCAGACGATCAAGCTCTTCGAGGTCTGCCGGATGCGCCGGATCCCGATCGTCACGTTCGTCAACAAGATGGACCGAGCCGGAAAGGACCCGCTCGACCTCATGGACGAGATCGAGCGCGTGCTCGGGATCCCCTGCCACCCCGTCACGTGGCCGATCGGCTCGGGCCCGGACTTCCAGGGCGTGTACGACCGCTGGGGGAAGACGCTCCTGAGATACGGGAGAGGGGATTTTTCTGCGAAAGGGGAGAGAGTGGCGCCGGTCGGCGTGACGTCGCTGGACGATCCGGGTTTCGTCGTGTCCCTCGGCGAGACGGCCCACGCGACGCTGCGCGGCGAGCTCGAGCTCCTCGAAGCCGGGCACGCGTTCGAACGCGCGACCTTCCTCGCGGGCGGCATTACGCCCGTCTTCTTCGGTTCGGCAGTGAACGACTTCGGCGTCGAGCCCTTTCTCCAGAGGTTCCTCGACCTGGCTCCTCCACCGCTGCCGCGCGCTTCTTCCGGCGGCCTCGTCGACCCCCTCCTCCCCCGCTTCTCGGGCTTCGTGTTCAAGATCCAGGCGAACATGGACCCCGCGCACCGCGACCGCGTCGCGTTCGTGCGCGTCGTCTCGGGGAGGTTCACGCGCGGGATGGAGGCGACGCACGCGCGCACGGGCAAGATCCTCAAGCTCGCCAAGCCCCTCTCGTTCCTCGCGCAGGAGCGGACGCTCGTCGAGGAGGCGTGGGCCGGCGACATCCTCGGCCTCTGGGACCCGGGCAACCTCCGGATCGGCGACTCCCTCGCCGAAGGCGCGGCGATCGAGTACGAGGGCATCCCGCGGTTCACGCCCGAGCACTTCAACCGCGTCGTCATGCTCGACCCCGCCAAGCGCAAGCAGCTCAAGAAAGGGCTCGACCAGCTCTCCGAGGAGGGCGCCGTCCAGGTGTTCCACGATCCGGACCGCATGGAGCGCGACCCCGTTCTCGGCGCCGTCGGCGTCCTGCAGTTCGAGGTCATCCAGCACCGGCTGCGCGCCGAGTACGGGGCCGAGATCTCGTACGCGCGCCTGCCGTTCACGCTCGCGCGCTGGGTCGAGGGCGAGGGATTCGACCCGAAGCGTTTCGACGACCCGCCGAGCGTCGCGTCGCTCGTCGACCTCGAGGGCCGCCCCCTCGTCCTCTTCCAGAGCCCGTGGCACCTCGAGCGCGCGCAGCGCGAGAACCCGAAGCTCACGTTCGTCGCGGCCGTGCAGCCGGGGCGCGCGAAGGCGAGCACGTAGGCCGCGATGAGCCGCCGGAGGATCGCGCTCCTTGCGGCACTCGCCGCGCTCGGCTGGTGGTTCTACGAGAACGCCTCCCTCCCGCGGCTGAGGGCCACGTTCGTCCCGTGGATGCACCGTCTGGAGCGCTACCGCGACGCGCTCGAGACGACGCGCGCGGCGCTGCGCGCGCAGAGCGCGCATCCCGGGGACGCGGAAGGCATCGCGGCGCTCCGCGCCTGGGCGTGGAAGGACCTCGACCGCGTCGCGATGGTCTCGTTCGACGTCGATGGGAAGCCGGAAATCGAGAGAAAGAAGACCGGAGAGAAGATTTTCTTAGAAGGTGAGGAACGGTGGGAGCTTCGGGGGACGGCGACCTTCGTCGTGGATGGTTTTCGCGCGGACGGCGCTCGCGTGGAGCGCGCGGCGAGAGTGACGCTCCTGCTCCCTGACGCGAACGCGCCGCTCCCCTCCCCTCTTACCTTCAAAGAAATCCCTTCTTCGTCTTTCTTCTCTCTTTCTTTCTCCCCTCTCGGCGGCGACCGCGTGGAGACGCGGCCCCGCTTTCACGACGCGACGCTCGCGGCGGGCCTCGGCGCGCCGCGCCGCGACCCGCCGCAGAGGCTCACGAACCGCCTCATCGACGGCATCTGGCCCGGGTCCGGCGTCGCCGTCCTCGACTTCGACGGCGACGGCGCCGAGGACCTCTTCGTCGGAGACGGTGTCCGCTCGATCCTCTACCGCAACGACGGACACGGGCGGTTCACGGACGTCACGGTCCGCGCCGGCCTCGCGAAGGCCGACGGCTCCGGGGTCCCCGCGACCGGCGTCGCGGCGGGTGACGTAGACGGCGACGGCTTCCCCGACCTTGCGGTCACGGACGCGTTCGGGCCCACGCGCCTCTTCCGGAACCGCGGCGACGGGACGTTCGAGGAGATCACGGCCTCTTCGGGAGTCGTCACGGCGGGTCCCACGCGCTCCCTCGCGTTCGCGGACGTGAACGGCGACGGCAGTCTCGACCTCTTCGTCTCCGGCACGGGCGACTACTACGGGCAGATGCCCGATCCGCCGTTCGACGCGAACGACGGGCGGCGGAACTATCTGTTCCTGGGCGACGGGAAAGGCCATTTCCGTGACGCGTCGGAGGCGTGGGGCGTCGCAAAGCCCACGCGCTGGTCGCTCTCGTGCCTCTTCGCCGATTTCGACGGTGACGGCCGCCCCGACCTCGTCGTGACGAACGACTTCGGCCTGAAGAACCTCTACCGCAACGTGGACGGCAGGCGCTTCGAGGACGTGACGGCGAAGCTCGGCGCCGAGGACCGCGGCTACGGGATGTCCGCCGCGTGGGGCGACTTCGACGGCGACGGCCGGATGGACCTCTACACGACGGGCACGTACACCCAGTGGGGATTCCTCCACGAGTATCCCGGCCTGCCCGTGCCGCTCCCGGGCCGGATCTTCCGGCCGATCGCGATCTCCTGGATGGAGAAGATGTGCCGCGGCAACTCGCTCCTCCTCCAGACGGCGAAGGGCCGCTTCGAGGACGCGACGGCGCGCTCCGGCGCCGGCCGCGCGGGCTGGAACTGGAGCGCGATCGCGGCGGACCTCGACGACGACGGGCGACTCGACGTCTACGCGACGAACGGGATGTGGGGAGACGGCCGCGTCCACGACCGAGAGCTGGAGTTCTGGTGGGAGACGCTCGCGTACTGGGACGACTACATCGCGAAGACGAAGACGTTCGACCGGCAGGGCGCCGGCGTCCAGGGCGTCGAGCGGGACGCCTACTTCGTCAACCGAGCGCCGGGGCCGACTGCTTTCGAGGAGCGCGGGTTCCTCGACGGCCTCGACCTCGAGACGAACGGCCGCGCCGCCGTCGCGTTCGACGCGAACAGCGACGGAGCGCTCGACGTCTACGTGAGGTCCGTGCAGGCGCCGGAGGCTCTCTTCCTCGGCAGCCGCAGGGAGCCGGATGCCGAGCATTTCCTCCGTCTTCGACTCAAGGGCACACGCGGGAAGGACAACGCCGACGGGCTGGGCGTCCGCGTCAGCGCGACGCTCGCCGACGGCCGTGTCCTCGTGAGGGAAAGCGGCTATGCCAGCGGGTACCTCTCCACCGGGAGCCCGATCGTCCACCTCGGCCTCGGCCGCGCGAGCAGGGTCGAAAGGCTCGTCCTGCGCTGGCCGTCCGGCTTCGTCCAGGACCTCGGAAGCGTCGCGACCGTCGACCGGACCCTCGTCGTGGACGAGGGGCACGGAATCCGGTAACTTCCGGCCGTGCAAGAGATCCCGTCTCAGGAAAGCCTCGCGTTCGACGTCGTCGTCGTCGGCGGCGCGATCTCGGGCGCCTCGACGGCGGTCCTCCTCCGGCGCCGGATGCCGGACGTGAAGGTCCTCGTCGTCGAGAAGAGCGAGGCCTTCGACTGGAAGGTCGGCGAGTCCACCGTCGAGATCTCGGCCTACTTCCTGACGCGAGAGCTGAAGCTCTACGACCACCTCTCGCGCGAGCAGCTCCCGAAGCAGGCGTTCCGCTACTGGTTCCACAACGAGAACGTCTCGTGCCTGCGTGAGGCCTCCGAGACCGGGCCGACGCAGCTCGCGCGCACGCCGTCCTTCCAGATCGACCGCCAGAAGCTCGACGAGCACGTCCTCGCCCTCGCGGCGAAGGAGGGCGCGACGGTCTGGCGCCCCGCGAAGGTCGTCGACGTGGCCCTGAACGGCGAGGCCGGCAACACGCTCGTCGTCGAGAAGGCCGACGGCTCGCGGCAGACCGTCTCCTGCAAGTGGGTCGTGGACGCGACGGGCCGCCAGGCGATGCTCGCGCGGAAGCGCGGCGGGCTGACGCCGATCGAGTCCCACCCGACCTCGGCCATCTGGGTCCGCTACCGCGGCGTCCTGGACATGGACGGCCCGGAGTTCCTCACCGGGGACGCCTCGGACCCGTTTCACCGGGCGGTCCTGACGGCCCGCCGCCTCGCCACGAACCACTTCACGGGCTGGGGCTACTGGATCTGGTTCATCCCGCTCCAGGGCGGCGAGACGAGCGTCGGCCTCGTGTGGGACACGCGCCTCGTCCAGCCGGAGGGCGCGACGCCGCTCGAGAAGCTCACGAACTTCCTGAACGCGAACCCGCTGACGCGGGAGCTCCTCGCGAAGGCCGAACCCGTCGCGGACGACTGCCGCATGTACGGCCACCTCCCCTACTTCGTCGACACGTTCGTCGGGCCGGGCTGGACGTGCGTGGGGGACGCCGGCGGCTTCCTCGACCCGTTCTACTCGCCGGGCCTCGACCAGATGGCGTTTTCCGTCTACTCCCGCGTCGGCCTGATCCAGAAATCCCTCGCGGGCGCCCCCCCCGAGGAGATGGCGAAGGAGTACGAGCTCCACAACACGCGCTACGCGCGGTTCTTCCGGTACTTCTACGAGGCGATCTTCCGCGACAAGTACCACGTCATGGGCGACTACGACACCATGACGACGACGTTCCTGATGGACACGGCCCTCTACTACCTCGCCGCCGTCATCCCGACCTACAGGTGGTCCTCCGAACGCCTCGGCCTCCCGCCGTACTACCAGGACGGCTCCGAGATCGCGTTCTACCCGATGCGCTTCTACAACCGCCGCCTCGTCGCGATCGCGAAGAGGAAGAAGGCGCTCGGCATCTACGGCAACCACAACGCCGGGAAGCGTCCGGGCTTCGTCGGCTTTTCGGTCCGGAGCGCCGCGTGGGTCATGCTCGCCCACGGGGTCCTGCGCTGGGCCCGGGCCGAGCTCGCCAACGCCTGGACGTACGTCGTCAAGCCCCGGACCGTGGGCGGACCGGTTCCGATCCTCCCGCCGCGCGCGACCCGTGCCGTCCCTGCGCCCGGCGTCCCCGAGTCCGCGCCGGCCCGCAACTAGGCCGTGAAGCGACTCCTCCCGTTCACCGCGGCCGCGGCGCTGCTCGGCCTCTGGGCCGTCGCCGTGCGGTTCCAGACGTCGGGCCTCTTCCCCGATCCGCTCCAGGTGCTCTCGGGGCTCGGCGAGCTGCTCCAGAAGGGCCTCCTCGCGAAGTACGTCGTCGCGTCGCTCTTCCGCGTGACGTGGGGCTACTCGCTCGCCGTCGTGACGGCGATCCCGCTCGGCCTCCTCCTCGGCTGGTACCGCCGCGGCGAGCAGGCGCTGAACCCGATCCTCCAGCTCCTCCGGCCGATCTCGCCGCTCGCGTGGATTCCGATCTCGATCCTCTGGTTCGGAGTCGGGGACGTCGCGGCGATCTTCCTCATCTACATCGCATCCGCCCTCACGCTCGTCGTGGCGGCGATGAACGCCGTGCGCAACGTGCCGCCCGCGCTTCTCCGCGCGGGACGCAACTTCGGTTTGTCCGACCGGCGCCTCCTCCTCGACGTGGTCCTGCCGGCTGCGCTGCCCCAGCTCATCGTCGCGCTGAGGATCTCCCTCGGAGTCGCGTGGCTCGTGGTGGTGGCGGCCGAGATGATCGCCGTCAACTCGGGGCTCGGCTTCCTCATCGTGGACGCGCGCAACGCGGGCAACCGCTACGACCTCGTCGTCGCGGGCATGGTCATGATCGGCCTGATCGGCCTCGCCCTCGACGTGGCGATCCGGCGGCTCGAGACCCTGAAGGCCCTGAGATGGGGGTACGGGTCGTGACGGCGTCTCCCAAGGTGAGCCTCCGGAACGTCTCGAGGAGCTTCGCGACGGACGGCGCCCCGATCGACGTCCTCTCGTCGGTATCTCTCGACGTCGCGGACGGGGAGTTCGTCTGCATCCTCGGCCCCTCGGGCTGCGGGAAATCCACGCTTCTGAACATCGTCGGCGGCTTCCTGAAGGCATCGGCGGGCTCCGTTCTCATCGACGGGGAGGACGTCTCGGGCCCGGACCCGCGCCGCATCTTCGTGTTCCAGGAGCGGGGCGTCTTCCCGTGGCTGACCGTGAGCGGCAACGTCGGGTTCGGCCTTTTCGCGCTCGGCGCGAAAGAACGCGCCCAACGCGTCGCCCACTACGTGAAACTCGTGGGACTCGAGGGGTTCGAGAACGCGTACCCGCAGGAGCTCTCCGGCGGCATGAAGCAGCGGCTCGAGGTCGCGCGCGCGCTCGCCGTGAACCCCGACGTCCTGTTCCTCGACGAGCCGTTCGGCGCGCTGGACTCGATCACGCGCCTCGTGATGCGCAGCGAGCTCCTGCGCATCCGCCGGGCCGAAAAGAAGACGATCCTCTTCGTGACGCACGACATCGACGAGTCGGTCCAGCTCGCGGACCGGGTCGTCGTCATGTCGACGCGCCCCGCCACGATCCGCCGCATCGTCGACATCGAGATGCCGCACCCGCGCGACCTCAGCTCGGCGCGCTACATCGAGCTGAGGGACCTCCTCCTCGGGGAGATCGGCCTTGCCCACCAGGTCTGACCTCGAGCGCGTCCTCCTGCCGGTCGGCACGGCCGCGCTGGCCGTCCTGTTGTGGGCGCTCGCCGTCCGGCTGAGCCACACGAACGTCTTCCCGTCCCCGCTGAAGGTGCTCTCGGGCCTTCAGGAGCTCGCGGGCCGGGGCGTCCTGTGGCGTTACGTCGGCGACTCGCTCCGGCGCGTCGCCTCCGGCTACTTCCTCGCGCTCGTCCTCGGGATTCCGGCGGGCCTCGCGCTCGGCTGGCACCCGAACCTCGCCTCGGCGTTCAACCCGGTCATCCAGATGGCGCGGCCGATCAGCCCGCTCGCGTGGATGCCGCTCGCGATCCTGTGGTTCGGGGTGTCGGAGGCGGCGCCGGGCTTCCTCATCTTTCTCGGCGCGTTCTTCCCGATCGTCGTCGCGGCGATGAACGGCGTCCGCAGCGTCCCGGCCATGTACCTCCAGGCCGGACGGAACTTCGGCCTCTCGACGCCGCGGCTCCTCGCCCGCGTCGTCTTCCCGGCGGCGCTGCCGCAGATCCTCGTCGGCCTGAGGATCGCGCTCGGCATCGCGTGGATCGTCGTCGTCGCCGCCGAGATGATCGCCGTCGACTCCGGCCTCGGCTACCTCATCATCGACTCGCGCAACGCCGGCAAGCGCTACGACCTCGTCGTCGCAGGCATGCTCCTCATCGGCGTCATCGGCCTCCTCCTCGACACGCTCGCGCGGCGGCTCGAGCGCCTCAGGACGGTGCGCTGGGGCTTCCAAGGGGAGGCCGCGTGACCGCCGCGAAGCGCATCGGCCTCGGCGTCGCGGCGTGGATCGTCGCCCTGTCCCTCGTCCACGCCGCCGTCAACGTGAACTGGGCCGTCCTCGCGAACGACTTTCTCGCGCCCGAGAAGCGCAAGCTGAACGTGGCGTACATCCCGGTCACTTGCCACCTCGCCTGCCCGGTCACGGACTACATTTCGCAGTTCTCCGAGAGTGGAGAGCTCTTCATTCCCCGCATGTTCCAGGGCTTCCCCGAGATCAAGGAGGCCCTCATCGCGAACAAGATGCAGGCCGCCTTCATCGTCGCCCCGATGGCGATCGCGTTGAAGGCGCAGGGGGTCGGCATCCGCATCGTCTACCTCGGGCACCGCTACGGAAGCGCGGTCGTCGTGCGCAAGGACGGGCCGGTGAAGACGTTCCCCGACCTCAAGGGCCGGACGATCGCGGTGCCGAGCCGTTTCTCGGACGAGCGGCTCATCGTCTTCCGCGTCCTGAAGAAGTTCGGCATGAAGCCCGAGGACCTCAAGATCGTCGAGATGGCGCCGCCCGACGTGACGGGCGCGCTGGCGGCGGGCGCGATCGACGCGTTCTCGATGGGCGAGCCGTTTCCCTCGCAGGCCGAGATCGGCGGCTACGGGCGGGTGCTCTTCCACGCCCGCGAGCACTGGCCCGACTACATGTCCTGCGTCCTCGTCGTCCGCGAGGACGTCATCGCGGCGCGCCCGCGCACCGTCCAGACGCTCGTCGACGGGATCGCGCGCTCCGGCCTCTGGCTCGAGGACGGCAAGCCCAACCGCGACCACGCCGCGGACTTCGTCGGGCGCTTCTACTACAACCAGGACCCGAAGGTCCTGCGCTGGGCGCTCACGAACCCGCTCGACCGCGTCATGTACACGCCGCTCTCGCCGCGCAAGGCCGACTTCGACCTCGTCCGCGACCTCATGATCGAGACGGGCGTCCTCGACCGCCGGATCGAGTTCGACGAGTACGTCGACACCCGCTTCGCCGAGGGCGCCAAGGAGCAGACCGCCTGGCGGTACGAACCCGGCTCGAGCGAGGCGCGCTGACCGCGAGGCGCCGGGACGCTACTTCGCGGGCGCCGGCGTCGCCGGCTCCTTGCCGCCGTACGAGTAGTAGACGACCATCGTCCAGACGTCCGGCTTTCCCCACTTCTCGTCGAGGGCGGCCGTGGGCCTGGCCGCCTTGACCTCGTCGAGCGTCTTCCCCGCCTTCACGAGCGGGAGGATCGCGTCGCGCGAGGCCGCCAGCATGTCGCGATACGCCTTGACGTCCGCCTTCGTCCCGAGAGGCCCGTGCCCCGGGATGTACTTCGTCCTCTCGTCGCCGGCGGCGAGGAGACGGTCGGCCGCGCCGATCATTCCCTCGACGGATCCGCCCGAGGAGATGTCGCAGATCGGGTACCTCCCGATGAAGAGGTTGTCGCCCGCATGGATCACGTTTGCCTTGCGGAAGTACACGACGACGTCTCCGTCCGTGTGCGCGGACGCGAGGTGGACTGCGTCGACATCCTCGCCGTTGACGTGGAACGAGACGGACTCGGCGAACGTCACGAGCGGAAGCGCGCCTGCAGGGGAGGCCGGGATCGTGCGGTTGAAGAGCCTGAGGAACTGGTCCGTCGACATGCGTTTGCGGACGTTCTCGTGCGCGACGATCACGGCGCCGTCCTTCCCGAGGTTCTCGTTCCCGCCCACGTGGTCGCCGTGGTAGTGCGTGTTCAGGATGAAACGGATCGGCTTGTCGGAGATCGCCGCGACGGCGGCCTTGATCTTCCCGGTGAGCGGCGCGTACTGGTCGTCGACGAGGAAGACGCCGTCCGGCCCGGCCGAGACGCCGATGTTGCCCCCGGCGCCGGTGAGCATGAAGAGGCCGCCTGCGACCTTCTCGGCCTTGATCTCGACCTTCGAGAAGTCCTGCTGGGCGCTGGCGGGCAGGGCGAGCCACGCGGCGAACGCGGCGAGAACGAATGTCTTCTGCATGGGTGATTCTAGACGTCAGGCCTTCAGGCGGTCGAGGGCCTCGGGGTGGGCAGAGTCGGCGAACGGGCGAACGGACCCGTCGAACGGCGCCGCCCTCCGGGCATTTCGTGTAGGTTCCGGCAGATGACGAAGACTTTTCGGCCCTCTGACGGTCCCGGCTCTGAGGCACTCCCAGGCAGGCTCTACACCGACCTGGCTCCGTGGTGGCACCTGCTGGCGGCACCCGCAGAATACGCCGAAGCAGCTGCTTTCTACTGGAACGTGATCCGGTCTGCTTGCTCGTCACCGCCCCGATCACTTCTGGAGTTGGGCAGCGGCGGCGGCAACACCGCCTCGTTCTTGAAGAGTCACTGCACGCTCACACTCGTCGACCTCTCACCCGAGATGCTCGGCCAGAGCCAATCGATCAACCCGGAGTGCGAGCATCTTTCGGGCGACATGCGTTCCATTCGCCTCGGGCGTCTCTTCGACGTGGTCTTCGTCCAGGATGCAATCTCGTACATGCGAACGGAGGCCGAGCTGGAGCAAGCGATCCACTCTGCATACGTCCACTGCAGGCCGGGAGGTGTCGCACTCTTTGCTCCCGACTATGTCCGGGAGAACTTCCGCAGCTCGACGAGCCACGGCGGCCACGACGGAAACGGTAGAGCCATGCGATATCTCGAATGGACGTGGGATCCAGATCCTGACGACTCGACCTACCTCGTGGACTTCGCCTACTTGCTCCGCGACGAGGACGGCGCGCTCCGCGTCGAGTCGGATCGGCTGCAGCTCGGGGTGTTCCGCCGCGCCGACTGGCTGCGGATCATCGGCGCCGCCGGGTTCGAGCCAAGAGCCGTCCCGTTCGAGCAAAGCGACGTCGGGCCTGGGTCCGAGGTCTTTCTGGGCCTCAGGCCGCACGAGCCCAAGCACAATTGAGGGTGCCTGACAACCGGTTACGGCCGACGGCGCAGCGGACGTCGAGGAGATCGCCGACTACGGGAACCGGGTCACCGAAGGCTTGTGGAACATGCTCTGGTCGTCCCCGATGATGAAGATGCCCGGGAATCTCTCGTGGGCGATCACCAGCCCCGGACCCTGCACATCTGCCGGAAGCACGAACCGCCTCGTGGCGTCGACCGACTCGCCGGGATGCAGCAACACGTTGAAGGGGACGTCCTGCGGGTCTTCCCGTGGTTCGAAGCGCCGGCCTCGATCGTCGAGCACATAGACGCTGACGCCGTTCTCGCGTTGTGCGCGGGCCCGCGCGCGGCTGGAGAGGCGAAGCGTCACGGCGTACGAGACCTCCGTTCCCGCCGGCGTTCGATCCACGCGATCGACCGAGACACACCAGTCGTCGAAGCACCGAGGTTCTTTCATGGGGATCAACCGGCGCGGCGAAACGAGGGACACGACGATGACGACCGCGAGATAGACGCCGATGAGGCCCCCCAGTCCTCGCAGGAGGCCAAGGGCACGCGGGCGGTTCCCTCGAACGGCCGCAACTGCAGTCGCCAGAAGGATGGTGACGGTGACCAAGAAGACGCCGATGAAGATCAAGTCGAAAAGGGTCACTTTGGTTCTCTTTCGCTTACAGAACGTGGGCCGACGACGCGCTCGTCCGCCGACGGGCCGTAGACCGAGGGCACGGGGACGCCGAGGATACGCAGGTACACCGTGAGCTGCCCCCGGTGGTGAACGATGTGGTTGAGCCCGGTTGTCCTCGCGACGATGAGTCGCGGCAGCGTGAAGACCACCCGATCCCCTCGCCGGTAGGTCCACGGCTCGAGGAAGCGCTCGTCCGAGAGGCTCTCGAGCGCCTCGAGGGCCCGAACGGAGCTCCGGTCGAAACGCTCGAGGAGGCCCGCAGGGTCTGAGGGAGGCGCGGCGTCGCCGTCGATGCTGAGGCCTTCCTCGGGCAGCCGGGCGAGGAAGAGCTCGGGAATGACGGCAACATGGGCGGCCAGCTCGCCGAGCGTTCGGGAGGCGGCGTGCGGGCGGAAGTCGAGACGATCGACCGGGAGGCGTTCGAGCACGCGGCGCGTCGTCGCGGCCTCGATGCGCCATTCGGGCGCGAGGATCTCCCGGAGGTTCACGGGCGACCACCCGTCGGCGCGGGCGTGGCGGCGCTCGGCCGGCCTGGCGGCGGAGTCGCGGCCGCAGCGGCCGGCGGGTCCGGCAGCTTCTCGATGGCCGGCATGAGGATGTCACGCACGTAGTGCCACTCGGGAGACATCGCGAGTGCGCCCTCCGCGTAGGCCCGCGCCACGGCCTTGTCCGGCTTCGTGTAGGTGTGGAAGTTCGCGAGGTTCATGAGGATCTCGGGAGCGCCCCAAGACGGAACCCACGGGTCGCGCGACGCCGCCGCAAGGGCCTCCTCGCGGGCCCCGGCGAGACCCTTCTTCCACGTCGCAACGGCGACGTTCGTGTCCCCGCCCGCGGGCCGGTAGGCCTGCTGCATTCCGACGAGCCAGAGGCTGCGCGGGTTCGAGCCCGCGTTCTTCATCAGGGATTGCATGACCTCCGTGCCCTGGCGGATCCACTCGGCCTTCCGGTCGTCGGGGACGGCGCCCGCCCAGAGCCGGCCCATGAGGCACCCCATGAGGGCGCCGCGCGCGTCCTCGAAGGCGGGGTCGAGGGCGAGGGCGGCGCGGGCGTGCGCCTCGCAGCGGACGAAGTCCTCGCCGAGATCCGCGGGCTTCGGCGTCTCGTTGAGCCCGTTGAATCCTCGGCGCCAGTATGCGAAAGCAATCCAGTACCGCCGGTACTTCTCGTTCGGGCCGGCCGCGGCGGTGCTCTCGAGCGCCTGAGCGAGACGGAAGAGCTCCGCGCGGTCGGCCCGGTAGTCGTTTCGCAGAATGTCGGCCGCCGCCGTGGCGAGAGCGCGGTTAGAGGAGGCCGCCGTCCTGGGAGGGGCGGCGGCCAGCGGGGCCGCGGCGAGTGCGACCGCGAGGAACGAGAGGGCGTGTCTCATGGCGTCAAACCTCCTGTTGCAGGTCCTCCTACGTTCCGGGGAACGCGAAGTTCGCACCGCCGCGATCGTCCTCGAGCCCGTCGCCGGCGAAACGCCGGAACCGACCCACGAACGGCGAAGTCGCAACCTTGAAGTGTGACGGTACGGGCTGCGGCCGGCTCGACGGCGGAGCGCGCGTGACCCTCGCCCGCGACTCGAGGTCTGCCCCGAACGCCTCGCTCTCTCGAATAATGGTCGGATCGCGCTGAGCCGCTTGGCCGCTCGTCGCGGAAGTCGGCGGGATCACGGTTGCGCCTCGAGCCTCCACAGGATGACCGTCTTGTCCTCGCCCCCGCTGGCCAGCCATTGCCCGTCCGGACTGAACGCGATCGAGCGAACGTCGTCAGAATGCTCGGCCAGGGCCTGCTGCAGGACGCCATCGCGAACCTGCCAGAGCCGGATCGTCGGACCCTTGCCGCCGCTCAGGCGCTCGCCCATGACCTTTTTCCAGAGCGTCCCCAGGTTTCCTCTTTCACGGCCTCCGCTGGCCAGGAATCGCCCATCGGGGCTGAAGGCGACCGCGTAGACGTGCTCCGAACACCCCGTCAGGGTCGACACGAGAGCACCGTCGTTCGCGCGCCAGAGCCTGACGGACGAATCGTCGCCGCCGGTCGCAAGCAACTCGGAGTCGAGACTGAAGACGAGCGAGACGATTGCCTGCGAGTGGCCGACGAGCGTGCGCACGAGGGATCCGTCGTCGGAGCGCCAGACCCTGGCCGTCCGGTCGAAGCTCGCGCTGGCCAGAAAGCGTCCGTCGGGGCTGAACGCGACGGACCAGACGTTCAGGCCATGCCCGGAAAGGGTTCGCAGGGGCGCGCCGTCGCTGACGCGCCAGAGCCTCACGGTCCTGTCTTCTCCGCTGCTGGCGAGCCGCTGCCCGTCGGGACTGAAGGCGACCGACCACACCGTGCCTTCGTGCCCCCGCAGGGTCTGCGCGAGCATGCCATCGCGCAGCCGCCAGAGATTGACCGTCCGGTCGTAGCTTCCGCAAGCCAGCCAGTTCCCGTCCGGGCTGAAGGCGACGGAGGTGACCCCCTCGGGATTCGTGAGCGTCCGAGCGAGCACGCCCTCGCGCCAACGCCAGAGTCTCACGGTTCGGTCCGCGCTACCGCTGGCAAGGAACTGCCCGTCCGCGCTGAAGGCGACCTGCCCGACCACGGCCGCATGGCCCGTGAGTGTCCGTTCCAGACGCGCGTGGAGCGCGGGGCTTCGGGGAAAGTCGGGGGGCCTGCACTGCCCGCCGCGCCACACGCCGGCCACGGAAGCCAGAACGAGAACGGCCGCCCAGGGAATCCAGCGCGTGCGTCTCGTCACCCGTCCACCCGGCCCGCCGCTTTCTCGAGTCTCTCCAGCTTCTTTCGGAGGAAGTCCGCCTTCGGGTCCATCTCGACGGCTGTCTTCAGCGCCGCGATGGCGCCCGGACGATCCCCGGCGGTGAGTCGCGCATCGCTCAGGACGTTGTAGGTGAGCGCCTCGCGGGCCCCGAACTCCAGGTTCAGCTCGACGAGCCTGACTGCCTCTTTCGCCTTGCCCTCGGCGATGAGGCTGAGGGCGGCTGTGTTCAGCGTCGCTTCGCCGAAATCGTACGCGGCCCTGCCGTAGTACGTCCGCCGCAGCTCGCGGTACGTCGCGACGGCAGCGTCGAGGCCCTTTTCCCGCACGGTCGCGGCGAGCAACTTCTCGAGGAGAGCCGGTTTCGACACGCCGTGATGGCAGGTAGCGCAGACGACCTTCACGTCCTTTGCGCGGCCGAGGCGTCCGACATGGTCGTCGTTGATCGCCCGCACCATCGCGAGCATCGCGCGCGCGGTCCGCTTGGTTTCCTTCTCGTCCGACGCGAAGTCGATCGTGTCGAGCCCGGGTCCGCCCACGTGACATCCGTCGCAGCGCAGACCGGTCGCCAGCGTGAAGGACTTCATCTCCTCGACGAGGCGCGCTTTCGGGATGTCCTTCGGGAAGAACCGCAGGTTGCTGAAGGAATCGGGGATCTGGCCCGGAGCCGTTGAGGCGAAAAGAAGAGGAAGGACGAGGCGGCGGAGAATCATTCTAGGCTCCTCATGGATGATGAATGGCTGGACTTCAGCTCGACCAGCCGAGATAGAGCGCGAAGACTCCGAACGTGTCGATGAAACCGTGGGCGAGAACGCTCGCCCAGAGATTCCGGCCGGAGATCAAGTACGCGGCGCCGAGCACGAGCCCGGCAAAGGCCGAGTCCACGATTCCCACGGGGCCCCTGTCGTAGTGCCCGAGGCCGAATAGCACCGCCACAAATTCGAACCCTTCGTTCTCGAGGCTCCCGAGGCGACGGGGGCCGACAGCGCCACGAAGGCGGAGCCCAGGGCGGCGGCGAAAGCGAGCGCGGGAACGAGCTTCATGACCGGTCAGCCTCCTCGTGAACCGCGACGTACGCCGCGGCTTCCCGAAACTGCGGCACAGACGCGGCCCGCGCGAGCCGGAACCTTCTGAACGGGCGCTTTCGTTCCTCGAACGGCGCCATCCTGCCTTGAGGCAGAGCCTTCGACGCGAGAGACTCGCGTCGTGGAGATCCGCGACGTCCATGCAGCGGCGGCGCCCCGGGCGCTCGAAGATCCGGTTTCAGGCGGGAGCGCGACCGCCGTGCGAATCGGCTGGATCGCGGCCTACCTTCTCTACCTCCTCGTGTTCGCGGTCACGTTCGGCCTTGCGCGGGGCTTCAGTCCGCTCGACGCCTTGCTCGTCGCCCTGGTGAACACTGGGCCGGAAGCCGCCGGAGCGCCGTTCGTACTGCGGGAGACCGCGCGCGACGGACGCCATCGGTTCCCGACCGGGCTGCGCCTCACGCTCCTCGGGGCCACGTTCATCGCCTGGTGCGTGGCCGGGACCCTCTGCGGATTCATCGTCTGGAGAACGGTCGGGCACGGCTCGTGGCCCGTTCCCACAGATCCCCGGAACATCGCATGGAAGTGCCTGTTCTCGCTCCTCGTCTTCGGCGCGCTCGCCGGCGTCGGACGGGCGCGCTTCCACGCGCGGCGGGCGGCCGAGGCCGCCGAGCGGGCCCACCGCGCCGAGATGCTTCGTCTCGAGGCGCGCCTGTCCATCCTGAGGGCCCAGCTCAATCCGCACTTCATTCTGAACGTTCTTCATTCGCTCGTCGGCCTCGCCCGGCGCGACCCGGACGCCACATCCTCCGCGCTCGAGCGCCTCGGGACGACGCTCCGGTACGCGCTCCGCGTCCAGAACCGGCGCTGCGACAGCGTGACGCTGCGCGACGAGCTCGCGTTCACGCTCGAGTACCTCGGGCTCGAGCGGCTGCGCCTCGGCGAGCGCCTCTCCGTGCGCGTCCGCGCCCAGCAAGGCGCCCTCGATCGTACCGTGCCGCCGTTCGTCCTCCAGCCGCTCGTCGAGAACGCAGTCCTGCACTCCATCTCGGCGCGCGCCCGCGGCGGCGTCGTCTCGATCGGAATCGGCACGGAGGGGGCCGCCCTCCTCGTCACCGTCGACGACGACGGGGTGCCGTCCCCCGCCGCCGCGCCGCCGAGGCGCCCGGGCTCGGGCCTCGGCCTGAAGCTCCTCCGCGACCGCCTCGACGCCCACTACGAAGGCCGGGGAACTCTCGACGTCGGCCCATCCCCTCTCGGCGGTACGCGCGCGCGACTGCGGCTCGAGGGAGAGCCTGCCGGCGCCGGAACCGGGGACGGAGAGGGGGAATGAGCGCCACCCTCCGCTGCGCCGTCGTCGAGGACGAGCCCGAGGCCCGGCAAAACGTCGTCGACTACCTCGAACATATCTCGGGCGTCACGGTCGTCGGCGTCGCGAGCGACGGCGAAGCGGCCGTGCGGCTCGTGGACGACGAGAAGCCCGACGTCCTCCTCCTCGACGTGCAGCTCCCGGAGATGGACGGCTTCGAGGTCCTGCGCCGGATCCGTCATCGCCCCGAGGTTGTGTTCACGACGGCGTTCGACGACTACGCCGTCTCGGCGTTCGAGCTCGGCGCGCTCGACTACCTCGTCAAACCCTTCGGACCCGCCCGTCTCGAAGCGGCGATCGAGCGCGCGCTCGCGGTCACGCGGCACCCCCTGCGCCGCCTTTTCGCACGGACCGGCGGGCGCATCGTCCCGATCGAGGTCGACGACATCCTGCGCATCAGCGCGAGCGGCGAGTACTCCGAGGTTTTCACGGAGAAGTCCTCGTACCTCGTCGTCTCGACGCTGTCCGAGCTGGTCGAATGCCTCGACCCGGCCGTTTTCGAGCGCGTCCACCGCTCCCACATCGTGAATTTCCGCGCCGTCCGGCATCTCCGGGCCGCGGACGACCGGCGCCTGCTCATCACGCTCAAGGACGGGACGACCGTCCTCGCGAGCCGCGCGGCGTCGGTGCGGCTGCGGCGCCGGGTCGTCTAGCGGCCGTCGCCTTCCGCCCGCCGGATCTGGAGTGCGGCCAGAGAAAACCCGCAAGCCGCGAAAACAAAGTGGAGGAGCATGGCGATCGCGCTGCCGGCCAGCACGAACAAGCCCGGCCACGAGGACGCCCAAGCCCGGTAGATTCCGACGCTCGGGCGGTTGGAGCCGGCCACCGCGAAGCCGACGCCGATCAGGAAATGAGGCAGCCACGCGAGTATCCACGTCACGAGGAGGACCGCCCACGAGCGCGCATCCCTCGGCATCCGGATCGCGAGGGCGAAGAACGCCAGACCGTAGGCGAGCCACATGAAGCCGAACGAGACGGCCCACGTATTGACGTAGGGCCCGAGCGGGTACGACTCGTTGGCGAGGTAGGGCCCGGGGAGGGGCCGCCAGAACCTGAGAATGAACCCGAGGCCCGCCAGAGCCAACGGCAGGCCGGAAACTGCGAGCCACCTCCAACTCCGGGGGGCGGTCCGGAAGTCGCGTCGAAGGAGACCGACGCACGCGACGGCGAGGATCGCGGAGACGCCTGAGACCGACCAGACGAGAAACAACTCCCCTCCTTCGGGATCCGGCGATGCCAGCCTTACGAATCTGTCCGGCGAAAGTTGCCTTCGGTCCGCAGGCAGGCCGCGACGTCGCGCCGAGGGGAATGGGGCGTCGGGGCGGAGCGGCCCAGCCGGAACAGCATCTGGGGCTCTTCCGCCGGCGACCCGAGGACTTCGGTGACGAACCGCGTCCGCTCGGATTCGATCTCGAGCACCTGGCTCATGGGGTGGAGGGAGAGCCCGAGTTTCGTCGCCGTCAGGTGGAGGCGCGCGAACGCCCTTCCGACGTTCACCTCGTCCGCCCGGGAACGGCCGGCCGTCGACAGAAGTCCCATCGCCGGCGCGCTGAAGGCCTGCGCTCTCGTCGCGTCCACGGTCTTCTTCAGGAAGTCGGGGCTGAATGCTCTTTCCCGGCTCACGAAGGAACGCGCGACGAGGAGGCGAAAGCCCGTGAGGCCGAGGTTCGGCAGCGTGATTCCGTCCCGGAGCTGTTCCGTCTCCGCGTCGTCGAAGCGGAGCATCGCCACCGTCTCGGCGTGCATCCGCTTCGTCGCCGTCTCGATTCGCATCGCTTCCGTCATGAGGGCCGCCGCACGAGAGAGCGCCGGGGCCTCACGCAGGCAACGGAACCGGATTCCCGCGCCTTCGGCCGAGGCGGCCAGGTCCGCGACTTCCCGATCGGTGGGCGCCGGGTCCGCGTAGGGGCGGCGATTCGTGTGGCGTTGCCGGATGAACGGGAAGAGCTCGTCCTTCCGAAGATCCCGTTGCGGGGTGAGCGTGACGCGGGCGACCGGCCGCTGCCCCACGTCTCCGGCCGGGACCATGCCCTCCGGGAACAACTCGATCCGGGCGAGAAGGCCTTCGTGTGTGGCCGCGATCGCGAGCAGCTCGAGAAAGGTCCCCTGGCTGATCATGATCTGCCGGCTCGCCGGGTCCGTTTCCGGCAGGAGTCGGCGCGGATCGACGAAAAGGTCCATGCCGTCGCCCCGAAGGTCGACAAGCCAGGGCTGCCTGTTGTGCGCGTTCGGCGCGAGGAGCGCCCACGACGCGAGGCGGAGCCTCGGGTCGCCGTCGCCGGGAGGACCGGGCGGTCCCTCCCACGGGCGGAGGGCCCCGAGCGGCTTGGCCGCGCAACCGCCGCCCGGAGCCGTGAGGAGAGCCGCGGCGCCGCCGGCGCCCAGGAGTTCGAGAAACGTACGCCTGTTCATGAGGTGAATCTGGGGCGGCGGAGGCGGCTTTCCCTGTGCCGGTCGTCATGCCGGTCGGCGTGACTTCCGGCACGGGCCGCCGGCCGTTCGCGCCGCTACACTGGGTGCCGAGCGACATGCCAGACGCTCCGACATCTCTCGCGACTCTCCGGATCGCCGGCCTCCTCGCGTGGGGCGCCGCAGGCCTTCCGCTGATCCGCCTGCTTCTGCGTCCGCGCGCCGGGCCACCGGACCCGGTCATCGCCCTCGGCTCGGCGGTCCTTCTCGCTTTCGGCCTCGCCTTCTTCGCGGCAACGGGCGGCCCCGGAGCGCGGCGAAACCGCGCGGCCGCAACGGCGCTTCTCGCCGTCCAGACCGCGGCCGCGCTGCTCTTCGTCTTCCTCGTCGACTCGGCCGCGGCCGGAATCCTCCTCGTGATCGTGACCGCTCAGCTGCCGTTCTGCCTTTCGCCGCGCGCCGCGCTGCTGTGGTGCGGGACTCAGAACGCCGTCTTTGCGGTCCTCCTCGTGACGAAGTCCGGGGCCCTGAACGGCGGCGCCGTGTTCGCCGCGTTCCTTGCCTTCCAGTTGTTCGCGTTCTACACGGTGTCGATCGCCGAGCGCGAGGCCCGACAGCGCAGCGAGCTCGCCCGGCTCAACACGGAGCTCGTGTCGGCCCAGAAGCTTCTTCAGGAGAGCAGCCGCGCGGCCGAGCGGCTTCGGATCTCGCGGGACTTGCACGACGCGCTCGGCCATCACCTCGCAGCCCTGAGTCTTCAGCTCGAGGTCGCCGGACAGATCGCCGACGGCAGGGTGCGCGAGCCGGTCGAGCGGGCGCGGTCGCTCGCACGGCTGCTGCTGGCCGACGTGCGGACGGTCGTCGGCGGGTTCCGCGAGGACGACCGCGTGAGCCTCTCGGACGCGCTGCGCCTCCTCGCGTCCGACATCCCGCGGCCGAAGATCCACCTCGACATCGCGGGGGACGGGCTCGCCGCGGATCCGGCCGTCACGGCGACGCTCCTGCGCTCGGTTCAGGAGATCGTCACGAACGCGGTGAAGCACTCCGGCGCCGAGAACCTCTGGATCGCCGTCACCCGCACGCCGTACGGGCTGGAGGTTCTCGCGCAGGACGACGGCGCCGGCGCCGCCCGCATCGCGGACGGCCGCGGCCTCAGCGGGCTCGCAGAGAGGATTTCCGAGGCGCGCGGGACCTTCGCCGTCACGACCTCTCCGGGGAGAGGCTTTCAGGTGGCAATCCGCATTCCCTGCGCTCCGGGCGGCGGCTCATGATCCGGGTCGTCCTCGTCGAGGACCAGACTCTCGTCCGCCAGGGGCTGCGCAGCCTCCTCGAGCTCTGGGGCGAGGTAGAGGTCGCCGGGGAAGCCTCGACCGGCGACGAGGCGCTGCGGCTCATCCCTGCGGTGAAGCCCGACGTCGTCCTGCTGGACATGCGGCTGCCCGGGCCGAGCGGTCTCGACGTTCTCCGCGGCCTCGCCGCCGCGGGCTTTCTCCCGCCCACGCTCGTCCTGACGACGTTCGACGACGAGGCGCTCCTTCTGGAAGCCGTACGCGCCGGGGCGCGCGGCTACCTCCTGAAGGACGTGACCTTCGACCAGCTGACGGACGCGATCCGGCGGCTGGCGCGCGGCGAGACGTTCTTCCAGCCCGCGGTCACCCGCCAGGCAGCGGCGAGCCTCGAAAAATCCCCGGCGCACACGGACGGATTCGAGACGCCGGAGGCCCTGACCGCGCGCGAACGCGAGACGCTCCGGCTCATGGCCGGCGGCTACAGCAATCGCGAGATCGCCTCGGCGATGGGGCTCTCCGAGGGAACCGTGAAGAACCACGTCTCGAGCGTGCTCCTCAAGCTGGGCGTGAGGGACCGCACGCGCGCCGTGCTCAAAGGGCTCGCCGAAGGGCTCATCGGATGAAGAAACCGCTCACGACAGACGCCGGGGCGAGCCAGGAGATTCACGTCGCCCAGCCGAAGTACAGCGCGGTGATCCCGTAGGTGTCCACGAAGCCGTGGGCGAGGACGCTCGCCCACAGGTTCCGGCCCGAGACCAGGTACGCGGCTCCGAACACGAGGCCCCCGAAGCCCGAATCTACGATGCCGGCGGGCCCCTTGTAGAAGTGCCCGAAGCCGAAGAGGACGGCGACGAACACCATTCCGGCCAGATACGCGGCCCCGGATCCTCTTCCGATGTCGGCGGCGCGCGTGAGCAGATAGCCGCGATACCCGAACTCCTCACCGAACGCGGCCCACGTCCAGACGAGCCCGAGCCACATGAGCGCGGTCTTGAGGTCGCCGGCTATGGCTTCGCTTCCCGCGGGCGCCACGATCGGAGGCCACACCTTCGAGGCGAGCGATTCCACGAATCCGCTCAGGACGATCCTGAGCGCCGCCGCCGCGACCGCGATCGAGACGAGGCGCCGCCACGATTTCGGACGGCGAAACGGCAGCGCCGCCCAGCCGCCGCTGCGCACCCGGAACGAGATCAGGCCCAGCACGACGAGGATCGGCACTTCGTTGGGCAGGATCCGGAACACGTTGTGCCCGATCACGACCCCGGTGCCCAACAGGAGCTCGAGGGCGCTCAGCGCGCGGGAGTCGGAGAGTTTCATGTCAGGCCTCCCCGGCCGGACGCGCGGGCCGCAACTGGCGAACGCCCCATCCTTCCGGGCCAATCCCGAGACCGGCCGTGTCGGGGTGTAGCACCTTGAGCGCCGCGTGGCTCCGCCGCTCGTTCACGATGTCGGAGACGGGCTCTTCGCGGAGCCCCCGAGCGCTCTCCGGAGATCGTGGAGGTACTCGTCGAGGCGGTGTTGCGAGGCGCGGTCGTGGGTGAGAGAAGCACCGTCGCGAAAAACAGGGCAACCTTCATCGTCATGATTCCTCCTCGCGGCGAGGGCAGGCCGCACTCACGGGGCAAGCGGTTCTTTCAGGTACGAAGACGGCACCGTGAAGTTCCCGCCGCGAAACACACGTGACAACGGGCGCCATTCGACGGCCGAGAACGGCAGTTCACGGGACCCAGGCTCGCGCGCGTTGCGTCCGGGACGCACGCTGTCGCGGGATTGAGAGAAGCCGCACTCCGAATCGCCGTCCTTGTCGCGAGCGTCGCCTGCGGGGCCGCATCCGCGGCTTCTCAGGAGGCGGGTGCGACCCGGGCAGCCGCCGGCATTCGGGCGGACATGGACAAAGGCGACCTCGACGCCGCGATCAAGAGGGGCGAAGAAGCCGTCGCGGCGGATCGGGGCGACTCCGAGACGTGGCTCTGGCTCGGGCGCGCTTACGGCCGCAAGGCGCAGACAGCGTCCGTCTTCTCCAAGGTCGGCTTCGCGAAGAAGTGCCGCTCCGCTTTTGAGAAAGCCGTCGCGCTCGATCCAAGGAGCGTCGACGCGCGGGAAGACCTCATCAGCTACTACCTGCAGGCCCCCGGCATCGTGGGAGGCAGCAAGGAGAAGGCCCGGGAGCAAGCAGCCGAGCTCGCGAAGCTCGACGCTGCGCGCGGGTACATCGCCAACGGCTGGATTCTCGCGGACGACAAGGATCACGACGGCGCCGAAGCGCAGTTCTCCAAGGCGCTCGAGGCCGATCCCACCGGCTTTCGCGGGGCCGTGGCGCTCGGCAACTTCTACGTGGCGCAGAAGCGCTGGGGCGACGCCCGCACCCTCTGGCAGCGGCGCCTCGACTCTAGCGCCGCGGACGCCATGGCCCGCTACCAACTCGCCCGGATCGCGTACTTCTCCGGGACCGATCTCGAGAAGGGCGTCGAGCATCTCAGGGCATACCTCGCCGTGCCTGCGCCGCCCGGGCGCCCGACCTGGGCCGACGCCCACTGGCGGCTCGGGCTGCTCTACGAGAAGCTGGGGCGCCTTGACGACGCCAAGGCCGAGATGCGCGAGGCCCTGAAGCTCGTCCCGGGACACCTTCAGGCGCAGAAGGACCTCGGACGGCTTCAGAAGTGACGGACCGGGAACAGCGGCGGGGAACCGTCCAGATGAGAGCCGGGGTGAACAGACTCACGGGCAAGGTCGCGCTGGTGACCGGAGCGAGTCGTGGAGTCGGGAAGGGTATCGCTCTCGAGCTGATGGACGCCGGCGCCACCGTCTATGTCACCGGACGCTCCGTCGACGACATGCAGTACGTTTCGGAGAGGGGCATCGGCATCGAGTGCGACCACCGCCGCGATTCACAAGTCGAAGCCGCTTTTCGTCGAATCGCCGACGAGCAGGGACGTCTCGACCTGCTCGTCAACAACGTGTGGGGCGGCTACGAGAACATGCTCGAGAACGGCGAGTTCACGTGGTCGCGCCCCTTCTGGCGGCAACCCGTGTGGCGATGGGACTCGATGTTCCAGGCCGGGGTGCGCGCTCACTATGTGGCCTCTCAGCTGGCGGCGCGGGTGATGGTCTCTCAACGCAGCGGCCTGATCGTGAACATCTCGTACTGGGCGGCCAGCAAATACGTTGGGAACGTCGCCTACGGCGTTTCGAAGGCCGCGACGGACAAGATGACGGCGGACATGTCCCGGGAATTGTCAGATCACGCGGTTGCCGTGGTCTCGCTGTATCCCGGCCTGGTTCGGACGGAGAGGGTCATGGAGGCCGCGCAATGGCTGGATCTGAGCAATTCAGAGTCCCCGCGGTTCGTCGGCCGCGCGGTCGTGGCGCTCGCTTCCGATCCCAAGATCACCGAAAGATCGGGGACCGTGCTGGTTGCGGCGAGGCTGGCACAGGAGTACGGCTTCCTGGACATTGATGGCAACGCTCCAAGTCCGCTCTCGGCTGAAGATGTGTAGTCGTTCACGACTTTGGGCGCAAGAAGCGGGTGGCCAGGCGGCACGCGAACTCTAGATTGTCGTGGGGAGGAGATCATGCCGAACTACCGGGTCATCGCCATTCCGGAGGCCGTCGCCGCGTCCGTTCATGCGAACCGGAGATCGCCGTTCGCCGGGCACCCGATTCACACCGAGGTCGCGAGTGGACACGGGCCGTGCCGCTTGTGCCTGCGCACGTTCACGATCGGCTCCGAGCGGCGGATCCTCTTCACCTATGACCCCTTTGCAGAACTCGAGACCTTGCCGTTGCCGGGTCCCGTCTTCATTCACGAGGCCGATTGTCTTCGATACCCCGAGGACGGGGATTCCCCGACGGGCTCCGGAAGCACGGGCTCACGCTGAATGCCTATCGACGAGGCCGCTCGCTTCGGGCGCAGGAGTACGTCACGGGGGGCGGTGCCGGGCCGGCCCTCGAGCAGCTCCTTGCGCGGAATGACGTCGACTACATCCACGTTCGGGACACGGAGGCGGGCTGCTACGATTTCCGCGTCGAGCGGGCGGAGCGCGTGAGCGAGAGCAAAGAGGCCAGGATCCCTTCGTGCTAGCGACACCCGCCGACGAACCGATCCTCGACCAGGAGTGGAGAGACTTCCTCAATCAGCAGGACTTCGGGCAGGTCATCGCACCCGGCCCGAACGGCCAGATCCCGGTCGTCGTCCCGGCTCACTACTGCTACGACGGCGACCGGACGATCGAGCTCCACTTGCACCGAGAGAACCCGGTCTGGACGGCGATCCGGGCGAACGATCGCGTGGTCTTCGCGGTGATCGACGCCCACGTCTACATTCCCTCCACCTGGAACGCCGAGGACCCGTCGGCGGCCGATTGGGCTCCGCCGACGAGCTACTACGCCGCGGTCCAGGCGATCTGTTCCGCCGTCATCCCGGACGAGCCGGCCGGCGTCGCGGCGCTTCTTCGGCGGCAGATGCGCCGAATGCAGCCCGAGGGGGGGTACGCCTCGATCGAGCCCGGGCTCACGCCGTACGGACGCATGCTCGGCGGCATCCGGGGCCTGCGACTGGAGATCGACGAGGTTCGCGCGAAGTTCAAGTTCGGCGGCAACCGGAGTCACCAACACCGGGCGAGAGTCGCCGAGCGTCTCGCGGCGCGCGGGACCGAGGCGGACCTGCGGGCCAGGAGCCACTTGCTCCGTCGCTGTTAACCAACGTTGTCGTTCCGGCGTTTCTCTCCTGGAGCGACCGGCACGGGAGGCTCTCGATGAACTCGACCCTTGCGATGATCATCCTGGCGGCCGTCGCGACCGTCCCGGCGGGCGGAGCGGAACCGCTTCGTCGTCGCGCCGACCTCGGGTTCGCCGCGGGCCGCTTCACGCCCGGCGAGGGGCTCATGGTCGCCCGGGTCGCACCCGGAACGGCGGCGGCGCGCGCGGGGCTCCTTGCCGGCGATCGACTCCTCGGCATCGGCGCCCGGACGTTTACGACCGGGCTGGACGCCGATGCGGGCATGGCGGCGCTTCGATCGGGGGAGCGCGTCACGCTCCGGCTCACCCGTGGAGGCGTCGCGCTGGCTCTGCCTGTCGTCCTCGAGGCGATGCCTCTGGACGACATGCCCGAAGTCGAGTTCTCGTACGAGGAGATCCGGAACCCGCGTTCCGGCGAACGCCAGCGCGTCATCGTCTCGCGGCCGCGCGGAACCGCGACGCGTCTCCCGGCGGTCTTCTTCATCCCCTGGCTGAGCTGTGATTCGGTCGAGGCAGCGCCCGGAGCGCGGGGCGGGATCGAGACGCTCCTCTACCGCATCGCATCGGAGTCGGGTCTCGTCCTCATGAGGGTCGAGAAACCCGGCGTCGGGGACAGCGAGGGCGTGTGCAGCGAGACCGACCTCGACACGGAGCTCGCCGGGAACCGGGCGGCATTCGAGGCGCTGAAGAGGCATCCCTGGGTGGACCCGGCGCGGGTTGTTGCGATGGGCCAGAGCTTCGCCGGCGGCCTGCTGCCCCTCGTGGCCCCGCGGGAGGAGACGCACGGATACCTGTTTCTGAACAGCTGGGTGCGGACGTGGCTCGAGCGACTCCTCGAGTTCGAGAGGCGGCGGCTCGAGGCCGCGGGTCTCTCCGCCGGTGACGTGTCAACCCGCATGCGCCGCCTCGCCGAGCTCTACGGCCTCGTGCTGGAGGGCGGCCTGACGCCTGCGGAGGCGAGCCGGAGGAAGCCGGAGCTCGGGCCCGTCTGGGAGGATGCACCGGCGCATCAGTACGGGCGGCCGATCCGTTTCCTCCAGCAGCTCCAGGCGACGAACGTGAGCGCGGCGTGGGAGAAGGTCGATCGGCCCACGCTCGCGGTCTTCGGAGAAGCCGATCTCGTGATGAGCCGAAGCGACCACGAGAGGGTCGTGGCTCTCGTGAACCGGAACCGGCCCGGCGCCGCTCGGCTCCTGACGGTACCCGGGATGGATCACGGCCTGTCGGCACCGCTCCCCGGGGGCGGGGAAGGCCTTCCGGAAGTCGTCGCGACAACAGTACTGAACTGGCTCAGAAGGGTGGCTGGTTCGCCTTGATGTTCTCGCCTGCGAAGGCCGGCGGCATCGTCGGTACATCGCGCGCTGTTAACCAAACCGTCCTCCCGGCGTTTCTCGCCGTGAAGGCCCGGAGCCCGTCGGTCCCGGCGCCTCGGAGGATTCATGAAGCTCTCGACCGCGCTTTCGTCCGCCGCCGTTCTCGTCTTCCAGTCCGTCTGCGTCGCCCAGGGGCCCGCGCTGGATCAGGCCCGGCAGCAGGCCGTGATCGAAAAGACGATCGAGCTCGTCGTCGCCAACTACGTTTACCCCGAGAGGGCAAGGGCCGTCGAGACGGCCCTTCGGGCGAAGGCCAAGGCCGGCACGTATAGCGCCAAGATGAAGCCGGACGACTTCCTCGACGCCCTGAACCAGGACATGCAGGCGGCCGCCAGGGACAAGCACCTCAGGGTCCTCAATAACCCGCGGATCGTCGCCCAGCTGAAGAGCGAGGCCGCCGGAGCGAAGGACGTTTCCCCGGAGTTTCTCAGGATGCTCCGGGAGAACAACTTCAGGCTCCGGAAGGCCGAGTCCCTCGACGGCAACATCGGGTACTTCAAGTTCGACAACTTCGTCGAGCTGCGGTTCGTCAAGGACGCTCTCGTCGGAGCGATGAACTTCCTGCACAGCTCCTCGGCGCTCGTTCTCGACCTGACGGACAACGGCGGCGGAGCGTCGGAGACGTCCGACTTCCTGCTGAGCTATTTCCTGCCGGAGGGCACCCGCACGGGCGAATCGTGGAGCCGGACGACGAATCAGACGACGGTCTCGACCGTGACACGCTCTCCCGACGTGAAGCAGATGCTCGAAACCCCTGTTTACGTGCTCGTCAGCGAGCGGACGGCGTCGGCCGCGGAGGCGGTGGCGTACACCCTCCAACAGGCGAAGCGTGCCGTGATCGTCGGATCGCGGACGAAGGGGTTGGCGAACGCCGGCCAGCACTTCGTCATCGACGACCGGCTTTTCGTGATGGTTCCGACGATCCTCAACAAGAACGCCGTGAGCGGGACGAACTGGGAAGGCGCCGGGATCGCTCCCGACATCGCGGTCGCGCCCGAGAAGGCTCTCAACAGCGTCATGGCGAACGCCCTGAAGAGCCTCGCGGACGGCAAGAAGGACAAGAAGGAGAAGCAGCGCCTGCTCTTCATGGCCCAGGATTACGCGTCCCTGCTCTCTCCCCAGGCGCCGCCGGCCGGGTTCCTCGAGGCGTGCACCGGGGAGTACGAGGGCGATCAGAGATTCGTGATGAAGGACGGTTCGCTCCACTTCCTGAAGGGCGAGATCGACAGGAAAATGAACTACATGAGCGACCACACGTTCACCGCCGAGGGACGAAAGGACTACAGGATCAGATTCCCGTTCGACGCAGGGCGGGTCGCGCGGTGCGAAGTCCTGTGGTTCGACGACACCTCCGACACGTACAAGAGAACGAAGTAGAGAAGGCGGAAGGGAGAACTCCCGATGGCACCCTACGAGGAAACGCTGTTCATCCTGGCCGTCCTCTCCTTCGGCGCTTTCGTCGCGTGGCTGGCGGCCCGCCACGCTCTCGAGCGGGCCCGCGAGCGGGACCGCCGCGGCCGGTTCGTCGAGGCCCAGATCGAAAAGTTCGGCGAGGCCCGGGACTTCGTGGAGTTTGCCCGGAGCGAGGCGGGGCTCGCCTGGCTGAGGGCCGACTCCGGCGAGACGCGGGCGCGGCGAGGCCTGCTCGTCCTGACCGTGGTCGGGATCCTTGCCATTGCGCTCGGTGCCGGCCTCCTCGTCAACGCCGCGCGCCTTGCGGGGGCGGCAGACCCGAACGACGCGCTCTCCCGCACCAATGCCGCCTGGTGGGGAACCGTCCTCGTAGCTGTCGGCGCGGGGTCGCTTGCCGCCTCGGCCCTGATCGCCCGGATCGGGCGGGCCTGGGGGCTGGTCCCTCACGTTGGTACGAAGGAGCGCGAAGCGGGCGGGGAATGAACCTCGACCCGGATCTCGACGAGTTCTACCGCGAGATGCATCCGCGGCTCTGGGCCTTCCTCGTGCGGACGACCCGCGAGGCGGCCCTGGCGGAGGAGATCGCCCAGGAGTCGTTCGTCCGCCTGCTCGCAAGCCGCGGGGCGGCGCTCCCCTCGGGCGAGCGCCGCGCCTATCTGTTCAAGATCGCCGAAAACCTGGTCCGGGACTCGGGCCGCCGCCGGGCTCGCGAGAGGACGACGTCTCTCGACGAGGCGCCAGAGCCGGCGGCCCCGGACCCGGAAGAGCCGATGGGCCGGCGCGCCGCAGCCGCCCTCGCCGCCCTCGGCGAGCGGGAGCGAAAGCTTCTCTGGCTCGCCCACGTCGAAGAGTGGAACCACAACGAGATCGCCGGACTCCTCGGCCTCGCAGCCGGCAGCGTCCGCGTGCTCCTCTACCGGGCTCGACGCCATTTCCAGCAGCATCTCGAAAAGGAGGAACCCCGATGAGCGAGACGAGCGACCCCGTCGAAGCTTCCCTCGCGTCCCTCGCCCGGAGCACGCGCTCCGCCGCGCCGCGTCCCGTCCCGTTCGCCGTCGTCCGGATCCTCGCCGAGCGTCGGCGCGCGGAGTTCCGTTCGCGCCGTCTCCTCGCGTTCGTCGCGCTTGCGAGCGCCGCACCGATGCTGATCGTCCTTGTTGCCTGGGGCCTCCGCCCGGCGGCCGCCAGCGGCTCGCTTCTCGCCGCGAGCGTGCTGGCCTTGGCGGTCGTGCCGGCGATCGACGGGATCGGCCGGCTCGCGGGCACGAGGGTGCCCGTGGCCACGTCCCTCGGCCACGGATCGCCGTGGCCGAGTTAGGAGAAGGCCGTCGTGCGCAAAAGCGTTCCGCGATGATCAGGACACCGGCCCGCTGCATCGACGCGACGAGCATGAAGTTCCTGCGGGCGGCGGCGAGGGCGAGGTGCTAGGGCGCAGACGGGCATGCCTTGTTTCCCTTGTCGAAGACGATGCGCCACGTGCCGGACCCTTCTCGCCTCCAAATGGACGTAAACGTGCCGACGAGCTCTCCCTTGGGGTTCCGGACGGGGCCGCTGCTGAGCGCCAGCGTGCCAGACACGAGGACTTCCACCTCCTGCGGCTCCCATGAGAAAGGGGCGTCGGACTCCTCGTAGTACCTCTTCCACCAGGCTCCGATTTCCTGAGGCCCGCGAAGTGTCTTCCCGCCCGAGAAGAAAACGGCGTCAGCCGAGATGTACGTCAGGAAGGCCCTGAGGTCGCGATTCGCCATCGTACGGGCGAAGGCGCGCTCGACCTCGATCACCTCCTGGCGCAGGGAAGCGGAGCCGCTACGGGGTGGCGTGGACGCGCAACCTGCCGCCGCGAGGAAAAGGGCGAGGACGAATCGTGACCTCATGATCGTCCCTTCTGGCTTGGGGATTTCAGCCCACTCACCGCTGAGCCTCTACGGACAACTGCGAGAGAGGTTTCTCCCGCAGAGCTCGGTTGGAGCCGCTCCCGTCGCGGGTGCCGCCGGCCTGTTCGGCCAGCTCGATTGGCAGTTCGCAGGTTTGCCCCTCTTGGGCTCCCCGGCCCGTCAGCACAATACCGAGCGGAGGGTCGTGGAAGGCGTGAGGAATCGCCCCGAGGTCGTCGGGCGAGCGTCCTCGGGGACGCGGTCTCTCCAGTCATCAGCGACCTTGGGAGGTAAGGACGGCATGGGCATCCGGCATCACGTCCCCGTCGACCGGGGCCAGTTCATGAGCATTCGTGAGCAGGGGCACGGCCCGGCTGTCGTTCTACTGCACGGCATTCCGGGATCGGGGGCGTCCTGGGATCACGTGGCAGACCTGCTGGCAACACGCTGCCGGGTGCTGGTTCCCGATTTGCTCGGGTTCGCCGCGTCATCGCGAAGCGCGGATCCGGAGACGCTGCACGCGCGCGGGCAGGCGGCCGCGCTGCAGGAGGCGCTCCACGGCCTCCAGATCGAGCGGGCCACGCTCGTCGGTCACGACTTCGGCGGGCCGGTGGCGCTCTCATTGATCGCCCGGCTGCCGGCGCTCGCGACCGGGCTGGGACTGCTCTCGACCAACACGTTCCCCGACACGCCGATTCCCTTCCCGCTGTCGGCCACGACGTGGCCGCTCGTGGGGGGGCTCGCGGGTGGAATCCTGTTCTCGCCCGCGTCGTTCCGGATGATGCTGCGGCAAGGCGTGGGTCCCCGCAGCGGCGCTCTCGATGCGGCGCGCGCGGTCGGCGACGCGGAGCAGGCGCGAGCGATTGCGACGATCTTCTCGACCTCTCTCCGCAGCCTCGCGGAACTCTACGCGCCCATCGAGCACGCGCTTCGGTCCGTCACGGTGCCGTCGTTCGTCGCCTGGGGCGATCGTGACCCGTTCTTCGGCGTGGATCAGGGCCGCCGCACCGCGAAGGCGCTCACCGGCGCGCGCTGGGCTCTGCTCGAGGGCGCGGGCCATTTTCTTCCTGAAGAACGCCCGACGGAGGTCGCTTCGCTCATCGCCGAGCTGGTCGATGCGCGCGGCGGCTCATCGTGAGGACGTCGCATCACGCGCTGCGATGAACTCGAGCGCATGCGGGAACGCGCCTCTCACTCCTGGCGCACGGCGGGATTCGCCCTCCAGAACTCCGGGTCCGCGGCGACCCACGCCTTCGCCGGCATCCCCCACTCGGGGCGAATCGCGAAGAGCCTCGCCCCCGGCCCCGCCGCTTGGGCGAACGCTTCGGCCTCCGCGCGCGAACGAGCCTTCCGCAGCACGACGCGGCTGCCATCCGGGATCTCGAAGACCGCACCCGTGCCGGCGGCATCCCTCCCGACCGTGGCGACGACGAAGCGCGCGCCCGACAGATCCCAGGCGGCGCCGCCGCTGAGGTCCGGCCGGTAGCGCCAGATCTGGTCGACGGGCTCCGCGACGAGGCCTTCTTTACGCTTCGCGATTCCCTCCAGTGCATCCACGAGCGGGCGGTTTGAAGCGTAGTCGGAGGCCACGCGTTTTCGCACGTCCTCCGACGGGAAAGAGTTCAGCCACCAGACCTCCTTCGGGCCCGAAAGCGACTCGAGGGCGAGATGCGGGTTCGGGAATCCCAGCTCCGCGCAAATCCGCGCCGCGTCCTCCTCCACCTTCCGGTACGCGTCGTCCGCTCCGGGCCGCAGCGAATCCCGGTAGATCTGAAGGAGCTCTGGCGCCCCGGCCTGTTTCGCCGGCGACACGGTCGCTCCCGAAGCAGGGTGATCTGCCTTGCGCTTCGCAGACCCGCCGCCCGGCCACCGGACGGCGAGACCCGCGGCCGTGAACGCCGCGAAGAAGGCCGCAGCCGTGCCTAGGCGGCGTCGGTTAATTGCGTCCATCGAAATGCTCCTGAGAGACAACCTACGCCCCGGGACCGGGTTCGACGCGGCGGAACTCCCGCGAACTGCCGTTTCGAGGGTGCGAGCGGCGGCCTCGTCAAGGACCGGCTGAGAGTCGGAATCGCTCCGGGAAATCGTTTGTCTCGAGCCATCGATCGAGGTCGCCTTCGGCGCCGGGGAGAAATCGAAGGACGGTCGCGCGGAAGCGGACTTCAGTCAGCGGCCTTGCGCGAAAAAGGTCGCGCGTGAAGTCGGTAAAGCGCTCCTTCCCCATGCGGCGGCGCAGCCAGTTCAGGAACAGCAGAGCGCGGTCTCCAAGGACGAATCCGTCCTTATAGAGCCCCACCTCGTCTGGACGGATTTCAAGGAGAGGCTTCTCGGGTGGCTGGGCATGCCGGCCCGAGCCCTTGCCGCTCTTTCGGTCCATGTACGTCGTCTCGATGCGGCGGAGCAGGTCATCTATGGACGCCTCCCCCTCGAGGTCGGCGAGTACCGGCAGATGCAGGTAGCTGGGGAAACCCTCGACCGCGAGGGCAAAGAGCCGGTCGGCCTTCGGAGTGCCGGTCGCGACAAAGGGATGCACGAGCTCGTGTGCGAGCGTCCGTCGCGCACGACTGTCTTTTTCGATGCCCGCCCAGCTCGCGGCGTTGAGTCCGACGACGTTGCCGCTCGAGATGTCTCCGTATCGAGGCATCTGCATCACGTGCACCTGGGCATCCGGGACATCCGTCCGATACCGCTGCCGGTAGGCTTCTTCGAGCTTCGACGTCAATGCCGCGATTCGCTGGGCGGAAACGTGCGAAGCCGGATCGGCATCGTGATACAGGAATGCGCGGCCGACTCTCGTCACGACGAAGCGCCGTGCGACACACTGTGCCGCGAAGAGGTCGAGCCCCTCGGCGCGCCACTCGCTGACCCAGCCGCCCGGAGACGATTCTTCGCGAATCCGTTGACCCGCAAACACCGCGGCGAATCCGGGCGGCGTGCGAAGCACGACGGACGCGAAATCCACAGGCGCGCTTTCGACTCCGTCCTCGAGAAACACCGGAAACCACAGCGAGTACCCGTACGCGCGGAGGAGCACTCCGTTCGCGTCGATTCTCATGTAGTCCGATTCGGACCGGGCCCGGGACGGGTTGAATGATCCCGCATAGTGAACCGTCAGGCCGTCTCTGAGCGGGGCTCCCTTTCGCGCCACTTCGACGCGTGTCGCAACGAGGGAGTAATCGTAGGTGTAGAGGACCGGCCGCCCCGAGAACTCCATCTCCGAGCCCGCTGCACGAACGGAGGACACCTGGAGTTCGCCATGGAGATAGAAGACGAGCGGATCTGGGAGCGGCGCTCCTTCCCGGAATCGAACCTCCGCCGTCGCTTCCATCGTTCCGGAGGTTGGAACGAACGTGGCGTCGATCCTGTAGCTCGAGACGGCCGGCATCGGGCCGTCGCCGGCCGCAGCGTCGAGGGACGTGCACAGGGCAAAGACCAGAGCGAGACACCGAAGGGCTGTGTTACCCGACATCTCGAACCCTCCAACACTTGCACTGGAACATGTACGAATGTGCTCATGCGGAGGTTCTCCCTTCTCGACTCTGCACCGGCGGACAGGGTAACGACGCCGCTCGCCGACCTGGTTCGGCAGTTCGCACGGAATCTGTCGGCCTTGAATCTCGGTTGGCCACAGAATTCCTGGCGATGGCGCCGCCGAGGGCGGGCGTCTCGATATGCGCGGGCCAGCGGCCAGAGACGGGCAAACGATCAAGAGAAGGGAAATAGTCGGAGATGAGCACCATCGAGGCCTTTGTCGCGGAACTCCGTCACGAGGCGCCATTGACGCGCAAAATGCTGGAACGCGTGCCGCCCGCGGCGTTCGATTGGAAACCGCACGAGAAGTCGCGAGCGCTCGGTGAAATCGCCGCACACCTCGCCAACCTGCCGGGCCTGTTCCTTGCACCTTTGAACGCCGACGGTTACGACCGCCTGGAGTACGCGGCCGCGACGGGCACCGTGGAGGAGATCCTCGCGACGTTCGACCACAACGTCGCTCGCGCGCTGGAAGCGCTGGGCGATTTGACGGAGGAGCAGCTCGGCGGGCCGTGGACCTACCGGTACGGCGAAAAAGTGATCTTCGAGGCGCCCCGCATCGTCGTCATCCGCGGGATGGCCTTGAATCACTCGATCCATCATCGCGGCCAGCTTTCCGTGTACCTGCGGCTGCTGAACGTGCCGGTCCCGGCGGTCTACGGGCCGACGGCGGACGAATCCCAGGCTTACCCAGGCTGAAGCCGCACCTCGGCACTTCGGAGCGGTAGGCGCGGAACGACTCTCCGAAACGGGACTCGAGAGCGCGCTCCACGACGAGGTGCCGCGGATATCGGGCGAGCGTCGCGCACCCGTCTGCGCCGTCTCAAGGCGATCGTCCGCCATTGGATGGCCGGGAACGGCAGTTGAAGGGTTCCGGGCTCGCTTGGAGCGAGGTCGGGACCCACGCTGTAGCGGTCGGTGGGTCTTGCGGTTCGGTGGTGAGACAGGTGAGGCGCCCTCTTCCCCTGCCGACGGAAGGAGAGAATGAGAGACGCCGCACTTCGAATCGCCTTCCTCGTCACGATCGTCGCCCGCGGGGTCGCCTTCGCGGCCTCTCCTGAGGCCGGCGCGGTCGAGGCAGCCGCCGGCATTCGCGCCGACATGGACAAGGGTGACGTAGACGCCGCGATCGCGAGAGGCGAGGCGGCCGTCGCGGCGGACCGGGGCGACGCCGAGACGTGGCTCTGGCTCGGGCGTGCCTACGGCCGCAAGGCGCAGACGGGGTCAGTCTTCTCGAGGGTCGGCCTCGCGAAGAAATGCCAGGCCGCATTCGAAAAGGCGGTCGCGCTCGATCCTCGGAGCGTCGACGCGCGCGAGGACCTCGTCACCTACTACCTGCAGGCCCCCAGCATCATGGGAGGCAGCAAGGAAAAGGCCCGCGGGCAGGCGGCGGAGCTCGCGAAGCTCGACGCCGTGCGCGGGCACATCGCCAGAGGCCGGATCCTCGCGGGCGACAAGGACTTCGCCGCCGCCGAAACTGAGTTCGCCCAGGCGCTCGCGGCCGACCCCGCCAGCTTTCGCGGGGCGGTGGCGCTCGGGAACTTCTATGTGACGCAGAAGCGCTGGGCCGACGCCCGCGCCCTCTGGCAGCGGCGCCTCGACTCGAACGCCGGGGACACGATGGCCCGCTACCAGCTCGCCCGGGTCGCGAGCGACTCCGGAACCGACCTGGAAAAGGGCGTCGAGCATCTCGAGGCGTACCTCGCCGTGCCGGCGCAGCCCGGCCACCCGACGTGGGCCGACGCCCACTGGCGTCTCGGCCTGCTCTACGAGAAGCTGGGGCGTGCGGACGACGCAAAGGCCGAGATGCGCGAGGCCCTGAAGCTCGTCCCGGGACACCTTCAGGCGCGGAAGGACCTCGAGCGATTCCAGAAGTGAATACGACGCGCACGAGCCGGGAGAGCGACCAGATGGACCTCGTTGAAGAGCGATCTCCAGAGGCGACGAGGCGGCTCGCGAGACTGGCGGGTTTCGTGTACCTCTCCCTCGGGCTCGCGACGGCCATCGGCTTCTATCACGCACCTCTGGTCCAGGGCGACCTCGGCGCCATCGCCCGCGCCCTGACGAGGTCCGACGTCCGCTTCCGCATTGGAGTGGTCGCCGACGTCCTCTCGGCGGCGCTGGTGGTGCCTCTGGCCGTGCTGCTCCATGAGCTGCTCAAGCCGGTTCACAAGGTCCGGGCTGCGCTGATGGCCGTCCTGCTCCTCGTCGCGATGCCCATCTCGTTCGTCGTCGCGCTCGACTACGTCGCGGCCCAATGGCTGCTGAGCGGCGCGCCGGCGGCAGCGTCTCTTGCCCGCGATCAACGGGAGGCGTTCGGGATGCTCTTGCTCCGCCTGCACGCGCACGGCGTGCTGGCGGTCGAGATCTTCTGGGGGCTGTGGCTCGTGCCTTTTGGCCTCCTCGTCTGGAAGTCGCGTTTCATTCCCCGCGCACTGGGCGTCCTCCTCGTCGTCGCGGGCGGAGCCTACGTCGCGCACAGCATCGTCTCGCTGCTGCTGGACGCGCCGCGCAACGTCGCCTACGAGCGGATCACGATGCTGGCCCGCGCCGCTGGCGAGTTTCCGATCATGCTCTGGCTCCTCGTCAAGGGAGCGGACGATCGTCCGCGGCCGATCCGCCGTACGCCCGGCTGAATTGGAAAGTGGCAACACGATGATGACGGCCGAGGAAGATGACAGAGAGCCGCTCGAAGCACGCGTCGCGCGAGCGGTCCGCGAGGACGTTGCGATCTCTCTATACGATCCCCGGTGGCCGACCTCGTTCCGGCTGGAGAAGGAGCATCTGCTAGCGTGCCTTCCGGGCGACCTGATCCTGCGAATCGAGCACTTCGGCAGTACCGCGGTTCCAGGGCTATCCGCAAAACCGATCGTGGACATGCTCGTGGAGGTGACCAACCTCCAGGCGACGAGGGAGCGGATCGTTCCGATCCTCGAGTCCCAGGGCTACGACTACTTCTGGCGTCCGACGTTCGGAGACGACGGGCCGCCCTTCTACGCCTGGTTCATCAAGCGAGAACCTGGCACCGGGGTGCGCACGCACCATATCCACATGGTCGAGAGCGACTTCGCGGAGCACTGGGATCGACTCCTCTTCCGTGACTACCTGATCGAGCACCCGGAAGTGGCCAGGGAGTACGAGGCCCTGAAGCTCCGGCTTGCAGCCGCGTCGCCGCACGATCGGGTGGCGTACACGCGCGGCAAGACCGAGTTCATTCAGCGGGTCACCGGGGATGCCAAGCGCCACGCTCGCCGAATCTGACAGCGACGCCTCGAACAGGGGGCCGGAGCGGCGGCGGCCAGATAATGTTCCACGCTTTGATTCGCTTCTCCTGGAAGGTGAATATGACGATGCCCACCCGACGCATCATCGTGCTTGTGGCGGCCGCCGCCCTCTCCCTCTTTCTTTCAAAGAATCTCTTTTCCTCTCCCCTCCCCGATCTCCTCGACGCCGCGCCGTCGCGCTTCGCGACGTCCGAGGGCGTCAGGGTCCACTACAAGAGCCTCGGCGACCCCGCCGCGAAGACGGCCGTCGTCTTCGTCCACGGCTTCGCGTGCGACATGACGTCGTGGCGCGCGCAGGCGCCCGCGTTCGACGGCAAGGCGCGGATGCTGTTCGTGGACCTGCCAGGCCACGGGAAGAGCGACCGGCCCGCGGTCGACTACACGATGGAACGCTTCGCCGCCGCCGTGGAGGCCGCGATGCGCGACGCCGGCGTCGAGCGCGCGTTCCTCGTCGGCCACAGCATGGGGACGCCCGTGGCCCGGCAGTTCGGGCGGAAGTACCCGGCGAGGACGCTCGGGATCGTCGCCGTGGACGGCGCGCTCAGGTCGTACTTCAAGGACCCCGCGCAGGTCGACGCGTTCGTCGCGCGTTTCTCGGGACCGGACTACGAGAAAACCATGAGCGGGTTCTTCGAGTCCACGTTCACGCCGGCGACGCCGGACGCGGTCAAGGCCGACGTCCGGAAGATGGCCGCCGGGTTCCCGCAGCCCGTCGCCGCGAGCGCGATGAAGGGGATGTTCGACCCCGCGATCTGGAAGGACGACGCGATCAAGGCGCCGCTTCTCGTCCTCGTCGCGAAGGGCCCGATGTGGAGCGCGGACTACTTCGCCTACGTGAAGACGCTGAACCCGGACGCGACGGTCGTCGAGGTCGCCGGTGCCGGCCACTTCCTGATGATGGAAAAGCCCGCCGAGGTGAACGCGGCCCTCGTCGCGTTCGCGGCGAAGGCGGGGGCGATCCCGGTGCGCGCGGCGCGGCCCGGCCGGCCCGCCGACGTCTCCTCGCCGGAGGCGCTCGTCGCGGCCGTCTATGACGTGATCTCGGGGCCCGCGGGCGTGAAGCGCGACTGGGACCGCTTTCGCTCTCTCTTCGCGGACGGCGCGCGGCTGATCCCGACGGGCATCCGGCCGGCGGGCGACTTCGGGCCGTCCGTCTATGACCCGGACGGCTACGTCCGGAGGGCCGAGCCCGTGTTCGAGACGACGGGCTTCTACGAGAAGGGGGTCGCGAGCCGCACCGAGCGGTTCGGGCACGTCGCGCAGGTCTTCTCGACGTACGAGGCGCGGCACGATCCGAAGGACCCGCAGCCGTTCCTCCGCGGCATCAACTCGTTCCAGCTTCTCTTCGACGGGGCGCGCTGGTGGGTCGTGACCATCTTCTGGGAAGCGGAGTCGGAGACGGTCAGGATCCCGAAGGAATACCTGCCCTAGCCCTTCCGCAGCTCCAGCGCCTTGAAGCCCGTCCCGGCGCCGCGCGGGTCGAGCAGGAACGCGAGCGCAGGCTCCCGCGCCGCGCGCGCGGCGGCGTCCCGAACGTGCCGCGAAAGGAACGCGCCCTGCGTCTCCAGCGGCGCGACCGTGAATCCCGCTTCGGCGGCCCAGGCCGCCACGTCCGTGAAGTTCACGTCGGCCGTGACGTCGGCCTTCCCGCCCCAGCGGTAGAGCTCCTCTCCCTCCAGCCGCTGGTGGTGCGCGTACCCGCGCACCGTGCCCCGGGGCCTCCGATCGTAGAGCGTCTCGATCGTGTCGCCGTAATCGAGCAAGAGAAGAGCACCAAGGAGAAGAGAAGAGAGAGAGGAAGACGAAGATTTCTTTGAAAGGAAGAAAGAGCGGACGGCGGGAGCGATCTCGACGCGTTGCCCTTCGGGCCATGTCCTGGAGAGGGCGCTGAAGGTGGCAGCCGCGGGCGCGCCCCCGACGAGTCCGCTCGACGCGCTCCGCCACTCCTCCCTCCACGTACCCCCATTCGAAGAAATCCCCGGTCTCCCTTCTCTCTCTTCCCTCTCTTCCCTCTCTTCCCTCTCTTCCCTCTCTTCCCTCTCTTCCCTCTCTTCCCTCTCTTCCCTCTCTTCCCTCTCCTCTCCCTCTTTCCCCCTCAAAGAAATCCAAAGCGCCTGCCACCCGGCGGCCGACCATCGCAGGACCTGCACCGGGAACGCGTCCAGGAGCTCCGACGCATAGACGATCGCCTTGCCGCCGCAGGTTTTCAGCGCGTCCTCGAGCGTCGCGTGCCACGTCGCGCGGTCCCCGAGGCGCGCGCGCTGCGCCGCGGCGAGAATGGGCGACGTCTCGACGAGGTGCAGCCGCACCGTGCGCCGCGCGAGGAGCGGCAGCGCCGCGAGGACCGCCTCGGCGAGCGCGCCCGAGCCGGGGCCCGCTTCCACGAGGTCCCACCGCGCGAGCGCTCCGCCGAGCGCGCGGCGCCGCTTGGCCGCCCACGCCGCCACCGCCTCGCCGAGCGCGGGGTGCAGCGTCGAGGCCGTCGCGAAGTCGCCGCGCGCGCCCACGTCCCGGATGTGGCGGGCGTAGTAGCCGGCCTCCGCGTCGTGCAGCGCGAGGTCCATCCACGCCTCGAACGGCACGGCGCCGCCGGCGTCGGCGACGCGGCGGGCCAGGGCCGGAACGCGGGCGGGGTCCACGCCCCATGATCCGACACGCCCGTCCCCGCGGACGAGACGCCGTCGCAGAAGAACGCGTAAACTCCACGTCCTATGCGTAAACCCTCGCCGGACTGGGTGAACATCCTCTTCCTCTGCCTCACGCCCGTGGTCGGCTTCGGCGGCACCGCCTGGTACGCCGCCACTCAGGGAATCGTCTGGTGGGAGCCGGTCCTCGCGCTCGCGCTCTTCCAGGCGATCGGCATCGGGATCGGCTCGGGCTACCACCGCTGCTTCGCCCACCGCACGTACGACTGCCACCCGGCGGCGGAGTGCGTCCTGCTCTTCTTCGGGGCGCTCGCGCTCCAGAACTCCGCGCTCCGCTGGGCGCGCGACCACCGCGACCACCACCGCTACACGGACACGGACCTCGACCCGTACTCCGTGACGCGCGGATTCCTCTGGGCGCACGTCTTCTGGGTGTTCTACAAGCAGCCTCCGGACGCGAGCTTCGACAACGTGCCCGACCTCCTGAAGAACCCGCGCGTCATGTGGCAGCACCGCTGGTCGCGCTTCCTCGGGGTCGGCGTCGGCCTCGGCTTGCCGACGCTCGTCGGCGCGTTCTTCGGGCGGCCCCTCGGCGGCCTTCTCTGGGGCGGGTTCCTCCGGATCGTCCTCGTCCACCACACGACGTTCCTCATCAACTCCGCGGCGCATCTCTGGGGCAAGCGGCCGTACTCCACCGAGGTCTCGGCGCGCGACAACTGGTTCCTCGCGTTCTTCACGCACGGCGAAGGGTTCCACAACTTCCACCACACGTTCCCGTCCGACTTCCGCAACGGTCTCCGCTGGTACCACTGGGATCCGAACAAGTGGGCGATCCTCGTCCTCAGGGTCACCGGTCTCGCGCGGAACCTCCGGCGGACTCCAGGGCCGCTCATCGAGCGGGCGCGCGAGCGTGTCCTCGAAGCGGCGTCGGGGCTCTCGACGAGCCCGACCACCTGAAGCCGACCGCCCCCGCGCCCGTCGAAGCTCCGAATTCCCGCGTTTGACCGGGAGCGGAGGTGGTGCTACTTTCCCCGGTCTCTCCGACCCGGGTGGGGCTGTAGCTCAGTTGGGAGAGCGCCTGAATGGCATTCAGGAGGTCGACGGTTCGATCCCGTTCAGCTCCACCACTTTAGATAACCTACCCCGCGCGACGTACAGTGAAACGGCATGCGGGGAGGACGCACGTGAAAAGCCCGAAAACGCAGGCTCGGACGCGCACGACGCGCGGCTCGCGTGACCTGAAGGCCGCGCTGAAGAGAGCGGCGGCCGCGCTCGAGAAGGCGGCCATGGCCGCGCCGAGGAGCCGCGGCTCGCGCGACCTGCGGAGCGAGATCGCGCGCGCGAAGAAGGCCGTGCTGAAGGCGACGGCGATCGCGCACACGACACGCGGCTCGCGCGACCTGAAGGGCTGACCCTCTCATCCGGCCCGCTGGTCACGGCGCGTGCGAGAGCAAGCGTGCGGCGAACGCACCCTCGCGCACGCGCCGCGCCCGCTACCGGCTAGGCAGGAGGCTTCGCCGATGCCGAGGACGCGCCCGAAGAGCACGACGAGGGAGAAATGCCCCCGGCGGCTCCGGCGAGAGGGCTGGCGGCGCCGGGCGCGGGGCAGCGCGCGCGCCGGGTCCCTCTTCCCCGGCCCTTCTCCCGGCACGCGCGCTGCGAGGCTCGCTGGCCGATAAACGCGTTTATCGTCCCCGGCGCTTTTCTCTTCCCGGCCGCGCGTGCGCGGCCGGAGGCAGCCCTCTCGCCTCCGGGCTCTCGCTGCGCTCGGCCGTTTACATAACGGGGCGCTATGTAAACCCGCCGGGGGCTCTTACGAGCGCGCTTCGCGCGAGCTGCTTAACGGCCTGTCATTGCGCGTGCTACTCGCGCGCGTACGTCTGCGGTCCTCGGCGGGGCTGCGGTCCTCGACCCACGCGCGCGGCACGCTCGTGCCAGGCCGGGAGAGCGCGCGGGGCACGAAGAGCCCCGCGCGCGGCTCCGCCGCGCGCGCGCGCGCGAGCGCGGTGCTCTCCCCGCTCCCCTGCGCGGCGCGAACCGTGCCGCGCGCGGGATCGAGCACCGCACGAAGGAGGAGCACAGATGCCGCGCGCGAAGCGACGCACGGAGCGTGACGCGCCGACAGCAGCCCGCGCCGAAGGCGCGCGCGAAGATTCTTCACGGCCTCACTCGAGCGCACCGACCTCGAGGCAAGAAGCGACCTTCGAGCCCCCGCGCGCGAGTTGGTGCGCCTACGGCACACCGAGCACATAGCGCTCGCGTTATGTGAAGGCGCGAAGCGCCCGGAGGCGTGCGGGGTGCCCCCGGCCGCACGCGCGGCCGGGAAATGAAAGTGCCGGGGCCGGTAATGGGCCATTACCGGCCAGCGGCCGCGCGCGAAGCGCGCGGATGCAGCGCGCGTGACGGGCAGGGGAAATTGGGGCCCCGCCCGGCGCGCGCGCTGCAGAGCGCCCGGCGCCGACGCCCCGCACGCCGGAGCTCGCGCGCGCGGGGGCGGCTGGTACGTCGGGTGCGCCGGGACGGAAGCCGATCAGGAGTCCGAAGTCGAGAGCCGGGAGCGCGGCGCGACGCTTGCCGCGAGCGCGCGACGTCCGAGCAGGCGGAATGGCGCGCGCAGGTGGTCGCGCGCGAGCGAGAGCAAGCGGAGTGACGTCGCGGGCCTCAGGCGCCGCGACTTTTCGCCCGTCGCTCCGCCAGTGCGTCGATGATCTTGAAGACGGCCTTCTGGTCGTGCGGAGGCAACGCGTCGAGCCTCTTAAGGTGCTTCTGTCGCTGGACGCTGCCCGTCGGCGCGGCGCCAGCGTCGCCCAGTGCTTTCTTCCTGCCGAGCAGGATGTCGGTCGAGACGTCGAGCGCGTCCGCGATCGCGACGAGCAGCGCCGGCGGCGGCGACACACCGCGCACCTCGTAGTACGTGATCGTCTGCTGCGGCACGCCGATCTGCGCCGCGAGCTCGGCCTGTGTCAGCCCCTTCGCGATCCGATAGCGACGAATCCGGTCTCCGAGAGTCTCCGTCTTACCCGGCTTCGTCTTCCGCTTCCGCGCCATAGCGCTCAAGTCTAGGAGCGGATGCGGCAACCACTTGCTGTCGACACCGGTCGCTTACCGAAGTCTTCTGTAATTCGCCCTCGGCGGTACAGGGAATGGTCAGGGGTCAATTCCCTCGACATCGACACTCGGCTCCGGGAATACCTCACGTTTTCGCAGATAATCAGCCCGTCTCCCTTTATGGCATTCAGGAGGTCGACGGTTCGATCCCGTTCAGCTCCACCATCTCATTCCGCCTCAAATCTCACTCCTGCGCACAGCGGTCGAGTGTTCCTCCAGCTGAACGGAAACGGCCCGCCTGAGCATTTCGTCGGCGCGGGTGACCTCGCCCCCCTCCGGCCCTTCCGGGTAGAAGATAGACGGGTCTCAGGAGGATCAGCCATGCGTTCTCCTTCGCGATTCCTGCCGATCGCCGCGGGCCTTCACGTCCTGATGCTCGCCGCCGCCGCGCCCGCGGCGGGGTCTTCCGTCACCGACAAGGGAGGCGACTTCGACGTCCTGAAGAAGCGCCGGGTCATCCGGGTCCTCGTCGTCTCCAACAAGACGAACTACTTCATCGAACGGGGCGTGCCGCGGGGCCTCACGTACGAAGTCTTCCGGATGTTCGAGGACGAGCTGAACCGGAAGTACAAGACGGGCAACCTGAAGATCAACGTGGTCTTCCGCCCGGTCGGCCGCGGCGACCTTGCGGCCGCCCTTCTCGACGGGCGCGGCGACGTCGCGGCGGCCGGCCTGACGGTCACTCCCGAGCGCCTCGCGCAGTTCGACTTCTCGACCCCGACCGTGAAGAACGTCTCCGAGATCGTCGTCTCGGGCCCGGCGTCCGAGCCGGTCGCCTCCGCGGCCGACCTTTCCGGGCGGGAGGTCTTCGTGCGGAAGGGCTCGAGCGTCCACGAGAGCCTCGACGCGCTGAACGCCGATCTTTCGAAGAGCGGCAAGCCCCCGGTCAAGCTGCGCTTCGCGCCCGATCACCTCGAAGACGAGGACCTGCTCGAGATGACGAACGCGGGGCTCGTTTCGTACGTCGTCGTGAACGATCACCTCGCCCGCTTCTGGGCCAGCGTGCTGCCCGCCCTCCGGGTCCACCCGGAAGCCGTACTCCGCTCGGGCGCGGGGATCGCCTGGGCCATGCGGAAAAACAGCCCGCTCCTGAAAGCCGAGCTGGACGCGTTCCTGAAGAAGAACCCGGAAGGGTCCGCGACCTACAACATGCTCTTCCAGAAGTACCTGAAGAGCACGAAGTTCGTGAAGAACTCCGCCTCGAAGGAAGAGATGCGGAAGTTTCAGGAGATGGTCACGTTCTTCAAGACGTACTCGGACAAGTACGACATGGACTTCCTCCTGATGGCGGCGCAGGGCTACCAGGAGTCGCAGCTGAACCACGCCGCGAAGAGCCCGGTGGGCGCCGTCGGCGTCATGCAGGTCATGCCCGCGACCGGCAAGGAGCTGAAGGTCGGCGACATCACCCAGCTCGGCCCGAACATCGAGGCCGGCGTGAAGTACATGCGGTTCATGATCGACCAGTACTTCGAGAAGGAGCCCATGGACCGCCTGAACAAGGGCCTCTTCGCGTTCGCGGCCTACAACGCGGGCCCGAACCGGATCCAGACGCTGCGCAAGGAGACCGCGAAGCGCGGGCTCGACCCGAACCAGTGGTTCAACAACGTCGAGATCGTGGTGTCCGAGAAGATCGGCCGGGAGACCGTGACGTACGTGTCGAACATCTACAAGTACTACGTCGCCTACAAGCTGCTCACGGAGTCGCAGGCGGAGCGCAAGAAGGACCGCGAAGAGGCGCAGGGCGTGAAGTGACCGCGCGTTCCCCTAAGCCGCTGAGGCCTCCGTCTTCCGCCCGTAACGCTGCGTCGCGTAGCCGGTCAGCAGGCCGACGATCGCGCCCGGCAGCATGATCTCGAAGTAGTACTTGCCCTGCATGTTCGCGACGAGGAACGCGAAGACGAGCCCGAGCGCCGTCCCGAAGACGAGCGTCGCAGGCACGGACTGGACCTTCCGGGCGAAGACGCCGATCAGGACTCCCGCCACGAGCCCCTTGAACGTCGACCCCGCCACGATCCCCGCGATCTCCGACCTCACCTCCGGGGTAAACCATGCCGTGAGTCCGTCGACGGCCCCGAGCGCCGCCCCGACCACCAACCCGAGCAGGACTTTGTTCATCGGATCCTCCTGACTCTCTATTCAACGCGGGCGGGAATTCCTTTAGCGGCGGAGAAGAATGAAGAGCCCGCGCGTGAGGAGATAGACCGCGACGAGCCCGACCGCGACCCGGTGACGCTTCAGGATCCGGAGCGCCCGCTCGGCAGGCCCCTCGGCGTAGGCCTCGACGCGCTCACCGTCCAGGAACCTCGCGACGTCGCCGGCGAGCGCCGGGACGCCGGGGTAGCGGTCGGCGGGCTCCCGCGCCGTCGCGCGGGCGACGATCGCCGCCAGCGCTCTCGGAACGTGGGGCGTCGGCGCCACCTGGAGGAGCGCGGCGAGGAGCGCGCCCAGCCCGTAGACGTCCGCGCGCGCGTCGACCGGCCCGCCCGACGCCTGCTCCGGCGCCATGAAGCCGGGCGTGCCGGAGGCGTCCGCAGGCCCCGACGCCGCCGCGCGGGCGAGGCCCCAGTCGAGCACGAGCACCTCGCCGAACGGTCCCACCATGACGTTCGAGGGTTTCAGGTCCCGGTGGACGACTCCGGCCGCGTTCGCGAACGCGACGGGCTCGCACACCCTGAGGAAGAGCCTCAGCCGTTCCGGCAGAGTCACGGCGCGCGCGGCGGCGGCGGCGAGGCCTTCGCCCCGCACGAGCTTCATCGCGTAGAACGCGCGGCCGTCGGGCAGTCGGCCCGCGTCGTGCACGGGGACGAGGCCGGGGTGCTCGAGCCGGGCGAGCACGCGGGCTTCGGCCAGCAGCGCCTCCGCCGGCCCCTCACCTTCGAGAGACACGTCCACGACCTTGAGCGCGAGGCGCCGCCCGAGAATCTCGTCCTCCACCTCGAAGACGGCGCCCATGCCGCCGGCCCCGATCGTCCCGGCGAGCCGGTAGCGCGTGCCGGAGAGGTCCGGCGCACGCACGGCCTCCCGCAGCCGCGCGACGGCCGAGTCGGGGAGCGTCACGAAGGCGGCTCCACGCCGAGAAGCGCGCGCGCCTCGGCTCGGAACTCCGCGTCGGAGACCGTGAGCTCGCGAAGGACGTCGAGGACGATGCCGCGGAACTCGCGGCGGGCCGCCGCGAGCTGGTTCGTGACGTCGACGGCGGTCGTCCCGAACCGGAGCGCCAGGTCCTCGTACCGCGGACGCTCCCCGGCCTCGCCGTCCTCGAGGTCGTACGCCGAGAAGAGCGCGAACCGGCTCTCGTGACCGGACGCTGAGCATCGCTCCCGCAGGCGGGCCACGGCCAGCTCGAACACGCTCCGCGCCCATTCCCTCTCGAAGAGATCTTCGGGTGAGAGATCGCCGGGGCCGCGCCGCGCGTCGACCTCGCGACGAACGGCTTCGAGGTCCAGCGAAAGGACCTCGCTTCCGCCCCCGCGCTTCAGGCGGCTCCTTGCCTTCCACTCGTTCGCGGCGAGCCCGTCCACGAGGACGCGCAGGTACGTCCGGAGCCGCGCCTTCGACGGGTCGAACCGGGACAGCCCGTCCTTCTCCACGAGCGACGCGAAGAACTCCTGGGTCAGGTCGGCCGCCTCCTCGTGGGATCGGCCGGCCCTCAGACGCACGTACGTGTAGATGGGCTTCCAGTACGCTTCCGCGAGCGTCCCGAGGGCGCGCGAGCGCGCGGCGGCATCGCCGCCCGTGACGGCGGCGACGAGAGACCCGCGCGTGTCGGGAAAGGGCGCCATGGAGAGCGGAGACGCTAGCACGCGCCCGGAATCGCATGCATGGTTCCGCCCTTGCCTATGCCCCGCTGAGTTGAAAGGGCGGCATAAGATCCCCGCCGACAGGAGAAGTTCATGCGCTGGAGCAACGACGGCGGCGGGCTCGGCCCGGACATCGAGGACCGCCGGGGCGAAGGCGGAGGCGGCTTCAACTTCGGCGGCGGCGGGCTGCGCCTCGGCTGCGGCGGGATCATCCTGCTCGGCGTCCTCTCCCTCATCTTCAAGCAGAACTTCTTCGCTCTCCTCTCCCCGCAGGGCGGCGCTCCGCAGGCGCGCGTGGACTCGCGCCCCGTGGCGCCGCCGTCTCCGAAGGAAGAGGAGCGCGCGCGCTTCGTGAACTTCGTCGTGAACGACGTCCAGAAGACGTGGGACCAGAAGTTCCCCGGCCTCGGCCGCAACTACACGCACGCGAAGCTCGTCCTCTACCGCGACGCCACGCGCTCGGGCTGCGGCTTCGCGCAGGCGCAGATGGGACCGTTCTACTGCCCCGCCGACCGCAAGGTCTACCTCGACATGGGCTTCTTCGACGAGCTCTCCCAGCGCTTCGGCGCGCCGGGCGACTTCGCGCAGGCGTACGTCATCGCGCACGAGTTCGGCCACCACGTCCAGACGCTGCTCGGCATCGAGGGCGGCGTCCGCCGCGCGATGGCGCAGAACCCCTCGCAGGAGAAGGCGCTCTCCGTGCGCCTCGAGCTGCAGGCCGACTGCCTCGCGGGCGTCTGGGGCCACGGCACGGCCGAGCGAAACATCCTCGAGAACGGCGACGTCGAAAAGGGCCTCGCCGCGGCGGCCGCCGTCGGCGACGACCGGCTCCAGCGCGCCGCCGGCCAGCGCGTGAACCCCGAGAGCTGGACGCACGGCTCGGCCGCCCAGCGCACGGAGTGGTTCACGCGGGGCCTTCGGGAAGGCACCGTCGGGGCCTGCGACACGTTCAAAACAGGCCGCTGACGCCGTTCGCGCCCGGTCAGTACCTGAAGAGGCCCGAGATGGCGGCCGGGGCTCCGGGATCGCGCCGGATTCCCGTGACCGCGACCACCTCTTTGAGGGCATTCACCGGGTCCGGGTCGAAGCGGCCCCGGGCAACTTCGCCGTCGATCTCCTTCCACGCCTGCTCGAACGTCATCGCCGGGCGGTAGGCGCGCGTCGTCGTCAGCGCGTCGAACACGTCGGCGACCGAGACGGTGCGGACGGCCAGCGGGATGTCCGCGCCCGAGATCCCCTCGGGGTAGCCGCTGCCGTCCAGCCGCTCGTGGTGGTGGTAGACGATCGGCAGGATCGCCCGCATCGTCTTCATGCCCGACAGAAGCTCGCACCCGACGACCGGATGCTGGTTGATCGTGAGCCGTTCCTCGGGCGTCAGGGGCCCGACCTTCTTGAGCACCGCGTCGGAAACGACGATCTTGCCGATGTCGTGGAAAAGAGCGCCGCGGCGGATGTCCTCGATCTCCGCGGGTTTCAGGCCCAGCTTTCCGGCCGCGTCGCAGGCGTACTGCGCGACGCGTCCGCTGTGGCCGGCCGTGTAGCTGTCGCGCGCGTCGATCGTCTTGGCGAGCATGAGGATGACGCGCTCGGCGTGCTCGTGCTCGTCGGCGAAGTGCTTGAGAAGGACGAGGGACTTCACGCGCGGAAGAAGCTCGTCCGCGGCGACGGGTTTCGCGAGAAAGTCCGTGACGCCGGTGCGCTGGGCGCGCAGCCGGTCGTCGCGCGTGCCGTGACCCGTCATCATCACGACGGGCAGGAGACGTGTGGCGGGGTTTTCACGGATCTCGGCGAGGACGTCGTTCCCGCTCGCGTCCGGGAGCTGGAGGTCGAGCAGCACGAGGTCCGGCGGGCGCTCCCGGATCGCCTCCAGCGCGGTGGCGCCGACTCCGAACTCCTCGACGGTGTAGCCCGAGCGCGTGAGCAGCCGCCGCATGAGGCCGCGCACCTGTTCGTCGTCGTCCACGACGAAGATCCGGCCTTCGGATTCTTCGGGCAACGGGATCCTGGAAATGAGCGACGACGGCGCGCGCATATGCAAGGGACTATACGCTCGCGTGACTCCGCCACTCCGTGCTTCCCACGGGTGTGTCTGACACCGTTCCGGGCACAGCGCTGACACATCGACCGGTTCCGGAGCCCCGTTAAGCGCTCTGTTTTCAAGGGTCTTTCGGCCCGCGTCGAGGGCCGGGGGCGGCCTTCGGGTTGCAACGCGTCCTGAAGCGGGAAACCGCGCAAAGAGACGCGCACATGAAGACCGGACTCCGACTCCTCGCGCTTGCCGCCGCCTCGCTCGCGGCGGCCTGGGTCGAGACGGCCGCGGCGCAGAGCGTTCCGGCCGCCCTCCCCGCGCTGCGCGAGGCGCAGATCGGAGAGGTCTGGATCTCGCAGCCGACGGTGGCGCCGGCTTCGGAGGCCGCGGCGGTCCCGGCCGCCGTCGGCGCATCCGCGAGGGTCTTCGGCGAGGCCGGAAACCAGATCACGTTCTCGTTCGCACCGACGGGATTTGCTTCGGACGGCACGGCGGCGGCGGGCTGGCCGCCCGAAAAGGCCGCGGCCCTGAGCGGCTTCATGAACCTGATGCTCCCGGTTCTCCGCGATCTCTACGGGCCGCCCGCCACGACGTACACGGTCAAGGTCGTTCGCGATCTGAGATACACGGCTTCCGCCGTCTTCTTCCCGTCCACCGACGAGATCCACGCCGGCGACGGCGTCACGTACCAGCTGCTCACGCACGAGCTCGTGCATGCGTTCCGGCGCGACAGGATCCTGAGCAGCGGACCGCAGTGGCAGTTCGACCCGACGCTGAGCGGTTTCGAGGAGGGCTTCGCCCAGGCCGTGTCCTACGAGGCGATGACGGAGTTCGCGCGCCGCAATCCCTCGTTCGGGCTCGCGCAGCGCGTCTACCAGTCGAGCAACGAGTGGGACTACGACTTCCAGAACGTTCCCGAGCTCCGGACCCGGGACTTCTGGAGCGATTCGGGCGGAATGCTCCTCTACTGGACCCGTTACGAAATGGCAGCCGCCGCGATCGAGAAGATCGAGCGGGAGCATCCGGGCTTCCACCGCGGCTTCAACGCCGAGTACTTCCGCCGGCTCAACGCGGACCCGGGCCTGACGCCCTCGCGCGATCTCGTGAAAGACATCGTCCGCACCGTCGCTCCGACGATCGAAGGCCGGCCCGCGGCGCTCTGGATCGACCAGCAGTACATCTTCGACTGCGCCGATCACCCCGGCAGGAAGATCTGGCTTTCGACGCAGCACTACCCCGCGCCCGCGGACTACTTCATCTTCAACCGCGTCTTCTTCTACGAGACGTTTCCGAACGGTTCGGACTGGGCGACGCCGAACGCGGCGGGCGGCTACGACTACTACCACCTCAACGGCGCCGCGGGAACGGCGGCGCTCCACGCGGGCAACGGCTCGGTCGTCTGGCAGAGCGCGCTCAGGATCACGCCCAGCGAAAACCCTCCTTCCTTCTACGGGTTCGGGAACGACAACGTCGACCTCACGACGCAGGCCACGAATCTCCCCTGGCCGGGCGGCGACCCTTCCCGGTTCGCCACGGGCCTCCCCTTCGATCTCTATCGCCTGAACGTCCAGTTCACGTCCGGAACGACGGTCTCGAGCGACTCATGGCGCGTCATCGGCTCGCCGATTCGCAACGCCGCGGGAGTCTTCGGCGGAGTCGTCGGCGCGAACGGCGGGACGATCACCTTGAAGCACAGGAATCACGCGGCCGAGCCTCCCGTTCCGGTCGTGAGCGGCGTCTTCTGGGCGACGCCTTCCTGGGCGAGCCTGCCGCATCCGGAGACGGCCAGCGTCGACACCGACCCCGGCGTCGTAGACGTGACCTACGTCGACGCAGCCGGCAACACGTACACCGACGTGCGGACGATCGGCTACGGCAGCGCGCACGGCGACCAGACGTTCCTGTTCGACATCTCGCGCATGAACGCGGTGCCGGTTCTCAAGCCCGTCTCGATCGTCTCGCAGCCGTCGGGCCGGACGGCGACGGCCGGGCAGAGCGTCCCGTTCACGGTTGCCGCGACCGGAACGCCGGCCCCGACGTACCAGTGGCAGGTCTCGACCGACGCGGGCGCTTCCTGGGCCGACCTTGCCGACGGCGGCCCTTACGCGGGCACGCGGACGGCGACTCTCGTGCTCGCGGGCGTGACGCTCGGAATGAACGGCGGCCGCTATCGGGCCGTGGCGACGAACCCGCTCGGCTCGGCGGTGAGCGCCCCCGCGGCGCTCGCCGTGTCGCCTTCCGGGCAGGGCGCCACGCTCTTCCATCCGCTCATTCCCTGCCGCCTCTTCGACACCCGCCACGCCGAGGGGTCGGACGCCGCCGCCCCGGCCCTCGCCGCCGCGGCGACACGCATCCTCCCGCTCGCCGGGAGATGCGGCGTCCCGCCGACGGCGGCCGCCGTTTCGGTCAACGTGACGGTCGTCGACCCGGCAGCCTCCGGCTCCCTGGTTTTCTACCCCGGAGACCAGCCGGTGCCCATCGCCAGCACGGTCTCGTTCCGGACGGGACGGACGCGGGCGAACAACGCGATCATCAGGATCGCGGCGGACGGGAGCGGCACGCTGGGGGTATCGAACGACGCAGCCGCTCCGGTTCCGTTCATTCTCGACGTCAACGGATACTTCGAGTGATCATGGCGCCGGCTCCTGCGCCGTCCTGCGGAGCAGCCGGTAGAGCGTGGACCGGCTGATCCGAAGCTGGCGCGCCGCCTCCACGCGGTTTCCGCCCGTCCGGGCGAGAGCCTCCAGCAGCTGCTCGGGCGTCACGGCGGAGGCCCCGGCCGCTGATCCGGCGTCGCCCTGGCCTTCCGCGTCGGCGCGGGAGAGGAGCAACGGGAAGTCCTCGGCCGCCAGCTCCTCGCGGGGCGACAGCGCGCACGCCTGCTCGATGGCGTGCTTGAGCTCGCGGACGTTGCCGGGAAACGGATCGCGGAGGATCAGATCCCGGGCGTCGGCCGAAAGCCGCCGCGGATACTGGGACGGCTTCGAGAACATCTTCAGGAAGTGCTCGGCGAGCGCGAGTTTGTCCTCCTCGCGCTCCCGGAGTGGCGGAACCCGCAGGGTGACGACCGCGAGCCGGTAGTACAGGTCCTCGCGGAACGTCTGGCGCCGTACGGCGGCCTCCATGTCGAGATTCGTCGAGGCGATGATCCGGACGTCCACGGCGACGTTCGTGTTGTCTCCGACGCGGCGGATCTGGAACTCCTCGAGCGCGCGGAGGACCTTGGCCTGCGCCGCGACCGGCATCGACCCGACTTCGTCGAGGAGGAGCGTTCCGCCCTCAGCTTCCTCGAAGAGGCCGCGCCGTGCGTTCGTGGCCCCGCTGAAGGCTCCGCGCACGTGGCCGAAGAGCTCGCTCTCGATGAGGTCGTCCGGAATCGCCGCGCAGTTGAGGGTGACGAACGGCTTGCCGGCCCGGGGGCCATGCGACGCAATGTACTTCGCGACGACTTCCTTGCCCGTCCCCGTCTCGCCCCGGATCAGGACCGTGGACGAGAGCTCGGCGACGCGCCTCGCCTTCTCGAGAACGTCCCTCCAGGCCGCCGAGGTCCCGACCGCGGCGTTGGGTTCCTTTGCCCGTCTCCAGATTCCGGATGCCGTCCGGGGGGCCGTGTCCGGCGTGAGGCGCCTGACCACGTCGAGAAGGCTCTGAATCCGGAACGGCTTGACGAGGAAGTCCGTCGCCCCGGCCTTCATCGCCTCGATCGCGTCCGAGACGCCGGCCTGGCCCGAAATGATGACGAAGGGAACGTTCGGCGCCTTCCGGCGCACCTCGAAGAGAAGGTCGATACCCGAGAGGCCCGGAAGCATGAGGTCGCAGAAGATGACGTCGTAGTCCGTGAAGACGGCCCGGTCGAGAAAGGCCTGGGAGCCGGGATAGACGTCGACGGTCGCGCCTTCGCGAACCAGGGTGGACCGCAGCAGCTCGCGGACGCCCTCGTCGTCATCGACGACCGCGATGCGGAGCGCGCGGCTGGCGGATCGCGACACGGCAGGCCATTGTACGGCCCGCCCATGCGCGCCGGCCGTCCTCTCGGGGCTGCGTGTCAACCCGGCAAGGCTCTTGCACGTCCATCCTGCGGAGGGACACACCCGTGAGGAATCCCGCTGCTCTCGCGCTCGCCGCCGCCGCCGCCCTCCTCGCCGGATCGGGCTGCTCGAGCGTCACGACGACCGTGGACTACGACCCCGCCACGAACTTCGGCGCCTACAAGACCTTCGCCTTCAAGGACGTCCACGGCCGCGGCCAGTTCCAGATGAAACGCGTCGAGAACGCGATCGAGAGGACGCTCGGCGCGAAGGGCCTCGTGAAGATGGACGCGAAGGCGGACGTGAAGCCCGACCTGTGGGTCGTCCTCCACACGAAGCTGAAGAACGACAAGCAGATCACGACGTACAACTCGGGCTGGGGCTGGGGTTGGGGCTGGCGCGGTTACGGCTGGGGCGGCGGGGGCTGGACCACGGCCCGCATCACCGACGTCCCCGTGGGCACGCTCGTCGTGGATCTCGTCGACACGAAGGAGAAGGAGCTCGTCTGGCGCGGCGCCGCCGCGCGCGACGTCGCCGCTAACGAGACGCCGCAGGACCGCGCCGAGATCACGCAGAAGGCGATCGACAAGCTCTTCGAGGGCTTCCCGCCCGGCGTCCCGCCGAAGACGCCCTGATCCCTTCTCTCAGGCCCCGCGGCTGCCGCGGAGACGCTCCAGAGCGACCATCTGCTCGGTCGCGCGGAGCGTCAGCTCGTCCTTGCCGAGCTCGCGGAGCGGAGCCCACGCGGCCCTGAGGCTCCGCGCGAGCGGGTCGGGCAGCGTGCGGAGCCAGCCCTCGATCCGGAGGTCGACGAACTCGCGCTTCTCCTCGATCGTGAGCTCGCGCGCGAGCAGGAGGCGCGGCGCCTCCTCGGAATCCACGAGCGTCTGGAGGATGGTCCAGCGCCCGCCGGGCTTCTCGGCGCAGAGCGCGCCGAAGGCGCCGCTCGACGTCTCCCGGATGAGCTCCTCCTCGCGCGTCGTGAGGCTCTCGTGCTCCTTCGTCTCGTCCCAGCTGTCGGAGTCGTCCGCCATGTAGCGGAGGTAGAGCATCGCGAAGAGGCACGTCGGCTCGACGAGCTCCGCGCGCGCCCGCACGTCCGCCCACACCGCCGCCGCGGCCCTGAGGCAGCGGCGCGCGGCCGTCTCCGCGAACTTCTTCCCGAAGACGAGCGCGACGGCCTCGCGCACGAAGTGCGGAAGCTCGCTTGCGAGGATCTCCCGGTAGCCCGGCACCTGACGGTCGAGGAGCACCGCCGCACGCTTGTCGAGCGCCGCGAGGTCGCTCGTGACGGCGGGGAGGCCGAGCGTCGTGCAGCCGAGGTTGTAGTTGATCGCCCGCGGAAGCGTCACGCCCTCGGGCCACGCGTCGCGGAGGTCCCGGTTGTCGGGCAGCGTGCGTCCGCCGCCCCACTCCTCGGGGTAGACGGGAATCGAGCGGCCGTAGTTCACGGAACCCGTCGCGCGGATCCTGACGCGCGTCTGCGGGACGAGCCCGCTGAACGGCGCGAGGAGCGGCGCGATCCGGAGGAGCGTCTCCGTGTGGGCCTTCACGCCCGCGTCGAGAAGCTCGAGGAGCGCCTCGCGCTCCCCCGCTCCGACCGCGGGCGCGGGCCGCTTCGCGGCGGCCGCCTCGCGGAACTTCGCGGCGAGGCGGAGCGTCCCCTCCGGCGCGTCGGCGCGGATTCCCTGCAGCGTGACGCCGTCCGCGCGCGCGAACTGCGCGACGACGCCCTCGTGCTCCGGGTCGAAGCCGCCGCGGAAGCCGGCGCGTCCCGCGCCGATCAGGAACGTCACGCGGGGCGCGGGCTCGCCGATCCGGCGGGCGTGCTCCGCGAGCCGGCGCTCGGCCTCGTCGCGCGCGGCGATCGTCAGCGTGTACGCCGCGTCCGTCGCGATCTTGCCGCTCTGCTCGGCGGTGTCGGACATCGCGACGAAGACGCGGACGACCGACTCCTTCGCGTCGAAGCCCGTCCGGAGGCCGGCGGGCGCCGGGAGACCCTCGACGCCGACGTTCCGCTCGAGCGCCTGGTAGTAGGCCTCGAGGAAGTCCGGAAGGTGCGCGAGGGCGCCGACGTTCTCGACGAGCGGCACGAGGCGCACGCGCGCCGCGCGTGCGATCACGTCCGCGCGCCGCGCCGCCGGCACCCGCGCCGAGAGGAACGCGTCGACGCGGTCGGGCGGGCCGCCGAAGAGGCCGGCCGCGGCCTCGAGGTAGAGCGTCCCGATCTTGACGACGGCGCCGATCTCCGCGCGCGCGTTCACCTGCGGAATGGAGAGCTCGTGGATCGCGTTGCGCGCCGGGGCGATTCCGAGCTTCTCGCACGCGAGCAGGAACAGCACGTTCGCGCGCGCGACGGACGCGAGGATCTTCGAGATCTTCTCCTCGTCCTGCTCGATCCACGGGTTCGGCACGCGGAACAGGAGGTGCCGGTCCTCGCCGGGGACGAGCCCGTGGCGGAGGAGCGCGAGGACGACTTTCTCCGGGACGTCGACCCACTCCGGGCTGATCTGCCGGCCCTCGTAGTCGAGCAGGACCTCCGAGCAGGGCCCGAGGAGGTCCGCGACCGTTTCCTCGAACTCCGCGCGCGCGTCGACGAGCGGGTTCCACTCGAGGTACGTCAGTGCCTCGTGCGCGCGGTCGGGCGTCCCCTCGGGCGCCGCGCGGAGCGCCCGCGCGAGCTGCTCGGCCCGGTGCGCCGTCGAGTCCGGGTGCTTCGTGCCCGTAAGGCGGGCCGTGCCCTGCTGCGGGCGGGCGGCCGCGCGGCTGCGCGCCTCCGCGAACGAACGGGCGTCCAGCGCGTCGAGCGCGTCGTACCCGCCTTCCGTGCAGGCGCTCTCCCACACGGACGCTTCGACCGTCCGCCCGGGCGCCGGCGCGGGCGCGCTCGAGCCCGCGCGCGCGGCGGCCTCGATCCGGGTCTTCACGCGGTCCATGAAGACGGCGAGCTCCGGCACGTCCTTCGAGCCGTACGAGAGCCGCTGCCACGTCCCGTAGCGCGCGGCGTCCGGCCCCGCGAACGCGGCGAACGGGATCCCGCCGACGCCGCCGGTCAGCAGCAGCTCGAACGCGTCCACCGACGTCTTGACGACGGCGCGTTCCTTCACGCCGTTGCGGAGCCGGTCGAAGGACGCCCCGACGAGGCCCGGGAACGCGAGCGGCGCGTAGAACGTGCCGCCGAAGTCCGTCCGCTCGACGCCGAGCGGGGCGAGCGCGTCGGCCGCGTGCAGCATGAAGTCGCGGCGCTCGCGCATGTACGGCGACGGCCGCCGGAGCGCGGCGAGCGGGCTCTGGAGCGCCGCGAGCGCCCAGTCCTGCGCGAGCGTCGACGGCGTCGCGACGAGCCACGCCGAGAGGTTCGCGAGGATCTCGCGGGCCCTGACGCCGTTCGAGCGGATCTCGTCCGAGAGGACGAGCCAGCACGCGCGCGCGCCCGTCGAGGCGCCGAACATGTCCATCTTCGACAGGCCCGACATCGTCACGACCCAGTCGCGCCACTCGGGGTCCGCGAACGCCGGGTTCACGAACGAGTCGACGTAGTCGAGGCGCTGGTAGACCGAGTCGTACAGGACGAAGACGCGCCGCTTCACGGCGACACGCACGATCTCCTCGACGAGCGCCCGGGGGTACACGCGGCCGGTCGGGTTGTGCGGGTTGTTCAGGATGACCGAGGACACCCCGCCCTTCGCGAGGATCCGGTCGAGCGCCGCGGGATCGGGGAGGAACGCCGGGGCGTCCGTGGGGAGCTCGACGACGCGCTTGCCCGCGCGCTCGATGAACCAGTCGTACTCCCAGCTCGGCCGCGGCACGACGACGCCCGACCCGTCGTCCCCGAGGACCTCGAGGACGATTGCGAGCCCCGCGCGCGTCCCGGGGGTGAAGAGGATCTCGTCCGGGAGAAACCGGACGTCGGACGCCGGGTAGTCCCTCAGGCCGTCGCGGTTGAAGAAGTCCGCGATCTCGCTCCGCACGTCCATCCGGCCGACGGCGGGCCCGTAGCTGTGGACCGTGTTGCGCGTGATGCGCTGGGCCGAACGGACGACCTCCGGGTGCGGCGCGAAGTCCGAGTTCTTGTAGTCGCCCTGCGTCAGGTCGAGGGCGCCCTCCTGCTGAACCCGCCGCGCAAAGGCGCGGACGAGCGGCTCGGGAGTCGAAAGGGCGCGCGTGGAGAGGGTCCTCACGCGCGCCGTTTTAGCACCTTCGGTGCGGCGCGACCGGATCTCAGAAGGACGCTTCGATCCCCGCGAGAAACCGCCGGCTCGGAGCCGGGAAGCCGTTCACTTCCGCGTACGCGCGGTTGAAGGCGTTCGTGACCCTGACCCACGGCGAAAACGACCAGACGAGGGGCGGGAGCGTGACGGCGGCGTCCACGCGGAGGTACGACGGGCTCTCGACGACCGTGGTGAAGTCCGCCGCGTCGCGGTCGGTCCGTGCGCCGACGAAGATCGCCGTGACACTGAACGAACCGCCCTTCCCGAAACCCGAACCCGCCGTCAGCGAGGCGCGGTCCCGGGGCCGGCGGATCAGCGGGGCGTCCGCGTCGACGTCCTTCGCGTCGAGAACCGTGTACGACGCGCGCAGGTAGGCCCGTTCGCCGACCGCCGTGCGTACGGCCAGCTCGACGCCGCGCGTCCTCGCGTGGCCGATGTTCCGGTTCGTGAACGTCTGCGCGTCGTACTGAATGAGGTCCCGGATGTCGTTCCAGAATCCCGTGGCCTCCCCGACGACGCCCTCGAGGATCGTCCACTCGGCGCCGACCTCCCAGCCCGTCGAGCGCTCGGGCTGGAGGTCCGGGTTCCCCGAGTACGGGTAGTACAGCTCGCCGAGAGACGGCGCCCGGAACGCCGAGCCCGCGGCGGCGCGGAGCTTCAGCGCCGGCACGACGCGCCACGCGAGCGTCACGCGCGGCGAGACGGCGCCTCCGAACGCGCTGTGGTCGTCCCAGCGCACGCCGGCCGTGGCGACGAGCTTCTCGCCGGCGAGCGCGATGCGGTCCTCCGCGAAAAGGGCGAACGTGCGCGACGTCGCGCCGTCCAGCGCGACGCCGAAGTTGCTCTCGCTCGAGACCTGCGTGCGCTCGACGTCGACTCCGACTGCGAGGCGGTGCGCGCCCCACGTGCCCGACGCGGCCACGCGGCCGCCCGCGCGGCGCGCGTCCGTCGTCGAAGACGTGAAGAACGGGTCGGCGGGGTCGGCGTACTCCGGCTGGTCGCGCGTATAGCGCACGGAGAGGTCCAAAGAGAATTTCTTTGAAAGTGAATACGAGAAGGGAACCTCTACGGTCGTCGTGTCGGCTGATGTTGAACGCTGGGGCGTCGGGAATGCGCCGTCGGTGGGGATGCCCGTTCGGCCGGTGTCGCGGCGGGCGACGACGCCGAGAGTGGCGCCCTCGGAGAGGCGCGCCGTCAGCGCGCCCGAGACCGAGCTGCCCGAGAAGAACTCATTGAATTGGTCGCCGGAGGAAAGAGTTCTTCGAAAAGCGAAGGTCCCGGAAAAATCACTTTCTAAGAAGCGAATTTCTCCAAGGCCCTCCTTCGCGCCTGCACTGCCGACCGCGAACGAGCCCTCCCCGTGAACGCCATCCTCGGCGCCTCTTCTCGTGAAGATCTGCACGACGCCGCCGATTGCCTCCGAGCCGTAGAGCGCCGAGTACGGGCCGCGCACGACCTCGACGCGCTCGACGTTCGCCGTCGAGATCGCCGAGAGGTCGGTCCCGCCGAAGTACGGGCTGTTCAGCGCCACGCCGTCGAGGAGGACGAGCGTCTGCGTCGACGACGTCCCGCGCAGGAAGAGCGACGTCACGCCGCCGACGCCGCCCGACTGCACGACGTCGAGGCCGGGCACGGTGCGCAGGAGGTCGAGGACGGTGGCGGCTTTCGAGCGCGCGATCTCGGCGGCGTCGATCACCGTCGCGGCAGTGCCGAGCGAGACCGACGGCTCCGGCGCGGCCTCGGCCGAGACGACGACGTCGGCGGCGATCGGCGCGGCGGCGGGCAAAGGCGCGGGCTCCGCCGCGAGGAGAGAAAAAGAGCACAGGCCGAGGGCGAGGGAGAGCCGGGAGAGACCGCGGAAAACCAAGAGAACACCTCCGTTCCGGTGGCCCCGCCCTCCCATCCGGAAGGAGCGGCGGGCCCGGCGCGCGGAGGCGGGCGAGCCGCGACTTCCCGAGCCCCGGAGAAGGCGACGCTGATGCGATGTTCCTCGGGCAGGTCTCCTGGCTCCCGGATCGTCCGCGCCCGGCCCCTTCCCGGCGGCGCGACCGGCTGGACCGATCTCTCGCCGCCAGTGGGATCTCGCCGGGCGCGTCCCCGGTCACAGTGGCGGGGGCCGCGCGGGAATCACACCCGCTTCCCTCTTTCACCCCCCGGAGGTCGAGGGGACTCGAGGACGATGTGAAAGAACGCGGACGAACCCTAGCACGACCCGGCGTTCCGTGCGAGACCGGTTCAAGCCGGTGGCGTGTCGAGGACTTCGCGGACCTTCGTTACCAGAGCGTTCTCGCTAAACGGCTTGGGGAGGAAGCCGGACGCGCCGATCTCGGCGAGGTGGGGCGCTGCGTCCGCGGCGTAGCCCGACATGAAGACGACCTTGATCGAGGGACGAAGCGCCCGCATGCGAGTCGCCAGCTCGCGCCCGTTCATCCCGGGCATGATGAGGTCCGTCAGGATGAGATGGATGGGCCTCGGGTCGCTCTCGACGAGGTCGAGCGCCTTCGACCCGCTTTCCGCGACGAGCACGGTGTAGCCGCGCCGCCTGAGAATCGCCGCCGCGAGAGCCTGGACGGCGGGCTCGTCCTCGACGACGAGAACCGTCTCCGCTCCAAGGCGGGAGACCACGGCGGGATGGACTCCCGAAGTCGTCTTCTCGTCGCACCGCGGCAGGTAGATTCGGAAGGTCGTCCCTGCTCCCGGGGCGGTTTCCACGGCGACATATCCGCCCGTCTGCCGGACGATGCCGTAGACCGTCGCGAGCCCGAGGCCCGTTCCTTTTCCTCTTTCCTTCGTCGTGTAGAACGGCTCGAAAACGTGACTGAGCGTCTCGTGGTCCATTCCGCATCCGTCGTCCGTCACGGAGAGGACGACGTAGCGTCCTGCGGGGACAAGGTCGGCCGCGGCCGCGAGGGGAGCGTCGAGGTCCGCGTCTGCCAGGGCGAGCGTCAATCGGCCTCCTCCGGGCATCGCGTCGCGTGCGTTCACGGCGAGGTTGAGAAGGATCTGCTCCATCTGCCCCGGGTCGGCTTTCACGTTTCCAACCACCCGCGGCATCACGACGACGATCTCGATGTCCTCGCCGAGCAGACGCTTGAGCATCTTCTCGACGTCGGTCACGATCGAGCTGAGGTCGAGGACGCGCGTCTCGAGGACCTGGCGGCGGCTGAACGCCAGAAGCTGCCGCGTCAGTCGCGCCGCTCGTTCCGCCGCCTTCACGATCTCGCCGACGCTCTCGCGATTGTCGGGGTCGCCCTCGAGGGTTTCCCACAGAAGCTCGCCGTATCCCTGGATGACGGTGAGGAGGTTGTTGAAGTCGTGCGCGACGCCGCCCGCGAGCCGGCCCACCGCCTCCATCTTCTGCGCCTGACGGATCTGGGCCTCGAGATGCAGGCGCTCGGTGAGGTCCCGCGCATTGACGACCACGCCGCTCATCCCGGTCTCGTCGGGAAGGCGATTTCCCACGACCGAGAGCGGACACCATGAGCCGTCGCGGTGCGCGAATCGCACCTCGGCTTTCCGAGGGGCCGCCCCGGCGAAAACGAGCTCGTGCAGCCGCGACATGACCATCGCTCGATCTTCCGGGTGGATGAGCTCGAAGATGGACCGGCTCACCAGCTCCTCCGGCCTGTATCCGAGAGTGTCCGCCACGGACGGGCTCGCGAAACCCACCACTCCGTCCGGATCGAGCACCGCGATGATGTCGAGGCTGTTCTCGATGATCGACCGGTAGTAGGCCTCGCTCTTCGCGAGAGCTTCCGCGGCTCGCTTGCGTTCGGTGATGTCCTCCTTGACCGCGACGTAGTGCGTCACGGTTCCGCCCTCCTCGCGGACCGGCGAGATCGACGCTCTCTCCCAGAAGAGGGAGCCGTCCTTTCTCCGGTTGCACAGCTCACCCTGCCAGACGCGGCCCGTGGTCACGGCCTCCCAGATCGCCCGGTAGACTTCGGGAGGCGTCAACCCGGACTTCAGAAAGCGCGGGTTCTGACCGATGGCCTCATCTGCCGAATAGCCCGTCGCCTCGGTGAACTCCGGGTTCACGTACTCGATCCGCCCCTCGAGGTCCGTGATCACGACCGTCGCGGGTGTCTGTTCGACGGCCCGCCAGAGCTTGCGCAGCTCGGCGTTACTCAGGCGAAGCGCCTCGCGCGCGTCCAGCGCATCGAGAGCAAAGGAGAGATCCCCCGCCAGCTCCGCGAGGAGCGCAGACTCCTCTTCGTCGATGATTTCCTTTTCCGCCGCATAGACGACGAGGCCCTTCGTGACCCGGCCCCCGCGGCGGATCGGAATGGCCGCGAGAGACTTGAATCCGTGGCGAAGCATTTCACGGCGCCAGACATCGACGAGCGGGTCGGTTTGAACGTCCGAGACGATCACCGCGTGCCCGTCGCGTATCGCGGTGCCGAGCGGGCCTCTGCCCTCGGGCGTGTCGTCCCAGCGCACCTCGATCCTCCGGAGATATCCGACCTCGTCCCCTGCGCTCGCGACAGGCTCGACGCGCATCGTCTCCCGGTCGGCGCGCCCGATCCACGCGAGCGCGTAACCGCCGTGCGCGACGAGGATCCGGCAGACCTCGCCGAGGAGAGATCCTTCGTCCGTCGCGCGGACGAGGAGCTGGTTCACCTCGGAAATCGTCCGGAGCAGGCGGTTGAGCTTACGGATGCGGCCCTCCGCCGCCTTTCGCGCCGTGATGTCGCGGACGATCGAGAGATGGACGGGGCCGTCGGGACCGTCCACGCGTCGCGTGCTCACCTCGGCCGGGAACCGGCTCCCGTCGGCGCGGACGTGCTCGCTCTCGAAGACGAGCCGGTGCCCGAACTCCGCGGCGGCGAAGCGTTCAATCGCCTGTTCCTGCTGGCCCGCGGGCCGGAAGTCCGCGACGTCTCGCCCCGCGAGCTCCTCGCGGCTCCAGCCGTACGTTTCCTCGGCGGCACGGTTCGCCGCGCGCACCCTCCGGTCCTGCCCGATGATGAAGACGGCGTCGTTCGCCTGCTCGAAGAGGTCCATGAAGCGCGCCTCGCTCCGCGCGAGCCTCGCCTCGTGCGACGACTCGCGCCAGCGCCCGAGGGCGACGGCCGTGCCGAAGAACGCGAGGAGCAGCGCTCCCCACGCGAACCCCCGCTGGAGCACGTCCCTGCGGAACGGCGCGAGCGCTGCGTTTTCGTCCACCTTCACGACGAGGCCCCAGGGCGCGGCCTCGAGCCGCCGCACGGCGGCGAGGACACGCACGCCGCGGTAGTCCACGAAGGCCTGGAACGATTCCCTTTCCGTCAACGCGGCCCGCGCGGCGAGGCCAGGCGTCGCCAGCGGGAGCCTGAACGAGAGCGGGGGGTCCGGCCGGAACCGCAGCGGAGAGAGGAAGACAAGGTCCTTCCCGTGCAGGCCGACGAGGAGCGACTCGCTGGACGGGTCGGGCAAGGGCTGGCCCAGTAGGTCGAAGAGAAACGTCGACGCGTCACCCACCGAGAGAACGGCGCCGAGGATCGGGGCACGGCCGGAGCCCGCGGCGTCGCCGGCGACCGGCACCGCGCTCAGGAGACCCGCGACGCCGTCCGGCTCGTTCCCGAGCGCGACGCCACGAGCGCCCGAATGGATCACGTCCGCCGCGAGCGCCAGGCCCGCCGCGCCGGGAGCGGCGCCTTCGCCGGACGCGCGGATGCGCCCCGACGGGTCGAGGATCCAGACGGATCGCACCTGGTGGATGCGCCGGTAGTCGGCGAGAATTCCACCGAGGTGCACGGCCTCGGCGCCCGCGGCTTCGTCCGACAGCCCCGGCTTCAGGAGCTCGCGGACGGACGGGAAGGCCGCGACGAACGTCAGCTCTTCCGACGCGCCGAGGATTCGCCGCTCGATGAGGTCGCGCCTGAGGTCCGCGCGCAGCGACAGCTCCTGTTTCCAGCCCTCGATGGCCATCCGCCTCCGGTCCGGCACGAACGTCGCGAAAAACCAGAGAGCGACGGCCGCGAGAACGGCGAGGAGAAGCGACAACCCCAGCGCCTGAACGTGGGCCCCCACCAATTTAGCCAGAAGCCGCCGCGAGGCGGTCACGCCTCGACCATGGATTGAGTCTACGCTTTGGGAGGAGCGCCGGAGGCGCCGGCCTTCAGTCCGGACCGGCGTCGAGGGCCGTCGCTCGCCTGCTCAAACAGCGTCCGGAAGCGCGATTCGCCGCGGGCGTCGGCGTCGGCCCGGAGGCGCCGGAGACGCTGGCCGATTCCCCACGCGAGGTCGAGGACGCCGAGCAATCCGGCGCACCAGCCGATCGCGGCGCCCCCCACGCGGTTCCAGAACGGCTCGAGCGCCTCGCTCTCGTCCACCTAAAGGGCCTGGCCGCCCGCGAGGCCCTGGGACGCCGCGTGCCGCCGCGGCACAACCCGCGTCCGGCGGGGGCGCGGGCATCCCGGCGGCTGGGCGCCCCGAGGCGTCGAAGACGGCGACGAGGCCGTAGCCGTGCGCCCGGCGAAACTGCTCCACGATCTCCGCGAAGCGGGAGTGCTCGGAACCGCCCGAATTCCTCACGACGCCCTGTACGGCCGGGAAGCTCGCGAGGAGGGACGCGTCGACGAGCGAGTCCTTCAGGAAGGCGTCAAGCGATTCCCGGCGGAAGTCGGCCCTCAGCCCGAGGTCCTTCTTCCAGTCCTCGATCAGGCACGGCCGGAAGCCACGCGCGGTATCGGCGCGGCGGCGTCACGTGCCTCGGAGCTCCAATTCGGCCTCCGCGCCCGGGTTCTCAGCTCTTCTTCTGCTTGCTCTTCGGGTTGTTGAGCGCCGCAAGGAGCGACGCGCCGAAAATGGACACGGACGGCGCCGCGGCCTTCTCGCGCCTCGCGGTCTCCTCGCGGTAGCTCCGGAGATCGCCGCGGTCGGCCTCGGCCTTCGCGCCGGACGCCGAAAGGGAGATGCGCTTCCTCTGGGTGTCGAGGCCGATGACCTTGACTTCCACCTTCTGGCCGGACGCGAAGTGCTTCGCGACCGTCCCGGGAGGGACGCCCGTCTCGCCGTTCGGGATGAGGCCCGTGAGGCCTGCCTCGAGGCGGACGAAGACGCCGAACACGGCGACGCTCTCGACCTCGCCCTTCACGACCGAGCCCTCGGGGTAGCGCTCGCCGATGCCGGCCCACGGGTCGCCCGTCGCGACCTCGCGCAGCGAGAGCGAGAGGCGGCGGTGCGCCGGGTCGACTTCCTTCACCCAGCCCTGCACGGTCTGCCCGACGGCGACCTGCGGGTCCTTCGCGGACACGCCCGGCGGGAGCGCCGAGACGTGCACGAGACCGTCGATGCCCGGCTCGACCTCGACGAAGAGGCCGAAGTCGGCGTGGCGGACCACGGCGCCCGTGAACGAGGCGCCGGGAGCGAAGCGCTCGGCGAGCGTCGCCCACGGGTCCGCCTCGAGCTCCTTCATCGAGAGCGAGATGCGTTTGCCCTCGCCCGCGAGCTTCGTGACCTTGACGGTGACTTCCTGGCCCACCGTGAGGACGTCCTTCGGGTGCGCGACGCGGCGGCGCGAGATCTCCGTGACGTGGACGAGCCCGTCCACGCCGCCGAGGTCGACGAACGCGCCGAAGTCGGTGAGGGAGCGGACGCGGCCCGTCATGACGGAGCCGAGCTCGATCTTCGCGCGGGTCTCCGCGGCCTTCGCCTCGTTGTCTTCCTTCAGGAGCGCGACGCGAGAGACGACGACCCGGCGGCCGTCCTCGGAGTACTCGATGACCCGGAAGTCGAAGTTCTTTCCGACGAACGCCGCGAGGCCCGCCTCGTCGTGGCGGCCGAGGTCGATCTGCGAGACCGGGCAGAACGCGCGGAGGCCGTGCGCCCCGCCGATCAGGACGTCGAAGCCGCCCTTGTTGCGCGCGGAGACCTTGCCGGCCACGGGGATCTTCGCCTCGGCGGCGGCCCGGAGCTCGGCCTTCGTCTTGTGCCCGATCGCCAGCTTGCGGCTGATCCTCACGTCGGGCGCGGCCTTGATCACGACGGCCTCGATGCGGTCGCCGACCTTCTCGCCGTCCAGCTCCTTGAGGTCCATGATCGCTTCGGACTTCCCGCCGATCGAAACGAGGACGACGTCGGGCGTGATGCCGGCGATCGTGCCGTTGACGACCTGGCCCTCCACCAGCTTCTTGCGGGGCCGGGCGTCGTCGGCGGCCATGGCGGCCTCGAAGGTCTTCTTGTCCGCGGACTCGGCTCCGTCGGCGGGGTGAGCGGCAATCAGGGTCTGAGACACGAGGGAACTCCTACCCGCACGCGCAAGCTCCGAGAGGAGTCTCCGGACGGCGGGAGGCGGATTCTAACCGAAGCGGTAAGATGAGACCTCTTCTCCGGTGGGCCCCGCCCGAACGGAGTTATCCCTCGACCCGAGGAGTGGGAAAGATGGCTGAACCCGGTGTCCTTTCTGCGCCCGTGGCGCCCTCCGCCGCTGCCGCTCTCGCGGCCGTGGCGCCGACGCGCGACGAGCTCAGGAGATGGTATGCGCTCATGCACCTCGGGCGCATCCTGGACGACAAGGCCCCGAACTACCTGAAGCAGGGCCTCGGCTGGTCCTACCACGCGCCCTCGGCAGGGCACGACGGCATCCAGGTCGCTCTCGGCGTCACGTTCCGCCCCAATGTCGACTACCTGTTTCCGTATTACCGCGACCTGACGACGTGCGTCGCGGCCGGGCTCAGCGCGGACGAGATCCTCCTGAACGGCATGTCGAAGAAGCAGGACGTCGCCTCCGGCGGCCGCCACATGTCGAACCACTTCGCGAAGCCCTCGATCCACATCCAGAACGTCTCGTCCTGCGTGTCGAACCACGCGCAGCACGCGGCGGGCCTCGGCCGCGCGATCCGGACGTACGGCGCGGACTCCGTCGTCTTCTGCTCGCAGGGCGAGTCCTCGACGTCCGAGGGCTACTTCTACGAGGCCGTCAACGGCGCCTCGCGCGAGAAGCTGCCCGTCGTCTTCGTCGTGCAGGACAACGGCTACGGGATCTCCGTCCCGAAGAGCGACCAGACGGCGAACCTCTACGCCTCCGACAACTTCGCGGGCTTTTTGAACGTCAAGATCGTCCACTGCGACGGCAAGGACCTCTTCGACTCGCTGCGCGCCCTGCGCGAAGCCGTCGCCTACGTGAAGTCGGGCGCCGGCTGCGCGCTCGTCCACGCCGACTGCGTGCGCATCAACTCGCACTCGAACTCGGACCGCCACGAGCTCTACCGCACCCCGGAGGAGCTGGCCGCCGCGAAGGCCCTCGACCCGCTCCCCCGCCTGCGCCGGACGCTCGTCGAGGGCGGCGCGTTCACCGAGGACGAGATCGCCGAGATCGAGGCCTCGAACGTCCGCCTCTACGACGAGGCCGCGGACCGCTGCCGCAAGGCGCCCGACCCGGACCCCGCGTCCATCTTCGACTTCGTCTCGCCCGAGCCGTGGGTCCCCGCGGGCGACGGCCTCGCGACCGTGGCCCGCACGCCGGCGGCGGAGACCGCGCCCGAGCTCACGCTCATCCAGGCGCTCAACGGCACGCTCAAGGAGATGTTCCGCGAGAACCCGGACACGTACATCTGGGGGCAGGACGTCGCCTACAAGGACAAGGGCGGCATCTTCAACGTCACGAAGGGCATGCAGCAGGAGTTCGGGGCGAAGAGGGTCTTCAACGGCCCGATCGCCGAGGACTTCATCCTCGGGACCGCCGACGGCTTCTCGCGCTTCTCCGACAAGATTCGCGTCGTCGTCGAGGGCGCCGAGTTCGCGGACTACTTCTGGCCCGCGGCCGAGCAGATGGTCGAGATGTCGCACGAGTACTGGCGCACGAACGGCCAGTTCGTCCCGAACGTCACGGTGCGCATCGCCTCGGGCGGCTACATCGGCGGCGGCCTCTACCACTCGCAGAACATCGAAGGCTGGCTCACGACGCTCCCCGGCATCCGCGTCGTCGTCCCCGCGTTCGCGGACGACGCGGCGGGCCTGCTGCGCACGGCGATCCGCTCCCGCGGCATCACGGTGTACCTCGAGCCCAAGTACCTCTACAACGCGCGCGAGGCGCGGACGCACGTGCCCGCGGACTTCGCCGTGCCGTTCGGCAAGGCGCGCCTCCGCCGCACCGGGAAGGACCTCACGATCGTCGCGTTCGGGACGCCCGTCCACTTCGCGCTCGACGCGGCCGCCGCCCTCGCGAAGGAGGCCAAGGAGGTCGAGGTCCTCGACCTGCGCTCGCTCGTCCCGCTCGACTTCGACTCGATCGCCGCGAGCGTGAAGAAGACGTCGCGCGTCCTCGTCGTCCACGAGGACAAGGTCCACGGCGGCTTCGGCGGCGAGATCGCCGCGCGCATCGCGTCCGAGCTCTTCGAGCATCTCGACGCGCCCGTCGACCGCGTGGGCTCGACGTTCACGCCCGTCGGCTTCAACCGCATCCTCGAGCGCGCGATCCTGCCCGACGCCACGCGCGTTCTCGCCGCGGCCCGGAAGACGCTCGCGTACTGAAGAACGCAAGACAAGAAGGGCGTGATAGTTTCCCTCGAAAGAGGGATTCGTCCTGCGTCCTGCGCACCGCGGCCTCGCGGCCGCATCGGTCCTCTGGTTCGCAGCGGCCGCCGCCGCGCAGAACGTCGTCCCCGACCCCGCCTTCAAGTACGGCGTCAGCGCGTGGAGCGCGGCGGGCGTCGCCGGCACGTTCACGCTGGCGTTCGCTCCGGGGACGAGCGTCCGCCCGGGTTCCGGAAGCGCGCGCCTCGACCTTCAGGCCCCCGCCACCGGCACGTACACGGTGTGCGTCCCGGTCGCCGCCGGCCGGCCCTACGTCTGGGGCTTCTCGATGTACTTCCCCGACCCGAACCGCGTGGCCGGGCTGAGCGAATACATCGCGATCTACGACGGCCCGGGCTGTACCGGCGCCAACATCGGGGGCTACTCCCTGCCGATCATCGGCGTCCCGGGCATCTGGTTCGGCGGCACGTTCGGCCTCTTCCCAACGCCGGCGGGAGCGCGCAGCCTCCGCGCCGGCTTCGGGGGTCTCGGCGGCGCGATCAACCAGGCGACGGCGTACGTGGACGACGTGTTCGTCGCGCCCGCCGGCACCGTCCCGCCGATCGAGCCCGTGCCGGAGGACGTCCCCTTCCTCTCGACGCCCGGCCTCCTCGCGCTCGGGGCGGCGCTGGCCCTGGCCGCCGCGCGACTCCTCGGGGCCGCCCTGCCGTCCTCCGCGTGATAGGTTTCTGCCGCGGGGAGTTCCCAAATTGCGAATGCGTTTTTGTCTCGTCGCCGCGGCCGTCGTCGTCCTCACCACTCCGGCACGTTCCCAGAACCTCGTCGCGGACCCGTCCTTCCGGCAGGGCCTCGGCGCGTGGAGCGACGTCTACGTCATCGGCGCCTACACGATGACCTGGGTGCCCTCCCCGAGCGTGCGGCCCGGCTCGGGCAGCGCGCTGCTCTCCTTCGACGCTCCCGCCCGCGGCGCGTGGTCCGTCTGCGTTCCGGTCCAGGGCGGGCTTCAGTACGACTACGGCTTCTCGATCTACTACCCGGACGCGGCCCGCACGATCGGCCTGAACGAGGCGTACGGCGTCTACAGCGGGCCCGGATGCACGGGCACGGACCTCGGCGGCTACGTGCTCCCGATCGTTCCCGCGCAGCTGAACACGTGGATCACGCGCGCCCCCTATCGCTTCACGACTCCGCCGGCGGCCCAGAGCGTCATCATCACCTTCATGGCGCTGGGAGTCGGCGGCGCGAAGGCGACGGCGTACGTCGACGACATCTATCTCGGGCAGGCCGGCACGATCCCCCCCATCGATCCGCCGCCGGCGATTCCGTCGCTGGCGACGCCCGGTCTCCTCGCGCTCGGAGCCGCGCTGGCCCTGGCCGCCGCGCGCATCCTCCGGGCCTGACGCCCCCGCCCGAGCCCGAGACTCGCTCGCGCCGCCGCCCGCCCTGATGCGGCTGCATCGGTGACCCGCGGGACTGAGACCCGTTATCTTCGGGGCTCTCGCGGCGTCGGCCCGCGCGCACGACGGATCCGTTGCTGGAGGCCCTTTTGAAGAAGCTCTTCTCGAACCTCGCGTCGCTCAAGCTGACCGTCGTCCTCGTGCTCCTGATCGGCGTCGTCCTGTCGGCGGGGACGATCGTCGAGTCGCTCCACGGGACGAAGGCTGCGAAGTCGGTCTACGAAGCCACCTGGTTCTACGTCCTCCTCGCCGCGTTCGCCTTCAACGTCTTCGCGGCGCTCATCGACCGCTGGCCCCAGACGCGCTGGCGCATCGGGTTCGCGATCACGCATCTCTCGATGCTCCTGATCCTCCTCGGCTCCGTCGTGACCGTCGTCGCGAAGGTCGAGGGCCAGATGCCGATCGACGAGGGGACGTCCTCGAACCGCGTCCTGCGCGGCGAGCGGGGCGAGCTTCCGCCCATCGTCCTCCCCTTCTCGCTCCACCTCGACGCGTTCGAGCTCGACACGTACCCCGGCACGCGCATGCCCGCGCAGTACCGGAGCCGCCTGAAGATCGTCTCCGGGACGAGCGCGCAGCCCACCGTCATCGAGATGAACAAGCCGCTCTCCTACGGCGGCTTCCAGTTCTTCCAGTCCAGCTATCACATCGACGAGGGGCACCGCACGACGATCCTCTCCGTCTCGCGCGACCCCGGCCAGCCGATCGTCTTCGTGGGCTACACGCTCCTCGTCCTCGGGATGTGCGTGGTCTTCGCGACGCGGCTCCTCCAGGCGAAGCAGGCGGAGAGGCAGTCGCCCGCGCGCGTGCCGCTCACCGTCGGGATTCTCGCCCTCGCCGCGCTCCTCTCACCGTCCGCGCGCGCCGTCGAGGTGCCGGACGCGGCCACGGTCGAGAAGCTCCGCGCCCTCCCCGTCCAGCACGACGGCCGGACGATGCCGTTCGACACGCAGGCCCGCGAGGCGCTCCGGTCCGTCACGGGCTCTTCCTCGTGGCCAGGCCTCGACCACGTCGCCATGGTCGCGGGCTGGACCGCGGACCCGAACGGCTGGGAGAACGCGCCCATCGTGAGGGTCGGCGGAAGCGCCGTCGCGCAGGCGGCCGGCCTTCCCTCCGGCACGCGCTACGCGAGCTTCGCCCAGCTCGTCTCCTCGCAGGCCTTTCGGGCCGCGGCGACGGCCGCGCACCGGGCCGAGCAGGAGGAGAGGAAGCCCACGTCCCTCGAGAAGGACCTCCTCAAGCTGGAGGGGCGCCTCTCCACGCTCTACGGCTACTTCCAGGCGCAGCAGATCAAGCCGATCCCGTCCCCCGACCCGAAGGGCGCGTGGCGCCCGCTCCCGAACAACCGGTCCGCCGCGGCCATCGCGGGCGTCGCGGCGCAGGTCCGCGCGGCCGGCGCGCCCGCCCACTACCCCGACGACAAGGCGATCTCCCGCGAGCTCCTCTACAACCGGATGCGGCCGAGCCGTATCGCGTGGCTCTTCCTGCTGCCCGCCGCGGTCGCCGCGGGCTACGTCGTCGCCGGACGGACGAAGCTCAGGCCGCTCGTCGCCGCGCTCCTCCTCGCGGGCTTCGCCGCGATGACGTGGGGCATCGCGCTGCGCTGGCAGATCGCGGGCCGCGTCCCGGCGTCCAACATGTACGAGTCGATGCTCTTCCTCGGGTGGGGCGTCGGCCTCTTCGGCGTCGTCTCGCTCTTACTGCGGCAGCCGCTCCTCGTCGCGAACGCGGCCGGGATGGGCGCCCTCGCGATGATGCTCGTGGACCTTCTCCCGATGGACCCGTTCATCCACCCGATGATGCCGGTCCTGACGGGCACGCCGTGGCTCGCGATCCACGTCCCGATCATCGTCGTCTCCTATTCGGTTCTCGCGATGGCGACGGGCCTCGCGCACCTCGTCGTCGGCGTCGAGATCTTCGCGCCGGCGCGGCGCGACCTTTCGCGCCGCTGGAGCCAGCTCCTCTACTACTACCTCCACGTCGGGTCGATCCTCCTCATCGCGGGTATCCTCACGGGCTCGATCTGGGCCGCGTCGTCCTGGGGCCGCTACTGGGGATGGGACCCGAAGGAAGTCTGGTCGCTCGTCGCGTTCCTCGCGTACATGGCGATCCTCCACGCGCGTTTCGACGAGCAGATCCGCGACTTCGGCGTCGCCGTCTCCTCCATCGCCGCGTTCTGGACGATCCTCATGACGTACCTCGGCGTGAACTACGTCCTCGCGGCCGGGCTCCACGCGTACGGCTTCGGCAGCTCGAACCTCGTGAGCATCATGACCGTGATCGCGCTCGTCGAGATCGCGTTCCTCCTCTGGGGCGCGAAGGCGAGGAGAGGGCGCGGAGGACCCGCCGGTCTCACGCTCCCGGTGGCCGGGCGATAACGGACGCGGGAGGTCCATGGCGTCGCTGATCCCGTCCGTCCCGCTGCCGTGGTTCCGGGTGGCCCTGGGCATGAACCCGGCGCGCCTGAGGTTCTGGGGCGTCGTCGTGCCCATCCACGCCGTCGCCTTCACGGCGCTCTACCTCGGGAACCTCAAGCTCCTCGACGCGGCGTACTCCGAGGCGGGCGTCGCGGCCGCGCGGCGCCAGGTCGAGCAGCTCGTGCGCGAGCTGCCCACGATGATGCCGAGCATCCCGGGCGAGCGGAGCCCGCACCTCTTCGGCCACCTCATCTCGATGCACCAGCCGATCCGCCTGCGCCTCTACAGCGTGGGAGCCTCGCTGATCTGGCCGCCCTACCACCCGGCGGACGCCGACGAGGCGGCCCGCGTCCAGCGGCTCATGCACGACAACGCGGTCCGCGACGACGTCTGGCTCGAGAAGAGGGACGGCCGCCAGTGGCTGCGCGGCGTCGTGCGCGTGAACACGGGCGAGGACTGCCGCCCCTGTCACGCCGCCGGGAAGACGCTCGGCGCCGCGTCCGTCACGATCGACTTCACCGACGAGCTGAACGAGCTGCACGCGATCCTGAGGCGGCGCGTCGGCTGGCTGTTCGGCATCTGGATCGTCCTCGTCGGCGGCGTCGCGTTCGTTGCGCAGAAGACGATCCGCCGGTCGCTCTCGCGGCTCGAGAGCGAGCTCGACCACGCCGCCGCGGGCCGCGCTCCCTCCGAGCCCGCGGGGGACCTGCCGCTCGACGCCGCCTCCGCGGCGTTCCACGGCCGGCTGCGCGACTTCCTCCGGCGCCAGCGCGCCCGCGAGGTCGAGATGGTCTCGCGCCTCGAGCGCGTGGACCAGCTCGCCACCCTCGGGGAGCTATCCGCGGGCCTCGCCCACGAGATCAAGAACCCGCTCGCGGGGATCCAGGGCGCGCTCGAGGTCCTCAAGCACGACACGGCAGACGATGCGACGGGCCGCCTCTACGACGAGATGCTCGGCGAGCTGAAGCGCGTGAACACGATCCTCCAGCGCCTCCTCGAGTCGGGGCGGCCCGCGCCGCTCCGCCTGTCGCGCACGAATCTGGAACGGCTCATCGCCGAGACCGTGACGCTCATGCGGCCCGCGCTCTCCCGCAAGAAGGTCGACCTCTCGGCCGCGGTCGAGGACGACCTCCCCGAGATCCGCGCGGACGCCGCGAAGGTCCGTCAGGTGCTCGTCAACCTCGTCCAGAACGCCGCCGAGGCGATGGGCGAGTCGGGCGGGAGCGTCCGCGTGCGCGCCGGAAAGGTCCCGGACGGCGACGGCGTGGTCCTCGCCGTGGAAGACGACGGCCCCGGGATCCCGCGCGAGGGCCTCGACCACCTCTTCGAGCCGTTCTACACGACGAAGTTCACGGGCACGGGCCTCGGCCTCACGATCTCCAAGAGCCTCGTCGAGCAGCACGGCGGGCACATGGAGTTCGTCTCGGAGCCCGGCCGCGGCACGACGTTCTTCGTCTTCCTCCCCTCCGGCGACGCGGCGGACGACGCCTCCCCGCTGGAGAAGGCGGGCTGACGTGGCGCTCGCCCTGATCGTCGAGGACGAGAGCCTCCTGCGCTGGGCGCTGTCCCGGCAGCTCGAGAGAGCCGGGCACAAGGTCCACGCGGCCCCCGACCTCGCGGCCGCCGCGGAGCACATCACGGCCCACCGGCCCGACGTCATCCTCCTCGACCTCGGCCTTCCGGACGGCCACGGGCTGGATTTCTTCGAGGCGAACCGCGAACGGATGGCCGAGAGCAAGGTCATCGTCATGACCGCGCTCAGCCAGGTCGAGGAAGCGGTCCGTGCGATGAAGCTCGGCGCCATCGAGTTCCTGACGAAGCCCGTGGACGAGGCGGACCTCGTGGCCCTCGTGAACCGCTCGCTCGCGGTCCGCAACGACCAGCTCGAGGCGCAGGCGATGCGCCGCTCGCGCGAGCTGCGGCTCTCGAAGCAGGCGATCGGCGAGTCGGCGCCCTTCAAGGGCGTGCTCGACGTCATCGACCAGGTCGCGGCCTCGGACATCCCGAGCATCCTCATCCAGGGCGAGAGCGGCTCCGGCAAGAACGTCCTCGCCCGCCGGGTCCACTCGCTCTCGGCCCGCCAGGACAAGCCGATCCTCGAGGTCTCGTGCGCCACGATCCCCGAGAACCTCCTCGAAAGCGAGCTGTTCGGCCACGAGAAGGGCGCGTTCACGGACGCCAAGGGGCTCAAGCGCGGGGTCTTCGAGCTGGCCGAGGGCGGCACCGTCGTCCTCGACGAGATCGGCGAGCTGCGCCTCGACATGCAGGCCAAGCTCCTCCACTTCCTCGAGGAGCGGCGCTTCCGCAGGGTCGGCGGCACGCGCGAGATCCAGGTCGACATCCGCGTCGTCGGCCTCACGAACCGCGACCTTCAGGCCATGGTGCGCGAGAAGACGTTTCGCACCGACCTCTTCTACCGCCTCAACGTCTTCCCCGTGGCCGTGCCGCCGCTCCGCGAGAGGCCCGAGGACGTCCTCCCGCTGGCCCGGCACTTCCTCACGAACGCGCGCTCGAACCTCGGCACGCGCTTCTCGGGCTTCGACGCCGAGGCCGAGCGCCTCCTCGTCCGCTACCCGTGGCCGGGGAACGTCCGCGAGCTGCGCAACGTCGTCGAGCGTGCTCTCGTCGTCGAGAGGGGCGAGAAGATCACTGCCCGTTCGCTCATGCTCGACGCGGTTCCCGCGGAGGAAGGCGCGTCCGGCGCCGCGGTCCTCCCGCCGGGGATCGTGCCCCTCGAGACGCTCGAGCGCGAGATGATCCTCCGGGCGATGCTCGCCACGGGCGGCAACACGACCCGGGCGGCCGAGCCGCTCGGGATCTCCCGCGATCAGCTGCGTTACCGCCTCAAGAAGCTCGGGATCCGGGAAAGCGGCGACTAGACCGCTGGAACGCTCTTTGCGACACGGAGCGTCGGCTTGGGTACTCCTCTGCGCATTTTCGTCCTCGACGAAAGCCGGATCACCGCTCTCATGGTCGAGCGCGTGGCTCCGCACGGCACCGTCGTCGCCGCCTTCACGTCGCTCGCGGAGGCGGCGTGCGCGTTCTCGGCGGCGCCGCCCGACGCGGCCGTCGTGAGCCTCACGGGCCCGCACGCGCCGTGGCGCGAATTCCGCGATCTCTGCGCGTCCCGCAGGCCTCTGGTGCCGATCCTCTACGAGTCCTGCCTCTACGCGAGCGCCGAGGAAGCGGGCCTCGAGCCGACATCCCGGCCGGTGCTCTTCCTCCACACGCCGGCGCCTTTCGCCGAGTTCCAGCGCGCCGTCGCGGAGCTGCTCGCCGCCGCGATTCGTGTCAAGAGCTCGCCCAATCTCCTCGCGTCGGCCTGATCTCACACAGTGAGAATTGTTCGCGCGAGCGGTGGGTGAAATCACCCAGCTGCGGGGGAAATGCCCCGAAATTCGAAGCTGCGTTCAGCGGCGAAAGCGGGCTTCCGGCGCGCGACGTTCCCTGAAAAAGACTCGTCGCGCTGCCTCTTGCTATTGTGTGAGGACGGCGGAGCGTCGGCACGGAAGTATTCTTCTCAGAATGGGATAGCGGGTCTTGGCGCATCGGCCGCTGCGGCCTCACGAGAGGCCTGCTGCTGACCTTGAGACCGGGGCTCAGGACCCGAGGCGTGGCGCGGGGTCTCGCAAGGGAGCTTGTTCCGTGGCGGCACATGCTTTGCGCATAGGAGGACGAGGACATTGCATCGGCCATGGCTGACGGTCGTCGCACTCTCGGGTTTCTCTGTGTAGCCGGCGGGATCCTTTTCTTCGCCGCTTTCGCCTCTTCTTCCGCTTTCGCCGCGGGCAAGCCCGCCGGGAAGGCCTGCATCGACTGCCACGCGCCCGTCGCGAAGCAGCTGTCGAAGAGGTTCGTCCACGCGCCGTTCAAGGACGAGAAGGGCTGCGAGAGTTGCCACAAGCGCCACGGCGTCGTGGGCACGCTCGCGCTGAAGGACGAGCAGCCCGCGCTCTGCGTCGCCTGCCACGGCAAGGAAGGCGAGGCCGCGAAGGCGAAGGTCGTCCACGCGCCGCTCGCGAAGGGCTCGTGCACGGCCTGCCACGCGCCGCACGCGTCCGACGCGAAGGGCCTCCTCAAGGCCGCGGGCAACGACGCGTGCTTCTCCTGCCACAAGAAGGACGCCTTCGCGAAGAAGTTCGTCCACGCGCCCGCCGCGGCGAGCTGCCTCACGTGCCACAACCCGCACGGCGGCGCCGAGAAGCACCTCCTCGTCAAGTCCGAGAAGGACCTCTGCGCGTCCTGCCACAAGGCCGGCGGCTCCGCGAAGCCGGGGAAGCACGCGGGCCTCAACGTCGACTCCGTCGCCTGCACGTCCTGCCACTCACCGCACGCGGCCGACGAGAAGTCGCTCATGCGCGCCGTCGTCCACGCGCCGGCGTCGGAGTGCACGTCCTGCCACGTCGCGGGCCCCGGCAAGCCCGCCCTCGCGAAGGCCGAGCCTGCGCTCTGCGCCGACTGCCACTCCGACAAGACCGACGACCTCAAGAAGCCCGTCGTCCACGAGCCCTTCAAGGACACGTGCACGACCTGCCACGCGCCGCACGCGAGCGACCGCAAGGCGCTCCTCGCCTCCTCGCAGAAGGATCTCTGCGGCGGCTGCCACGACCTCTCGAAGGAGCTGACGGACAAGGCCGTCAAGTCCACGCACAAGCCCGCGGCCGAGGGCTCCTGCTCCTCGTGCCACGAGCCGCACGCGGGCAAGGCGAAGCACCTCGTCAAGGCCGAGGGTGCCGCGCTCTGCGCGACGTGCCACGAGAAGACGAAGGCCTGGGGCGCGAAGAAGAACGTCCACACGCCGTTCGCGGGAGGCGAGTGCGCGGCCTGCCACGTCCCGCACGGCGGCCCGAACCCGAAGCTCCTCGCGAAGGCCGGCGGCGAGACCTGCTTCGCCTGCCACGAGGACCAGAAGAAGGCGTTCGCGAGGACGTTCGCGCACGCGCCCGTCCGCGAGGGCGACTGCGCGAAGTGCCACGACCCGCACGGCTCGGACCTCGCGAAGTACCTCGTCAAGCCGCCCGACCAGCTCTGCGCGACCTGCCACGCGCAGACGATCGCGCGCGCCCCGTCGGCCGACGGCAAGAACGGCACGCCGCACCCGCCGTTCGCGGGCGGCGAGTGCGCCACCTGCCACGACCCGCACGCGACGTCGCGGACGCGCCTCCTCAAGGACGTCGCCTCGAAGCTCTGCGAGGGCTGCCACTCCGACGTCGTCGACGGCGTCGCGAAGCAGAAGAAGGCCGGAAGCGGCTCCGTCCACCAGCCCGTCGTCGCGGGGACGTGCGAGTCCTGCCACGACGCGCACGGCTCGAAGCAGAAGGGCTACCTCACGGCGGCGCCGCGCGCTTTGTGCCTGAAGTGTCATGGTGCGCTGGAAGCGCGCCTGAAAAAGGCCAAGGCCGTCGTCCACAAGCCCGTCGCCGACGGCAAGTGCCTCGACTGCCACGGCGGCCACTCGTCCGCCTCGCCCGACCTCCTCGTCAAGCCCGTCCCGGCCGTCTGCGCCACGTGCCACGACCTGAAGTCGGCCGACCTCCTCAAGAAGCACGGCGGCTTCTCTCTCGAGAAGACGAACTGCTCCTCCTGCCACGACCCGCACGTCTCCCAGAAGAAGGGGCTCTTCAACCCCGTCTTCCATCCTCCGTTCACGGACGGGGACTGCGCGTCCTGCCACAAGCCCGCGGCGGCCGGGGCTCCGGCGCTCGCCCCCGCCGCGTCGCTGAACGCGAAGGGGGCGGCGCTCTGCACGCCGTGCCACGGAGACTTCCCCGACCGCTTCAAGAAGGCGTGGACGCACGCGCCCGCGAAGGACGGCGACTGCGTCGCCTGCCACTCGCCGCACGCGACGAAGGAGAAGAAGCTCGTCGCGGCGCCGCTCAAGACGCTCTGCACGGGCTGCCACGACAGCGTCGCGAAGGACCTCGCCGCGAAGTCCGTCCACCCGCCCGTGAAGGACGGCCTCTGCGCGAAGTGCCACGACGCGCACGCGTCGGACATCAAGAAGGGCCTCGTCAAGGCCGGCAGCGACCTCTGCTTCGGGTGCCACGCGGCCGAGAGAACCCTTGCCGCCAAGGCGAAGACGCAGCACGCGCCGTTCGCGAAGGGCGAGTGCGGGAAGTGCCACGACGCGCACGCGTCCGCGAACCCCGCGCAGCTCCGGGAGCCCGTCGCGACGCTCTGCCGGAAGTGCCACGACGTCGCCTCGCCGAAGGTCTCGGCGGCGCACAAGGGCATCCCGGTCGCCGGCGCGGACTGCGCCTCCTGCCACCACCCCCACGCGTCCGACCAGCCGAAGCTCGTCCGCAACGTCCAGCACCAGGTGCTCGGCTCCTGCGCGCGCTGCCACAACACGGCCGGCGGGAAGCCGAAGGAGCTGGTCGCGAAGACGACGGACCTCTGCTTCCGCTGTCACGGCGCCGTGAAGGTCGCCTCGCAGAAGCCGAACGCGCACAAGGCGCTCCAGCAGGGCTGCGTCGCGTGCCACACGCCGCACGCGGCCGACGCGAAGGGCCTCCCGAAGGGGAATGAGCGCGAGAACTGCCTCTCCTGCCACGCCCAGAAGAAGAAGCAGGCGGAGACGGCGCGGTCCGTCCACCCGCTGAAGGTCGAGAACGGAAGGTGCTCGATTTGCCACACGGGGCACCTCTCCGAGTTCGGGAGCCTGCTGAAGACCGCTCCCGAGAACCTCTGCAAGGGCTGCCACAAGAGCCACGCGGAGTTCGCGCACCCGTTCGGGCCGGGCATCGTCGACCCGCGCACGGGCCGGACGATGACGTGCCTCTCCTGCCACGACCCCCATGGCACGCCCTTCCAGGCGACGCTCGTGGACAACCCCCAGCGCGCGCTCTGCGTCCAGTGCCACAAGTCCGACGGGGCTTCCCTCGGCACCGGGCACGGAGGGACGGCGAAGCGCGCCCCATCCGGAAGGCCCACACCTTGAGCGGCCGGACGCGGCCCGTCCTCTTCGCGATTCTCCTTGCCCTCGTGTCGTCAGCCACGCGCGGAGAAGAGGAGAAGAGCGAACAGATCTGGCTGCGTCCGGTCGCTCTTTTCGACCAGCACCTTTACGAGGGCGCCCTCGCCGAGCCGCGCGGGATCTTCTACGACGCGGCCTCGAAGGAAGTCTGGGTTGCCGACACGCGGAACGGCCGGATCGGCGTCTTCACGCCCGAGGGCATCCCGCTCTTCTCCTTCGGAAACACCGACAAGCTGAGAGAGCCCATCCGCCTCGCCGTCGCGAAGAACGGCGAGGTGTACGTCCTCGGCATCGAGCGCGGAAGGATCGAGCGCTTCAGCTACCGGGGCGAGTACCTCGGACCGCTCTCTCTCCCCGGCGTTCCCGCGAAGCCGGTCTTCGGGACTATCGCGGTGGACGCGGACGGGAACCTCTGGGTCGGCGAGAACGAGACGGGACAGGTCCTCGGATTCTCGCCGTCCCTCAAGCCGCTCCTGCGCCTCGGGTCGAGCGGCGACGGAGAGGGCCAGTTCCTGGCCATCGCCGGAATCGCCGTCTCGAAGGACTACGTCGTCGTCACGGACCACACGGCCCTCGCCGTCCAGGTCTTCGATCGCCGCGGCAACTTCGTGAAGGGCTGGGGCAAGCACGAGATGGGGCGCGAGCACTTCTCGCTGCCCGAGGGCGTCGCGCTGGACAAGCAGAACCGGATCATCGTCGCGGACGCCCTCCGGCACGAGATCAAGCTCTTCGACCTCGAGGGCAACTTCCTCGACCGCTTCGGCGGCCTCGGCTCGAAGGCCGGCAACGTCTCCTATCCCTCCGACGTCGCGATGGACGCCGGGGGCCACGTCTTCGTCGCGGAAAGAGGCAACAACCGAATCCAGGTCTTCGTCGAGACGGCCGAGCCGCCGCTCGACGCGAGATCAAAACCACAGGCTGACAGAAAGGAGCCCGTTTCTCCCGCAGAACGAACCAGGGTTTCTCCGGATTCACCGAAAGATTCGAATCGCTAGCTAGCAAGAAAAACAAATGGAGAAATCGATGAAGAAGACTCTCATTGCGGTCGCCGCCCTCGTCGCGGTGATCGCCTTCCCCGCGATCGCGGGCGAGTGGCACTCGGGCGAGAACAACCTCTGCACCGACTGCCACACGATGCACTTCAGCCAGAGTCACAACTGGGACGGCACGACGCCCGTCTCGACGACGCCTCAGCCGAACGGCAACTGGCTCAGCGCCACGGGCCCGAACGCCTTCCTCCTCAAGGCCCCGGCGAACCAGCTCTGCATGTCCTGCCACGACGGCCAGACGTTCGCTCCGGACGTTGTCGGCGCGAACTTCAACGCGTCGCCGACCAACGGCCGCTCCGCGGGCGCCATCAACGACGTCGCGCTCGGCGCGCCGTATGACACGTGGAAGGGCCACACGCTCGACTCCACGGCGACTCCCCCTGGGTTCGATCCCACCAAGATCGGCGCCTCCGCCACCTGGTATGACCCGGCCGGCGGCCTCGAGTGCATCAGCTGCCACGCGCAGCACGGCCCGGTCACGGCCTACCGCAACCTTGGCCCGTACGCCCTCGGCGGCGCGGCCACGGCAGCCCGCCCGACGTACGTGATCGCCACGACGAACGACACGACCAAGGACGTCTGGATCAACATCGCTGCTCCGTACACGGCCGGCTCCGGCTCCGCGGCGACGTTCAACTCCTACTATGCGGACGCGAACGTCTCCTTCAACCGCAACGACGCGACGGTCGGAACCAACAAGACGTCCAACAGGATGGACACGTTCTGTGGCGCCTGCCACGGCAACTTCCATGGCGGCCCGGCCGACACGAACATCGGCGCCACGGTGGCGGCCCTCGACGGCTTCGTCCGTCACCCGACCTCGCAGGTCACGATCGGCGCCGCGGGCGCGCAGGGCTTCGGCGGCCACTCGGCGCTCTCCCGTTACACGGGCGCGACGACGAAGGTCAACGTCTACGCCAGCGACCGCGTCGGCTACACGGACGCGACCCCGGGGTGCGTGACGTGCCACAAGGCGCACGGCAACCAGAACCCGTTCGGTCTCGTGTTCCTCGACCGTAACGCGACGAGCGTCGGCGAGGAAGGCGGCTTCGGCGCGGACGACACGGATACCTCCGTGAAGACCGGCTACCGCAACCTCTGCGGCCAGTGCCACAGCCAGGGCGACTAACTTCCCGGCCTGAGTTCGGGTGGGGGCGGTCCGATCCCGCCCCTCCCCGCATCCGAGCAGACGAGGGCCCACGCATGAGAACACACCCCGGGTTCCTCAAACTGTTCCTGGCGGCGCTCGTCATCGTCGCCGCCCCGGCCCGAGCCGGGGAATACCACTACGCCGAGACGCTGCTGTGCTCCGACTGCCACGCCATGCACTTCTCGATGCAGCACGACTGGGACGGGACGACGCCCGTCTCGGCGACGGCTCAGCCGAACGGCGACTGGCTCGGCGCGACCGGCCCGAACCAGTACCTGCTGAAGGCGCAGGAGAGCCAGCTCTGCCTGAGCTGCCACGACGGCCAGACCTGGGCTCCCGACGTGTACGGGGCGAACACCGGCACGGCCTACGTCCGCCAGGCGGGCGCGATCCCGACCGGCACGGCGCCCTACGAGCAGTGGAAGGGGCACACCCTCAACGTCCAGGCGACGCCTCCGGGTGGGACCTCGAACATCCGGCTGCAGTGCGTCTCCTGCCATTCCTCGCACGGCAACGTCAACTACCGCAACCTCGACGGAGCGACCCCGATCATCAGCTACGCGAGGGGCACGAACAACACGACGAAGGACGTGTTCCTGCGCTCGTTCACTCTCGGCGCGATCACGACGAACTACGCCACGCAGAACGTGGACTTCAACGAGCCGGGCCCGAACGCCTCGGCGATGGGGCGTTTCTGCCGCGGCTGCCACACCGACTTCCACGGGGGCCAGTACGACTCCAACATGTTCGACGGCGTCATCGGCGTGGGCGGCTGGATCCGCCATCCGACCGCCGGCGCGAACATCGGCGCCCTCGGCGGCGGGCATTCGAGCACGGCGACGCTGGCCGCGCATGCCTACCGCGTTCAGGTGATGAGCCCGACCGGCACCTGGGGGCCGCAGGGCGCCACTTGGGGCGCCCCTCCCGGCGATCTCTCCCCCTCGTGCATGAGCTGCCACAAGGCCCACGGCAACCAGAATCCGTTCGGCCTCATCTTTCTCAAGGGCACCGGCCCGGAACTCACCGAGGAGGGCGACGCGGCCGGCAACACTGGCCCGATGGGCCAGCGGTTGAGCGCGCTCTGCGGGCAGTGCCACGTCCAGGCTTCCTGATCTTTCTCTGAACTTCAACGGAGGGGGCCGGGGCGCCCGGCCCCCCATCTTTCAAGGTTCTCCCGAAAGGCTGACGCGGTGACGAAAAGGCTGACCACCGCGCGACGTGCCGGCCTCCTCGTCACGGTCGCGGTTCTCCTCGCGGCTGCCGCCTCCTGGCGCGCCTCGGGCGGGGACTGGCACAACGCGGATCAGCTCGCGTGCTCGGACTGCCACACGATGCACAACTCGTCGAACGGCCAGCCCATGCGTTACGACAACGACCCGCAGCCCGCGCCGACGCTCCTCCGGCACTCGTCCTCCTACGCGCTCTGCACGTACTGCCACGACGGCTCGAACGCGAACGCGCCGGACGTCATCGGCCCCGTCTCGTACGTCGCGGACCCGCAGGCCGGCTTCTTCCCGCAGGACGTCGTGACGCGCACGGCGAATCCGAACGGCCACGACCTCGCGGCCCTGAACCCCGAGCTTCCGCCGGGCGGCACGACGGCGATGACGCTCACGTGCGTTTCCTGCCACGCCCCGCACGGGAACGCGAACTACCGGAACCTCGTGACGGACCCCGCGGGCACGAGCGCGAACATCGCCGTCGCCGCGTACCAGGCGATCAAGGCGAACGGCTCGAACCCCGCGCAGGTCTACGTCCAGTCGAACGTCGTCCCCAAGTCCGGCATGTCGGACTGGTGCGGCGCCTGCCACGGCAATTTCCACGGCCGCACGCCCTCGCAGGAAGGCACGGCGAGCCCGTGGCTCCGACACCCGCAGGACCAGACGCTCTCGACGAGCGCGCACGTCGACTACGCGTACTGGACGGGGGCTGTCGCGAACAGGGTCCCGGTCCAGAACCCGACCTCGAACACCATCCCGTCCTCGTCCGACCAGGTCTTCTGCCTGTCCTGCCACAAGGCGCACGGCTCTCAGAACAAGGCCGCCCTGATCTTCGCGGACGGCGCGACGAAGCTCTCCACGTGCGAGCAGTGCCACAACAAATGAAGCGCACGCTCGCCGCCGCCGCCTTCGTCCTCGCCGCGATTCCGGCGGCGGCGGGCGTCTACACCGCCACGAAGCACGGGAGCACGACGACGGGCGCCCAGCGCCTCGGGACCGAGCCGCGCGGCGACTGCGCGCAGTGCCACGACGAGCACGCGAGCCGGGACGGCGCCCCGACGGGCGGCCCGTTCCCGTACGCCCTCTTCGCCGCGGACGACAACGCGCTCTGCGCGACGTGCCACGCGGGCTCCGCCGCGAACGGCATCTACACGGGGAGCGCGGCCTACGCCGGCTCCTCGCACTCGACCGGCAACACGATCTGGCCCGGGCCGACGCCGCCTTCCCGCCCCAGCTCGGACGCCGGCAAGTGCGTGAACTGCCACGACCCGCACGGGAGGAGCGACGTCTCGGGCCTGATCCCGTCGATGACCGTCGCGCGCGAGGAATCGCTCTGCCTCCCCTGCCACGACGGCTCCCCCGCGACGAAGAACGTCTCGGCGCAGTTCTCGAAGACGTACAGGCACCCGATCGCGACCGCCGGGAAGCACAACGAGGCCGAGGCCGGCGACCCCACGAAGTTCGCGGCGAGCCCGACGAACAACCGCCACTCCGAGTGCGCGGACTGCCACAACCCGCACGCGGCTGCCTCCGATCGGTTCGCGCCGACGGCGCCGTCCATCTCGAACCGCCTCCTCGGCGTCGGGCGCGTGCGCGTGACGAACGGAGCCGCGGGCACGAAGCCGGTGTACACGTACCTCGGCCCCGGCGACCCCTCGCCCGCCGGCGAGTACCAGATCTGCTTCAAGTGCCACTCCTCGTGGACGACGCAGCCCGGGACGGCCACGGACCTCGGCGTCCTCCTGAACCTCAACAACCCGTCGTTCCACCCCGTCGAGGCGCAGGGGAAGAACCGGAACATCAACGCCAACTCGTTCGTGAACGGCTGGACGTGGGACAAGCTCACGTACTGCACGGACTGCCACTCGTCGGACGACGCGACGGTCCGGGGTCCGCACGGGTCGAGCTGGCAGTACATCCTGAAGCTCTCGTCCATTGCGAGCCCGGCCCGGCGGGCGACCGTCATGGCCTCGACCGAGCTGTGTTTCGCGTGCCATTCGTACGCGACGTACGCGAACAACGGCTCGTCGAACACGGTCAAGGGCTACAGCCGGTTCAACCCGCCCCAGCTGAGCCAGGGGCACACGTACCACGTCGGCAGCCAGCGCTACAGCTGCTACAACTGCCACGCGAGCCACGGCTCGGCGACCCGCCCTTCGCTCATCGTCACGGGCCGGAACCCCGGGATCACTTCCTACACGCAGACCGCGAACGGCGGAACCTGCACGCCGACCTGCCACGGCAGCGAGTCGTACACGGTGAACTATGCGCGGTAGGAGGCTGGTGGAGCTCGCGCTGGCGCTGGCCGTCCTGGCGAGCGCCCGAACAGCGCCCGCCCAGCAGGACCTCACGGGCCGCGCGATCCTCTCGTACCAGACGCTCGACGCCGACGTCCTCAGGACCGACGGCTTCCACCAGACGTACGACCTGAGGCTCGAGCGCGCGGTCTCGGAGGCGTTCCGATTCCGCCTTTCGTTCCGCGGCGAGGGCAACGACGGATCGACGCGCCTCGACGACTCGGCCGCCCGGGACCAGAAGTACCGGCAGTACCAGCCCGGCGCGGAGGTCCTCTGGACGTTCGCGAACGTCCAGATCCAGGGCAACTACGACGACTACCGGACGGACACGAGCACGGGCGACCTCGCCGACGAGAGGCACCAGCGCCGGGTCGTGGGCCGCATGACGTGGACGCCGGAGAAGCTGCCCGCGCTCACGCTCTACGGCGAGCAGCGCGCGCTCACGGACGACATGGCCCGCATCGACCAGAAGGAGAACACCGCGTTCGAGGCGCTCGACTTCACGTGGAAGGGCCTCACGCTCGGCCAGAACCTCCGGTACCAGACGCTCGACGACGGCGGGGCGGACTTCGCGAGGAAGTCCACGGACCTGCAGGGCCTCGCCCGGTACGAGAACACGTTCTTCGGCGGGAAGGCGGCCGTCTCGGCGAACGTCCTCCTCGGAGCCTCGCGCCTCGACGAGCGCGCGTCCTCCGGCCAGCCCGTCCGCGTCCCGATCCGCGTCCTCGTCGGCCGGGCGCTCTACGCGCACGACGACACGCCGCAGGACGGCCGCGACAGGCCGCTCCAGGACCTCGGCGCCCTGATCGACGGGGACTTCCTGAAGCCTGCCGGCGTCTCCCTCGGGCCGGACGGGACGTCGTACCAGAACCTCGCCGCGGACATGGGGCGGTTCATCCCGCTGGACGAGTTCCGCGTCTACGTGCGCGACGTCTCGGGCGCGCCCGTGAAGACGCCCGGCATGGTCCGTTTCGACGCGTACCGGAGCGACGACGGCCTGACGTGGATCCCCGTCGCCGGGGGCTCGCGGACGAGCTTCGACCCGGCGCGCTCGGCGTACGTCGTGGCCTTCGCGTCGACGAACGTGAGGTACCTCAAGGTCGTGAGCTTCGGGACGAACGTCCTCGACACGCAGGTCACGGAGATCGAGGTTTACCAGCTCCAGACCTTCGGCGCGGGCGAGGTCAAGCGGACGGACATACGGCTCGGCTCGGGCAGCGCGACCGTGAGCGGCAAGCCCACGGAGTGGCTGACGCTCGGCTACTACGGCCTCTTCAACACGAACACGCAGACCTCGACGACGCGGCCCGAGCTGACGACGAAGGACTCGGACCAGATCGCGTCGCTGCAGGTGGACCCGGTCAAGAACGTGAACCTCCTCGCGCGGTACGAGCGCCGGATCTCGACGCAGACGGACGGCTTCGGCCAGACCCTGGACGCGATCACGGCGACGGCGCACTGGGCGCCGCTCCGGACGATTGACGTCACCGCCGAGTACCAGCGGTCGGAGCAGGACCTCGCGGGCCGCACGTCCACCTCCAACGCGTACCACGGCCACGTGTACCTCAAGCTCCTGAAGTCCCTCGACCTCTCCCTCGACGCCGGCGCCGCGCGCGAAGTCCAGTCGTCGGACAACCACCCCGCCTCGCACGTGAACTTCACCGGCGTGAGCTACGCGCAGCTGACGGACGACCTGAAGCTCACCGTCAACGTCTCGTACTCGAAGACGTCGTACGATGGCGGGACGCCGGAGGAGATCGGAACCGGCCTCCTTCTCCCGGCCTCGCACGACACGCGGTACTGGACGGAGCTGTACTACCGGCCCGGCCAGCAGCTCGCGCTGACGGCCCGGTTCGGGTACGCCTCGAGCGACCTCTATTCGGGCCCGACGCAGGGCTACCGGATCGAGTGGTTTCCGTTCGGGTCGGGCAGCGTCTCGATCGGGACCATCTACGAGGAAGACATCGACTCGGTCTCGAACCGGCGCTTCCGGAGGGTGCAGCTCCTTCCGCGCTGGGTCCTGAACAAGAACATGACCCTGGACCTTAACTACACCGTCATGAGCAGTTACCTTGGGTCCGCCGACGGCTCGGCCGCCATTTCCCTGACGTCCCGGAACTTCTGGGCGACCTTCACCCTTGCATTCTGATCATGGCGAAAAAGGCTTGAAAAAAGTGACGATGAGACTCGTGAAAGCCGCCTCGGCCGCCCTCGCGGCGCTGACCCTTCTCGCCCTCGCCGCGTGCTCGAGTGGCTCCTCTGCGAAGTACACGCACCCGAACGCCGACCTCGGCGCGATCAAGCGCGTCGCCGTCCTGCCGTTCGAGAACCTCACGCAGGAGCGGTCGGCATCCGACAAGGTCCAGAAGGTCTTCCTCTCCGAGCTCCTCGCGACCGAAGCCTTCGACGTCGTCGAGCCCGGGCTCGTCGTCAAGGCGCTAAAGGCGGAGCGGATCGAGTCGATCGACGCCGTGGGGCCCGCCGAGGCCAAGCGCCTCGGGGAGACGCTGAAGGCGCAGGGGCTCTTCACGGGAGCGGTCGTGGACTTCGCCGAAGGGCGCTCCGGGAACGTCGCCGCGCCCGAGGTCACGATCCAGCTCCGCCTCATCGAGGTGCAGTCGGGCGTCACGATCTGGACGGCGTCGAAGACGAAGAGCGGCGCGAGCGCGTCGGCCCGCCTCTTCGGCGTGGGCGGCCAGACGCTGACGGAGGCCGCGCGCGAGCTGATGCGCGGCCAGCTCAAGGGGCTCGTGAAGTGAAACGTACCCTTCTGGCCGCGGCTTTGTTTTCGCTGGCGGGCCTTCGCGCGGACGCTGCTGAAAAGCCGCGCCTCGTCCTTCTTCCTTTCGGAAATCTCTCCGGCGTCGAGCGCGCCCAGGGCGCGCTCGTTCCCACGCTCGCCCTGAAGCTGACCTCGAAGGGCTGGGACGTGGTGCGGGGTGAGGCGGTCGAAGAATTTCTTCAGAAGGAAAGAATTCGGTACGTCGACTCCGTGACGCCGGAGCTGCGGAAGAAGCTGCTGTCCTCGATGGGAGCGGAGGCCCTGGTCTCGGGATCGATCTACTCCTTCGCGGAAGGCGACAACAGCGTCTGCTCCCTCTCCGCGAGGATGGTCAAGGCGGACGGCACGACGGCGTGGTCGGGCGTCACGGGCCTGACGTCCGAAGAGACCGAAGGCCTCCTCGGCCTCGGCCGCGCCGGGCCGCTCCCGCAGCTGGCCGAGCGCAGCCTCGACACCCTTCTGAGAAAATTCCCCGCGCCGGGCGGGAAAGCGCAGGCCGAGCCGCGCGGCACGCCCCTTCTGAAAACCTCCCCTCCGACCTACAAGGCGAAAGCTCTCGCGGGCACGGCCGTCCGCCGCGTCTGCCTCCTGCCGTTCGAGAACTTCACGCCGGTGCGCGAGGCGCCGCGCGTCCTCTCGGACGTCCTCCAGCACGAGCTGGTCGCGTCCGGGCGCTTCGAGGTCGTCGAGGCCGCCGAGCTGCGCGCCGCGCTCGTCGCCGAGAAGATCCGCGGGCTCTCCGGTCTCGAGAACGGCAAGCTCGCGGCGCTCGGAAAGCGCATCGGGACGTCGCTCTTCGTGCGCGGCACGGTGTACCGGTACGGAGACCCCGCGGCGAAGAACGGCGCCTCGACGCCCGAGATCGACCTCGAGCTCGCGCTCCTCGACGCGGACGCGGGCCGCATCGTCTGGATGGGCGAGAACGCGCGGAAGGGCCGCGACTACAAGGGCCTTTTCCAGCTCGGCGCGCTCCGGAGCGTCGTCGCGCTCGCCGACCAGGTGCTCGGCGAGGTCGTCACGGCCGAAGGGAAGGCGACGCCGAAGGACGTCCCTGCGCAGATCGCGCGCCGTCGGAAGGCGCTCGAGCCCTCGGAGACGACCGTTCGTGCGGGTCGCGTCGGCGGGGCCCCCTGAGAGAAACAAGGAACGAAAGGCTGACGAAATGAGACTCTACCTCCGCTACCTCCTCACGTTTCTCCTGCCGCTCGCGCTGCTGGCCTTCGCGGTGGCCGCGCTCGGCGCGCCCACGCCCAAGCCCGTCGCCGTCGTGAACGGCGAGGCCATCACCCCCACCGACCTCAAGGCCGAGTTCAAGGCGCGGCACGGCGGGCACGAGAAGTTCCTCCTCGGCGAGGCCGAGGCGAAGAAGTTCCTCGAGGTTGTCATCGACTCAAAGCTCCTCGTCCAGGAGGCGTACCGGCTCGAGCTCGACCAGCAGAAGGACATCGTGAAGTCCGCGAACGAGCTCGCCGAGCGGAAGGCCGTCGAGCACCTCGTGAAGGTCGAGATCGAGCAGAAGGCGCAGCCGAAGCCCGAGGAGGTGAAGGCGGCCTGGGAGAAGAACACGGCCGCGCTCTACCGGGCGCGGCAGATCGCCGTGGAGACGAAGGCCGAGGCCGACGTGGTCCTCGCGAGCCTCCTCGCGGGCGCGGACTTCGAGGCGCTCGCGCGGCAGTGCTCGCTCGCGCCGTCGAAGCAGCACGGCGGGAACCTCCCCTTCCTCGGCTGGGGCTCGATGGAGGAGGGCTGGGAGAAGGCGGTCTTCGCCCTCCAGCCCGGCGAGACGGCCGGCCCCCTGAAGACGCACATGGGCTGGGAGGTCGTGCGGCTCGTCGAGATGCAGCCCGTCACGCGCCCGGAGTTCGAGAAGGCGAAGTCGAAGATCGAGGGCACGCTCAAGAAGAGGAACCTCGAGGAGAGGAAGAAGGCGCTCTCGGACTTCCTCTGGAAGAAGTACGGCGCGAAGAGGACGGCGGCCGACCTCTCGTTCGAAGGCCTCGCCGCGGCCGCGAAAGCGAAATCCGAGGAGCCCGTCGCGACCTGGAACGGCGGCGGCAAGGCGACCGTCGCGGAGATCCTTCCGCACCTCGACCCGGCCGTCCTCGGGCCGCTCCCGAAGGAGCGCGCCGCGGAGCTGATCGACGCAGAGGTCCGCCAGGCCGTGGACGCGCCGCTGGCCGCACTCGAGGCGAAGGAGCGCAAGTACGAGGAGCTGCCCGAGATCGCGGACGAGGTGAAGCGCCACAGGGAGACGCTCATGCTCGGCGCGCTCTACTCCGACTACATCCTCAAAGGCGTCAAGGTCACGGACGAGGACGTGAAGGCGTACTACGAGGCCCACCGGAAGGACCTCGTGACGCCCGAGAAGCGCCGCGTCGCGCACATCGTCGTCGCGACGGAGGACGAGGCGAAGGACGTGAGGAAGAGGCTGGACGCCGGCGAGAGTTTCTCGAGCCTCGTGAAGGCGAAGTCCACGGACACCGCGACGGTGAAACAGATGGGCGACCTCGGCTTCATCACGGCGAATCAGGTCCCGCCCGACTTCAAGGGGATCCTCGCGCTGAAGGAAGGCGACGTCTCCGACCCGCTGAAGACGAAATTCGGGTGGCACGTCGTGAAGGTCACGAAGATCGAGGCGTCGCGCCCGCTCACGCTCGCGGAGTCGAGGGACGACATCAGGAAGAAGCTGACGGACGACCGGAACCGCGAGAAGCGCGCGAGCTGGGTGAAGCAGATCCGCGCCGCCTCGAAGATCAAGGTGAACGAATCCGGGATCCAGGCGTTCCTCAAGGACGCCGGGATCGACTGACAGGAGACCCATGCGCACCGCCGCCGTTTCCGCGTTTCTCGCCCTCGCGCTCGCCGCGGGCTGCGGGAAGAAGCCCGACCTCAAGGTCGAGGTGAAATCGCCCGTTCCGGCCGGGTCCGCCGCCCAGGCGCCCGCCGTCGCAGACGATCACGCCGGCCACAACCATGCCGCTGCGCCGGCCGCCGCCGAAGACCACACGGGGCACAACCACGCCGCGCCCGCTTCCGCCGCTCCCGCTTCCGCCGCTCCCGCTCCCCCGCCGCGGCTCGCGACGATCTCGGGGAAGGTCCTCGAGACGCTCGCCGCGTCCGACTACACGTACATGCGCCTGAAGACGAAAGACGGCGAGACGTGGGCCGCCGTGACGAAGACCACGGTGAAGAAAGGCCAGCAGGTGACCGTCGTGAACGCGGCGCCGATGCACGGCTTCGAGAGCAAGACGCTGAACCGGAAGTTCGACAGCCTCTTCTTCGGCTCGCTCGGACAGCCGGGCGAGAAGCCCTCGGCGCCCGCAGCCGCGGCGCCCGCTGCCGCGCCCGAGACGCGCGCCGAGATGGCCGCGCGACACGGCCAGATGGCCGCCGGCCCCGCCGAGGCCGCGGACGTGAAGGTCCCGAAGGCCGAGGGTGCGAACGCGAAGACGGTCGCCGAGGTGTGGGCGTCGCGCGCCGCGCTGAGAGGCCAGGACGTCGTCGTGAAGGCAAAGGTCGTCAAGGTGACGTCCGGCGTCATGGGAAAGAACTGGCTGCACGTGCGCGACGGGTCCGGGTCGGCCCAGAAGAAGGACCACGACCTGACGGTCACGACCTCCGACGTCGTCAAGGTCGGAGACGTCGTGACGATCGCGGGTGCGGTGTCCGTGGACAAGGATTTCGGTGCGGGGTACGCCTACCCCGTGATCCTCGAGAACGCCAAGGTGAAATAGATCCGGCTGAAGAAGGAGACGCATGTCCGAACGCTTGGGAGCCCCCCGTCCCGGCCGATTCCACTCCATCTCGACGATCGCCCTCGGCGCCCTGATCGCGGTCCTCGCCGCGCCGGGCGGCTTCGCGCAGAGCATGACGGGTATCCAGCTCCACCGGGCGCCGCGCACGCCCGGGGCCGGCAGGCGTGCTCTCGCGGCGCCGACGGACGGCGCGGCCTACTACCACAACGGCCCGACGCTCCTCTGCTCCGACTGCCACGCGGCGCACGGGAGCGAGACGCACGGCTTCGACGGCGGCCCCGTGAGCACCACAGGCGCTCCGGACGGCGACTGGATGCCTTCCGGCGCTCCGAACGGCTACATGCTCAAGGGCACGAACTCCACGATGCTCTGCCTGTCGTGTCACGAGGGGCAGACGTTCGCCCCGGACGTCGTGGACGTGGACGTCAACGGGCTGACGGAGCGGGCGGCGGGATACTTCGCGCCCGCGGGCGTGAGGAGCCACCGCGGCCACAACCTGACGACGACGTCTCTCGGCAAGCCCGGCGACTCGGACCTTTGCAACCGGTGCCACTTCGTGGGCACGATGGCGACGGCCGAGGTGCAGTGCATCGACTGCCACAACCCGCACGGGAACGCGTCCTACCGGAACCTCTGGTGGGCGTCCGCTCCCGGCTCCGAGCCGCCCCTCCTCGCCTCGATCAAGGGCGGCACGACCGGCCTCGCCCGATACGAGGCCGCGAACGTCGCCTATCCCGCGCCGTCGTCGACGGACGGCGCCTGGCGGGAGATCACGAACATGTGCATCGACTGCCACCACACGTTCTTCGCGCCGTGGTACACGAACACGGCTTCCCCGTATCACCGCCACCCGGGAACGAACACGGAGTCCGCCGGCTATTACCCGATCAACAAGGCTGACGCGAACACCGACCCGGCGAACTGGGTGAGCGGGACGGCGGGGTTCACCGTGGCGCGGCTGCCGTTCACGGCCGTCGGCGCAACGAGCTTCGCGAGCGCGACGGTCGTCGCCGCGAACAACGAGGTCTTCTGTCTCACGTGCCACAAGGCGCACGGTTCCGCCAACCCCTTCTCGCTCCGCTGGGACTACGGCACGAGGACCGCCACGGGCGCCGCCGGCTGCCAGCAGTGCCACAACAACGTCTTCAACGAGTAACGACGGCAGCACGAGGACCCGGGCCAGGGGCTGCGTGACGCCAGCCGACGGCTCAGGAATTCGCCCTCATCTTCGGGTGGCACCTCTTGCAGTCGTCGAGCGGGAAGGCGACCGTGAGGTGGCACGCGCCGCAGAACTCACCGGCGAGATTCTTCGCCATCGAGAAGTGCTTCGTCGTCTTCTTCTGGATGTTGAAGGGCTCGGGGTGACAGTTCGCGCAGTCGAGCCAGCGCGTGTGCTCGTCGTGCGGGAAGATCGCGGGCGGGACCATGGCCCACTCGGCCGCGAGGGAGAGCTTCGACTTGAGGGACATCCCGCCTTCGCCCTTCGTGAGGCTCGCGGCGGGGGCGATGCGGCCGGACTCGAGGGCCGCGGACCAGTCCACCCCGTTTCCGAACGGCGCCTCCTGCAGGTCGCGCAGCTCGCCGAACTTCACGGCGCCCGCGGCGAGGTCGCCCGAGTGGCACCTCGTGCAGTTTGGCTCGGTGTGGGCGAAGGCCGTCTTCCCGTCGTGGCAGCCTCCGCAGAAGCGGCCCTGGCGGTTTGCCTCCTCGGTGATCGGCGTCGTGTTGCGCTTGAAGGAGAACTCGAGCTCGAGGTGGCAGACGCGGCACGTATGGCGGCGCCGGTGGCTCCAGTGGGAGAACGCCGCGGGCTTGACGGGGCCCGCGGCGGTCGTGCGCGAGATGAGGACGTTGCCGAAGACCTCGGGCCTGGGGTGAGGAGGCAGCTTGAACCAGGGCTGACCCGCGAGGAGAAGAAAGAGCGCGGGGACGGCCGGGTTCACGCGACCGGCTTCGTGTGGCAGCGCTGGCAGTCGGTCGTCGGGAACGCGACCGTGCCGTGGCAGGCGCCGCAGTAACGCCCCTTGAAGATCTCCTCCATCGTGAACTTCGTCGAGCCGCGCTTGACGGTGAAGACGTCGGGGTGGCAGAGCTCGCAGCCGCCCCACACGGCGTGCTTCTTGTGCGAGAAGACGATCTCGGGAAGCGTGTTGATCTTCGCGGCGATGTCGTAGTCGGGCGGGATCTGGAGCGGCTTGCGGACGACGGAGACGCCGGCGAGCGCGTCGAGCGGGTGGATGAGGCCCTTCGATTCCGCAGCCTCCCAGTCCACGCCGTTCCCGAAGCGGCCCTTCGGAAGCGCGGCCGTGCCCTTTGCGAAGTCGAGTCCGGGCGTCGTGCCCGCGGGGACGTGGCAGCGGACGCACGAGGGGTCGTCGTCCATCGTGCCGTTCTTCTTCGGGCCGAAGGCGACCTTGCCGTTGTGGCAGGCGCCGCAGAAGAAGCCCTTGCGGTTGTCGTCTTCCCTGACGCGCGTCTCGTTCGCCTGCATCGCGAAGCCGACGTCCACGTGGCAGACGCGGCAGGTGTAGCGCGTCCGGTGCGTCCAGTGGTCGAAGACGGCGGCGGGGACTCCGGCCTTCGTCGAGGCGGTGTCCATGACGACGCGGCCGTACTCGGACGGGAGGGGGCGGCGCTTCTTCACGCCCTGGGCGTCACCACGGGGCGCGGCGAGGACCGTGAGAGCGACGAAGAGGCCGAAGACTCCCCGAGCGCGAAAGGCACGAATCGACATAGCACTCCCCATCGCCGGATTGGCCCTTGGTAATTTCCGTTCGAAGGGCGCCGCCGTCCGTAGTGCACCTGCATCGAACTGCTCGGGGGCAGCCGGATGGGCTCGGTCAGCGCTTGCCGGCGAGCGTGTAGTCGATGATTTCCTGGAACGTCTCGAACGGCCTCGAGCCGACGTAGGGGCGGCCGTCCACGAAGAACGTGGGCGTGCCGTTCAGCCCGAGGGCCTCGCCGGCCTTCCGGTTCGCCTCCACGAGCCCCGCCGTCCGGCCCGAGTCGAGGCACGCGTCGAACGTCGCGGCGTCGAGGCCGAGCTTGCGGGCGTGGGCCTTGAGGTCGTCGACCTTGAGCGCCTGCTGGTTCGCGAAGAGGGCGTCGTGCATGTCCCAGTAGCGCTGCTGCTCGCCGGCGCAGTGGGCGGCCTCGGCGGCCTTCGGCGCGTTCGGGTGGATGGAGAGCGGGAGGTCCCGGTAGACGAGGCGCACCTTGCCCGGGTACGCCTCGAGGACGCGCTTCACCGTGGCCTCGGCGCCGGCGCAGTACGAGCACTCGTAGTCGGAAAACTCCACGATCGTGACGGGCGCGTTCGGGCTCCCCTTCGACGGGCCTTCGGCCTTCACGTCGACGCGACTCGGGAGGTACGGCGGGAACGTGATCTGGACCTTCGCCTCAGCCTTCAGGCGGGCGACGTAGGCCTGCCGGACCTGCTGGGTCTCCTGGCTCTTCAGGTACTGGGCGATCTCGGCCCTCACCTCGGGGAACGGGGGCAGCTGCCTGCCGGCGGCCTTCGTCTGGTCGTAGACGGACTTCACCTGGGCCTCGTCGGGCTCTCCGACCTTGCCCGTGATCTCGCGCGCCACGAGGGCGTCCGCCGTGATCCCTTCCTTCTTCGCCTTCGCGTCGAGGAGGCGCTGCTCGACGAGCGCGTCGAGGGCCCGCCGCTTGATCCCCCACACCTCTTCCGCGAACCGCGCTTCCGCGGCCGCGAGCGAGACCTTGACCTCGGCGGTGAGGTCGCCGTCCGTGATGACCTGCCCGTCGATGCGCGCGACGGGGGCTTTCGGGTCCGCGGCCTGAGGGTTGGCACGCGACGCCTTCGCGCCCCCCGCGAGGAGGGCGAGGGCCAGCGAAAGGGAGGCGAGTCTCGTTCTCACGGCGGGGGATGGTCCCATCCGGCCCGGGTTCCCGGAAGGGATTCAGGTTGATCATGCCGGACGGGCCGCCAAATCCCTAGGATTCCCGTGCTGAACGGCACCGGGGGCGAAGCCCGGGCGGTCACCGGGAAAGGAACCCCCATGCCCAGGAAGATCGCTCTCGCTCTCCTCGGACCGGCCCTCGCAGCCGTTTTCACGGCCGGGCCGGCGCTCGCCGCCACGGAGGCCAAACCGGCGGCGTCGAACGCGCCGCAGGCCGCGCCGGCCGAGGGCGCGATCAAGGTCGCGAAGGCTGAGGGGCCCGACGGCCGGACCGTGGCCGAGGTCTGGGCGGACCGCGCCGCGCTGAAGGGCAAGCCCGTCGCCGTGCGCGGCAAGGTCGTGAAGTTCAACGCCGGGATCATGGGCACGAACTGGATCCACCTGCGCGACGGGTCGGGATCGCCCGCCGCGAAAGACAACGACCTCACCGTGACGACGGACGCCGTGGTGAAGGTGGGAGACGTCGTGACCGCGAGCGGCGCCGTGACCGTGGACAAGGACTTCGGCGCTGGATACGCGTACGCGGTCATCCTGGAAGGCGCGAAGATCACGAAGTAGGGGGCCGACGATCGCGAACCAGCTCGCCGCCCCGCGGGGCCTCGACGGGAGCGAGACCTTCAGGTCCGGGGGCGAGAGGCTCGACCTGACGCTGCTCGACTTCTGGCGGTGGTGCGAGGCCGACCTGCTCGCGACTTCCACGCGGGCCCGGCTCGCCGAGTTCATCGTGGCGCGGCTTCTCGACATCTGCACCGCGGGCCCCCGCTCGGACCGGTCGCCCGACCTCGTGACCGCGGAGGGGATCGCCGTCCGCGTGAAGTCCGCGTCGTGCGTGACGTGCGAGAGCCGGCGCGACCTCTCGAAGATCCACTTCACGCCGCTGCCGTGGCGCGCACCGCGCCGGGACCCCGCGTGCGCCGCCCCGCTCCCGCACGCGCGGGCCTACGTCTTCGCGCTCCTCGGGCACCCGGAGCGGACGGACGTGAACCCGCTCGACCTCGGCGAGTGGCGCTTCTTCGTTCCGCCCACGGCGGAGCTCGAGGCGAAGATGAGGAGGCAGCGGACGCTGTCGTTCTCCGCGCTCGAGGCGCTGTCCGGCGCAGCCCTGCCGCCCGGCGGCCTCGCCGACGCCGTCCGCCGCGCGGCCGCCGGCGGCTGAGGCCCCCGCGCGCCGCGGGCCGGACCCCTAAGGAACCGTGATCTGCCGCCTGACGGCAACGGCAAAGCCCAGGAGGTCGTCGAGGTGGTCCCTGAGGATGGTCTCGACGATCACGAGGTCCACGTCCTGGTAGCCGTGAACGAGGATGTTCCGGAAGCCGGCCATCTCCCGCAGCGGAGCGGCCATCCGCTCCTCGATGAATCCGGCCTTCGCCAGGAGGTCGAAGAGCTCGCGGTTCGTCTGCGGCTCGCCGAGCCGCCGGTCCGAGACGATGTGGGACGCGACGTCTAGGACCGCCTGAATCGCCACCTGCAGCGTGTGCTCCACGAACCGCCGCTCGCGGACGTCCCGCCGCAGCTCGGCAGGCCGCGCGAGCGTCCGCAACTCGCGGACCGACGTCTCCACCACGGCCAGCTTCTTCGCGACGAGCTGCGGGTCCGTCACGACGCCGTCCCGCGGTACATGCGGCGGATCGGCTCGAGGTCGAAGTACTCGTTCCGCAGGCGGACCTCGAACTCGATGCGCGCTCCGCGGTCGCGGTCGAGGAGGATCACGCCGTCGCGCAGGACGCGGTGGACAAGGTCCGCATTCGCCTTGTTCAGCTCGACGACCTGAACGGTCCGCCTGAGGACGCGCTCGAGGTCGCATTCGAGATGGTTGGCCGCGTTCCCAAGGATGGGCTCGGTCGGCGCCGAGAAGAGGACCGCCACGTCCACGTCGCTGCCCTCTCGCGCCTCGCCGCGTGCCACGCTGCCGAACAGGTACGCCGCCACGACCGAGGGCGGGGCGGACTCGAGCGCGGTCTTCAGCCGCCCGGCGACCTCGCCGAAAGGAACCCGGACGGATTCGACCTGGGGCAGCGCCACACGGCGATTCTAGCTTCGCGGGCGATGACCGGGGCACGCTCCTCAGATCCCCGGCCGCCGCGCTCTCCATCTGAGGTACGGAATCGAGACGGCTGCCGAGGCGAGGATGTAGGCGAGGACGAACGCGATCGTCCGGGGGCCGGGCACGGTCGACGCGGCGAGCATCGCGATCCCGACGTGCCGGGTCGCGCACGCGATGGCGAGCGCCGTTCGGTCGTCGGGATCGGGCCCGCCCAGCGCGTGCCCGATCGCGAGCGCCACCGCGGTCATTCCCGCGAGCGAGGCGAGCGGGACCCAGCCCACCGCGACGAGCAGGTGTCTCGCCCCGACGAGAAGGACGAGCCCGGCCGCGAGGAGCGTCGCGCCCGCGACCTTCAGGATCCAGTCGGACGCGCGCTCGGCCCGCGGCCCGGCGAGCCGGCGGACGATCATGCCGAGGACCAGCGGCCCGAGGAAGGCCTTCGCGATCAGGAAGGCGACTTCGCGGGGGTCCACGGTCGATTCGCGCCCGAAGAGCGGGCCGAGGACCGTCAGCCAGGCGGGCACGGTCACGATGGCGAGAAGCGACGACGTGACGACGAGGCTGAAGACGTAGCCTTCCCGGCCCAGCTTCATCAGCTTCTTCGGGAGGAGCGGCGCGCCGGCCGAGATCGCGAGGACGAGGATCGCGGCCTTGACCGGCAGCGGCAGGTCGAGCAGCCGGACGGCCGCGAGAGCCGCGAGCGGCACGACGACGTACATCGCGAGGAGCGAGCGGACGAGCAGCGCGGGCCGCCGCCAGAGGTACCCGAAGTCCGCGGTCGTCGAGCCGAGCCCGATCGCGAAGATCAGCGCGGCGACCGAGAGCTTGAGGGCGAGGAGGAGCGCGGCCGCCATGCTCACTCGAGGTTATCGCGCCGCGCCGGCCGCCGTCCCCTAGACTTCCCCACCATGAAATCGCCGCTCGCCGCATCCTGCCTTCTTGCCGCCGCGTGTCTCGCGCCTCCGGCCCGCGCGGCCGACGGCGGCCTCGAGGCCGTCGAGACGGTCTCGACACCGGGGCGATTCGACAAGTACCCGTCCGTCGCGTTCGACGCCTCGGGCGACCTCTGGTGCGCGTTCACGACGACGGACGGCGCGAACGACCGCGTGGTCGTCCGGCGGCGAAAGGACGGCGTCTGGTCGGACGAAGAGCGCCTCGATGCCGGGGAGGGTCTCGAGTCGGCAGCGATGCTCGTGGTCGACGGGAAGAAGAGGTTGCGGGCCTTCTGGCATGGAAAGAGAAAGGGAGAGTGGGCCGTCTATTCGCGCACGAGAACCGGCGGCGCATGGGGACCGGAGAAGAGGATTTCTTCGAAGGGTTCGGACGCCTTACATCCGGTCGTGACGCTCGACTCCTCTCGTCGGCTCTGGGTGGCGTGGGAGGAGTTCAAACGCGGCGGGTTCGCGGTCTCGCTGGTGGCGGAGAACGGGTCGGGCTGGAGCGCGCCGGTTCGCGTCTTCACCTCCGGGACGGACCGGCGTCCCGCGCTCGCCGCGCCGCCGGACGGAGGCGTGTGGCTGGCCTGGGACTCGACCCACACCGGCAACTACGACGTCTTCCTCGCGCGGGCGCGGGCCTCCGGTTCCCGCGCGCCGAGCCTCGGCGCGCCCATCGCCGTCACGTCCGACGCGGCGATCGACGACTCGCCGTCCCTCGCGTGCACGAAAGACGGTGCGCTCTGGATCGCGTGGAACTCGATGCGCGGCCGCTCGACGGACGAGTTCCGGGCGGACCGCCACTCGGGTGATGCGTTCGTCCGCGTTTACCGGGACGGGGCCTTCTTCGCTCCGCCGGGCACGGCGCCGGCCGCGCTGCCGGGCCAGGTGAGCTTCGGTTCGGTGGACAAGTCCCTGCGCGACGTCGAGGAGCCCTACTGGCACTGGAAGCAGACGCAGAACTACCCGTCGGTCTTCCTCGACGGCGCGGGGCGCGCGTGGATCGTGTGGCGGACGGACGCGACGGGAGCGCACAACTTCGACCTCTGGGCGCGCGTCCACGACGGGCGGCGCTGGTCGCCGGAGCTGCATCTCACGACGTTCTCGCCCGGCCGCGACGAGTTCCCGTCGGCGGCGCTCGCGCCCGACGGGTCGCTCGCCTTCGCCTGGGAAGCGCAGACGCTGCCGAAGGCGGGCGAGGCGCTGACGGGCGGGGACGTGGACGCGTACAACACGCACTCCAGCCCGAACGTCGTCCTCGCCGGACGGCTCGCGGCGCCCGCCGAGGGCTGGGCGCCCGGCGCGCTCGGCGCCGCGCCACCCGACCGCTTCGAGCCGCGGCCCGACCTCGAGCCGCGCGCGCCCGGCCCCGAGCCGCGCACCGCGACCGCGGGCGGCGGCCGCTGGCACGTCTACTTCGGCGACCCGCACAGCCACAGCATCCTCTCGGACGCGAAGACGGGCCACCCGGATCAGCTCCTCGCGCTCTCGCGCGACCGGCTCGGCCTCGACTTCGACGTCGTCTCCGACCACTCCGAGATGGGCCTCCTCCAGCCGTCGGAGTTCGCGGAGCTGCGCGCGACGGCGGGCGCGTTCGACGCGCCGGGCCGCTTCGTGAGCCTCACGGGCTGGGAGTGGACGGCGGGCTCGAGCTTCGGCCACCGCGTCCTCCTCTACAAGGACGACGGGCCGGAGCACACGCACCGCTCCACCGACCGGGACAGCGACACGATCGAGAAGCTCTACCGGCACGCCCGCGAGCACGGCGCCGTGATGTCGCCGCACCACACGGGGCACGCGCTCTGGGGGCGCTGGAACCCGGCGGCCCCGCACGACGAGGAGCTGGAGCCGAACTTCGAGATCGCCTCCTGGCACGGCCGGTACGAGTTCTACGGCAACCCGCGCGAAGGGCGCCGGCAGGTGCCGGGCCACCAGTACCAGGACGCGCTGCGCCTCGGCCGCCACGTGGGCGTCATGGGCGCGAGCGACACGCACCACCTCTCGCCCGGCGAGGGCGGGCTCACGGCGGTCCTCGCCGAGCGGCTGGACCGCGCGTCCCTCTTCGACGCGATCCGGAATCGCCGGAACTACGCGACGACCGGCGCGCGCATCGTCCTCGAGTTCACGGCGGACGGCGCCCCGATGGGCTCGATCCTCGCGGGGAAGGGGACGATGACGCTGGCCGTGCGCGTCGAGGGGACAGCCCCGATCGACCGCATCGAGATCGTCCGGAACCTCCGCGACACGTTCGCCGCGGTGCGGATGCGCCAGGCTCCCGGCGAGGCGGCAGCCGAGTACGTCCTCTACGACCCGAAGGACCCGCAGGGCGTGAACTGGCTGAAGACGGAGGACGCGCGGCGCCTCTCGTTCAGCGTGCAGGACTCGCCCGACGCGGCGGGAGAGACAAGCTGGTACGTGCGTGTCACCCAGACCGACGGCGAACAGGCGTGGTCGTCGCCGGTCTGGGCGAGGCCCTGACGCAGCACGTGCCTCACATGGCTGGCCTGGATGGGTTGGACGCCTCCATGGCAACGGCCGAGGCGAGGCCGCGGGCCGCCGTGCAGGCGTCGCCGTGCGCGCCGTTCTCGTGGTCGTGGCGATCGGCCTCGATCGCCGCGGCGAGCGCCGGGGCGTCGGGAACCGGGCCGAGGGCCGCCTTCGGCCCGGCGGCGGCGGCCCGCTTCACCGGCAGGACGCGCCCCTCGCTGACGGTGCCCCAGACCGCGATGTCCTTGATCTTCGCGGGGTCCACGGTCAGCGGGTTCTCCGCGAGGATCGTGAAGTTCGCGAGCTTGCCCGAAACGATGCTGCCGACTTCCCTCTCCATCTGCAGCGAGTAGGCCGCGTCGAGCGTCACCGCCTTGAGCGCGCCGAGGCGGCTCACCCGCTGCTCCGGCCCGCGCACGTTGCCGTCGTTCGTGATGCGATTGACGCCCGACCACATGAGGAGCAGCGGCTGGCCGGGGGCCATCGGCATGTCGGAGTGGAACGAGAACGACACGCCGGCCTTCTCGACGTCGCCCATCCGCACCATCGCGTCGGCGCGCTCGGGGTCGAGGCCGTTGCCGCGGTAGTTGTCGGCGAGGGACACCGGGTAGTACGGGTTGCCGCTGACGATCGCGCCGAGGCGCTTGATCCGCGCCACCTGCTCCGGCCGGGAGACCGCGAAGTGGATGATCACGGTGCGGTGGTCGTTCCGCGGGTTGCGGCGCAGGTTCGCCTCGAGCTGGTCGAGGACCATGTCGAGCCCGGCGTCGCCGTTGACGTGGACGTGGAGCTGGTAGCCGAGATCCCAGTACACACGGAACGTCCGGGCGAAGAAATCGAGGTCCATCATCCACTCGCCCTTGTGGCCGTCCGTGTAGCCGCGCGTCACCTGCATGGCCTGGCTGAAGATGGCCCCGTCGGCGAAGAGCTTCACCTGCTTCGGCAGGTAGGCCGTCATCCCCTGGCCCCAGGAGAGGAGCTTCCCGGTTTCCTCCGCCACCTTCTCGTCGGGGACGGTGGCGGTGATGGACTTGCCGTCGGCCAGGAAGTAGAAGCGGAAGGGCGAGGACGAGTCGCTGAGAACGGCGTTCTGAGCGTCCTGCAGGCTCTTCGAGGCGAGGCCGCCGGGCTCGCAGCCGAGGGTGACGCCGTTCGTGTGGTAGTAGCTCTTCACGAACTCGAGGCCGGCCCGCAGCTTCTCGGGCGTCGCGATCGCGGAGGCGATCTTCGGCATGACCGCGAACGCGCCCTGCTCCCAGTAGTGGGCGTTCGGGAAGTCGGACTGCTTCTTGACGCTGGCGGAGAGCGGCTCGAACCACTCCTTGGTCACGCCGTACTTCTTCTCGGCGGCGGTGTTCAGGTAGAACTCGTGCGCCGAGCGGTGCCATACGAGGATCGGCCGCGTGGCGCTGATCGCGTCGAGGTCCGCCTTCTTCAGCTCGCCGTGGAAGTACTGGTGGTATCCCCAGGCGACGAGCGGCTCGTTCGGGTCCTTGACGGCGGCGTTCGCCTCGGCGAGCCGCTTCAGATACTCGCCGCGGTTCTTCGCCGCCTTCGACGTGCCCTGCGGCAGCACCCAGTCCTCGATCGCGATGATCGTGCTCGTCATCGTGAGCGCGGCGAGGAGGGGGTGGTCGTGCTGGGCGATGAAGCCGGGCACGATCACCTGGTTGGCGAACGTGGTGTTCACCGTGTACGGCTGCTTGCCCACGGCCGCCTTCACGTCCTCGAGCGAGCCCGTGCCGAGGATCCGGCCGCCGACCACCGCCACCGCCTGCGCGGTGGGCTTCGCGGGGTCGAGCGTGACGATCTCCTTCGCCGTGTAGATCACGACCTGCGGCAGTCCCTGGACCGCCTTGGCGAGGTCCTGAAGGCTCGCCTCCTCGGCGAGCGCGCTCGCGGCGAGCGTGACGGCGACGGCCGTCGCGGCCGAGGCGCCCAAGAGGGCGTTTCTGCGATTCGCTCTCATCCTGATCTCCTTCGTCGACGGCCGCCGGCCTACTTGCGCGCGTAGACGGTCTTGCCTTCCTTGATCGTCTCCATCACCTGGATCGTGTTGATCTTCGCCGGGTCGATCGTGAGCGGGTTGTTGGACAGGATCACCATGTCCGCCAGCTTTCCGGCCTCGAGCGAGCCCTTCGCCTTCTCCTCGAAGTGCTCGTGGGCGCCCCACAGCGTGATCGCCTTCAACGCCTCGATCGGGGTGAGCCGTTCGCCGGGACCCATCACCTTGCCGCTGCGCGACGTGCGGTTGACGGTCGCCCACATCACCTGCATCAGGTTCGGGAGCGCGACCGGCGCGTCCGTGTGGCTGGTCGCGATCATCCCGGCGTTCAGCACCGAGCGCATGGGCGAGATCTGCTGGGCGAGCTCCGGCCCGATGATCTGGTCGTACCAGTCGCCCCAGTAGAACGTGTGCATCGGGAAGAGCGACGGGAAAACCTGAAGCTCCTTGAGGGCCGGGATCTGGTCCTTGCGCAGGAACTGGCCGTGAATGAGGGTGGCGCGCCGATCGGCAGGGCCGTACTTCTGCTGGGCGGGCCGGATCGCCTCGATCATCTGGTCGATCGCCGCGTCGCCGTTGCCGTGCACGTGGACCGGCCAGCCCTTCTGGTACGCCTCGTCGATGACGGCCGCGACGACCTTCGTGTCCGGGATCGCCGGGTAGCCCTTGTAGCCCTTTTTCTGGCCGTCGGGCGGCAGGAGATAGGGGATCGTCCGCCAAGCCGTGCGGCCCTGGGGTGAGCCGTCGAGGGTGATCTTCACCCCCGCCACACGGTAGCGGCCTTTGTATGTCCGACTGATCAGTGGAAGCACGTCCTTCGCCGTGTAGTCCGCGTACGACATTACGTCGATGTCGAGGAGGCCGCGCCCGGCGGCGCTCACGAGGTCGGCCTGCTGGAAGTCCATGAGCCGGCCCTCGTTCGCTGTCGTGTAGCCGAAGCTCTTCGCGAGCTCGACGCCCTTCTTCAGGAAGTAGTCCTTGTCCTCCGGCTTCGTCGCGTTGATGGCCGGAATCATCTTGGGGATGCTCGCGAGCTCCTCGAGGACGCCGTTCGGCTCCTTCGATCCCGGCCGCCGGCGAATGACCCCGCCCTCCGGGTCCTTCGTGGCGGCGGTGTAGCCGACCTTCGCGAGACCCGCGCTGTTCATCGCGCTGAAGTGGCCCGAGATGTGGACGGCGATCACGGGGACGTCCTTCGACACCTTGTCGAGGTCGTCGCGCGTGGGGTGTCGTCCGAGCAGCGCGTCGTCGTAGCCGAGGCCGAAGATCCAGCCCGTCCGCCCGACGTCGGGGCCCTTCGCGAACTCCTGCAGCTTCGCCACGACGTCGTCGACGGTGTTGACGGTTCCGTCGGGCGGCGCGAGAAGGTTGGCGCCGACCGCCTGCGAGCCGAAGCCGAGGAAGTGCGCGTGGCCGTCCACGAACCCCGGAGCGAGCGTCTTGCCTGCGAGGTCGACGGCCTTCGTCGCCGCTCCCTTGTGGACCTTCTCGATCCCGGCCTTCGTGCCGACGGCGAGGATCTTTCCGTCCTTGACGGCAAGGACTTCGGCCGTCGGCTGTGCGTCGTTGACGGTCACGATGGGGCCGCCCGCATAGATCGCGTCGGCGGTCTGCTCCGGGGCGGGGCCGCGCGTGCACGCGAGCGCCGCCGCGAGGGACATCGCGGCCGCGGCGACGCCGGTCCAACTTGCTCTGGTCGAACTCGTCATGTGCTTTTGCTTCCCGTTCTTCGATCTTTGTTCAAAGCGTATCGCAGACCCGCCGGCCCGTCAGCCGACCGCATTCCAGCGGACGAAAAGGGCGGCCCCCCTCGTGGGGCGCCCGGACGTTGCGATTTATTTCCCCGTGCGGCTGAGCCAGAGGTACTGGTAGGCCAGTCCGTACGCGTTGAACCGGGAGCCGATCCGGGAGTCGACCCCCCGAGAGGCCGAGAGCTTGACCGAATGGCCCCTCGCAACGGGGACCGAGGCGGTCAGGCCCGCCCGCGTGTTCGCCTGGCGCGTGTCGCCTGGGACGTCGTTCGTGTACGTCTTTCCGCCCGCGTAATACGTCGCGTCGGCAGCAACCCAGAGGCCCGGTCGCACCGTGTATCCGACGTGCACCTGGAAGCTGTAAAGCGGGTCCTGCGAGCGGACGTTCTCGGCGGGATAGGCGTGGTCGTTGTCGAGGAACAGCCACACGCCGGCCGCGCCCTCCAGCGTCCATTTCCCGACCGGGAAGGAGAGGCCGAACTCGGGCCGAAAAGCCCAGCGATTCGTGCCGATGTTGATGAGCTTCTCGTTGCTGTACTGGCCCGTCGGGACCACGGCGACGAGGCTGAACCCGAGCGTCGGCTCGGGCTTGCGGGCCATGAACTCCTTCATCGGCAGAGCCGGGCCGCCGATGAGGTTCACGACGAAGCGCAGGCGCGGGTCGCCGAGGCCGGACCGGGTGATGGCCTGGTACGTCTCGCCCACGTTGCCGTCCACCGAAGCCCAGACGTACGGAACCACGGCGGCGACGGACGAGATCCGCCCGAAGAGGCTGAACGTGTGCCCGTACCCTCCGACGACGCCGTTGATGAAGGCGCGGACGTCCGAAAAGGGCAGCGAGGGATCGAAGAGGACCTCGCCGGACTGGTACGAGTAGTTCACGATGACGAAGTTCGCGTCCTTCGGTGAGGGGGCGTAGGCACGCGGCTCGAGATCCTGCGCGCGGGCGGAGGCGGCGCCGAGGAGAAGGCCGACGGCGAGCAGCCTCCCGAGACCGGACTGCAATTTGCTCATGCTGCCCGGGATCGTACCCGGAACAGGGCCACGGCGGCGAGGATGGGCACGGCCTCCGTCACGAAATACGTCGTCGCGAAGACGGCGAACCGCGTGTCGCCGAGGAGCGTGACCGCGACGGCGGCGGCGATCGCGGCATTGCGCGTCGCGAACTCCACGGAGAGCGTGAAACGCTCGCGGCGATCCGCGCCCGCGGCGACGGCGGCGAGGCCCCCCGCCGCCATCGCGAGGAGGACGAACAGGCCCGCCGCGCCCGCCGAGACCGCGAAGTTCGCCACGAACCGGGACCACTCGCTCCAGACGATGAAGCCGAGGAGGAGGACGATGGAAACGGACGCGGCGCGCCGGAAGGCCTTCTCGTGCCGCAACGCGAAGTCGGGCGCCCGGGACCGGATCGTCATGCCGACGGCGACCGGCAGGACGAGCATCACGAGGATCTGCGCCGCGAGCGGGCCCACGGGCGCGCGGAACCCGAACGGGCGGCCCAGGACGACCTCGAACACGCTCGAGAGGAGCGGCATCGTCACGACCGCGAGAAGACACGAGAGGGCCGTGAGCGTCACGGAGAGGGCCGTCGACGCGCGCGCGAGGTAGTTGTAGGTGTTCGAGATCCCCCCGACCGGGCACACCGCGAGGAGGAGCAGGCCCGCGCGCGTCTCGTCGGGCATCGGGACGGCGGCGAGGACGGCGAGGGCCACGGGCGGCAGAAGGACGAGCGGCCCGAGGAGGCCGGCCGCGAGGACCCGCGGCCGGGACCGCACGCGCTCGAAGTCGGCCCGGGTGAGATCCAGCCCGACGATCGTCATGATGAGGAACGTCACGGCCGGGACCCCGGCGTCGACGGCGAGCTTCATGGTTTCGACCGATGGTAGTCGAACCTCCCCGCCTCCGCGCTAACCTCCCCGCGTGGATCCGCTCGCAACGGCACGCGCCTTCCTGCCGGCCTGGATTCCGCTCGTCCCCCTCCTCGCGCTCCCCTTCCTCTTTATTGGGGGTTGGCTCGTCCGCAGCCGGACGCGCTTCGCCGCCGTGATGGTCTCGTCGGTGGCCGGCGCGCTGGTGGCGCAGGTCGCCGGGCCGCTCTCGGTCGTCGGGCCGGGCGTCGCCGGCTTTCTCGGAAGCGCGGCTGCGTTCGCGGGCTACGAACTCGGGAGAAGACGGGCTCCCCCGCCGCCCCCGGGGAGCATCGCCGGCCGGATCGCACTGGTCGCCGGGTCCGTCCTCGTGATCGCCGCCTTCCAGGTCGGCCGCGCGGCCGCCGAGCCCGCGATCTCCCGCCGGAGCCCCCTGGCCGCCGTGGCGCTGACGGGCGGCGGGGCGGGGCCGCTGTCCGATCTCGCGGGCGCCCGCGCCGCCTCCGGGAAGCCGGCCGCCGCCGTCGCGTTCTACCGCGCGGCGTTCGCGCTGGACGGGAGGCCCGGGCACCTCGCGAGCGCCTCGTTCGTCGAAAACAGCCTGGCACGCTGCGCCGAGGCGCAGGCTCTCGCGGACGAGGCCGGGCTCGCCGCGCAGCGCCCGGGTGTCTCGGACCTGGACCGCCATCTCGCCACCCGCGCCGCCGCGGTCGCGGCCCGATGCGGAGTCGTGCCGGCCGGGGGCGAGAAGCCGGACTGAGCTCCTACAGCTTCTTCCAGAACTCCTCGTCGCTCTCGACGGACGCGAGGAGGTGCCGCTCGTCCGGAGAGCCCATCGCGTCGACGCCGAGCGGCACGAAGCGCCGCCCCGTTGCGTCAAGGCCTTTCACGCGGCCGCTCCCGATGTCGTAGACCCACCCGTAGACCTCGAGCTCGCCCTTCTCGACGAGCGGGCGTATGAACGGGAACGTGAGGAGGTTGCGGACCTGCGCGATCACGTTGTAGTCGACGACGTACTCGAGCATCTCCTCGTCCGTCGCGCCCGGATGGGCCTCGAGGGCGGCGCGCCGCGCGAGGTCCGCGTACGAGACCCACCGCCGCACCGCGGGCATGCCGTCGAGCTTCTCGGGGTGGAGGACGCCGTTCATCGCGCCGCAGTTCGAGTGGCCGCAGAGGATGACGTCGCGGATCCCGAGCGCGACGATCGCGTACTCGAGCGACGCCGTCGTCCCGCCGGACGTCGGCCCGGCGGGCGGGACGATGTTTCCCGCGTTGCGGATGATGAAGAGGTCGCCGGGCTCGGTCTGGAGCAGGAGGTCCGGCACGATGCGCGAATCCGAGCACGTGATGAGCACGGCCTGCGGCGTCTGGTTCTTCGCGAGGTGCTCGAAGAGATCCTTGTGGCGCGGGTAGGCGAGGCGCTGGAAGAGCGTCAGGCCGTCGAGAACTCTTCTCACGCCACGAAGTCTAGCGCCCCGGATTAGGATCGCGGGGAAGGGAAAGAGGCCATGACCCACATTTCATCCCGATCCCGGCGCCCGGCTCCCGTTTCCCGCGCTTCTCTCGCCATCCTCTGCGCGGCGCTCCTGGTCCCGGGCGAGGGCGCGCTCCTCGCGCAGGCGGCGCCGCCGGCGGCGCCAGCCGCCGCGGCCGAGAAGCCGCTCACGGCCGACCATCTCGACTCTCTCGTCGCGCCGATCGCCCTCTACCCGGACGATCTCCTCGCGCAGACGCTCGCGGCGTCCACGTACCCGCTCGAGATCATCCAGCTCCAGCAGTTCCTCACGAAGAACAAGAGCCTCAAGGACAAGGCGCTCGTCGACGCCGTCGCCAAGCAGCCGTGGGATCCGGCGGTCCAGTCGATGGCCGCGGTCCCGGAGGTCGTCAAGCGTCTCTCGGACGACATCCAGTGGACCACGGACCTCGGCAACGCCTTCCTCGACCAGCAGAAGGACGTCATGGACGCCTGCCAGCGGATGCGCAAGAAGGCGAAGGACAAGGGCGCCCTCGCCTCGAACGAGCAGATGAAGGTGGAGACGAAGGTCGTCGAGCAGCAGACGGTCATCGTCGTCCAGTCCTCGAACCCCGAGGTCATCTACGTCCCGACGTACAGCCCGACGGTCGTCTACCCGCCGCCGGTCTACCCCTATCCGCCGATCTACTACCCGCCTCCCCCGCCTCCCGGGGCCATGTTCATGACGTTTACCGCGGGCGTCATGATCGGCGCGGCCTGGGGCGGGTCGTGCTGCCACTGCGGCTGGGGCTCCACGAGCAACGTCAACATCAACGTCAACAACAACTTCAACAAGAACACGAACATCAACCGCAGCGGGAGCGGCGGAAACAACTGGTCGCACAACTCCGCGCACCGCGGCGGCGCGCCGTATTCGAGCAGCGCTTCGGCGAACAAGTACGGCGGGTCGACCAGGGGAGGCTCGCAGGGAGCGCGCGGCGCGAGCCCGAGCGCGAGCACCGCGAGCCGGGGAGCAGGAGGCGGCGCGAGCCCTGGCGCAAGCAGCGCGAGCCGCGGAGGGGGCGCGAGCCCCAGCGCCAGCTCGGCGAGCCGCGGCAGCGGAGGGGGCGGGGGCAGCCCCGGCGCCATGAGCGGCGGATCGGGCGGGTTCAGCGGCAGCAGCGCGAAGGCGAGCAGCTCCCGCGGCGCCTCGAGCATGGGCGGCGGCGGCGGATCCCGCGGCGGCGGCGGCGGACGCGGAGGACGCCGGTGAGGGGAGAGACACAGATGAAGACGAAGAATTCCTTCGAATGTGAATGCGCGCGGGCGCGCGGCGTCCTCTTCGGCCTGCTCCTCGCTCTCCCCCTGCTTCTTGCCTTCGAAGGCAATCTTTCGGCGGCAGCGGCCGCGCCGAAGCAGAAGAGCTTCTCCTCGCCGAAGGCCGCCGCGGAGGCGCTGATCTCCGCGGCCGCGCGGTTCGACGTCCCGGCCCTCACCGAGATCCTCGGGCCGGACGGCGCCGACCTCGTCGTCTCGAAGGACCCCGTGCAGGACCGGAACACGGCAGCGGCGTTCGCGAGGAAGGCCCTCGAGAAGCACTCCGTCGTCACGGACCCCGGGAACGCGGGCCGCGCGACGCTCGTCGTCGGCGACGAGGGTTGGCCGTCGCCGATCCCGATCGTCCGGAAGGGCGGCAGGTGGCTCTTCGACACGAAGGCCGGCCGGCAGGAGATTCTCTACCGCCGCATCGGGAGGAACGAGCTGGACGCCATCGAGGTCTGCCGCGATTTCGTCAGGGCGCAGCACGCGTACGCGCTCCAGAAGCACGACGGCTCCCGCGTGAACCAGTACGCGCAGAAGATCATCAGCACCCCCGGGAAGCAGGACGGGCTCGCGTGGCGCGGGCCCGACGGGGCGCCGGCCGGACCCCTCGGAGACACGATCGCCGAGGCGATCGCCGCGGGCTATTCGAAGAAGTCCGAGCCGCTTCACGGCTACACCTTCAAGGTGCTGAAGGGCCAGGGCCCGGCGGCGCCGCTCGGCGAGATGGACTTCGTCATCGAGGGCGCGATGATCGGCGGCTTCGCCCTCGTCGCGGCGCCGGCCGACTACCGCGTGACCGGCGTGAAGACGTTCATCGTGAGCCACACCGGCGTCGTCTACGAGAAGGACCTCGGGCCGAAGACGCTCGAGCAGTTCCAGGCGATGGAGCGCTACAACCCGGACAAGACGTGGAGGCCGGTCAAGGAGCCGTGAACAAGTCCTCCGCGCCGCCGTTCGGCGCGGAGGCACCTGCCGCGGGTCTCAGTCCGAAAGCGCTCTCTTCTGCGCCGTCTCCGCGCGAGCCTTGCCTTCCGCCGCCTTCTCCGGCGCCTTCATCGGCGCCACGTCGACGGTGACCTTCGCGATCCTGCCCGTAAACCTGTAGGGCGCCGGAATCCCGTAGTCCTCGACGACCGGCGTCTCCCCGTCCTCGCCGACGTCGGCGCCTTCGTCGGCCGAGAAGATCCCGAACTGCGTCCGTTCGATCCGGCCATCCGCGACTTTCTTCCCGTTGACGAGGATCGTCCCGACGCCGCCCTTGCCGAGGCCGCCTCCGTCATAGGCGAACTCGAAGCGGATCGTCGCCTTCCCCGCGGGCACGGGCGTCGTCGCGGCGATGGTGAACCGCTGCAGCCCGAGGAAGTTGTACGTGTAGGTCGGCCGGCCGTCCTTCAGGTAGAGGCTCCAGCCGCCAAACCGTCCGGCCTGGCAGAGGATCACGCCGTTCGCTCCCTTTTCCGGGATCGTCACCTCGGCGGTGATCGTGTGTGAGCGGTTCTTCGCGTTGATGAAGACGTTCTCGGACATGCCGCGCATGCCCTCGTAGACCGTGAGCGACGTGCGTCCCGCCATCAGGTCCGGCCGGCCGGCGATCGCGGCGTTCGACCGCTCGAGCAGACGATCGTCGATGGGCAGCACGTTGTATTTCACGGCCTCCTTCAGGAAGAGGTCCTGCATCTCCTTCAGCTTCGCCGGGCTCTTCGCCGCCAGGTCGTTGGCGAGGCTGAAGTCGGTCCGCGTGTCGTAGAGCTCCCAGACGTCCTTGTCGAGAGTCGCCCGCGGCTTCGTCTCCCAGGCCGCCCGGTGGACCGTTCCGGCCAGCCATCCGTCGTGGTAGATCGCGCGGTTGCCGAAGATCTCGAAGTACTGCGTCAGGTGGTTGTCCTTCGCCTTCGCGTCGTTGAACGAAGCGAGCATGCTCACGCCCTCGATCGGTGTCTGGGGGACGCCGTTCACGACCTTCGGCTCGGGCAGGCCCGCCGCCGCGAGGATCGTCGGGGCGACGTCGATGACGTGGTGCCACTGTGAACGAATTTCGCCCTTGGCCTTGATCGCCTTCGGCCAGTGGACGACCATCCCGTTGCGCGTTCCGCCGTAGCTCGAGGCGACCTGCTTGGTCCAGGTGAACGGCGTATCCCCTGCCACAGCCCATCCCGCGGCGTAGTGCCCGTAGGTCATCGGGCCGCCCAGCTCGTCGTAGTGCTTCAGGACGTCCGCGACGGTCTCCGGCACGCCGGCGAAATAGGTCATCTCGTTGAACATGCCGTTCATCCCGCCCTCGGCGCTCGCCCCGTTGTCGCCCACGATGTAGAAGACGAGCGTGTTGTCGAGCTGGCCGAGTTCCGCGATCGTGTCGACGAGGCGTCCGATCTCGGTGTCCGTGTACTCGGCGAAGCCGGCGAAGACCTCCATCTGACGGGTGAAGAGCTTCTTCTCGTCGGCCGAAAGCGTTGCCCAGTCCTTGATGGCGGCCGGTTTCGGGGCGAGCTTCGTCCCGGCAGGCACGACGCCGAGCTTGATCTGGCGGGCGAGCGTCTCCTCGCGCAGCTTGTCCCACCCCTGGTCGAACTTGCCCTTGTACTTCGCGATCCACTCCTTCGGAACCTGGTGCGGCGCGTGCGTCGCGCCCGGTGCGAAGTAGATGAAGAAGGGCTTGTCCGGGGTCAGGGACTTGACCGACTGGACCCACCGGATCGCCTGGTTCGTCATGTCCGTCATGAAGTGGTAATCGGGGTCCTTCGGGACCTCGACCTTGACCATGCCGTCGTAGACGGCGGGCGCCCACTGGTTCGTTTCGCCGCCCATGAAGCCGTAGAACTTGTCGAAGCCGTTGCGCGTCGGCCAGCGGTCCGTCGGCCCGGACGGACTGACCTCCCACGCAGCGGTCTCGTGGTTCTTCCCGAAGTGCGCCGTCGTGTAGCCGTTGTAACGGAGCATCGCAGCCAGAGGAGCGACGGCCTCCGGGCGCTGGCCCGTGTTGCCGGGATACGCCGTCGAGGTCTCCATGATCGACCCCGTGTTCGTCATGTGGTGGTTGCGCCCGGAGAGCAGCGCCGCCCGGCTCGGTGAGCACAGGGCCGTCGTGTGGAACTGGTTGTACTTGAGGCCGCTCTGAGCGAGGCGGTCCACGGTCGGCATGTTCAGGGGTCCGCCGAACGCGCCGGACTGGCCGAACCCCATGTCGTCGATCAGAACGATGAGGACGTTCGGGGCGCCGGCCGGCGCCTTGACCTCGAAGCGGGGAGGCGGGGGCGGCGCGTTTCGGACGTCGAGAACGGTGCTGTGCGGGTATTGGGGCTCGTGGATCGGAAGCACGGTCCGGTCCGGGACAGGCTGCGCGCCGAGCCGAGGGGCGCAGACGAGCGATAGCGCGATGCAGAATCCGGCCCGCGTGGAGAGCTTTCGCATGGAGTTCCTTTCCTGCGGATCTCGAGGGAGCAGAACGGCGAACTCAAGGATGCTCTCGGCGCGTCGCAGCGCCTCGGATGCACTTGCATCAGTCAGAAGCCCGCGCCGAGCGTCAGCACGAACGAGGGTTTGTCGACGTCCGGGTTGAAGAGGTATGCGGTGGCGTACGCCTTCTTCCAGGCAAACCCCACGAGGAACCCGCGCTGCACGTCGCGGCCCTCTCCGTAAAGCCTGGTTCGCTGCACCACCAGGCCGGCACGCACCCAGTCCGCCAGCGAGAGGCTCAGCTCGGACCAGTTGAAGAAGAAGTTGTTCGCCGAATCCCGGCTGTCGAAGACGTATTCGCTCTCGCTCGTGAGCTCGAGCTTCCCGTACCCGAGTGCGAACCTCCAGCCGGGGGCGACGCCCGCGGTGTCTCCGAAGATGCCGCCGAGCATCAGCGTCAGATCCAGCGTCAGCTCCTTGCCGAGGCTGACGTTGTAGCCGAGCCAGATCGAGCCCGACCGGAAGCCCTCGTAGTTGTACCGGGCCTCGAGATGCAGCGCGCCGCGATCCGCCTTGACGACGGGCGACACGAAGTCGTTCGCGTCCGGCACGAAGTAGGTGTTGGCGGACGCATCGACGGACCACGCGTTCGCGCCCGCCGCCGGGGGGACAGGCGCCTCCGCGGGGGCCTGGGCGAACGCGACGGACCTCGCCAGAGCCACGGCGACCGCAACGGCACAGGTCCGAACGATCAGGGCCGTCATCCTCCGAGCGCGATCGTGAGGGCCACGAGGGCCGCCCCGAAGACGACCATCGCGACTCCCGTCAGGACTGCGTGACGTCCGATGTGGCGCCCGAACGAATAGCCCGTCAGGAACAGCAGGGCGATGGCGATCCCGTTGGAGACGTGCAGCGCCAGCCGGACGTCCTTCATGAACATGAACGGAATGACCACCGGGAACGTGGACAGGAACACGAGGAGAAAAACGCCCAACGCACCCAACCAATCGTGCTTTCGCAAAAGTGAGCGATCGGGCGGCTCGGGAAGCGCCTGCATCCGAACCTGCATCGCCTCCAGCTCCGCGGGCTGTATGGCGGCGGCGACCACAGCGGGCAGCGCCCCGGCAAGGGCCCGTCGAGCTTCCTTCGGGTCACTCGTGTTGCGCATGGCGTCCCAGACCCTGATCTTGTTCGCCGCCTCCGCCAGACACCCCATCAGGTAGAACACACCGTCGATCACGCCCCAGGCGAGGTTGCACCCGAGGGCCGCGAAGAGCATGGTGCGCACTTCGGTCCGGCCGGCGCCGGCCACGCTGAACGAGCCCGTGATGGCCAGGACCATGATCAGTCCGAAGAGGATCTCGGACGCGCGGTCGACCGGCTCCAGCAGGCGTTTGGACGATACGAACGGGTCCTCAGCCACGGCAGTTCCGTCGTTCCCCATGCCGCGATCGTACGTCAGCGCTCTGCGCGAACTCAGTACTTCGCGATGTACTTCTTCCCTTCCATGCATGCGCAGAAGGACTTCTTGAAGCTGGTCATCTGCGCCGCCGTGGCCTGCTGAGCCTGCGCGCCCTGCGCCTGCACCTGCTCCGCCTGAGCCTGGGCCTGCCTCTTTCTTCCGCGCCCCACGACGGCTCCGGTCACCGCGCCGATGGCAGCCCCCGTCCCGGCGTCGCCGGCCACCGCTCCGATGAGCGCGCCCCCTGCGGCGCCCCTCGCTGCGCCCTTGACGCCAGCGCCCTCGCCGGCCGCCTGGGCCTGCGCCGAGGCCTGGGCAGTCTGCTGCTGTTGCTGCGCGGCCTTCTTCTGAAGGTCGAACGGGTCGGTCCCCGTGTTCTTGACCGCCCAGTCGTAACAAGCCGCCTCGTCCTGCGACTGCTGCTGGGCGCTCTGCCCGACCTGCGGGAATGCGGCGATGCTGAGGGAGGAGGAAAGAGACTTCTGCTGCGCGAGGACGCTGAAGCCCTCCGCCCCGAGCATTGCGAACAGGATGACGGCAAAGATCTTCTTCATGGTCGTGCGCTTCCTTCCGCCCTACTTCTCGGCCGGCGGCACGGGCGTGCACATCGCCGAGACGGCGAGTACGAGATCCTCCCGGGCGATCGCCACCGAGGCGCTGCCCGTCTTCTCGGCGATCACGAAGCTGAACGCCCGGCCGTTCTCCAGGCCCTGAAGGACGACGAGGCCCTTCTCACGCCGGAGGGACTCGATCGGGGTCGTGCGGTTCTGCCCGCTCGCCGGCGTCGTGGAGAGGAGCTTGGCCCCGAGGTCGATGATGACGAACTGCGGAACGAGCGCCCCGTCGGGAGAGTCGTCCATGCAGCCGTCGATGTCGCAGCGGCCGACGGTGACGACCGAGCACAGGAAGCGGTTCGTTCCGGTCAGATTGTCGGCGACGGCGTCGGGCGCGCCGGCGACGAGGAGCGCGGCAACGAGCCAGCAGAACAGGATCGGTTTCTTCGACATCTTCATTCCTCCGTTCGATGAGTGGTCGAACTCTCGCATTCTCACGAGTCGCGAAGCGCCTCCGCCTGCAGCGCCTGGTAGCGCTCGATCGCGACGCGCGCGTTGAAGAGCATGCGCTCGCGGCCGAGCCGCTCCTCCAGCCCCGCCTTGCGCACGACCTCGAGGGCGCCCGGGTTCAGGCCGGCCAGCCAGAAGATGCCGCCGCTCTCCGTCATGCGCTGCTCGCCTTCCATGAGCATGTGCAGCGCCGAGTACTCGATGTCGGGCACCCGGCTCATGTCCAGCGCGAGGACCCGCGGCCGGTGCTTCGCCACGAGCGCCTTGATCTGCTCGCCCACGTTCTGGGCGTTGGCGAAGTAGAGGCGCCCCTCGGGACGCAGGATCAAAAGGCCCTCGAACGTTTCGTCGTCGGGGTGCTCGGGCGACATCGGCCGGAGGACGTCGGCGCCGCGCTTGCGGACGATCACCGAAACGCGCGGGTGGGCGGTCTGTCCCGCGAGGCCGATCATCGAGAGGATGACCGCGACGACGATGCCTTTCAGCGTGCCGAACACGAGCACGCCGAGCATCGCCGCGATCGCCCACCGGAACTCCATCGTCCGCACCCGGCGGATCGCCGCGAATTCCACGGGCTGGATCAGCCCGACCGAGTAGACGATGACGACCGCCGCGAGCGTGGCGTTCGGCAGGAGGCCCAGCAAGGGCGCCAGGAGCAGCATGGTCGCGAGCGCCGTGCCCGCCGTGACGAGCGAGGCCTTCTGCGTCCGCCCGCCCGCCGCGCGCACGACCGCGGTCTGGGACGTGCCGCCGCCTGCCGGCATCGCGCCGAGGAACGCGCCCCCGAGGTTGGCGACTCCGGTCGCGACCAGCTCGCGGTTCGCGTCGATCGGAGGATCCTCCCGCCCCGTGAAGGCACGGCCCGCCGCGATCGTCTCGGTGAAGCTCATGAGCGCGATCCCGAGCGCGCCCGGGGCGAGGTCCGCGAGCAGCGCGGGATCCGGCAGCGTGAGCGAGGGGAAGCCCCGCGGGATCAGGCCGACTGTCGAGACGCCGAGCGCCTTGAGGCCCAAGAACCACGATGCGGCGATCCCGCCGCCGACCGCGACGAGCGGCGCGGGGGAATGGGGCCAGAGGCGCTCCATGCCGACCAGAACGAGCAAGGTGGCCCCGGCCACGGCGAGCGTGACGAGAGACGTCTCGGGCACCTGGCGCGCGACCCCGACGACGTCGCGGAAGAAGCCCTGCTTGGTGACGTGGACGCCCAGGAGCTTCGGAACCTGGTCCAGGAGGATCACGAGGCCGATGCCCGCCTTGAAGCCCGTGAGCACCGGCGTGGAGATGAAGTTGGCGACGAACCCGAGCTTCAGGAGCCTCGCGAGGAGCAGCATCGCGCCCACGAGCGCGGCCAGCGTGGCGGTCGCCGGGACGAGCCTCGCCGGATCCCCGTCCGGCACCGCCAGGCCCAGCTGAGTGCCGGCCAGGATCCCAAGCGTCGTCGTGCTGCTGACGCTGAGGGCGCGGGAGGACCCGAGGAGCGCGTAGACGGCCATCGGGACGAAGGCGGTATAGAGCCCGACGGCGACCTGCAGCCCCGCGACCGTTGCGTACGCCATGGCCTTCGGGAGGACGACCGCCGCCGCCGTGAGGCCGGCGACCAGGTCGAAGCGAAGCGTGCCGCCGTCCGCCCGGTCTGTCGTCATGCTCCCTCCGATCAATTCAGCCGGATGCCGAGCCTGAAGCTGAGGATCTCCTTCGCCGCGAACGGAGACGAGTCCCACGCGAGTGTCGGGCCCTCGACGAGGATGTCGATGATTCCGGCGTTCAGCATCACGCCGAGGCGCGTGCCGGCCTGGAAGTAGTACGTACTGCCCGGCTTTCCGTGGACGCCCGGCGACGTGTCGACCTCTTCGTCCCCGCGCACCTTGGGTCCGTACTCGACACGCACGGGCGTCAGCGAGAGCCCGAGGACCTTGAGCGCATACCAGCGGATGCTGGCGGCGAGAGTACCCGTGAGGTACTTCGACTCGCCGGACGTCACGCGGTTGGCGACGGCGACCGACAAGGCCGGGACCCACTCGAACCGGCCGCCCCAGCGGTTGCGGTCCCATGCGACCTCGCCGCCGAGGAGGCCGAGCCCGTAGTGGCGCCCCTCGACCGCGTTTGCGGGCGTCTCCGCGACCGTGACGCCGGAGACCACGTACCAGGAGCCCCTGCGGCCTTCGATGTGCCCGTAGGGCGCGGGCGGCGGCACCCACGCGCCGTCCTGCCGGACGGCCAGCGTCTCCTTCGACAGGAGGAGCCCGCGGTCCTTCGAGAGCTTGCTGGACGGCGGAGCGTAGATGAGCCCGACGCCGAACATCCATTCGACCCGCGGCTTCAGCCAGTTGACCTCCATCGGCGCGTCGATCGTGAGGAACAGGCCGTCCTTCAGCTTGTAGCTGGCGCGGAAGAAGCGCGTGACGAGCTCGGGGCCGGCCCGGTCGCCTCCGTACGTGACGCGCAGGGCTGCAGGCGTGAAGCCCAGTGTCGCGCGGAGGCCGACCGGCAGCACGAGGTCGACCCCGAGCCCGACGAGGCCGGCGCCTCCGCCCCCGTCCGTGTACTGCCTGTAGCCGACGCTCGCGTTCAGCGCGTAAAGGAACGGATTCAGGTCCTCCGAGTACTTGATCAGCGTGCCGCGCGCGGCGATGTCGACGAAATCGCGCGTCGGGTTCCAGATCGTCTCGAGCCCGAGCAAGGCGTAACGCCCGGGCGGCGGATCCGGCTTCTCGCGCTCGGCACACTCGGCGCCCTCGCAGGGATGGGCGGGCGTGAACCACTTCGCCTTGTAGCCGCGCCACGCGTCGGAGCGCTCCGGCGCCGTGTCGGTCCCCTTCGGCGCCGCGAGCTGCGCGAGACGCAGCTCCCGCGCGAGGACGAGGAGCTCGGTGAGCGCGCGCCGCGCGCGATCTCCCTCCGGTGAGAGGCACTCGTACGGCACGTTGTACGGTTGGTCCGTCCGCTTCTCGCACCGGGCGTCGCCGCCCTCGACGACGTACGTCTTGTCCCGGTGGTCGTCCCACTTGTGATACGAGGCGTCCGGGATGCGCGCCGCCCGCTCCGTGGGCAGCTTCACGAGCTTCTCGATCGGCTTCCAGACCCTCAGGTAGCCGATGCGCCCGTCCTCCGCCCGCTCGGTGTGCGAGCCGGAGAAGGAGTCGCCCACGGCGTGCATGAACTCGTAGAGGCCGTGCGAGCTCCGGCGCGTCGCGGGGCCTCCGATGACGACGACTTGCCGGAGGAGGCCGTCGAGAAGGTCGTTGCAGCGGACGACCGCGCTCGTCGCGAGCGCGCGCGGCACGGCGGTGCCGGGCAGCACGTCCGATTGGGCGTCGTCCAGGGTCGCCATGTAGTGAAAGCACTGGCCCACGTCGCTGAACTGGCGCCGGAAGGCCGCGTCCGGCCGGTCGGTCAGGGGCTGCGGCCAGGCGAGGAGAGGATTCGACGCGGGCGCGTCGACGCATTCCCTCGGGGGCACATCGCCGCGCCCGAAGCAGAACGGCAGGTCGAGCGCGCCGTCGTTGATGAGGTCGCGGAGGACCTCGGGCCGGGGCGCCTGGCCGTCGTGCCCCTCGACGAGCGTGCGGTACGCGAGCGCCTCGACGACGACGTGGCCCTTGCTGTCGAACGCGGACGCGGGCGGCGCCGCAATCAGCGGCGCCGCGAGCCAGACGAGGGCGATGCGCCTCGCGACGACCACGGTGTCCCGGCGCTCAGGTTCCCGCGGCGGACCGCGTCAGAACGCGAGCGACACGTAGACGATCGGGCCCGAGTACGTGTACTCGAAGCGGATGGTCGGGTCCTGTTCGCGCTCGAACGTGATCTTCGTGTAGCTGTATCCCCCGCCGAAGCCGAAGTTCTTCCACGGGTACCAGTCGAGATACGCGCCGGCGTCGACGAAGCTGCCGCTGTAGCCCGAAATCGTCACGGTCGGCAGTCCGCGCGCCTGGGCGGAGATCATGAGGCCCGGGAGGAGCGTGAACCGGCCGTAGGCGCCGATCGCGGGAACGGGGGCCACGACACTCCGGCTGTCGCTCGCCCGGCTCCCGGAGACCGTGCCGCCGGGGCCGGTGATGGACCCGGATCCGTTGAACTCGGTCGAGTTGATGAGCGCCGAGAACCCGAGTTTCAGCCCGAGCTCGGCCTCGCCCGTGTTCACGAACGAGTACGCGTAGTAGGCGTCGACCTGCGTCGCCCTCAGGTTCGAGTCGATCGTCGCCCCGGCACGGTAGACGTGGTCGCCGAACTGGATGTCCTTCGCGATCGTGTGCGTGGCGGACCGGTTCCACGTGATGACGCCGAAGTCGAAGCGGCCGTGCCGCCCGAAGCGCCAGTACCCGCTCGCGCGGAAGCTCGTCTTGTTCGCGTCCTGGCCGAGGTCGTCTTCGAAGTTGATTTCGGTTCCCCGGCCCAAAGCCGCCGAGTCCAAGCGCAGGGTCGTTTCGAAGTTCTGGAAGAAGCCGCCGAGGTCGAGGCGGAAGCGCTCGTCCATCCCCTTGACGGCCGCATACGACTGCGCGGCGGCCGGAGCCGCGAGGGCAAGCATGGCGGCCGCGGCCAGGATGCCTGCGGAGCGGAAGAGTTTCATGTGTCCTCCCTAGTCCTTACAGTTTATGTCCCAAACGGAAAAAAGGCCGCCCCCGAAGCGAGGGCGGCCCCAAAAAAACACGGCTGAATCCCGATTCAGTTCGCGTCGACGGGCTTGATCTCGCCGACCGCGGCGACGATCTCGACGCGGCGGTTCTTGGCGCGGCCCTCGGCGGTCGCGTTGTCGGCGACCGGGCTGGCCGGGCCGAGGCCCTGGAAGGCGAGCCGTGTGTCCGCGACGCCCTGCGCCTTCAGGAAGTCGTAAACGGCCTTGGCGCGGGCCTCGGAGAGCTTCTGGTTCGTCGCGGCGCTGCCCGTGTTGTCCGTGTAGCCCTCGACGCGCATGTTGACGGCCGGGAAGACCTGCGCGATGCCCGCGAGCTTCGCGAGCGTGAGCTGGGCCGACGGCTTCAGCGCGGCCTTGCCCGTCTCGAACGAGATCCCGGGGAGGCTCATGACGGCGCCGCGGGCGCTGTCGCGCGTCTCCATGATGGACGACATCGAATTCTTGAGGCGGCCCTCCAGCTCGGCCTTCTCCTTCTGGAGCTGGGCCTGGTCGGCGAGAAGCCTGGCCTTGTCGGTTTCGAGCTTGGCCTGCGCCTCCTTCAGCTGGGCGACCGTCATCTGGCTCTCGGCGAGGGCGGCCTTCTTGGCGGCCTCGGCGTCGGCCTCGAGCTTGCGGCCGTAGTCGCGCAGCGCCTCCGAGGACAGAAAGACCGCGCGGCTGGAGTAGTCGTTGATGACCTTCTTGCTGCCGCCGGCCGCCGAGTTCTGGGCCTGCACGAGGGCGCGCTTGGCCTCCTCCGCCGCCTTGGGGTTGAGCGAGAACGCGCCGGTGCGGTCCGCGAGCGCCACGGCCCGCTCGGCCTGGACGATCGCGACGGGCTTCTTGTCCTTGTACGTGAGGCCGGCGATCGTGTTCGTGTCGGCCTTCACGATGCCCGTGCGGAAGTTGCTGAAGGCGAACGTGGAGCCGGGGGCCTTCTTCGGGTCGGCCGGGCCGGACGTCGCGATGACGTATTCGCTCGGCCTGCCGACGAGGGAGAACGGCTCGGCCGTCACGATGAGGCCGAACGACTTCTTGCCCGTCTGGTACTGGCCGGAGCCGGACGCGTTGCTCTCATTGACGATGAGCTCGCCGAGGTTCTCGACGGCGCCGTCGCGCGTGATCGCCCAGACGACGTACGAGGAGACGTCGCCGCCGAACAGGATCGCGGGCTCCATCTTCTTGAAGGAGACTTCGACCTTCGCCTGGCCTTCCTTGTACCGGACGGCCGCGTCGAGCCTGGCCGCGTTCGGCGTCGCGTTCGTCCGCGCCATCGCGAGGTCGATCGTGGTGCCGTCGGGGAACGTGACGGCATTGAGGTTGAACTCCGTCGCGAAGGCGGAGCCGGCCGCGAGCAGCGCGACGACGGCCGCGCACGCGAGCACGCGAGGGAGGCTGAATCGGGACTTCATGGTTTTCTCCTGGTTGTCCTGACGGTTGACTTTCGCGGGAAAAGCCCGCGGCTGGAGGCGAGGCGCCTCGTTTCCATCCTACTAAACAGCTATTTCTTCTTCGACGGGAACGTCTTGAACAGCTTCTTCATCGCGTCGTCGACCAGCTCCTGCCGCTTCTCGGCCGAGGCCTCGGAGTCGAGCGGGCTTCTCGCGGCGCCGCGCCAGACGAGCTTCTTCGTCGAGGCGTCGACGAGGTCGACCATCACCGTGCCGATCGGGATCGACGCCCCGAGGGCCGAGCCGGTGCCGATGTCCCCGAACGGAGGAGCCCACGTGCCCCAGCCGTATTCCCATCCGGGGTCGTACGAATTGGTCGGGTATTCCTTCGAGAGACTGGGGTGCACCGCCACCTTGAGGTCGCCGCCGCCGTCCGTGCGCACGAACCCTTTGCGCTGGAGCTGCGCGTCCACCGCGGACATGATCCGTTTCTTGACGGCCTCGCTGCGGACTTCCTTCATCTCGGTCCACGAATAGGACTTGTAACGGGAGAAGTCCGCAGCCGGGTCGGCCTTGGATTCGACGGTGATGGAAGAGGCATGGCCGACGGCGCTCACGACGGCCGCGGCCAGTACGAGCGTGCCGAACGGCGTCCTCATCGGCATGCCTCCTTACTTGCCGAAGCGGAAGGTCACGCCGCCCGTGATCTCGCCGTTGCTGTACCAGCTCGTCGAGTAGGCGTAGCAGTAGTAGTAGTCACACCACACGCCCTGGGACGTCGTGTTCCCGAGGTTCGTGCTCCGGAAGCGTCCCTCGACGCGGATCGCCGCGCTCGGCGTGATGCTCCACTTGCCGCCGAGCCCGAGGCTCCACGTGAAGTTCGAGCTGGAGGACGTCGCGGCGCCGTCGACGGACGGGTTCATCGACATGAGGCCGCCGCCGAAGAGGAAGTAGCCGCTGGCGCGCGGCGAGCCCCAGTGCCAGAGCGCGTCGATCTCGAACGAGTCCTGCGCGAGATGGCCGATCTTGCCGGAGCCGCCGGAGATGCCCTTGTAGTTCGTCGCATTGAGGTTCGCGGACGTGTGGCCGTACCCGAACTCCACCCCGAACGCGGGCGTCACGTTGTAGGCCAGGCGGCCGCCGAAGGTGCCGGCGTTGTCGACGTCGACCGTCGTCGAGCCGCCCTGGAAGATCTGCTGGCCGAACATGACGCCGCCGTAGGGCGTCAGCTCCCACGTGCCGGGGACGTTCTGCGCCGAGGCGGGAATCGCCGCGGCCGCGAGCACGAGAAGCGCGGCGAAGGTCAGGCGATGGAACGAGAACTTCATGTCAACCTCCAAGTCATGTGTGGCGAGCGCCGCCGCAGTCCGCGGTGCACGCTCAGGGAGTCGTGTCGAGGAGAACCTTGCGCCCCGCGAGGGGCTGAACGGGACGGTTCGTCGTGTTCATGCCGGGCACGGTGACGAACGCGCCGAGCTGCTCGCCCGTGATGCCCATCGGAGACTGGAGCACGTACCACCGGATCCCTTCCGTGCACGGCGGAGTCGTGAGCGAGCCGTCGTACGCGAGATAGGCCCGGTTCTCGGGAAGGAGCTTCGCGAGGTCGACCGTCACCGACGAATCGTCCTTCCGCGCGCCTTTCACCTTCGGGAGATCCGAGAGCAGCGGCGTGAACGCCGGGTTGTCTCCGCCCTGGACGAGGAACACGCCGACGACGAGGCCGGGCTTGCCGTCCGGCCCCGCGTGGACGAGGTGCATCTCCATCGGGTAGTGGAGGCCGTCGAGCGAGTGCTCCGAGGGCGCGTGGAAGTGGAGCTGGAGAAGCGCCCAGGCCGCGCCGTCGATCTCGACCGTGCTGCCCTTCTCGACGTCGGCCTGCACGGTGTGGCCCTTGTTCACGAGGTGCAGCTTCGTCGTCCCGTACCTGAAGACGAGGTTCGGGAGGTCCTTCGCCTCGACCGGGAACGGCGCCCGCGTCGCGAGGTCGACGGGAGACTGCTTTTTCCCCGCCGCGCACGCGGCGTTGCCCGGCAGGCTCACCCAGTCGGAGGGACCGGCCGTTTCGGCGTTCGCCACGTAGCCCCAGTTCCTCTCCTGGACGGCCGGCGGCGCCGGCGTGACGGACGTCGTCGGCGCGTTCGAGCTGCAGGCCGAAAAGAACAGGGCCGACGCGAGTACCGGAAACGCCCCGAGCGAGACACGAGAATTCATCCACCCTCCCTTGGGCGTTCGTTGAGATCTTAGCGCCCGCCAGCCTCTCCTTTCATGATGCAAGTACATCAAGGGATTGGTTTTGCGGGCGGATCGAAGACGGTGACGGGCAGCGTCACCGTCCGCTCCAGGATGCCGACGAGCCCCTTCCCCACGTCCCGCCCGGGCGTGAGGGCGACCTTCGGCTCGGCCATGCTCCCCGTGACCTTGACCGCCACGGCAAGGAAGTTGCGCCCGAGGATCGTGTTCACCACCGGGACCGCCTGGACGACCTTGTCGAGCGTCGACAGGGGGTGGGACAGCACCATCAGGTCGAGTGACCGGTCCAGGTAACCGACTGTTCCGGTCGCGGCCATCGTGATCGAAGGCGACTTGAGCGCCGCCTCACGGATCGAGGCACGGCCGTCGCCGAGGTCTCCGTTCAGGGTGATCTCGTCGTATGGGATCGCATCCCCCACGCGGCCCCCCGACTTGCCGGCGAAGACGTCCGTCGCGTTGAGGACGCCGAGGATCCGCGTCAGCAGCGTGGCCTTCCCGATCCGGCCCTTCGCAGTCTTGAACCTCAGCGGACCCCGCAGGGCGCGCGGCAGCTCCGAAGCCGGCCCCTCTCCCCGGACCTGCACGCTCGCCTCGTAGACCCCGGTCATCCGGGTGTTCTCGAAACCGAAACAGGTCAGCGGGACGTTGATGTCGGGGCCCGCGGCGTCCGCCCTCACGTCGACCGCCATGGCCCCACCGGGAAGGAAGCGCGCTTCCCCGGTCGCCGAGATGCCGCAGATCTCGGCCTTCCGAAGGCGGGCCGCGAGGGAGTCCGGCCCGAATTTCAGGTCCGCGAGGACAGGCTTCCAGACGAGATCCTCGTACGAAAACGAGTCGAGGGAAACACGAAGGTCGCCACGGATCGCGAGCGGCGCGCGCGCGGCGGTCTCCCGGGCCGCCTCTCCGCTTTCCTTTTTCTTCCCCTGCGCGACCCGGTCGAGGATCTTCTCGATTCGCGACCACGCGAGGTCGCCCGTTCCGACGTCCATGTCGAGAGCGATGGCCCCGTCCCCGAGCGTCGCGCTGCCCGCCGCCGAGAACCGCTGCTCGTCGAGGACGAACGAGGACGAGGCCACGTCGAACCGGTTCTTCGCCGCGCGCAGATCCGCGCGCTCGATCGTCACGGGCCCCGCGGGCGTGGGCACTTCGAAACCCGTCGCCGTGAGCGTGCCTTCCGCCGTCGACCGGCCGAGGTTCTCCGAGGCAACGAGCGCACGGAAATCGCCCTCGATGCCGCCGGGGTGGCGCCGCCCCTCGGCGAAGAGCTTCTCGACGGTCGAGAGGGCGAGGCGCCCCTTGAATCGGACGTCGAACGCCGCGTCGGGCCGGAGGAGAGCCATGGAAGCCGTGGCGTCGCCGTCGGCTACCGTGAGGTTGCGGATGTCGACCTTCTTCCCGTCTCCCGCAACGTCGAGCGCCAGACGGGGCCCGCCCGCGACGACGAGGTCGCCGGACGCGGAGAACGCCCCTCCCCGCGCGAGGGCGACGCGAACCCTGTTGAGGGCAATCGGCGCCGCCGGCAGGAGTTCCGCCGGGAGCGACGCACGCCCCCATCCCCATCGCACCGCGTCGGGCCCGATCGTGCCGTTCGCGGCGGCCTCCAGCGACCGCTCGCCGCCACGCCAGCCCTTCCACACCCCGGAGGCGAGGAGGGACGCGTCCAGCGTCCGAATGGCGGCGTCGGAAACGCGGACGGCGTCGTCGCCGACGGCGAAGCGTCCCGAAGGGATCGAGAGGGTCGGAAGAGAAGGGGAAGAAACGAGAACTTCTTTGAAGGTGCCAGAGGCGTCGACCGAGGCCTCGTCGAGACGAGCGAGCGGCCCGCTGACCCGCCGGACGTCCACTCGGACCGTACCCGAAAGGTGCGCAACGCTCTTCGCGAGAGCATCCGCCGGCGGTTTCTTCCGAACACCTTCTAAGAAATCTTCTAACGACACCTCGATCGAGCCCAAAGCGTTCTCGAGTTGCGCGGACCTTCCCAATCGCACGCGCGCCGCGAGGCCGGAGAACGTCGAATGGCCGAGGCTCCCTGAGAGTCTGCTCGCGCCGACGCGCTTGCCGTCGAAAGCGAATTCGCCGCGGTCGACCCGCAGCGGCCACGGGATCCGCCTGTAGTTCGCCGAGAACCGAAGGTCCGATACGGACACGCCGGTATTCAGGTCGCCGGCGCATTCTCCGATCGCGATGCGGCCCGTCGCGCGCCCCTCGAGGCCCTCCACCAGCGCGAGCTCCTCGCGGAAGGACCTGTCGGGGATCGCGCGCCCGAGGATCGCGGCAACCTCGGCGAGATCCGCCTTCACCTGCGCCTCCACGCGCAGGCGGCCGTCCCCGGGCGCGAGGCCGACGAGGACCGTCCCGCCTTCGGCTTTCGACTTCCCGAGGCGCGCGGAGGCGCGTTCGACGGTGAGGACGCCCCCCTCGAGCGCGACATCCGCGGAGACGTCGCGGAGGTCGAGGTCCGGGCCCTCGACGAAGACCCTTGCGTCCTCCACCTTCGCCCGGATCCTCATCCTCTCGAGCGCGAAGAGGTCCGAGGGCGAGGAAGCGACCGAGCCGAAGGCGATCGACGTGAGGCTTCCGCCGCGAAAGATCGCGAAGATCTGCGCGATCGTCCGGTCGTCGCCCGCGAACGCGAGGAGAAGCTCACGAACCGCGCCGCCGTCGAGGCTGCCTCTCACGCTCACGTCGGCGCGCGGTGTGACCGGGTCCCAGCGGAAGTTTCCCGAGGCGGTCAGCGCGGGAGAGTCCACCGAGAGGCGGGAGAGAACGATGTCGGTTCCTCCTTCGAAGGAACGGAACGATCCCTCGACCTTCACGCCTTCGACCCAGAGTCCGCGGCCGTCCCGGCGCGAGAGGAACACGTCGGCACCCTCCACGAGGATCCGTGAGGGGACGAAGCGTCCGCGGAGGAGCGGCAGAAACGCGAAGGCGACGCGTACGGTGCGGACCCTGCCGTGGACCGTTCGCGGGACGGACACGGTCGCCGACCGGAGGACGGCTTCCGTGCGCGGGAACCACGCGAGGTCCATCCGCTCGTACCTGACGGCGCCGGCGAGGGCCGACGACGCGGCGCTCTCGATCCGGGCGCGGACCGGCCCGAGGTCGATCCACCACGGCGCGAGCGCGACGCCCGCGGCAGCGAGGAGGACGACCGCGAAGACGGAAGCTGCGACCGGGTGGCGTCGAACGGCGGACTTCATGGAACGGGCGAGGCCAGAGTGCCACAGGGCCGCGCCCGTCGTCGGATCACGGGTTCAGCGCGGCGTCGACGCGAGCGGATTGGCCTTGAGCGCGCTTGCGATGTCGGCGATCGCCTTCTGGCCGCGGACGCTGTTGCCGGCGTCGTCGAGAGGCGGCGAGATCACCGCGATCCCGAACTTGCCGGGTGCCACGGCGATGAGGCCGCCGCCCACGCCGCTCTTGCCGGGAAGGCCCGTGCGGTAGAACCACTTCCCCGAGTCGTCGTAGAGGCCCGCCGTCGCCATGACGGCGAGTGTCCCCGGCACGTTCTCGGTCTTCATGACCTGCTTCTTCGTGAGCGGGTTCCTTCCGCCGTTCGCGAGCGTCGCCGCCATCACGGCGAGGTCCTTCGCGTTCACGTTCACGGAGCATTGCTCGGTGTAGATGTCCGTCGCCCGCAGCGGGTCCTTCTTGATGTACTCGTAGGCGTACATGAGGTAGCCGATCGCCTGGTTGCGCTGGTTCGTGTCGGACTCGGACTTGAAGACGTCCTGGTTCACCGTAAGCGGGCGCCCGGCGAAGTCGGAGTACGTCGCGAGGAGGCCGTTCCAGATTTCGGCGCGGTCCTTGCCCTTGAGCATGCTCGTCGCCGTGATCGCGCCGGGGTTCACGAGGGGGTTGATCTCCGGCCCGCCAAGGGCCTTCTTCGCGAACTCGACCGAGACGATCGAGTTGAACCGCATGCCGGTCGCGTCGACGCCGATCGTCTTGACGATCGCATCGAAGCCCGACTCCTCGGCGACCTTCGCCATCGTGAAGACCTTCGAGATCGACTGGATCGAGACCTCGGACTTGAGGTCGCCCGCCGTGTAGATCTTGCCGTCCGTCGTCACGAGGGCGATGCCGTAGATCTTCGGGTCGACCTTCGCGAGCGCCGGGATGTAGTCGGCGTTCTTGCCTTCCTTGATGTCCTTGTACTTTTCGTAGGCCGCGTTGACGGCCTTCTGGATGTCGTCGGGCGTCTGCGCGGACGCGGCGGGCGCGAGGCTCGCGGCGAGCGCCAGGGCGGCCGCCGCCGCGAGGGCCTTCTTCACGACACTCACGACTTGCCTCCCAGCTTCCATCCGAAGTTGTACTTGAACGAGAACTGGATCCTGTAATCGTCGACCGAGAAGCCGTCGGAGAAGTTCTTCCGCTTGCCCCACTGGAACTCGCCGCCGGCCATGACGCCGGAAGCCGGGTAATACAGCAGGTTCGCGAGCGCGTAGTGGCCCTGCTGGAAGTCGCTCGCCTTCTGGCCGTCCGTGTTGTCGATGTTGAGGTACGAGTACCCGATCGCCGTCGAGAACTTCTTGTTCCAGTTGTGGTCGAGGAACGCCACGATCCCGAGGACGGGGAGCGCCTTGCCCTCGATCGGCTTCGTCGGATTGCCGAAGTTGTTCTTCACGCCGATGTCGATCGGCGCGTCGTTCATGTAGTTCTGAATGCCTTCGCCGTAGACCACCGATGAACGGATCACGTCGTTTTCCGTCACGTTGATGATCCCGGAGAGGTTGAGGCCCCATCCCGTGGCGCTCCCCGAGAGGTCGACCGCGTCGACGTTCAGGTCGTCCCACTTGATGAAGCGCAGCATGCCGGCGAGCTGGACGTGGCCCCACTTGCCGGACTTCTTGTAGTGCGCCGAGATGTCGGGGTACTGCGTCCGGATCTTGACGTTCTGGAGCTCGACGCGGTCGGCGTAGTTGCCGCCGTCGGCGCTCGCTCCCGGCCGCTCGAGCGCGAGGAAGACCTCGTTCTCGCCCTGCATGGGCATCCAGCGCACCTGGACGTTGCGGAACAGGACCATGCCGGACGGGCCCCAGTACTCGAGCTGGTTCGGGAAGACGTCCGGGTCCATGAACGGGCTCCACGTCTGGCCCGCCCCGACCTGCCCGAGCTCGCCCCACGCATGCCGCAGCCGGATCGTCGTCTGGCCTGCGTCCACGCCGACGCCGAACATTTCGAACTCGAAGATCGTCTTGATCTCGCCGACGGACGTCGGGACCCAGCCTTTCACGCCGAAGCGGCTCTGGCGCACGCTCGCGTACGTCTTCCCGTCCTCGCCGAACTGGTTCTCATAGGACGGCAGCTTCGTCACCCTGAGGACGTCGAACCAGTCGGGGTTCACCTGCTTGAAGTCGTAGCCCATGTCGAGCTGCGCGAAGCCGTAGATCTCCATCCGCGGCCCGGCGGGCTTGTCGGCGTCCGTCTGCGCGCGTGCGGTCAGCGCGCCGAGCGCGAGCGCGGCGATCGCGATCGTTCGGAGCGAGGTTCCTCTCATCAGGTTTCCTCCTGCGGGACTGCGCCCGCGATTCACTTGACGTTTGCCCTTTCCCACACACGCACGCGAACGCGCGCCGCGTCGAAGAGACGTTCGTAATTGCCCTTGAGGACCTTCTCGCGCGCCTCCGGCGTCAGGGCGGCCCAGAGCGGCGTGTACGCCTCCCAGGTCTTGAAATAGCCCTCGGGAGTCGTCGGCGACAACGCGTCGGTGCCGAAGAGGAACCTGTCCGGGTGGCGGTTCAACGCGCCCGCCGTGTTCTGCAGGGCCTCCGGCGTCGCGACGGCGTACTTGGCAACCTCGTCCCACGAGATGTCGAAGCTCACGTGGGCAAGAGTCGGGTCGTCGAGAATCGCCGTGACGAACGCGACGTACTGCTTGAGCGGGTGGACGATCCGGCCGAGGCCGAGGTGCGCCCAGATGATCGTCGTTTTCGGGTGGCGCCGGAAGAGCGCCTTGAGCTGCTCGAGGTAGACGGGCGGCGTGCCGTCCCTGGCGAACGGCATGTCGAGGTCGTTGTGAAGGATCACGAGAAGGCCGGTCTCCGCGCCGAAGTCGAGGATCCGGTCGAGCGCGGGGTTCGTGAGGCTCGCGGTCTCTCCCGGGATCTTCGAGGACACGAACTCCTTGTGGATCGTGAACTCGCCGATCCCGACGAAGACGCCCGGGAACGTCGCGAGAACGCGCCGGATGTGGTCCGCCGCGTACATGTCGGCCGGGTTGAACCCCGTGATCATCGGGTCGAACCGCGCCTGCTGCTCCTTCGTGAGGGAGCGGAACGCCATCGCGATGAAGGCGTCCGTGAACGAGTAGTAGTAGAGCGGCGCGTCCGTGTGAAGGTAGTACGTCGGGGCGAAGTCGCCCGAGTTGCCGTACGACCACGTCTGCTGGAGCGGGATCCCGAAGAGCGTCGAGCGGCCGACCTTCGTTCCCATGATCTTCAGGAAGTCGCGGACGTCCGGCCCTTCCTGGACGTAGTTCGTGAGGTGGAAGTGGGCGTCGTGGAAGAGCGGCGCCTCCACCGCCCGAAGAGAAGATGCTCCAGACGCGAACGCGAGGGAGAACGCGAGCCGCACCATCAATCGCAACGGCGACCCGCCAATTTTCACAGGAATTCCGCCCATCTCCCGTCACCCTGCGGCACGACTCGCCCCGCCGTCGAGCAACAGACCGATGAACGGAGACACACCCGTCAGCTCCGCTCCCGACCCGCGCAGCGAGCGCAGGAGTGCGATGCCGAGTTCGTCCGCCTGGAGCAGCGCCGCGAGGTCGATGCGGAGCGGGCGGAGTGAGGCGGCGCAGACCCGTTCCAGCTCTTCGACGCCCGCGCCGCCAAGACGGCCCGCGACGCGCACGACCGTGAGGTCTCCAAGGCGTTCCTCCGCGATCCGCAGCATCGGATTCGGCTTCGTCCGTTGCGAAGCGCGTGCCCGCGGAGGCCACCCCGGCAGGCGACGGCATTGCCCTTTGTTTGCAGTCGCTTGGCTGCGCTCGAAGCACCGCGGATCGGCGCGCCTCGGGAAGCCGGACGGGATCCCGCCAGTCGTGGCGAAATGCCGTCAGCGCGGGGTCGGCATCATCGGAACGTCGCCCGGCTTGGAGACCGTTCCGCCCGCGGGCGCGTAGGCGTCGGACGCACCCGGCTGGCCCTGATAGGTCCAATTGCCGGGCCCTGCCGGGTTGCCCGCCGGCGCCGCCGAGCCGGACGCCGGTGCCGTGTTCACGGGGGCGTTCCCTCCCTTGAAACCGGGCGTCATGGACTCGCCCTCGAGGACGATGAGGCCCAGCGCGAGCTGCTCGGCCTTGAACGCCTCGGCGCCGGTCAGGCGCGTGATCTTCACGACGTCCGTCTCCGGCACGCTCACGAGCGTGTTGTTCTTCCAGGTGTAGGCGACCCAGTTCTTCCCTTTCTTCACCGGCTCGTTCCGGGCGAGGTGCATGCCGGCCGCCCCGGCGAGCTCCACCCGCCACACGACTTCCTTGGAGTAGTCGGTCGACCACCGCGCGACCGACTTCACCTTCACCTTCGGGAGTCGCATCTCCGTCCGTTCGGGCAGGGCGCGGAAGACGTAGGTGTCGCCGTCGAGCACGGGCTCGTTCATCGCGAACATGGACCCGTTCGGGACGAGGTCGATCCGGTAGACGATGATCCGCGGTTCCTTGGCAGGCGCAGCGGTGGGCGCCGACGCGGCGGGCTGCTGGCCCTCCAGCGCCGGGGCGAAGGAGACGAAGACCGCGAGCGAAGCGACGCGCAACTTCATGTTCGTTCTCCTCGAGTCAATGTAGCACCGTGCGGGAGGCCTCACCACGAGCTTCCGAAGACCACGTAGAGGGCCCATTGCTCCGGCCCCTTCGCGACGTCGAGCCCGGCCAGGATCCCCAGCTTGCGGGCGACGAGGTAGCGGAAGCCGGCTCCGCCCGCATGGACGGATTCGTCCACGAGGACGCGCGCCGAGCCCGCGTCCGTCCAGCCGGCGCCGGCGAACACGGCGAGCCACCACCTCTTCGTGACGGCCCACCGCGCCTCGCCGTCGAGCGACACGGCCGTCTCGCCCTGGTAACGCATCGCGGGGATGCCTCGCAGCCTCACGAACGGACGTGCGTAGAAGGGCGCATCGCCCGCGACGGCCTGCGTCCTCAGCCGCGTCGAAAGAACGAGCCGCGGGTGGACGTCCCAGAAGAAGAGGCCGTCCCCCGTGTACCGCTGGTAGTCGTGGTCGCCGCCGAGGTACGGGCCGTAGAGAGTTCCGGACGCCTTGAACTGCACGCCCCGGTTCGGCGTGAACGTGTTGTCCCGCGAGTCGAACTCGGCGACGGCGCCGAGGCCGGAGTCCCGGTTCCCGAACTCGGGCGCCGGAACGTCCGGCGGAGCGAGTCCCGAGTCGAAGCGCGTCGTCGTGTCCATGAAAATGTAGCGCGCGCCCAGGAAGAGGTTCGAGCGTCCGACGCGCCGCTTCAGCTCCTGGAAGACGACCCAGCCGTCGAGGTTGAAGCCGTAGGCGCGGCCCTGCGCGTCGTACGTGTCGAGCTGCGGCGACATGCGGCCGACGACGCCCGTGTACCGCCACCGGTCGCCACCCCAGTACCCGACGTGCGCCACGGCCGCCATCCACGTCCCGTTCTCCGTCGCGGCGCCGGCGAGCGCCGACACGTCGGGCGGGACCGGCTTGCCCGTGACGCCGAGCGGCGCGTCTTTCGTCCCGGCAAGTCCCCCGCCGTGGATCTTCAAGAGCCCGAGCGCCAGACCGTAGCCCACCGCGGGCTCGGTGATCGGGACGGGAATCGGCAGGATGCCGGTCCTCGTCGCGGCCCAGGGGCCGACGTCGAAGGCTCCGTCCTCGGGGTCCTTGAACAGCGAGGGCTTCGCGGCCGGCGCGGAATCGTCCCCGGGGGGTGCCTGCGCGAACACCGCGGGCGCGAGGGCCAGGACCGCCGCGACGACGAGCGCGACGACGGCCCCGCGCCGCATCAGAAGTATTGCCTCCAGTCGAAGGCGAGGCGGAAGTAGACCGACGTCGCCGTCTTCAGGTCCGGCGCCGGCGCGCCGACCGGCGCCATGACCGTGACCCTAGTCGGCTTGTCGAAGGCGGCGCCGATCTGGATGAGGACCGCCGCGGCCTGCGTGGTGGCGTAGCTGCGGAAGGGACGCACCTCCACGATCGGGACGTCCCAGCGGATCGACCGGAGCGAGACCGCCGTCAGCGCGGTGCCCGACCCGGGCGCGGAGACGAAGAGCTGGTCCTCGCCGCCCGAATACCCGAAGAAGGTGGCGCCGACCTCCCGCCCGAGGACGAACTGCACCCGCCCGAGGAACGTCGAAAGGCCCGTCTGCCACGGGATCACGCCGCCGCTCGCGGCGACCATCGCCATGCTTTCGTACGTCTTCGGCGCGAGGAACCCGAGGATCGGCGCGGCGAGGATGAGGTCGCCCGGGATCAGCCAGAACGGCATCCGGATGCGCGTCGCGATCCCTTTGCGCGCGGGAGTCCGCAGCGCGAGGTTCGCAACGAGGCCCGAGGTGGAGCACGGATCCGCGCAGACGTCCTTGGACCCGATCTCCTGCAGGACTCCGGCCTGCAGGAAAATCTGGCCGTCGCCGGCCTCGCCGAGAACGTCCTCCAGGCCCAGGCCTGCCCGCGCCCCGATCTCCATCGTGCCGTTCGCGCGGTTGGTGGATTCGGTCGACTCGAATCCGCCGTCCGCCCATCCGGCCGAGATCCCGGCCGCGAGGCCGATGAACGGCCCGATTTCCGACCGGAAGCGCGGGAGCGCTCCCTCGGGCGGCTTGCGCCCGGGCTTCGGCGTGTCGAGGAGGATCGACGCCGCCTCCTTGACGACCGGTAGCGGAATTTCACCCGCCGCCGGCATCTTCATGGTCTTGCACGTGTCGAAGCCCGGGACTCCCTTCGCCCAGTCGATCGGGATCGCGCTCACATCCGCCGCGAGCGCCCAGCCCGGAGAGGCCGCGTCGAGGACCTGGTTGAAGCTCTCGCGAACCGCCGCCGAGGCGCGCGCGAGGTCCGCCGGCTTCATGTTCGCGTCGCCGAACATCAGGATCGGCTTCCCGTTCCACGTGACGGCGTCGAACCCGTTGCGGTTGTAGTAGTCGTGCGTCCCCTTGCGGGTCGCGACGTCTCCCCACGTTCCCGCGACGTGCCCGGACGCGAACGCGTCCTCGAGGAAGTGGACGCCGAACGCCTCGGCGGCGAGCGCGGTGAGGGCCACCTCGGACCTCTTGTCCTCGGGCACGCGGCCGGCCTCGAGCTCGTACACGAGACGCATCGCCGCAATGTGGTACCGCGCCCAGGTGCCGAGGCCGTTCAGCTCGACGTCCTTCGTGAGGCTCGCGAGGAGGAACTCCTTCACGTCGTCGGTGTCGCGCGTCAGGAGGAAGTGGACGTTGTTCGAGCCCGCGCGCGTGGCGTACTCGGGATCCTTCCGCTGGAGATCGAGGTCGGACTTCGTGAGGCGGTTGCGCGCCTCGTTCTTGTTCTTCGCCGTCGCGAGCCCCTTGTCGAGCACCGACGTGACCGCAGCCACGTCCAGGACCCACTTCGTCTCGAGAACGGTCTTGAGCAGCTGATCGGCCGAACAGGAATGGTCTCCGGCGAGCGCGGGGAAGGCGGCGAGGTCGATACACCCGGGCTTGTTCCCCTGGTCTCCGGCCCACGGCTTCTCGCAAAGACGGTCTTCGTGGCCCTTGCGGGCCTCGCCCCAGAGCTTCTCGAGGACCGCCTTCCGCGCGGGATCGAGGCCCTCGAACGCGCTGCCCGCGATGTTCCGGTGCTCCGGGTAGATCCACGCTCGCGCCGGCGGCGCCGCGGAGACGGCGACGAGGAGGAGGGCGGCGAACGTTCGGCCGCGGCTCACGATCAGAACCCGAAGACCAGCCCGACGCGCGGTCCGGTGTACCTGTATTCGGCGGACAGCGTCTCGTTGTCCTTCCGGTACTTCTTGATCGTGATCTTCGTCATGTCCGCGCCGAAAACGGCGCCGAAGTTCTTCGTGGGGTACCACGCGAACGAGAGCCCGGCTTCCAGGATGCCGCCGGCGATGTCGGTCGAGCTGAAACCGATCGCCCGGGTGTAGAAGTCGAACGTCCAGTGATTCGAGATCGCTCCCGAAACTCCGAGGCCGACGAGCGGCGCCGGGAGACCGATGCTGTAGTCGGCGGCGACGGCGCTCTTCGTGATCGTCCCGTCCGGGTTCGTGATCGTCGCCAGGCCGTTCAGGCCCGTCTCGAAGTGCTCGTAGGCGATCGAGAGGCCGGCCCAGACCTTGACGTTGTCCGCCCGGAAGATGTCGTAGTGCCAGCCGACGTACACGTAGTTGTTGTCGAACTTGCCGTCGACGGTGACGCCCGCCTTGTACGTGTTGCCGTTCCAGACGACGTCTGCGTCGAGCGCGCGCGTGCCAGAGCGATTCAGGGACGAGTACCCGAAGTCGAGGTAGTTCCGCTTGGAAAAGCGCCACGAACCATCGCCCCTGAAATCCCACTGGGCGGAGGGGACCCCGAAGACCTGCTCGAGGTCGAGCGTGGTCCCGATCGCGGCGACCCCGCCCCGGGTGACGTCCAGCCGGGCCTGCGTGTCGAACGAGTTCCAAACGCCGGCGAGCTGGATGACGACGGGCTTGTCGGCGGCCTCGGGAAACTCGGAGAACGCGACGTCGGCTCCGGCGGCCGCGGGCGAGAACGTCAGGACGGCAAGGCCGAGTGCGAGAGCGCACGAGGTGCGTTTCATTCTGTTACCCCTCTCTGTGACGGAAGAATGCTAAGGGCGTACCCGTTCGTCAAGGCGTCAGTCTTGGGCCCAAGCCACTCCTTGTGAATGAGTTGAATGAATCAAGCGTCGATTCGACCCGTTGATGCGAGCGCATCAACGCGAAATATCGCCACTCGTGGTGGAATCCCGACATGGCGTCGGTCATGACTGCGGAGGCGCTCGAATTCGAGTCGACGCTCGCGGAGGTCACGGCGCGGCTTCTCGCGGCACCCGGGGACGGTTTCGAGACGGAGCTCGACCACGCGATCGAGAGGCTCGCCCTGTTCTTCGGCGCCGACCGGGGGAGCATCCTGCTCTTCGAGGACGACGGAACGACGAACGTCGTCGCTGCGTTCGCCGGCCCGACTCTCCTGACCGTTCCGAAGGGGCCCACGCAGCTCCTTCCCAACTGGGCCGGCCAGGCCCGGCGGGGTCTGGGCTTCACGATGCACCGACCCGACGAGATCCCGGAGTCCTGGACCGAGGAGCGGGCGTTCGTGGCGGCGAACGGGATCCAGTCGAACCTCATGTTTCCGCTGCGAATCGGCGAGAAGCCGATCGGACTGCTCTCCCTCTCGTCCCTGACGCGGGGCCGCGACTGGTCGGCCTCGTTTCTGACGCGCTTCCGGCTGTTCGGCGAAATCCTCGCGAGCGCGATCGTCCGCGCCCGGGCCGAACGCGACCTGCGCGCGAGCCTCGCCGAGATCTCCAAGCTCAAGGAGCGCGCCGACGCCGAGAACGTGGTGCTTCGGGAGGAGGTCCGCGACGCGCAGGGCTTCGACGAGATCGTCGGCCGCAGCCCCGCCCTGATGCAGGTCCTCTACATGGTCGAGCAGGTCGCGCCGACGGGAAGCGCCGTCCTCCTGACCGGCGAGACGGGCACCGGAAAGGAGCTCCTCGCGCGCGCGATCCACCGGCGCAGCTCCCGCGAGGGGCGGCCGTTCGTCGCCGTCAACTGCGCGGCTCTCCCGGGCACGCTCATCGAGAGCGAGCTGTTCGGCTACGAGCGTGGCGCGTTCACGGGTGCGCTCCAGCGCCGCCTCGGGCGCTTCGAGGTCGCGACAGGCGGCACGATCTTCCTCGACGAGATCAGTGACATCCCGGCCGACATCCAGGGACGGCTCCTGCGCGTCCTTCAGGAAGGGACGTTCGAGCGCCTCGGCTCGTCGCACACGATCCGGACCGACGTGCGGGTCGTCGCCGCCACGAACCGCGACCTCGAGGCCGCGGTCGCCGAGGGAAGGTGGCGCGCCGACCTCTTCTACCGCCTCAAGGTGTTCCCGATCGAGGTCCCGCCGCTGCGCCATCGCCGCGAAGACATCCCGCTCCTCGTCTGGTACTTCGTGACGCGCAAGAGGACCTCCCTCGGGCGGGCCGTGACGCGCATCCCGGACAAGGCCATGTCGGCATTCCAGCGCTACGACTGGCCCGGAAACGTCCGCGAGCTCGAGAACGTCATCGAGCGTGCGCTCATCCTGAGCCCCGGGGACACGCTCGTCGTCGACGAGCGGACGTTCGCGGTCCCTTCGAAGACGCGCGCCGAATCCGGCATCTGGAGCCTGGAGGACGTCGAGCGCGGGCACATCCTCAAGGTGCTCGGCGAGTGCGGCTGGCGGATCGCGGGCCGCGGGAACGCCGCCGAGCGCCTCGGGATGAACCGCAGTACGCTGCGCTCGCGCATGGAAAAGCTCGGAATCGAGCGGCCGCAGGCTTGAGACGCTTCGCGGTTCTCGCGGCGGCATTCGTCGTGTTCTCGGGGAGCCTCGCGTCGGCGCAGGAGAATGGGAAAGAGAAAGAGATTTCTTCGAGTGAACGAGCGCAAGCGGCGGCGTCTGCGCAAGAAGCTCTCCCGGCGCAGACGGTCGCGCCCCCAAAGACCCCTTCTAAGAAATCTTCCTCCTCTTCTTCTCCCTCTTCTTCTTCCGAGATCGAGGAGCTGAAGGCGCAGATCGCAAAGCAGGAAGAGACGATCCGCGCCCTCGAGGAGCGTCTCGCGAAGCTCGAGGCCCTCACGAATGCGAGCCAGGCCTCTGCCGGGCTCGAGGAGCGGCTCAAGCAGCTCGAGACGGAGGTCAAGAAGCTCCCGGAGGCCGAGGACGTCGTCTCGGTCGGCGAATTCCCCGGCTCGTTCCGCATCCCGGGCACGGACGCGGCCCTGAAGCTCGGCGGGCAGGTGCGCGTGACCGCGGTCGAGAGCCTCGACGCCATCGGGACCGACGACCGCTTCGTGACGTCCTCGATCCCCGTTGAAGGGAGCGAGGCGGCCGGCAAGGGCGCGCGCACGACGCTCGCGGCGAACGCGAGCCGTTTCAACTTCGACTTCCGGACGCCGACGGGCGTCGGCGCGATGCGCGCCTTCATCGAGGTCGGGTTCGACATCAATTCGAATGCGGCCCTGCGCCACGCGTTCGGCCAGTGGGACCATTGGATCCTCGGCCAGACCTGGTCCACCTTCTCGGATCCCGAGGCCGAGCCGTTCGGGATCGACAACGAGGGCCTGAACGCGATCTCGCTCTTCCGCCAGCCCCAGATCCGGTACACGACGACCTTCAGAGACGCCTACACGATCGCGGCCTCGATCGAGAACCCGGCGCCGGACGTCACGAACGCCTCCGGAGTGAACCTGATCCCCGACTTCGTTCTCCGCGCGCGATGGGACCCCGGCAAGGGGAAGGGCTCGCTGCCCGTCCTCGGCCAGCTCGGGCACGTGCAGCTGGCGGTCCTTCTCCGGCAGATCCGCGCCGAGTCGGACCTGGACCCGAATCAGACCGCGTCCCGGGGCGGTCTCGGCCTCGGCCTGAGCGGCGTCCTCCGGACGGGCTGGTGGGCCGAGACGGACGACGTGAAGTTCTCCCTCTACGGCGGCAACGGGATCGGCCGGTACATCACGGATCTCCGCGCCGCGGGCGGCCAGGACGCGTACTTCGACGCCGCGACCGGCGAGATGACTGTTCTCGGTGTCACGGCCGCCTATCTCGGCTACGAGCACGCGTGGTCGAACACGCTCCGCTCCACGATGACCATGGGCTGGGTGTGGGTGAACGTCCTCGAGAACCAGCCGAACGACGCGCTCAAGTACACGCGGCGCTTCTCGCTCAACCTCGCGTGGTCGCCGATCACGCGGCTCGATCTCGTCGCGGAGTTCCTCACCGGCACGCGCGTGAACAAGGACCTCCAGAGCGGAACCGCCACGCAGATCCAGCTCGGCTCGCGGTTCCGGTTCTGACGCGATGCGGCGCCTCATCCACAAGACGGCCTCGGTCTGGACGAAGGAGGAGGGCGCCGCCCTCCTCCTCCCGCTCCTCGTGGCGTCCATCTTCGTCGCGCCGCTCCTGAGGGACTGGTTCCCCGTCCTCGCGGCCCTGGGCACGGCGTGGGCCTACGCCTACGATCTCCTCGAGGTCGTGCGGCCCGGATCGTTCCAGGCGGCGCGGAGCGTGACGGAGGGGTCCTACCCGCCCCTCCTGTACTACAGCTTCGTGACGCTCACGACCGTCGGCTACGGGGACGTCACGCCGCTTTCGTCCGCCGCGCGCGCCCTCTCCAACCTCGAGTCGCTGATCGGGGTCCTCTTCCCCGCCGTCCTCATCGGGCGGCTGCTCTCGAAGCAGGTCGCCGGGCGCCCGCCGGAGCCGCCCGCGCCCGGCTGACTCATTCGGCCGCAGGCTGCGGCTCGTCTCCGGCGTCGATCCACGCCTCGAGGAGCGTGTGGCTCACGGCGAGGACGACGGGGCCCACGAAGATCCCGATGAGCCCGAACGACACGAGGCCGCCGATGACGCCCGCGAAGATCAGGAGGAGCGGGAGGTCCGCGCCCTTCTTGATGAGGATGGGCCTCACGACGTTGTCGAGCGTGACGACGGGGATCGACCAGACGAGGAGGAACGTCCCCCATCCCGTCTGCCCGCTGCCGTAGAGCCAGATGATCGCCGGGAGAAGAACGAGGATCGGGCCGACCTGCGCGATGCACAGGACGAGCGCGACGACGGTGAGGACGCCGGCGAACGGGACGCCCGCGATCGCGAGGCCGACCCCTGCGAGCACCGACTGCCCCACTGCCGTCACGACGACGCCGAGCGCGACCCCCCGGATCGCCTGACCCGCGAGCACGACGACGTTGTCTCCCCGGTCGCCCGCCAGCCGGCGCGCGAAGCGCCGCACGCGGTCGGCCGCGGCGTCGCCGAGGCTGTAGAGGACGGCAGCGACGATCACCGTCATGAGAAGGTGGAAGAAGAGCCCGCCGATGCTCCCGAGAGTGGACATGAACCAGTTCAGGGCCTGGCGCGCGTACGGCGCCCCCTTCTGCGCGAGGTCGTGGACGGCGCCGCCGGCGAGGTCCTGCCATGCGGCCGCCGCCTGAGTGCCGACGAGCGGAATCCCGGCGACCCAGGAAGGCGGAGGCGGGACCTCCGCGGTCCGGAAGCGGTCGATCCCGGCGGCGATCGCCTCGCGGTTCCCGAGGAGAGTCCCGAGACCCGCGAGGAACGGCACCACGACGACGAGGAGGAGCGCGATCGTCAGGACGGCCACGGCCGGTCCGCGTCGGCCCCCGAACCACTTCTCGAGCTGGAGGAGCACGGGCCAGGTCGCGACGACGATCGTCGTCGCCCAGACGAGCGCTGCGGCGAACGGGGCGACGATCCAGAGCGAGAGAGCGAGGAGCCCGCAGATGATCAGGATCGCGAAGACGATCTGCGGGAGGTCGGGCCGACGGTCGTTCATGAGCGTTCCTTTACGCGATCGCGTCGCGCGTCAATCTTCCGGCAGGTGGTACGCGGGCAGGCCAAGGCCGTAGCGCAGGGAGAACAGTCGGAGCAGAAGCGTCGTCAGGAGCCCCGCGCCCGCAGCCAGCGGCCGGCCCGCACCTGCTGCCGAGAGCCCGACATAAACCGCGGCGCCCGCGGCGGCGGCCGTCGCGTAGAGCTCGCGGCCGTGCAGGATCATCGGGACGTCCCCGCAGAGGACGTCGCGCAACATCCCGCCCGCCGCCGCCGTCACGGCTCCCATGAGGACGATGACGAGCTTCGCGTCCGTCGCGGTCTCGGCGATCTGCGCTCCCGTCACGGAGAAGAGAGCGAGGCCGAGGGCGTCCGCCGCGAGGAGGCGGTTCTCCTTCGGCATCCTCAGGCGCGTGAAGAGAATCGTCGCCGCCGTGGCCGCGGCGACGACCCCGAGGTACTCAGGCTCCCGCACCCAGAACACCGGGAGCCGGCCGAGGAGGAGGTCCCGGAGGGTGCCTCCGCCGATCGCCGTGACGACGGCGACGACGAAGACCCCGAACAGGTCGAGGCTCTTGCGCCCCCCGGCGAGCGCACCGCTCACCGCGAAGACGAAGACGCCCGCGTAGTCGAGAGCGCGGAGAAGGTCCTGGGAGACGATGACCTAGCCTACGCCAGCTCAGTATTCCTCGAAGTACTTCTGGATCTTCTGGACGTCGTTCGTCTGCGTGAGCGCGACGCGCAGGAGGACGCGCGCCTTCTGCGGGTTGAGGTCCATCCCGGCGACGAACCCGAGCTTGTCGTCGTCGAGCTCGACGTTGCGGCGGACCATTCCGAAGCCCACGTGAGACGTGCGGACGACGACGATCCCGCTCTTCGCAGCCTCGGAGAGCGCGTTGATCATGTCGGCCGTCGCGTTCCCGTCGCCGACGCCCGCGAGGACGATCCCCTTGGCGCCCGCGGCGACGGCGGCCTTCACGAACGTCCCGTCGCACCCCTCGTGCGCGAAGACGATGTCGACGCGCGGCGGGTAGATCGAGCGCGGCGCCGTCGCGAACTCGCTCGTGACCGTGTGCTTGTACGTCGGGACGTATCCGTAGCGGACCTTGCCGTAGTAGACCTTGCCGATCGTCCCGCGCGTCGTGGAGACGAACGTCTGGACGGCCGTCGTGTGCGTCTTGTGGACGTCGCGGCCCGTGTGGACTTCGTCGTTCACGACGGCCATGACGCCGCGGCCCTGCGAGGCCGGGTCGGCCGCGACCGCGACCGCGTTGTAGAGGTTCAGCGGGCCGTCCGCGCTCTGCGAAGTCGCGGGGCGCATCGAGCCGACGAGGACGACGGGCTTGTTGCTCTTGAGGACGAGGCCGAGGAAGAACCCGGTCTCCTCGAGCGTGTCGGTCCCGTGCGTCACGACGATGCCGTCGACGTCGGGCTGGGCGAGGAGCTCGTTCGCGCGCTTGGCGAGCTTGCCCCAGACGACGTCGTTCATGTCCTGGCTGCCGATGGACGCGATCTGCTCGCCGTCGAGGCGGGCGAGCTTCTCGATGCCGGGGGCGCCCTTGATGAGGGCGTCGATCGAGAGGCTGCCGGACTTGTAGCCGGGCTCGCCTTCCTTGGGCTGGACGCCGGCGATCGTGCCGCCAGTCGCGAGGATCACGACGTGCGCGAGAGCGGGCTTGGCGGCGGGAGCGGCGGCCGTCTGCGCGGAGGCGCCCGGTGTCGCCAGAAGGGCGACGAGGAGGACGAGGGAGAGAGAGACGATGCGTTTCGGCGACATTTGAGGACTCCTATTTCGTGAGCATGACGATGACGGGTCCCCACGCGGTGAGGAGGATGTTCCCGATCGCGTAGGGGACGGTGTACCCGAGGACGGGGAGCTTGCTTCCCGCCTCGTCCTGGATCCCGCGCAGGGCGGCCGTGACGGTGCCGGCCCCGGCGCAGGCGCCGAAGAGGAGGACGGGGTTCATCTTGAGGACGTACTTCCCGAAGAAGAGCGCTGCGATGTGCGGGGTGACGGCGACGACGAGGCCGACGAAGAGCAGGCTCGGCCCCGTCTCCTTGATTCCCGAGACGAAGCTGGGTCCGGCCGAGAGGCCGACGATGCCGATGAAGACGGCGAGGCCGACGGTGTCGAAGACCCAGAGCGCGGGCTCGGGAATCCGCCCGAACGTCGGGCGGACGGACCGCAGCCAGCCGAAGACGAGGCCCATGATGAGCGCGCCGCCCGACGCCGTGAGGCTGAGCGGGAGGCCGCCGACCGTCACGGACAGGAGCCCGACGAACCCGCCGAGGACGATGCCGAGGCCCACGAACACGACGTCGGTCTCGCTCGAGGGCCGCTCGACATAGCCGATGGCTTTCCCCGTGCGGGCAACGTCCTCGGGCGCGCCCGCGATCCGCAGAAGGTCGCCGCGATCCACGGTCGTATGCAGCGAGACCGGCACGTCCTCGCCGCCGCGTACGAGCGAGACGAGGCCGACGCCCCGGCCGTGGGCCTCCGCGAGCTCGGCGAGCGTCTTGCCCTCGATGTCGCGGGAAGTCACGACGGCGTCGGCGACGACGATGGGCCAATCGAGGAGCTGGCGGTCCTCGACCTCAACGCCGAAAGTCGAAGAGGAAGAGGAAGAGGAAGATTTCTTAGAAAGGAATACGGGGCGACGCGCGGCAAGAGCGAGGACATCGCCCGCGGCGAGGGCGATCCCCTCTTCACCTTCTAAGAAGTCCTTCTCTTCTTTCCCTCTTCGTACCCTCTTCACAAAAACCCTGTCGGGCGCGAAAGATCTTTCGAACTCGCCGATCGTTTTGCCGGCCCACTGTGGGGGCAGCTCGTACGCTCGTATGTCCCACTGGCGGTACGCGGACTGCGTGCCCTCCTCGCGCTTTTCCCCCGTGCCGCCCGACAGCGTCGCCTCGAGCTTTTTCGCCTCCTCCTTCAGGTTCACCTTCAGGAGCTTCGGCGCGAGGCCCGAAAGGAACCACACGACGAAGCCGGTCCCGACGAGATAGCTCACCGCGTACGCGACGGGAATCTGGTCGAGGAGGCGTTTCTTCTCGGCGTCGGAGATCGGCAGGCGGTTGATCGTCTCGCCCGCGGTCCCGATCACGGTCGACTCCGTGAACGCCCCCGCCATGAGGCCCGCCGCGGTGCCGCAGTCGTACTTGAAGATCTTCGCCGCCGCGACCGTCGTCACGAGGCTCGTGACGCACAGGACGAGCGTCAGCGACACCTGCGTGAGCGCGTTCTTCTTGAGCCCCCGGAAGAACTGCGGCCCGACCTTGTAGCCCGTCGCGAAGAGGAAGAGGTCGAAGAAGACGAGCTTGACGACCGGGTCCACCTTGACGCCGATCTGGCCCACGACGACGCCCGCGAGGAGAGTGCCGACGACGTTGCCCAGCTTGAACGTGCCGATCTTGAGGCGCCCCACGAGAAAGCCGAGGGCGAGCGTCAGGAAGACCGCGAGCTCCGGGTTCTGGCGGAGGGACTCGGCGATGTCATGCATGCAGGCGTTCTACCTCAGCGCGTCACGAAGAGCAGCCAGGGAGTCCCGATGAGAAGGAGGACGAGGACGTTGAAGGCCGTCGTGATCGTCCCGAGCTTGTAGAGCTCTCCCTGCGTCAGGTAGCCGCTGCCCACGACGAGGAGGTTTGCGCTCGAAGCCTGGGGCGTGAGCGTCGAGAGGTAGCTCGTCGAGATCAGGAGGGCGAAGCCGAGCGGAGCGACCGGCACGCCGAGCTGCACTCCGACGCCGAGGAAGACGCCGAAGAGCGCGAGGACGTGCGCCGTCTGGCTCACGAAGAGGTAGTGAATGAGGACGTAGGCGAGGACGAGGAGGACGTACACGGCGAGCCACGGCAGGCCGCCGAGCGCCGCCGCGAGGCGCTGCCCGATCCAGCCCATGAAGCCGAGCGTGTTGAGCTGGCCGCTGATCGCGAAGAGGATCGCGAACCAGATGAACGTCGCGAGGACGTCGCCCTGCTGGCCGATGTCCTTGAGCGTCAGGACGCCCGTCGCGAGGAAGATGCCGAGACCGAGGAACGCCACGGCGGTGAGGTCGACCTTGAGCGTTCCCGCGAGCGCCCACAGCGTGACCATGCCGACGAACGTCACCGCGACGATCTTCTCCTGCAGGCCGAGCGGCCCCATCGCCGCGAGCGCCTTCTTCGCCGCCGCGGGCGCCTCGGGCGTCGCCTTCAGCTCGGGTGGGAAGACCTTGTAGATCAGGTACGGAAGGACCGCGAGGCAGACGAGCGTCGGGACGATGGAGGCGACGAGCCATGAGCCGAACGTCACGCTGAGGCCGAGCGACTTGCCGATCTCGGCTCCGAGAGGGTTGCCCGCCATCGCGGTCAGCCAGAGCGCCGACGACAGGCTGAGCGTCGCCATCCCGCAGAACATCAGGTAGGCGCCGGTCTTCTTGCGCGTCGCCTCGTCCGGCTTCGAGCCCGAGCCTTCGGCGAGGGAGAGGACGAGCGGGTAGAGGACGCCCGAGCGGGCCGTGTCGCTCGGGAACGCGGGCGCGATGACGGCGTCGAGGAAGAAGACGCTGTACCCGAGCCCGAGCGTCGACTTCCCGAAGAGCGAGACGACGAGGTGGCCGAGCCGCTGCCCGAGGCCGCACTTCACGATCGCGCGCGCGACGAGGAACGCGACGACGATGAGGAGGATCGTCCCGTTCGCGAAGCCCGCATAGGCTTTCGCCGGCTTGAGAACGCCCGAAAGCACCGACACGGCGACCGCGAGGACGGAGGCCGTCAGGATCGGGAACGCGCCCACGATGACCGAGAAGATCGTCGCGGCGAAGATCGCGAAGAGGCGCCAGGCCTGCGCCGTGAGGCCCTCCGGCACGGGCCAGAACCAGATGGCGGCGCCGAGGGCGATCGTGACGCCGCGCCAGACCCATGTCTTCGCGGCGGGGCTCACTTCTGCGCCTCCGCCGGGGTCTTCGGAGGCGCCCGGCGCGCGCGGCCCTCGACGTTCAGCGTCATCGCGTCGAAGTCGTCTTCACCCGACTCGACGACGACCTTCCACGCGAACGTGAACTCCCCTTCGAGGCCGGCCCAGCGGCCCGTGCCGCCCGTGATCGTCGCGGCGGCCGTCCGGCCCGTGCCGAGAGGCTGGGCCTTCAGCGTGGCGAAGACCTTCTCGCCCTTCTCATCGGTGAAAACGGCCCTCCCGACGAGAAGCGTCCCCCCGTCGTCGTATCCGATCAGCTCTCCGAAGAAGCCCCGGCCGACCACGTCGCCCTTCGTGACCACGAACGATCCCGTGGCGCGGACGATCGCGGCGCGGCGCGCGCCCTCGGTCGGAAGCGACGTCCGTTTTCCTGCGAGCGCCCACGTCGCCGAAAAGGGCCGCCACTCCTCGGCCGCCGCGGCCGAAGTCAGGAGGTAGGCCGCCGCGCCCGCGACGGCGAGGAGGGCGGTCCGCCGGGATCTCATTTCTTTCCGGTGCGCTTCTGCCCGGTCATGGCGGCCGGGTCGAGGACCTCGGCGATCTGCTTTTCCGTGAGGACCTTCTTCCTCCGGATCAGCTCCATGATCCCGGCCCCCGTCTTCATGGCCTCGGCGGCGAGCGCCGTCGCCTTGTCGTAGCCGATGATCGGGTTGAGCGCGGTGACGGTGCCGATCGAGTACTCGACGTAGTGCTTCATGACGTCCGGGTTCGCGGTGATCCCGTCCACGCAGTGGACGCGGAGCGTCCGGGCGGCGTTGATGAACATCGTCTGCGCCTCGAAGATGCACGCGGCGATGACCGGCTCGAAGACGTTCAGCTGGAGCTGGCCGGCCTCGGCGGACATCGAGACCGTCAGGTCGCTGCCGATCACGCGGAAGCAGACCATGTTGACGACCTCGGGAATGACGGGGTTGACCTTGCCCGGCATGATCGAGGAGCCGGGCTGCTTGGCCGGGAGGTTGATCTCGCGCAGGCCGCAGCGCGGGCCCGAGGAGAGCAACCGCAGGTCGTTGCAGACCTTCGAGAGCTTGATCGCGAGGCTCTTCATGCACGCCGAGTACAGGACGAAGGCCTGCGTGTCCTGCGTCGCCTCGATGAGGTCCGGGGCGAGCGTGATCGGGAACCCGGTGATCTTCGCGAGGTGCTTCGTGCACTTCTCCGCATAGCCCTCGGGGGCGTTGAGCCCCGTGCCGATCGCGGTCGCCCCCATGTTCGTCTCGCACAGGACGCTCTGGATCCGCTCGAGCGCGAGGACCTCGCCCTCGAGCGTCTGCGCGAAGGCGTTGAACTCCTGCCCGAGCGTCATCGGCACCGCGTCCTGGAGCTGGGTGCGGCCCATCTTCAGGATCGGCGCGAACTCCTTGCCCTTCTTCCGGAAGGCCGCGATGAGCTCGCGCATCGCCGCGACGAGCCGGACGTTGCCGAGCGCCATCCCGACGTGGAGCGAGGTCGGGTACGCGTCGTTCGTGGACTGCGAGCAGTTCACGTGGTCGTGCGGGTCGCAGGCCTCGTAGTCGCCTTTCTTCTTCCCCATGAGCTCGAGGGCGCGGTTCGCGATCACCTCGTTCGCGTTCATGTTCGTCGAGGTGCCCGCGCCGCCCTGGAACACGTCGAGGCGGAACTCGTCGTGGAGCTTGCCCGCGATGATCTCCTCGCAGGCGCCCTCGATCCCCTTCAGAATCTTCTTGTCGAACTGCCCGCAGTCGAAGTTCGCGCGCGCGGCCGCGAGCTTGACCATCGCGAACGCCTTGATGAGGTCGGGGTACAGCCTCAGCTCGACGCCGGAGATGTGGAAGTTCTCGCGCGCGCGGGCGGTCTGGACGCCGTAGTACGCGTCGGCGGGAACGGCGAGGTCCCCGAGCAGGTCGTGCTCGAGGCGGGTTGCGCGTTTGGACATAGATCCTCCTGAAGACCGCCCTCGTTGAGAGCGAAGGCGGTGCCAGCGCCCGGGTTCGACGACCTTCGAAGAAGTCCCTCTGCGGGCTGGACTTGCGGATGCGCCGCTCACGCGTGTCTCCGCCGTCCATGCGCCGCTTGGCGTTCCGTCGTCAGGGATGGCGGCATGTCGCCAGGGCCGTTCAAGCGATGTCCGGGCCAATCCGCGCGCTCGCTCGACGGGTATGATTCCGCCAGCCAACTTTCCAGCAGCAGGAGTGGGCGCACCATGAAACGAACGAACAATGCGAACGGACTCTTGGGCCGTGGCTGGCGAAGCGCCATCGCGATTGCGTGCGCGCTCCTTCTGGTACCGGGGGAAGGAATCCTCCTGGCGCAGGAGGCGTCTCCCCCCGCCGCAGCGGCTGAGGCGGACGATCCGCCGCTCACGGCCGACCAGCTCGACTCGCTCGTCGCGCCAATCGCGCTCTACCCGGACGATCTCCTCGCGCAGGTGCTCGCGGCGTCGACATACCCGCTCGAACTCATGCAGCTCCAGCAGTGGATGGCGAAGCACAAGGACCTCAAGGACAAGGCCCTCGCCGACGCCGTCGCGAAGGAGAACTGGGATCCCTCCGTCAAGTCCATGGCGGCCGTCCCCGACGCTCTCAAGCGGCTCACGGACGACATCCAGTGGACGACGGACCTCGGCAACGCGTTCCTCGATCAGCAGAAGGACGTCATGGACTCCTGCCAGCGGATGCGCAAGAAGGCGAAGGACAAGGGCGCGCTGGCCTCGAACGAGCAGATGAAGGTCGAGACGAAGGTCGTCGAGACGAAGGAAGTCATCGTCGTCCAGTCCGCGAACCCCGAGGTCATCTACGTGCCCTCGTACAACCCGGTGTACGTCTACCCGCCGCCGGTCTACCCGTACCCGCCGGTCTACTACCCGCCGTACACACCGGGCGCCGCGTTCTTCTCGTTCTCGGTGGGCGTCATGGTCGGCGCCGCCTTCTGGGGCGGCTCGTGCTGCCACTGCGGCTGGGGCGGCGGCAACGTGAACATCAACGTGAACAACAACTTCAACCGGAACACGAACATCAACGCAGGCAACCGCGGCCAGGGCGGCGGTAGCTGGAACCACAACCCGAGCCACCGCGGCGGCACGCCGTACGGCAACAAGGCGAGCGCGAGCAAGTACGGCGGCCAGACGCGCGGCCAGCAGGCGAGCACACGGCAGCAGGGCGGGCGCGGAACGTCGGGCGCGGGCGACCGTGCCGGCGGAAGCCGGGGTGGCCCGAGCGCCGGGACCAGCGACAGGTCCGGCGGCGGCCGCGGCGGCTCTTCCCCGAGCGCGAGCAATCGCTCGTCGGGCGGCGGAAGCCGAGGCGGCGACTCGATCGGCAGCCGCGACATGGGCGGCGGCGGCTCGCGCGGCGGCAGCAGCGGCTTCGGCGGCGGCTCCGGCGGGTTCAGCGGCAGCAGCGCGCGCTCCAGCAGCTCCCGCGGATCCTCCAGCATGGGCTCGCGCGGCGGCGGCGGCGGCGGATCCCGCGGCGGCGGCGGTGGCCGCGGCGGTCGCCGGTGAGAGGGGGAACGACGATGAATACGAACACGAAGAACGGGGGATTTCTTCGAATGGTCCCGTGCCGAACGTACCGCCTCGTCCTCGCCGGCTCGCTCCTCGCCGTCGTCTCGCTCTTCACCTTCGAAGGAAATCTCAGGGCGGCCGCGCCCGCGGCCGCTCCGAAGCAAAAGACTTTCTCTTCGCCGACGGCGGCAGCCGACGCGCTCATCTCCGCGGCCGCGAAGTTCGACGTGCCCGCCCTCACCGAAATCTTCGGGTCGGACGGCATCGACCTCGTCGTCTCGGGAGACGCCGTCCAGGACAGGAACACGGCCGGCGCGTTCGCCCGCAAGGGTCTCGAGAAGCGTTCCGTCGCGCCCGACCCGCTGAACCCGGGCCACATGGTCCTCCTGCTGGGCGACGACAACTGGCCCTCCCCGATCCCGCTCGTCAAGGCGAACGGAGGCTGGCGGTTCGACACGAAAGCCGGGCGCCGGGAGGTCCTCTACCGCCGCATCGGCGGCAACGAGCTGGACGCGATCAAGTTCTGCCGGGGATACGTCGAGGCCCAGCACGAGTACGCGTCGAAGAAGCGCGACGGGTCGCGCGTGAACCAGTACGCCCAGCGCGTCATCGCGACACCGGGCAAGCAGGACGGCCTTGCGTGGAAGAACGCGGACGGGACGTGGGGCGGCCCGGTCGGGGAGAACGTCGCGCGCGTCATCACCGAGGGCTACTCCGACAAGTCGAAGCCGTACCACGGCTACTACTTCAAGGTCCTGAAGGGGCAGGGCCCCGCGGCCCCGCTGGGCGAAATGGACTTCGTCGTCAAGGGCGTGATGATCGGCGGGTTCGCGCTCGTCGCGGCCCCGGCGGAATACCGCGTCACCGGCGTGAAGACGTTCATGGTCAGCCACACCGGCGTCGTCTACCAGAAGGACCTCGGCGAGAAGACGCTCGAGGCCTTCAAGGCCATGGAGCGCTTCAACCCGGACAAGACGTGGCAGGTGGTCCCGGGCGAGTAGTCGACATGGGGGGGAGAGGCTGGGGGTCGGTCGCGCTCGTCGCGCTGCTGGCCCTCGCCCTCCGGGCCGCGATCTTCTTCGCAGTCGGGTTCAACCCGGCGTTCTTCGACGCCGACGGCTATCACGCCCAGGCGCTGGAAGGGTTGGCGGGCCGGCCCGTTCCTACCGACGGACACCCGCCGGGCTATCCCTGGTTCCTCATGGCGATCTACCGGATCGCGGGACCCCGGCCGCGGATCGTGTACGCGATCCAGGTCCTTCTCTCGGCGGCCGCCGTGTTTCTCGCGGGCGACGCGGCCCGGCGTCGCTTCGGCCCGCGCGCCGGCGTGCTGACGGCGGCGCTCCTCGCCACGAGCGGCATCCTCGCTTTCTACCCGTCGCTTCTCGTGAGCGAGAACCTCTGCCTCCTCGGCGTGGCCGGGATCGCGTGGCTGCTCCTGCCGGACCATCCCGAGGTTTCCCCGGCGCGGCTCCTGTGCTGCGCCGTGATCGTGGCCGGGCTCGCGCTCACGCGCACCGGTCTGCTCCTCCTCGCGCTGCCTCTCGTCGCGATCCCCTTTTTCGACGCGATCCGCCGGCGGCAGGCTCGCGGGCTTGCGCTCGCCGCGCTCACGCTCGCTGTCGCGACGGCGCCCGCGCTGGCCTACTCGTGGCATCGCGCGGGCCGCACCGGCACCTTCCGGCTCGGCTCGCCCGCCGACACGCAGAGCCTCTACTTCGGCAACAACCCGAACGCCACGGGACGCACCGAGTGGTTCCCGGAGGCGCAGCCCGGGACTCCCGAAGCGCCCGACTACGAATCGCTCGCGCGGATCCTCGGACCGAAGGCGAGGACGTATTTCCTCACGCATCCGCTCCGGGAAGCGGACCTGTTCCTGAGGCGCGCGTCGTTCAACTTCGCGCCGAACAAGCGGGACATCATCTACCTCTACGGGCACGGGTGGGCCGGAGAGCGTTCGCCCGGAACGCTGAACGCCCTCTACGTCTGGATCGCGGTCGGAGTGCCCGTCCTGGGAGCCGCGGTGCTCCTCGCGCTCGCGCGAAGCCCGCGAGAGGGCGCGCTCCGGCTGGCGCTCCTCCTCGTCTTCCTCGGCGTCCTTCCCTACCAGGTCTCCGTCGGCGACGCCCGCTACCTCATCCCGTTCCATCCGCTCCTGGCGTTCGCGGCGGGCGCTCTCGCCGCCTCGCCGCCTTCGCCCGGGCAATGGCCCGCACGGATGCGGCTCGCGGCCGCCGTCCTCGCGATCGCGTTCCTCGGGAACGCCGCGTACGACGTGTGGAAGACCGACGGGGCACTGCGGAAGGTCACGCAGCCGGGCGGGTCCCGGCTCCGCCCGCCTTACATCTTCGCGCGGTAGAGGCGTCTCTATTCCGGAACCGCGGGAACGAACGATCCGTCGTCCGTGCCCTGGCCTGGCTCCGCGCCGTCGTTGATGACTCCGTATGCGGTGAAAGCGGGGGGCGCGTACTCCACGGGCAGGGAAGGAATGATCCGCGCCCATCCGCGCGCCAGGCCCGGCGCAACATTCCGGAGGATCGCGTTCATCTGGAGGACGCCGGATTCGACGTGTACGCCGTCCCGGACGCCCGCGAGCGCGCCCGAGGGGTCCCGGATCTCGACGCGGAAATCGATGAACCCGAAACCGCTACCGGGGGAGACGCCGACGTTGCTCCGCGTTCCCGCGTCCTGGCGCAGGTCGGGAATGACGACGGAATCGGCCCGGCCCACGTATCGCGCCGACTCGAAAACTCCGTACGACCGCCCCGGCGCGGGAGACGACGAGACGCGCACACCCGCCGCGATGAACCCGGACGCAGAGAGGGAAACGGACGACACGATTTCCACCTCGGCCGGCGGAGCGCCCGGGACGCCTCGCCTCCGGAATTCGGCGAACAGATCGGGCACGTAAGACGTCTCACCGGCCGAGATCAAAAGCGTGAACGAGGGGCCCTGGAATGGATCTGCGCCGAGGCGCACGACGAGCCCCAGTGGAGAGTCACCCGGGTTCGTCGCGACCAACTCCGTCGTGTAGCGCGCGGTCTGGACGGCGTTCGGAATCTCGCGAGTCTCCGCCCTATCCTCCTCCACCACCCCGGCCACGAACGATCCGTCGCTCGTTCCGGCGTCGTTCACGACGGCCCATGAGAGGTAGGGCGCGCCGCCCGACACCCTCTCCACGCGCGCCCAGCCGACCGACGCTGCGAGGCCCGCGGTCCGAAGGATGCGACCGAACTGGAAGAAGCCGCCGGGCGGAAGGGTGACGTCCGGAAGAACCGCCGGAGACTCCGCGCCCGCCGTTCCCGGGTGGACGGTGACGCGCAGCGTGATCGGGCCCTCGGCGTCGCCCCCGGCGTTCACGAGCGCCAGGTTCGTGCGGTCCCGTGCGTCCTCCTTGAGCCACGGAACGATCGCCGGGCCCCGGAGCGCGGAAGCGAGCGGGACTCCGCCGTAGGAGACGCCCGCACCCGAGGGCGACGTCGTCCGCACCGAGGCGGTGACGGCTCGCGGGGAAGAGGCGCCCGTTACGTCGAGCCGCAGCGTCCCGACGACGTTGCCCACGCCGATCGGCAACCCCTCGTCCCGAAGGAACTTGACCGCCGACGGCGCGATCAGCTGAGCGCCCGCCCCGAGGTCCTTCTCGACGACGCCGCTTCCGCCGCCATCGGCCGCCGCGTAGCGCAGGATCACGTGGGCGGGCGTCGAGCCCGAGTTCGTGAGGAGCAGGTCCGAGTCGAATCGGGACCCGAAGAGTCCCGTCGTCGAGACGACGACCGGCACGATCGAGCGATCCGTGCGCGCACCGGCACGTGCGAGGACAACAATTCCCTCGCGTGTCGAAAGGAAGAACGTGGCTCCGGCAGCCGGGTACCGGAGCGCCGCAACCGAATAAATCTCCAGGAGCGGCGAGAACAACGGCAGGACGAGGCGTTCCCCCTCGGGTGGACCGTCGGCTCGACAGACGACGAGGGAATAGTGGTCCGCCCGGAAAAGGTCGACGAGCTCGTTTCGCCCGTCCCCGTCCACGTCCAGCGCGCTCGGGGTCACCAACCCCGGGACTGCCAGACACCCGCCCGCCCCTCTGAATTGCCCATGCCCGTCGTTCGCGTAAATGATGAGCGTGTCGGGTCCGATATAGACCGAGTTCGGGTATGCGAGGTCCAGCCGGCCGGTTCCCGTGAGGTCGGCGAGCAGCACACGGCCGGGGCTTCGGCCCGGGAGCGAGACCGACGTGACGCGGAACGTCCCGTCGCCTGCGCCGAGCCAGACGGACGGGTAGCCCCGATACATGCCCGAGAGAACTACGTCGGCCCGGCCGTCCCCATCGAGGTCTCCAGCCGACACGGTTCCCGCGCCGCCGTAGGTCGTGATCGGCGTGACGAACGGTCCGTCGAATCGAAGCCCGCCCCTCGACAGGAAAGACTGGATCGTCACTCCGTCGACCACCACGAGGTCCGGCCGTCCGTCCCCGTCGACGTCGGCCGCAGAAAGGTCGTTGAACGAACCGGACCGTGCGAGCGAGAGCGATGGCGCGAACGAACCCTTTCCGTCGCCTTTCAGGATGTCAATTCCTGCGCCTCCCGCGGCCGCGAGATCCAGAAATCCGTCGCCGTCGAAATCACCGAACGTGAACTGTCGGTAGGTCTCGGGAATGGCGGTCACCACGGGCTCCTGCGACCCATCGAGGAGCCAGACGTTCACGAATCCGCGGCCGACACTGACGAGCGAGGGGGAGCCGCCCTTCGTGAGGGTTTGGACGGACAGCGCCGTCGGGGGTCCGACGCGGCCGAGCTCGGCGACGACCTTCAGGTCCTGAGCGTACGCGGGGGCGCCGCCGAGAAGGGCGACGACCAAGGCAAACCGCGGGACCGGGAGCATCTTCCCTGGGAAGTGTCGCTCCGTGAACCGCATCTCACAAAGAAAAACGGGCGCCGAAGCGCCCGTTCCCAAGTTGCACGATGACGTTGGGTCTCAGTCGACCTGCGCCTTCGCGTGCTTCTTCTCGGCGAGCGCGCGCACCGTGGCGCCGGGCAGCGTGCCGGACACCGAGACGGTCGACCGGTCGCGCGTCACGGCGAACTTGCGGAGGACGGCCACCGTGTCCGGCGACTTCTCCTGCGCGGCGAGGCGCCAGGCTGCGAGGACGCCGCGGAGCGCGTCCTCCATGAGGCCGGCCGTCTCGTCGTCGGACGCGACGCCCGTCGCGTTCAGCTTCAGCGCGTCGCCCTTCGCCGTCGCCTGGAGCGCGAGGAGCGAGACGTTCTTCATCGAGGCGACGAGCGTCGCGGCCGCGTCCATTCCCTTCCCCTCGGCCTGTACGTGCGCGTGCCGCATGGCGGCGTCCTTTGCCGGGATGCGCGTCACGTCCACGAGCGCCCAGGCGGACGCGCCGGAATCGATGCGGCCGAGGTGGCGCCCGAGGCCCGCGCCCGAGCGGAAGGCCGTGCCGCCCGCGCTCCTCTGTGCGAGCGCCGCGACGACGGACGCCTCGTTGCCCGCGATGACGAGGTGGTTGCTCGCGAACGCGATCGCGCCCGGTTCGTGCCGCGCGGCGTTCTGCCCCTTGTCGGGAAGCAGGAAGTAGTCGCCCGCGGGCGTGGACTTCCGCTCGGCGCCGCGCGCGGCGATCGCGGACGAGAGGGCGGCGACGTCGAAGCGGCCCTCGAAGAGGACGAGGCCCCAGCCTGCGCTGCCGCCGGCGCCCTTGGGCGATCCGGCCGCGACGACCGTGTCGACGTCCTCCTTCGGGTTCAGGCGCGCCTCGGCGAGGAAGTGCGCGGCGTCGCCGTCCACCGCGATCCGGTCCGTGTCCGAGAAGACGCGCGCCGCGAGCGGGCTCGTGCGCAGGTCCGCGACGTGGATGACGCCCACGGAGGCCGCGTCGGCCGGAACGAGCGCGAGCGCGCTGTCGGTGGCCGCGGCGGCCGGGAGCGCGAGCGTGGAGGCGAGGGCGAGGACGGCGGCGGAGGCGGCGATTCGCTTCATGGTCAGAAGTCCTTTCTCCGGAAACGGAGGCACGCGAGGGCGAGGCATGCGGCGCCGAACGCGCCGGTCGTGAGGAACGGCTGGAGGGCGAGGGCCTTCTGGATGCGCGCCGGGCCCTGGTCGCCCATCACGAGGGCGACGACGGCGGTGCCGAGCTCGGCAGTCTTCGGAAAGACCCAGTAGAGGCCCTGGACGAGCTGCGCGGCCCACTCGTACGACATCGCGGCCGCGATGCGGTCGTGGTTCACGAGGATGGCCGAGAGGAAGAAGAGTGCGAACGTGGCCATGATGGAAACGGCCGTCGAGGACGTGAGCGTCCCCACGAGGAACGCGAACGCCATGAGCGCCGCGATCCCGAACAGGATGATCCCCGCCGCGAGGAAGAACCTCGGGTGGACGAGGCGCGTCTTCCAGATGACGAGGAGCCACATCGAACCGAGGAGATAGAGGACGTTCGTCGCCGAGAGGAGGACGCCGCCGAGATAGCGGGAGAGGAGGAGCGGCACCCGGCCGACCGGGCGCGAGAGGTAGAGGTCGACCGTGCCCTTCTCCATGAGGCGCGGCACGAGGTGCGCGGTCGCGAAGATCGCGAGGAACGTCCCGACGACGTAGAGGAAGCCGGCGAAGCCGGACTCGAAACCGAGGACGAGCTTGTCGAGGTCCACGGACTGCCGGCCCATGTGGACGTTCGCGCCGAAGATCTTCGCGCCCGCGAGCGCGCCGTTCACGACGTCGAGGTTCACCGCGACGGCGAAGAGGAGGATGAAGAGCGACGAGAGGGCGAAGTACGCGACGAGCGTCCAGCGCGCCGCGGCCTCGCGGAAGACCTCTTCGATGTTGGCGGCCAGTGCTCGCATGTTTGCTCTTCTTTAGTTCGTAGGGCCGTATTCGGATTTCTTAGAAGGTGAAGAGGGGGAATCGCTCGCTGGGCCGCCGGCGCGCACGAGGTCGACGAACACGTCTTCCAGGGAGGTCTTGTCCGGGGTGAGCTCCGTGAGCAGGGCGCCCCGGGCCCGGGTCGCATCGACGAGCTCATTGAGATGCGCGGCATCCCGTGCGGTGAGCCTGACGTGGCCGTTCACGCGCTCCGCCCCCGCCCCCAGAGCCCGGAAATCCGCGATGAGTTCTTCGGTGAGCGGAGACGCCACGAAACGATAACCACTCGAAGAAATCTTCTCTTTGTCCTTATTCGTCAATTCCTCCACCGTCCCCATCGCGGCGACCTTGCCCTTGCGCAGGACGGCCACGCGGTCGCACGTGAGCTCGATCTCGGAGAGGAGGTGGGAGTTGAGGAGGATCGCGCGGCCCTTCGCGGCCTCCGCGCGGAGGAGGTCGCGGATCTCGCGCCGGCCCACGGGGTCCACGCCGTCCGTCGGCTCGTCGAGGAGCAGGACCTCCGGGTCGTGCACGAGCGCGGAGGCGAGGCCGAGGCGCTGCGTCATGCCCTTGGAGAACTTCTTCACCTTGACGTCCATCCAGTCGCCGAGCTGCACGCGCTCGAGCAGTCCCGGGATCCGAGCGCGGAGCGTCGCGTGGTCGACGCCGGACATGCGCCCGAAAACCGACAGCGTCTGGCGCGCCGTGAGGTAGCCCGGGAAGCGGTGGCCCTCCGGCAGGTAGCCGACGCGCCGCCGGCTCTCGGGGTCGCTCGAGGGCAGCCCGAGAAGCGACGCCTCGCCGGACGTCGCGTGCGTGAGCCCGAGCAGAATCTTGACGGTCGTCGTCTTGCCGGCCCCGTTCGGGCCGAGGAGGCCGAAGAGCTCGCCGGGCTGGACCGCGAGATCGATCCCGGAAAGCGCGTCGATCGCGCGCCCGCCGAACGCGGGCCGGTACGTCTTTCGGAGCCCCCGGACCTCGATGGCGGCGGTCATGACAACATTCCCACGCCCCTTGATACGCGAACGGGGGGCAGGTTGTTCCCGGAGGAGGCCCGGTGTCCCGCGAAGTCGAGGCGTTCCTGTCGGTTGAGGTCCCTCTTCGGCTCCTGGCCCGGAGGCCGGAGCAGGACGCGCACCCCGCGCCCGTCCTCCTCGGGATGCACGGCTACGGGATGGACGCCGAGTCGCTCCTCGCGGTCCTCGCGAAGGCGGCGCCGCCGTCGTATCTCGTTCTGTCCCTTCAGGGCCCGCATTCCACGCTCGTGACGGGGGTGGACGACCCCGAGACGAAGAAGGGCTTCCACTGGGGCGTCTCGCCGCGCGCCGAGGACAACCGGCTCGTCCACCGGCGCGCCGTCGTGGCCGCGCTCGCATGGGCCGACGCGAACGGCGGCGATCCGGCGCGCACGGTCCTCGCGGGTTTCAGCCAGCCGTGCTCGTTCAACTATCGACTGGCCGCGGCTCCGCCGGACGGGCTCTCGTTTTCGGCCGTCCTCGCGTTCTGCGGCGGCGTGCCCGGCGAGTGGACCGGTCCGGGCGAGCCGACCGCCGCTTCCGCCGCGGTGGACGTTCTGCACGTCTCGACGAACCACGACCCGTACTACCCCGCGGAGCGCATCGCGCCCTACAAGGAGATCCTCGCGACGCGCTTCCGGTCGGCGGAGCACCGACTGTACGACGGCGGCCACCGCGTGCCGTCGGCGTCGTTTGCAGACGTGAGGGAGTTTCTCGAGAGATTTTCCTAGAACGTGAATGGGGTGGGCCGCTGGTATCGTGTCCGCCGAAATCGGAGGTTTCCATGAAGAAGATCCTCCTCGCATCCGGCATGCTCTCGCTGCTCCTCGGGGCCGCGCTCGTGGCCGGGCCGGCGTCGGGTCCGGCGGCCGTTCGGCCGCAGCTCGCCGGGAAGTTCGTGTGGTTCGACCTCCTCACGAACGACGCGGCGGCCGCCGAGAAGTACTACGGCGGTCTCTTCGGCTGGACGTTCGAGGTCCTCGCCGGGCGCGAGAACCCCTACAAGGTGATCCGCGAGAAGGGCCAGCCGATCGGCGGGATCGTGGACATGTCGGCCCGCAAGTCGGACCTGCCCGAATCCACCTGGCTCGGCTACGTCTCGGTTCCGGACGTGGACGCCGCGGCGGCCGCCTTCAAGGCGAAGGGCGGCGCCGTCCTGAAGGGACCGCTCGACGTCACGAACCTTGCCCGCGCGGCCGTCGTCACGGACCCGCAGCGCGCCCTCCTGGGCCTGATCCGCATCGCGAAAGGCGATCCTCCGGACGCTCCCCCCGCGGACGGCCGCTTCCTGTGGATGGAGCACATGGCCAAGGACGCGCCGGGGGCGATGACGTTCTACCGCGACGTTCTCGGATACGACGCCAAGCCGCTCGACGCGGGCGTCGCCGGCGTCGACTTCCCGTACTTCGTGCTCGGGAAGGGCGGAAAGAACCGCGCGGGACTCTACGTGACGCCCTGGAAGGAGCTGAACTCGAACTGGCTTCCCTACGTCAAGGTCGCGGACGCGGGCGCGGCGGCGGAGAAGGCGAAGTCTCTCGGCGGCCGCGTCGTGCTCGCGCCGCGCGCGGATCTCCGCGACGGCAGCCTCGCGATCGTCGTCGACCCCACGGGGGCGGCCCTCGCGCTCCAGAAGTACCCCTTCGAGAAGAACGGAAAGTGACGAGGAGGATGCGATGAAGAAGACCCTCTCCCGCGCGCTCGCGCTCGCCGGCCTCCTCGCGCTCGCGGTCACCGCCTCCGGCTGCTACCCCTACGAAGAGACGGGCGATCCCTACGGCTACTCGCCGGTCGGCGTGAGCGTGAGCGTCTACGGCGGCTACTACTCCCCGGGCTGGGGAGGCTGCTGCATCGGCGGCCCGATCGGGATGCCCCGGCCCATGCCCTACTGACGCGCCGCGGCGCCCTCGCGGGCGACGGCCCACGCGTGCTCGATCGTCCGCGCCGCCGCGATCCGCGCGCCCTCGTCCCGGGCGGCCGCGTCCGCGATCGGCGCGAGCTTCTTCGCCTTCAGCTTCCCGTTGAGGGCCGGGAGGTCCTTCGCGGCGAGGTCCGCGGCGCGCGCCTCGACGTCCTTCAGCTCGCGCTCGAGCACGGACACGCGCTCGACCTGGTAGTCGCCCGGCCGCCCCTCGTACGAGAGGATCGCGTCGTAGGCGTACGCGAGGTGCTCGCGGAGGCGCTCCTCTCCCGTGATCGCGCCGCCCTCGGACGTCGCGACGACGTCCTTGCGGATCGTGTCGGCCTTCGCGGCGAACGCGTCGAGGTCCCTGCGGAGCGCGTCTCCCGCCGGGAGGCCCTTCGCGCGCGCCGCCGCGAGCGCGCGGTAGCCGTTCAGGCGGTCCACGACGTCGCTCATGCGCCCGAAGAGCGCGTGCGCCCGCATCGCGGCGTCGTACTGGGCTTTGCGGTCGTCGAGCGTGAAGGGCGCCTTCGGGTCGAGAGAGACGACGAGCGGCGCCTCCACGACGTCCTTTCCTTTCGTCAGGCGCACCGTGTACGTGCCGGGGAGGACGCGAGGCCCTGCGCCGGCGCCGCCCGCCTGAGCGGCCGTCGGGACGCGCGGGGGCTTCTCCTGCATCGACCAGATGACGCGGTTGATCCCTTTCCTCTTGCCCGCGGGCAGGGTGTCGACCACGCGGCCCGAAGCGTCGAGGACCTCGAGCTTCATCCGCCCGAACGTGTGCCGCGTTCTCTGGTAGTACGAAACGGCTGCGCCCGCCGGCGGGTTCGGCCCGACGAACGTCGCGTCGCCCTCGGGCCATCCGCCCTGGCCGCGCGGCTTCTGGACGACCGGACGCCCCGGGAGGAACGCGAGGTCCTTCGCGAGCGTCTCGGGCGTCAGCGCGCGGAGCGGCGTGAGGTCGTCGACGATCCAGATCCCGCGCCCGTGCGTCGCGACGACGAGGTCGTGGTCGCGCGTCTGGAACGCGAGGTCGCGCACGGACACGGCCGGGAAGTTCCCGCCCCTGAATTCCGCCCACGTCTTCCCGGCGTCGAGAGAGATCCAGAGGCCCAACTCCGTGCCGAGATAGAGGAGGCCGGGCCGGACGGGATCCTCCTTGATCACGTAGGCCCAGCCGCGGACGCCCGAGGACGGGCCCACGATCCGTTCCCACGTCTTGCCGGAGTCCCTGGTCGCGTACACCCACGGATCCATGTCGCCGAAGGTGTGCCGGTCGAACGCCGCGTACGCGGCGCCGTCGGCGTGCGGGCCCGCCTCCACCCACGAGACCCAGCTCCCGGCCGGAAGGCCGGGGACGTTCTTCACGAGATTCGTCCAGGTCGTCCCGCCGTCCTTCGTGAGCTGGAGGTTCCCGTCGTCGGTCCCCACCCAGATCGTCCTCGCATCCCGCGGGCTCTCCGAGATCGAGTAGATCGTCGTGTGCATCTCCGCGGCGGAGTTGTCCACCGTGATGCCGCCCGACTGCTCCTGCTTCTGCTTCTCCGGGTCGTTCGTCGTCAGGTCCGGCGACAGGCGCTGCCACGACTGGCCGCCGTCCCTCGTCGCGAAGAGGTACTGGGCGCCGATGTAGAGCTTGCCCTTCTCGTTCCGCGAGACGTGAATCGGCGTGTTCCAGTTCCAGCGCAGCTTCTCCTTGTAGAGCGCCTTCGGCTGGATGTCGCGGGCCGCGAGCGTGCGTCGGTCGATGCGGCCGATGAAGCCTCCCTGCGCCTCCGCGTACACGAAGTTCGGGTCGGCGGGGTCCACGAAGACCCAGAAGCCGTCGCCGTTGTAGAGGTTCTCCCAGCGGCCGTTCGTGATGCCGCCCGGATACGCGGAGTCGCCGGCCCACGAGCTGTTGTCCTGCAGGCCGCCGTAGACCTGGTACGGAGACTTCTCGTCCACCGACACGTGGTAGAACTGAGAGACGGGAAGGTTGTTGCACTTCCACCAGCGGTTCGCACCGTCGTGGGAGATCCAGAGACCGCCGTCGTCGGCCGTCACGACGTGCTTCGGGTTTTTCGGGTTGATCCAGACGTCGTGGTGGTCCCCGTGCGTGCCGCCGCCCACGTCGCCGAAGCTCTCGCCTCCGTCCTCGGACGCGATGAGCGTGAGGTTCGGCTTGTAGACGCGGTCGGCGTTCGTCGGGTCGACGATGAGGCGCGAGAAATAGAACGGCCGCCAGACCATCCGCTGGCTGTCGTCCTTGCGCGCCCACGTCTTTCCGCCGTCGTCGGAGCGGAACAGCGCGGACTTAACGCCCTCGATCACGGCGTAAACGCGGTCGGGCTTCGACGGCGCGATCGCGACGTCGAGGCGCCCCCACGGCCCCTCGGGCAGGCCGGGAGCGCTCCGGGCGTCGAGCGTCTTCCACGTCGCGCCGCCGTCCTCCGTGAGGAAAAGGCCAGACCCGGAAGTCCCCTTCGGCCCTTCACTCCCTGACCGAAAAGTCCAGCCTTTCCGCCGGAAATCCCACAGGCCCGCGAAGAGGCGGTCCGGGTTGCGCGGGTCCATCGCGAGGCCGGAACAGCCCGTCGAGAGGTTGCCGCCCTTGAGGACGAGCGACCAGGACTTCCCGCCGTCCGTCGTCTTGTAGAGACCGCGGTCCGCGGAGTCCGACCAGAGCCTGCCGGGCACGCATGCGTACACGACGTCGCTCTTCTTCGGGTGCACGAGGATCCGGTTCACGCGCTCGGATCCCGCGAGGCCCACGTTCTTCCAGGTCTCGCCGCCGTCGCCGGAGCGGTAGACGCCGTCTCCCACCGACGTGGAGTTGCGCGTCCAGCTCTCGCCGGTGCCCACCCAGACGACCTTCGGGTCGGAGGGGTCGAGCGCGATCGCGCCGATGGACTGGACGGGCTGCCTGTCGAAGACGGGTTTGAACGTGGTCCCGCCGTCGACCGACTTCCAGACGCCGCCCGAGGCGGCGCCGACGAAGAGCGTGACTTTGCCGTCGTCCTCGACGCGGCCCGCGAGCGCGGCGATGCGCCCGCTCATCTGGGCCGAGCCGATGTTGCGCGCGCCGAGGCCCGAGATCGTTCCGGCGTCGCCCGCGGGCGGCGCGGCGGACGCGGCGAGCGAGAACGCGAGCAGAAGAGCGGCGCTTCTCATCGGCCCGCTCCCGCCGGCGCGGCGATCCGTGCCGGGAACGCAAACGCGTCCGCCTCGACGGCGACGCTGGCTTCGGCCTTGTCGTAGACGGACTTGCCCCGAGAGGACGGCGGCGAACCCGCCGGCCCGCTCTCCTCGCTCATGGCGACGTAGACGCCGCCCACCTTCTCGTAGTCGCCGTAGTCCGTCTCGATCTCCTGCTCGGCCCCGCGAACGACGTTCTTCTGCACGTCGCGGATCACCATCCAGGTGTCGGGGTCGATGTAGACGAGGATCTCGCCTCCCCACTTCAGGCGCACGCGCAGTTTGTGCGCGAGCGTGCCGTCCACGTCCTCGGTCCCGAGGTACTCGAGCGTGTGGCCTTTCTCCTTCGCGTTCACGAACGGCCCGTCGAGGTCGGCCGCGAGCCGGAACGGCTTGACGTCGTCCTCGGACATGAGCGAGGCCTCCTTGCGGCCCTCGAAGGGCTGCACCTGCCAGCCCCTCTCGCCGTCCCACGCCTGGATCTGCGTGAGGCCCTGGTACGTGGCCTCCTGCCGGACGCGCCCCGGGCGTTCCTTGAGGTCCGTCGTCGTGATGAGAAGGTTGCGCCCCGGGATCACGAACTGGCCGGTGCGGCGGAGGCTCTTCAGGGACCCGAGGGCGGCGGCGCCCCCGCGGGCCTCGACGTTCTTCGCGACGATCTCCTCGGCCGTGATCGCCAGGGCGGGAGACGAGAGAGAGAGCGAGAAAAAGACTCCAATGAAGGAGAAGAACCGGCGGCTCCGCATGTCCGTCCTACCTTTCGAAGAAGTCATCTTAGGCCGTACCCCCCAGTGTAATCTTCACTCCAGGGACGAAAGCTCATGCCCATCCTCGAATTCCGTTGCGCGGGCTGCGAAAAGACCTCGGAGGTGCTCGTCCTCGCGGGCGACGAGGCCCCGGAGGCGTCCTGCCCGGCCTGCGGGTCGCGGGACCTGACGCGCCTCCTGTCCACGTTCGCCGCGCACGCCGGCTCGGGCCGGGCGCGGACGGCGGAGACCGCCTGCGGCGGCGGCCCCTGCGCCATGCCGGGGATGTGCGGCCCGTCGGCGTGCGGCTTCGGCGAGAACTGAGCGTGCTGGGCATCAAACGCGAAACGGATTACGCGGTCCGGACCGTCCTGCACCTCGCATCCCTTCCTCCCGGCGCCCAGGTGCAGGTCAAGGACGTCGCCGCGCAGAAGCTGCTCCCGCTGTCCTTCGTGCGGCGCATCGTCGCGCGCCTCGGCGCGGCCGGACTCCTCGCGACGACGCGCGGCCTCAAGGGCGGGATCTCCCTCGCGCGGCCGGCCTCGGAGATCTCGCTCCTCGACGTCGTCCTCGCGATGGACGACCCCGTGACGCTCAACCAGTGTCTCGACCCGGACCACACGTGCCCGCTCTCCGCGGCGTGTCCCGCGCACGTCGCGTGGGCCGAGGCGACGGACATGCTCGAAACGCACCTCGCCTCCGTACGCTTCGACGCTCTCGCCGGAGGCGAGCGCCATGCCGGCGCCCACCGCCGGCTCGCCCGCACGAACACACGCCGCTCCTAAGGAGACAGAATGACCTTCCGCACGACGGCCCTTTCGGCCCTTATCGCCGCCACGACCGCCTTCCCCGGCCTCGCGGCCGGCCTCGACCCGGCGACGCAGGCGCGGCTCGCGGCCGACAAGGAGGCGATCCGACAGGCCGACGCGTCGCGGCGGTCCGTCCTCCTGACCCGGGGCACCGACCAGGGGGAACGCAACCGCGCGCTCGAGGACTTCCGCGACCGGCGGCGCAAGGCGGTCCTCGACGCCGTCGAGGCGCTCCTCGCCGTGCGCGCCACCGTCCCGAAGGAGGAGTGGAAGGCGATCGTCGCCCAGGTCGGCGCGGGCGGGGGGATGCCGTTCCTCGCCGGAAAGGCGCAGAAGGAGCTGCCCGCCGTCGTCCTCGACCCGGCCCGTCTGGCCTCCGCCGACAAGACCCTCGCGGACCTCGCGGCCGCCCTGAAGAAGCAGGGGGCGGACCCGAACTCGGCCGGCCAGAGGTTCCTCTCCCTCCTCGAGAAGAAGAACTCGACGAAGGACGACTTCATCACGGCCATGGAGAAGCTCACCGCGGCCCAGGAAAAGCTCGACCAGAGGGTCACGGACGGCATCAGCAACCTCCAGAGGACCCTGACCCCCGAGGAGTGGGACGAGCTCGTCCGGCGGCTCGCGGCTCCCTGATCCGTCTGAATCAGGGCTGTCCCGGCAATCCTGCGTCTAGAATGCCCCGCCCGCCGGTTCCGGCGGGACTGCCGGAGGACACATGCAGGACAGTTTCAAGACCAGGGCCAGCCTGAAGGCCGGCTCGGCGACCTACAACTACTACAGCCTCAAGACGCTCGAGAAGAAGTTCCCCAGGGTCAAGAAACTCCCGTTCTCGCTCCGGATCCTCCTCGAGAACCTCCTCCGCCACGAGGACGGCCGGACCGTCACGAAGGAAGACATCGAGGCGCTCGCGAACCGCGACGTGAAGAAGCCGACGGACCGCGAGATCGCGTTCCGGCCCGCGCGCGTCCTCCTCCAGGACTTCACCGGCGTCCCGGCCGTCGTCGACCTCGCGGCGATGCGCGAGGCGCTCGCCGCCATGGGCGGCAACCCCGAGAAGATCAACCCGCTCGCCCCGGCCGACCTCGTGATCGACCACTCCGTCATCGTCGACGAGTTCGCGACGTCGCAGGCGTTCGGGAACAACGCGAAGCTCGAGTTCGACCGCAACCGCGAGCGCTACGCGTTCCTCCGCTGGGGCCAGAACGCGTTCCGCAACTTCCGCGTCGTCCCGCCCGACACGGGGATCTGCCACCAGGTGAACCTCGAGTACCTCGCGAGCGTCGTCTTCACCGGCGCGGGCAAGATGGCGTACCCGGACACCCTCGTCGGGACCGACAGCCACACGACGATGATCAACGGGCTCGGCGTCCTCGGCTGGGGCGTGGGCGGGATCGAGGCCGAGGCCGCGCTCCTCGGCCAGCCGCAGTCCATGCTCATCCCGGACGTCATCGGGTTCAAGCTCGTCGGGACGCTGCCCGCGGGCGCGACGGCGACCGACCTCGTCCTCACGGTCACACAGATGCTCCGCAAGAAGGGCGTCGTCGGGAAGTTCGTCGAGTTCTTCGGCCCCGGCGTCGCGGGCCTCGCGCTCACGGACCGCGCCACGATCGCGAACATGGCGCCCGAGTACGGCGCGACGATGGGCTTCTTCCCCGTCGACGCCGAGACGATCAAGTACCTGAAGTTCACGAACCGGCCCGCGAAGACCGTCGCGCTGGCCGAGGCCTACTGCAAGAAGCAGGGCCTCTTCCGCACGAACGACTCGCCCGAACCCGTCTTCACGGACACGCTGACGCTCAACCTCAAGGACGTCGAGCCCTCCCTCGCGGGCCCCAAGCGCCCGCAGGACCGCGTGCCGCTCAAGGACAGCAAGAAGATCTTCAGAGGGAGTTTGAAGAATTTCTTGGAAAAGGAATGCGCGACGCTGGACCAGACTGCAATCGGCAGATGGATTGCGGACGGCGGCCAGCCCGCCGCGTCGGCGTCCCTCTCTTCACCTTCCAAGAACTCTTCCTCTTCATCTTCCTCTCTCGGTCCTCTCGTGAAGACCGCGCCCGTCGCCGACGGCCGCGTCACGTACGACATCCCGCAGGGCGCCGTCGTGATCGCGTCGATCACGTCGTGCACGAACACGTCGAACCCGTCCGTCATGCTCGGCGCCGGCCTCCTCGCGAAGAAGGCCGTCGAGCGCGGGCTCTCCGTAAAGCCCTGGGTCAAGACGTCGCTCGCGCCCGGCTCGAAGGTCGTCACGGACTACCTGAAGGACGCCGGCCTCATGCCCTACCTCGAGGCCGTCGGCTTCCACCTCGTCGGCTACGGCTGCACGACGTGCATCGGCAACTCGGGCCCGCTGCCCGAAGCCGTGTCCGAGGCCGTGAAGACGGGCGACCTCGTCGTCGCGGGCGTGCTCTCGGGCAACCGCAACTTCGAGGGCCGCATCAACCCGCAGGTCAAGATGAACTACCTCGCGTCGCCCCCGCTCGTCGTCGCGTACGCGCTCGCGGGCGAGATGGACAAGGACCTCACGACCGAGCCGATCGGCACCGACCGCAGCGGCGCGCCCGTGTACCTCAAGGACATCTGGCCGACGCAGCAGGAGGTCCTCGACGCGATCCGGACGTCGGTCAAGCCCGCGCACTTCCAGAAAGCCTACGGAGAGGTCTTCGACGGCGACGCGAGCTGGCAGGGCCTCAAGATCCCGAAGGGCCGGACGTACGTGTGGGAGGAGTCCTCGACGTACGTGAGGAAGCCCCCCTTCTTCACGAACATCCCGAAGGTCCCCGCGCCCGCGAAGGACCTCGCCGGGGCGCGCGCCCTCGTCATGCTCGGCGACTCCGTGACGACGGACCACATCTCCCCGGCCGGCAACATCGCGAAGAACTCCCCGGCCGCGAAGTACCTCGTCGCGCACGGCGTTGCGCCCGCGGACTTCAACTCCTACGGCGCCCGCCGCGGCAACCACGAGGTCATGATGCGCGGCACGTTCGCGAACATCCGCCTCAAGAACCTCCTGATCCCGGGCAGCGAGGGCAACGTCACGATCCACTTCCCGAGCGGCGAGCAGATGTCGATCTACGACGCGTCGATGAAGTACCAGGCCTCGAGGATCCCGCTCGTCGTTCTCGCGGGCGCCGAGTACGGCACGGGCTCCTCGCGCGACTGGGCCGCGAAGGGCACGATGCTCCTCGGCGTGAAGGCCGTCATCGCGAAGAGCTTCGAGCGCATCCACCGCTCGAACCTCGCCGGGATGGGCGTGCTCCCGCTCCAGTTCGAGGCGGGCCAGGACGCGGCGAGCCTCGGGCTCTCCGGGCAGGAGACGTTCGCGGTCGCCGGCATCGCCGAGGGCCTCTCCCCGAAGAAGAAGCTCACGGTCACGGCGACGGACACGGAGGGGAAGAAGAAGACCTTCACGGCCGTCTGCCGCCTCGACACGCCGAACGAGGTGGACTACTACCTCCACGGAGGCATCCTCCACTTCGTCCTGAGGCAGCTCGCGAGCGCCTGATACCGCGCCCCGCGCATCTTGATGTCATCGCATCACTTCTTGTGATGCTATGATGCCTTCATGCGGACGACGGCGCGCATCGACGACGTCCTTCTCGAAGAGCTCCGGGAGAAGGCCCGCCGCGAGAAGGCCTCGCTCACACAAGTCCTGAACCAGGTCCTGAGGTCCGGTCTGGCGTCCTCCCGAACGCCTCGGCGGCGGGCGCGCCATCGTCAGAAAACCTATCCGATGGGCCCTCCGTCGCAGGACCTCCGGAAGGCCCTTTCGATCGCCGCGCGGCTCGAGGACGAGGGAACCGTCGCGAAACTTCGCCTTCGCAAGTGAAGATCGTCGACCTCAACGTCCTCGTCTACGCCGTCGATTCGCGTTCCCCGCACCACGAGGAGATCGTTCCCTACTGGGACGGGCTGGCGAATGGCGAAGAAGAGTTAGGACTCGCCTGGAGCGTCCTTCTGGGGTTTCTTCGAATCTCCACGAGCCCGGCCGTATTCGGCCGACCTCTCACCCCCGAAGCAGCGATCGTGCTCGTCGACGAATGGCTCGCGCTGCCGAACGCACGCCTGGTCACGGAGGGCGACGAGCACTGGCGGATCCTCCGCAATCTTCTCGCAGATTCCGGAACCGCAGGAAACCTGACGACGGACGCCCACCTCGCGGCCCTCGCGATCGGCCTCGGCGCGGTCCTCGTCTCGTGCGACGGCGACTTCGCGCGATTCGAGGGCCTGCGTTGGGAGAACCCGCTGGCTCCTTCCCGGCGGCGGCGGCGGCCTCGGCCGTGACACGCGCTCGGCCGTTTCGGCCGCGAATCGTTCTCGACTAAGATCTCCCCACCTTGAGCGCGCGCGCGGCGCAGTGCCCGAACTGCGGAGCGGAGGTCCTCTTCTCGGCCGGGTCGTCCCTCGTGACGATCTGCCGGCAGTGCCGTTCCGCGGTCGCGCGGCGAGGCCCGATCATCGAGTCGATCGGCGTCGTGGCCGAGCTCGTCCCGACGTCCTCGCCGTTCAAGGTCGGGATGCGCAGCCGCGGCACGAAAACCGTCAAGCCCTTCACGATCGTCGGGCGCCTCCAGCTCTCGACGGGCGAGGGCACGTGGGACGAGTGGCACGTCGCGCTGGGAGACGGCGGATTCGCCTGGCTCGCCGAGGCGCAGGGCGGCTTCTGGATGATGCTGCCGCTCAAGCCGCCTCCCGTGCCCGACTGGACGCAGCTCGCGCCCGGCCAGCCGCTGGACCTCGGCGCGTACGGCCGCTACGCGGTCGCCGAGGTGCGGCAGGCCACGTACGTCTCGGCGGAGGGGGACCTCCCGTTCGTCGCGCCGCCCGGCTCCGTCTTCCGGTACGCGGACATCTCGGGCGCCGACGGCTCGCTCGGCACGCTCGACTACGGCGACGACCCGGGCCTCGACGGCTTCTACGTGGGCCGGAAGCTCGAGCTCGCCGAGCTCGGGATCGAGGGCCTCACGGCCTGGAAGGACCGCAAGACCTCCGCGAAGGCGCAGGCGCTGAACTGCCCCGCCTGCGGCGGCGCCCTTGAGCTCAAGGACCCCGCGAACACCGTCCGCGTCGCGTGCTCGCACTGCGGATCGATCCTCGGCGGCAGGGACGAGACGAGCCCGCCCGACAAGTTCGCGGTCATCCGCAAGCTCAAGGCGGTGCCGTTCAAGCCGTCGATCCCGCCGGGCTCTTCGGGTGTCCTGAACGGCCACCCGTACACCGTGCTCGGCGCCGTCCAGAAGGAGACGACGTCCGACGGGACGACGTATCTCTGGGTCGAGTACCTCCTCAAGGAACAGAAGTCCGAGGCGTACCACTGGCTCGCCGAGTCGAACGGCCACTTCACGCTCCTCGAGCCCGTCCCGGGAGGCGGCGTCGAAGCGACGGCCCGCTACGCGACGTACAACGGCGCGCGCTACCGGATCTTCTCGCGCAGCCGCGCGAGCGTGCGCGCCGTCGTCGGCGAGTTCTACTGGGCGGTCAAGAAGGGCGAGACGACGACCGCGACGGACTACGTCGCGCCGCCGCGGATGCTCTCGAGCGAATCCGGCGACTCCGAATCCGCGTGGACGGAAGGCGCCTGGGTCCCGCAGGCCGACGTGGCCGCGGCGTTCCCATCGGCGGTCCTGCCTTCTCCTTCCGGCGTGGGCGCGGCGCAGCCGTGGCCGCACGAGGGGACGAGCCACCTGTGGTGGAAAACGGCCCGGATCCTCGCGCTCGCCGCAGTCGTCGTCTTCGCGGCCGCGAAGGTCACCGCGCCGAAACGGGTGGTGTTCGACCACACCTACGACCTCGTGGATCCGGATAAGATGATCTACGCCGAGCGCGGTTCGGCCGCCGCCGCCGGCGGCTGGGCGCAGCAGTCCGCGCCCGCTCCCCAGAATCCCGTCGCCGCGCGCGAGGCCCGCGAGGAAGCCGAGGCCGCCCAGCGCGTGATCCTGAGCGAGCCGTTCGAGACGACGCGCACGGCGAACCTCGAGGCCGTGATCTGGTCGCCGACGGACAACAACTGGATCGGCGTCGGCGTCGCCCTCATCGCCGAGGGAACCGGCGACGTGCGCTCTTTCGGCCTCGTATCGGACCGGTACCACGGCGTCGACGGCGGCGAGAGCTGGAGCGAGGGCCGCCAGAGCCGCACCGTGTGGGTCTCGCGCGTCCCGCCGGCGAAATGGGTCGCGCGCCTCGACCCCGAGACCGAGCGCGGGAAGGCTCCGCCGCAGTTCCGGATCCGGCTCACGAGCGGCGTGCCGCATCTTTCGCACCTGATCTGGACGCTCGTGTTCCTCCTCGTGCCGCCTTTCCTGCTGGTTTTCTCGCGCCTCTCGTGGGAAGGGCGGCGCTGGGCGGAGAGCGATTTCACGTCGGCCGGCGGCGAGCGCACGGACTCGGATTCCGGATCGGACTCGGACGATTAGGGAGACACGATGAGACGGTTCTTCCAGGTCTTCGGCTCGCTCCTCCTCCTCGGATACGCGTGGGCCGCGTTCACGGGCTGGGAGATGGGCGGCGCCGTGAAGCACGAAACCCTGCCGCCGGGCGCGCGCAACGCGGGCGGCTACCGTACCTACCACTTCTGGAGCGGAGGAAAGTGATGAGCTGGTGGAACCTGCACGGGCATCAGGTGATCTCGACGATCGTGTTCTCGGTCGTCGGGCTCTTTCTGTTCGGGATCTTCTTCGCGACCTTGCCGAAGGTCCTCCCCTTTTCCCTCAAGAAGGAGATGGAGGAAGACCAGAACGTCGCCCTCGCCATCGTCATCGGCTCGATCGTGATCGCGATGGCGATCATCATCGCCGCGGCTGTCACGGGCGGCTGACGATCCTCCCGGAGTGCGCGTGAGCGCGGACCGCGCGGAAGGCCGCGCCGCCGGGTCCGCCCGCGGCGTGACGCCCGTCTACCTGACGGCCTTCGCGATCGCCTCGTGCGGGCTCGTCTACGAGCTCGTCGCGGGCGCGCTCGCCAGTTACCTCCTCGGCGACTCGGTCACGCAGTTCTCCCTCGTCATCGGCGTCTACCTCTCGTCCCTCGGGCTCGGGGCGTTCCTCTCGCGGTACGTCGTGCGCGGCGTCGCGCGGCGCTTCGTGGACGCCGAGATCGCGGTCGCGCTGATCGGCGGCCTCTCGGCCCCGGCCCTCTTCTTCGCGTTCTCCTCTCCCCGGTGGTTCCCGCCCGTCTTCTACGCCGTCGTCGTGCTGATCGGGACGATCGTCGGCCTCGAGATCCCGCTCCTCATGCGTCTCCTGAAGGACGCCGTCGAGTTCCGCGACCTCGTGTCGCAGGTCCTCACGTTCGACTACCTCGGCTCGCTCGCGGCCTCGCTCCTCTTCCCGCTCGTCCTCCTTCCCCGCCTCGGCCTCACGCGGACGTCCGTCCTCTTCGGCCTCGTGAACGTCGCGGTCGCGTTCTGGTCGCTGCACCTCTTCCGGGACCGCATCGGGAGCCCGGCGGGCCTCTACGTCCGCGCGTCGCTCACGGCCGCCCTTCTCGTGGCCGCGTTCGTCCTCGCCGACCACCTCACGGCCGCGGCCGAGGAGACCCAGTACGTCGACGAGGTCATCGTCGCGAAGACGACCGCTTACCAGCGCATCGTCGTGACGAAGAACCGCGCGGGCTTCCAGCTCTTCCTGAACGGGCACCTGCAGTTCTCGTCCGTGGACGAGTACCGCTACCACGAAGCGCTCGTCCACCCGGCGTTTGCGGCCGCCGGGGGGCGGGGGCGGCGCGTGGCGGTCCTCGGCGGCGGCGACGGCCTCGCCGTGCGCGAGGTCCTCAAGCACCCCGAGGTCGAGAGCGTCACGCTCGTGGACCTCGACCCCGGGATGACGGCGCTCGCGAGGACGCACCCGCTCTTCGTCGAGCTGAACGGCGGCTCGCTCGCGTCACCGAAGGTCCGCATCGTGAACGACGACGCGATGGTCTGGATCGCTGCTTCGAAGGACCTTTTCGACGTCGTGATCGTGGACTTCCCCGACCCGAACAGCTACGCGGTCGGGAAGCTCTACACGTCGCGCTTCTACACGCTCCTCGCGCGGCGGCTCGACCCCGAGGGCGTCGTGTCGGTCCAGTCCACGTCACCGCTCTTCGCGCGGAGGAGCTTCTGGATCGTCGACGCGACGCTCAGGGCCGCCGGCTTCGCGACGAAGGCGTACCACGTGGCCGTCCCGTCCTTCGGCGAGTGGGGGTTCGTCCTCGCGGCGAAGAAGCCGTTTACGGTCGCGTCCCGGGGCCTGCCGGACGGCCTGCGCGCTCTTTCGGCGCAGCTCCTCCCCACTCTCTTCGTCTTCGGCCCCGACACGGGCCCCGTGGACTCCCCGGTGAACCGCCTCAACGACCAGGTCCTCGTCCGCACGTACGAGCGCGAGTGGAAGCGCTTCGACTGACGCGCCGCGACGCGATCGCGTCGCTCGTCGGGGCCCCCGCGCTCGCGGCCCTCGCATCGGCGCTCGCCGGCTGCTCGCGGAAGGACGTCCGCGCCCTCGAGTTTCCGGGCGGCTTCGCCGTGCCCGACGCCACGCTCGGCCACCTCCTCCGCGGAGGCGACCTCCTCGTGCGCCCCGTCGCGCGGACCGAGCGCATCGGGACCGCGATCGTGGGCGGAGGCGTCTCGGGCCTCTCGGCCGCGTGGCGCCTCGCGCGTTCGGGCGACGGCGACTTCCGCGTGTACGAGATGGAAGGCTCGCCCGGCGGGACCGCCGTCTCGGGCGGCAGCGATGTCAGCCTCTTTCCGTGGGGCGCCCACTACGTCCCCGTGCCGGCGTTCCGCAACCCGGCGCTCGAGGCCGTCCTCGAGGAGGTGGGCGCTCTCGTCGGGCGCGACGCGGACGGGGCCCCCGAATGGGCCGAGGAGATGCTCTGCCGCGAGCCCGAGGAGCGCCTCTACTACGGCAACCGCTGGCATCCCGGGCTCTACCCGTACGAGGGCGCGTCGCGCACGGACGTCGAGCAGCTGAATCGCTTCCGCGCCGCGATGGACGCGTTCGCGGGCCGAAAGGACGGGAAGGGCCGCCGCGCGTTCGCGATCCCGACGCGCCTGTCGTCGGACGACGCCGACCTCCTTGCGCTGGACCGCATGACGATGGACGAGTGGCTGGATGCGAACGGCTTCACGTCGAAGCGGCTGCGCTGGCTCGCCGAGTACGGCTGCCGTGACGACTTCGGCACGAACCTCGGGCGGATCTCCGCCTGGGCGGGCATCCACTACAACGCGTCGCGCCTGCCCGGGGAGGACGAGGACGAGGAGCCGTCGGACTTCCTGACGTGGCCCGAAGGGAACGGCCGTCTCGTCGCCCACCTCGCGAAATCCGCGTCGGGGAAGCTCGGCGGCAACGCCCTCGTTTTCGACGTCGCGCCTTCGGGACGGCCCGGGACGCCGGTGCGGCTCCGGTATTTCGACGCGAAGACGAAGGAGGTCGTCGCCGTGGAGGCGAAGGCCGTGATCCTCGCGCTCCCGAAGTTCGCCGCCCGGCACGTCTTCGCCCCGTGGCGCGCGGCGCCACCCGCATGGCTCGACGCCCTCTCCTGGGCGCCGTGGCTCGTCGCGAACGTCACGCTCTCGGGGCGGCCCAGGGAGACGGGGCACCCCCTCGCCTGGGACAACGTCCTCTACGACTCGCGTTCTCTGGGTTACGTGGTCGCGACGCACCAGACGGGCAAGGACCACGGCTCGACGGTCTTCACGTACTACCTCCCGCTCACCGACGAGGAACCCGTGAAGGCGCGCGCGCTCCTTCTCGCGGCGGAGTGGAAGGACCTCGCGGCCGCCGTCCTCGCCGATCTCTCGCGCGCGCACGCGGACCTGCCGTCTCTCGTGACGCGGATGGACTTCGCACGCTGGGGGCACGCGATGCTCCGCCCGACCCCCGGCTTCCTCTCGAGCCCCGTCCGCCGCCTCACGCCCGAAGGCGGCGTCCACTTCGCGCACGCGGACGCGGCGGGCCTGCCGCTTTTCGAGGAGGCGCAGGACGCGGGGGTGCGCGCCGCCGAGTCGATCCTCGCGGCGCGGGGCGTTCACACGTGACGCGCTCCCGCGCGGCGCTCGCCGCCGCGGGCGTCGCGGCTGCGCTCGCGCTCGCGTCGCCCTGGCGGGTCCCGCTGTCGAGCGACGGCTCCCTCGTTCTGCGAACGGCCCTCGCGATCGCGTTCGAAGGCACGTTCCGGCTCCCGCCGCCGCCGCCGGGCGCCCGCGTCGACCCGTTCTACTTCCTGCCGGCTCCGGGCGGCGATCTCGTGGCGGTCTATGCCCCGCTCGGGTCGCTCGCCCGCGCGGCCCTCGTGCGCGCGTCGGCCGTCGTCCCGGCCGGTGCCGTCCGCGGCGCCGCGTCGGACGTTCTCCTCTCTCTCCTGCCGATCCTCCTGACGGCGGCGACGCTCTTCCCGCTCGCGCGTCTGGCGCGATACGGAGGCGCGGGCCGGAAGACCGCGCCCGTCCTCGCGGCCGCCCTCCTCCTCACGACGTTCCTCGGCCCGCTCGGCGTCTCGGACTTCCAGGAACCCTCGCTCGTCTTCCTCGCCGTCTTCTCGCTCGAGCGCGCGCTCGCGGCGCGGCGGCTGCTGCCGGGCCGGCGCGCCCCGCTCCTCGCGGCGTCGGGCGCGTTCCTCGGCGCCGCGCTCCTCGCCAAGCCGACCGCCCTCGTCCTCGCGCCCGCCCTTCTCCTCGCCCTCGCACGGCCGCGCCGCACCGCGCAGCTCGCCCGCGACGCGGGCGCCCTCGCCGCCGGGGTCCTTCCCGGGCTCGCGCTCGCGCTCGCCCTCAACGCGATCCGCTTCGGGAGCCCGCTCGAGACGGGCTACGGCGGCCAGCTCGCGCACCCGCTGGCCCGGAGCGCCGGCCTCGTCTGGAGCGCGCTGCGCCTCATCGCGCTTCCGAACCGCGGCCTCCTCTTCTTCGCCCCCCTGCTCCTCCTCGCACTCCCGAGTCTCGCGCGCCGCCTCGCGCGCGGGCCGCGCCGCGTCGACCGGACGGCGGCGCTCCTCGCCGCCGGAGGATTCTTCGCGGCGTCAGTGGCGTGGTTCTCGTGGGACGGAGGGATGGGCTGGGGGCCGCGGCTCCTCGCGCCGTGCGTCGCGCTCCTCGCGCCGGCGCTCGCCGTGGACACGCGCGGACGGCGGCGCGCGCTCGCCGTCCTCGCCGCACTCGGGCTTCTCGTGAACGGGCCGGGTTATCTGCTCGATCCGGGCAGGGTCTACGAGGCCGTGGCCGCGGCCGCCCCGGCCGGCGAGCCCGTCGGCCCGATCGTCCCGATTCACGCGCTCTCCGGAGCGCCGGGCGGCCTTCATCCCCTGCAGAGGGTCCACTACGTCCCGTCGAGCGCGACGTGGCTCGTCGCCCCCCGTCTGCTCTTCACGCTGCTGCGGGAGGGCGACGGCCCGCACGCCGGCGGCTCGGGAGCGCGAAAGGACGCCCGGCTCTTTCGGGCGGCGCTCGGCCTTCCGCCGCCGCCGGCCGGGTCCGACACCGGGCGGGCGCTCTACGAGGAAGCGTGGGCGGCGGCCGAGGTCCGGCCGGCGCGGGCGCTCCGTATGGCGGAGGCCGCCGTCTCGTGGGACGGCCCGCGCATCGACGCGCCCGCGATCGCATCGGCGCTCGCGCTCCGGTCGGGCCGCTTCGAGGACGCGGCGCGGTGGGCGCGCGAGGGCCTCGCTCGTGATCCGGGCCGCGCGGACCTCCGCACGAACCTCCAGCTCGCCGAGCGCGCGCTCGCGGCGAGGCCGTGACGCGCCCGGCCTCGGGTACGATCGCGAGGCGCCCATGACCTCGAACTGGCTCTTCTCGCGCCGCGCCGATCTCCTGCTCTTCGGCGGATCGGCGGTGCTCGCGCTCGCCCTGCTCGCGCTCGGCATGGCGGCTGGAATCCTGCACGGCGACGCGCCGCCGTGGCTGTTCCTCCTCGCGATCGTCGGCGTGGACGTCGCGCACGTCTGGTCGACGGGGTGGCGCGTCCTCGCGGACGGCGCGGACGCCCACGAGCGGCTCGCGCTCTACGTCGGCGTCCCGCTCCTCGCCTGGGCCGCCGGCGTCGCCGCGTATTCCGTGTCGGCCCTGTTCTTCTGGCGGGTTCTCGCGTATCTCGCCGTCTTCCACTTCGTGCGCCAGCAGTACGGCTGGGTCGCGCTCTACCGCCGGAAGAACGGCGAGGGCGAAGAAGGCTCCTGGGGCCGCCGCCTCGACGCGGCCGCCGTCTACGGCGCGACGCTGACGCCGCTCCTCTTCTGGCACGCGCACCTGCCGCGCCGTTTCCAGTGGTTCCTGCAGGGCGACTTCCTTCCGGGCCTGCCGCCCGTCGTGTCCCGCGCCGCGTTCGTCCTGTACGCCGCGGTCCTCGCCGCGTGGGCCGTCAAGGAGATCGCCCGCGCCCGCGCCGGACGGCGCGTTTCGTGGGGCAAGGTCCTCGTCGTCCTGACGACCGTGGCCACGTGGTTCCTCGGCATCGTCGTCCTCGACTCGGACTACGCGTTCACGGTCACGAACGTCTTCGTCCACGGCATCCCGTACATGGGACTCGTCTGGTTCACGTCGAAGGCGCGGGCCGAGGGCCGCCGCGCGGCCGGGGCTCCTCCCGCCGCCGCGGACCGGTGGGTCGCGAGCCTGCCGCTCTTTCTCCTGCCGCTCCTCGCGATCGCGTTCGCCGAGGAGTGGGGCTGGGACCGTCTCGTGTGGCACGACAACCCGCGATTCTTCCCCGGCGCCGCGGCCGAGCCCGGCGCCCTCGCCCTCGTCCTTCTCGTGCCTCTCCTGGCCCTGCCGCAGGCGACGCACTACGTCTGGGACGCATTCCTCTGGAAGGTCAAACCCGCGAACGCGGGCGCCGTCCAGGCGCTGGGGATCCCGTGAAGCCGCTCGGAACCCACTTCCTCCTCGACGTCGCGGGCGCGCCGTTCGCGACGCTGGACGATCCCGTCCTCGTCGAGACGCTCCTCGTGGACGCCGTGAAGCAAATGGGCGCGAAGGTGCTCGGCATCCACATCCACCGCCTGAGCCCGCAGGGCGTGAGCGGCGTCGTCGTGATCTCCGAGTCGCACCTCACGATCCACACCTGGCCCGAGCGCGGCGAGGCCGCGGTGGACCTCTTCACGTGCGGAGACGCGGGCCGGGCGCGCGTCGCGGTCGACGCGCTCGCGAAGGCGCTCGGCGCCACGAAGGCGAGGGTCGAGGAGCGCGTGCGCGGCGCCGGGGACGCCTGATCCGCTAGAACCAGTCGGACCGCATCCGCGCGTACGAGTCCTCGTTCTCCCCGCAGACCGTCGCGAGCGCGGCGGCCTTCGGGAGCTCGGTGCGGATCCAGTACTGCGCGGCCGCGAGCTTGCCCTCGTAGAACGCCTCCGGCCCGCGGCCCGCGTCGATGGCCTCGCGCGCGACGGCCGCTTGCAGGAGCCACTGCCACGCGACGACGAACGTGGAGAAGAGGTCGAGGTAGTCCGCGGCGTGGCGAAGCATCCCCTCGACGTCGCCGCCCGCGCCGGCCTTCCCGAGCGCCGCCGTGAGCGCGCCGATCCTCTCGCCCGTCCCGCGCACGGCCGCGATCCAGTCGGGCGCGACGCCCGCCCTCTCCGCCCTCGCGCACGCCGCGGCGACCTCTCGGCCGAGGGCCGCAAGAGCGGCGCCGTTCTGCGCGACCGCCTTGCGGCCGAGGAGGTCCAGCGCCTGGATCCCCGTCGTCCCCTCGTGGATGGAGTTCAGCTTCTGGTCGCGCCACAGCGCCTCGGGCAGGTACTCGCTCGTGTAGCCGTAGCCGCCGTGGACCTGGACGGCGAGGCAGGTCGACTCGAACCCCTTCTCGGCCGGGAAGCTCTTCGCGACCGGCGTCAGGAGGTCGAGGAGGAGCTGCGCACGCTCGCGCTCGGCATCGTCGGCCGCGTACCTCGAGGCGTCCTCGAGCTTCGCCACGCCGAGGATGAGCGAGAGTCCGCCCTCGACGATCGCCTTCTGGCGCAGGAGCATCCGCCGGACGTCCGCGTGCTCGACGATCGGGACCTGCGGCGTGCCCGGGTCGCGGCTTCCCGCGGGGCGGCCCTGCGGGCGCGTCCGCGCGTACGCGAGGCTCTCCTGGTAGGCGACGGAGGCGGTCGCGACGGCGTCCGCGCCGACGGAGATGCGCGCCGCGTTCATCATCTGGAACATGTAGGGGACGCCCTGGTTCGCCTCGCCGACGAGCCAGCCGCGGCAGTCTCCCGCCTCGCCGAACGACAGGACGGCCGCCGGGAGCGCCTTCCAGCCGATCTTGTGGACGAGGCCGGCCGTCGTGACGTCGTTCGGGACGAGGGCGCCGTTCTCGGCGCGGCGCTTCGGGACGACGAAGAGGCTCACGCCGCGGATGCCCGCGGGCGCGCCGTCGATCCGCGCGAGCGCGAGGTGGACGACGTTCTCCGCGAGGTCGTGGTCGCCGCCCGAGATGAAGATCTTCGAGCCCGAGAGGAGGAAGTGGCCGCCCGCGGGCGTCGCACGGGTCGCGACGTCCGCAAGGCTCGAGCCGGCCTGCGGCTCCGTGAGCGCCATCGTCCCCGTCCAGCGTCCTTCGTAGAGCGGCGCGAGGTATGTCTCCTTCAGGGCTTCGCTCCCGAACGTCTCGACGAGGTGCGCGGCGCCGGTCGTGAGGCCCGCATAGCTGTAGACGGCGCAGCAGCCCGCCATGACGTAGAGGTGGGCCGCGGTCGCGACGGTGAGCGGCAGCTGCGCCCCGCCGACGTCGAACGGGCGCGAGGCCGCCACGACGCCGATCTCGACGAGTCTCGGCCAGATCGTGTGGAGGAGCGGGTGCACCGTGACGCGCCCGCTCTCGAAGCGCGGCGGCTCGGCGTCGAGCGTGCGGTACGCAGGAAACAGCGTCTCGCGCCCGAACCGACGGCAGAGGCCGACGTACGCGTCGAACGTCTCCCGGGAGTGATCGGCGAAGTGCGGGTACGCGAGGAGCGACGCGGCGTCGTGAACCTCCCAGAGGAGGAAGTCGAGGCCGCGGTCGTCGACGAGCGGGTTCACGGCTCCTCTCCCAGCTTCCTTTTCAGCTCGCCGAGGTCGCGAGCCAGCGCGGCGACGGCCTGCTCGAGAGACGCAAGGCGGGAGGAGAGGTCGTGCGGTGCGGGCGTGCGCGCCGGTTCGGACGCGAGTGCGGCCGCCGCCGCTCCCCCCACGAGGTGCGTCCAGCGCGACTCCTTCTGGCCGGGACGGCGCGCCGTCTCGGCGACGAGCGGCTCGGGCCCCGCCGCGAGAGACCGGAGCGCGTCCTCGACGTCGCCGGGCGTCGCGAACGCGTGCAGCCGGTCGCTCCGCCCGCGCAGTTCGCCCGGCGTCTGCTCGCCGCGCAGGAGGAGGAGCGTCATCACGGCCATGCCGGCCGCGTCGAGGCCCCAGCGGCGGTCCACGTTCTGCTCCCACCTCTCGGCCCGCGCACCGCCGGTCTTCCAGACGAGGACGTGCTCGCGCAGGCGCTCGAGAGCCGCGAGGACCGCTGCCTCGTCCAGGTCCGTGACGGGATCGCGGTTCGTCTTCTGGTTGCACGCCGCGACGAGCGCGTGGAGCGTGAGCGGGTAGTACTCCGGCGTCGCCTGCTGCTTCTCGAGCAGCGCACCGAGGACGCGGATCTCGACGGGATCGAGGGGACGCGGCAGCCGGGGAGGCGGCGTGTCGTCGGTGAGGGGCATGAGGACGGAGATTATGCGGCGGCGACGGAGAGCCGATAATTCGACCCGAGCGGAGGACCGATGCGGCTGCCTCTCTCCCCTTCACCTTCCAAGAAACTCTTCCTCTTCTTCTTCTTTCTCTTTGCTGCAGAGAACGCGCGCGCCGACGCGAAGGACGTCAAGCTCGACACGATCAGGCTTCCCCCCGGATTCAGGATCTCGCTCTACGCGGAGGTGCCCGGCGCGCGCTCGATGACGATGGGCACCGGGGGGACGCTCTTCGTGGGGACGCGCGAAGGCTCCGTCTACGCCGCCGTCGACGCGGGCGACGGCACGAGGGCAGGCGAGGTCCTCACCCTCGCGAAGAACCTCGACGAACCGAACGGCGTGGCGTTCAGGGACGGCGCGCTCTATGTCGCGGAGATCTCGCGCATCCTGCGCTTCGACGGGATCGAGGCGCGCCTGAAGAATCCGGGCCGGCCGGCCGTCGTCACGGACGCGCTCCCGAAGGACGCGCACCACGGCTGGAAGTTCATCGCGTTCGGGCCGGACGGCTGGCTCTACGTGCCCGTGGGCGCGCCCTGCAACATCTGCAGGCGCAGCGACCCGTACGCCTCGATCACGCGCATGAAGCCGGACGGCACGCACCTCGAGGTCTTTGCGCGTGGCGTCCGGAACACGGTCGGGTTCGACTGGGACCCGGCCACGAAGGAGCTGTGGTTCACGGACAACAGGCGCGACTGGATGGACGACGACACGCCGCCGGACGAGCTGAACCACGCGCCCGCGGCCGGGATGCACTTCGGGTACCCGTGGTGCCACGGCGGCGACGTGAAGGACCCGGAGTTCGGCAAGGAACGCCCGTGCTCGGAGTTCGTGAAGCCGGCCCTCCGGTTCCAGGCCCACGTGGCGCCGCTCGGGATGCGCTTCTACGCGGGCTCCGCCTTCCCGGCCGAGTACCGCGGCCGAATCTTCGTGGCCCAGCACGGCTCGTGGAACCGGAAGAAGAAGGTCGGCTACCGCGTCGTGACGATCCCGATCAAGGACGGAAAATCCGGCGCCGAGGCCGTCTTCGCGGAAGGCTGGCTTGAGGGCGAGAAGGCGTGGGGCCGTCCCGTGGACGTCCTCGTCCGGCCCGACGGGTCACTCCTCGTCTCGGACGACAAGGCGGGAGTCGTCTACAGGATCTCCTTCTCCCGCTGAACCGGGCCCGGCTCGCGATATGATGAGCAGGCTCGCGGGGAGAAGGAGACGTTCATGAAACCGGCTCGTCCGGCGCGGAGAGCTCCCGCATGAATCCCTCGGCCCTTTTCGAGGTCAAAGGCGTCATGGGGATCGCCTTCCTCGGGTTCGCCGGCCTCCTCCTCTTCATCCTCGTCGTGTCGTTCCGGTCGCGCGCGACCGTGTTCTGCCAGTACCTCAAGGCGATGACCGGAATCGAGCTCAAGCCGCGCGACGTCGGCAGCGTCTTCAAGGAAAAGGGGCAGGACGGCGTGCGCGAGCTCTTCCTCGACCTCATCATCAAGGAAGACCTGCGGCAGACGGGTCCGCTCCAGATTCCGCCCGAGCTGCGCGCGGGAAAGCCCGGCAGTCCGAAATCCCTGTCGCAGGGCTGACCGGGCGGCACGAGGCGTGCTGGCCGGTTCCGCGATGAGCCCGCTCGTCCTCTCGAGAGTGCGCGCCGCCGCCGTCCTGCTCATGGCGGGGCCGCTCCTCGCGCAGGCGCCGCCCGCGGCCACGCCTGCACCGACGCCCCGGCCCGGAGTGACGGCGGCGGAAGAAGTCACCGTGCTGCTCCTCGACGTCGTGGCCGTCGACGGGAAGAACCGCCCGGTCTTCGGCCTCGCCGCGGCGGACTTCGAGGTCCGGGTCGCCGGCAAGGTCCAGACGATCGACTCGTTCGAGCCGCCGCGCGAGCCCCGGGGCCCGGCCACGGCGAGGGAAGGCCGGCCCGACTCCGAGGAACGCATCGCGGGCACGACGACGTCGTTCGACCCGAAGGGCCCCGTGCGCCACGTCCTCGTCTGGGTGGACCTCGAGCAGCTCCCCCGCGTGTCGATCCTCGACACGGCCAAGGCCCTGCACAAGACGTTCGACCACGCGCCCTCGGGCCGGTACGGCTTCGCGACGCACTTCGGCGGGACGTCCGCGCGCGTGTGGGACGCGGATTCGGTCGACGCATTCCTCACCGAAGCCGACCGGATGAGCGCCGAGGTCGCCGAGGACGCCGGCGGCGCGGCGGTCAAGTCCGCGGGCGCGCCCGGAATGGCGTCACCTCGCGGAATGGAGTCCCCGCTCCAGTACGAGGCGCGGAGACTGTACGAGGACCAGCTCATCCGGGACCTCATCGCGACCGAGAACGCGAACGGCGACACCCGCCTGATCTTCGGGGCCGTCTCCCAGTACCTCACGGCTGAACGCCGCCGCGTGAAGACGCTCGTGGAGGACCTCCGGGAGGCCGCGCAGCGATTCTCCGCGCTCGACGGGCCGCGCCACCTCTTCTACGTCTCCGAGGGCTTCGAGCGCGTGCCGGGCTTCAACTTCCTCGCGCGCCTGAGAGCCGAGGAGACCGCGAGCGTGCGGCCCGTCGCGTCGGGTGGCAGCGTTCAGGGCCTGCCGTCCGGACCCTCGCGCGGCCGCACGGGCGTCGGGAGCTTCCCGACGATTCCGGGCGCGCCCGGGGCTTCGCAGGAACTCGGCGCCGGACGGTTCGTGTTCGACCCGAGCGCGCTCCCCGAGGCCGACGACCTCGCCCGCTTTCTCGCGACGTCAGGGGTGATCGTCCATTTCATCGACCCCGGCTCGCTCGGCCGCGGGCTCCCTTCCGCCGCGGACCGGTACGCGTTCAACGCGAGCCTCCGCCAGGACGAGGCGCGCAACCTGCAGGACACGCCGATGCGGTACGTGCAGGAGACGGGGGGCATCGCCCGCGTCTCGACGAACGACATGACCGCCGCGCTCGAGGGCCTCCTCGACGCGACCGCCGCGACGTACAGGCTCGGCGTGAGGCTCTCGGGCGTGGACCCGAAGAAGACCTATTCCGTCAGGGTCGCGACGCGCAAGGCGGGCGTGAACATGCTCGCGCGCTCCGCGTTCAAGCCCGCGGGGCCGTCCCCGAAGGCGGCGGCGGCGCTGGCGGAGGACGCCCGCCGCGCCGGCGTCGCGGCGCGGGCGGACGCGAACCGCCCGGGCGCGGCGCGCACGGCGAAGAAAGCGATTCCCCTGACGCTCGAGTGGAAGGGGCGCGCCTCGACCCCCTCGCCCGACCCCGGCAAGCCGTTCTGGAAGCTCGAGGTCAGGATCCCGCACGAGGAGCTCACCTTCGAGACGGAATCGGACGCCTTCGTCGCGAGCCTGAAGATCGTCGTCGAGGCCGCGGCGGTGGACGGGCCCGCGCGCGACACGGCGAGCGACGACTGGTTCCTCTCCTACGCGAGCGACGAGTACAAGGCCGTGCGCGACACGCCGGCCGCGCGCCTCGTGACGCTCCAGCTCCCGCCCGGCCGCTACGACCTCACCGTCTCCGTGAACGACGCCCTCGGCGGGACGTTCGGCCAGGCCACGCTGCGCGTCGACGCGCGCTGAGTAGACTGGGGCCATGACCCGGGACACGCGCCTTCCCGGCCCGCCCCCGCCGCACGGCGATTTCTCCCCCGACGACTTCCGCCGGATGGGCGAGGCGGCCGTCGAGCGCCTCGCGCGGTACTTCGAGACCCTCGAATCGCGTCCCGTCCTCGCGCGCACGAGCCCGGGCGAGGTCCTCGCGCAGATCCCGCCGCGCGCGCCCGAGCAGCCGGAGCCGTGGGAGGCGATCGAGCGCGACCTCGACCGCCTCGTCGAGCCGAACCTCACGCACTGGCAGCACCCTGGCTACCTCGCGTATTTCGCGAACACGGGCACGGCGCCCGCCGTCGTGGGCGACTTCCTCGCCGCCGGCTACAACCAGGTCGGGATCCTCTGGCGCACGTCGCCCGTCCTCACGGAGCTCGAGCAGGGCGTCGTGCGCTGGCTGCTCGACCTCGTGGGGCTGCCCTCGGGCCCGGACGGCTTCGACGGCCAGCTCGCGGACACGGCGTCGACGGCCTCGCTCATCGCGCTCGCGGCGGCGCGCGAGGAGGCGTACCCGGACGTCCGCAAGACCGGCCTCGCGGGCCGGCCGGCGGGCCGGGTCTACTCCTCGGAGCTCGCGCACTCCTCGATCGACAAGGCCTGCGTCGTGCTCGGCTTCGGCACGGAAGGCCTCGTGAAGATCCCGGCGGACGCCGCCTTCCGGATGGACGTCGAGGCCCTCGCCTCCGCCATTTCGCGGGACCGCGCCGCGGGCCGCGTTCCCGTCGCGGTCGTCGCGACGGCCGGGACGACGACGGTCACGTCCGTCGACCCGCTCGCCGCGCTCGCGGACCTCTGCGCGAGGGAGCGGGTCTGGCTGCACGTGGACGCCGCGTACGCGGGTTCGGCCGCGGTGCTGCCGGAGATGCGCCCGCTCTTCGCGGGCTGGGAGCGCGCCGACTCCGTCCTCTACAACCCGCACAAGTGGATGCTCGTGCCGCTCGAGTGCACCGGCCTCTTCTTCCGCCGGATGGAGCGCGTGCGCCGCGCGTTCTCGGTCGTCCCGAACTACCTCGAGACGCCCGAGGGCCAGACGGTGCGCGAGTACATGGACTACGGCGTCCAGCTCGGGCGCCGCTTCCGCGCCCTGAAGATGTGGATGACGCTGCGCGCGTTCGGCGCCGCGGGCGTGAGGACGCGCGTCGCCGACTCGCTCGCGGGCGCGCGCGTGCTGAAGGCCGCGCTCGAGCGCGAGCCGCACGTCTCGATCGTCGCCCCGACGCCGTTCTCGGTCGTCGCGTTCCGCTGGCAGCCGGCGGGAATGGACGACGCCGCGGCCGACGCGGCGAACGCGCGGATCCTCGCCCGGATCAACGAGGACGGCCGGACGTTCGTGTCCCACGCCCTCGTGAGGGGCCGGTACGCGCTGCGCGCCGCGATCGGGAACGCCCGGACCGAGCACCGCCATCTCGAGGCCTTCCTCGACGCGTTCCGGGCCGCGGCGGCGGAGGAGCGGTCGTAAACCCCCGCGCGGGCGCGACGTCTCATCCGGCGATGCCCCGCCTGAGTTTCGCGCTCGCCCTCGGAGCCGCGGCCCTGCTTCCGGCCGCGGCCGCCGCCACCACGAGCTTCTCCCTGCCGGGAATCGCGAACACCCCGGGACTGAACGGGACGCGATTCGAGTCCGCGGTCACGCTCACGAACCTCGGGCAGACGGGCGGGACGGTCGAGATCGGCCTCGTGACGCCGGGCGGCGTTCCGGCGCCCGCGGCCGTGACGCGCGCGCTCGCTCCGGGACAGACTCTCCCAATCCCCAACGCACTCCGCGACCTCTTCGGCCTCGACGGCACGTTCGGGACGCTCACGATCCGGAGCGAGCTGCCCGTCGACGGCCGGGCGACGACCGCGAACACGCAGTCTCCGGCGGGGACGTACGGACTCGGCCTCCCGGCCTCCGGCGCCGGCGACGTCCTCCTGCCCGGCGAGACCGGCCATGCGCTCTGGGTGTCGCACGGCCCCGACACGTCCCGCGGCTTCCGCACGAACGTCAACGTGACGTTTCTCTCCGCGGACAGCGCCGTCACGATCTCCGTCTTCGACGAGACGGGCCTCTTCCGCGGCAGCCGCGCCGTCTCGTCGCCGGCGCCCGCCGTCTGGCAGGCCTCGGTCGCGGACATCGCCGCGAGCGCGGACCTCCCGCTCGGCCGCGTCGAGATCGCCGTGGCCCGCGGAAGCGCGATCGCCTACGCGGCCGTCGTGGACAACGTCACGGGCGACGGGATCGCGGCGGCGGCCGTCCGCGTTGCCCCGGGTCCGGCCGACTGGACGCTGGACGGCGTCGCGCGAACGTCCGGGGCGAACGGGACGCGCTGGTCGACGGACGTCCGGCTGTTCAACCCGTCCGCGGCGCCGCTCGCCGTCACCCTCGACGCCGTCGGCTTCGCCGCGCCCGTGCCGTCCCTGACGCGCACCGTGCCCGCGCGCGGGCTCCTCGAGATCGCGGACGTGCTCGGCCCGTCGGGCCTCGGCCTGCCGGACGGCGTCGCGGGCGCGATCCGCGTGCGCGCGGGCGGGCCGCTCCTCGTCGCCGGCCGGACCGCCAACGTCGATCCCTCGGGCGCGCCCGGTTCCTTCAGCGCCTACGAGAGCCCCGTCGCCACGGGGGCGGGCTTCCTCGCCGCCGGCCGGCGCGCGGCGTTCGTCGGCGTCGTGCAGGACGCGGGAGCGGCCGGCTTCCGTACGAACGTCGCGATGCTCGGCGGCCCGGGCGGCGCGGCGGCGGCCCTCACGCTCCGCGATGCCGCCGGCGCCGTTCTCGCGACCGGCGCCGCGTCGCTCGGACCTGGCGAGTGGCGGCAGCTCCCGGCCTCCGGCTGGTTCGGCGGGGCGGCGGTCCCCGCGGCGAGCCGGTTCGAGATCGCCGTCTCCGCGGGCTCGCTCGACGCGTATGCGAGCCAGATCGACAACGGGACGGGGGACCCCGTGGTTTTCGCTCCCGCGGCATTTCCGTCGGCGTGCGGACCGCCGGCCATCCTCGCCTTCTCCGCGTCGGCGACGTCCGTCGCGCCGGGTGCGGCCGTGACGCTGACGCTCGCCTCCGCGGGTGGTTCGTCGGCTCGCGTGACGTCCCCTGCGGGAGACCTCGCGATCGCGCCGAACGGAACGGTCACCGTCTCACCCGGCACCACGACGACGTACCGCGCGACGGTCTCGGGCGCCTGCGCACCCGACGCCGCGGCGTCCGTGACCGTGACGGTTTCCCCGCAAACCGACGTCGCGCTCACGACCGAGGGGGCGTACCGGGGGACCTACGACGAGAGCGCCATCGCGTTCAAGGGCGTCCGCTACGCGGCGCCGCCCGTCGGACCCCTGCGCTGGAGGCCTCCAGTGGGGCCGGAGCCATTCCCGGGCGTCCAGGCCGCCACGGCGGCGGGAAGCACGTGCCTCCAGTTCCAGGACTCGGGCGCGGGCCCGCTGGAGGGCACAGAGGACTGCCTCTTCCTGAACGTCTGGAGGCCCGCCGCACCGGCGGCTTCTCCGGCGCCCGTCCTCTTCTTCATCCACGGCGGCGGGAACGTCCAGGGGTCCGGGAGCGAGTTCGTCTACGACGGAGCGCACCTGGCCTCGCGCCAGGGCGTCGTCGTCGTGACGCTGAACTACCGGCTCGGCGCGCTCGGCTTCCTCGCACAGCCCTTCCTCGACGCCGAGAGCCCGCGCCGCGTGTCGGGCAACTACGGGATCCTCGACCAGATCGCGGCGCTCGGGTGGGTCCGGCGCAACGCCGCGGCGTTCGGCGCCGATCCCGCGAGGATTCTCATCTTCGGCGAGTCGGCCGGCGCCGTGGACGTCTGCACGCTCGTCGCGTCCCCGCTCGCGAGGGGACTCTTCGCGAGCGCGCTCATGCAGAGCGGGGGCTGCGGACAGGAGACGCTCGCGAAGGTCGAGGTGTTCGGGAACACGATCGTCCAGGCCGCGGGCTGCGGCGCGGCGGCCGACCCGGGCGCGTGCATGCGGGGACTTCCCGCGTCTGCCGTCGTGTCGGCGGTGCCGGGCCTCGCGAACGTCGTCTCGAGCTCGGGCCAGCTCTACGGGCCGAACGTGGACGGCTGGCTGCTCCGGGAGAGCCCCATGGCCGCCCTCACGAACGGCACGCACAACCACGTGCCTTTCGCCGTCGGCGCGAACGCGGACGAAACGTCCGCCTACGCGCCGACGCTCGTTTCGGACGCGCAGTACCAGGCCGCGGTCGTCGCCCAGTTCGGGGCCCTGCTCGGGGCGCTCGTGCTGAACCGCTACCCCGCGAGCGCCTACCCGACCCCGACGAAGGCCTACGTCGCCGTGACGACGGATTCACGCTTCGTGTGCCCCTCGCGGCGGATCGCACGCGCCGCGCGCGCGAGCCAGGCCGAAAACGTCTTCCGCTACTTCTTCACCCACGCTCTCGATTCGGGGGCGAAGCGCACGCTCGGCGCGTACCACGGCCTGGAGCTCCCGTTCGTGTTCCGGTCGCTCACGGACGTGCCGGGCTTCGTCCCCTCGCCGCTCGAGCTCTCTCTCGCGGACGCGATGGGCGGCTACTGGAGCCGGATCGCGGCCGCGGGGGACCCGAACGGCGCGGGCGCGCCCTCCTGGCCGCGCTACGAGGTCGCGTCCGACCCGGTGATCCAGCTCGACGACGTCGTGACCTCCGGAGCCGGGGTCCGGACGGCGAACTGCGATTTCTGGGACGCGTTCGTCGCGCCCTGAGAGCGCCGCCGTTCGCCGGTCGGGGCCGCCCGTTCGCCGAAAACCGCCCCCCATCCTGAAACGATCGCGCTTCGGATATCGTACTGCCGAGTCTGAATTGCTTATGGAACCCATCAACAAATCCGCCGACCTCACGGGCCTCCGCATCGACCGCGCCGACGAACCGTCCTCCCGGCGCTTCCTCTGGGCGGGCGTCGCGACCGCGTGCGTCGCGGCCGTCGTGGTCCTCTTCTTCGTGGCCCGCAGCAAGGGCGTCGCGATCCGGCCGCCCGAGGTCGCGACGACGCGCGTCGCGATCGTGACGCCGACGCAGGCCTCGACCGTCCTCACGGCGTCGGGTTACGTCGTCGCGCGCTCGAAGGCCGAGATCTCCCCGAAATCCGTCGGGCGCGTCTCGTGGCTGAACCTCGAGGAAGGCCAGAGGGTGAAGAAGGGCGAGCTCGTGGCCCGCCTCGAGTCGCAGGAGCTGGAGGCGCAGAAGCGCCAGTACGTCGCGTCGCGCGACCAGGTCCTCGCGCAGCTCGAGAACGCGCGCCGCGAGCGCGACCGCGCCAAGTCCCTCCTCGACCAGAAGATCGGCTCGCAGCAGGCGTTCGACGCCGCGGACTCGCAGGTGCGCGCGCTGACGGCCCAGATCGCCGCGGCCGAGCAGCAGGTCCGGTACACGGACGAGCTCATCAAGAACGCCGAGATCTACGCGCCGATCGACGGCGTCGTCACCGTGAAGAAGGCGTTCCTCGGCGAGACGGTCGCCCCGCAGGGCTTCGGCGGCGCCGGCTCGGCGGGCGCGACGTTCGCCGTCATCGTCGACCTGTCCTCCCTCGAGATGGAGGCCGACATCAACGAGCAGAACGTCGCGAAGCTCTCGATCGGCCAGCCGGCCGAAGTCGCGCTCGACGCGTACCCCGACAAGCCGTACAAGGCGCGCCTCAGGCAGATCGTCCCGACCGCCGACCGGCAGAAGGGCTCCGTGAAGGTCAAGATCGAGATCTTCGGCAAGGACGCGAAGGTGCTGCCCGAGATGTCCTGCCGCGTCGTCTTCCTGAACCCCGAGGCGAAGGTCGACGAGAAGGCGAAGCCGAAGGTCATGGTGCCGTCGGCCTCGGTCGTGACGATCGGGAGCGAGAAGGGCGTCCTCGTCGTCGCGAACGAGAAGGCCGTCTTCCGGCCGCTCGTCCTCGGCGCCGCCTCCGGTCCGCAGGTCGAGGTGACATCCGGGGTCTCGGGCGGCGAGGAGATCGTCGCCGACGCCGCCGCCGCGACGCACGCGTGGCGCCGCGAGCAGAACGTCCGCCTCAAGAAAGACTGATCCCCCCGGGGACACGAAGGAGAGCCGCATGGCGACCCCTCTCATCCAGATCGACTCGCTCGTCAAGCAATACACCCGCGACACGCAGGTGCTCACCGTCCTCGACAAGCTCTCGTTGTCCGTGGACGACGGGGACTTCGTGGCGCTCATGGGGCCGTCGGGGTCGGGCAAGACGACGCTCCTGAACCTCATCGCCGGGATCGACCGCCCGACCTCGGGGCGCATCCTCGTCGGGGACGCGGAGGTCTCGAAGATGAGCGAGGCGGCGCTCGCGAAGTGGCGGAGCGCGAACGTCGGGTTCATCTTCCAGCTCTACAACCTCGTGCCCGTCCTGACGGCCTACGAGAACGTCGAGCTGCCGCTCCTCCTCACGAACCTGAACCGCGCGCGCCGCCGGAAGCAGGTCGAGCTCGCGCTCTCGGTCGTCGGCCTCGCGGACCGCATGGACCACTACCCGCGCCAGCTCTCGGGCGGGCAGGAGCAGCGCGTCGCGATCGCGCGCGCCATCGCGACCGACCCGAAGCTCCTCGTCGCGGACGAGCCGACGGGCGACCTCGACGCGAAGAGCGGCGAGGAGATCCTGATCCTCATGGAGCGGCTCAACGACGAGTTCAAGAAGACGATCGTCATGGTCACGCACGACCCGAAGGCCGCGTCGCGCGCCCACCGGCTCGTCCACCTCGACAAGGGCGTCCTGAAGGAGGACGTCCACGCCGAGAAGGGCAAGGCCGTCGGCATGGCCGCCGCGATCTCGGCGTCGGCCACCTGAGCTCCACGGAGGCCCGGTGAAGTTCTTCCCTTACGTCTTCAAGAGCCTGTTCCGCAAGAAGACGCGCTCGCTCCTGACGATCGCGTCGATCGTCCTGCCGCTCTTCGTCATCTGCATCATGGGAACGCTGCTCCGGACGCTCGACGGCGACCCGTCGGGCGGCAGGGGGATGTTCCGGCTCATCGTGCGGCACAAGGTCTCGCTGACGAACTGGGTCCTCGAGTCCTACATGCCGAAGATCGCGCAGCTCCGCGGCGTCACCGACGTCGTCCGCATGAACTGGTTCGGCGGGGCGTACATCGACCAGAAGCCCGAGAACATGTTCGCGCGCTTCTCGACGTCGGACCCCGGGACTCTCCTGAAGGTCTTCGACGAGGCCGCCATCGTCCAGGGCTCCGCGAAAGACTGGATCGACGACAGGACGGGCCTCCTGGCCGGCGAGCTCCTCATGAAGAAGTACGGCTGGAAGCTCGGGCAGAAGGTCACCCTCAAGGGCGACATCTACCCCGTGAACCTCGAGCTCACGATCCGCGCGACCTTCAAGGGCCCGGACGAGACCGGCGTCTATTTCCACCACCAGTACATCGAGGAGGCCCTGCCCCGCGTGAAGGGCTTCGTGGGCTGGTACTGGATCAAGGCGGACTCCCTCGCCGCCGTCGAGCGCCTGCCCGGGGAGATCGACGCGATGTTCGACAACAGCTCCGTCCCCACGCGCACGGAGACGGAGAAGGAGATGCAGAACGGATTCGTCTCGATGCTCGGGAACGTGAAGCTCATGGTCACGGGCATCTCGACGGTGATCGTCCTCGTCATCCTCCTCATCGCGGGAAACACGATGGCGATGGCGGCGCGCGAGCGCGTGACGGAGATCGCCGTCCTGAGGACGCTCGGCTACCCGAAGGGCACGATCCTCGGGATGATGCTCGGCGAGAGCGTCCTCCTCGCGCTCGTGGGCGGGACGGTCGGCGCGGCGATTTTCGTGGTCCTCTTCCCCGGCTTCCGACAGGGACTTCTCTACTCTCCGATGGGCGGCTTCGCGGCCGGCATGAAGCTCTTCCCGGAAATCGTCGCTCTCGCGTTCGGGATCTCCGTCCTCGTCGGGGTCCTCGCCGGACTCGTCCCCGCCATCCGCTCGTCGCGACGCTCCATCACGGACGGCCTGAGACAGGTCGGCTGATGAAGTTCCTGCCGCTCGTCCTGAAGAACCTGCTGCGCAAGAAGACGCGCTCGGGTCTGACGATCGGCTCGATCCTGCTGCCCTTCTTCGTGATCTGCCTTCTCGGAACGTTCGTCGCGATGCTCGACGCCGACCCGTCCATGGGCAAGGGCATGTTCCGGATCGCGGTGCGGCACAAGGTGTCTTTCGCGAACGTCCTCCCCGCGTCCCACCTCGAGAAGATCCGGCAGATGCCCGGCGTGAAAGCCGCGATGCCGTTCAACTGGTTCGGCGGCCGGTACGTCGACTTCTCGGCGTTCCACGTCTTCCAGCGCTTCGCGGTCGACCCGGTCGTCTTCTTCGACATCTTCGACGCGTCCGCGATCGTGGCCGGCTCGGCCGAGGCGTGGAAAGCCGACCGGAGCGGCCTCCTCGTGGGCGAGATCCTGATGAAGAAGTACGGCTGGACGGTCGGCCAGCAGATCACGCTCACCGGCGACATCTGGCCGGGGGTTTACACGTTCACGATCCGGGCCGTCTACAAGGGCCAGAACGAGGCCTCCGTGTTCTTCGACCAGAAGGTCATCGACGAGGCGCTCCCGAAGGCCGCGGGGATGTACACGATGATCTGGCTCAAGGCCGTCGACGCCGGGGCGACGCGGGAGCTGATCCCGCGGATCAACGCCGCCTTCGAAAACTCGCCCTGGCCGGTGCGGGCCGAGACCGAAAAGGAGTTCCAGAACAACTACGTGGCGCTCCTCGGCAACGTGAAGCTCTTCTTCCGGACCCTCACCGCCGTCATCGCGACCGTCGTGCTCCTGATCGCCGCGAACACGATGGCGATGTCGGCGCGGGAGCGCGTGACGGAGATCGCGGTCCTGCGCGCCATCGGCTTCCCGCGGCGCACGCTCTTCGGGATCCTGCTGTCCGAGAGCATCGTCCTCGCGCTCTTCGGCGCGGCGCTCGGCCTCGGGATCTACGTCGCGGCCTTCCCGCGTCTGCGCGCCGCGGTCATGATGACTCCAGTCGCCTCGCTCGCCGCCGCCCTGCGCCTCTACCCCGACGTCCTCGCCGGCGCGTTCCTCGTCACGATCCTCGTCGGCATTCTCGCCGGCCTCGTCCCCGCCATCCGGTCCGTCCGCCGCCCCATCACGGACGGCCTTCGTCTCGTCGCGTAGGAGGAGCCCCCGATGCTCGGCATCCCGCTGAAGTACAACGTCCGCAACCTCTTCGTCCGCAAGGTGACGACGTCTCTCACGGTCCTCGGGATCGGGCTCGTGGTCGCGGTCTTCCTCTGCGTCATGGCGCTCGGAGAGGGGCTCACCCGCGTTTTCACGGCATCGGGATCGGACTCCAACGTCCTCGTCCTCAGGCAGAACTCCCAGTCCGAGCTGCAATCGGGCATCTCGCGAGACCAGGTTCCGATCATCACGACGCTCCCCGGCATCGCGCCGGACGCGGACGGCAAGCCGCTCGCGTCGCAGGAGCTCGTCGTCGTCCTGAACCTCGAAAAGCTCGACGGCGGCTCCTCGAACGTGACGATCCGCGGGATCGGCGAGAAGGGGATGAAGCTGCGGCCCGGCCTCACGCTCATCGAGGGCCGCTGGTTCACGCCCGGCAAGTCGGAGGTCGTCGTCTCCAAGAGCGTTTCCAAGCGCTTCAAGGACTGCGCGACGGGCCAGACGATCCACTTCGGAGCCTACCGCTGGACCGTCGTCGGGCTCTTCGACGCCGGCGGCACCGCGCCCGACAGCGAGATCTGGACGGACGTCGAAGGGATGGTCACGGACTTCAAACGGGGCGGCTACTCGTCGGTCCTCGCGAAGACGTCCGGCCGCGCGGCTCGCGACCAGTTCGTCGCCGGCCTCGCAGGCGATCCCCGCCTCGCGCTCGAGGGCAAGGTCGAGCGCAAGTACTACGACGACCAGACCTCCACGGCGGCGCCCATCAAGTTCCTCGGCTTCTTCGTCGGGATCGTCATGGCGATCGGCGCGTGCTTCGGCGCGATGAACACGATGTACGCGGCCGTGGCGGCGCGGACGCGGGAGATCGCGACGCTCCGGGCGCTCGGCTTCTCGCGGATCTCGGTCCTCGCCTCGTTCGTCTTCGAGTCCCTCTGCCTCGCGCTCCTCGGCGGGATCGTCGGCTGCTTCCTCGGCCTCCTCGCCGTCAAGCTCGCGCTCTCGGGGGTCACGGGCACGACGAACTTCGCGACGTTCTCCGAGGTCGTCTTCGCGTTCCGCCTCACGCCGGCGCTCCTCGGCACGGGCATCGTCTTCTCGCTCGTGATGGGTTTCTTCGGCGGCCTCTTCCCGGCCGCCCGGGCGGCATTCACGAAGATCACGAACGCGTTGCGGCAGGTGGGCTGAGGAGGCGACACATGGCCGACTGGCTCGTGAAGACGGAGCCCGGGGAATACTCGTTCGAGGAACTGCGCACGGAAAAAGAGACGATCTGGACGGGCGTGAAGAATCCCGTGGCGCTCAAGCACCTGCGCTCGATGAAGAAGGGCGACCGCGTGATCGTCTACCACACGGGCGGCGAGAAGGCCGCCGTGGGCACCGCGACCGTGGCCGCCGCAGAGGAAATCCCCAAGAACCCGGCGGAACCGCGAGTCGCCTTTCGCGCGGGAAAACCTCTCCCTCGCCCTATTCCACTCTCAGAAATCCGAAATTGCTCTCTCTTCTCCGACTCCCCACTCGTCCGCATCGGACGCCTCTCGGTCGTCCCCCTCACGAGCGCGCAATACGCCTTCCTCGCGAAGGGCTGAATGTTCTTCTCGCGCGCGCAGGAGATCGCCCTCGAGGCGCTGCCCCTCCTGGATCCGCGCGGCCCCGCCGGGAAGGGCCGCGGCGTGAAGGACCTCGCGGCGGCCTCGGGCATTCCGGCGCCGTTCCTCGCGAAGATCCTCGGGCTCCTCGTCGACCGCGGCCTCCTGCGCAGCAGGAGGGGCCGGACGGGAGGCTTCGTCCTCGGACGACCGGCCTCCGAGATCGCGCTCGCGGACGTCGTCCTCGCACTGGGAAGGAAGGGCGACCTCGAGGCCGCGTTCCCCGAGCCGCCCGGCGCGGCGGGCCGCCTCCTGGCCCCGGTGCGGCGCGACTTCCTCGCGCGGCTCCGGTCGACGAGCCTCGCCGACCTCGCCCCCCCCGCCCCGCGGGCCTGACGCGCGCAGGGCCCCGGACTCTGGCAGGATGCGGCCGGAGGTTCGCATGTCGCATCCGGTCAAGGACCCCGTCAGCTGGCTGTACCCCGCGATCGAGCCGAATCGCACGGGAATGCTCAAGGTCTCCGACGTCCATACGCTCTACTGGGAAGAGAGCGGAAACCCGAAAGGCAAACCCGCCGTGTTCCTCCACGGCGGCCCCGGAGGCGGTTCGGACCCGAAGGTGCGCCGCTTCTTCCACCCGGACAAGTACCGCATCGTCGTGTTCGACCAGCGCGGCTGCGGGAAGTCCACGCCGTACGCGAGCCTCGAGGCGAACACGACCTGGGACCTCGTCTCCGACATCGAGAAGCTGCGCGAACACCTCGGGATCGCGAAATGGCAGGTCTTCGGCGGCTCGTGGGGATCCACGCTCGCGCTCGCGTACGCCGAGAAGCATCCGGACCGCGTGACGGAGCTCGTCCTGCGCGGCATCTTCCTGCTGCGCAAGAAGGAGATCGACTGGTTCTACCAGGAGGGCGCGTCGATCATCTACCCGGACGCGTGGGAGCCGTATTTCGCGCACATCCCCGAGGCCGAGCGCGGCGACCTCGTCACGGCGTACCACAAGCGCCTCACGAGCGACGACCCGGCGGTGCGGCTCGCGGCCGCGAAGATCTGGAGCGGCTGGGAAGGCGCGACGTCCAAGCTCCTGCCCGACGCCTCGTTCGCCGGCCACTACGAGGAGGACGAGTTCGCGCTCGCCTTCGCGCGCATCGAGGCCCACTACTTCGCGAACAAGGGCTTCTTCGAGGTCGACGGGCAGCTGCTCCGCGACGCCGGGAAGATCCGCCACATCCCCGGCGTCATCGTGCAGGGGCGCTACGACGTCGTCTGCCCGATCTTCAGCGCGTGGGCGCTCCACCGCGCGTGGCCCGAGGCGGACCTCATCATCTCGCCCGACGCGGGCCACAGCGCCTGGGAGCCGCCGAACACCCGCGCCCTCGTCGCCGCGACGGACAAGTTCGCCTGAGAGACCTGCGGGCGTTCCTCGACGCGCTCCGGAGGGAGAACGACCTCGCCGTCGTCGAGGCCGAAGCCGACCCGCGCCTCGAGATCCCCGAGATCCACCGGCGCGTGATCGAGGAAGGCGGCCCCGCCCTCCTCTTCGCGCGGCCGAAGGGCTCCGATTTCCCCGTCGTGACGAACCTGTTCGGCACGCCGAAGCGCCTCGCGCTCGCGTTCGGCGGGCGGCCGCTCGAGTTCGTGAGGACCGCCGCGCGCGCCGCGACGGAGCTCGTCCCGCCGACGCCCGCTTCGCTCTGGAAGTTCCGCTCGTTCTTCGGCGAGGCGCTGCGCGTCGGAACGACCCGCGCCCGCAACGCGCCGGTCCTCGACGTCGTCGAGACGGCGCCGGACCTCACCCGCCTGCCCGCGCTCACGCAGTGGCCGGAGGACGGCGGCCCGTTCCTCACGCTTCCCCTCGTCTACACGGAACACCCCGAGCGGCGCGAATCCAACCTCGGGATGTACCGCATCCAGATCCACGGCCCGCGGACCACGGGCGTCCACTGGCAGATCGGCAAGGGCGGCGGTTTCCACTACCACGCGGCGGAGGCGAGGGGCGAGGCGCTGCCGCTCACGATCTTTCTCGGCGGACCGCCCGCGCTGATCCTCGGCGCGATCGCGCCTCTCCCCGAGGGCGTGCCCGAGCTCCTCGTCGCCTCGCTCCTCCTCGGCAGGAAACTCGAGATGGCCGACGCCGCGGGCGCGCCGCACCGGCTCGTCGCGCGCGCCGAGTTCGCGATCACGGGCAGGGTGCCGCCGAAGCTGCGCCGGCCCGAAGGACCGTTCGGCGACCACTACGGCTACTACTCCCTCGAGCACGACTACCCCGTTCTCGAGGTGGACCGCGTCTTCCGCCGGACGGACGCGATCTTCCCCGCCACGGTCGTCGGCAAGCCGCGGCAGGAGGACTTCTACATCGGGGACACGCTCCAGGAGCTGCTCTCGCCGCTCTTCCCGCTCGTGATGCCGTCCGTCGTGAGCCTTTGGAGCTATGGCGACACAGGCTTCCACTCGCTCGCGGCCGCCGTCGTGCGCGACCGCTACGGGCGCGAGGCGATGGCCTCGGCGTTCCGGATCCTCGGCGAAGGCCAGCTCGCGCTCACGAAGTTCCTCCTCGTGACGGACGCGCGGCGCGACCTCCGCGACTTCAAGGGGCTCCTCGCGCACGTCCTCGCGCGCTGCCGGTTCGAGACGGATCTCTTCGTCTTCGGGAACCTCGCGATGGACACGCTCGACTACACGGGCCCGAAGGTGAACGAGGGCAGCAAGGGCGTCCTCCTCGGCCTCGGCGACGCGATCCGCGACCTCCCCGCGGAGTTCCGTGCCGCCCTCCCGGCCGGGGCGGCGGCCGCCGCCGTCTTCTGTCCCGGCGCGCTCGTCGTGCAGGGTCCGGGCTTCGGCGCGGATCGCGATTACCCGTCGCGTCTCGCGGCCGACCCGGCCGTCGCCTCGTGGCCGCTCGTCGTCCTCGCCGACGACGCGGCGGAGACGGCGCGGGACGAGCGTGCGTTCCTGTGGCGCGTCTTCACGCGCTTCGAGCCGGCGGCGGACGTCCACGGCGCGACGCGGGTCGTCCGGAATCACCTCGCGTTCTCGCCGCCGGTCGTGATCGACGCCCGGACGAAGCCGTGGATGCCGAGAGTCGTGGAGGCCGATCCGTCGACGGTCTCGCTCGTGGACCGGCGCTGGCGCGAATACTTCCCGAAGAGCTGACCGACAGTTTCTGTCGGGCTGCGGCCGCCGAAAGGCCCCGCGGGACGGCCCCGAGCGACACGTTTCGGCGGTTTCCGTCCCGCAGCGCCCGGCCCGGATCGTGCAAGTCGATGGGCGGACATGCCCGTAAACCTGGGAGTCGGAGACCTGCTCGCCGAAGCCGGCGACCTCACGGTCCGCCGCCTGAGCCGTGCGTCCACGTGGCAGAAGACGCACGGGGGAACGATCGAGCGCGCGCTCCTCTCGACCGGCGCCGTCAGCGAGGAGACGCTGACGTCGGCGCTCGCCCAGGCCTACGGGCTGCCCGGCGTTTCCCGCGCGACGCTGCTCTCGGCCGACCCGGACATCGTCGAGTGCCTGCCCGCGAAGGAGCGGCGGCGCTTCCGCGCGTTCCCGTTCTCGCTGTCGGGGAAGATCCTGAACATCGCGATCTCGGACCCGCAGAACATCGTCCTGCAGAAGAACCTCTCGATCGCGACCGGTTTCTCCGTGGAAATCTTCGTCGCGCCCGACCCGGTGCTCGAGGACGTCATCGAAAAGTTCGAGGGCGCCCCCGCGGGCCACGCGCCCTCGCCCGCCGCCGAGGCGCCCGCTCCCGCGGCGGCGCCCGTTCCGGCGGTCGTCCCCCCTCCGGACGAGGACTGGATCGACCGCCTCGGCCGGGCGCTCCTCGCCGAGGCCCTGCGCTTCGACGCGACGGAGCTCGAGATCGGCGCCGACACGCACGGCGCGTTCCTGCGAACGTTCGACACGGCGCACCCCGCCGTCACGCGCCGCCTCTCGGCCGCGCTCCTGTCTCCGCTCGTCGCATGGTTCCAGGGTCGCTGCCGCCGCGCCGAGGGCTTCGTCGCCGAGGCTGCGCTGCCCGGCGCCCCCGTGACGCGACGGCGCGTGGACCTCATCGCCGCGGATTCGCATGGCGTACGCGTGCGCCTCGTGCCCGTCGGGGACGCGGTCGAGCTGCCCGCTCCCGCCCGGGTGGACGTGAGCTGCGCGCACGAGCGGGCGGAGGGTTTCGTCTTCTGCCCGCGCTGCGGCGCCGTGCTCTGAGCCGAGACTAGCCGGAGACCGGAGGGGTCGGAGCCCCGCCGCCCGCGTTCCCCGGGTTTCCGCCCGGACCCCGGCCGCGGCCGCGCCGGCGGCGCCGCCGGCCGCCTCCGCCGCCCTCGGGCCTCGGACCGGCGGCCTCGCCGCCGGGACCTCCCTGAGGCGGCCGCTGCTGCGGGGGCTGCTGCGGACGGGGCTCCCGCGGAGCCTGGACCTGCGCCGCGGGCGGCCCGCCTCCGCCGGGCACGGCGCCCCGCCCCGAACCGCCGCGGCCGCGCCGCCGCCGGCGCTTGCCGCCGCCCTCGCCGGGTTGCGGCGCCGCCGCCGGAGCGTCCTTCCCGCCGCCCTGCGCGGCGCGCTGGCGCTTCTCGCGCTCGCGCTGCGCATGCCGGCGCGCCTCTTCCTGCTGCTTGACGCGCTGCCGCTCGCGCTGCCGGCGCTCCTCCTCGGCCCTCTTCGCGGCGAGTGCCGCCTCGTGCTTCCTCCTCCACTCGCCCTCGATCTCGTCCGCCTCCACGCGCTCCTCGTCGGTCAGGAGCTCGCGGATCGTCACGAGGATGCGGAGGCTCGCGGATTCCCTCCGGATGAGGTCGACGATGCGCGCGCGCACGGGCGCCGCGGCGTCCGCGACGATCGCGGGGATGCGGTCCGCGTCCGACAGCACCATGCGCGTGAAGGCGACGCGGCGCGTCTCGCCCGTGTCGGCGTTCGCGACCGTCAGGACGTAGAGGTCCTGCTCGTGCTCGAGCCCGTGCTCGACGAGCGTGTAACCGGGAAGCGCTTCCGCCGCGAGAGCCGCGAGGAGGTCGATGTGTTTTTCGCCGATTTCCTGCGTCTGCTCCATCGAGACGACGCGGTCGCGGAACATGCGTACTTGGCCCATGCGTCTTCGAGTCTACCAACCGCGGGCGGTCACGCCGTCACGCCGCCGAGCGCGAGCACGCGGCGCGCGTGGTCGTCGGGTCCGAACGAGGCCCGGAGCCGCGCGGCGCCGGCGGCGAGGCGCGGCCCGAGGTTCTCGCGGACGAAGAGCTCCATCGCGCGCGCAAGGGCGGCCGCGTCGCCGGGCGGGACGAGGAGCCCGCTGTGCCCGTCCTCGACGACGTCCTCGAGACCCTCGACGCGCGACCCGATCACGGGCCGCCCGTATGCGAGCGCGTCGGCCGCGATTCCGGAACCCGTCGCGTGCCGGTACGGACAGACGACGGCGTTAGCGGCGGCGAACCAGAGGCCGCGTTCCCTCTCGGGGAGGTACCGCAGCTCGAGGCGGACTCCGGCGGGCGCCCACGCCTCGAGCCGGCGCGCCTCCCCCCACGGCTCGCCCGCGAGGACGAGGAGCGCACGCGGCACCTCACGGCGCAGCGCCGCGAACGCGTCGAGGAGGACGTCCCAGCCCTTGTAGGGCCTGAGGAGACCGCTGAAGAGGAACACGGGCGCGTCGAGCGGGACGCCGAGCTGCCCGCGCGCCGCATCGCGGTCCGGCAGGACGGCGCGCGGCTCGGCCGGGTGCGGCACCACCGCGATCGGCGCGTCGGGACGCTCCGAGGCGACCTCGCGCGCGCTGCGCGCGTTCTGGACCGCGAAACGGTCCGCGCGGCGGAGCACGGCGCGCGTGAGCGCGTCCTTCAGGGGATGCGCTTCGTGGTCGAACACGTTGTGACAGAGAAGCAGGCGGACCGTGGAGGGGGATTCGGCGCGAAGCGTCCCGAGCAGGAGCGAGACGTGCGGCGCGAAATACGACGTCCACCAGGGGAGGATCAGGAGGGAGATTTCTTCGAATGAAAGAAGACGTGCGGCCTGCACGAAAGACAGGGGATTCAGTCCGTCGAGGGTTCTCCCCTCTTCACCTTCTAAGAGAATCTTCTTCTTCTCTTCCTCCGAATACTCCAGCGTCCCGGGGTAAAGAAAACGCGGATACATCCGCGAGAAGCCGAGGACGAGCGGGTCGACGCCGAGCCGGCGCATCGCGGCGAGAAGACGCGCGTCCTGGTCGGCGATGCCGCTGCGCCACGGAGGAAACGGCCCGAGGAGGGCGACGCGCGGCGCGGCGGGCGGCATGCCCGCGATTATCGGCGGACCGAGGCCTGGCCGTCCCGGACCTCGACGAGGAGAAAGCCGGCGTCCTTCCCGACCTCGTCCCACACGCCGACCGAGATGCGCGCCTCCCCGGCGCCCACGACGACGGGGACCTCGTACGTGAAGTGGCCCGCGGAGGCGCGATCGGCGTCCGCCTTCGGGATCTCGAACGGGCGGCGCTGCCGCACGACCTCCGAGAACGAACCGTCGGCGCCCGCCGACACCACGAAGACCGAGAACGCGCCGCTCGCGCCGCGCGCCGTCGGCGTCTTCACGAGGCCGGCGATCGGCACGCGCAGATGGAGCGTCGCCGTCGCCTTCTTCTTCGCGGCCTCGACGGACGCGGAGTCCAGCGACAGGCGCAGCCGCGACGGGGGTTCCGGCCGGAACAGGTTCGAGAGGACGCGGGCCTCGACGCGCTCCTCGGGCGTGCGCTCGAGCGCGGTCCGGCGCGCCCGCACCGTGAGCGACGGATTGCGAACCGTGACCTTCACGGCCTGCGACGCACCGGGCTTGCGCCCGCTCGCGGCGACGCCCAGCGAGTACGACGACTCGACGTCCTCGACGACGCGCGCCGCAAGGGCCGGGCCCTCGCGCCAGCCGAGCGAGAACGTCCCGCCGGTCCGGTCGGCGAGGACCTCGAGCGCCGCGCCCTCGTTGTGGACCTCGGCGTCCGAGAGGCCCGGCGCGAGCGGCATCGCGTCCTCATTCCAGCCCTCCGGGAAGAAGGTGTACATCGTGACGCCGTTCGCGTTCGCCGCCTCCGCGACCGACTCCACCAACGCCATCGCGTTGAACTCCTGCGCGTCGAGCCCGCCGGCCGAGAACTCGAGCCCCGCGATCCTCGAGAAGCGATGGCTCGCGTGAACGAGGACCTTGCGGCCCGGCAGCCCGCCGACCGCGTCGCAGACGGCCTTCAGCGCCGCGGCCTTCGACCGCATGGCGGCGTACGCTTCGGCCTGGGCGGCGCGCTGGCTCACCTCGACGCCGCCCGTCCCCGTCCCCATCCCCGTCGCCATCCCCGTCCCCGTCCCCGTCCTCGGCTCCGTCCCCGAGGACACGGGGTTGGTCGCGAACCACCTGGCCTCGTCTTCGAGCAGGCGGATCGTCGTCTCCTCGGGACGGGGCTGGCGGCTCCGTATCCGCTCCTTCTCGAGAAGGCGTTCCAGGGAAGCGAGGTCCGACGTGAACGGGACGAGGGCGCCGACCGCGCGGTCCCACGTGACGATCATCGCGTCGTCCCCGGGCTCGGCGACCATCCGATGGAGGATGTCGCGGAGCGCGTCGAACGCGGCGTCCGACTTCCACTTGTCCCACAGGTAGAGGCGGTCCAGGAAGAGGACGAGGTGCCGCGGCGGGCGCCGCAACCCGGCCGCGGTCGGCGCCAGCAGCGCGGCCGGCTCCGCGGGTGCGGGCGTGCCGGGTTCCGCGGCACCGGCCGGGAGGGTGCGGCGCTCGTAGAAGTTCTCGATCGGGACGGTCTTGCCGCCGACCCTGACCGCGAAGTCCGAGGCCTTGAGGCCGGAAACGGGCCGCCCGTCCTTGTCCGTCACGACGGCGTCCAGCTCGAGGACCGACGTCTCGACGGCACCGGAAAGGCGCGGCGGGTCCGGCGGATTCTCGGCCCGGCCAGCCCTCGGCAGGAGCAGCGCAAGGGCGAGCAGGACCGGCTTCTTCTTCATGTGACGATCATCGGCGCAGCGTCGCCTTGCCGCCCGCGACGTCCACCACGAGGAAGCCGGCCTCCCGGCCGACCTCGTCCCACACGCCGACGGAGATGCGCGCCTCGTCCGACGCGACGACGACCGGAACCTCGTACGTGAAGTGGCCGCCGTCCGCGTGCGCCGCGTCCGCGCGCGGGACGTCGAACGGCTGCCGCTGCCGCGTGACTTCCGAGAAGCTCCCGTCCGAGGAGGCGGACGCGACGAACACGGAGAACGCGCCGCTCTCCCCCTTCGGCGAGGGCGTGCGCGCGAGGCGCGCGACCGGCACGGACAGCGTCAGGGAGACGGTCGTCTTCCCCTTGGTCGTCTCCGCCTTCGACGACTCGAGGGCGACGGGCAGGCGCCTCTCTCTCTCCGGCCGGAAGAGGTTCGCGAGGACGCGATCGCGCACCCGCTCTTCGGGCGTCTTCGAGACCACCGTCCGCCGCGCGCGGACTTTCAGGGCCCGGTCCTTCGTCCGGACGGCGACGGCGAGCGGTCTCCCCTCCCTGCCGGGCGGCGCCTCGACGCCGATGGAGTACGCCGAGTCGAGGTCGGCCGCGATGCGCGGCGCGAGCTCACGGGCCTCCTTGTAGCCGAGGGCGTACGCGCCGCCCGTCTTCAGCGCGACCGGTTCGAGCGCCGCAGATTCGTTCATGACGATCATGTCTCCGCGCGCGCCTTCGACCGGCCCGTTGATCTTCGGGTTCGAGGTCGACGACGCGTCTGCGCGCACCACCGCCGCCTCGTCGGGCCAGCCGGGCGGGAACATCGTGTAGAGCGTGACGCCGTTCGCGTTCGCCGCCTCCGCGACGGACTCGACGATGCCGTGGGCGTTGAACTCGCGGGCGTCCCCGGGGATCGAGCCGTACATCACCGGTCCCGTGAGGAAGAACTCGAGGCCGGCGAGGTCGGAGAAGCGGTGGCTCGCGTGGACGACGATCTTCCGACCGGGCAGGCCGCCCAGCGTGGAGAACACGGCCTTCAGCGCGTTCGACTTTGCGCGCATCTGGGCGTACGCCTCCGCGGCGGCCGCCCGCTGCGACACCTCGACGCCGCTCGAAACCGAGCTCGTCGGGAGGGACCGGAACCAGGCGGCCTCCTCCTCGAGCTGGCGGCGGACGGAATCGGTTTCCAGCGGGCGACGGCAGAGCTTCTCCTCCCGCGCGAGGACTCTCTCGATCGCGGCGACGTCCGACGTGAACGGCACCACCGACCCTACCGACCGGTTCCACGTGACGATCATCGCGTCGTCGCCCGGCGCGACGACCGTCTGGCGCAGGACCGCCCGCAACCCGTCGAACGTCGCATCCGCCTTCCACTTTTCGATGAGCTGGAGGCGATCCACGAAGAGGACGACGTGCCGCGGCGGGCGGGATGCCGCCGGAGCCGTCGGGGCGGCGTCCGGCGCCGCGGCGGGGACTGCGGCCTCGGCTCCAGGCGGCGCCGCGACCGGCGTAGGCCTGCGCTCGAAGAAACTCGCGATCGCGGTGGCCTTACCGCCGATCCGGACCTCGAAATCGGCGGCCTGGAGTCCGGTGACGCGCCTCCCGTCCCTGTCGGTCACGACGATCTCGAGCTCGAGGATCGACGTCTCGACCGATCCCGCGACGTGCGGAACGGCCGCCGGCGCCTGGGCGAGCAGGACTCCGGGGAACGAGAGAAGTGACGAAAGAAGCGTCGCTTCGAGAGTGCGCCTGGTTCGCATTGCGACGCTCCAGCAGAGAGCGTGCCACGCCCTCAGCAGGCCATGAGAAACGCCTTGAGGTACTCGCCCTCGGGGCAGTCGATCGACACGGGGTGATCGGGCCCCGCGCCGCGCTTCTCGAGGAGGCGCGCCTCGCGGCCCGCGTCGAGCGCCGCCGAGAACAGGACCTTCTGGAAGAGATCCGCGCTCATGGCCCCCGAGCACGAGCACGCGAGGAGGACGCCCCCCGGCGCGAGGAGCTTGAACGCGAGGCGGTTCACGTCCTTGTAGCCGCGGCACGCGCGGTCCACGTCGCTCCGGCGCTTCGCGAACGCGGGCGGGTCCGTGACGACGAGGTCCCACGTCTCTCCCGCGGCCACGCGGGAGCGCAGGTCCTCGAACACGTCCGCGCAGACGGTCCCGGCCGGCGCGCCCGGCTCGTCGACGCGCTGGCCGTTCGCGCGATGGTTCTCGCGCGCGAGGTCGAGCGCCGGCTGCGAGACGTCCACGTGGACGACGCGGGACGCGCCGCCTGCGAGCGCCGCGACGCCGAACGCGCCGGAGTACGAAAAGAGGTTCAGGACGCGCCGCCCCGCGGCGAGGCCGCGCACGACGTGCCGGTTCTCGCGCTGGTCGAGAAAGAAGCCCGTCTTCTGGCCGCCCGCGAGCTCCGCGACGAAGCTCAACCCGCGCTCGCGGAACGCGGCGCGCGCGGCCACCGGCCCTCCCGCGAGAACGGCGTCTTCGAGCGGCAGACCCTCTCCCTTGCGGGAGGGAAGGTCGTTGCGCTGGACGATCGTCATGCCGGGGAACCGATCGGCGAGCGCGGGCAGCCAGAGGTCCCGCGCGCGCTCGGTGCCCTCCGTCGTCGCCTGCACGGACAGGACCTCTCCATACCGGTCCACGACGAGGCCCGGGAGAAAGTCTCCCTCCGCGTTCACGACGCGGTGGCCGTCCGTGTCGGGAGGGAGCACGGCCGCGCGAAGGGCGACGGCCGCGTCGAGCCGGCCGGCGACGAACGCCGCGTCCAGCGGGCGGTCCTCGAACGTCCAGAGGCGCGCCGCGATCGGCGACGCCGGCGACGCGAACCCGCGGCCCACGTACCCGCCGTCCGCGTCCCGCACCTCCACGGCGCCCCCGGGCACCGGCGCGCCGCGCGCGAGGCTGCCCGAGAAGAGCCACGGGTGGCGGCGCTTCGCGGCGGCCTCGCGCCCCCGGGCGAGCGTCAGAGTCTGCATGCCCCGACGATACCCCGGGGGCGACGCCTTGACGCCGCGCGGCGGGGAGCCGACACTTCTGAGCACGGCGTGCGTGAAAACAGCGTGATCCCGGCCCACGTGCTGGCGGAAGCCGGCACAAGCGACCCGATGCTGCTCACGAAGCTCGGGGTCGCCGCGGTGCGCGAGCAGAAGTGGCAAAAAGCCCTCGTGCTTCTCGCCGAGGCCTACAGGATCTTCGCCGCCGATCCCGAACTGAAGGAGAACATGCTCAAGATCGAGACCGACGCCGAGGAGCCGGTCGCGCGGATCCAGGCCCGCGGCCGCATGTTCTCCTACTACGGCCTCGCGCTCGCGAAGTCCGACCACTCGCGCGTCCAGGAGGGCGCCCGATTCTGCGAGATCGCGATCCAGAAGGAGCCGTACCAGGCCGAGCACTTCGCGCACCTCGCACGGATCTGGCTGACGGGAAACAACCGGCTAAAGGCGGTTCAGGCCATCGACCGGGGTCTCAAAGAGGTCCCGAACAGCCAAATCCTCCTCGAGCTGCGGGGCGAGATCGGGTGGCGCGAGAGGAACGCAGTCGGATTCCTCCCCCGGGACCACCCGGTCAACGTCTCGCTCGGAAAGCTGCTGCGACGGAAGCGCGACCGGCCGAAGAGCGGGGCGCCGTCCCGCCCGCAGACGCCCGCGCCCCCAAAGCCGAAGACCTGACCCGCGGGCGGCCCCCGGTCAGCGCGCGAACGCCGAAGCCGCGAGCCAGACGAGCGCGGCCACGAAGGCCGACGCCGGGATCGTGAGAACCCACGCGATGATGATCGTCCGGGCGACGCCCCACCGCACCGCGGAGAGCCGGCGCACGGACCCGACGCCCATGATCGCGCCCGTGATCGTGTGCGTCGTCGAGACGGGGACGCCGCCGAGCGACGCCCCGATGAGCGTGACGGCGCCCGCGAACTCGGCGCACGAGCCGCCCACCGGCTTGAGCTGCGTGATCCGCATCCCCATCGTCCGGACGATCCGCCAGCCGCCCGAGAGCGTGCCGAGGCCGATCGCCGCGTGGCAGATGAGGACGATCCAGAACGGGATCTCCATGGACTTCAGGTGCCCCGTGGAGAAGAGCAGCACCGCGATGATTCCCATCGTCTTCTGCGCGTCGTTCATCCCGTGCCCGAACGAGAACGCCGCCGCCGAGACGAGCTGGACCTTGCGGAAGGCCTTGTCGAGCGGCTCGGGCCGCGCCTTCCGGAAAATCCACGTCACGGAGAGAAAGAACAGGAAGCCGAGGAGCATGCCGAGCGTCGGCGAGAGGACGATGAAGACGAGCGTCTTGAGGAGACCGTGCATGACGAGGACGCCGGGTCCCGCCTTCACGACCGCCGCGCCCGCGAAGCCGCCGATGAGCGCGTGGGAGGACGACGAGGGCAGGCCCAGCCACCACGTCAGGAGGTTCCACACGATCGCGCCGACGAGCGCCGCGAAGATGAGTAGGGGGTCCACGACGGCCGGATTCACGATGTCCTTGCCGATCGTCTTGGCGACGCGCGTCTCGAGCGAGAACGCCGCAATAAAGTTGAAGAACGCGGCCCAGACGACGGCCATCTTCGGCGTCAGGACGCGCGTCCCGACGACGGTCGCGATCGAGTTCGCGGCGTCGTGGAAGCCGTTGATGAAGTCGAAGGCGAGCGCGACGAAGACGACGAAAAGGACGAAAGACATCGTCGTCCGGCGCTACGAGGACTTCAGGACGATCTGCTCGAGGACGTTCGCGACGTCCTCGCAGCGGTCGGTCGCTTCCTCGAGGACTTCGTAGATCTCCTTCCACTTCAGGAGCGCGATCGGGTCCTTCTCGGTGTCGAACAGGGCGCCGATCGAGATCCGATTCAGGCTGTCGGCCTCGTTCTCGAGCCGGTTGATCTCGACGCAGATCTCGAGGATCGCCGGCGAGTTCTTCATGTCGCCTAGGAGCCCCATCCCGCGGCGGATCGCCTCGGCCGACTGGACGAGGATCTCGGTCGCCTGCTTGACGCCGGCGCGCGGCGCCGGGATCTTGTAGAGGACGAAGCGGTTCGCCGCGGCGTCCATGAAGTCGAGGACGTCGTCGAGCGCCTTGACGAGGGCGTGGATGTCCTCGCGGTCGATCGGCGTGATCCACGTGCGCGAGAGGAGCCCAAACGTCTGGTGCGCGACCTGGTCGCCCTCGTGCTCGAGGTGCTTGATCCGGGCGACCTTGAGCGAGACGTCGGTGAAGTCGCCGGCGAGGGCGTCGAGCGCCCGGGCGGCCTCCACGATGATGTCCGCCGCGCGAACGAACTGCGGGAGAAAGGTCTCCTCGCGGGGGAACAGCTTGATCACGAAGCCTCCGTTGCGGGCGGAGACTACCAAAGGTCTTAACACGGATTTTGCGTCTCGTTTACACGCTGCGCCCGTGGCAGGATCGGCGCATGACACGACGCTCATTCGGCGCCTCGCAGGTGCTCGCCCTGGCCCTGGCCGCTCCAGCCCTCCTCGCAGGGCCCGCGCCGACGCCCGTTCCCGCGCCGAAACCGAAGCTGGCGGTCGTGATCTCGGTCGACGGCCTCTCGTACGCGCGCCTCGAGAGCTACCGCCCGCTCTACACGTCCGGGCTGAAGCGCCTGCTCGACGAGGGCTTCGCCCTTCGTGCCGCGCGTTACCAGCACCTGAACACGGAGACGGGCCCGGGCCACGCCTCCCTCGGCACGGGCGCGCCGCCGCGCGTGACGGGCATCGTCCTGAACAGCTGGTTCCAACCGGGCCCCGGCGGCGGGCTCGTGAACGTCTACTGCACGGACCAGAAGGACGCGACCGGGAAGAAGATCGCGGGGCCGGACAACCTCCGCGTCCCGACGCTCGGCGACCGGCTCGTCGAGAAGACCCCGGCGTCGCGCGTCGTGTCCGTCTCGGCCAAGGACCGCGGCTCGATCTTCCTCGCCGGGAAGAACCCCGCGCACGCCGTGTACTGGTGGGACGGCGAGACCGGCCGCTTCCAGACGTCTGCGGCCTACCGGCCTCCGGCCGCCGCGGCGGCGATCGTGAAGAAGTACAACGACACGCAGGCCGGGGGGATGCTGCCCGCGCGCCTCGGCCTCGTGTGGGACAAGCTCCCCGAGCCCGCCGCCGTTCCCGGCGCGAAGCCCGTCCCGACCGCCGTCCCGCTGAACGTCGTCTCGCGCTACCAGCTCCCCGTCCACGGTCTCGGTTTCCCGCACGACCTCTCGACGTACGGGCGCATTCCGGCCGGAGGGCCATACGGCTACTTCGGCGGCATCTACCGCAGCCCCTTCGTCGACGTCCTCACCGCGGAACTCGCGCTCGCGTTCCTGAACGACGCCGTGCTGAAGCTCGGACAAGGCGACGTTCCGGACTTCCTCGCGATCTCCTTCTCCGGGCACGATCCCGTCGCGCACGACTACGGCGACGAGAGCGAGGAGTCGCGCGACACGCTTCGCCGCCTCGACCTCCAGATCGGCCGCATTCTCGACGCGCTCGACGCGGCCTTCCCGAAGGGGACGGTCCTCGTCGCCCTCTCGGCCGACCACGGCTTTCCGATGATGCCCGAGGTCGCCAGGGCCCTCGACAAGAACGCCCCGGGCGGGCGGCTCGACACGGGCCGCGACACGCTCGGGAACGCGCGCGACCGCCTGAACCGGATGCTCGCCGACGCGCTCTGCCTCGATCGCTCCGTGAAGATCGTCGGCGCCGTGGACGGCTGGAGCCTCTTCTACAGCAGGGGATTCCCTTACAAGACCGTCGCCGGAGCGTGCGGGCCCGCGGGCGCGCCCGTGACCCCCGCCGACGTCGACCGCGTCCTCCCGAAGATCGTGAAGAGCTACTGGGAGGAAGAGATCGAGGACGTCGTCCCCGTGTCGGCCCTCGCCGCGTGGCCCGAAGGTCCGCTGAAGACGTTCGTGAGGAACGACTTCGACAAGGAGCGCTCGGGCGACGCGTTCGTGATCCCGCGCACCGGCGTCATGAGCACGTACAACCCCGGCCGCGGCGCCATGCACGGGACGCATTTCGAGTACGACATCCACGTGCCGCTCGTTTTCTGGGGCGCGGTGAAGGCCGGCGGCTCAGACGAGGCCGCGACGCCTTACGACCTCGCCCCGACGCTCGGCGCGTGGCTCGGCGTCGCATTGCCGGACGCGGTCGGCAAGGCCCGCGCGCTGCCGCGGTGACGGACGGCGCTCCCGGACCGCCCCGAACGAGGCGGCCGCGTTACGCGGGGACGCACCCGCGGCGGTTCGAGGAGAAGTACAAGGAGCGCGACGCCGCGCGGTATCCGGAGGAGCGCGAGAAGGTGATCGCCTCGGGCAAGACGCCCGCGGGAAGCCACGTTCCCGTCCTCGTCGCCGAGGTGCTCGAGGCGCTCGCGCCGGCGCCGGGAGACGTCGCGGTGGACGCGACGCTCGGGTACGGCGGCCACGCGGCGGAGATCCTGAAGCGGATCCTCCCCGGCGGCCGGCTCCTCGCGCTGGACGTGGACCCGGTCGAGCTGCCGAAGGCGACCGCCCGCCTCGGGGCGCTCGCCGCGGCACTCGGCGCGCCGGGCGCCGTGAAGACGGTCAGGCGCAACTTCGCGGGGCTGCGGAAGCTCCTCGACGAGGAGGGTCTCGCACGCGGCGCGGACGTGATCCTCGCCGATCTCGGCGTCTCGTCCATGCAGCTCGACGACCCGGACAGAGGCTTCTCGTGGAAGCACGACGTCCCGCTCGACCTCCGGATGAACCCGACGCGGGGCGCGCCCGCCGGGGCATTGCTGCTCAAGATGAAGAGAGAAGAAATCGAAGATCTTCTTAGAAGGTTGGGAGACGAGCCAGAAGCGGCGGGGATCGCCGCCGCGCTGCGGGCGACGATCGATGCGCGCGGGGCCACGCCGCCGCACGACGCGAACGAACCGCCCGGTGGCTCCGAGCCTCATGACCTTCTAAGAAAATCTTCACTTCCTCTTCTTCGAACCTCGGACGTGGCGGCAGCCGTCGAGTCTGCCTACAAGGGACGGACGGATCGTGACGCGTCCGAAGCAAAGAAATCCTCTCTTCAGCGGACGTTCCAGGCGATCCGTATCCTCGCGAACGACGAGCTGACCGCGCTCGAAGCCTTCCTGCGCGACCTCCCGTTCTGCCTCGCGCCCGGGGGAAGGGCCGCGATTCTCACGTTCCACTCCGGCGAGGACCGGCGAGTGAAGAAGGCGTTCAAGGAGGGCCTCGAGGCCGGGCTCTACGCGCGCGTCGCGGACGCGGTCGTCCGCGCGACGCCGGAAGAGCGGGGCCGGAACCCCCGCTCTTCCTCCGCCAAGCTGCGCTGGGCGGTGCGGGCCGCCCGCTCCGTTCCGCGGTAACGTAGGGCGCGATGCCGAACTCGAAGGCCGCGCACCGGCGCCCCGACGGGCTGCGCGGAATGCCGCTCCTCCAGTCCCCCGCCTGGAACAAGGGCACGGCCTTCACGGCGAAGGAGCGCACCGAACTCGGCCTCCACGGCCTCCTGCCGCACCAGATCGAGACGATCGACGACCAGCTCGTCCGCGCCTACGAGGCCTATCTCGCCAAGCGGACGCCCCTCGGGCGGCACATCCAGCTGCGCGCGCTCCAGGACACGAACGAGATCCTCTTCTACCGCCTCCTCCTCGCCCACATCGAGGAGATGCTGCCGATCGTCTACACGCCCGTCGTCGCCGAGGCGTGCCAGCAGTTCAGCCACATCTACCGGCGCCCGCGCGGCCTCTTCATTCCCTACGACATGCGCGACTCGATTCCGGAGCTGCTGCGCAACCGGCCGAACCCGGACGTCGACGTCGTCGTCGTGACGGACGGCGAGCGCATCCTCGGCATCGGCGACCAGGGTGTCGGCGGCCTCGGCATCCCGATCGGCAAGCTGACGCTCTACACGCTCGTCGGCGGCGTCCCGCCGGCGAGGACTCTTCCGATCGTCCTCGACGTCGGGACGAACAACGAGGAGCTGCTCCGGGACCCGCAGTACTTCGGCTGGCGCCAGAAGCGCGTCACGGGCGAGCCGTACTTCGCGTTCGTCGACCGCTTCGTCGAGGCCGTCAAGGCCGAGCTGCCCGGAACGCTCCTCCAGTGGGAGGACTTTGCGACGCCGAACGCGCGCCCTCTCCTGAACCGCTACCGCGATTCGCTTCTCACGTTCAACGACGACATCCAGGGCACCGCGGCCGTCACGCTCGGCGCGCTCCTCGCGGCGACGCACGTCGCGGGAAGAAGCCTGCGCGAGCAGACGATCGTCTTCCTCGGGGCCGGCTCGGCGGCGATCGGTGTCGCGGACACGCTCCGCGCCGCGATGGTCGCCGACGGGCTCTCCGACGCCGAGGCCCGACGCCGGTTCTGGATCGTGGACGTGGACGGCCTCCTCGTGGAAGGGCGGGACGGCCTCACGCCCGAGCAGCGCGTCTACGCGCGCGCGGCGGAGGACGTCGCGGGCCTTCCGCGCACGCGCGGAGGCGCGATCGGCCTCGCGGACGTGATCGCCGGCGTCGAGGCGACGGTCCTCGTCGGCCTTTCCACGGCGGCCGGCGCCTTCACGGAAGCGATCGTCCGGGCGATGGCGGCGAAGACGCCCCGGCCCGTCATCTTCCCGCTGTCGAACCCGACCGCGCGGGCGGAGGCGCGACCCGAGGACCTCATCCGGTGGACGGACGGCCGCGCGCTCGTCGCCACCGGCTCGCCCTGCCCTCCCGCGGTCCTCGGCGGGCGCGCGTGGATCATTTCGCAGTGCAACAACGTCTTCATCTTCCCGGCCGTCGGCCTCGGCGTCGCCGCCGCGGGAGCGCGGCGCGTCTCCGACGGGATGCTGCTCGCCGCGGCCCGCCGCCTCGCGGAGCTCTCGCCGGCGTTGACGGATCCCGCCGCGTCGCTCCTGCCGCCCCTCGGCGAGCTCCGGAGCGTGGCCGTGGAGGTCGCGTGCGCGGTCGCGGAGGCGGCCGTGCGCGAGGGCCTCGCGCCGGCCGCCGCCGCCCAGACGCTTCGCGCCGGAGTCGTCGCGCGCCAGTGGTTCCCCGCCTACGACGAGGAACCCTGACGCTCGAACCCTACGGCTTCTGCGCCGCCATGTCGGGAGGAACGGGAGCCTTCGGCTCCTTCCATGCGCCCGGCTTCTCGAGCTCCTTGAGGAGGACCGCGACGCCCGTCTCGAGCGCCGGATCGCCGCCTTTCACGCGCGAGCCCGCGTCGTCGAAGACCTCGATGTCGGGCGCGACGCCCTCGTTCTCGACGACCCACTTCCCCTCGCGGTCGTAGATCCGGAACGACGGGACCTGCACGGCCCCGCCGTCCACGAGCGACGGGCCCCCGGAGAGTCCGATGAGCCCGCCCCATGTGCGCGTCCCGATGACGGGTCCGAGGCCGTTCACCCGGAAGAAGTACGGCAGCGCGTCGCCGCCCGAGGACGAGTAGGAGTTGACGAGCATGGCCTTGGGACCGTCGTGCGCGAAGCCCGGCGCGCGGTTGCTCTCGAGGCCGCGGCGCGCCCAGAACGCGAGCGTCTTGCGCGAGAAGACCTCGATCATCCGGTCCGGGATGAACCCGCCTCCGTTGTAGCGGTCGTCGATGAGGAGCGCGGGCTTGCCCGCCTGCGAGTAGAAGAGCTTTTGGAGCATCCGGTTGCCCGCCTGCGCCGTGTCGGGAAGATGGACGTAGCCGACCCTGCCGCCGGAGAGCCGGTCGACCATCGCCATGCGGCTCTTCAGCCAGTCGAGATAGCGCAGGTTCTGCTCGGACGTGATCGTCCGGACCTGGACGGTGCGGGCGCCCTCCCGCGCGGCCGTGTCCGAGACGAGAAGGGAGACGAGCTTCCCTCCCTTGCCCTCGAGGAGACGGTACGGATTGTCGGCCGTCGTCAGGTCGCGGCCGTCGATCGCGAGGAGGAAGCTGCCCTCCTTCACGCCCACGCCCGGCTCCGTGAGCGGCGAGCGCCAGCCGTCGTCCCAGTTCTCGCCCGCGAAGACCTTCGCGATGCGGTAGCGGCCGGAGGCGTCGGCCGCGAACTCGCAGCCGAGCATCCCGCCCGCGACGCGCGGCACCTTGGGCTCGTCGCCGTTCGCGACGTACGTGTGCCCCGCCTCGAGCTCGCCCATGATCTCGCCGAACAGGAAGTCGAGGTCGGCGCGGTGCGCAACGTACGGGACGAGCGCGCCGTAACGCTTCTTCAGCCCGGCCCAGTCCGTGCCGTGCATCTTTTCGTCGTAGAACCAGTCGCGGACGATCCGCCAGGCGTCGTCCCACATCTGCCGCGTCTCGGCGGCGACGTCGAGCTTCACCCGGAGGCCGGAGAGGTCGAGCTTGCCGTCCCCGCCCTTGAGCGGCGCCTTGGCGTCCGTGACGAACCAGTCGGATCCGACGCGGGTGAGGATCTTCTTGCCGTCGCGCGAGAGCTCCCAGCCGGCGACGCCGTCGAGAGCCTTCTCTTCCTTGCGCTCCTTGAGGTCGAAGCGGTACAGCGCGCGCCCGGCCGCACCGCCGTCGCCGTCTCCCCCGCGGACGTACCAGACGGCGTCGGTCGTCGCGGCCATCTCCGGATAGTTGCCCGCCGGGACGCCCGGCAGCGCCTGCGTGCGGAGGACGAATCCGTCGGCGTCGACCACGGTCGGAGCCGCGTCCTTCTTCTCGGGCTTTTCGTCTTTCTTCCTGTCGGTGTCCTTCTCGGGCTTGTCGCCCTTGTCGGCCTTTTCCTTTGCGTCCGTGCCCTTTTCCTCGTCGTTCTTCGGCGGGAAGAGGGAGGGCGTGCCCGCCGCGAGCGCGGCGACGTAGACGCGCGTCGCGCGGGGGTACACGTAGTTGAACTCGAACGCCGAGAAGACGAGCGGGTAGTCGCGCTCGGAGAGGAAGAAGAGGTATTTCCCGTCGGCGGAGAACGCGGGGTTGTGGTCGCGCGTCAGCCCGTCGCCGAGCGGGAACGCCTTCTTCGAGTCGGCGGACCACACGGCGATCCCCGGGAGGCGCGTCGGATGGCTTTTCTCGTACGCGAGCCACTTCGAGTCGGGCGACCACGTGTACGTGTCGAGGTCCTCCCGCGCTCCCGTGTCCACGTCGGCGATCGCGCCCGACTCCACGTCGACGACGCGCAGGCGGTGCTTCCGGTCGCCGTACGCGAGCTTCTTCCCGTCCGGGCTCCACGCCGGGTCGAACTTCCACGGCGCGCCGTCCTTCGTGAGCGGCTTCGGCTCGCCGGACCCGTCGGCCGCGCGCACCCAGATCTCGTATTCACCCGTCGCGTCCGAGAGGTACGCGACCTTCTTCCCGTCGGGCGACCACGCGGGCGCGCGCTCGCGCACGCCCTGCGTGTCCGTGAGGGTACGCGTCTGGCCGTCCTTCGAAGGCACGCTGAAGAGGTCGCCGCGCGCCTCGAGGATCACGCGCGCGCCGCTCGGCGAGAGGCTCGCGCCGCGGACGAACTCCTTGACGTCCTTCCACGCCGTCCCGAGCGGGGCGCGGTCCGACGCGAGCGTGATCGCGATCTTCGAGGCCTTCTCCGTCTTCGGGTCGAGGCGCCAGACGTACCCGCCGTTCATGAAGACGATCGCGCTCCGGTCCGAGGCGAGCGACGGCCACAGCACGTCGAAGTCCGTGAACGACGTCGCCTTCCGCGTCTTCTTCGTCTTCACGTCGTAGGCGAAGAGGTTGAGCGTGTGGTCGCGGTCGGACGTGAACCAGATCGTGTCCCCGTTCCACATCGGGAAGTTGTCGGTGCCCTTCCAGTCCGTGATGCGCTCCGAGGCCTTCGACGCGAAGTCGTAGACGTAGACGTCCTGCGCGCGCCCGCCGAGCGTCCGTTTCCAGGTCCGGAACTCGCGGTCCACAGGGCAGTACGCGAGCTTCGTCCCGTCCGGCGAGAAGGAGGCCGAGCCGCCCTCCGGGATCTCGAGAGGCGTCTCGAGGCCGCCCTTCGGGTCGACCGTGAAGTACCGCCCCATGCGGCTGTTCCACGGAACGCGGTTCATGCGGACGAGGATCTTCCCGTCCTTCGTCCAGCCCATCACCCAGTTGTCGAAGCCCCCGCGCGGCGGCATCGGCCCCGCGTCGTTGTAGAACGTGAGCTGCTTCGGCTCGCCGCCCCAGGACGGGATGACGTGGACCTGCCGCGTCCCCGAGTACTCGCCCGAGAACGCGATCCATTTCCCGTCGGGCGAGATCTTCGGGAAGACCTCCTGGCCCGCGTGCGTCGTGAGGCGGTACGCGGCGCCGCCTGCGAGAGGCGCTCGCCAGAGGTCGCCCGCGTATGTGAAGACGACGAAGTCGCCCCAGGCGTCCGGGTAACGCAGGAGCCTCGCCTCGGGCGGGCCGTCGGGGCCGGCGGCGAGGACAGGGCCGGAGGCGAGAAGAAGGCACAAGGGCAGCAGGAGGGCAAAGAGGCTCAGGCGGTTCTTCATCGATTGGAGAATACGACCGGGGAGCGAAAAGGGTTGCGCGTCAGCCGCGCCGGCCGGCCCTCACGAGGAACGCGCAGACGAGGAGCAGGAGCGCGAACGTGACGGCCTCGCCCGCCAGACCTCCGGCGAGCGGCGGCCGGCCCTTCGACGCGGCGCCGAGGGCGACGAGCGCGGCGACGACGACGCCCACGAGCCCCTCCCCGGCGACGAGGCCGGAGGCCGCGAGGACGCCCGCGTCGGTCTCCGGGGCCGGCCGGCCCTTGCGCGCCCTCTCGACGAGCGCGCGGGCGCACCCGCCGGCGAAGATTGCCGCCATCGAGGCGAGCGGGAGGTAGACGCCGATCGCGAAGGCGAGGCCGGAGACCCCGCAGAGGATGACGGCGACGGAGATTCCCGCTCCCGAGAGGACGAGCCCCCACGGCAGCGCGCCAGACAGCACGCCCTCGATGATCGTCTTCATGAGCGTCGCCTGCGGCGCCGGAATCTCCTTCGTCCCGAACGTGTACACACTCCCGAGGAGGAGGACGGTCGCCGCGACGCCCCAGCATGCGAACGCGGCGCCGATGAGCTGGCCGAGCTGCTGGCGGGCCGGCGTTGCACCCACGAGCCAGCCCGTCTTGAGGTCCTGAGAGATGTCGCCGGCTTTCGAGGCCGCGACCGCGACGATCGTCCCGACCGTGAGGACCGCCGCGCGGGCCCCGCCGTCCGTCCAGCCCGCCGCCGCGAAGAGCGAGGCCACCCCGAGGAGCGTCACGAGCGTGATGCCCGACGTGGGCTGCGAGGAGACGCCGACGATCCCGACGATGCGCGCCGCGACCGCGACGAAGAGGACGCCGAAGACCCCGACGCCCGCCGCGCAGACGGCCCGCTGAAGGGGGCCCATTCCGCCCGCGAAGACGCCGGGCACGAGGCCCGCGACGAGGACGACGGCCGCGATGCCGCCGAAGACGAACGAGCCGGGCAGATCGCGGTCCGTGCGCTCCCGCCCGCCGGCATGCGCTCCGCCGCCGCGCACTCCGCGGATCACGGCGAGGAACGCGCCCGCCATCGTCGGGAGGTTCTTCAGGACGGTCAGGATGCCCGCCGCCGCGACGGCGCCCGCGCCGATGTACCGCACGTACCGCGACCAGATCTCTCCCGCAGACATCGCGGACACGAGCTTCGCGGTCTCGGGGTAGAGCGGCGCCGAGAGGCTCGCGCCGAAGAACGCGATGAGCGGGGTCAGGACGAGGGCGGAGACGACCGAGCCCGCGACGAGGACGCCCGACGATCGGTACCCGAGGATGAAGCCCACGGCGAGAAGCGCGGGCGCGAGCTCGACGGCGACCTCGGCTTTCGGAAGGAACGGCAGCGCCGTCCCGACCTCGTTCGGCACCAGGACGAAGAGCCCGACGATCAGCTTGACGGCGGCCCCGACGGCCATGCCGCGGAAGATCCAGGCGCTGCCGCTCGAGTCCGCGGCGGTCGCGCGCAGAACCTCGGCGCAGGCGGTTCCCTCCGGATACGGAAGCTCCGCGTGGGCGTCGACGATCAGGAGGCGGCGGAGCGGGATCATCGCGGCGAGGCCGAGGAGCGCGCCGAGGAAACAGAGGACGACGACCTGCAGGTAGGGCGGGGCGACGCCCCAGAGGAAGAGCGCGGGGATCGTGAAGATCGTCCCCGTCGCGAGGGACGTCGACGCCGAGCCGATCGTCTGCGACAGGTTCGCCTCCAGGATCGTCCCCTTCGCGCCGAAGAGGCGGAAGACCGCGACCGTCATGACGGCAGCCGGGATCGACGCCGAGACCGTGAGTCCGACGCGCAGGCCGAGGTAGGCGTTCGCAGCGCCGAAGACGAGCCCGAGCACGACGCCCGCGGCGACGGCCTTGAACGTGAACTCGGCGATGGACTCCTCGAAGGGAGAGCTACCCTGCGGCACGGACACGGTTTCAGGACTTTAGCAGCCGGGCCGCGCGCTGAGCGCGCGGATGAGGGAAGACGCGCTTCGCGCGAAGTTTTCCTGGAAGGCTAATAGGATGGGGGCATGAGCCCACGCAAAAGAGTGATCGCTGCCCTTGCCGCAGCCGCCTCCCTCTTCCTGTTCGCAGAAGATTCTTCGTCTTCGTCTCCCTCTTCGGTTCCCTCCTCCGCCTTCGACGCCGCGTTCACGCGGCGGACGATGCGTCTGGACCTGTTCCACACCGGCGGGCCGAAGGGCGAGGTCGTCGCCGTCGCCGGCGCGGGCGCGGTGGACGACGGGCCCTGGGCCGGGAGCCTGACCCGGCTCCTCGACGACACGAACCTCGGGACGCACTTCTTCGAAGTGCGCGACCCGAAGTCGAACCGGGTCCTCTTCTCGCGCGGATACTCCTCGCTCTACGCCGAGTGGGAGACGACGCCCGAGTTCAAGAAAGTCTCGCGGACGTTCCCCGAATCGCTGCGCTTCCCGTGGCCGAAGGCGCCGGTGCAGGTCGTGCTCTCCCGGCGCGATTCCGACAACGTCTTCCAGCCCTTCTTCTCGACGAACGTGGACCCGGCCGCCGCGAACCCCGCGCCGCGCGCCGCCCTCGGCAAGGTCTGGACCGTGTTCGAGAACGGGCCCGCGACCGAGAAGCTCGACCTCCTCATGCTCGGCGAGGGCTACGCCGAGAAGGACCTGCCGAAGTTCCACTCGGACGTGAAGAAGCTCGTCGACCTCCTCTTCTCGTACGAGCCCTTCAAGTCCCGCCGGGCCGACTTCAACGTCCGGGCGCTCGACCTGCCGTCGGCCGAGACGGGCGTCCTCCGTCCCGACTCGAAGATCTTCCGGCGCACGCCGCTCTCGGCCCAGTACGGGATCTTCGGCTCGGAGCGCTACGTTCTCACGTACGACGACCGCGCGCTGCGCGAGGCAGCCGCGGCGGCGCCGTATGACTTCCTCGAGATCCTCGTGAACGACGCGCGCTACGGCGGGGGCGGCATCTTCAACGCGCAGGCGACCGCGGCCGTCGACTCGTCGTGGGCCGAGTACCTCTTCGTCCACGAGTTCGGCCACCACTTCGCGGCTCTCGCGGACGAGTACTACACGTCCGACGTCGCCTACGAGACGGGCGGCGAGAAGCCGGAGCCGTGGGAGCCGAACGTGACGGCGCTGAAGGACGCGAAAAAGCTGAAGTGGGCGGACCTCGTCGAGGCCGGGACGCCTCTCCCGACGCCGTGGGAGAAGGAGACGTTCGAGAAGCGGAGCCGCGAGATCCAGAAGACGCGCCGCGCGATCGTCGCGGCCGGCAAGCCCCCCTCGGCCCTCGACGAGCTGTTCCGCGAGGAGGCGAAGGAGGAGACGGCTCTCCTCGGCTCGATGAAATGGTCCGGGAAGGTCGGCGCGTTCGAAGGCGCCGCGTACGAGGCGAAGGGCCTCTACCGCTCGTCGGCCGACTGCATCATGTTCACGCGCGACAACGTGGGCTTCTGCCCCGTCTGCCGCCGCGCGATCACGCGGATCATCGACCAGTACGCGCGGCCGTAGGCCGTCCTGGGGCTACCAGCCCATCCGCTCCCTGAGCGCCGTGACGTGCGCCACGTGGTGGCGGCCGTGCCACGCGTAGAGCGCGAGGTTCTTCTCGAGCGGAACGACGCCGAGGTCCGGGTGGCGGAACGTTCGCCCCCACTCGGCGTCGCCGAGCGAGCGCAGGAACGCGGTCCAGCGCGCGTGCAGCGCATCGAGCAGCGCGAGCGACGTCCCGACGGGCACCGCCTTCACGTCCGCGAGCTCCGCCCACGCGGTCTCGTCGTACGGCTTGACCGTGGGCACGTCTTCCGTGACCGCGAGCTTGAACCGCACATAGGCGTTCAGGTGGCTGTCCGGCAGGTGGTGGACGACCTGCCGCACGGTCCAGCCCCCGGGGCGGTAGGGCGTGTCGAGCTGCGCCTGGGTGAGGCCGTCGACTGCCGCGCGCAGAGCGGCGGGCGCCGCCGCGATCACGTCGATCCTGAGGGCGCGGTCCGCCGCTCCCTTCGGCCCGTCCCAGGAAAACTTCCCGATCGGATACGCAAGGTCGCTCACCGCGCCCTCCTCTTCCCGAAGAACCTCTTCACGAGCTGGATCTGCCCCGCGTGATAGAGGTCGTGCGCCGCGACGCCCGCGATCATCTCCCCGGCGGTCCACGGCCCGTGCTGCGTGGAGAACGCGGCATCGGGCAGGGCCTCGACGACCTGAACGAGCTCCAGGTGCATGCTCTCGAGGAGAGTGCGTGCATCCCGAACCGCTCGGGCATCCTTCGACGCAGGTTCCGGGAAGAAGTTCGAGCCGTTCACGGGGAACGAGCCGCGTTTCTCGCCGGTGAGGCGCCTCCGCGCGACGTACTTCCAGTATGCCGCGTGGAGGATGAGGTCGTAGACCGAGTGACGTCCGGGGCCGGGGCGGAAAAAGGCTTGCGCGGGCGTCAGTCCGCGGATCGCCCCGAGGAGGTTGGGCCCGTGCCACGACCGCCCGTCGAAGGCGCGATGGAGGGACTCAAGAAGCTGCTCCCGAGTGTCCATGCGAGATAACTCCACGAGAGGCGCGCCGTCCGCCCCTGTCCATTCTAAGAAAATCTCCGGTCCCCTTCGGGCCTCTCAACCCCAGCGCGGCTGTTCGTCCGGATTGATCCCGAGCGAGATCTTCCCGACGATCTCGTGGACGAGCGCCGAGTTCGCCGGGTGGAAGCGCCCGGCGCGGCAGTCGCGGAAGAGCCGCTCGAGCTCGCTCTTCTTGAACATGCCGAACCCGCCCGAGAGGTCGAGCGCGCGGTCCACGATCCGGAAGGCGCCCTCGACCGCGTGGTACTTCATCGCCACGAGCCTCAGGAACCAGTCGGGTCCGATCGCGCCCCGCGTCCAGTCGCGTGCGATCGCGTCGACGTGCGGGCCGATCGACTCGAGCTCGAGCGAGATCTCGGCGATGCCGTGCTGGATCTCCGGGTGGTAGATCATCGGCCGCGTCAGGCCGATCGACGTCTTCGTCTTGAGCTGCTCGATGATGATCTCGCGCGTCCGCTGTCCGATCGCGTAATAGACGTTCGCGAAGCCCGTGAGGCCCCATGTGAAGAAGCCGAGGATGAACATGTCCACGCCGGCGACGCCGGCGGGAACGACGCGCGCGACGTACTTGTCGGGGACGAACGCGCCCTCGAGGACCGTGTCGTCGCTCCGCGTCGCGCGCATGCCCATCACGTCCCACGTTTCCTTGACGGTGACGCCCTTCGTGCCCTTCGGCAGGAAGGCGTGGACGATCTTCGGCGCGGCGGGATCGCTCGTGTCCATCGCGTGGAGCCCGAGACGCGTCCAGACCGGCGTCAGGCTGCCGAAGGACTTGCGGCCCGTGATGCGCCAGCCCCCGTCGACGCGCTCCGCCTTCGACGTCGAGAGGAGGCCCGGGATGTCGTTGCCATGCTCGGCGTGTCCCGCGGCGAACACCTCGCCTGCCACGGCCTCCCGGAGGATCCACTCGCAGGACTTGTCCCCGCTCCGCCAGAGGTCGGCCGCGTCGCCGACCCAGTAGTTGTGCATGTTGATGCAGAGCGCCGTGGCGGGGGCGTAGCGCGCGAGCTTGCGCGTCTCGAGCGCCACCTCCTCCAGGGTCAGGCCTGCTCCGCCGAATTCCTTCGGGACCGCCATGAGGAGGTACCCGGCGGCCTTGAGATCGTCAAAGTCCTCCTGGCAGAACCGGTTCTCACGGTCGTAGGCGGGCGCCCGTTCGTGGCATCGCTCGAGGAGGGGCGGGGTGAGGACTTCGCGCAGCTGGGCCGACATGGTCCACCTCCTGATTGATATTGCGACTCGATTTCTGCCACGGACGGGGGCCACGCGTCAAGGGCGGCGTCGCCGAGGGGTTCAGGCCCCGAGCGGGAAACGTCCGATCGGGGTGTGGACCGGCGGTCCCGTGCCGAGGTCGCTCCGGAAGAGGACGAGCGCGTCCACCCGCTGCGTGCCGAACGAACCCACGGACGGCGCGAACGCGGCTACGGCCCGGGCGTTCTCCTTCGAGCCGCGCGGGTCGCGCGCCCGCGCGAGCGTGAGGTGCGGTGCGAACGGCCGTTCCTCCGCAGGGAACCCGCGCGCCTCGAGCTCGCGCCCCAGCGCCGCGGCGAGGGCGACGAGCCGCTCGCGGCCGGCGCCGATCCCCGCCCAGACGACGCGCAGCGGCCCGTGCGCCGGGAATCGCCCCAGGCCGCGCACCTCGAGGTCGAACGGGGCGGCCGCCGCAGACGCCGCGGCCGCGGCCGCGGCGACGGAGTCCGCGAGCGCGGGCGGGAGATCGGCGAAGAACTTCAGCGTCAGGTGGAGCTGCTCGCCCTGCACCCAGCGCAGGTCGCGCGACCCCGAGAGGGCCGCGCGCGGCCTCGCGAGGGCCTCCCGGAGGGCCGCGTCCGCGACGGGCACGGCGACGAACGCGCGGATCTAGACGTCTCCCTTGTCGAGTTCCCCGCGTTCCACGGCGTCCTCCGACTCCTCCTCCTCGTCCGAGAAGAACCAGTTCTTCGCGCAGGCCTTGCCGCAGAACTGCTGCTGGCCGGAGCGGACCGCGCACGCGCGGCAGAACCTCTTCTCGCAGTACGGGCACTCCTGGATCAGGAGGCGCTCGTACATCTGCTCGCATTGCTCGCAGAACAGGTACGGGGAGTTCGCGTCTTCCTCGGTCTCTTTCCGCCGCACGCGGGAATCATACGGCGGCGGAAGGACGGAAGTGGTGGCGGCGGGCGGAATCGAACCGCCGACAAAGGGCTTATGAGACCCCTGCTCTGGCCATCTGAGCTACGCCGCCCCTGATCGCTCCCGGGGCCCGGGCGAGGGGCGGATGATAGCGCAGCATGGCCGAAACCCTCCCGGACCGCTTCGCCCGGCATCTCGCGGAAACCGGCCTCCTCGACGGGGCCGGCGTTCTCGCCGTCGCCTGTTCGGGCGGCGGCGACTCGACGGCGCTTCTCCTCCTCGTCCACGGCTGGGCGGTGCCGCGAGGCGTCGCGGTCGTGGCGCTCCATGTCGCCCACGGCCTGCGAGGCGACGCGGGTCTCCGCGACGCGCGGTTTTGCGCGGAGCTGGCCGCGCGCCTCGGTGTCCCGTACGGTTTCCTGTCCGTCGACGTCCCGGAGCAGAGGAAGAAGGGCGAAAGCGTCGAGTCGGCCGCGCGGCGGCTGCGTTACCGCGCGCTCCTGTCCACGGCCGGCGAAATGGAGGCCCTCGTCCTCACCGGACACACGCGCGACGACCAGGCCGAGACCGTCCTCCTCCACCTCGAACGCAGGCTCGGCCGCGGGCGCGGCGGCATCCGCGCGAAGCGCCCCGACGGCGTCGTGCGGCCCCTCCTCCCCTTCTCGCGCTCCGAGCTGCGCGCGTACCTCGAAGGCCGGGGCGTCCCGTGGCGCGAGGACGAGACGAACGAGAACGAAGGCTTCGCGCGCAACCGCGTCCGGCGCACCGTCCTGCCGGGCATCGAGCGGCGCATGCCGGGCGCGACGGAACGGCTCGCCCGCGCCGGGCACGCCTATTCGCTCCGCCTCGACGCGCTCGACAGGCGGCTCGAGAAAATCCTCGGAGAAGAGAAGATTTCTTTGAAGGGTCATTGGCCGCGGAGCCTCTTCACCCGGCTCTCGAACGAGGAGGTGGCCCGGCTGCTGGTTCGCGCGGCGGGTGCGCTCCCCGCCGGCCGCCCCCCCGGCCGCAAGCAGATCGAAAAAGTGCTGCTTCGCCTGCGGCGCGATCCTGTTTTCCACGAGACGTTTGCGGGATATCGACTCAGTGCTGGAGCACGCTTCGTCCGCCTATTACCTTCTAAGAAGAAATCCACCGAATCGTCCTGAACGGACGCGACCGGCGACAGAGGGGGTCCCCGGGCCCCCCTTGATAGACTTCCCCCGTGGCCATCGCCTTCGACGAACGGTACGGTCCCGCCGACATCGCGCGGCGTGTGGCGGACGTCGGGCGGCGGATCGCCCACGATTACCCGAACGGCAACATCGTCCTCATCGCGATCCTCAAGGGTGCCGGGTTCTTCGTGGCGGACCTCGCCCGGGCGGTGCCGCGCCCCGTGCGCTGCGAGTACATCGACGTGCTCCGCGACGGGGAGGCCGAGAAGGTGGTCAACTACCACTTCCTCGCGCCCTTCGACGTGCGGGACGCCCACCTGATCGTCCTCAAGGACGTCATCCGCAGCGGGATCGTGGAGACCTGGCTGCTCAGCCAGCTCCGGGAAGAAAACCCCCGTTCCCTGCGTTTCGCATGTGTGGTGGATCGACCGCAGGAACGCAAGAGCTCGCTTCTCGCCGATTACGTGCTGTTCCCGTCCGAGGAAGGGGTCCTCGTCGGATACGGCATGGAATACCAGCGGGAAGGGGGAAATCTCCCCTTCATCGCCCAGGTCCGGACCGAAGGGGAATCGCCGTTCGAGACGAGCGGCGAGATCGCCCGGCGCACGCGGCCCTGAACCGCGTGGGCCCGTCTGACGTTCAGTAAGGAAGCCGAGGCATTTCAAGGTGAATACAACCGTCAAGAACATCCTGCTGTGGATGGTCATCCTCGTGGTGATCCTCCTCCTGTTCCGCGTCGTCGACGTCGGCCGCACGAACACGGCCACGGTCTCGTTCACCGAGTTCATGGAGATGGTGAAGAAGGGCGACGTCGAGAAGGTCACGATCCGCGGGCAGGAGATCCGCGGGTTCAAGAAGGGCGCCGTGGAGGGCCGCGAGCCCGGCGTGCGCGCGTACGCCCCGGCCTACAACGACCTCACGTCCGACCTCATGAAGGCGAACGTCAAGATCACGGCGGAGGAGCCGCGCGAGGGCTCGTTCCTCGTGATCCTCCTGCAGTGGGCCCCGATCCTGTTCCTGATCGGCCTGTGGATCTTCATCATGCGGCAGATGCAGACGGGCGGGAACCGCGCGATGCAGTTCGGGAAGTCGCGCGCCAAGATGCTCACGCCGAACCAGAAGAAGGTCACGTTCAAGGACGTCGCGGGCTGCGAGGAAGCCAAGGAAGAGCTCTCCGAGATCATCGACTTCCTGAAGGAGCCCGCGAAGTTCCAGAAGCTGGGCGGCAAGATCCCGAAGGGCGTCATCATGATGGGCCCCCCCGGCACGGGAAAGACGCTCCTCGCGCGCGCGGTCGCGGGCGAGGCGAACGTGCCGTTCTTCTCGATCTCGGGCTCGGACTTCGTCGAGATGTTCGTGGGCGTAGGCGCGAGCCGCGTCCGTGACCTCTTCGAGCAGGGCAAGAAGAACGCGCCCTGCATCATCTTCATCGACGAGATCGACGCGGTCGGCCGCCACCGCGGCGCCGGCCTCGGCGGCGGGCACGACGAGCGCGAGCAGACGCTCAACGCGCTCCTCGTCGAGATGGACGGCTTCGAGGGCAACGACGGCGTCATCCTCGTCGCGGCCACGAACCGGCCCGACGTCCTCGACCCCGCGCTCCTCCGGCCCGGCCGCTTCGACCGCCGCGTCGTCGTGGACCGCCCCGACGTGAAGGGCCGCGAGGGCATCCTGAAGGTCCACTCGCGCACGATCCCGATGTCCGACGACGTCGACCTCTCGGTCGTGGCCCGGGGGACGCCCGGCTTCGCCGGAGCCGACCTCGCGAACCTCGTGAACGAGGCGGCGCTCGCCGCCGCGCGCGTCGACAAGAAGAAGGTCGACATGTCCGACTTCAACTACGCCAAGGACAAGGTCCTCATGGGGGCGGAGCGGAAGTCGATGGTCATGTCGGACGAGGAGAAGCGGGTCACCGCGTACCACGAGGGCGGCCACGCGCTCATCGCCTCGTTCGAGGAGCACACGGACCCGCTCCACAAGGTCACGATCATCCCGCGCGGCCGCGCTCTGGGCCTCACCCAGCAGCTGCCGCTCGAGGACAAGTACACGTACTCGAAGGAGTACATCGAGGCCGAGCTCGCCGTCATGATGGGCGGGCGCCTCGCCGAGGAAGTCTGCATCGGCCGGATCACGACGGGCGCCTCGAACGACTTCGAGAAGGCCACCGAGATGGCGCGCCGCATGGTTTGCGAGTGGGGCATGAGCGAGCTGGGGCCGATGTCGTTCGGCCGGCCCGAGGGCGAGGTGTTCCTCGGCCGCGACTTCTCGCGCCAGCCCGACTACTCCGAGGACACGGCCCGGAAGATCGACGACGAGGTCAACCGCATCGTCACGACCTCGTACGCGCGCGGCAAGAAGATCATCGTCGAGCACCGCGCGGCGCTCGAGGAGATCGCGAAGATGCTCCTCGAGAAGGAATCCCTCGACGGCGAGGAGATCTACGCGATCATCAAGCGCGTCACCGGCCACGAGGTCGCGAAGAGGCCGCCCGTGAAGCCCGAGCCGCCGAAGCCCACCGCGCCCGCCACCGTCGCGCAGAAGGACGAGGGCGCCGCGCCGGCCGGGGGCCTCATCCCAGTCCCTGCCTGAGGTGGATTTCCATCTGACGCTTCCGGGGGGCCGCGAGCTCGCGCTCGGGGCCCTGCCGGGCGTCATGGCGATCCTGAACGTCACCCCCGACTCCTTCAGCGACGGCGGGCGCTTCGCGTCGGCCGCGGCAGCGGCCGACGAGGGTGCCCGCCTCGCGGACCTGGGCGTCACGCTCGTGGACGTCGGAGGAGAGAGCACCCGTCCCAAAGGGGCGACCTACGGAGCGGGGGCTACGGAGATTTTCTTGGAAGGTGAATTGGGCAGGGTGCTGCCCGTCATCTCCCGTCTCCGTGGGTTGCGCCCGTCTCTGCCCATCTCCGTCGACACGCGCCGCGTGGAGGTGGCACGCGCGGCGCTGGACGAGGGCGCGGACGTGGTGAACGTCGTCACCGGTCTGAACGTCCCGAAGGATCTCCTCGATCTGGTGGCGAGCCGCGGCGTCCCGATCGTGCTCAACCACTGCCGAGGCACGCCCTCGACCACCTTCGAAGAATCTTCCTTCACCGATGTCATCGCCGAGGTGCGCGCCGACCTGAACGGCGCGCGCAGCCGCGCGCTCTCCTCCGGAGTCCGGGCAGAAAGTGTCTTCCTCGACCCCGGCCTCGGGTTCGGCAAGACGCCGGAGCAGAACTTCGCCCTTCTCGGCGCGCTGGACCGGCTCGCGCCGCCCGGCGCGCCGCTCGTCGTCGGCGCGTCGCGCAAGGCGTTCCTCGGCACCGTGGCGGGATCGCCCGTGTCGGACCGCCTCCCCGAGTCGCTCGCGGCCGCCGCCGTCTGCGCGGAGGCCGCGCGCACGCGCCCCGTCCTCGTGCGCGTCCACGACGCCGGCGAGACGCTGCGTTTCCTCGCGACGCTCGGGCGCACGCGCCGCCCGGCGCTCACGTAACATCGGACCCGAATGCGCAGGCTGTTCGGCACCGACGGCATCCGCGGGAAGGCGGGCGAGCCTCCGCTCGACGCGGCGACGGTCTCGCGCGTCGGCGCCGCGCTCGCGGCGTCGCTCGGGCACGCGAACCCTGCCGTCGTCGTGGGCTGCGACACGCGGGAGTCCTCGGGCGCCATCGTGTGGGCCCTGACCGGCGGCCTCACGAAGGCCGGCGGCCTCGTGCGCTTCGCCGGCGTCGTCCCGACCCCGGCCGTCGCGTTCCTCGCGAAGGAGCTCGGTGCCGACGCCGGCGTCGTCGTTTCGGCCTCGCACAACCCGTGGACGGACAACGGCGTGAAGATCTTCTCGGGCGAGGGCCGCAAGCTCCCCGACGACGTCGAGCTCGAGATCGAGCGTCACATCGACGAGGCGAAGCCCGCGCCCATGGCGCCTGCGGTCGTCGAGCCCGACCTCGGCCGCGCGTACGTGGACCACCTCGTCGCGACGCTTCCCCACCGCCTCGACGGCCTGAGGGTCGTGATCGACGCGGCGAACGGCGCAGCGTTCGAGGCCGCGCCCGCCGCGTTCGCGGCCGCCGGCGCCACCGTGATCGCCCGCAATGCCTCGCCCGACGGCCGGAACATCAACGAGGGCTGCGGCGCGCTCCACCCCGGAGCGATGCGCGACGCCGTCCGCGCCGAGGGCGCCGACCTCGGGATCGCGCTCGACGGCGACGCGGACCGGATCATCGTCGCGGACGACGCGGGAACGCTCCTCGACGGCGACGACGTCCTCTTCCTCTGGACGCTCGAGATGGAGCGCGAAGGCAAGCGGCCCGCGTCCGTCGTCGGCACCGTGATGTCGAACTGGGGGCTCGAGACGGCCCTCGCCGGGCGCGGCGTCGCGCTCGTGCGAGCGGCCGTCGGCGACCGCTACGTCGTCGAGGAGATGGAGAAGTCCGGCGCACTCCTCGGCGGGGAACAGTCCGGGCACCTCATCCGCGCCGACCTCACGACGACCGGCGACGGCACGCTCACGGGCCTGCACCTCGCGGCGCTCGTCGCGGCGTCGGGCATGAAGCTCTCCGCGCAGCCCCGCTTCGTCCACACGCCGCAGGTCCTGAAGAACGTGAAGGTGAAGGCGCGCGTGCCGTTCGAGGAGATCCCCGGCTTCGCGCCCCTCTGGCGCGCCGCCGAAGCGAAGATGTCGGGCGCCGGCCGCATTCTGCTGCGCTACTCGGGCACCGAGGCGCTCGCCCGCGTGATGGTCGAGGGCCGCGACGCGGCGCTCGTCGACACGGTCGCCTCGGACCTCGCCGCCCACATCGGAGCGCGCCTCGGCGCCTGATCCCGTGGAATTCCCTCTCGAACCATCGGAAGAGCAGCTGAGGACGCTTCTCGACGACGCCGTCCGGCGCGTCGTCGCCCACGTCGCATCGCTTCCGGCGCAGCCCGCCGACGGCACCACCGGGGCCGGCGATCTCGCGCGCGCCCTGATCGAGCGCGACCCGCCCGAGCAGGGAGGCGCGGCCGGGCCGCTCCTCGACCTCCTGTTCGACCGGGCGATTCCCGCGAGCTTCAACAACGCGGGCCCCGGCTTCCTCGCGTACATCCCCGGCGGCGGCCAGCCCTACGCCGCGGCCGCGGACCTGATCTCGGCTTCCGTGAACCGCTACACGGGCGTCTTCGCGCCGGCCCCGGCGCTCGTCCAGCTCGAGACGAACGTCATCCGCTGGTTCGCGCGCATCGTGGGTTACCCGGGAGGCGCCGGCGGGTTCCTGACGTCCGGCGGCTCCCTCGCGAACTTCTCCGCCGTCGTCGCGGCGCGCCACGAAAAACTGCCGGAGAACTTCCTGAAGGGCACGCTCTACGTCTCCGACCAGGGCCACCACTGCATCCGCAAGGCGGCGCTCCTCGCAGGCTTCCCGGATGCGAGCGTGCGCGAGATCCCGTCCGATGCGGCGTTCCGGATGCGGCTCGACGCCCTGGCCGCGCGGGTGGCCGCGGACCGCGCGGCGGGTTTCACGCCGTTCCTCGTCGTCGCGAGCGCCGGCACCACGAACACGGGCGCCGTGGACGACCTCGACGCCCTCGCGAACTTCGCGGCGCACGAGGGACTCTGGCTCCACACCGACGCGGCCTACGGCGGCTTCTTCGCGCTGACGGAGCGCGGCCGCAAGGCGCTCCACGGACTCTCGCGCGCCGACTCCATCGTCCTCGACCCGCACAAGGGCCTCTTCATGCCCTACGGCTCGGGTTGCCTCCTCGTGAAGGACCCCGGCGCGCTGCGCCGCTCGCACAGCGTCCAGGCCCACTACATGCCGGGCATGCAGGAAGACCCCGACAGCGTCGACTTCTGCGAGATCTCGCCCGAGCTCTCGCGCAACTTCCGCGGCCTCCCCGTGTGGCTCGCGATCAAGCTGTGCGGCCTCGCGGCGTTCCGCGCGTCCCTGGACGAGAAGCTGGACCTGGCGCGCGACGCGGTGGCCGCCGTACGCGCGATCCCCGGCATCGCGATCGCCGCAGAGCCTCAGCTCTCGCTCTTCGCCTTCCGCCTCGCCCCGCCCGGTGCCTCCCTCGAGGAGTCGAACCGCCTGAGCCGCGAGCTCATGGCGCGCGTGAACGCCCGCCGGCGGGTGCTCCTGACGGGCACGCTGCTCGGGGAGGAGTTCGCCGTCCGCATGTGCATCCTGAGCTTCAGGACTCATCGGGATCGGATCGAAATGGCCCTCGACGACCTTCGGGATGCCGCCGGCGCGCTCCTCAGGGAATAAACCGCCCCCGAACCGACTTTACGGGCGTGGACATGACCCGACGCGGCCTCTTCCTCCTCCTTTCCCTTCCCGTCCTGGCGGCCGGCGCCCTCCTGGTCGCCCGCCCCCAGTCGCCCTCCAAAGGAGCTCCGATGACCGCTCCCGCCTCGCCCGCCGCCTCGCAAGACCGCGTGATCAAGACCGACGAGGAGTGGAAGAAGCTTCTGACGCCCGCGCAGTACAACGTCACGCGCAAGAAGGGCACGGAGCGCGCGTTCACGGGCCCGAACTGGGACAACCACGCGAAGGGCACGTACGTCTGCGTGTGCTGCGACCTGCCTCTCTTCGACTCGGAAACGAAGTTCGACTCCGGAACGGGCTGGCCGAGCTTCTGGCAGCCCATCGCGCCGGGCGCCGTGAGGACGGAGGAGGACCGCAGCTTCTTCAGCGTGCGCACCGAGGTCCTGTGCCGGCGCTGCGACGCGCACCTCGGCCACGTCTTCGACGACGGCCCGAAGCCGACCGGCCTCCGTTACTGCATGAACGGGACGGCCATGAAGTTCATCCCGGCGAAATGACCTCGTGCAGGTGCTCGCGCGCCGCGTCCGCGCGGCGCGCCATGTCGGCCGCGAGGGCCGCCAGGAGCCCCGGCAGGTGGAGCGCGTTCGGGACGAACCGGACGTAGCAGAGGCGCGGCGCCCCGGCGAGGGTTCCGAACTCGAAGCTCGCCTCGGGCGATTCGATCGTCCACGCGCCCGTCGCGTCGATCGCGAACGGCATCTCGCGCTCTTTCACGTTGAGGTTCAGGGCGACGTCGGGGGTCGCCGGAGCGGCGTCCGCCGGCAGGAAGAGGCGCAGGAAGACGCCCGTGCCCATTTCCGGATGGCGCTCGGCGTGCCGCGCCTGCAGGAGCGCCGAGAGCCGGGGGCCGAGCGGATGCGTCCCCTCGAGCGGGTCGAGGAACGGCAGCCGTGCGTCCAGCCCGCGCGGCGAGGCTTCCGCGCGCGCCCCGAACGGCGCAAGCGCGTCCGCCGCCGCGTGCCAGTCGGCCGGGTCCGTGAAGCGCGAGAGATGCTTCCCCTCGGGCGCGATGCGCGCCGAGAGGAGGTCGAGCATCCCGTCGGGGTGCGGGCGCGAGCCGGACTTCGGGTGCTCGCTCGCGGCAGCGGGCAGGCCGAGCTCGTCTTCGAGCCCTTCGCGCCCGCCCTCGGCGTAGATCGCCTGCAGCGCGGCCGACGCCGAGAGGAAGCCGAGGGCGACGGGCGCCGTCTCCCGGGTGACGAGAGCCGCCGACCAGAGCCGCACGACGCCGTCCTCGCGGTCGAGGACGAAGGAGGCGAGAGGCGGATAGCGCAGAAGGTCCGCGAGGACGCCGGCCTGCCGGAGCGTCACGGCGTCCGCGAAGAGGACGTCCGTCTCGACGTGAACCCGGCTGGCGGCGGCCTCGCCCTCGCCGACCGGCTCCTCGGCGTGGACGCGCTGGACGACCCGGTGCGGCCACCACGAGAACGACCGCTCGTCACGGAGCGCCCAGGCGTCGTCGATCAGGAGACGCGCGAAGAGGTCGTCGACGAACGCGGGGCCCGGGTCGACGCTCACACGCCCTCGCCGCCGGGGAGCTCATGCTCCGCGATCGCGTACTCGGCCACGGGCCTGCCGCCCACGAGGTGCTCCGTGATGATCCGCTCGAGGACCGGCGGGTCGCAGCCGCGATACCACGTCCCCTCGGGGTAGACGACGGCGATCGGGCCGCCCGCGCAGACCCGCAGGCAGTTCGCCCGCGTCCGGAGGATCTCGCCCGAGTCCGCGAGGCCGAGCTCCTTGAGGCGCATCTTGAGGTAGTCCCACGCCGCGACGCCGCGGTCCCGGTCGCAGCACTTCGGCTTCGCCGGATCCGAGCACAGGAAGATGTGCCGCCGCGCGTTCGGGATCCCGAGCGACCGGGCGATCCCCGCGAGCGTCCCGGCCGAATCGTTGCGCTCGTCCATGAGGGGAGAAGGATAATCCCGGGCATGAAGATCTTCGTCACCGGCGCCACCGGCCACATCGGATTCCGCATCGCGACGGCCCTCCGCCGCCGCGGCCACCACGTCCTCGGCCTCACGCGCGCCGACGCGGGCGCGGCGCGACTCGCGCGCCACGAGATCCACGCCGTGAAGGGCACGCTCCAGGACCCCGGCACCTGGAGGGGAGCCGAGGACTGCTCGACGCTCGTCCACGCCGCCGCCGACTACACGACGGACACGATGGCCCTCGACCGGGCGGCCGTGCATTCGCTCTTGTCCCTCGCCGGTCGGGGGGCGGGCGTCAAGACGGTCGTCTACACGTCCGGCGTCTGGGTCTACGGATCCGCAGGCGACACGCTCGTGGACGAGACGTCCCCGCTCGCGCCGCTTCCGATGAGCGTCCCGCGCGTCGAGACGGAAAAGGCGGTCCTCACGACGCACGGCGTGAAGGGCCTCGTGATGCGGCCCGGATGCGTCTACGGCTATGGCGGCAGCATGACGGCCGCGTGGTTCGCGGGCGCGGCGGCGGGCACGCTCGAGGTCGTGGGCGACGGCTCGAACCGCTGGGCGACCGTCCACGCGGACGACGTCGCCGACGCGTACGTCCGCGCGATCGAGAGCGGCCTCGCGGGCGAGATCTTCAACGTGACGGACCGCTCGCGCGCGCCGGTCCGGCGCCTCGTCCTCGCCGCGGCGCGCGCCGCCGGGTTCGGCGGCGAGATCCGCTGGATCCCGCTCGCGGAGGCGCAGCAGACGATGGGTGACTTCGCGACCGCGCTCGCGTTCGACCAGCACGTCGACTCGCGCAAGGCCGTCGCGCGCCTCGGCTGGCAGCCCACGCACGGCGGCTTCGAGGACGAAGCCGCGACGTACTACGCCTCGTGGAAGGCGGCGCAGGGCTGAAGGATCGCGTCGCTCAGCCGAATCGCGCCCGGTAGTCGTCGCGGCTGGCCGCGAGGACCGCGAGGGCCTCGCCATGCCCGTAGACGTGCGTGATCTCGACGGACTGGGCCGGCTCGCCGGGCTTCTGCTTGTACGTGAGGAAGTAGTGGCGGAGCCTGTCCACGAGCGACTTCGGCATCTCGGTGACGTCGGCGAGCGCGCCGTAGACGGCGTCGCCCCTGAGGACGGCGAGGATCTTGTCGTCGACCTCGTCGTTGTCGAGCATCCTCAGGCCGCCGATCGGGACGGCGGGAACGAGGATCTGCCCGTGCGCGATGGGCTTTTCCGTGAGGACGCAGACGTCCATCGGATCGCCATCGCCCTTGAGGCCCGCGCGGCCGGTCCTCTCCTCGCAGAGCTGCGCGACGCGCGTCCCGCAGTACGTGCGCGGGACGAGGCCGTAGAGCGTCGGGCACACGTTCGAAAAGAGCTGCGGCCGGTCCGCCTTGAGGATCCCGGTCGCCTTGTCGAGCTCGTACTTGACGGTGTCCGTCGGGACGATCTCGATGAACGCCGTGAAGACCGCCGGAAACTCCGGACCCGGATCCACGCCGTGCCAGGGGTGGGCCGCGAACTGCGCGGGGACGTCCATGGGCCAAGGTTATCCTGAGCGCGATGGAACCGCTCTCTCCCGCCGACCGCGCGGCGATCGCGGCGCACGGGCTCACCGAGGCGGAGGTCGCGCGGCAGCTCGCGCTCTTACGCGATCCGCCCGCGCCTCAGCGTCTCGCGCGCGCCGCGACGGCGGGAGACGGCGTGCTGCGGCTCGCGGAGGGCGAGCACGCGGGCCTCCTCGCGCTCGCCGACGAGGCCGCCCGCGCGGGCCGGCTCACGAAGTTCGTGCCGGCGTCGGGCGCGGCGAGCCGGATGTTCGCGTTCCTCCTCGCGGGTGGAGAGGAGACGGCCGAGAGGAAGAGATTCTTCGAAAGCCGGGAGGCGTTTGCATTCGGCAGCTCCGGCGATCTCGCGGCTCTCGCGGCGAGACCCAAAGCCCTCGTGCCGTTCCACACGTACGCGGACGGCCCAAGAACCCCTTTCGAAGAACATCTTCATGAGGCCGCCGGCACCGTGCGCGACGCCGCCGGGCTCTGCCGCGTCCATTTCACCGTGTCGCCCGAGCATCGAAAGGCTTTCGAGGACAGGCTCGCCGAGGTCCGGCCGCGCGTGGAGCGCGCGACGGGAGCGCGCTTCTCGGTGTCGTTCTCGGAGCAGTCCCCCGCGACCGACACGATCGCCGGCGGCGCGGACGGTGGCCCGTTCCGCACGGCCTCCGGCGGCCTCCTCTTCCGTCCCGGCGGCCACGGCGCGCTCCTGAAGAACCTCGGCGACGTGGCGCGCGCGGGCGGCGACGTCGTCCTCGTCAAGAACGTGGACAACGTCGTGCCGGACGCGCGCCGCGGACCGACGCTCCTCTGGAAACGGCTCCTGACGGGTCTCCTCGTCAAGCTCGAGCGCGAGAGCCGCCGCGACCGCCCGATCCGGGTCTGCGGCGTCGTGCGCAACGAGGGCGAGCCCGGCGGCGGGCCGTTCTGGGTTTCGGGGCCGAGGGGCGAGACCCTCCAGATCGTCGAGTCGGCCCAGGTCGACCTCGCGGACCCTGCCCAGGCTGCAATCTGGAAGACCGCCACCCACTTCAACCCGGTCGACCTCGCGTGCTCCCTCAGGGACGCCCTGGGACAACCCTTCGACCTCGGCCCTTTCGTGGATGAGTCCGCCGTCTTCATCGCCGAGAAGACGCACGAGGGAATGCCGCTCAAAGCACTGGAAAGGCCGGGGTTATGGAACGGCGCCATGGCGTTCTGGGAGACCGTTTTCGTCGAGGTCCCGAAGGAGACGTTCGCCCCGGTCAAGACCGTTCTCGACCTCCTCCGGCCCGAGCATCGCGCCTGAGCGCCGCGTAAAACGCCCCCTTCACCCGGCGGGCGTATCCTTCCCTCCCCCTGGAATCGGGGGGCCCGCCATGTTCCACAACGAACCCCGCCCCAAGCGGCGCCGCAAGCTCGTCCTCGTCGAATCCGAGCCGTCGGCTGCGCCCGCGCCGTCGGGACCCGGCGTTCCCCTCCTGAACCGCGAGCTCTCGTGGCTTGCGTTCAACCAGCGGGTCCTCGACGAGGCGTTCGACGAACGCTGGCCGCTCCTGGAGCGGCTGAAGTTCCTCTGCATCACGGAGACGAACCTCGACGAGTTCTTCATGATCCGCGTGTCGGGGCTCCTCGACCAGCTCTCGTCCGAGGTCGTCGAGCACGCGGACGACCGCCTCCAGCCGGCCGAGGCGCTCGCGCAGATCCGGACGACGGTCCAGGAGATGGAGGCGCGCCAGACCGCGTGTCTCGTGGCCGACCTCCTCCCGAAGCTGGCCGCGAACGGGATCGCCGTCGTGACCTGGGACGCCCTCACGGAGGAGCAGCGCACGGGCGCCACGGCCTACTTCCGGCGGAACGTCCTGCCGGTCCTGACGCCCCTCGCCGTGGACCCGGGCCACCCGTTCCCGTTCCTCTCGAACCTCTCGATGAACTTCGCCGTCGAAGTGAAGAACCCCGAGACCGGCGACGTGAAGTTCGCGCGCGTGAAGGTCCCGCAGGTCCTCCCGCGGCTCCTGCCGCTGCGCGAGATCCTCGAGGGCAAGAAGAAGGTCCGGCCGGAGAAGGCCGAGTTCCTCTTCCTCGAGTCCCTGCTGCAGGCGAACCTCGCGGACCTCTTCCCGGGCCTCGAGATCGTCTCCTCGCACCTCTTCCGCGTCACGCGCGACGCCGACATCGAGATCCAGGAGGACGAGGCGTCGGACCTCCTCGCGACGATCGAGCAGGAAGTCCGCCGCCGCCGCTTCGGGGCCGTCGTGCGCCTCGAGGTGGCCCCGAAGACGCCGAAGCGGGTCCGCAAGCTCCTCGTCAAGCAGCTCGAGATCACGGAGAACGAGATCTACGAGGTGGACGGGCCGCTCGGCCCGGGCGACCTGATGTCTCTCGTGAAGCTCGACCGCCGGGACCTCAAGGACGCTCCGTTCTCGCCCGCGGTGCCCGCGATCCTCACCCAGCCCGACACGTCTATTTTCGCCGCGATCCGCGCGGGCGACATCCTCCTGCACCACCCGTACGACTCGTTCTCGCCGGTCGTCGAGATGATCGAGCGGGCGTCGGAGGACTCGAAGACCGTCGCGATCAAGATGACGCTCTACCGGACGAACCCCGACTCGGGGCTCATCCCGGCCCTCGTCCGCGCGGCGGAGAACGGCAAGCAGGTGGCGGTCCTCGTGGAGCTGAAGGCGCGCTTCGACGAGGTCAACAACATCACGTGGGCCAAGTCGCTCGAGCAGGCGGGGGTCCACGTCGTGTACGGCGTCGTCGGCCTCAAGACGCACGGCAAGATCGCCCTCGTCGTGCGCCGCGAAAAGGACGAGATCCGGCGTTACGTCCACCTCGGGACGGGCAACTACAACTCCTCGACGGCGCGCACCTACACGGACATCGGACTCATGACGTGCAGGCCCGAGTTCGGCGAGGACGCGACGCGCTTCTTCAACGCGCTGACCGCCTTCGCCGGCAAGACGACGTACGCGCGCCTCGTGACGGCGCCGAAGGACCTGCACAAGTGGGTTCTCGAGTCCATCGCCCGGGAGACGGCGCACGCGCGCGCGGGGCGCCCCTCCGGCATCCGCGCGAAGATGAACGCGCTCGTCGACCCGAAGGTCATCGCGGCCCTTTACGAGGCGTCGCAGGCCGGCGTGCCGGTCGACCTCCTCGTGCGGGGGATCTGCTGCCTGAAGCCGGGCCTGCCGGGGTTCTCCGAGACGATCCGCGTCCGCTCGATCGTGGGCCGCTTCCTCGAGCACAGCCGCGCCTTCGCCTTCGAGAACGGCGGGGAGCGGGAGGTCTGGCTCTCGTCGGCCGACTGGATGCAGCGCAACTTCTTCCGGCGCGTCGAGATCGCGTTCCCCGTCGTCGAGCCCGCGCTCGCGAAACAGGTCGTCGAGGCGCTCGACACGATGTGGAAGGACAACGTCCGCGCGCGCGAGCTGAAGGCCGACGGGACGTACGTGCGTCTCGCGCCGAAGGAGGGCGAGGCCGCGGTCGACTCGCAGACCCTCTTCGTCGAGGACGCGCGGCGGCGCGTGCTGAAGGCCGTCGAGGCGTTCCAGAACCGCGGCGCCGAGGCCTTCGAGGCCGCCGAGCGCGCGGCGGGACCCGAGCCGGTCGAGTCGGCCGGCTAGGCCGACGCTTCTACCGCTCGACTTCGAAGCTCGCGGGCGGGCTGAGGACGGGTTCCTGCGCCGTGAGGGTCGTGCCGTCGATCGGAACGACGATCAGGTGCGTGTTCGCGCCGAAGACGACGTTTACCTCGTAGAACCCGTGCGGGGACACCGCGATGAGCGTCCCGGGCACCTGCTTGAGGTCGGCCATCGGGCACGTGACGTAGACCTTGAGCGGGAGGTCCATGGCGCTCTCCTCTTCGAGTGCACAGGATAGCGCGCGCGGGAGCGGAGCGCCCACCGGAAACGTGCGCTGCGTCACGCCGGACTCCTTCCTCCGGGGGGACGATTCCCCCGTGGCCTCCCTCGCCGTGCTCGCCCTCGTCCTGCCGTTCGCGGTGCCCCCGGCACCGAAGCCGACGCTGCCGCCCGTGCCCGCCGACGTCGCGACGCGCATGAACGGCCTCTTCGCGAGGGCGACCCCGGCCGTGCGCGCGTGGGTGGACGCCGAGGCCCGCAGGCTCCGCCCCGTGCCCCAGCTCGACGCGCCGGCCGTCGCCGCCGACGCGCGCCAGGCCTTCCCGGCCGCACAGCCGCCGCTGACCCCCGGGCAGGCCGACACGCTCGCGGCGATGGCGCTCTACCAGGTCCTGAACGACCTCGACAGCGAGGCGCGGCTCGCGCTCGGCGAGGGCGCCGCCGAGAGGATCGCGGCCCTGCAGGGCCGGCGGAGCAAGCTCATCCAGACGCTGTCGAACCTTCTCTCGAAGGTCTCGAAGACCGACGAGTCGATCGTCCAGAACCTGAAGTAGCCGCGGCTACGGCCCGTCTTCGCCGTCCTCGTCGCCGTCGTCGTCCCCGACCGGCTCGCCGCGGTACTCCTTGAGCTTCCGCTGGAGAGTCCTGAGGCCGATGCCGAGCGCTTCGGCGGCCTTGCGGCGGTTGCCGCCCGAGATCTGGAGCGCCGTGAGGATCGCCTCGCGCTCGATTTCGTCCATCGTCTTGCCGACGAGGCTCCCGGCGAAAACCGGCGTTTCGGCCGAGCCGCCCGGCCCGGGGGCGCCCCCTTCCGGCGCGGCCGAGGCCGCCGGAGCCGCGGCGACGGGCGCCGGCAGCTTCACGGCCGCCCACTCGCCCGAGCGCGGCCGGCCCGGGGCGTGCGCGCGGATCGCCGGCGGCAGGTCCGAGACGTCGATGCGCGGGCCCGCCGCGAAGAGGACGGCGCTCTCGAGGACGTTCTTGAGCTCCCGCACGTTGCCCGGCCACTCGTACGCGACGAGGGCCGCGAGGGCGGCGGGCGTCGCGCCCGCGACGGACTTGCCGTGCTCCTCGGCGAAGAGCGCCCGGAAACGCTCGACGAGGAGCGGAATGTCGTCCTTGCGCTCGCGCAGGGGCGGGATCTCGAGCGTGACGACGGAAAGGCGGTAGAAGAGGTCCTGCCGGAAGCGGCCGGCCTCGATCTCCTTGACGAGATCGCGGTTCGTCGCCGCGACGAGCCGGAAGTCGACGTCCTTCGACTCGTTCCCGCCCACCGGCGTCACGCGCTTCTCCTCCAGGACGCGCAGGAACTTCACCTGCAGGTCCGGCGGCATCTCGGACACCTCGTCGAGGAAGAGCGTGCCCCCGGCGGCCTGCTCGATGCGTCCCGTGCGCTTCACGAGCGCGCCCGTGAACGCGCCGCGCTCGTGGCCGAACAGCTCGGACTCGATGATCTCGCGCGGGATCGCGCCGCAGTTCAGGGCGACGAAGGCGCGCCCGCGCCGCGGCGAGTTGTGGTGGAGCGCGTTCGCGACGAGCTCCTTGCCCGTGCCGGACTCGCCTACGAGAAGAACCGTCGTCTTCGCCGGGGAGACGACGCGGAGCTTTTCGAAGAGGCGCTCCATCGGCTTCGAGATCCCGAGGATCGCCTCGAACCCGAAGCGCTTGTCGAGGCGCTCGCGCAGGTCCCGGATCTCGCCCGCCTGCCGCGCGCGCTTCAAGGCCGCCTCGGCGCGGAGTCGGAGGTCGTCCTTCGCAAGGGGCTTGGCGACGTAGTCGACCGTGCCGAGCGCGCGCGCCGAGAGCAGCGTCTCGACGTCGCCGTGCGCCGTGACGAGGAGGACCGCGACGTCCGGGCGCGCCGCGGCGAGCTCGGAGGCGAGCTCGAGGCCGGTCTTGCCGGGCATCTTGAGGTCCGTCACGACGAGCGCGACCGACGGGTCCTCGACGGCGCGCTCGAGGGCGGAATCCGCGTCGCCGAACTCCTCGACGCGGCGCCCGTCGGTCTGCAGCGTGAGCGCCATCGCCTTGCGGCTGGCGGCGTCGTCGTCGACCACGAGGACGAGCGGCGGCACGCTCACTTCTTACCGCCCTTCAGCTCGCGGTCGAGGTCGTCCTCGGACCACACGGGGACGCCGAGCGCCTTCGCCTTCTCCAGCTTGCTTCCGGCCTCTTCGCCGGCGATGACCGCCGTCGTCTTCTTCGACACGCTCGAGCTCACTTTCCCGCCTGCCATTTCGATCGCCTCGGCGGCTTCGTCCCGCGTCCGCCGGGGCAGGGTCCCCGTGAGGACGAAAACGCCTCCGGACAGGGCTCCGCCCGGCCCTGCGGACCCGGCTTCCTCCGTCATACGAACCCCGGCCTTGCCGAGTTTCTTCAGGAGGTTCCGGTTCGGGGGGTGGGCGAACCACTCCAGGATTCCGCGGGCGGTCTCCGGGCCGATCTCGGGAACGGACGTGAGCGCCTCTTCGTCCGCCGCGGCGAGCGCGTCCATCGAGAGGAAGCGCCGCGCGAGGACCTTCGCGGTCTTCTCGCCCACCTGCCGGATGCCGAGGCCGAAGAGGAGGCGCGCGAGGCCCGCGTCCTTCGACCGCTCGATCTCCGCGATCACGTTCGCGGCCGACTTGTCGCCCCAGCGCTCGAGCGGCGCGAGCTGCGCGGCCTCGAGGTCGTAGAGCGACGCGACGTCCTTCAGGAGGCCCGCCTCGCGCAGCTGCTCGATGCGCTCGTCGCCGAGCCCCTCGACGTCCATCGCCCGGCGGGTCACGAAGTGGCGGAGCGCCTCCGCGACCTGCGCCGGGCAGCCCGGGTTGACGCACCGGACCGCGACCTCGCCCTCGCGCTGGACGACCGGCTCGCCGCACGCCGGGCAGCGCGCGGGCATCGAGAACGCCTTCGCGCCCTTCGGCCGCCTCTCGAGGAGGACGCGCGTGACCTTCGGGATCACGTCGCCGGCCTTCTCGACGGCGACGGTGTCGCCGACGCGGACGTCCTTGCGCGAAAGGTCCTCCATGTTGTGGAGCGTCGCGCGGCGCACGGTCGACCCGGCGAGGAGCACGGGAGTGAACTCCGCAACCGGCGTCAGGACGCCGGTGCGGCCGACCTGCACGACGATGTCCGTCACGACCGTCGTCGCCTCCTCGGGCGGGTACTTGTAGGCGATCGCCCAGCGCGGGAACTTCGCCGTCTGGCCGAGGCGCTTCTGGTCGGAGAGCGCGTCCACCTTCACGACGACGCCGTCCGTCTCGAACGGCAGCTCGTGGCGCTTCGCCTTCCACTCCTCGAGGAACGCGAGGATCCCGTCCACGTCCTTGACGACGGCGCGATGGGGATTGACCGGGAAAGAGAATTCTTCGAGTGTGAAGAGGCTTTCGGTCTGTTTCTGCGGTTCCCCGGGGCCGTCCCATCTTGCGATGGAGTAGAGGAAGGCGGAGAGGCGTCGGCTGGCCGTGATCTTCGCGTCGAGCAGCCGCAGCGAGCCCGCGGCCGAGTTGCGGGGATTCGCGAAGAGCGCCTCGCCCGCCGCCTCGCGCTTTTCGTTCAACGCCGCGAACGACTTCTTCGACATGTACACCTCGCCGCGCACTTCGAGCACGGCGGGGATCTTCACCTTCGAAGAACGCTTTCGCGCCGCGTGAGCGGCGTGCAGATCCAATGGCACGGCATGGATCGTCTTCACGTTCGGGGTCACGTCCTCCCCCGTCGTGCCGTCGCCGCGCGTGGCCGCGCGCGCGAGGCGGCCGTCCTCGTAGACGAGCGCCACGGAGAGGCCGTCGATCTTCAGCTCGCAGACGAACTCCGGCGTCCGCCCGAGGCGGTCCACGACCCGGTCGGCCCAGGCTTTCAGCTCGTCGGGCGAGTAGGCGTTTTCGAGCGAGAGGAGCGGGATCTCGTGCTTCACGTTCGGGAGGCTGGAGACGGGTGGACCGCCGACGCGCTGCGTCGGGGAATCCGGGGTCACGAGCTCGGGATGCGCCTCCTCCAGCGCGATCAGCTCGCGCAGGAGCGCGTCGTATTCGGCGTCCGTGATCTCCGGGCGGTCCTCGACGTAGTAGAGACGCGCGTGCCTCGAGACCTCGTCGCGCAGCTCGGCCGCGCGCGCCGCGGGGGTTTTCGTCATCACCACGGCCCTGATTCTAGGCGGCGGGCCCCCCAACGGCCCTGCTAGCATCCCCCGTCGTGATTCACTCCCGCGCCGCGCGGCTGGCCGCACTCGCCGCGCTCTGTGCCGCCGCGCGCCTCGACGCGGGGCCGCGCGTCCCAGCGGTCGCCTCGTACACGATCGAAGCGTCCGTGAACGACGAGCACGTCGTCGCGGGCAAGGAGACCGTCCGGTTCACGAACCGCACGCGGCACACCTTCACCGACCTCGCACTCCACCTCTACCTCAACGCGTGGCGGAACGACCGCTCGACCTGGCTCGTCGAGCAGGCCCGCGGCGGCGGGCGCGCGGACCGGGGCCTCGCCGCGAAAGACTCGGCGCGCTGGGGCTGGTCGGAGATCCACCGGATCGCCCTCGACGACGGAACGGACCTGACGTCCGGCCTCACGTACGTCTCCCCCGACGACGGCAACGCGGACGACCGCACGCTCGTCTCGGTTCCGCTGCCGCGGCCCGTCGCCCCGGGCGAGACGCTCGTCTTCCGGGTGGACTGGGAGGCGAGGTTCCCGCGCGCCGTGGCGCGGACCGGCTGGAAGGACGACTACATCCTCGGGGCGCAGTGGTTCCCGAAGCTCGGCGTCGCGACGGACGCCGGCTGGAACGCCCACCAGTTCCACGCCGGCACCGAGTTCTTCGCGGACTTCGGCGACTACGACGTGACGCTCTCGCTGCCCGCGGCGAACAAAGGGCACATCGGCGGAACCGGCGTCCTCAAGGAGGAGACGGAGCTCGCGGGCGGCCTCGTGCGCGCGCGCTTCGCCGCCGAGGACGTCCACGACTTCGCGTTCGCGGCCTGTCCGCGTTTCGTCGTCGTGCGTGACACGTTCAGCGCGAAGGGCCTCCCGAACGTCGACATCGTCCTCCTCCTTCAGCCCGACCACCGGCCGCTGCGCGAGCGGTACCTCAAGGCGACGAAGGTCGGCCTGGAGGACTTCGGGACGCGGTACCTTCCGTACCCCTACCCGGTCGTCACCGTGGTGGATCCTCCGTGGGGCAGCCACACGGAGGGGATGGAGTACCCGACCCTTTTCGTGGGCGGCGGGCGTGAGATCGCGCCGAAGAAGGCCCACTCGCCCGAGAGCGTGACGATCCACGAGTACGGCCACCAGGTGTTCTACGGGATGCTCGCCTCGAACGAGGTCGAGGAGGCGCACCTCGACGAGGGCTTCACCACTTACGCGACGACGAAGGCGCTCGAGGCCGCGTACGGGAACCCCTCCCTCGTCGTGAGGTTCTACGGCCTGCCCGTGACGTTTGCGGGCGTGACGGTGCCGTATCCCTTCGGGACGACGGACCGCTTCCACCGCTGGCAGCTCGCCGCGCGCTCGGACGCGCAGGCCGTCCCCTCCTACCGGCAGTTGAACGGCGACGCGGTCCGCAACAATGCGTACCTCCGCACGACGCTCCTCCTCCGTTCGTGCGAGCGGACGTTCGGCGAGGGCGTCTGGGCGAAGGTCATGAAGACGTACGCGACGCGCTTCGCCTTCAAGCACCCGGCGACCGCCGATTTCCTCGGCGTCGTGAGAGAGGTCGCGGGCGCGGGCGCGGCGGAGTCGGTCGCGGGGATCGTGGCGACGGCGGGCTCCGTCGACTACGCCGTGACGGCCGTGGAGACCCACGAGGCGTCGGGCCCGACCGGCTTTACGGGCGAGGGCCCCGAGCGGAAGTTCGAGGCCGCGAAGAAGGGCGGAACGGGCGCGTACGAATCCACCGTCGTCGCCCAGCGCTTCGGCGAGGCGGTCTGGCCCGTGGACGTCGTCTTCACGTTCGCGGACGGCTCGACGCTGACGCGGCCGTGGTCCGGCGCGGAGTCGTGGGTGCGCTGGAGGCTCCGCGGGCCGAAGCTCGTCTCGGCCGAGGTCGACCCCGCGCGCAAGTGCCTCCTCGACGGCAACACGCTGAACAACGGGCGCCGCACGGAGCCCGACGCGCGCGCCTCTCGCGCGTGGACGGCGCGCTTCATGTTCTGGGCGCAGAACCTCCTCGAGGCGTTCTCCCTGCTCGGGTGGGCGGCGTTCCCGTGAGGCGCGACTCCGTCCTCGTCCTCGCCGCGCGCGGCGCCCTGTCGGCGCTCGGGACCTGGAAGGCGCTCCTCCTCGCGCTCGTCCTCAACCTCCTCCTCGCGTACGCGTTCGCGCACCCCGTGAACGCGGCGCTGCGCCAGGCGCTGGACAAGAGCCCGTGGGCGGCCCGGCTCGCCGCGGCGAACGCACCCCTCTTCGAGTTCTACGGGGAGATCTCCCGGGCCCGGCCGGACGTCTTCGGCGACCTGTCCGCGTGGGACGCGATCGCGACCGGCGACGAAGGCGAGCGGAGCGCGGCGCGGCGCGCCCCCCTGTCCGGCTTCCTCAGCGCGACCGGCCTCGCAGGCTCCGCCGCCGGCTTCGTGGTCCTCGCGGCGGCGCTCGCCGCACTGCTCGCGGGGGGCTTCGCGGGCCGCTTCGGAGCGGAGCGGGACCGCGACAGCCTCGCGGCCTTCGGCGCCGACGCCGCGCGCTTCGCGCCGGCGTCGCTCCTGCTCGGCGCGCTTTCGCTCGCCGGCATCGCGGCGGCGTACCGCTGGATCTACGCGGCGACCGCCCGCCTCTACGATGCCGAGGACCTGCGTTACGAGTGGGAAGCGATCCTTCTTTCTCTCCTGAGACTCGGCGCGTTCCTCCTCGCCGCCGCGCTGGTCCGCCTCTTCGTTCTCTATGCGCGCGCCGCGATGGGACGGGCGGGAAGGGCGAACCTCGTGGGGGCCTGCGGCACGGCGCTCGGTTTCCTCGCGCGCCGGCCGGCGCGGGCGCTCGCTCTCGAGATCCTCTTCGGAGCGCTCGGCGTGGCGCCGCTTCTTCTCTGGGCGCTTTTCGGCCCGGTGTGGGACGGCAAGGACGCGGCCGCCCTCGTCCTGGTCGTCCTCGGCCAGCAGGCCGTCGTGTTCCTCCGCATCCTCGCCCGGGCGGCGCACCTCGGCGCCGCGTCCGCGTTCCTCGCGCGCGCGGCCGAGGCGGCCGCCCCCGCGCCCGCGCCGAAGCTCACGTCGGAGTCCGAGCCCGCGGCGGCGCAGGCGCCCGAGCCGTGAACACGATCGCGCTCCGTTCGAAGACGCCGGCGGCGTGGGCCGAGCGCGTCCTCTCGCCCGAAAACCTCCCCGCGTTCCTCGCGGATCACGCCGTCTGCGAGCTGCAGGCTTCCGTCTACGCCCTCTCGCTCGTCGGCTCCTATCCCGGCGTGCCGGGCCTCGCGGACGCGCTCTCGGCGCTCGCGGCCGAGGAGCTCACCCATTTCCGGAAAGCGTCGCGCGAGGCGAAGCGCTACGGCGCGCCGCTCCCGACGAAGCGGCGGAACTTCTACGTCGCCGGCCTGCGCGCGGCCTGCCGGAGCGGCGCCGAGCCCGCCCGCGGGCTCGACCTCCTCCTCGTCGCCGCGCTCATCGAGGCCCGCAGCCACGAGCGGTTCGAACGCCTGCTCGAGCGCGTGACGGACGCGCGTCTCGCGAAGTTCTACGGCGAGCTCGCGGAGGCCGAGGCGCGGCACGGCCCCGTCTACCTCGATCTCGCGTCCGCGCACGCGGGCGACGCGGCGACGGAGAAGCGGCTCGACGAGATGCTCGACGTGGAAGCGGCGGCTCTCGCAGCCGTCCCGCGGCGCGAGATCGCCGTCCACGGCGCGGCCTGACGGATCCGCCCGCGCGAACGTCAGGCGAAGAGGACGCAGCGCATCGAGAGCGACCCGAGGTCGAAGCCCGTGACGGGAAAGCTCGCGCCGTCCTTCGCGCCCGAGGCGCCGAAGGCGTAGAGGATCGGCAGCCAGTGCTCCGCCGTCGGGTGCGCCCGGCGGCCGTCCGGCGTGTCGAGGGCCTTCACGAGCCACGCCTCGTCGCGCGCCTCGAGCGCCCGCGCGGCGTCCGCGTCGAACCGCGCCGCCCACTCGGGTGTCGTCGCGTTGCCGCGGCGCATGCGCATGAACGCGTCGCGGAGGTCGTGCGTGAGGTTCCCGCTCGCGAGGATCAGGACGCCCTCGTCGCGCAGCGGCGCGAGTGCGCGGGCCGCCGCGAGGTGCCCTGCGGCGTCGAGCCGCACGTCCAGCGAGAGCTGGACGACCGGGACGCCGGCCTCGGGATACATCCGGTGCAGCACCGCCCAGGCGCCGTGATCGAGGCCGCGCCCGTCCGCGGCCGAGCCGCCCGCGAGCTGCGCCGCGCGGCGGGCGAGCACGGCGTCGCCCGGCGCGGGGTACCGCATCGCGTAGAGCTCGGGGGGAAAGCCGCCGAAGTCGTGGATCGTGGCGGGCGGGTCGTCCCGCGTCGTGAACGTGCCGTCCGACTCCCAGTGCGCCGAGACGGCGAGGATCGCGCGCGGCCGCGGCACGAGGCCCGCGAGCGCCGCGTGGCCGCGGCTCCACGCGTTGTCCTCGACGGCGTTCATCGGCGAGCCGTGGCCGACGAAGAGTACCGGCATCCGCGTCATCGCGCCGCTCCCACTCCCGAAGCGGCCTCGCCGCGCATCCATCGGCCCGAAGGGAAGCCCGCGGCGAGGAGCCGGCCCGCCGCGTCGTAGCGCACGACGTACGTGAACGGGTCGACCTCCGGCGCGAGATAACCGAACCGGACGTCGCGGAGGACGACGCGGACGGACCCGTCCGCCTGCCGCTCCTCGCGCGCGGCCGGGAAGCGCGCGAAGCGGCCGAAGACGCCCGCCACCCCCTTCTCCAGGGTGCGCGCCGCGAAGGGCCCGTTCGCGCGCGGGATCACCCGGGTCAGGAGGTCGTCGCGCGAGCGGTAGACGCCGCCGAGGTGCTCGAGGACGGACGTGAGACCGCCTGCATAGCCCGTCCTTGCGAGCTCCTCGGCTCCGGCCGCGCGCGCGCCTTCGGATCCGCGCTTTCCGAGGTCGACGAACGACGCCGACACGCTCGTTCCGTCGTCCGCGAGGAGAAGCCACCGGTCGGGCGAGCCCGGTTGGGGGATCGCGGCGCGGGAGACCGGGGAGGGAGCGAGGCGCGCGAGGAGACGTTCCGCCTCGGCGTGCTTCACGCCGCAGTAGAGGACGTACGCGGTCGCCGCGACGAGGCCGGCGCGCGCCGCGGCGCGCGACCGCGCGAGTCCGCGGCGCGACGCGACGACCCACGTTCCCGCGAGGCCGAGGAGCAGAAGCCCCGTGAGAACCGCGTCCAGGATGAAGACCCAGTCGAGCGTGAAGCGCGACCAGTCGAGAGGCGAGAAGAACATCGTCCCCCACGACGTGATCCAGTCCATGAGGACGTGCGACAGGACCGCGACGCCGGACACGGCCGCGAGGCGCGCGTGGAAGACGCGCCTCGCGGGGCTGCCGGGTTCGCCTGCGGCGGCCGGAGGCCGGAACGCGGCGGCGAGCGCCAGGACGACGGCCCACGCGGGCAGGAGGACGAACGAGTGCGTGAGGCCGCGGTGCTGCGTGATGTAGAACTCGGGCGAAAACGGCGAGACGAGCGCGTCCGCGTCCGGAAACATCGCGGCGCAGAACCCGAGCCACGCTTCGCGCCGCGCGAAGGCGCGATCGAGGCCCTCGTCCCCCGTCCCGGGAAGGGCCCGCGCGAGGAGCACCCCCGCGAACCCGTGCGTCAACGTGTCCACCGGCGGACTTTACCCGCAAAGAGCGCGCCAACGGCCATTCGCTATCCTCGCCGGCGTGACGCCGTCTCTCTTCGTCTCGCTGCGCGCCGCGGCCGCCGGCGCCGGCCTCGCGGCGGCCCTCGCGTCCGCACTCCCCGCCGCCGCCCAGGACGGCCCCGAGCCGGACGACCCGCCCCGCGTCCGGCGGGAGGCCAGCGTCGTCGCGAGCCGGCTCGACGACGCGCCTCCGACCGCCGTCGTCCGCGTCGTGTCCCGCGACGAGATCGACGCGCTGCCGGGCGCGCACACCGTTCCGGACGTCCTGCGCTCCGTGCTCGGCGTCGACGTGAGGCGGCGCGGCCCGGGCGGCGTGCAGGCGGACGTCGGGATCCGCGGCGGGGACTTCAACGGGACGCTCGTGCTCGTGGACGGCCAGCCCGTGAACGACCCGCAGAGCAACCACCTGTCCTTCGACCTCGACGTTCCGGTCGCGGCGATCGAGCGCATCGAGGTCCTCGCGGGCCCCGGGTCGTCCGTCTGGGGCTCGAATCCCGTCGGCGGCGCCGTGAACATCGTCACGCGCGGCGGCGCCCTCGGGCGCGCAGCGGTCCAACTCGAGGGGCGCTACGCTCACGGGACGCAGTCCCTCGACCAGGGAGGCGCACGCCTCGCGGTGCGCGTGGCCGAGCCGGTCACGGTCGGCGTCGACTGGTGGCGCGCGGAGACCGCGGGTTTCCGGGACGACACCGAGGCCGCGACGGACATCCTGCGCCTCTCGAGCCGCTGGGAAACCGGGAAGGGTCCCGTGACGCTCGGCCTCGGGATCGCGGAGCGCCGGTTCGGCGCGTACGCGTTCTACGGAACGGCGTTCCCGAACCAGCAGGAGTCGACGCGGACGCGCACGGCGACGCTCGGCGGCACTCTCGCGTTCGGCGGCTTCACGCTGACGCCCTCCGTCTTCGTCCGCGCCCACCACGACGACTTCGTACTCGACCGCGGGAACCCCGCGTTCTACGAGAACCTGAGCGACACCGTGACCTCGACGGCCCGGCTGTCGGTGAGCCGTGCCGTGCTCGGCGGCTCCGTCGCGGCCGGGGTGGAGGGCGGGCGCGACACCATCGCCTCGTCGAACCTCGGCGAACACGCCCGGGACCGCGGGGCGATCTTCGCCGAGTTCGCACGTTCGTGGAGCGTCGCCGATCCCGGCTTCGGCGGCGTCCGCGTCGGACTGAGGGCGGATACGTACGACGAATACGGCTCCCGCGTCTCGCCCTACGCGGGCCTGACCGTCCGCGCCGCGCCGCCGCTCACGCTCCGCGCCTCCTTCGGGACGAGCTTCCGCGTCCCGACGTTCACGGAGCTCTACTACAGGGATCCGCAGTCCGCCGGGAACCCGGGGCTCGCACCCGAAACCGCGTGGTCGGTCGACGCGGGCGTGAAGCTCGCGGCAGGGCCTGTCGGCCTCGACGCCGGGTACTTTCACCGGGACGCGACGAACCTCATCGACTTCGTGCGCACGCCCGGCGACCCCGTGTTCCACGCCCGGAACGTCCTCTCCGCCGTCACGGACGGGATCGAGGTCTCCGCGGCGTGGGAGAGCGGGCGCCCCGCCTTCCTGTCCACGCTGTCCGTTCAGGCGGCCTGGATCTTCACGGACCTCGCGGCTCTCTCCGCCTCCGCAGGCGGCGCGGCAGAAGGGCGCTACGTTCTCGACCCCCTCCACGTGAAAGCGGACGCCTGCGTCGGCGTCGCGCTCCCCGCCGCCCTCGGGCTCACCGCGCGCCTCACGTACTTCTCGCGCCCGAGCTTCGCGGACGGCGTCTGGCTGCTGTCCTCCCGTCTCTCGTGGCAGGCCTTCCAGGGCCGCATCCTCGAGCTCTTCGTCGAGGGAGAAAACCTCGGGAACGTCCGCTACGAGGACGTGCCGGGCGTCCCCCTGCCCGGGCGGACGGCCCTCGCGGGCTTCAACCTGACCTGGTGACGGCGCGCACAGCCGCGGACGGTTTCGGCGCGTAGGCTCGTGGAGCCACGCGACACTTCATCGGAACACATGGATGACGTCCCTCTGAAGACCCGCGCCCCCCGGGTTCTGCTCGATGCCGAGGTCACGTACTGGCGCGACGGGAATCACGCCGCGGGCCGGCTGACCAACCTCTCCGAGAGCGGGTTCTTCACGGCCACCGACGAGCCCGCGCCCGTCGGCTCGCGCCTCGAAGTCAGCTTCACGCTCCCCCACGACCGGAGCGGGAAGATCGTGACGGGCGAGGTCATCGTGGTGCGACGCGCCGAGGAAGGCCGCCCGGGTTTCGGGGCGCGCTTCTTCCGCCTTCCGCAGTCCGCCGCCCGGATGATCGAGGAATTCCTCGCGCGCTCCGCGCGCCGCCGCAACTGATCAGGCGGGCGGCGGCGAGAGGGTCGCGAGAGCCGAGAGGTCCACGAGCTCGATCCCGACCTTCTCCGCGTAATCGTGGATGCGTTTTTCGCGGTAGAACTCGCCGAAATACACGGCCGAAAGGCCCGAGTTCGCGATGAGCTTGAAGCAGTTCCAGCAGGGCGACGCCGTCGTGTAGATCTCCCCGCCCTCGATCCTCACGCCGTTCATCGCGGCCTGCAGGATCGCGTTGGCTTCCGCGTGAACGGTCGCGACGCAGTGTCCGTCCTCCATCAGGCAGCCGGCCTCGTCGCAGTGCGGAAGGCCTCGGAGCGAGCCGTTGTACCCCGTCGAGAGGATGCGCTTCTCGCGTACGACGACCGCGCCGACGTGCTTGCGCGGGCACGTCGCCCGGCTCGCGACCTCGTGGGCGATGTTCATGAAGTAGCGGTGCCAGTCGACCCGGGGCGCCATGGGACCGGGATCATAACCGGGCGCCTCCGGGTCGTTACCTCAGGCCGAGCTGCGGCGTGATCGTCTGCTGGGCGACCGACGGCGCAAGCGAGCCGCCGCCGAAGAGAACCGCGAGACCCGCTCCGAATCGCCGGTCGCGCGTGATCGGCTGGTCCTCGGCGTGAGGCGCCATCGCGGACTCGAGGTACTGCGCCCACACGGCGAAGCCCCGGATCTTCCCCCACGTGCGGACCGTGAGCCGTCCGCCCCAGCTCCACGAGCTCGAGTCCGAGAGGCCGCCCGTCGCCGTCTGGCGCGTCCACGAACCGAGGGGCGTGATGTTCACCATGCGGTTGAACAACGCGACGTCGGGCGTGAGGGCGGCGTTGACGCTCGTCGTGAGGTCGCCCGTGAGGCGGTTTCGCGACTGGTTGACGCCGGCGCTCGTCTGGACGGAGAAGACGTTCCCCTGGCGCGAGAGGCCCAGGGTCACGCCGCGGGTCTCGGCCTCGCTCAGGTAGAGGCCGTCCGTCTCCTGGCGGCCTCCGAGAAGGCCGAGGGAGAACTGGAACTCTCCGAGGGGCTGGGCGACCGACAGGTTCAGGTTCGTGGACTTGTTCGTCGACCCGGAGGACTCCGCCTTGTTCTCCTGCAGCGAGGCGGAAACGGACGTGCGGCTCGCGGCGAAGCTGTAGGACGCCGTGAGGGCTCCCGCGTCGGCCCGGCCGCTCGGCGTCGTGAAGCCCGTCGTCCCGGCCCCGGCGCCGCCCGAGTCGCCCGTGTGCGCGTAGTTCACCGAGAGCGAGAGCGCGCCGAACGATCGGGAGAGCGAGCCGTCGTAGACCTTGCGGCCCGCGATGAGCGCCGGATTCGCCGGCGCGCCGAACTGGTCGCCGACGAGGCGTACGCCCGCCGCGACCGAGAACCCGAGCGGGTTCGCCGTGAGGAGGATCGCGTAGGCCCAGTCGTCCTGCAACGCCCGGGACGTCTTGTCGGTCGTGAATTCGCTGCGCACGGCCTCGCCCCGCAGCATGAGGTTCGACGTCGGCTCGAGGAGCAGGTCGGCGGAGAACGAGAGGAGGTGCCCTTTCTTCGGCGCCGAGCCGTAGAACGCGGGCTGCGTCTGCGCCGGCGCTGCCGCGCCCGCTTCCCCGTAGGGCGGGGACAGCGCGGGCGGGGCGACGAAGAGCGGGTCCTTCTCGTCCTCGACGTACTGGTAGAGGACGCGGAACTTGACGCGATCCGTTCCGAGTTTCGGCATGACCGCGACGCCGTAGAGCGTCTGGCGGAACTCGTTGACTCCGGTCGAGGCCGGAAGGCCGTCGTCGATGTTGCCGAATGCGCGCATCGAGACGAGCTTCGTGTCGAGACCGAGCTCGACGCCGCGGCGCGTCGAGACGGTCTGGAGGAGAGGGGACGGTGCGAACGTCTCGGCCGGGCCGTTGCCGATCGCCCCCGACACGACGCCGGCCTTTGCGGTCACGACGACGGCGGGCGGCGTCACGTGCGCCGGCAGGGCGTTCGGGTCGACGTTCTGGGCGAGCGTCCCGTTGAACGCCGTCTGGACGCCCGCGACGTTGTCGGTCACGGAGCCCTCGAGGTGCGGGACGCCGGTGATCGAGGTCACGTTCGTCGTCGGGCCCTCGCGGCCGACGGGTTCGCCGTGCGTGCGCGCGACCTCGGCTCCGAACGACCAGCCGAAGGCGGACTCCGGGTGCGGCGGCGGCGCGGACGTCTGGAACGTCCACGCGACCGCCGAGGAGACTCCGTGAGACGTGTAGACGACGTCCACGGTGTGCAGCCCGCCCGAGATCTCGACGAAGGGCTCGAAGCGCCAGATGCCCCCGTTCGCCGAGACGAGCTGAGTCACGATGACGCCGTCCAGCGTCATCTGGATGAGCGTGAAGTCGGACGCCGCGGGCCGGAACGTGATGACGGGCCGGACGGCCGCGACCTCGCCGAGCGGCTCGACGAGGACGAAGCCCGGCGGCGGGGCGTCCGTGGCGGCCGCGGCCGGGGGCGCCTCCGGCGGCGCCGCGAGCGACGCGGCGGTCGCCGCGGACGCCGCGACCGGCGAGGCGCCCATCGGCGTCACCTGAGCGGATGCGGCTCCCGCGAGGGCCGTGAGCGCCGCGGCGAGCGTGGAGAGGGCCGGGGCGCGCCTCACCGCGCGCCTCCCGCGACCGGAACGGGCGCGGCGGCGGTGGTGCCGAGCGCACGCCCCTCCTTGTCGAGCGCGGTGACCCTCCACAGGAGCGGCCCGCCTCGCGGCAGAGCGGCGGACGGAATCAGGAGCTGCGGCTTGTTTAGGAGCTCGGTCCGGACTCGCTTCAGGCCGTCCGGCGCCTGCTCGTAGAGCGTGTGGACGTACATCGCGCCGGCGAGCTCGTCCCAGACGAACCGCAAGCCCGCCGTGTCGGCGGTCGCGCGGCCGTGGAGGTCCTGCAGGGCCTTCTCCGAGCCGCCGATCGAGAACCGTCCCTGCGCCGACGAGACCGTCCACCCCTCGGCCATGTCGAGTGAGCCCTCGCTCGTGGGCGGCGCGGACGCGCCCCCGCTCTGCGAGTCGAGGAACGCGCGGCCCGTGTTCGTGAAGCCGCGCACGCCCCATTCGTACTCGCCCTCGGAGAGCGACGTCCAGAGAGAAGCCGGCGGGCTCCAGCGCGTATCGGTCGTGTAGGACCAGCGCCACGGCGCTCCCGGAGCGCGCCGCCTCAGGCCGACGCCGTAGCGGGCGATGCCCGGCACCGGAATCCACGCGAACGTCGGCGCACCGAACGCCGGAGAGAGGACCGCGCCCGCGGTCGGCGAGACGAGCCGCAGGGTCTGCTGGCCTTCCTCGACGTAGATCTGGACCGGCGGCGACGAGAGCGTGTTCGGCGCGAGGACCGAGAGCGCGATCTCGTGGTTTCCCGAGATCAGCGTGGGAAGGGTGATCGCGTTCGACACGGACGTCGGCGTGCCGTTCTGCAGCGGCACCGTCGCCGTCTCCACCAGGATGCCGTCGAAGAACCAGCCGACGAGCAGGTTGCCCGTGCCGCTCCCCACGACGAGCCCCTGGGCGCGCAGGGAGTTGCCGCGCCCGACGAGCGTTCCGGACGGCGGATAGACGATCGAAATGCGCGTGGCCGAGGCCGTCGCGAGCAGCGAGTTCGCGGCCGTGGCCGTGACCGTCGCCGTCGCGTTCGGGACGTAGCCCGTCGCGTCGGGAGTCGCACGGAACGTGCGGTCCGCGAGGACGACCGGCGGGGAGCCGGCCTTTCCGAACTGCTCGCCGGTCACGAAGACCGTGTTCGAGACGATCACGGTGCCTCGCGGCGGGAGCACGAGCGAGAGCGGCTCCTCGACGGAGCCGAGCACCGTTCCGGACCGGTCGCGCAGCAGGTACGTGTCGCCCGTGATCGTGAGCGGCGCGTCCGAGAGGCTGCGGAGCTCGTAGCGGACGGCGACGGCCTGGTCCGGCGACACGAGGGCCGTCGACGGGGAAACGGTGACCGTGAATCCGCCGGAGGCCGCCAGGACCGTGAGCGGGACGTTGAGCGTCTTCGAGATGAGGAGCGGACGTCGCCGCACGTTCGGCGACGGCACCTCGTCCGCGCGGAACACGAGCGTGTACGCGCCGGGGGCCAGGCCGCGGGGGATCGAAAGCGTCGCGGCCTGCGGGAGGTTTGGCGTGAGCGAGGGCTGCGGCGGCGTGAGCGTCACGCCGGGCGGCATCGAGACGGGCGTGACGACCACGGTGCCGCCGAACCCGCCGATCGGCTCGAGGAGGAGCGAGAGGTCCGCGGTCCGGCCCGCCACCACCGAAGGGGCGGGCGGCGTCACGCGCACGTTGAAGTCCGCCGCCGCGACCGTGACCTGGACGTTGACCGTCCGCGTCACGGTGACACCCGCGCCCCCGTTCGCGCCGGACGCCTTGAAGAAGAGCGTGACGGCGCCGGCCGGCGCGTCGTCCGCCGCGCGGATCTCGACCGGGTACGGGACGCCCGGCAGGAGCGGGAACGCCGGCGGGACGACCGAGATGCCCGAAGAGCCGGTCGCCGTGACGTCGACGGCGCTGGACCAGCCGTTCAGCGGGACGAGGGTGACCTGCGCGGAAGCGCGTCCCCCGGCCGGGAGGTTGATGACGGGCGGCGTGACGGTGAGCGTGAAGTCCGGGGTCGTCTGGGAGGAGATGGCGACGCTCGCCGCGTGCGACGGGCCGCCGGGCGTCGTGCCGTTGAACGGAAGGCTCACGAAAGAGGCGGCGCCGGGCAGCAGCGAGACCGTCACGGTCTTCGATTCCCCGGGGGCGAGCGTGAACGACTTCAGGTCCACGTCGACGCCCGGAGGAAGCGCCGCGACGACCGTGACCACGCCGGAGAAGCCGTTGATCGGAGCTGCCGTGATCGTCACGGGCGCCGAGCCCCCGGGCGCGAGCTGGAGCGACGCCGGGGACGCCGTCAGGACGTAGTCCGGGGCCGGGACCGTGACGCGCAGCGTCGCGGTGCGCACGAGTCCGTTCTGCGTCGAGGTGCCCGACACCGGGATGTCGAAGACGCCCGACACTCCCGGTGCGACCGTAACGACCACCGCGTTCGGCACGCTTGCCGCCACGTTCGGAATCGACTGGGGTGCGACCGTGATTCCGGAAGGAGGTGCGAGCGCGACGTTGAACGTTCCGGCGAACCCGTTGATCGGGACGATCGAGAGGCTCGAAGTTCCCGCCGTCCCGGCCGGAAGGACGAGGGAGGGAGGGGTCAGCTGAACCTGGAAGTCGGGCGCCGCCGTGATGGCGACGACGAACGTCGAAGTTCGCGGGCCGGAGACGGCCGCCGACGTGCCGATGAAGCTGCCGCCTGCCGATCCCGTCGCCGATGCGCCCGCCGTGACGGTGAACGTCGCGCTCCCCCCGACCGGAATCGTGGCGGAGGGCGGACTGAAGGAAACGCCCTGAATCGTCGTCGGCGCGGCCACGTCGACGACCCCGGTGAGATTGTTGAGGCCCAGGACCGTCACGGTGACCTGAGCCGTACCGAGCGGTGCGAGCGTCACGCTCGGCGGCGTCACGGCGAGGTTGAAGTCCGGCTTCGGGTCGACGGTGAGCGAGAACGCCCCGGTCCTCGTTCCCGCAACGCCGGGGGCGGTCCCCGAAAGCGTGATCGTGCTCGTTCCGGCGGGGGTCGCGGCCGTCGTGACGACCTGCACGTTCGCACTCGCGCCCGCCGCGAGCGAGAACGTCTGGGGCACGAACGAGACGCCGCCCACGGCGGGCATCGTCACGGCGACCGTGCCCGTGAAACCGTAGAGCGGGTTCGCTGTGACGGCCACGGTCCCCGCGTCGCCCTGCAGGACCTTCAACGACAGCGGCGCGACCGTGAGCGAGAAGTCCGGCGCCGGCTGGATGACGACGTTGACCGTCGCCGAGCGCGTCGTCGGCGGCCCGGCCGTCGGCGGCACCGACGCCGTGAACGTGGCCGGGGTCGTCCCGTTCGGGGCCGCGGGCGACGCGGCGAACGTCACGTCGATCGCGCCGCCGGTCCCCGGGAAGCTCAGGGCCGCGGGTGTCGCCGTGACGTTCGGGATCGTGGGGACCGCGAACGTCGTCGGCGTGTTCCAGCCGTTCAGCGCGGTCATCGTGAACGTGAGCTTTCCCGTTCCCCCGGGTGTCAGCGTGATCGTGGGCGCGCTCGCGGTGAGCGTGAAGTCCGGCGGGGGCGGCACGACGATCGAGACGTTGACCGTTCGGGTGCCCGGCACGCCGGCCGCGGTCCCGTTCACGGACGCCGTGTACGTGCCCGGCGCGGCGTTCGCGGCGACCGTGAAGACGACGTTCTGCGGCTGCCCGGACGCGAGCCGGAACGAAGACGGGTTCGGCGTGATGCTCTGGATCGCGGGAATCGTGACGTTCGCCGCACCGGCGAAGCCGTTCAGGGGCGTCAGCGAGATCGCGACGGTGCCCGATTGCCCCTGCCGGATCGTGATCGGGTTCGGCGCCGCGCCGAGCGTGAAGTCGGGGCCCGCGGAAACGTTCACGGTGACCGGGACGTTTCCGGACTGGCCCGTGGCCGGGACGTTGAAGTGGACGTTCGCGGGGTACGAGCCCGGCGTGACGCCGGCGCCCGCCGAGATCGGCAGCGTGGCCGCAGGATAGGAGAATCCCGCGGGGCTGACGCTCACGGTGCCCGGCGGCGTGAAGCCTGCCGGCAGCCCGGTCACGGTGTAGTCCACGGAAAGCGAGACGCGGCAGCTCAAGTCCGGCGGGGCCGTGTTCGCGGTGAAAGCCTGGCTCGGGCCGCCCGCCTGCAGCGAGATGGACGCCGACGGGGTCGACGCGGCGACGTCGGGGTTGACGACCCTGAACGCGACCGGGAACGTCTTGTCGACGGCCGCGGCCGCGTCCTGAATCCGGTACGTGACGGACTGACCGCCCAGCGCCGCACCCGCGGCCTGCATCGCGAAACTCTGGCCTCCCAGGCTCTGCCCGGCCGTGAGCGTGAGGGACTTCGGTGACGTCTCGGTGATCCCCGCCGGCACGGAGACCGGGTTGATCAATGCGTTCCCGGAGTATCCGAACAGGCTGTTGAACGTGTAAAGGCCCCTGCCGGCGGGGCTCCCGTTGCACACGGTGAAGGGCCCCGGCCCGGTGACTCCGATGTCCGGGATGTTCAGCGTCAGGATCGCGCTTGCGCTCTGGGTCAGGCGCGTCGTGCCCGTCCAGAATGCGATGACGGGAACCGTGTAGCTGCCCGGCACGACGGCACCCGTCCGGCTGAAGGGAAAGCCGAGCGTCGTGTTGTAGGGTGCAAGCTCGACCTTCTGGCCGCCGGCCGTCACGTTCGCGGGCGTCGACGGCGGGAGGGGCACGTTGTCGACCGAGAACAGCAGCGGGACGCCGGCCGCGCCCACGTTCGCTCCGAATCCGGGGTCCGGCGAGACGCGCACGAGGACGTTCACGGTCGACGACCCGAGCGTGATCGTCGGCGTCGTGATCGAGAGATTGAGCTTGGGCTCGAGAATGAATAGGTTGAACGTCGCCTGGCTCGCGGTAACGGTGTCCCGAACGGTAATCGTGAACGGCCCGCCCGCGACGGCGCCCGCGCCGACGGCGAACTGGAAGTTCACGACCGCCGTTGTGATCGGGATCCCTGCCGCGCCGTTGTACCCGGGAGCCGCCGGGACCGTCGTCACGCCGGCCGGGAGGCCCGTGATGACGAGGGGATGGAATCCGGCCGGCAGCGAGTTCCCGCTCGAGATCAACGCCGTGACTGGAACCGACTGCGTCGGGAAAACGCTCCCGGTTATCGGCGTGAGGATGACCGTCGCCTCCGCGCGGCCCGCGGGAAGAAGAAGGACGCCGGCCACCAGCAGTCCGGCCCTCAGGCTCCCGTTTCCGAGGAAACGCCTCATCGTGATGTCCCCCTCAGAATCCCGCAATCCTGCCACGGAGGAGGCGCGGACCGCATCCACGCCTCATTCTGCAGCGCAGCATCACCGAAACTCGTTCGGTCACTGGTAGGGGTTCGTCCCGGCGGGGCCTTCGATCGTGACCTTCACGTGGACCTTGGCGCGCCCGTTGGCGCTCGCCCATACGTGCATCTTCATCGAAGGGTCGTCCGTGCCCTTCGCCGGGACCTGCCGCCATTGCCAGTCGGCGTTTCCGCCGTGAATGTTCTCGCCGATCGAGTAGTCCTTTACCCTCCACCCGTTCTTCAGGCGGAAGCCCGTGAAGGCTTCGGGCGTCGCACGGACTCCGTTCGGCACGAGCGAGCAGTCGGCAATGAAGACGACGCCGGGGCTGTGGTCCACGACCCAGTTCACGCTGTTCAATTGGCCCACCGTGACACATCCGCCCTGCGAACCTTCAATGCCGTTCGAGAACTGCGCCCCCGCGTTCTTTGCCCTCTGATAGTCGAGCGCCTGGGTCTCGAGCTGCGGCTGCGAACCCGGCGCCGCCGCCTGCTGGCCCGAGATCTGCGGAACCGCGAGCCGCAGCCGCTTCTCGTTGTTCGCCCGCTGGACGAGCGGCTCGTGGAGAGTGTCGTCGGGGTCCACCCGCGCGAAGTACTCGCGCGTGCCGGGGGCGATGTTCACGTCCTGTCCGACCCTCTGCGTCGCGCCAGGCGCGAGGTTCACGACCGCCGTCTCGAGCTCGAGCGCGTCGGGTGACGGCGTCGTCCGAAGGATGCGGATCTTCGGTCCGTTGATCGTGACGGCCTGGGGTCCGCCCGTGAGGTTCTTCACGGTGACCCAGAGCTTTACCTTCGTCGCCCCGGGCGGAATCGTCGCGGGCTCGCTGGCGAACTCCGTCATGGCGATCTTGTCGAGAGCGGGGGCCACCTGGGGAGCGGGCGGTTTGTACTCCTTGACCTGCGCGGACGCCGGAATCCCGGCGAGCGCGAGTGCGGCGAAAGCGACGGCGGGCTTTGTCGACTTCATGGACAGCCTCCTCTTCTGGCATTTGGACGTCCGGCTCGCATCCTCTTCATCGCGACCTCGTCACGCTGACCGTCGTCGGCCGATCGAGCGACAGCGTGACGTCGCATGTTTCCTTTCCCATGCAACGGGACCCGCCGGGCTGGACGGTGATGTTCAGGGGACCGGACTCGCTCACGATCTTGAAGGTTCTTCCCTTCTGGAGCGCGAGGGCGCAATGGGTTTCCGACTCCACGTCGCAGCGACCCAGCGAGCCGTTCGGGCCTTCGACCCGGAACGCGATCCGCGATCCGACGAGGACGGCCTGGAACGACGCGTCGCCCTGCAGCGAGATCCCCACGACCATCGCGGACATGTCCACCTCGGTACGCGGACCGGTCGCGCTGTTCGACCACTTCGCGAACCAGCTCTCGGGAAGGTCTTTCGCCTCGAGCGTGACGCGGCTCCCGGCGGCGAGTTCGGCCGAGCACCTCGCGCCGCAGTCGATCGCGTTCCCGTTCGAGACGACACGGGCGTCCTTGACCTCCCGTTGCTTCTTCACGTCGAGCTTCGGGAGCACGAAACGCGCCGTTACGGTGCGGCTTCGGTCCATCGCGAACGAACAGACGGGGTTCGTGCCCGCACAGTCGCCGGACCAACCCGCGAAGAGCCCCGTGCCGGGCGCCGCCTCGAGTCGGACGGGGACCCCGAGCGTGTAGTCGTTCGAGCACTTGGCCCCGCAGTCGATTCCTCCGGCGGCCGAACGTACGGTGCCCTGGCCGTTTCCGGTTTTCGTGACGGCGAGCTTCGGTTTCAGCTCGGGCGGCGCGGCGACCGCGCTTGCGGCGAAGAACGCGCCGGCGAGTACTGCGTAGATCGTTTTCACGGTGCTTCCCTCCTCAGTAGGGTCGGGTGCCCCTCGGCCCTTCGACCTTCACGTACACCTCGATGAGGACCTCGCCGCCCGGCCCCGCCCAGAGCTTCCCTTTCACGAACGGCTGGTCGGAGCCGGGCGCGGGCTTCTCGAGGTCGAATCCCGCCTTCGAGGACCCCACGACGACGACGCGCGTGTCCTTCACCTTCCAGCCGTTCTTCAGGTGGAGGTTCGCGTACGCGGGGTGGGCGGACTTGGTCCCGAGCGAGCCCGGGCAGCGCAGCGAGAAGAGCGCGCCGCCGGACCGCGCGACGCCGGTCGTCGCGCGGCAGCCGGCCGAGACGTCCGCGACCGAGGGCTCGGGGAGCGTCGCGCCGCCCTGCTCGGCCTCCTGCCAGACGACGTCCCGCTCCTCGAGCGGAGGCCTCGCCACCGCGGCGAAGGCCGCGGCGCCGGCCAGCGAGACCGCGAGAGCGAGGAGTGGGGCGCTGCGCATCCGGGAGGGGCTCCTTCTCCCGGGAACGCGGGGTCCGTGGCCCGGAGGGGTCATCGTCCCGACTAGAATCTCCGGCGCAGGAACAAGACGATGGCCGGCGACCCGTCCTCCGACGTGACGCGACTGCTTCGCGAGTGGAGCGCCGGGGACCCGTCCGCCGCGGACCGGCTGCTCCCCGTCGTCTACGGCGAGCTCCACCGCCTCGCGGCCGGGTATCTGAAGCGCGAGCGCACCGGCCACACCCTCCAGCCGACGGCTCTCGTGAACGAGGCCTGGCTCAAGCTCGCAGGACAGGGCTCGCCGTGGCAGAACCGCGCGCACTTCCTCGGCGTCGCGGCCCAGGCGATGCGGCGGATCCTCGTGGACCACGCGCGCCGGCGGCAGGCCCAGAAACGCGGCGGCGGCGAGCTGCGCGTGACGCTGACGGACGGCGTCGCCGCCCGGAGCGGCGACGAGGTGGACCTCGTGCGCCTCGACGCCGCGCTCGAGCGTCTCTCGGCTCTGGACGACCGGCAGGCCCGGATGGTCACGATGCGGTTCTTCGCGGGCCTCTCGGTCGAGGAGACGGCCGAGGCCCTCGGCGTCTCCGAGAAGACGGTCAAGCGCGACTGGGCCGCGGCGAAGGCGTTCCTCCACCGCGAGCTCGGGGGCGAGCGGTGACGCCCGAGCGCTGGCGCGAGGCGCAGCGCATCTTCCACGAAGCGCGGGAGCGGCCGCCGGCGGAGCGCCGCGCTTTCGTGACGAGCGCCGCGAGCGGTGACGCGGAAATGGAGGCCGAGGTTGCGTCGCTCCTCGCGGCGGACGAGGGCGCCGGGGAGTTCCTCGAGACCCCGGCGGCTCCTTCCGAACGTCCCCGAACGCGCGTCGGCCCCTGGCAGATCCTGCGCGAGATCGGGCACGGCGGCATGGGGACCGTGTACCTCGGCGAACGCGCCGACGGGCCCTTCCGCAAGACCGTCGCCGTCAAGGTCGTCCGCCGCGGGATGGACACGGAAGCGGTGCTCCGGCGCTTCCGCCAGGAGCGACAGATCCTCGCCGGCCTCGAGCACCCGAACATCGCGCGCCTCCTCGACGGCGGGAACACGGAAGACGGCCTTCCGTACCTCGTCATGGAGCACGTCGAGGGCGAGCCGCTCACGGCCTGGTGCGCGCGCCGCGCGCTCGACGTGCCGCAGCGCCTCGCGCTCTTCCGGACGGTCTGCGCGACCGTCCAGTTCGCGCACCAGAACCTCGTCGTCCACCGGGACCTCAAGCCCGGAAACATTTACGTGACGGCGGACGGGACTCCCAAGCTCCTCGACTTCGGGGTCGCGAAGCTCCTGAACGCCGACCTCGCGGGCGGGACGCGCGACCTGACCGTGGCCGGCGGAGGAGGCTTCACGCCGGAGTACGCGAGCCCGGAGCAGATCCGCGGCGAGCGCATCACGACGGCGTCCGACGTCTGGTCGCTCGGCGTCCTCCTCTACGAGCTCCTCGCGGGCGTCCGCCCGTTCGGCGCCGCGGGGGCCCCGCCCGGCGAGGTTGCAAAGGCGGTCCTCGAGACGGAGCCGGAGAGGCCCAGCGCCGCGGCCGCGCGCGCCGGCGGCGAGAGGATGAGGCGGCGGCTGGAAGGCGACCTCGACACGATCGTCCTCAAGGCCCTCCGCAAGGAGCCCGAGCGTCGTTACGCGTCTGCCGAGCAGCTCTCGGAGGACGTCCGGCGGCATCTCGAGGGCCTCCCCGTGAAGGCGCGCGGCGACACGTTCGCGTACCGCACGGGCAGGCTCTTCGCGCGCCACCGGGCCCTCGCCGCGTCCGCCGCGCTCGTCCTCCTCGCGCTCGTCGGGGGAATCCTCGCGACGGCGCACCAGGCGCGCATCGCACGGGCGGAGCGCGCGCGCGCGGACCGGCGGCTCGAGGACGTCCGCAAGCTCGCGGGCTCGTTCCTGTTCGAGTTCCACGACGCGATCGCGACCCTGCCGGGCTCGACGCCCGCACGGGAGCTCGTCGTGCGGCGGGCGCTCGAATACCTCGGGACGCTCGCGAGGGAAACGTCGGGCGACCCGGCCGCCGAACGGGACCTCGCCGACGCGTACGAGCGCCTCGCCGAGGTGCAGGGGGGCGGGAGCGGGCCCAACCTCGGAGACACGAAGGGCGCCGTCGCGAGCCAGCGCGCCGCGCTCGCGATCCGCGAAACGCTCGCGGCGCGTTCCGGCGCCGGCGCCCGCGAGCGCGAGGCCCTCGCGGTCTCGCACGGGATGCTCAGCAAGCTCCTCCTCAAATCCTGGGAGCTCGGGCCCGCACACGACGAGGGCCGGAAAGCCGTCGCGCTCCTCGAAGAGGTCGCGAAGGCGGATTCCTCGCCGCGGATCCTCCTCCGCATCGGCGGCAGCTACCACAATCTCGGCCTCCTCGAGGATCTCCTCGGCCGGCGCCGCGAGGCGCTCGCGGCTCTCGGGAAGTCCACGGCGTCCTACACCGCGGCGGCCGCGGCGCGGCCCGGGGACACCGACGCGCGGCGCGGGCTCGCCCTCGCGACCTTCGAGACGGCGTCCGTCCTCGGCCACATCGGCGACGCGGAAGCCGCGCGGACCCAGGGAGAGAAGGCGGTCGCGATCTACGAGTCGCTCCTCGCGGGCGACCCCTCGAACGCGCGCATCAAGATGGACCTCGCGATGGCGCTCCACGACGTCGGGGAGTACGCGGAATCCCTGAAGGACGTCCGCGGGGCGGCCGCGCGCCACCGCCGCGCGCTCACCCTCGTCGAGGAGCTCGCGGCAGCCGACCCGCGGGACGCGCGCGCCCAGGTCGCGATCGCCTACTGCGCCAACGGCTACGGCCAGGCGCTCGCCCGCGGCGGCGACCCGTCCGGGGCCGTCGCCCAGCATGCGCGCGCCGCACGCCTCTCCGAGACCGTCCTTTCCGCCGACCCGGCGAACGGGTATGCCCGGCGGAACCTCGCCGCCGCGCTGGAGCTCGCTGGCGACGCCCTCTCGCTCCGGCCCGGGCCGCCGCCTTCCGCCAAGGCCCTCGCCGAGGCGCGGGCGTGGTACGGGCGCGCCCTCGGCGTCTGGCTCGCGATGGATCACGAACGCAAGCTCCACGGCGACGACGCGGCGGCCCCGGAACGGATCCGGCAGGCGCTCCGCCGCTGCGGAGATCCGTCGCCGGGCGGGAATCCAAACCAGGCTTCGACTCAGTAAGATCCGGCGGATGGAAGGGCGCCGCGTCGTCGTTACGGGACTGGGAGCCGTGACCTCTCTCGGAAAGGACCTCGCGTCCACGTGGGAGGGCCTCGTCGCGGGCCGCTCCGGTATCGGTCCGATCACGCTCTTCGACTCGTCCGGGTTCCGCACCCACCTCGCCGCCGAGATCAAGGAGCTGCCGGGCGGAATCGAGCCGTCGCTCCGCCGCCGGCTCTCGCGCACGGACGTCGCCGGCCTCGGCGCGGCGGCCGAGGCGCTCGCCGATTCCGGTCTCGACCTCGCGCGCGTCGACCCCTCGCGGATCGGCGTCGTCCTCGGCGCGGGAGTCTCCGGCCTCCTCGACAGCGAGAACTACCTGCACGACCTCCTCGCGAAGGGCCCTCGCGCCGCGCGCCCGACGCGCGTCCTGAACCACCCGCCCGACCAGACGACGGACCGCATCGCGGAGCGTTGGGGCTTCCTCGGCCCGCGCTCGTCCATCACGACGGCCTGCTCGTCCTCGGCGACGTCCCTCGGCTATGCGGCCGACCTCATCCGCCACGGCTACTGCGACGTCGTCGTGACGGGCGGCGCCGACACCTTCGCGCGCCTCACGCACGGCGGGTTCAACGCGCTGCGGTCCGTCGACCCCGACCCCTGCCGTCCGTTCGACCTGCGCCGCAAGGGGCTGACGATCGGCGAGGCCGCGGGTCTCCTCGTCTTCGAGGAGGAGGAGCACGCCCGGCGCCGCGGCGCGAACCTGCGCGCCCGCTTCCTCGGCTACGGCGTCACGTCCGACGCGCACCACATGACGCAGCCCGAGCCCACGGGCGAGGCGGGCGCGCGCACGATGGCCGCCTGCCTGAAGGCCGCCGGCCTGAACCCGGAAGACGTCGACTACGTGAACGCCCACGGGACGGCAACGCCGCAGAATGACTCGGCGGAAACCGCAGCCATCAAGAGGGCGCTCGGAGCCCGCGCGTACGAGATCCCCGTGTCCTCGATCAAGTCCATGCTCGGGCACTGCCTCTGCTCGGCCGGCGCCATCGAGGCGGTCGCCACCGTCCGGACGATCGAGACGGGCATCGTGCCCCCGACGATCAACTGGGGCGAGCGCGATCCCGAGTGCGACCTCGACATCGTCCCGAACGTCGCGCGCGAGGTGCGCGTGAGGGCCGCCCTCTCGAACTCGTTCGCGTTCGGCGGCAACTCCACCGTCGTCGCGTTCGGGGCCGCATGAAGGCCCCCGTCGTCACGGGCGTCAGCGCCGTCACGGCGCTCGGCCGCACGCTCGGCGAGACGCGTGCCGCCCTCGACGCCGGGCGCTCCGCCATTGCGTCCATCGAGGGTCCGGGCGTCCCGGAGCGGGCGGAGCGATCCCCCGCCGCCCGCATCGGCGCGTTCACGACCGAGCCGGAGCTCCCGAAGAGCAAGGCGCGCCGCCTCGACCTCGGCAGCCAGTACGCCTTGGTCGCGGCCCGGCAGTGCCTCGCGGACGCGGGCTACGCGGTCGCCGGTCGCGAGGAGCGCATCGGCATCCTCTTCGGGACCGGCTCGGCCGGCGCCGGCCCGCTGACGGAGTTCGAGCGGCAAATGGCCCAGTCGCCGGAGTCCGCGTCGCCGTTCCTCTTCCCGAACACGGTCGCGAACGCACCCGCGTCGCAGGCCGCGATCGAGATCGGCATCAAGGGCCCGAACGTCACGATCACCCAGAAGGACCCCGCACCGCTCAACGCGCTCTTCTACGGACGCATGCTGCTCGCGGACGGCCGCGCCGACGCCCTCCTCGTGGGCGCCTCGGACGAGTGGAACCTCGACTACCACCTCGCCTACGAGCGCGTCCACGCGACTCGCACGGCCACGCGCCCGGGGTTCGTCCTCGGCGAGGGAGCCGCCGCGCTTCTCGTCGAGGACGAGGACGCCGCCCGCGCCCGCGGGGCCCGGCCCTTCGCGCGCATCGCCTCCGTCGTGTCCCGCGGCGCGCCCGTCTCGCCTCAGCGCCGGCGCGCGGATCCCGCGACGCTCGCGGCGGTCATGAACGCCGCGCTCGCCGAGGCCGGCGTGTCGCCCCGCGACGTCGGGCTCGTCCACCTCTCGAAGAACGGCGTTCCGGCAACCGACGCCGCCGAGGAAGCGGCGCTCGCCGCCGTCTTCGGCCTCGCGCAGCCGCCCGCCGTCGCGATCAAGCACGCGCTCGGAGAGAACCCGGCGATCGGCGCCGTCCAGCTCGCCCTCGCGGCCGACGCCCTCCGCACGGCACCGTCCCTCGGCGCCGTCCTCGTGAACGCGTTCGGCGCCGGCGGCAACTTCCTCGCGGCCGTCCTGACCGCGACATGAGCCACCGGGCTTTCTCCGTCGCGTTCGAGGTCCGCTTTCCCGAGGTCGACTCGTACGGCGTCGTCTGGCACGGCCACTACGTCCAGTACTTCGAGGTCGCGCGCAACGCGCTGTGCGCCGCGTTCGGCCTCACGCCGGCCGACGCGCTCGCGCACGGCTACAAGGTGCCGATCACGAAGGTGTCTCTGGACCTCAAGCGGCCCGCCCGGCTCGACGACCGCCTCGCGGTCACCGCCCGCCTCGCGCCGCCCGAGACGGCGAAGCTCACGATGTCGTACGAGATCCGGCGGGAGACGACCGGCGAGCTCCTCGCGGCGGGAAGCACGGAGCAGGTGATCCTCGACCCGTCCGGACAGCTCCTGCTGACGTTTCCCGCGCCCGTGAAGACGCTCGTCGCGCGCATTCTCGCGTTCCAGCGCGGCGAGGCGGAGCCGGACGCGTCGAAGATCCTCCCGCCGGCCTGAGTCAGGCGTTCTTCGGAAACGTCGCCTCGGCGCGTGTCGGCTCCCCGGGGCGCGACGTGAGCGTCAGCGTGCCGCCGTGCGCCTTCACGATGCGCTCGGCGATCGGGAGGCCGAGCCCCGTCCCCGCGGGCTTCGTCGAAACGAAGAGCTTGAAGAGATCCGCGGTCTTCGCGTGCGGGACGCCCGGCCCGCGGTCGGCGACCGTCAGGCGCCACTTCGCCCCGGCGTCCTCGACGCGCACGTCCACCTCGCGCGCCGAGGCGCCCTCGGCCTCCACGGCGTCGAGTGCGTTCGCGACGAGGTTCAGGACGACCTGCCGAACGCGTGCGGGATCGAGACGCGACGGCGCGCCGCCCGGGTTGGGCGTGAACGCGAGCCGGATGGCGCGGCGCTCCGCCTCTGGCGCGAGGAAGGCGACCGCGTCTCCCGCCGCCTCGTTGAGGTCCGCGGGCACCGTGCTCAGCGGCGACGGGCGCGCGTACGACAGGAAGTCCGCGAGGAGACGCGACAGGCGCGTCGTCTCCTGCCGCGCGGCCTGCGCGAGGTCGGCCGGCGGCGGCCCGCCCGTGCGGGCGGCGTCGCGCAGCTGCTCCTCGAGGAGCTCGAGGTTAAGCCCCATCGCGTTCAGCGGGTTGCGGATCTCGTGCGCGAGGCCGGCCGCGACTTCGCCGAGCTCGGCGAGGCGCTCGGCCTCGACGCGGGCCTCCTCCGCCCGGCGCGTCCTGCCGATGAGGAGGAGGACCGCGGCCGACGCGGCGGCGATCCCGAGCAGCGCGACGCTCGCGGCCGCGAACGTGCGCAGGTACAGCTCGCGGCGCAGCTTCTCGACGCGCTCGGCGAGGACCCGGCGCGAGACCCCGAAGCGTAGGACGGCGAAGTCGCCGACCGGCACCTCGAGGTCGTACGGGTTCGCCTCCGGGGCCTCGTAGCCCCAGCTGCGCGACGTCGTCCCGGGCTCGACGGGCCTCACGTCCAGCCGCTTCGAATCCTCGACGGCCGGGCGCGACCGCTCCGGCACCGTGAGCGTACCGTTGTAGGAGTAGAGGACCTCCTTCTTCGCGTTGTCGAGGACCTCGACCTCCGCGAGGATCTGGCGCTCCGAAACGCCCGCGCGCACGAGCCGGTCGATCTCCGTCACCTTGAGCTTCAGGAGGTACGGGTCGCCCGCGGAGCGCTCGGCGATGCCGCGCGCGAGCCGCTGGGCGTCGAGTCTCGTGTGCAGGATCGCGTCGTTCACGACGTCCTTCGAGAGCGCCTTGAAGAGGAGATGCCCGAACAGGAGGACGGAGCCCGCCGTCAGCAGGCCGAGCGCCGCGAGCACGAGCGTGATGAGCCGCCGGAACCGGGCGTCGGGATCGGCCACGTCCGGAGTCTAGCGGGACTCCGGACGTGGCGGCCGCGGGCCTACTGGAAGTAGCCGTTTACGTCGAGGATGAAGTGGACCGGCCCGGCCGACGCGTTGTTCACCTTCACGGTCCCCGACCCGTCGAGCGCAAGCTGGAGCATCGCGTTGTTCGCGCGGGTCCGGCCCGCGTTGAACGCGACCGACGCGATTCCCGACGGAGTTCCGTCTCCCCGGTACACCTCGACGGTCCCTCCCGCGGGCGGACTCACGACCGTCAGGTTCGCCGAGACGGCCGTCGCACCCGCCGGGATTCCGCAGCTGCCCGCGAGGACGAACGTGCGGTCCGCTCCGCCCGCGGCGGGCAGCGCCGGACCGCCCGCCGGTCCGGCCGCGCCGCGCGTGTCGACGATCCGGCAGGGCGTCACCGTGTAGAACGGAACCGCGGAGCCGGCCGGCAGGACCGTCACGGTCGCGGACGCACCGCCGTACGGACACGGCCCGAGCGTGAGGCCCACGTTCAGGGTCAGCGGCGTTCCGGCCGATCCCGCGGTGAACGTGATCTCGTTCGTGCCCTGTCCGGACGTGATCGTCCCGTTCGTGATCGTCCAGAGGTACGCAGCCCCCGCGATCGACGCGACGCTCGCGGCGCGGTTCGGCGAGAGAGCTCCCACGACGGAGGGTGCGTTCATGACGAGCGGCGGCGGCGGCGGGCCGACGACGACCTGCGCGCTCCCCGAGGCGGTGCCCGGCCCGTTGGCGTCCGCGACGGCCGTCACGGTGTACGTCGTCGTCACGGTCGGGTTCACGACGCGCGTCGCCGGGCTCGCCGGAACGTTTGCCTGCACGACGCCGTCGGACCAGGTCACACTCCAGGGCGGAGTCCCCGTGAGAGCGGCCTGGATCGTCGCTGAGGCGCCGAAGCAGATCGTGGCGTCGCCGGTCACCACGGCCGTCGCCGGCGCGGGGAATCGCACGTACGCGACGGCCACGTCGTGGTCGGAGATCCGCTCGGGCCGGTTCGCGTCGTTCCGGAAGCTCTCGGGGAAGTCCGCGTTGCTCCGGGCGTACGCGACGCGGGAGACGAAGGGAAGCAGCGCGGCGTTCACGAGCTCGTGGTCGAGGACCTGGGCGTTGCCGTCGAAACTGTACGAGTAGCGCTCGGCCGCCGGGAGGAGGTCGAGGAGGTCGGTCAGGTCCGGGTTCACGAGGTCGGCGCTCGCGAGGACGACGTCCGTGGCGGGCGCGGGCGTTCCCTTGACCGTGCCGATCACGTCCACGTACCCGTCGTTCACCTGGAACGCGTTGTAGTCGCCGAGAGAGATGATCCGCTCCGCGGAATTCGCGCTCTGCCGCGCCTGGATGAGGTTCGCGAGGGACTCGGCCTGCGCGCGGCGCTTCGTGCGGACGCGGTTGCCGTCGACCGGGTCGTCGACGCCCGAGAGCGAGCGCAGGTGGTTCACGATGACCGTGATCGGAAACGCCGGGCCCGAGGGACCCGTGACGGTCGCGCGGAGGACGAGCGGCGGCCGGTCGTTCAGGAGGGCCGGGTTCCCGGTGTTCGGATCGACGTACGTCTCGTCCTTGTTGACCTGCGTGACGTCCACGACGCTCACGCGGGAGGACTTCACGAGGAAGCCGACGTCGATCCCGCCGACGTCGTTCCCCTCGACGAGATAGGCCTGGTAGCCGGGATCCGGGTCGCTCGCGGCAACGGCGTCCGCGTTGACCCTCGCCGCGACCGCCTGGAGCGTCGCGAGGTTCTCCATCTCCTCGACGCCGATGATGTCGGGCGTCCGCATCACGTTGCGGATCGCGAGCGAGGCCTTGTTCAGGCGTTTGTCCAGCGCCGCCGCCGTGAGGACGACGTCGCTAATGCCAGGCTCGTCGGCGGTGTCGAAGAACCGCTGCATGTTGAACGAGGTCACCGTGAACTCGTCGCTCGCGGGAATCGGAGCGGGCGTGAACGACACATTGCCGCTGACGCCGGGCGAGGAGCCCGGGTCCGGCAGGATCGTGTACGTGCGGAAGGCGTAGTCGAGGGGCCCGACGAGGTTCGTGACGACGGCGCCGGACGTGACCTCGAGCGCCGTGCCGCCCACCAGGCCGTCTCCGTCCACCCGCAGCCTCTCCGGGTTCGCGTCGAAGCGCGGGACGCAGCAGGGCGCGCCGGAGGGCAGCGGGTCCGGGACCTCGACGCCCGCCTCGCGGAACGGCCGCGCGATGCCGGTGATGACCCCGTAGAAGACGCCGTTCGACGTCGCCGTCGCGTTCGCCTCGTTGACCGTGCCGGACGTCGGGCCGACGACCGTCAGCGACGACACCGACACGCGCATGCCCTCGTATTTCTCGAGCTGGTCGATCGCCCCGGCCGGATTCGTATCGGCCGCCGAAAGGACGACGGGAGTTGGAAGCGTATTCCCCGTCGACAGGAGCAGGACCGTCGGCGAGCCCGACAGCTCCGTCACGGGCGGGCTGTTCGGGTCCGACGACGGAATGAACTCCTGGACGGTCGCGGTCACGAGGACCGAATTGCCCACCGCGGCCGCGGCCGGAGGCGCGGACGACGTGAACACGAAGATCCCCTCCGACGTGCTCGGGTCCGCGTCCGCTTCGACGTCGGGCGCCTGGAGGAAGAAGCCGTTCGACTTCAACCCGGTCACGATGCCCGACGTCGAAACGGCGGTGCTCACGAGGGGCGAGGTCGCACTGCTCCCCTGGATCGCGTGGATCGGCGTCAGCACGACGTCGTCATTCGTGATCGTCCCGGCGCCCTGGCCGTCCGCGACGGTCACGTTCGTGCCGACGACGCTCGTGACGTTCACGAAGAACGTCTCGGTGGGCTCGACGGTGGCGTCGCCGTTCACCGTGACGTCGAACGTGTAGGTCGAGCTGCCCGCGGAGATGCTCTGGCCGATCAACGAACGCGTCACGTAGTCGTTGTCGGCGACCGTCGCGGTGTTGTCCTGCGTCGCGATGTTGAACGTCACGCCGCCCGCAGGCGCGGGCGCGGACAGGCTGACCGTGAACGTGAACGTCGTCGTCCCGGAGTTCCCTTCCGCGAGCGAGACGTCGTTGATCGAGAGCGCGATCGAGCCGCCCGAGCACGGGGCGAGCGCCGTCGCCGTGTTGCGCGGGTTCGGTGCGCCCGACGCGAAGTCCGTGCTGCTGGCGTCGGTCTCCGTGCAGCCGCCCGCGGCCCTCAGGACCGCCGTCGTGTTGGACGGAGCGGGAGTCGGCCCCGAGCCCTCGAAACAGTTCGCGGTCGTCCCGAAGCCGACGAAGTCGACGATCGACCCGCCGGCCGGGCAGGCGCCCGAGAGGGCGGTGGTGGAGCTCAGGAGGGCGACCTTGCCCGCCGTGGCGCTCATCGGGATGGTGCCGGTGGCGTCGGGCGTAGGCAGGTTCACCGTTCCGCCGGCGCCCTGCGCCTCCTGGACGAGGTAGTACTGCCCCGGCGCGAGGGAGACGTTCGTCAGGTTCGTGACCTGCCACGTCGTTCCCGTCGCGGACGCGTACTGGACGGACCAGCCGTTCAGGCTGACCGTCGTCGTCCCGCGGTTGAAGAGCTCGACGAAGTCGTTCTTGATCGTCGCGCCGGAGTTCCCGCCGCCGCCGTACACCTGGCTGATGACGACGGTGTTCGAAACGGCGGCGAGCCGCGAGACCGGCAGGAAGGACAGAAGGAGCACAAGGACACGAAGGATCCTGGAGCGCACAAACACGCGTCTACTCCTCGGCGGGCATTGCGCCGCGCCCGGATCCCGAGCCTACCCCAGAAAGTGAAAGGCCGCGGCGAGGACCGCGGCCCGAGTCTGCCGAGAACGCGTCGCGGCTATTGGAAGTAGCCGTTCACGTCGAGGATGAAGTGGACCGGCCCGGCCGACGCGTTGCTCACCTTCACGGTCCCCGACCCGTCGAGCGCAAGCTGGAGCTGCGCGTTGTTCGCGCGCGTCTGCCCGACACCGAAGTTGATCGTGCTCGTTCCCGGGAGAACGCCGTCGCCCCGGTAGATCACGAGATTTCCCGGCGCGGCCGGATCCGTCACCGTGACGTTCGCGGACACCGAGGATGCGCCCGCCGGAATGCCGCACGCGCCCGCGAGCGCGAATGCCCGGTCCGGGCCGCCGGACGCGAGAGCGGGACCGCCGACCGGACCGATCGGTTTACGGGTGTCGACGATCCGGCAGGGCGTGACCGTGTAGAACTGCACCGACGACCCGATCGGCAGCACGGTGACGTTCGCGAACCCGCCGCCGGCCGGGCAGACGCCGATCGTGGCGTTCACGGTGAGCGTCAGCGGCGTGCCCGCCGTGCCGGCGGTGAAGGTCACCTGAGGAGTCCCCTGGCCGCCCGTAATCGTCCCGTTCGTGATTCCCCAGACGTACGTCGCCCCGACGATCGGCGCGATGCTCGCGACGCGGTTCGGGGACCCCTGGCCGACGAACGCCGGCGCGGTCACGACGAGCGCGGGCGGCGGCGGCGGGCAGCCGCCCGCGATCGAGAGCGTGTAGGGATTCGTGTCCGGCGTGCAGCCCGCGGCGTCCGTCGCCGTCACCGAGATCGGGAAGCTCCCGCCCTGCGTCGGCGTCCCCGAGAGGGTGTTGCCCGTCAGCGTCACGCCGGTGGGGAGCGCGCCGGAGATCGACCACGTGACGGCGCCGCTCCCGCCAGTGGCCGCGAACGACTGGGTGTAGGGGACGTTGATCGTTCCGCTCGCGATCGACGGCGTCGTGATGGTGACCGGCGTGCAGGCGGGCCCGGAGGCGCACGTCGCGAGCGCGACCGTGAGCGTGTACGGCGAACCGGAAGCCGGCGTGACGTTGATGTCGTGCACGACGACGGTGAACGCCGTCGCCGGGGCCACGTTGAACGAGTACGTCTGCAGGGTCCCCGACAGCCCCGGGTCCGCGAGGAAGTTCGTGCTCGGGTTGGCGGGCACGAAGCCGGCGCTCGTATACGCCGCCGTGTAGAGAGCGAGCCCGTTCGCCGCCGAGAGCGTCACGGTGACGCACTGGGAGACCGAGGCCGTGTTCGTGAACGTGTACGCGTCGAACTGCCGCGCGCCCGTCACTGCGGTCAGGCCCGGGTTGCTTTTTGCCGCGGCGCAGGTCGCACCGACGCCGTTGCGCGTGAGGCGCCCCGTCTGCTGGCCGCTCGTGGACGTGAACCCGGTCCCGGTGGGAGGCGCCGATCCGAGCGTCCCCGCGAGCGGCGCGGGGAATTTTCCGACCGTCATGGAGACGGAGTACACCCGCGGGCTCGATCCGCCGCCGAAGGAGACCGTGAGCGTGAACGTGATCACACTGCTGCAGGGCACGCTCGACGAGACGCCGAAGCCGAACGGAGTGGCGCCGTTCGTCGCGCTCGCGGATGGTGCGAGCGTCCCGTAGGAGGCCGAGCCCTGGGTGATCGTGACGCCCGGCGTCGACGTCGTGAGCGTCGCCTGGACCGCCGTCGCGGCCGTCGCCGTGGGGTTCGTGAGCTGGACGACGAGCGTCGCGAGCTCGCCGGGATCGACGCCGCCGTTCCCGTTCGAGAACGTCCCTTCCGCGAACGTGGTCGTGCCGAGGGCCACGTCGGAATGGGGCGTGGGAGCCACGGCCTGCATGGCCTGGAACGCCTGGACGATGCCGAAACCCGTGATGTTGTCGTAGCCCGCCGACTCGATGTCGACCGCGGTCGTCGTGAGGATCGTGCGGATCTGGGCGGGCGTGAGCGCGGGGTTCGCCGACTTGAGGAGGCCCGCGATCGCGCCCGCGTGCGGCGCGGCCGCCGAGGTCCCGTAGAACGGGTTCAGTCCGGACGTGCCCGGCAGCGTCGTCGAAACGCCGTCCGCCGCCGTGATGTCGGGCTTCGAGCGGACCGTCCCGCCGTTCGTCCCGAACAGGACGTTTCCGGGCGTGATCGGGACGCCCGCCGGGTCGTAGAACACGCGGCGCGGTCCGTCCGCGGTAAAGTTCTCGGCCGGGCTGGTCCCGCTGAACGCCGCCGGATAGGGGCCGGGCGCCGGGGCGGGCGCCGCCGCCACGCTGAACGCGTTCACCGCCGAGGAGTGGCCGTGCGTCTGGCCCGTCGTCGTGACGGTCAGTCGGCCGCGGAGCGTGTTGAGGGCGAACGCGCGTACGGCGGCGGCCGCCGTCTTGAAGACGACGAGGCGATCGCCCGCGGCGAACGACGGCGGTCCGAAGATCTCGAACGGGGCCTGCGCCCCGTTCTGGATGTTCGTGGAGGCCGCCTTCACCGTGCCCGTGGAGCTGACGAGGAAGAGGTCGTAGTCGTTCGCGGAAGCGGTCGCGGGATCCGACCAGTTCAGCGTGTAGGCGAACGGCCCGGCCGTCGTGATGATGTCGCCGTTGGCGCCGCCGAAGTTGTGGATCGTCCCCGACTTGGCGCCTCCCGGGAACGTGAAGACGGGAGAGCCCGTATCGTTGAAGTCGCCCTCGAAGTAGCCGGACGTGCCCTTGGCGACGCTGCCCTCGTTGCCTGCGGCCGAGAAGTAGAGCGCTCCGGCGGCCGTCACGGTGTTGACGGCCTGGGCGACGATGCCGTCCTGGAAGACCGGCTCGTCGAAGTAGAAGACGTCGTCGATGATGATGTCGCAGTTGTACGGCGCGTTGCGCAGAGCCACGATGTTCGACGCGAAACCCGCCTCGCTCGTGTCCGCGGTCGCGAAGAAGAGCTGGGCGTCGGGCGCGAGGTCGTGGACGATCTGGAGCATCGCCCGCCCTTCGTCGCTGCCCGTCGGGTCTTCCTCGATGACGGTGACGGGGGTCGTGCGTCCGAAGGGATTGCCCGGCCCGGGCAGGTTTCCGCTCGCGACGTCGGCGGAGGCGGCGCCGAGCGCGTTGAAGCTGTCGGAGATCACGCCGATCCTCACGCCGAGGCCGGAGTAGCCGTAGGTCGTACGGACGTCGTCGGCGCGGTGCGTGCGGTCGCCCTGCGAGTTCACCGTCCCGGCGAGCGGCCGGCGAAGGGCGTCGGCGAGACGCGCCTTCACGCGCGCGGCACGCGCGTCGAACGGCGTGGGGGGCGCCCCGGGCGCCGGCCGGGCCGCCTGGGCGTGCATGTGCCCCATCGCCGGCTGGACGAACGTCACCTCCGGCAGCCCGGCGACGGCCTCGGCCTGAGCGAGGTCGATGCGGGCGCGGATCGTCCGGTGCTCCCACGACGGGTGGACGATCTCGCCGCCGAGCGCCTCGATCCGGCCGATCACGGCGTCGACCGTCGCGGCCGAACGCACGGCGACGTCCACGGCGACGCGGCCGCCGACGTCCGTGCCGACATTGGCGGGCGCGAGGTCGACCCCGGCGGCCATCGGCTGCCCGCGCGACTCGCGGACCGCCTGCAGGAGCTGCGAGTCCATCTTCCGCTGGGCGGGCGTGCGCGCGGCCTTTTCCGAGAGCAGCGCCTGGATCTGCCGGGCGGTCACGTCGGAGACGCCGTCCGCGCCGTGTGCAGGCCGGAAGAGCAGGAGGACGGCGAGGGTCGTGGGACGCAGGCCCGTTCTGAAGAGGCGGCTAAGCCAGCGGACGACCTGTTCGAATCTCATGCTTCCTCCCGGCGGGTTGGCGAAGGGAGCCTACCCCGCGGGAGAGGGAGTCTCAACCCGAATGTCGGCGCGGCGTTTCCTAGTCGCCCCGCTTCAGGTACCGGAAGTCCTTGATGTCGTACTCCTTCATCTTCGCGATGAGGCTGCCGCGCGAGATGTTGAGGAGCCGCGCCCCGAGAGACTGGTTCCCGCGCACCTTGCGCATGACGCGCTCGATGACCTGGCGCTCGACCTTCTCGACGATCTCCTTGAGGTCGTCGCTCTCCTTCAGCGCGAGCTCGACGTGCTCGCCGGAGAACTTCTGGTCGAGGTCGGCGAGCGCGACCGCCCCCGACCCGACCTGCGCCGCGAGGCGCCGGACCTCGTTCTCGAGCTCGCGGACGTTGCCCGGGTACTGGTAGTTCAGGAGCGCGTTCATGGCCTCGACGTCGAAGCGCGCCGCCGTCGGGCCGCCGTGCCGCGCCGCGAGCGCGTCGAGGAGGGCCGGGATGTCTTCCTTGCGGTCCTTGAGCGGCGGCAGACGCAGCGTGAGCGCCGAGAGGCGGAAGTAGAGGTCGTCGCGGAAGTGGCCGTCCTCCACGGCGCGCGTGAGCGGCCGGGACGTCGTCCCGATCACGCGCACGTCCATCGGCACCGTGCGTCCGCCGGGCGCCGTGACCTCCCGCGCCTCGAGGAGACGGAAGAGGAGAGCCTGTGTCGGCGCCGGCAGGTCGCCGACCTCCTCGATGAGAAGCGTGCCGCCGTCGGCCTCGAAGAGGCGCCCCGGGCGCCGCCGGCGGTCGCCGGCGGCCGCCTCGAGGCCGAGGAGGTCCTCCTCGAGCGCCTGCGGGCTCGCGGCGGTGGCGGCGATCCGCACGAGCGGCCGGCTGCGACGCGGCGAGAGCGCGTGCAGCGTCTCGGCGACGAGCGTCTTGCCCGAGCCCACGTCGCCCACGAGAAGGAGCGGCGCGCGCGCCGAGGCGACGCGAGAAAGCGAGGCCTTGAGGTTCTGCAGCGCGATGGACGCGCCGACGAGGGCGGAGAGCGGATCGTCGAGCCCTCCCGGGGCGGGCGACGGAGCCGCGTGGCCCGCACCGGCGTGCTCGCCAAAGGCGGCTTCGCTGCGTTCGGCGTGCACGAATCCGACCGCGGCGGAGGCGTGGGCGGCAAAGTCGAAGAGCGCGGGGTCCGAGAGCGTCTCCGCGGGAAGGACGAGGACGCCGACCGGGTCGGCCCCCGGGCGCAGGACCGGGAAGACCTTGAGGCGCGCGCCGCCCTCGACCAGGTCGCCGGGCCCCCCGAGGGCGCGGGCGTCGGACAGCGCCTTCGGCGAAAGCTTCGGGAGCGTTCCCTTCCACACGGCGGCGATCGCCTCGCCCTCGTTCGCGGGCTGCAGCGAGAGAAACGCGAGGCTGTGGAGCGGCGTCGCCGAGGCGACGTACGTCACGAGGTCCTGGAGGAGCTCCTCGAACGGCACGGGCCGGCGGAGGACGGCATAGAACCCGGCCCACGGGTCGGCGAGGCGCTCGTCGGGCCTCGGGGCGTCGGCAGGAGCGGCCGGACGAGGCGCCGGAGCCGACGTGACGTGGCGCGGGGGCGGCACCGGCGCGGGCGCGGGGCCGGCGGGAGGCGCCGGCGAGGGAGAGAGAGCCGCCGACGCCAGGGAAAACGCGTCGCGGCCGCGCGGCGGAGGCGCCGAGATGCGGTTCGGGTTGGGCGCGGGGCCGTTCAGGAGCGTGATCGTGGCCTCTCCGATGTTGATCCGGTCGCCGGCGGCGAGCGCCGCCGTCTTGACGACCGAGCCGTTCAGCGTGACGTCGGACCCCGGCGCGCTCCCGAGGACCTCGAGGCGGAGCTCCTCGCCCGCCACCGAGATGCGGGCGTGCCGCCCGAGCACACCCCGGGCGCGCACGACGAGGTCGTTACCCGTCGAGGCGCCGATGTGGATGACGTCGCGATGGACCTTGCGGATTTCGGATTCGCCGCCCGTCTTGCGGACCTCGAAGCTCAACATGAGAAGTGTCCTCCGCCAGAGGAAGGGGGGGTGCTTTGATCAAACAACAGACTATCACGCGGAAGGGCGTTGTCCAGTGGGCGTCGACACGAATTGAACGGGCCCGTTCGAGGCAGGCCGTAGAATGCGGGCGAAGGCTGACCGCACCCCACATGCCCGCTTCCCCCCTCGACGGGCCGCCCTTCCGCGGCCGCAACGCCCAGACGCTGAAGCGGATCGTCGATACGGTCCGGTCGGTCCTCGAGCCCGACGTCGTCGACCTCGAGTACGTCTTCGAGCCCCAGGGGCAGCGCTACCGCTGGCGGATGACGGGCAGCCAGGTCACGCCGCTGAAGGCGGTGAGGACCGCCATCCGCGGGGGCGGCCCCTCCGTCCTGTCCGCCCCGTTCGCGGTGCCGGGGCTCGTCCGCGGCGTTCTCGCTCTCGCGCGCGGGCCGCGCCGCCCCTGGACGGGACCCGAGTCGCTCCGCTTCGAGGTCCTCCGCCCCCTGCTCGCCCAGCTCCTCGAGTTCGCCGCCGCGTGCGAGATCCACGCCGCGGCCCGCCGGCGCCTCGAGAGCGCGGCCGACGCGACGCCGACACCCGTCTTCCTCGTGCGCGCGTCTGGCACGATCCTGTACGCGAATGCGGCCGCGGCCCAGCTTCTTTCCAGCCGCGGAGCCGAGCCGCACGTCGCGGCCGAGGGCGCCCGGGACGTGCCGCTGCACGGGTGGCTCCAGCGCCTCGCACTCTCCGCTCCCGCGGGGACGAAGCGCCGCGGCTCGCTCTCGGACGGCCGCCACTTCGAGGCCTCCGTCGCGCGTTTCTCCGACGAGGAGGAGGACGTCGCCGTCCTCACGCTGCGCCTCCTTTCGACGGTCTCGCCCGAGGACGTTCGCACGCGCCTCGCAGAGCGCGGCGTCTCCGGCCGCGAGGCGGAGGTCGTCGGCGCGGTGCTCGAGGGCCTGCGCAACGCGGAGATCGCGCGCCGCCTCTTCATCACGGAATGGACGGTCAAGGATCACCTGAAGCACGTCTTCTCCAAGCTCGGCGTGTCCTCGCGCGGCGGCCTGCTGCGGGCGCTGGACGCCGGCCCCGGCTTCCCCTGCCCGGAGGAGACGCGGCCGGCCAGACCCCAGCCGGTGGAGTCCCGCACTCGCCGCACCCTCAAAATGTAGTGGTTGGGTCCGGGGCCGCGTGGTAGCGTCCCGCCCCGAAGAAGCGTCGGCCACGTCCGGAACTGCGGAAAAAAGGCGTTCATGTTTCGACTGAAGAAACTCGACATCCAGGGCTTCAAGTCCTTCGTGGACAAGACCTCGGTCACGCTCCCGACGCGCATCACGGCCATCGTCGGTCCCAACGGCTCGGGCAAGTCGAACATCTGCGACGCCGTGCAGTGGGTCCTCGGCGAACAGTCCGCCCGCAACCTGCGCGGAACGACGATGGAAGACGTCATCTTCAACGGAGCGGCCCGCCGCCGACCGCTCGGAATGGCGGAAGTCACGATCACGCTCGAGTCGCGCAGCGGCGAGGAGTGGGCCGAGACCGGCGGCGAGGTCACGATCGCGCGCCGCGTCACGCGCGACGGCGAGAGCGACTACATCCTGAACGGCAAGCGCTCGCGCCTGAAGGACGTGCAGGAAATCCTCCTGGGCACGGGCCTCGGCGTCCGCGCGTACTCGATCATCGAGCAGCAGAAGATCGACCTGATCCTCTCGACGAAGCCGCAGGACCGGCGGCGACTCATCGAGGAGGCCGCGGGCGTCTCGAAGTACAAGATCCGGAAGCGCCAGGCCGAGGTGAAGCTCGAGGAGACGCGCGGGAACCTCCTGCGTCTCACGGACATCGTCTCGGAGATCGACCGCACGTGCGCGTCTCTCAAGCGCCAGGCCTCCCGCGCCGCGCGCTGGAAGGAGCAGGCCGACGTCCTCGCCCGTGAGAAGAGGCGGCTCGCGCGCCTCCGCGCGGACCGGCTCACGTCCGGCTTCGCCGAGGGCGAGAAGGCCCTCTCCGCCGCGACGGACGCCGAGGCCGCCGCGCTCGCCGAGCTCGGCCGCCTCGAGGCGCATCTCGCGGAGGCGCGCCGCCTCGCCGACGAGGACGACCGGGCCGTGCGCGAGGCGGGGGACGCCTTTGCCCGAGCCCGCGAGGCTCTGCTCGCCGCCGAGGCCGCGTCGGCCGCGGCCGCGCGCGAGGCCGAGGAGGCCGCGGCCCGCCGCGAGCTCCTCGAGGCGCAGAAGAAGGAGACGGAAGCCGACCACGTCCGCTTCGTCGAGGAGGCCGGCCGCGGCGTGAAGTCGCGTGAAGAGGCCGAGGCCGAGCTCGCGAAGGCCGACGAGGCCGCGAAGGCGGCCGCGCAGGCGCTCGCCGCCGCCGCCGCGAAGGAATCGGACGTCACGGGCCGCCGCGAGGGCGCCCGCCGCGACCTCCTCGCCGCCTCCGGCCGCTCGGCCGAGGCGTCGAATCGCGAGCGCGAGACCGCACTCCTCGAGGACCGCCTCGTCTTCGCGCTCGCGAAGCTCGAGGAACGGAAGGCCCGGGCCGCCGAAGTCCTCGCGGGGCGCCGCGCCGCCGTCGAGGAGGCCGCCCGCCTCGTCGCCTCCGCCTCGGCGACGCTCGACGCGGCGCGCTCGAGGCTCGAGGGCGCGACGCACGGCCGCAAGGCCGCCGAGGAACAGCTCGCCGTCCTGAAGACGTCCCGCGACGCGCTCGTCGCCTCGCTCCATGCGGTCGCCGTCCGAACGGCCGCCCTCGAGACGACTCTCGCGTCGCGCGAGGCGGGCGGCGAGTCCGCGCGCCGCGCGCTCGAGAGCGCGGGCGTCTCCCCCGCCGGCGTCCTCGCCGACCACTTCGAGGCGGCGTCCGGCTTCGAGACGGCGCTCGACGCGGCCCTCGGCGCCGCGCTCGAAGCCCCGGTCCTCGAGAGCCGCAGCGCGCTCGACGCCGCCCTCCGCGCCGTGCGCGAGGGCAAGCTCGGCACCGCGCGCTTCGTCCACCCGCTCGAGGACACGCCGTTCCCGCTCAAGCCCGCCGACCCGCGGGTGAAGGGCATCGCGAAGGAGCTCCTCTCCCCGAAGTCCGCGAAGGCGCCCGCGTCGGCGCTGCCCGACGCCGTCGTCGTCGCGAACGTCGACGACGCGCTCGCGCTCGCGGCCATGCACCCCGAGAGGACGATCGTCACGGAGTCCGGCGTCGTCGTGCGCGGCGCCGTCGTCGAGGCCGCGGGCACGGACGTGCCCGGCGAGGGCCTCTTCACGGTCCGGCGCGACCTCAAGAACCTCGCCGGCGAGCGCGAGGCGATCGACGCGAAGCTCGTGGCGTCCGACGCCTCGATCGCGGCCCTCGCCGTGCAGGTCGGCGGCTACGCGGCGACGCTCGACGAGGCCGTCGCCGCGGCTCGCGCCGCCGAGCGCGAGCACTCCGAAGCCCTCGCCAGGGCGGCAGCCGCCCGCGAGGAGGAGGAGCGTGCGCGCAAGGAGACCTCCGTCCTCGAGGACGAGGAGCGGGGCCTCGAGGCCGACCTCGCCCGCGCGAAGGAGAGCCGCGCGGAAGCCGCGCGCCTCGCCGCCGCACGCGCCGCCGAGATGGCCACCGTCGAGCGGACGCTCGCCGAGCTCGAGACCGCCCTCGACGCGGCCCGCGCCGCGCGCCTCGACGGAGCCGAAGCGGACGCCTCCGCCCGCAACGCCCGCGACGTCCTGACGGAGCGCGTGCGCGCGCTCACCGACGCCGCCGCGGCCGCCGAGGACCGCGCGCGCGAGGCCGCACGCCGCGTCGCCGAGCTCGCGGACGCCCTCGTCGAGGTCGAGGCCCGCCGGACGAACGCCCTCGGCGCGGGCGCCGCGTCCGCAGCCGCCCTCGCCGCCGCCTCCGCCGCCGCAACGGCCGCCGAGACGCGCCGCGCCGACGTGGACGGCAAAGCCGCCGCGCGCCGCGACGCGCGCACCGGCGCCGAAACGCTCAGCGCCGCGGCCCGCGAGGCCCTCGACGCGGCGCGCCGCGCGCGCTTCGAGGCCGACCTCGCGCTCGAGCGCCGCCGCGCCGACCAGGACCATCTCGTCGAGACCTGCCGCGCCGAGTTCGGCTGCCTGCCCGGAGAGCTGCCCGCACTCGAGAAGACCGAGGAGGAGCTCGCGCTCGCCGAGGACGTCTTCGAAGCGCAGCTCGCCGAGGACGTCGTCCAGAAGACGCTCGCTCTCGAGCGGCTCGGTCCGGTCAACCACGCCGCCCTCGAGGAGTACGACGTCGAGCATGCCCGCTTCGTCGAGCTCTCCGGCCAGAAGGCCGATCTCGAGGCCTCCCTCGCGCAGATCCTCGAGACGATCAAGACGATCAACGCGACGTCGTCGGAGCGCTTCACGGAGGCGTTCGCGGCCGTCAACGCGAACTTCGGCGCCGTCTTCCAGCGGCTCTTCCACGGCGGCACGGCCTCCATGCACCTCCTCGACGAGGACGACCCGCTGGACTCGGGCCTCGAGATCATGGCGCAGCCCCCCGGCAAGCGGAACCAGACGATCGGCCTCCTGTCGGGCGGCGAGAAGGCGCTCACGGCCATCGCGCTGCTCGTGGCGATCTTCAAGTACAAGCCGTCGCCGTTCTGCATCCTCGACGAGGTCGACGCCCCGCTCGACGAGGCGAACATCGACCGCTTCACGTCCCTCCTCGTGGAGCTGTCCGAGGAAACGCAGTTCGTCCTCATCACGCACAACAAGAGGACGATGGAGACCGCCCAGGCGCTCTACGGCGTGACGCAGGAAGAGCCCGGGGTCTCGAAGCTCGTCAGCGTCCGGTTCGACTAGGCCGCAGCCTCCCCCGGGCCCGGCCGGTCCGTCGCCGCGCGGAAGAGCGCCCACGCGGAGAGCCCCGCGCACAGGATGAAGACGCCGAAGAAGAGAGCGAGAACGCTCCACTGCGGCTCGACGACCAGCCGCTCGCCCGCGCGCGCTCCGGCGAGGTAGAGGTCGCGGACCTGGTGGCGGGTGACGATCATGAAGAGCGCCGCCGCCGCGAAGTGGCCGAGGACGACCCGCGCGAGGCGCGCGTTTCCGGGCTCCCCGACGGCGCGGACCAGGAGACCGAGGAGGGCGAGCCCGACCAGGATCCCGAGGGCGAGCGGCGCCAGTTTCGCGGCTCCACCGGTCATGAGGCCCGACAGGACGGTCCTCGGGAGGGCGAGCAGGAGCCAGAGGCCCACCGCGAACTGAGCCCCGGTCAGAACGAGGGCCGCGAAGAGGCCGAAACGGGCCGCCCCGGGCGCCGCGTCCGCGAGCGTCCGGGGAAAGGCGGCGGGGAGAACCGCGGCCATCGAGACCGCCGCGAGCACGAAGTGAAGGAGGCGGGGAATGAACGTGGGGTCGCCGAGCACGAGCGACGGGCGATCGAGGACGGCGCTCCAGACCGACGGCTGGACCGAGATGAGATGGACCGAGGTCTGGATCGCCGCGATCGCGAGCGAGCAGGTCGCCGAGATCGCGAGGACCGCCGCCGCGCCCTTCCCCGCCCGGAGCCGGAACTTCGCGATCCAGTTGAGGTAGTAGGCGAGCATGAGCAGCAGGAGAAGCCCGAGCCAGACGGGGGCGACGAGGACCGACGCCGTGTAGAAGAAGCGTCCGGTGAGCACCTGCATGAAGAGGAGCGGCGCGATCGCGAACGTGATCGCGAGCGAGAGCGCCCACGAGTTGATCTCCGTGAAGAAGAGAGCGGCGGCCCGCCGCGAGGCGCCCGGCATCGAAGGCGGCAGGAGGACCGAGAAGAGCGCGCCGCCAAGCGCCGCGTTGACCGCGAGCAGGTGGAGGAAGAACGTCGCGATCCAGAGGACGACGAGGAGCGCCGGGGGTCCGGGGACCGGCGCCGGGTCGAGGGCCGGGATCAGGTCATTGCGCACGGGTCGCCTCCGCGGTCTTCACCGCCCCGGTGGGCTTCAGGGAGTCGAGATAGGCCACGAGGGCCTGGAGTTCTTCGTCGGTCCCGACGAAGGGCGGCATGAACGGGTAGTCCGCCTTCTGCGGCGGCGTCGCGGTCCACTTCGACCCGTCGTCGCGCAGCGCCGTGAGAAACAGTGTCAGGAAGTCCGCGTCGGCCGACGCCGTCCGCTTGCGAATCGAGAGGTATCCGTCGAGCGTGTGGCACGAGGCGCACTCGGCGCGGTAGACCGCCCGGCCCTTCGACACGGCGTCGTCCCCCGCCTCGTGCGCCGCCCAACGCGCTTTCGAGAGGACGCCCTCCCGATTCAGTGTCGCGATCTCGGAAACGAGGATGCCGTTCGAGAACATGTAGCCCCGGACGATGAAGGGCTTGCGCGCCCCCTCGCGGATCCGCTCGTAGCCGCCGAGGAGGCCGAAGGCCGCAACGAGCGCGAGAACCGCCTGCGGCCACCGGACCGTGCGCGGCAGGAGCGCCGCGAGGAGTGCCAGGACGGCGGAGGCCGCGAGGGCGATGAAGAGGTGCCGCCAGCCCGTCCCGAGCGACGCGATCAGCGGCTTGCCGCCCAGGAAGTTCGCCGCCACGTCGGGCGGGAGCGCGGCCTTCCACCAGAAGAGCCCGGCGGCCGCGACGGCGACGCCGACCGCCATGACCCGGCCGAGGAGCCCGGCGAGGCGCGCGCGCGCCTCGCGGTCCCTCTCCCGGAGCGCCGCGAACATGAGGTACGCGCCCGCGAGGAGGAGGCAGACGCCCGTCCGGAAGACGATGCCGGGAAGGTACGTCGGGTTGAGGAAACCGTCCCAGAAGCCGCGCGTCTCGAGCCACCGACCCGGCGTCAGCATGAATCCGAGGATTCCCTGGATGACCACGAGCGACATGTAGGCCGCGAACGCGTAGAGAACGATGAGGAGGCGGTGCGTGCGGGGGCGGACGCGGTCCCACGTCGCGTACCACGCGAGGGCCGTGACGACCTCGAGCAGGAAGAACGCCCACTCGATCGCCCATCCCCACACGAACGTGTGAATGAGTGCCGACGTCGCGGCGGGGTGGACGAGGCCGATCACGAACCAGATGGCGACGCCCGAGATCGCGCCGAAGACGGTCGAGACGAGGATCAGCATCAGCGACGCGCGCTTCAGGAGCGCGCGAAGCGCCGGATCGGGACGGCGGCCGAGGGACGTTTCCGCCCACGCCATCACGAGGCCGCCGCCGACGGCGAAGTGAGACACGACGACGTGAAGGATCGCGATCGCTCCGATCAGGACGCCTCCGCCGACCGCCAGATCCCAGATCGGGTAGTCCATGGGAAAGACCTCCGCCCGGATTCTGACGAATCCCCGGGAACGGCCGCCGTCCTGAGACGGCGTCGCTCAGACCTCGTTGAGATTCTCCACGGTCCCGCGCTCCCACGCGCCCCTGGCCGCGAGGGCGACCGAGTCTCGTCTGCGAAAATCTTTGAAACCGAGTCTCGATGATCGTAGATTACGGGCCTCGGGGGGAATCGAATGTCTCAGGAAGCTCCTCTGCACCGCCGCGTCCGGCGGGGGGCGTCCCGCACGGCGCGGAGCCTCGCGGTCCTGGTCCCGTTCCTCGCGTCCGCGGCCGCCCTCGCGGGGCCCTCCGGGCCCTACGCGCCGCCCCGCGACGTGTCCACGGAAGGCCACCGGGTCACGTGGCTCTTCTGGTACACGACGGGCCTCGGGATCGTCGCCTTCACGCTCGTCTGCGCGAGCCTCGTGTACATCGTCGCGCGTTACCGCGCGCGGGCCGGGCACCGCGCCGTGTACGACAAGGGAACGGACCGCCGGAGCCTCGTCGTCACGGGATCGCTCGCGCTTCTCGTGTTTCTCTCGATCGACCTCGTGCTCGTCCACCGTTCACGCGCGGACATCGAGGAATACCTGTTCAAGTGGCCGACGTCGGCGGACACCGTCCGGATCGAGGTCATGCCGCAGCAGTGGGTGTGGAACTTCCGGTACGCGGGCGCCGACGGCGTCTTCAACACGGCCGACGACGTCGTGACGCTGAACGAGATGTGGATCCCGAAGGGCCGCCCGGTCTTCCTGAACCTGAAGGCCAAGGACGTCATCCACAGCTTCTACGTCCCGAACTTCCGCATCAAGCAGGACGCGAACCCGGGCCACGTGACCCGGATGTGGTTCCAGGCGAAGGAGACGGGCTCGATGGAGATCGCCTGCTCGCAGCTCTGCGGCTGGGCCCACTACAAGATGAAGGCCGACCTCACGGTGATGGAGAACGACGCGTTCGAGCGGTGGTACGCCGAGGCGCAGGGCGACGCGAAGCGCCGGTTCGACCCGGCCGACACCGAGGCGCAGTGGGGGTGGGAATGGGTGGCGAAGTGACGACGCGGCGCCCGAGGCTCGCGTACGCCGGTCCGGACTTTCACGCCGAGCAGCACATCCACCCCGACCCCGACTCGTTCCTGAGGCGGTGGGTCTTCTCGCTCGACCACAAGGTCATCGCGAAGCAGTTCCTCTGGCTGGGACTCGCGTTCCTCGCGATCGGCGGGACGATGGCGATGATGATCCGCTGGCAGCTCGGCCACCCGGGGACCGCGTTCCCCGTCCTCGGCGAGCTCATCTGGCCCCAGAGCGGCGGCGTCATGCCCCCGCAGTCCTATTCGTCGTTCTTCACGATGCACGGGACCATCATGATCTTCTTCGCGATCACGCCGATCCTGATCGGCGCGTTCGGCAACTTCTGCATCCCGCTCATGATCGGCGCGCGGGACATGGCGTTCCCGACGCTGAACATGCTCTCGTTCTGGACGATGGCGCTCTCGAGCGGCATCCTCGTCGCGTCGTTCTTCGTTCCGGGCGGCTCCGCGTCGGGCGGCTGGGTGTCCTATCCGACGCTCTCGACGCTCGTCGGACAGCCGGCGCCGGGCCAGACGCTCTGGATCGTCGCGATCTTCCTCGCGGGCTCGTCGTCGATCATGGGCGCCGTCAACTACATCACGACCGTCATCCGCCTCCGCGCGCCCGGCATGGGCTACTTCGACATGCCGCTCACCGTGTGGGGCCTGTGGCTCACGGCGATCCTGAACGCGCTCTTCGTCCCCGTGATCGCGGCGGGAATGCTCCTCCTCTTCCTCGACCGGGTCTTCGGGAGCCATTTCTTCGTGGCCGGCATGGCCGTGACGAAGGGCGGCGGCGACCCGATCCTCTACCAGCACCTCTTCTGGATCTTCGGGCACCCCGAGGTCTACATCCTCATCCTCCCCGCGTGGGGCGTCGTGTCCGACGTGCTCTCGTTCTTCTCGCGCAAGCCCGCGTTCGGCTACAAGGCGACGGCCCTCTCGATGACCGCCATCACCGTGCTCTCGATGGTCGTCTACGGCCACCACATGTTCGTCGTCGGCATGAGCCCGCTCCTCTCGGAGTCGTTCATGACGCTCACGATGCTCATCTCGATGCCGTCGGCGGTCTTCTTCCTGAACTGGCTCGGGACGATGTGGCGCGGCTCGATCCGCTTCACGACGCCGATGCTCTTCTCGATGGGCGTCGTCTTCGTGTTCGGCCTCGGCGGCCTCACGGGCCTGCACCTCGGCGCGATCGGCACGGACGTGTACCTACACGACTCGTACTTCGTCGTCGGCCACTTCCACCTCACGATGGCGGCGTCCGTGCTCCTCGGCGCCTTCTCGGCGATCTACTTCTGGTTCCCGAAGCTCTTCGGCAAGATGATGAACGAGAGGCTCGGGAAGCTGCACTTCTGGCTCACGATCGTCCCGATCGTCCTCGTCTTCGGCGCCCAGCTCGTCATCGGGTACGCGGGGATGCAGCGGCGCCTCTACAACCTCGATTCCTACACGTTCCTCCAGCACCTGCAGCCGCTGAACCTCTTCATCACCCGCGCGGCGCTCTTCCTCGGCGCCACGCAGTTCCTCTTCGTCGCGAACTTCCTCTCGAGCCTGATCTCGGGCGCGAAGGCCTCCGAGAACCCCTGGGAGGTCGGCACGCTCGAGTGGACGGTCCCCTCGCCGCCCCCGCATCACAACTTCGACGAGATCCCGCTCGTCCTCCACGGGCCGCACGAGTTCAGCCACCCCGGCGTCACGGGGAAGGACTGGCTCGCGCAGAACGAGCCGCTCGAGGCCGAGCCCGTGCCGCTGGGGGCCGTGGGCTCGTGAACGCGGCCGCTCTCACGCGGGTCGCCGCGCGCGAGGAGTCCCGGCGGACGTCGCTCGTCGGGATGGTCATGGCGCTCGGGTCGTGGACGATGCTCTTCGTGAGCCTCTTCTTCTCGTACGCGGTCCTGCGCCTCCGCGCAGGCGAGTGGCCGCCGGACGGCCTGGAGCCGCTTCCGCGCCTCCTTCCGTTCCTGAACACGCTCGTGCTCGCGGCCTCGAGCCTCGTGCTCCACGCCGGCGTCCGTTCCGCGGCGGCGGTGCGGCCGCGCGCGCTCCTCTCGGCCCTGCGCCGGACGCTCGCGCTCGGGTCGCTCTTCCTCGCGCTTCAGCTCGCCGTCTGGATCCCGCTCTGGCGCTCGGGCTTCCGGATGGATTCCGGCGTCTTCGGGTCGATCTTCTACGGCCTCACCGTGTTCCACGCGCTCCACGTCCTCGCGGGCCTCGTCGCGCTGCTCGTCCTCGTGCCGGGCGCCGCGAAGGGCCGCTGGGTCTCGGGGGCGCAGAGCCCCGTGCGCCTCACGGCGATGTTCTGGCACTTCGTGGACGCCGTCTGGGTCCTCATGTTCGTGACGATCTACCTGCTCTGAGAGAAGAAAGAAAAGAGAAGAGAAGATTGCTATGAAGGTTGGAACGCGGGTCGCGGCGGGCGGGGTCGGTGCGTTTCTCGGCGCGCTCCTTCTGCTCGGTTCGGGATGCTCGGGTCCGGGCGCCCGTTTCTCGAAGTCCCAGACGCTCGGCGGCAAGCGCGTCTCCGCCCGCCGCCTCAACCACGGCCGCGAGCTCTTCGTGACGTACTGCGCCGCCTGCCACGGCCTCGAGGGCGACGGCAAGGGGCCGGCCGCCGTCGGCCTCCGCCCGCCGCCGCGCAACTTCAAGCAGGGTCAGTTCAAGTTCGCGGCCGTCGCGAGCGGCCAGCTCCCGAACGACGAGGACCTGCTGCGGATCGTCCAGAAGGGGCTGCACGGCAGCGCGATGCTCCCGTGGAACGACGTCCCCGAACGCGACCTCCTCGACATCATCCAGTACCTGAAGACGCTCTCGCCGAAGTGGGCCGAGAAGACGGCCGGCGAGCCGATCGTCCCGTCCCCGGACCCGTACGGCGCGGCCCGCAAGGCGGAAGCCGTCACGCGCGGGATGAAGGTCTACCACGGCCTCGCGCAGTGCCTCTCCTGTCACCCGGCCTACGAGACGCCGGAGACGATCCAGGCCGCGAGCCTCGAGCTCAGCAAGCGCGAGACCACGCTGCGGCCGGACCCGTACCACGCCTCCCCGAAGGAGAGCGACTACGGCGTCAAGATCATGCCGCCGGACTTCACGCGAGACCACGTCCGCTCGGGCGAGGCGCTCACGGACATCTACCGCACCGTCGCCTCGGGCATCGGCGGCACGGCGATGCCGACGTGGAAGGGCGCCCTCCCGGAGGAGGACATCTGGGCGATGGCGTACTACGTGCGGTCGCTCATCGACATCAAGAACACCCCCGAAGCCGACGCGCGCCGCGCAAAGCTCGTCGCGATGGCGCCTCCCGAGACGACGACGGCAGCGAAGTAAGAGAAGAAGAGAAGAGAATATTTTCTTAGAAGGTAATAGAGGCTGATGGCAGCACCTGTTTTCGCGAGTGGAGGTTCCGCAGCCGCACGCGTGGTTGGCGGAGCCGCGCCCTCCCCCTCTTCACCTTCTAAGAAATCCCCCTCTTCCTTTCTTCTTCCCCAACGCCTCGCGGCCCGGCTTACGGGCAGCCCGTGGTTCTGGGCCGTTTTCGTCTTCGCGGTCTTCGCCGTCCCGGTCTTCCGCTCCGTGACGCGGCCGCTTCCGGCCGCGCCGCCCGTGCTCGGCGAGCTCCCGGCCTTCGCGCTCACCGACCAGCAGGGGAAGCCCGTCACCGCCGAGAGCCTGCGCGGGTTCGTCGTCCTCGCCGAGTTCGTTTCCGCCGCGCGCTTCGCCGAGAAGCCGACGGCGGCCGCATCGCTCGTCCCGCGCATGCGGAACACGGGCGGCTCCGTCCGCATCGTGAGCTTCGTGGACGCTCCGCCGGGCACGCCGCCGTGGTGCGACGCGGACGCGGCCCGCGCCGCGCTCCCCCGCTGGATCCACGCGAGCGGCGGCCTCGCCGGCTTCGAGGCCGCGGCCCGGAAGGCGGCGGGCCTTCCCGACGACCTGCCCCTGTGGGGCCGTCTCCTCCTCGTCGACGCACGCGGCCGGATCCGCCGCGTCGCCGTGCCCCTCAAGCCGGAGCTCGACCAGCTCATGCGCGACACTGGATTCCTCGTGAACATGGAAGGACGTTGAATGAGCGCACCGTCTGAGGCCGTCCTCGCCGCACCGGGAGCCACGCCCCGCAACGCGCCGACCTTCGGCGCCGCCACGACCGGGAAGGTCGGGATGTGGGTCTTCCTCGTCACGGACGCGATGACGTTCGCGGGCCTGCTCCTCGGGTACGCGATTCTCCGCGCGGGCAACCCGAAGTGGCCCCTGCCGTCGACCGTCCTCGGGATCCCGTTCACGGGCGTCATGACGTTCGTCCTGATCCTCTCGAGCGTCACGATGGTCCAGGCGCTGGACGCGGCCAAGCACGGCGAACGCCGGCAGACCGCCCTCTGGCTCTTTGCGACCGCGCTCGGCGGCGCGTTCTTCCTCGGCGGGCAGGTCTACGAGTACACGCACCTCATCCGGCACGGCTTCACGCTGCCCTCCGGGAACTTCCCCGCGACCTTCTACGTCGTCACGAGCTTCCACGGCGCGCACGTCTTCACCGGCGTCTGCTACCTCCTGATCACGGCGGTCGGCGTCCTGCGCGGGAAGTTCCTCGACAACGGCGCGAACGTCGTCGAGATCACGGGCCTGTTCTGGCACTTCGTCGACCTGATCTGGATCCTCGTCTTCACGTTCGTCTACCTCATCTGACGGGAGCGCCCATGAGCGACCACGCCACGACGCACGACGATTCCCCGGCCGCCTACGTCCGCTTCGGTCCCCTCAGGATGCGGCGCGAGTACTTCATGGTCCTCATCGTCCTTTCCGTGCTGACGGTCGCGGAGATCGCCGTCGCGAGCCTGAAGATGGACCGCCGCGTCATGGCGGCCCTGCTGATCGGGATGGCCCTCACGAAGGCCGCATTCGTGGGCCTCTACTACATGCACCTCAAGCACGAGAAGCGCGGGCTCATGTGGATGGCCGCGATCCCGCTGCCGCTCGCCGGCCTCTACGCCGCCGCCCTCATGCTCGACGGCGCGAACCTGCTCCGCGTCGCGACGCTGCCGTGGGTCCACCACTGATGCGCGCCGTGACGGAAACGCTCCGCGCCGCCGCCCTCGCCGTCCTCGCGGGAGGCGCCGTCCTGCTGGCGCCGGCGGCCGCCGCGTGCCCATCCTGCTCCGCGAGCTCGTCGCCGAAGGAGCCGAACGTCTGGCCGGTCGTCGGCGCGTTCATGCTCGTTCCGTGGGTCCTCGCGGCCGGCGTCGCGGTGATCGTCCGCCGCAACTCCCGGTCGGCATAGACTTCCGCCCGTGCGGGCGCCTCCGTGCGCCCCTGAGGAGTCTTCATGCCGCACGCCCGACGCGCCGCAGCCGGCGCCGTTCTCGCCCTCGCCCTCGCCCTCGCCGGGGCCCTCGCCCTCCCGCTCGCGGCCGCCGACGCCCCGAAGAGCACGGCGCCGGAGAAGATCACGTCCGTCGAGGGCATCACGGAGTACCGCCTCGCGAACGGCCTGCGCGTGCTCCTGTTTCCGGACCCGTCGAAGCCCACGATCACCGTGAACGTCACGTACCTCGTCGGGTCGCGCAACGAAGGCTACGGGGAGACGGGCATGGCCCATCTCCTCGAGCACCTCGTCTTCAAGGGCACGCCGAGGCACCCGAACATCCCGCAGGAGCTCACGGCCCACGGGACGCGTCCGAACGGGACGACCTCCTTCGACCGGACGAACTACTTCGAGACGTTCGACGCGACCGACGCGAACCTCGAGTGGGCGCTCGACCTCGAGGCCGACCGGATGGTGAACTCGTTCATCGCGAAGAAGGACCTCGACAGCGAGATGACCGTCGTCCGCAACGAGTTCGAGGCCGGCGAGAACCAGCCGAGCGTGATTCTCTTCAAGCGCATGCTCGCGTCGGCCTTCCACGAGCACGGCTACGGGCACCTGCCGATCGGCTCGCGCTCGGACATCGAAAACGTGCCGATCGAGCGCCTCCAGGCCTTCTACCGGAACTACTACCAGCCCGACAACGCGGTCCTCCTCGTGGCCGGGAAGTTCGACGAGAAGAAGACGCTCGACCTCGTCCAGAAGTTCTTCGGCGCGATCCCGAGGCCCGCCCGGACGCTGTACCCGACGTACACGCTCGATCCGCCGCAGGACGGGGAGCGGGCGGTGACGATACGCCGCGTCGGGGACGTCCAGCTCGTCGCGGCCGCGTACCACATCCCGTCCGGCAGCGATGCGGACGCGCCCGGCCTCGACCTCCTCGCGTTCGCCCTCGCGGACACGCCCTCCGGCCGCCTGCACAGGAGCCTCGTCGAGGCCAAGAAGGCCTCGTCGATCTTCGGCTTCGCGTGGGGGCTCAAGGAGCCCGGCCTCGCGATCTTCGGCGCCGAGCTCCGGCAGGATCAGAACCTGGACGAGGCGCGCGAGATCCTGTTGAAGACCGTCGAGAGCGCCGCCGCGAACCCGCCGGCGAAGGAGGAAGTCGAGCGCGCGCGGACACAGCTCGTGAAGCAGATCGACCTCGCCCTCAACGACTCCTCGCAGGTGGGCCTGCGTCTCTCGGAGTGGATCGCGAAGGGCGACTGGCGGCTCTTCTTCCTCTATCGGGACCGCCTCAAGGCCTACCCCGTGGAGGGCGTCGCCCGGGTCGCCGCGGCTTACCTGAAGCCGACGAACCGTACGCTCGCCACGTTCATCCCGACCGCGAAGCCCGACAAGGCCGAGGTGCCGCCGCCCGCCGACGTCGCGGCAATGCTGAAAGGCTACACGGGCGCGGCCGCCGTCGCGGCCGGCGAAGCGTTCGATCCGTCGCCCGCGAACATCGAGACCCGGACGAGGCGGTCCACGCTGCCTTCCGGGATGAAGGTCGCCCTGCTCCCCAAGAAGACGCGCGGCGCGTCCGTCCGCGGCACGATCGTTCTCCACTTCCGCGACCTCGCCTCCCTCACGGGCAAGTCGGCGGTCTCGGACCTGACCGCCGACATGCTCGAACGCGGAACCGCGAAAAAGACGCGTCAGGAAATCCAGGACACGATCGACCGGCTCAAGGCGCGGATCCGGGTCGCCGGCGGAGGCAGCAGGACGGCGGTCTCGATCGAGACGACGCGCGAGAACCTCCCGAAGGTCCTCGACCTCGTCGCCGAGATCCTCAAGGAACCGTCTTTCCCGGCGTCCGAACTCGAGATCCTTCGCCAGGAGAACCTCGCGAACATCGACCAGATGAAGACCGAGCCGCAGGCGGTCGCCGGGACCGCGTTCGGGCGCCACATGCGTCCCTACCCGAAGGACGATCCGCGGTACACGCCGACGCCGGACGAGAGCCTCGCCGCGTACAAGGCGGCGACCCTCGACGCCGTGAAGGCGTTCTGGAAGGAGTCGTACGGCGCGTCGAACGCGGAGGCCGTCCTCGTGGGCGACTTCGACGAGGCCGCCGTCCACGCGCAGCTTTCGGCCCTCTTCGGGGCGTGGAAGAGCCCGAGCCCGTACACCCGCGTCCCGGACCTCTACCGTGACGTCCCCGCCGACTCGCTCCGGCTCGAGACGCCCGACAAGGCGAACGCCGTCTTCTTCGCGGGACAGAACCTCCCGCTCAAGGACGAAGACCCCGACTATCCGGCGCTCGCGCTCGCGAACCACATGTTCGGGGGCGGCTTCCTGAACTCGCGCCTCGCCGTCCGGATCCGGCAGAAAGACGGCCTCTCGTACGGCGTCGGCTCGTCGCTCGACCCGGGCACGCTCGACGCCTCCGGGTCCTTCACGGTCTTCGCGATCCACGCGCCACAGAACACCGCAAGACTCGAAGCTGCCGTGCGTGAGGAAATCGAGCGTGCCCGCAAGGAAGGCTTCACGGCCGAGGAGCTCGCGGCCGCGCGCTCGGGCTGGCTGCAGGGCCGGCAGGTGAGCCGCTCGCAGGATGGCGAGCTCGCCGGCCTCCTCCAGAGGCGCGTCTTCCAGGGACGCACGATCGCCTGGGACGCCGAGCTCGAGAAGAAGGTCTCCGCCCTCGCGGCGGATCAGGTGACTGCCGCGTTCCGCAAGTGGATCGACCCGGCGAAGGTCTCGGTCGTCCGCGCGGGCGACTTCGCGAACGTGAAAGCGGACGCCAAGAAATGAAGACCTGACGGATGCAGCCCGTCGACGACAGGGGCCGGGAAGTCGCCCGGCTCCTCGAAGGCCGCTACGAGGTTCTCGGGCTGCTCGGCCGCGGCGGCTTCGCCGCGGTCTACCAGGTCCGGAACCTGCGTCTCCAGCGGCTCGAGGCCCTGAAGGTCGTCGCCGGGACGCACGAGGAGAGCTCGGAATTCCGGCAGCGCTTCGAGCAGGAGGCCCGCGTCGCGGCGTCGCTCGAGCACCCGAGCATCCTGAAGGTCTACGACTTCGGGCACGACGCGGGAATGCTCTGGTACTCGATGCCGTTCGTGGACGGGCCGACCCTCAAGGCCGAGCTCGCGCGGCGCGGGACCTTCGACGAAGAGGCGGCCGCCCGCATGGCCGTCTCCCTGCTCGACGCACTCGAGTACAGCCACGGGCGCGGCGTGATCCACCGCGACATCAAGCCGGACAACATCCTGCTCGACCGGCGCGACCGGCCGTACCTCATGGACTTCGGCATCGCGAAGACGGACGACAGCCTCGTGAAGACGCAGACGGGGATGGTCCTCGGCTCGCCCGCGTACATCTCTCCCGAGCAGCTCCGCGGCGAGCGGCTCGACGGGCGAACGGACGTGTACTCGCTCGGGGCGACCCTCTTCCAGGCGGTCGCCGGCACCGTGCCGTTCCGCTCGGACCGGATGGCCGACCTCGCGGAACGCCTCGTGTCGGACGCTCCCCGCCTCGCCGCGCGCAAACCGGGCGTGAGCCCCGAGTTCGACCGCATCGTGGCCCGCGCGCTCGCCCGCCTCCGCGACGAGCGCTACGCAAACGCGCGCCAGATGCGCCAGGACCTCGAGGCGTTCCTCGACTCCCTCCGCCGGGCTCCGGCGGTTCCCGCCGCCGATCCCGCGTCGCTCGAGGACACGGCGACCCTCTCGGCCGTGGCCCTGCCGCCGATCCCCGTCCCGGCGCCGCCGCCCGTTCTGGAGACACCGCCCGCGCGCGAGCCGGCCCCGCGTCCCGCGCCGCGCCGCGTGTCCGCGGTGGTCGTGCTCCCGCCTCCGCCCCCGGTGGTCGCACCGGTGTCGCGGTCCGCGTCACGCCGCGCCCGCCTCGCGGTCTTCGCCGCCGCGGGTCTTGTCGGACTCCTCACGATCGCGACCGTGCTCTACCTCATGGGAAGGAATGCACGCTCGGAGCGCGAAGCCGCCGCGCCGCAGACGCGACCCACGCTGGCGGCGCCCCCTCCGGCCCCGACGGCCGTTCCCACGGCCCTTCCCGCGCCGACGGCCACGGCGCTTCCGCTCCCGACGGCGACGGCGACGGCGACCGCGACCCGCGCCCCCGCGCCTCCGGCCAGGACCCCGGCGAGCGCGAGCCCCACGCGGCGCCCGCCCGAGGCCGCGCCCGCGCTCTCGCCCCCGCGCCAGAGCCCAGCCGCTGCGCCGCAGCGGCGGGTGAGGACGAAACCCGACGTCGAGGAGCTCGCGGCGCTTCCCCTCTCGCCCGAGCAGGAACGCGCCTGCCGGGGAAAGGTCGTGGGCGTGGCCGTCGAGGTCGGCGAGGACGGGAGCCTCCTCTCCCGCCGCGTCATCTCGCCGGTTTCCTCGACATGCGATGCGCTCGCCCTCGAGGTGCTCGCCCGGTCGAAGTTCCGGCCGGCCGTCGGGGAGGACGGGCGGCCAATCGAGGGCCGGTTCGCCTTCGTCGTGCGCTTCTAGTCTTCCGGACGCCCGGCGGCATAGACTCAGTCTCCGAAACGCCTGTGCCGCGGAGGTGCCTCATGGTCCCGTCGAGTTCGCGTACGGCCGCCGTCGTGCTCGCGGCCTCAACGCTCTTCGGCTGCGCCGCGAAGACGATCGAGATGAAGATGGCGGTGGACGTCGTCTCCGAACCCGAGCGTGCCAGCGTGACATACAAGGGCAAGAACATCGGCGAGACGCCGAAGTCCTTCGAGGTGACGACGTTCGACGACGTCGCCTCGATCACGGCCACCAAGGCGGATCTCGACGTCGTCGAGAAGCGCATCCGGATCCTCTCGCCCGACAAGGCCGTCGTCGTCTTTCACCTCGGGAAAGGCGGAATCTCGCCCGTCGCGAAGAAGCTCAACCTCACCCGCGTCCTCGTGTTCGAGTACGCGGAGAAGGTCTGTTTCGACTCCGCCAAGGCCGACCTCAAGCCCGACGCGATTCCGGTCCTGGCGCGGCAGGCCGAGATCCTCAATCGCTACTTCCCGAAGGCCCAGGTGTACGTCTGCGGCTACACCGACTCGACGGGGAGCGACGCCTTCAACGACAAGCTCTCGCTCCAGAGGGCCGAGACGGTCCGCAACTTCCTCGTGAACCAGAGCGTGGATCCGGCCCGCCTGAAGACGCAGGGGTTCGGAAAGCAGTTCGAGGTCGCGCCGAACACCACGGCCGAGGGCCGGGCCCTGAACCGGCGCACCGAAGTCATCCTTCCGGAATGACGGGGCCCGGATAGGATCCCCGGGTGCACGCCGAGGAAGCCGTCTCACTCGCCAGGCAGCACGTCGGGAGCCGATACGAGATCCTCGAGCCGATCGGCGCGGGCGGGTACGCGGCCGTCCTGAAGGTGAAGAACCGCGACAACGGGCGGCTCGAGGCGCTGAAGATCACGATGGTCGCCCCGGGTTCGGATCCGGACGCGGTGCAGCGCTTCCGCGAGGAGACGCGGATTGCGGCGGCACTCGACCACCCGTCGATCGTGAGGGTCTGGGCCTCGGGCGGCGAGGGCGAGGTGCTCTGGTATTCGATGGAGCTCGTCGAGGGACCCAGCCTGGCCACCGCGCGGGGACGCCGCTTCGCTCCCGGCGAGGCCGCGCGGCTTGGCGAGGCGCTTGCGGACGCCCTCGCCCACAGCCACGCGAGGGGCGTGCTCCACCGCGACGTCAAGCCCGAGAACGTCCTTCTCGCCGCGGACGGCCGGCCGAAGCTCATGGACTTCGGGATCGCCAAGTCCGAGGACAGCTCGGTCCGGACGAAGACGGGGTTTCTCGTCGGCTCGCCCGCCTACGTCTCGCCGGAGCAGCTCTCGGGGACGCCTCTCGACGGTCGCACGGACGTCTACTCGCTCGGGACGACCCTGTTCGAGCTCCTCGCCGGCCGGCTCCCGTTCCGCTCTCGCGGCATCGAGGATCTCGCGCGCCGGCTGGACGACGACGCTCCGCCCCTCTCGAAATACCTTCCCGAGGTGGACACCGAGATCGAGCGCATCGTCCGCAAGGCCCTCGCCCGCGACCGGCGCGACCGCTACGACGCGGCCGCCCTGCGCGACGCGCTGCGGGCGTACCTCGCGCGGGAGGCCGGGGGCCCCGCGCTCACCGCGCCGCCGGCGCCGTCCGAGAAGCGGCTCGCGCGGGCCGCGCTCATCGCGGTCCTCGTCCTCGCGGCCGCCGTCGTGGTGCTCCTCCTCGTCCGTTGAATTACTTCCAGCCGGACGCAGCCGGGAGTTGGGGGTCGATTTTCCTTTCGAAGAAGGTACTCTTCGAACGGCGGCTCCGCGAGCCGCGGACATCTCGAACAAGGGAGCTTCGATGCGAACTACAACTCTGTCCTTGCTTGCGCTCGTCGCGCTCGGCGCGGGGTCCGCGCTCGCCCAGACGGAAGCGGCGCCGGTCCTGCCCGCGTGCAAGTGCCCGTGCCCATGCCCCGAGCCGCCGCCGCCCCCGCTCACGGGCACGCTCGGCGCCGGTCTCTCGATCACGAGCGGCAACTCGGACACGACCGCGTTCAACCTCGCATTCGGACTGGTGTACGACCCCAAGACGCACAGCCTCTTCAAGGCCGACGCGTTCTGGCTCTACTCGAAGTCGGACGGCGAAGCAACGGCCGACAAGGCGACTGCGAGGCTGCGCTACGAGTACAAGTTCACGGAGAGGATCTACGGATTCGGGCAGGTCGGCTACCTGCGTGACCGGTTCAAGAACATCACGTACCTGATTTCGCCGATGGTCGGCGCCGGCTACCTCGTCCTGAAGGAGAAGACCCTCGAGCTCGGCCTCGACGGCTCGCTCGGCGGCGCGTTCGAGAAGGACAGCGGCTTCGACGCGACGTCGAGCGGCGCCTTCGCGGTCGGCGAGGCGTTCACCTGGAAGATCTCGCCCTCGGCGACGTTCACCCAGAAGATGTCCGGCCTCTGGAAGATGGACGACACGTCCGATTACTTCTTCCACTTCGACGTCGGCGTCGCGGCGACGCTCACGAAGAACTTCGAGATGAAGGTCTCGTACCTCGTCGATTACAAGAACAAGCCGAACCCGTCCGATCTCAAGAAGACCGACACGGCCTTCATCGCGACGATCCTCTACAAGTTCTAGGTCATTTCGCCGGCGGCTTCGGCGCGGGCTTCGCGGCCGGCGCCGGGACCGCCGGCGCCGCCTTCGCCCGCGTGTAGTGGTACTCGAGGAACGGCCTCACGAGTTCTCCCGTGAGCTTCTCCTCGAAGATCTCGTAGTACTCGTCGTTGCTCATCTTCACGAGGCGTATCGCGACGTCCGCGGACTCGCCCCAGATGTAGAACGTCCCCGCGAGCGTGAGCCGTTCCTCGTCCCAGCCGCGGGTCGAGACGAGGGCGGCGTTCGTGCCGCGGCCGACGCTCGAGAAGAACTGCCAGCGCCAGATGCGCTGGTACGGGTCGAATCCGAGGAGTTCCACGGCGTCCTCGCCGAGCGGACCTTCGCCCTTGTTCCGCGACACGATCCAGCGGCCGCCGAGCTCGAACCGCGTCGTGCGCGTCGCCTTCCCGACCTTCTCGCCCTCCGCCTTCGTCGCGTGGGTCTTGATCACCGCGTCCCACGTGCCCGTCAGCCAGCTGACGGCCGCGAGGGCCTCCGGCTGGGTCGTCGCGAGCTTGCGCATGTCCGGGTTCTCCGCCCACTTCTTTTGCACGCGCTCGAGGACGGTCGGCGGCTCGTCGCCGAAGGCCGAAACGGCGAGGAGCGTGAACGGCGCGGCGAGCAGGACGGCGCGGAGCTGGCGGCTGTTCATGGCGACAATTCTATTGGACCGTCGAAGAAACAGCCTCCAAAAACGTGGAACCCCGCGCCCGAAAATCCCTGATGCACCTGGCTCACCTGCGGTAAATTCCGCCGGCCCCGATGTTGGGAGAGACATGATCACGCAAGGGGAGGAACATCCCATGTACCGCACGCAGTCCGTCACCGAGCTCGAGCGCTCCTGGGCCAACGACCTCAGGTGGAAGGGAATCGTCCGGCCCTACACCGCGCAGGAGGTCGACCGCCTTCGCGGGACCGTCCAGCTCGACCACTCGATCGCCCGGATGGGCGCCGAGCGCCTCTGGAACCTCCTCCACACCGAGAAGTTCGTCCGCGCGCTCGGCGCGCTCACCGGCAACCAGGCCGTCCAGCAGGTGCAGGCCGGCCTCAAGGCGATCTATCTCTCGGGCTGGCAGGTCGCCGGCGACGCGAATGACGCGCTCACGATGTACCCGGACCAGAGCCTCTATCCGGTCACGTCCGTCCCGACCGTGATCCGCAAGGTGAACAACGCCCTCATGCGCGCGGACCAGATCCAGCACATGGAGGGGAAGACCGACATCTACTACTTCGCGCCGATCGTCGCGGACGCCGAGGCCGGCTTCGGCGGCCCGCTCAACACGTTCGAGCTCGTGAAGTCGATGATCGAGGCTGGCGCGGCCGGCATCCACCTCGAGGACCAGCTCTCGTCCCTCAAGAAGTGCGGGCACATGGGCGGGAAGGTCCTCGTCCCGATCCACGACTTCATCCAGAAGCTCATCGCGGCGCGCCTCGCGGCCGACGTCATGGGTGTTCCGACCGTCTTCATCGGCCGGACCGACTCCCTCGGCGCGAACCTCATCCGCGGCGACATCGACAAGGTCGACCAGGACTTCCTCACGGGCGACCGCACCGCCGACGGCTTCTACATCGTCAAGGGCGGGCTCGACTACGCCGTCGCGCGCGCGTGCGCGTTCGCGCCGTACGTCGACCTCATCTGGTGCGAGACGTCGACGCCCGACATCGGCGAGGCGAAGGCCTTCGCGCAGGGCGTCCACGAACGGTTCCCGGGCAAGCCGCTCGCGTACAACTGCTCGCCGTCCTTCAACTGGAAACGCAAGCTCTCCGACGCCGACATCGCCGCGTTCCAGGAGGAGCTCGGCGCGATGGGCTACAAGTTCCAGTTCATCACGCTCGCCGGCTTCCACACGCTGAACGCCTCGATGTACGACCTCGCGCACGGCTACAAGGCGCAGGGCATGACGGCCTTCGTGAAGCTCCAGGAGCACGAGTTCGAGATGGAGAGGACCGCGGGCTTCCAGGCCGTCAAGCACCAGCGCTTCGTCGGCGCGGGGTACTTCGACCAGATCCAGATGACCGTGACCGGCGGCGAGGTCTCCACGGCGGCCCTGAAGGGCTCGACCGAGGAAGAGCAGTTCTACGCCGGGGCGGAGAAGAAGAAGGAACACTGACCTCGAAACGGGCCGCGGCGTAAGATTTCTCCCATGAGAAACGCCGCGGCCCTCCTCCTTTCCCTCTCGGCGGCGGGCGCCGCACTCGCGCAGCAGCAGCAGGCGCCCACGCCCATCCCGCAGAGCGTCGTCGTGCCGTCGCTCCCCGACGAGAAGAACAAGGAGGGAACGGTCCGGCCGGGCGCCACCCAGCAGACCGACGGCGGCGGCTGGGTGCAGACGAACATGGGTCAGATCGACCCGAACGCCCCGAAGACCGGGGCCGGAACCCCCGGGACCCCGCCGCCCGCCGGCTCCGCGCCCGGGCCCGGCATCGTCGCTCCCGCGATGCCGTCTCCTCCCGAGAGCGGCCCGAAGGGCAAGGCCGTCGTCGAGGCCGCCAACATCACGCTGCGCGGGGTCGTCAAGGCCTACGAGAAGGGCGTCTCGGTCACGATCACCGAGGCGAACGGCAAGGACCGCACCGTGCCTCTTGCGGACAAGGCATTCGTCTACGAGGGCGTGGCGCCCGGCGACAAGGTCGTCGTGCGCGTCCCCCTGCAAAAGCCCGCCGACGGCAAGCACGCGGACCGAGTCGAGAAGCAGAAGGCGCCGAAAGCCGCCCCGGCCTCGAAGTTCTCGCAGGCGCAGTCGCCGAAGAGCTGAGTCTCATGGGCACCTGGACTCCCCCGCCCGGGCAGCCCGCGCGACCCGCGCCGCCTTCGCGCTTCGACGCGGGCCGGCCGGCGCCGCCGACGGGCCCGTCGGGAGGGACGATCCTCTTCGTCCTCGCCGCGATCGCGGGCGCCGCATGGTTCCTCACGCACCGGCCGGAGCGCGTCGCGAGCGCGGCGCTCCCGCGCCTGACGGCGGCGGGGGCGACGACCGGCGAGACGGGGTCTGCCGAACGCTGCGGCGGCGAGAAGGGCTGCCTGATCGTCTACGTCGCGCCGTGGTGCGGGCCGTGCAAGCAGTCGCTCCCGCACGACCGCGCGCTCGCCGACCTCGTGAAGACGCGCGGGGTCGAGACGACGTTCGTCGTCGGGATGGACTCGCTTCCAAAATGCCAGGAGATGGCCCGCGCGATCGGTCGTGAGGTCCTCGTGGACGAGAAGGGGACGTGGGCGCGGAAGATGGGCATCCGCGGCGTCCCGCACTTCCTCGTGACGGGCACGGACGGCCGCGTGAAGAAGCGCCAGGCCGGCGCGCTCCTCGGCGCGCCGGAAGAGTTCGCCCGGCGGCTGGGGCTCTAGACGGCTCGCTCAGACGCGCGGCAGCCTGGGAAATTCCGGAAAGATCCGCTGGATCGATCCGGATCCGGGCCCCACGTTTCGGACGGCAGGAGCCCGCCCGCTGCTCAGAGTCGCAGCGGCAAGGAGGGTTCCATGAGTCGTCGATCCCCTGCGATTTCTTCGACGTCGTCGAAGTTCGCGCAGGCGCAGTCCGCGGCGCGCTGACACAGGGAAATCTGGAGCCGAAGCCCGGACTTGAACCGGGGACCTACTGATTACGAATCCCCGGCAGGAACTGGCCCTCTCTGGAGACGACTGGAGTCGAAGAGGTTACGGCTAGTCTCCAAGCACCCCGATGCGTATCCAGCAGTCGTCGAAGGTCACTTCGTAACCGATTCGTAACCGCTTCACCTCGGGTCGAGTCAAAGAACCGGTGCACATGTTACACCGTTTGGTTCAGCGATAGGATCGCAAGAGCGGAGGGATCTATGCTTACAACCGACTCGGTGATTCCGGGTGCTTCATGCCAGGCTGAGGGGTGCAAACAGGCAGGAGGTGCGGGGGGACCCGTCCAACACGAGACGCTCCCTGTCGCAGCCGAAATCGACGGTCTCAAGGTACGGGTCCTCTTGTGTCCGAAACACCGGGAAGAACTGAGCCGTCTCCGCGATAAGAAGCAGCACCACACCTGAGCTTTCGAGAACAGAACCCTGATCCCGCTCCGCCGGAAACTCGCGTCGCGGATTCACAGTCGCCAACTCATTCGGAAAACGCCGAATGGCGCTCGCCCATGCGGATTGCGCGATATCTGGTTCGCGTTAAAGAAGCACAGCAGTTGGAACATGGAGGGCCGCGCCCAACAATGACCTTTCGCGCCTCGCGGGCGCCGGGCGGTCAACCCTCTACAGGGTCAGGCAGGCGTTCACGGCCTCATTCGCATTACGGCAGACGGTAGCCTTCACCTTGCCTTGCCTGAGTGACCACACCGTGTAACCGTCGGACCCTGCGACCTTCGTGTACTCGCCGCCCCTGGCGATATGCCACTCGCCGTCCGTGATGAGACGAACGACGAGATCGGGCCCGTTCGCCACCTTCTCAATGGAGAAGAGCTTGCGGGCCGCATCCTCCACGATGAGGTGGTCGCCCTTCGGGTCGAGGGCGAAGACCTGCTTGTCGCCACTCCAGACGAGAAAGTCTGGCTTGAACTGTCTTGTCCGACCACGGTCGAGGAGGTCGATGCTGAAGCCGCCGTTCGACGGGTTGCGGCACCACGTCTTCTTGGTTCGGTCGAGCGCGTGCGCGAAGGGGCGCTCGAGCTCGTTCAGGTCGCTGTAGCCCTCGTGCAGCGCGTTCTTGAACCGCACTAGCTTCGCCGGATCGACAGCAATCGGACCAACGACGTAGGGGTGGTCGGCCGAATTCTGCACGATCGTGGAGTGGTCAATGTAGGCCTCCACGACCTTCTCCGCCGCCTCGCGCATGTGGGCGGCTGCCGTGCTGTGGTATTCGATCAGCACGTCGAATTTTGGCTGCTCGATGTCGCAGAGGTGGACGGCCTTTGGGTGCATACGCTGCACCTCCCGGATGAAGACCCAGCGGGCAGTGACGCGGTTGCTGTGCTCGACCTCGACCCACTCCTCGCGCGCTTCATCACCTGAGCCGATCGTCTGGAGGACCTGCATTCGCGCGCCGGAGCCAATCGTATCCTCCGTGTTCTTCGAGAAGTTCACGACCTTCTTGATGATCGAGGCGATGGGCCCCTGTGCGTCGGCGGAATTGATGGAAACGTTCGGGACGACGCGTTCCTTCGACGGTGGGAGCGTTGGCTTCGTCTTTTTCGACGATGACGAGCGCACGCTGACGGTGATCTCAGGAACCTCGGCCGCGATCTTCGCCCGCACGTCTTCTAGGATTTCTTCGAACACGCCCTTCTCGTCCGTTCGGATGTAGAAGTGCGCGGTGTTCAGAATCGCGTCTTGGTAGTGCTGGGCCCCGGGCTGCCGGAGCACCCGGCCAACGACCTGCGTGACTTGGTCGGGCGAGCCCATGTCCTTGTCGATGTAGGCGAAACAGCACGCAGGATCGTCCCATCCCTCTTGTAGGGAGAGATTGAAGATGACGTGCCGAAAGCCGCCCGTGGTGAACTGGTCGTAATCCGCGTCGCCGCCGGAGAAGAGGACGAAGGAGTCCGGTGGTGGGAAGTTGGGATCGAACTTCAGGTCTGCGTAAACGGCGATCTCGGCCGGGTCGACTTTCTCCTGTTCGACGAGCTGCCGCCAGATGAGGATGGGCCGCGCCCGGCGATCCGAGAACGGACGACTCATGTCCTCCTTGATTGTGGCGCCGTCCACGGCGTTGGTCGTCGCCACGTAGATGGCCTTGGGGTCGAACGGCTGTCCGAGTACTGCCGCGGCCTCCTCAGCACGACGGAAGTCGCGGAGCATGTCCGTGAGGCACTGTTCCATGGGTGTGACGTACCCGCCGAGCATGATCTGCTTCTTGATAAGTCCGCTCTCGACCACCTGCGCGCTCGGGACAGTCGTAACAAAACTGGCGTCCGTCCATCCGAGGTCGGTGCGGAGCCGATCCATCGTGGACGTCAGAGCGTCGGGGACCCGGAGCGTCGCGCTGGCCGCAATGAGGGCGTCTGGCTCCAGCTCGAGCAGCAGGGCCGTTTGCTGGTTCGAAAGGTTGTGCCCCTCGTCGTACACGACGATCAGCGGTCGACGAACCCCGCGATCGGTCCGGCGTTTCCTTAGAAGCTGCCATAGCGACTCGCTGGCGACGTCGAAGCCGACGTTGAAGATCTTCCGGTCCCCGCGCTCCTTGTCCTTCTGGTTGAACTTGCCGACGGTCGCCACCAGGAGGAGTCCTCGCGTCGCGCGCTCCACATCGGCCGCGGTGCAGTCGAGGAGCGGCTTCACGTCGAAGCCACCGATGAGTCCTGCGTACTTTCCGGTCGCGAGATTCGTGAGCGTCTGCCAGACAACGACGCGCCCCTTGGACAGCCAGAACACAATGGGCTCGACGGGAAGACGGCTTCGCATCTGCTCAATGGCGTCTGCGAGGATGAGGGTCTTGCCACCGCCGGTGATCGCCGCAAGGTTCTGGTAGAAGGGGACCAAGCGCGTGCGCGTAACCGTCAGTGGCTCGCGCATGTAGGTCTGGAATCGATCGGCGATGCTGGTCGATGCCTCGATCTGGAATGGAAGCAGCTCCACGCGGCGCTACTCCTCGGCTTCGTTGTAGCTGTCGCTCGACTCGTTTAGCCCGAGATGAGCCAGAATGCGATCGGGGATCTTGTAGAAGATGACGCTCCGCGTCTGGTAGACCTCGTAGCGCGCGTACACGTGGTACGGCGTCTTCAATCCGGCGCGCTTCCCCTCCTGGAGCACCTGGGAGTAGGTGCTGAGGTCCAGCTGCCCGACGGGGCCGTCGCCGTTCCAGATGATGAAGTAGCCCTCTCCCTGCTCGTTCCTGCCCACGAGGTAGGTGTACTTGGGGTCGTCGATCCGAATGAGGGTCGGGGAATTGCGGCTCTTCGTGTCCCAGTGCGACGTGATGACCACGTCGACGAGCTCGTCCCGCTTCATGGAGAGGACGGTCTTCGCGTCGATCTGGCTCGTGAGCATGCGGAACTCGAAGCCGCCGCCGAGTGGTTCAGCCGTTACGCGGAGCTTGCCATTCGTTGCTGGGCGCTCGCCTTTGATGACCCGCTTTAGGCGCTCCCATGTGAGTGTCCTGGCGTACTTGTCCCCCGTATCAGGCCGTCCCTGCTCGATGAGGATGAAGCGCCTGTCCGCGCCGGTCTCCTGATTCAGTTCAAGTACAGCCTGGCCCGTGGTTCCCGATCCAGCGTATGGATCGAGTACGAGGCCACCAGGCGGTGCCCAGAGCTGGATAATTTTCCGCATGAGGCGGAGCGGCTTCACCGTCGTGAACCCGTGCGCAGGCCCGAGGATCGCATCCAGCTCCTTCTTCGCACCGTCGGTATGACCGGACTCAATGTGTTCCCACGACTGCGTTCCAAGATCGAGCGGCTCGGTGTACTGCTCTTCAGCCCAGTAGGTAGTCGGCACCTTCCCCTTCTTCATGTCCCGCATGTACACCTTGACCCTGGGACGTCCGAAGGACTGCTGCCGTTGTTGATCGTCTCGAAAGTACAGCTTCGGCCAATTCCCTTCAGCACGACGCGACTCTGCTTTCTTTCGCGCCGCTTGGACAATGGGATCAGTCGACGGGTCGTACTTCTTCAAGCGAGTGGACGAGTTAGCGATCACGAACGCCTGGCCACGTCCATCGCCAAGATCGCGCGCCTCGTATTTTGTGCCCCACTCTTCGAGGTACGCTTGATACTCCGCACGTGTGAGGCCAGTCCAGTGTGCCCGTGATTCCGGGAGCTGGCCATCAAAGGTGTACTCACCATTCGGATAGTGGAGCATCCCCGTGAATGGGGATTGGACGGCATAGGCGGTGTTTGCTCGATGCTCCCGAGCCGTCGGGTCTTTCGCGGCCCAGTCGCCATCGGGGTCTCCATCAGGATTGCGGAACTCCTTGTTCATTGACTCGTCACGTGGCAGAACGAGGGTGCGGGCGACCGTCCGGTCCTTGGCGTACACCAAAACGTACTCTGTCGCCGTCGAGACGTGGCGCGCGTCATTCTTCGGTGCGTGTGCCTTCTCCCAGTTGATGATGGCGAGCCGGTTCTCCTCCAGGAAGACCTCGTCCATCATCATCCCGAGGTGATACAGCTCGTTGTCGTCGATGCACATGGCGATGACGCCCTGGGGCTTGAGCATCGAGTGCATCATCTGTAGGCGCGGGAGCATGGCCTTCATCCACTTCGTGTGGCGCGATCCGTCTTCCATCGTCACGAGGGTTCCGAGGTCAGGGTCGTTCGGGTCGGTATCCCACTTGTCGTTGTACCGGAACTGCCCACCAGTGTTATAGGGCGGGTCGGTTACGATGAGATCGACCTGGCCCCGATACTTGTAGAGCGTGACCATCGCCTGCAGGTTCTCGCCCTCGATGAGCATGTTCTTCGACTGCTCTTCAGGGGTGCCGACGTGGAGTTCCGAGATGCGCCTTGTGACACGCGGCCGGACGCGCTTCGCGATCTCCAGCGCCGAACGCTTTCCGTAGAAGTTGAGGGCGATACCGCCACGCGCCAGTGTCCCGATGAGCTTGATAAGCTCTTCCTTCTCAAGCAGTTCGAGTGGCTCTGATTCCGGCGCTGGCCGCACGCGGCCACTTACGGGCTTCGCCGAAGCTCCACTGGCTGACATGGATTAGCTGCCTCCGACGACGAAGACTACACCCGCCCAGACGGACTCCGTCGGTGGCCCGACCGAGGCAACAAGACTCACGTGGCGCTCCACACGGTGAGCGCGTAGCTCGCCTTCAGCGCTCGGACGTCCAGCTGCATCCCCGCGTCCCTCCCGATAATCAGGGCGATGCCCCATAGACCCTCGGAGTGCCCTGGGAAACGCGACATGAAGCGGGGGAACGGCGTAGCGAGAACCATCTCGGCAGCGGCGTCCCGCGGCTGATCCGAGTGGACGCCGTACCTGACTGACGGGGCGTCGAGCGTGACGATGTCCACGCTGCGGAACGTCGGTGGCGCACCCGCGAACTCCTCGAGCGTCCGAACGATCGCGACATCGTAAACCTCGCCACAGACTTCCACCCACGAGTGGTCGAACGGGTGCCGCCCGAGCGCAGCTTCGCCGAGCACGAGCGTCGACGATAGTCCCGCCTCGCGGAAGAGCACGTGGAGGACGGCCGAGATCGCATGGCAGCCCCCGGCCCAGTCATTCTCGAGCACGTAGTTGAGGAGCGCACACCACGGCGCGGCGGCCGCTGTCACTGCGGGCGGACGAGCTGCTATCTCGTGGACGCGGGCGTGCCAAGACTCCGAAACCATGCTGGCCTTCGACGCTGATCTTAGCCGCTGGCCGGGAAACGGACGCGTAACTCCCGAGCGCGGTAGGCCGCGTGCAGTTGGCCTCTCCTCTTCGTTCCGGGTCCCTTGGGGCCCTCTCTGCAACGGGTGCCCAGCCTAAGACCGCGCCGGGAAGCCCGGTGAGGCCGCGCCAGAGGCGACGACCTGGCAACCAGCGACGCACGGGCGCGCCTCACGCACGAGAGAGATATAGCTTTCTCATTGCCGTTGCTCGACGGCATCGAACGACGACTCCGCTGCCCTAGAGTCGTCCTCATCCTGTTTCGGCGGGTGCCGGCGGGGCGCTCGAACAGGCCGATCTCACTTTCGACGACTCTGAGCCAGTGCATTTCGACCTGTTCGACGGCCCTGATGCTTGCCGCAGACATCTTCTCCTCGACCGAGTGGACTCTCGATCTGCCCGGTCAAGGAGGTTGGGCCATGCATCGGATCACGATTTCAATCGAGGGAGCAGTTTCGGTTTCCGAGGGTCGTGAGGTAGCCGACGGAGATGCGCTACCGCTCTTCGTAAAGCTGAAGTCGGATCTGATGACAGACGAGCCTCAGCCACGCAAGAGGCGCGGCCGGCCGCCTCAGGTCCGCTCGGATTCGCCAGAGTCTCCGGAGACGGGACAGGACTTGGAGAGCGCAACATGATCGCGCTTCTCCTGTCCCTAGCCTTTGTGCTCTTCCTGCTCTCTCTTCCGTTCCCGACGGCGAAGACGAGCGCGACGCTACGCCGCGCCGGAGCGTTGCTGGTTCTCCTCGCCCTCTCGCCATTCATCGTCCTCGTCCTGTATCGCTCCCTCGCGGAATGCGCGGCAGTGAATGCCGGTTCCTTCGCGACGGTTGCGGCGATCGGTCTTCTCTCGGTCTGTTCCTACGTCGCGCTCAAGGGGCTGCGATTCCTTACCCGTCCCCCGGGAGCCCCCCGACGCCGCTCGGTGAGCGGTAAGCGGCTGGTTGTCGAGGAAGTCGTAGAGACCCCGCGGCCGTCCTCCTGGGAGGAATTTCCGCCATGAGTTCGGCTTCCTTCCTTCTTCGGCGGAATCGAAGCCGAGCATACCGAGCCGCCCTCGCCTTCGAGCGAGCACGAAACTCTCCTGCGGTCTCGCCCGAGGCCCAGATTCGGGGAACGCTCTCCCGACTCGCGGAGAACGGAAAGGGTCTCCGCTTCGGAACGCTCTCGGGCGAATTTGACGTGCGGGTTGCACCCTCGATCGCACTCATGAGCGCACTCGTGATCGGCGCAACCGGATCGGGAAAGACCCGTTTCATTCTCGGGCTTCTTCTATCCCTCGTGAGGGAACTCCTCACCGATCAAGAGGCAAACGCCGAGTTCGAGCTCGTGGATCCGAAGCACGAGACCTTCGACCTCCTCAAGCGTTATCTTGCCGCGCTCTGGCTCGAGAGCTCCCCCGAGACTCGCGAACGCCTCGCCGGGATGGTGCGGGTAATCGCGTGGTCGAGGGATGCCGTCAGCCCCACGGCGCCATTCGATAACCAGGAAGGCCTCGTCTCCGCGCCTTATCTCGCCCATCTCCGGACCGACATCACCGTACAGGCGAGCTTCCAGATTTACACCGACGCAATGCGCCAGGCCCTCTTCATGTTGAATCGCCTCCTTGTCGCGAAGCGATTCCCGCCGAATGTGAGCTTTACTCAGCGCCTCTTTTCGGATCCGAGCTTCAGGCGGAGGGTGCTCGAAGACATCAGCGATCCTGATCTCCGCGCCTTCTTTTTCGAGCTGGAGCGGACCTTGCCTCGCCAGACGGCCGAAGCGCTCCTCCGGCGGATTCAATACGACCTCTCCTTTCCGGAGATCCGGCTTTCGGAAGGCATCCCTCCTCTTGCGCTCGAGAGACTCCTTCCGAAGGCCGCTCCCCGCATCGTGCTCGGCAGTTACAGCCCGGCAATGGCGCTCCCCGCTTCAAAGGGGCGGGAACGCGCGAATCACCGCGTCACGGACGTTCTTCTACGGGCACCACGAAGAGATCTTTCAAGGAGGGGCCTTCTTGTGATCGAAGAGGCACCGGTACTTCTCTCCGGTTCCTCTGAGCTCATCGAGCCTCTCACGACCGCCACCCGAACCCTTCGTTCGTTAGGAATGGGAATCCACTTCTGCGCCCAGGATTTCGAGAACGCTTTGCCGCCACAGCTCGTGCGAAACCTACGCCTCAACTCCCGTTGGTGGGCAGTCTTTCGCTCCCATGGAGAAGCCGAGTGGATCTATCCCCATCTCCTGCGAACCGAGACGCGAGATCGGCCGAACGAGGCGGACCGCCGCAGGGAGTTCTTCCGGAGGATGGCCGGCCTTTCGCCCCGACAGTTCTACCTTCTCGTTAAAGGCGAACCGGCATTGCCAGTTCTCTCACCGGACGTCCCCGATCCAAAGGATCGAAGTGACGACGAGCTCCGCGAGGTCTTCGATCGAGAGATCGCTTCACGTTCGATGCTTCCAGCACGAGTCGCCGCCGAGGAGATCGCGAAATGGGAGGCCGATGTCGTCGGGAAGGAAGAGATCCCTCCATCTGGGACCGGTTCGCCAAGTCGGGTTCGCGGTATTAAGAATCTTCTCCAGCATCTTGATCCGCAAGGAGACGAAGGCTCCGATGGGTGAATGCAAGTCCGGGCCCGATCTCTCGGTTATCGTCCTTCAGGTCTTTTCACTTCCCATCATGCTCATCCTCGGGGCGATCCGACTCCTTCGGACGCTTCGCGGCTATCGCTCGGCCGCCGAAGGTCGGATGGAATGCCCGCATTGCGGTTTCTCGAATCCGATGAACGTCCTCGCCACTTGTCCGGAATGCGGGACGACCGAGTTCGGATCTCGCCTCTACTGCACCGGCTGTAGGGCCGTGAGCCCGAGCTTCGACTGCGGAGAGTGCCGCGCCACGATCAGGGTCTTCCCATCTTGAGACACATGGAAAAGGGTTCCGATCCGCGCGCGGTCCTTGCCCTTCCGCCGCGGGACTCAGAGGGGCTTCGCTTCATTGGTGAAGGCTACGAGGTCGCTCAGTACCAGCTCCAGGAAGCTGTGTTCCGAGGGCTCTCGCCGACGGTCGTTTCACGGTTCGTTCGACGATGGAAGGAGCGAGGATTTCTGGCTTCCGGAAGGCTTCACGGATTCGGAATGAACCGGCTCCGGCTCACCGCACATGGGAGGACTGCGCTCGTCAGCCTGGGAATCGCAACCGACGAACGGCTCTTCGTTCCGCGAAGGCCAGTCGCCCTCAAGGACCTGGCGCACACGCTCTGGATCAACGATGGCCGGATCATTCTCGGAAGGCTCTTCCCTCGAGCAGTGATTCTCCCAGCGTGGGCGCTCGGTCGTCTCGAAGAAAGGCCGCCCGTTGTGCCCGACATTCTCGCGCTCGTTCGCCCGACCAGGACGAGCACGGGGCTCTCCCTAGCCGTGGAGGTGGATCTTGGGGGTGAGCCACTCACGCGAGTCTTCCTTCCGAAGCTCGGAGTTCTCCGGTCGTTCCTCCAGGGACCTGACGACACTCGCTCGGCGGTCGTCGTCCTCACGAATGCGCCCGGACGGAGACTGACTCTTGAGAAGGCCCTCCGGGCTGCCAAGGAGACCACTCCTGTCGCCGTGGAACTCCTCCCGGTTTCGTCGGGTAGGGAGGGGCTCGTCGCTCTCGAACGGCTGTTTCGTCCACTTGTGGAAGCGAATGCACAGTCTGAGGACCGGAACGCCCATCCCGGCAACGAGTTCGCTCGGCCGCCTACGCCGGGGTTCGGGCGGAAGAACGAGGCGACAGGGTAAGAAGGATTTCTGTCGCTCGCCGCCGCGATATTTCGATCGGCTCGACAGACGGGAAGAGAACCGGCCGCATCTTTGACACCGGAGAGAGGCACCTCATGACGCATGCCCCCAAGACCGTGAAGAGAAGTCCCCTGCTACTCATGCTCTTCCTCACCCTCTCGCCCACCGCCTGCGGAGGGACTCCGCAGCCCGGAATCCTCTCGGGAGCTTGCGAGGTACTCGGCATCACCGATCCCCCGACCCCTCGACGACTCGTGGTCGATGTCCTCTGCGATCGCAGCAGCGGTTCGCTCTGCTCGCAGAAGAACCTCACCGATACCTGGGACGCGATCTTGCCTGCTCTCGCATCTCGTCCCGGCAGTCTGGTGAGGCTCTGGCTCCAGGGAGAAGATGTCTCAGATACTGGAATCGTCTCGAAAGCGATCGTGCCCGAATTCCGAAGCCACCGGCGCCGCGACCGACGGTCCGAGGAGAAGGGATGGGTTGCCACTTCAACGGACCTCCTTCTCTCGTCCGCGATGCCGATCTGGACTTCAAGGCAACCGAAGCACTCTCCCATCGCTGAGGCTCTCACGAGGATCGCGATGACCGAGGCACCACCCGGCAGCGAGCGGATCGTTGTCGCTCTCACGGACGGTCGGGAGGTTTCACACTTCGGCGACTTCGAGTGCAGCTCGCTTCCCATGAGGGATACATTCCTCGCTCGGCTTACGACGGGATGCCTCCTTGCTCCGGCGAGCTTCACCGGCATCCGTGTCCTCTTCGCTTACATCGGACCGACACCGATCGATGAGCGGCGCTGCTCGGTGACGCTTGAGAAGACAGAGCGAATCAAGAGCCTCTGGAAAGAGGCCCTTGCGCATGCAGGAGCGAGCGAAGTCCGCTTCCTGGCACTCGCTCCGACACTTGAGGAGATCGAAAGGACCCGCGCCAAAGGAGGACCGACGTCATGAAGCTCATAGATAAGATCCGGCTGCCGTACCGAGCCGAACAGGATGCAGAGGTCGGAATCGACGCCCTCGACTTCCGGACCACGGAAATGATCGGGCAGCGCCCATCGTTCGAGCCGAAGACAAACCTCGCGCATCGCAGCATCGCAATCGATCTCGCCGACACAGCGGTGCAGGACGAACTGCGACCGAAGGTCATCGCTCTAAAGGAAGAGCTTGCGCGCCATATGTCGCCGACGTTCCTAGTCCTCGGCATCGCCGGCCTTCTGCTCGTCGAGGCCCTCGCGGGGATCGGCGTCTTTCGGGAACAGGGTTTCGGAAATCCCGACCGGGTGATCTTCGGGCTCATGCTCGCGATCGGAATCATCGCTCTCACCTGGCTCGCCGTCCGACTCGGAACGAGAGCGCCGGGCCTACGGAGGTCTCGCTGGTTCTACGTCGTCGTCACGGCCTACGCGGTCGTCATCCTCTCCGTCGCCTTCCTCCGCTCCTCCGAGGCGGATTCCGCTCCCTCTCTTCCTCTTGCCGTGCTCATGATCCTCCTGACAGTGGGAGCCGCCTGGCTTATCGAGTACCTGATCCGACTTGGACAGCCAGCGCGCGATCTTCGGCGACAACTTCGGACCCAGGAGAAGCGGCTCCACGCCGCAGAGGCGCGATTCAATCGCGCCAAGGTGACGGTCGAGTGGTTCGGATGGAAGGGTGAGCAGTGGGATCGGAACGCCGAATGGATCCGAGCGCGTTACCTCATCCACTTTCGCCTTCGGAGCGCCGAGCTAAGTGCGCGATCACGGACACTCTCGCACCACGACTGATGCTCGAAAGTCCCGAACGAGAAGGAGCTATCTGCTAGGAAAGGCGAGTGTACGAGATGCTCCCGGTCGAGCGCCGGCACTCGTCCGTCCAGCCATTTCCTCCCGCAGGCGCACAACCGAGCGATTAAGGAGCGTCCACGCACTGGCTTCAGCAATCCCGCAAAGGCGCGCCGTTTCCTTCAGATTGTGCCCCGCGAAGAAATACTCCCGAATCAGCGCCCGGCGCCGCGGGGATAGCCGTGCGACAGCATCGCGCAGCCAAATCGAATCTACCGGATTCCGATCGCCGAACACTTCCTCAGGCCGGGGCGGCGTGCCGCGCGCTTTCACGCGTGCGCCAATGGCCGAGCAGCAGCGTCCGTGAAACACTGCGAGCGCAAAGCCCTCCGGGTATTCAATGCGTGCCCGCGAATAAAGCAGCGAGAGACATGTCTCCTGTAGGATGTCAGCCACGTCCTCGGGAGGAATCCCGAACCGCCTCCACGCGTACGAACCGAGTCGCGCACGCAGTCCGTTGTCGAGCGCTAGCCTCTCAGCGAGGCTTCTTCCATCGCCCACTCCGTCCGATCGGGTCGATTCGAGCGCCAGCCTTCCGCCGTCGAGTTTCATAAAACAGGACGACGGAAGGCCTTTGCTGCGTTCAATTCTGAAGATATGACGGATAGACCTGAAATGGGAGATCTCCCAGCATGACTGCATTGAAGACGGTCGATACGTAAGACAGGAAGGGCTGGTCGGCTGTAATGGTTACCCAGATCTGGTTTCCACCGTTAAAGGTCACCGTGGAAACTGACGATTGAGTCGGTACCGGGAATCCGTTAACCTGAACGACATCCTTCGGTTGCACGACCACGGTCTGCTCAGTGAGAACAGTAGCAGTGAGGTGGTGTGGAATCGTTCGGACGACGAACGTCCCGGGAACGTCGCCGGCGTTGAATAGGGTGACGTTCACACGCCTACGGCGTTCCATTTCTGGGGGATAGACAGCTTGGGGTAGATCAAGTTGGCCCAACTCGACCGCGCCGCTAACGGCGACACTCCCAGGCGGGAAGAGGGCATTATAGATGGGAATCCTCGCCTGCCCGTTCACCAGCGGGTCACAAGCAGGTAAGCCCACAGTGCACCGAGTAGTCACACTCTGCACGTCAGCGCTGAACACCAAGCCCGGGGAGACGTGCATCTCGAGGAATCCGAAGCCCCGATCAGGAAATGGCACCAGCGAAGGAACAAGGCTGGTCCCTTGATGTGGCTGAATCGCGGGCCGAGACACGATGGTCAGCACGCCTCCCTTTCCGTACACAGCGGCATCAGCGGCGGTCGCCGGAGAATCAGTCGGATTGAACACGGACATCGTGCTGACCCACCTCTGAGTGTCGACGACGGCCCCACCCGGTTCGAGCGTCGATCCCGTCGTTGCGAGAACGACCGGAATGTAGATCGATTGGAGATCCTGACCGAGCACAGGCCCGAAGCCTAAGACCGCGAACGCGACGCAGATTCGTGAGATTGAGTTTCTAATATGCATTCTCCACCGCCAAAGCGAAGTCCTGTCTGAACGTGACGTTATTTGCCGGGTCGATCCCATCCCCGGTGAGGCTGTACGCTACTACCTGAACCGTGATGCTGGTCGTCCCCGCGGGAATGTCCGCCGCCCGGATGTTGATCCGCTCCACGTTGTTCTTTCGGTCGTATACGACCGGAGAGGGGTTGCGAAGCGAGTATCCATCACGGGTGCAGGCATCTCGCGAGTAATAGTAGTTATTCCCGACCCACGTGTATCCTTGCCCGCCGTTGAAGACGATGGCGTAGAGGTCGAGATCGTTGACGAGGTTCGTCAAGGCAGCATTAGTCGCGCCGCTGGCACGGTCGGTCCACGCGAGGGTGATGTTCACGTCCTTCGACACGTCGGCGATCGTGACGGTCCGAGAGTAGTACTGTCCGCTTCCGGTGAGCGTGGTTCCTTGGTCATAGAAGAAGTAATTCGATGCTGAGCGGAAGATCCGGTCCAAGGAGACGCCGCCCCAGCCCTGATACTGGTCCGGCGACGGTCGCATGTCACCGCAGGTCGCGCAGCAATTTCCGCAGCCAGTCCAGCAACTCTGAATTGCCGTCAGCGAACGCGCCGCATTGATGAGACTCGCTTTCACGAGCGCGGGTGAGGGGTTCACCAGGCCCAACGTCGGCAGCCACTCTCGAACGATAGCCGCCGCTCCCGTCACAACTGGGGCGGCGAAGCTCGTGCCGTCGCTCCACCCGTACTGACTGCTCCCATCCAGGTCCATGTTGCAGTTCCCGGTGACGCAATTCACGTTGAGGTCGACTGAGCGGCGGCCGTAGGACCTAGTTCCCGGAGCGACAAGATCCGGTCTCAGGCGCTGATTCGGATAGCCGAACCGAGAAAAGTCAGGGATCTGATGAGGGTTGTCGGCATAGACAAGATTGTTCCCGTCGCAGAGCGGCGCATAGCCTTCCTGGTTATATGTTTCGGTAGCGCCGACGGCAATCGCATTCTTGGCGACGGCAGGCGCAGTAACCTGCCTGTTTGTTCCGCCACAAGAGCCAGGGAAGTTGCCGGCAGAGACCACGTGAATGGCCGGAGCCGATGGTCCCGTGTACTGCCCCTGATCGAAAGTGAAATGCGCCATCGCCAGACTTCGTGTCGTCTGATCGAGGAGAATAGAGGTCGCTTCGTAGTCGAAGTCGCAGGTGTTCCAACTGTGATTGAAGATGCGCGCGCCCGGCCCCGTTCCGGTGTCCGGAAGGGACGACGTTGAGCCGAGCTCAACCAGCGCGTAGCGAAGCCGCTGCTCCATCCCGGTGCCATAATCCGAGAAGGGCTGCGCCTCGCCAATGCTCCGGTAGGACGTACCGCAGAGGTCGAAGATCTGGCACATGGCGACTTTGGCGTTCTGCGCCACCCCCTGGGTGAAAGCGTAGCCGCCTCCAGCGTCGCGCCCTGCACTGTACGTACCCGCGAATCCAGCTGCGACGCTCGTCGTGAGAGTGCCGTGGTAGTAGAGATCGTCGGCACGGGTGTCGAGTTGATTGAACTGTGTCGTGACGTCCGTGGTGAAAACCAGTCTGCAACCGGTCGGGTTCGTCGGGTCGTTGGGGTTATAGAGCGGCGTTCTCAGGTGGGGCGGACAATACGGCTGGCCCGCCCTATGCAGGCCTCCATCGACACCCGTATCGAGGAAACCGATAACTTGACGGCTCAGATCTAGGCCGAGACCTGAGAGCTGTCCAAGGTACCCATCCCAGTACCGCGGCGTCCCGAAATTCGTGCCGAGAGACGCGGGCCAGGACGTCCCCGGGGTTTGGAAGTTCCCTGCCACGAGTCGATTTGAACGCTCGTCCGACGGGCCGCTCTTGGCGGTTTCGCGAGACACGCTCAGTACCTCTGGCAGCGAAGAGAGCCCGTACGAGTCGGCTAGCGTGAGGCGAGAGGCATACGCTTCACTTGTCCCGCTGCGATAGACCAACGCAGGGGTCGCACCGGAGGCAGAACTCAGGAGGCCAGTGACTAGGTCGCGCGCCTTCGTGACCATGGTCACGGTCGTCAAAGCGGGTCCAAGATCATCGCCTTCCGGCGGGTTATCGATATTGAATCGCTTGAGGCCTGCAGGGACTTCGGCCACCGCGTAGACGAAGGAAAACTGCTTCCTAAGGGTGGCAATGATCTTGCGGGGGCCGTAGACGGTGTAGCCCATCACAGGCACAGGCTCAAGCGCGACCAGTCCGAGCGCCTCGAGCTGGTCGAGCCAGGTTCGTTCCGGATGGCTCTTGAAGATGATCACCACTTGCGCCATGTCCCCGGTCCCGTTGATGTCGAGACGCCCTGGAAACTCTCGGTCGAATGCACCGGTAGCTGAGTCGTAGGTTGACTTCTGGAACAGTAGCGTATGGGCGTCCGGAAGAGCCTCGACGCTAATCCTGCCCTGCTTCTCGAGAACCTCGAGGGAGTTTCGCTGATCGCTACTGCTCGTGAACACGACACAGTGAAGTGCATTACAGAAGCGTTCTCCCACGGAGGACGCGCCGAGGAGTGCCGCGGGCGCCGCAGACTCGGCCTGCGGTACAACAGCCGTTGCCCGAACGACATACGTATCGACTGACGCGTCAATCTGACTCGCGCCAGCCGAAAACGCGGCGGAGACACCTGCGAGAGCGAGAGCTGCGATGACTAGATGCTTGGAGTGCCTTTTCATGGGTCCCCCTAAACGACACCTTCAGGCGCCGCCGTGATGAAGGTGCGAATCCGAAGCGCGAATTGAGACAAGTGCCCGCCCATGCAGACGTATCAGTGCAGATGCATTAGGCCTGTTCTGACGATCGTTGAATCTGAAGACGGTGCTATCCGACTCGTCCGAGCGGGCTCCAACGTTCGGCTCACCCTCGCTTCACCCCCTCATGACACCCGGTCTTCGTCCACTCGAAACTCGCCTCTCCTGAGAGCGAAGAACGCCAACGCCAGAGCAGCCGCGTCGAAGATGCTCATTCGCTCGTCCTCGCCGCTCTCAAACCACTTCCTAGTCGGCGGTAGCGCTTCCTCGAGCACCGAAAGCCGCAGTGCTATTTCTTCGGCAATCTCCCTTTTCGTCCGACGGCCTATCGGGAACGAGGATTTCACCTGACCTCTCGAAAGCGCCACGCAACGCAGATCGCGTATTGCTGCGAGCCCGCGAAGCGATCCGATGACCCGCACGGCGGATGGTCTCCTGTGCGAGCCATTCCCCTTTTCATTCTCAAGGACTAAGACATCCGGTGCGTATCTCTCGATCAGAGCCTGAATTCGCTCTGAGAGTCCCCGGCTGCGAGGGCCGCCGGTCTTGAAGCCCCAGTCAAGGAGAAACTCTTCTCCTTCGAAGACCGCGAAAGCCGCCCCTTTGGGAATGGGGTCAATGGCGAGAACGCGTAGAGGCAGCGACGTTGACATGTCGCGAGCTAGCGTTCGGAGGCGAGCTTCCCTACCGAGGAGAGAGCGCGAAGACGCCTAGACCTTATGAGGCCGGGCTTTTCAACGGTGAGTTCATGTGCCCGCACCTCAGCGCGTCGCAAGACCGATTTGACGATCTTGTCGTACCGACCAGCGAAAAGTTCCTTGACCGGAACTCCGAAGACTGCCTCACAAGCGAGCATGTTGTCGAGCGTCGGCCGTCGTTTCCCGCATTCGTACCGGGAGATCTGAGCGCCGCTTCTCGCTCCGCAAAGGGCGGCGACATCTGCTTGGGAGAGCCCTAGCCTTCTTCGGTACGCGCGGAGGTAGTTGTCGAGCCGGTGACGGGCCATTCTGGTGTTGAGATCAGCGTAACAACACGAGAAGACCGCCCACTATGTGGAAGAACGTGCCAGAACGGTAAGAAAGTGTGGCAACCGACGCGTGCGTGCCGACCGATCGCTCTAATTGTATCAATCCCGGATCTCGACCCCTGTGCGTAAGTCGGGGACGTAGGGACGTGAGGGACTTCGTAAAGGGGGTGCGGCAGTGCGCGTTAACTAGGAAGCTGCGCCAAATCACCGTTGATTTCCTCGGTCGTCGCTGCCGGCGGCTCCGCCTGCAACGTCCCTGACGTCCCTATGTCTACGACCGCAGCATCCACCGCTTCGTTCTTACCGTCGAGGATTCCGAACTTCTCATAGAGGCGAATGAGAACGCTCCCCTTGCTGTCGATTACATAGATGCCGTCACTCTTTCGAGGATGCAGGTGAAGCTTCTTCCGGAGGAATCCTCCGATCCACTTCGGGGTAATCGCCCGCTCGTACTCGCCCTCGTGGCGCTCCGCGAAGGACTGTGCGATCTCTTTGATCGCTACCGCGCCGCTGGATGACGCGCTGGCGAGTTCTCGGATGACCTCGAGAATCTCGGCTTCGGTATCGAGACCTCTGTCGGCCACGAGCTCCCGATTGTACCGACGCGCGAGGTCTCGGAGGTTTTCCTTGGCGGACGGATCTTCGATGACCGAGAGAAGCGGGGCGAAGATCTGGTTCAATCTTGGCTCGAGAGACGAGTCGGCAATCGACTCCAGTGCCGCCACGTGACCCACCTTTCTGAAACGAAACAGAAGCAGCTTGTTTCGAAGGTGAAGCGCCTCCTCTTTGTGACATTCCGGCAGATTGATCGGAATGTCTTCGCGTAGCTTCGAGTGTCCCATCTCCTCCGTGAGAAACCGGCTTTCGAGCGCCCGATCTTCGAAGAAGCCTCGGGTCGCCACGATCTTCGGACCGTAGACGCTGTATGCCCTGGGGTCGAACTCCTTCTTGTCGACTGCTTCGCTTCGAAGGACCGGAAAGCCTCTCGCGTTCCCCTGGTTCAGGATCTTCACGATCTCCGCCTTCTCATCGGAGGCCCGAAAGTCGCCTTCATCGATGACGAGTGTTCCTCTGAAGGAGTCCAGGATCCGGAAGATTGGTGAGATCGTGGAGGCCCCGGAGGCGAAGATAGGCTTGTAGCAGAGAGAACCGACCGTTAGAAGAAAGCGGGTCTTTCCAGATCCGAAGTCTCCGCGGGCCCTTAGGTACGGCAGCTCGTTGAAGGAGTCGTATATCCAGGACAAGAGAACGTAGTACGACGAGATCTCCTCGAAGAGAGGCGAGACGTCCACGTAGCGATGAATGAAGGCTCGAATCTCGGAGAGGAGTTCTTCGTCGGTTCCGTATTCCTCGGGTTCTGATGGCAACAGGACCACGTCGTGCCGTAGAAGGTTGTTTTCGGCGCGGTACGGGACGAGTAGCTCACTCGGAGAGAGAGAAATCGACTTCTCGAGCGCCCAGTCGCCATCGCGAAAGACCACGTACGCGGTCTGCTTCTCCTCCGGGCGATAGACCATCTCCACCATGGCGCCGGACTCGAGAACGGCCGAGACGGTCGGAGTCGCCCTGGGCCTTCGCTCTTTCTCCTTCGCGTTAGGCTGCCTCTCGTTCATTGGATGGGATGAGACGTTCGGCTGCGTCGAGCGCCTGCGGGAAAGAGAGGCGCAGCTGACGGCGGAGGAAGTTCAATACATCTCCTCCTTCTCCGCAGCCGAAGCAATAGAAGCTCTGCGTTCCAGGGAAGACGACGAAGGACGGGCGCTCGTCGGAATGGAAGGGGCAGTGCCCCACGAGGGTCGAGCCGGATACCTGAAGCTCAACATACCTCCCGGTCACGTCTTCGATCCGGAGCGCACGCTTCGCTCTGAGTACTCGGTCATCGAGCCGCGCTTCGATTGAGGACAGCCGATAGTCGCGGGGCGTCTGCGGGGCCTTCGCGGCTGGCGTTGCACTCCGGAGCAGTTCTTCGAAGTCCTCAGCATTCTTCCCGAGCCGGACAAAGAAGTCGGAGATATCGCCTCCGTCGCCCACCACCTCGGGCAACGCGACCACCTTGGCCCTCGGAAGGAGGTTCGCGATTCTGTCGCTGCCCAGCTCACCGGCTTGATCCCGGTCGAGACAAATGAATACCTCTGGAATCATCTCGAAGAAGGGCACCCATTCCGGCCTGAACGTCAGTGCCCCTCCCGTGGAGGTAACTCCGTCGAAGCCCCGAGCCTCAAGCACCAGCCGGTCGAACTCCCCTTCACAGATCACCACACGCTCGGGCTCTCGCTCCAGCGTGTCCCACCCGTAGAGGGTGGCGTGGGAATGGGGGGTGGAAAGCATCTTCGGCGAATCGCTCCGATCGAGCGGGTCCTTCGCCAGTCTGAACTGGGATATTCGTCCGGTTGCGTCCGGGATAGGGATCGTGATGCGGGACCCCGTCCAGCCGAGAAGGTGAAGATCAATCTGCTGCTCAGGGATCCCTCGGTCGACCAGGTACTTTCGAATTCTGCGCGGGAGCGCCGAGTTGTACCGAGCTGCCTCCTCGCGGAAGTCTGGCTGTTGTTTGTTCATGCGTGTCACCCTAGGCGCGAAGCCTCCCTCGAACTACGTGGAAGAACATGCCGGACGCGGCAAGAAACGCCGCGTAGGCGCGGATCACGTTCCCGCGTACGTTGCCGGCATGAAACCAGATCAGAACGCACCCAACTTACGGGAGCTCTTCCCGCACTACTCGGACACAGAACTCGAAGAAGCCGCCGATCGACTTGCCCGCTATCTGAAACACAGTCTTGAAAACTACCGGCTCCTTTGCGCCGATCCGGCGCGGCTCGCGCTCTTCAGGTCTTTGACAGCCAAGAAGAGGCTTCGTACGATGAATGCGCAGCCGCCCGACACACTCAATTCTTCCCCATCCTCATGAAACACTTCTACGCCTACATCCGCGTCTCCACTGCCAGACAGGGGGAACACGGTGTCTCGCTCCAAGAGCAGCGCGACGCCATACAGAGGTTCGCCGAAAGGGCGGGTCTCACGGTGACGCGCTGGTTCGAAGAGCGCGAAACTGCCGCCAAGCGCGGCCGTCCTGTCTTCGCGGAGATGCTCCGCCTGCTCCGCACGAGGAAGGCGGACGGCGTGATCATCCACAAGATCGATCGAAGCGCGAGGAATCTCAAGGATTGGGCCGAACTCGGTGAGCTGATCGACAAACAAATTGACGTCCGCTTCGTGAGCGAGAGCCTCGACATGACCTCTACCGGAGGCCGCCTTGCCGCGGACGTGCAGGCGGTCGTCGCCGCTCACTACGTGAGAAACCTCAGGGAAGAAACTCTGAAGGGCTTCTACGGACGCCTAAAACAGGGATTCTATCCGCTTGGAGCACCGATCGGCTACCTGGACTGCGGCGGAGGAAAGCCGAAAGCGATCGACCCTGTCCGCGGTCCCCTGATCCGCGCCGCCTTCGAGCTATACGCTTCCGGGGAGTACTCGCTCCAACGCCTCCAGGGGGAACTAGCGACTCGGGGTCTCAGAAACTCAAAGGGTGGCCCGGTCACCTTCAAGCGCCTTTCCCAGATCCTCCGGAACCCCTTCTATATCGGCCTCATCCACCTGAGAAAGACCGGCGAGACGTTTCAAGGCGTTCATCCGCCCTTGATCTCAGCCCGGCTCTTCGATGACGTTCGCCTGGTTCTTTCGGGCCGGCGCGCGCGACGGGTCCAGCGGCACGCCTTCAAGTTCCGGCGGTTCTGGAAGTGCGGCGTCTGCGACCTTTCCCTTATCGCATCTCGTCACAAAGGCCGGGTCTACTACCGCTGTCAGACTCGGACATGTCCGACGACCTCTGTTCGCGAGGACGTCCTCGAGGCTACGATTCTCCAGACGTTGACGCGGTGCGATTTTTCAGCGGAAGAGTGGGCGCATGTTCGCGCAGAAGCAGACCGGCTTACCGGCACCTGGAGCCACGAGGAGGCCGCCCAGAAGACGGCGCTCGGTCTGGCGCTCAGCCGAATCGACGCGCGCCTTGACCGGCTCACCGATGCCTATCTAGAAGGCGCACTGGATCGGACGGCCCTAGAACACAGAAGATCGACGCTCCTCATGGAGCGCGTTCAGACCGAAGAGCGCCTTCGCATGTCGGCCGCAAACGCTGGATTCCGGCAGAGTCTCGAGTGTTTCCTCGAACTCGTCGGAGAGCTATCTATTCAATACAAAGTTCTACCCGACGACGGCGGACGTCTCTTGCTCGAGGACGTCACCTCGAACCGGACCGTATATGGAAAACGACCAGTATTGACGCTGGCCCGTCCGTTCGCTGACGTCGCCACACGCTTCGAATTGTCTTCAAGTAGCCCTGAACGGCGCATACCTCGAACCTGGGAAGTCCTCTTTCCAGTGCTAATTCGCTGGTTTCGGGACAACCCTCAGGGCGTCGACCTGAGCGCCACGCCTAGGTGCAATCAGAATAGCAAACGAGTCGAGGGACACAAGGGTGCATCTCTCGCCGCTTGAGACGATGACGAGATCATCTGGTCTCACGTAGCGAGAGTTAGAGCGACGTCGCGTCTTCGTCTGGCAGCGCAGGCTCAACCGAAGGCGCTTAGCGCGCTCGATTCGAGGCGCGTGCTTTACACGGTCTGAGTCTCGCTCCTTCGAGACCCGACGGTGAGGACTCGGCTCTTTGGCCGGGCAGAAGGGTAAACTAGCCTTCGCTGCGCCGACTTACAGTAGAGACCGCCGCTGTGGAAACGGTAGCGACGGAGAGGAGAACTCACTATGCTTCCGCCCCGTCTGAAAGAAATCAAAGACCAGCTGGAACGGAAGGGCTATGCGAAGAGAGCCGTTGAAGAGGATGAGCTACTCGAGGAGCTGACCATTCTCGACACGAATGCGCAGATCCAGAAAACCATCATGACCGAGGAGAAGCTCTCCGCATCACGAATCTTGAGCGGCCCGCGGAACTCCTGCAATTGCTGCGGTCGCCCCCTCTAGGACAAGACCATGGCGAAGGGCTGCTTCGTCGTCTCGCGTGATCCACAGAACGCCCGGGATATCGACTTCAGTCTCCTTCCAGCGGTGGGACCCGTACCGGACGAGCAGCTTCGCCTCCGTGACGAGGTCGATCATGTCCTGACCGTTCTGCGGATGCTCTTTGACGAAAAGGACACGCGGTACGAGGAGTACTTCCGCCCGCTACTGTCTCTTGCCCAGGCCGGTCTCGTTGGCGATTCCGCTCAGCCCGAACTCGGCCTGCGTGCGCTCACCTCCTTGAAGGGAGACGTAACGTCGCGCGAGGGCGGGCGCGTCAAGAACAAGTACCTGAAGGTGCTCGGCTATCAGGCACTTATCGTCGGCGGACCTGCGCTACTCCTCGGGCTTGGCGCAGCATTCGTGGCTCAGGATCAGCCGCTAGTCCGCAACTTCCTGTTCCTCTGGGCCGGCTGCATGGCGGGTGTGTGGCTTTCTTTCGGCGCACGGAAGACCGTGTTTGCCTTCGACGACCTCCATATCCCCGAACAAGATCGAATGGAACCTCTGGTCCGACTCGTCTTCGCCGGCTTGCTCACGGTCATCATTGGGCTCCTCTTTTCAACCCACGCCGTTGAAGTGACGCTTGGCGCGATCAAGAGTTCCGATCTCGAGAAGCGTTCTGATGTCGCCATCCTTATCGGCATGCTCTGTGGATTCAGCGAAAAGGCCTTATCGTCTCAGGTCGGCAGACAGGCGTCCGCACTTCTAGCCGAGAAGGGGTGATCGCGGCGCGTGTCAGTCAGAGCGCTTGGGGGACGGGACACAACGAGTCCGAAGTGTCAGGGCTGCATCGACGCAGTGAAATAGGTCAGCCCGTCGAGACTTCTGTTTTTCCCTCAGGGGGCAGTGCCTTCGCCGCACGAACGCCAGTCCTCTTCTTCAGATTCATGAACAACGCGCCACAGTCGCACCTTACCGTGTCAGGCGGTAAGCCGTGACCCGGTTGAACGTAAGGCCGGCCCTTGCAGCTCTCACACTCGAAGGCTCCCAGAAACTCTCGAAACGCTTTCACTACGGGAATGAAATCGTTCCTCTCCAGGCCCGCCCATGGGTTGTAGTGAATCGTCCTGTTCAGCGCCCACTTTTCGAGCGTTGATCGAACGACGAGCTCTTTGAACGTCCCCTCGCGTGCTGTCAGACTGCAGAACACCTCTGTCTGGCCCTGACTCTGCGCGGCGTCTTTTCCTTTCTTTAGAAGCGCACTCCATTCTCCAATCACCGCCGGCAGAAGATCGCCGAGGTCGGACTGCCCGTCGGCCCGATGCTCGGTCTTCGCTCGAAGACGCTCCGCTAGAACCGCCATCGAGTATTCCAGGTATCGTCGGAGCTTTGACGAGGCGGCAGGGATATCGTTCTTCTTAATCGCCTCCTCAATCTCCTCCCAGACGTCGGTGTCGTTCCATACCGCCGGGCCCTCCTCGACACTCCAGTTCCTAAACTCTACCGCGCCCTTTCGCGTGATCATCTGCTCCGAGATCATGTGCTCGAGCCACGTGCGGTCGTGTGTGGTGAAAACGAACTGCGTTTCCGGAAACTTCTCGCGGAGCATCCGACACACGGACTTTCGATGGCCGATGTCTACGGACATGAGAACATCGTCCAGGACGGCAAAAGTAAAGGCTGGACCGAGGGTGTGCTTCATCAGGGCCAGGTACAGACAAAGGCCCATGCCATCCTGGTGCCCCTCGCTGTGGTAGGCACCCGGCGGGAAAGGCCCTCGCTTGTAGAAATCGACGTCAAAACTCAGTTTTCCGAAAGACGGCGTGAGGCGCCCCTCGAAAGTCGCTTCATCGTCGGCGTTGATGAACCTGTAGTAGTCGCTGAAATCGCCCGCGACTTCATCATAGATACGACCCAGCACCTCGGTGCTCGCATGGTTGTATCCCTCGAAGACCTTCGTGGCGAGAGTCGCCCGTGCGTCTGCGGTAGCTAATCGTCGCCTGCACTCGCGCCACGCCTCCAGCCGCTCCTGGCATATGACTAGATAGTCTCGTGCGGCATCCTGTTTCGAAGGATCGGGGAGGGCTTCTATCCGCTTCCGGAATGTCTCGAGTTCGTCCCTCGCCGAGTCGGACACCATTCCAAGGAGCGGCTCAAGTGAGGCTGGATCGTCGATCAAGAGATGTGAGGAAGCGAGTACCTGGGAGCGCGCCGCGATCTTGTTCCGCACGTCGGATAGGCCGATGGTCTTGAGCGGTGGAGTAAGAGCCTCCGCGATAGCGATCACTCTCTCAACCGCTTCGGAGGTCGCTCGCAGTGCCCGGCGCAGCGGCGCCACTTTCTGTTCGATGTCTTTGACGATTCCTCTGGCCTCATCTGCCTCAGCTAGCTTCGTGGCGACATGAGTCTTCAACGCTTCAATGGACCACTCGTTATCACAGAAGGGGCAAAGTGCTTCGTCGATCAGGTCAAGCCCGGACTGGAGGAACACCTGCCGTTGCAGGTTCCTCATGAGAGCGGGCCGCTCCCGGATCTTCCCTACGTCGGAACGGAGCGCTTCCCTCGCGCTCACGACTTCCGGCGCTTCCGCAGCGCCGAGAGCAGCATCCACGGCGTGAAGATCCTCCAGGAGCTGCGTCTTTCGAATCCGGAGCCCAGAGTGCAAACTCTCTACGGGCGCCACCCCCTGCCCCAACATCGTGTCTCGTTGCAGCTCCGCGAGCACAGGTAGTCCGAGACTGGCCCGTCGCTCATTAACGGCTCCGAGGACTGCCTCGCTCTTGAGCTCGGCGATGCCGAGGGCCTGAAGTGCCCTGCTCAACGCAGCACCAACTTCCTCTTTCGCTCGCTTAGAGTCGGCCGTGTACCCATTCGCGACCTTCTGAAGGGAGATCCTTACCTTTTCTATCTGGTCGAGGCGCAGAAGCGCCTGAACTTCCTTCGCGCGTTCCCCGGGAGCGATCAGGACGTACTTGAGAATCTCCCTGCGCGAAAGCGCGAATTCCGGGTGGTGCGAAAGGGCTCGAAACACTGCGAGTATGTCGGGGTCTGCTGGAAGGATGATCGGCTGGCTCGGGGCTTTCACGCTCCGTTCGATGGAGGCGGTCTTCTTCAGCGACGGGATGGAAACGGTCAGCTTGACGCGGGCCTTCTCGGGAGTACTGCGGGAGTCAACATGAGGACCATGTGCCCTGACGGAAATGCCGGATGTGCCCTGCCCGGTAAGGCGCGTAATCGAGCCTGTGAGGGCGAATTCGATCGCGTCTACTACCCCACTCTTCCCGGTTCCGTTCGGACCGCAAATCCCGAAATGCGTTTCCCGAAAGTCGAGTGGGAGGTCGCGGATCCCGCGAAACTCGTGAATCGAGATGCTTTGTAGCCGGATCATGGCATGCCTTCATCGCCAAAGAGCGCCGCCCGGAGCGCTTCGGGGCTGAGGTCAGTCAAGGAAGCGAGGAGCGTCTCAAGTCGCGCGACCACTCTGATATCAATCGACTCGTCCGCGCGTAGGCGGTCCAGGAACGCAGCGAACACTCCGTCGATTACGCGTCGCTCCGGATCTGGTACGAGCGAAAGCCTGGACGGCTTTCGTGGTGTCCTCTCTGGCTCTTTCGAGGTCATAGTCTTGAAATCAGTCTAGGCCTACGTCCCTACAGGTCAAGAGCATTGAGCCACCGCCCGTTCATCTCTTCTGCGGGTGACCGTCCGCCTTACGCTAAGGCCGACGGAGCTCTGGGAGGACGAAGGTGCTCTATCTTCCGCTAAGAGCCGAGGGAGCTCCGACAGAACACAGGCGCTCTATTGACAACTCGGTAGGCCTCTGCTATCTTTGTATACAGTTCAATACAGTACGGAGGTGCCCAGCATGCCACCCGCGTGGTTCGCAGTGCCGCCGGTTGCGAGTGTAGCGAGAGAGTTCCTGAAACACCGACAGTTGGGAAATCAGGCCTATCGCGAGCTCCTTCGCGCCCTGCACCGTTTCCAGCGCCTTACAGTCAATCGCCCCGGTAATCGCCATCATCGCGAAGCGAATTTTCTCTTTCTCGCGTGCCACAGGGACTTTGCAGACCTCGCGCCATTCGTCGAATTCGCGCATCGTCTATGTTCAAATGCCTCGGCTCGAGAATGCCAGGGCCCCCGCCCCTCCTATTATCATCTGACGGAGCACATCTTCGGCACAGTACACTGCACGTCCTGCGACTATCGGTTCCGCTTCATGGTGGGCCTGCCGTCTCGTCGGACTCCGCTATAGGGACACCACAGCCTCCGCTTTCACGCGGAGGCGTTTTCTTTGTCAGCGGTCAGCGACTCTCTCGCACGAGGGCCTTATCGATGTCCCGGGTCGAATCGCATGTAATCCCTAGCGACATCCACCACGACTTCTTGTTCTCACGCAGCGTCCACTCCCCGGCCGATCGACCGAATAGGTGGCCCATCACTTCGGCAGCGTCAAGAGTCGACGGAAACCTCACCGGCACGCGCACGTGCCTTGCGAGCCAATGCAATCCACAGTTTCTCGGGCTGCTAATCGCCGAGGCACGCTGACGCCTCCAGTCTTCGAAATCCACCGCGAACACCTTGTCTCGCGTGTACCGATACCACATCTGGCTGAGCTCGTCGTTGAACGACTCATCCCAGCCGATGGTAATCAGAAGCGCGCCGGTATCCATTATCCGCCGAATGGCACGCAACTCGCGCATCGCCCGCGACTTGTCAAATACCCGACTAGGAAAGCCGAAATTGGCGATTAGCAAGGTACTTCGCCTTACACGCAGTCTCCCAGGGAGCTGAAGGAAATCCGCTTTGACAAACGACATGGCCTCCCTTGCCCTCAACTGCCTGCGCGCGCGACGCTCCAAGAAGTCTAACATCTCGCGGCTCCGGTCGACGCAATATAGTCTTCCGTGGATCCTATGGTTCTGCAAAAGCCACCACGCGAACCGGCCCGTACCGCAGCCAAGGTCGATCGGATTCTTGATCGGATGTCGGCGCAAACGGTCGTCGAGAAGACCGAATAGCACATTGTTCGGGTCCTGACTCTCGGAGAAACGGTGGTAGATCGCCGGGTTCGCATACCACTTGTCGGACTCGTCCCGAATCATCCCGTTCTCATGCCAATCGCTCGTCCTCCTTAGAATCGCAATGTCACGCGCATCTGGGTCGAGGATCGTGTCGAGCGCGCGCGAAATAGACGCGATAACGCGCGGCTCGCGCTCCTTAGCGAGGCATCTCTTTAGAAGGGGGATGCTGTCATAGGCCGACAACAAACCGAGGGCGTGTGCTGCCTCCCGGCGGAATAGTGGATCCCCGTGATTCTCAAGGTGCTTTTCGAAGATCCCCCGACTCGCCGAGGAGCGGAGGTCTCGCAGCGCCATCAAAGTGTTGAGCCTGGTTTCATAGTCGCGGTCGCGAAGCTGCTGGTGCATTAGCCTCAAGAGCGGAGCGCTATCGAGGCGCAGCCTACCGACCAGCCACGCGGCGCTCAGCCGCTCCCTACGCGTTCCGGTTTCAAGTAGACGTCGCAGAGCATTCGCAACCTCCGGAACGTGCCGAGATTCGATGCGTGAAAGGAGGCCAATTACCGCCCGGTGATCCTCCAGATTTTGTAGACAGTACGATATCGAATATGACCGCCGAAGATTCGATTTCAGGAGTTCTACCGCCTGCTCTTGACCTAGGCGGTTAAGCGAGATCGCAGCGGCGCGCCAGGCGTCGCCGGGTGTGTTCCGATTGCGCACAGCTTGCCGCAAGAAGAGGATGACCCTCGGATCGATAGAGCCGAGTTCTCCGAGCGCCCACGTAAGACCAGCGGACGCCAGATACCTCGTAGGCGAAGCGTTTGGAAGCGCGCCTATGATGTCTGCAATTCGCTCCGCTGGCCAATAGGGTACGAGACTCCCGACATTCCAGTCGTATGCTGATGAACGGTTTACAACGGCGCTGATCAATGCCGTGGCGAGATCAAACCACTCGGGTCGGCGGAGAATTCTCTCGGCGATAAGCCGCAAGTCTTTCTCCCGCCGACGCCGCTTCGTGAGGTACACATATCGCTCGTCTTTCAGCTGGCGCACAATCCGGTCGGCGGCGCGCGCCGTCAGACCAGCCCTTTCGGTATGGGCCATGGCATGGCTCCTCTTTTTGCGTCGAAAGGATAGCGGGTGTCTTTGGCCTCGGTCAACAAGAGCATTCTTGTCGTCAGAACGAAAGGAGAGCCGGCAAGAGCCGGCTCAATGGGAACGAGAAGACGCGCGCTAATGCTTCCAGCCTTTTTGAGAACTTAGTCGCAGTACGGCGTGACGAAGAGAACGTAGCAGTGGCCCTCAAGTCTCACGGTCGAGAATGGTCCATCCGCACCGCAGGCTAGGTGATGAAACCCGAGCATCCTGTCCAGGTCCTTCGAATGGGCTCGTTGCTCGCCGCTCCGTTCACGCTTGACCCTTACCAGATCGACGAAATGTTCTGTTCCTGCGATCACGATTGTCGCTCTCAACCAGACGTCGGGTCGAACGCCGAGATGCTGCCCCGCCGTGCGGAGCGAGAGAGACCTGAGATCGACGTTCACTGCAAACCTCCTTCCATAAGTGAGCCATCGAGGACCGTCTCGACTCTTCCCGCCTTCAAGACCGCATCCGCCGCTCCGAAGATCCGTCTCGCAGACGCTTCCGGAATTGGATTCCCTGCTCCGTACCAGTGCTGGATGTAGCCGCGACAGTAAGCTTCCCCCGAAAGACCGAGCGCATCCAGGCAGAGAAAGGCGACAGATTCAGCCTCCGTCTCCTTGAGGTTTCTCGGGAGTTCCTTGCTTTCCCGTATCTCCCCTTCTCCGGTGTGACCGAGAAGCACATGGCCGATTTCGTGGAAGAGTGTCTTCGAGGGAATTTCGGCGAGAGGGTTTACAGCGACCGCTCTCCCCTTCGCATAGCCCTGCACGTTTCCATCCAGTCCGTCGAATGCAAGCTCTGAGATTCCGAGTCCGTTGAGTGCCTGTTCCTTCGACCAGTGCGGGATCGGCTCCGGCTCATACGGCTTCCCGTCGGTCTGACAGAGAACGAACCATCGTGGCAGCCAGACGAAGTAGGTAAAACAGTGCTCTTTTCCATCAGGATCCTTGAAGTCTGGTCTCCTCGTGACGGTCATCGGCATGCAGAGCCAGAGTGCCTTCGATCCCTTCTTGACGCTCCGTCCGAGCTCCTTCCACCTCGTGAAGGTGGCAATCGGACCTGGTTCAATCTGTCTCTCCATGCACTGAAAGAGCGCCGCGATCCGGTTACCGATCGAGTACCCGTGAAACCTCGAGTACGCCTCGAGAATCAGCCCTGGACGATTGACGGCCTCTTCGAGGAGTGCCGTCCACCGTAGCGCGAATGGGACTTCCACCTGATGCCTCCTTTCCGTCAACTGGGTTCGGGCCAGAGTCCGGGCGCCCTGTCGCGCCGTCCGTTCCGATGCTTCTTTGAATTGCACGGTTGGAGAGCGCTTCTTCGAGCACCCGGGAGACCCAGACGGTCATCGGAATGCCGTCTTTCCTCGCCTCGTGGTAGATGGGCGAAATGAGATCCTCTCGGATCTTCGGCGAATACACGTATCCCTCACCTCCTTTCTCTTCGACTCGCAGGTTGTAAAGATGCTGGGCAAAGCGTAGGCGAGGAGAAACGGGCGGACTACGTGGAACTCTCTGCCAACACGGCAAGAAATACCCCGTCGTCCATCGCGGAACGGAGCGGTTGACTGGATGTATGAACGCTCAGAGGGAGGACGACCTCACGATGGTCGGCCAGACGAATTTCCGGAATCAACGGCGGACCTTCGGCATCAAGCGGAAGGACCGCAGGCACCACATGTACATCCTCGGGAAGACGGGGACCGGCAAGAGCACTCTTCTCGAGTCGCTCGTCCTTCAGGACGTCCGCAATGGCGAAGGGCTAGCCCTCTTCGACTCCCACGGCGACCTCCTGGACGAAGTGGTCGATCTCCTTCCGGAGGAACGCCGGCAGGACGTGATCTATCTGAACGTGCCGGATCTCGATCAGCCCATCGGGTTCAACCCCCTCCAGGGCATACCGCCCGAAAGGAGGTCCCTCGCCGCTCAGGAACTCCTTGAGGTCATGAAGAAGATCTGGGCCGACTCCTGGGGTCCCCGCATGGAGCACATCCTCCGAAACTGTCTCTTCACACTCCTTGACCAGCCCGATGCCACTCTTGCGGATATGGGCAGGCTCCTTCACGACAAGGAATACCGCACGAAGGCGGTGGAGCAAACCTCAAATCCCGAGGTTCGGGCGTTCTGGACCCGGGAGTACGAGAGCTACCCCTGGAATTTCCGGGTGGGCGTCATCGCCCCGGTCGAGAACAAGGTAGGCGCCTTTCTCTCCGACCCGTATCTCCGGAACATCATGACCGAGCGAAAGGAGACGCTCGACCTTCGAAAGATCATGGACGAGGGAAGAATCCTCCTCGTGAACCTCGCCAAGGGGAAAGTCGGCGAGGGTCCCGCTACGCTCCTCGGCGCGATGCTCGTGGCCCGGATTGGACTCGCCGGCCTCAGCCGCGCGGATGAGCAGGAATCAGCTCGGCGCGACTTCTATCTCTATCTCGACGAGTTTCAGACCTTCGCGACAGAGAGCCTCGCGAATATGCTCTCCGAACTTCGGAAGTACCACGTAAACCTCATCCTCGCGAACCAGCATCTGGCCCAGCTCGAGGATTCGGTACGGCATTCGCTTCTCGGCAACGTCGGTACTCTCTTCGCCTTCCGCGTTGGACCGGATGATGCGCGCGGTATCTCCCGGGAGTTTCGCGATGAAATCTCAGCCGCCGACCTCATGAACCTCCCCAATTACCATGGCTACGTGAAGCTCATGGTGGACGGAACGCCTACGGCCGGTTTCAGCGCGGAGACATTCCCGCCTGAATAGCTACCCCCGAGCCGGCACGGGTCCAGTGAGGAGGGCGCGACAAGCGGCCCTTTGCCCGTAGCCAGAACGCGAGGAAAATCACCGCCATGGTCGATTCCAGTGCAGCCTCCGCTCGCAATCTCCGCGAGCAGCTCTCGCCTCTGATTCTGGCCTTTGCGCACCAGCACCGTCGCGCCGACCTACCGGGCCTCGCGGACGCCCTCGCTCTCCCATTCGCCGAAGATGATCCGAACGTCTCCAAGGCTGGATATCTGAAAGCCCGTCTTGAGCTGCTGAATTCCGAACAGGCTCTACAGGAAGCTGCCCGCAGATTCTCTGAGCGATACCCGCTTGCGCGGCACCCTGAGACCTTCGAGCTTGAGGAGACACTTTGGCGCTGGATCGGTGGCCCTTCGATTTCGAAGCGCCTCCGTCGCGACATTGGCCAGAACCTCGTCTCGGTTCCGACCTTCTTCAAAGGGGCTGCATTCGTCGCGCTTCTGGAGTCTCTGTTCGTCCTGGAGCATCCCTTGGATGCCTGGCGCGAGCCGGGCCGCTCTCTTAAAGAGCAGATCGTCCAGCACATGCTTCGAAACGACGATTGGACCGCCGATGACCTCTTTGAACACCTTGGCGCGTATGACGTTTCCGATACGCGATTCACGCGACTCCTCGTCGCCCTTGGATCGGGCGAGATTAGGCCTGACATTGACGAGCAACGCCGCTATGCCGCGCTTGTCAACGAATCTCTGGCTCCCGACGGCCTCGCCCTTCACGAACGAGAAGCTGCCGATGGCTACTTGTCCTTCACACTCTCCGCTCGCGGTCCTCGCGCGCAGAACGCGCCGAAGAACCTCATTTTCGCGTCTGAGCAAAAGCCTGATCTCCGTTTTCGAGACGCGATCAGCAATGACATCGAGGTCGTCGGAGACGCGAGCCAGAACCTTATCTACGATCGGCCGCTCTCTGGCGGGCTCACCTGGGGCACTCTTCAGTCCTGGTGGGCTGAGACGCACGATCTCGAGCCGGATGCCGCAAAGAAGAGCCTCTACCACCGGCTGCTTCGTTCGCTTCCGGCCTCCTCGCCTCCCCAACGCCTTCTCTTTGAGACCTATTTCAAGACCTACCAGCAAGCGATCCCCTCTCTTCCGGCTCTCTTACCGGAGGTATGGCTTCACTATGATCCCCGTACCGTCGAAGCACGCGGGCGGGACGCCCTGCTGCGTCAACGAATGGACTTTCTGATGTTGTTCTCGGGTGACACTCGCGTGATCTTGGAAGTCGACGGTGCCCACCACTACGCTACGCCAAAGGCGTATGCCTCCATGGTCGCGGCCGACCGCGACCTACGTCTTCTCGGCTATGAGATCTATCGCTTTGGCGCAGCCGACCTCGCGGAGGACAAGGGCCCGGCGGTCGTCGAGCAGTTCTTCCGCCGGCTCCTTGCGCGGCACCAGGTGTCGCCTCGTTAATTGGAGGCGTACTCCGACCACTGTCTCCCGAACAGGTGACCCCTCCGGCGCCGTCCGAAGAACCGCGTCGAAGGGGTACTCTTCCCCCGTGACCTACGACGACTTCAAAACTCCGACCATGAGGAACCTCCTTGCCGACCAAGAGAAGCTCATGGAGCAGATCTACGGGCCGACCCGACGGTTCATGGAAGACCTCGAGCGACAGCAGCGCGACCTTCAGCGGTATTTCGATTCGGCGGCCGTGGACCTGAGGGGCGCCGACTTGATTCTCGACACAGCGACCGCGCTCTCCGGCTCTTTGACAGGGCGGAATGAACTCCCATCATTGACGCTGAGTAGTCTCCCGGCAGATGAGTCCTTGAAGATCCTAACCGCGTCGCTTACGTCAGCTGGGACGTTCACCCCGCTCCCAGAATTGACCCGCATGACTCTTGAAGCCGGTGCGCTCACGCGTGATCTCGAGTTGCCCTATTTAGAAGAGATGCGCCGAGGTTTTGATGAGCTTGCCGCGCAGACGAAGATTCTCCACGGGTTACCACCCGAGTCGGCTCTGAAACTTATCGACGCACAGATCTCTGGTGTCGCTGCCGTCGAGAAAGTCGCCGCCTGGGCTCTGCCGGATGCGATTCGGTTGGCCGACACGTCATTGCTTGACGCGGTCCTCCTTCCGATTAGCACGAGAACCCGGTTTATAGAGGAGACAATCACTCAATTTCTCGGCTCTGAGACGAACTCGGCCGTTTCCGTCGCTTTGACGGCTGCTCTAAGACAGTCGGCCGTCCAGCGGGACGCCTACGCCGATGCGATCACTCGCTATCCACGTCCGCCTGGGAACGCTGGCGACGAGACGGAGAAGGACTTCGTCTTTGACCCTAATCAGCCCGACCAAGGACGTGCGGAGCTGCTCATCCGCGCAAGAGACGCTAACGCATCGCGCGCACGCCTCTCGGCTCCATCGAATGCCCATCGCGCAGCCATGCTCTCTACCGTCCTCGTTAACCTAGTCGTGGACGTCAACACGGCTGCGAAACTCTCGGGGAAGGACGAGGTGTTCTCGCCGACGTCTCGCGGCTATAGGGCGATTCCGGTTTTGAACACGACAATCGCCCGCGATTCCGTCACCCTGGGTCGCATCGTCAACGCACTCTACTTTCTCATCTACGAGAGCGCGGGCGCGAATACGTTGCGATTTCTGGCAGATGGCGGCGGTCCGCTCAAGAATGAGGAGTGTGAGCCTATCTGGTGGCTAAAGCGCCTTCGTAACAGTGAAGACCACGACCTCGATCACGGCCCGAAGAGGGACCGCGCAGGGAAGTGGCATTCGCTTGCGAGGGACCTTAGATCGATGGGGTTTGAACGGATACCCCAGACTCCCATCGAATTCGAGAGGCTCCAGATTCGGCTGTACGAAGGAATCGTCAGCGTTCTTCGGCTCGCTCTCTCACGGTTTGAACTTCCACCGGCCTAAGCGCAGGGCTATAGAATCACCGCAATGGAGAGGGGTCGACGGAAAGTCGGTACCGTGGTCGTCAAGACGGACGATCCGGGGATGCTGCGAGTGATGAACGTCTACGACGACGGCTCCGAGGATCTCTGGCGACTGATTGGGCCCGGCCCGGGTCTGCGATCGTGGCTGACCGACCTCTATCGTGACCTTGGGATCGATAACTCGCTTGTCGAAACAAAGATCGCCGAGCTGGAGACCTCAAATAGAGTGGTTCTGGTCGGCTGAGATCGGTGTACTGAAGAGCCGATTGATCGTCTCAGCGAGGGAGCACAGCCGCGCGGCGGCCGTTCCTGGTGCGAGGATCGTCAGCTGCTCCGCATGGGTAAGGGCGTTTCTCCACTGCCGGACGTCCGCCCAGACGGCGTGTTCAGCCTGCGAGAGCATTCTTCTATCGCGAAACTCACTGAGCAGCATCGCGAACGTCCTTTGCCGGTTCTTCTTCGTCAGAAGCGAGATTCCGGCTGCCTTCGCCTTCATCCTCGTGGCTGTCTCAGCGACGCGGTAGACCTGTCCGAGTCCGAGCGTGAAGAGTGGGAAGAAGAGTGAGCCGTAGATCATCGCTCCGCGAGCGACTTCGAACAGTTCACGCACCTCGGTGGGGACGGACGGCGAGAGTTGAGGCCGGAGGAGGTGCTCGGCCCAGTCGTTCGGCTTCATGGTCTCAACCGAGCCGTCCACAAGCGAGAGGCGGACGAGGGCTCCCGACGAAATAATCGGATCGGATGCTCTCCAGTTCTCTTTCGTGAGCTTCTTCATGGCGTCACGATTGTCTACCTCTCCGTCGCAATCCTATCCGCGCCAAGAACGACCGGAACCGTGGTTCTTTGGCTTGAGGGGTCGTTAGGTTCCCGCGACCAGAAGAGGCAGAGTGTCGTCAGAACGGCACGTCGTCATCTTCCGAGGAAGCGCCCACCGGAGCCAGAGGGGTCTCGATCTCGTCGGGTTCTGCCGACTCCAGCAGAGCCGGCAATTCCGAGTCCGGAACAACTTCGACATCACGCAGTCTTCGTTCGATCGTCCTGGATTTCTTGGCCGCGTCGTCGATCGAAGACGAGACGCGGTCGAGCTTCTTCCTCACTTGCTCGAGGAGTCCGCCGAATTTCCCGAACTCGCTCTTTACCGCACCGAGGAGCGTCCAGACCTCGCTCGTCCGCTTCTGGATGGCGAGAGTCTTGAATCCCATTCGGAACGACAGAAGTGTCGCCGCCAAAGTCGACGGGCCACAAATAATCACTCGGTAATCGCGCCGTACCACTCCGAGGAGATCCGCACGCCTTGCGACTTCCGCGTACAGAGCCTCGCTCGGAAGGAACATGATTCCGAAGCCCGTCGTCTTGGGCGGGTTGACGTATTTGTCGTGGATTTCCTTCGCGCACGCTTTCACCCGAGCCTCGAGTTTTCGGCCCGCATCCTCAAGGCTATCCGCATCTGCCGCTTCGAAGGCGTCAACGAGCCGCTCGTAGTCCTCCATCGGGAACTTCGAGTCCACTGGAAGATAGATCGCGTCCTCGTCACCCGGTAGCTTGACCGCGTACTCCACGCGCTCTGATGAGAACTCTTTGAGTGCGACATTTTCGGCGAACTGGTCTGGGGTGAGGATGTCCGAGAGGAGCGCCCCGAGCTGCACTTCGCCCCAAGTCCCGCGGGCGCGGCCGTTCGCGAACAGGCGCTTCAGATCTCCCACGCCAGCGGCGAGCGCTTGCATCTCGCCCAGCCCTAGATGGACTTTTTCGAGCCGGTCCGCAACCTGGCTGAACTTCTCACTGAACCGCTTTTCAAGCGTGTCCTGGAGCTTCTCGTCGACTGTCGCTCGCATCTGTTCCAGCTTCTTGTCGTTTGCTTCCTGAATCTCCTTGAGGCGACCATCCACCACGCCGCGCAAGCTCTCGAGCTTCGCCTCATTCGAGGTTGTGAGCTTCCGGAGTTCATCGAGCAAAGAGGCGAACTCGGCCTTCTGGGCGGCCGTCATTCCGGTGACGCTCTCCTGGACCCTTTCGCCCAGGTGCTTGAGTGAATTTGCGATCTCCTCACGATGCGACGTCCGATTCGCGTTCGCTTCTTCCCGCATCTCCTTGTGGCGCTCCGTCATTGACGTCTCGACGGCTTTCAGCTGCGTCTCGACCGTCAACCGAAGCGCCTCCAGCCGCGCCTCGTTTGTGTCCGTGAGCGTGTGGAGAAGTCCAGAGAAAACGTTAAGCTGGTTCTTCTGGGATGTGCCGATCTCGCCGACGTTCTTTACGAGAGAGTCGCCGAGGTCCTTGACCGCACCCGCGAGTTCTTCACGTCCGGCTCGGGCGGCGTTCGAGCCTTCCTCACGACCCTTTGCCAACTCATCCCGAACTAGGCGATCCGTGCGCTCCTGACCGCCGGCTATAGCGGTGAGACGGCCTTCAAGTGGAACGAGGTCGACGTGCTTGCTCTTCCTGAGCAGAAGAGCGAGGAGACAGGCGAGCGAGATCGCGGAGATAAGAAGAACGCTGAGAGCCAGCGCAGTACTCATGGCAGTCTTTCGACGTAATTCCTGTGGCTTATTCTCGGAAGACGAGGGAGGAGCGACCGATCGCTCCTCCCTCGTCGACAGCTCGCTTCAGCTCCCCGGGCACTCAGGGAGCGCCAGAAGGTTGTTGTTCCAGACGCCATCGGCCCGCGTCTGCACGTACTTTCCGTTCGGACCCTCCCGCACGAGTACGTCTGCCCGTTTCCCGCCGGCGAACGTGAAGAACGTGTTCGTTCCAGCCTCGATTGAGGCCACAACCTGATCGCGCGTCCAGCGCCAGCCGTCGCCTCCGAGATGTGTGATGTGCTCATGCGAGCTGTCCCTGTGCGGCTTGTTGATGCATTTCACCTGAGCGTCGGCCACGTTGATCTCCTCTGAATGAATCATGTTCGTGCCGTTAGCTGACGATGCGAACGGCGATCTCAAAAAAAAGGACTCGTCGGTCCTTCGCCTCACGCGAGTTCCTGCTGCTGCGTGTCGGCCGGCAGCAAACCCAGACCCTGCAACCTGAAAAGCGCGAGTGGAAAACTCGTGTCGAACTCGTCGGCTACGTCATCAAGGACTCCTTTCATTACTCCCATCTGGGCTGCCGCGTTGAGATCTGAAAGGCCACGGCGAGTGAGAATCGCTAGAAGTTGTCCTTTCAGCCAGTTCTTCGGGATGAGGAGCGCGCCCATCACGATGTTGGCCTGCTGCTCCCACCAAGGACCTCCGCGCCGAGGATCTGGCTCACGGCAGAGGACGCGCGGAACCTCCGGCTCGGCCTCCACGAAGAGATTCCCGGTGCCGAACTCGTAGAGCCGAGCGTGGAGGAGTACGTGGCTCGTCTCGTGCGCGACGGTGGCCCGAAGCCGACGTCGCGCGACCCGACTGCTCTCGGAATCGGTCACGAGGGCCCGGTCGAGCTCAACCGAGATCGTACCGTTGAACATGAAATTCGTGCGGCCGAGCATTGTTGTCGGCAGCTGCGCACCGTAGTCGACCTCGGCACACCTCTGCTCGAGGATGAGGTCCACATCGACACCGCGACCCGGAATGAACCCCTGAGGTCCCGCCGCGGCGACGGCGTCCTCGGCGATTGCCTCGAGCTCCGCATCCTCATACCAGACGCGGCGGCCCCACGGGCTCTGCGGGTCGGACCAGCTCTTCACGACTTCTCTCTCTTCAAATACGCCTCGAGTTCCTTGAGAATCTCGTTCGGATCTCGGCCCGAGTCCCTAACGACCCGAAGCAACTGCCGAGCACCCGGGTGCTCCGTCATCCACTCCTGGGTCTGGGGGTCAAGCCGCGTGTTGAGTCGCTCGATATCCTCTCGTCGCGCGCCGACGTGGCGAAGTGCGCTGGCAAGGCGCGTGATGAGCGCCGGGGACGGTCGACGGCGGTCATGCTCGAGGTCGGAGAGATGAGCCGGAGAGATGCCGACCTTCGTCGCGAACGTCCGCAGGGTAAGGCCCGCCGCCGTCCGGAGGCGCTTGAGTTCGAAACCTAGGCTCTCATTCACGGCCGCAGATGTTCGCAGAACTTGCGAACAGAGTCAACCGCCGTTTCAACAAGTTCGCGAGTACTTCGGCGAGGCGACGCCGAGGGCGACCGACCGGCCTATGCCGGTCAGCCTCCCACCTCCAGACCGTACCCTCGTCGACACCGATGAGCCGAGCTGACCACCTATGAGAAAGCCCTCGCGCCGACGGGGCCGAAGGTCGGGGTCCTCGGGCCTTAGGTCACACCCCGGGGAGGAATCCCGCATCTCATTCCCTTGACTTCGGCTTGCCTGGAACACACATTGGTTTGACGGACCGGATTCTCGGATCGGCCGCAAAGGAGGACAGGAATATGGCTGGTCGAGACCCACCTAGTAGATGCTTCGAGTAGATCTCCGCACCAAGACCCGCCTAGCGGACCGCACACGCTCCCGTCTCTCGGCGCCAGATCGCTCGCCTGATTGGCTTTCTCTTAACGTTTTTTCGAAGTTTTTCGCAAAGCCCTAAGAGTTAAGACGATCGGCTTGAGCCGGCAGCAAGGTTGATGGGAACGAACCCCAGATAATCAATTAGGACAAATGCAGCCGGCAGTTTGACGCGGCGTTCATCGTGCCGCGTGCTCTCTGAAAACTGAACTAGCCCTCAGTTCGAGGGCTCCCGGACGGACTCGAGCGAGCGCTCTGGAAGAGGGGCTCCATTTCGCTCGTTAAGCCCGACTAAAAAAAGGGAGAAGAGGGCCCCAACCCCACTTCTCCCGGCTAGTCGGTGCTCCACCCAGTCCCCTGAGAGGGCAAGGTAAGTCATGAACGAAGACCGACTAGAACCTGCTCATCATATCTGTAGCGAGCCGGCGCTGTCAAGCGTAAATGGCTCTGTCGCAATCACTTGCACGAACCATGTCGATGACAGTGCTGGCGGATGCCTAAACGCTCTTCAAGAAGAAAATAAGACAGTAGGCGGCCCGAAGACTCCGTGTCCCCACTGCAAGCGACCCGTTTGCCCAGATTGTGGACGTCCGATCTGGGTTCCATACCTCGTAGAGGACGAACCCGGAACATGGCTCTCTGAAGTGCCCCTGCACGCGAAGTTCCGCTACCGCCCGTTTCTCATCGACGACCTCTCCCAATACTCCCGAGAACTTAAAGCACTCGGACAACTTCAGTTCGAGAATCGAAGGCTCGATATTCGTAAGGAAGCGGATGCGATCGCGTCTCATCCCGGGCTCGTTTCCTGGCTCGAGAAGAGCGACGCACTCACCTCCGCACTGGACCTTAAGGGTCGTGCCGATCTAGTGAAGCTTCGTCGGCGCGGCATTCTTCGACACCTCGACGGAGAGGACCGTGGCTTTCCCCTCTTTCAACCAACTCCAGCAGCGGATTCCACGCGCAAGCCCTCTCTAGAGAAGCGGGGCTTCTGGATGCTTCGATTACGGGATGAACTCTCGTGGCATCCCATCACGGTCTACCCACACTCGAAGACCCGTCAGTTTGCCCGGCCCATCAAAGAGCGTCTGAATCACACAGAGGCTCGCGCCATACTGGACTGGAAGGCCTCACACCTAGATCTGTGGCTCTCGAAGAAATCGCACCTCCTTGAGGGTCGAATCGCGTATGAACGCTCTCGCGGTGTCGTCTTCGACACCGAGCGTTTCATGCGGTGGATTTACTCCAACACTAACTAGCCGAAATTTGCGCCCCCTGAGTAACCTCAGGGGGCGTTTTCGTTTTCTGTGCGTCCAAGGCACGGCGAATTTCCGTGAGCGATTCCTCTGAAGGCCGCGCGTATCGCTCCGTCATCTGCACGGAGCTGTGGCCCATGACCCTCGCGATGACCTGAATACTCACGCCACCGCTCGCGAGCCGGCAACCGAACGTGTGGCGCAAGTCGTGGAACCGAAAGCGGCGAGTGATGCCGGCTAGATTCTTCAAGAGCTCGAACGTCTTCTGGACCGTGGTCCAGGACAAGGGACGGCCATCCTCTCGGATGAAGACGAACTCTGCGAGCACTGAGCGCCGGTGCATCTCCGAGAGGGCCTCTCGGCATGCCGCCGAGACCGGGATTACCGCCTCCCGCTTCGTCTTTTCCATCGTGATCCGAATCCACCCGTTCTCGAGATCGATGGACCGCCAGCGAAGCGAAAGCAGGTCACCTCTTCGAAGGCCGGTCTCGAGCGCCACAACGAAGAGAGGTTTCAACGATCGGAGTCGGGAGAAGTGCGCGGCGACCGCCTCTCCTTCGGGTCTCCGACCTCCGCCGAAGGAACGTGGAGATCCTCCGAAGCGAGGGCTGGAAACAACCTTGCCGTTCGAACAGGTACGCTCGATATGGTCGCGAAACGCTTTCTCATCATCGAACGCAGCCAGAAACCGGCGCTGTTCATCTGTTGTTAGCTCAAGGCGGAGCGCCTCTGCCCTTTCGCGAGGCCACCGGCCTCGCCACGGCAATGTCCCGATGACCCCGCGCTCGTGCGCATCTCGCACCAGAACCCGTAGTACGGATAGACAATCATTAATCGTGGCGGGGCTGAGGGGTCGTCCCAATCGGCTCTTCGCCTTTGACCGATACTTCTTGAGGTGCCCGACGAAGTCTCGGACGGCGGCCATGTTGATCTCATCCAGCCGCGTCGCGCCGAAGAACGGGATTAGGTGGACTCTACTCATCTGTTCATATGACGTTGCCGTTGCCGAAGAAACACGACGCAGGTGATCCGGGAGGTGTCGGCCGACATAGTCCCCGAAGGTAAACACCTTCGGCTTCGGCGGTTCGCCGCGGAGGACCTCTTCGTGAAACTCCGCCCAGCGCTCAAGCGCCTCATCCCTCTTCTCGACGCGGATCGTCTTCTTTCGACGGCGCATTGCGTTCGTCCCCGGAACAATCACCGAGAACTTCGCGATGTGCCGGCGACCGTCGAAAACAAAACCAGGAGGATCTACCTTCCACCGCACGACGTCACCCTCTCGTCGCTTTTGCCCTGGCTCTTTCTCTCGAGTTCCCTGAAGAACGAGTCCAGGGATTCCGCTGGATAGAGCACGACGGTCTTCCCCGCGTGAATCCATCCGCTGGGTCCCTTCCCGAGGGTTCGCCATTTACGAAGCGTGGAGGTACGAACGCCGATGCGAGCCGCAGCATCCTTGGCGAGAACGTATCGACGGTCCACGACTGGCCTCCCGCGACGAAGGTAGGCCGATGGGTCTCTTGATCCGTCGAGACGCTCGAAACGGCGGCGATCGGCTACGTTTCGTAACCGCTTTCGTAACCGCTGGCGTTTTCGGGGGTGCCTGGAGAGGGCTAAATGATTGGAGCCGAAGCCCGGACTTGAACCGGGGACCTACTGATTACGAATCAGTTGCTCTACCAACTGAGCTACTTCGGCTCTCTTCCGAAGGGACGGGGAGTGTAGGCGGAGGGGTCCCGGGCGTCAAGAACGGCGCTTCTCGCCTGTCGTAGCTCCATGAAAGTGTCCCCTCGATAACTCGATAGAAATGTCCCCTTGGAAGAGGGGGCATGGATGGAGGGGATCGTGGGGCTGAGCTTGAAGGAGAGAGCGCGGCTGGTGGAGTTCGAGCAGGTAAAGGCCGGGGGGCAGACGGTGGTAGCGGCAGCCGAGCGACTTTCGATGAGCGTGCGGCAGGGCAAGAGGATCTGGAAGAGGTACCGCACCGAAGGAGCCAAGGGCCTGGTGCACCGGTCTCGAGGGCGGCCGTCGAATCGGACGCTGGACGCCGAGAGCAAGCAGAAGTGCCTTGAGCTGTGCCGGACGCGGCTTTCGGGGTTTGGGCCGACCCTGGCGGCGGAGAAGCTTCTCGAGGTGGGGCTGAGGGTTTCTCACGAGACGCTGCGGCGGTGGCTGATCGTCGCGGGGCTGTGGAAGAGGAAGAAGAAGCGTGGGCCGCATCGAAAGTGGAGGGCGCCCAAGGAGCACTTCGGCGAGCTCGTGCAGATGGACGGCAGCTTCCACGACTGGCTCGAGAGGGGCGACAAGCCGTGTCTGATCGATCTTGTCGACGACGCCACGGCGAAGATGGGCGGCGAGTTCTTCGAGCAGGAGACGACGGAAGGAGCGATGAGGGTTTTGTGGCGGTGGATCGAGCTCTACGGCATCCCTAAGGCGCTTTACACCGACCACAAGAATCTCTACGTGGTTGATCGCGAGCCGACGAAAGATGAGCAGTTGGCCGGCCAGCCTGCGCTTTCGGCCTTCGGCAAGGCCTGTCACAAGCTCGGGGTTCAGATCATTGCGGCCGCCAGCCCTCAGGCCAAGGGCAGGATCGAGAGGCGGCACGGCGTGTTGCAGGACCGTCTCGTCAAGGAGATGCGGCTACGGGGTATCAAAGACCTCCGCGCGGCCAACGCGCTGTTGAGAAACGGATTCCTCGAGGCGATCAATGAGCGGTTCGCTCACAGCGCGGCCAGCCGGATCGACCACCACCGGCCCGTCCCCAAGGGCCTGCGCCTCGAGGACGTGTTCGTCTTCGATGAGCCGCGCACCGTGCAGAACGACTGGACGGTTGTCTGCGACGGTCGTTTCTTCCAGATCACCGGGCCCAGGGCTCGGATGCCGCTTCGCCGCCAGAGAATCGTGGTTCGCAGGCGACTGGATGGGTCCCGGGTGCTGCTTCACCATGGCCGGGCTCTCGAGTTCCACGAAATTCCACAGCGGCCCCATCGCCCGGCGAGACTGATCATCCCGGCCTCTGTCAAGGCACCCAGCCCCACCTGGGCGCCTTCCGAGACTCACCCGTGGAGGAAATCCCTCACCATCGCCGCCCAGGCTTCACGCGAAAGGCGCCTTCGCGTGGCCGCTCCCTGAATCCAGCAACCTCATCGCCACCGTTTTCCACTTTTCCACCGCGCGACGACTACGACGGTTACAGAGGGGACATTTCTAACGAGCTATTTCAGGGGACATTTCTAAGGAGCGTTGACAGAACGGCGCTTCTCGCCGCGCCGGATCAGCGCGGCTCGAGCCCGATCTCGAAGGCGTCGGCCGCCGCCGCCGTTTCGCGGGCCGCGGCCCGCGCCTGGGTTTCGGCCGGTGGCGCGAGCGGCTGGAAGACCATGCCGCGGACGAACGCGTCGAGGCGCAGGTCGGCCGGGCCCGCGCTCACGCGCGAGAGGGCCGTCACGCGGCCGGAGGCGTCGAGCGTGACGCGGTACACGGCGGACCCGCGCGCGGGAGGCGGGTTGTCCGGGGCTCGCCGGAGAGACCAGCGGCGCCCGGCATCGCCGCGCACGGAGACGCTCCAGCCGCGCGGGGCGAGGCTCTCCGCGTCCCCGGCGGACGCGCCCGCGGCCTGCGCGAGTGCGGGCGCGGCGGCCGGTGCGGCGGGCGCCGGCGCGGAGGCCGCGAGCGTTCCGGAGCTCATTGCCTTCGCGGGAGCCTGCGGGCGAACGGCGTCGAGCACGCCGGCCTCGTCCCGGTCGGCCCGCGGCCTCGCCGTGGCTTCGGCGAGAACCGGGGCGTCGGCCGCGACCGCGACTTCGTTCTGGCGCGCGCCCTCGAGCTTCGCGGTCGCCTTCTTGTCGCCGTCCACGGCGCTCTCCGGCGCCTCGCCCGCGTCCGCTTTCCGGCGGGAGTCGGCCTCCGGCGCGAACGCCTTTTCCTTCGCGAGGTCCTTCGCGACTCCGTTCGCCCGCTCTCGCGCGGGCTTCGCTTCGGCGATGAGCGTCCGTGGAGCCGGGGAGGCCGGCGTGGCCGGGTTGTAGAGGTAGACGTCCACGGGGCCCTCCGCGAGGCGTTTCGGCACCGGGCGGAGGATCGCGATCGAAACGCCGACGATGCCGAGGATGACGAGCGCGGCCTTCGCGAAACCGGGCGCCGGGAAGAACCCGACGCGCGAGCCGAGCGAGCCGCGGCGCCCCGCGCGCTCGGCGACATTGGAACTCACGCGGGTCGCGAGGGCAAACGGCGTCGCGGGCTCCGGCAGGGCCTTCACGTCCGCGACGAGCGCGGCGAGATCGGCCCTGCGGCGGGCGGCGGCGGGGTCGAGGGCCACGAGACGTTCGAGCTGCTGCTCCTCCTCCGGCGAGAGGTCGCCGTCGAGGGAGCGCGAGATGAGGAGGTCGAGCTCCTCGTCGGAGAGACGCGGGACGTCGGGGCGGGCGCTCACGAAAGTGTCTCCTTCAGCAGGGCGCGCCCGCGCGCGAGGCGGCTCCGCACGGTTCCGACCGGAACGCCGAGCACCTCGGCGACTTCCTCGTACGAGAGGCCCTCGAGGTCGCGCAGGACGACCGCCGCGCGGAACTCGTCGGGCAGGGCGGCGACGGCCGCGCGCAGGCGCCGGCGGCGCTCGGTCAGGAGGGCGTTCTCCTCTGGCGAGAGCGCCGGGTCGGCGGCGTGGTCGAGGGACGCGAAAACGTCGCCTTCGCGCGTCTTCCCGGGCGTGAACACGGCGCGAAGGCGCGCGAGCCGACCGTGCCGGGCGCGCGCCCGGTTGAGGGCGATCGCGTAGAGCCACGTCTTGAGGCTGGCCTCGCCGCGGAAGCGCTCGAGCCCGTGGTACGCGCGGAGGAACGTCTCCTGGACCACGTCCTCGGCCTCCGCCGGGCCGACGAGGCGGGCCGCGAGCAGGAAGACCATCCCCGAGTAATGGCGCACGATCTGCTCGAACCCGAGGACGTCCCCGGACAGGAACCGGCTGAGGGCCCGCTCGTCGCCGGGCCAGTCCCGGTCGCTGGCGTGGATCGAGGCGCTCACGGGAGCGATTCTCGCACCCGCGTCGTTTGCCCGGGAGGCCTCGAAGGCGAGGATTCGCGCCGGCACGTCATCGTCCCCTGCGCGTTGGACCCCGCGCGGGCCGGGAAGTTCCCGGCCCGCCCCTTCTTCCTCCCTACTTCTTTGCCTCGGCCTCGAGCGCCGCCTCGGCCGCGCGGAACATGGGCTTCGCGGAGAGGGGCTCCCCCGTCGCGTTCTTCATCCAGAGGTCCGGCGTGACCGAGCCGAACTTCGAGACGCGCTCGAACTCCTCGCCGAGGGGCCGCCCGGACTTCTCGAACCGCTCCTCGACCTGGTTCGCGATGAGGTGCCCGAGGACGTAGTCCGGCAGGTAGAGGAAGTAGCCGACCATGTGCGAGTAGACGCCGGGCAGCGTTGCGTCCTTCCCGCCCAGGACCGGCGCGTAGTACCGGTTCCACACGTCCCGCGAGATCGCGACCGCCGCGTCCTTCAGCGCCGCGGGAGTGGCGTCGGGATGTTCGTACATCCAGTGCCAGACGCGCATGTCGACGAGCGCGGGCCCCGCGATCTCCCAAGTCTGCCAGAGCTCGTTGAGCGCCCGGAGCCGCCTCGCCTCGGCCCCCGGAGCCGGCAGGCCGAGAAGCTGGAGGTCCCGCGCCTGGAAGACGAACGCGAGCGCCTCGGTGAACGCGTTGTTCGGCACGCCCGCGAGGAGCCAGTGGTCGACCTCGTAGAGCGAGAAGAGCTGCTCGACGTTGTGGCCCATCTCGTGGACGGCGATGTTGTAGCCCTTGTAGTCCATGCCGCCCGGCTCGACCCGCGTCCGGAGGTGCGGGAAGTCGCCCTTCCGCTGCGCGCCGAGCGCGTGGCCGGAGCCGCGCGACGGGTCGACGACGATCCGGTCCGCGAGCCAGCGGGCCTTGTCCTTCGTGAACCCGAGGCCCTCGAAGAGGCGCGGCAGGTCGGCCTTGTAGGCCTCGGCCGTCGGGTACTTCGCCTTCGTGAGCGCGTCGAGCTCCGCCTCGGGGTGTGCGGCGCGCGGGCGGAAGCCGTCGTACCAGACGTCGAACGGCTCGAGCTTCCTGCCGAGGCGCTTCTCGATGACCCCCGCGATGCGGGGAACGAGCGGCGACGTCAGGATCTCCGTGAACAGCGCCTCGACGCGCGCCTCGGGAATCTCGCGGTCCACGTTGAAGCGGCGCCGGATGAGCGTGGGCTCCGTGGGCGAGTACGGGTCCGCCGCGCGTGCCGCCCGGAAGCAGGCGAGGAGCCGCTCGTAGCGGGTGTCCGGCTCGCGATGCGCGCCCGCGCTCTTGTGCCGCCCGCCGGCCTCCACCTCCGCAGCCGGCGCTGCCGTGACCGCGTTCGTGAACGGGTCCCAGTCGACCGCAGGGTTGTCGACGACGGCGGCCGGGATCGTCTGCGTCACGATGCGGTCCATGACCTTCGCGACGAGGCGCTGCTTCGCGAGGCCGTCCTTCGACGCGTAGTTCGCCTTGATCTCGTCGCGGAGGTTCCAGTGCGAGAGGAGCTTGAGGCCCTTCGGCCAGAGCCGCGTCCCCTTCGCGTCCACGACGTGGTGCATCCAGACGTTGTACTCGGCGATGTAGAGCTCGGCGTCGGCCGCGGCCTGCGCGAGCCCCTGCGCGACGTCCGCCGGCACTCGCGTCTCGAATCGGCGCGCGAGCCGCGCCTCCGCCCACTGCCGCCGCGTCCACGCGCCGCCCTTCTCGATCCGCTCCTCGAGCGTCGAGAGCGGGAAGTTCAGGAGCGCGACGAACGCGATCTTCTGTGCGAAGAGGTCCTCGGCGACGTGGGAGGAGGGCTCCCACGCCCCGAAGAGCCGGTCGACCGGGAGGATCGGCCCCATCTCGATGACCGTCCGCCGCGAGAGGTCGCGGCCGATCTCGGCCATGTGCCCGTCCAGCGATTCGAGGTTTTCCTCGAACCGCACGAGGAGGCCGTCGAGGACCTTCGGGTCGGACGCGAAGTTCTCCTTCGCGAACGCCACGAAGGCGGCGCCGTCGCCGTCCGAGGCGCGCCAGAGGGACGCGGCCTGGCCGACGCCGCGCTCGATGCGCGCGCGCTGGGCCTCGCCGTGCGCCGCGAGGAGCGCGGTCCGGGCCTCGGAGATCGACGTCGTGGAGAGGGCCATCGCGAAGAGCGTCGTAGCGATCATCCGCCGATCCTATCGGAGGAGCGCCTCCCGCGTGACCGCGTGGCGGTGCGCGAACATGCGCTCGATGTCGGGGCGCACGAGGGAGACGTCGGCCAGGCGGCCGCCGAAGCGCGCGAGCGGGACCTCGTACGTCACGCGGTCCACGAGACGGCCGTCCGCGAAGAGGTGCTCGTGCCGCCAGGAGGCGAACGGCCCTCTCTCCTGAACGTCCACGAAGCGCGAATGGGGCTCCCACGCCTCGATGAGGGAAACCCACGTCAGCCAGACGCCGAATTGCCTGACGCGGATGACGACGCGCGCGCCGGCGCCCATCGCCGAAGGCCTCTCCACGACGCGGACTTTCTTGCCGGGAGGCGTGAGGCGCTCGAGGACGCGCGGGTCGCCGTGGAAATCCCAGATTGCGCGTTGCGTCACGCCCGGAAGTTCGAGGGCGAATTCGAGGATCGGCATTTGACTTTCGCTTTTCCCGATGCTGTCATATTCGCCTGTAGAAGGATCGTCCCGCCGCCGTTCATCTCCCCCACCATCTCCAGGCCCCGCTGGCCGCGCACGCGGTCCGCTTTACCGTCTCCGAATAGAAAGTAAGAATAGGACTCGTTCTCATGAAGCTCTACGTTGGAAACCTCCCGTACTCCGTCAACGACAACGTCCTCCGTTCCACGTTCGAGGCCTACGGCGCCGTCGAGTCGGCGCGCGTCATCTCCGACCGCGAGACCGGCCAGTCGAAGGGCTTCGGCTTCGTCGAGATGGCCGACGCGGACGCCCAGAAGGCCATGAGCGCCCTGAACGGCCAGGAGCTCGACGGCCGCGCCCTGCGCGTCAACGAGGCCCGTCCGCAGGAGCCGCGCACCGGCGGCGGTGGCGGCCGCGGCGGCTACGGTGGCGGCGGCGGCTACGGCCGCGAGCGCTACTGACGCTTGACTTCGACCTCCGCCTTCTCTACCGTCGCCCGACGATGAAGGTCCGCTCCGCCTCCGCTGCGTCCTGCATGTGCATGTGCATGTGCATTCCTTGCGCCTCGCGCGAGGTGGACGGAGGCTCGACGACCTAAGCGTCCTCGAACCAAGCGGCCCGAGCCAGACTCGGAATCCCAAACCGGCCCTCTCGCACGAGAGGGCCGGTTTTTTTTGTGTCTTGAGATCGAAAACGACGAAGGAGAAGCCCATGAGCACGACCGCCGCCGAACCGAAACCCCGCTACCGCCCCGGTACGCTCGCCGTCCACGCGGCCCAGGAGACGGCGGACCCGGCCACGAACGCCCGCGCCGTCCCGATCTACGCGACGACGTCGTACGTGTTCGACGGGCCGGACCACGCCGCGAGCCTCTTCGGCCTGCGCGAGTTCGGGAACATCTACACGCGTCTCATGAACCCCACGACGGACGTCTTCGAGCGCCGGATCGCCGAGCTCGAGGGCGGCGTCGCGGCCGTCGCGACGGCCAGCGGGCAGGCGGCGCAGACGCTCGCCCTGCTCAACCTCGCCCAGGCGGGTGACACGATCGTCTCGTCGTCCGCGCTCTACGGCGGCACGTTCACGCTCTTCCAGCACACGCTCCCCCGTCTCGGGATCCGGACGAGGTTCGTCGACGCGAACGACGCCGAGCAGGTTCGTCGGGCGATCGACTCCACGACGCGCGCCGTCTACGTCGAGACGATCGGCAACCCGAAGCTCGACGTGCCGGACTTCCGCGCCCTCGCGGACGTCGCCCACGCGGCCGGCGTTCCGCTCGTCGTGGACAACACCTTCGCGACTCCGCTCCTCTGCCGGCCGATCGAGCACGGGGCCGACGTCGTCGTCCAGTCCGCCACGAAGTGGATCGGCGGCCACGGGACCGCGATCGGCGGCGTCGTCGTGGACGGCGGGACGTTCGACTGGGGGTCGAATCCCCGGTTCCAGGGCTTCTACCGCGATCCCGAGCCCGCGTACCACGGGCTCTCGTTCGCGGACGCGTTCGGGGCCGCCGCGTTCGCCGTGCGCCTGCGCGTCGTCCTCCTGCGCGACGTCGGCGCCTCGCTCTCCCCGTTCAACTCGTTCCTCTTCCTCCAGGGGATCGAGACGCTGCACCTGCGCATCCGGCGTCACAGCGAGAACGCCCTCGCGGTCGCGCGCTTCCTCGAGGCCCACCCGGCCGTCGCGTGGGTCCGCTATCCCGGCCTGCCGTCGCACCCGGCGCACGCGACCGCGGCGCGTTACCTCGAAGGCGGGTTCGGCGGCGTCCTCACGTTCGGCGTGAAGGGCGGCGAGGCCGAGGCCCGGGCGGTCATCAAGGAAGCGAAGCTCTTCTCGCTCGTCGCGAACGTCGGCGACGCGAAGAGCCTCGTGATCCACCCCTGGTCCACGACGCACGAGCAGCTCGCGCCGGAGGACCGGATCGTCGCGGGCGTCACGCCGGACCTGATCCGGCTCTCGGTCGGCATCGAGGACGCCGAGGACCTCACGGAAGACCTCGACCAGGCGCTGCGCAAGGCGGTGCGAACGTGACGGCCGCCACCCGTCCTGCGCCGGTCCGGTTCCACACGACCCCGCGCTTCACGCTGGAGTCCGGCGAGGTCCTGCGCGACGTTCGGCAGGCCTACGTCCTCGAAGGCGAGCTGAACGAGGCGAAAGACAACGTCGTCGTCGTCGTCCACTCGCTGACCGGCTCGCCCGAGACGCTCGGCGGGTGGAAGGGCTCCGTGATCGGGCCCGGGAAGGCGATCGACACGAACAAGTGGGCCGTGCTGTGCCCGAATCTGCTGGGGTCGTGCTACGGCACGGAATTCAAGAGACTCCTTAGAAAGGAAGAGCGCCGCTCGGCGCATCCCTCCGTCACCACACGCGATCAGGCACACCTCATAGAAAATCTTCTCTCTTCTCTCGGGGTTTCTTCCCTCGCTCTCGTGACCGGAGGGTCCCTCGGCGGAATGGTCACGTTGGAGCTCGCCGCGTCCTTTCCCTCGCTCTTCCGCGCCGCCGTCGTCTTCGCCGCGCCCGCGGCGCACACGGCCTGGGCGATCGGCTGGAACCACGTCCAGCGCCGCGCCCTCGACGCGGGCGGACCGGAGGCGGGGCTCGCGGTCGCGCGCATGGCCGGCATGCTCACGTACCGGACGCCGGAGGAATTCGAGGCGCGGTTCGGCCGCCAGGGCGGCGCGGACGAGCCGTTCGCGGTGCAGTCGTACCTCTCGCGCCACGGCGCGAAGCTCGTCGCGCGCTTCGACGCGAAGAGCTACAGGACTCTCCTCGCCGCCATGGACGCGCACGACGTGGGCCGCGGGCGCGGCGGGGCCGCCGCGGCGCTCGCGGCCGCGGGGGCGCGGATCACGGGCGTGGGGATTCCGGGCGACGGGCTCTACCCGGAAAGCGTCGTGAAGGGCTGGGCGCGCGAGGCCGGCGCGGCGTACGCCGAGCTCCCCTCGTCGCACGGGCATGACGGGTTCCTCCTGGAACCGGAGGCCGCCGGCGCGCTCCTCGCGAACGCGCTCGCGAAGGCTCCCGCGCGCGTCAGTTCTCGGGTGGAGGCGGCGGGAGCGGGACGGGGGTCTTCTTCTTGGGCGGCCGCGCGGTGATGAGGAGGCCCGTGCCCGACATGCTGGTCCTGCCGGCGGTCGCGAGGTCGCCCGTCTGGACGGCCGGGCCGAGGACGAACGGCGCCGGGTCGCCGATCGTGAGGACCTCGTCGTCGTCGAACTTCAGGATCGGCCGCGCTTTCGGCTCCGGTTTGCCGCCGCCCTCGGGGCGCGTGTCCGCGTACCCGAAGACGTCGATGGCTTCCTTGAGGCCGACGAGTTTCGGGACCGAAACGACCGACGGGCCCGAGACGACGAACGGGACCGCGCTCTTCGCGACGGGTTTTCCGTCCTTCGCGATCTCGACGAACGCCGTGCCGGAGGCCGTCGGGGGGACCTGGAAGCTGTAGATCCCCTTCGCCTCCTCGATGACGTTCACGGGCCTGCCGCCGAAGAGGACCTGCCCGCCCGCGGGCACGGTCGTGCGGATCGTGACGCGCGTGTTCGCCGCGCCGACCTTCGGCTCGAATTCGATCCCGCTCTGGGCGGCGCCGGAGAGCCCGGCGAGGGCGGCAGCGGCGCAGGCGGGAGCGAGAAGACGTCTCACACCCCCAATGTACGCTTCCTCGCCGGGACCCGCAAACGGCGTGAGACGATACCGCGCCGTGGCGGACTTCCCGCTGTCCCTCGTGATCGGGTTTCTCGCGGGGTTTCTCGGCGCGATCCCTCCGGGTCCGCTGAACGTCACGGTCCTGCGCAAGAGCCTGCACGGGCGGCGCCGCGACGCCTATCGCGTCGCGTCCGGCGGTTCGGCCGTCGACATCCTCGTCTGCCTCCTGATCGGGCTCGGACTCGGCTGGATCCTCGAGAAGGTCGCAACGAATTTCTGGGTGCGGACGGCTCTCGCGCTCTTCCTCGTGGCGTACGGACTGAAGCTGCTCCTCGTGGACCGGCGCCGCGACAAGCTCGTGCTCGCGGCGGGCTCCGCCGAGCCGAACGTCTCCGGCGAGACTTCCGCTCCGGCGCAGAAGCCCGCGGGCCTCCGGTTCGTCGTCACGGGCCTCCTGCAGGGCGCGGCGAACCCCGCGCTCTTCGTGAACTGGACGATCCTCATCTCCTTCCTCGTGAGCCACCGGCTCTTCGTGCCGTCGGCGATCTCCGCGCTCGGCTTCGCGCTCGGCGTCGGCGCGGGCGTCTTCGCCTGGTTCGCGCTGCTGATCGAGCTCGTGGACCACTGGAAGGACCGGGCCGGCGCGTGGGTCTCGCGCTCCACGTTCCTGGCCGGCGCCCTCCTCGTGGCCTTCGGCGTCTTCTTCACGTGGCGCTCGTTCGTGGTGTCGTGATGGCGGCGCCCGAGGGTTTCGCCGGCATGCGCCTCTCGACCCGGCTCGGCCTCACGTGGGCGGGCATCCTCGTCCTCGCGGCGATCGCGCAGACGCTCGTCTACTTCCAGACGCGCAACGAGACGCTCGACGAGGCGGACGCGTCGTACCAGGCGATCGCGAAGGCGATCGAGGTCGGCCAGACGCAGATCGGGCCGGAGGGCTGGAAGGACCCGAAGGTCCTCGAGGACTACACGGCCGCCCTCGGCGCCCGCGGGCTGCGCGACATCAAGGTCACGGACGAGGCGGGCAAGCCGCTCTTCGAGCCGACGCCCTCGGCGAAGCGCCGCACGAGGAAGTCCGACGGGCCGAAGGACATCGTGATCTCCGGCGTAATCGGCTCGGGCCCGACGAACCGGAGCCTCACGGTCCCGATCGTCGTGGAGGGCCGCCTGCGCGGCCACGTCGAGATCGCGTACAACCTCGAGAACCTCCGCGCCCAGCTCGAGGACAACTTCCGGCGGCGGCTGTTCGCGCTCCTCGGCGTGTTCGCGCTCGGCCTTGCCGTCATGCTCGTCATCACGCGCAACGCGACGCGACCGCTCGACCAGCTCGCCGACGGCGCCGCGCGCGTCGCCGAAGGGCACCTCGACGTCAGCGTGCCCGTGGATCGCGACGACGAGGTCGGACGCCTCGCCGCGACGTTCAACCGGATGACGGAGAGGCTGCGCGAACGGCAGGAACTGGAGCTGCGCCTCGCCGCCGCCGAGAAGCGGGCCGAGATCGGCCACCTCGCGTCGGGCCTCGCGCACGAGATCAAGAACCCCCTGAACGCGCTCTCGCTCGGGCTCGACGTCCTCAGGCGCCGGCACTCCCCCGCGGACCCTTCCGCCGTCGCCGAGTACGGCGGGCGGATCGAGGCCCTCCGCGAGGAGATCAACCGCCTCGCCTCCCTGATCAACAACTTCCTCGCCTACGGGCGGCCGCTCACGCTCACGTTCGCGCCGACCGACCTCGCGGCCGTCGTCGCGCGGACCCTCGCCGACCTCGCCGAAACCGCGGAGCGCGCCCACGTGACGTTCGCGGTGCGGCTTCCCTCTTCGAGGCCGAGCGTCTCGGCGGACGCGAACCTCCTGAAGTCGTCGGTCTGGAACCTCGTCCAGAACGGAATCCAGTCGATGGAGCGCCACGGCGGCACGCTGGCCGTCACCGTCGACCCGGAAGAGGGCGGTTCCGACGGTCCCCCGCGCCGCCTCGTCCTGTCCGTCACGGACGAGGGCCCCGGGCTCTCCGAGACGGACCTCCCGCGCCTCTTCGACCCGTACTTCTCGAAGAAGGAGGGCGGCGTCGGCCTCGGCCTCGCGATGGTCAAGCGCATCGTCGAGGAACACGGCGGCCGCGTGACGGCCGAGAACCGGACGGACGGACGACCGGGCGCCGTCTTCCGTGTTTCGCTCCCCGTGGCCGGCTGAGGGTAATCTCCGCCCCGTGACCGAGAAAGAACCGAAGGCGACGCTCCTCGTCGTGGACGACGAGAAGCACCAGCGCGAGTCGCTGACCGTCATCCTCGAGGACGAGGGGTACCGTGTCGCCGCCGCGGCCGACGGGCGCGAGGCGCTCGCGAAGGCCGCCGAGCTCCGGCCCGAAGTCGTCCTCACGGACCTCAAGATGCCCGGCCTCACGGGCATGGACGTGGTCAAGAGCCTGAGCTCCTCCGCGGAGAACGCCCTGCCCCCGAAAGTCATCCTCGTGACGGCGCACGGCTCTGTCGAGCGCGCGCGCGAGGCCCACAAGCTCGGCGCGTTCGACTACATGTCGAAACCCGTCGTGGCCGACGAGCTGCTCTTCCGCGTCGAGCGCGCCCTCGAGGCGTTCCGGCTCGCGGAGAAGGCCCTGCGGCTCGAGCGGCGCCTGAAGGGCGACGGCCTCGAGTCGATCGTCGGGGACAGCGCCTCGATGCGCGACGTCTTCCGCCTCGTCGAGAAGATCGCGCCGACGAACTCGACGGTCCTCATCCGCGGCGAGTCCGGAACGGGCAAGGAGCTCGTCGCGCGCGCGGTCCACGCGCGCTCCAACCGCTCCCAGAAGCCGTTCTTCGCCCTGAACTGCGCCGCGATCCCGGAGAACCTCCTCGAGAGCGAGCTCTTCGGACACGAGAAGGGGTCGTTCACGGGAGCCGACGCCCGCAAGATCGGCCTCTTCGAGGCCGCGAGCGGGTCGACGCTGTTCCTCGACGAGATCGGCGACCTCACGCTCCCGCTACAGGGCAAGATCCTGCGCGCCCTCCAGGAGAAGGAGGTCAAGCGCGTGGGCGGAAACGAAACGATTCCCGTCGACGTGCGCGTCGTCGCGGCCACGAACCGCGATCTCACGGCGATGATGAAGGCGGGCCAGTTCCGCGAGGACCTCTTCTACCGCCTGAACGTGATCCCGGTGGAACTGCCGCCCCTCCGCGACCGTGCCTCCGACGTGCGCGCCCTCGTGAACCGCTTCCTCGAGAAGGCGAACGCCTCGCACGGGACATCCGTCGCCTCCGTCTCGCCCGAGGCGATGGACCTCCTCGTGCGGCACGGCTGGCCGGGGAACGTGCGGCAGCTCGAGAGCGTCGTCGAGCGCGCCGTCCTCCTCTGCGAAGGAAACGTCGTGACGCCGGCGGACCTGCCGTCCGAGGTCCGCCTCAACACGGCGCCGGCCGCGCGGCCCTACGGTTTCGACATCCCGGCTGAGGGGATCGACATCGAGGAGTTCGAGCGACAGCTCATCGTCCAGGCGATGGAAAAATCGGGATGGGTGATCGCGAAGGCCGCGCGCCTCCTCGGTCTCACCTACCGGACGTTGCAATACCGCCTCGAGAAGTTCGGCCTCAAGAAGCCCGGCTGAGACCTGATCCGGTAGATCTCTTGCCCCGAATCGTGCAATCGGGGCCGGCCGACGGGCCCCCGAAATGCCATTCGGGCGCCCAAACCCCCGCAAACCCCGCCGATGGGGGGCGCCGGCCGGTCGGCACGTGTCCTGCAAGCCGGAAGGCGTGGCGAGCCTCGTCCTCTTTCTGCTCCTTCTCGCCGAACCGGTGACCGCGTCCGGCCCGACGATGTCTGCCGGTCCGGCCGGAGACTCGCGCACCATCGTCGGCGAGATCGTGTGGGTCGACGTTCCGTCGCGCCTCGTCCTGATCCGCGAGTCGGTCAAGACGACGAAGGTGAAGGGCCAGCCGCCCGCGCGGCAGACGATCGCCGTCAGCGTCGCGCCGGACGTCGCCGTCACGCGCGGCGCGAAGGCCGTGCCGCTCGAGGACCTCAAGCCGAAGGACCACGTGACCGCGCGTTACCTCGCGACGGCTGCCGGCGCGCAGGCGCTCTCGTTCCGCGTCGCGGACGCCGCGCCGCGCCCCCTCGCCTCCGCTCCGGCGGCCGCCGACGGCTCGGCGCACGCGGGCGGCAACTGAGCCCGGTCTAGACTCTCGGGCATGGTCTCGCCCGCAGGGTTGACTCCCGGGACTCGCGCTCCGTCCGCCGCCTTCTCGCGCCCCGGCGGCGGAACCGTCACGACGGAGGGCCTCCTCGCGGAGGCGAACGGCCTTCCGCTCCTCCTCGCGTTCTTCAAGACGTCCTGCCCGACGTGCCGCCTGGCGTGGCCGTACCTTCAGCGCTTGCACGAGGCGTACGGCGGCACGGGCGTGCGCGTCGTCGGCGTCTCGCAGAACGGGGCCGCCGAGAGCGAAGATTTCTTCGAGACGTTCGGGAAAGCCACGTTCGATCTGGTCCTGGATCCTGAGCCGCGCTTCGCGGCCTCGAACGCCTTCCAGGTGGAATCCGTTCCTCACTTCGTCCTGATCTCTCCCGCGGGATTAATCGAAGAAATCTTCTCGGGCTGGTCGAAGGCGAAGATGGAGGCGCTCGGCGAACGTCTCGCCGCCGGACGCTCCCTGGCTCGGATCCCCGTCGTGCCGCCGGGCGACCTCGTGCGCGACTTCCAGTCGGGTTGACTGGGCCGCAACCAGCACTGACCCGTGAGGTCAGTCCGAAACCCGAAAGCGCCGCGCTTCAGTCGAGCCGGAACGGCGGGACGTCTGGCGAAAGCGGCAACGCCTCGAGCTGCTCCTTCGTCGGCGTGAACTGCTTCAGGAAGTCGCAGTAGACGTCCCACGGGAGAGAGCCCGGATCGGTCTTCCGCATCGCTTCCATCTCTTCGGCCGTCGGCCGCGGGAGTCGAAGCCCCCCCAAGTCCTCAGCGCCGTGGCCGGAGACGTCCAAGAAGCTCCAGGAGTCCGGCACCTTCGAAGAACTCACGGACCCGATTATCGTCGATCCCGGGTACTTTCAGAAGAAACTGCAGATCCGCGCCATCGCGAAAGACGCGCGTCGGCGAGCTCGCGACAGCCTGAACCTTCATCGCGACGAGATGTTCCGGAGAGGCTACCGGGATGTTCTCTCCCCAGATGGGAAGGGTCCTGGATTCCGCAAAGACCCTTTCGCTGGTCTTCTCGTCCAGCCAGAGAAAATCGAGTCGGCCGAGGTCGCGGTCGTCGTGGAACAGGTTCGAGAACGCGGGAACATCGTTCAACAGCCGGAACCCTTCGGTTTGCAGTCTTCGAAGAAGGTCTTCGCGAAGCCGCGCCTCCGAAGCGACGTCGAAGTCGAACGTCGTACGCGCGTGGCCATACGCGTTCATGGCAACGCCCCCGATCACCGCCCAGCGGGCGCCCGCAGCCCCGCAGGCCGAGCTCACGACGCCGAGCACCCGCCTCAAATCCATCGGGCCAATTATCCCGTAAGCTTGCGGCAAGGGAGTCTCATGACCGATCGCCCGACCACCCTCGGAGAGCTCGTCGCGGCGGGCTACGCGCCCAAGACCGTCAAGGACGAGATCCGCGACAACCTCATCGCGAAGCTGAAGGCGGGCGAGAACGTCTTCCCCGGCATCCTCGGCTACGAGAAAACGGTCGTCCCGGCGCTCCAGAACGCGATCCTCGCGCGGCACGACATCATCCTCCTCGGCCTGCGTGGCCAGGCCAAGACGCGCATCCTGCGCGCCCTCGTCAACCTGCTCGACGAGGCGATCCCCGTGATCGCGGGTTCCGAACTGAACGAGTCGCCGTTCGCGCCGTTCACGGCGTACGGGCGGCGCATGGCCGCCTCGGCGGGCGACGACCTGCCCGTGGCGTGGCTCGGGCGCGACGCGCGCTACCGCGAGAAGCTCGCGACGCCGGACGTCACGATCGCCGACCTCATCGGCGACGTGGATCCCGTGAAGGCCGCGACGCTCCGCAAGACGTTCGCCGACGAGGACGTCATCCACTACGGGATCGTCCCGCGTACGAACCGCGGCATCTTCGCGATCAACGAGCTGCCGGACCTGCAGCCCCGCATCCAGGTCGGGCTCCTGAACATCCTCGAGGAGCGCGACCTCCAGATCCGCGGCTTCCCTCTGCGCATCCCGCTCGACGTCCTCATGGTGTTCTCCGCGAACCCAGAGGACTACACGAACCGCGGGAACATCATCACGCCGCTGAAAGACCGCATCGCGTCGCAGATCCTCACGCACTACCCGCAGGACAAGAAGGTCGCCTCCGCGATCACGGACCAGGAGGCGTGGACCGACCGGACCCTGCACGGCGTGACCGTGCTCCTTGGCGAAGAAGTGAAGCTCCTCGTCGAGGAAGTCGCGTTCGTCGCGCGCCGGAGCGAGCTCGTCGACCAGTCCTCGGGCGTCTCGGCGCGCCTCCCGATCGCCGCGCGCGAGCTCCTGATCTCGAACCTCGAGCGGCGCGCGCTCACGACCGGCGAGACGGTCGTCGCGCCCCGCCTCGTGGACCTCTTCGCGACGCTCCCCGCGATCACGGGCAAGGTCGAGATGGTGTTCGAGGGCGAGCAGCAGGGCGCCGAGATCGTCGCCAAGAAGCTCATCGGCGACGCCGTGAAGAACCTCTTCGAGGCGCAGTTCCCGCCCGTCGAGGGCCCGCGCGGGCGTACCGAGCGCCCCCGTCGCCCCCGCGGCGACTTCGAGGACGACGAGGGCGGCGGTCCGACGACGCTCGAGAGGGCCGAGGCCCGGCGCGGAGCCGCCCCGGCGCCGCCGGCGGGACCGTACGACGCGATCGCGGCGTGGTTCGCGGACGGAAAGAAGATCGTCCTCTCGGACCAGACACCGTTCTCCGAGCACCTGAAGACGCTCGAATCCGTGGCGGGCCTCTCGGACTTCGTCCTCAAGCACGCCAAGCCGCGCGACCACTACGAGCGCGCGTTCCTCATGGAGCTCGTCCTCGAAGGGCTCGTCCAGAACCTCCGGATCGCGCGCGAGGACCTCGACTCGACGCTCACGTACGCGGAGCTCGCGAAGTTCAACCTGATGCGGTCGCGAGGCTAGCCGGCGGCGTTAGACTCCCCCCTATGCCGATGAACAGACGCGACCTCCTCGGTGCGGCCGCCGCGACTGCCGCCGTGTCCTCCCTCCCCTCTTTCGCCTTCGCGGCCGACGACCGCGCGAAGGTCTACGCCGAGATCGAAAAGCGCCACGGCGAGGCCGTCGCGCGCCTCCAGGACTGGGTGCGCAACCCCTCGATCGCCGCCGAGGGCCGCGGCGTCGAGACGGGCTGCGCGCAGATGATGTCGCTCGCGAAGGACGCGGGCTTTCAGACCGCCGTCCGGATGCCGACGTCCGGCGTCCCCGGGGTCTTCGCGACGCTCGACGCGGGAGCGCCGAGGACCGTCGGCCTCTACTTCATGTACGACGTCAAGCAGGCGGATCCCGCCGAGTGGAAGGTCGCGCCGCCCTTCGAGGCGAAGATCGTCGACAAGCCGGGCTTCGGCAAGGCTCTCGTCGGCCGCGGCTCCGTGAACCAGAAGGGCCCGGAGGCCGCGTTCCTCGCGGCGCTCCACGCGTTCCGGGGCGCGGGCGTGAAGCTTCCCGTCAACCTCGTCCTCGTCGCCGAGGGCGAGGAGGAGATCGGCTCGCCGCACATCCCCGAGATCGTCCGGAAGCCCGAAGTCCTCGCGGCGCTGAAGAACACGATGGGCGTCTTCATGCCCGGAGCGGGGCAGGACCCCGACGGCTCCGTGCAGGTCTCGCTCGGCGCCAAGGGCGTCGTCGAGCTGGAGCTCGTCTCGAGCGGCGCGAAGTGGGGCCGCGGCCCGTCGAAGGACGTCCACTCCGCGAACCGCGCGCGCCTCGACAGCCCCGCGTTCCACCTCGTGCAGGCGCTCGCGACTCTCGTGAACGCAGACGGCGATCCCGCGATCGACGGGCTGACCGCCGCCGTCAAGCCGCCGAACGCCGCCCAGACCGCGATGATCGACGCGGCCGCGAAGCGTCTCGACGAAGCCACCGCGAAGAAAATGCTCGGCGCGGCGCGCTGGGCGCACGACGACTCCTGGCGCGCGTCGCTCGAGCGCCTCGCGTTCTCGCCGACCGTGAACATCCAGGGCCTCGTCGGCGGCTACATGGGCCCGGGCGGCAAGACGATGCTCCCGAACAAGGCCCTCGCGAAGCTGGATCTCCGCCTCGTCCCCGACATGACGTTCGACGGCGCGATCGCGGCCCTGAAGGCCCACCTCGCGAAGAGAGGCTTCGGCGACATCGAGGTGAACGTCTCGGGCGGCTACGGCCCGACGGAGACGTCCGCCGACGCGCCGCTCATCCGCGCGCAGATGGCCGTCTACAAGCGCGCGGGCCTCGACCCGATGCTCTGGGTGAGGAACGCGGGCTCGTACCCGGGCTACGTTTTCACGGGCGAGCCGCTCAAGCTCGCCTCCGGCCACCACGGACTCGGGCACGGCAGCGGCGCGCACGCGCCCGACGAGTACTTCGTGATCGAGTCGACGAACCCGAAGGTCGCGGGCTTCGACGGCGCCGCGCGCTCGTTCGTCGACTACCTCTACGAGCTGGCTCAGGTCCGCTGAGGCGGCTCCGGCCGTGGGTCGAGGGCGAGCGCGAGGAGCGCGAAGAGCGGCAGCCCCATCTGGACGAGGAACCGGTCCCACGTCGTCCGGGCGAGCTCGTCGGCTGGCCACACGGAGAGGGAGTACGCCGCCGCGTAGAACGCGAGAGCGCCCGCGAGCGAGACGGCGAGCGGGACCGTCGCGAGCCGGCCGAGACGCCGCGCGCCGAGGACGAGCCCGAGCAGCACGACGAGCCACGTGAATCCCCACTCCTTGCGATCCGCCATCGCGTGGAAGCAGGCACGGGCCGCCTCCGGGAGGCGCGTGACCGCGCCCTTCGCAAGCGCGGCGAACCCAAAGGCCGCAACCTGGCCCTCGTCGTAGCGCGGCGGGATCCCGGACCGCCACGAGAAGAGAAGAAGAGCGGCCGCAGCGGCGATACCGGCAGCGGCCAGGAGTGAGTATCGAGAGCCGGCGAGCCGCCGTCCCGCGACGGCCCACGCGAGCGCGCCGGCAAGCGCGACCGCCGCCAGCGGCAGGCCCTCGTTCTTCGTGAGCACGGCCGCTCCCAGCAGGAGACCCGAGGCCAGGCCCTCGCCGCGGCCCGCCCCCTCGGCGGTCAGGAGCAGCAGTCCCGCTCCCCAGAAACACGCGAGCGGAAGGTCGCTGTACGTTCCCGCCGCCCCGCCGTGCAGCGAGAACGCGAGGTACGGCGCACACGCCGCGGCGAGCGCGGCGGTACCTGCCGCGAGGCGGCCGGCGCGCGCGGCGGCCGCGTCGAAGAGGACGAGCAGGAACGCCGGCCAGAAGAGCGCGTAGATCGGACGCACGAAGCGGTCGTCCCATGGCGCGTCGACGATTTCCTGCGCGGCCGTCTGCAGGACCGGCATCAGGACCGGGTAGCGCGGATGGATGACCCACGCCGAGGCCTCGCGCAGGGCGGGCGCGTCCACCGTCCGCGCGCCCCTGATGAAGCGCGCCTGCGCGACCCACGTCATCTTGCCGTCCCAGTCGGAGACGGGCGTCGCGAGACCGTTCGCGACGAGGCTTGCCGTGACGAAGATGCCGAAAACGAAGAGAAGAGAAAGAAGAATTCCTTCGAATGGCTTGAGAGGGATCCGGGCGGACCGCGCCGCCACCGTTGCGCGCAGGCGCCGCGCGAGCGCCGCGGCCACGGGCACGAGGAGGATCGGGAGCAGCACGCCGCGGCGGAGCGGAAGGTGCAGGACGTGTGACGCGGCGTACGCTCCTCCGCCCAGCCACGCGCAGCCGAGGAGCCACGCCCAGCCGAGCCTCCCGAGAACCTGGCGCGCGCGCAGGAGCGGGACGAGATCGGCCAGCGCGAGGCCGCTTGCCGCGACGATCGCCACGGCGGCGAGGCTGGCCGTAGCGGGCGCACCGCTCACTTTGCCACCGTGAACGCCCACGGCCCGATGCGGCGGTGCCGTCCGCCGTCAACGATGAGCGCCGCCGCCACGCAGTGCCGGCCCGGAGCGAGAACACCCTCCTCGAACGCCGTGCGCCAGCCCGCGCGGCTGCAGTCGCCGATGTCCGGGACGGCCGCCTGCACGTCCGGGCGCGGAAAGCGCTCGATGCGCGCGGCGTCCACCTCGACGCCGTCCAGCCAGACACGGATGGCCGCGCAGGGGCCTTTCCCCTTCTCCTGGCACCAGCCCGTCACGACGACGCGCCCCGCGACCGTCGCGTCTTCGGCGGGCGCGTCGATCCAGCCCGGGACGTCCTCCTGGGGACCCCGGAGGCCGGACCACAGCGACGTGAGGAGCGTGCGCGTCTGGGCGATCCGGATGCTCCCATCCTTCTCGACGACGACCGTGACGCGCGGAACGACCTTCGGTGGACGCTCGAAGAACCACGCCCCGCACGTCTCCGGCCGGAGGGCCACCGGCACGCGCGGGGCGAGGTCGCAGCGCAGCCAGTTCTGGTCGGGGCGGCCCTTGCCGCCGTTCGCGATCGCGTACGACCCGCCCTCGGGAACGAGGGCCCGCACCTCGTCGAGCGCGCTCGCGTAGGCGTCCCCGCGCAGCTCCCGGCGCGCGGCGTCCTCACCGCGCGCGAGCCCCTTCGGGCTCTCCACGAGCCACTCCCGGGCCGTCCGCACCTGCGCGGGCGCCGTCGCCAGCGCGAGGGCAGCGACGGCGGCGGCCGGAAGGAACGCGCCGAGGCGGCTGCTCATGGACGCGGGACCTGCGCGACGATCCGGAAGTCCTTGAGGACCAGGACGCCACGCCGTGTCGAGAACGAGAAGAGCGTCTGCGTGGCGTCCGGAGCGGACTGGAAGAACGCCGTCTCCTCGCGTCCGGCGGCAACCTCCACACGGTTCACCCCCGACGACGTCCGGATCTCCACTTCGGCTCCGTTTCCCCCGGCGGTTCCCGTGAGCGTAACGTCCGCGGGCGTCGCGCTCTTGACCGAGAGCGTCGTCCCCTCCGGGAGCTCGACCCGCCCCTCAAGCTGCCAGCCGGGCCGCGTGACGATGGGGACGAACACTCCGGCACCCGCCCGGCCCTCGAAGATCTCCGTGCGCAGGTACCGGCCGCGCGAGATGTGGAGGAGACGCGCGTGGTGGTCGAACGTGAAGACGCGCTGCGGGACGACGCCGAACGGCCGGTCGTCGGCGCCGACGAACACACCGCTACGGGGGACGGCGACGGGCTGGGTCTCGCTCACGACGTGGGCGGTGTACCGGAAGTACTCGTCCGCGTGAGCGCGCAGAGGTTCGGTCACGTAGACGTCGCCGGGCAGGACGCCGGCGGCGCGGACGGCCTCCATCGCGGCGACCGACGGGCTCGCTTTCGACGCGACCTCGGCGACCGCGGGCGCCCCGAGAGCCGCGAACGCGGCGAGGACGAGGACGCCGGCCGCGGGCGCGGCGATCCGGCCGAATCGTGCCCGTTCAATCCTCTCCAACGCGAACGCGGCGAGCGCGCACGGTGCGGCCCAGAACGCGAGGACGTACCGCGGCGCCGACTCGGCTGACAGGACGCCGAGCGTGAGAAGCGTGACCGGGACGAAGACGAGGAAGATCATCCCCGCCTTCTTCCTCTCGAGCGCAGCGCCCGCGAGGCCGAGCAGCAGGAACGTCCCGGCGAGCTTCCCGTGCCCGACCGGGTCGAGCCACCAGCGCTTCCAGAACCGGAGCCGGGCGAGGTCGCGCAGCTTCGGACTGTCGAACGTCGTGACGTACTTCATCTGCCCGTCGAACCGGTCCTTCCAGACCGCGAACCCGCCGGAGCTCCGGAAGACCGGTATCCAGATCGCGGCGGAGAGGAGAACGCCCATGACGGCTGCAAGGAGAAGCGGCTTCACGCTCCGCTCGCGACGGAAGACGAGAAAGGCTGCGACGGCCGCCGCGGGCAGGAGCGCGAGGCCGACCTGCGGACGCACCCCCGCCGCGAGCGCCGTGAACGCCGCGGCCCAGAAGAGGGCGCGGCGGCCCTTCCCCGCGATCGCGCGGACGAGGAACACCGCGGCAAAGAGGCCGGCGGCCGCTCCCGGCCCGTCGGACAGCGGCCGGACGCCGTGCAGCCACACCGACGGCGTCAGCGCGTAGAAGAGCGCTCCGGCGAGCGCCCAGGCGCGGAGCGAGCCGAGCTCGCGGAGGAGCAGGTAGAGCGCGAGGACCGAGAGGTACCCGCCGATCGCGCCCGCGAGAGCGGTGGCGCGGAACGGCTCGGCCCCGAGCGCGCGGATCCCCTGCCCGAGCCGGATGAAGACCGGGTAACCCGGCGGGTGCGGATGGTTGACGCGGACGTCGAGGCCGTCGCGCACGCCCTCCGTGAAGAGGATCTCGTCCCATTCCCACGGATCGGGCGCGAGCGTCGCGAGGCGCAGGAGCGCGAGGACGGCGAACGCGGCGGCCACGAGGGCTGTCTCCCGGCGGGACGCTCGGCTCAAGGACATGAGGACCCCGAGAGCATACGCATTCGGCCGGACGCCGATATCATCCTGCGGCTCGTGAAAGTCCGTCGCTCCTCCTCCTGGCGCCGGGCCCTGCCCGCCGCGGGCGTCCTCGCCGTCGCGGCGTACCTCGCGTACGGCGTTCCCGCGGCCCTCGTCACGTCGTGGACCCGCGCCGGAGCGTCCCGGGCGGCCGCGCGGGACGGCGCCGAGGCAGCGCTCGCGCGGTTTCGCGGCCCGGAGTACGCCGCGTCGATCGCGCGGATACGCGAGTCCCTGCCGGAAGACGCCGAGTACCTGATCCTCGAGTCCCCGGCCCAGATGATGGTTCGCTTCGACCTTGCACCGCGCCGGGCCGTCTTCGGAGGCAACGCGAAGGACCTCGCCGCGAACGTCACACCCGCTCTCCTGCCCTCGCTCCCGAAGTGGACGGTGATCCCGAGCGTCGATCCGCCGGGCCCGCGCCTCGTCGAGACGCGCGTTCTCGCCGAGAAGGGAGCGATCCCCTGACCGCCGGCGCGCCCCTTCTCGCCGGATTCGGCGGCATCCTCCTCTTCCTCGCGGCGGGGGCCGGCCTCGTCGAGCTCCTGCCCGCGCTGCGCCAGCGGCCGCTCGCCGCGCGCCTCGGCTGGGCGTATCTCCTCGGCGTCGCCGCAGTGCCGGGCGCCGTCTATCTCCTCGGGATCGCGTTCGACGTCCGGATCCGCCGGGGCGTCGTCCTCGCGCCGGTCGTCCTCCTCGCGCTTGCGGGCCTCGCCGCCCGAGCGCTCCGGGGGCGGACTTCCGCCACGTGGGCATCCTGCCCGCCCCGGGCCGGCCGGCTCGCCGCGCGCGTGGCCTTCGGGGTCGCGGCGGCTGTGGCCGTGGGCCTCCTCGCGGATTCCGCGACGAACCGCGAGTCGGGGTGGGACTCCGAGATGACGTGGAGCGCTGCCGCGCGCTGGGTGCGCGCCGACCGGAGCGTGACACCGCGCGCGCTCACGGACGCGCGGGTGTTCGTGGACCACCCGCAGTACCCGCTCCTCATGCCCATCGCGCAGATCGTCGTCCAGGAGACGTTCGCCACGGGCGACGACCCCCGCGCGATCAAGCCCCTCTATGCGGCGTTCTTCCCCGCCCTTCTCCTCGTGTTCTTCGACCTCGCGCGGCGGCACGCGGGCACCGCGGCGACGGCGCTCGCCTCCCTCGCCTTTGCGGTGACGCCGCTTCTTCCGTTCGAGCGTTCCGGCGGGGCCGCGGGCGCGTATTCCGACGTTCCCCTCGGCGCGTTCTGGGGCGCGAGCCTCCTCCTTCTCTTCGGGAGAACGCGCGCGTCCGAAGGAGTCGCCGCCGCGATCCTCCTCGGCGCCGCCGTCCTCGCGAAGAACGAGGGCCTGCCGCTGGCGCTCGTCGCGCTCGTCGCGGGTGTCCTCGCGGCCCTGCTCGACCGGCCGGCCGCCCGCGCGCACCGGATCCGCGCCCTCGCGCTCGCGGCGGGCGCCGTCGTTGCGGCGGCGCTCGCGCTCCACGCCTGGAAGGCGAAGATCCCGCAGCGCTGGACCCTGGACTACGTGGCGGAGCTCCGTGCGGTTTCGCTCGCGAAGGAGGCCGCCGCGCGGCTCCCGCTCCTTCCGGCGGCGATCGGCAGGGAAACGGCGTCCTGGGAGGACTGGTCCGGCCTCTGGCTGGCCGCTCTTGCCGCCCTCTTCGCGGGAGCGTCCGGACTGAGGCGCCGCGTCGTCCCGCCCGTCGTCCTGGCGCTCGCCGGGTGTCTCACTCTCTACGTGGGCGCGATGCTCGTGTCGTCGTGGGGAGGAGCCGTGCAGGTCCATTCGACATGGAATCGGCTGCTCCTCCAGCTCACGGTCCCGCTGAGTCTCCTCGTCGCGCTCGCGCTGCGCGCAGGCCTTCGGGCGCGCGGCGCGGCGCTTGCCTGGGTGAACGGCGCCGATATCATCCCCGCGATGCCCCCGGAACCCACCGCGCCCGGCCGCGCTTTCCGGCGCGAGGCCCTCGTGTTCTTCGCGTTCCTCGCGCTCACGGTCGCGATGACGTGGCCGTGGGCGAAGCACCTCCGCGACCACGCGTCCGACGCCGGGGACCCGTACCTGAATTCGTGGATCCTCTGGTGGGACTTCCACCAGACGTTCCATGACCCGTTACACCTCTTCGACGGGAACATCTTCTTCCCCTACAAGCTGAGCCTCGCGTTCAGCGAGCACAACTACGGCCTCGCGCTGCCGCTCTTCCCGCTCTTCGCCCTCGGCCTCCGGCCGCTCACCGCGCAGAGCCTTCTCACGCTCCTCGGCTTCGCGTTCTCGGGCTACGGCGCGTTCCGGCTCGGACGCACCCTCACCGGGTCCACGGGCGCCGCGTGGGTGGCGGGCATCGCGTTCGCGTTCGTGCCCTACCGCTTCGGGCAGCTGCCACACGTGAACTACCTCTTCGCGGGCTGGATCCCGATCCTCGTCGAGGCGCTCGTCCTCTTCGTGCGCGAGCGCAGCCCACGGCGCGCGGCCTGGCTCGGCGCCGCGTTCTTCCTGAACGGCCTCGCGGTGATCCACTGGCTCGTCCTCACGCTCGTCCCGCTCGCGGCGATCGCGCTCGTCCTCGCGTTCCGATCCGGCGCGGACCGGGACCGCGCGGGCTGGAAAAGGGGGGCGCTGGCCGTCGGGATCGCGGGCGTCGCGCTCCTGCCGTTTCTCCTCCCGTACCAGCGCGCCGCGAAGCTCTACGGCTTCACGCGAGGCATCGAGGAGACGCGCGACTTCTCCGCGCAGCCGCACGACTGGCTGAACGCCGATCCGCGCAACCACCTCTGGAGGGGATTCTCGGAGTTCCCGACGCCCGGCGAGCGCGCGCTCTTCCCGGGGCTCCTGCTTCTCGCGCTCCCCCTCGCCGCACTGCTCCTGACGCCCCGGGGAGACGCGGCCGCCGAAGGCGCGGCGGCCGCCCCGGATCGGCGCGTTCTCTTCGCTCTCGACGCCGTGGCCGTCGTCGCGGGCTTCCTCGCGCTCTTCGCGGCGAGCCCCGCCGGCATCCACGTCCGCCTCGCCGGGAAAGAGGTCTTCCGCGCGACCGAGCCCTGGCGCGCCCTCGCCGTCTTCCTCGCGGCGCTCGCCGTGCGCTGGTGGCTCGCGTATCCCGCGGCGCTCCCGCTCGTGGCGTCGCGCAGCCTGGGGGCGAGCGTCCGCGCGATCCGGCGCCCGGACGTCATCGTCGTCGGCGCGCTCCTCGCCCTCCTCGGATTCCTCGGCTCGCTCGGCGTGCGGTTCCCGTTCCACCGCGTCCTCTTCGAGACGATTTCGCTCTTCCGCAGCATCCGGGTCCCGGCCCGCTGGGCGACGATCGCGTACCTCGGCCTCGCCGTCCTCGCCGGGGCGGGCGTCCTCGCGCTCGCCGAGGCGTGGAAGCGCCGCCGCCCCGGCGCGCGCACCGCCCCCGTCTTCGCGCTCGCGTGCCTCGCGTTTCTCTTCGAGGACCGCGCGGCGCCGCTTGACCTTTTCCGCGGCGAGGCGGATCCGGATGAGGTCACCCGATTCCTCGCGCAGACGCCGATGAGGGGCGGCCTGGTCGAGCTGCCCTCCGGCACGCCGGAGCACGGGAACTACCGGGCCGTGCTGCGGGCAGCCGACCACGGGAAGCCGCTCGTCACGGCCGTCTCGGGCTTCTCGTCGCCCATCGTCCGCAGGATCGAGGAAGACGAACGCAAGGCGCCGATCCCGGACGATCTCCTCGACTTTCTCGAGAGCCTCCCGACGTCGTACGTCCTCGTGCACGAGTCGTGGCTCGACCCCACGATGCGCACGACGCACCGGGCGTGGATCGACCGCGCGCTCGTCTCGGGCCGCCTCGTTTTCGTCAAGCGCTTCGACGGCGACGCCCGCAACGACCTCTTCGCGGTCGCGAAGAACGAGCCGGGCGCCCGGCCGCTGGAGCCGCTCCCCTGGACGCCGCCCGCGGGCCTGACGGCCGAGGGCCGTCCGTGGCGGGAAACGGCCGAGCTCACGGGCAACATCGACGCCCCCGCCGAGGGCGCGGTCGTAAAGGGCGAGCTCCGCGTCACGGGCTGGGCCCGCGTCCCGGGCGAGGACCTCGAGGTCACCGTCCTCTTCGACGGAGAGATCCGGCCCGCCTCCGCCTGGGCCCGGGTTCCCCGCGCGGACGTCTGCAGCGTCGTCCCCACGCTCGTCGACTGCTCCCGCGCCGGATACGACGCCACCTACGTTCTCGGGCCTGCCGACGCCGGACCTCACGAGATCGTCGTGCTCTTCCGGTCCAAGGACGGCCGCGAGCGCCACTACCCGCCGCGGAAGTTCGTCTGGAAGCCGTGACGTTCAGCGGGCGCCGGGCATCGGGCGCCCGAGGAGCTTCGTCTTCCCCGCTGCGGCGAGGAGCCGCATGAGCGGCGCCGTTTCTTTCTCGACGAACCACACGGCGCCGTCCTCGGCCCCCGTCGCGCGGCGGTTGCGGCCGAACATGACCGTCCAGTCCTCTTCGACCGCGTAGTCGATTCCGGCGCGCTCGAGCTCGAGAAGCGCGCCCGCAGCGGGCACCCAGGGTTCGCCCTCCGCGATGTAGACGAGCGGCCTCCGGATGCCCTCGGCCGCGAGGTGGGCCTTGAGCGCCGCCGTGAACGCCGCGACGCTCTCCCTCGTCGCGACGGGAATCGGCTGCTGCTGCGAGAGGCCGCGCGCGTTGGAGACCGCGGCGAGGAGCGCCACGACGACGCACCCGATGCCGACGGCCCGGCCCCGCCCGCGCTCCTCGAGCGGGCGCACCGCGCCGAGCGCGAGCGCCGTCCAGCCCGCGAACGAGACGGCCGACGCGAACACGAGCAGGTAGTCGAAGACCTCGCCGACGATGCGGAGGGCCGAAAAGAGCGCCGCCGCGCCGGCGGCGAGCGCCAGCCACGACAGCGCGGCCGCGTCGTCGTCCCTCCGCCGCCGCGCCGCCGCGAGCGCGAGCGGCAGCAGCGCGACGAGGAGGAGCGTGAAGAGGCCGGCGCCGACGTCGCGATGGTCGGTCGTCGAAGGCACGACCGCAGACGCGAGGGCCACGGGGATCGAGCCCAGCTCGTGCGCGAGCGGCCCGAACACCTCCACGAACGTGTGCCGGGCGCCGTGCGTGCGGAAGAATCGCCAGAGGAGCGTCATGTTCCCCGGATGCTCGGGCGTGCCCCGCAACTGCTCGAGAAGCGGCGGCGTCCAGAGAGCCGCCAGGAGAACGATCGACAGGGCCAGCGGTTTCATCGCGACGAGGCGCCGGCCGAGGCGTCCCGCGAGGGCGAAGGCCACGGCAACGACGCACGCGACCGCCGGCGCCGTGCCGAGATGCGTCTGGACGAGGAACGTCGCGACGAAGGCAACGCCCGGCAGCCACGCGGCGCCCTGACGCGCGAGGCCGAGGGCGAGAACGACGAGGAGCGCGAAGGGAACGACCACGGCGTGCGGCCCCCAGGCGTGCGCGACCCACCCGGGGCCCATCCGCGCGAGGAGGAGCGCGAGCCCCGCCGCAACGAGGAGCCCGCGCCGCAGGCCGAGGATCCTCGCCGCGGACCAGGCCGCGGCGCACGCGAAGAGCGTCGTGAGGAGAAGGGCGGCGAGCGAGAGGCCCGCGCTGCGCTGTCCCGTGGCCGCGTAGACCGGGGCCATCAGGTAGAACTGGACGGGCCCCGGGTGGCTGAAACCGAAGCGCGAGTAGACGCCCGTGAGCTGCTTCCCGTGGAGCGCCCGCCGCTCGGCCATCTCGATGACGGCGCCGTCGTCGTCGACGCTCATCGGGGGCCACGGCTTCAGGATCGCGAACCACCACGACGGGAGCAGCGGCAGGAGCGCGAGGAGGACGGGCCAGAGCCCGGCGCGGCGGTCGCGGACTTCCATGAAGCGGAGTGACCATACCCCAGTCCATCCCCCGCGCGGCGTCGTACCATGAGCCGTGGACTACCGGTACGGCGAACTGCCGCTCGATCTCCTCCAATCGCTCCTCTCGTACGAAGAGCTCCTGAAGCTCTTCCTGGACCTCGTCTCGCGCCTCGGCGGGGACGTGGAGGAGGCGATGGCGTGGATGCAGGAGCTGCAGCGGCGCGGGATCATCGGCAAGAACGTCGACCTCGAGGCGTTCCGGCAGGCGCTCGAGCAGCAGGGCATCGTGGGGCGCGACGGCGAGGGCAACCTCCAGCTCCTCGGCCCCGGCGAGCGCCGCATCCGCCGCAACGCGCTGGAGGAGATCTTCTCGTCGCTCCAGAAGGCAGGGCCCGGGCTCCACTCGATCCCGCGCGCGGGCGGAGGCTCCGAGACGCTGCCCGAGACGCGGCCGTACGAGTTCGGCGACGACCCGGCGCGCCTCGACGGCATACGGACGGTCGCGAACGCGGCGCGCCGCGACCCCGACGACCTCGCGCTCCTCCCCGCCGACTTCGAGGTCTTCGACGTCGAGGCCCAGAGCGCGTGCGCGACCGCGATCGCGATCGACGTCTCGCACTCGATGATCCTCTACGGCGAGGACCGCTTCACGCCCGCCAAGAAGGTCGCGCTCGCGCTCACGGAGCTCATCCTCCAGAAGTACCCGAAGGACACGATCGACGTCGTCCTGTTCGGCGACGAAGCGCGCTCCGTGCCGCTCGAGGAGCTCAGCAAGGCGCAGGTCGGGCCGTTCCACACGAACACGAAGGACGGCCTTTCGCTCTCGCGCCGTCTGCTCATGCGCCGCCGCTCGCGCAACCGCCAGGTCTTCATGATCACGGACGGCAAGCCCTCGTGCATCAAGGAGGGCGGCAAGCTCTACAAGAACCCGTTCGGGCTCGACCTCAAGATCGTGAACCGCACGCTGGAGGAAGCCGAGAAGCTCCGGCGCGACGGCATCCAGCTCACGACGTTCATGATCGCGACCGACCCCCAGCTCGTGGAGTTCGTCGAGACGCTCACGCGGGTCGCCCGCGGACGCGCCTACTACGCCTCCCCGACCGACCTCGCCACGTTCATCTTCCGCGACTACATTCGCAACCGGAAGAAGCTCTTCAAGTAGACTCGACGCCTCTCTCCACGCGAAAAACGGAGGCGCCGCTCCCGATGGTTCTCTTCAACCATTCGACCCGCGAGCTGACGGCCAAGATCGTCTTCTACGGTCCGGGCCTCTGCGGGAAGACCACGAACCTCAAGGTCCTTCACGAGAAGCTCGAAAAGGGCATGGCCGGACGCCTCCTCTCGCTCTCGACGGCGCAGGACCGCACCATCTACTTCGATCTGCTGCCCGTGGAGCTCGGCAACATCA